>NZ_JALPQG010000009.1 GCF_023195695.1 Aliiroseovarius sp. S1339 | reverse complement strand
CGCGACCCAACCGCGCCATCAGCGCCGCCGGTGAAGGGGGTTCTAGGCCCAACCAATCAGAGTCGCAACCCCTTTTTAAAGAAAAACGAAGGTTTCGCGAATTCTTTTCGCTGGGCCTTATAAATATAGGGTTTCAGCGCCAGAATTCAAGCTCACCCTCTCTGCTATGACGATCAAACCGGCAGCCCAGTGCGCCGATTCACCTGCTTTACCCCATGCGGGGCCGATTCACTGTGCGCATCGCCCGATTCACCGGGTTAAAAGCGCCCGACGAAAACGTCTTTAGACAGAATCAATGAAAATCACGCGACTTCGGAATGATCCGCACATCCCGAGGATGGCGTTGTGTATGCGCGGGCAAGGGGCGTTCAACGTGATCCGCGCGGGCGATCTGCACATCCAGCGGATCGTTTGACAGGCGCTCCAAGGCATCGCTTCGGTCGATCAGTTTATGGGCGACAATATGAATGACATCGGCGTCGCGCTGGACCATGCCCTGCACCTCTAACAGGCGCGACCGCATGATTGCCTTGCGAAACACCTTCATCACTTTTGGCCAAACCACCAGATTGGCGACGCCGGTTTCATCTTCAAGCGTGATGAAGCACACACCTTTGGCGCTGCCGGGGCGTTGGCGGATCAAGACAATCCCCGCCATTGATATGCGTTGCCCATTGCGCATGGCCTGCAAACTGCCCGCAGACGTATAGCCCTGCCGCGCCATGCTTTTGCGCAGAAACGCCATCGGATGCGCTTTTAATGACAGGCGCAGGGTTTGGTAGTCCGCAACCACATGTTCGCAGACCGGCATCTGCGGCAAGGTGAACATCACCTCGCCCCCTTCATCCGGCCCTAACGAGAACAGGGGCAGGTCAGGCGCATCTTTCAACGCACGCGCATCCCATAGGGCTTGCCGCCGATCCAACGCCATCGAGCGGAACGCATCCGCCGCCGCGAGCTTCCGCATGGTGCTCGCATCCAGACGTGCCCGTGTCTTTAGATCTTCGAGGGTGGCGAAAGGGTCTTCCCGCATCGCCATGATGCGTTCGGCGCGATCGCGACGTATGCCATCCACCTGACGAAACCCCAGACGCACGGCAAAGCGGTTTGGGCCGACTGGCTCTAGGATATTATCCCAATCGCTGTAATTCACATCGGGCGGCCGGACCTCGACCCCATGTTCGCGGGCATCGCGTACGATTTGGGCGGGCGCATAGAATCCCATAGGTTGGGAATTCATAAGCGCCACGCAGAACACATCCGGGAAGTAATGTTTGATCCAACTGGACACATAAACCAGATGGGCAAAGCTGGCGGCATGGCTTTCCGGGAAACCGTAATCGCCAAAGCCCTTAATTTGGTTAAAACAGCGATGGGCGAAATCGGCATCATAGCCGCGGTCGATCATCCGCCCGACCATCTTTTCCTCAAGCTCGCCGATCGTGCCGCGCGACCGGAACGTCGCCATGGCCTTGCGCAGATCGTTGGCTTCGGTCGAACTGAATTCAGCCGCGACCATCGCGATCTTCATCGCCTGTTCCTGAAAAATGGGAACGCCCATGGTGCGGCCAAGGATATTGCGCAGCTCGTCCGGGTCATGGTCTGACCCCGGCGAGGGATAATCTTCCGGCTCCTGCTTATTTCGTCGTCGCAAAAACGGATGCACCATATCACCCTGAATTGGGCCGGGGCGCACGATGGCGACCTGAATGACGAGGTCATAAAAGCAGCGCGGTTTCAGGCGTGGCAGCATGTTGATCTGTGCCCGGCTTTCGACCTGAAACACTCCAATACTGTCGCCCTTGCACAGCATGTCATAAACCGCTGGGTCTTCCTGTTCTATACCGGCCAGCGTCGGGCGGCGGCCATAATGCGCCTCGATCATTTGGAACGCTTTGCGAATGCAGGTCAGCATCCCGAGCGCCAGCACGTCGACCTTCAGGATGCGCAACTCGTCGATATCATCCTTGTCCCATTCGATAAAACTGCGGTCTTTCATGGCGCCGTTGCCGATGGGCACGGTGCGGGTCAGAGGGGTTTCGGTCAGGATAAACCCACCCACATGCTGGGACAGGTGACGCGGCATTCCGATCATCTGATCAGCCAGCTTGATGGTGCGCGACATCAGCGGGTCGGACAGATCAAGCCCCGCCTCGGCAGCCTCGTTCGCGCCGACCTCGCGCCCGAAACTGCCCCAGATCGTCTTGGCCAGCGCCGAGGTGATATCTTCGGACAGGCCCATCACCTTGCCCACTTCGCGGATCGCCATACGGGGGCGGTAATGAATGACCGTCGCGCACAGCCCGGCGTGATCACGACCATATTCCTGATAGATATGTTGGATAACCTCTTCGCGACGTTCGTGTTCAAAATCCACGTCGATATCCGGCGGCTCTTTGCGTTCTTCACTGATGAAGCGTTCGAACAGAAGGTCATTGGTGGCCGGGTCCACCGCAGTGATGCCCAGCACATAGCAGACCGCAGAGTTCGCCGCCGACCCGCGCCCCTGACACAGGATCGGTGTGTCCACACCATGGCGCGCATACTGGATCACATCATATATGGTCAGGAAGTACTGCGGCACATTACACTTGGCAATCATCGCCAGCTCTTTTTCAAGTGTCGCGCGCACCTTATCCGGCACCCCGTCAGGATAACGCCACGCGGCCCCCTTCCACGTCAGTTCGGTCAGATAATCCTGCGCCGTGCGCCCATCGGGGATGTTCTTTTTCGGGTATTCATAAGACAGCTCGCGCAAATCGAACTGGCAGGCATCCGCAACCTCACGCGTGGCGCGGATGGCGTGGGGCCATTCGGCAAACAGGGCCATCATCTGCGCGGGCGTTTTCAGGTGGCGTTCGGCATTGGCATCCAGCAGGAACCCCGCTTTGGTGATTGTGGTCTTGTGCAGAATGCAGGTCATCACATCCTGCAAGGGCCGCCGATCCGGCGCGTGGTAATGCACATCATTGGTGGCAAGGATGCACAGCCCATATTCCTGCGCCAACCGATCCAGCCGGTTGATCCGCGCCCGGTCCGTGCCGCGATAAAGATAGCTGACCGCGATATGGCGCAGCGTTGGAAGCGCACGCACCAGACGGCGCAGACCCGCTGCAAAATGCGACAGATCTTCGCCCGGGCAGGCGATCAGCTGCACGCCTTCACTGTGACCCGCCAGATCATCAAGCGTGATGTCACAGGCACCCTTCGCCTGCCAGCCGCCGTCCACATCCCGCATCTTGCCCTTGGACAGCAACGCGCACAGACGGCCATACGCCGCCCGGTCACGGGGGTAGGCCAGAAACTCTTCGCCGCTGACCAGTTTCAGTCGGCATCCAATGATCGGACGCAGACACGCCTTACGCGCCTCAGCATGCAGACGCACGACCCCCGCCATGGTGTTCATATCCGCAACCCCCAGCGCGTCATAACCATGTTCCCAAGCGGTGCGCGTTAGATCGACCGCATCAGACGCGCCGTGAAGGAAGGAAAAACAGGTCGTCACGCCAAGCTCAATAAAACCCACGCGCGGATTGGGGGTAAAGCCATCCTCCGACAAGGTCCGCCGGGGGCGATAATTGTCCATCTCAGGCATCAGGCAAACATCCCGTGGACAAACCAGCGGGGATCGCCGCCGCGCCCATCTTCATGCAACCCCTCGCGATACAGCCACAGACGACGGCCCGCCTGATCTTCCACCTTGAAGTAATCCCGCAGGCGGGTGTTGGGCCGATCACACCACCATTCCGGCGCGATCCGTTCCGGGCCAGCATAGCGCGCAACCCGATGCGTTTGCCGCCGCCAGATGAACTGCGCGGGCGGGCCTTCGGGCACGACATACAGCACCCGCACCTCTTCGGGCGTCTGGAAAATGCGGATCGGGCGATCTTTCGGCGGCAAGACGGGCGTATCCGTTGTAAGGGTCGCAGCCCCCATCGCCCCCACCCAATGCTCGACCCGCTCTGGCACATGGCTTGCCTGCAGGACCGGGCGTTTGACGGCCCCCGCTCCAAGCCGCGCCGTCAGCCGGTCGATCAACTGAGGCAACGCCACCCCCTCGTCGCTACGCCCATCCAACCGGGTCTGAACATTATCCATCTGCTCGACCAGCCCAGCCTCTAGCGTGATCAGATCAAAGCCAAAACCCGGATCAATCCGGTCCAGTTTGTCATCAAACAAACGACACAAATGAGGGGCGTCACGACTGGCGGCGGCGGTGGCAACCTCTAGCCGGCGCACCTCGCCATCCGTGCGGTAAACCGTCAGGTGCAGACGGCGGCAGCCAAGCCCCTTCCCCTCCAACTGCATGCACACATCTTCGCATAGCGTGGGCAAATAGGCTGTGGGGTCTAGTATCGGTTCGGGCAGACGCATCTGCGCGCGGATCGGTGGGCGCGCATCGACACTGGCGACCGGTTCGGCCAATCGCCCCATCGCTTGGTCCAGCCGCATCAGCGGATTGGCCCCAAGGGCGGCGCGCACAAAACGCCGGGTCAGCGACAGGCGCGGCACCTCGGCCAGTTGCCCGATTGTTTTCAACCCAAGGCGACGCAACAAAAGCATAGTGTCTGCATCCAGACGCAAGGCGGCCACGGACAAAGGGGCAAGCTGTTGTGCCAACTCGGCCTCGCCACAAATCGCGCGCACGGGCCCGTATCGCGCCAATGCCCAAGCCGCTCCCCAATTGGGCGCAATCGCCAGATGCGAGGTCAGCCCAAGCAAGGACAAACGGGTTTCCATGTCGATTAACATCGCGCCCTCGCCATCAAACAGATGATCACAGCCCGTGGTATCAAGGATCAACCCACCTGCCCCATCCGTCACGGTCCAGGGGCACCAGCGCCGCGCCCAAAGGGACAGACGGTCCAGCGCAAACTTGTCCCCGGCAACATCCGCATATTCCACCCGCAGCGTCGGGCAGATCGCGCGCATATCCACCACGCGGGCCCCTTGTGTAACCCCCATCACCCGGGCCGCACGGTTCGCGGCATAGATCGCCTGCCCATGCGCGCCGTCGACCACAAGCACGACGGGCACATCATCGGGCGGCGCGCTGCCTTGGCGTTCCATCACCCTCTGCCACCGCTCCATCGCGAAATGGGGCAGAAAAATCGAGGCGATTCGCCGCCCGGTCATAGCCCACCCCCCATGTGCCGGGCTTGCGGGTGCGGGATTTGAACAGCTCTGCCCGCCAACGCGGGTCGCCCGGTGCTTGCGGATCGTCCGGATGCATGGTTGAGGGCAGCGAGGTGATGCGCCAGCGATCGCGCGCCGCACTCAGGTCCGGGCTGGCCGCCCGCCGGATCAGCCAACAGGCCACGCCCGCCGCCTCGGCCCGCAAAGCAAGCCGCTTGCTGGCGGTAAAGTCGAGCACGGGTGGATCGCCCCAAACTTCGCCGACCACCGCCGCTAACGCCTTGCACCGCAAGCCTTCTTCCATGGCCCACAACACGTCGGCAGCGCGACCCGTTGTCACCCGCACTACCGGGCGTTGCATCCCAATGTCCGGCAAATAGGGTCGCCCCGTTTCTTTGAAAGACACGCGGTCTTGAACCCACAAAACGGGGCCTGACTTGCGCGCGAGTTGCGCAAGAACAAACCCCACCGCCCCGGCATCGGTGGCGGTCGAGGGGAAAACCTCGGACAAGGTACGCTTGTCCTGCCTCGTACGCCCCGCCCTGCGTCGCGCATGTTTTATGGAAAGAGTTTCTGGCATACATCCCACAGAGAATCCGACTTATGTTCTCTTTTTGTTCTACACTATGTCAGATGGTTTTGCCAACGGTTTGGGGATGGGGCGGGCTGGCAAAGTGGCTAAAGGACTTTGGTCCAAGACATCCGGAAACGTTTTCATCTCGTCCAGCTCATCCGTCAAATCTGCCACATCGAGCACGCGTTCAAAGCCTTGCGCAAACCCGGCGAGGGATAGATAAATACATGGCGTTTTGAAAGAACCGCATCTCGAACTCTCTATGATTTAAGAGCATCGCGATGCACAAGGCTACGACCATACCAAGGCAAAGACAGCGTAGCAGCCGCTCACAGCTGCGACGAGACATCTGTCATCCCTTCGGGAAATCTTTGGTCGATAGCAGCGAGGCCTGAAAGCCCCTAGAATGAAAAGCTCGTTTTGCGTTCCGCCATTTGGGTTGGTGCGTACTTTTTTAGAAAGCCGAAGGTCGAAACACGGCTGACCTGTCTCTGAGGCAATCAACTATTGCCTTTAATGGGGATTAAAACTGAATGGCGGTTTTAATCCCGAAAACTAGCCATCGACATACTTTCAGCGAATTCGCACTTTGTCCCGCAAGCTACGGCAATGGCTTCGGTGAGTGGGTTGATTTCTGGCCGCACCCAATGTCAGCTCAGAGCCCCACATCCACAAATGCTGCGAGATGTATCAAGGTCTACAACAGCACGCTAAGCGGGCATCATCGTTCGGGGCATCGAACAGATCATCAACAGTTCGGAATCTACATTGGAATTCCGGTCAGGCGCGCGACAAGCTCGATGCTGTTGCGGGCCTCAAACTTGCTCAGAAGTCGCGTTCGGTAAACATCCACGGTGCGTGGTGAGATTTCCAGCAGCCGGGCTATTTCCTTTGTGGTAAGACCCTCGGCCATCATCTTGGCAACCTGGCGTTCTCTCATGGTCATTTCGGTGATCGGGCGATTGTCCGAGATGTCGGCGAAACTCCAGACTGACTGAGAAAAGGGGGCATCTGCGTCCAGCGACTGACCTCTGACCCGGCACCAAAACAACGTGCCATCCTTGCGCCGCATGATGCGTTCGTCGGCATAGTGGCCAAGTCCCAGCATCTGTTTTCGGCCGATGTCTCCGATACGTTCGTATTCTTCCGGTGTCGGGTAGAGCTTTTCGATCGATTGGGCTTCAAGTTCGTCGGGCCGATAGCCAAACATCTCGGAAAACCGCTTATTGCACCACCGGATGACGCGGTCCTCAGCGAAAATCAAACCGATCGGGGCGTGTCGGAATACCAAATCCATAAAGTATTCCATACGGCCCCTCTTGGTAAGTGTTTTCACGGATCGCGCGCGCCACCTGCATCGACTATCATTCGTGAAACGATAGGAGGCAAGTATGGACGCACGCATTGTCGGCTGGGGTCACACCCCGTTTGGAGTTCACAAGGACAAGACCCTTGAGGATCTCATCCAAGACGCTGCCGCCGAAGCCATAGAATTGGCAGGTCTTGTCCCGGCGGATATCGACGCGATTTGGCTTGGGCATTTCAATGCCGGCATGGTGCCGGACGCGTTTGCGTCATCGCTGGTTCTTGGGTTGGACGACGGGTTGCGGTTCAAACCGGCGGCCCGGGTCGAAAATGCCTGCGCCTCTGGTTCGGCGGCGATCTTTGCGGCCCGCGACGCGATCAGGGCAGGCTCTGCGCGCCGGGTGCTCGTGATCGGTGCCGAGAAAATGACCGAACTTGACACCAAGGGTGTAACCAAAGCCCTAGCCTGCGCGTCCTATTCGCAAGAGGAAAACGGCGTCAGCTTTCCGCAGATCTTCGGGCGCATTGCGGCGGGATACTTTCAGAAATACGGCGACGTGTCCGAGGCGTTGGCGCGGATCGCAGTCAAGAACCACCAGAATGCGCTGGCCAACCCGCTGGCCCAAATGCAACGCGACGTGAGTTTTGAATTCTGCAACTCGGTCAGCGACAAGAACCCGATGATCGCACCACCCCTGCGGTTGACCGATTGTTCGCTGATCTCGGACGGTGCCGCAGCACTGGTGATGGTTGCCGACGATATGATTGAAGAGTTTGATCGGGCGGTTGGGTTCCGGGGGGCCGCACAGGTCAATGATGTCCTGCCGATGTCGCAGCGCGATATGACTGAACTGACCGCTGCGCGATACGCGTTTGCCCGGGCCTATCATCAGGCAGGGGTCACGGTGCGCGACATTGATCTGGCCGAATTACATGATTGTTTCACAATCGCAGAGCTGATGATTTACGAAGCGATGGGTCTGGCGACCCCGGGCAAGGGTGCGGACCGGATCGCAGACGGCACGGTGATGCGCGACGGGGCGCTGCCGGTGAACCTGTCCGGCGGGCTGAAAGCCAAGGGCCACCCGGTCGGTGCCACCGGCGTTTCTATGCATGTGATGGCAGTCAGACAGGTAACCGGAACCGCCGGTGACATGCAAAAGAAGGATGCCAGTCTGGCCTGTGTCTTCAACATGGGCGGTTCTGGCGTGGCCAACTACTGTTCAATTCTGGAGGCCGTCAGATGAATCCTGCGGAATGGTTGAAACGCACCGCGACGCGCGTCCCGGATGCCCCGGCGCTGTTAACGGGTGACAAGATGGCGTCCACCTATGACGACTTTGCGCGCGCGGCGGCCGGGATCGGTTCGGCGTTGACCGGGCGAAAGATCAGCAAAGGCGACCGGGTTGCGATCTTCATGTCGAACCGGGTCGAATACCTTGAGGCGCTCTATGGCATCTGGTTTGCGGGCGCTGCCGCTGTTCCGATCAACGCCAAACTGCACCCGAAAGAGGCGGCATGGATCATCGGAAATGCAGGCGCGGCTTTGGTGTTAAGCGACGAAAAGCTGGGCCCGGATCTGGCGGATTTACTGTCAGGCACCGGGCCCGAGATGATCTGTGTTGACGGTGATGACTTTGCCTCGATGCGCGACGCTGAACCGATGACCTCGCCGGTGGAACTGGACGGCGGCGACCTGAGCTGGTTGTTTTACACCTCCGGAACCACCGGGCGACCCAAGGGCGTGATGATAACCTGTGGGATGCTGGCCTCAATGACATATAATTATTTCGTCGATGTCGATGAGGTGAAGGCAAAAGACGCCATCCTCTATGCTGCGCCGATGTCGCATGGCGCGGGTCTCTATAATTTCATGCATATCCTACGCGGCGCCCGCCACGTCGTGCCCGAAAGTGGTGGCTTCGATCCGGGCGAAATTCTGCGCCTTGGGAAATCGGTCGGCAATATCTCTATGTTTGCCGCCCCAACCATGGTGCGGCGTCTTGTCGATGCCGCCAAGGCAGCGGGTGAGACCGGGGACGGGCTCAAGACCATCACCTATGCTGGTGGCCCGATGTATGAAGCAGATATTCTTGAGGCGGTCGAGGTCATGGGGCCGCGCTTTGTTCAAATCTATGGTCAAGGGGAATGCCCAATGGGCATCACCGCGCTTAGTCGCCACGACGTGGCCGACCGCATGCATCCGCGCTGGCGCGATCGGCTGAATTCGGTCGGCACTGCCCAAAGCGCTGTGCGGTTGCGTGTGCTGGATGCGCGCGGGCAGGACGTGCCGCCGGGGGAAATCGGCGAGATCGCTGTGCGCGGGGCCACCGTGATGACCAGGTACTGGAAAGCCCCCGACGCCACCCGTAAGACCATCCGCGACGGCTGGCTCTGGACCGGTGACATGGGGCGAATGGATCAGGACGGTTATGTCACGCTGCAAGACCGGTCCAAAGACCTGATCATCTCGGGTGGGTCGAACATTTATCCGCGTGAGGTTGAAGAGGTGTTACTGGCTCATGAGGCCGTCCACGAGGCCGCTGTTGTTGGGCGCGCCCATCCGGAATGGGGCGAGGATGTGGTGGCCTTTGTGGTCGTTCATCTGGGTGCGTCTGTCGACCCACAAGAGTTGGATCGGCTGTGTCTGGATCGGATCGCCCGGTTCAAACGCCCTAAGGATTATGTGTTTGTCGACACGTTGCCAAAGAACAATTACGGCAAGGTTCTGAAGACGGAACTGCGAACGAGACTGGCCGAGGAGGTTCCTAAATGACAGATTTGGAAGGAAAAACAGCGTTGGTGACCGGATCGGTGCAGGGCATTGGTTTGGCGGTGGCCAAGGCGCTTGCAGGTGCCGGTGCCCGGGTGGCAGTGCACGGGCTTGCTGCCAAGGCCGAGGCCGAGGCGGCAGTGAATGAGGTCCGTGCGGCTGGTGCAGCCGATGTCCGGGTCTTCCATGCAGATATGCGCGACGCGGATGCCATCGGCACGATGATGGCCGAGATTGCCGATTGGGGCGGTGCCGATATTCTGGTCAATAATGCCGGCATCCAGAAGACCGTCAATCTTGCCGAGGCGGATGCCGCCACCTGGGACGCGATCCTGTCGGTCAACCTGTCGGGCGCATTTCACACTATGCGACTTGCTTTGCCCGCCATGGCACAAAACGGTTATGGCCGGGTCATCAACATCGCTTCGGTGCATGGGCTGGTCGCCTCGGTCAATAAAGCGCCCTATGTGGCGTCAAAATTCGGTCTGGTTGGGCTCAGCCGGGTCGCGGCGCTGGAATATGCTGCTCAAGGCAGCAAGCAGGCGGGCGGCGTCACTGTGAACTGTATCTGCCCGGGCTGGACGGAAACCGCGATCATCGAACCCCAGGTACAGGCCCGCGCCGCCCTGTTCGGTGGCGATCGCGATAAGGGGGTGGCTGACCTACTGGCCGAAAAACAGCCGTCGCACCGCACCTCGGACCCCGCCGAGATCGGCGCGCTGGCCTTGTGGTTGTGTTCGCCGATAGCGCATAACGTGACCGGCACCTCGATCCCGGTCGATGGAGGCTGGACGGCGCAATAGCATTCAATCTGGTAACGACGCGCCGGCCTCAGCAGGCAAATCGCTGCGGTCACATCTTGCCACTGATCAAAGTGGCCAGCTGATTGATTTCCGCCTTGAAACCGATGCGCAAGACGCAAACGAGTCGCGGGGTGCTGTGTGCAGGGCGACCCTTAAAGCTATTTGGACCAGCGACAGAACCGGGTCAAAAACAGCGCAGCACCGCCACGTCGAGAACGACAAGCCGGTCAGGTTAGAGCGCATAGACCTGCGCCGAGTTTTGAACCTCTTCTTTGAAGAATTTTCTGATTTCACGGTATGTCGGAGTGGCCGAGAATGAAGCGGTCGTAACGATCCAATACTTCGCTTTGGTCGCGACACTCTTACCTATTGGGATCAGAAACCCGTTGTGGATGTCATCTTCGACCAGCAGTGTCCGCCCAAGCGCGACACCCATACCACAAATTGCGGCCTGAAGCGCAAGATCGGCCCGCGCGAAAGAGGTGGAGCTTTCAACCTGTGCTCCTGTCCAATTTCGGCCGCAAAAATACGTCGCCCTGCAGAACTCTGTGCCATCCGTCTCTCCCGTTCTATCTGCAATCAGAATGCTGGAATTTTCTTGGATGAAGGGTTCTTTCAATTCGCGAATTGGTGAGTGAGGCCCAACCACGGGAACAAGTTTGGCAGAGCATATGACCTCGCCATGAGTTCCCGGATAGGGACCCAAGCCATACCTGATCGCCAGATGCTGGCCTCCTCGACTAGGCGCGGTCAATCAATTGCTGTCGAGAACCAAATCAACCGCACAGTAACAACCAAATCTCTGAGCCTATTGCGAGCCTAAGATATTCATCAATCTTGTAAGTATTTGATTTTATGGTGCCCGGGGGCGGAATCGAACCACCGACACGAGGATTTTCAATCCACTGCTCTACCCCTGAGCTACCCGGGCACGGGTGAACGTTTCATCGTTCGGGTGCGCGGGTTGTAGACGCGGGGGAATGTCGTGTCCAGAGGGAAAATGCAGGATTTTCAGTGCGGGCCGTGACTTTCCTGACGTTGCTCGTCAAGCAGCGCATCGGCGGCTTCTTCAAGGTCTTCCGGAGTCTCGGCCGGGACCGCATATGACCCATTTAACCACCGTCCAAGATCCACATCGGCGCAGCGCCGAGAGCAGAAGGGGCGGTATTTCGGGTCCGTCACTTTTGCGCAAATCGGACAGCTCATCTTGTGCCCTCCAGACAGGCGCGCAAACTCATCCGCTCGCGTTTGCGTTGAAGCTCGAAATTGCCAAGCGTCGTCCAGCCAACCAGCGACGTCTCGATCCCATCGGCGCGAAATGCCGTGCGCAGGGCTTGTTCGATCTGGCGGCGGTCCTTTTTGGGGCTGGGCGCGAAATCAACAACGATCTGCCCGCCCAAACCACGACACCGCAATGCCCGCGGCAGGGCAAGGGCGGTGGCGATATTGGCCTTTAGACCCGCCGCAGGGCTAGTGTCGCCGCCTGTGTTCACATCCACAGCCACCAGCGCTTTTGTGGGTTCAACAAAAGCATATGCCCCGCCCGACAGCGGCACGCGAATGCTGCGCACTTCGTCGATCAGATCAATCACACCATGACGCGCGAATGCACCCTCGGCGTCGTCAAGTTGATCGGGTTTGGCCCATTCACGCCACGCCTGATGATGCGGATCGGCCCCGTCGACCAAAAGTTCAGGCGTATTTCCGTCGCCATCCTTAAGCACGGCGCGCGACAGCGCCAGCATCTGCGCGATGTCATCTGCAATCTCGTCGTCTGTGCCGGTCGTCGCGACGGAGCGCAGGATCAACCCTTCGTCCGCGCCCTCCATCACCTCATGTGCGATGTCCAACAGGCGCAGGCGTTCTTCATCATCCCGGATTGAGCGGCTGACATTGAGGCCGGGCGCGTCAGGCGTCACAATTGCAAAGCGGCTTTTGAACAGCAGTTTCCGGGTCACAGGAACAGCTTTCCCGTCCTCTGCAAACCCCGTGACCTGCACCAAAATGGGCTGACCCGGCTTCAGCCCCTTGCCTTGCCGCAAAAACCCTGTTTCGCCGTCTGGCAAGCGCAACATCATGCCCCCCTGCCCTTTCAGCGGGCGGTCGCAGATCGCACGGAAGGTCGCGCCGGGAAGTGTCACGTTTTGCGGCGGCTCGATCAGCAGATCTTCAAGCTCGCCATCGACGACATGCGCGGCGGCCATGCGACCCTTGTAATGGTCAAGCGCAATCACGCTGCCTTTCATGTGCGATCTCCATAAATGGGGTAGCCTGCGGCCACCAACAGGGTAGCAGTTTCGGCAACTGGCAGCCCGACAACGGCCGTATAGCTGCCCTGCAGCCAGGTGACGAACGCACCGGCTGGTCCCTGTATAGCATAGCCGCCAGCCTTGCCGCGCCAATCGTCGGAGGCAAGATAGGCGTTCAACTCGATATCAGACAGGCGTTTGAATTTGACGGCGGTCACGACATCGCGCGCCCATGTTTGCTGCGCATTGCGCACGACCACCGAAGTAATCACGCGATGGCGACGACCTGACAGCGCCAGCAGGAACTCTGTCGCCTGCCCTGCGTCTTCGGGTTTGCCCAGAATGCGGCGGCCCAGCGCGACGGTGGTGTCTGCGCATAGAACGACCTCATCCGCGGCCACGTCCATGGCAGCGGCCTTCGCGGCGGCAATCCTGCGACAATAGTTCAGTGGCAACTCGCCCTTCACCGGCGTCTCGTCCACGTCTGGCGGCCGCACGCCGTCCGCGACAAGGCCGAGCTGCGCCAGCAACTCGGCCCGTCTTGGGCTACCTGAACCCAGAATCAGCTTGGGGCGCGTCATGCGCGTGCCCGCTTATTTGAAGCGGTAGTTGATCCGACCCTTGGTCAGATCATAGGGGGTCATTTCGACCTGCACCTTGTCGCCAGCCAGAACACGGATGCGGTTTTTTCGCATCTTGCCTGCCGTATGCGCGATGATCGTATGGCCGTTTTCCAGCTCGACCAGGAATGTCGCATTCGGCAGGAGTTCCTTCACGACACCGGGGAATTCGAGCAGTTCTTCCTTGGCCATGTTCACTCCTGTGTTTTCACTCACCAACCGTGAGCGCCCCCTAAATGGGGCCAAACTTTCAGTTTTTCAAGGGAAATCCGGCCCGGGTCCGCTTTAGCTGTCGGTTTCACCGCGATCAATGCGCGGCGGGCCAAAACGGGCAAGGATTTGGTCGCGGATCTGGTCGCGCGTCTGACGATAAGCGGCAAGCTTTTCTTCGCGGCGGGTGCCAAGGCCCGTGGGGTCGAGGATCGGCCAGTATTCGACCTCCAGATGATACAGACGCGTCAGATCCAAAGCACGCCTTTGACTGGCAGGCGACAAAGCGACGATCAGATCAAAACTCGACAGATCGTCGCCCCATTCTTCCATCTGGTCAAAGCTACGCACCCGGTGGTTGGACAGGGTGATACCCAATTCCGCGCAGACCGAGATCGAAAAGCCGTCAATCTCCATATCACTGTGAACACCGGCGGATTGCACATAGATATCATGGCCATAGAAGGCCTTCATCATCCCCTCGGCCATCGGCGAGCGCACGGCATTATGGTCGCAGCAAAACAGCACCGATTGGGGGCGATCTGCGGCCATGCTCAGCCCCAGTGCAGAACGCAGATCAAAGTGAACAGGCGACGCGCCGTGTCGATGTCGATATTGGCTTTGCCCTCAAGCCGTTCCTGCAATATTCGCGCGCCTTCATTGTGGATACCGCGCCGCCCCATATCGATGGCTTCGATCTGGCTGGGCGGCAGCTTCTTCACCGCGTCGAAATAACTTTCGCAAATGGCAAAATAGTCTTTCACCACTTGCCGAAACGGGCCAAGAGACAGATGGAACTCTGCCGCTGGGTCACCAGCCTCGGTCTTGGCATCGACCACAAGGCGCTTTTCGCGAATTGAGAGGCCAAGGTTATAGGGGCCATCCGGCGGCGTCTGGTCGTCGCGTCCTGCCAGCTCAAAACTGTTGTCTTCCAGCAGGTCAAAGATGGCAACCTTGCGCTCCTGTTCAATCGCAGGGGTGGGTGCGGCAAGGCCGGTGTCGTCAATCTGGATGTCGCTAATTCGATTTTTAGTCATTGGGGCACTCTGCGGGTCAATCGTTCAGGGCGTCAAGCCGCGCACGAACAGACAGGCCGTGTGCTTCAAGACTTTCGGAAATGGCGAGCGTTTCGGCGGCGGCGCCGATGGTGGACAGGGCGGCAGGGGTCATCCGGGCCAGCGTGGTGCGTTTCAGGAAATCCATCACCGACAGGCCAGAGCTGAACCGCGCAGACCGCGCGGTGGGTAAGACGTGGTTGGGGCCGCCGACATAATCGCCAATGGCTTCGGGTGTCCATTGGCCAAGAAAAATTGCGCCTGCATGGACACATTTGTCAGACAGCGCATCAGCGTCGGCCACACAAAGCTCAAGATGCTCCGGCGCAATGCGGTTGGACAGGGCGGCGGCCTCGTCCAGATCGGCAACCGTGATCACGGCCCCAAAATCGCGCCAACTAGCACCCGCGATCTCGCGCCGTTCCAGCGTTTCAAGCCGTGCGTCCACGGCGGCGGCCACCCTGCGCCCGAAGGCTTCGTCTGTGGTGATCAGCAAAGACTGCGCGCTTTCGTCATGTTCGGCCTGGCTCATCAGGTCCAGCGCCAGCCAATCGGGGTCGTTGTCACTGTCGGCAATCACCAGAATTTCGGACGGGCCTGCGATCATGTCGATGCCCACTTTACCGAACACCCGTCGTTTGGCGGCAGCAACAAAGGCGTTGCCCGGCCCGGTGATCTTGTCGACAGGCGCGATGGTGTCGGTGCCATAGGCCAGCGCGGCGATAGCCTGCGCGCCACCAATGCGATAAACCTCATCCACACCAGCGATACGCGCGGCCAGAAGCACCAATGGATTGGCGATCCCATCAGGCGTCGGCACAGTGATCGCAAGGCGTTCGACCCTCGCCACCTTGGCCGGGATCGCGTTCATCAGAACCGAGGATGGATAGCTCGCCAACCCACCGGGCACATAAAGTCCAGCGGCAGAGACAGCCGACCAGCGCCAGCCAAGCTCGGCCCCTGCCTCGTCCGTCCACTGCTGATCTTCCGGCATCTGGCGGGCGTGATAAGCACGGATGCGATCAGCGGCCAGTTGCAACGCGGCACGGTCTTCGTCCGAGACCTTGGCGCATTCGGCTTCAATTTCATCAGGCGTGTAGCGCAGGGTTTCGGGTGTCAAATCCAACCGGTCAAACTTTGACGTCAACTCGATCACCGCCGCGTCGCCCCGCGCACGCACATCCGCGATGATGCCCGCGACGATGTCATCGACCTCGGGACTGTCCTCGCGCTTCATGGACAAAAGCTCAACGAAGCGCGCCTCAAAGTCGGCGTCGGTGGAGTTCAGGAAATGCGGCATATCTTACTCCGGGTGCTCCGGTGTGTGGCGCGATGGCGCGATATAGGGGCGGGTGACGTCCTGCAGGGTGACGTCCAGCGTTTCAACCTCTAGCGCGATGGCGCCGTCGCCCGCCAGCACCAGTTCAAGCCGCCCCATGCCGTCGTCGGATGGGGTGAAAGACACAGACAAAAGCGACAGAACGGTATCTGTATCGCCGCGCTTAACCCCCTGACTTTGCACTTTTAGAACATCCGACACAGAAATCACCGATTGAACCCTTTCAACCGTGCGCGCGCGGCGTTTAGCGGCGGGCGCGTCTTCCCAACGGAAGCGGTTGATCAGAAGGGCGAAGCGGCGGCGCGGCGCATCCCACGTCATTTCAGAGGCTGGAAACACCGCATCTTGAACAAGCGCGCTGATCACTTTCAGATCGTCCGCATCCATGGCAATCAGGCGCAGCGGGGCTTCGCGTGCATCTTCAAATTTCGCGTCTTTATGGGTGTCGGTCATTCTTTGATCCGTTCGATTTTGGCCCCGATCAAGGACAGTTTGCGCACAACCTTCTCATACCCACGATCAAGGTGATAGACGCGGCTGACCACCGTTTCACCTTCCGCAGCCATCCCGGCAAGGATCAGCGACACCGAAGCGCGCAGATCGGTCGCCATGACCCGGGCACCTTTCAGGCGCTTTACCCCGTGCACAGTCGCTGTGCCGCCATGTACTTCGATATTTGCGCCCATGCGAGTCAGTTCAGGCGCGTGCATGAAGCGGTTTTCAAAGATGGTTTCATGCAAGACGGATGTGCCGTCTGCGGTGCACAGCATCGCCATCATCTGGGCCTGCAGGTCGGTCGGGAAGCCGGGGAACGGTTCGGTCGTCACATCCACGGCAGACACGCGCCCATTCTTGCGCGCAACTTTTAGGCCGCGCGCCGTTTCTTCAACTTGAATACCTGCCGCGTCCAGCTTTTCGGCGAAGCTTTTCACCAGATCAATGCGGCCTCCCAGACATTCGACTTCGCCGCCTGCAATCGCCGGGGCCAGCATATAGGTGCCAAGCTCGATCCGATCTGTGACCACCGGGTGGGTTGCCCCACTCAGACGATCAACGCCTTGGATCACGATCTCGGACGTGCCGTCGCCATCAATCTGCGCGCCCATCTTGCGCAAGCAATCGGCCAGATCGACAATCTCGGGCTCGCGCGCCGCGTTGCGGATGATGGTGGTGCCTTTCGCCAAAGTGGCGGCCATCAAAATGTTCTCGGTCGCCCCAACAGATGCAAAGGCCAGATCAATCTCAGCCCCCTTAAGGCCACGCGGCGCTTTGGCGTGCAGATAGCCATCTTTCAGCTCGATCTGGGCACCCAGCTTTTCCAGCCCATAAATGTGCAGATCCATGGGGCGCGCGCCAATGGCACAACCGCCGGGCAGGGAAACAACCGCATGACCCAGCCGCGCCAACATCGGACCCAACACCAGATTCGAAGCGCGCATTTTGCGCACAATATCATAATCGGCCACGTGGTTGTTAATGTCATGCGACGACATCGCCAGCACCTGCCCGTCTTGCATCGACGTCGCCTCAGCCCCCAGCGACGCCAGCAATTCAGTCATCGTCTTGATGTCGGACAAGCGCGGCGCGTTGGTCAACGTCAAAGGTTCTTCTGACAGCAGCGTTGCCGGCATCAATGTCAGACACGCATTCTTCGCCCCTGCAATCGGGATTTCACCGTGCAGTTCACCACCACCGGTTACAACTATCGAATCCATCTGCCCGCCTTTTCTATTTTTCTTGTTTGTCTTGCGACCGATTGGCCCCTTGATCCGCCCGCGCGCGCGCCTGAGTTTTACGCCGGCCCATGTTGGCCTTCAGCGCAGCTTTCAGCCGCTCATCACGATCAGTCCCTTTTTTCGAGGGTTTCTGGGGTATCTTCTTACGCTCCATAACTCCTTCTGTAACCCAGCTTCAAAAAAGGGTCCAGAATGCGCTTGCGTCCTTACGCGATTAGGGCTAATCAGCCGCCCACAGTGTGCTGCTGTAGCTCAGTGGTAGAGCGCGTCATTGGTAATGACGAGGTCGGGAGTTCGATCCTCCCTAGCAGCACCATCTCCCCCCGCAAATACCTCACACCGCCAAAGACACAACCGATTCTGGCGTCATTCCGTTAATCTGTGCGCGAACGCATTTACATGCAATTCCAAGCCCATTGCATCATTGTTCTCATATCGAAAACAATTTACAATCTGTGGTTGATGTTTTTTGGAGCACGTAGGTTTCCACTTGCATCCTATTTTATTCGGTGAGACCTTGCCACGTTGGGTATTTGCGACACACTGAAAGATTGTGCCGCAGTCATTCATACAATTTAGGGTTGTTTTTCTCTTCGGTGTAATCAAAATTTAACCATGAGCCGGAATCAAGCGATCGACTCGCTACTAGACGAATTGGAATCAATGGCCCCGGCGGGATATTTCGTCGGGCTCCACATCCGTTTTGCAGCGCCTCTTTTGACCTTCCAAACATACCCTAAGACCTGGTCCGATCATTATACCCGCAATGCCTATGCGCTGCGCGACCCGATGATTGCCTGGGGCATATCGCGCACCGGTGCCACCCGCTGGAGCGATATCGACCTTCCCGATCCGTTCAACATCATGAAAGATGCTGCACGCCACGGATTGGTTTATGGGGTCTGCGTGTCCTGCGGTGAAATATCATCGCGGACGGTTTCAGGTTTGGCTAGATCAGACCGGGAATTTACGGATGAAGAGATCGCCGCCATCAGCGGTGTCGTGCTTCGGCTTCACCATGTTTCACAGCCCCCCGACACATTGACCAAGGCCGAGATAGAAGCGCTTCAGGTGCTTGCCTCGGGTGAACGCTATGCGAACGGTGCGGTTGTGCTGGGCATTTCGGAAAGCGCGCTGAAGGCGCGACTGTCCTCTGCCCGAAAGAAGTTATTTGCACGCACCTCGGCCGAGGCCATTCAAAGAGCTAAGGACTATCGGCTGATCTAGACCCGGCTATCGCCGGGGCGTGCTTCCCGTTTTTTTCAACCAAACTGGAGAATGTCATGCAGACGACCACACTTTCTTTCGCCAATCTACACAACCATGGCGAGTTATTTGCGAATCTACTTCGCGCTAGACGGCAAAGTTTCATTGTGCAGAACCGTTGGGATTTGCCCGAAGCGATGGGGATGGAATTTGACCAGTACGACACCCCGGCCAGCCGCTGGGTGGCGGTGCACGAATTTGGGCGGGTGCTGGCCGGCATCCGGCTAACACCAACGACCGCGCGATGTGGCATTTACACCTATATGATCCGGGACGCGCAGCTGGGCCTGCTGGACTCGATCCCATCCGACCTGCTGTATGCAGACGCCCCGGTGGCCGAAAACGTCTGGGAAAGCAGTCGCGTATTCGTAGCGCATGATACCCCCCAACGGGCGCGCCGACTGGTGCATGCCCACCTGATTTCCGAGATGACGAAGTCCGCCCGCGATCTTGGGGCAACGCAGGTGCTGGGCCTGATCCCCGCCAACTGGCCGCGTTGGGCAAAGCGGTTGGGCCTGGACACGAGTGCCGCCGGTCGGGTGATGGAGATCGACGGGATCGACAATCAGGTCGTTTCCATTGATCTGTCGGGAAAGCTTCACTAGCCAGCCAGCCAACACAGAACGCATGCTGCGTTTTGACACCACAGATAAGGGCGCTCGCAACGCGCCCTTATCGACGAAAACCCGATGCAGTGATCGTTGGCCAAGCCGCCCGAGCGATTACTTGCCGACGCCCGCGCAAACGGTCGCACCCCCCTTAAAACAAGACCAATCACCCTTAAATATGATCCAGAGGCGTCAGAGCCTCGTAACAGCGCTACACATAACGAGAGGATGGAACACATGTTGAAGAAGTTTTCTTACACAGCAGCGGTCGTTGCACTGTCTGCATCAACTGCACTTGCAGGTAGCATGGCAGAACCTACGCCAGAACCCACAATTGCCTACACGCCTGCCCCGGCTGCAACCCCGGATTGGACCGGTGCCTATTTCGGTGGTGAAATCGGCTACATTGATGTCGGGTCTTCGGCCGTAGGGGTTGAAGGAGACGGCCTGATCGGTGGTCTGGTTGCGGGTTACGATTTCGACATGGGCAACTGGGTTGCCGGTGTCGGTGTTGACTATGACTGGGCCGATGTGGATTTGGGCGGCGGCTTGACGCTTGAAAACGTCCTGCGTGTGAAAGCACGTGGCGGCTACAAAATGGGCAGCGGCCTAGTATATGCCACAGCCGGTTACGCAAACGCTGACACCAACACGCTGGGCAGCAGCGACGGTTGGGTCGCGGGTATCGGCTACGAGCATCAGGTGACCAGCTCGTTCAACCTTGGTGCCGAAGCTCTGTATCATCAGTTCGATGATTTCAACGGCAGCGGCGTTGACGTGGACGCAACCACCCTTCAGCTGCGCGGCACTTTCCGGTTCTAAGACCGGGCTTTGCAGCACGAACGAGCGGCGCGCCACCTAGGCGCGCCGTTTTTCGTTGTGCGGGGATGTGTTAGAAAGAGTTGTTGAAGCTCAGTCCATCCATTCGAACGGACGTGTGAATTCACCCAGACATTGCGCGACGGCCTCGTGGTCCACGTCGCCAGTGGGACGCAGTCGTGCCACCAGCCCGCGCTTTTTGTCGTCAATCACCTCGACCACGTGCGCCGCGTGACCCGCATCGACCAGCGCCTTGTCATAGACGCGGATGATCGCTGATTTGCGCAGGTCGGGCTTGAACACTTTACCGACGGCAGTCTTGGGCAGCTCGTCCAAAATCTCGATATGCTTGGGCAGGGCGGCTTTCTCGTGGATGTGCTTCTTGGCAAAGGCCATCAACTCGTCGGTCGTGACTTCTGCCCCGCCGACCAATTCGACATAGGCGCAGGGCAGTTCGCCTGAATAGCTGTCCGGCTGGCCGATAGCCCCCACAAAGGCGACCGCGTCGTGCCCGGCCAGCACCTCTTCGATCTCGGCAGGGTCGATATTGTGTCCACCACGGATGATCAGATCCTTGGCACGGCCCGTGATCCACAGATAGCCATCTTCATCAAGGCGACCCAGATCACCGGTCCGCAGGTAAGTGTCATAGGCAAACAGACCCTCGTTCTTGGCCGTTTCTGTATAGGTGTTGCCCGCAAACACACCGGGGTTGGACAGGCAGATCTCGCCCACCTCATCCACATCATGTTCTTTCAACACGGTCCCCGTATCATCGCAGGTCAGGATTTTCACATCCGTATAAGGGAACGGCACGCCCACCGACCCGACCTTCTTGTCGCCCGTTGGCGGGTTGCAGGACACGAGGCAGGTGGCCTCGGTCAGCCCATAACCTTCGACGATTGTCACGCCGGTTGCGGCGACAAAGCGGTTGTAAAGCTCAATCGGCAGCGGGGCAGACCCCGAAAAGGCCGTCTTGAGCGACGACACATCCGCATCCACAGGCCGCTGCATCAACGCAGAAATGGCTGTTGGGACGGTGATCATGAAACTGACTTTGTAGCGTTCGATCAGTTTCCAGAAATTATCGAACACACCTTCCCCGCGATAGCCCGCAGGTGTCGGGTGAACGAAATGGCTACCAGCAGACAGAACCGACATCCAGATCACATGCACGGCAAAGACGTGGAACAGCGGCAACGGGCAGATGATCACGTCGTTTTCGTCAAACAGCAAGCTCGACCCAAGCCAGCCGTTATAGACCATGCCGGAATATTTGTGCTGCGCCACTTTGGGCGTGCCTGTCGTGCCGCCGGTGTGGAAATAGGCTGCCACGCGGTCTTCTGCCTTGTCTTCAAAATCGAGCGTGGTGTTCTGGCGCGACATCTCTGCCACGAAGTCCAGAACCTTCGCTTTATGCGTCACCGGGTTTTTCGGACGCAACAACGGCACCAGCCAGCTTTTCGGCGGGCTGAGGTAACGGTTCAGGTCAATCTCAAGCACCGTATGCACATCCGGGGCCAACGCCGCGGATTGCGCCGCCAGTTGAGCAACATCGGCTTTCGGAAAGGACTTCAGCGTGACCAGAACCTTGGCACCCGTCTCGCGCAGGATACCTGAGACCTGTTCGGCGTCCAACAGCGGGTTGATCGGATTGACGATCCCGGCAATCGCACCGCCCATCAGGGTATAGATCGTCTCGTTACAGTTGGGCAGCAGGAACGCGACGACGTCGTTTTCCCCGATCCCCAGCGACCGAAACAGGTTGGCCGCCTGACAGGACCGTTCCAGCATCTGCTGCCAGGTTACGGTTTCTTTTGCGTCGGTTGGTCCAGACGTCAGCTGATACGAGGCCGCAGGCCGTTGCGGAAATTTTTTCGCTGTCCGCTCTAACATCTGATAGAGCGTGACGGGCTTGTCCCGATCGTCCCAGCTCATCTCGGCCTCGACCGCATTGCGGTCCTTCATCGAGGCAAAATCATACATTCCGTTTCCTCCCCTACGCCCGTGTATTCGGGCGGTCATTTGATCATAAGAATGATGCTAAAAGCCAAACCCCGCAAGTGTGACGTGACGTGGCGGCGTTAGCTGACGCAAGGAGAGGTCCATGGGGGCAGAACGCTCACGCTCAAAGCCCCGCGCAATCAGCCGATGCCTTCGGTGAATTGCAGGCGGGCCAGACGCGCATAAAGCCCGTCTTGGGCGACCAATTCGTCATGGGTGCCTTGGGCGACAATGCGGCCTTCGTCAAAGACGACGATCCGGTCGGCTTTTTTGACCGTCGCCAGACGGTGGGCCACGATCAGCGTCGTGCGACCTTGCGCCAGTTCGTCCACCGCGTGCTGCACCAGACGTTCGCTTTCGGCATCCAGCGCGGATGTGGCTTCGTCCAACAGAAGGATCGGCGCGTCGCGCAGGATGGCGCGCGCAATCGCGATGCGCTGCTTTTGTCCACCCGACAACATCACGCCGCGTTCGCCGACATAGGTGTCATAGCCCTCTGGCAGCTTCGCCAGAAACTCATGCGCGGCGGCGGCACGCGCGGCGGCCTCGACCTCGGCGTCCGACGCTTCCGGCCGTCCAAAGCGGATGTTTTCGCGCGCTGAGGTGGCAAAGATCACGGCGTCCTGCGGCACCAGCGCGACATACTGACGGAAATCGTCCCGGCGCATGTCGCGCAGGTCGGTTCCGTCCAGCTTTACCGCCCCCGATTCCGGGTCATAAAACCGCTGGATCAACTGTATGATCGTCGACTTGCCGGCACCGGACGGGCCCACAAGCGCCACTGTTTCACCGGGGGCAACTGTCAGGGTCACACCCTCAAGCGCCGCCTGATTGGGTCGCGCAGGGTAATGGAACGTCACATCTTCAAAGTCTATCGCACCTTTCGGGCGCTCCGTGATGGCGACCGGATTGACGGGATCTATCACCATATCCTCGGCGTTCAAAAGCTCGACCAGACGTTCGGTGGCCCCGGCGGCGCGTTGAAGTTCGCTCCAGATTTCGGACAGCGCACCAACAGCGCCAGCCACCATTACGGCATAAATAACGAACTGCACCAAAGCGCCGATGGTTACGTCGCCGTCGGTTACATCGCGCATACCGATCCACAGCACACCGACCACGCCCGAGAAGATCAACGAGATGACGATCACTGTCATCACCGCGCGGGTCAGAATGCGCCGCTTGGCAGACAGAAAGCTTTCTTCGGTCAGGCCCGAAAACTCGACCCGGCTTAGGTCTTCGTGAGTAAACGCCTGCACAGTTTGCACGGACGACAAAGCCTCGGACGCATTGCCCGAACTTTTGGCGATCCATTCTTGGTTTTCACGTCCCAATACGCGCAAGCGGCGACCCAGCACGATGATCGGAACGATCACCAGCGGCACAATCAACAGCACCAACCCGGTCAGTTTGGCCGAGGTCAGAAGCATCAGGACCATACCGCCAAGGAAGATAAAGACGTTGCGCAGCGCCACAGAAACCGACGACCCGATCACCGACAGAATCAACGTGGTGTCTGTGGTGATGCGGCTCAGCACCTCGCCGGTCATTATCTTTTCATAAAAAGCAGGGCTCAAACCGACCACGCGGGCAAAGACCGCCTTGCGGATATCGGCCACGATCCGTTCACCCAGGCGGGTCACCAGATAATAACGCAGCCCGGTTCCGACAGCGAGCAAGCTGGCAACCACCAAGGCGGCAAGGAAGTACTTGTCCAGCAATTGGCTTGTCGCCTCGCCAAACCCATCAACGACCCTGCGCACCGCAATCGGCAGGATCAACGAGATACCGGCGGTGAACATCAGTGCGCCAAAAGCGGCAAGCATCCATAACCGATACGGGCTCATAAAGGGCCACAGACCCGCCAGCGCACCAATGCGTTTGGATTTCTCGCGTTCGTCCATTTCGACGCTCGAGGCGCTCGCTTCTCTTGCCATATGACCCGCTCCTTTCGGGCAGAGATAGCCGGGCATGGCGCGGCGCACAAGCGGATGTGCGTCGAAGCGGTGTCGCAGGAAGGCCCGGTTGTCGCCACGCAGGTGCTGCTGGCCAGCCAACGGCCTTTAACATAGCCGCCACTGACGCTATCATTCGATGGTCCAAAAGACCCAAAAGGGAGTCCGATAGATGTCGTACAAAAAACGCGCGTCCGCACTTGTCGGTCTGGCCCTTCTGCTGGGCCTTTCCGCCTGCGCAACGCCGCAGCAACGCTGCATCGCCTCGGCCACCGCCGATATGCGCAGCTTGCAGGCGCAGATCAAGACAACCGAAGCCACCATTGCGCGCGGCTATGCGCTGCATCGCCAATCAGTGCCCGTTACCAGCACGCGCCTTTGTTATGACCGCAAACGACGCCCCTTTCCTTGCCACCGGACAGCGTTTCGCCAGATTGAAACCCCCGTGACCGTCGATATCGACAACGAGAAATCAAAACTGGCCAGAATGAAGGCAAAGCTTGCGCAAGCGCAGCGCAAAGCGGTCGCTGGGGCTAAGGCCTGTCGCGAGACCTATCGCGAATGACCCGAGTGGCGATTGTTTTGGGGGCGGCGGTGCGGCCGGATGGAACGGCCTCGCCCGCCTTGCGCCGCCGCGCCGCGACGGCTGCTGATTTTTATCTAACCGGTCAGGTCGATAAGATCATCGCCTCAGGCGGCGTGCCCCGCGCAGGCCGCAGCGAGGCGGCGGTCATTGGCGAAATCTGCGCCCAAGCCGGTGTTTCACCGTCCGATATAACGATCGAGGATGCATCAAGCAACACATTGGAAAACATCCTCAATTCCAAACCGCTGCTGCCGCCGGGTGCGGAGGTTACGCTGGTCACGGACAAATATCATGCGTTTCGGGCACGATTGACCGCGCGCGAATGTGGGCTGAAGGCGCACAGTGTTTCGCCCGCCTTGCGACCAATCACAGCGCACCGCATCCTGAGGGGATATATCAGAGAGGTTGGCGCGCTGGCACTTTACGCCGCACGCCGCACGCGGCGGATTATTTCGCGACAGTCACTTTGACCGACGTGCCGGTGTTGCCACTGCCATAAATGCGAACGAAAACAACCGCCCCACCATCGACCAGACGTTTGGCCGCCTGTGGGTCAATTGATCCGTTCATCACCATACGTTCCATGATCTTGCGATTGCCGATTGATCCGAAGAACGGGTCAAACTCATCCCCCGGCTGGCTGATACCAAACCGATGAAAATTGGCGCGGTCCTGCCGCAGGATTTGCCAAGGCTGAGTCAGCCGCGCACCCTTGGAGTTATGCAGGTCGGGCTGCCCGATATAGGCCACGTAAGACCCGATAAGGTCCTGCGCGTGAGCTCCTGTCGCCAACACAGACGACATCGCCAGCCCCGCCATAAGGATGGCTGTCTTGACGCCAATGCGTCGTTTTTGGGTCTTGCGCGACATCAGATGCCTCCAATTGTTGCACACAACTTGGGGGCGGCGCGCCTTGGGGTCAATGGCGCGGGCGTTTTGCTATCCTGGTGCGGCATTGGCGCGACAGGTGTTGCGCCGCGCGATTGCGCCCGTGTTATTTGGGGTCCGACACCGTCAGGCCCAGCAATCGCCACGCCTGCATACCACCGCGATAATAGTGGATCTTGTCAGCGGGAAAACCAGCTTCGATCATGCGCCGAGCCGCCGTAGGCGACTGACCACACCAATTGCCATTGCAGAATAAGGCGACGGATTTGGCGCCTGCACAGTCAAACCCATCAAAATCAATTTCGCAGCCCATTTCATCCAGCCGGTCGGCGGATTCGTTATAGGGGATCGAAATCGCACCGGGGATCGTTCCGCCCGCGTGATCTTGCGGCACCCGGCTGTCGATCACCATCACGTCGGGGTTTTGCAGCATCTCAAGCATTTCAAGTTCGCCGATTGGCGTCACGCCGGGGGCGGGCACCATCGGTTGCACGCAAAAATTCGGACACGGCCGCGAGGTCCGCGCCCATTCGCCAGTGATCTGGTTGTCCTGATCGGGATTGCGCGAAATCTCGACTGGGCCGGAGATTGTGTCGACAGTGACCGACGCGATATCGGGGCGGATGTTAACACCATCAGCAAACGCGGGCGCAGCCAGCAGAAGGGTCGCCAATAGGGTAAATGCGGGTTTCATAGCGGTCTCCTTTGCCGGTTCGTCAGTCGAAGGTTTCGAACACGTCATACATGACCGGTTCAAAGCTTTTGCAAAGGGTCGCGATGACGCGGTTGCGCTCGCGCATCTCGTCCGTGCGCAGCATGGCCTGAAAATCTTCTCGCCGTTTCCACTGTGAATAATTGGCGATCCGTGTTTGGGCGTCATTGACGTGCAACCCAGCCGCCACAAAACCCGGCTGCTTGGATATGAATTGATGATAGGCATCCGTCAGCGCGTCCAGAAGATCCTGACAGGTGCCGGGCGTCATCTCGAACGTGGTGATAACGGTTTGATAATCGGGGGCTTTGCTGATCTTGGGCATGGCTTCCTCCTGTTGGTAAGGAAAGCCTAATGCCTTTCGCGCGACAGATGAATACGAGATTTGGGGGTGGGCGGAAATGGCTCACCCCCACCCGGTCTCAATCGAAGTCAAAAATCTCGGACAGGATCGACTTGCGCTTGCGCTTCTTATAGCGCCGCCCATGGCGATAATCGTCGTCATCGTCATCGTCATAATCGTCGCGATAACGGTCGCGGTCTGATCGCTTGCGATACTCTTCTTCTGCGCGGTTGTCATAGTGCTTCGGGCGCGGCTCGCGGGCCACAACCGGGTCGGGCACTGGCGGCGGGGCCACCGGATCAGGGTCAGGCAGCACGACTGCCGGGGTCGCTTTCTCGATGATCTTATCCAGCTCGCCACGATCCAACCAAACACCCCGGCATTGAGGGCAATAGTCGATCTCGACCCCCTGACGCTCGGACATCTTCAGTTCAGTTCCGTCAATCGGGCATTTCATGTGCTGGTTCCTCCGTGTTTCCTGCCAAGGATGTAGGGACGAAAAAGCGGGCCACAAGGACCCGCTTTGGCAACGTTTTTGTTATCGGCGAATTACCGCGACACATGCACGGCGCACGGTGCGTGGCGCACAACGCGGGCGGCAGTCGACCCAAGGAAGAAATCCGTCAGCCCCGGCCGGTGCGAGGCCACGACAATACAATCGACCCCGTTATGTTTGGCATAGTCGACAATCGCGTGGCCGGCATGACCGGACACCACCCTGATGTCGATATCGTCCTCTCCGGCCAGTTCTTCCTTCATACGTGCTGCCAGTTCCTGCACGTTATCTTCCAACTGACCTTCGGGCAGGTATTGAGCGACATAGGCGGGCACTTCTTCCATCACATGAAGGGCGGTGATCTTGGCGCCTTTTTCGGCGATGGCTTTCGCAATGCTGAGAGCTTCTTTGGTATCGCGCTCATGATCCAGAGCGATCGGCACGAGGACATTCTTATACATCTCGGTGCTCCTGTGTTTGAGTTGTTCATTCCCTTTCTGGATACGGCACACCGCCGCGCCCAACCATGATACAGGTCAATTGGCGCCGGGCCGCCGCCAGTTGCGCTGCTTTCCTTGACAGCTTGGGCCAAGCGGTCTATTTCCGCCCCAACTCCGGGAGTCGTTATGCTTCCGGTCCCATGGCTTATGCCGGGATCGCCCCCTGTCAGCGCGTTGCGCCCACAGGGGCGTCACTGGTTTGAGATTTGGATTTGCGCAGCCCGCCCCTTATCTAAGGGGCAAATGAAACGGCAAAGGAGCCGAGATATGTTCGAGAGCCTGTCAGACCGCCTATCCGGTGTCTTTGACCGCCTGACGAAACAGGGTGCGCTGTCCGAGGATGACGTGAAAACTGCGCTTCGTGAGGTCCGTGTGGCCTTGCTTGAGGCCGACGTTTCGCTGCCCGTCGCGCGCGACTTCGTCAAGAAAGTGCAAGAACAGGCCACCGGCCAGGCCGTCACCAAGTCGGTGACCCCCGGCCAGCAGGTCGTGAAAATCGTCCACGATGCGCTGGTCGAGGTTCTGACCGGCGAAGGTGAACCGGGCGCTTTGAAAATCGACAGCCCCCCTGCCCCGATCCTGATGGTCGGTCTGCAAGGTGGTGGTAAAACGACGACGACCGCCAAGCTGGCCAAGCGTTTGAAAGAAAAAGACGGCAAGCGCGTGCTGATGGCGTCGCTTGACGTGTATCGACCCGCCGCTATGGACCAATTGGCCATTCTCGGCACGCAGGTTGGTGTCGACACATTGCCGATCGTGCCCGGCCAGAAACCCGTCGACATCGCCAAACGCGCCAAGCAGCAGGCGACGATGGGCGGCTATGACGTCTATATGCTCGACACCGCCGGTCGTTTGCATATCGACGAAGTCCTGATGGACGAGGTCGAGCAGGTCTCGAAAGTCGTCACCCCGCGCGAAACGCTTCTGGTGGTCGATGGCCTGACCGGTCAGGTCGCCGTCGAAGTTGCGCAGGAATTCGACGACAAGGTCGGCATTTCTGGCGTCGTTCTGACCCGGATGGATGGCGACGGACGCGGCGGCGCTGCCCTATCGATGCGCGCCGTCACCGGCAAGCCGATCAAGTATGTCGGCCTTGGCGAAAAGATGGACGCCCTTGAGACGTTCGAGCCGGAGCGGATCGCAGGCCGTATCCTTGGCATGGGCGACATTGTTTCGCTGGTCGAAAAAGCCCAAGAAACCATCGAGGCCGAACAGGCCGAGCGTATGATGAAACGCTTCCAGAAGGGTCAGTTCAACATGAACGACCTGAAAATGCAGCTGGAGCAAATGATCAAGATGGGCGGCATGCAAGGGATCATGGGAATGATGCCGGGCATGAAAAAGATGGCCAAACAAGCCGAAGACGCCGGCATGGACGACAAGGTTCTGAAACAGCAGATCGCGCTGATCCAGTCGATGACCAAACGCGAACGCGCCAACCCTCAGATTCTGCAAGCCAGCCGCAAGAAGCGCATCGCCAAAGGGGCGGGCATGGAAGTGTCCGAGCTGAACAAGCTTCTGAAAATGCAGCGCCAGATGGGCGACATGATGAAGAAGATGGGCAAGATGGGCAAAGGCAAGATGCTGAAACAAGCCATGTCCGGCATGTTCGGCAAGGGCGGCGGGATGCCGGACATGGGCGGAATGGACCCGTCGTCGATGGACCCCAAAGCGCTGGAAGCAGCCGCCAAGCAACTGGGCGCCAAGGGTGGTCTGCCCGGTCTGGGCGGCGGCGGATTGCCCCCCGGCCTGTCCGGCTTTGGGAAGAAGAAGTAAGCCCCGCATGAGTGTCACGATCGAAACCCCGCACCTTCTGCTGCGCCAGCCTGAAATGGGCGACTGGGAGGCCATCGCCGCCTTCCTTGGGTCTGATCGTGCGCAGTTTATTGGCGGGCCCTACACGCGCCGCACCGCGTGGCGTGCCTTTGGCCACATGGTCGGCCACTGGACCCTGCGCGGCTTCGGTATCTTTGTTGGTGTCGAAAAGACCAGCGGCGCGCCCGTCTGCTCGGTTGGGCCTTGGTATCCTGAGGGTTGGCCGGAGCACGAAATTTCGTGGTCCGTCTGGACCACCGAAGCTGAAGGCAAGGGCTTTGCCTACGAGGCTGCGTCGATCGCGCGCGACTGGGCCTATAGCGCATTGGGCTGGACCACTGCCGTCAGCTATGTCGACGAAGCGAACGTCCGCTCGGCCGCGCTGGCACAACGCCTTGGCTGCGTGATCGACCCAACCGCGCCACGCTTCGACGACGACGCTGAGACGGGTATAGACAGGCCCTATCACGTGTGGCGCCACCCCGCGCCCGACACGGACGGAACCCCGGAGGCCTACGCATGACCGACGCAGCAACCCGCGCCGCAGAGCTTTTGAATGACCATCGTCAGTCGATCGACCGGCTGGACGCGATCCTTGTCTACACGCTGGGCGAGCGGTTCAAACACACGCAAGCGGTGGGCAAGCTTAAAGCCGAACACGACCTGCCCCCGTCGGACCCGACCCGCGAAGCCCAACAGATCGAACGTCTGGAAGACCTGGCGCGCCGCGCCAATCTGGACCCCGAATTCGCCAAGAAATTCCTGAACTTCGTCATCGACGAAGTCATCAGGCATCACAAGAAACACCAAGAATGATTGGGGCCCTGCCCCGCTCAAATAGCTAGAAAAAAGGAAAACTCTCATGGCTATGAAAATTCGTCTTGCCCGTGGTGGCTCGAAAAAACGTCCCTTCTACCGCGTTGTTGCAACCGACTCGCGCATGCCGCGCGATGGCCGCTTCATCGAAAAGCTGGGCACCTACAACCCGCAACTGCCCAAAGATTCGGAAGAGCGTGTGAAACTGGACATGGAACGCGTTCAGTACTGGCTGGACCAAGGTGCACAGCCGACGGACCGCGTGTCGCGTTTCCTGGAAGCTGCCGGCGTTCTGGCCAAGAAAGACCGTGCTAACCTGAAAAAAGGTGAGCCGGGCAAGAAAGCCAAAGATCGCTTGCAGGAAAAAGCTGACAAAGCTGCTGCCGCTGCCGAAGCCGCTGCTGCCCCTGCAGAGGCCCCTGCCGAAGCACCCGCCGAAGAAGCAACCGCCGAGGAATAAGTTCCGGGCAAGAGCGGATCTGACAGGCGCATCTTTTTGCAAGGTGTTTCAGTCGGATCTGGACGATCTGATGGGTTGGCGGCGCGACATACGCCGCTTTCGCACGGATCGTGTGGACGAGGCGCTCTTGCAAGAGTGCCTCGACGCGTTTTTGCTGGCCCCGTCGGTCGTGTTATCGAAGCCTTCGCAGGCGGTACACGTGAACAGCAAGGCGGCCCGTATTGCCGCGCTGAGGGTTAGATAGGAAAGGTGCTTCATGGGTTTGCTTTTTCGTCCCTTTCGGTTGATCCTGATCGTCGGCGCTGGCTTTCTGGCTGGCCTGCTTTTTGAACGAAACTCGATGACAGACCGCTGCGTTGATCGTGGCGGCGCTGTGGATCGGGGTATTTGCGTAGGTGGGAAATGAGCGACGATCGTATTTGCGTGGGCGCGATCGCAGGCGCTTTTGGCGTCAAGGGTGAGTTGCGCATTAAGAGTTTCTGCGCCGATCCGGAAGCGATTGGTGACTATGGGCCGCTCTGGTCCGAAGATGGCAGCCGACAATTTAGCCTGACTCTTGATCGCGCGATCAAGAACGGGTTCGCCGTCACCATAGAGGGCGTGACAACCAAAGAAGACGGCGACGCTTTGCGCGGCGTGCGTTTGTTTGCCGATCGCGAAGCGCTGCCCAACCTGCCCGATGATGAATATTACCATGCCGATCTGATCGGTCTTGAGGTGCTCGACACGGGTGGTCGTGTTTTGGGGCGCGTGTCAGCTGTGCACAATCACGGGGCGGGCGACGTGCTTGAAGTGCAAGGCCCGGGCCTAAAAGACAACGCGCTTCTGCCTTTCACGCTTGACGCCGTGCCGACCGTCGACCTGGCCGCAGGCCGCATCATCGCGGACCCGCCAGAAGGCGTCTTTCCCGAATGACGCATGTCATTGTCCATGCTGGATTTCACAAAACCGGCACGACCAGCATGCAGAATTTTTTTCGCCAGAACCGCCTCGCCCTGTCGCCCTATTTCGACTATTACGGACAACGGGATTTTCTGAACGCGGGGGCGGCGGCGCGGCTGTATGCCCAACGTCCGTTTCCCCATCGCTTGCACAGGTTTCGCACAGCTTTCCGGCGGTTTTTGGCAAGCATCCCTGATTACGATGTAATCGTATTGTCGCGCGAAAGCTTTTCGGGTGGGATGCCGGGCCACCGAAAGCTGGGCGGCAGGATGATCACCTCGTACCATCAGGCCGCAATAAAACTGGCCCGCGTCATCATCGCTGAGCTGCGCCGCCGTTTCGGGCGCGATGTTAAGATCACGTTTTTCTATACCACCCGCAACCGTGAAGACTGGATCAAGTCGGTGCACGGGCACCTTCTGCGCTCGATCAACCTGACTGATGACCTTGCTGCATTCACCGCCCGCTTTCCCGCCCTGATCGGCCCAAAGGAACAAGCACAGCGTATGGTCGGCGCGCTGTCGCCCACAGCTGTCGTAACGGCTGCGCTGGAAGACTACGCCGATGATCCACACGGGACCGCCACCGCGATCATGGACCTTGCAAACGTGCCGGGCGACGCGCGCGGCGACCTGATCGCGGCCCCGCACGCCAACCAAGGGCAATCGGGTGAGTTGCGCCAAGCGTTTCTGGACCTGAACCGCACGCGCCTGTCCAAGCCCGAGCGCAAGGCCCGCAAAGACCAGTTGCTAAACCCACCCTCTTCGCGCCGCTGACTTTCCAGCTGAGACGAAACCGGATAAGGGGGGAACATGAACGACAAATCTGATCCCAAGGCGACCCCAAAGCAAGCTCCCAAGGCCCCCGCGATGAAATCCCATGGCAAATTCACGGTTTCGGCGTCGCTGAAACCGCGCGCTCTCATGACCGATACACCGCGCTATGCCGGGGTTTGGACTGCTAAGATCATTACCCTGTTTCCCGCGGCCTTTCCCGGTGTTCTGGGCGAAAGCCTGACCGGACGAGCGTTGAAAGACGGGTTGTGGGCGTTAGAGCCCGTTGACCTGCGCCCCTTTGGCGAAGGGAAGCATCGCAACGTCGATGACACCCCGGCCGGAGGGGGGGCCGGTATGGTCTTGCGCGCCGATGTTGTGTCGCGCGCCATCGACGCCGCGCAATCTGGCGCGCCGAAAGACCGGGCGAAATGGCCGATCATCTATATGTCGCCGCGCGGCAAGCCGCTGACGCAGGCCATGGCGCATCGATTTGCGGAAGGCGACGGTATGACCGTTCTGTGTGGCCGCTTTGAGGGCGTCGATGAACGGGTTCTGGAAGAATACGAGATTGAAGAGGTCAGCCTTGGCGATTTCGTCCTGACCGGCGGCGAGATTGCCGCCCAAGCCATGCTGGACGCCACCGTGCGTCTGCTGCCCGGCGTGTTGGGCAACGAGGCGTCAACCGAAGAGGAAAGTTTTTCAGCCGGATTGCTGGAACATCCGCAATACACCCGCCCCGCCATCTGGCGCGGACGCAAGATACCCGAGGTGCTGACATCCGGCCATCACGGCAAAGTGGCGACCTGGCGGCGCGAGATGAGTGAACGGATCACTCAGCTACGCCGACCCGACTTGTGGGAATCGGTCCAGAAAAAACGCCCTGAGGACGGATCTGACTGACAAAATCGAGCAGTCGGAAATGAGGCCATTTTGTGGCTTTGTTTCGAATAGTGTAACTGTCCGAAATTCAGCCCAAAACTGTTTCTAAAATTTTTAAAATATCGTGACTTATACCCTTCTGGGCTCACCATTTATGGGGAACCCAGAAAGGTGAATTTGTGGCAATTCTGCGACGTGCAAGGGTTGATCAAGGATTAAACGAAACACCCATTACGTGAGATCTCGCAGCCCTAACGCGTCCATCTTGCTTTGTCTCTTTTCGATAAAAAATAGTTTGTGAACTCTGAACGACCGCAACACGGCAAAAAAGGTGAACGACATGGAACTATTGATCACAGCAAAGCAAAACCGCATCAAGGCGTTGAATGCCCTTGAACAAAAGAAACGCGCTGCGGCCACCCTGCGCCCATCGATCAACCTCAAGCGCTGCATTCCGACTTTTCGCACTGCACGCAACGAATTTTCGGCCCCCCTCCTCCTTGTCTGATTGACACCACTCACGAACGCCGAAACACAGGAAGCTGCGCTATTTCAGGCGCAGCTTCCAACTTTTCAGGGCGGCACTTCGATCCGACCAAACCCCTTGCTCTACAACGACATTGGCCCTATACACCGCCCGTCTGGCACTCATCCGAGTCGCACGGACGTTTTTCTTGTGGGCAGGTCCGTTCTTCTGCACCCATCGACCCACGCGAAAAGCTGACAAAGAAACGACGGACGACCTCCTGCGGGCGCGACATGCGGACCCGATGAAGACAAGGAGCTCTTGGACGGCAGCAAACTTTGCGGACCAACCGCAAGCAAAAATAGGAGATGGTCAGATGAACCTGATCGCAGAGCTTGAGGCGGAACAAGTTGCCGCCCTGGGAAATAACATTCCCGATTTCAAAGCCGGTGACACTATCCGTGTCGGCTTTAAGGTGACCGAAGGTTCGCGCACCCGTGTGCAGAACTATGAAGGCGTGTGCATCAGCCGTAAAAACGGTGTGGGCATTGCCGGGTCGTTCACCGTTCGCAAGATTTCTTTCGGCGAAGGCGTGGAACGTGTGTTCCCCCTGCACTCGACCAACATCGACAGCATTGAAGTGGTCCGCCGTGGCCGCGTGCGTCGTGCAAAACTGTATTACCTGCGTTCGCGTCGCGGTAAATCGGCACGTATCGCCGAAGACAGCACATATAAACCCAAGAAAGCCTGAGGAGCGTCACCATGAAAAAGGATCTTCATCCCGAATACCACATGATCGACGTCAAAATGACCGACGGCACGATCTTTCAGATGAAATCGACCTGGGGCAAAGAAGGCGACACGCTGTCGCTGGACATCGACCCCACCGTGCACCCGGCATGGAACGGCGGCAGCTCGCGCCTTCTGGACACCGGCGGCCGCGTGTCGAAGTTCAAATCGAAATACGAAGGCTTCGGCTTCTAAGCCCCGCCTTTTTCGAGACGAGAAAGCGCCGTCCCACTGGGGCGGCGTTTTTCGTTTCTAAACCTGATAAGAAGCTGTCAAGCAGGCGGCGGACCGATAGCGACTAGTCGATCAGCCCATCGACAGCCCGATAGTGACCTATGGCATTGAAGACTCAACCTTGATTTCAGTGCCCGCAACATCTTCCCCCCAGCACCCTTCGTATCTATAGTCCCCGCATATAAAAAGCTGTCAACAGTCGGGGATACAGGCGTGGCGCATATTATAGTGGTCGGAAACGAAAAGGGCGGGGCAGGTAAATCCACCGTGTCCATGCATGTGGCAACCGCTTTGGCGCGGCTGGGGCATAAGGTTGGGGTGTTGGACCTTGACCTGCGTCAGAAGACAATCGGGCGCTTTATCGAAAATCGCAAAGCGACCATGGCACGCGCGGGTGTCGAACTTGCGACCCCCGAATACCATGAACTGCCCGAGGTTGATCCAGCCGGTCTAAGGCCCGGCGAAAACCCGTATGATCGGCGTTTGTCGATGGCCGTGGCAGCGTTAGAGGCCGACAGGGATTTCATCATTATTGATTGCCCCGGTTCGCACACTCGGCTGAGTCAAGTTGCCCATTCGCTGGCCGACACGCTGATTACACCGCTCAATGACAGCTTCGTTGATTTCGATCTGCTGGCCCATATCGACCCGGAAACCAACAAGGTCCGGGGCCCCTCGGTCTATTCCGAAATGGTGTGGAACGCGCGGCAGTTGCGCGCCAAGGCAGGCCTGAAACCCATCGACTGGGTCGTTGTGCGCAACCGTTTGGGCGCGCAGATGATGCACAACAAGAAGAAAATGGGCGATGCGGTCGAAGACCTGTCTAAACGCATCGGCTTTCGCGTGGCCCCCGGCTTCAACGAGCGTGTCATTTTCCGCGAACTGTTTCCGCGTGGCCTGACCCTGTTGGATCTGCGCGATATCGGGGTGGTCGGACAGATGAACATCTCGAACGTAGCGGCCCGTCAGGAATTGCGCGAGCTGATGAAAGCGCTGAACCTGCCGGACGTCGAGGTGAAAATCTAGCGGGCACACTGCGCCGATTACCCCTTTCCGACGCGCCACCCCCCGTCTAACCTCGCGACCATGTTGCGTTTCATCCTGACCCGCGCCTTGTCGCTTGGCCTCAGCCTCGTTGTCGCCTCGCTGGTGATCTTCGCCATGATCGAGGTGATACCCGGCGACCCGGCATCGTTCATGCTGGGCCTGAACGCTCAGCCTGGAACGGTTGCCGCCCTGCGCAATGAACTGGGGCTGGATGGATCCCTGCCCGCACGTTATCTGGGTTGGATCGGTGGGCTGATCACTGGCGATTTCGGCATCTCATACACCTACCGTGTGCCGGTGGCAGAGCTGGTGTTAGAGCGTCTTCAGGTCTCGTTACCCCTAGCGCTGTATGCCCTGTGCCTATCGACGCTTATTGCGATCCCCATTGGAATGTTCGCGGCGACCCGCAGGGGTGATCCGTCTGACTATGCGATCATGGGCGCGACGCAACTGGGCATCGCGGTGCCGAATTTCTGGTTCGCGATGCTTCTTGTGATGGTCTTCGCGGTGCAACTGCGCTGGTTCTCGGCCGGTGGATTTCCAGGCTGGGAGAATGGGGTCGGACCTGCGCTGAAAGCATTGACCTTGCCCGCTGTTGCGCTGGCCCTGCCGCAAGCGTCGATCCTTGCGCGGGTTATGCGCTCGTCCCTTCTGGATGTGCTGCATCAGGACTATATGCGCACCGCACGAGCCAAGGGCCTGACAGCCGGGCAAGCCACAAGACGCCACGGCCTGCGCAATGCGCTGATCCCGGTGCTGACCATCATCGGGCTGCAATTCAGCTTTCTGCTGGCGGGCGCTATCATTATCGAGAACGTCTTTTTCCTGCCCGGCCTGGGGCGGTTGATCTTTCAGGCCATCACCCAGCGTGACCTTGTGGTGGTGGAAAGCGTCGTGATGCTGCTGGTCTTTGCGGTGATCCTAGTGACCTTCTTGGTCGACATCGCCTATGCGCTGGTCGATCCACGACTAAGGCGACGCGCATGACCCGCCTGCCCGCTCAACTTTGGATCGGCGCGCTGCTAAGTGTCGCCCTTCTGGCCGCCGCCCTGCTGTCCTTCCTTTGGACGCCACATGATGTAACCACACTGAATATCAGTGCAAAACTGCAACCGCCATCGGCAGATTACCTTTTGGGCACAGACCATTTCGGGCGTGACCTTCTGTCGATGCTGATGGAGGGCGGGCGCATTTCCATCGCCGTCGCCGTCTTAGCCGTCGGCATCGGCATGGGGGCTGGCGTGCCGCTTGGCCTTCTGGCCGCCGCCCACCGGGGCGGCTGGTCGGACGAGCTTATCATGCGCGGCAATGACCTGATCTTCGCGTTCCCGTCGCTTGTCATCGCCATCCTGATCACGGCGACCTTCGGCCCCTCGGCCACCAACGCAATCATCGCGATCGGCATTTTCAACATCCCCGTGTTTGCCCGTGTCGCCCGAGGTGGCGCGCTGACGATCTGGACACAGGAATTCATCATGGCCGCACGGGTGGCGGGCAAGGGCAAGGTGCGGATCAGTGTCGAACACATCCTGCCCAACATCGCGAACCTGCTGATCGTGCAGGGCACCATCCAGTTTTCACTGGGCATTCTGGCCGAAGCGGGGCTGAGCTATGTGGGCCTTGGCGCGCAGCCCCCGACCGCAAGCTGGGGCCGGATGCTGGCGGATGCGCAGACCATGATCTATTCCCACCCACGCCTGGCCATCGCTCCTGGGCTGGCCATCGTGGTAATGGTGCTGGCCTTGAACCTTATGGGCGACGGTCTACGTGACCTGCTTGATCCTCGGATCAGAAGGGCACGCGCATGATCCGCATCGAAGACCTTGCCCTGTCCATTCACGGCGTTCCGATTCTGCGCGATGTGGACCTGACGATTGCGCCCGGTCAGGTGGTCGGGCTGGTGGGCGAAAGCGGGTCGGGCAAGTCGATGACCGCGCTGGCCCTGATGGGGCTGTTGCCGCGCGGCATGACCACATCCGGGCAGATATGGCTGGACGGTACTGACCTTACGACGCTGGACGAAGACGCGATGTGCGACATACGCGGGCGTCGCATCTCGATGATCTTTCAAGAGCCGATGACGGCGCTGAACCCGGTCAAGACCATCGGCAATCAGGTGGCCGAGACGCTGTTGATCCATGGCCGCGCCAACAGGAGCGACGCCAACCGCATCGCTGCCGAAAAACTGGCCCGCGTCGGCCTGCCGCAAGATCGTTTCCCGCTGGATCGCTATCCGCATGAGCTGTCGGGCGGGCAGCGCCAAAGGGTTTGCATCGCTATGGCCATTGCGCTGCATCCAAACCTTCTGATCGCGGACGAACCCACCACAGCGCTGGACGTGACCACGCAAGCGCAGATACTGGATCTGCTGAAGGAACTGGTCGCCGAAGACGGCATGGGGCTTCTGCTGATAACCCACGACCTGGCCGTGGTGGCTGGAATGGCCGACCACGTCGCCGTCATGCGCAAAGGCGAGATCGTTGAACAGGCTGAAACCGAGACGCTGTTTCGAACCATGTCGCACCCGTATACGCGGCAGCTGCTGGATGCCTCTGGTCACGTGCCCGACGGTCAGGCCATCCCGCAAGACACCCCGCTGCTTGAGGTGCGCAGCGCGGTGCGTGACTACCCCTTGCCCCGCACGCACCTGTTTGGCCCGACCCCGCAATTTCGCGCCGTAGACGAAGTCAGCTTCACATTGAACAAGGGTGAGAGCCTTGGGCTGGTTGGCGAAAGTGGCTGCGGAAAATCCACACTCAGCCGCGCCATTCTGGGTCTGGAACCGTTGCAAGGCGGAGAGATCCTTCTGAATGGCACGCCCATCGCGCCCGACATGCCGCACGCCCGCCGCGCCGGGCTGCAAGTGGTGTTTCAAGATCCCTATGGCAGCTTCAACCCCCGCTGGACCGTCGAACGGCTGGTCGCCGAGCCCTTTCACCTGCTGGGAAGCCGCCCCCTCGACTGGCGCGACCGCGTGCGCGATGCGCTGGCCGAGGTGGGCCTGGACGCAGACACCATGACCCGCTATCCGCACGAGTTTTCCGGCGGCCAACGCCAACGCATCGCCATCGCCCGTGCCCTGATCCTGCGCCCAGAACTGATCATTCTGGATGAAGCCGTGTCGGCGCTCGATGTCTCGATCCGTGCCGGTATCCTCGATCTGCTGGCAGACCTTCAGACGCGTCACGGGATGGGCTATCTGTTCATCAGCCATGACCTTAGCGTCGTACGCTCGATCACTGACCGGGTGCTGGTGATGAAGGCAGGCAAGATCGTCGAGGACGGCGCGACCGAGGCCGTCTTCGCCGCGCCGCAACACATCTATACCCAAACCCTGATCAACGCCGCGCCGGTCATCCCGCCCGCGTGGAAGGAGGCTTAAGATGAAAGAACTTTGGTTCGATCCGACCGAGATCCTGATTGGCGGTTCGTGGCGCAAGACCGAGCGCACACTGCCCGTCGAAGACCCCTCGACCGGCGAGGTTTTCACGCAGATTGCGCGCGGGGCGGCGGCCGATATCGACGCTGCAGTAGCCGCCGCACAGACCGCGTTGGACAGCGACTGGGGTCACATGACCGCCACCGAGCGCGGGCGCATTTTGACCCGCATCGGGCAGTTGGTTGAAACGCGGGTGGAAGATCTGACCGCGCTTGAGGCGCGCGATGTGGGCAAGCCCCTGACCCAAGCGAAGAACGACGCCGTGGCTCTGGCGCGATACTTGGAATTCTACGGCGGCGCGGCCGACAAGGTGATGGGCGAAACCATTCCCTATCTGGAAGGTTACACCGTCTACACGCTACGCAAACCACATGGCGTGACAGGCCACATCGTGCCGTGGAATTACCCGATGCAGATCATCGGACGGTCCGTCGGGGCTTCACTTGCGATGGGCAATGCCTGCGTGTTGAAACCAGCAGAAGAAGCCTGCCTGACCGCGCTTGCCTTTGCGCGACTGGCCGAAGAGGCTGGGTTGCCGAAAGGTGCGCTGAACGTCGTCACGGGGCTGGGCGAGGAAGCAGGCGCGGCCCTGTCCGCCCATCCCGGTGTTCAGCATATCAGCTTCACCGGCTCAGTGCCCGTGGGCGGTTTGGTGCAAGCCTCCGCGGCGCAAAACGTGGTGCCGGTGACGCTGGAGCTTGGAGGCAAGTCGCCTCAACTCGTGTTCGACGATGCCGATCTGGACGCCGCCCTGCCCTTTCTGGTGGGCGCCTGCATCCAGAACGCGGGCCAGACCTGCTCGGCCAGTTCACGGGTGCTGGTGCAGCGCGCCGTCTATGATGACGTGGTGGCGCGGATGGGTGCGGCCTATGACGCCTTGAAAGTCGGGCCTGCGACTGCCGATCTGAATGTCGGCCCCCTGATCTCGGCCCGCCAGAAAGAGATCGTCGAAGCCTTTCTTGCGAAAGGCCGCGACCTGCGCGTGGCCGGGCGCGGGCTGATCACAAACGTGCCCGAAGGCGGGCATTACGTGGCCCCGACCCTCTTTGCCGATGTGCCGCCAGACCACCCGCTAGCACGTGACGAGGTGTTCGGCCCGGTGCAGGTCATCATCCCGTTCGACACCGAGGAAGAAGCCGTCCAGATCGCGAACTCGACCGATTTCGGTCTGGTCGCCAGCATCTGGACCGCCGACGGTGCACGCCAGATGCGGTTGGCCAAACGTCTGCGGGCGGGGCAGGTATTCATCAACAATTATGGCGCGGGTGGCGGGGTTGAACTGCCCTTCGGCGGGGTCGGTAAATCCGGCCACGGGCGCGAAAAGGGCTTCGAGGCACTTTATGGCTTCTCGCAACTCAAAACCATCGCCGCGAAGCACGGGTAACACATGGGTGCGACGCTGAAAATCCCCAACCGACAGGCCCGCCATTTATGGCTGTGGACCAACGCGTTGTCGGACACGCCCACCGGCGCGCTGGACCTTGACGTAATCATCTGGCGGTTGGGGTTTGTGCAGATCGACACGATCCGCAACGTGACCCGCGCGCATAACCATATCCTCTGGAGCCGCAATCAAAACGTGCGCGAAGGGATGATCTGGGACCGGCTGGCCAAGCGCGACGTGTTCGAGCATTTCACCCATGACGCCAGCCTGATCGACAGGCGTGTTCTGCCCTTCTGGCGGCGGCAGTTTGACAGGCTGGGCGCGCAGGTCGGGCGGTATGAATGGTATCAGTCAGGGCTGGCCAAGGCGCAGATTGCCGACATACGCAAGCGTATTGAAGCCGAGGGCGCATTGTCCACCCACGCCTTCGACACCAAGGTCGATAAGCGAGAGATGTGGGCGCGCCCGCCGCACAAGAAAGCACTGGATCAGATGTGGTATTCGGGAGAGCTGGCCACCTGCCACCGCAAGAATTTCGTGAAGTTCTATGATCTGGGCACGCGGGTTTTCCCCACGCATGAGCCCGCCGAGGATGCCCACGCCGTCGACTGGTTATGCTCTGCCGCGATGGACCGGCTGAGCTTCGGCACGAGCGGCGAGGTGGGTCGGTTCTGGGACGCGATGAGCGCGCGTGAGGCGAAAAGCTGGTGTGACGCAGCCGAACTGGTGCCGGTCGAAATTGAAACCGCTGATCGCGGCAACGTCACTGCACTTGCCCATCCTGACATCGAAACGCGGCTCGCCACCCTGCCCGCGCCCACCACGCGGCTGCGCATCCTGAACCCGTTTGACCCGGCCATCCGCGACCGCGCCCGGTTGGAGCGTCTGTTCGGCTTCGATTACCGCAACGAAATGTTCGTCCCCAAGCCCAAGCGGCGCTGGGGGTATTACGTCTATCCTCTGCTGGAAGGCGACCGCTTCGTCGGGCGGATCGAGCTGAAAGCAGACCGCAAGACCGGGCATTTGACGGTCGTCGGTTTTTGGCCGGAAGCGGGCGTGCGCTGGACGCTCGCCCGGCACAGCAAACTGGATGCAGAACTGATGCGGTTCGCGCGGTTCGCCGGGCTGGATCAGGTGCATTGGCTGACCCCGCGCGGTTGACTTGCACCGCCGTCCAAATCGGCGCAAGCTTGACCCATCAACCAAGGGGGATCGGATGCGACTTCAGGGGAAAACGGCCATTGTGACCGGCGGGGCGTCGGGCTTCGGCGCTGGTATTGTTGGCAAATTCGCAGCCGAGGGTGCGCGCGTGATGGTCGCCGACCTGAACGACGATCTGGCCCGCACGGTGGCTGCCGAGGTGGAAGGTGTCGCCCATCACGTCGATGTCTCCAGCGGTGACAGCGTGGCCCAGATGGCCCGCGCGGCGCATGAGCTTTGGGGTCGTGTGGACATTATCGTGAACAATGCGGGCATCACCCATTTGCCCAAACCGATGGAGGAGGTTGACGAGGGTGAGTTCGACCGCGTCTTCGCCGTCAACGCCAAATCGGTTTACCTGATGGCCCGTTATTTCGTGCCGTCGATGAAGGCGGCGGGCACCGGCGCGATCTTGAATGTCGCCTCGACCGCTGGCCTCAGCCCACGCCCGAACCTGAATTGGTATAACGCCTCGAAAGGCTGGATGATCACCGCGACCAAGGCAATGGCGGTCGAACTGGCCCGGCATGGCATCCGCGTCAACGCGATCTGTCCGGTGGCGGGCGAAACACCTCTTTTGTCCAGCTTCATGGGCGAGGACACGCCAGAGATGCGCGCGAAATTCCTGTCCACCATCCCGCTGGGCCGGTTCTCGACCCCCGAGGACATGGGCAACGCGGCGTGCTTCCTATGCTCGAATGAGGCGTCGATGGTCACGGGTGTGGCGATGGAAGTCGATGGCGGGCGGTGCATCTGATGAAACCCGGCCCCCGAAACCTGATCACTGATGTCGCTGGCCTGCTGGTCGGCAATGCCGAGGACGAGGTGATCAAAACCGGCGTGACTGTGCTGGTGGGCGATGCGCCCTTTACGGCAGGCGTTCATATCATGGGCGGTGCGCCGGGCACGCGGGAAACCGCCCTGCTGGCGCCCGACAAGCTGGTGCAACAGGTCGATGCGCTGGTTCTGTCAGGCGGTTCGGCCTTCGGGCTTGATGCAGCGTCGGGTGTGGCGGACGGGCTGCGCGCGCAGGGGCGCGGGTTTCAGGTGGGCGACCAGCGGGTGCCAATCGTGCCGGGCGCAATCCTGTTTGATCTTCTGAACGGCGGCGATAAGGGCTGGGCGGAGAACCCCTACAAGGCTTTGGGGCGCGCGGCGCTGGAGGCTGCCAGCACGGACTTCGCGCTTGGCACGACTGGTGCAGGCACCGGGGCGACGGTTGACGGGCTAAAAGGCGGGCTTGGCTCGGCCTCACTGGTCTTGGACTGCGGTATCACCGTGGGCGCTTTGGTGGCCGTGAATGCTTTGGGTGCAGTAACAATGAGCGACGGCCCTGCCTTCTGGGCGGCCCTCTGGGAGATGAACGGTGAATTCGGCGCACGCGGTATGGGCACGCATGACCCAACCATTGAACCTCACCCCGAGGCGCGCATGGGCGAAAACACCACCATCGCAATCATCGCAACCGATGCGGACCTGACTCAAGCGCAGGCCACCCGGCTGGCCACAGCCGCCCATGACGGAATGGCGCGCGCGATCCATCCCAGCCACACGCCCTTTGACGGAGACCTGATCTTTGCCGCTGCCACCGGTGCACGCGCCCTGCCCGACGCAGGCTTTGATGCGCTGCGCCTGGGCCATGCCGCCGCCACATGTCTGGCCCGTGCCATCGCCCGCGGTGTTTACGCGGCAACGCCCGCCAAACACGACACATTGCCCACATGGACCGAGAAATTTTCTTGAGGAGGACCTTATGAAACGTTTGTTCAAAGCCGTTGCTCTGGCCACATTGCTGGCCCCAAATCTCGCCCTTGCCGACGAGGTGACCGACACGCTGCAAAGCGCCCTGAAAGCCTATGAAGAAGGCGACATCACCTACACGCTGGAAGAACTTGAATACGCAAAGCAATTGCTTCAGGCGATGAAAACCGCAGACCTTGCCAAGTTCCTGCCCGAGGCACCCGACGGCTGGACCCGCGAAGTGTCGACCGAGATGAACGCGGGCCTTGCCATGCTGGGCGGTGGCGCCGGGGCCGAGGCGACCTATTCGGATGGGTCCGAGGAGTTCTCGATCACCATTATGGCAAACAACCCGATGGTGACCGCGCTGTCAGGGATGCTGGCGAATGCCGGGCTGATGGGCGTGAAGCTCGAACGGGTTGGGCGGATGAAATACCTCAACCAAGACGGAGAGCTGTCGGGCATCGTCGACGGGCGCATTCTGATCCAGGCCGAGGGCACAGACACCGACGTGATGATCCCCGTGCTTGAAACCATCGACCACCGCGCGCTGGAAGATTTCGGCCGCTAGAGCTTAACACAAAAGCGCGGCGTTCATGTCGCTGTCCGGGTCGCTGAGCGGTTCGATCACGTCGAAATGGTGCCGGTCGGGGGCAATGACCAGATCGGCCTCGGGCCACGCCAACGCCAAATCGCGGGCCTGATCCAGAAAGGCGGGGCGTTCGTCTGCCCCCACCCAGACCGTGGTCGGGATGCCGGCGCGACCGTCGTTCAGGGCCGAGCTTTCCGCCTGCGCTTCCGCCTCGTCAATGTGAAGCGTTTCGTTCATCGTGGTCTGCATCAGCGGGTGAAGATCACTCAGCGGAGAGATCGGCATGATCCGCGCGATCCGGTCGCGACACGCCAAGTCCACATCAAGGCAATTCATCCGCGCCACTAGGTGCCCGCCCGCGGAATGGCCTAACAGATAGATTGGGCCTGCAACCACTGAAGCAGCGGCATCGATGGCCGACGCGACGGCCTTTGTGATCTCGCCAATCCGCGCCTCAGGGGCCAGCGGATAAGACGGAAGCGCCACCGCATACCCCCGCGCCACCGCACCCGCAGCCAAATGCGTCCAGTCGCGGCGACCGAACGCCATCCAATAGCCGCCGTGAACGAATGCGGCCAGCCCCTTGGGCGGTGTCTCCGGCAAAACCAGATCGAACCGTTTCGCATCTTCTTCGCCATATGCCACGTCCAGCCGAAGATTCTTGTGCGTGCGCCGAAAGTCAGCCGCCATTTTCTGCCATTTGGTCGGAAAATCCTTCCCATTCGGGATGAAATCCGCGTTGGCATAGGCTATGTCGAAATTCATGACAGATGTCCTGTGATTGCTTCGGGTCAGCCCCGAAAGACACATGAGCTATGGGAGAGTAAAATGGCCGCCAACGCAACCGAGCTTAAAAAGCTTCTGAAGGACCCGTCACTGGTCGAAACCCGCGCCTATGTGAACGGCGAATGGATCGACGCGGATGACGGCGCGACCTTCGACGTGAAGAACCCCGCACGCGGCGATGTGATTGCCAAAGTGGCCGATCTGTCCCGCGCAGAAGTCGCGCGCGCGATCGACTGCGCCGACAAGGCAGGCCGCGAATGGGCCAAGCGCACCGCGAAGGACCGCGCCAACATCATGCGCAAATGGTTCAACCTGATGATGGAAAACCAAGGCGACCTTGCTACCATCCTGACCGCCGAGATGGGCAAACCGCTGGCCGAAGCCACGGGTGAAATCGCCTATGGTGCCAGCTTCATCGAATGGTTTGGCGAAGAGGCCAAGCGCATCTATGGCGAAACCATCCCCGGCCACCAACCTGACAAACGTCTGATGGTGATCCGTCAGCCGATCGGCGTTGTTGCCTCGATCACGCCGTGGAACTTCCCCAACGCGATGATCACCCGAAAATGCGGCCCGGCGGTGGCCGCTGGCTGTGGTTTCGTGGGTCGTCCGGCGGCAGAAACGCCATTGTCCGCAACGGCTTTGGCCGTTCTGGCTGACCGCGCGGGCATCCCAGCGGGTGTCTTCAACATCGTGCCAAGCTCGCGCAGCTCGGACATCGGCAAAGAGTTCTGCGAGAACCCGCTGGTGCGCAAGCTGACCTTCACCGGGTCCACCAATGTAGGCCGCATCCTGCTGCGTCAGGCCGCCGATCAGGTGCTGAAATGCTCGATGGAGCTGGGCGGCAACGCACCCTTCATCGTGTTTGACGACGCCGATCTGGATGCTGCTGTCGAGGGCGCCATCGCCTGCAAATTCCGCAACAACGGCCAGACCTGCGTCTGCGCCAACCGGATTTATGTGCAGGAAGGCGTCTATGACGATTTCGCCAAACGCTTCGCCAAGGCCGTGTCCGCCCTGCCGGTCGGTGACGGCTTGAATGAAGGCATCGCCCTTGGCCCGTTGATCTCGCAAGAGGCGGTGGACAAGGTGCGCGAGCACGTGGCCGACGCGACATCGAAAGGCGGCGAAGTGATCCTTGGCGGCAAGGAACATGAAAAAGGCGGGTTGTTTTTCGAACCCACGATCATCAAGAACGCCACGCGTGATATGGAGGTCGCCACGGACGAAACTTTCGGCCCTATGGCCCCCTTGTTCAAGTTCAAGGACGAAGATGACGTGATCGCACAAGCCAATGACACGATCTTCGGGCTGGCATCCTATTTCTACGCCAACAACCTCAGCCGCGTTTACAAAGTGGCCGAGGCGCTGGAATACGGCATCGTTGGCGTGAACACCGGCATCATCTCGACCGAGACCGCACCGTTTGGCGGCGTGAAGCAATCGGGCCTTGGTCGCGAAGGCTCGCGCCACGGGATCGAGGATTTCCTTGAGATGAAATACATCTGCATGTCGGTGTAAACGCGTGAAAACCGAATGAATTGAAGGCGGTGGGGCAACCTACCGCCTTTTTTCATCTTCACGCCAAGGATTGACGTTTCGCCCGCGTCTTACTCTATGTGAAGATGATGACCGATCAGGACGAGGAACTGGCCGCGGCGGCGGCGACAGGGGACAGGGCCGCCTTCGCGGCCTTGCTGTCACGCCATTATGACCGGCTGTTCGCGTTTACGTTTCGGATGACGGGAAACCGGGCGGAGGCCGAGGATCTGACGCAAGATATCTGCGCCGCCCTGCCTGCCAAGCTGCAAGGTTTCCGGGCGGAGGCGCGGTTTACAACATGGCTCTACCGCGTTGCCGTGAATGCCGCCCATGACCGCCGCCGTCGCACCGCCACCCACGCGAAAGCTGCTGTTGGGTGGGGGGATTGGGAGGTAAACCGGCGCGAGGCGATCCGTGAGGAAGCCGAGGCCCAGGATTGGTTAAGCCAAGCCATGACCGCCCTGCCCGACGAATTGCGCGACACTGTTGCGCTGGTATTGGGTGAAGACCTGACACAGGCGCAAGCCGGCGAAGTTTTGGGCCTGTCTGAAGGGACAATCGCCTGGCGAATGTCTGAAGTAAAGAAACGCCTACGTGCGATGCGGGCTGAGGAGGACGCGATATGACCGACGATCTTGACGATCTGAAGGCCGCCCTGCACGCGGCCCCACCTGCACCGGACGCCTCTAAAAAAGAGGCCGATCTGGCGCTTGCGATGAAAAATTTCGATGACCTCCAAGGATCGCGTGACGGCGCGCGTCCTACTTCTGACGCTCCGAAATTCGGGGCGATTGGAAAAGGAGTTCTTACAATGTTGAATGCTTTGAACACACGCGGCGGATTGGCTGCGACGACCGCACTGGTGGCGGTGGGCTTTGCCGTGCTGGTGGTGGTGCCGAATGTCGATCAGGTGGAATTGCCGGGGGTAACAATGACCCCGACACCCACAGTCGACGACACGCTGGTTGAACGCGAAGAAATAATCGCACAGCCTGCACCCGAACCGTTGGGAAAAGTCGCACAGCAGCCCGCGCGAACTCGGTCTGACACCACGGCTGAGTTGCGTGCGCAAACCGGTCAGGCCGCCCCTTCCGTTGTTGCCGAACCGTTGATGGAGGCGGACGGATCGTCTTTTGCGGACAGCGACGGTTACATCACCTATGACGAAATGCCGGGCATCCTGCCCATGCCACGGGAAGCAGGCGGCGAAGAATACGCCAACGTTGCCCCTTCTCCCCTTAAGATCGCCTCCGAAGACCCTGTCTCGACCTTCTCGATCGACGTGGACACGGCAAGCTATGCGGTGGTGCGGCGCGATTTGAAATCCGGCTATCTGCCCAACCCAGACGCGGTGCGGATTGAGGAGATGGTGAACTATTTCCCCTACGCATACCCCGCGCCCGAAGGGCCGCATCCGTTCGCCCCGACCGTTACGACGATGCAAACCCCGTGGAACGCAGGCACTCAGCTTGTGCAAATCGGAATTCAGGGCGAGATGATCACCAACCGCCCGCCGCTGAACCTTGTGTTCCTTATCGACACATCCGGGTCGATGTCTGACCCAGACAAGCTGCCGCTTCTGAAGCAAAGCCTGCGGCTGATGCTGTCCGAGCTGCGACCCGAAGATGAGGTCGCGATTGTCGCCTATGCAGGCAGCGCGGGCGAAGTTCTGGAACCCACCAAAGCCGCGGATCGCGCCACCATTCTGGGCGCGTTGGACCGGCTGGATGCTGGCGGATCGACCGCCGGTGCGCAGGGGATTGAACTGGCCTATCAGGTTGCGGACCGCATGGCCGCTGACGGCGAAGTTGGCCGGGTGCTGCTGGCCACGGACGGTGATTTCAACGTGGGCATTCATGACCCCGACGCGCTGAAGGATTTCATCGCAGACAAGCGCGACACCGGCACCTATCTGTCCATTCTCGGCTTCGGGCGCGGCAATCTGGATGACGTGACCATGCAGGCACTCGCGCAGAACGGAAATGGGCAGGCCGCATATATCGATACGCTTGGAGAAGCGCGAAAAGTGCTGGTCGATCAGCTATCCGGCGCGCTTTACCCCCTTGCCGATGACGTAAAAATACAAGTCGAGTTCAACCCCACCCAAGTCGCGGAATACCGTTTGATCGGCTATGAAACCCGCGCCTTGGCGCGCGAGGACTTCAACAATGACAAGGTGGACGCAGGCGAGATTGGCGCGGGTCATCAGGTCACGGCGATCTATGAGGTGACGCCGGTGGGCTCGGACGCCGTTTTGACAGACGCGCTGCGCTATGCCCCAAGCCCTGACGCGGATGGGTCGGACGAGCTTGGGTTTCTCAAACTGCGCTACAAACGCCCCGGCGAGGATGTCAGCACGTTGATCGAGACGCCGATCGTGTCCGATGCGGGCGATGCGGGCACCGAACAGCACTTCGCCGCCGCCATCGCAGGCTTCGGCCAGTTGCTGCGAGAGGACAAATATCTTGGCGACTGGACTTACTCCGATGCCATCGCACTGGCCAATGGGGCCAAGGGCGACGACCCTTACGGCTACCGCGCCGAGGCTGTCACGCTGATGCGTCTGGCGGAAAGTCTGTCGAAGTAACGGCGCTTGACCGCGCCCCTTCCCGCTCCTATCTTCCGTGTCGCTGCCCCTGCAGGGGTGGCGACATTCTCAGGGCGGGGCGAAATTCCCCACCGGTGGTCACAGCCCACGAGCGGCCCCTTTCACAAGGGGTGTCAGCAGACCCGGCGAAATTCCGGGGCCGACGGTTAAAGTCCGGATGGAAGAGGATGGTCAAAGGCGCGACGGGTTTGCCCGCGCGCCTTGTCCTTCTGCCTTGGGTCAACGCGTAAGGAAGAAAGGACACTGCGCAATGACTCATCAACTACAACTGACCACGCCTGTAAGGGCCGCTGGTCTTATGGTTCTGGCAGGCGCGAGTTTCGCCGTCGTGAACACTGCCCTGCAAGGGGCAACGATGAAAATGGGGGCGTCCGCGCCCTCGGTCACCTTCTGGCAATATCTGATCGCATTGGGCTTTTACCTGCCGTGGGTGGTTCGCCACCGCATGGCGGCGATGAAAACCGGGCAGGTCTGGCTGCATATCCTGCGAGTGGCACTGGCCGCCGGGGGCGTGCAGCTTTGGACGCTGGGCTTGGCGCATGTACCGATCTGGCAGGCAATCGCGCTGATCCTGCTATCGCCGTTCTTCGTGACCTTTGGCGCGGGGCTGGTCTTGCGCGAAACTGTGTCGATCCATCGCTGGGGCGCGGTCGTTCTGGGTATCATCGGTGGTGCCGTGATCCTTGAACCCTGGTCCGACCGGTTCGAGCTTGTCGCGCTACTACCGGTTGGCGCTGCGGCTTTGTGGGCCGCAAGCTCTGTCGTCACGAAATTTCTGACCCGCGCCGACGGGCCGGAGACAGTCACGATCTATCTGCTCGTCCTGCTTAGCCCGATCAACGCCGCATTGGCGCTTGGTTCAGGGTTCACCCTGCCGACTGGCGCGATCTGGTTGGTGGTCGGCGCAGGTCTGTTGACCGCCTTGGCGCAGCACGTGTTGGTGCGCGCCTATTCGCTGGCCGATGCGGCCTTCCTGCAACCGTTCGACCACCTGAAGCTGGTATTCAACGTGCTGCTGGGATTCGTCGTCTTCGGCTTCATGCCGACTGGGTCGATGTGGCTTGGCACAGCGATCATTCTGGCCGCCAGTTTTTACCTGTTGGAACAGGAACGCCGCCAACCGGCATGAAAAAATGGCGCGGAGGTCACCCTCCGCGCCCGTATCATCCAAGGCCAGGGCTTTGATTAAGCCTCAATCACCTTGTGTTCCACGTCGTTGGATTTAGCAATCTCAATCCGGCGCGGCTTCAATGCCTCGGGCACCTCGCGCACAAGGTCAATATGCAGCATTCCGTGTTCGTGGGACGCACCGGTCACACGCACATGGTCGGCCAGATGGAAGCGGCGTTCAAACGCACGGGTCGCGATGCCGCGGTGCAGATAGGTTCGTTCTTCCTCATCCGCCTTCTTGGCCGAGATGACCAAGGCATTTTCGCGAACTTCCACCGACAATTCGTCTTCGGTGAAGCCAGCCACAGCGACGGAAATCCGCCAGCCGTCATCCGCGATTTTTTCAATATTATAAGGCGGATAGCTTTCGCGGCTCACGTCATTGGTCAAGACACGGTCCATCAAGTCGGCAATCTGATCAAAACCGACAGTGGCACGGTATAGGGGCGAAAGGTCAAAGTTACGCATAGTGTCCTCCTAGAAGCGACAGTTGTTGCGCCTTCCCGTGTCGGGACAGGCAGATTACCGGGCCCGCCCATGCGGCACCCGTGTCATAAATTTATGGAGGATTTTTGCCGCTTCAAGGGGTCAGGGACGCAGAAATCTTGCGCCCGTGTCACTAGGCTGCCCAACCCCGATGCGGCGCGAATTGAAGTCGGAGCTGCCAATCACCCCTTCGCCAGCCCGCAAAGCGCGCTTAACCTCAGCCACACGCAGGAAAAGCTCTGAGCCGTAAGAGATGTTGTCCCTTGGCCCGCGTGTTCCCGCAGACACCAGTGACACGATACGCACGCGGCGTGCGCTGTCGTCGAACACCGGCGCGCCGGATGATCCAAAGGTCACATCGCAGTTGAACGCCAGCAATCCAGATTGGCGTCCCAGCACCGTGCAAACCGCCTGCCGTGACAGCGCCGCATCACGCCCTTGCGCGTAACTCACGACCGAGACCCGGCGCTTCGCAGGTGGCAGGCGATCCACCACAAATGGCGCGGCCAGGCTTGAGGGGATGGGCGCGTCCAATTGCACCAATCCGACATCGTTGCGAATGTTCATAGCCGTCATGCGCCTGTCAGGGTCATAGCCTGGATGCATGATCGCCACCTTGGCCGACCGTGTCGCCACCGACCTGCCATCACGCAGTCCGGCCCGAAACTGAAGACCCTGCACATGACCGGCTTTCGCGACACCCCGCAGGCAATGGGCGGCGGTCAAAACCAAATCGGTCGCGATCAATACGCCTGTGCAATAGCCATTCTGCCCGAAATCCAGACGTCCGACCGCCTCATAGCCAAACAGGTCTTCGCGTTGCGTCAGGCGGCGCAGGCCAGTCGTATCCTCGGCGAAAACGGGTGGCGACAGCAGCAATAGAAGGGCGGAAAGCAGCGGCAAACTGCGTGCGGCTTTGGTCAGGGTCGCAGGAATTTCGCGCCTCCCGGCCCGGCAGCACCCGAGCCAAACGTGCTAACCGGTGGGCGCGACACGGCTTGGGCCTGCGTGAACACTCCATCGCCATCGGCCATCATCCGCATCAACTCAGCCAGCGGTTTCTCAAGATTGGTGCCCAATGACACCGGAATATTGCGCACCTTCGCCTTGGCCGAAATCACGGACACGATGGCAGGTTTGCCGTCTTGCACCACGAAGACCGGCGCGCCAGAAGACCCGAAATCGACCGAGCAACTCATCACCAAAGTTCCGCTTTGGCGCGCCAGCACTTTGCACATTTCCTGCAAGGCGGGGCTTTCAGAACGATCATGAGCATACGAGACGACGCCCACCTCGGCCCCTTTTCTCGGCCGCGAATGCACCGCGAATGGCTTGACCGAGTTCTTGCGGATCGGCTGATCAAGTTCTAGCACAGCCAAATCGTTGACGACGCGCGCGGCCCTATTGTCATCGGCAAACGCGAAATCGGGATGCACAACAGCGCGCCGCACCCCACGATAGGCCGAGGCCCGTCCGTTGCGCCACCCGGCCAGAAACTGGATATCCTCGGGCCGGACACGTTCGCCGGTTACCTTGTTAAACATGCAATGGGCCGCGGTCAGCACAATATTGTCGGCAATCATCGCGCCAGTACACAAGCCGCCTGGACCAATGTTCAAGCGCCCCACACCTTCCCATCCACGACTGTCATCCCCCGTCATCAAGGTGCGAAGGGGGGATGGGTCGGATGCGACCAGCGGACTGGCAAGCCAAAGGCCGACCGCCATCATAGCGAATATTTTTTTCATTTTCCTGCCTCTGATGGGGCGGTTCCTCCACCCTCTAACCATATGTTTAGGGCGAAAATGTGGGCATGAGAAAGGAAAAATGGCAACCATCAGGCCAATTTACGTGGCTGTGGCCCTCCGGTTGCCCAATCAAGCAGCTCGACCGTGTGAACCACGGGGATGCCTGTGCCGGATCCGATTTGCATCATGCAGCCGATATTGCCGGCCGCGATGATCTCGGGTGTTTTGGCCTCCAGATTGGTGACCTTGCGGCGTTTCAGTTCTTGCGAGATTGCGGGCTGCATCAGGTTGTAGGTCCCGGCAGAGCCACAACACAGGTGGGCATCAACCGGCTCCACCACCTCGAACCCCGCCCGTTTCAGCAGGGTTTTGGGGTGTGTCTTGACCTGTTGGCCGTGTTGAAGGCTACAAGCCGAATGATAGGCCACGCGCTTGTTCATCTGCGCCTCGGGCAGGTCCAGCGTCATCAGAAGCTCGCTGACATCCGCCGTCAGTGCCGACACGGTTGCGGCATCTTCCGCCAGCGCATCATTGCGGAACATGTGCCCGTAATCCTTTACCGTCGTGCCACAGCCCGAGGTGTTGATCACGATCGCATCCAGCCCCGCGCCGTTCTTCTCGCGCATCCAAGCGTTGATATTGGCACCGGCTTGGGCGTGGCTCTCATGTTCCTTGCCCATGTGATGGGTCAGCGCGCCGCAGCAGCCCATGCCCTTGGCCACGACGACCTCGCAGCCCAGCCGCGTCAGCAGCCGGATGGTCGCGTCGTTGATGTCGGTGTCCAGCGCCTTCTGCGCGCAACCGGTCAGCAAGGCCACACGCTTCTTGCGCTCGCCTTTGGCCGGAAAGGTTTGCGGTTTGTCATTCGGGCTGGGTTTGGGCAGCTTGGGCGGTGCCATTTCCAGCATCGCTTCCAGACGCGGGTCGGGCATGAATTTTCGCAGCGGGCGACCAAGACGCGCGGCCTGCATCGCCAATCGGAATCGACCCGGATAGGGGATGATCTGTGCCAGCGTCCAGCGCAGCATCCGGTCAAACAGCGGACGCTTATAGGTCTTTTCGATATGCGCGCGGGCATGGTCGATCAGATGCATATAATGCACACCAGACGGACAGGTCGTCATGCAGGCAAGGCAGGACAGGCATTTGTCCACATGCTCGACCGTTTTCTTGTCGGCGGGGCGTCCGGCCTCCAGCATATCCTTGATCAGGTAGATGCGCCCGCGCGGGCTGTCGAGCTCATCGCCCAGCACCTGATAGCTTGGGCAGGTCGCAGTGCAGAACCCGCAATGCACACAAGAGCGCAGGATTTCGTTGGCGCGCTTTATCGCGGGGTCCTTGAGCTGTTCGTCAGTGAAATGCGTTTGCATGTCAGGCTCCCATCAGGCCGGGGTTCAGAATGCCGCGCGGGTCAAACTTCGCGCGCAGGCCTTGGGTGAGCGCCGCGATTGGTGCGGGTTCCGGGTGAAACACGGGCACGGATGCGCGCGTTGCGGCACTGGCGCGGATCAGCGTCGCATGGCCGCCGATATGGCTCAGATCGTCTCGGATCATCTGGGCCCCCGCATCGCCTTCATCGGCCACACGCAGCCAGACCAGCCCGCCGCCCCAGTCGTATATTGCGTCGGGTGACATGGTACCCAGTTCACGGACAAGCGCTGGTCCATCGGAGGGTTTGACCGAAATGCGCCAGACCGCGCCGTCTTTGCCAGCGAAGGGTGTGACGTCGCGCAGGTCGGACCAAAGGGCCGCGGACGCCGCGCCCTCGACCACATCGAAGCCATTCAGCACGCCGTCTTGCAGGGCTTTGGCGCGATAGGCAACCGATTGTTCCAAGCCCTCAAGCCGGATCATCGTCTGCCCGTTCATCTGCGCAGCACCGGTCACGTCGAACGGCGACCCTAGGGCTGCCGCCATCGAGGTCACGGCAGTTTCAGCCGATTGACCCTCGCAGACCAGCGTTGCCTCGGTTTCAGGAATGGCGAGCACTTTCAGGCTGACCTCGGTCAACACGCCCAACGTGCCCCAGCTTCCGGTCATCAGCTTCACGAGGTCATAGCCGGTCACGTTCTTCATCACGCGCCCGCCATTTTTCAAGACCTGCCCCTGCCCGTCCACAAAGCGCACACCAAGGCAGAAATCACGGGCGGCCCCGACCTGAATACGCCGGGGACCAGAGGCGTTGGTGGCGATCACGCCGCCGATCGTTGACGCGCCTTTGGTCCCCAGCAAAGCGCGCATGTCGCCCGGTTCAAAGGCAAGCCGCTGGCCTTCGGCGGCGAGCAGCGTTTCAATTTCAGACAGCGGCGTCCCGGCGCGCGCCACCAGCGTCAGTGCACCGGGTTCGTAAAGGGTGACGCCAGTCAGGCCGCGTGTCGAAAGCTCTGCCCCATCAACCGGCGCGCCGATATCGCGGGTGCCACCGCCTTGGACGCGCAAGGGGCCATTGGCCGCGACAATCGCCTCGGCCAGGTCTGCTTCAGTGGTCAGGGTCATGATGCGCGCCTTGTTTCCGTGCTGGCCAAGGGAAACACCTTGGCGGGGTTCAAAAGCCATGCGGGGTCAAACACATCTTTGACGGCCAATTGGATCTCAAGATCCGTTTGGTTGTATTGCGAAACCATCAAGTCTCTTTTTTCAACTCCGACCCCATGCTCGCCAGTAAGGCATCCGCCGACCTCAACACACAGCTTCAGAATATCGGCCCCGAACGCCTCGCATTTCTCAAGGTCGCCGGGTTTGTTGGCATCAAACAGGATCAGTGGGTGCATGTTGCCGTCGCCCGCGTGAAAGACGTTGCCGACGTCCAGCCCATACTCCTTCGACATTTCACCGATACGGCGCAGCACCAAAGGTAGTTCGGATACCGGGATCGTGCCGTCCAGACACATATAATCGTTGATCTGCCCCATCGCGCCAAAGGCCGATTTGCGCCCCAACCAGATCTTGGCGCTTTCCTCGGCCGAGGTGCTTTCACGCAGTTCCACCGGATTGTGTGCGCGGGCAATCTTGACGATGCGCGCCAGTTGGTCGTCAATTTCAGCGTCCGAGCCTTCGACCTCGATGATCAAAAGAGCCTCACAGTCGGGGTATCCTGCGCCTGCAAACGCCTCGGTCGCGCGGATGCAGGGGCGGTCCATAAACTCGATCGCAACGGGCAGGATGCCGGATTTGATGATGTCAGACACACAAGCGCCCGCAACTTCGTTGCTGTCAAAGCCAACCAGAACCGGACGTGCACCTTCGGGCTTGGCAAGGATGCGCAAGGTGGCTTCTGTCACAACGCCCAACTGGCCTTCCGAGCCGCAGATTAGCCCAAGAAGGTCGAGCCCGCCCGAATCCAGATGCGCGCCGCCGACCTCGACCACCTCACCATCCGCCATGACCATGGTCACGCCCATTAGGTTGTTGGTGGTCACACCATATTTGAGGCAATGCGCGCCGCCCGAGTTCATCGCGATGTTGCCCGCAATGGCGCAGGCCAGTTGTGACGAGGGGTCGGGCGCGTAAAAGAACCCTTCTTCCTCGACCGCACCTGTGACGGACAGGTTGGTGCGCCCCGACTGCACACGGATCATTCGGTTGGCATAGTCGGTTTCCAGCACATCGTTCAGCCGCGCGACCCCAAGGATCACGCTGTCTGCCGTGGGCAATGCGCCACCGGCCAGCGATGTGCCTGCCCCGCGCGGCACAACTGGCACGCCTTCTTCGTGGCAGACGCGCATGACGGCCGAGACTTCCGCCGTGGTTGCAGGCAACACCGCGCAAAGCGGCGGGCATTTATAGGCGGTCAACGCGTCACATTCATAGACTCGCGTCTGGATCGGATCATGCACCACCGCCCCATCCGGCAAAACCGATTGCAGGCGTTTCACGATCTGATCCTTGCGCGCAAGGATCGCGGCGTCGGGGGTCGGCATCTGCATCGCGCTTCTCCAGATTCTATAATTGGTAAAAAGATATTACCAATTTTCCGATTTGGCAACCGAAAGGAAATTGCCTAGGTATCAATCATGTCCATATTCGAACGCCTGTCATTGTTTTCCCCGCTGGATGGGGTTGCTGTCTGTTTGATCATCCTTGCGTGGGCCGTGATCGGTTGGCGGATCGAGAACGCAACGACCGCGAAACCTTCCGTTTCGGGGCTGGTGGCGCAATACCAGCGCGACTGGATGGTGCAATTCATCACCCGAGACCCACGCGTTTTCGACAGCGCAATCCTGTCCACGCTGCGTCAGGGTGCCAGCTTCTTCGCCTCGGCATCAATGATCGCTATTGGCGGCGGTATGGCGTTGTTGGGAAATACCGACCGGCTGCGCGGCGTCGCACACGACCTGACCCTTGCCAGCGCGCCAGAATTGGTGTGGGAGGTCAAGATCCTGCTGGTCGTCCTGTTTCTGGCCAACGCATTTCTGAGTTTCGTCTGGTCGCATCGCCTGTTTGGCTATTGCGCCGTGGTCATGGCCTCGGTGCCCAATGATCCAAACGACCTGACCGCCCTGCCCCGCGCCCGCAAGGCAGGCGACATCAACATCTCGGCCGCGCGCAGTTTCAACCGCGGCTTACGCTCGGTCTATTTTGCGATGGGGTCATTGGCGTGGTTGCTTGGCCCGGCCAGCCTGATCGCGGCGACGTTGCTGACGGTGTTGGTCTTGTATCGGCGCGAGTTTGCATCCCATTCCCGCGCCGTTCTGATGCAACCTGACGAGGGATAGTTGAGGAACCTAACGCTAAGTCGCGCGTCGCACGCCACCGCGCCCCTCAACGAGCCATGCACCAATCAGAGACAGCGCCGCAAGCGCCAGCATAAGCCAAGCTGGGGCCAAAGGTATGACGCGGATCGCCTGCGTCACATATGCGTCGCGCGGTGTGTAGCCGATCCAGCCACGCCCATGGGCTGTTTGGCCGACACGCACCGGGCGTAGGCCAGGCAAGCCATCCTCAATACGTTTCACGGTGCCGCGTGTCGCAGCCCCCAGTGGCGTAAGAAGCGTTGCGTCCGCAATCGGTTGTTCAAACTCGCGCAAGGCGGCAAGGCCACGTACGACCACGGTTGTCAGGTCATCGTGTGACACGCGATACAGGCCTTGATCGGGCGCATCAATGTCAGCCTCGAAAACGCCGGGTGTCCGCTCGGTCAAGGCCAGCGCAGCCTCGGTCCCGTCGGGATGAGTCACGGCCGCCTCGGGCACGCTGTCAGCCATCGTTCGCCGCTCTATGGTCAAGCCTGTATCGGTGGCGGTGGCAGTCAGCGCTTCTTCCTCAAGCTCGGGTTCGCGCATCAGCCAATGGGCCAGGCGACGCAGCAATTCCAACTGCGGCCCCCCGCCTTGATACCCGCGCGCCCAGAGCCATGCGTGATCTGACCCCAGCAGCGCAACCCGGCCATCCTCCACGCGATCGACCGTCAAAAGCGCGCTATCCTCGGGGCCGTTCAGGATCGTGTGGCCACCGGTCGGCTCAAGTTCAACCCGGCGCAGCCACGACCCCCAGCCACCTTCAGGCGCAAAGTCTTCCAGATCGCGCGTGACCGGGTGGCGCGCGCCCGCGTCGCTGATCATCGGGCGGAACGCATCTTCAACCAATCGACCAGTGGGGAAAGCGGGCAGGATAGCGGACAGACCAGAGCGCGCGATGCTTTCTGCCCCAGCAAGGGCAGGCCCCGCTGCAATCAACACAGCCCCGCCCCGTTGCACATAGGATCGCACGCTTTCCAGATAGCCGCCGGGCAGAATGCCCCTCAGGCGATAACGGTCAAATATGATCAGGTCGAATTCGTCGATCTTGTCGACAAACAGCTCTTGCGTCGGGAAGGCGATCAGACTGAGTTCATTGACCGGCACGCCGTCCTGTTTTTCCGGCGGGCGCAGGATGGTGAAATGCACAAGGTCCACCGCGCTGTCAGATTTCAGCAGGTTGCGCCATGTCCGGGTGCCGGGATGGGGCGTGCCCGACACAAGCAACACACGCAGGCGGTCGCGCACGCCGTTCACTTCGATTACGGCGGCGTTGTTACGGTCGGTCAGCTCGCCTTCGGCTGGTGGCAGGGTCACGTGGATCAGGTTGCGCCCCGCATGGGTCAGGGTAAGGGGCAGGATAATTTCGGCCCCAACCCGCGCGACCAGTGGCTGTGATGCGCCTCCATCGCGCGATACCGACAGTTCAATCAGGTCGGTGGCTGGCGGTGCGCCCAAAGCGTCAACCCGCAGCCGTATCTCGACCTCTTCGTCCAGAATGGCAAAGGCCGGGGCTTGGATCACCGACAAGCGCAGGTCCCAATCGGTTGCGCGCCCAGTCAGCAAGGATTGGAACGGGGCCGGCAGGTTGGGGGCAAGGTCGGGGTCATGGATCACCCCGTCGGTGATCGCAACCACACCCGCCACCCGGTCGCGGGGCAAGTCGGCTAGGGCTGCCGTCATCGCCCGCATCAGATGGGTGCCGTCTGGCGCAGCAGGATCTGCAAATTCGGACAGGCGGCGCGTGGCCAACTCAAGACCCGCGCGGGAAGCGACCTGCGCCGTCAATGCCTCAACCGCGGCCGCATTTTGGGCTGCACGGTCTGACAGGCTTTGCGACGCACTGTCATCCACAATCGCCAAGATAATATCGGATAGGGGCTCGCGGTCTTCTTGTTGAAGGGACGGCCCGGCCAAGGCGGCCAACACCGCCAGCGCCGCCACCGCGCGCAGCGCCCAGCCCGCCAGCCCACGCCAAAGCGCCAGAACAAGCCCTGCCAGTGTTAAGGCAGCAAGAAAGCCAATCACCGGCCACGCTAGGCCCGGTGTGAATATCAGGTCCGAGGCATTCATTCCCCCAACCTTTCCAACAACGCCGGCACATGCACCTGATCGGATTTGTAATTCCCCGTCAGCACATGCATCACAAGGTTGATACCAAAACGCACTGCCATTTCGCGCTGGCGGTCCCCGGCTTGACCGCGCCCGACCGGAAACATCGGCGCGCCATCAGACCGGATCGCCCAAGCGCCTGCCCAGTCGTTGCCGCCAATGATCACCGGGCTGACCCCGTCATTGAGGTTGCGAAACGGCATCCCCTCGGCCCGTTCGGCGTTCGGTGGGGCTGCCTCGACCCACGCCGGGCCACGCGCGCGGCCGGGAAATTCCTCTAGCAAATAGAACGAGCGGGTCAGAACGTGATCAAGCGGGACAGGTTCCAGCGGCGGCAGGCCAAGCGGCAGCGCGATGGTGCGCAGCCGTAGCGCCGCCGCACTTTCCCCACCAAATCCGGCATCGCGGGTGTCAAACAGGATGAAACCCCCGGCGGCAAGATAGGTTTTCAGACGCCCATAAGCCTCGGGGCTGGGTTGACGGGTGGTATCGGTGATCGGCCAGTACAGGAATGGATAAACTGACAGGTCGTCGCTTTCGACATCAAGGCCGAAAGGCGGCGCTGGCTCGACCGAGGTGCGTGAAAACAGTTGGTCGGAAAGCCCCGTTAGCCCGGCCTTAGCGACCTCGTCCGTGGCGCTGTCGCCAGTCAAAACATGCGCCAGCGTCACGGTGCTGGCGGCTCCAATCACGCCATCTGCTGTGCCAACCTCTTGCGCAACGCTGTCGTTCGGCGCGCAGAGCATGGCGAACATGAAGACAGCCCCAACCCGCGCAGCTCCTTTCATGGTGCGCGCACCCCAAAGGCGCCCGGAAATCAACAGGCTTGCCAGAACGTCAATGACGCCAACGATCAGCGCCCCGGCCAGCAAATATGGTGCGAGGCTTCGCGTTGCGCTGCGATCTTCCCAACGTGGTGCGATATGGGCGGGCCAATTTGCCGGCGACATTTGCGCGTCGGCATCAAGCGTATTGACGGCCATCAACCGATCCCCGTCAGCATAAAGACCGGGTGGCACGTCGGCACCGGCCCCGGCCAGCAATTGCGGCCCATCGACGCCTGCCTGCGCCCCAGCAGGGCCAAGTTGACCAAACGGATCCAACAGCCGTTCGGCCACCCATTGCGTCCCCTCAAGCGCCTCGGATTTGACCTGTCCGGGGCGGGTCGAGACGGCAAGCCGCTCTAACATCTGCACAAACAGACCTGACAGGGCCAGCGACGACCATTCGGCATTGGCCGAGATGTGGAACAAAACCACTTGCCCATCGCCCAGCGCCTTGCGGGTCACCAGCGGTGTTCCATCCGCCAGCGAGGCCATGGTTCGGTCGGCAAGGTCCGGGCCGGGTTCCGCAAGGATTTGCGCGCGCACAAGCACGTCATCCGGCACGCGGAGCCCGAAGAAGGGCGAAGTGTCGGGGAATGGGGCCAATGCACGTGGCGCGCCCCAGCTCATCGCGCCACCAACCACACGGCCACCAGATCGCAGACGCACGGGAAGCAGAATATCTTCAACCCCGCGCCCGGTGTCGGCGGCGGCCAGACGCGGGCCGGCAAACCGCAAAAGAAGCCCGCCCTTTGCCACCCACGCGGCCAGCGCTTTCTGATCGGGTTCGGCAAGGCTGGGCACATCCGGCAGGATCACAACCTCTGGCCCGGCCTCAACCAGCGTCGTGATCGACTCGTCTTCGATCACTTCGGCCGAGGGCACCAGCGCTTCGCGCAGATAATGCAGTGGGGATAGCAGTTCCAACCCTTCGCGCGATTGCGTGCCGGTCAAAAGTGCGACGCGGCGACGGCGCAGACTGTCATCGGCTAGCGTAACAGCCCCGGCGGCGAGCTGGGCGGCCAGTTGAAACCGGGTGATGCGGTTGCGAAGTTCTGGCGGCAGGGCCATCCGCACTTCCCCGCGTGCAGCGCCGGCGGAGAATGTCAGGGGCGATGCGGCCAACACCCGTTCGACCCCAGTTGGGTCTGGACCAATGGCCTGGACCTGAAGTTCGGTGGTCGTCACCGCTTCGCTGCGCAGCGCTTGCAGCACAAGTGAGCCATCCTCGGCTTGCGCAGGCAAAAGCCCCAAACGCGGTGCCGTAGGTTGAAGGACATCGACGCGGCCTTTCGCCTCGAACGCGGCCAAAAGGTCACTGCGGCCCTCACGCGCCAAACCGTCCGACACCCAAACCGTGTCAGCATCCTGTAAGCCCGCAACCCATTGCGGCGCAGCGCCATAAGGCGCGTCCCACGATACCGGCGACAAACCCGGCAAACGCGCGCGCCAATCCCCGGCGCTGAGCCACTGAGGGGCTGCCCCATCGGCCAGCCCAACATCATGCGACAATGTGATAGCCACGGTGCGACCAGCCTGAGCCGCGTCGTCAAGTTGGTCTTCAATGGCCGCGATCCGCTGCGGCCAGTCGGACGCCGCCGTCCATTGGGCATCAACGAAGATCAGGAGAGGGCCACGTCCGGCTTGGCGCTCTTCCGGGTTCAAAACCGGCCCTGCAAAGCCAAGGATCAGCGCCGCAACCGCCAGCAGGCGCAACAACAAAAGCCACCACGGCGTTCGGTCACTTTCCGCGTCGCGATCTTCAAGGCCCAAAAGCAGCGTCACCGCCGGAAACCGCCGCCGAACGGGCGCAGGTGGCACCGCGCGCAGCAGCCACCAAAGAACCGGCAGGGCCGCAAGGGCCGCCAACAACCACGGCGTGGTGAACGCGATGGGCAATCCGAAGATCATCTGTGCCCCTCGATCGCGTGATAGAGCCAAAGAAGTGCTGCGCTGTCAGCTTCGCCGCTATGGTGGGTGTGAAACTGCCAGCCTGTACGACGCGCCAGATCAGACAGCTCGGCCTTGCGGGCGGTCAGCCGATCCAGATAGCGGTCGCGCAGGTCATGTGCTTCGCGCGTGTCATGTTCCAGACGGCCGCTCATGTCTTCAAAAATCATGCGGCCATGGAACGGAAAGCCTTCTTCCACCGGATCGAGGATCTGGAACAGCACGCCCGTAACACCCCGGTCGGCGGCTTGGGTGACGGCTTGCGCGACAGAGGCCGTATCACCCAGGAAATCAGACAGGAAAACTGCGCGTGAGCGTGCGGGTAAATCCACAAAACCTGTGTCCTGCGGGTCAATCAGCGCTGACGCCATGCGCGACAAAGCAAGCTCGCCGCGCCCTGCTGGGGAAGCACTGGTGGCCAGACCCACCCGTTCCCCGCCACGCACCAAAAGCGTTGCCAGAGCCATCGCAATCAAACGCGCCAACGCGCCTTTTTCGGGCACATCTGACGAGGATGCGAACGCCATCGAAGGTGACGCGTCCACCCAAAACAGTACGCTTTGCGCCGCCTGCCATTCCTTTTCTTGCACATAGTGATGATCCGACCGGGCAGACCGGCGCCAGTCGATACGGTGCGCAGGATCACCGGGTTGGGCGGGGCGAAATTGCCAGAACGCATCGCCTTGCCCCGGCCTGCGACGACCGTGTTCGCCCAACTCGACACTTGCCGCCAGATGACGCGCCTGCGCCAAAAGCGGCGGCAAGCGCTCGGCCAGCGCTTCCGCGCGGGTGCGTAAGGTGGGGTTGGAAGTCACGCGGCTGCTGCGGGTCTGGTGGCCTGATCGACCACGGCGTCAATGACCTCTGCCAGATTGTGACCAGCCGCACGCGCGCCATAGCTCAGCGCCATGCGGTGGCTCAGCACTGGACGCGCCAAGGCGCACACATCGTCAATGCCCGGCGCAAGCCGCCCGTCGATCAGCGCACGCGCACGTGTCAAAAGCATCAGGGCCTGTGCCGCACGCGGTCCCGGCCCCCAACTGACCGTATCACGCACGATCTGCGGTGCGGCGTCATCGTCGGGGCGGCAAGCGCGCACAAGGTCAAGGATCGCATCGACCACGCCTTCGCCAACAGGCATCCGGCGCAACAGCTTCTGCGCGGCGATCAGCTCTGCGCCGGTAAAGACAGGTTCGGCCTGCGCATCTTCGGTGCCTGTCGTGGCCAGCAGGATATCGCGTTCGGCGTCCCGGTCAGGGTATTCCACATCGACTTGCAACAAGAACCGGTCCAACTGCGCCTCGGGCAATGGGTAGGTGCCTTCCTGCTCCAGCGGGTTTTGCGTGGCCAGCACATGAAACGGCGCACCCAGATCATGGGTTTGTCCGGCGACCGAGATCTGATGTTCCTGCATCGCCTGCAATAGCGCGGACTGGGTGCGGGGGCTGGCGCGGTTAATCTCGTCCGCTAAAAGAAGCTGGCAGAAGATCGGGCCTTTGAGGAACCGGAACGACCGCGCGCCATCTGCGCTTTCTTCCAGCACTTCCGCCCCAAGAATGTCTGATGGCATCAAGTCAGGGGTAAATTGAATGCGCCCCTCGCGCAGGCCCATCACGGTGGACAGCGTTTCCACAAGCCGCGTTTTGCCCAACCCCGGCAGGCCAATCAGCAGCGCGTGCCCGCCTGCCAGAAGCGCTGACAGGGTCAGGTCAACCACCTGCTCTTGCCCAATGATCCGGCGGCCAATCACCTCTTTCGCGCGGGCAAGCGTGTCACCAAGGGCTTCAATCTCATCCAAAAGGGCTTCGTTGGTCATGGATATTCCTCCGCTCCGCTATTACATTTCATTAAAGGCCAAACACGTCGGGGGAACAAATGACAAAAGCGCCAAATGACGGGAAATCGCCGGAAAAAGCCGCCGTCGGCGGAAACATGACCGAGGCATTGGCCGCAGCCGCGCGTAAAGCGGGCAAGAAGGGCCCGCCGCCGGTCCATCTTTGGAACCCTGATTTTTGCGGTGACCTGGACATGCGGATCGCGCGGGACGGGACGTGGTTTTACCTTGGCACGCCTATTGGGCGGCATGAGCTTGTGAAGCTCTTTTCATCTATCATTCGTAAGGATGGTGACGACTATTTCCTTGTCACGCCTGTCGAGAAAGTCGGCATCACCGTCGATGACGCGCCCTTCGTCGCCATCGACTTCGAGCCATCTGGCACGGGCCGCGATCAGGTGCTGACCTTCACGACCAATGTGGGCGACGAAACCAGCGCGGGCCCGGACGCCCCCATTCGCGTTGTGCGTGACCCGGACACTGGCGAGCCTTCGCCTTATGTGCTGGTGCGCACGAACCTTGAGGCGCTGATTGATCGCAAGAGCTTTTACCGCCTGATCGACCTTGGCGCGCATGAAGATCAGGACGGCGAAAGTTGGTTTGGGTTGTGGTCGGGCGGCACGTTCTTCCCGATCATCCCCTCCGTTGATCTGGACGTCTGACAGGCATCAAGACGCCCCCCATGTGTCTTTCAGGCGATAGCCTTCGGGCCAGGGGTCGGACGGGTCCAGCATGTGCTGGTGAACGCCGGTGATCCAGCCACGACCCGAAATGGACGGCACGATTGCGGCGCGGCCCCCAACTTTGGCGTCCCGCACAATCTGTCCGGTGAAGGTGGACCCGATGATCGAGGTCGCGACGAGGCTGTCGCCAACGCCCATTTCGCCCTGCGCGGCCAACACCGCCATGCGCGCGGACAGGGCGGTGCCAGTCGGTGATCGGTCTACTTTTCCTGGCTGAATGGCAACAGCGGCGCGGGCTGTAAGGTGATCATTTTCACGGCTGAGCGCCCCGGCAAACAAGCAAAACGAGATATGGTCCCAATCCGGGTTTTCCGGATGCGTAAAGCCAAGCTGTTCATTTGCCGCATCGGTGATGCGCACGCCCAGCCGCGCAATGTCGGCGGCTTCGTCCTCGCGGATGCTGAAGTCCAACATGGCTGCATCGACAATGACAAAACTGTCGCCGCCATATGCCGTGTCAACGGTTAGGCTGCCCACGCCCTCGACCTCAAGCGGCACAGACAGACGGTCTGCGAAGCTTGCAACATTCTGGACAGTGATGCGGTGCGCCTTGCCGTCTTTACAGTCTGCGCGAACACGCACCAGCCCGCCGGGCGCTTCAAGCACCATTTCCGTCACCGGCTCGGTCATCGGGATGATGCCACTGTCCAGAAGCGCGGTCGCCACGCAGATCGAGTTGGACCCAGACATAGGGGGCGTGTCCTCAGGCTCCATGATGATGAACGCTGCATCGGCGTCTGGATGCTTCGGCGGCACCAGCAGGTTCACATGACGAAACACGCCGCCGCGCGGTTCGTTCAGAACGAAATTGCGCAGGTTCTGATCCTTTGCGATGTGACGGCTTTGCGCCCAGATCGTATCACCGGGTGGCGGCGCGACCCCACCGACGATGACATCGCCGACCTCGCCTTCTGCATGGCAGGAAATCACGTGAATGGTCTTGGAACTGCGCATTTTCTTGGCCCCTCGCGGATGTTCAGCCCCGCCACTGTCCTTGCCACGATGCCCCGGCACAAGAAGAATTCGCCTCGCCCCGCTGACGCCGATGGGCTAGAGAGCAGACATGAGCACCACAGACACAATTGAAGTTTTCCTTGTCGCCCCACCGGGTCTGGAACCCGTGTTGGCCGAGGAAGCCCGCGCCGCAGGTTTTGCAACCCCAACGGCCAGCCCCGGCGGCGTCACGACGCAAGGCGGCTGGGACGAGGTCTGGCGCGCCAACCTGACCCTGCGCGGCGCAACCCGTGTGTTGGTTCGACTGGGCAGCTTTCGAGCGTTTCATCTGGCGCAACTTGATAAACGGGCGCGCAAGTTTCCGTGGGGGGATTTTCTGCGGGCGGACATGCCAGTGCGGGTCGAAGCCGTGTGCAAGCGGTCGAAAATCTATCACCACAAGGCGGCCGCCCAGCGGGTCGAGAAGGCTATTTCCGAGGAATTGGGCGCGACAATCTCGAAAGAGGCCGCGCTGGTTTTGAAGGTGCGGATTGACGACAATATGGTGACGATCAGTTTGGATAGCTCGGGCGAAAGCCTGCACAAGCGCGGCTACAAGACCGCGACCGGCAAAGCGCCGATGCGTGAAACCCTTGCGGCCCTGTTCCTGAAGGCCGCAGGCTATGACGGACAAGAACCGGTGCTGGACCCTATGTGCGGATCAGGTACTTTTTTGATCGAAGCCGCCGAAATGTCTGTGGGCCTATTGCCCGGCCGCGCGCGCTCGTTTGCGTTCGAGAATTTGGCGAGTTTTGATGCCGAGGCCTTCGCCATGATGAAAGCGGAGGCAGAAGTTGAAGTTAGCGCCGACACCCCCCGCTTCTTCGGGTCAGACCGAAATGCAGGCGCGATTGCCAACAGTCGGCATAACGCCGAAGCCGCCGGGATCGCCGCCTTAACCCAATTCACCGAGGGGTCGATCAGCGACCTGCAACGGCCTGAAACACCCGGCGGCCTTGTCATCGTGAACCCGCCTTATGGTGGGCGGATCGGCAACAAAAAACTGTTGTTTGCGCTTTACGGCTCGCTGGGAAAAGTGCTGCAGGAAAGATTTTCGGGTTGGCGGGTTGGGATCATCACCAGCGACGGTGGGTTAGCCAAGGCGACCGGTCTGCCCTTCCTGCCCCCCGGCCCGCCGGTCGATCACGGCGGCACCAAAGTGAAACTGTATCAAACGGCCAAGCTGCCGTGATGGCAATTGAAAAGGCCGGACAGAACGCCCGGCCTCCTGTCTATCATGCGACCAGTTTCACAGACCCCATTTCGCGGCGGTTTCTGCGAAGAACCCTTGTTCTTTCTTCACTTTTACCCAGCTGTTCACATAGTTGATCCACACCTGATCGCTCTGCGGTAGGATCATCGCGATCGGCGTCGGTTCACGCGGGGCTTCGACCGGCACAGCAGTCACTTGGGGAAATTTCTCGGTCAGTGTGGCACCTTCGATGTTCGACGTGATGAACACATCGGCGCGCCCAGCCAGAACCTCCTGATAGCCACGCGCGGGCGCTTCGACCACTTTGATATCTGCTTCCGGGAACCAGTCGCGCACCATCTTTTCAAACGAGGTGCCAAGCGTGGTCGCAACCTTCACATCAGGTTTGTTGACCGTCTCCCAGCCATCAAACTTCGCAACCTTGTCTTCAGTGGTGAAGGGCAGGATTTGCACTGAAATGTATGGCTCGGAATACCCCGCCACCTTCATCCGCGACGGCGAGATCGAGGCAGAACCGGTCATGTGATACTTGCCCGCCACAATTCCGTTCACCAGCGTTTTCCAATCGGTGGGAACGAATTCCAACTCTACCTCAAGATCTTTGGCCAGCTCGGTCATGACGTCGATGTCATACCCGCGATAGCTGTCGGTCGCGGGGTCCTTCATCGTCATCGGGTTCCAGTCGCCCGTAGTGCCCACCTTCAGGACGCCGCCCGAAAGAATATCGTTCAGGGCAGATTGGGCCTGCGCCCCGCCAGCCAGCATTGTCATTGCCAGCAGCCCGGCCCCAAGTGTTCGCAGAAAGTTCATCGCGCGGTGTCCTTTTGGTGGTTATCAAATTCGTAGCGTGTTCATATACCATACGAATTGCAGCGGGACTTGGACCTGCTGCTCACAATCAGTTGAACAGATCGCGGCGGAAAGAACAAGTGGCGAACACCGAGCGGACAAAACATGCGATCACTATGGATGCCGTCAACAAGTGGTATGACGATTTTCAGGTGCTGCAGGATATTTCGCTGACCGTGGATCACGGCGAAAAGCTGGTGATCTGCGGCCCGTCCGGATCGGGGAAATCCACGGTTGTCCGCCTTTTGGCGGGGCTCGAGACACACCAGAAAGGCACGATCCACGTATATGACCAGCCTGTCGATGCCCAAGGCCGGGGCGATATTGGTATGGTTTTTCAGCAGTTTAATCTATTTCCACACCTAAGCGTTCTGGACAATCTGACGCTGGGTCCGATGCGCGCCCTTGGAATGCCAAAACTGGAAGCTCGTGACCGCGCCATGGCTTACCTAGAGCGCGTGCGCATCCCCGAACAGGCCGACAAACGCCCCGGCCAATTGTCGGGTGGGCAGCAACAGCGCGTGGCGATCGCGCGATCACTTTGCATGGAGCCTAAGCTGATGTTGTTTGACGAACCCACGTCAGCGCTGGACCCGGAAATGATTGCCGAGGTGTTGGACGTGATGGAGGATCTGGCGAGCGATGGCATGACGATGATCTGCGTGACCCACGAGATGGGGTTTGCGCGCCGCGTGGCCGATCGCGTCGCCTTTATGGACCAAGGCGAGATCGTCGAGATTGCCCCCCCAGAAATTGCCTTCACTGCACCGAAATCCGCCCGCTTCGCACAATTCCTTGATAAAATCCTGAAGCATTAGGGGTGTGACAATGATCAGAACCCGTCTGACCCTCGCGATACTGTCGCTTTTCGCCCTAGCCGCTTGTTCGGCTGCGCCCGGCATATGGGGCTGGTATGTGATCGACCCGTCAACATCGTCGGGCTGGACCAATGTGAAATTCCTGTTTCGGGGATTTTCGTCAACCATCCAGATCTCGGTTCTGGCGGCTGTTGCGTCGATCATCATCGGTCTGATTGTCGCCCTGCCCGCCTTTGCGCAGAACCGATGGTTGCGCCTGCCCAACCGCATTTATGTCGAGTTTGTCCGCGCGATCCCACTATTGCCAATGCTGTTTTGGGTTTTTTACGGACTTCCAGTCGTCCTACGCTCGATGGGCATCACCCTGAATATCGACCCGTTCTGGGGTGCGGTGATCACGCTGGCCCTGTCCGATAGCGCGTTTACCGCCGAGATTTTCCGGTCCGGCATCCAAGCCGTTCCACGCGGTCAGGCCGAAGCCGCCCAGACCATCGGGTTAAGCCGTGCGCAGGCGATGCGCTATGTCATTCTGCCGCAAGCGGTGCGGCGCATCCTGCCGCCGTTGGCCAACCAGTTCATCTATATCGTGAAAATGTCCGCCTTCGCATCCGTGATCGGGATGGAGGAGTTGACCCGGCGGGCCAACGAGTTGGTGGTCACCGAATACCGTCCGCTGGAAATCTATACGCTGCTGATCCTCGAATATCTGGTGCTGGTCCTGATCATCTCGGCGGGGGTGCGGTGGCTGGAGCGCAAGATGAATGCAGATGAAAGCCGATAACCCGCAGGTGGGGCACTAGTTCAGGTCTTCCAACAATCTCTTGTGCTTCTTCGCCTCAGCAATCGCGCCCGCCAAGGTCTCGATCCCGCGCGAATGCAGCATGGCAAGCATTTTGCACAGCACCTCGGCGGTCGCATGGGCGTCGCCAAGGGCGGTGTGACGCAGTTCAGGCGGGATCGTCACGCCCAGACGCTCGCACAGTGCGTCCAGTGTGTGAACCTCGGTTGTGCCATACAGAACGGCTGACAACAGGACCGTATCCAGAATGGGATGGGTCCATTCGACGCCGCAATCCTCGGCATGACGCCGCAGGAACGCCATGTCGAACGGCGCGTTATGGGCCACCAAAACAGAGCCGCGCGCGAAGTCATGCAGGTGTCTGCCAGCCACGTCGATCTTCGGCTGCCCGGCCACCATCGCGTTGTTGACGCCATGCACCTTGGTCGACGCTGGCGAGATCTTCATCCCAGGATCGACCAGTTGATTGATCGTCTCGCCGGGGACGATTTTTTCCTTCACCACTCGCACTGCGCCGATTTGAACCACCTCATCTTTGTGCGGTAGCAGCCCCGTCGTTTCGGTATCGAACACGACATAGGTCAGGTCTTTCAGCGGCATATCCATCAGATTGTCAGTGGCCTGACCTTCCATCAGATCGAAGTCGAACACCACTGGGCGGCTTTGGTCGGGGGCGATGTTGGCGTGCGCCTCGTCGATGATGACCAGATAGCCTTCGCCTGGGCCAAGCGGTTTCAAACGGGCGTCGAACTCTAACCCATTGGCAGCAGCCAAATCAGAAAAACTTTGCTCCAATCCGGTCGAGATCATCTTTTCATAGGCCGCCAAGAACGGACCCTTCTGGAAATAGTCAAAGATCGAGGCATTCAGCCGGGCCGGGCAGACCTGCGACAGCACGCCTGCGGCCTGCGTGTCATAAAGAACAATCTGGTGCGCCGGGTTAACCAGCACCATCGCCACCGGAATTTCCGACAAAAGGGCCGTCAGGCGCGCCTTATCTGCGGACAGTCGCGCCGTTTCTGAGGCAACGATACTGGCCTGATCCATTGTCGATTTCATCAACTGCTCTGACACCGCTTCGGCGGCCGGAGCAAGATCGCCCAAATAGCGCGCGGCGTGGGTATCGACCCCCCCTGAGCCCGCGTGTGCGCGAGACCTAAGGCCACTCGCCAGTCGTTCGATCGGGCGGGCCACGTTTTCATCAAACAAAAACCAGACACCGGCAGACAGCGCCAGCAGCCCAAAACCGGACAACACGGCTGAAAACACAAAACCTGACGCTATGCCCGCAGTGCCCGCGCGCGCATAGCCAATCGCGAGTGCTATCATCACCAAACCCACCCCGGATACAGCCAAGAGCGCGAAGAACAGAAAGATTCGCAGGCGTAACGACAGGGTGGTCAGGATTTTCATGATGTCACCTCTAGATTGCAGATAGCGGTAAGGATGGGGTCGGTGGCGGGTACCTTGACCCAATCGACGCCGGACACTTGGCCGGACGCGTCAAATTCCACCGCATCAATTAGCGGCGCGCGTTTGCCCGCCGCGCAGTCGCCCAGAACGACCATTTTTTCTGGCGCGGACCATCGCCCCATGAACAGCAAATCGACCATCCGCAAAGACGGCTGCGCTTCGTGCGTGCGCAGGGATTGTTCATCCAGCGCCGCGAACCGTTCGACAAACGGTACCGCATAGGTCCAGGGGCGGTAAAGCGACCGGTTTTCAACCTCCATCACGACGGTCATACCTTCAGGCAGAAGGTCCCGCGTGCGGTCATACCAGGCGTATTCCGTGGCGACGGTTGTTACGATCATGGCAAGCCCCGCGCCCACTGGCATGGCCCATTTCGGCATCCTGCCACGGGTCAGCTTGTTCAAAATCAAAACCAAACCGGCCCCGACAAATGCTGAAACCAGCGTGGCGATAATTTCGTAAAACATTCAGTATCCTTCCCTGCGCGCGTTGTGCGTCAGCTCAACATTCCGCGCCCGTGCCCAATGGCACTTTGCATTGATTTTACCACGACAAATGCATCGCGCAGATGGCTACGGTCAAACTCCGAAAGATCCGATGGCGACAGGTAGTTGTCAGGTGCCTGCCCCGCCTTCACCTGCTCCGCCTGATGTTCAAGCCGCGTCTCGGCGATCAGGTCATAGGCGTCCAGCAAATCCCGACCGCCCGACTGGCTAACGATGCCGGCGTTCATGGCAGCCTCAAGCCGGGCCCGCGTGTTCGCTTCGATCAACTGACCTTGCAGTGCATACACCCGGCCCAGATCAACAATCGGCACCACACCATTATGTTTCATATCCAGATGGTTCTTGTGTTCACCCGACCGGATGGTCGCAAAGCCGCGCAGCAATCCCAGCGGCGGCGTGTGCTTCAGACCGTTCGAAATCATGTGCGCCACGAAGATCGAGTTTTTCGCCGCCATCGCCAATGTGTCGGATTGCAGGTTTTCAAACAATCGCGCGTCGCCGGCGATGGCGCGCAGGTCGAACATGACCGAGGCCAGCATCTGTGCCTCGGGGACGGGCTTGGAAATCCAGCCGTCAAAATACCTCCGCCAGACCGACAGCGGCTGGCACCAACGCGGGTTGGTCGCCATCATATCGCCGGGGCAATAGAAATAACCGCAAGCGTCCAATCCGTCACTGACGAACTTGGCCAGTTCCGCGAAGTAGCCTTCCCGGTCCGCATCAGTCACGTCGTCGGACAGGATCAGGCAATTGTCCTGATCCGACACCCCGGTTTGTTCCTGCCGCCCCTGACTTCCACATGCAAGCCACAGATACGGAACCGGGGCCGGGCCAAGCTTTTCTTCCGCCAACGCGACCAAACGGCGCGTGGCCGTGTCCGCGATATCGGTGATCAAACGGGTCACCACCTGATGGGGGCTTCCACCGGCAACGAGTTGAAGCAGAAGTTGCGGAATGCGCGCGGTGACTTTGCACATCTCCTGCGCGTCGGCAGCCTGTGCTATCTCGCGCACCAGTTCTGCCGAACTGACTGCCTGAAACCGGGTCAGGTCCGTCTGGCTGACAATGCCAACGAGCTTATCGCCTTCGACAATGGGCACATGGCCGATGCGCCTTTCCATCATCACATGCAGCACGTCTGACCCGATGGCAGACGGCGCAAGGGTGATGGGGTTGGACGTCATGACGGCAGATACAGGTGTATCCGTCGGCAGTGCTTCGGCCAGCACTTTGCCGGACATATCGCGGATCGTCAGGATGCCCGTCAGCTTGTCGCCGTCGGTCATGCACAGCGACGACACACGATGGTCGCGCATCAGGATCGCGGCCTCGCGCACCGTCGCGTCGGGCGCACAGGTGATTGGGTTGCGAGCCATGAACGTGTCAACTTGAGTTGTGGCAAGGCTTTGGCGGGTCTGCTTGCTGGGCTTGTCAGCGCGCGAGCGGTCAAAGAAACGGCGCACAGGGTCATGCTTGGCCATCAGGGCGCGGAAGGCTTTGGCGGGTAGAATCAACAGGGTCGCATCGGTCGTCGCGCGGGTTTCTGTGACCGCTTTACCGTCGCGCAGAAGGCCGCGTTCACCGAATGAATTGCGCACACCAAGTTGGCTGACGGTTTCGCCGTTTTCGTCTGTGACCTCAACCTCGCCTTGATGGATGATGAAGATACCGGGCAGTTTGGTGCCCAGCGCGTAGATAGTGTCACCCGCCGAAGCCGCGCGCGGCTCGATCTGGGCGGCAAGCGCGCTGAGAACGTCCTGGGGCAACACGTCATAGGGATGCACGGATTGCAAAAAACGGAGGATTTGATCCTGGGTCAACGGCATTCAACTGCGCCTTTACTGAAAAGAAATGTCCCGCCCGGTGTGCACCGGACGGGACAGGATTGAAAGGGGGCGGGGGCCCGCATGGAGCACCCGCCCAAGCCTTTTACTTGCTCTGTGCCGCACCGGCGCCGCGCGGAACGCGAACGCTTTCCACCAGCTCACGGATGTGGTCGGGCGTCGGTTTGGTCATACCGGACACAGTATAAGCAACGGCGAAGTTGATCATCGCACCGATCGCACCGAACGAAGTCGATTTGATCGTTCCCAGAAGCGGATCCGCATCTGTGAAGCTGTTTGTGTCAGGAATAAAGAACCAACCTTTGTGCAGGAAGATGTACAGCAACGTCACGGTCAGACCAGCCAACATACCAGCAACAGCGCCGCTGTTGTTCACCTTGGTCGAGAAGATGCCCATCATCAGTGCCGGGAAGATCGACGCAGCAGCCAGACCAAAGGCCAAAGCCACAGTCTGCGCGGCGAAGCCCGGAGGGTTAAGGCCCAGATAGGTTGCAACCACAATCGCAACGGCCATGGCAACACGTGCTGACATAAGTTCGCCTTTTTCCGAGATGCCCGGATTAAACGATCCTTTGATCAGGTCATGTGACACAGCCGAGGAAATTGCCAGAAGCAGACCAGCAGCAGTCGACAGCGCGGCGGCAAGACCACCAGCTGCAACTAGGCCGATCACCCAACCAGGAAGGTTGGCAATCTCGGGGTTAGCCAGAACCAGAATGTCGCGGTTGAAGTTGGTCAGCTCGTTACCGGCCCAACCTTTTTCAGCAGCGATTGCCTGAAGATCAGCGTTGGCATCGTTATAGTACTGGATCGCACCATCGCCGTTCTTGTCTTCCCAACCCAGAAGGCCGGTTTTCTGCCATGTGGCCATCCAGTCATACCGTTGATCTTCTTCGATCTGTTGCACGGTCACGGCACCACCGTCGATGCCTCCATTGGGCCACATCATTTCCGAGATGTTCAGACGCGCCATTGCACCAACAGCCGGGGCTGTCAGGTAAAGCAGTGCGATGAACACCAAAGCCCAACCAGCGGACCAACGCGCGTCGGACACTTTGGGAACAGTGAAGAAGCGCATAATGACGTGCGGCAGACCTGCCGTACCAATCATCAGCGACAAGGTGAACAGGACCATGTTCAAGGTGTCAGAGTGGTGTGCTGTGTATTCGTTGAAGCCCAGTTCGCGCACAATCGCGTCCAGTTTCGCCAAAAGCGGCTCACCCGAAGCAACGTGGTCGCCGAACAGGCCAAGGGCCGGGATCGGGTTGCCTGTCAGCTGCAGCGAGATGAAGATGGCCGGAATGGTGTAGGCCATGATCAACACGACATACTGAGCCACCTGCGTATAGGTCACACCCTTCATGCCGCCGAAAACGGCATAAGCGAACACAACCGCAGCACCGATCAGAAGGCCAGTGGTATTGTCCACCTCAAGGAAGCGACCGAAGGCCACGCCAACGCCGGTCATCTGACCGATAACATACGTCGTCGAGGCAACGATCAGACAGACAACAGCCACGATACGGGCTGTCTGACTGTAGAAACGATCCCCGATGAATTCCGAAACGGTGTATTTGCCGAACTTACGCAGGTAAGGCGCAAGCAGCAGGGCCAGCAGCACATAGCCGCCAGTCCAACCCATCAGGAAGGTCGAGTTGTCGTAGCCAGTGAAGGCGATAAGGCCAGCCATCGAAATGAACGAGGCCGCCGACATCCAGTCAGCCGCCGTTGCCATACCGTTGGTGACGGGGTGAACACCACGCCCAGCGGCGTAGAATTCCGAGGTTGAGCCCGCGCGGGCCCAAATAGCAATGCCGATGTAAAGCGCGAAACTCGCACCAACAAACAGCAGGTTGATCGTAAACTGATCCATGTGTTTCTCCCTTACTCTTCGTCGACGCCGTGTTCACGGTCGAGCTTGTTCATGCGCCAGGCGTAGTTAAAAATCAGAATGAGGAAGACGATAATCGACCCCTGCTGAGCAAACCAGAAGCCCAAATCGGTACCGCCTACGGCGATGCCCGACAGCATTGGGCGCAGCAGAATGCCGAACCCGAATGATACGATCGCCCATATGACTAGGCTGATCATGATAATGCGCACATTGGCTGACCAATATGCAGATTTGGATGAGTTTTCGGCCATGAAGCCACCTCCCTATCGTTCCGGTGACAGGGTGCTCATGCAGCCCCGCCTGTCCCTTTCTTATGCAATCGCGTCCTCAACGATTGCGCTAAGATTGCCTGCGATCTCGTCGATGCCCAGCATCGCGTTGACCGTTTTCAGGCTGCCCTTGCCCTTGTAATAGGCAATGAGCGGTGCCGTTTGTTCGTGGTAAGCCACAAGACGGCTTCCCACGGTTTCGGCATTATCGTCGGCCCGGCGTTTCATTGCCGTGCCGACGCATTTGTCGCAAACCCCGGATTGCAGGGGTTGCTTAAACTCGTCGTGATACCCTTCACCGCAATCACCGCAGGTATAGCGGCCGGAAATCCGGGTCACCATCGCGGCGTCGTCCACCTCTAGGCTGACGGCTGCGTTGATTTTCTGACCACCTTCGGCCAACAACGCATCCAGCGCCTGTGCCTGTACGGTGGTGCGTGGGAAGCCGTCCAGAATGACGCCTTGGGCGCAATCCTCGTCGGCCAATCGGTCACGCAGAATGGCGATAACAATCTCGTCTGAAACAAGGTCGCCTGCCTCCATCACCGCTTTCGCAGCTTTGCCGGCATCTGTGCCCGCAGCCACTGCCGCACGCAGCAGGTCGCCGGTGGACAATTGCACAAGGCCAAACTTCTCTTCCAACATGCGCGCTTGCGTGCCCTTCCCGGCGCCCGGAGGGCCAAGAAGGATCAATACGGGTGCCGCGGTCTTGGCGCTTGCAGCGTCCATCATGCGTCACCCTTTTTCAAACGGTTGTCGATCAGATCGTCAACCACTGACGGGTCGGCCAGTGTCGAGGTGTCGCCCAGCGCGCCGAAATCATCTTCGGCGATCTTGCGCAGAATGCGGCGCATGATCTTGCCCGAACGGGTTTTCGGCAAGCCCGGCGCCCACTGGATGTGATCAGGGCTGGCAATTGGGCCGATTTCCTGACGGACCCAGTTGCGAAGCTCGGTTTTCAACTCGTCGGTATATTCCTCGCCGTCCATCAGAGTGACGTAGCAATAGATGCCCTGCCCTTTGATGTCATGCGGGAAGCCTACAACAGCGGCTTCGGACACTTTGGCATGTGCGGCCAATGCGCTTTCGACTTCGGCAGTGCCCATGCGGTGACCCGATACGTTGATCACGTCGTCCACACGACCGGTGATCCAGTAATAGCCATCCGCGTCGCGGCGACAGCCGTCACCAGTGAAATAATAGCCCTTGTAGTCCGAGAAATAGGTGGCGACGAAACGCTCGTGATCCCCGTAGATGGTGCGCATCTGGCCGGGCCAGCTGTCTTTCATGCACAACACGCCTTCGGCTTCGGTTGTGGTAATCTCTTCGCCCGTGGTGGGTTCAAGAATGACGGGCTGCACGCCAAAGAAGGGCGTGGTGGCCGAACCGGGTTTGGTCGCGGTCGCGCCGGGCAGCGGGGTCAGAAGGTGACCACCGGTTTCCGTCTGCCACCACGTATCCACGATGGGGCAGGTCCCTTTGCCGACGATATCATTGTACCAATTCCACGCTTCGGGGTTGATCGGCTCTCCCACTGTGCCCAGCACCTTGAGGTCGGATAGATCGTATTTGGTGACGAACTCTTCGCCACGTGCCATCAGGGCACGGATCGCGGTGGGCGCGGTGTAGAACTGGTTGACCTTGTGCTTTTCGCACACGGCCCAGAACCGGCCCGCATCCGGGTAGGTCGGCACACCTTCGAACATCACCGTGGTCGCACCGTTGGCCAAGGGGCCATAGACGATATAGCTGTGGCCTGTGACCCAGCCCACATCGGCCGTGCACCAATAGACATCGCCTTCGTGATAATCGAACACATACTCATGGGTCATCGCCGCATACAGCAGATAGCCGCCTGAACAGTGCTCAACACCTTTCGGCTGGCCCGTCGAGCCCGACGTATACAGGATGAACAGCGGGTCTTCCGAATTCATCTGCTCGGCCGGGCAATCAGCAGACGCACCTGCCATCGCCGCGGCATAGGAGTGATCACGACCCGCAACCATCGGCACATCGCCACCCGTGCGCTCGACCACCAGAACTGGCGTCTTGCCAAGATCACCATGATCCAGCGCCGCATCCACATTGGTTTTCAGGGGCGTGTTACGCCCGCCACGCGGCGCTTCATCGGCGGTGATGACCAGCGACGCCTCACAACCCGCAACGCGCGCCGCCAATGCTTCGGGCGAGAAACCGGCAAAGACGATCGAATGGATCGCGCCGATACGCGCGCAGGCCAGCATCGAATACGCGGCCTCGGGGATCATCGGAAGATAAAGAATAACACGGTCGCCTTTCTTGACACCCATGCCCTTCATCACGTTGGCCAGCTTCGACACGTTTTCATGGAGCTCGCGATAGGTGATTTTCTTGTCGAGGTTGGGATCGTCGGATTCCCAGATGATCGCGACCTGATCGCCGCGCGTTTCAAGGTGGCGGTCGATGCAGTTTTCCGAGACGTTCAATTCGCCATCTTCGAACCACTTGATCGACACGTCCGGGTGTTTGAACGTCGTGTTCTTGATCTTGGTTGGGGTCTTTGACCACGTCAGGCGGGTCATCTGATCGGACCAGAACGCTTCTGGGTCATTCACCGAAGCGGCATACATCTCTTTGTATTTCGCAGCATCAATATGAGCGTTCGCGACAAATTCTGCTGACGGGGCATAAGTTTTGTCGGCCGTGGTTTCCAACGACATGCATGGTCCTCCCAATATTTCCTCCGGATCGCGCGGCGTGCACGGTCCATGAAAACTGGTCGAGTTAACAGCACAGTTTCCATTGTTGGTGAAAATAGTGGGACAACCCTGCGCCAAACAACAATTTTTCTGTAAATTTGTTTAACTGCTCTAGTGGATTATTGTAAATTTTTTACTGAATTGGGGAAATTCCTATAGAAATGCTGGTATTTGCCTGTGAATGTCATCCCGCATGATTTGTAAAGCCAGGCAATGTTTTTCGCTAACAATCTTTCGCGCAGCGTCTTGGGGGCGGCATTCGCGATGAAACCTCGCCGATTTGCAGAGAATCTATGCGATTGCACTGAACTAACGTTACGGAAGCAGCGGGGGGTCTAGGCCGCACATCACTTGGCAGCGACGGTGCATGGACCCCGCAGTTGGGATCATTTACCAAGAGCAGATGACAACTTCTGGTGCCTGATGACCCGCTCTTTTGAAAGCCTGCTGCAATCGCGCCGCTCTACGCGCGCATTCACAACTGACCCAGTGCCGCGCGCGGCGATCGAACGCATGTGCCGCGCCGCACGCCGCGCCCCCAGCGGGGCAAACCTGCAACCCGGGCAGTTTCACGTCCTGAGCGGTGCGCCGCTGGACAGACTGGTCACGACCTTGCACCACGCGCAGGATAACGGCACGCCAGCATCGACCGAATATTCCTATTTCCCGACCCCCATGCCGCCGGAGTTGAAGGCCCGTCAGCGGGCGGCGGGCTATGCCCTGTATCAAGCACTGGGTATCGGGCGGCGCGACGTGGCCGGGCGGCGGGCGCAGTTTGCGCGCAACTATGCCTTTTTCGACGCCCCTGTCGGAATCGTGGTCACCATCCGCCGGGATATGGGCAAAGGATGCTTCATGGATCTGGGAATGTCGCTGATGTCGTTTCTACTGTCCGCCGAGGATCAGGGTTTTGGCGCGACTGGCATTGGGGCGCTGGCCAGTTACGGCCCGGTTGTGCACAGCCATCTGAACCTGCCGGACAACGAGCTTGTGGTCTGCGGCATTGCGGTCGGTGTGGCTGACGCATCCGCGCCGGAAAACCAGTTCCGCACCGAACGCGCACCATTGGAAGAGTTTACCACCTTCAACGGGTTTGATTGATCCGCACCCCCGCTTGATGCGCTTAACGCGCGCGCAATACCAAAGCCGTGCCAAGGCCACCGGCGGCCGCAATGGCACCAAGCCCTGCCCCGCCCTGCGCCTGCAATTCGTGAAACAAGCGCACCGCAAGGATGGCACCTGACGCCCCGATCGGATGGCCGCGCGCCAAGCCACCGCCGCTTTGGTTCACGACCTCGCGGGCGATCCCCGCACCCTGCTGACACGCAATGGCCTGAACAGCGAAGGCTTCCATGATTTCGGCGAGCGCCAGGTCATCAGTCGTCAACCGGGCTGCGCCAAGCGCCTTCTTGATCGCTTCGACCGGTGCCAGACCGGGCAATATCGGATCGCCCGCGAGCGTTATGCCGGACAGGATGTCCACGGACGGGCAGGACAAGCGCCCCGCCACCCGGTCCGAAACCACCAGACAGAACGCCGCCCCATCCGCCGCAACCGCCATGTTGGCCGCAGTGATATCGCCCGACACCACGGGCGCACGCGCGCACAGTTGTGGAGTCAGCCTGCGGGCAAAGCCATCGCGTGTTTTCCCCAGCAACGGCACGATCTCGGGCGGGGTATCAGGCGCTTGCCATTGGGATGCTTTTGCGTGGCTTTGGATGGCCCATTCGTCCTGCGCTTGGCGTGTGATCCCCAACTGTTTACCCAGAGCATCGGCCGCATCTGCCATGTGGGGATCAATGTCGGCCCAAGGCGTAAATGGCGCCTGATCATAAGGTTCGGGCGGGCGACCATCGGCGAAGGTTCGTGACCGAAGCGGGCGGCGCGAATAGCTTTCGGCCCCACCAGCAATGACCACATCATGCTGGCCCGACATGACCATCGCTTGCGCCAATATGATCGCATCCAACCCACCACAGCACTGGCGATCAATCGTCAGCCCCGCGACGCTTTGCGGCAATCCAGCCGCCAGTACCGCGCGCCGGGCGGGATTTCCGCCCGCGCCCAAAGTGTTGGACAGGATCAGTTCGCCGATATCCTGCGGGGCAAGTCCGGCGTCCTCCAACACGGCTTGAATAAGCGGGGCGGCAAGATCGTGGATTTCGCAAGCCGCAAACGCCCCGTCGCGGGCCATGACCGGGGTGCGTCGAGCTGCGATGATGACGGCATGGGTCATACAGGCTGCTCTAACATCTTTGCCAACTGCAACAGATCCGGCTTTCCCGCGCCCAGCAAGGGCAGCTTGTCGACGAACACAATTCGTCGCGGCGTTGCATGAGTGCCCAGCGCAGTACGGCAGGTTTCGGTTATATTTTGAGCAAGCACATCGTCCCGCGGGCCTTGCACTATTACAACAATTCGATGTCCTCTTTTGGCGTCTAACACCGGCAATACTACGCATTTCTCAACATTTGGCAGGAATTGTAGCTGCGCCTCAATCGCCTCGGGAAAGACATTGTGATCGGCCACCGTCACCATCCGGTTTTTGCGGCCCAGAACCGTCAGATTGCCCGCTTTGTCCAACTGCCCCATCTCTCCGATCGAAAGATAGCCGTCCTGCCAACTTGTATCGGCGCTGGCCCGGTCAACATAGCCGTCGAATAAATAGGGGCTTTTGACCCAGATCTCGCCCACGTCGTTCGTGGCGGCACCTTGCGGGTCAAGGACGCGCAGATCGACCCCGGGATAGGCGCGACCGACGGACCCGGCAGGCGTCGCGGCATCGCCTATCGTCATAAAGCTCGTCTCAGTCGCGCCAAAGAATTCATGCACGGCAGCGTTGGGAAAAACCTCGTGCAACTGCGCGCGGGTCTGGGCGTCAAGTTTACCGCCCCCGCTGAATATCCAACGGACGGACTCAACCGGTTTGCTGTTGGACCCGACCAACAGCCGCAATTGAGTCGGCGTCGCATACAGGACCTGAACCCGCAGATCGCGCATCGCCGCCACCTGCGTGCGCGGCCGCAATCCGGTCAGCACAGCCAGATCGCAGCCAAGATGCAGCGCTTCCAGCGTGGCATAAAGTGTCAATGAATGCGCCAATGCACCCAGAACCGCATAGGGCGCGTCGGCCGAGATACCAAAGTGGTTGCGCGTAACCTCGAAACTGGCAATCCAAGACGCGGGGCTGCGCCGTATGGTTTTGGGCGCACCGGTTGAGCCTGCAGTTTGAACCATCAGCCATTGCGCGCCGCCTGCGACCTCGGCAGTAAACGGCCCCGATGGCGTCACCGCCAAACTTTCACCCTTGCCAAGCGCGCGCAGAACCGAGGCGACCGCCTTCGCAGCGGCGCTGCCTGCGGCGGACATGCCGTCACCGGGGACCGTCACAGTGCTTGTGATATCCTGCCTGAAACAATCGGGGATCAACTCGGGTTCCTTGTTGCGTTTTCTGCGCCGCACTATGCGACGGACTGTGTACGCTCGCCAGCCCTTTCGACGCGGATGGGGACAGAGCTCCAGACTGGGGCTGCACTGGTGAAACCCGGCTGCGCGCACTTTACGCGAGGCCAAGGGAAGCGTTATGTCAGCACTGTCCTGCAAACTGAAAAGGCGAATGTCTGGACACCTTATCGGCAGAAAACCCGCCTTGTGATACGAGAGAGCCATGAAACAGCCCATACTTCACGATCTTGATGGTGCGTCAAACCCCGCTTGGATCGCCGTGGATTGGGGCGCAACCCATCTGAATGTCTGGTTGATGGACGCCGAGGGGGCAGTGCTGGAAAAGCGCACAACCGACAAGGATATGGGCGACCCGAGGCGCGTCGATATTATCCTCATTTTGCAAGACATTCAAACGAATGTACCAGCCGACATGCCCTTGCCGACGATCATCTGCGGGATGGACGCCTCGCCGCGAGACGAGACGCCGCTCCCTTATGCGACTGTGCCCTGCCCACCGCCCGACATCGCGCAGGCGACGCGGATCAAGACGCAAGGGCTGGATATGCACATCCTGCCCGGCGTGAAACAGACGACCCCTGCCGACGTCATGCGCGGCGAAGAAACCCGGATCGCTGGTTTTCTATCGCACGAGCCTGACTTTGACGGCATCCTGTGCCTGCCCGGCGCTCACACCAAATGGGTCCATATCAGCGCGGGCGAGATTGTCAGCTTTCGCACCTTTATCACCGGCGAGTTGTTCGCCTTGCTGAGCAGCCAGTCGGCGCTGCGCCATGCGGTCGCCACCGATGAATGGGATCAAACGGCCTTTGACGCTGGCCTTGCTGATACCATGTCGCGCCCTGCCGACCTTGCCGCCAAGCTGTTTTCGCTGCGCGCCGAGGGGGTGTTGAACGACTTGCCGCCCGCCACCGCCCGCGCGCGCCTGTCCGCCCTTTTGATCGGGGCTGAGCTGGCAGCGGCAAAGCCCTATTGGCTGGGGCAAGAGGTGGTCGTTCTGGGCGAAACGGGCATGGCGGCGGCCTATCAAACAGCGTTAGCCGCGCAAGGGGTCGCTGTGCGTTCCCTGGATGCAACGGGCCTGACGCTGGTCGGTCTGATCGCCGCTTATCGCCGCCACGCAGACCCTCAAAACGGCTGATCGGTCAGTTCAGACGCTGGCCGGTTTCGGGTGCGAAATAGGACACTTTGCTCATATCGATCGACAGATCGAGCATCTCGCCCGGCGTTGCCACGGTTTCCGCGTGCAGACGTGCGGTGACCTGTTTGCCGCCAAGTTCTGACACAACATATGTGTCAGCGCCCGCAGGTTCGACCATATCGACCAGACACGATGCCTGCTGCACGCCAACACCGGCACGGAACCCAGCTTCGGCGATGTCTTCAGGGCGCAGACCAAGGATTACATCCTCGGGCAAGGATGGGGCGTTTTGGTCCGTCAAAACCAACGGCGCGCCAGTCCCACGCGCAATCTCGATCTGCGCACCCGTGCCGCCCGCGCGCGCCTTGGCCGGGATCAGGTTCATCGCGGGCGATCCCATGAAGTCGGCCACAAACAGGTTCGCGGGCTTGTTATAGATCTCGGCAGGCGTTCCGATCTGCTGGATCACGCCGCCTTTCAGGACCACGATCTTGGTGGCCAGCGTCATCGCCTCGATCTGGTCATGGGTCACGTAAACCATCGTCGCGCCCAAGGTCTGGTGCAGCTTCTTGATCTCGGACCGCATTTCAACTCGCAGTTTGGCGTCGAGGTTCGACAGGGGTTCGTCAAACAAGAACAGCTTGGGATCGCGCACCAGCGCGCGGCCCATGGCCACCCGCTGCCGCTGACCACCCGACAATTGTCCGGGACGGCGATGCAGCAATTGCTCGATCTGCAACTGGGTTGCCACTTCGTCCAGTTTGCGCGCCTGTGTTGCTTGATCGACGCCGCGCACCTTCATACCGAAGGTGATGTTCTTCGCGACAGTCATCGTCGGGTAAAGCGCGTAGGATTGGAACACCATCGCAATGTCGCGATCCTTGGGGCTGACATCGGTCATATCGGTGCCGTCAATCATCAGCTTGCCGCTGGTGATCGGCTCAAGCCCCGCGATGCAGTTTAGCAGCGTTGACTTGCCGCAACCCGACGGGCCAACCAGCACAAGGAAGTCGCCCGGTTCAATGGCGATGTTGATGTCCTTCAGGATCTCAACCGGACCATAGTTCTTATAGAGGTTCTGGATTTCAAGAATGGGGGCCATGGGTCTTATCCCTTTACAGATCCCGCGGTCAGACCGCGGATGAAGTATTTACCAGCGACGATATAGACAAGCAGTGTCGGGGCAGCGGCGATGATCGCGGCGGCCATATCGACATTGTATTCCTTCACGCCGGTGGTCGAATTTACGATGTTATTCAGCGCAACGGTCACGGGTTGCGTCCCCGCCTGACTGAAGGACACGCCGAACAGGAAGTCGTTCCAGATCTGCGTGAACTGCCAGATAACCGTCACAACGATGATCGGCAGGCTCAGCGGCAAAAAGATCGACCAGAAAATCCGGAAAAAACCCGCCCCGTCCACCTTGGCCGCTTTGGTCAGCTCGGACGGGATCGAAACATAATAATTGCGGAAAAACAGCGTCGTAAAACCGATCCCATAGATCACGTGAACAAAGATCAGCCCCGGAATGGTGCCCGCAATGCCCATCATACCCAACAAACGTGCCATCGGCAGAAGAACCACCTGAAACGGGATGAAACAGCCAAACAGCATTAGTGAGAAGATGATGTTCGCGCCGGGAAACCGCCACTGCGCCACCACATAGCCGTTAAGCGCACCGATGAAGGTCGAGATCATAACGGCAGGCACCGCCAGCATAACCGAGTTCCAGAAATAGGGGCGAAGGCCCTCACACTGGATGCCCGTGCAGGCGCCCGACCAGGCGGTTCGCCAAGCATCAAACGTGACCTCGCGCGGCAGGGCCACAAGGCTGCCCGTGCGGATTTCCTCTAGGCTTTTCAGCGAGGTTGTGACCATCACGAAAAGCGGCATCAGGTAGTAAAGCGCAAAGATGCCCAGAAGAAAATAGAGCAGCCAGCGCAGCACGATTTTGCCAAACGCGTCGCTTTTCTTAGCGGAAGGATATGCAAGATCAGTCATTTTTGGCTCGCAGTTCCGAATAGAGGTAAGGCACGACAATCGTGAACACGACCAGCATCATGATCATGGCAGAGCTGGCCGCCTGACCAATGTCACCGCGCGAAAACGCCATCGCATACATATAGGTTGCGGGCAGATCGGTCGCATATCCGGGGCCGCCGCCGGTCAGGGCGATGACAAGGTCAAAGCTTTTGATCGCGAGATGCGCCAGAACAATGAACGCAGACATGAAGATCGGACCCATTGATGGGATGATGATCGCGGAATAGATGCGCCATGTGGGAATGCCATCCACCTGTGCAGCCTTGATGATCTCTTCATCTACCGACCTGAGGCCTGCCAGAAACAGCGCCATCACGAAGCCGGAACTTTGCCAGACGGCAGCAAGCACAATGGTGTAGATCGCGAAATCGGGATTAACCAACCAGTCGAACGAGAAGTTTTCAAACCCCCAACTGCGCACGGTCGCCTGAATACCCAAACCAGGGTTCAGGATCCATTTCCATGCTGTCCCGGTCACGATCATCGACAGCGCCATGGGGTAAAGATAGATGGTGCGGATCATGCCCTCGGTGCGGATTTTCTGATCCAGCAGGATCGCCAGAAGCAGCCCCAGCACCATCGCGATGATGATGAATAAAGCGCCGAATATGAAAAGGTTATTTATCGCCGTGTCCCAACGGGGCGAGGCAAACAGGCGCTCGTATTGGATAAAACCCTCGATCTCATATTTGGGCAGCAGACGTGAACGGGTCAGCGAGACCCACGCCGTCCAAGCGATAAACCCATACACAAAAACAAGGACCGCGATGAAGGAAGGTGCCAGCACCATCTTCGGCAGGTGTGTTTCCAGCCATTTTGTCATCAGAAAATCCCCGCAAGACTTCGCCCCCGGCCCGGGATTGGGCGGGGGCGAAGTAGTTCGTTTTACATGCTGTTGGCAACACCCTCGGCCAACATCTGCACAGCATCAGCCGACGACATGTCCGAGTTGAAATGCGCTGTCACAACGTCGGTGATTGCGCCAGCCTGCGCGCCGCGCAGCGCCATACCATGGGCATAGCTGGGCAGCAGCGAGCCACCTTCCGAGCTTGCCTTCATGTCAGCAGATGACGTGTGCGCGCAGCTGTCAAAATCGTCCAGCGCCACATCAATACGCGCCGGGATCGACCCTTTGTTCAGGTTGAACACCTTCTGAAAGTTCTGACCGACGATCAGCTCGGCCAGCAGGTCTTGCCCGGCCTTCTTGTCGTCACCATCCACGGTGAACATGGCAAAGCTATCCACATTGTAAAGAAAGCCATCACCCGGTGTGGATTGGCACAGGAAGTCTTCGCCCGGCACTTTACCAGCGGCAAGGAATTCACCCTTTGCCCAGTCACCCATGATCTGGAAGGCAGCTTCGCCATTCATCACCATGGCCGTGGCCAAGTTCCAATCACGACCCGAAAAGTTCTCGTCCACATAGCCACGCATTTTGCGCATCTGATCGAAGACAGCGACCATGCCGTCCGAGGTCAGCGTGTCCGTGTCGAGGTCAACAAAAGCTTTCTTGAAGCCATCCGGCCCCAGAACGCCCAGTGCAACGGCCTCAAAGACAGTTGCGTCCTGCCAAGCCTGACCACCATGAGCCAACGGGATAACACCAGCGGCCAGCAGCGTGTCAGCGGCTGCGTTAAACTCATCCCAAGTTGTCGGCATGGTGATGCCATTGGCTTCCAAAACACTCGCGTTGGCCCATATCCAGTCGATCCGGTGGACGTTCACGGGGGCCGCGCACCAGGTGCCTTCGCATTTCATATGGCTCGCGATCGATTCTGGCAGAACGTCAGCCCAACCATTTGCATCGGCGACGGCTGAAATGTCAGCCAGAACGCCTTCTTCATACCATTCCTGAATGGCGGGGCCTTTCAGCTGAACGGCAGTGGGCGCGTTGCCTGACAAGACCCGTGCGCGCAGGGCGGTCATGGCTGCGTCACCGCCGCCACCGGCCACCGGCATATCGGTCCAAGTGCCACCTTTCGACGAAAACTCTTCCTGCAGCACGGCCACGGATTTTGCTTCACCACCCGAAGTCCACCAGTGCAGCACTTCAGCTTGTGGTTCGGCCACGGCGACATTGCTTGCCATCAAGGCAAACGCCGATACGGCCGCAAAAGCGGTTCTTTTCATTATAGAATCCTCCCAAATTCAGCCGCCCTCCTCGGCGGCGATAGCGTTAGCATGCGTTGCAACACCCCGTCGCGACAATGGTCAACATCACCGCAGCACCCCATTCGATGCAGTTTTTTTCCCAATCTGTTACAGCTTGTTACCAAATCCTTGATTCTGTCGCCGACTGTTACATGGCTGACCAAGGGCACGGCAGTTTTTGCCGGAAGGGGAGATTTAAGAGTGACGATTCCACGCCTGCTTGTTGTCGATGACGATGCGGAAATGCGGGCTATGATGACGCAGTTCTTGCGCCAGCAAGGGTTCATTGCACTGCCAGCCGCAAGCGAAGGCGAACTCCGCAAACACCTTAAAGCCGGACGGATAGACCTTATATTGCTTGACGTCATGTTGGGCGATGAAAACGGGGTCGAGATTTGCGGCCGCTTGCGTGCCGAGCAAGATGTCCCGATCATCCTTGTCTCTGCTCTGTCTGCCGATCATCAACGGATGGCGGGGTATGAGGTCGGCGCGGATGACTACATCGCAAAACCGTTCAACCCGAAGCTTCTTCTTGCCAGGGTGCGGGCGGTGCTTCTGCGCGCACAACGCTCACCTTCGCTGACTTATCGCCGCCGCGTGTCGGTTTTTCATTTCGGCGGGTGGATCTACGACGGCAAACGCGACGAAGTGCTATCACCCGAAGGGTTTCAGGTCGCCCTGTCTCAACGGGAAACTGCGCTTTTGAAAGTGTTGCTCGCCAATCCTCATATCCCGCTGACGCGCGAAGAAATTGCTGGCGCGCTGGATGTCACTGGCGAAGGGGATCAGCCCGAAGCAACTGGCCGCGCAATTGATGTGTTGGTGGGGCGGCTGCGCTCGAAGGTCGAGAAAAACCCGAAAGACCCGCGAATGCTACGCACCGAACGCGGCACGGGCTATGTCTTTGCCGTCGACGTCACGGTCGAGGGGGACTGATGCTGCGTGGACCTTCCCTGCGACTGATCGGCGGCGCATGGGTTGCGCTGGCATTCGCCGCCGGCGCCACATCCGCCGCCCTCTGGTTGAGGTCATCACGGGCCTGGGACCAACATTTGTCACGCGCCGATGCGGCTGGCTTCACTGTCTATGAAACCTTGCGTCTTGGCGGACAGGGCAGCGATCAGATTTCGGTCACCGCTCTGTCCATCGACAATGCCGCCCGTGCCGAAGTCGGCGATTTCGACCGGCTGCCCGACGCGCCGCAGCCCGCCTATGTCACCAATGTCTCGATCCTGATCAACCCGGCAACTCCAACTGATCACGCAGTGCTGACCCTTGGCATTGTCTCAGACGAGCTTGTCTATCCGGTGTCGGACATCGTCTCGAACAACGACCCGATCCCGGCCGAGAAGCTGGGCAAGGTGACGCGCCTTCTGGCGACATATTGCAGCGAACCTATGCTGTATGCGCGTTATGCCGGGAAAACTTGGCAACGGGTCGACGGAACAGACATCTGGGGCTGCGAGCAGGCCCCTATGGATTTGCGTGTTCCAGCCGCCATTGCAGCAATCGTAGCCTTGGCGGCATTGCTGACCCATGTTGGCAACACCACCGCCAGTTTTGAAACCTTTGCCCAAGCATTACGATCGCGGCGTCGCTTTGGTGGCCCCGAAAGCTATGAAGCTGAGGGTCCGACCGAACTGCGCAGTATTGTGGCGGCGGTGAACTCGTATCTTGAGGCAGAGCGTGAACAACTGGCCCAGCGCGCCATCGTCCTGTCGGGTGTCAGTCACGATCTGGGCACGCCCGCCACCCGGCTTCGTCTGCGCGCGGCGCTGATCCCCGACGACCAACTGCGCGGCAAGCTTGAGGCGGACATTGACCAAATGACCGGCATGATCGAAAGCGTGCTGACCTATACGAGGTCCGAAATCAATGCCGAGGAGCCGCGCAAGCTCTCGCTGACGTCACTGATTGACGCGCTGGTTGCGGATTATCAGGACACAGGCAGCCCGGTTTTGGTACGTGATCAGCAGCCTGTGGTCGTCGAGGGGGCCGGATCGGTTTTCATGTCGCGCCGCGGTCACAGCACGCTGCCGGATGAGCGGCGCGTGTTGGTCACCGCCCGCCCGATCTCGCTTCAGCGTGCGATCTCCAATCTGATCGACAATGCCCTTAAATATGGTCGCCGCGCCGTGGTCGAGTTAGAAACTGACGCCGACACCGCCACGATCATCGTCGAGGATGAAGGATCAGACTATTCCGTCGCGGATGTCGAACGCTTGATGGCGCCCTTTGAACGAGGCGAAAACACGATGAATATCGGCGGCTTCGGCCTTGGTCTGACCATCGTCGCAACCGTTGCCAACCAACACGGCGGCACGCTGAGGTTTGAAACGGGGGCAAAGGGGTTAAGGGCGCGACTGTCGATCCAACGGACCTGATCAATTCACGCGAGGGTGTCCGCCCAACACAAACACTGCCGGGCGGACAGGGTTCACTGGCTAGTGGCGCACCACATAGACCGAACATTCTGAATGGCGCACAACGCGGGCAGCGTTCGGGCCAAGCAGATAGTCCTTGAAATCCGGCCGACTTGCACCGATGACAATCAAGTCCGATTTGTTCAAATCCGCAATCCGCAGCAATTCTTCATAAACAGTGCCCATGGCGACGATATGGCGAACCTTGGCGTCCATATCAGCGCCCAGCGCGCTTTTGGTCATCTCCTTCAAAAGCTCGCCCGCCTTCGACTTTGCGGTTTCGATCTGATGGTCCTGAAAATAGGCGCCCACCACCGTCATGCCGAAGTCCGGAACGACGGTGATCACGTCCAGTTGCGCGTCGTCCATTTCCGCCAGTTTGGCCGCAGTGGTCAGCACGTCTTTTTCCGTGTCAGGGCGGTTGATGTCGACGGCACAAAGGATTGTTTTGCTCATGCCAGTTCTCCTTGCGGTGTTTCATCTTCGGCGCGACGCGATTGCAGGAAGGCCACGAGGGCCAGCAGCAACAGCGCTGGGATGAAGATAAGCTCTTTCGGCAGTTGATTGGACGGGGCTTGCACCGTTGCGATCTGGACAGGTTCATCGCCATAGAAATCGAAGGTCGACAATTTGTCTGATAGGAATGTGCCGAACATCGGCTCGTCCAGTTTGATCGTTTCCCCCTCGGGCACGATCATGACGCCAAGGCTGTCCAAACGGGCCTGAACATCTGCACCTTCTGGCACGTCGAACACGACCGTCAGGTCCTTGCTGTCAAGCGTGTCAAAGTCAGGGCCGCGGATGACCGCGCGAAGCTGATCGCCCGGCGATGCCTCCTCAAGCGCGGTGGCGAACTGCGCGGGCGGAATGTCCGCAAACGGCGGCTGGATCTGGTTCATGAAGAAGCCCGGACGGAACAGCGCGAAGGCAATCACCAATAGCGCAACCGTTTCCCAGATGCGGGATTTGGTCAGGAACCACCCCATCGTGCCTGCGGTAAAGACAAGGATACCGATGGTCGAGACAATGAAGACGATAATGCCTTGCGTCACAGTCACGTCGATCAGCAAAAGGTCGGTGTTGAAGATGAACACAAACGGCAGCGCCACGGTTCTGAGGCTATAGAAGAACGCCGTGAACCCGGTGCGGATTGCGTCCCCACCCGACACAGCGGCAGCCGCGAAACTGGCCAGCCCCACAGGGGGCGTCACATCCGCCATGATCCCGAAATAGAACACAAACAAGTGCACCGCGATCAGTGGCACGACCAGACCGGATTGCGCGCCCAGTTCGACCACAACTGACACCATCAGGGATGACACCACGATATAGTTCGCCGTGGTTGGCAGGCCCATCCCAAGGATCAGCGACAGGATCGCCACAAAGACCAGCATCAAGATTAGATTGCCGCCCGACAGGAACTCGACGAAATCCGCCATCACCTGACCGATCCCGGTCAGCGACACTGTGCCCACGATGATCCCGGCAGTGGCTGTTGCCAGACCGATACCGATCATATTGCGCGCACCGTCAATCATCCCTTCGATCAGGTCCATAAAACCTTCGCGCAAACGCCCGACGGCGTCGCTTTCACCCCGGAACATGGCTTTCAGCGATTTCTGCGTCAGCAAGATGCCAAACAGCAGGAAGGTCGCCCAGAAGGCAGACAGACCAGGTGATTTACGTTCAATCATCAGGAAGTAAACCAGCACGATAATCGGCAGCATATAGTAAAGCCCCGACTTGTAGATCTTGGCCACATCCGGCAGTTCGACTACATCGGCGTTAGGGTCATCGAGCTCAAGATCCGGGACCTTCGAGGCAAGATAAACAAGCGCGATATAGATTGCGAAAAGCAGGATTGACAGAACCCAACCTGACCCCGTTGGGAACAGCGAAGTGATCCAGCCGACCGGATATTGGGTGGCATAGCAAAGGATGGCGAAGCCGGCGAAGAAGGCGAACATGCCCCCAATTGTCCGGCCCATCGACACGACTTTGTTGCCGATGGTCGGCATCTTGGTCTTCACCGCCTCAAGGTGGACGATGTAGACCAGCGCGATGTAGGAAATGACCGCAGGCAGGAAGGCGTGGGTGATAACCTCGACATAAGAAATGCCCACATATTCCACCATCAGGAAGGCCGCGGCCCCCATGACCGGCGGCATGATCTGACCGTTGACGGACGAGGCAACCTCGACCGCGCCAGCCTTCTCGGCCGAGAAGCCAACACGCTTCATCAGCGGAATGGTGAATGTGCCGGTGGTGACGACGTTGGCAATCGACGAACCTGAAATCAGACCAGTTGCGGCAGAGCCGACAACGGCGGCTTTCGCGGGACCACCGCGCAGGTGACCCAGCGCGCCAAACGCCATCTTGATGAAATAGTTGCCAGCCCCTGCCCGGTCGAGCAGCGCGCCAAACAACACGAATAAGAAGACGAACTTGGTGGATACGCCCAGCGCGATGCCAAAGACACCTTCCGAGGTGATCCACATATGGCTCATCGCTTTACGCAAGCTTGCCCCGGCCCAGCGGATTTGATCCGGCACCACTTCGGACGAGCCAAAGAAGACGTAGAAAAGAAATACGATTGCAAGGGCAACCATGACGGGGCCCAGCGTGCGGTAAGCGGCAAGGAACAGAAAACCCAGCGCGACCAGCGAAATCATCGCATCCATATCATCCGCAAGCCCGCCATTGGCGACGATCTTTTCATAAAAGAAATAGCCATACATGGCGAGGATCGCGCCCCCGACACCGAGGACCCAGTCATACCAAGGGATGTAATTGCGTGGGCTGGATTTGAACAGCGGATAGGCCATAGCGGCCAGAAAGATTGCAAATGCCAAGTGGATCTGGCGCGAGTTGTTGATTAGATCGCCCGGTAAAACATAAGGCGCCACAGGCGAGGCCAGAAGCACCTGAAAAATCGACCAGATCAGCGCAACTGCGGCGATCGCCAACCCGACGGGACCGTGCGGTTTGCGCGCGCCAGTGTCACTGGCGGCGACCAGCTCTTGAAGTTCGTCTTCGCTAAGTGCGCGATCTTGCGTTGTGGACATCTGTCTCTCCCTTAGCTGCACGGGGCAGCCCACACAGGTTCAATTATTTATCACTTGCCCGGTCTTTGTGCCGGGTCAGGGCGCTTGGGGGCAGCAAACCGCCCCCAAGCATTTTGGCTGAAACGAGCTTACTGGATCAAACCTTTTTCTTTGAAATACTTCTCAGCACCGGGGTGCAGGGGAGCTGACAGGCCAGCCGATGCCATCTCTTTCGGGTCAAGATTGGCGAAAGCGGGGTGCAGACCTTTGAAGTCTTCGAAGTTTTCAAAGACCGAGGATACAACCGCATAGACCGCTTCGTCCGACACCTGATCCGAGCTCACGAACGTCGCACCCACACCGAAGGTCATGGTGTCCGCGTCATTGCCGCGATACATGCCGCCGGGAATGGTGGCGGTACGGTAGAAGGAGTTTTCTTCGACCAGTTTATTCACCACGTCGCCCGAGACTTCCACCAGAACGGAATCGCAAGCTGTGGTGGCTTCCTGAATGGAACCCGAGGGGTGACCAACCGTGTAAACCATCGCGTCGATCTGGTTGTCGCACAGGGCTGCGGACTGTTCCGAGGCCTTCAGCTCGGTCGCCAACGCGAAGTCACCGGTTGTCCAACCAAGCGCTTCGATCAGCACTTCCATCGTGCCGCGCTGGCCCGAACCGGGGTTGCCGATGTTGACGCGTTTGCCCTTCAGGTCTTCAAATGTCTTGATGCCGCTATCTGCGCGGGCAACGACGGTGAAGGGTTCGGGGTGAACCGAGAAGACGGCGCGCAAGCCTTCGAAGGGTCCGGTGTCTTCAAATTTCGACGTGCCGTTGAACGCATGATACTGCCAGTCGGACTGGGCCACACCAAATTCCAGCTCGCCTTCGCGGATGGTGTTGATGTTGTAGACCGAGCCGCCGGTCGATTCGACCGAGCAACGCACGCCGTGGTCCTTACGACCCTTGTTGACCAGACGACAGATCGCGCCGCCAGTCGGATAGTAAACTCCGGTGACCCCGCCGGTGCCGATCGTAATGAACTCCTCGGCCATCGCGGCCGGGGCCAGAACCGCCGACGCGGCGACCCCGACGAATGCCAGTTTGAACTTGTTCAACATCATTATACTCCCTTGTGTTGATGTTCTGATATTACTCGGACCACACTTCGGCCATCTGCCGATTGCGCAGTTCGACGTCTGCAATACGTTCTTGTGCGGCTGCACCAGAGCGTCCGACAACCATTCCGATGATCGTTTCGATCAGGAATAAGGTTGTCACATATGATGAATAGAAATTCGCACTGTCCGCCGCCACGACAAAGCTGACCGACGCGTATTCCAGCGCCGGACAGGCGTGCGTATCCGTAATGACAATCACGAAAACACCCATCTGGTGGGCGAGTTTGGCGGCCTTAATAACATTGGATGCAAAGGGCGGTTTGGTGACGATCAACAGCGCGTCGCGCTGGTCCATCCCCGACAGCGCCCCGCCAAGCGACGCCCCCATGCGATTGGCAAGCAACCAGTTATCCGAACAGAAATTCGCCATATAGGACATGTATTCAACGATCCCCGTCGACCCCAACGCACCCAGCAACAAGACCTTACGTGCATTCACCAACACCTCGACGCAGTGTTCAAGGTCTTTTTCATCCAAAGATGAAATCGCGTGCCTCAGATTGGATTGGCAGGCCGCGTAATGGCTGTCGATGAAACGGTCGTGACCATCATCATGTTGTTTTTGAAGTTGCTCGGCACGTTGCGCAAAATTGTTGACGCGACGGTCAATCTTGACGCGCATTTCCTCGCGAAGCTCTTGGAAATCCTCGTAGTTAAGCGCTTTTGCCAACCGAGAAAACGCCGCCGGTGAAACGCCACTGTTACGCGACACCGTGCGCAGCGGTCGCGTCACCACGTCCAACGGATTGGCCACAAGAAAATCCGCAGCGCCGCGCAAAGCAACGCTTAGATCAGCGTAAGTCACCGCCAGCCTCTTTTCGAAGCTATTCTCCAAGATGCCCCCCTAAATGGACAAAATCAGTGTTCTCTTTGTTTCATTCATTGTCAATCATCGCATTTTTTGTTTCAGTAAGGACAAGATTGAGAGGCACCATGTCACACGTTTTCCCCAGACATACCAAAGTCACGCCGCCCATAGCTGTCAAGGGCGATGGAATATATATCATTGATTCAGAAGGGAAAAAATACCTTGATGGATCAGGCGGCGCGGCGGTTTCATGTCTTGGACATTCCGACCCTGACGTGGCCGAGGCGATCAAGACGCAAGTCGACCAACTGGCGTTTGCCCATACCGGGTTCCTGTCGTCGGCCCCGGCAGAATCATTGGCAGATCGTCTGATCGCCCATGCGCCGGACGGGATCGAGCGGGTTTATTTCGTGTCCGGCGGATCAGAAGCCGTTGAAAGTGCGCTGAAACTGGCGCGCCAATATATGATTGAAACGGGTCAGCCCCAACGCACGAAATTCATTTCGCGGCGTCAAAGCTATCACGGCAATACGCTGGGCGCGCTTGGCACTGGCGGCAATGAGTGGCGGCGCGAACCTTTTGCGCCGGTGATGGTGTCCGCCTCGCATATCTCGCCCTGCTATGAATACCGTCTGCGCCATGATGACGAGACGCAGGAAGAATACGGCCTGCGCGCCGCCAACGAGCTTGAGGCCGAACTGTTGCGCCAAGGCCCCGAGAACGTCATCGGCTTCATCGCCGAACCTGTTGTCGGCGCAACTGCAGGGGCTGTCCCGGCCGTACCCGGCTATTTCAAACGCATTCGCGAGATTTGTGACCAGTACGGCATTCTTTTGATCCTCGACGAGGTCATGTGCGGCATGGGTCGCACCGGCACCGTGTTCGCATGCGAGCATGACGGCGTTGCCCCCGACCTGATCACCATCGCCAAGGGTTTGGGTGCTGGGTATCAGCCGATTGGCGCGATGCTGTGTACCGGCAAGATTTACAGCGCGATTGAGAACGGCAGCGGCTTCTTTCAACACGGCCACACCTATATCGGCCACCCTGTCGCCTGCGCTGCGGCTGATGCGGTGGTGCGCAAACTGACCGATGGCGGCTTGGCAGCGCGCTCTGCACAAATGGGTGACAAACTGATGGCCGCCCTGACCGCCGAGTTCGGTCAACACCCCAATATTGGCGACATCCGCGGACGCGGCATGTTTCGCGGGCTAGAGATCGTCGAAGACCGCGAAACCAAAGCGCCCTTCGCCCCTGAAAAGGGCATCGCCGCCAAGCTGAAGAATCAAGCCTTTGCCAATGGTCTGATCTGTTACCCGATGGGTGGTACCATCGACGGGCGCCAAGGCGACCATGTGCTGATTGCGCCGCCCTTCATCATCACAGACACGCAGATCGACGAGCTGGTCGGCAAGCTGTCCACATCGCTGGTGCAAGTGCTGTGACCGACCTGCCTGCCCTAATGGTCGCGCCCAACGGGGCACGTCTGACCAAGGCCGACCACCCCGCCCTTCCGATGACCTTGGCCGAGATTGTGGCCTGTGCACGGGACTGCCATGCGGTCGGGGCCGACGGGCTACATCTTCACCTGCGCGACGCCCAAGGCGGCCATCTGTTGGATGCCGGTGCCTATCGCGAAGCAGTCGAGGAACTGACCACCCAACTGCCCGACATGGCCGTGCAGATCACTACCGAAGCGGTCGGGAAATACGACCCACCACATCAGCGTCAGGTCGCGTTGGAGTCGGGGGCGCCGTTGGTGTCCGCATCCGTCCGCGAGCTGTGCCGCGACCCCGACGATATCACAAGCACGTTTTACGAGGATTGCGCCGCACAAGGTATCGCAATCCAGCACATCCTGTATGACCGCGCCGATGGCGAACTTCTCGCCAAGATCCTGCCACCCGAGTTGTTCACCGCGCCTGACCTGCAGCTCCTGTTCGTCTTGGGACGCTATGCGGCAGACCAAAACTCCAACCCACACGACTTGGATGATTTTCTGGACTGGATGGGCGCATATGACCTATCGCCAGACTGGGCCGTTTGCGCCTTTGGACAAAACGAAACGGCGTCGTTGGTCTATGCCGCCGGGCTAGGCGGCAAATGCCGAGTGGGGTTCGAAAACGCCCGTGTTCACGCCGATGGGCGTGTGGCAAAAGACAATGCCGAACGGGTCAAGGCCGTTCGCGATGCCATCAATGCCTCGTAGAGGCCACGCCTCTGATGCCATCCCCACAGCAGCAATATTACCTTGCCGGCGTCCGCGCTGCGCCAGACAGGCTTCATGATTATGCCGGATGCGCCCATTCATGCTTGATCTGCCTGTAAACCCGCAACGTATAAGACAATACTTGCGCAGATTGGTATGATTCATCAATTTCCTGCATAAGCGTCTGGAAAATTTGTCAATGTGAACCTAGTTAACTTGTTAATGCCGAACGCGGGCATCTCTTTGCGCGCAATCCTTTGAAGGACAATCAGATGCCAAAAGACGAACTGCCAGATTTGAACGGGCAACTGAAATTCGAAGACGATACCGGCGCGGGGCGGTCTAAATGGCTTGCGGCACTGTTTGGCGTGGTGTTGGTCGGGTGGATGGGCAGCGGCTATATCCTGCCCTCGCAACCAGATGAAGAGGTGGCGGAAGAACCTGCTGCGCGCGCCGTCGCGGTCGCCGTTATGACCTCGACCGCGCAGGACGTCGATCTGGTCTTGATCTCCGAGGGTCAATCAATTCCGGACCGCGCCACCAGCATCACTGCGAAGGTCGGGGGCGAGGTTATTTCGGTCTCGGTCGCACGCGGCGATCTGGTCGCCGCCGGGCAGGAAATCGGTCGGCTAGATGCCGAAACCATCGAAGCGCAGTTGGTGCAGGCCCAGACCCAGTTAGAACAAGCAACCAGCGACTTGCAAAAATCTACCTCACTTCAAAAAAGCGGTATCACGACCGAAGATCGCGTTTTGCAGGCCCGCGCGGCCAAAGCCTCGGCCGAGGCGGCGGTGACGGCGGCGCAGGAACAACGCGCCAACACCGTGATCCGCGCGCCCTTCGCGGGGCGTCTGAACGACATGACGCTGGATGAGGGCGAGTTCGTAAACAGCGGCGATGTGGTTGCCGAGGTTTTGGACAACAACCCGCTGACCATCGTCGTGCAGGTGCCACAACAAGCCCTGTCCCGGCTAGAAAAGGGCCAACCCGCGCAGGTGTCCTTCATCACTGGTGAAGAGCGCACCGGCACTGTGGCCTTCATCGGTGCCAATGCCGATAGTCAAACCCGCACCTTTCGCGTCGAAATCGCCGTCGATAATCCCGACAGCGAAATGCCCGCAGGTCTTAGCGCCCATATCGCCATCCCGACCGGCAAAGCGCGCGGTCACTTCGTCTCGCCCGCAATCCTTTCGCTTGGAACGGATGGCGAACTGGGGATCAAGACCGTCGCGGATGACAACAGTGTGGCCTTCGCGCCGGTGTCGATCGTGCGTGCCCAAACCGACGGGGTCTGGGTCACCGGCCTGCCGGAAAGCGCGCAGATCATCACGGTTGGGCAGGGCTTCGTGAACGCAGGCGACATTGTTGACCCGCGCCCCGCGAACGTGCCCGCCCCCACCGAGGTCGCCCAATGAAAGCGCTGATCACGGCCGCCTTCAATCGCAGCAAGGTCGTGCAACTTTTGTTGGTTTTCCTGCTGATCATCGGCTCGTTCGCTTATTACGCGATCCCCAAGGAAAGCAATCCCGAGATCCCGATCCCGATTGTCTATGTCTCAACTGGGCTTGACGGCATTTCACCCGAGGATGCCGAGGATGTGCTGATCGGCCCGATGGAGACCGAGTTTGCCTCGCTTACCGGTCTTAAATCCATGACCGCGACGGCCAGCGAAGGCCATGCCAGCGTCCAGTTGGAATTTGAGCCCGGTTTTGATGCCGACGACGCTTTGCAAAAAGTGCGGGAGGCTGCTGACAAGGCGGAAAACGATCTGCCGCAAGACGCGCGTCTGACGGTCACCGAGATTAACACCGCCCTGTTTCCCATCCTGACCGTCATCCTGTCCGGTCCGGTTCCCGAACGCACGCTAAATGATCTGGCGGACGATTTGAAAGACGAGATTGAGGCACTGGGCGGCGTGCTTGAAGTCGACATCGGTGGCAAACGCGAACAATTGCTTGAGGTGCTGATCGACCCCACGGTTTTTGAAACCTACAATATTACCTTCGAAGAACTGATCGGATCGGTCAATCGCAACAACCAGTTGATCGCCGCTGGTGCGATTGAAAGCGAAGCCGGGCGGCTGGTTCTGAAAGTGCCCGGCTTAATTGAAAAAGTGGCCGACGTGATGGAGCTGCCGGTCTTGGTGCGCGGCCAGACGGTCGTGACCTTTGCCGACGTCGCCACCATCCGGCGGACCTTTAAAGACCCGGACGGCTTTGCCCGGATCGACGGCCAGCCCGCGCTTGCCCTTGAGATCAAGAAACGCGTCGGCGCGAACATCATCGAAACCGTGGCCGAGGTGCGCGATGTGATCGAAACCGCGCAGGCGGACTGGCCCGACAGCGTACACATCCGGTACACGCTGGATGAAAGCGAGCAGGTCAAATCCATGCTTTCGGACCTTGAGGCGAACGTGATCGCCGCCATCATTCTTGTGATGATCGTGGTGGTCTATGCGCTTGGGCTGCGGTCGTCCCTGCTGGTTGGGCTGGCGATCCCCGGCGCGTTTCTAACTGGCGTCGCAGGCTTGTTCTTCATGGGCTACACGATGAATATCGTGGTCTTGTTCTCCTTGATCCTTGTGGTGGGGATGCTGGTCGATGGCGCGATTGTGACGGTCGAATTGGCGGACCGATATCTGCACGAAGGCAAAAGCTCGAAACAAGCGTATAGCGATGCCGCAAAGCGGATGGCGTGGCCGATCATCGCCTCGACCGCCACGACCCTATGCGTGTTTTTTCCACTGCTGTTTTGGTCGGGTACAGTGGGTGAGTTCATGAAGTTCCTGCCGATCACCGTGATCATCACGTTGGCCGCGTCACTGTTCATGGCGCTGGTGTTCATCCCCGTGGTGGGCGGTCTGATTGGTAAGCAACAGCATCAGTCGGCAAAGTCGAAGGCGCAGCATTACGCCGCAGAACGCGGGGATCCGCGCACCATGACCGGGATAATGGGCGCATATGTTCGACTGCTGAACTGGTCGATCAGACGCCCCGGCGTTACGTTAAGTTTCGCCGTGATGGCGCTGATCGCGTCCTTCATCGCCTATGGCTCGCTGGGCAATGGCCTTACCTTCTTTCCTGAGGTCGAACCCGACTATGCCCAGGTCGAGGTGCGGGCCAAGGACAACTTCTCAGTTTATGAACAGGACGCGCTGGTGCGGCAGGTCGAGGCCAAACTGTCGGATTATTCCGAGATCGCCAGCATCTATGCCCGCTCGGGTGGTGGCCGCGATGGCAGCGACGCCATCGGATTTCTGCAACTGGAACTGACCGAATGGGACACACGCAGACCCGTCGCAGATATCGCCGAAGATATCCGTGCGGATGTGGCGACCATCCCGGGCATTGATGTGCAAGTGCAGACCGCCATGGCTGGGCCCGGTGGTGGCAAGCCGGTGAACCTTGAGGTGCTGTCAAACAACGTCGAGGATCAGGACGCCGGGGTTGCGCGGTTGATCGCGACAATGGAACGCCTTGGCGGCTTCACCGATGTGGTGGAAACACGCCCCTCGCCCGGTGTGGAATGGCAAATCACCATTGACCGGTCCGAGGCCGCGCGCAGCGGAGCGGACGTCGCCATTCTGGGTCAGGCCGTGCAGCTTTTGACCCAAGGCATTACGGTGGCCAATTATCGCCCCAGCGACACCGATGGCGAGGTCGACATCGTCGTCCGCTTCCCAGCCGTTGACCGCACATTGGCCGAGCTTCAAAACCTGCGCGTGCCGACCAGTGCGGGGCTGGTCCCGATCTCGAATTTCGTATCATTCGACCCGGCACCACGCAGTGGGGTCATTACACGGATTGATCAGGAACGCGTCATCTCGATCTCGGCGGACGTAGAGCCGGGCGTCTTGGTCAATGACCAAATTCTTGCCCTGCAAGGCGAGTTGGACCGGATCGACCTGCCTGAAAGCGTCGAGGTGAAATTTGGCGGCGAGGCCGAGGAACAGGCCGAAGCGATGACCTTTCTGATCGGTGCTTTTCTGTCGGCCATCGGCTTGATGTTCCTGATCCTGCTGACGCAATTCAACAGCTTCTGGCAGGCCTTCGTGGTGATGTCGGCAATCGTCTTTTCCATCGCGGGCGTGCTGTTGGGCCTGATGATCACCGGGCGGCCATTCGGTGTGGTCATGGGCGGCATTGGCGTCATTGCATTGGCCGGAATCGTGGTGAATAACAACATTGTGTTGATCGACACCTATAACCATTTGAAAGATGACGGCGCATCACCGCTCGAGGCCGCCTTACGCACTGGCGCGCAGCGTCTGCGCCCTGTTGTGCTCACCTCGGTCACGACCGCACTTGGTTTGATGCCGATGGTGATCGGACTAAACATCAACTTCTTCACACGACAGATTGTTTATGGCGCACCGTCGACCCAATGGTGGACCGAGCTGTCCAGCGCGATTGCGGGCGGGCTGGTCTTTGCGACTGTGCTGACCCTGATCGTCACCCCCTCCATGTTGGTGTTAGGCGAAAAACGCGCATCACGCGCGGTGGCGCGCAAGGCAGCGCTTCCTGCGGAATAGGTTAGACGGGACGCCCGTTGAATCGCGCCAGCGTGACGCCACCATCCTGAAGCGCGCGGCGCACCTCGGCCGCCAAAGCCACCGCCGATGGGGTGTCACCGTGCAGACAGATCGTGTCAATGCGCGTCGTAATGCGCTTGCCGCTTTCGGTGATAATCGCGCCTTCGCGGATCATCTCGACCATCCGCGCGCCCGCTTTTTTGGGGTCATGGATCACCGCGCCCGGCAGGCTGCGATCCACCAGCGTCGCATCGTCATTATAGGCCCGATCCGCGAAGATTTCGCAGGCCGTCGCGCAACCCAGAGCATGGGCCGCGTCGTGCTGGGCCGTGCCCGCCAACACCATGATGATCAGATCAGGCGCGATGGTCAGCGCCGCCTCGTAACAGGCGCGGGCCATATCGATGTCTTCTGCGGCCATGTTCGCCATCGCGCCATGCAACTTCAAATGCCGCACCTGCCCGCCCGCAGCCGAGGCCATCGCCTGCGCCGCGCCAAGCTGGTAGCGTACAAGGTTTTGCAGTGTCACATGCGGCAGGTCCATCCGGCGGCGGCCAAAGCCGTGCAAATCGGGGAAGCCCGGGTGCGCGCCGATGCCGACACCGTTTGCGACAGCGTTTTTCATTGTGGCCGCCATCACGTCCCAGTCACCGGCATGTAGACCGCACGCGACATTAGCCGATGTAACAATGTCCAGCAGCGCTGCGTCGTCCCCCATCGCCCAAGCGCCGAACCCCTCGCCCATATCTGCGTTCAGATCAATTGTTTGCGCCATGTCAGATCCTTAGTCCTCGCCACCGGCAGTCACACCGCCGATCAATTGATAGGATAACAGATCGGCAATCGAATGGGGATCGCGGATCAAGGGCTGGACCTGGCGCGCAAGATTCGCGCGCGCCGTTGCCGCTTTGCGCTCCAACACTATCGCGTCTTGCAGCGCAACATAGTGAAAACGCAGCGCAACACCCGCCCCGGCTTGCGCAACGATGGGTAGATCGCAGGGCAGAACGGTTCCGATCCGCGGATAGCCCCCCGTGGTTTGACATTCTGACAGCAGCACAAATGGCGTGCCATCACCGGTGATTTGAATGTCGCCCGGCACGATTACCTCGGACAGAACTGTGCGGCCGCCATCGGTGTGAAAGCCATCATCCGGCGAAGTCAACCTGACCCCCATCCGGTTGCCGCGTGTATCGCGGTGAAAGGTCGTGGTCGCGAACCGCGCGCGCTCGGACGCGGCGAACAGGTTGGTCTGGACGCTTTCCACGATCCGAACCGTGCCACCGCTGAAGCGGTCATCAGCAACAAGCCCCATGCCAACGATACCGCCCGGATCGGCGTGCGTGGCCAACTGATCGCCGGCACCCAAGGGCGCGCCAATCCCTGCTGACAGATGGGCCGAGATCGCGCCCAGCCGCAATTGAGCCGCAAAACCACCGCCCACATGCAGATAACCATAGCTGCCAACAGTGGTCGCGCCGATTGACAGGCGCGCACCTGCGGGCAGATTGTGGCTGGCATTCCACGCCAGCTTCCTGCCGTCCAGCGTGACGCGCATCGGCGCGCCTGTCAGGGCAATGCGCAGGTCGCTGAGCGCCTCAAACTCGCCGCCCATTCCTGCCATCTCGACCGCTGCAAGATCGCTGGTCTGCCCCAACAAGGCGGCCCCTTCGCACAATGCCAGCCGATCCGCTGCGCCGCCGCGCGACAGGCCAACATCCAGCCAACCAGGGCGGCCATTATCTTGCAGGGTAAGGCCCGGCCCCGCACGGAGGATTTTAAGGCAACCGCTCACCGGATCACCTCGCATTGCGCACCGCCGTGCGGATCGCGGCGCATCGCATCCAGACTTACAGCGTCGGTCGGAACAAATTGGACTTCGTCACCCGGACGCAGCAGGAAGGGGTCTTTGTCGTCGGGTCGGAACAGCCGCATAGCGGTTTGCCCCACATGTTGCCAACCCGTCGGCGTTGGCACGGAAAACAGCACAAGTTGGCGAATTGCCACCGCCAACGCACCTTCTGGGATGCGAGTGGTCAACTGGCTTTGGCGGGGAATGTCCCATTCTGCTGGCAAGGTTCCCAGATAGGGCTGGCCGGGCGCAAAGCCGACGGTCTGCACGCGCGCGCGGGCCGAGGATAGGGACGCAATCGCCGCCGCTTCCTCCAACCCTGCTGCTGCGGCGGCCTGCGTCAATTGCGGGGCAAGTTCGGTGCCAAACACTGTCGGCACACGCCAGAACCGCCGCCCGTCGGGCAGATCGGCTGCATACCAATCACGACTGGCCAGCAGCGTTTCAAGCTGGGTGCGCAGGGTGGCATGGTCAAGGTGCACAGGGTCGAAACGCAGATAGGTCGACACAAGCGAGGATGAGGTTTCTTCGACCCCGTCCCAAGCGGCAAGCTCGACAGCCGCACGAAACGCCAGGGTCGCGCGGTTGGCCGCCTCGCTAAGTGCATCGGCAAAGCTTACCAGCAGACCGTCCACCCCGGCGGTGCGGATCACAGGTTCGACGATCGCCATTTTATTCGGGTCTGACTGTGTCACATCCGCCCTGACAGAAGATTTCGATCAGAAAAAACCTACAATGATCCATACGGGTATGACCATCGCAAAAGGCGGAGCGACGACTTGGGATTCGCAAGTGGAGCACCTCTACTCGTCCGCGCAAAGGGGGATGACGAGGCGATGCAAACTCTGATGCGCTTCACGAACTTAGCCCTCTCAAGCAACTGAAATAGATTGATTTATTAAGTGAACCAATACGCAGCTTTGTTTTCATATCGGTTTTCTGATAGAATTGAGTAATATTATTTCTAAGTTTAGTTGATTTCAAATACCTAGCTTTTTTCGATTGGCGGTTTTTTACGATGGCCAGTTTTGCGCGATCTTTGATTAAAGATACCGGTGTGCGTGCCGATTGGGTGGACCTGCGTGATCAGGACTATGTGCCCAATCTGACGGTTTTGCGCGATACCGTGTCTTTGAACCCGAACCTGCTGGCGCCTGATCCCGATACCGGATTACAGGTGCCGATTTTTGGTGCGCGCAACCAGGGCAGCAGTGGGCGATGCGTGGGCTTTGCGCTTGCAAACCTGATCGACATTCAACGCCATTTGCAACATGTGCGGCGACGCCCAAGCGCACCCGACGCCACACCACCCGACCTGACCAAAGTGCGCGAAGACATCGTCAGCGCCGATATGCTGTATCGCATGGCATCTTTCCATGATCGTTATCCCGAGCTTGAGAACGGCGAAGTGCTGACCGAAGAAGGCATCCTGACGCTCAGATCCGCGATCAAAGGTTTCTATCATCACGGCGTCTGCCGCGACTGGCCCTTTGCCAGTGCCGCCACTGATGACAGCCGCTGGCAAAGCGATTGCTATGTTTCCGACGGACCGGACAAGGGGCGCAAGTTTACCACGGTCGGTCAGGCCAAGAAGGCGCGCGAAATTGGGCTTGGGGCCTATTTCCGGCTGGCCTCGATCCTGAACCATTTTCATGCGGCGCTGAATGATGCCGAAGCGATACTGACCACTGCAAATGTGCACGACGGATGGCTGGCCGCCACCCCTGATAACGGAGGTCTGATCACCTGGCCCCCGGAGGTCGGCAAAACCGGCACCCATGCTTTTGTGGTCACCGGCTATGATGAAAAAGGCTTTCACGTCTTAAATTCATGGGGTCCGAAATGGGGCGGCTACAACGGTCAGGCGGGGATCGCACTATGGTCTTATGCGGACTGGGCGCAGAACGTGGTGGACAGTTGGGTGTTGCGCCTTGGCGTCTTCGCGCCATCCGCCTTCGGTGCATCGGTTGGTGAAAAAGGCACAAAGGGCGATACAGGCCCTATACAAGCTGGCTCCACCCCATGTTTTGAACTTGTCGGCCATTACATGCATCTGGACGACGGCTATCACGTTGCGACCGGATCATATCCATCGTTCAAGAACGGCTGGCCGCGAACCCGCAAATACCTGTCCGAACGGATCGACCCAACGGCAGACCCCGCCAACAAGGAAAACATCTATCGGGGCGTGCTTGTTTGGATACCGGGCAGTCTTGAAGGTATCAAACCCGCCTTCGCAGACGCGGTCGGGCGCAAGACGTTGATCAAGGACCTCGGGCTTTATCCCTATACGGTTTTCTGGTGCAACAGCTTTGTCGAGAAGTCGCTTGAGGTGCTGCAAAGCCTGTTTGACTCCTGTCAGGAACAAGCTGGCGAAAACGCGGCCCATCTGGACGAGCTGATCGAAAACCGCGTGCGCGGCGTGGGCCGGGCCTTTTGGCGCGACATTGAGCTTGGGGCCCGACGCGCCCTGCGCGGCACCGAAGAGCTTCCGTACGAAGATTTTGAGAACGAAGAGGTCGAGGAGATCAAGAAAGGCTTTGTCGGCAACCTTCTTCTGGAACTTTTGCAGTTAAAGAAGGACACCGGCTGCGAAGTTCACGTGGTTGCCGAAGGGGCTGGCGCGCTGGTGGTTCACGAGATGCTGTCGTTGCTGGAACATGACACCCGCTGGTTCGATCCCGCCTCCCTGACCCCCGGCGGAATGGACCGCTTTGACACGCTGCACCTGATCCACCCCGCCATTGGTATCCCGCGCGCAAAGAAGCGCCTGATCCCGCTGATCCGCACGATGAACGGCCCGAACGATGGGTCGAAGAAGCGCAAAACGTCGTCACGCAAGCCGGTTGTTCAGGAATATCTGCAATACGACACGCCGCCGCGCGCGCGCATTTATGTGCCAACGCCCGCACTTGAAGAACGCATCTGCTTTGGGGCCTACGGTAAATCCATCCTGCAACTGGTCTCGCGCGCATTCGAAGACCGATACCCGCTGCCGCAAAACGCCGATGACACCGCCGCGCCCTATCTGCTTAGGCCACGTCCGTTTCTTGGCATGTCCAGCATCGCCAATGACACCTCGTCGCAGGTGCGCGGGGCGGTCTTTCGGCTGAACAGAATTGCTGCGCAAAAACACGATTTGGACCGGATACCCCAATCCGCATTGAACGACGACCCCACCATTACCAACAGCATTTTCGAATGCATAAGAGGATTTCAGAAAACGGGACACTGAACGCCACGAAGGAGAAGTACATTGACTAAGATCACTGTTGAACAACTGATGTCGAAAATGGCGAAGCTGGACGCCGATGATACCGAGTTCTCTGAGTACTTCATTGTTGATGAAGAACAGTCCGGTCCCTTCTCGCCCAAGTTCAAATTGAACCCGGCAACTGTCCAGATACCGCGCGGGGCAGATGCGGCCCAACGCTCGGCGGCGCTGATGAATTCGGCCAACTGGTTTGCCCGAATGAGCCGAAGAAACGTGTTTCAACAAAAGCTGGCGCGGGGGTATGATGGCCCGATCATTGTGTCTGAAGGCGACAGCTGGTTTCAGTATCCGATCAAGCTCAGGGATACGATTGACCATTTGATGGGCGACTATGCGATTTATTCGCTGGGTGCGGCTGGCGATTTGCTGAAGCGGATGGCGGACAAGAAGGAATACACCCGCGCGCTCAGGGAAACCGGGGCCGGTATATTGCTGTTATCCGGTGGCGGCAATGATCTGGTGGCCGGCGGCGCACTAGCCGCACATCTGGAGGCATTCGATCCAGATCTTGCGCCCGCCGACTATCTTCTGCCGTCGTTTCAAGCGCTGTTAGACGACGCGTTGATGCATTACGGCCGAATGTTTCGCCACGTGCACCAACTGTTCCCGCATGTCTGTATTCTTTGCCACGGCTACGACTATCCGGTGCCCAACAAGGACCGCTGGCTTGGTAAACCGATGGAAACCCGCGGCATTCGCAACAAGGCCCTGCAAATGGCCATCGCGGCCGAGATGATGGACCAGTTCAACCGCCGTCTGCGCCGCCTTGCCAGGTCCATGCCGCATGTGACCTATATCGACTGCCGCGGCGTGGTCGGCAATCACCGCTGGTTTGACGGGTTGCACCCAACGGGCGAAGGGTACGGCGATGTCGCCGACAAATTCCGTCGCGAGATCAACCGCATCGCCAATGCCCGCAGCGGCCCTCCGGTGATCATCAGCGGCCCGTTCGGATCAGCCACGGAGCTTTCGCGCGCTATGCAAGCCCCCCAAGTGATCGCAGGTGGCGCGGCCAAGGGGATGTCGCTGCATGTCGGCGTCAACACCGTGGACCCCGCCCACTACGATGGCTGGGACGGGCAGTTGACCGCCTGCGAGGCCGACGCGCTGGCGATGCAGGACATTGCAATGAACGAAGGGTTTAAACCGCAGCTTCTGCTGACCCGTGACGCCACCCGCCAGAACGTGGTGGCCGAGATTGAACGGGCGGCAAAAGACCTCGACCCCGGCGATATGTTCCTGTTCTCGGTGTCGGGTCACGGCGGGCGAGTGCCTGATTTCAATCAGGACGAAGACCACGACGATGAAAGCCAGCGGATGGACGAAACGCTGTGCCTTTACGATTTCCAGATCGCAGATGACGAACTTTACATGCTCTGGACGCTGTTCAAAAACGGGGTGCGGGTGCTGATGGTGCCTGACACCTGCCATTCAGGCTCAATGGCGCGCTTTGGACCCACTGCCCCGGCTGAATTGTTCGGGCGGGCAATGCCGCAAGACCCCCGCATCCGTGCGATGCCCCTGCATATCGAGGACCGCGTCTGGCGCGCGAACGAAGCCGCATATCGCACGGCATCAAAATCTTATAGCGCGATGAAAGAAAGCGTCATGACGGCGCCACTGAGCAGCCCCATTCAGGCGTCTGTCCTGAACCTTGGGGCGTGCAAGGACACCCAGTTCGCGATGGACGGCGCACAGAATGGCGCTTTCACCGGCGCACTTTTGAAGGTTTGGGACGCAGGGCGGTTCAGCGGCGATTATCGCGCCTTCCGCGCCGCCATTGATGGCGAAATCGGCAGCGACAGCCAGACACCGCAATTGTTCGAACGGCTGATCAAAGAGCCGAATTTCGTCACTGACAGACCGTTCACTCTGCAACCCGTGGGCACGTCGGCCAGCACATGTGGGAGCGTAAAAGCCCCCCGCTCCGCGCCGGGCACAAGCACTATGGAAGCAGAGGACGACGAAGGCGAAGAAAGCGACCTGCTGCCCGATGTCGAGGTTGACGCGATCCTATCCGCCAAGTCACGTGGGGCGGGGTTTCGCAGCGCGACAGCGGCGTTGGAGTGGTCTGATTACGCCGATTTTGACGGGTTCATTCGCTCGCTCAGGTTGAAGAATTTCAGCACGGATGAGTTTCTGATCCTTGGCGGCGGCCACAGCACGCCCGGCGGTGCGTGTCATGGTAAAAACACATATCCGCCCCGCAGCCTTTGGACCAACATCGCCAAGACCGCGCAGGCGCTGGACCATTTCCGCGACCGGATCGGCAAGCCAATTGCAATCACCAACGCCTATCGCGCCCCGGGCTATAACGCCTGTATCGGCGGCGCGAAGCGAAGCCAGCATATGAATTTCTGCGCGCTGGACTTCAAAGTCTCAGGGATGAAAGCGCCCGAGGTCGCGAAGGCCCTGCGCTGGTTGCGCGATAAGGAAGGGTTTTTTAAAGGTGGGATTGGCAGATATAACAGCTTCACCCATATCGACACACGCGGCACCAACCCCACATGGCCACCTGCGTTTCGCGATGCCAAACTGTCCGGTGCCTCACCCTTGAACAAACGCGAGCCGCGCGATCTGGCGGAACGTATCGCGGTGCTGATTTCGACCATTCTGGCAAAGCCACGCTCGGCCCCTGGCGCGAAATCGCGCAGTTCGGCCTTCGCGAACCCCGTCAGCCGGTCGGGCGACGATTTCGACCCAACGTCGGAAAACGCCGCGCATCAGCAAACGCTGCAAGCTGCGGTCAACGCCTCAAGTGTGATTTCCTTTGTTGAAAACCTGACGCCCAGCCAGAAAGAGGATGTGCTTCTGTCAACACTGTTTGCCCAACGGGCCGCTGACGCCAAGGCCGACCCGGTGAAAGAACGCGATGTGTGGCAGGCGACCTATATGGATATGCTCAGCCTGATGGGCTGGACACGCGAGGCGGCTCCGTTCGAGGCGAGCCAGAAGATGAAAGGCAATGGCAGCTTTGATAAAGTGATCCTGACGACGCTGGCGCAGGTCGCCACCGGCAACCAGTTCAAGATCGTCGAAAGCGCGATGGAGGCGCTGCGCGGTCTGGCATCCGACGACGGCAAGATCAAACTGTTCGATTTTGAGACGTCATCGTCTACCGGCGGCAACTTCCAGATCGGCAGCGCCGAGGCGTCGGGCGACGTCATCAGCATGGCGCTGGGTGCGTTCAACTTCAATTTTAAGGACAAGAAACAGAACATCCTGTTTGTTTCCTGGGGCAAGAACGAGCTTGAGTATTGGCTGTCGGCACAGAAAGTCGCGCTAAGCCCAACGATCTATGCCGATGTGCGCGAGATCATTCGTGACAAGTTGGCAGATAGCCGCAAAAGCCTGATCGCGGATATCGACATCGGATGACTGGCCCCGTCGATCCTTCAGCCCCACAGCCAGCGCGCGATAATGGGCAGACCGCACCGGTGGTGGGCAAGTTGCAGATCGCGCCCAAGCACCTGTTGATCATGCTGTTGCCAATCGCGGTGCTGACGGCTTCGGAATACCTGCTCGGCACGTTCGGCGACACTGCGTTGGTGGTGCCGGACGTCACATTGAACGATCTGTCACCGCTGGTGGAACTCGGCGCGCGTTACAAATTTCTTGCCGCCCTGTTCTTTTTTGTGGCGGTGACAATTACCCTGACGGCTGTCTTCGCGGCCGAACTTTATACGCGCCACACAAGGCGGTCGATCTGCTATACGCTGGTCGGGATCGTCGTGGTGATCATCGTGTCGCTTAGCTTTTCAACATTTGAGCCAGACTGGATGCCCGCCAGCTTTGAATCCCACTTTCTTCTGGGTGACGACTTGTTTCGCACAACCCTTGGCACCGGCAAGCTGCCCGGTTGTGCACCCGGCGGCGCGCTGGCCAGTGCCTGCGCTGATCAAGGCGCGTTCTTCGCGATGAAGTACCTTCTGAACCATGTGAACATCCTGACGTCACTGTCCGCCGCCGCGATCATTGCGGGCATGGTGCTGTCGCTGGCCCGCCCGCGTCAGGTGGACCTGTCGACGCAAGATGGACTGATCATCGAAGCCCAAGCCCTACAAGTCGCGCAGGAGACGTCTCAGCGATATCTTTATTGCTCGGGCGTTTTGCTAACGACGGGCATGGTGCTTGTGTTGTCTTGGATGTCATGGCCCAACGCGATGATCACCGATGATAAGGTGCGCGAGGCACATCTTGGAGTGATCAACTCGCTGTCGATGTTTCGTGGCGTGACCTACACAGTGCTGATCTTGTCGTTCTACATGCCGGTCAGCCTGATCCTGAAAGTGCGGATCGAACGTTTCAAACGCGCGGCAAGCGGCGTCGGTGAACCCGAGTTGGGCGCGCAGTTGGAAGGGTTCGATATCAACCGCATCGCCAGTCTGGATGCGTTCAAAGCGATGCTCGCGATCGCTTCGCCGATCCTTGCCAGTGCCATCGGATCGTTCGCGGAACTGTCGCTGTTTCAATAAACGGCGTTGGGGCGTCTACGAGTAACCGCGCAGGTCAGCATGATGTCTTCTTGCACAAAATATGGCCGGCAAAGATTATCCTTGCCGGCCATCAAATGTCTCAGGTGCCCCGATCAGTTCGAGACCTGACGAAGCAGTTGGGTGATCCGACGCACACTTGCGCGACGGTTAGCCCGCTCCTCCAAGTCTGTATCGATCTTAAGGAACTCTTCTCCATAGCCCTGCACCACAAGGTTCTCGGGCGGCACGTCGAAGTATTCGGTCAACGCCAGCGCCACCGATTCCGCCCGGCGGTCGGACAGGGCCAGATTATAGGCAGCAGACCCGACCGCATCAGTATGGCCTTCGATCAGGAAGACCTCATTGCGGCCAGTGGCAACATAGCTTTGGATCAGCTTGCCCAGTCGTGACAGCGAGCGCGCCTGATCCGGCCGGATCGCAGCCGACCCCGTTTCAAATGTTATCGCATCCAGGTCGATGACTGGCACAAGGGCGCGCACCTGCGGGATGTCGCGGACCTGAGCAAGGCTGAAGCGCCGCTCAAACACGCCCTGTTGCGCCAAGGCGGCGCGCAGGGCGTCTTCGTCGGCGTCCGTTGCAAGTTCCGGCTGAACAGCGGGTGCAGGTAGGGTCGCAACATCCACCGGTTCAACATCAACCGTGTCGTCGATCAGGTAGGTTAGCGTGCCATCCTCAGCCACATAAACGCGGCGCAGCACCCTGTATTCAGCATCGCGGATCGTCACGATCTGCGAGCCATCCTTGCGCGTGACGGTCGTGCGGGTCGACCCATCTTCGAAGGTTTCCGTCCGCACGGTCGAGCCGGGTTGACGCAACAGCGCGTTGTCGTCCTTGATGATTTCAAGGCTGCCATCATCGCGCGTCACAACGACCCGGTCACCCGAGTTCAACGTCACCTCGCGATTGTTGGACAGGATCGCCCCGACGGCAATAGCGCCAAGGCCCAGCAAGATCGCCGTTTCACCCTTGGACAGGCCTTTATCGCCATCAGACTTGGCGGTCGTCGCGGGGTCTTTGGCAACAGGCTGCGCCGTTTCGTTCACTTTGTTGGCAAAGTCTTCGTCAGACGAGCGCGCAGTTTCTTCGGTCACCACTTCTTCGGTCACCTCAGCGGTTGCTTCCGCCTCGACCGGGGCGTCTGCTGCCGCGGCCGCTGGGGCTTCGCCGCTTTCGGCTTCTGGCTGGATGGGCAGTTCCGGAACGGGTTCGGCAGGCGGGGCGTCTGCAGTCGCGTCATCCGCAGCCGTCAACGCTTCAGCCAGCGCCGCCTCTTCCTCTGGCGACACGTCCGCAACGTCTGCTGTTTCCGGGGCAGCTTCACCTGCTTCAGGTGTTGGGGTCTCCGCTGGTGCGGCCTCGGCTGTGTCGCTTTCGGCAACGTCTGCTGTTTCCTCCGTAACCGCCTCGGCTGCTGTAGCTTCTGGCGCATCCGTAGAAGGTTCGGCGCTTTCGACTTCGGCGGGCTCTTCGACGGGTGCGTCCGCAACGGGAGCTTCTTCAACGGGTGCTTCTTCAACAGGTGCTTCCACTACGGGGACGTCTTCCGCCGGGGCAGCCTCAGCGGGGGCTTCCTCAGCAGGCACTTCCTCAACGGGGGCAACTTCAGCTGGCGCTTCTGCAACGGCGGGTTCTTCAACGGGCGCTTCCGCAATGGGGGCAACCTCGCCTGCTTCCTCTGCTGGAGGCGCTTGCGCAATTTCCGGGGTCATCCCACCTTCGCGCATCGCTTTCAGAAGTTCAGCCATCTCAGGTCGCAAACCGGCGGCAACTCCGTCTGCACATGGAAGGTCCGCCCCATCAGCGCAAATCATTGCGGACTTGGGGGCCGCAAACACGCCTTCGGCACAGGGCAAAGGGTCACCGTTTTCACAAATCATCTCGGTCGTCGGGACCTCAGCGACGCCTTCGGCGCAGGGCGTTTCGCTGCCGTCGAAACAAAGGAATTCGGGCAATGGCGCGTTCTGCTGTGCTTGGGCCGCAAACGGCGCGGGAAAGGCCAAAGAAATGGTTGCGAGCAGAGCTGTTGAGGATTTCCAGGTATGGCGCATTGAGCGGCCTCCAACGGGTTAAGGTCTATCAGACTTCGAACCTTACAACGTCACCGCTCGGGTTTGGTTCCATCTCATGTGCAGATAGGTCAATCGGCGTCATGCCGCCGTTTGGCTGTTCCAACTGCGCGACCGAGGCAGTCCTTCTGGCCCGACGCCCTAGGGCCGGTCCAGAATGAAGTCTGGGACGATTCCAGACGTTGCGATAGGCTGGGACACGTCATGGCCGTCGAAAAAGCCGAATCCTGCGATCAAAGCGGTCTTAGTGCCTGCAATCTGACCACCCAAAATATCGGTGTGCAAGCTATCGCCTACCATGACGGTGCGGGCCGGATCACAACCGCCAAGCTGCTCAAAAGCCAGCTCAAAAATATTCATGAAGGGTTTGCCAAAAAACTGCGGCACGGTTCCGGTTCGATCAGCCAATTGATGAGCGAAGTGACCGGGTTCGGTTGAAAACCCATGCTCGCGTGGCGCGACGATATCGGGATTGCCGACAAAAACCGGGCGCGCTGTGCGGGTAAGCGAGGCTTCCAATAGGGCCTGTCGTTCATCAGTCCAGTTCGAACTGCCCAGCATCAAAAACCCGTCAACCGCGTCATAGTCCGACGCGTCATCAGACAGAAAAGCGAAATCGAGGTGCTCTATCCCCTCATCACCAAAGCTTTCTTGGGCAACCAAGCCCCAGCGCCTCTTTGGTTCGGAGGACAAGGCGTGAAGCACTGTCTTTCGACTTGTAATAACATCCTCTGGCGCGAAGTCGTAGCCAAGGCGTTTGTACTTTTCCATCAACGTGGAATGAGGGTAACCAGCGGCATTTGACACAACAACGACGCGTTTTCCCGCATTTTGCAGACCAGCCACACGTGCAGGTGCACCTTCAATCGCCGTCTCGCCAATGTTCAAAACGCCAAACGCATCCAAAAGGAACGTGTCGGTGCTGTCTGCCAACGCGTCAAGGTCCGGCAGTCTTTGACATGCCCCGTCTCGAACCACCGCGGGCAGGCGGTGGCGCACGGCTTCGTAAGCCACAAAAGCCTCGGACATGTTCAAATGATCGCGCCTCGCACCTTGGCAGAGACCCATTCGGAAATCACGACAGCAAGCAAAATAACCAGAAGGATCAGCGAGACTTGCGGCCACGCCAGCACGTTTAACGAAGACGACAATTGCAGGCCGATACCGCCCGCGCCCACCAGCCCCAAAACGGTGCTTTCGCGAATATTGATGTCCCAGCGGAAAACGGCAATACCAGCAAAGGCAGGCAGAATTTGCGGCACGATACCATAGGCCATAATCTGCCAACGGCTCGCGCCGGTTGCGGTCACAGCTTCGACCTGTGTTTCGTCAATCTCTTCAATCGCCTCATAAAGCAGCTTTGCGCAAAATCCGATTGAGCGGATCGCAATGGCAACAACGCCAGCAAAAACACCGGGGCCAATAATCGCAATCAGCAACAATGCCCAGATTAGCGAGTTGATCGAACGCGTTGACACGATGATCAACAACGCAATCGGTCTGATAAACAGTTTTGACGGCGTGGTATTGCGCGCCGCTGCGAACGCCACAGGCACAGCAAGGATCAGCGCAATGATCGTGCCCAATGTCGCGATGTTCAGCGTGTCCCAGATGGGCTTGCCAAGCTGCGAGATGTATTCCCACTTTGGCGGCGTTGCGCGGGTCCATATATCGTTGGCAATCCGCGGCGCATCCCAAACGAAGAACCATGTCGTCGCCGCAGATATCTGCTGCCAACAATAGGCAAAAATCGCCACGCCCGTCAGCCAAAGCACCCAATGAAACAGGCTTTCGCGCCCAGTGCGACGTTGCCAAAGCTTCAGTTCATTTTGTTCAAGAACCGGCATTACTGCACCCTCGCCCGGATCACGCCGGACAGGTATTCCAGTGCCATAACAATGATGATGATCATCATCAAAATGGCTGCGGCTGTGTCGTATTCATACCGGTCAAACGCAGTGTTCAGTGTCGCACCAATGCCACCCGCACCGACCAATCCCAGGATGGCGCTTTCACGGAAATTGATGTCGAGGCGATACATCGAAAGCCCAATGAGGCGCGGCATGACCTGCGGCTGCACCCCGTAATTGATCCACTGCATCCACTTCGCGCCCGATGCCTTAATGGCCTCGGCTTGCACGCGGTCCATACTTTCGATGTCTTCGGCCAGCAGCTTTGACAGGAAGCCAATCGTGGCAAAGCTAAGCGTCAGGAAGCCCGCGAGCGGCCCAAAACCAAAGATCGCAACCAACAAGATCGCGACGATGATTTCTTGCAAGGCGCGCGACACTGCGATGATACCGCGGCAGATGAAATAGATCGGCAATGGTGCCACGTTGCGCGCCGCACCAAGCGCAATCGGAATAGAAATCAAGATGCCGATGACGGATGATGCGACCGTCATAATGATACTTTCAATCATCCCGCTCCATATGTCGCTTGATCGCGACGTGAAGTCAGGGCTGGTGAAGGCCAGCACGAATTGCTTGCCCCGTTCCAACCCCTCATAAACTCGGGACCAATTGACCTCGATCGTCATGTAGGCGGCGATCAGGTAGGCCACAAATCCGATGAGCAGTAGCCATCGCAACCACGCACGTTGAACGAATGGCTTCTTCTTCCACGGCTTTCCCAAGATCGTTTCAAGTTCCGTATTCATTCGACGACCTCTTCGTCGTCATCGACCGCTTCTATCGTGGCTTCCCAATCTTCTTCGCCGTAAATCGTGGTCAGCACATCGGGCGTCAAACCTTCGGGTGGGCCGTCAAATTCGACAGCGCCGAAGCGCAACCCGATGACGCGCTGCACAAACATCTGCGCAAGCGCAACATCGTGGATGTTGATAATCGCCGCCAGCCCGCGCTCTTTGCAAAGCTCGCAGATCAGGCGCATGATTTGGCGGGATGTTTTTGGGTCAAGCGACGCAGTCGGCTCATCAACCAAAAGCAAGGCCGGGTCTTGGATCAGCGCGCGACAGATACCAACGCGTTGCCTTTGCCCACCTGACAGTTCGTCAGCCCGCTTGTCCGCCATGTGCGCCAGACCGACCCGATCCAGCAACCGAAAGGCCTCGTCAACGTCAGACTGAGGGAACTTGCGCAAAAAGCTGCGCCAGAAGCCGACATAGCCCAAGCGGCCGGACAGCACGTTCTCCATCACCGTCAATCGCTCGACAAGCGCGTATTCCTGAAAAATCATCCCCATGCGCCGACGCTCTTTGCGAAGCGCGCCAGACGATAATCCGGTCAATTCCGTTCCAGCCAGATACACCTTCCCGGAGGTTGGTTCGACCAATCTGTTGATGCAACGGATAAGCGTCGACTTTCCCGCGCCAGATGGCCCGATCAAAGCCAGAACCTGACCTTCTGGGATTTCCAGATCGACTGCTTTTAGCGCCTGATCCCCGGTCTTATATGTCTTCACAAGCTTCTCAAGCCGCAGCATGAAAGCCTCCCCGCCCCAGTTTTTGTTATTGGAGGGGGCGAGCCTTTCGGCCCGCCCCAACAAGTATTACTCGCAGGCGTAGCTTACGCCATTGGCTGTATCGATCTTGCGGATCACATCCCAGAATTCCAGATAGGTCATCTCAAGGAATTGCCCCTCGTTTGACTTCTCAAACTCTTCCTGCAGCGACGTGCCGTCCCATTCAAAGTTGAAGAACGCGTTTCGGATTTTTTCCTTCAACTCAGGCTTCAGGTTATAGACCGTGCCGAACCCGGTGGTCGGAAACGTTTGCGATTTATAGATCACTTTGACGTCGTCTTCTTTGATGACATCGCGGCTGATCATGCGCGACTTTACCGAGTTTGCGATAGAGGCTGCCATATAGTCTTTGTTGGCCACACCAAGGATCGAGTTGTCGTGCTTGCCCGAATAGACCGGCTCAAAATCGCGATCGGGCAGCATATCAAAGTCACCCTTCAGAATCGCAGACGGTGCTTTGAAACCAGAATTCGACGTGGGCGAGGTAAAGGCCAACTGCTTGCCTTTGATATCCTCGACCTTTTCGATGCCAGAGCCCGGATAAGTGATGATTTCCATCTCATACCCAAAATTGCCGTCCAATGACGCCATGATAGTAAACGGATTGAAACCTGCACAATTCACAGCCAAAGGGTTCGACCCGGTATTGAAGCCTGCAATGTGAAGGCGGCCTGACCGCATCGCCTCAATCTGGGCGGCGTTGCTTTGCACCGGGAAAAACATGACCGGCTTGCCAGTCTCGGCTTCTAGATGGGCCAGAAAATCAGACCAAGCCTCTTTGTAAACCGCCGGGTCTTCAACGGGGGTATAGGCAAAAATTAGGGTGTCGGGGTCAATTTGCTCGGCGGGGTCAGTGGGTGTATCTGCCAGCAGATCCCCGTCAACGTCACAAAATCTTTCGTCCAAAGTGCCACGTGGGCAGTCTTGTGCAGCAGCAGGTCCGGCCAGCGAAAGGCTGAATGCCAAAGCGGCTCCGGACAGTAGTGTGGTCATTACTTTCATGAAATTATCCTCCCTAGACGGTGAGGCTAGAGCGGAATAGCGCTCACAAGCAAGACATAATTCGGCTGCTATCAACGGTTGAGAAAGTCTGCTTTGGTCCAATCGCTGAAGCAGTCCGCCGCCAAAACATCCAATGCCTTGCCATTCAGATAGCCGCCCGAAAACAGCCAAAACGGAACCGCTGCATTTCGCGCCGTTTGAAAATCGACGCCACTATCGCCGACATAAATCGAATTATCGGGCGTCGCCCCAAGGTCGGAAATACAGCCAAGCAACGGGGCAGGATCAGGTTTCTTCACCACATTGGGTTCTGCCCCGACGATGACGTCGAAATACTGTGTAAGACCAAGTTCCGCACAAATTCTCCGGGCAGGCTCGGTCGGTTTATTTGTGCAGACGCCCAATGGCACGCCAGCCGCACGCAAACTTTCAAGGCAGGCAACCACGCCGGGATAGGGGCGCGTCAACGTTGTCATGTTCTGCTCATAGCTTTGCAGAAAAAGCGCCAAGGCGTCTGCTTGCAAGTTGTCATTAAACGCGCCCGTTGCCTTCAACGCGCGTTCAACCAGTTTCTCGACACCATTGCCGATAAATGAAATGGTGGTTTCCAGATCAAGCGGCGCGCGGTCCAGCGCGGCCAAAGCCACATTGGCTGCGGCCTGCAAGTCCGGCGCCGAATGGATCAACGTGCCGTCCAGATCGAAAATGATTGCGTCGGGTATTGTCATAAGAGGTTCTTACCGCGTCCAATCCTTGCGCACCATCGTCCACGACAGGGCAGCCCACGTTGCTGATCGTCGGTCGCGCCCTAGCGTGTCCAAAATAAGTATATCTGTTTGAAGAATTGGTGGAGCCTAGCGGGGTCGAACCGCTGACCTCTTGCATGCCATGCAAGCGCTCTACCAACTGAGCTAAGGCCCCATCACGCTGGCGTTGCCGCCGTCGCTGCGCGGTATTTATGCAAAGGCGCGTATGGGTTCAACCCAAAAAACGCGCCTATGCTTTATTTAGTCGTCGTCGTCGGCGGCGACGTCTGCGATCTCGTCCAGCGAGACTTCGTCCTCTTCGTCGTCCAGGACATCGTCGCCCAGATCGACATCGGCTGTGTCGTCATCGTCTTCCAGAACGGCATCTGCGTCTTCGACCAGATCGTCCTTCATCGCGGCTTTATCTTCTTTATCGGCAACCATTGTGCGCGATGCTTTACCGGTTTCGAGGTTCACAACCTCACCCGTATATGGGCTGACCACCGGATTGGCGTTCAAGTCGTAAAACCGTTTACCGGTCGTCGGGCAGACGCGTTTAACGCCCCATTCTTCCTTGGGCATGTAAAACCCTTTCCGTTCTGTCAAAGTCGTGCGAGATTTGCCGCCAACTGCCACATGAATGCAGGGGTGTCAAAGGCTTTTCCCTTTATGGGCAGATACCGTGGCAATTGTAAGCAAAAAGGGACCGTATGTTCTGGTCAAATAAGACAGACAGGCTTGTCAAAGCCGAACAGGTGAAACTGGCGGGTGCGCCCACGGTGTCGGTGCTGTTGCGCCCGTCATCGCGGGCAAGGCGTTTGTCGCTGCGGGTTTCGAAGCTGGATGGCCGCGTTACGCTGACGGTGCCGCAAGGGGCATCCCGGCGCGAGGCTGTGCGCTTTGCGCAGGAACGCGCGCACTGGATTCGCAAACATCTCGCCGAAACGGTGCCCGAGCTGCGCCCGACAACTGGCCACACCGTCCCGTTTCTGGGGCAGCCCCATCCGATCGTCGAAGCGCCCTTACGCGCCGCGCGTGTGGCAGACGGTCAGATCCTTGTGCCGCCCGGCGACCCACGGAAATCCGCCGCCCGGCTAGAGGCCCTGTTGAAGCGCGAAGCGCGTGATCGGCTGGCGCGCGCAAGTGATCACTATGCCCAAAAGGTTGGCCGCAAATTTGGTCGACTGACCTTGCGCGACACCCGTTCGCGGTGGGGATCGTGCAGTTCCGAGGGCAATCTGATGTATTCATGGCGGCTGGTGATGGCGCCCGAGGTCGTGCTGGATTACGTCGCCGCGCATGAAGTTTCGCATCTGGTGCACATGGACCATTCACCCGCTTTCTGGGCGCAGGTCGACGCAATTTGCCCCGATTATCGCGCGCCCAGATCATGGCTGCGCGACAACGGATCGCAGCTGCACCGCTATCGGTTTCGCGATTGACCGCAAGGTCTTATTGACCTCGTGCGGATTTGTGATCACAATTGACCCATGCAGGCACAACCGCGTCAACCGTCCGACACTTCAAGCGCGCATGAACGCGTCTATCGCAGCTTGCGATCGCGGATCATGCACGGCGAATTGGATCCGGGGCAAAGCCTGACCATCCGCGGGATCGGCAAGGAATACGATGTCTCGATGACGCCCGCGCGTGAAGCCGTGCGTCGTCTGGCTGCTGAGGGGGCGCTAACCCTGTCCAGCTCGGGTCGCGTATCAGCACCCGATCTGACGGCCGAACGGATCGAAGAGCTTGCCGCGCTGCGCTCGCTGCTGGAACCTGAACTGGCCGCGCGCGCCCTGCCCCGCGCGCATATGGCCCTGATCGACCGGCTGCGCGCGATCAATGCACGGGTTTCTGAATGCGTCACGAAGCAGGATGCCGTCGGCTATCTGCGCACAAACCTTGAATTTCACCGCACGCTTTACCTTCGTGCCCAAGCACCCGCGATCCTTGCGGTCGCCGAAACCATCTGGCTGCAACTTGGCCCGACAATGCGCGCCCTATATGCACGTCGCCAACGCACAGACCTGCAACAGCACCACCGGATGATCTTGGCGGCCCTCGCCGCCGGTGACGAGCCCGCCTTGCGCCTGGCTGTACGAACGGACGTGACGCAGGGCTTGAAAATGCTGGTGTCGGACTAACCCTGCTGGCCACACGCTAACCCAGATGAAACCCCCTAAATTCCTTAACCGTTGACAGGCTCAGCAGGGTTTTCATCTGCGCGAAGGATGGAATGGAGGACAGGCGTTCGCGATAAAGCTTCTCGTAATCCTCGGTATTTCTTGCGGCCACCCTAAGCAGGTAGTCGAACTCGCCCGAGATCAGATGACATTCCAGAACCTCAGGCATTTCAAGGATTGCCGCCTCAAAGGCTTGTATATCCTCGCGCCGCTGGCTGACCAGCTTCGCCTCAATGAAGACCTGAATTTCCAGCCCGATCGCCTTGCGATTCAGACGCGCGGCGTAATTGGTGATCAGCCCATTCGCTTCCAATAATTTAACCCGCCGATGGCACGCCGAGATCGACAAACCCACTTTATCAGACAGCTTGGACATCGAAATCGCCCCATCCAACTGAAGGATGGAAAGAATTCGAGTGTCTAACTGATCCATTGTAAATTTTCCTAATATTTTTCCGTAAGCAGTAGTTTTTACGTAAATTATCCCTCACCGCAAGAAATTAAGTAACCTTTCCAAGTGATGCATTGCTAGTCTAGAGTTACTTAACACGTGACACGTTCACCCAAGGGAGGAAGAAAATGTCCAATAAGATCGTCGTCGGATACGATAGCAGTGACAGCACTAAAGCGACGCTGGATTTCGCAATCGGACTGGCCAAATCACAAGGTGCTGCTATCGTGGTCGCCCATGTGTTGGAATGGTCGCCCTATTCATTCCTGACACCGGACGAGCTGGAAGAGCGCCACAAGCGCCGTGGCGAGGAGCTTGAGCGCGCAGAAACAGCCATCCTTGCCCCGATTGTCAAAAGTCTGGAAAAAAGTGGGGTCAAAGTTACCACCGCTCTGAAATACGGCGGCATCGCAGATACACTGTGTGACATCGTGAAAGCCGAAGGCGCAACTCAGATCGTTGTGGGACGGACCGGAAGCTCTGGCTTGTCATCTCGCATCTTCGGCTCCGTCGCGGGGACTCTGGCGCAGATTTCGCCCGTGCCCGTCACCATTGTTCCATAACAAAAATGAACAGGGATAGTTATGAATAAGACATTCAAGGCGGCGGCCGTATCCGCGCCGGCCATGTTGGCAGCGACAGCGCCCGCATTGGCCCAATCCATGGACCAAAAAATCAACGATATCTTTGCAAGCTCAACCGGTTGGTTCGTGAGCTTCATCTTCAGCCCCTTCCCCGGCACGTCCTTTCCTTGGATCGTGGCGTGGCTGGTGGTCGCGGCAACGATCTTCACGATCTATTTCGGCCTGATCCAGTTCCGGGCTTTCCCGCACTCGATCTCGCTCGTGAAGGGCGATTACTCTGATCCCAATGACGCGGGCGAGGTCAGCCACTTCCAAGCGCTGGCGACCGCTTTGTCCGGCACCGTCGGCCTTGGCAATATCGCAGGTGTGGCCGTCGCTGTCGGCATCGGCGGGCCGGGCGCCACGTTCTGGATGATCCTTGCAGGTCTGATGGGGATGGCGTCGAAATTCACCGAATGCACATTGGGGGTAAAATACCGCAACGAATACGAAGACGGCACCGTATCGGGTGGCCCGATGTATTACATGACCAAAGGGTTTGCCGAGCGTAATTTGCCAGCTGGCAAGTTCATGGCGGTCCTGTTTTCGGTCTTTTGTATCTTGGGCTCCCTTGGTGGTGGCAATATGTTCCAGGCCAATCAGGCGCACGCACAGATTGCCAACGTGGTCGGTGACTTCCCCGGCTGGATCACCGGTATCGTTTTCGCCGCAATCGTCTTCGCTGTCATTATTGGTGGCCTGAAATCCATTGCCAGCGTGACCGAGAAGGTCGTCCCGTTCATGGGTGTTCTTTACGTGCTGACCGCTTTGGTCATCCTGTTGATGAATGCCAACATGATCGGCTGGGCTTTCGGCCAGATCTTCGCAGGTGCCTTCACCGGTCTTGGCGTTGCTGGTGGTATGGTCGGCGCACTGATCCAGGGCTTCAAACGGGCGGCGTTTTCGAACGAAGCTGGCGTTGGTTCGGCAGCGATTGCCCACTCGGCGGTGCGCACCAAAGAGCCGATCACTGAAGGCTTCGTATCCCTGCTTGAGCCGTTTATCGACACTGTCGTGATCTGCACTATGACCGCGCTTGTGATCATCATCACAGGGCAATTGGTCAGTGACCCGGCAACTGGCTTGTATCTGCTGGACGAAGGCGGAGCGACCATTCAGACCATCGATGGCAACAAGGGCGTGGCGCTGACCTCGGCGGCGTTCTCGGCGTCTTTTGGTTGGTTCAAGTATGTGCTGGCCATCGCGGTGATCCTGTTCGCCTTCTCGACCATGATCAGCTGGTCCTACTATGGCCTAAAGGCTTGGACATTCCTGTTTGGTGAAGGCCACACGAAGGAAATCGTGTTCAAAGTGATCTTTTGCATCTTCGTGGTGATCGGTGCGTCGGCCAACCTTGGCCCCGTCATCGACTTCTCGGACGCGGCGATCTTTGCCATGGCGGTCGTGAACATCGTGGCGCTGTACTTCCTGATGCCGATCGTGAAGCGCGAGCTTGACAGCTATCTGTCGCGTCTCAAGTCGGGTGAAATCAAGAAGTTCCACTGACCTGACGCAAGGTTGCTGAAACACGAAAGCCACCGGATCGCTCCGGTGGCTTTTTTCTTGCGCGCTTAAAGCGGCTTACGCGTGGATCGCGCCATCTCCACAAGCCAGCGCCGCCTCTCGCACTGCTTCCGAGAAGGTCGGGTGGGCGTGGCAGGTGCGGGCCAGATCCTCGGCCGAGCCGCCGAATTCCATCAGCACGCAAGCCTCGTGGATCAATTCGCCCGCTGCGGGGCCCATGATGTGGACACCCAGAACGCGGTCGGTGTCTTTATCGGCCAAGATTTTCACAAAACCCTCGCCTTGGAACACGGCTTTCGCACGACCATTGCCCATGAAGCTGAACTTGCCGACCTTATAGGCGCGGCCTTCTTTCTTCAGCTCTTCTTCGGTCTTGCCGACAGAGGCAACTTCCGGCGCGGTATAGACCACCCCCGGAATGACATCGTAATTCACGTGACCGGCCTGACCTGCGATGGCTTCTGCGGCGGCCATGCCTTCATCTTCGGCCTTGTGGGCCAGCATCGGGCCTTCGATGACGTCGCCAATGGCCCAGACGCCCGGTACCGAGGTTTTCCAATGGTCGGTCGCGATCTGACCCCGTTCGGTCATTTTCACGCCCAGCGCGTCCAATCCCAAACCTTCGACATACGGACGGCGTCCGGTGGCAACCAGCACCACATCCGCGTCAATCGCGTGCTCGCTGTCATCCTTGCGCAGCTTGTAGTTCACGGTCGCCTTGGTTTTCTTGGCATCCACATTCTGAACAGCCGCACCCATGATAAAGCTCAGCCCCTGCTTTTTCAGCGCGCGCTGGAAGGTCTTGGCAAGGTCGCTGTCCATCCCCGGCGTGATCGCGTCAAGGAATTCAACGACCGTCACCTCGGCGCCCAGACGTGCATAGACCGACCCCATTTCCAGCCCGATCACACCTGCGCCGATCACAACCATTTTCTTTGGAACCTTCGGCAACTCAAGCGCCCCAGTGGAGGTCACGACGACCTTCTCGTCCACCTCGACGCCCGGCAGGGTCGACGGCTCGGACCCGGAGGCAATCACGATGTTCTTCGCGTTGTGGACGTCGTCACCCACCTTGACCTGACCGGCGGCGGGGATCGACGCCCAGCCCTTGATCCAGTCGACCTTGTTTTTCTTGAACAGGAACTCGATGCCCTTGGTGTTCTGACCGATGACGTCATCCTTATAGGCCAGCATCTGCTTCCAATCGACCGAGGGGGACTTCCCCTTCAGGCCCATCTTGGCGAAGTTGTGCTCGGCCTCGTGCAGGCTGTGGGAGGCGTGAAGCAGCGCCTTGGACGGGATGCAGCCGACGTTCAGACAGGTGCCGCCCAGCGTCTCGCGCCCTTCGACGCAGGCGGTTTTCAGGCCAAGCTGAGCGCACCGGATCGCGCAGACATAGCCGCCCGGGCCACCGCCGATGATGATTACGTCATAGTCTGCCATGTGTCTCGTTCCTTTCATTTGGGGTCTGGGCGCGGCGCATGTCCGCCATCGTCCCGCTCACCCCGGAGCATTCTTGCCTAGTGATATTCATATGAGCGCCGAGATCAACATCACGGTCGTCGCGATGAAACCCACGAACCAGATCAGCGACCGCCAAGGCGACCAGCCAAACAGGTAGGCGGGAAGATACAAAAGCCGCGCGGCCAGATAGATATAGGCGCATGTCACGGTCGTCGCGGTGGACTGACCCGATAGCGTGACGACGACCACGGCGGCGGTGAACAGGATCAGCCCTTCGAAATGGTTGTTCATCGCCCGCTGCGCACGCCCCGCCTTGCCCGTCAGCTCCCGCGGCTTGTCACGGGGCGAGGCCGCGTATTTCGACCCCACCTGCATCTGCGCCAGCACCGAATAGATGGAAAACTGGACCACTTGCAGCAGGCCCGCGAGGGCTAGGGCGGTTAGTTCAGGGGTCATTAGCCTCGTCAATGTCCGGCTGGTTAGCAGGTGGTTTAGGGGCCTCAATTAGTGCGACCGGCCTTTGATAAGATATCCCTAGCTTCTCACTCTCGTGTCTCTCGTGCTCCTCGCCCCAGATCGACTGAATTTCCATTATGTTCTCAAGTGCTTCGTCCCCACTGCCTATGGTGGTGACGGCCAGATTTAGGATCGTCAGAGCGACAACCAATTGAGAGCTACCTACGGCGAAGCGCGCCCTAGGTGCGTCAAGTTCTTCCAAGAACGCTATTAAAGCGTCATTAAGCTTTTTCGACCTTCTTGTAGCGAGTTTCAGATCGGGTATGGTCTCTTGAACTTCGGCAACGAGCAACCTGATCTTCTTCTTGGGCCCATCGGAGATTTTCACTCCAAAAGAATGGTGAGCAATGGCATTCGTCAGCAGAATTGTAGCAACTTCTGCTTCGACGTCGGTCAAGAAGTTATCCAACCCATTGGTGGGGTCGGCACCAGGGGGGACAGCAATTCCGTCAATCCCAGAGGCTTTCGCTGCGGCAGAGATAGTCTTCATATATTGAAGTTTCGCTCGCTTCACTAGTGAGGGTTCTTCGCTTGTCTCAACGAGGTGCTTCAGACGTGCCCTAGAGACCCGTTCAAGATGAATCCATTTTGCCATTGGCTCATCCGGCAGATCCTCATAGTCATCAGGTGAAAGTAGACTTAGCATCACAAATCCATCAACAACCGACGCGGATCCTCAAGCGCCTCTTTCACGCGCACAAGGAAGGTCACGGCGCCTTTGCCGTCCACGATCCGGTGGTCATAGGACAGCGCCAGATACATCATCGGGCGGATGACGACCTCTCCGTTGATCGCCATGGGGCGGTCTTGGATTTTGTGCATGCCAAGGATACCCGATTGCGGCGGGTTCAGGATCGGCGAGGACATGAGCGAGCCATAGACACCGCCGTTCGAGATGGTGAAGGTGCCGCCCTGCATCTCTTCCATCGACAGCTTGCCGTCACGGGCGCGGCGGCCTTTTTCGGCAATCGACTTTTCGATCGTGGCGAAGGACATCGCGTCGGCATCGTTGATCACCGGCACCACAAGACCCGTGGGGGTGCCAGCAGCGACGCCCATATTCACGTAGTTCTTGTAAACGATGTCGGTGCCGTCAATTTCCGCATTCACTTCGGGCACTTCCTTCAGCGCATGACAGCAGGCCTTGGTGAAGAAGGACATGAAGCCCAGACGCACGCCGTGTTTCTTTTCAAACTCGGCTTTGTATTCGTTGCGCAGCGCCATCACCTCCGTCATGTCGACCTCGTTATAGGTGGTCAGCATGGCGGCGGTGTTCTGGCTGTCTTTCAGACGGCGCGCGATGGTCTGGCGCAGGCGGGTCATCTTCACACGCTCTTCGCGGGACGCATCACCAGCGGCACGCGGGGCAGCCGGGACAGCAGCGGGCGCAGGGGCAGCTTTCGGTGCGGCCACAGCAGCAGCAACGTCATGCTTCATCACGCGACCATCGCGGCCTGTGCCTTGCACGTCGCCCGGCTTCAAACCGGCTTCTGCCATGGCTTTCTTGGCCGAGGGCGCGTCTTCGATATCCTTGCCAGTGGCCGCAGCCGACGACGCGGCAGCGGGTGCGCTGGCGGCGGGTGCGACGGCGGCACCAGTGCCCGACGACAGAACGGCTAGCTTGGCCGAGGCATCAACCGTGGTCCCTTCGGCGGCGAGGATCTCTGTCAGCACACCAGCGGCGGGCGCTGGCACTTCGACCGACACTTTGTCGGTTTCAAGTTCGCACAGCATTTCATCTTGCGCGACGGTGTCGCCGACTTGCTTGAACCAGCTGGACACAGTGGCCTCGGTCACGCTTTCGCCAAGGCTGGGGACCATCACGTCCACGGCCTGACCTTCGCCACCTGATGCAGCGGGGGCCGCTTCGGCCTTGGGCTTCGCAGCAGGCGCGGGGGCGGCCCCTTCGCCTTCACCGATGGTTGCCAGAAGCGCGTCAACGCCTACGGTTTCGCCTTCGGCAGCGACGATCTCGCCCATCGTGCCAGCGGCAGGCGATGGCACTTCAACGGTTACTTTGTCGGTTTCAAGCTCGCAGAGCATTTCATCGACCGCGACCGCATCGCCCGGTTTCTTGAACCAAGTGGCGACGGTGGCTTCGGTGACGCTTTCACCCAGTGTGGGGACCCTTACTTCGATGCTCATGGCTTATTTCCCTTCCATGTTCAGCGCCGCGTCCACGAGCGCCTCTTGTTGTGCTTTGTGCGTTGAGGCCAGACCGGTTGCGGGCGACGCCGCAGCAGGGCGCCCCACATAGTCGGGGCGCGTATGCTTGGCCCCGATCCGGGTCAGCACCCATTCGATATTCGGTTCAACGAAGGTCCAGGCGCCCTGGTTCTTGGGCTCTTCCTGACACCAGACGATTTCGGCCCCTTTGAAGCGTTCCAGTTCCTTCACCAGCGACATGGCGGGGAAGGGATAGAACTGCTCAAGCCGCAGCAGATAGACGTCTGTGATCCCGCGGCGGTCGCGTTCTTCCAGCAGGTCGTAATAGACCTTGCCCGAACACATCACGACGCGCTTGATCTTCTTGTCCGTGACCAGCTTGGCCTCGGACCGGCCCGTGCCGTTGTCGCGGTCGCCATCGTCCCACAGCACGCGGTGGAAGCTGGAGCCTTCGGTGAAGTCTTTCGCGTCCGACACCGCCAGCTTGTGACGCAAAAGCGATTTCGGCGTCATCAGGATCAGCGGTTTGCGATAGCCGCGATGAAGTTGGCGGCGCAGGATGTGGAAATAGTTGGCGGGCGTGGTGCAGTTGGCCACGATCCAATTATCGCCCCCGCACATTTGCAGGAAACGTTCCAGACGGGCCGAGCTGTGTTCCGGCCCCTGCCCTTCGAAGCCATGTGGCAGAAGGACGGTCAGACCGGACATGCGCAGCCATTTGCTTTCGCCCGAGCTGATGAACTGGTCGAACATGATCTGCGCGCCGTTGGCAAAATCGCCAAACTGCGCCTCCCACATTACCAGCGCGTTGGGTTCGGCCAGCGAATAGCCATATTCGAACCCCAGCACCGCGTATTCCGACAGCATCGAGTCGATGACTTCGTAACGTGCCTGCCCCTCGCGGATGTTGTTGAGCGGATAGTAACGCTCTTCCGTGTCCTGGTTGATCAGGCCGGAGTGACGCTGGCTGAACGTGCCGCGTGTGGCGTCCTGCCCTGACAGGCGCACCGGGAACCCTTCGGTCACAAGCGAGCCGAACGCGATGGCCTCGCCGGTTGCCCAGTCGAACCCGGACCCGGTTTCGAACATCTCTTTCTTGGCGTCCAGAAGGCGACCCACGGTTTTGTGCAGTGGGAAACCCTCGGGCGCCGTGGTCAGGGCTTTCCCGACCTCAGCCAGAGTTTCTGACGAAATCTCGGTCTTGCCGCGCTGGTATTCGTCGCTTTCCTTGTCCAGATGCGACCAGCGCCCGTCCAGCCAATCGGCTTTGTTGGGTTTGTAGTCTTTCCCAGCCTCGAACTCTTCGTTCATCTTGGCCTGAAAAGCGGCTTTCAGATCTTCAATCTCGCCCGCCGGAATCAATCCGTCCTTCACCAGACGATCCGTATAGATCTGAAGCGTGGTCGGGTGCTTTTTGATCCGCTTATACATCAACGGGTTGGTGAACATCGGCTCGTCGCCTTCGTTGTGACCAAAGCGGCGATAGCAGAAGATGTCCAGAACCACATCCTTGTGGAATTTCTGACGGAACTCGGTCGCGACGCGGGCCGCGTGCACCACAGCTTCGGGGTCATCGCCGTTCACATGGAAAATCGGCGCTTCCACCATCAGTGCGATATCCGTCGGGTAAGGCGACGAACGGCTGAAATGCGGGGCGGTGGTAAATCCGATCTGGTTGTTCACCACGATATGCATCGTGCCGCCAGTTTTGTGGCCGACAAGGCCCGACAAGCCGAAGCCTTCCGCCACAACGCCCTGACCGGCAAACGCCGCGTCACCATGCAGCAGGATCGGCAAAACCTGATCACGGTTCTTGTCGTTCAGCTGCTCTTGCTTGGCGCGCACCTTGCCCAGAACGACCGGGTTCACGGCCTCTAGGTGGGATGGGTTCGCGGTCAGGCTGATGTGAACGATGTTGTCATCAAATTCACGGTCCGAGCTAGCCCCAAGGTGATATTTCACATCACCCGACCCGTCCACGTCCTGAGGTTTGAAGCTGCCGCCCTGAAATTCGTTGAAAATGGCACGGTAGGGCTTTTGCAACACGTTGGCCAGAACCGACAGGCGGCCCCGGTGCGGCATCCCGATGGCAATATCTTTCAGACCAAGCTGACCGCCGCGTTTGATGATCTGTTCCATCGCCGGGATCAACGCTTCGCCGCCATCAAGACCGAACCGTTTGGTGCCCATATATTTCACATGAAGGAACTTCTCGAACCCCTCGGCTTCGACCAGCTTGTTCAGGATGGCCTTTCGACCTTCGCGGGTGAACTTAATCTCGCGGTCAAACCCTTCGATCCGTTCTTTAAGCCACGCTGACTGAACCGGGTCCGAGATATGCATATATTGCAGGGCAAACGTGCCGCAATACGTGCTTCTGACAATCGCCAGAATTTGCCGCAGCGAGGCGACTTCCAGCCCCAACACATTGTCGATGAAGATCGGGCGATCCATGTCCGCTTCGGTGAAGCCATAAGAGGCCGGATCAAGCTCGGGATGTTCGCTTTCGTCGCGCATGTCCAGCGGGTCAAGATCAGCCGCCAAGTGGCCGCGAATACGGAAGGCCCGGATGATCATCAGTGCGCGGATGCTGTCCAGAACCGCCCGCTTGACCTGATCGTCCGACAGCTTGACGCCCTTTTCGACCGCTTTCGCTTCGATCTTCTTCCCAGCTGCCTTGGCGTCCGTCTCGGGCGCTTCGGGCCACTGGCCATCCAGCGCATGAACACGGTCACCATCGGGCATCGGGGGCCAATCACTGCGCGCCCATGACGGCCCGGCCGCCTCGGCGGTCACATCCGCGCCATCGTCCCCCAGCTCGGCAAAAAACGCATGCCACGCGGCGTCAACCGCGTTGGGGTCTTTGATATATTGCGCATATAGCTGCTCAAGATACTCGGCGTTATGGCCTTGCATGAAGCTTGAGGCGTGGAAAAGGTCGTTCGGGCTCTGATCCGTCATGGGGGTCACCTGAAAATTGGTAAACGCGCGCCCCGGGAAATGGGGCGCGCGAAGTGCTTTGTTTATTTGGCGATCGCTTCCAGCACGGCCTCGCCCAGTGTAGCGGGGCTGTCTGCAACAACAATACCTGCGGCGCGCATGGCTTCGATCTTGTCCTCGGCCCCGCCTTTACCACCAGCAACGATGGCACCAGCGTGGCCCATCCGACGACCCGGAGGCGCCGTGCGGCCAGCGATGAAGCCTGCAACCGGCTTCCAGCGACCTTTTTTCTTCTGGTCCGCCAGAAATTCAGCCGCTTCTTCTTCGGCCGAGCCACCGATTTCGCCAATCATGATGATCGACTGCGTCTCGTCGTCGTCCAGGAACATGTCCAGCACGTCGATATGCTCGGTGCCTTTGATGGGGTCGCCACCGATGCCGACAGCGGTCGACTGGCCCAGACCAATATCCGAGGTCTGCTTCACAGCCTCATATGTCAGCGTACCGGAGCGCGACACGACACCGACCGAACCACGCTTGTGGATGTGGCCGGGCATGATGCCGATCTTGCAGGCGTCGGGCGTGATGACACCGGGGCAGTTCGGGCCAATGAGGCGGCTTTTCGAGCCGTCCAGCGCACGCTGAACGCGCATCATGTCCAGCACCGGAATGCCTTCGGTGATACAGACGATCAGTTCCATCTCAGCGTCGATCGCTTCAAGGATCGAGTCCGCTGCGAAGGGCGGCGGCACATAGATCACGGAAGCGTTGGCTTCGGTGACGTGCTTGGCCTCATGCACCGAGTTGAAGACCGGAAGGCCCAGATGCGTCTGCCCACCTTTGCCCGGTGTCACACCGCCGACCATTTTGGTGCCATATGCAATAGCCTGTTCCGAGTGAAAGGTACCCTGCGAGCCAGTGAAGCCCTGACAGATGACCTTGGTATTTTCGTCGATAAGGACTGCCATGTGGTAGTCTCCTTAATAATTCGTTTTTTTGCCGGCTTCCGAGTCTCTCCGAAAAGGCAGGTTCCAACGTGCGATTAGGTAGTCTGCGGAGTAACAACCCAAGTGTTCTCGCCATCGTCACAGGCCACAGGAGCATTGCGCAGTCGCGCTTCTGCCATAAGTGTCTCCATGTCTGGCCCATTTGGGCAGGACAATGTGATTGAAGGACGTTCAGAAGCTGTTGCGCTTGGAGCATCGGGATACTTGACGCATCCAGAAACTGTCGCAAGTAGCGCTACTGACACTAAGATCTTCCGCATCAGGCTTAACCCTTCACCGCTTTCACGATTTTCTCTGCACCGTCCGACAGGTTGTCGGCAGCGATCACATCAACGTCTGAGTTGTTGATGATGTCTTTGCCGGCTTCCACGTTGGTGCCTTCAAGGCGCACAACCAGCGGAACCTGCAGGCCCACTTCTTTCACAGCCGCGACAACGCCTTCAGCGATGACGTCACAGCGCATGATGCCGCCGAAGATGTTCACAAGGATGCCCTTCACGTTGGGGTCCGAGGTGATGATCTTGAACGCCTCAGTGACTTTCTCTTTGGTCGCGCCACCACCGACGTCAAGGAAGTTGGCAGGCTCGGCACCGTAAAGTTTGATGATGTCCATCGTGGCCATCGCAAGGCCCGCACCGTTCACCATGCAGCCAATTTCACCGTCCAAAGCGATGTAGTTCAGGTCGTATTTCGACGCTTCCAGCTCTTTGGGGTCTTCTTCGGTAGTGTCGCGCAGTTCTGCAATATCGGCGTGGCGGTAGAGCGCGTTGCCGTCAAAGCTGACTTTCGCATCCAGCACTTTCAGATCACCGCTATCGGAAACGATCAGCGGGTTGATTTCCAGCATCTCCATGTCCTTCTCGACGAAGGCTTGGTAAAGCTGGCCCATCAGTTTCACGCACTGCTTGATCTGCGGGCCTTCAAGGCCCAGCGAAAACGCGATGCGGCGGCCGTGGAAGCCCTGGTAACCCGTCGCGGGGTCGACCGAGAAGCTCAGGATTTTATCGGGGGTCGCGGCTGCAACCTCTTCAATGTCCATGCCGCCTTCGGTCGAGCAGACGAACGAAATGCGCGATGTTTGGCGGTCAACCAGCAGAGCGAGGTAAAGCTCACGCTCGATGCCGGAACCAGCTTCGATATAGATGCGGTTGACTTGCTTGCCCGCCGGGCCGGTCTGGTGGGTCACAAGTGTGCGGCCCAGCATTTTCTTGGCTTCCTCGGCAGCTTCTTCCACCGATTTGGTCAGGCGCACACCGCCTTTTTCGCCAGCGCCGGCTTCCTTGAACGAGCCCTTGCCGCGGCCACCTGCGTGGATTTGCGCTTTGACCACCCAAAGGGGGCCGTCGAGTTCACCTGCCGCGGTCTTGGCTTCTTCTGCTCTCAATACGGGGCGGCCGTCGGAAACGGGGGCACCGTAGGATTTCAGAAGGGCTTTCGCCTGGTATTCATGAATGTTCATAAATCATCCTATCCAGTTGGTCCATTTGGTCGGGGACACCATGCACAACTGTCAGGGTCGTCGGAATTGTTTTCTGCGAAAAAGGTGGATTTTTGCGCTAAACCCGCCTTTTTGTGATCACACGTCAAAATGCTGTGATCACAAAATTACTTGGCGCAGGCGTCAAGTTGGCAATCTCGTGATTCTAAAGGCGCTTTGGCGAAATGAAAAAGGGCGCCCCGAATGAAGGACGCCCCAATTCCATTTGGAAGAATGATCAGGCCAGCGAGTTGTCGATGCCTTTGCAGGCCTCAACCAGGCCCTTCACGGCATCGACAGATTTGTCGAACATCGCCTGTTCGTCCTTGCTCAGTTTAATGTCGATAACCTTCTCGATCCCGTTGGCACCGATGACTGTCGGCACACCAACATAGAAACCGTCCAGACCGTAAGCACCGTCAACATAAGCCGCACAAGGCAAAACGCGCTTCTGGTCATTCAAGTAAGCCTGAGCCATCTCAATTGCCGATGCGGCCGGGGCGTAATAGGCCGAACCGGTTTTTAGCAGGCCAACGATTTCGGCACCCCCATCACGGGTGCGCTGAATGATCGCGTCCAATTTTTCCTGGCTGGTCCAACCCATTTCCACCAAGTCCGGCAGCGGAATGCCACCAACAGTCGAATAACGCGCCAGCGGCACCATCGTGTCGCCGTGACCGCCCAGAACGAACGCGCTGACGTCGCGCATCGATACGTCGAATTCGACCGACAGGAAGTGACGGAAGCGCGCCGAGTCCAGAACGCCAGCCATGCCGACGACTTTCTGATGCGGCAGCCCCGAAAACTCGCGCAGCGCCCAAACCATCGCGTCCAGCGGGTTGGTGATACAGATCACGAACGCGTTCGGGGCATGTTCTTTGATGCCTTCGCCGACTGATTTCATAACCTTGAGGTTGATGCCCAGCAGGTCGTCGCGGCTCATCCCCGGCTTGCGCGGCACACCGGCCGTCACGATGCAAACATCTGCACCTGCAATGCCTTCATAGCTTGTGGTGCCCGACATCGATGCGTCGAACCCTTCGACGGGGCCGCTTTCGGCGATATCCAGCGCCTTGCCCTGCGGGATGCCATCGGCAATATCAAAGAGGACGACGTCGCCCATTTCTTTCAGTGCAGCAAGGTGAGCAAGGGTGCCACCGATCATACCGCTACCGATAAGCGCTATCTTAGGTCTGGCCATGAGTGTGATCTCCGATCAGTTGTTTTCGGGCGCATGCGTAGTCCGAATATAGCGTTCGCGCAAGAGCGCTGCAGCGCGGCGTGACGCAGTCCTTGCCTCAGAACCCCGTTCGCGATAGCGCTAAAACACACGTTTTCCAGCGGTTTGAGGCGCATCCCATGCCCGAGGCACTTGACCTTACATTCTTTGCCTTTGCGATCCCTGCGGTGATCTTTGCAGGTATTTCCAAGGGGGGCTTCGGGTCAGGGGCGGCATTTGCGGCGACCCCGCTTCTGGCGCTGATTCTGGAGCCGGGGGCGGCCATCGGCCTGATGCTGCCGCTTCTGATGCTGATGGATGTGACCGCGCTGAAACCCTATTGGCGCAAATGGGATACGCCGTCGGCCAAGGCTCTGGTGCTGGGCGCGGTTCCCGGCGTCGCGATTGGGGCGCTTTTGTATTCCATCGCCAATCCCGACATCTTTCGGCTGCTGATCGGCCTGATCGCGGTCGGGTTCGTCGCGTTTCAGGCGGCAAAGTCTCGCGGCTGGATCAAGCCTGCGCCGAACCCAATGTCTGCGGGCATGGGTGGGTTCTGGGGCTTGATCGCAGGCTTCACCAGCTTCATCAGCCATGCAGGTGGCCCGCCCGCAGCCGTGTTTCTGCTGTCGCGACGCCTTGACAAGACCACCTTTCAGTCCACGACGGTCATCAGTTTCTGGGCGATCAACCTTCTGAAATTCATCCCCTATTTCGCACTCGGGATATTCACATGGCAGACCGCCAAGGCCGATCTGTTTCTGATCCCATTTGCGATCATCGGCGTCTGGATCGGTGTGCATATGCACCACCGCCTGTCCGAACGTGGCTTTTTCGCCTTCACTTATCTGTTCCTGATCCTCACTGGCACAAAGCTGATATGGGAAGGGCTGACCTAATCCGCGCCCGTTTTCCAAGATTTTCTGCAATGCGGCAGATCTGGCCTTGCGGATTGGTGCGCAGATGTGGTCCCTTGCGCAACAATATTGCGGAGGTCCAGAATCATGTCCACTCGTCCCTATCGTTCCGTCCTTTATATCCCCGGCTCGAAAGAGCGTGCGTTGGAGAAAGCCCGCACGCTGCCCGCCGATGCGATTATCTTCGACCTTGAAGATGCCGTAGCACCCGACGCCAAGGTCGATGCCCGCGCGACCCTGAAGGCGGAACTGGACAAGGGTGGCTATGGCAACCGCGCCAAGATCGTCCGTATCAACGGGTTTGATACCAAATGGGGCAAGGATGATGTGGCCGCCTTTGTTGGTGCCGATGTTGACGCGATCCTGATGCCCAAGGTGGACAATGCCGCGCAACTGGACGAGTTGGCCGCCCTGATCCCCGACGTGGACCTGTGGGCGATGATGGAAACACCGTTGGGCATGTTGAACGCCGCCGAGATCGCCGCCCACCCGCGCCTTAAGGGCTTCGTTATGGGCACCAATGACCTTGCCAAGGAACTCAACACCCGTTTCCGCGCGGACCGCCTGCCGATGATGGGCGGGTTGCATCTGTGCTTGTTGGCCGCCAAGGCCCACGGCGTGGTGATCATCGACGGCGTCTATAATGCCTTCAAGGACGATGAGGGACTGCGCGCCGAATGCGATCAAGGGCGCGACATGGGCATGGACGGCAAAACTCTGATCCACCCGGCGCAACTGGACATCGCCAACACCGCCTTCGCCCCGTCCGAAGATGAGATCGACCTCGCCCAGCGCCAGATCGCCGCGTTTGAGGACGCCGAGGCGTCGGGCCAAGGCGTCGCGGTTGTGGATGGTAAAATTGTCGAAAACCTGCATGTTGTGACGGCAAAGGGCATTCTGGCCAAAGCAAAGGCCATTGCCGACATGGCAAAATAAGGCGGAGAACGCACATGACCATCCTGATCATCGGTTTAGCACTTTGGTATGCTGGGCATTTCTGGAAACGCGCCCTGCCCGCGCGCCACGCCGCGATGGGCGACAAGGCAAAAGGGACGTCGGCGCTGATCCTCGTCGCCAGCATCGTCCTGATGGTGATCGGGTATCGCAGCGTCGAAAGCTATGATCTGCTGACCTATCCGTCATTCCTGAAACACATCAACAATCTGGCGATCGTGTTCGCGATTTACTTCATGAGCCCCGGCCCCTCGAAAGGCGCGCTGTTTTACAAGATGCGCCACCCGATGCTGACCGGCTTCATCATCTGGTCCGTCGCGCATATCGTTGTGAACCCGGATATGGCCTCGATTGTGCTGTTTGGCGGGCTGACGATTTGGGCGGTGGCCGAAGTGATCGTGATCAACCGCGCCGAGCCGAACTGGACGCCGAACCCGAAAGGCACAATTGCCAAAGACGGCATGTTTCTTGGGGCGGCGCTTGTGCTGACCCTGATCATCGGGCTGATCCACGGGTTGATCGGGCCGTCGGTATTCGGAGGGTAGACATGAAACTCTATCGCCTGCTGACAGAAGACGACACCTCGGCGTTTTGCCACAAAGTGACCGCAGCCTTGAACAAAGGCTGGGAATTGCATGGCGATCCCGCCTATGCCCACGACGCCTCTACCGGTGTGATGCGTTGCGCGCAAGCGGTGGTGAAGGTCGTGCCGGGCGACTACACCCCCGACACAAAACTCGGAGACCACTGATGGCGAAAACCAATCCGGGCCGCTTCTTTGAGGACTACAAGCTGGGCGACGTGATCCACCACGCCGTGCCGCGCACCGTGGCCGAAGGCGAACGCGCGCTGTATCACGCACTGTATCCTGCCCGCCACGCACTGTATTCGTCAGACGAATTCGCAGGCGCTTGCGGGTTGGAAGGGTCACCGATTGACGACCTGATCGCGTTCCACGTGGTGTTTGGCAAAACCGTTCCCGATATTTCACTGAACGCAGTGGCAAATCTTGGCTATGCCGAAGGCCGCTGGCTGAAACCGGTCTATCCCGGTGACACGCTGCGATCCTCGTCCGAGGTGATCGGGCTGAAACAAAACTCCAACGGTAAATCGGGCGTGGTCTGGGTGCGCACGCGTGGTGTGAACCAAGTGGGCGAGCCGGTGTTGGAATATGTGCGCTGGGTGATGGTGCGCAAGAACGATTTGGACGCGCCCGCACCAGAAACTGTCATCCCCGACCTGAAAACCACGCTGGAAGCTGGCGATCTGGTGATCCCTAATGGGTTGTCGTTTGAGGACTACGATTTCACGCTGGCAGGAGAACCTCACTGTTGGGGCGATTATGAGGTCGGCGAAAAGATCGACCACGTGGATGGCGTCACAGTTGAAGAAGCCGAACACATGATCGCCACGCGCTTGTGGCAGAACACCGCCAAGGTGCATTTCGACGCAACCTTCCGTCCCGATGGGCAGCGCTTGATCTATGGTGGGCATGTGATTTCGATGGCGCGGGCGTTGTCCTTCAACGGGCTGGCGAACGCACAGATGATCGTTGGGCTAAACGGCGGCGCGCACGCGAACCCCTGCTTTGCAGGCGACACGATCCGCGCATGGTCCGAGGTGCTGGACAAGGCCGACACTGACGCGCCGGGCGTGGGGGCTGTGCGCTTACGGCTGGTTGCAGTAAAACATGGCGCAACGGAGTTTGCGTTGAAAGGTGACGACGGCAAGTATTTGCCCGAGGTCATGTTGGATCTGGACTATTGGGCGCTGATGCCGAAATAAGTGGTCGGCGCGCCCTGTCGACTGCTTTGGACCCTGCTGCATTGCAGCGTTCCGCGACCATTGTCTGATTTTTTCTGTCAGACTTATTCGCTTCAATCCTGTGATCACATCATGAAATTTTGTGATCACAAGGGGTATTTTTCGGCTTTGTTAGCGCAATTTCCCCCATATTGCCTGTCCATAACGCGTGACTCTGCATCGCAAAAGGCGTTATTCCTTCTTCAACAGTCGAAACTGACAGAAGGAGGCCGCCATGGCCGACGTGAATAGGGGCAACCGCCCTCTATCCCCGCATTTGCAGATTTACCGTCCGCAGCTGACCTCCATGACCTCGATCTTTGCCCGGCTCACCGGCGTGGCGCTTCTGGGCGCTGCCTTCTTGGTTGTGTGGTGGTTTTTCGCAGCGGCGATGGGGCCGGGCTACTACGATCTGGTCAATGGCCTGATGACCTCGTTCATTGGCGACGTGATCATGTTCCTGGCGCTCTGGGCGCTGTGCTATCACGCGCTGTCCGGTCTGCGGCACCTGATCTGGGATATCGGTATCGGCCTTGACCTTCCCACTGCCGAAAAGATGGGCCTTGGCGTCATCTTCGGCTCTGTCGTTCTGGCGATCATCGTCGCCATCATCGTGTAAGGGGGACAGACATGCATTTTCTGACCGACCGCAAACGCGCTGTGGGCAAAGGGGCATCTGGCTCTGGTACCGAAAACTTCTGGGGACAGGCAATATCCGCCGTCGGCCTTCTGATCCTGATGCCGCTATTCGCGCTGACCTTCGGCAGCGCGCTTGGGCTTCCTTATGAAGAGGCCATCGCCTATTACCATCGCCCCTTCCCAGCCATCGTTGCCGCGATGACCCTTGTGACCGCAATGGTTCACTTCCGTCACGGCATCCAAGTGGTTATCGAGGATTATTCGCGTGGCATGACCAAGAAAATCCTGGTGATTTTCTGCACAGCGCTTTCCTACACAACACTCGCGATCGGCCTTTACGGCCTTGCCCGCATCGCCTTTTAAGACCGGAGCAACCCAAATGGCAGCTTACGAATACGAAACGCATGATTATGACGTGGTCGTGGTCGGTGCCGGTGGCGCCGGTCTGCGCGCGACGCTTGGCATGGCCGAACAGGGTCTGCGAACCGCTTGCGTGACCAAGGTTTTCCCGACCCGCTCCCACACCGTGGCCGCACAAGGCGGCATTGCCGCGTCCCTGTCCAACATGGGCCCGGACAATTGGCAGTGGCACATGTATGACACCGTCAAAGGCTCGGACTGGCTGGGCGACACGGATGCGATGGAATATCTGGCCCGCGAAGCGCCCAAGGCGGTTTACGAGCTTGAGCATTACGGCGTTCCCTTCTCGCGCACCGAAGAAGGCAAGATCTACCAGCGCCCCTTCGGCGGCCATACAACCGAATTTGGTGACGGACCCCCGGTGCAGCGGACCTGTGCCGCCGCGGACCGGACCGGCCACGCCATTCTGCACACGCTCTATGGTCAATCGCTAAAGAACAACGCAGAATTCTATGTCGAGTATTTCGCCATCGACCTGATTATGTCCGACGACGGCGAATGTCAGGGCGTTGTCTGCTGGAAGCTCGATGACGGCACGATGCACGTTTTCAACGCCAAGATGGTCGTTCTGGCCACCGGCGGTTATGGACGCGCTTTCTTCTCGGCCACCTCGGCCCACACCTGCACCGGCGACGGTGGCGGCATGGTGGCGCGCGCAGGTCTGGCCTTGCAAGACATGGAGTTCGTTCAGTTTCACCCGACCGGCATTTACGGGTCGGGCTGCCTGATCACCGAAGGTGCGCGCGGCGAAGGCGGCTATCTGGTGAACAGCGAAGGTGAACGGTTCATGGAGCGTTATGCGCCCCAGTATAAAGACCTTGCGCCACGAGATTACGTGTCCCGCTCGATGACGATGGAGATCCGCGAAGGGCGCGGTGTGGGGGCCGAAAAAGATCACATCTTCCTACACCTTGACCACCTGCCGTCCGAAGCGCTGGCTGAACGACTGCCGGGCATCTCGGAAAGCGCAAAGATTTTTGCGGGCGTTGACGTGACCAAGGAACCGATCCCGGTTCTGCCGACAGTTCACTACAACATGGGCGGTATTCCAACGAACTATTGGGGCGAAGTGCTGAACCCGACCAAGGACGACCCGACCGCGATTGTGCGGGGACTGATGGCCGTGGGCGAAGCGGGCTGTGCAAGTGTTCACGGCGCCAACCGCCTTGGCTCGAACTCGCTGATTGACCTTGTGGTGTTTGGCCGCGCCGCCGCGATCCGCGCCGGTAAAATTGTCGATGCTGACAGCGCGAACCCCACGCTAAACCAACCTTCCGTCGATAAAGCGTTTGACCGCTTCGACGGGCTGCGCAACGCTAAGGGCTCTGTTCCCACCGCCGAATTGCGTCTTGAGATGCAGAAAGCCATGCAGGCAGATGCTGCCGTCTTCCGCACAACCAAGACATTGAAGGAAGGCGTCGAGACAATGACCAAGGTTGCCGCCAAGATGGACGACCTGTCTGTCACTGACCGCTCGCTGGTGTGGAACTCGGACCTGATGGAGACATTGGAGCTTGCGAACCTGATGCCCAACGCGCTGGCCACCATCCACGGGGCCCAAGCGCGCGAAGAAAGCCGCGGGGCACACGCCCACGAGGACTTCCCGAAACGCGACGACAAGAAATGGCGTGTCCATACCGTCAGCCGCGTGGATGGCAACAAGGTCGATCTGACCTATCGCCCGGTGATCACCGATCCGCTGACCACCGAAACCGAGGGTGGTATCAGCCTCAAAAAAATCGCGCCTAAAGCGCGGACGTTTTAAGGAGGACACGACATGGTACAGTTTAGGCTTCCGAAGAACTCCACCATCCGCACTGGCAAGACTTGGCCTAAGCCCGTGGGGGCAACCAATATCCGCAAGTTCCAGATTTATCGCTGGACTCCAGATGACGGCCTGAACCCCAGTGTCGACACTTATTTCGTCGATATGGACAAATGCGGCCCGATGGTTCTGGACGCGCTGATCAAGATCAAGAACGAGATTGATCCGACGCTGACCTTCCGCCGGTCCTGCCGCGAAGGCATCTGTGGGTCTTGTGCGATGAACATCGACGGAATCAACACGCTGGCCTGTATCTATGGCATGGACGAAATCAAGGGCGACGTGAAAATCTACCCTTTGCCGCACACCCCCGTGGTGCGCGACCTGATCCCGGATCTGACGCATTTCTATGCTCAGCACGCGTCAATCATGCCGTGGCTGGAAACCAAAACCAACCGGCCTGCGAAAGAGTGGAAACAATCGATCGAGGATCGCAAGAAACTCGATGGGCTGTATGAGTGCGTCATGTGCGCGAGCTGCTCGACATCCTGCCCAAGCTATTGGTGGAACGGCGACCGCTACCTCGGCCCGGCCGCATTGCTGCACGCGTACCGCTGGATCATCGACAGCCGTGACGAGGCCACCGGCGAACGTCTGGACGAGCTGGAAGACCCCTTCAAGCTTTACCGCTGCCACACCATCATGAACTGTGCCAAGACCTGTCCGAAAGGTCTGAACCCTGCCAAAGCCATCGCTTCGATTAAGAAAATGATGGTCGAACGCACGCTTTGATGGGCGACATTTATTATGCAATGACATTGGCCGCCCTTGCAGGGGCGGCCATTCCTTTTGGCGCATGGCTTGCACGGTTTGATAGCCTGTTGCCGGGGCAGCTACGCAACGAGGCAAACCACTGGATCATGGCCTTTGGCGCGGGCGCGCTTTTGTCGGCGGTTGCCCTTGTTCTGGTTCCTGAAGGGATCGCGCGGGTGCATGGTCTGGTCGCCCTGCTGGCGTTGGTTCTTGGCGCGATTGCAGCGCTGTTGACAGATATCGCTATGTCACACCGGGAAGGGTCGAAGGCGCAGTTTCTGGCGATGCTGATGGATTTCATTCCCGAAGCTGTTGCCATGGGCGCGATCCTGACGGCCAAACCCAGCCTTGCGCTTTTACTGGCCGTCCTGATTGGTGCGCAGAATCTACCTGAGGGGTTCAATGCAGATCGCGAGCTGGAGGCGTCAACCTCGACACCGCGCGGCAAGCGTCTGTTGCTGTTCATGGCTTTGGTGCCGGCCGGGCCGATAGCGGCAGTGCTTGGCATCACGTTCTTTGCTGGCTGGCCCGAACTGCTGGGCACCCTGATGCTGTTTTCGGCGGGTGGCATTCTTTACCTGATGTTTCAGGACATCGCCCCGCAAGTGCCGGTGGAACGCCATTGGTCCCCCCCGTTGGGGGCAATATTGGGTTTTGCATTCGGGCTGGGTGGGCATATCCTGACGCTATGACAGGATATTCCGGCACGCCCCTTGCAAAGAAGCTGGGCCTGAAAGACGGCCAGCGCGTGGCGTGGATCAACCGGCCTGAGGCCCTCGACGATCTTGCCACTAGTCGCGCCTTCATCGTTGTCGACGACATCGCGACAGGCGCGCTGGTCGGCCCTTATGACGTTATTCACTACTTCACTGACAGTCGGGCGGCGTTGGGAAACACCTTGCCCAAGCTGCTATCCGCCCTTGATAAGGATGGCATGATCTGGGTGAGCTGGCCCAAGAAGGCCTCAAAAGTCCCAACTGACGTGACCGAGGACACCATTCGATATCTAGCACTGCAAGGCGTGCTTGTGGACGTGAAAGTCTGCGCGGTGGACGATATCTGGTCGGGCCTAAAGCTCGTGATCCGCAAAGAACACCGCGCCGCCCACGGGTAATGGGCTTATCACTCGCGTGCCCTGAGCACCTGCGCAGGTCGGGCAGACAACGGGCGCCATGCGTAAAACAGGCCCGCCAGGACTGTCGCAATCACACCTCCTGCCACGATGGCTATGGCATTGGCCGCGTCAAACACGAAGCGTTCTTCCATGATGTAATGGGTCACGGCCCAACCAGCCAACCCGCCGGCCAGCACGGCGACCGCCCCGGCAGCCGCGCCCAACACCGCCGAGCGGATGGCGAAGTTCGCAAGGATTTCTGGCCGCGTCGCGCCAAGGGTCTTCAGAACCGCCGCCTCATAGGTGCGCGCCCGTTCACCAGCTGCCGCCGCGCCCATCAACACGACGAACCCCGTCAAAAGCGTAGCGAGCGCCCCATAGGTGATTGCTGCGGCCACCTGACCCATGATCCCTGTGACCTGCGTGATCGCGTCGCGCACCGATATCAGCGTGATGTTTGGATAGGCCCGACCAAGGTCGCGCAGGATTGCCCCCTCGCCCGCCTCGTCTGAATAGATCGTGGCGATATAGCTGTGCGGCGCGCTGGCCAGAGCCGAGGGGTTCATGGTCATCACAAAACCCATGCCCGCCTGACTGAAATCAACTTCGCGCAGGCTGGTTATCTGCCCCGTGATGTCGCGCCCCAGAATATTGACGGTCAAGCTGTCACCTATGCCGATCCCCATCTCCTCCGCCTCTTCAGCGGCAAAGCTGATCTGGGGGTCGCCCTGATAATCTTCCGGCCACCATTCCCCCGCAACCACGGTCGTTCGCGTCGGAGTCGCGGAATAGGTCAACCCGCGATCACCGCGCACAACCCAATGGCCGCCTGCAACCTCACGCGCCGGGCGATCATTGATCTTGGTGATCATCCCGCGCAGCATGGGGGCGGTATCGATGCGGCTGACCAAGGGGTCACCGTCCAGCCGCGCGGTGAAGCCGTCGATCTGGTCGGGCTGAATGTCCACAACAAAGAAGCTGGGTGCCACATCGGGCAGATCGCGTGCAATCGCACCGCGCAGGTTGTTGTCAATCTGACCAACAGCGGCCAGCACCGCCAGCCCCAACCCCAGTGACAGAACGACAGCGCCCGCCTCTCCACCCGGTCCACCAACCGCACCAAGCGCCATCCGCAAAATGGGCCAGCCGCGCATGACTTTTCGGTGCCCGACCCAGCGCGCGACCCAGCGTACGGCCAGACCGGTTAGGACCAATGCGGCGAAGGCCCCCGCCAGACCAACAAAGCTCCACATCGCGAGCGACGCCATCCCGGACAGTCGCGCCGCAGACCAGATCAGCACCGCAAGGATCGCCAGACAAAGACCAATGAACAGCGGGCGTGGCAGGCGCGTGCTGCCCAAAGCTGCGTCGCGAAACAGCGCAGCGGCTTTGACCTCTTCTGTGCGGGCCAGTGGCCACAAAGTGAACAGCAGGGCGGCGAGCGCACCATAAAGGGCGGCTTCGGCCAACGGTTGGGCATAAATCGTAATCTCGGCAGTGATCGGAAGTGCCGTCGCAATCAGTGGCGCAAGCGCCAGAGGTACGATGGCGCCCAACAGCAGACCCAGCGCCAGACCAATCACAGTCAGCAAGCCGATTTGTAGGAAATATGCAAGAAAGATCACCTGACGCTGGGCACCAAGCGCACGCAAGATTGCAATCGTCTCTGTTTTTCCATCCAGATAAGATCGCACAGCGGCTGATATTCCAACCCCACCGACGGCCAGTCCGGCCAGCCCAACCAACACCAGAAACGCGCCCAGACGATCAACCAGTCGGCGCATCCCCGGCGCTCCGTTGCGGGCGTCTTGCCAGCGTGCGCCGTTGGCTTCTAGCGTTGGCATAAGCGCGGCATTGGCCGCGTCCATGCTGACCCCATGGGGCAGGCGCATTTTGTAGTGGCTGTTAAACAACGTCCCCTCGGCCAATAGCCCCGACCCATCAAGCGCGGTGCGTCGTACAATCGTGCGCGGGCCAAGTCCGAACCCGGCGCTTGCGTTGTCAGGTTCCGTCACCAGTTCGGCCATCAAGACGAAATCCGCGTCGCCCAAACGAAACTGATCCCCTTGGGTCAATCCCAACCGGTCAATCAACAGGTCATCCATAACCGCGCCGGGCAGACCATCCTTTCCGTCCAACGCGGCTGCAAGGTGCATTGGCGGATCCAACACAACCTCACCCACCAGCGGATAGGCATCGTCGACGGCTTTGATCTGGGTCAGCCCGCGATCATCATCTGTCACTGCCATGGATCGGAAATCCGCAAGCACGCTCATCTCGCCACCCAGGGAGGCCAGCAACGCAGCCTCGTCGTCGTCCGCAAACCGATAGGTGAACGAAACAGAGGCATCGCCCCCCAGCAACACGGCCCCTTGCGAGGCCAGCCCCACCCGAAGCCCCTCGCGTACGCTGCCCACGGCGGCGATGGCGGCGACCCCAAGGATCAGGCAGGCCAAGAATATGCGAAAGCCGCGAACGCCTCCGCGCATCTCGCGCCGGGCCAGACGCAACGCCATGCTCAGCGCTCGCATCATGCGAGCACCCCGTCCTGAATATGAACAATCCGGTCGCAGCGTTCGGCAAGCTCGGGCGCGTGGGTCACAAGGACAAGCGTGGCTCCGTAGCGGTCGCGCAACCCAAACAGAAGGTCCATGATCGCCGCCCCGGTTGTCCCGTCAAGGTTGCCGGTTGGCTCGTCCGCCAACAGGATGTCAGGCCTTGGGGCGGCGGCACGGGCCAAGGCCACGCGCTGTTGTTCGCCGCCAGACATTTGGCTGGGGTAATGATCCAGCCGGTGTGACAGCCCAACCGCTTTCAATTCTTCGGCTGCGCGTTCAAACGCATCCCTTGCACCGGCCAGTTCCAGCGGAGTCGCAACGTTTTCAAGCGCCGTCATTGTTGGGATCAGGTGGAAAGATTGGAACACCACCCCCATATGATCTCTACGAAAGCGGGCAAGATCATCTTCACCCATGGTGCTGAGGTTCTGCCCCAATACGCTGACACCCCCGCCGGTGGCTTGCTCAAGCCCGCCCAGCAACATCAGGAGAGATGACTTGCCCGACCCAGACGGCCCCGTCAGCCCCAATGTCTCGCCCGCCATGACGCTGAGGTCGATCCCCTTGAGGATTTCGGTTCGTCCGGCATTATGGCCAAGCGTCAAGCGCGCATCGGTCAACGAGATGATCGGTGTCGTCATGGGAAATCCTGCATGGGGTAAGACATGTTGATATCAAATGGATATGGGGTTTTGACCCGGCTTCTCAAGTGCTTGGCCGCAATGGTTTTGTTGACGGGTACCGCGCGGGCCGAGGCGGTGACGATCCTGGCCTTGGGCGACAGCCTGACCGCCGGATATGGTTTGCCGCAGGGCGACGGTTTCGTGCCGCAGTTAGAAACGTGGTTGAACGAAAATAGCGTGGACGCGACGGTCGTCAATGGTGGCGTTTCTGGTGATACCACCGCAGGCGGCGCCGCGCGGCTGGGGTGGGTTCTGAACAGCGATGTCGACGCGGTGTTGGTTGCGTTGGGCGCCAATGACATGCTGCGCGGCATCGACCCGCAAGAAACCTATAGCAACCTAGACAGCATTCTGTCCGAATTGTCGGCCCGCGCCCTGCCCACGCTGCTCATCGGCATCCCTGGCCCTGCAAATTTCGGGCAAGACTATAAAACCGCGTTCGACCAGGGATTTGAAAAGCTCGCCACTGTGCACGATGTTGCGCTGTATCCAAGCTTTCTGACCGGACTAACCGACGCAGCCGGGTCCGCCAATGGTGCGCTTCGATATCTGCAGCCAGACGGGCTGCACCCCAACGCTGAAGGCGTTTCGCTGATCGTGCAAGCGATAGGTCCCGCGGTGCTTGAAATCTTGCCATAACCCATAGATTCACGCCCTGCCGTTGCACATTGCGTTGATCGACTGCCAGCGCCTCACTTTTGGGCAGGTATCTCGGCCCGAAACCTGTCCATAGTGACACCTGTTCGTCACGCTTTCGCTGTGCGATTGTTGCACGTCTAAATGCGTTTTCGGACCATACCGGCCAAAACGCCCGATGCGGAGCACCCCAGTGACAATCCTGTTGGTAACAGAAGATCTTGCGATCCAACGCAGGTTCCAATCTGTTTTGGAACACGAAGGCGACGAGCTGTTGCATGTTTGTGCAACTGCGCAGGACGCAGAAGACGTGCTGCAGCGCCATACCGACATCAAAGTGATTGCGGTGGATTTCGCGACGCCCGGGCTGGGTGGGTTGAAGACCGTCGCCCGCTTGACCACGGCGCGCGCCACTGCGCGGCTGGTGCTGATGATCCACACGCCCTCTTTCGCGATGGCGCGTCAGGCTTTGCAGATCGGCGCGGCGGCTTGCGTTCCGGCTCATTTGTTTCAGGACGCTTTGTCGGCAGTGTTGTCTCTGACGACAGGTCCCAATGATTTGATCGTGTTGCCGCAGGGCGCGTTGTCGCGACAGAAGAAGGAGCACGGGCTGTCGCGTCGCGAGCTACAGATATTGGCGCTGCTTTGTGATGGTCAGCAGAACAAGGAAATCGCGCATAGTTTCGGCATTCAAGAGGTCACGGTGAAGATGCATATGCGATCGGTGATCCGCAAACTGGGGGCACGAAACCGAACCCATGCCGCGATGATCGCGCGCGATGCGGGCATCGTTTAAGACACGCTTAGTCTTCGGGCGGCGCGTCGTCCCAGCGATCGCTTAGGATACGGTGGCTGTCTCCATCCGGGTCTTCATATTGCTCGCTTTTCAGCGTCCAAAAGAACGCAGCCAGCCCAAGGCCACCAAGCAGAAGCGAGACGGGGATCAGATAGACAAGCACATTCATGGATCACCCTTTCTTCAGCCGAAGCGCGTTCAGCGATACTGTCACCGACGAGGTCGACATGGCAAGTGCCGCCGCCAGTGGCGTCGCCAATCCGACCAGCGCAATCGGGATCGCAATGGCGTTATAGCCCGCAGCGATGGCAAAGTTTTCCTTGATCCGGCGGGTGGCGGATTTGGACATGTCGATTGCACTGGACAGCGGTTCCATCGACTTGCCCAGAAGCACGATGTCGGACACGACGCGGGCTGCCTCCAGTGCCGAGGCGGGCGAGATCGAGACATGCGCCGCCGCCAGTGCCGCCGTGTCATTAAGCCCATCACCGACCATCAGAACCTTCTTGCCTGCCTTGCCCAGACGGGCGACGTATTCGGCCTTATCTTCGGGCAGCGTGTCGGCTTGCCATTCGGAAATGCCCACTCTTCCTGCAATGTCGGCCACTGCGGCAGGCACATCGCCTGAAATCAGAGTGATGCCCATGCCTTTGGCTTTCAGCGCGGTGATCGCTTCCACAACACCCGGACGCAGCGCGTCGGTGAAGGTGAATGCCACAGGCCGCGCGCCGGACACCGACAGATAGGTCGCAGTTTGCCCGACCGAATTTGCGCCCAGCCATTCAGCGCGACCAAGGCGAACGATCTTGCCCTGCCAATTGCCTTCAATGCCCCTGCCGGGCACTTCGTGAACCTGTGTAACCTCGGCTGGCTGCATGCCTGCCGCGCGGGCCGCTTGGGTCAGCGATTGCGCCAAGGGGTGGCTGGAGCCTTCGGCCAGCGCCAGCGCGATTTCAAGATCGCGGGTGTTGTGGCGGGACAGCTCGTCCAGTGCGGGTTTGCCTTCGGTCAGGGTGCCGGTCTTGTCGAAAACGACGTGATCAACCTCGGCCAACCGCTCCATCGCGGTGGCGGATTTCAGCAGCATCCCCTGCTTGAACAGGCGCCCGGACGCCGCGGTGGTCACGGCAGGCACCGCAAGACCCAAGGCGCAGGGGCAGGTGATGATCAGGGTGGCCACAGCAATGTTCATCGCCACGCGCCAGTCGCCGGAATACCAAAACCAGAATAAGAACGCCGCAAGGGCCAGCAGGTGCACAACCGGCGCGTAAACTGCAGCGGCCTTGTCAGCCAGCGACGTATATCGGTTGCGCGCGGTTTCCGCGATAGCGACCAGATCGGCCATGCGGTGTAAAGAGCTGTCGCGTCCCGCCGCCGTCACACGAACGGTCAGCGGGCCGGTCAGGTTTACCTCGCCCGCCGACACGATGCTTTCAGGAGCGGCTGCAACAGGCAGGCTTTCCCCGGTCAGAAGCGAGCGATCCAATTCGCTTTCCCCTGTCACAACGATCCCGTCCACCGGCACGCGCGCACCGGGCACAACGCGCACGATATCGCCGGGTGTCAGGTCGGACACTGCCACTTGTTCATCCGCCTGCCCGTCGATGACGCGGGCGGCGCGGGGCACTTCAAGGGCGGCCAGTTCCTCGGCCGCTGATCGCGCCACCGCACGAGTGCGATAATCAAGATAACGGCCTGCCAGAAGGAAGAAGGTCAGCGAAAGCGCGGCGTCAAAATACGCGTGTTCGCCCGAATGCATCGTCTCATATATCGACATGCCCAGCGCCAGCAGGATCGCAAGCGAAATCGGCACATCCATATTCAGACGGCCCACACGCAGCGCAGACCAAGCGGACCGAAAGAAGACCTGACTGGAAAACCCGATGGTCGGAATGGCTATGGCCGCGCTGATCCAGTGAAACAGATCGCGGGTGGCATCTGTTGCCCCCGACCATACCGCGACGCTTAACAGCATCACGTTCATCATGGCAAACCCCGCCACGCCCAATCGCATCAGCAGGTCTTTACCTTGCTTATCGGTTGCGGTTGACGTCAGTTGGCCGGGGTCCAGTTCATAGGCTTCGAACCCTAAGCCGGTCAGGTAATCTGCCAGTGTTTGCGCCTCGACCCCCGGATCAACGTCGACGGTGGCGCGTTTTAGCGTCAGGTTCACCCGCGCAGCGCGCACCCCGTCTTGCTTGGCCAGACCCCGCTCGACCCCCGAAATGCACGCCGCGCAATAAATCTGCGGCAGCGACAGAAGCACGCGCTGTGCTTCCATCCCATTCCCTCGATATCCTTCACCGGCTTGCTCTTCTGCAAGCGGGGCCGCAGCACAGGCCGGGCAGGCAGAGATCGGTGTGGCCATGGTTACGTTCCTTGTCCGCAGGCGGGTCGGCCTTACTTGGCCGAGATGTAAATCGGGATACGCCGCTGAAAGCTGGTGCCATCGTCGGCCACCACATTCAGGCGCAAGTTCCAGTTGCCTTCACCCAAAAGGCCGACCTGCGCCGTATAGGCACCGTTCGATGCCTGGCTGAATGCTGGTTCCTGATCTTCTTTCACATGGGTCGCGCGGCCTAGCAGGCCGTAGACGGACTTCACGGTAACCGAGTCGCCCGCGCTGTCATTGATTGAAAGAATAAGTGTCTCGCCATCGATCTGAGTCGCAACATCCCAGCCCAGAGCTTCTTGCGCGGTCTTCTGCGCGTCGAATTTCTGGCTGGCCACATAAGAGTTTTTTGTCTCAAGCCCCGGGAAGGTGCCAATCGCCGAATATGCCATGAAAAGGTTCACGCCGATGATCACAGCAAAGAACGACACCACGATAGCCAGAACATGTTTGCCCGTCAGTTCAAACTCGGACTTTTCCGTTTTATCGACCATGGTTTAGCGTCCTCTACCGTTGAACACGGTTTCCTGATAGGTGCGATCACCGGTGACGCCGTCCACGACCCAAAGACGCAGGTCGGTCCGGTCTGTCCTTGCGGCGTCCGATCCCGGAGGCGCGATGACATAGACCCGTTGCTTTGCCTCTGTATCAGGTGGAGCAACCAATACAAGTTTATCGCTGCCTTCCAACACCAGTGACATGTCGCTATCTTCGGCCAGCGAGAAGTAATAGGGCCATTCTTCGCCGTGGCGATTGCGCACGCCCACGTCATAGGTATTGCGGATCGCGCCGTCTGACAGCGTGACATAGGTCGGGTTGCGCACCGGACGCACCGTCACGTCCACTTTCGGGCGGACAAACAGGGCCACGGTCAGCGCGACGCCAACCAGCGTCCAAAGCGAGACATAAAGGATCGTGCGCGGGCGCAGCAGGTGTTTAAGCACCGGAATCTTCTCGTTCCCTGCCCGTTCATAGGCCTCGTCCTTCAGGGCCAGGTAATCAATCAGGCCGCGTGGTTTGCCGACCTTGTCCATCATCTCGTCACAGGCATCGATGCACAGTCCACAGGTGATGCATTCCATCTGTTGGCCGTCGCGGATATCGATGCCCATCGGGCAGACGTTCACGCAGGCGTTGCAATCAATGCAGTCGCCCAGATCATCGCGGGCTTTGCCTTTGCCGCGCGGCTCACCGCGCCAGTCGCGATAGGCAATGGTTATGGTGTCTTCGTCCATCATCGCCGCCTGAATGCGCGGCCACGGGCAGGCATATATGCAGATCTGTTCGCGCGCGATACCGCCGAAGAAAAATGTCGTCAGGGTCAGCACCAGAACCGTTGAATAAGCAAGTGGGTGCGCATTACCGGTGACAAGATCAACCAGAAGTGTTGGCGCGTCTGCGAAATAGAACACCCATGCCCCACCAGTTGCGACCGCGATCATGATCCAGAGTGTGAACTTGATCAGCCGCTTGCGGATCTTCTCGCCGTTCCAGTCCTGACGGTGCAGGCGCAGGCGGGCGTTGCGGTCGCCCTCGACCCAGCGTTCGACAAGAATAAACAGGTCCGTCCAGACCGTCTGCGGACAGGCATAGCCGCACCAGACTCGACCCGCAGCCGAGGTAAACAGGAACAACCCAAGCCCGGCCATGATCAGCAGACCGGCGATAAAGTAGAACTCATGCGGCCAGATCTCGATCCAGAAGAAATAGAAGCGGCGGTTGGCCATATCCACAAGAACCGCCTGATCCGGGAGGTTCGGACCACGATCCCAACGTATCCACGGGGTCAGATAATAGATGCCAAGGGCGATGCCCATGATCCACCACTTCAAGCTGCGAAAAACACCCTTTACCCGCTTGGGGAAAATCGGTTCTCGCGCGGCATAGAGTTGTTCGGGGGCGTCAGACATGGACAGTTTCCAATCCTGCGTTTGGGTGTAAGCTTCGGATTAAGAATTATTCTACATTGAAGCCTTGATGTGGATCAAAGAATTTGGCCGCACTGCGCGGGCCGTTTCAGGTTAGTCATTGATTATTATCAAGTTTCAAATATGTCACGGCGCCATCGCGTCGCAGCCTGTCAATTGGCCGCACCTGATGCAGGGCGCTTATGCAGTTTACCTTGCATCCACACCTATTTGCGCGACCCTAACGCTTCTAACGAAAATTTCCTACCAACGTGGATCATATAACGCTCCAGACCATGGTCAAAAACCTGCTGGTCCGCCTTTGCAGCCTCAGCATTTGGGACAAACCCGTCATCGGCCATGGCGTTAACCAAAAGAAGCCGCGCGTTCGGACCACCGATTTCTAGAAAGCCCGCAAACTCCTGTTTGGCCAGATCGTATTGGCGGATCATGCTGTAGGCGACGCCAGCAAAGTATCGTTGTGCCGCATCCCGATACACGACACGCACCAGTGCCGTTTTCAGGGCTGCCCATGGCCCAAAGGGGTCTTCGGTCAATTCCCTGACCATATTCTCAGCCACCTCGTTGATGTATCGTTGCCCGGACTCCTTGTCCTCGAATTTCAGATAGGTCGCCCCTAGAAAAAGTGCGGGGAGAGGCTTGTCTTCTCCTGTCGCTTTCCACGCTTCAAATGCTGCCAGCGTTTCTTGCTTGCTGTAGCCCAGATGCAGGTAAAGACGCCCGAGATAGAAATATGCACCCCTTTTTCGTTTGCCTATTTCGGGCTTGACTTCCTTTTTCAAAATTTCAATCGCGGCTTCATACCGCTCGAGTTTGATAAGAATTTTTATCGTGCGCTCGGTCGCACCAGTATCAGCGGGATCCAACTGCAAAACTCGCTCATAGTCCTTTAGTGCAGCATCATAGAGGCCTTTTGCGCTAAGGCTTGCCGCCCGCCACTTGAGATGGCTGATACGCCTTGGCTCCAGTTCAATAGCGTTGGCGTAATCTGCCTGTGCAAGGTCGAACTTGCCCACTACGTCATTTGTATTGGCCCGCAAGACAAGCGCATCTGCGTTGCTTGGCGTTAGCTTGATCACCATATCCAAATCTGAGATTGCTGCTTCGTAATTCCCTGCCGTCCTGAATGCGTGCCCACGTTCAAGCAAAAGGAAGCTGGTGCCCGCGTCTGAAAGATCAAAGCGTTCCAGTGCGCTACTGCAAGCCTGGATGTTCGCATCATACGCCGTCGATGGATCGCTGCAAATTTCGACTAGCGCGTCAAACCCGTGCACCTTTCGATAATAGTTGTTCGCCGACATAGCCACGGACAGCAGGATTACGACAATCGAGACTATTCTGATCTTGGACATACTAAGAACCCTGAGGCGAAAAAACTCAGGCACTTCTATCAGGGATAGTCTCAAACCAAAACCCGGATACTCTCGCATCCTGGTTTTGAAAAAGTTGGCACCGACCCCGGAGAAACGCGCGAACAGGATCAGGGGCCGGTGCCGTTAACCGGGGAGTGAGGCCCCGGATCTTGTGGTTGGCCGGTGGCTTATTCGCCGCCGCCCAACTGGTGGACATATGCCGAAACGGCGTTGATCTGGCTTTCGGTCAGCTTACCGCTCCAGGCTGGCATAACGCCGAAGGGGCCGTTGGAAACCGTCTCGGTGATCGCCTCTTTGGTATCGCCGTAGAGCCAGATTGCGTCGGTCAGGTTTGGCGCGCCTTGGGTGCGGTCGCCCGTGCCGTCTTCCATGTGGCAGGCCGTACAGTTGTCAGCAAAGACAGTCGCACCGTCCGCCACCAGCGCCATGTCAGCGTCTGGTTTGGTAACGGGGGACAGCGACATAGAATACGCCACAACCTGCGCGATTTCCTCGTCGCTCAGGTAATCTTCGCCAAATGCAGGCATTTCCGAATATCGGGTGTCTTCGTCATCTTCTGACCTGATACCGTGCCGCAGGGTCAGCTGGATGTCTTCCAGTGTGCCGCCCCAAAGCCAGTCATTGTCAAGCAGGTTGGGATAGCCAACGTTGCCCGCAGCCCCGGACCCGTGGCATTGCGAACAGAAGGTGGCGAACGTCGCGCGACCGGATTGGATTGCATAGTTATGCAGATCACTGCCTTGTTCCAGCGTGTTCAGATCGGCCGACGCCAACTGGGCCTCCAGTTCGCCATTCATGGCGGTGAAGCGATCAATTTCGGCAGCAACTTCGGCGCGGGTCGAATAGCCCAGATAGCCAGCGGTCGCCCCTTTGATCAGTGGCCACGCCGGATAAGCGATGGAATACCACAGGCCCCAGATGATGGTCAGATAGAAGACCCAGACCCACCAACGTGGCAGCGGGTTGTTGAACTCCTGAATACCGTCCCATTCATGGCCGGTCGTTTCGGGTTCTTTCTTTTCAACAGGTTTTTTACTCATTGCTGCAACTCCTCCTGAGCTGAGCGCCCGGTTTCCCGGTCACCGACAGGTTTGTCTTCGTGGCGGAAGGGAATGTTGGCCGTATCTTCGTGGACCTTGCGGCTGCCGGGACGAAACGCCCAGACAACAACTGCAAGGAAGAAGACAAACATGGCCAGAAGGACCCAGCTGTCTGCGATTTCGCGAAGCAGTGAATAGGTGTCCATCATTCCGTCTCCTTACCGGCTTGGGTCGGGCGTAAAGGTCGAGAAGTCGACCAAAGTTCCCAACATCTGCATGTAAGCGATCAAAGCGTCCATTTCCGAAACACCGGGCTTGCCATCGAAGTTGCGCACTTGCGCCTTCGGATAGCGCGCCAGAAGCCCATCATAGTCGCTGTCAGGATCGGCCTGTGCCAGCCAGTCGGCTGCGGCGTTTTCCATCTGCTCGTCGGTGTAAGGCACACCGACCATCTGATTGGCTTTCAGCAGGTCTTCGATATATGTCGGCTCGATCAGGCGATCCGCCAGGAAGGCATATTTCGGCATCACCGATTCCGGCACGACCGACTGCGGATCCATCAGGTGATCCACATGCCATTCGTCCGAATAGCGGCCACCGACGCGGGCAAGGTCGGGCCCAGTCCGCTTTGACCCCCACTGGAACGGATGGTCATACTGGCTTTCCGCCGCCAGTGAGTAGTGGCCATAACGCTCAACCTCGTCGCGCATCGGGCGGATCATCTGCGAGTGACAGACATAGCAGCCTTCGCGCACATAGATGTTCCGGCCCTCAAGCTCGAGCGGCGAATAGGGACGCATGCCTTCCACATCCTCGATCGTGTTTTCGAGGTAGAAGAGCGGTGCGATCTCTACGATGCCACCCACGCTGACAACCAGTAGGCTGCCGACCAGAAGAAGCGTTGCGTTCTTTTCCAGAACAACGTGTTTGTCGAGAATTCCCATTGGTCCTCCCCTCCTTATTCAGCCGGCGCCGTTTGGGCGTCACTGGCAGTTTCTGCTGCCGGCGAACGCTTCACGGTCATCCAAAGGTTGTAACACATGATCAAGGCACCCGTGAGGAACAGAACCCCGCCCATACCGCGCACCACATACATCGGGAACTTGGCGGCAACGGTGTCGGCGAACGAGTTCACCAGGAAGCCTTGCGCGTCAACTTCACGCCACATCAGGCCTTCCATGATACCGGTGACCCACATCGACGCCGCGTAAAGCACGATGCCGATTGTGGCGAGCCAGAAGTGCCAGCTAACCAGTTTCAAACTGTAAAGACCGGCACGGTTCCAAAGACGGGGAACAAGGAAATAGAGCATCCCGAAGGTGATCATTCCGTTCCAGCCAAGTGCGCCAGAGTGCACGTGACCGATGGTCCAGTCCGTATAGTGGCTCAACGAGTTCACGGCGCGGATCGACATCATCGGACCCTCAAAGGTCGACATGCCGTAAAAGCCGATCGATACAACCATCATCCGGATGACCGGGTCGGTACGCAGTTTATCCCACGCGCCAGACAGGGTCATCAGACCGTTGATCATGCCACCCCAGCTCGGCATCCACAGGATGATCGAGAACACCATGCCCAATGTGCCAGCCCAATCAGGCAGCGCGGTATAGTGAAGGTGGTGGGGACCTGCCCAGATATACAGGAAGATCAGCGCCCAGAAGTGGATGATCGACAGCTTGTATGAGAAGACCGGACGTTCGGCCTGTTTCGGCACGAAGTAGTACATCATGCCAAGGAAGCCAGCGGTCAGGAAGAAGCCAACCGCGTTGTGGCCATACCACCACTGCGTCATGGCATCCTGCACACCCGCGAAAAGCTGCACAGATTTTGACCCGAAGAACGACACCGGCATTGCCAGGTTGTTGATCACGTGCAGCATGGCGATGGTGACGATGAACGACAGGTAGAACCAGTTGGCCACATAGATGTGCGGTTCTTTCCGCTTCATCAGCGTGCCCATGAACATCAGCAGATAAGCCACCCAGACGATGGTCAGCCAAAGGTCGGTGTACCATTCGGGTTCTGCATATTCTTTGGATTGGGTCGCACCAAGCAGATAGCCGGTGGCGGCCAGAAGGATCACGATTTGGTAGCCCCAGAACACGAACCAAGCCAAGTTGCCGCCCCAAAGGCGCGCGCCCGAGGTGCGTTGAACAACATACATTGATGACGTGACCAAGGCGGTGCCGCCAAATGCGAAAATCACTGCCGACGTGTGCAGCGGGCGCAAGCGTCCGAAATTCAGATAACCTTCGGCCCAGCCAAAGTTAAGGCTTGGGAACGCCAGCTGAAACGCAATAAACGTTCCAACCAGAAACCCAACCGCGCCCCAGAAGGCGGTCAAAGCGACACCCACGCGCACGGGGCCATCCATGTAACCGGTTTCTACGACCTTCGTTTCACCCACTCGACGGAGCGAATAGATAAACAGGCCTGCCGCGATCAACGTTATCAGGATAGCGTGTACCTGGTATGCGATGTCGCGGGCATAACTTGCAGCAATTGCGGCCATCACTGCGATGAGGCCGTAGATCGCCAATTTGAGGTAATCCCACATTTTGCGTCCCTTCGTCTTATGTCACAAACCCCCGTCCCACGACCGGATGGGGGCACTTCTTGACTTTTGTCGGTTTCTACCTATCTGTCCAAGCCCGCTTTGATCCATATCAAAACGACATGACGGTCTTAGAAAAACCCCGATTGACCCATGTCAAAGCGTCGCAGGCGCGGCAGATGCACGCTGGAGTCAACGCCAAACCGGAGGGCAAAGCGATGACTTACCGCACTGTTACCACAATCGTCACTGATACCACGCATTGCAAAGGGTCACTTGAGGCTGCAAAGGCGATTGCGGCCCAGCATGACGCGCACCTAGAAGTTCTATGTCTTGGCGTCGACCGCTCGCAGCAAGGGTTTTACTATGCCGGGGCTTCGGCCATGGTTGTTCAGGACAATCTGGCACAAGCCCGCGAAGAGGCGGTGGAGCTTGAGGCGTTCGCGCGTCAAGCACTGTCCTCTCACCTCCTGCCGTGGTCAAGCGCAGCGCTGACGGCACAGATGGTCGCGTTGAACGGAGTCGTCGCACATCGCACACGGTTTTCCGATCTCGCCGTCATGCCGCGCCCCTATGGCGATGGTCGCGGCCATGACGCCGAGGCAATCGTAGAAGCCGCGCTTTTCGACGGCAACGTGCCCGTTCTTGTGATGCCGGACGATGCCACCTATCCCCAATCGGTCGGTAAAGTTGTGGTCGCGTGGAACGAAAGCCCCGAAGCCTTGCGCGCGGTACGGCAGGCGCTGCCTTTCCTGAAGCAGGCCGACTCGGTATCGATCGCGGTGATCGACCCACCGCAACACGGGCCGGAACGCTCGGACCCCGGCGGCCCGCTTAGCCAGCTTCTGGCCCGCCATGGCGTGCGCGCCGAAGTGTGCGTACTGGCGAAAACAATGCCACGTATCGCGGATATTCTGAACCGCCATGCACGCGACCAGAATGCCGACATGATTGTCATGGGCGCCTATGGACATTCGCGGTTTCGCGAATCGATTCTGGGCGGTGCAACCCGGCACATGTTGGAAGTGGCCGAGGTGCCGATCGTGCTGGCCCACTGACCCGGTCCGAAAACAAAAGAAGGGCGCCGCATCTGGCGCCCTTAGCTAATTTTCCATCATCCGTTCAACATCAGGCCGACACGCAGATCAGGTGATTAGTCCACCGTCCATGTCGTCACCCGTCTCGGAAATAAGCCTGTTCAGGTCGGGAATGATGACACGGCGCTTGCCCTGAAGCTCAATCACCCCTGATTTTTTCAGGGCCGACACCTGACGACTGACGGTCTCCAGCGTCAGACCAAGATAATCCGCCATCGACTCACGCGTCAGTGGCAGTTCGAAGCTCATCCCGTCGCGGGGTGGCTTCACGTGCAGCGACGCATCGCGACGCGCCAGAATGGTCAACAGGCTTGCGATCTTTTCGCGTGCTGTCTTGCGGCCCAGCACAATCATCCATTCCCGCGCGCTATCAAGTTCATCCAGCGTCATCTGCAAAAGCCGCGTACCGATGGCAGGCGTCTTTTCCATCATGTTTTCAAATGGCGTCTTACGAAAACAGCACAAAGTCAGGTCGGTGACGGCCACCACATCGAAAGGTGCGGTGTTGCGACCCGGTCGCCCAATGAAATCGGACGGCAAAAGCAAGCCAACCATCTGGGTCCGCCCGTCTTCCATCGTCTGGCTCAGCGTTGCGATACCACTGACAACGCTGGACACGAACTCCATCGGATCACCGGACCAGATCACGGGCTGTCCCGCCTCGAAGGTGCGATAATACTTGATCGCATCAAGCTGCTCTAACTCGTCGGGCTGGCAACGCGCACACACGGCTCGGTGGCGAATTGGGCAAGTGCCACAATCACGGGTATTGGCTCTGGTGTTGAAACTGATGTCGTTCATGTGTTTTTCGACAAGAGATGTATCTTGTCTTGATCCTGATCAAAGTTGCGCGCGAGTTTCTGGTTAAACCCTATTCGAATGCAGACCTCTTCGCAACTCAAACGCCTTGGTCTTTTTGACGCGCGCGTGCCCCGCTATACCAGCTACCCGACTGCCCCGCATTTTAAGCCGGGTGTCGGTGCTGAAGTCCTGTCCGACTGGATCAAAGCCATTCCTGAAAACGAGGCAGTATCGCTATACGTGCATATTCCGTTTTGCCGTCGACTGTGCTGGTTCTGTGCCTGTCGCACACAAGGCACGTCGACCGCCGAGCCTGTCGCGGCCTATGTGGAGAGCCTCAAGCAAGAACTGGCAACGATCAAAGGCCTGCTTGCCCGAGGCGTGAAGATCGAACATTTGCACTGGGGTGGCGGCACGCCCACACTGCTGCAACCCGAAATGATCGCGGATCTGACCAGCAGCATTCTGGACACAATCCCGCTTGCACAAGATGCTCAGTTCTCGGTCGAGATTGACCCGTCAGAAATCGACGACGCCCGCCTTGACGCGTTGGCGGATGCGGGAATGAACCGCGCCTCGATCGGGGTTCAGGACTTCGACCCGATGATTCAAGAAGTCATTGGCCGCCCGCAAAGTTACGAGATTACCAAACAGGCGGTGGATGGCCTGCGCACGCGTGGGATCGACAGCCTGAACATGGATATCCTTTACGGCCTGCCGCATCAAAACACCGCGCGGATTGCCGATTCGGTTGAAAAACTGATCAGCCTTGGCCCGGACCGGGTGGCACTGTTCGGCTATGCCCATGTGCCATGGGTCGCGCGTCGTCAAACGCTGATCCCGACCGAGGCGTTGCCATCGGCGGAAGAAAGGCTCGAGCTTTATTACACTGCCCGCGACCTGTTCCTTGCGGCAGGATATGACGAGATTGGTATCGACCACTTCGCCCTGCCCTCTGACGGTCTGGCAAAGGCCCACAAGGCCGGCACGATGAAACGGAATTTCCAAGGCTATACCGAGGACGTATCGAAGGTTATGATCGGCGTCGGCGCAAGCTCGATCGCGCGTTATCCGCAAGGCTATGCGCAAAACGAACCGGCCACGTCGAAATACCAAGCAGCGGTGCGGGACGGTCGACTGGCCGGCGCCAAAGGGCACGTGTTCACCGAAGATGATATTGCGCGAGGCCGCGTGATCGAAGAGCTTCTGTGCTATTTCCGCGTGGATTTTGCCAAGCTGGCTGATGAACTGTCGCGTCCGGTTGAAAGCTTCCTGTCCATGGTCGACGGCTTGGAACAGGTCATGCCCGGCACGACGGACCTGACCGGAACGGTTCTATCCATCCGCGCCGAGGCGCGGCCTGTGGCGCGGATGATCGCGCGCCATTTCGATAATTATGAAATGAATGAAAGCGGACACAGCCAGGCGGTTTAACTCCCGCCTGCGCTAACGATCTTTGCGCAGCGTGCGGTTGCGATAGCCCGCTTCGGTGGCAATATCATCCAGCACCTGCGCCAAGGTCATTTCGTGATCAAACTTACCGGTTTGCAAGAATTCCGTGACCTGCGCGATCACCAGCGGGTTCACCATCATAAAGGTATGCGTGACCGGCAGAACGATATGATCGTTCATCCCGTCAATCCTTGTGTTGTCCACGGATACTTTGCCGTCATCCTCCCCTTCTATCACAGCCGAGTAAATCGGGTTCAGCGACCGGTTGCCAGCAATCACGCCAAGTTCAAACGCAGCATGGTCCGTGCGATTGGGGACCGAATCTTCGTCCGTGCCCAGTTGCAACCCGGCCGGGCCGTGCAACCATTCGAACGGTTCCAGATCACCGAACGCATCGACCAATTGCGAGCCTTGGTTCGGTGGTGCCAGCATGACGACGCGGCCCATATCAGCGGGTCGGTGGTCCTGAAGCCAAACGCGCACAAGTATGCCCCCCATCGAATGGGTCACAAAATGCACCTTTTGATCACCACAGGCCGCAAGCGCAGGTGGGATGGCAGCTTCAACCAACATACCGATCTTCGCCTTGGTCGACGGATAACCTAAGTTCACCACGTCATAGCCAGCGACGCGCAGACTCTCCTCCATTACCCACAGGGACGACGGCGATCGTGCCAGCCCGTGCAGCATCACAACGCATTCAGCCCGCGCGGGCGCGGACAGGGCGGCGATAAAGCCTAAGGACAGGGTCAACATTCGTAACATACCCGATAAATACGCATCCCGGACCCGGGTTTCGAGAGGCGCCTTGTCACAGGGCTGTTGATCAGCAACTCTTGGCGCATGTCGATGTCGTTCAATACACCCCGACTTGCTGTGCGTGGTCTGATCTTGCAGGAAAATCGTCTGCTGATGGTCAACGCCTATGGCGGCGGTATCTCGGATCTTCTGTGCCTCCCCGGTGGCGGGGTCGAGCCGGGCGCGAGCCTGCCCGACAACCTGATCCGCGAAGTGTATGAAGAATGCGGCCTGACCGTCTCGGTCAGCACCCCTGCGTTGGTGAACGAATTTTACGACCCGGCCACAGGCTTTCATCAGGTCGAGGTCATCTTTCGCTGCAAGTTGGACGCCGGGCAGCTTGACCCAGCCTGGCAAGATTCTGAGTCGATTGTGACAGACCGGCGGTGGGTCGCGGAAGACCAGATCTCAACGCTGCATTTCCGCCCACTTTCGCTGCCCGAACTTGCTTGGGGCGAAGTGCACACCGCGCCGTCCTACGATGCGTTGGAAACCATCGTCAGATGAAAAACGCCCCCGCACAAGGTGCTGGGGGCGTCATCTGTTTCTGTAAGCGGGCTTAGCGCACTTCGGTATAAAACCCCGGCGCGAACCAACGAATGATCAGGGCTCCTGCCCCGGTGACCGCAATAGCCAGCGTTGCGAACCATCCAATGAACGGGATCATCGCCAGCACCGTGATTGCCACCGCGCCAACAAATGCGGCAATCGCGCGCTCTGTCAGTGTTTCCGGCAACGGACGGTTGACCGCGCTCAACACGCCGACCCCAAGGAGATAGGTGCCAATCACATAGCCCGCGATGCCCAGTAGCACAGCCAGCACGATAGACGCAGGGATCAGCAGAATACCGAAACCGGTCAGTGCGAACAGGAACAATGATCCCGCAAGGGCCGAGATGGTCAAAAAACCCATCCACAACGCGCGCACCGGGGTTTCCAAGGTGCGCAGGCGCAACGCCAACAAGAAGGCGGGCGAAACCGCTGCGATCAAGGACGCCAAAGCCGTCAGAATAAGGATCGAGGTGATCTTGTCCCCCAGCCACGCGCCCCAACCGTAGCTTGACCGGTCAAGTGTCGCACCCCCATCCGGGTCGGCATTGGCGTCGAATTCATCCGCGCTGTGACGTTCGATGCGTTCTGCCGGGATGACGTATGCAGGAATGGCAATCGCGTCGGGATCGTCGGCATAAAGGAACAGCTTGCCCTCGATACGGGCGTTGTCGCCAAAGCTGATATCATCAACCGCAAAGCTGGCGTCACCCGCGATGACATCAGTCAGCATGATGTTCCCGGCAGCCACCAGCGCGCTGTCACCGACCGGGCCGTTGATTTCGACCCGTTGGGCCGCGACCCGAAGGTCGCCCCCCACCGCATTACCGATCAGCACCGTATCACCGGCCAATTGCGCATCACCGCCGACGCTGCCTGCAACGTTCACATTCATACCGGCTGCGTAAAGGTTTTGACCCACAGGGACAGAAATCGACACCGACCGGCCACCCGCATGGGCGCTGCCTTCGACGGGCGCGGAAATCACAACCGTGTTGCCAATGATAAATACGTCATCCACAGCATCGCCGGACAAGGTGACATTGTCGCCGGCCATATAAGCGTCGTTGCCGAAACGATAGACCTCTTGCGCGGTAGCAGGCACCGCCAGAAGGGTCACGAAAAGAAGAATTAAGGATCGAAACATGGCTGCCCCCGCCAATTGATGATGTTATGCCCATTAACATAAAGAGTGCTTCACAAATTTGTAAGGGGCATTTGCGCAATTTCCACCACAAATCAAAAGGGCGCCCGAATGAGCGCCCTTTTTTAGAGTTTCTTACGTAGCTGTCGGCAGACTGGCCTTGCGGCCAATCGCCTGTCGCAATCGAATTCCTTAGGGAATTCGATTTACATCATGCCGCCCATGCCGCCCATGTCGGGCATGCCGCCGCCAGCGCCGCCGCCATCTTTCTGCGGCTTGTCAGCAACCATGGCTTCCGTGGTAATCAGAAGACCAGCGATCGAGCCCGCGTCTTCCAATGCGGTCCGTGTCACTTTGGCCGGATCAATAACACCGAACTTGAACATGTCGCCATATTCTTCGGTCTGCGCATTGAAGCCAAAGGTCACGTCTTCGCTTTCACGGATCTTGCCAGCAACCACGGCACCGTCAACACCCGCGTTTTCAGCGATCTGGCGCAGCGGCGCTTCCAGCGCTTTTTGCACAATGCTGATACCGGCGTTTTGGTCAGCGTTATCGCCTTCCAGACCTGCAAGTGTTTTGCCAGCCTGAATAAGAGCAACACCGCCACCCACGATCACGCCTTCCTGAACGGCCGCACGGGTCGCGTTCAGGGCGTCATCGACACGGTCTTTGCGCTCTTTCACTTCAACCTCGGTCATGCCGCCAACACGGATCACAGCAACACCGCCTGCCAGTTTGGCAACACGCTCTTGCAGCTTCTCACGGTCGTAATCCGACGTGGTTTCTTCGGCTTGCGCACGGATCTGAGCGACACGCGCTGCGATCTCGGCTTTTTCGCCAGCACCGTCAACGATGGTGGTTTCGTCTTTGGTGATCTGGATCTTCTTGGCCGAACCCAGCATGTCCATTGTCACGCTTTCAAGCTTCATGCCCAAATCTTCCGAGATCACCTGACCACCGGTCAGGATCGCGATGTCTTGCAGCATGGCTTTACGACGATCACCGAAGCCCGGCGCTTTAACCGCAGCGATTTTCAGACCGCCGCGCAGCTTGTTGACAACCAGAGTTGCCAGCGCTTCGCCTTCAACGTCTTCTGCGATGATCAGCAGGGGTTTGGTCGACTGAATGACCGACTCAAGCAACGGAACCATCGGCTGAAGCGACGACAGTTTCTTTTCGTGCAGCAGAACAAGACAGTCGTCCAGCTCGGCGATCATTTTGTCGGGGTTGGTGACGAAATACGGTGACAGGTAGCCGCGGTCGAACTGCATACCTTCAACAACGGTGGTTTCGGTTTCGAGGCCTTTGTTTTCCTCGACCGTGATCACGCCTTCGTTGCCGACTTTCTGCATCGCGTCTGCGATTTGACGGCCGATTTCCGACTCGCCATTGGCTGAAATGGTGCCAACCTGTGCGACTTCGTCGGAGTCTTTGACTTCGCGGGCCATCGCTTTGATGCTTTCGACGACTTTTGCAACGGCGGTATCAATGCCGCGCTTCAGGTCCATCGGGTTCAGGCCAGCAGCAACCTGCTTCAGACCTTCGCGAACAATCGCTTGGGCCAGAACGGTGGCTGTGGTGGTGCCGTCGCCGGCTTCGTCATTGGTGCGGCTGGCGACTTCTTTCACCATTTGCGCGCCCATGTTTTCGAACTTGTCTTCCAGTTCGATCTCTTTTGCGACCGTCACACCGTCTTTGGTGATGCGGGGGGCGCCGAACGACTTGTCAAGAACCACATTGCGGCCTTTCGGGCCAAGGGTCACTTTGACAGCGTCAGCGAGGATATTGACGCCGCGCAGCATTGCGTTGCGGGCATCGGTGTCGAACTTTACGTCCTTAGCAGCCATTTAGCTTACTCCTGGAAATACGTGTAATCGGGTCAGACGATCAGGCAATGATGCCCATGATGTCGGATTCTTTCATGATCAGCAGCTCTTCACCGTCGATGGTGACTTCGGTGCCGGACCATTTGCCGAAAAGGATTTTGTCGCCCTCTTTGACGTCCATTGCGATGCGATCGCCGTCGTCATCCTTGGCGCCAGCGCCGACAGAAACAACCAGACCTTCGGCCGGTTTTTCTTTCGCGCTTTCCGGAATGATCAGGCCGCCTGCTGTTTTTTCGTCGCTTTCAACGCGGCGGACCAACACGCGGTCATGCAGTGGTGTAAATGCCATTTCTGAGACTCCCTAAGCTCAGTTTCACTTCTCTTAGCACTCACCGGGCGCGAGTGCTAACGGCGAAGAGTTAGGGCGTCATTTGAGGGGTGTCAAGCAATCGGTCAAGAATTTTGCCGCACCACCGCGAAGCCACGGCATCCGATCTGCGTTGGGCAACCTGTGTGGCGGCCTATTCCTCTAACAGATGTTCGTATCGCGCGTCGGTCAGCGTCTTCATGAAAGCCACCAGCGCGTCGATGCGCTTATCGTCCAATGCCGGCCCATGGGTCAGCTCGGTCACAGCCAGGTTCTGTGGAATTTCGGGCATGGCCCATGGCTTGTCTGTTTCCGGGTTGATCTGGCGGGCTTTGTCCAGCGTGTTGTATTTATTGTAAAACAACATGACAGTTCGCAGATCTTCAAACACCCCGTTATGCATATACGGCCCAGTCACGGCGACATTGCGCAAGGTCGGCACTTTGTACCGCCCGCCCGCATCAGCGCTGTCGACATCAGGGTTTGCCAACAGCCCAAGATCAGGGCCTTCAACACCGTTCGCGGCCCGCACGGCCCCGTTCACCGGCACGCCGATGTTGTGGTATTCATAATTTGTGAACGTCTCGTCCTGAGCGATCGGAGAGACGCGCACTTGGTGGCACAGGTTACAATTGGTGAACTGTTCTGAAAAGAACAGCACTCGGCCCAGCTCTTCGTCATCCGACAGCTCAACCTCGCCGCGCAGAAACCGGTCGTATTTACTGTCGAAAGGAGAAAACAGATCGGTGCTTTCAAACGCGGCGATGGCTTGGGTCATGGCGTCATAGGCCGCTTCATCGTTGTCCCAAACCGCATCGCCAAACAGCGCCTTGAACGCAGCCACATAATCCGGGTCTTCGGCCAGTCGAGCGACGACCGAAGCCTCATCCGGCATCCCCATTTCAATGGGGTTCAGCGGTGGCCCGCCCGCCTGCCCGGCCAAACCAGCCGCGCGCCCGTCCCAAAACATGCCGCCGCGCCAAGCGCGTTTGTCCATTTGTTCAAAGTCCGGCGTGAACTTCGCATAGGTTGCTGTGGGCGCGGTGCGATCGCCCAGGCTTTCGCCATCATCGCCCAACGACACGGCGCGGCCCACATCCGTTTCGCGCGGGTCAACAAAGCCGTTTTCCGGGTCGTGACAGGTCGCACAGGATTGCGTGCGGTTCTTGGACAGGTTCACATCGAAAAACAGCGCCTCGCCCAGCTCCTCCAGACTGTCAAAAGCGGAAACGGGCGTCGCCAGCCCGATCATCAAAGCCGAGGTTAGAAATAAGCGCATGAGATCAGGCTCCTAGTGGTGACCAGCAGCACTTAACAAAGATTTGCGCGAAAACAAATTGATCCTGATCAAAAAAGTCGGATTAATTATCCAGCGCCGCAAGCCCGTCCGCCGTCAGGCCGTAAACGCCACGCTCAACCCGCTCAAACCAACCATAGTGGTTGATTGCCATCATCCGGGTCGCGGTTTTGACGCCCGTCGCACTAGCCAGCGCAGCCCCCTTCATCGGCCCCTCTTTCGCCAAACACGCCACCAGCTTCTCGGCGTCTTGCCGATAGGCGGTCACGATCTTGCCGTTCGTGCCGCCAGTGTTTGGGTCGCCGTCACGCCGGGCAAATTCAGACATAAGCCGCGCAGATTTCACCTTTGATTTTCGGGGCATGAACGGGCCGGGATCGGCATGAACCTGCACCAGCCCCTCTTTCAGACGCACCGACAAAACCCCCAACCCAAGCCGCTTACACAAGCCCACATTGCCCTTGAACGCGCGCCAGCCAGGTTTGCCAACCCAACGCGGCACGGCCACATAGACCATATCGGTCACAGCTTGCCGCGCGACGGCTTGTTGAAGCAGTGTCAGGGAAAACCCCGCCTTCAGCTCGACAATAACCGGAGCATCGTCACCCCGCAGGGCCACGACATCAGCGGGGCCAACTTCGGCTTTCACCTCATACCCCAAACCTTCAAGCCAGGATTTCACGGGGGCATAAAGCTCGGTTTCAGCGGGTTTCGACATGCGCCCTTTCTAACGTCAGTGGTGGGGTGGGTCCAAGTTGTTTACGCAAACCGCCCGCACCGCTATAATGATCCTGTTTATGAGGAGCGCCCTGACAGTGATCAAGTAAGCCCATCTGCTTCAAACATCCCAACCGGGGTTCGTTTACTTTCACATTACAGGATATCTCTTGCGAGAAATCATCTATGACGTAGCCGTCAGCCTTGACGGATTTATTGCTGGTCCGCGTGGGGATGCCTCGGCCTTCCCGCACGAGGGCGATCACATTGCCCCCTATCTTGATCGGCTGGCCGGGTATGGCACCGTGATCATGGGGCGAAAGACCTATGAGTTCGGATATGCCTTTGGTCTTGAACCCGGCGCGCGCGCCTATCCGCATATGGATCACCACATCTTCTCGACCAGTATCAACCTGCCGGACGGTGCGGATGTCTCGGTGGTGCGATCAGACTGGCCAGCGCATCTGGAAAACCTGCGCGCAGCGAGAGGTAAACCCATTTATCTGTGCGGCGGCGGGCAGTTTGCAGGCTGGCTGGTGCAACAAGGCCTGATTGACCGGCTTATTTTGAAAAAATCGCCGATCACGCTGGGCGCGGGAATTGCACTGTTTGCAAACGGCCCAATGACGACGAAGTGGCTGACCAAATCGGTGACACCCTATGCAAGCGGCGTCACCTTGCTTGAACTAACCCGAACATAAACACCGCGCCCGCAAAAATGCTGCGACGCAGCGCGTGACAAATGGGGGCGCGCGCCCTATAAGGCGGGCAAAATTCAGTGACTCATAAAGACGGATAAACCAAAATGACCACCCTTGTTTTCGGCCACAAATCCCCTGACACCGACTCGACCGGATCGCCCATCATCTGGGCGTGGTACCTGAACGAGATCAAAGGCGGCAACGCCGAAAGCGTTCTGCTGGGCGAACCCAACACCGAAGCCGCATGGCTGTTGAAGCGCTGGGACCTGCCCAAGCCGCGCATCATTGCGGACGTGGAAGACGACCAGCCCTGCGTCATCGTCGACACCAACAACCCCGCCGAGCTGCCCGCCAATATCAACGGCGCCGACGTGCAGGCGATCATCGACCACCACAAACTGGTTGGCGGGCTTGAGACCAAAGGCCCGATCGACATCACCATCCGCCCCTTAGCCTGCACCGCGACCATCATGTATGACTTGATGGGCGACGACGTAGCCAAGATGCCCGACTGGGTCAAAGGCACCGTGCTGACATGTATCCTGTCGGACACGTTGGAATTCCGCTCGCCCACCACCACCGACCGCGACCGCGAAGTGGTAAAGGTTCTGGCGGATGATCTGGGTATCAACATCACCGACTACGCCGCCGAGATGTTCGCCGCCAAGTCCGACGTGTCCGAATTCTCAGACGCCGAGCTGATCCGCATGGATTCGAAAGAATACGAGGTCGACGGCACCAAGTTCCGTGTGAGCGTTCTGGAAACGACCGCGCCAGAAATCCCGCTGGACCGCAAAGCCAGCCTGATGGAAACGTTCAAAACCGTCGCCGCCGAGGACGGTGTCGATCAGGTGCTTCTGTTCGTCGTGGACATCCTGAAAGAGGAAGCCACCCTGCTGATCCCCAACGACGTGGTGAAAACCGTGGCTGAAAAGAGCTTCGGCGCGAAGGTCGAAGGCGACGTGGTTGTCCTGCCGGGGATTATGAGCCGGAAGAAGCAGATTATTCCGAATTTGGCTGTGTAGGCTGGGACAACAACGAAAGAGCGAAGGCCCGCGCCATTGCGCGGGCTTTTCTTTGGCCCAAGGTCTGGTTTGAGCCCATTGTGACGGTTGTCCGAACTATGCCGATTGCCATTGCTGCTATTCCCGGTGTGGATCATTCGCCGGAAGCGCACCGCGCAAATCC
>NZ_JALPQG010000008.1 GCF_023195695.1 Aliiroseovarius sp. S1339 | reverse complement strand
ACCGCAGCCATCGTGGGCCTCGGCATCGCAGTTCTGACTTCGGTCTCGGGCGGCACCACGTCGCTGGCCGGCAAAATCTCATCGTCGCTGTCGGCAATGGAAATCATGAGCCACTAAGCGATCATTTGATTGTCTATATTTAGGAAAACCGCGCCATTGTGGCGCGGTTTTTTCTTGGCGCCGGTATGCGCTAATAAATAACTTTTTGAATGTTACTGGAAATTGTTGCTGTTTCCTGTGAAATTCACCTTAAATTCATGCTTTACGCTTCAAATTGCCTCAATTCGAATTGACATATGGACGAGGTAGGTGGTGAGTGATGCCGTTGGTATCTTGTTGTGGGAAAGGAACTTAAATGCGTTTGCTCTTCGGACTGGTTCTGATCATAGGCGTCGGCCTGGCGGGCTTTGCGGTCTATCTTGCCAAGGACTATATCGGTGCGTTTCAAACTCAGCTTGATGCAGAACGTGCAGCGCGTGCAAACATTGTTCCGACCGTCGATGTGTTTGTCGTGAACAGCGCATTGCGCTATGGCCAGCAACTTACGGCAGAAGACATCCGGGCGGTCAAATGGCCGGAAAATGCTATTCCCGAAGGCACATTCTCAACCATCGAAGATATTTTTCCGGACGGCGAAAAGAAATTCCGCACCGTCCTGCGCGCGATGGAGAAGGACGAAGCCCTGCTTCAAGTCAAAGTGACCAGGCCCGGCGCGGATGCCGGCGTCTCGTCGCGTCTTGCGGATGGGATGCGCGCTTTTGCAATCAGTGTTGATGTCAACTCGGGCGTGTCCGGCTTTCTGCGCCCTGAAGACCGAATCGACATTTATTGGTCAGGCCGCGGCGTCGATGAATTGGGAGAGGGGCAGGCCGTTACCAAACTGATCCTCGCCAATGTTCATATTATCGCGGTTGACCAGATTGCCGACACTGACCGCACAGGGCCAACAATCGCGCGGACAATCACTGTTGAAGTGACCCCCCGGCAGGTTGCAGCCCTTGCACAGGCGCAATCCAGCGGACGTCTGTCCCTGGCGCTGGTCGGCACGCAAGACAAGTCGATCACCTCTGACGTCGAGGTTGGTCAGGGCGAGATTATGGGCGAGATCGTCGGACCACGCGAAGAGGTCTGCACCGTCCGAACACGCCGCGGTGGCGAGATCATCGAGACCCAGATCGCCTGCCCCGAGTGACGGTATCGCCCTTGGGAATAGGTCCTCTGCCTTGGACTGTTGCTACTTATCCACATGAAGCAGACCGACCAAGGTATTGATTATTGCATTTTTTCGATTTCTGACGCAGGCTGCAACGCAATTGGGCATGAATGACCCAAAACCGGGCACAAGACCCGGAGCAGTCAAGTGGGTAACACCCACCTTATCGAGGCGTGGTCAGAGAGGCAGGATCACATGACAGTTGATCGTTTTATCAAGGCGGCCCTATTGGGTCTAACGCTGGGGATCGGCGCACCGGCGGTATCATCCGCTGAAACGCTGCGCGTGATGAGTGGCTCGCCATCGGGCGCACTCAAAGTTCCCATGAACCGCGCGGTGGTCGTCGAAAGCGACGTTCCCTTCGCCGAGCTTTCCATCGCCAACCCCGGCATTGCAGATATTTCGACCCTATCGGATCGGACAATTTATGTGCTGGGCAAGACACCGGGTCGCACAACGCTGACGCTTCTTGGTGCAGACGGCAAGCTCATCACCAATGTCGACGTGCATGTCGCACCCGACATCGCAGAGTTTAAAGAGCGCCTGCGTCAAATCCTTCCCGGCGAACAAATCGAGGTGCGCACCGCCAATGACGGCATCGTGCTGTCAGGCATGGTCAGCTCGATCCAGCGCCTTGATCGCGCATTGGATCTGGCGCAACGCTATGCGCCCGAACGGGTTTCAAACCTGCTGACCGTCGGCGGCACCCAGCAAGTGATGCTGAAAGTGCGGTTTGCCGAGATGGGGCGTTCGGTTCGTAAATCTCTGTCCAGTTCACTTGCCCTGTCGGGCGGCCTGAACCCCGACAGCTTGCAGGCAGCAACGGCCCGCGGCATCGGCCAAGGCGGATCTCTGCTGGACACGACGCAAACCACGCTTGTGGACGGTGCAAACGGGGCCATGAAGTTCGGGTTCGGTGTCGGAAGCCTTCAAGTCGGCATCCTGCTGGAAGCCCTTGAAAGCAAGGGCGTCGTGCGCACGTTAGCAGAGCCCAACCTGACGGCACTTTCCGGCCAGGAAGCCTCGTTCCTTGCGGGTGGCGAATACCCCCTGCCCGTTTCGAACGGCGACAACGAAATTGCGGTGACTTACAAGCCCTTCGGTGTCGAACTGACGTTCACCCCCACGGTGCTGTCGGATGATGTGATCAACCTGCAGCTCAAGGCTGCTGTTTCTGGCTTGGACGAATCTGTCAGCTATAACAACGGTGGGTTCAGCATCAATGCATTCCGTCGCCGCGAAACATCGACCACGGTCGAAATGCGGGATGGTGAAAGCTTTGCAATTGCGGGCCTGATCGAAGACGATTTCCAAGACAATATCGCCTCGGTCCCTTGGTTGGGCGATATTCCGGTGCTTGGCGCTCTGTTCCGGTCAACCGAATACCAACGCGCGCAGTCGGAACTGGTGATCATCGTGACAGCCCATCTTGTCACCCCGACACGTGGCGAAGCCCTTGCGGTGCCGACCGATCGGATCCGCCCCCCCTCTGAACAAGAACTGTTCCTGTTCGGCAATACGTCAGCGTCGAACCGACCCAAATCCGGGGCGGCTGGCGAAGTGGCCCAACAGGACTTTTCGGGTTCCTACGGCTATGTGATGGAGGACTGAGATGTCGATTGAACGTATCAAACCATTGCTGGCAGCCACCTCGGTGATTGCTCTTTTGACAGCGTGCTCGAATGCGGACGTAGCCTCGAAATCGTGGTTCTTGGAAGCTGGCGCACAACTTAACGAAGGCGGACTTGGACAGCCGACGGCCTATAATGCCGGCGTTCAAACCGGCAAGATTAACCCGGCCGTAAGTATGGCCAATCGCTTTAACAAAGAATCGACCGACACGGTCAATTTCGCGTTCAACAGCGCCGCGCTGGACAACACGGCGCGCGCAATCCTGAGCCAACAGGCCCATTGGATCGCACAGTTCCCCGAACTGCGCTTCCGGGTCTATGGTCACACTGACCTGGTCGGATCAAACGCTTATAACAAGCGCCTTGGGATGCGCCGTGCCAACGTGGTTGTGAATTACCTAGTGGCCAGCGGTATCAGCCGGTCGCGACTGGAAGCCGTTGTCAGCTATGGCGAATCTCGCCCCCTGATCGTGACGCGCGCACCTGAAATGCGCAATCGTCGCACGGTGACAGAAGTCACCGGCTTTGTGGGTGGCCGCAAACCGACGGTTATGGACGGCAAATATGCCGAAGTGGTGTACCGCGAATATGTTGGCAGCGCGGTGCCGCTTCCGATCATCTCGGCTGGGACGGCCGGATCGATCGGCGAGGGATCCTAATCGACCCAAAATAAAAAAGGCGCGATCTGGTCGCGCCTTTTTTGTTGAAGCAGGCCCCGACGCGCCACAATTTCGCCGCAATCTCGGCAGAGAAGCACAAACACCGCAGGCAAGCTTTCCCTTGGACTTCATTGTTTTCATGAGGTTTCCTTGCGGGGTTGGGACGCGAAATCCCGCATAAGGTGAACATATTCGCCGTTCCCTCTTAGGAAACAGACGCTCTGTTTCACCGGGGATCGTCCCAAATGAACGAATAATTTGGCCGTTTCAGCCGCAATGTTGCCCAGATTTACTGGCATTTCTTTGAGCTATTGGGAGCAGTCCGCGTGCGACATCCGACTCGCGCACGCCTTGAAGGGCAAAGGACCGATGGCAGAACGCCTGGGAGCGGGCTCTAACTGGAGGGATTTTTACGATGAGTAGCAGTGTTGCGCTACACGCTGACCCCGAACCGATCGTAGCTTGCACGATCGCGCGGGATGTTCAGAACTTCGATCTGCTGATCGAGGATATGGAAGCCGAGCTTGGTGAAGCTTGGGGTGATTTGTCGATAGAAGACGCGCTTGCCTTCTTTGTCCAACCGGACGCCGACGCGCTGGAGTTCGTCGCGATTGCGATGGACGATCAGGATGAAGCCGATCTTTCGAAAGTGGCCGGCGTTATCCGGGCCGCAGGCGAAAAAGGTATTAAGGTCATCGTGATCGCGGAAGAGGTCAGCCCGATTGCGCTGCACCAACTCCTGAAGATGGGTGCAGAAGAATTTGTCCCCTACCCCCTGCCCGAAGGTGCGTTGCATGACGCGATCGAACGGCTGCGCGCGCCCGAACCCGAAGCGCCTGTCCTGCCGGACGCAAACGCACAATCCACCCCGCTGAAAGCTGACGACGACCGCGAGGCTGTTATTTTGGCGGTGCACCCGATGGCGGGTGGCACAGGTGCGACGACCCTTGCGGTGAACCTGGCTTGGGAACTCAGCCAGATGGACCGGACCAAGAAAAAGAAAGAAACCAAGACGCCGCCGCGTGTCTGCCTGTTGGATTTCGGCCTTCAATTCGGCTCGGTCGCCACTTATCTGGATCTGCCGCGCCGTGATGCAGTTTATGAGCTGCTGTCCGATACCGAAGTCATGGATCACGAGATTTTTTCCCAAGCGCTGGTGACGTTTGACGACGACTTGCACGTTCTGACCGCACCGCCGGACATGTTGCCGTTGGACATTGTGACTGCGGAAGATATTGAACGGATTGTCGAAATGGCCCGCCGTAATTTCGATTACGTCGTCATCGACATGCCGAACACAGTTGTACAATGGACGGAAACCGTTCTGCACGCCGCGCATGTGTATTTCGCGACGCTGGAACTTGATCTGCGCTCGGCGCAAAACGCGCTTCGGATGATCAAAGCGTTGAAGTCGGAAGAACTGCCGGTTGAGAAACTGCGTTATGTGCTGAATCGCGCACCGAAGTTTACCGATATGTCGGGCAAATCGCGGGCAAAACGTCTGGCGGAAAGCCTTGATATCTCGATCGAGCTGCATCTGCCTGACGGCGGCAAACCGGTGACGCAAGCTTGCGATCACGGCATGCCCCTGTCCAGCGCCGCCGCGAAGAACCCGCTGCGTAAAGAAATCCAGAAACTGGCGAAGTCTGTTCATGACCTGAATCAGGCCGAAGCCACAGCCAACTGATCCCGGAGGCGCTATGTTTTCCCGCTATAAGAAGCCAACAAAATCGGCGAATGCAGCGCCCGAACTGAAAGCAGTTGAGGGTGGGCGCGCAAACACTGCCGCCCCTGCCCCGCGTGAAGCGACGTCAGACACGGCCGCTGCCGCACGCGCGCCAGTATCGCTGCGTCAAGCGTCCGAGCAAGACGCGCCGGCGCCGCAGGCGGACAAGGAACGCAAGCGCAAGGAACGTCTGGGTGACATCAAAACCGAGCTTCATAAAGAGCTGTTGGACAACCTTAACCTTGGCGCGCTGGAAAGCGCTGCCGAAAAGGACCTTCGTGCGGAAATCACTGATATCACATCGGAATTTCTGAGCACGCGCGACGTGGTTCTGACCCGCGATGAACGTCTGCTGCTGAACCAAGAACTGTATGACGAAGTCAGGGGGCTTGGCCCGCTTGAACCTCTTTTGCAGGATGACACGGTCAACGATATTCTTGTAAACGGTCCCCAGCAGGTGTTTGTGGAACGTGCGGGTAAGCTTCAACTGACCGATGTCAGGTTCAAAGACGAACGCCACCTTCTGCGCATCATCGACAAGATCGTGTCGGCTGTGGGTCGTCGCGTCGACGAATCAAACCCCCATGTTGACGCCCGTCTGGCTGATGGCTCGCGTTTCAACGCGATGGTGCCGCCAATTGCGGTGGATGGCTCGCTGGTGTCGATCCGGAAATTCAAGAAAGACAAGCTTGGCATTGACGAGTTGGTCAGCTTTGGCGCGTTTTCAGAAGAAATGGCCGCCTTTTTGCAGGCCGCTGTGGCAACACGCCTAAATGTCATCGTTTCGGGCGGGACCGGTTCTGGTAAAACGACCTCGCTGAATGCTCTGTCGTCCTTCATCGACAACTCAGAACGCATTCTGACGATCGAGGATACGGCGGAACTTCAATTGCAACAGACCCATGTTGGGCGGATGGAAAGCCGACCTGCCAATGTTGAAGGCAAGGGTGCCGTGTCCCAGCGGGATTGTCTGAAAAACGCCCTGCGGATGCGTCCGGATCGCATCATCGTCGGCGAGACGCGCGGCGAAGAAGTTATCGACATGCTGCAGGCTATGAACACCGGCCACGACGGGTCGATGACGACGATCCACGCCAACTCGGCGCGCGATGCTGTGTCACGTCTGGAGAACATGATCGCCATGGCCGGGATCGAAATGCCGATCAAGGCGGTGCGCAGCCAGATTGCGTCGGCTGTGAACCTGATTGTGCAGGCCAGCCGCCTTCAGGATGGGTCGCGCCGTATGGTTTCGATCACCGAAATCACCGGTATGGAAGGCGACGTCATCTCGATGCAAGAGGTGTTCCGCTATGAACGTCTGGGCCTTGCGCCCGATGGCAAGATCATCGGACGCTTCAATGCGACCGGCGTGCGGTCACACTATTCCGACCGGTTCCGCCAGTGGGGCTACGACCTGCCCGCATCCATCTATGAACCCTGGAGCGACTGACAATGACCATTTCAATCGAACCAATCCTTTATGGTCTGATCTTTCTGGCCGTGTTGCTGCTGGTCGAAGGCATCTATCTGACCGTTTTTGGCAAATCTATCAGCCTGAACAACCGCATCAATCGCCGCCTCGACATGCTTGAAAAAGGGGCTGCGCGCGAAGAGGTGTTGGAAAAACTTCGCAAGGAGATGGGCCAGCACGTCAAGGCACAGGGTATTCCGTTCTATTCACTGCTCGCCACCAAGGCGCAGAAAGCGGCCATCGCCTTCACGCCGGGCCAGCTTGTGCTGATCATGGTGCTTTTGTCCGTCTTCGCCTTTGTCGGGTTGGGCGTTGCCACCGCCGCGTCGCTGCCCGTGCGTGCCGGGATCGCTGTCGTGATGGGCGTCGGCGGGGTCTATATCTGGGTTAACAACAAGGCCAAAAAACGCTCGTCCATGATCGAAGAGCAACTGCCCGACGCGGTTGAACTGATGGTCCGCAGCTTGCGTGTTGGCCACCCGTTTTCGTCCGCCGTACAGATTGTCGCCAAGGAAGTGCCCGACCCGCTGGGCACAGAAATGGGCCTGATCGCTGATGAAAGTGCCTATGGGCGTGACGTGGGCGAAGCACTTGCCACGATGGCGGAACGTCTGGACAATCAGGACATGCGGTTTCTTGCGGTGGCGGTGATCATCCAACAAACCTCGGGTGGTAACTTGGCCGAGATCCTTGACGGTCTGGCGAAAGTGATCCGGTCGCGCTTTAAACTGTTTCGCCGCGTTCGTGCCATCACCGCCGAGGCGAAATGGTCCGGCAACTTCCTGTCGGGATTCCCCATTCTGGCGCTGGTCGGGATCAACCTGCTGCAGCCCAACTATTACGACAAGGTGCGTGACACGCCCTATTTCATTCCCGCTTGCCTGATTGTCGCCGGCTTCCTTGTGACCAACATGTTCGTCATGCGGATGCTCGTGAACATCAAGGTTTGACAGAGGTTTTATGATGGAACAGATCAACGCAATCCTGACCGACCTTCTTGGTCCCGCTGGCCCCCTTTTGGCAGTGGGCGCACTTGGGATCGTGTTGATCGTTGCCGCTCTGCCCATCCTGCTCCGGCGCAATGTCGATCCGCTGGAGAAACTGCGTAAATCGCGCGAAAGTGGAAACCAGGCCGGACAGAAAGTTGATCTGCGCGTCGCATCAGGCTCCAACAAACTTGAGAAATACTCGGCGTTTCTTGAGCCGCAGGACGCCGACGAATACTCGGCCGTACAGCTAAAACTGCTGCAAGCGGGTTATCCCGGTAAGAACGCCGTGCGCACGTTCCACTTCGCGCAGTTTGCGCTTGGTATCGGCTTGCTGATCTTTGGGGTGTTTCTGACCATCCTCAAAACCGCAAATGGGCAGGAAATGACGACGCAGGCCCGTATGCTGTGGATTCTGGTGCCGGGTGTGGCGGGATACATGTTGCCGAAATACTGGGTCACCCGCCGGGTCGAAACCCGCAAGGAAGAAATCACCAACGGCTTTCCAGACGCGCTTGACATGATGTTGACTTGCGTCGAGGCGGGCCAGTCGCTGGACCAATCCATCCTGCGGGTGGCCAAGGAAATCCGCGCCTCCTACCCTGCGCTGGCGGACGAGTTCGCGATCGTGTCAAACGAGATGAAGGCGGGCAAGGATCGCATCCAAGTGCTGCGTGATCTGTCTGAACGGTCCGGCGTGCCGGATGTTGCAAGTTTTGTGACAGTGATGATCCAGTCGGCCACTTTCGGCACCTCGATTGCCGATGCCCTGCGCGTTTATGCGGGCGAGATGCGAGATAAACGGGTGATGCGGGCAGAAGAGAAGGCAAACACCTTGCCGACCAAGATGACACTTGCCACTATGCTGCTGACCGTGCCACCGCTTCTGATCATTCTGATCGGCCCATCGGTCTATGATATTTATCTGACCCTCAAGTCGGTCCGGTTCTGACGCAAGCCCGGGCCGCGCGAAGGAGAGCCATTTGACCACGCGCCGCCTGCCCCGCACGACCACCGACCTTTCCACCCAATTCAAACGTCGCGCCTTTGGCTGCACGCTCGCCGCCGTCTTGGTGCTTGGCGGATTGTCGGCTTGCGCGCCGGGAACCGGGCCGTTTGCCAAACATGACAGCCCCTATGCGCCGACCGCCGTCAAACGTGGCGAGGACTCGGTTGATGGCCTGACCGTTGGCCACAGGCTGACCGCTGCAGGTGAACATGAGCTGGCGTTGAAAGCCTATCTTCGGGCGGCAAGCGAGCAGGGCATTACTGTCGACGTCCTGTCGGCCATCGGCTCGGCCAATTTACAACTGGGCCGGTTGGGGCAAGCCGAACGGATCCTGAGACAGGCGACAGAAAAAGACGGCACCTTCGTTCCCGCGTGGAACAATCTGGGCGTTGTGTTGATGGAAACCGGCCAAACAGGCGAGGCTGCGCGTGTCTTCCAGATCGCATTTGGCCTGGATCGTGGCCAATCTGCCCAAATCCGCGACAATTTGCGCTTGGCGCTCGCAAAAATGGAAAACCCTGATTATGATCAGACGCATAATGATACATTCGCGCTGGTGCGACGGGGGGCGGGAGACTACCTGCTTCTGTCGCAGATCTAAGCGAAGACACGAGCAGTAAAAAGGACGCAAAAATGCGCCATCCCATTTTTCTGACGCTCTGCCTTGGCAGCGCGATTGCCCTCTCAGCTTGCAACAAGCCGAAATCGGGCGGTGAAGAGGTCGAACGTGCCATCGCAGATGTGAACGTAATCGACGAAAGCAATCTTAACGACATCATGCTGACAGTGGGCGACCCGAATGAGGCGGTTTCCTATTTCAAACGCACGGCTGAATCTCAGCCGGGTCGCATTGATCTGAAGCGGGGTTTGGCGCAATCGCTGATCCGCGCCAAACGCCCGGCCGAAGCTGTGCCGGTGTGGAAAGCCGTCGTCGCAAGTTCGCAGGGCACTTCAGAGGATCGCGTCAATCTGGCTGATGCGTTGATCCGTGCAGGCGACTGGGATCAAGCGGAAGTGGTGCTGGACAAGGTGCCGCCCACCCACGAGACTTATCGCCGCTACCGGTTAGAGGCGATGATCGCTGACAGCAACAAGGAATGGAAGAAAGCCGACAGCTTTTACGAAACGGCTGTTGGGCTAACCACCAACCCAGGTTCTGTGCTGAACAACTGGGGTTATTCCAAGCTGACGCGGGCCGATTATGAAGGTGCCGAGAAGATGTTTTCGCAAGCTTTGGGCTATGACAACAAGCTGTTCACCGCGAAGAACAACCTTGTTCTGGCACGTGGCGCACAACGTAAATACGATATGCCCGTCATCCAAATGACCCAGATCGAACGCGCCCAGCTTTTGCACACGTTGGCCCTGTCCGCCATTAAGCAAGGCGATGTGACCACCGGCAAAGGTCTGTTGCAGGAAGCCATCGACACGCACCCCCAGCATTTTGAGGCCGCAACCCGCGCGCTGGAAGCGCTGGAAAGCAACGTCTCAAACGGGTGAATTGAACATGAGCACGGCGATGACAAGCTGGGCGGCGATGCTGTTTCTGCCCTTTGCAGTTCCAATTGCCTTGTGGGCGGTCTGGTCCGACCTGTCGCGCATGAAGATCCCCAACAAGGCGGTCATGGCCCTGATCATTGTCTTTGCCGTGATTGGTCTTTTTGCGTTCGAGCTTGATGAATACCTGTGGCGCTGGGTTCATCTGGTGGTCATTTTGGTGATCGGGTTCGTGATGAACATCGGTCGGATGCTGGGCGCGGGGGATGCAAAATTTGCCGCCGCGATGGCACCGCTTGTCGCCCTGCCCGACGCAGTTCTTGTCCTGATGATCCTTGCGGTGATGATCCTTGCAGGGTTCATCCTGCACCGGATAGCGCAGAAAATCAGTTGGGTGCGCGCAGCCACGCCTGATTGGGAAAGCTGGAAACGGCGCGATTATCCAATGGGGCTTAGCCTTGGGGCGACGTTGATCACCTATCTTGGATTGGCCGCTTTAGGCGGAGCATAAGAAAAGCCCAAAACTAGAAATAGCCTCTGCAAAACACTATTTTGCAGAGGTTTTTCCTTTTCTCGCCTAATACGCATCGACTTCGTCACTTTCGTCGTCCCCAGCCGGTGGGTCGACCCTTTTCGGCTTCTCGCCCGGCAGACTGTAAAGCGTGTAGTAGGGGGTCCGACGCGCCTCAACCACTTGGTCGATCCAGTCCTGCCCCGACACCTCGTCTAAAATCTTCTTGCGGGTGTCCGCGGACAGCGGACAGTTTGGCACCAATAGATAATCCGCATTCTCGATCCCGCTCAGATCGCCATAATACCACGGCGCACCGCCCTTCAGCGGCGTCAGATCAGCATAGAGCCAATAGCTGGACAGCAGATCGGCCGAGAAAAGCGCCTTACCCCCGCCAGACCAGTTTGCAATGTCTTCTGACACCGCGCGGAACCAAACCACCATTCCAAGTTCAAGCGTGCAATAGTCAAAGTCGCGCCCCTGAAAGATGACGTTGGTATCCTTGCGGGCCTCGTCGTCATACAGGCCGGCGAACAGCGTGTCCGGCCCATCAAAGGCGCGGCGCACATCGACCCGTGCTGCGCGCGGCGCATAGGTTTGCAAGTCTTCATGCACGCCGCTTCCCGGCATAAGCGGGACATATTTTTCAACGTCTGTGGCAAGATGGCGGAACGGACTGGCCGCAAGGTTTAGAAAACTGGGGATCGCAAAGGCGAAGGCTGCGACCGCCGCAAGGGAAATCGCCTTCTGCACATCCCAACCAAAACCGTTAAACACGGGACCCGTAGGGCGCAGCGCGACCAGCAACAGCCCCAACAACCACAGCCATTGCGGGTCATTTCCAAAGTTCTGGAACGTCACATAGAAAAAGCCGGGCAACAGCAACAGCAGGACCATGCCCTCCGTCATCCGACCCGCTTGGCGCAGAAAGATCACCGATAGAACCGCGATCAGTGATCCGCCCAGATAAGCTGGTGCGCTGACGACATAGCCAAAATCCCGGCCGGGCTGGGGACGCACATCTGACGCTGCAACATTCAGAAGATCGCGCAGATAGGCCAGCCAGATCAATGGCGTACCAACCCAAAGCGTCACCAGCGCGGCCATTAGAATGCCCGTCACCAAGGCCCACAGCGCCGTGCGCCCAGCCCCGCGCGCGAAAAGTGCCACCAGCACCGGAATGAAGAACGCCGCGAAATAGGTCACCTTGATCATCGCCATCACCGCCATGGCCAAGCCGATCACAAACCCATCCATGCGCGACGAGGCCTGATCGCGCGCCGGCAGGGTCGCCGCCGTAATTGCAAGAAAGGCCGCCGCCCAAGCCCAACGGTTGTAGTGCATCGAGATTGAGACACTGTCATCGCCCTCGCCATACACAAGCGCCACCGCGAAGATCAGGATCGTTGCCGCGAAAAGATACGCCCACCAGCCCTCATACCGCGTCTTCGCAACCCACCATGCAAGGGGGCAAAACACAATGGCAACAAGCAGTTGCCCGGCATGGATCGCATGCCCCACACCCAATCCAGCCTCAAGAAACACCGAGATCGGCGCGAAGGCCAGCACCCCAATCGGCGTGACGAAATCCAAATGCGGCCAGTCGCCTTGACCCATGCGCAACAGCATTTGAAGCAAGTGCAGCGTGTCGCCTTCATGCTTGCTGATAAACAATCCGCCCTTGGCGAAAAACACAAAGGCATACAGGGTTAACAGGCCCACCATGAAGGCTGCCAAAAACTTGCCTTTATTCGCACTCATACCTGCCCTCATTCTTTTGTAGCTAAATTAGCGTCAATATGGCGCTTCGCAAAGCTTTGTAATTGTTTGGTCAATTTATTGACTCGGCAGTCTGAAACCGCAACATAAGATCGAGCATGACAATGAATGTACATAGCACGGACATGATGGCCCCCCCACCGGCGATGAGCCTGTCCGAAACCGGGCTGACCTTGGTGATGATGCGGGACATCCTGCTGAAGACCATGTTCCGTACCAATCTTGAACAAGTCACCGACCTTGAACGCGTGCTTTGTCTGCCCGCCCGCGTGGTGCAGGAACTGATCGACATGAGCCGGGATGGCGGGCTGGTCGAGGCGATGGGCACGTTGCAGGCAGGTTCCAAATCCTCTGAAATGGGCTACCGCTTGTCGGACACCGGCAAGGCGCGCGCGCTGGATGCGCTGTCGCAGTCGGAATATTTCGGCGCAATGCCTGTGCCGATGGAGGTCTATGCCAAACAGGTGAAACGTCAGTCGATCCGCAACATCCACATGTCGCGCGACCAGTTGACTGGCGCCATGGGGCATCTGATCTTGCCGCCTGATTTGCTGGACCAGCTTGGACCGGCTGTCGGCTCGGGCCGGTCAATCTTGATGTATGGACCGCCGGGCAATGGTAAGTCCTCGATCTCAAACGGGATCCGTGACGCATTGGGCGACAAAATCTATGTCCCGCGCGCGATTGAATATTCCGGTCAGGTCATCACCGTCTATGACCCAATCGTTCACACCCTGGCTGAGGATGAAGAGGGCGATCCGAACGCGCTTCGCCGGGTATCGAAGAAATACGACCGTCGCTATGTGCTGTGCGAACGTCCCACGGTGATCACCGGTGGTGAACTGACGCTGGACATGCTCGATCTGGTTTATAACCCGACCGCGCGGACCTATACGGCGTCGCTTCAGCTTAAATCCTCGGGCGGCGTCTTCATCGTCGACGACCTTGGTCGCCAAGCCGATCCGCCCCAGGCGCTGATCAACCGCTGGATTGTGCCGCTGGAAGAAAACAAAGATATTCTGGCCTTGCAATCGGGTGAAAAATTCGAGGTGCCGTTTGACACACTGGTCATCTTCTCGACCAACTTTCACCCAAACAAGATCTTCGATAAGGCGGCCCTGCGCCGGATTTTCTATAAGATCAAAATCGACGGGCCGGATCAGGAAGGCTTCCTGAAAATCTTCGCGATGGTAGCAAAGAAGAAGGGGATGCCGCTGTCACAGGACGCTTTGATCCACCTGTTGAAAACCAAATACCCGACGATCGACAACATCTACGCCAACTATCAGCCGGTGTTCCTGATCGACCAGATGCTGTCGATTTGCGATTTTGAGGGGCTGCCCCCCCAGATGACCCCGGAGCTGATCGACCGCGCGTGGGAAAACATGTTCGTAAAAGAAGAGGAAATCGTGCACTAGCACGCGATCCAAACCATCTCCAAGGGCGGCCCTCAGGTCGCCCTTTTTTTGTGCTCGTTCGCATTTCGGGCATGTTCACGCCGCGCGCCATTTCCTATCCTGCCTCTATGACCACCCTGCCTCCCGCCTTTGAACGCTGGTTCACCCAACGCGGCTGGACCCCGCATCCGCACCAGCAGGCGATGTTGGCCCGCGCCGACGCGCCCGCCGTGATGCTGATCGCACCGACCGGGGGTGGCAAAACGCTGGCCGGGTTTCTGCCCAGTCTGGTGGAGCTGGGCAACGCGCCGGGGCCGGGCCTTCACACGCTCTATATCTCGCCCCTAAAGGCGTTGGCCGCGGATATGCGGCGCAATCTGACGACGCCGATTGAGGATATAGGGCTGGCGATCCGGGTCGAGGATCGGTCAGGCGACACCACCCAAACCCGCAAGAAAGCCCAACGCGCCGACCCGCCGCATATTTTGCTGACCACGCCGGAAAGCCTTGCGCTGTTGTTAAGTTATGAGGATGCGCCGCATATGTTTACCGGCCTGAGGCGCGTGGTCGTAGACGAATTGCACGCGCTGGCGGAAAGCAAACGCGGCGATCAACTGATGCTGTGCCTGTCACGGCTGCACGCGCTGTGCCCCGACCTCAAACGCGTCGGGCTGTCGGCCACGGTCGAAGACCCGCCTGCGCTGGCTCAATTCCTTGCCCCGCACCCAACCCGGTGCGAAATTATCGAAGCCGACCCCGGCCCTGATCCCGACATCGCAATGCTAACCACCGACACCCCGCCCCCATGGTCGGGCGGTGGGGGGCGCTATGCGATCCGCGAGGTCTTGGACGAGGTCGCAAAACACAAGACCACGCTCATCTTCCACAACACCCGCGCGCAGGCCGAGATTTTCTTTCACGAGCTTTGGATGGCAAATGACGCCGCCCTGCCCGTCGGCATCCACCACGGCTCGCTGGCGCTGGAACAACGCAAGAAGGTCGAGGCCGCGATGGTGGCAGGCAGCCTGCGGGCTGTTGTCTGCACCGGATCGCTGGACCTTGGGCTTGATTGGGGCGATGTCGATCTGGTCATTCAAGTCGGCGCGCCGAAGAACGTAAAACGTCTTGTGCAGCGGATCGGGCGGGCCAATCACCGATACAATGCGCCGTCCAAGGCTCTGATCCTGCCCGCCAACCGGTGGGAGGTCATCGAATGCCACGCCGCGATCGAGGCCGTTCTGGCTCATGACCTTGACGGCGACCCGCGCGGCCCCGGCCCGCGTGACGTGTTGTGTCAGCACATCCTGATCACCGCCTGTTCCGCCCCCTTTGACGCCGATGCGCTGTTTGCCGAGGTCACGACCGCTGGCCCCTATGCGGGCCTCACCCGCGTCAATTTCGACGCCTGCCTCGATTTCGTGGCGACCGGCGGCTATGCCCTGCACGCCTATGACCGGTGGCAACGTCTGATGCAGCGGGCCGACGGCTTGTGGCAGCTGCGCGATCCGCGACTGGCCCAACAGGTGCGGATGAATGTGGGCACGATCATCGACACCGACACGCTGAAGGTGCGGATGAAGGGGCGGTCTGGTGCCTCGGGTGGCAAGCCCTTGGGCGAGGTCGAAGAAAGCTTCGCCGCCTCGCTAACCCCCGGTGACACCTTCCTGATGGGCGGCAGGATAGTGCGGTTTGAAAGCTTGCGCGAGATGGAGGTGCAAGTTAGCCGCGACCGGGGCCGCAAACCCAAGCTCGCGGTGTTTTCCGGCACCAAGTTTTCGACTTCAACCCAACTGTCCACCCGCATCCTTGACCTTCTGCATCGCACCCCCCTGCCCGACTTGCCGCGTCATACGCTTGACTGGATCGAATTGCAGCGTGAGGTGAGCCTTCTGCCCCGCGCCGGTCGCATCCTTGTCGAAAGTTTCGATCACGAGGATCGACCGCACACCTGCATCTATGGTTTTGCGGGCAAGAACGCGCAGCAAACGCTGGGCCTGATGGTCACACGCCGGATGGAGGAGATGGGGCTTGGCCCGCTGGGCTTTGTCGCCACCGACTATGCCACGCTGATTTGGTCCGTGTCGCATCTGGACAACCCCGCTCACGCGCTCGACGCCACGGGCCTGCATGACGGGCTGGACGGATGGCTTGCGGAAAACGCCCTGATGAAACGCAGCTTCAAGGGCGCGGCCACCATCGCTGGGTTGATCACCCGCAACCTGCCGGGCAAGCGATCCTCGGGTCGGCAGGCCACGTTCTCGGCCGACATCCTTTACGATACCCTGCGAAAATACGACCCCGACCACCTGCTGCTATCCATCACGCGGGACGAGGCGATGCGCGGGCTGATCGGATTTGGTCGGATTGACGAGATGCTGGCGCGCACAGGCGGGCTGATCGACCACGTGCACCCGGGCCGCGTCACGCCCTTCGCCGCCCCTCTGTTCCTTGAGGTCGGCAAGGTGCCCGTTGACGGTGCCGGGGCAGACGCCCTGATGCGGGCCGAAGCAGATCGCCTTATGATGGAAGCCGGGCTGGTATAGCGCGCCACGCGTCGTAATAGCTTGCAATAACGCGGGAAATCGACTTTCTAGACTATATGAAGGGGTACGACTTTAATTTGGCAGGGGTGAAGCTGACCTTGCTGCCATCCGGTGCGTTGTGGTGGCCGGACGAGTGGCTTTTGTGCGTGTCCGACCTGCATCTTGGCAAATCGGAACGCATGGCGCGCAAGGGCGGCGCGATCCTTCCCCCTTACGAAACGCGCGACACGTTGCATCGTCTTCAAACCGATATCGAGGCATCTGGCGCGCGCACCGTGGTCTGTCTGGGCGACAGTTTCGATGACCTTGAGGCGTCCGACAACCTTCCCGAGGTTGAAGCGCAGTGGTTGAACCGCCTCATGGCCGGGCGCCGCTGGGTTTGGATCGAAGGCAACCATGATCCCGGCCCGATTGAGTTCGCGGGCACCCATCTGGCCGAGCTGTTGCACCCTCCGCTGCACTTTCGCCATATCGCACGGGTGGGCGCGGCGGGCGAGGTCACCGGGCATTTCCACCCCAAGGCGCGACTGCACATCAAGGGGCGCACGGTCAGCAGGCCTTGCATGTTGTTTGACGGCGACCGGGTGATCATGCCGTCCTATGGCACCTATACGGGTGGGTTGCGGTCCGACCACTCTGTCCTGTCGCGCCTGATGCGGCCAGAGGCCATCGCGGTCCTTCTGGGTGACCCGCCGCAGCCAATCCCGATGCCGCGTTAACCCGGTTTGACGCCGCGTTCCGGGTTCACAATGCGCGGGTTATGTTAGTCTTGGCTGACGCAAAGGATTGCTCTTGACCCACCTACCCCAAGACACCGTAACAAAAATCCGCGACAGCTTTGCGGCACAGAACCTGATGGCGTTGATCGGCGCTGACATAACCGATCTGCGGCATGGCTTTTGTCAGATCACCGCGCCGATCCCGGACACGATGCGCCAACAGCACGGGTTTGGTCACGCGGCCCTGACCTTTGCGTTGGGCGACACAGCGGCGGGCTATGCGGCGCTGTCTGTCATGCCCGACGGTCACGAGGTTCTGACCTCGGAAATCAAGATCAACCTGCTTGCGCCCGCCAAAGGTGACAGGCTGGTCGCCGAAGGGCGCGTGTTGCGCATTGGCCGCCGTCTGATCCCGGTCGAAGCCGATGTCTGGGCCGAACAGGACGGCCAGCGCACGCTGATCGCCAAACTTCTGGGCACGATGGTTCCCGTGTCCACACCACCTGCCGCAACGTGACAGTTGGCCCGGCTGCCGACAAACGGCACACTCGCGCCTACGCCCAATTAGGAGATCCCCATGTCCGACCGCGTCCGCATCACCGAAGAAAACCAAGTGGCCACCGTCACCCTGACCCGCGCCGACAAGCGCAACGCGCTGGACCTTGAAATGATCCGCGCCATCGTGGCCGCAGGCGAAACCCTTGCTGCGCGCAAAGACATTCGTGCCGTGGTTCTGGCGGGCGACGGGCCTGCATTCTCAGCCGGGCTGGATTTGGCCGCCATGCCCGAAATCGCGCAGTTCGCCATGCAGGGCGGCGTGTTCCTTGAGCGCACCCACGGCAACGCGAACCTGTTTCAAGCAGCCGCGATAGTTTGGGCAGAGATGCCGCAACCCGTGATCGCAGCGGTGCATGGCTATGCATTCGGCGGCGCGTTTCAGATCATGCTGGGCGCGGACATGCGCATCGCCGCGCCGGATACGCGCTTTTCGATCATGGAAGGCCGCTGGGGCATCATCCCCGACATGGGCGGCATGGTTCTGATGCGACGCTTGGCGCGTGGCGATGTAATCCGCAAACTGACTTACTCCGCCGAGCAGTTCGAGGCTGGTCAGGCGTTGAACTGGGGGTTCGTTACCGAACTGTCGGAGACGCCACTGGATCGTGCGCAGGCACTCGCGACCGAGATCGCGCAGAAATCCCCCGACGCCATCCGCGCTGCTAAGGCGCTGATCCGCGACACCGAGTTGATGGGGGTGAAAGACACTTTGATCGCTGAAAGCCGCGTGCAGGAAGCCTTGATGGGCAAGCCCAACCAGATGGAGGCCGTGGTGGCGGGCATGCAGAAACGCCCACCAAACTTCAAGGATTAGATCTGATACGGCGCTGGGGACGGATTATTGCACCGCCAATAACGGTTTCTGGTTAGAAACGTGTCGGCGCACCAATGTTTTCATGTGCTTGCCTTTCGGCGGACAGAACCGTGCCATTGCGGGCAGGTAATCAGACGCCGCAAGTTGGGGAAACAGCGATATTATCTCGTCATACGCATCGTCCCCAACACTTTTCAGGGCCTCTTTCCCAGTGAACAAGCTTTCGGTCGGCGCACCTTCGGAAAAGACAATCTCGTGGCTGTCCAGCAGCAAATGCATGTAGGTCACCGGCCCGTCGACCGTGTCGGTGAAGATACCGGGAATGTCGACCAGTTTATGGGCCGGGATCAGCGCCTCTTCGCCGCCAAACATCCGTTTGGCGATGGGTGAACGCACCAGCACCCGGTGTTGTGGTGACACGCAGAGGTCGCGCAACGGCAAGTTCGCCCCCAGCGCGCCAGCCTTGATGCGGATCGGTTTCAGCTTTGGTTTCAACACTATCTCGCGGATACTTAATGTGCGCGCACCGATCCAGCGGATCCGCTTCGGGCCATTGTCCAGCGTCAGGACATCGTCGCCCGCTCTGAGCTTCTCGATCTTCTGCGGCCCGCTAGGCGTATCAATCAACGTGCCTGCAACAAAGCAAGGCACGACCGAGCTGACGGGAATGGACGGTCCGTTATCTGTAACCGCCACCACCGTTAGCGTCGTGTTCACCGGAGGTATGTCGCCGTTCAGAAACGCAATGAAATACCCCTGTTCACCGGTCGGCCATTGGTACGTTCCGTTGCCGTTAATGTCCCAGTCCATAACACCCACTTCGTAGGTGTTCGAGCCGTCGGTGACTTGAATCGTATAATCCCAAATGATGACCTCACCATTGTAGGTTTGGCTTGGGTCATTTGGCGTCTCGTTCGTGACGTTGTCGCCTGTAATGATCGAAGGGTCGCCGCCATCTGTGATCGAGATTTTGCTGTAAGAATTGATCTGGAACGTCGATCCAATCGTGGCGTAGGTCGCCGTATTGGCCGACATAGACGTATTGGTGCGAAAGGCACCATATATGGAAATAGACATGTTCTACCTGCAGCGTTTGTTAAAACGCCCTCTCCTCGCGGCTTGATGGCCGCAGTCGACTGCTCAATTGCCCGCGACTTTTTTGCGTCGCGTTAACGTTGAAAAGATTAACAGAATATTTCTTTGGGCGATTCTAAATAATTCCGACGCAGGATCAGAGTGTTCGCCGTGCAACAGTTGGGGCAACAGGCGAGAGCACACAAAAAAGGGCGGATCGAAATCCGCCCTCGGTAGCGCTTTGATTGACGCGGTGTTTAGGCGGTCAGGCCTTCGGGTTCGACCAGCCCGTTTGCACGGCAGCACGCCGTCAGGGTGTTGGCCAGCAGGCAGGCGATCGTCATCGGGCCAACGCCACCCGGCACGGGGGTAATCGCACCGGCAACTTTGGCCGCACTTTCGAAATGCACGTCGCCCACAAGGCGGGTCTTGCCCTCGCCCTTCTCGGGCGCGTCGATGCGGTTGATGCCCACATCAATCACCGTGGCACCGTCTTTGATCCAGTCGCCAGGCACCATCTCAGGGCGTCCCACTGCGGCCACAACGATATCGGCGCGGCCCACAACGTCGGGCAAGTCTTTGGTGCGACTGTGCGCGATGGTGACGGTGCAACTGTCGCCCAACAGCAATTGCGCCATCGGTTTGCCGACGATGTTGGACCGGCCAATCACTACCGCATCCAGACCCGTCAGCGACCCGTGATGGTCGCGCAGCATCATCAGGCAGCCCAGCGGCGTGCAGGGCACCATGGACTTCTGCCCCGTGCCCAACAGGCCGACATTCGAGATGTGAAACCCGTCCACGTCTTTTGTCGGGTCGATGGAGTTGATGACGAGGTCTTCGTTCAGATGGCCGGGCAATGGCAATTGCACAAGAATACCGTGCACAGCCGAGTCATTGTTCAGCTTGCCGATCAGCGCCAGAAGGTCGGCCTCGGACGTGTCCGCCTCCAACTTGTGCTCATAGCTGTTCATGCCGACTTCGACGGTCTGCTTGCCTTTCGAGCGGACATAGACCTGGCTGGCGGGGTCTTCGCCCACCAGCACGACGGCCAGACCGGGCGTGATGCCGCTTTCGTCTTTCACGCGCGCCACATGGGCGGCGACCTTTTCGCGCACCGTGGCCGCGAAGGCTTTGCCATCAATGATCTGAGCTGTCATGGCCCACTCTCCTTGTATCGTGTAAATGGGTCTCTGGGCTGACCGGTATCAGAACAGGCCGGGGCGCGGCAACAGGTAAGCCCGCGCCGCGCCCCGTCTTGATCAGAACAGGCCTTCGATCTCTCCTTCGTCATTCAGACCAATGGACAGCGCCGCAGGTTTACGCGGCAGGCCCGGCATGGTCATGATCTCGCCGCAGACAACAACAACGAAACCCGCGCCCGCCGACAGCCGCACTTCGCGCACCGGCACCGAATGGCCGGTGGGCGCGCCGCGCAAGGTCGGGTCGGTCGAGAAGCTGTATTGCGTCTTGGCCATACAGACCGGCAGGTTGCCATATCCGGCTTCCTCCCAATCGCGCAACTGGTTGCGCACTTTGTTGTCGGCCAAAACCTCGTCAGCGCGATAGATGCGCTTGGCGATGGTTTCGATTTTCTCCATCAGTGGCATCTCGTCGGGATAGATCGGCGCGAAGCTGGCGATGTCTGCATCCGCAATCTCGGCCACACGTTTTGCCAGATCCTCTGACCCTTCCGACCCCAGTTCCCAGTGGCGCGACAGGATCGCCTCGGACCCGTGGCTATCCACATAATCCTTCACCGCCTGCACCTCGGCATCGGTGTCCGTGACAAAGTGGTTGATCGCCACCACAACCGGCACGCCAAAGGATTTGAGGTTCTCGATGTGGCGACCAAGGTTCGGGCAGCCAGCCTGAACAGCCGCGACGTTTTCCGCGCCCAGATCGGCCTTGGCCACGCCGCCATTCATCTTCATCGCGCGCACGGTGGCAACCAGCACCACGACAGACGGCGCAATGCCAGCCTTGCGACACTTGATGTTCATGAACTTCTCGGCACCCAGATCGGCCCCGAAACCAGCTTCGGTTACCACATAATCCGTCAGCTTCATCGCGGTCTTGGTCGCAATCGCCGAGTTGCAGCCATGCGCGATATTGGCAAACGGGCCGCCATGCACAAAGGCCGGGTTGTTTTCCAAGGTTTGCACAAGGTTGGGCTGCATCGCGTCCTTCAACAGCACTGTCATTGCGCCATGCGCGCCGATGTCGCGGCAATAGATCGCTTTGCGTTCGCGGGTATAAGCCACGATGATGTCGCCCAGACGCTTCTCCAAGTCTGACAGATTGTTGGACAGACACAGGATCGCCATGACCTCAGACGCGACGGTGATGTCATACCCCGTCTGACGTGCGAAGCCGTTTGATACACCACCCAGCGACACCACGATATCGCGCAGTGCGCGGTCGTTCATGTCGACCACGCGACGCCACGCAATACGGCGTTCGTCAATCTCAAGCTCGTTGCCCCAATAGATGTGGTTGTCGATCATCGCCGACAACAGGCTGTGCGCCGAAGTGATGGCGTGGAAATCGCCGGTGAAATGAAGGTTCATATCCTCCATCGGCACGACCTGCGCGTAACCACCACCAGCCGCACCACCCTTCATCCCGAAGTTCGGCCCAAGCGACGCTTCGCGGATGCAGATCATCGCCTTTTTGCCAATCCGGTTCAGGCCATCACCCAGACCCACGGTCGTCGTCGTCTTGCCTTCACCCGCAGGCGTCGGGTTGATCGCGGTCACAAGGATCAGCTTGCCATCCTCGCGGTCCTGCACCGAGTTGATGAAATCCTGACTTACCTTCGCCTTATCATGGCCGAAGGGAAGCAGGTGTTCGGTCGGAATGCCCAGCTTGTCGCCGATTTCTTGGATCGGGCGTTTCTTGGCTTCGCGGGCAATTTCGATGTCGGATTTATAGCTCATGGCAGATCCTTCAGATTGGTGCGCTTTTGCTCTGGTCAGATCGCAGCCCTGTAAATCCTGCGATCATATGCTTTTCGATACATATCTGCACTGATACCCCCCCATAGGGTGGAATCCGACATGTTTGCCGCAGAATTCGTCGGAAAGCCCGTCGGCCCGGCTGCGCCAAGGCTGGCGGGATCACCGGCCAATAACGCCCTACCCCGTGGGCTGCCACGCCCTTTGGTCGGGAATATGCAGACGTAACTGATCCCCCAGCTTCAGCGTGCCCGGATGTTCGACCCAGACCGTGACACCGCGTTTGTCCTTGGCGGCAGGCTTGAAGCCAAGTCCGTGCCCTGGCCGCACACGTTCCAATTCGCGGCTGACGTAATTGCAGGGGCGGTTTTCCATATCCACCACCAATGCCGCGCCGTTATCCGCCTGAAGTCGCGCCGAGGGCGGCAAGTGCGTGAAGTCGGGCAGCCCCTCGACCACCATCGACGCGCCCAACCATGCAGGGTCGATCTGGTCTAAATCCAGCGCGCTTGCGATTTCGGCCAGCTCTTCTGCGGACAGAACCGAGATCTGTCGGACATTTCGAATTTCGGTGCCAAGCGGATACTGGTTGGTCACGCGCGGGCACGAGGATCGCGTTATGCCAGACCGTGCCTCGCCAATGATGCCCTCGTAATTCAGCTCGACCGCATCGCACGCGACCGAGGTCAGCGTCGCGTCGCGGTCTGCGGTTTTACCCAACCACGTGATCGTGGCGTAGTGGTCGGTAGGGATAAGGGCGGGCATCCAGGCTCCTCGTCTAAAACTGCGTGCATCTTGGCGGTCAGGACAGACAAGCGCAAACCAAAAGCTGACGATGTGCAACGCCGCGTGTCACTGCTTGCCACGTAACTTACCCAGCAAGCGCCCATCGGTCACAACAAGGCCAAGCGCGATGACGCCAAAGCCCAGATAGGCACTGGCTGGCAGGCTTTCACCAAGAAACATCACGCCAAGTGCAATGGCAAAGGGTGGGACCAACAGCGTGACCAGCATCAGATTGGCCGCGCCCGCCCGAACGAGGATGGCGAAATACAGCACATAGGCCAGCGACGTCGACAAGGCCGAAATGCCAAACACAGCGCCCCACACCGGAAGCGACAGATGCACGCTTGGCACCCCATCGACAAGAAGGACGATCGGCACCATCAGAACAACGCTGCCCATCACCATCCCAAGCGCGTTCATCAAGGGCGGCTGCGCGGCAAGCTGCACCCTGCCCCAGACGCTGGCAAACGCATAGGACAAGGCCGCCGCCAACACTGCAAGTTGGGCTAGATTTGCCAGGTTGAAGTCAGACAATATCCCACGCCCCATGATGAAACCAACCCCGACCACACCCAGTGCGGCGCCTATCAGTTTGCGCGGGGTCAGGGGTTCGTCTTTCAACAAAAGCCCGGCCACCACCGCACCTAACACCGCCGTCGTGGCGTTCAGAATTGACGCCATGCCGCTTTCAATTTGGGTCTGCCCCCAGAAAATCAGGGTGAACGGGATCGCGTTATTCAACGCGCCCATCACCAGATAGCTGCCCCAGATCCGGGGCGATCTTGGCAGCTGGATGCGTTTGGCACGCACGATCAGCCACAGGATCGGCACCGCCCAGAACACCCGATGAAGGGTGATGGTTAGGGGTGACAATTCTCGCAATGCGACCTCAGCAAAGAAGAACGACCCGCCCCAGATGGCGGCCAGAAGCACAAGCATGGCAAAACTTGCAATGTCCAGTGACAAGGAAGGCGGTTGTTTCATATGTCTTTTCCAATGACCTTGTTGTGGCCATTGATGCCAAACGTAACCGGGCGCAGGCGACCCGTTTCCTGCGCAAAGCCGGCAACAAAGAAAACCCCCGAAGGAGCTAACCTTCGGGGGTTTGGTAGCTGTGTGTCTGCGATCAAGCCGTAGGTTCTGGTTCCAAGTCGCCTTCGCCCGGAGGCTTCGCGCGCGGCTTGGTTTTCGGAATCGCGGTAACCGATGGCGCGCTGCCTTCGTCTGGCGTGTCGTCATCTTCGCTTTTCGTGGGCAACTCGCCCTTCATGACGCGTTTGATTTCTTCACCAGTCAGGGTTTCATATTCCAAAAGCCCCTGCGCCAGGTTTTCCCATTCCTCTTTCTTTTCAGAAAGGATCTTGAACGCGGTGTCATAGCCGTCTTGGATGAAGCGCTTCACCTCGCCCTCGATCAGTTCTTTGGTATGCGCCGACACCGAGAAGCCCGCCGTGTTGCCCGAATACCCCTCGGCCGCCTCGGCGTAATCAATGTTGCCCACTTTGTCGGACATGCCCCAGCGCATCACCATGGCGCGTGCCAGACCAGAGGCCTGCTGGATATCGCCAGCAGGACCGTTGGACACGTTTTCTTCGCCATATTTGATAATCTCGGCGGCTTTACCGGCCATGGTCATGGCAAGTTTTTCTTCGCATTCCGACTTGTGCCAATTCAGGCGATCAATTTCGGGCAAGGACACAACCATACCCAATGCCCCACCGCGCGGGATGATCGTCGCCTTATAGACCGGATCACATTGCGGCAGGGTCAGGCCAACCACGGCGTGGCCGGCCTCGTGATAAGCCGTCTTTTCCTTCTGGTCGTCAGTCAGCACCATCGAGCGGCGCTCGGCCCCCATCATGACCTTGTCCTTCGCGTTCTCGAAATCTTCCATGGTCACGAAACGGCGGCCAATACGTGCGGCCATCAAGGCAGCTTCGTTCACCAGGTTCGCCAGATCGGCGCCCGACATGCCCGGCGTGCCGCGCGCAATGATGCGCATATCGGCGTCAGGGCCCAGCGGCACTTTGCGGGCATGAACGCCCAAAATCTTCTCACGACCTTTGATGTCGGGGTTTGGCACGGTGACCTGACGGTCAAAACGACCGGGGCGCAGAAGTGCTGGGTCCAGAACATCGCGACGGTTGGTGGCGGCAAGGATGATCACACCCTCGTTCGCTTCAAAGCCGTCCATTTCGACCAGCAATTGGTTCAACGTCTGTTCGCGTTCATCGTTCCCGCCGCCGTAACCGGCACCACGTGAACGGCCCACCGCGTCAATCTCGTCGATAAAGACGATGCAGGGCGCGTTTTTCTTGGCCTGTTCGAACATATCGCGCACACGGCTTGCGCCGACACCCACGAACATTTCAACGAAGTCAGAGCCTGAAATGGTGAAGAACGGCACACCAGCCTCGCCAGCAATGGCGCGCGCCAGAAGCGTTTTACCAGTGCCCGGAGGGCCAACCAGCAGCGCACCTTTGGGAATCTGTCCACCAAGGCGGCTGAACTTCTGCGGATTGCGCAGGAATTCGACGATCTCTTCCAGTTCTTCCTTGGCTTCATCAATGCCCGCCACGTCGTCAAAGGTCACACGACCTTCGCGTTCGGTCAGCATCTTGGCCTTCGATTTGCCAAAGCCCATGGCCCCGCCGCCCCCGCGACCTTGCATCCGGTTCATCATAAAGAACCAGAATCCGATCAGCAGAATCACCGGTAGAAGCAATGTCATCAAGCTCATAAAGCTGGATTGCTGCTGCGGCTCGGCTTTCAGTTCGACCCCATTGTCGATCAGCAGGCCCGACACCTCGGCGTCACGCGGCACAATGGTTTGGTACATCTTGCCGTCTGCGGCCTGATAGATGACTTTCTCGCCATCGATGGTCGCGGTCTTGACCTCGTCCCCTTCGACAGAGGTCACAAATTCTGAAAAGCTGACCTGCGATGCAGCCAGCCCTGCTTGCCCGTTCGAAAACAGGTTGAACAAGGCCAAGATCAACAGGAACAGTACGATCCAGAAAGCGAAATTTCTCGCGTTGCCCAAGGGTATCTCCTTTGAATGCCATGGCGACAAGACGCAGGCCTACGGGCCACGCGCTGTCACTCTAAAATAGGGATGATCGCAGTATGTTCAATGCGATAAAATGGTTGATAGGAATTCTTCGGTATTCGGCGCGCGTGAAAGTAGGGACATTTCGCCGAAACCCGCAAGCGGGGCGGCAATTAATTGGTCCCCATCCCACAGCGCGGGGGCGGTCAACAAGGTGTTTCGGGCGTACCCGGTCGCACGCCAGTTTTCGCAGTGCTGGATGCCCTCGGCCAGGGCTTTTACCTGCAAACGGCCGGCCTTGGCATGGTCTGGCGCGCCCAAAACCCAGCGTTTATCCCAACACGCGCCCGGTTCGGCTTCTAATGTTGCGACCGCACGCGGCTCGCGCCCGATCACCAGCCTGTCATCGTCGCGCGAGATGAGGCAGCCTTGCAACGTGCGGGTTCGGCCCGACAACACGTCGCCTTCCAAAGCGCGCAAGGCACCGTAGCGCGGGCGGTAGGGGGTGGACGAGACATAGTTGATCGCCTGCGCTAAAAGCCGATGTCGCGTTTCAGTTGGCAGATCGCCAAATCCCGCAAGCGCGAATTGCACGTCACCGCCATGGACTTTCGCAAACCTGCGCGCAGCGTCATGCGCAATCCATGACAGGGCATCGCGGGCCAGCGACATGCGCGCGGCAGTGTCGGTCAACCGGGTACGGTCAAGGCCGATCTGTGAAAGCTGCTGCATGGCCTGCCGCACGCGGACACGGTCGAATTGAGTGTCCTCGTTGGACGGGTCATCGACCCAGCGCTGGCCCCGCGCGGTCAGGACGTGGCGTAAAGAGGCCCGGTCGACAGGCAAAAGCGGCCGCAACCACCGCACATCTCGGTCGCGCCAATCTGTGCGCATCGCGGCCAGACCATCCACACCAGACCCACGCGCCAGACGCATGACGAAGGTTTCGGCCTGATCATCAGCCGTGTGTCCCAATAGGACTGCATCGAGCTTTTGGCGCAGGCCCCACTCTGCCAGAAGATCATATCGGGCGCGGCGGGCGGCATCTTGAAGGTTGCCTTCGGGTTGGGTCTGCCACGTGAGCGTCTCGTGTGGGACAGCCAAACTTGTGCAGGCTTCTTGAACAAATTTCGCTTCGCCCGCAGCCGCAGCGCGCAGCTTGTGATCGACCGTTGCCGCCAGCAACTCTGCACCGTTTTCGCGGCACCAGTCCTGCGCCAAAAGCAGCAGCGCCATGCTGTCGCCGCCACCTGACACGGCCACACCCAAACGCAAAACGGGCCCGCCAGCGCGGACCCGGTGCAGAGCATCTGCCAGAACAGTGTCAGGCGTCATTGGCACCCAAGGCTGGCGCGGGCGGCTTGCGCATCTTCGACGGCAGGCGTGCCGGGAAAGCGTTTGCCAACCTCGGCCAGTGTCGCGCAGCCCTCGGAAATCTGACCCAAAGCGCCCAGTGCATTGCCAAGGCGGAACAGCGCGTCGGGCGCGCGGTCGCTGTTGGGCGCGCCTGAGAAGGCGTTAAGGTAAGCACGGGCGGCGGATTTGATATCGCCCAACCCAGTCAAAGCCTCGCCGCGTTGAAAATGCGCCTCGGCGGTCAAAGGCCCACCGGGGTAGGTTTCAATGAATGTCTCGTAAAGCGATGCCGCTTGGGTGAAGTCACCCGCTTCAAGCGCGGCGCCTGCAGTGTCAAAATCCTGTTTCTCGCCGATGGCAAGTTCAGTCGTCAGCGGTTGTGCAGGCGCGGGGGCCGCCGCAGGTGCAGCGGGCACCTCGCCCCCGCCAAGGGTTGAGGTTTCACCAAGTTTTGAGACATCGCCGCCTTCCAGTTCAACCAGACGGAACTCAAGATCGCCAAGACGGTTGGTGCCATCTTTTACAATCGAGTCGATACGGAATTCCAGCTGTTCGGTCAGGCCGGTCAGGCGCGACAACTCGCCTTCGATGGCGGCGACGCGCTCGGTCAGGCTGCCAGATCCGGTCGCGATATTGGCCGCCCCGGTTGTGGACAGCTCGGTCCTGAGTTTCTGCACTTCAACATAAAGTATCGACATCTCTTGCCGGATATCGGCAAGCGTTTGCGCACGATCCTGCGCCGTGGCCGGGGCCACCAACGCAATCGACAGGGTTAGGGCGGCGGCGGTTAGCCGGGGAAAACGCAACATCCGAACCTCCTTTAGATGGTTAGGTGGTCTTGGTTCAGCTTGTGGCCGCACCGGCGGCCAATACGGTCACAGCCCGGCGGTTCTTGGCATAGCACAGCTCGGTCGAGCAGATCTCAAGCGGGCGTTCCTTGCCATAGCTGACGGTTTGCAAACGGTTCGGGGCCACGCCACGTTCGATCAGGAAGTTCTGCACCGCCGAGGCGCGACGCGCACCCAGAGCCAAGTTGTATTCCCGCGTACCTTGTTCATCTGCGTGACCTTCGATCACCGCTGTATAGGCGGTGTTTTCCATCAGCCAAGCGGCCTGTTTGGTCAAAAGGTCCGCGCCTTCCGGGCTAAGCGAAGACTGGTCGATGGCAAACAGCACACGATCGCCGATGGTTTGCTGGAAATATGCAGGTGATTTGGGGTCAGACGGGCTGCCGGCGACAAAGTCACCCCCAAGCCCGGCAGTGCCATATTCGTCGCCCAGTCGGTCTTTCGAACAGGCTGAAAGCGCCAACGCACCCACAACCAGCGTAGCCATAGCAAAACGTTTCATGATCGTTCCTGTGTCCATTTTCTCGCGTGCCCTGTTGTCAGGCAGGCTATTTGTTGCTCGTTGGCGAAAGCTTAGCAGCAAAAACGCCGTTTGGAAACGGATCGGCACTGGCCCGCTGGCAAGCCCCGATCCCTGCGCAATTTTGCGCTTATTTCAGCAGCGGCGACCACGCAGGGTCTGATGCTGCCCCTTCTGTTACGACACGACGCAGGTTGCGGCCAGAAATATCGACCGAATACAACGCCGGTGCACCCGTCGCACCCTGGCTTTCGCGCGCGAACATGATCACCCGACCATTGGGTGCCCATGTCGGGCCTTCGTCCAGGAACGAGGCCGTCAAAAGCCGTTCCTCAGACCCGTCCGTGCGCATCACACCAATATGGAAGCGGCCCGCATTTTGTTTGGTGAAGGCGATCAGATCGCCACGCGGTGACCAGACAGGCGTGCCATAACGGCCTTGACCAAAGCTGATCCGCGTCGCCTCTCCGCCACCGGCGGGCATGACGTATAGTTGCTGATTGCCCGAGCGGTCGCTTTCAAAAACAATCTGGCTGCCATCGGGCGAAAAGCTGGGCGCGGTTTCAATCGACGGGGCCGAGGTCAGGCGACGCGGATTGCCGCCGCTGATATCCATCGTGTAAATGTCCGTGTTGCCCCCGTCCGACAGCGAATAAACAACCGTGCGGCCATCGGGCGAAAAGCGTGGCGCGAAGGTCATCGTGCCTTGCTGCTGCGACAAAACCTGACGCCCCACCGTGGCCACATCCAGAACATAGACCTGCGGAAAGCCGGTTTCGTAACTGGTATACAGCACCCGATCGCCGGTGGGCGAGAAACGCGGCGCCAACACCAACGCCGAGCTATCGGTCAGGTATTGCACATTCGCGCCGTCGTAATCCATGATCGCCAGCCGCTTACGCTTGGCGTTTTTCGGACCAGTTTCGGCAACAAACACCACACGGCTGTCGAAATATCCGCTTTCACCGGTGATCCGGCTATAGACGATGTCGGCCACTTTATGGGCCACGCGACGCCAAGACCCGATGGAGCCCGAGAACTGAAGCCCCTCGCCCAAGGGTTGGCCCGAGAAGACGTCATAGACGCGGAATTTCACGTTGATGCTGTCGCCAGATGCCGACACCGCCCCGGTGATCAAAGCTTGCGCATTGATCGTCTTCCAATCAGCATAGGCAACCGGGCTGGCAAAACTGGTGACGCCTGACACAAACGCGTCCGCCGGGATTTCGCGAAACAATCCGGTGCCAGCAAGATCAGCCGCCACAACCCGCGCGATTGACCGCGCGTATTCGCCAGCAGCGCCGTCTTCTGCCTGAAAATCAGGGACAGCGAACGGCAGTGGTTCGATCACGCCGTCGGTGATTTCGATCCGCAGCGGCCCTTCGGCAACCGCGGGACGGCTCAGGCCAAACACGCTGACAGCCGCCATCACCATGACGGCCAATACTGCGCCAGACGATCGTTCGAGGATCAGCTTCTTGAGGTTAATACTCATGCGCCCAGTTCCCTCTTCATTTGTTTCACTCGGTTCTTACAAGTTTCTTTGCGCCCGCCGTGAGGGGAGAAATTCGAAAATCTCTCCCCTTCGGGCACGGTGACAGCGCAAGAGGCATGAACTTCATCAACCCCCGTCTGCGCCACGAAATCAGATATATTGTCTTCTGTCAGCCCGCTTCCGGGCATTATTGCGATCCGGCCTGCGGCTTGGCGAACCATTGCGCAAATCACCTTGGCACCGTCAGTCGCCTTTGCCGCGCCGCCCGAGGTCAGCACACGCTCGAACCCCATTTCGACCGCTTGTTCCAATGCGGCCAATGGGTCCGGCACCACATCAATCACCCGATGCAGCGTCGCGCCCAGCCCTTCGGCCGCCGCCAACAGGCGACCAAGCACGGCGGTATCCAAAGTGCCATCCGGCTTTTGCGCGCCAAGGACAACGCCGGCCAGGTCAGCCTCTTTCACCGCTGCGATGTCATCCTGCATCACCTGCACATCAGCATCCGAATAGACGAACAGCCCGCAACGGGGACGGATCATCGCATAGCACGGCACATCCAGCCGCGAAGCCGCAACCATCAACCCGGCGGCTGGAGTCAGCCCGCCTTCCGACAGCGCCGCGCACAGCTCAATCCGGTCCGCGCCGCCAGCTTGCGCGGCCATTACGCCGCCAATCGTGTCCACGCATATTTCAAGCGTCCGAGGCATCATTTGATCCTCATCTTTTCGGGATTGAAGGTCATTTCGATTTCCTGCCATTGGCCGTATTTTTCGGCTGGCAGGTCAAAGCCACCTGCGCCGCAACGGATAATGGCGCGTCGGGCGGCTTGAAACGCGGTATTGGCCGCGCCTTCCGATGGGCCATCCCAGGATGCCATCGTGATCCCTTCGGGTTTGCCATCGCGGCTCATCGAAACCATGACGACAACCGTTGTGGTCAATGCGTCGGTCGAGCTTGATCCAAGGTTCCAGCAGCGGCTGACCGCCACGCGCAATCCGTCTTTTTCACCGCGCGTCAGAGGTGGGCCTTCTGGCACGTCCAGTGCGGGACTATTGGTTTCACCGCCAGCAACCTGATCGGCCACGGCAGCCGCCACAGCGGCGGCATTATTGGCGGGTGCCGGGGTTTCAACTGGCGTTTCGACGGGCGTTTCCGGTTCAGCGGTTTCTACTGGCGCGGGCCGGTTGGGCCGTGATGCTGGCCGGGCCGAAGTCGCGGGGGCCAACGACGGCTCCTCCACCGGCTCTTCTGCCTCAGTCACAATCTCGGTCGAGGCTTCCGGCGGCGCGGTTGGCGTCACCTCTTCGGGCAGGGGTTCTGGCGTCGGCTCGGGTGACGGTTCGGGGGCCTCAACCACCTCAGGTGCTTCCTCGACAGGCGTTTCCGGTTCAGGCGCAGGTGTCGGGGCCACACGCGGCGCGGGCGCGGGCTGGGCCGTTTCGGGTTCTGGCTCGGGTTCTGGTTCACGGGTCGGCTCGGGCTCAGGGGCCGGTTCCGGCTCTGGCGCGGGTTCCGGCTCTGGGTCTGGTGCAGGCTCTGGCGTTGGTTCTGGGGTGGGTTCCGATACAGGCTCCGGTGTCGGTCGCGGTGCGGGGGGCGTGTCGCCGTCAGTCGCGGTCTCGCCTTTCGGCGCACTCAGCGCTGCAAACTCATCTTCCGAGATGATCGAGACATCGGACACCTGCACAAGCTCTTCATCGCTGGACCAGTTGAAGGCCCCGCCGAAAAGCACCCACAGGATCAGGATCCCGTGGACAGATGCCGAGATGTAAAGACCTCTGCGCATGACCCTGCCCTAGTTGTCCGTGCCGGTCAGACTTGGCCCGCCACCTTCGGTCACAAACCCGATCGAGGTAAACCCAGCCGCGTTCAGCGCGCCCATCACTTTCGCGATGGCGTCCCATTCCACCTGACCATCTGCGCGCAAGAACACCTTGTTGTCAGCGCGTTCCGCCGCCACCGCGCGCAGCTTGGTGATCAGCTCGTCGCGCGCGATTTCGGTCGTTTGCAGGAAAATCTGCCCTTCTTCGGTGATGGTGATCGCCAAAGGCTCTTCCTCGGGGGCGTCCAGCGATTTGGCGGCGGTTTTGGACAGCTCCACCGGCACACCGACAACCATCAGGGGTGCGGCGACCATGAAAATGATCAGCAGCACCAGCATTACGTCCACGAAGGGGGTAATGTTGATCTCGGCCATCACGCGGCGATGCTTGCCGCGACGACGTCCGCGCCGGGCGCGTCGATCCGCACCCCCGCTTTGTTGCACACCAGCAGCCATATCAGCTGTCCAGCTGACGGCTGAGGATGGTGGCGAACTCGTCTGCGAAGGCTTCGTAGCCCGCAAGGATATTGTCGCTATCCACGCTTAGCTTGTTGTAAAACACGGCCGCCGGGATCGCGGCCAGAAGGCCCAGACCGGTGGCCAAAAGCGCCTCGGCGATGCCGGGGGCGACGACGGCCAGGTTGGTGTTTTGCTGCTGCGCAATCTCGACAAACGCGTGCATGATGCCCCAAACGGTGCCGAACAACCCCACAAACGGCGCGGTTGACGCGACCGTTGCCAAAAAGCTCAGCCCCTTGTTCAGCTCTTCGCCTTGCTTGGCGATCGCCACGTCCATTGACCGGTCAATGCGCGACTGCGCGTTCGCAATCAAACCGCCATCAGCCCGGTGAGAGCGGCGCCATTCCAACATGCCAGATGAAAAGACCTTTTCCGCCGACCCGTCAGGCGTCGGTCCGATCTGGTCAAACAGCTCGTCCAGCGGCTCACCCGACCAGAACTTGCGATCAAACGCCTCGGCGTCTGAACGCGCGCGCCGGAACGCCACGTGTTTGGTAATAATGATCGCCCACGACCAGACCGAGGCTGCAATCAAAAGCAGCATCACCAGTTTGACCGTGAAAGTTGCACGAAGAAATAGGGCGAAGAAGGAGAAATCGATCTCCGCCGCCGCCTGAAGCGTTTCCGTTTCCATATGTCTGCCTCTGTACCGCCGCCTCTTTGTGCAGCTTTTCTGCACGAAGATTAGCCCATTGCCACGGGGAATGCCATCAAAACCGCGTCATCGGCGACAAAGCCACTGGGTCAGTGAACCAAGTGGCGGATATTTGCCGGAAGGCGGGCGGGCTGGCCGGTGTCGGAAATGCAGACAATGGTGACAATGGCTTCAAACAAACGTTCTTCACCACGTTTCACGACCTGTTCCATCACCAACCTCGCGCCGGTGATCTGCTGAACAGATGTTTCAACCTGCAACTCTTCGTCAAAACGCGCTGACGACAGATAGTCCGCTTCCATCCGGCGCACCGCAAATACTTGCCCATCTTCGCGCATCGCGTTCTGGTCAACGCCGATCTCGCGCACCCAATCGGACCGCGCGCGTTCGATATAACGCAGGTAATTGGCGTGATAGACGATCCCGGCCATGTCGGTGTCTTCGTAATAAACGCGGATGGGAAAACGGTGCATTCGTGCCTCGTATTGCTGCTTGGCCCGACCCTAGCCGCGAAGGGGATAGTCTGCCAACCGCTCATATCGCGCGCCGTCCGTGCGCAGGTCAGACCGATACAGTGACAGGGTATCAAGCGTGACAGTCGGAAAACGGATCGCGCCGTGGGTTTCCAGCGCGCGGCCCAGTGCCAACATATCGTCGCCACTGGGGGTTTGGGGCATGCGCGCCAGCGTCACGTGCCCGCGGAACCGCCGATGCGGCAGTGTGATCCCGGCCCGGCGAATGGCTTGTTTGATTTGTTTGTGCAGCGCATCCACGCCGCCCGCCTTGATCGCAAGAACGGATGGCACCGCCCCGCCCAAAGTGGTCAGTCCGGCAAGATCGACGATTGCAGGCGGGGCGCGCAAGACATCCAACTCAGCGTTCAGGTCTTCAAGCGCTTCGATGGGCTGCTCGTCCAGAAAAGCCAGTGTCAGGTGGATGTTTTCCTCGGGCAGCGGGCGGCCAACCCTAAGTCGCCCAGCGAACCCGGAGATCTGCTCGGCCAGAAGCTCGGGCAAAGGAAGGGCCAGAAAGCAGCGCATTCAGGGTTGCGTCTGGTCGTTAGCCGCTCGCACTTGCATCCGCGCAAAAAGGCGAAGCGCGTGTGCTGAATCATTTGCGGATGCAGGTAGCACCGGGTCATAGGCCGCCGAGATCAACCCGGCGATCTCTGGACGTAAAATGGTCTGGCCATCCGGCAACAGCGCCAGCGGGCTTTTGGTCGAAAACGCCCCTTCACCCCACAGCAGGATCGCTTGCACAGCTTGGGTCAGCGCCAGCGTCTCGGCCGGCTGAGCAGCCATCGCGCCTTGCATGCAGACAAAGGTGAAACAGGCTTGAATGGCGTTGTCTTTGTCGAACCGGAAGGCCCGGTATTGGGTGGCGCTTTCCGCTTTCAGCCGGGCCACCAGCGGCTCCAGTCCGGGGATCATCTCGCCCAGTTTTGGCACCTCCGGCAACTCGTCCCAGTCACGGAAGAAAAACACCATCAGGTTCGCGCCAAGTTCCGGGTCAGTCTCGGCCATCTTGTGACCGGCCAGCGTCACCACCGCCTCGATCGCGCCTTTGACGACCTCAAGCGTGGCGTCTTCGACTCCGAACACAACCGGCACGATGGGCCGGCCCCAGCGGGCGAAGGTGAAGTCACCATTTGAGCGGGTGAAATGCGCGGTCACGTCTTCGGGGGTCATAAGGGGGGCGGTCATCTGGCGTCTCCTGATCTGCGGGGTGATGTCCCGCAAATGGACGCGCGTTTCAAGGGCTAACCTTCGAAAAGCTGTCCTTGTCCCGCACCGCGCGGTTGAGAAACGGGGGCAGTCAGTCCGAGGTGTCGCCACGCGATTTGGCCCAGCATACGGCCGCGCGGGGTGCGTTGGATCAAGCCTTGTTGCAGCAGGAACGGCTCGATCACTTCTTCCAGCGCATCGCGGCTTTCAGACAGAGCGGCAGACAGGGTTTCGATGCCCACCGGGCCGCCGCCGTAGTGCTCGGCCATCAATCCCAAATAGCGCCGGTCGGCCCCATCAAGGCCAAGGTGATCTACGCCCAACCGCGTGAGCGCGTTGTCGGCAAGGTCACGCGTGATGCGCCCGTCGCCTTCAACCACGGCGAAATCAACGACGCGGCGCAACAGCCGCCCCGCGATCCGAGGTGTGCCACGGGCGCGTTTCGCGATCTCGCGCGCGCCATCTGTTTCCGCCGGGGCGCCCAGCTTGATTGCATTTTTTGTGACAATCTCGTGCAGTTCATCGACCGAATAGAATTGCAGCCGCACAGGAATACCGAAGCGATCGCGCAGCGGCGTGGTCAGAAGTCCCAGCCGGGTCGTGGCACCGACCAGTGTGAAGGGTTGCAACTCGATCCGCACGGTACGCGCGGCGGGGCCCTCGCCGATCACCAGATCCAGTTCGAAATCCTCCAGCGCGGGATAGAGCACTTCCTCGACCACCGGATTGAGCCTGTGAATTTCGTCAATGAACAAGACGTCATTGGCTTCCAGATTGGTCAGGATCGCGGCCAGATCGCCGGCCTTGGCCAACACGGGGCCAGAGGTCATGCGGAAGTTCACGCCCAACTCGCGCGCCATGATTTGCGCCAGCGTGGTCTTGCCCAGACCGGGCGGGCCGTGGAACAGCACATGGTCCATCGCCTCGTTACGCTTGCGTGCGCTTTCGATGAAGATACGAAGATTGGAACGCGCCTCGGCCTGCCCGATGAAATCACCCAGCGTCTGTGGGCGCAGGGCGCGGTTCACGTCTTCGGTATCTTCGGGGCGCGGCGCGGGGCGCAACGTCGGGTCCGGAGCGTTCAGGGGGTCAGAGGCGGTCATGGGTTCTTTCTAGCCCCCTACCCTTTGGGCGCAAGAAGTTTCAGCGCGGCGCGGATCAGGCCGGACGTGTCGAGCGTCGCATCCTCGCCCAAGGCCTGTGCCACGGCAGATGCCGCTTCGCCCGGCGCGTAGCCAAGGTTGGTCAGGGCCGACAGCGCCTCGGATTGCGCGGCGGCATTGCCGGTGGGCATGGGCGCAGCGACGGTCGCAGAGGGTGTTGTTGGTTCGATCACCGCGTCATCCTGCGCGGCAGCAGCACTTGTGGCGGTCGATGCCTGACCCGACAGCGCCATGACAGACGCCGCCTTGTCTTTCAGCTCCAACACCACGCGCTGCGCGGTTTTCGGGCCAAGACCCTTGGCGGCTTTCACAGCGTTCCAGTCGCCCAGCGCAATCGCGCGACTGACCCCATCGGCGCCAAGCGTGCCAAGGATTGCCATCGAGGCCTTCGCGCCAATACCCTGCACGCTCATAAGCAACCGATGCCATTCTTTTTCAACCAGCGTCGTGAAGCCGAACAGTTGCAGATTGTCCTCGCGCACCAAAAGCTCGGTATAGAGCGCGACCGCCTCGCCCGGTCCGGGCAGGCTGGCCATGGTGCGGTCCGAGACATAGACCAGATAGCCCACGCCGCGCACGTCGATCAGAACATGATCATCGGCACGGTAATCAAGACGTCCTGCGATTTTACCAATCATGCTGTGGCTTTCTTCAACGCGGCTTCCAGACGCCCGGCACTCTGCGCGTGAAACGCATGGCAGATCGCGATGGCCAGCGCATCGGCGGCATCCGCACCTTTGATCTGAACGCCGGGCAATTGCATTTTCACCATATGCTCGACCTGTTTCTTATCGGCATGGCCCACGCCCACCACGGCCTTCTTCACCGCGTTGGGTGCATATTCCCCGATGGGAAGCCCCGCCTTGGCAGGCACCAGCAAAGCGATGCCGCGTGCTTGCCCCAGCTTCAGGGTGGCGACGGCGTCCTTGTTCACGAAAGTCTGTTCGACTGCCGCAGTTTCGGGGGCGAATTGCGCCAGCACGTCAGTCAGTTGGTCGTAAAGAGACAACAGTCGCGCGGCCAGTTCACCGGTTCGCGAATGACAGATCCCGTTGGCCACATGCGACATGCGTGTGCCGTCGGTGTCGATCACGCCCCAACCAAGGTTCCTTAGCCCCGGGTCAATGCCAATAACACGCATGTTGCACCCTGCCCTGTCTGCTCTGCCCGGCCGCTGGCGCATGATGCGCGGCGGCCTTGTTGAAAACCGGACTAGCACGAAACAAGAACACGCGCCAGAAAGATTTGCGCTGCCCTGTGATTCTCTGACATCTGAAACAGAGTGCCAAACTTGATGCCTTATTGTCACAGCGCATCATCTGCACAAAGAAATACGGCCGCCAGTTTTACCTATTTCGGCCTGTTTTCGACATCACCTATTCCAAATGCGACCCGTTGCAAAAATTGCATGAGAGTCATGCAATTTAGGGCCTTGCTGCCCCCGAACTTCGGCCCTACATGCCGGAAAGAACAAATGCTTACCGCAGTAAACTTACTTACCGAGAAGGACATGAAAATGGCTGCTTTCGAAACGACATATATCCCTGTGAACGGTGCGTCCTTCGGGGAACGTCTGTCCAGCGCAATTCGTGGCTTTGTTGCCGCGATCACCGCATGGAACGACGAGCGCATGACTCGCATCGCTCTGTCGAAGCTGAGTGACCGGGAACTTGATGATATCGGCCTGTGCCGCGCAGATATCAGTGCGCTCTAAGAAACACCGAAACGGATTAACCCGCGCGGCAAAGCGCGGGTTCTGATCACCGTATTCACCCCGTCCGGCACCACCGGGCGGGGTTATCTTTTGGGTTGCTTATTCCAGCGACAACGCCACGAAACGCGGGTTGTCGTCGCGACGCACCAGAAGAAGCACCGATTTGCGGCCTCCGTCCTTGGCGGCTGTCAGGCGCGCTTCAAGGTCTTTGATGGACCCAACGGCCTCTTGCCCGGCTTCGGCCACAACATCGCCTGCACGAATACCCTTTTCAAAGGCCTCGCTGTCTTCGTCGATATCCAGCACAACCAGACCTTCGGCGGTGGGCTTCAAGCCAAGCTCTTCGCGCCGCGTGTCGTCAAGTTCGCTGAGCGACATGCCAAGGACCTTGCCTTCTGCGGGTGCTTCCGGTGCGTCTTCGCTTGGTGCCTCGCCCGGTGCCGAGCTGGCATCTTCGCGACGGCCCAACGTGATTTTCAACGTCTCGGTCTGACCATCGCGCAAGATCAGCACACGCACAGCTTTGCCGACCGGCGCATTACCAACTATACGTACCAACTCGCGCGTATCAGTGACTTCGGTGCCGTCAAAGGACAAGATAATGTCATTGGGCAGAATGCCCGCGTCCTTGGCTGGACCATCCGGCACGTCAGTGATCAACGCGCCATTAGTGCTTTCCAGACCCAAAGCTTCAGCAATATCGTCGGTGATGTCCTGAATGCGCACGCCAAGCCAGCCGCGGCGGGTTTCGCCGAATTCTTTCAGCTGGTCCACAACACGTTTCACCACAGCCGACGACATCGCGAAACCGATCCCGATCGAGCCGCCATTGGGGCTGAGGATCGCCGTGTTCACGCCAACAACCTCGGCATCCATGTTAAATAGCGGCCCGCCTGAGTTGCCCCGGTTGATCGCCGCGTCGGTCTGGATGTAGTCGTCATAGGCACCGGACAATTCGCGGTTGCGTTGCGACACGATCCCGGCAGACACCGAAAAGCCCTGCCCCAACGGATTGCCAACCGCCATCACCCAATCGCCAACACGCATGATGTCGCTATCGCCAAACTTCACGAAGGCCAGTGGCTTGTCGCTTTCCACCTTCAAAAGGGCAATGTCGGTGTTGGGATCGGTGCCGATGACTTTGGCGGGCAGTTCGCCCGCACCGTTGAAGAATTCAATCAGGATCTCATCCGCGCCTTCGATGACGTGATTGTTGGTCACGATGAACCCATCTTCCGAAATCACAAAGCCTGACCCAAGCGCTTGACTGCGTCGCTGGCGTTGCTGGTTGCCGTTGCCATCTGGCCCACCGGGCTGATTGCGTTCGAGGAAGTCGCGGAAGAAATCCTCGAACGGGCTGCCTTCGGGGATCATCGGCTGGTTGCCGGTCCGCTGGGCGACGATGGTCGATGTTGTGATGTTCACCACTGCCGGACTGACCTGTTCGGCCAGATCGGCAAAGCTGTTCGGGGCGCCGCGCGCCTCGGCCCGAAGCCCTGTTGCAAGGACCACAGCCAGCGCCATGATTAACCCGACAAAAGCGCGCATGCCCCGCATCTGAACATGGTCTGGGGAAATAGCCTGCACTTTCACACCTCTCTCCTTTCAAGAAACAGTTTCGAGCCTCTGCCCGATTAACAATAGTCTCTAGATAGGAACGAAAAAGCGCAACGCAAAGTTCCTGAACATTATTCACCGGCATGTGAACGTCTGTAATGCGGTGTTATGCTTGTCAGGTCGCGCGCGGCCTAGCCAAAGCTCGCCCGCCGCCGCGCTGTTCCTTAAGCCTATCCGTAAATCGCGCGGGCTTGCGAGAACGACAAAAGCTGTTTGCGCTGAGCGTCCCACAGATGCAGCCGTGCGCAGGATAGGCTTTGCGGGATGGTCATCCGGTTGGCTTGGGCCAGTTCGGTATGGTCGCGAAGCACCTCGGTCAGCCGATAGAACGGGATGCGACTGTAAAGATGATGCACATGGTGAATGCCGATATTGGCGCTGAACCATTGCAAAATCGGCGGCATGACATAATGCGAGCTGCCCTCAAGCGCAGCGTCGTGAAGCTGCCAGTCTTCTTCGGTGCTCCAATGCGTGTCTTCGAATTGGTGCTGCACATAGAAGAGCCACATGCCAGCCGTTGCGGCCAGAATGGTCGTGGGCAGGAAAATCAGGAAAACCGCCGCAAAACCGCCGAAATACCAGATCACAGCCAGACCGACGACGATCGCCAGATTGGTGCCCATCGCGCTGATCCAATACCGGGCGCTGTCCATCAGGCCGAACGGCAGGCGGTTTTGCAGCAGGAAAAGATAGCTTGGCGCAAACCCAAACAGGACGACCGGATTACGATAGACCCGGTATTTTAGACGTTCGAACCGGGACAAGTCGTTATATTCGTCAACTGTCAGGGTCATGATGTCGCCAATGCCACGCTTGCCCAGATTGCCAGCCGCGCTGTGGTGTATCGAATGAGTGCGCCGCCAGACGGCATATGGTGTCAGGGTCAGAACCCCAAGGACGCGCCCGACCCAGTCGCTAAGCGCACGTTGTTTGAAAAACGCGCCGTGGCCGCAGTCATGCTGAATGGTGAACAGGCGCAACAAAAACAATGCGTTGACGATCGAAATTGCCAGCGTCAACCAAAGGCTGACCGACATCGACAGCCACGCCAATACCCACAAGACAATGAACGGGCCAATGCTGACACCAAGTTCAAATGCGCTGCGCCACTGGTTGGGTTCGCGATAGGTTGCTAAGGTCTTTACCCAGTCTTTCGCTGATTTTGCGTTATGGGTTGTTGGCGGAAAGTCTGGTGTATGATTCATGGGCCTGCTTTTTCAATAACTCGGGCACGGATATACGACCTGCCCCACATATCAAGTAAATTATGCGAAATGGCCAATCTGACACAAACCGCCCAAGCTGTAACAATTGGCGCTCTAAGTCTGCGACAACCACACGAGCATAACACCCAATGCCAGCGCCACGAGGCCAATCACGCGCCTTTGATCGCGCGGCATCTCGGCCATAAACTGCACCAGATCGTCCAGACGCGAAGGGGCCAGTGCGAACACCAGCCCCTCAATCACGAGCACAAGCCCGATCCCCAAAAGGATCACAGACATCAGCGGCCCGTATCCGATTTCAGATAATCAAAGAATTCGCTGTCGGGCGAAATGACCATCGAAGAATTGGAGCCGCCCAACGAGCTTTCATAGGCTTCAAGCGAGCGCAGGAAGGCATAGAATTCCGGATCGCGACCCAATGCATCGGCCAGAATACCGTTGCGGCGGGCGTCCGCCTGACCTCTGATGATCTGGGCCTGCTTGCGGGCCTCGGACACGGTTTCAACCACGGTCCGGTCTGCGGTGGCCCGCAAACGTTGGGCGGCTTCATTACCGCGCGCGATTTCATCTGCGGCGAGACGCTGACGTTCGGCACGCATCCGCTCAAAGGTCGCTTCAAGGTTTTGCTTGGGCAGATCGGCACGTTTGATCCGCACGTCAATGATCTCAACACCCAACGATGCCGCTTGTATGCGCGCTTGGTCGCGAATCTGGTTCATCAATAGAACCCGGTCAGCGGACAGAACCGCGCCCGAATCCACTTTACCCAGAACCTCTCGCAACTCGGCATTCAAGATACGTTCCAGACGGGGTGTAGCACCTGCGATCGAGCTTGCACCGACCGCACGGCGGAACTGTTTGGGATCCGCGATGCGCCAGCGCGCAAAGGCGTCCACTTCAAGCCGGCGGCTGTCTGCGGGTGTCACCTCAAGCTTGCTGGTTTCCAAGGGCAGGATTCGGTCGTCATATTTGACGATCTCATGCAGCACGGGGATTTTGAAATACAGGCCGGGATCAGAAATCTCTGCCTGAACCTCACCGAACCACAGGCGCAGCGCCTTCTCGCGTTCATCCACGATGTAGATCGTCTGCAAAGCGCCGAACACCAGCGCAACCAGAACGAAAAGGACGATTTGAGTGCGTTTCATTAGTTCGACCCTCCGTCGGTTTGCGCGGGTTTGCGCGTCAGTTCATTCAGCGGCAGATAAGGCACAACGCCACCTTCACCACCGACGCCATCGTCAATGATCACCTTGTCCACGTTTCGCAAAACTTTCTCGATGGTTTCGAGATAAAGCCGTTTGCGCGTGATGTCAGGTGCCTTGGCGAATTCGTCATAGACAGCGATAAAGCGCGCGGCCTCACCATCGGCTTCGTTCACGACGCGTGCGCGGTAGCCTTCGGCTTGCTCCATCAACTGGGCAGCTGCACCACGAGCTTCGGCAACCACGCGGTTTGCATAAGCATCCGCCTGCTTCTGCAACGTATCGCGGGTCTGTTCAGCGGCCTGCACTTCGCGGAAGCTGTCGATAACATCCTCGGGCGGGTCGGCACGGTCAAAGTTAACCCGCACGATGTTCACGCCCGATTGATAGCCGTCCAGCGTTGACTGGATCAGGCTTTCAAGGTCTTGCGCAATGACACCACGATCCGAGGTCAGGATGGGGGCCAGACGCGAGCGGGCGATAATCTCGCGCATCGCTGATTCTGATACTGCCCGAATGGTGTCTTCCGGACCCGCCATGTTGAACACGAACTTTTCGACATCCGAGATGTTCCAGACAACCTGATAGTCGATGTCGACGATGTTTTCGTCGCCCGTCAGCATCAAACCTTCATTGTTGCCGTCACCGATGTTGATGACGTTTTCGCGTGTCACCGGATAAATTTCTTTGGTGACAACAGGCCAGGGTGCGAAATTCAGACCCTCCTGCCCAACGCCGTAACGTTCGCCGAACAGAAGCTCGACCGATTGTTCTGACGTGTCCACACGGTAGAAACTTGCAAAAACCCAGACGGCCACCGCCACAAGGGCAACGATTAGAATAGAGCCACGCCCCAAACTGGGGCCTTCGCCGCCACCGCCTGCGCCGCCGCCGCGACGTTTGTCGCCCCGGCCACCCATAAGCACGCGCAGCTGTTCCTGGCCCTTTTTCATAAGCTCATCAATCTCGGGCATTTGCGATGGTTCTTTACCGCCACGGTTGCCCCCACCGTTCGAGGGGGGACGCCCGTCCGAGCCGCCACGGTTTCCACCGCCGCCCCATGGGCCGCCATTATCACTGGCCATCTGGTCCTATTCCTTCCACGTAAATGGTTTCGAGCTATACCTGACCCTTTAAGGCGCAGATTTCAAGGCAAAGGGGACGCGATGCACCCCCTTTTGAGTTGAATTTCCTGTGCTTTCGCATCGCGACCTTGGTCTGGGCCTTAATCGCTGCGGGTGGGCGTCTTCATCAGAACGATTTCTTCCGACATGGTCGGGTGCACCGCGACGGTCCGGTCGAAATCCTGTTTGGTCGCGCCCATCTTCACAGCAATTGCGGCAAGTTGGATCATCTCACCCGCGCCGTCGCCGACGATATGACATCCCACAACCTTCTGAGTTTTCTGGCTGACGATCAGCTTGAACAACACCCGTTCATTCACCCCGATGAAGCTTTTCTGCATGGGACGGAACGCCGCACAATAAACGTCGATCTTCTCGGACTTGCGCGCGTCTTCCTCGGACAGTCCAATGGTGCCGTACTCTGGCTGCGTGAACACTGCTGAGGCGACGTTTTCATGGTCGGGTTTGGTGGGGTTGCCGTTAAAGACCGTTTCGACAAAGGCCATGCCTTCGCGGATCGCGACCGGCGTCAGGTTGATCCGGTTCGTCACATCCCCCACCGCATAGATCGAAGGAACCGAGGTCTGGCTGTAGTCGTCCACCGCAACCGCGCCTGAGCGGCCAAGCTTAACGCCCACCTCTTCCAGCCCAAGGCCATCGGCGTTTGGAACGCGTCCCGTGGCGAACAGAACTTGGTCGAACATCTCTTCGCGCCCGTCTGTGCCTTTGACCCATATCGCGCCGTCTCGACGTTCCATACGTTCGACTTCCAGCCCCACATGCAGGTCGACACCGCGTTCGCGAATGTGCTCGGCCAAGAAGCCACGCACCTCGTCGTCAAAACCGCGCAGGATTTGCGCGCCGCGATACCACTGTGCCACGTTGGACCCCAACCCGTTGAAGATGCAGGCGAACTCGCAGGCGATATATCCACCGCCGACGATCAGGATGCGTTTGGGAAATTCGTCAAGGTTAAAGACCTCGTTTGAGGTGATGCCAAGCTCCTCTGCGCCGGGTGTGTCAGGCAAGAAGGGGCGGCCACCGGTGGCAATAAGAATGTGCTTTGCGGTGAAGCTTTCACCGGTCGACAGCTCGACCGTGTGGGCGTCTTTCACTGTTGCACGTGCATTGAAAATATCCGCGCCAGAATTGCCAAGGTTGCGGGTGTAGATGGCCTCTAGCCGGTCGAGTTCGGCGTGCAGAGCGGGGCGGAAGGTGCCCGCCCAGTCAAATTCGCCGCGCGCGTTGCCTTGCCAGCCATAGGCGCGCGCATCGCCAGAAGCCGGGCCAAATTGCGACGCAAAGACCATGAGCTTCTTGGGCACACAGCCCCGGATCACGCAGGTTCCACCCATCCGAAATTCTTCGGCCAGTCCGACCTTAGCACCACCTTCGGCTGCCAGCCGACCCGCACGCACGCCGCCCGATCCGCCACCGATTACGAAGAGGTCATAGTCAAATCCGCTCATATCCATCCGCCTTTTCTGCCCATGGGACCGAACCCCGGGGCGCAATTCATCGTCCGCTGGAAGCTATGAGTTTCCCCAGAGGTTTTCCAGTGCCTGCGATGTCACATGGTTCACGATTGCGCGCGCCAGATACGGGCGCAGTTTGGATCAAATATCGGCGAAGATATTGCCGCTGTCGGCAAACTCGATCCGTTCTTCTTCGTGGGTGCCTTCGTTGATGTCGATCACCTCGACCCGGCCATCGCCGTGGCCGATCACGACCGCATCGCAGATGTCGATGAACAACCCGTTTTCCACGACGCCCGGCACTTGATTAAGCACCATCGACAGCTTGCGCGGATCGTTGATGCGTTTCAGATGCAGGTCGATAATGTGGTTGCCCTCGTCCGTCACAAACGGCACCCCGCCACTTTCGCGCAGGATCGCGTCGGCGCCCAGAACGTCCATCGCGCCCAGCAATTCCTCGACCAGCCCTTTGGTGGTTTGAAGGCCGAACGGAATCACTTCGATCGGCAGCGGAAATGCCCCCAGCATATCAACGGCTTTGGTTGGATCGGCGATCACCACCATACGGTCTGACGCCGTGGCGACGACCTTTTCTTGCAAATGCGCACCACCGCCGCCTTTGATCAGGCACAGGTCAGGGTCATATTCATCGGTACCATCAATGGTCAGATCCAGCCACTTGGCGTCATCCAGCGTCGTCACCTCAATCCCCACCTGACGCGCCAGTTCGGCGGTGCGGGTGCTGGTTGGCACGCCGGTAATCTTCAGCCCCTCGGTGCGGACCCGTTCGCCCAGGCAACGCACCATCCAGGCGGCGGTTGATCCGGTGCCCAACCCCACGCGCATGCCATCCTCGACATACTGGACCGCGCGTTTGGCGGCGACGAATTTGGCGGTGTCGATGGGTGAGAGTTCTCCGGACATGGCAGCGATTCCCCTTGTGGCGCATGTTGTGAGTCCAGCGTGTTATAAAACGCATCAGACAAGGTGGCGAGGGGCTAACGCCGCGCGTCGCTGAATTTCGCGCACGCGGCGCTTGGGTGGACAATCCTGACCGCTTCGCCCAAAGCTGGCGCAACGAAAGACCCGCAAGGATCGCGAAGATCAATGAGCAGATATTTTTATATCGCCTTGGGTTGGGGCGCGGTGGCTTTGGGGCTGTTAGGTGTCATCCTGCCGGTCCTGCCCACCACACCTTTCCTGCTGGTCGCGGCGTTCGCTTTTGGTAAAGGCAGTCCCAAAGCGCGCGCATGGTTGATTGACCACGCCCATTTCGGCCCCGCCATTCAGGATTGGGAAGAGCGCGGCGCGATTTCACGACGGGCGAAAACGCTGGCCGTGTCGATGATGTCGCTGGTTTTCATCGTGTCCTTGATCCTTGGCGCGCCGGTCTGGGTCTTGCTGGCACAGGGCATTTTGATGGGCGCTGGGGCCGCATTTGTGTTGACCCGGCCGGACTGACCCAAAAAGCGTCGTTTTCGCGCGGACATTACGGCCGGGAATGATAACTGTAGTCCGAACAACTTACTGCGCGAGGTCATCATGTTCCTGTCCGTTTTCGACATGTTCAAAGTTGGGGTAGGCCCCAGTTCGTCCCACACGATGGGGCCGATGGTGGCTGCTGGGCGCTTCCTTGATCACCTGCGCGCGCAGCCTTTCAAGGTTGTCGGCCTTCAGGCTTCGCTGCATGGATCGCTGGCGTTCACCGGGGTCGGCCACGCGACCGACCGCGCAACCATCCTTGGTCTGGCCGGGTTCCTGCCCGAAAGCTACGACCATACCAAAGCCGAGGCCACATTGGCCGAGATCGCGCGCACCGGCACCGTTAACCCCGAAGGGCTGGGGCCGCTTGCCTTTGCTCCGAAAACCGACCTGATCTTCAACTACGAAACACCCCTGCCCGGCCATGCCAATGGGATGCAGTTGATGGCCACGGACGCGCAAGGCGACGTGGTGGTGCGCGAAACATATTATTCCATCGGTGGCGGCTTTGTGGTGACCGAAGCTGAACAAGCCAGCGAAGCTGTGCTGGATGCGCGTGACGCAAAAATCCACCCCTACCCGTTCGATTCGGCCGTACAGATGCTTGAGATGGCCAAGACCTCCGGCAAATCCATCGCCGAAATGAAGCGCGCCAATGAGTTGGAACATAGAAGCCCGAACGAGCTGGCAGAAGGGTTGGACCGGATTTGGGAGGTGATGAACAACTGCATCGACCGTGGCCTGTCCCAGGACGGCATTCTGCCGGGCGGCCTTTTGGTGCGCCGCCGTGCGATGGCGATCCACAACAGCCTGATGGCCGAACAGGGGATGAACCTGTCCGCCCCGCACATCATCAACGATTGGATGAGCGTCTATGCGATGGCGGTGAACGAAGAAAACGCCGCCGGGGGGCAAGTCGTGACCAGCCCGACCAATGGCGCGGCGGGCGTGCTGCCAGCGGTGGTGCGCTATTGGTTGCACCACGTGCCCGGCGCGGCTCCATCACGGGTTCACGAATTTCTGCTGACCGCCGCCGCGATTGGCGGGATCGTCAAACACAACGCTTCGATCTCGGGGGCCGAAGCCGGCTGTCAGGCCGAGGTTGGATCGGCCAGCGCCATGGCCGCCGCCGGGCTGTGTGCCGTCATGGGCGGCACCCCTATGCAGATCGAAAACGCCGCCGAGATCGCACTGGAACACCACTTGGGCCTGACTTGCGACCCGGTGCGCGGGCTGGTGCAGGTGCCGTGCATCGAACGCAATGGGTTGGGCGCGATCAAGGCCGTGTCTGCCGCGTCACTGGCGCTGCGCGGAGATGGAACGCATCTTGTTCCGCTGGACGCCTGCATCAAGACGATGTTCGAGACCGGACAGGATATGTCGGAAAAGTATAAGGAGACGTCTTTGGGTGGTTTGGCCGTGAACGTGCCAAACTGCTAAGCTTTGGGCGGGGTCAAAGCCGCAATGGCATCGGTTAAATGCGCGCGGGGAAGGATCACCAACAGCCCCGGTCCGTCCACCTTTATGTTGACGTTCGGGGCATTCGTTTCATTCGATGTGCCGATCATACCCCAAGGCGACATTTCCAGATCCTCAACCGGCCAGACCAACCCGGTTGCGCGCACATTCACCCTCGCCATTGGAAACAGTGAAAACCGTGTGCCAACCGGCAACGCCATCTTGAGTTCGCCGTTCAAATGGAAGCAGATGTCGACCTCGCCCACCAAGATGACGCGCTTTTCAGGCATGCGTACCAGCGTGTTGTAGCACGCCAATTCATGGTCCAGCCGTTTTCCCATGAACCCAACACCCAGCACTACCGGCGCGTCGATCAGATCTAGCGTCTTGTGAAAATCGGTGCGATTCTGGTCCGGCGTCTCGACAAAGCGATCCGCGCCGATTGTTTCACGCGCATGGGCAGAAACAGAATCCATATCGCCCGCAACCGCCACTGGAACATGCCCCAATTCCAGCGCCTGATCCGCCCCGCCATCGGCGGCGACAAGCTCTGGCGCAAGGTCCACGCACTGTGAAAGAATATCGGGATTCACCGCACCTCCGCCCAACAAGGTCACATTGTAGGAAAATTGACGAAAATATCTCATTATGGACACAATTGTCTCCCAATCTGCCTTTAAGAACGGATTTGTCCGGAAAAATACCGTGATTTTTTAGCGGTTTTGTTTAAGTTCCCGGAACCATGTACAGTCTGTATACCTGTGCAGTTTCGGAGGAGAAAGTGAGTTATCCATGGTGAGTAACAGCAAAATCCTCACTGTTTCCTATGGCACCTTTTCGTGCACGCTTGAAGGATTCGACGAGCCATTTGGGACAATGAAATCCATTGCGGAGTATTTCCGTGATCTGGCGGCAGATGACCGTTATTTTGGCGCTGAACCCCCAACCCCCGATGCCGAAGTCCTGCACCGAATCGCCGAACGCGAAGTGCAAAAACGGGTCGAGGCGCGTGTGGAAGAGGATGGCGTGGTTCTGCGTCAGGAAGACTCTGCCCTGACGGCTGTGACCAAAACCGGCGCAACGCTGGTGGCGGGAAACGCGCTTTTGGAAGACGACACGGCCGATCAGCCAGCCGACGAGATTGAAGAAGAGAAGACAGCCGAGATCGCAGAGCCCGAATCGGCCCCTGCTGAAGACGCCCCTGCTGCAGAAGTCGCAGCCGAAGCCCCAGTTGAAGCCGCTGTCCAAGCCGAGAAAACCGAAGCAGACGTCGCAGCAGTCGTGACTGACGATGTCGAGGTAGAAAGCGCACAAGAAAAACTGGACCGGATTCGTGCGGCCGCAGACGTCACCGACTTGGACAGTTTTTCTGACGACCCGGATACCGAGCCGTTCTATGAAACAGGCAATGGCGAAACAGACTTGGCGGCAGCAGAAAGCCACGACGCTGAGGTTGCTGAGGTTATTGTTCAACCTGATGAGGTGCCAACCGACGATCAGCAGGACCAGCCAGAGGTCGCTCTGGCTGATGAAGACCCCGGTGCCACTGATGTAGTCGACGCCGAGCAGGAAGAAGACAATACTAAGGGCGGCCCGCTGCTTCTGTCAGCTGACGACAGTGTAAAGGCAGAAACCGACGGTGACGTTGACGCGATCTTGTCGCAGTTGAACGCGCAGGACGGTAAAACCGACGCCGCCGCCAGCTTTGATGACAACTATGATGATGAAGACGCCACCGGCGGCACATTGGAAGACGGCGTCACCAACCTGCTGGAAAACACCTTCGACGACGAAGCCGGCCCCACCCTGACACCGGTCAATCGTGTTGTGCGCGTCAAGCGGATGCGCCGCGACGACGGCACCGAAGAACTATCCGTCACTCCGAAAATTGTGGAAGACGCGACCATTCTGGACGCGGAAACCGCCGACACAACGGACTCTGACGAAGGCGACGCAGACGGCGACGATCATTCGACGCTGACGCTGATGAACATGATCGACCATGAGGTTAAGACCGAAGCCCGTCGCGAACGTCGCGATCAGGTGTTTGACCAAGGTGGTGCTGATCAAAGCGACGAGACTTTGAATCGTATCCTGGCGGAAACCAATGACAAGATGGACAGCCAAGAGGTCTCGCGCCGTCGCAACTCGATCGAGCATCTGAAGGCGGCGGTTCAGGCCAAGCGCGCGGATGAAGACGCCGGTGAAATTGACACTGACGAGCACGAAGAAGACCCCTATCGCGAAGATTTGGCCCGCGCCGTACGCCCCAAGCGCCCCGAGAACACCGAGGCCAAAGGCAGTTCGCTTCGGATGGCACCGCTGGTTCTGGTTTCAGAGCAGCGCGTTGATAGCGCTGATGACGACGATGACGCTGGTGACGACGCAGATGTTGAAACCAAGTCGAACAAGGCCGTGCGCATCGTGCGCCCGCGCCGTGTCAGCCGCAAACCCGGCAGCAAAGCTGAAACGGTTGCTGGACAGACCCAGATTGATGGGGCGAATGCAAGCGGTCCTGCCGTATCCGCCGATCCGTCGCAGGATGGCTTTGCGGCTTATGTGAACGGTGCGGATGCCTCGGATATGAACGGCCTGATGGAGGCTGCGGCCACCTATGCGACCAAAGTGCAGGGTCTGCCGCAATTCAGCCGTCCGCATGTGTTGCGGCTGGTGGTTGGCCTGAATGTGAATGGCGGCATATCGCGCGAAGAAGCCTTGCGCGCCTTCGGTCGTTTGCTGCGTGCAGGTCGCATCAGCAAAATCGCACCGGGCCGCTATGCCTTGGCAGAAGGCGACGAATCTGATGAAAGCGGTCGCCAAACGGCTTAAGTCTTTCTTAGAAGAAAACGAAAAAACACGGCCTCTTTCTGGCCGTGTTTTTTATGTCTGTAGCTTCGAAGCTATCGTCCTGTGCGTCTTGCCTCCAACCCTACTTCTTCTTGTTCGGGTCTACCGGGTCATGCGGATAGCTGTCGGGGTCCGCGTCCGGGTCAGGTTTCCCGACCCCCAGAAACACTTTGCGCAGCGGGATCATCCACAGGAACCCGAGTACAATATAGACCAGCAATTCCAGCAGGATCGGTGGGCGCTCAAATAGGTTGACCACCGATACAGCGACGATGATGTAAAGCGGCAGCCCCACCAGTAAAACCAGCAAAGACAATCGCTTACGTGCTTTGTATCCCAATGCCATTTACCCGCGCCCGATCAATCGGCAAACGGGTCGGTGACAAGAATCGTATCGTCCCGTTCGGGGCTGGTGGACAAAAGAGCGACCGGGCAGTCGATCAGTTCCTCCACCCGTTTCACGTATTTGATCGCGTTGGCAGGCAGATCATTCCAGCTGCGCGCGCCTTCGGTCGTTTCTGACCAGCCGGGCATTTCTTCATAGATCGGCGTGCAGCGTGCCTGTTGATCGGAGGCGGTGGGCAGATAATCCATCCGCTTGCCGTCCAGCTCATATCCCACGCAGATTTTCAGCGTCTCAAACCCGTCCAGAACGTCGAGCTTGGTCAGCGAAATTCCCGAGACACCCGAGGTGGCGCAGGTTTGGCGCACAAGGGCCGCGTCGAACCAACCACAGCGGCGCTTGCGCCCGGTCGTGGTGCCAAATTCATGGCCGCGTTCGCCAAGGCGTTGGCCGTCCGCGTCGTCAAGTTCGGTCGGGAACGGGCCTTCACCCACGCGGGTCGTATAGGCCTTCACGATGCCCAACACGTAGTCGATCGAGCCAGGGCCAAGGCCCACGCCCGTCGCCGCCTGCCCGGCGATCACGTTGGACGAGGTCACAAAGGGATAGGTGCCGAAGTCAATGTCCAGAAGCGCGCCTTGCGCCCCTTCAAACAGAATCCGCTTGCCCGCCTTGCGTTTCTCGTTGAGCACTTTCCAGACCGGCGCGGCGAAGCGCAGGATCTTCGGTGCCACCTCTTTCAACAGTGCAATCAGCGCGTCGCGGTCGATCGCTTCGATCCCCAGACCTTTGCGCAGCGGGTCGTGATGCTGAAGCGCACGGTCGACGCGGGCCTCAAGCGTTGCGTGGTCAGCCAGATCGGCCACACGGATCGCACGGCGACCGACCTTGTCTTCATAGCAGGGGCCGATACCGCGCCCGGTGGTGCCGATCTTGGTGCCCTTGCTGGCCGCCTCTTCACGTGCGCGATCCAATTCACCGTGGAACGGCAGGATCAGCGGCGTGTTTTCGGCAATCATCAGCGTCTCGGGCGAGATGACGACACCTTGCTTGGTGATCGTCTCAATCTCGTTCAACAGGTGCCAGGGGTCCAGCACGACCCCATTGCCAATCACCGACAGCTTGCCGCCGCGCACCACGCCGGATGGCAGGGCGTGCAGCTTGTAAACCTCGCCTTCCACAACGAGCGTGTGGCCCGCATTGTGGCCGCCCTGAAAGCGCGCGATCACATCGGCACGTTCGCTGAGCCAGTCAACGATCTTGCCTTTTCCTTCATCGCCCCACTGGGCGCCTACGACGACAACATTGGCCATGGTCTTTTTCCTATCACAAAGAAAACCCGCACTGGTCATAGCTGCACATGACGCGGCTTGAAACCCGTAATCCGCATGTGGACGACAATCGCGCACCACAATTGCACATTGGGCGCCCAGCGCTTCTTGCACCCCTTCCGCTTTTCCCCTACATAGCCCCGCAGATCGAACGAACCTCCAGCCACGGAAGCGTCCCTTATGGAAAACGTCATCCTCGTCATTCACCTGATCCTGGCCCTTGGCCTGATCGGGATCGTGCTTTTGCAACGGTCAGAGGGCGGCGGCCTGGGCATCGGTGGCGGCGGTGGTGGTGGTGGCGTCATGTCATCACGCGGGGCCGCAACGGCATTGGGCAAATTGACCTGGGTCTTTGCGATTGCCTTTCTTGGCACCTCGATCACGCTGACGGTTATTGCGGCGAAGAATTCGGCTGACAGCTCGGTTATCGACACGCTGGGCATTGAAGCCCCGGCGGCTGAGGGCGACGCGCCCGCCCTGCCGGACGTGACAGATATGCTTCCGCCGACCAGCGCAGATGACAGCCTGACCCCGCCCCGCGCGGACTAAAGCGTTTCGCGAAAAACTTGCGAACAGGTTTGGCGCGAAACGATCAAAACTTCCTGATGTTGTGAACGTTTCGAGACCAAGTTGTGTCACAACTTAATCTCGAAACGCGTTAATACCCACAATACCTTGAGGAGGGGCAGATTATCCGCCCCATCATCTTGCGATCTTGTTGCGCGGGGCATCGGAATCGGTTATCTCTTTAACCCCGTGGAAAGCGGATTCGCTTGAGCCATTTTTATGGCCATTTGCAGAGTTCGAGAGCCAATAATCAAAGGCGCATTTGCGCCGACTTCACGGGGGCAGCCTGACGCATGGCACGTTACATTTTCATCACCGGTGGTGTTGTTTCTTCTTTGGGCAAAGGGCTGACTGCCGCTGCCCTCGGTGCGCTGTTGCAGGCGCGTGGGTATTCAGTGCGGATGCGCAAACTTGACCCCTATCTGAACGTCGACCCCGGCACGATGAGCCCGTTTGAACATGGCGAAGTGTTTGTTACCGATGACGGTGCAGAAACCGATCTGGATCTTGGCCATTACGAGCGTTTCACCGGGGTAGCGGCGCGCAACACGGACTCGGTCAGTTCAGGCCGGATTTACACAACCGTTTTGGAAAAAGAACGGCGCGGCGACTATCTGGGTAAAACCATCCAGGTGATCCCGCATGTCACCAACGAAATCAAAGATTTCATTGAAATCGGCGATGACGAGGTCGATTTTATGCTGTGTGAAATCGGCGGCACGGTCGGCGATATCGAGGCCCTGCCCTTCTTTGAAGCCATCCGCCAATTCAGTCAGGAACGCCCGCGCGGCCAATGTATCTTTATGCACCTGACGCTGTTGCCCTTCCTTGCAGCATCGGGCGAGTTGAAGACGAAACCCACCCAGCACTCGGTAAAAGAACTCCGCTCGATCGGCATCGCGCCGGATGTGCTGGTCTGCCGCGCCGAACACAACATCCCGGAAAAAGAGCGCGCCAAGATCGCGCTGTTTTGTAACGTCCGCCTTGACGCTGTGATCCCGGCCTATGACCTGAAGTCGATCTATGAGGCCCCGATGGCGTTTCACCATGTCGGTCTGGATCAGGCCGTGCTGGATGCGTTCCAGATCGCCCCCGCCCCCAAACCCGACCTGCGTCGCTGGGAAGATGTCGAAGACCGCATTCACAACGCCGAAGGCGAAGTGCGCGTCGCGGTCGTTGGCAAATACACGCAGCTAGAGGATGCCTATAAGTCGATCAAAGAGGCTTTGATGCATGGCGGCATGGCAAACCGGGTTCGAGTGAAGCTGGAATGGGTGGACGCCGAGCTGTTTGAGGAGGAAGACCCCGCCCCCTATCTGGCTGGTTTCCACGCCATCCTAGTGCCCGGCGGCTTTGGCGAACGCGGCACAGAAGGCAAGATCAAGGCCGCACAATTCGCCCGCGAACGCAAAATCCCCTATCTGGGCATTTGTCTTGGGATGCAAATGGCGGTGGTTGAAGCCGCGCGCAATGTGGCCGGGATCAAGGATGCTGGGTCCGAAGAATTCGATCATGAATCCGGTGAAAATCGTTTCACGCCAGTTGTTTATCACCTGAAGGAATGGGTGCAGGGCAATTACCGGGTGAAACGCGATGTGTCCGACGACAAGGGTGGCACGATGCGACTGGGTGCCTATACCGCGACGCTGGCGGAAGGCTCAAAGGTGGCGGAGGTCTATGGCACGACCACCATCGAAGAACGCCACCGTCACCGCTATGAGGTCGACACCAAATACCGCGAACAGTTGGAAGAGTGCGGTTTGCACTTCTCGGGCATGTCACCCGATGGCCGCCTGCCTGAAATCGTCGAATGGAAGGACCACCCGTGGTTCATCGGCGTGCAGTTCCACCCTGAACTGAAGTCAAAACCGTTCGACCCGGCCCCCCTGTTCGCCGACTTCGTGCGCGCCGCGAAAGAGGTCGAGCGTCTGGTATGATCCGGGCGTTGGCCACCCTCTTGGTCTGCATCGCCACACCCCTTCTGGGCGGAGAAATTACATCAGTCGACTACAGCGATCTCGCCGGGCACTTGCCGGGTCTTGTCGATTTTGAAGACTTTGCAACGCTGCCGGAGCCCGGACAGATCGTGCAGGGCCTGCTCACCTTTCCCGGTTTGACCATCGGTGCACAGCTACATGGGCAAAGCTTACGCGCTGTTGACGGGTTTGATGTGCTTGACGGCCAACTCAGCCTACCAGCCCGCGCCAGCATGGGCGGAAAACACGCCGCAATTGCGGTCGCCTATCACGCAGGATTCGGCTCCAACGCCGCTTTCCCGCTTGGGCCTGATGGGTTTGAGAAACGCTCTGGGCGGGGTGAAGGCGCGTTGGCGCTGGTGTTTGAAGGCGGGACCTCGGCCTTCGCAATCAAGTTGCACGCCGATTATGCCGACCCTTTGGGCACGCGCCCCGCACCGGGGACAGTGACGCTAACGTTTTACGATCCCACCGGTGCAAGGATCGCGCAGCATGACCTGCATCCAGCCCACGGCGTGAACGAGATCGGACTGTTGATCACCCCGCCAGCCAAGGCGGTCACGCTGACCCATCACGACCCCGGCGGAATTGCCGTTGACGATATCCGCTATTCACTGGACAGTTTGGGCAGTTGAATTTGAACGAGGTTGTCATGCCCAAAGGTTACTGGATCGGACGGGTCGACGTCAGCGACGACGCCGCTTATCAGAAATACATCGCCGCCAATGCTGCGCCGTTCGCCACGTTCGGCGCGCGATTTTTGGTACGCGGCGGTGCATTTGACGCGCGCGAAGGCACCAGCCGCACGCGCAATGTCGTGATCGAATTTCCAAGCCTTGAAGCCGCCCAAACCTGTTATGACAGCGATGAATACCAAGCGGCGAAGGCGTTCCGCGAACCTGCTGCGATCTGCGATTTGATCATTATCGGTGGATATGACGGCTAAGTGATCGCTCGTAAGTCCTCTGACTCCTGACATTTTCTTAAAACGCACGTAGATATCCCTGATGATCCGAGCTCTTTTGACCAAACTGACGCAACCTGATCCCGCCCCGCTGGGGGACGATGACGCGCGTCTTGCGATCACCGCCATCCTGGTGCGGCTTGCCCGTTCAGACCACGCTTATGGCGCGAGTGAAATCGACGAGATCACCCGCATTCTGTCCAAACGCTATGGGTTGACGCCCGACGCCGCGGTCGCCCTTTTGCACGAGGCGGAAGAGGTCGAGGCCGCCGCGCCCGACACTGTGCGCTTTACCAATGCGGTCAAAGACGGCGTCCGACTTGATGACCGCATCGCGGTGATCGAAGCCGCTTGGTCTGTCGTGCTGGCCGACGGCGTGCGCACGGCGGAAGAGGACGCATTGATGCGGATGATCCCGCGTTTTCTGGGCATCACGGACCTTCAAAGCAACGAAGCACGCCTGCGCGCGGCCAAGGCCATGAACGGTGGCGCTGGCTGATTCAATAGCTTGGTTATCGCCCTCTGCGCCGCGATGGGAGCGCCCGTGAATCCGGAGACAAGCGCCGCTGATACCAGCCCGCGGGCGTCGCCATCCTCGGCTTCCACTCATGCGCGCGGGCAGCACTTAGCACTGCGCAATATGACCGCTGAACCGCCGATCCGCCCAGATTTACGCAACTTCCCCGCCTTTTCGCCGTTGCATTTCAGGTAAATATGCGCCCTACTCCGTTGTCACACCATTTGTTTCACCACTAGGTTCATACGTGCCACTAGACAAAGCTGCCCAAAGCCCCACCACAGCAACGCCCGTCATCGAAATCCGCGATCTCCATAAAAGTTATGGGGCGCTTGAGGTTTTGAAAGGCGTCGATCTGGTGGCCGAACGTGGGCACGTCGTGTCGCTGATCGGGTCTTCGGGGTCGGGCAAGTCAACACTGCTGCGTTGCGCGAACTTGCTTGAAGACAGCCAGCAGGGGGACGTGATTTTTGAAGGCGAGCCGATTACATGGCGCGGCCATGCGTTGCATCGCCACCCGTCCGACCGCGCACAGGTCACCCGTATTCGCACCAACCTTTCGATGGTATTTCAACAGTTTAACCTCTGGTCCCATATGACCATCCTGCAAAACGTGATGGAAGCGCCGGTCACGGTGCTGGGTCGCGACAAGGCGGAAGTCGAAGAAAAGGCCCGCGCCTATCTGGCGAAAGTTGGCATTGGCGACAAATGCGATGTCTGGCCCGCACAACTGTCCGGTGGGCAGCAACAACGCGCCGCCATTGCGCGCGCGTTGTGCATGGAGCCCAAAGCGCTGTTGTTTGACGAGCCGACTTCGGCGCTTGATCCGGAGCTGGAACAAGAGGTGGTCAAGGTCATTAAGGATTTGGCGTCAGAGGGGCGCACCATGGTAATCGTCACCCACGATATGCGCTTGGCGGCTGACGTATCCGATCATACCATTTTTCTACATCAGGGTCTTATTGAAGAAGAAGGCCCCCCCGAAACGCTGTTCGGGTCGCCAAAAAGCGAGCGACTTCAACAGTTCCTGTCGGCCACCCAACCGGGCTGACTTGCATAATCAAACAATCAACCAACACTCAAAGGGAGTTAACTAATGAAAAAGCTGATCCTTTCGACCGCAGCGCTTGCGGTCACGGCAGGCTTCGCGATGGCCGACAACCACGGCAAGACCGTGCGTCTGGGCACCGAAGGCGCCTATGCTCCGTGGAACTTTGTCAACGACGCCGGCGAGATTGACGGCTTCGAGCGCGAATTGGGCGACGAGCTTTGCAAACGCGCTGAAATGACCTGTGAATGGGTCAAAAACGAATGGGACTCGATCATCCCTAACCTCGTGTCGGGCAACTATGATGCCATCATCGCAGGCATGTCGATCACCGACGAACGTGACGAAGTGATTGACTTCACTCAGCCCTACACCCCGCCAGACCCCTCGGCTTACCTTGCCATGTCGACTGACGTTGACCCGGCATCGGCTGTTGTGGCCGCGCAGGCGACCACCATTCAAGCCGCGTTTGTGGCCCAACAGGGTTGGACCCTTGTCGAATTCCCGACCCCCGAAGAAACCGTAGCCGCTGTGAAAAGCGGCGAAGCTGATGCGGTTCTGGCCGACAAAAGCTTCCTTGATACGATGGTCGGCTCGGACGGGCTGGTGATGTTGGAGCGGATGGAAGCCATCGGCGGCGGCGTCGGCATGGGCTTTCGCGAAAGCGATGCGGACATGCGCGACATGTTCGACAAAGCCATCCAGTCCATGAAGGACGACGGCACGTTGAACGAGTTGATTGCCAAGTGGGAAGTCTCCTCGCAGTTTTAAACTGATCTTTTGGCCCGCGCTCAACTGCCGCGCGGGCCTTTTTTGCCACCCGAACTGACACCGTCCGTCCGGCGTGGCCTGATTTCCAACCGGTATCCGCAATGTTTTCCTACTGCACCGATCCGTCAACGCTTGAGGGCTTTAGCTGGCTCAGCTGCTACCTGACCACTGGGAAGCACATGGGCTTTTACGCGTCCTTCCTGACGGTGATTGTGCTGTTGTTGATCACCGCGCCGGTGGCGCTGATGTTCGGTTTTGCCGGTGCCGCCGCCGCGCGGTCACGGTTCTTGCCGCTGAGCCTGCTGGGCAAGACCTATACGGCGATTGTGCGCGGCGTGCCCGACATTGCGTTTTTTATGTTTTTCGTGATCGCTCTGGATCAGGCGTTTGAATATCTGCGCCACAAAGTTAAATGCCCCGATTGGTCCGAGCCGATCCGCCAAGGCAGCGACTTCGTGGTCTGCACACAGGCCAAACTGCCCCTGTCGACAAGCCCCCAGTGGATGCACGAGGCCTATGGCTTTTCGCTCGCGGTGCTGACCTTTGCCATCGTGTTCGGCGCGTTTGCGGCCAATGTGCTGTATGGCGCGATGCGGGCTGTGCCCCGTGCCCAGCTTGAAACCGCTGAAGCTTATGGCATGAACCAGCGCCAGACCTTTTGGCGCATCCTCGTGCCGCAGATGTGGATCTACGCCCTGCCCGGCCTGTCTAACCTGTGGATGATCCTCGTCAAAGCCACGCCGCTTTTGTTCCTTTTGGGGGTCGAGGATATCGTCTATTGGGCGAAGGAGCTTGGCGGGTTGAAGACCGCGAGGTTTACTGAATATCCGCATGGCAACTGGCACGCGATCTATTTCTTCGCGCTACTCGTGTTCTATCTGATGCTGACATCGATCAGCGAACGCGTGTTCAAACGCATCTCGCGCCGCCTGTCGCACGGTCAGGCCACCGCTGCTGGCGAAGCGCAACGAAAGGCTGCCCAATGAGTTGCCTTCAAACCGTTCAGGACTATGCGCTCCGGTCGCTCGGCATCGGCGAACGGCTGCTTCCGCGCGAGGATTTCACCCTGTGCGAACAGGTGACGTTGATCGGCTCGGGCATGATCTGGAACATCTATTTCGGCCTGATTGCCATTGTCTTTGGCTTTTTTGCGGCGACCGGTATGGCACTGGCCAAGAACAGCCAGAACGCGTGGCTGCGCAAGCCTGCTGAATTTTTTATCTACGTGTTTCGCGGATCGCCCCTGTTTATCCAGATGTTCTTTGCCTATGCGGTTTTCGTCGTGTTGAAGCAAAGCTTTCCGTTTTTTGCGCCGTTCACCTCGGCTTGGTTGGGTGCGACGCTGGTATTGTTCCTGAACACCACAGCCTACACCGCCGAAATCTTTTACGGCGCACTTCAGTCGATCCCGAAGGGCGATCTTGAGGCTGCGGACGCCTATGGCATAACCGGGCGCACGCGGTTCACGCGGATCGTCTGGCCGTCGATGCTGCGCCTGGCTTGGCCCGCCTATACGAACGAGGCTATCTTTCTGTTCCACGCCACCGCGCTGGTCTTCTTCTCGGGCTTTCCGGTGTGGGCGCAACGGGGCGACGCGCTATATTATGCAAGCTACTTTGCCGACAAAACCTTCAACCCGTTCATCCCTTATCCCATTCTGGCAGGTTTCTTCATCCTGTTGACGCTGGTGGTGATCACGATTTTCGGGACAATCGGGAAACGGCTGAACCGGCACTTGCCGCAAGCCGTCATCCGCAGACCCGGCTTCATGCGCACGATGATGCGGTAACGTTGTTCCACGGGCCGACGCCACCATCTATAAAAAAGCGACCGCGCAGTCCTGCCAGCCGCATAACCCGGTCAGCAGATTTGCCCCCTTGCCCCGGTCGAACGGCTCGGCTAGGGTCCAACTCATAATTTGATCAAATTTGGTGATTCATGCGGATCGGTATCCTTCAAACCGGCCATTCCCCTGACGAAGTGCGCGATGATCTTGGCGATTACGGCCAGATGTTCACCCGCCTTCTGGACGGGCATGGCTATGACTTTACGACCTACAGTGTGGTGGATGGTCTTTTCCCCGACGGACCCGATGCAGCAGATGGCTGGCTGATCACAGGCTCAAAACACGGCGCTTATGAAGATCACGACTGGATCGCGCCGCTGGAAGAACTGGTTCGCCAAATTCGCGACGCGAACCTGCCGCTTGTGGGTGTGTGCTTTGGCCACCAGATCATCGCGCAAGCCCTTGGCGGCAAGGTGCAGAAGTTTGATGGCGGCTGGGCTGTGGGGCGTCAGGTCTATGACATCAACGGCGAAAAAATCGCGCTGAATGCTTGGCATCAAGATCAGGTGGTTGAATTGCCCGAGGGCGCGCGCGTCTTTGCCTCCAACGAGTTTTGCGAAAATGCAGGGCTGATGATCGGAGACAAGATCATGACGATCCAGCCTCACCCGGAATTCACCGCGCAGATGATCGACGCTTTGATCAAATACCGCGGTCGCGGCAATATATCAGAAGATATTCTGGCAAAGGCCGAGGATGGTCTGGCGCAGGTCATCGACGCCCAGAAATTCGCAAATCAAATGGCAGATATCCTGAACAAAGGGGACAGGTAATGGACAAGTTGAAAGCAGAGACCAATGCCTGGATGAAAGCCCTGCCCGAGGCCGCGCAGGACTATCTGGACGGCAAACGGCTGGACGAGGTCGAATGCATCATCTCGGACCTGCCCGGTATTGCGCGCGGCAAGGCCGTGCCCGCCCGCAAATTCATGCGTCAGGACTATTTTCACCTGCCCGACAGCGTGTTCTATCAGACCATCACAGGTGACTGGGGCGAAGCGGCGGGCGAAGAAGGCTTCATCGAACGTGATATGACCCTGGTCCCCGATATGTCGACGGCCACGGCCGCGCCTTGGACCGGCGACTGGACCCTTCAGGTGATCCACGATGCGTTCGACCGCAACGACCAGCCCATTCCATTCAGCCCGCGAAATGTCTTGAAACGTGTTGTTGGCCTTTATCACGCCAAGGGTTGGGAACCCGTGGTCGCGCCCGAGATGGAGTTTTATCTTGTCGCGCGCAACATCGACCCGGCCGAGAAAATCAAACCGATGATGGGCCGCTCGGGTCGCCCTGCGGCGGCGCGTCAGGCGTACTCGATGACGGCAGTCGATGAATTTGGGCCAGTGATCGACGACATCTATGATTTCGCCGAAGCGCAAGGGTTTGAAATCGACGGCATCACCCAAGAAGGTGGTGCAGGCCAGCTTGAGATCAACCTGATCCACGGCGACCCGATTAAACTGGCTGACGAAGTGTTCTATTTCAAACGCCTAATCCGCGAGGCTGCATTGCGCCACGATTGCTTTGCCACGTTCATGGCCAAGCCGATCGCTGAAGAACCCGGCTCGGCCATGCACATCCACCATTCGGTGTTGGACAGAGAAACGGGCGAAAACATCTTCTCGGGTCCGCAAGGCGGCGACCGAGACGCGTTCTTCCATTTCATCGCGGGAATGCAAAATCACCTGCCCAGCGTGGTGGCCGTGTTGGCACCTTACGTGAATAGCTACCGCCGTTACGTAAAGGACAACGCCGCCCCCATCAATCTTGAATGGGCGCGTGACAACCGCACGACAGGTATCCGCGTGCCTCTGTCCTCGCCCAAGGCGCGGCGAGTGGAAAACCGGATCGCTGGGATGGATTGCAACCCATATCTAGGCATCGCCGCCAGCCTTGCCGCCGGATATCTGGGCCTGATCGAAGAAAAACGCCCAACCGCACAGTTTAAAGGCGACGCCTATGAGGGCGAAGAGGATATTCCCCGCGACCAAGGCTACGCGCTTGACCTGTTCGACGAGGCCAAGAAAATGCACGAGGTGCTTGGACCGGAATTCGCCCGCGTCTACTCGATCGTGAAACGCACGGAATATGATGAATTCCTGCAAGTCATCAGCCCTTGGGAACGCGAACATCTGCTGCTGAACGTCTAAGCTTCTGTGAACGGAACCCGCCGACGCATAACTATTTGCGTCGGCGGGTTCCGTTAATGCACGGGCCGTCACCAACATTCCTCTGGTTTTTTGCGGTGGAGTCATTTACGGATTCTCCGAAGAAGAGTTTCGGAAAATCGAAATAATTCCGATTCTCGTCCACAAGAGCAGGAGCCGGATTTTGACCCTTGCCCCCAACGTCTATGACGCAGAACCCATCCCCGAAGCCGCCCGCGCCGAAATTGACCGGCTTTTGCAATCCGGCGACCTGTTTCGCTATACCGCTGCAGACGACGCGCCGGTCAGCCTGCTAGAGGCCGAATTTGCCAACCTTATGGGCGCGAAATACGCGCTGGCCGTGGCCAGTTGCTCGGCGGCGCTGTTTTTGTCGCTGAAGGCGCTGGACCTGCCCCGCGACGCCAAGGTTTTGGTCCCGGCGTTCACCTTTGCGGCTGTGCCCAGTTCGGTCGTCCACGCGGATTGCCAACCAGTGCTGGTAGATGTGAAAGACAATTATCGCATCGATATGGCCGATTTCGAGGCCAAGCTAACAGACGACATCAAGGCGGTCATCATCAGCCACATGCGCGGCCATACCTCAGACATGGATGCGATCATGGCGCTGTGTGATGCGCGCGGTGTGCCGGTGATCGAGGACGCCGCCCATTCGCTGGGCACGTTGTGGCACGGGCGCAAGATCGGCACGATTGGGAAGATCGGCTGTTTCTCGTTCCAGTCCTACAAGATGCTGAACGCGGGCGAAGGGGGAATTCTGATCACCGATGACGCTGATCTGATCGCCCGCGCGGTCATCATGTCCGGCGCTTACGAGCACAATTGGAAGAAACACAAAACACCCCACGGCGATAATACGACCGCGCTGGCCGACGCCTTCGCGCGCTGGCAAAATCAACTGCCGCTTTACAACACACGGCTGTCAAACCTGTCGGCGGCAGTCATTCGCCCTCAGCTGGGGGAGTTGGAGCGGCGTGTCACCGACGGGTTGAGAAACCACGATTATGTGGCCGCAAGACTGAACGAAAGTGCAGGGATCGACGTACCATCACCACTCGCCCCCGAAACGCGTGCGCCAGATTCCATCCAGTTTAACCTTGTTGGAATGAGCGACGCCGACACGCTGGCGTTTCAAGAGGCCGCCAAACAGCGCGGTGTCGCGGTTCAGGTCTTCGGGATGAGCACCGACAACGCGCGTGCCTTTTGGAACTGGAAATTTATTGGCGATCAAGGCGAGTTGCCGCAAACCCGCGCGATGCTGATGCGCGCCTGTGACACGCGCCTTCCGGTGCGCCTGAAACAGCCTGATCTGGATTTCATTGCCGACGCACTTGTCGCCGCGGCCGCAGAGGTCAAAGCCCCAACGGCCGAAATAAACGCTGCTTAAAGCAGTACCAGCTTGTCGCGCAGCCAAGGATAGGTCTGGGCGGCAGGGTCCACGATCATCTCACTCAATATCAGCTTGGCACGGGCGGCCATGTCTTGCGGCAGCTCGCCCAGCACCCCTTCGCGGGCTGTCAGGTTGATCCGCCGGGTCATTGGCGCAAAGGGCAGTTCGATCAGATCAGTTTGCGCCCGGAAGCGGTGCGCGTGGAAAAAGCCCAAAGGCGTGATGATCGACCAGCCTGCACCTGCGGCCACCATCGCCATGATGGCGTGGTAACTGTCTAGCTCGAACCGGTTGTTCAGTCGGATGTTGTGGCGTGCAAGGTGGTCCGAAATCATCCGCCCCATATGATGGCGCGCGGTGTATTGCACCAATGGCAGATCGCGCAGTATCTGTATTGGATCGCCCTTGTTGATCAGGCCCTTCGGCACTGCGGCGACGAATGGCTCTTCCATCAACGCGTGCACCTCCATCCATGGGGCCGAGGCACCTGTGTCTGCCGCGATGATCACATCCAACGCACGCGCGTCCAACTGGTCATGCAATCGGTGCGAAGCGCCTGTTTCCAACAGGAACCGCGTGGTTTTCATCTCACCGGCCAGATCCGACAGAAGCCGCGGCGTGACGTCGGCGTCGAAATCTTCAATCATCCCAAGACGCAAGCGAGACAGGTGTGACATGGCCCCAAGCGCCAGCTCGGCACGGGCCTGCTCGGCTTCGTTCAGGATCGCCTGCGCCCGTTTTAAAAACAACGCCCCGGCAGGTGTCAGGCTCATCGGGCGGGCCGAACGGTCAAGAAGTGGAGCGCCCAGTGCGGTTTCCAGGTTGGTCAGTTGTTGACTGACAGATGACGGGCTTGCCCCCAGCCGCCGCGCCGCAACCGAGATCGAGCGTTCGTCGGCAGCCGCCACAAAAACCTCGACCCCCCAAAGGGTGATGCGCCCTGCTGTCTCGACCATTTTTATGCTCCTTTGCCGGAAAGCTAGGGGCTTTGCGCATGGCGGGCAACAGGCTTGCGCCTTAACGCGTCCAAAGCCGGTTTCCGGCGCGTGCGCGAGCGGTTTCGATGCGAAACCCATCAGCATCAGGCCACAGGGCCACAGCCCCGGTTTTTGAAAGGGCAGCGCGGTCCAAAAGAGTGCAGTTCGCGGGTGGGTCCGTTGTCGGCTTGCCCGACAGCGCGACCAGATCGGCTTCGCCGCAGGCATCCAGCACCCTATCGCCAGCGCCGCGACCTGTCAGGTGGATCAGCACCGCTCCGCCAAGCTTTGCTGTCAAATGCCCGGGCTTCCCCGTCAGTCCGACACGCGCAAAAGCGGTTTCCTGATCTGCCGCATCGCCGTCATTTTCCAACCATGACAGGGCCGCGAAGGCTTCGCCGCGCGGTTTGGACAGGTCACGCCCGGCGTCTGTCATCACCCCAACCAGCCCGCCAGTCGAGCTGATCAACACTGGCGGGCGCGTGGCCTGCGACCACAAAAGCGCAGCAGCGACAAACGGCACCAACGCCATCAGGCGCGCACGGCGGGTCAACAACGTCGCTAAGATCCCGCCCACCGCCACCATGGGCAACACCGCATCCGGCGGGGCGGGCACCTGTCCAGTCGCGCCATCCAGCGACGACACAAACCGCGCCACCCCGATGATCCAGTCAATCGGCGGCCCCATCAGCTTGACCGGCAACCAGCCAAGCCCGGCCGTCGACAACAGCGCAGCCAGCACCGCCAAAGGCATGATCAGCGCGCCCATTATCGGCACAGACAAAAGGTTCGCCAGCAAGCCGAAATGGCTGATCTGATTAAAATGCGCCGCGCCAAACGGAGCCGTCGCCATGCCCGCCACAAAGGAAGATATGACAACCGCAAGCACCGGGCGCGCCCATTTGGATGCTCGCCATGCGCCGTCATTGCGTGCCCTGTCGCGAAGCCAGCCAAACACTGCAACCAAAGCCGTCGTGGCAGCAAACGACATCTGGAAGCCGGGCTCAACCAAGGCCTCGGAATGCAGCGTCAAAACGATGATCGCCGCCATGGCGACGGCGCGCAAGGACAGGGCGCGGCGATCAAACAGGATGGCGACGAACATGGTGGCGACCATGACAAAGGCGCGCTCGGTCGCGATATTGCCGCCAGACAGAGCCAGATAGAACGCACCCGACAGAATAGCCGCGCAGGCCGCCAGCTTCTTGATCGGATAGCGAAGGGCGACGCTTTGCCAAAGACTCAGCACCATGCGCATGGCCTGAAAGATGAAGCCCGTCAATAGCCCCATATGCAGGCCAGAGATCGCAAGAAGGTGGGCAAGATTAGACGCACGCAGCGCCCCAATCGTGTCTTTGCCCATGGCGGAACGATCACCCGTGGTGATCGCCGCCGCAAACGCCCCCGTTTCGCCCGGCAGCACCCCACGCACCCAAGCCGATATGTTCTGGCGCATACGCGATACCGCAAGGGCGATGCCCGGCTCGGGTGGTTTCAGCAACAAGGCCGGCACCCGCGCATAGCCTACCGCTCCGATCCCGCGAAACCATGCCATGCGTTGAAAATCGAACCCGCCGGGCTCAACCGGGCCGTTGGGGCCGGACAGATGCGCAGTCATCGCGATGCGCTGGCCGATTGCCGGGGCCAGATAGCCCTGATCACCATGCAGCGACACCCGCACGGTGGTTGCGTGCATCGTCGGGCCGACATCATCCAGCCGCACCCGGTCCAGCGTCAGCCGCACCGCATCAGATTGTGAGCGGTCGATCTTGACGATCCGACCTTCGACCGGGCCGTAATAGCGGAACCCCAACACCGGTTCGGCGACGTAATGCGCCCGCGCGCCTGCCAGACAAAAACCAAACCCAACCAAACCGACCGCGATGGCAAGTGGCCCAAATCCCCACGGCCAAAGCCAAGCGATAAGCGCGCAGAATGCGACAAACGCAATTAGGCTGGCATAAATCGGCCCCGTCGGCTCGGACAGCAGCGCGAAATAGGTGCCGACGCCGGTGCCCAAAAACAGAGGCGCCCAATGCATGAAGCGACCGCGTTCTTCCTCTATCCGCGTCAAGACGTTGTGGACCAGCACCCTTGTTCACAGCCTCTGTTTTGCGTAAAGCCTGTCGGGACAAGCTCGGGCCGACGGTTTCACCGCAACACTGGCCCTGTCCGGGGTTTCATCGCGCGCGCAGCGCGTGTTGATACCTCAGTAACGCCCGTATGGTTTCCAAAAGGTTAACGCTTCATGTCCACCGATCAGATCGTCACCCGTTTCGCCCCCTCGCCCACCGGATACCTGCATATCGGCGGCGCGCGCACCGCGCTGTTCAACTGGCTCTTTGCCCGTGGCCATGGCGGAAAATTCCTGCTGAGGATCGAGGACACCGACCGCGCCCGTTCCACACCCGAGGCGACAGCGGCGATCCTGAAGGGCATGGAGTGGCTTGGTCTTGACCATGACGGCGACGTGATCAGCCAATTCGACCGCGCCGAACGCCATGCCGAAATGGCACACCAGATGCTGACAAACGGCCATGCCTATAAGTGTTTTGCCACGCAGGACGAAATTCAAATGTTTCGTGACGAGGCGCGCGCAGCTGGGAAATCGACGTTGTTCCAATCGCCGTGGCGCGACGCCGACCCCGCGACGCACCCGGATGCCCCCTATGTTATCCGCCTGAAAGCCCCACGCGAGGGGGCGACGATCATCAAGGATGCCGTGCAGGGCGATGTCACGATCCGCAACGATCAGTTGGACGACATGATTTGTTTACGGTCTGATGGCACACCTACCTACATGCTGGCTGTCGTTGTGGATGATCACGACATGGGCGTGACCCATGCCATTCGCGGCGATGACCACCTGAACAACGCCGCACGTCAACAGCTTGTCTATCAGGCGATGGGGTGGGACGTGCCGGTCTGGGCGCATATTCCGCTGATCCACGGCCCCGACGGCAAAAAACTGTCCAAACGCCACGGCGCATTGGGGGTCGAAGAATACCAAGCCATGGGCTACCCCGCCCGCGCGATGCGCAACTATCTGGCGCGTCTGGGATGGAGCCACGGGGACGACGAATTTTTCACCGACGCGCAGGCGTTGGAGTGGTTTGACCTGAAGGGAATCGGCAAAAGCCCGGCCCGGTTTGACTTCAAAAAGCTCGACAACCTATCGGGGCAACACCTTGCGGCGATGGACGATGCCGAAGTGATGGCCGAGCTTGAGGATTTTTTGGCCGCAACCGGGCAATTCCCTTTGCAACCGCAGCAACGTCAACTTTTAGCGGACGCGATGTATGTGTTGAAAACGGGGGCGAAGACATTCCCGCAACTCCTTGTAAAAGCGCACTTTGCAACCATTACCCGCCCCATCGAACAGGACGAGAAAGCAGCAAAGGCACTGGATGAAGTATCCCGTGGTATACTGAAAGAATTGACGCCGCAGCTGCAAAATGCTAGCTGGGATCGCAACACGCTGGAAGGGATCCTGAACGGGCTTGCCGAAGCTCACGGGACCAAGTTTGGCAAACTGGCTGCTCCCTTGCGTGCAGCCCTTGCCGGTCGCGCCGTGACCCCAAGCGTATTTGATATGATGCTTGTTCTTGGCCGTGACGAAACTGTTGCCCGCCTTGAAGATGCAAGCGCATAGAACAAGCACACGCGACCGACCCATCCGGGGTGGACGTGGATAGATACGAACACGAAGGGAATAAATAGATGGCCAAACCGACCGGAACTGCGAAGCTTACATTTGGTGACAAAGAGCTGGAACTGCCGATGTATTCGCCCACAGCGGGCCCCGACGTGATCGACATCCGCAAACTGTATGCAAAGGGTGACGTGTTCACCTATGACCCCGGCTTCACATCGACTGCCAGCTGTGATTCGACCATCACCTTCATCGATGGTGACAAGGGCGAGCTGCTGTATCGCGGCTATCCGATCGACCAGCTGGCCGACAAGTCGCATTTCCTCGAAGTCTGCTATCTGCTGCTGTACGGTGAACTGCCAACCCAAGCCGAGCAGTTGGACTTCGAAAGCCGCGTGACCAATCACACGATGGTCCACGAGCAAATGATCAAATTCTTCACCGGGTTCCGCCGCGACGCCCACCCAATGGCGATCATCACTGGCGTCGTTGGGGCAATGTCTGCCTTCTATCACGACTCGACTGATGTGAATGATGAATGGCAACGTGAAGTCGCCGCGATCCGCATGATCGCCAAACTGCCGACAATCGCAGCCATGGCCTTCAAATATTCGGTCGGCCAACCGTTCGTGTATCCGAAGAATGATCTGGACTATGCGTCGAACTTCCTGCGTATGTGCTTTGCCGTCCCGGCCGAGGAATATGTCGTGGACCCGATCCTGTCCAAAGCCATGGACCGGATTTTCACCCTGCATGCTGACCACGAACAGAACGCGTCGACTTCGACCGTGCGTCTGGCCGGGTCGTCAGGCGCCAACCCGTTCGCCTGTATCGCCGCAGGTATCGCTTGCCTTTGGGGCCCCGCCCACGGTGGCGCCAACCAAGCCTGTCTTGAAATGCTCCGCGAAATCGGCACCGTGGATCGCATCCCCGAATTCGTCGAACGCGCCAAAGACAAGAACGACCCGTTCCGCCTGATGGGCTTTGGCCACCGCGTCTACAAGAACTTCGACCCGCGTGCGAAGGTCATGAAGGAAAGTGCTGACGAGGTGCTGGGCCTTCTGGGCATCGACAACAACGAGACCCTGAAAGTCGCGAAAGAGCTTGAGCGCATTGCGCTGGAAGATCCCTATTTCGTTGAGAAGAAACTGTATCCGAACGTCGACTTCTATTCGGGTATCATCCTTGAGGCGATGGGCTTCCCCACCTCGATGTTCACACCGATCTTCGCGCTTAGCCGCACTGTCGGTTGGATTTCGCAGTGGAAAGAGATGCTGGGCGATCCGGCACAAAAAATCGGTCGTCCGCGCCAGTTGTATCTGGGCGAGACGATGCGCGATTATGTGGATGTCGCAAAGCGCTAAGACGCCGTTCCTCCGAACCAGAAAAAAGCCGCCGATTTTGGCGGCTTTTTTTGTTTTCATGGCGCGCATCAAGCTACTGGCTACTCTATCAATCAAGGAGGTTGGACATGTCTCAGTATCTATCTGGCAGCTGCCTGTGTGGAGCGTGCCAGTTCGACTATACCGGCGAAATTCGCTTCACAATCCAATGCTATTGCAGAGATTGCCAACACGTGACCGGGGCCGGACACGCCCCGCAAATGATGGTCCACCGCGATGCGCTGATGACCAAGGGGCCGACAAAAACCTATCGCCAAAGGGCGGATTCGGGATCGATGTTGGAATTCATATTCTGTCGCGATTGCGGATCGCCGCTGTTGAAAGCGACGTCCCGCATGCCAGACGCCATAGCCATTTACGCTGGTGCGCTTGACGATCCGACGCTATTTGAACGCGGCAAGGATGTCTTTGAAGACGGGCGACAGCCTTGGGATCAGGCCTAGGCCCTAGCGTCCCTCGTAATTGGGGTTGCGCTTCTCAAGAAACGCCAACACGCCCTCTTTGAAGTCGCGTGAATTGCCGCATTCGCCTTGTAGCTTCGCCTCAAGTGCCAGTTGTTCGTCCAGCGTATTGCTCATCGAGCTGCGCAGGGCTTTCTTGATATTGCGATAGGACAGGGTCGGACCCTTCGCCAGTTGTTCGCCGCGTTTGCGCCAAACAGCCTCGAACTCATCATCCGCGACACATTCCCAGATCAGCCCCATATCGGCCGCCTCACACGCGGGGGTCTTTTCGGCAAAAAGGGACGCGCCCATCGCTTTGGCGAAACCCATCTGGCGCGGCATCCAATATGTGCCGCCCGCGTCCGGTATCAGGCCAATGCGGGAAAATGCCTGCATAAAAAAGGCGCTTTCGGCGGCAATGACAACGTCCGCAGCCAATGCGATGTTGGCCCCTGCCCCCGCCGCTGCGCCGTTGACGGCAGCGATGGTGGGAATGGGGCTGTTATAGATCGCGTCCAGCAATGGCTCGTATTCATCGCGCAGAGTGCGCTCCAGATCGACATGAGCCACATTTGCGCGGTCGCCCAGATCCTGACCGGAACAGAAGGCCCGGCCGGCACCAGTTATTACCAATGCGCGTGCCGTTTCGCCGGCTTCCTTGATCGCATGGGTCATTTCCGCACGCATCTGAGTGTTCAGCGCGTTCATGACATCAGCGCGGTTCAACGTCAGCACTGCCAACCCGTCGGTCACCTCGACCGTGATCGTTTCGTAGTTCATTGGATCCTCCCGCAAATTTCGGGCAGCTTACCCGACCAATCGGTCAGGTAAAGACAAACGCCCCGTCACATTGCAAAAAATAGGTGAACCACGCCGGACCTGGGCGGGATCAATCCTTCATCAGCACTTTCAGACGCGCCTCTTCGTCCGACGAGAGCGCCGTTGCGGTGTCCTTGGCTTGCGAGCGGCGGCGCAGATAAAGCCCGGCTGCGAGCAATGCGACGATAAACAGCGCAGGGCCAGCCGCCCAAAGGATCACATTTGCACCCGATGTGTTGGGTTTCATCAGAACGTATTCGCCATAGCGTTCGACGATAAAGTCCACCACCTCGTCATTGCTGTCGCCTTCGACCAGACGTTCGCGCACCAACAGCCGCAGATCGTGCGCGATTGGGGCGTTGCTTTCGTCGATATTCTCGCCCCGGCAGACCACACATCTAAGGTCCGCCGAGATGTTGCGCGCCCGCTGCTCAAGGGCTGGGTCATCCAGAACCTCGTCCGGGTTTACGGCAAAGACAGGAGAAACCGCGAGGGTGGCGGCCAGAAGGCCCGAAATAATGATACGCCTCATTCCGCCGGCACTCCTTGCGCACGCGTCTTGGCCGCTCCGGCCGCCACGCGGAACCTGCGATCCGTCAGGCTGATGAACCCACCCAGCGCCATGATGATCGACCCCGCCCATATCCAGTTGGCGAAGGGCTTGATAAAGGTCCGCACGGCCCAGCCACCATCATCCTGCGGATCGCCGATGACAAGATAGATGTCCCGCCAAAACCCGTTCGAAATCGCGGCTTCTGTGGTCGGCATCGCCTGCACGGGATAGACGCGCTTTTCAGGATAAAGGGTTGTCAGCGGTTGCCCGTCTTGGGTGACGCGCATCTCGGCCTTTGTGGTCATATAGTTCGGCCCCTGTTCGCTTCTGACATCCACCAAAGTGATTTCATAGCTGGAGACAGAGAAAGTTTCGCCGATTGCCGCCACGCGGATGTCCTCAACACTCCACGCCATCAAACCCGAGATGCCCATAACGGTGATCCCGAACCCGGAATGCGCCGCAAGCTTGCCCCAGTCGGACCGCGGTAGACGCGTCAGACGCGACAGACGGTTCGAAACCGATCCCCGCCCGGTCCGGCCCGCCAGATCAACAAGCGCCCCGGCCACCAACCAGGTGCCAAGGAACATGCCAATGGGCCCCAGCGCCGTTTTTTCAGTTTGCATCGCCCAGACCAACGCCCCAATCGCAACCGCCAGAACGAAGAAAGGCACCAGTGTCTTCACCACACGGCCAAGCTTGGCGCGTTTCCACGGCAACATGGCCCCGACTGGCAATGCCAAAGCAAGCACCACCATAAAGGGGGTAAAGGCTGCCTCGAAGAACGGAGCGCCGACCGAGATTTTGCGACCGAAAATCTCGCCGATCAACGGCCAGATCGTGCCCACAAAGACAACAAGGGATGACACAGCCAACAGGATGTTGTTCAGCACCAGAGCGCTTTCGCGACTGACGAAACCAAAGACCCCACGCGCCTCCATCGTGCTGGCGCGGGCGGCAAAAAGCGTCAGCGCGCCGCCGGTGAAAAAGGCGAGGATCATCAGGATGAACACGCCGCGTTCGGGGTCCGTGGCAAAGGCGTGCACAGACGTGATGACGCCCGAGCGCACAATAAACGTGCCGATCAGCGAGAACCCGAAGGCAAGGATGGCCAGAAGGATGGTCCAGCTTTTCAAGCTTTCGCGTTTTTCGACCACAATGGCCGAATGCAACAGCGCGGCAGCAAAGAGCCACGGCATGAACGACGCGTTTTCAACCGGATCCCAGAACCAGAAACCGCCCCAGCCAAGCTCATAGTAAGCCCACCAACTGCCAAGAGCGATCCCGATGGTCAGGAATATCCAGGCGGCCAGCGTCCACGGACGCACCCAACGGCCCCAGGCCGCGTCGATCCGACCCTCGATCAAAGCGGCGACGGCGAATGAGAACGCCATGGAAAGGCCAACATAGCCCAGATACAGGAAGGGCGGGTGGAAGGCCAAACCGGGGTCTTGCAAAAGCGGGTTCAGATCGCGGCCATCAAACGGCGGTTGCGCGATGCGGATAAATGGGTTCGACGTGAAAAGGACAAAGGCTAGAAACGCCACTGCGATCGAGCTTTGCACAGCAAGCACCCGCGCTTTCAGGCGTTGCGGCAAGTTGCCGCCAAACCAAGCGGCCATCGCGCCAAACAGCGTCACGATCAACACCCAAAGCAGCATCGAGCCTTCGTGGTTGCCCCAAACGCCCGACACTTTGTACAGCATTGGCTTCGCAGAATGCGAGTTCAGCGTAACCAACTGCAGTGAAAAGTCTGACGTCACGAATGCGTATGTCAGCGCGAGGAACGACGCCAGCACCAGAAGGAACTGGATCGTCGCGGCAGGCACCGCCAGTTCCATCCAGCCTCGCCAGCCTTTATGTGCCCCAATCAGTGGCACAATCGTCTGCACGATCGCCACGCCTAGCGCCAATATCAGCGCAAAATGTCCAAGCTCTGTAATCATGTCAGCGACCATAAAGGGAGTCGCGGGCGGGGCCTAGCCCTCTGCGGCGTCTGGTCACGGGTTTGTGGGCATTAAACGGCCATAAAAATGACCGTCGACAAGATCACGGCCCCCAGCACCGGCCACAGGAACGTCATACCATGACATCCGAACGACCGATGGATCACGCTGAAGTGAAGCAAAGCGCCTGAAAGATAAAGCGACAGCGGGATAAGATGCGCGGAGTTTTGCTCCATAAATGGCGGCTCGCCCATCAAAGCGAAAATCCACCACCAGCCCAGCACCAGACTTGCCCCCGACCAACTATAGGCCATGCCCAGTGCCAGCGGGGTCGCGCGCTGCACGTACAGCCACAAGAAGGTCAGCGAGATCATCAACCCCATCAGGGTGATTGCCCCGTATCCGATCTGATACATCGCGTCATAGCCCGCCACGCGGTAGCCAAGCTGCAACAGCACCGCGAGGCACATCATTAAACCGAACGCCTGTTTCATTTCTGCAAGACCTCTCGCACAACAGCATCCAGTTCGGCTGCTGCATGTTGGTTTTGTTCAATAGATTTCTGAAACCGAGATCCGACCACAACGGTCCAAACCCAGTTTCTAAGTCGCCAAACCGCCCTGATCATCGCCCCCCACCTGCGGGCAGGCGTTCGCGGATGATCGTCGTGATCTCGATCAAAATAGAGGTGTTCTTGTCCAACACCGCCCGCGTTGCCTGATCTTTTTGAAAATCTCGGTAGAGCAGATAGAAAACCAACAACACCCAAGGCCCGTGTTCTGCGACAAGTTTCAGGATCACCTCACCCGCCACGCTGTGCCTCCTGCCAATCGGCCAGAGCGGCATTATCCGAGATGTTGACGCCATCCTGCACCCGCTGCGGGCTGTTGGGCGTTGAACTCGTTGAGGGCGCAGGCTTGAAGACAGAAGGCGGTTTGGGTCGGCTGGACGACGCCTTTGACAACTCGTTTTCCCGCGACAAGGCTGTCGCAATTGCGCGCTGGAACTCTTGCCCTTTGATCTGGTGGCGCGCGCCAAAATAGAAGCTGACCACCACTCCCATGAGCCACCAAAGAGGCTCGGGAACCATCGCGATGCCGTGCATTCGCGCCGCAAACCAGTCGGGGCTGACCATCGCTGCGGCAAAAAGACCAAGCGTCGACAACGCGAGCGCAGGACGAGGCACCCGGTTCAGACCATCCATGAAACGATTGAATCGCCCGCCTTGGGCGGCGTTGAATTCGGCCCGGAAGGCGTCGATCGCGGCCATCTGGACGTCGGTCGCGCGGCCAGACGCGGCCTCGGTGTTTTCGCGAAACACTTCTGCGGTTTCGCGGATAACGTTGCCGCCGCGCCCGAACAGGATATTGAAAACATTGCCAATCAAGCCCATGCTGCGATCCTTCTGCGGTGATCCTGATCTGAGAAGTGGTATTTTTCGGACAAGAAGGTTTCAGCGCGGGTGATCCATCCGCCCTTTCCACCATCGCGGCGTTTGGCGTATTTGCGAGATGTTGGGCGGCGGTCCGCCAGCCGATAGTAATAGTTGCGCCGTTCAATCCCGTAGGCATCCACCAGATGGTCGGGTGCTACCTTCATCGCGGCGCGCGCCACGCCAAGGGTTTTCGGGCCAAGCGCGCCATCGACCGCCAGCTCATACCCCATTTTGATGAACAGCTTTTGCAGCACACGCACGGCATTGCCGCCCGCATTCACATACATATCGAACACGGAGGCCTGCAGCGGGCGCGGAAGCTCCGCCAGTCGGGGTTTCTGGAAATAATGCTTCAGGAAGATGTCGCGGGCCTGATCACGGGTCAGGGCTTTGACATCCTTCGATGTCACCTGCCCGTCGCGATCCAGATCCAGCCCAAGGTGCCGCATGGTGTGGATCGTCACGCCGTATTTGGTCGCGCCACCCGGATCGTCCGGGTCGTTTACATAGCCACCCTCGCGAGCGACAATCTCGGTCGCTATTTCTTCAACGCTTTTCATTTGCGCCTATACCCCGCATGTCAAACATGGGGGTAAGGCTGGTTAAGAAGCGTTAAGAAACCTCAAATCAGGAGGTCGGCTCGACGTAGACACCGGTTTCCTTGAGGCTGTCGATAACCTCTTTCGGCATATAATCTTCGTCGTGTTTGGCAAGGATTTCCGTGGCTTGGAATGTGCCGTTTACATAGCTTCCAGTGCCGATCATGCCTTGGTTTTCACCAAACAGATCAGGCAACACGCCAGTGTAGCTGACCGGCACAACCGCCCCACCGTCGGTGACGGAAAAGGTCACCGTTTCGCTTTGACCACGCACAAGTGTGCCGTCTGACACCAGACCACCCATGCGAAACACCTCGTTTTCGCTGGGCGGTTCGGCCAGAACTTCGGTCGGGGACCGGTAATAGTTGATCCCGTCTTTCAGCGCATAGCCGATCAACCCGGTGGAGATCCCGAGCGCCACGAATGCCAGAACAATGATCTGGATTCGTCGTGTTTTCTTCAGACTTTTCAAACCGGCCATGGTCGGCTCCTTTTCAAAGACTTATGGAAAGACCGGGGGCATCATCAGCCCCGTCGTCTCATCCTCGCCCAACATGAGGTTGGCATTTTGCATCGCCTGACCGGACGATCCTTTGCATAGATTGTCCAACGCCGACACCACCAAAGCACGCCCCGGAACGCGGTCGCCTACAACGCCCAGATGGCATTGGTTCGACCCCATGACGTGCCCCATACCGGGCAATTGGCCCTTGGGTAGCACAGTCACGAACGGTTCGTCTTGATATTGCTCAACCAAGGCTGCGTGGATCTTGTCCGCATCCCCGTCGACATAGCAATCGGCCAGAATGCCGCGGTTCACCGGCACAAGGTGCGGCGTGAACATAATCTGAACCGGACGGCCCGCCAGCAGCGAAAACTCCTGATCGAACTCGCCCAGATGCCGGTGCGTGCCACCCTGCGCATAGCCCTGCACATCGGTCGAACGTTCAGCAAACAGCATGTTTTCCTTCAAAGACCGCCCGGCCCCGGACACCCCGTTCTTCAGATCACAGATGATCCGGTCAAGGTCGATCAGGCCCGCTGAAATCAACGGGCGAAGCGCGTATTGCACCGTCGCCGCGTTGCAGCCGGTGCCGGCCACCAATCGCGCAGATGTGATGTCGTCGCGGTAGAACTCGGTCAGCCCATAGACCGCTTCTTTCTGAAGCTCGGTCGCCACATGCGGCGCGCCATACCATTTCTCATAGTCCGCGGGGTCGCGAAGCCGGAAATCGGCACCAAGGTCCACGACCTTCACCGACTTGGGCAGATCACGCACCAGCGCTTGGCTAAGCCCATGCGGCAGGGCCGCGAAGGCCAGGTCAACATCCGCAAAGTCGATCTGATCCATCTTGACCAGCTTGGGCAGATCGAGGTGGCGCAGCTGCGGATAGACATCTGCCATCTCCATCCCCGCCTTGCGGTCGGCAGACAGGGCGACGATTTCCATCGTCGGATGGGTTGCGATCAACCTGACAAGTTCAGCGCCGGTATAGCCGGACGCACCAAGAATGGCGATTTTGTGGGTCATCATGACCTCCTGAGACTTCGCGAAAGATGTAGTGGTTTTGTCGGCCCGCTTCAATCAGGCCGCGTCGAACGTGATCTTTCGTCGCAGAAACTGGGTGGCACGGTCGGACACCCGGTCAGGGTCGCCGGTGGTCAGGAACTTCGACCCCGCGCCCGCGCCCAACATTTCGGGGTGACGGCCAAGATAGTCGGCAAGGCTTTCGGCCACCAGATTGGCTTGGCTGTAAACCTGCACGTCCTTGCCCAGCGCGTCTTGGAACACTTGCTCCATCAGCGGGTAATGGGTGCAGCCAAGGATCGCGGCCTCGGGCTTTGGCATCTTGCGTTTCAAGGCGTCCACATGGCTGCGCACAAGCGCTTCGGCCAGGATCATGTCGCCCTCTTCAATCGCATCGACGACACCACCGCAGGCTTGCGCTTCCACATCCACGCCGATCGCCCGGAAAGCCAGTTCACGCTGGAACGCACGGCTGGACACGGTGGCGGGCGTGGCAAACAGCGCCACATGTTTCACCGCCACTTCGCGCGGCGGCGAGTTGTCGCCCCAGTTCCGTTCTGTCATCGCCTCGATCAACGGCACAAAAACGCCCAGCACACGCTTGTCGCCGGGAACCCAGCTTTCCTGCATCCGGCGCAGCGCTGCCGCCGAGGCCGTGTTGCACGCAAGGATCACCAGATCGCAGCCCTGATCCCACAAAGCCTGAACGGCGGTGGTCGTCAGATTATAGATGTCATCGGCGTCGCGCACACCATAAGGCGCATGCTTGCTGTCAGCGTAGTAGACGAAATCAACATCGGGCAGTCGCTTGGTGACAGCGTCCAGCACCGTCAGCCCACCCAGACCTGAATCGAAAATACCTACTGCCATTGTCTTTGGTCCCGTCCGTGTTGCCTTTGCACAAGGCATATGTCTGTTCGCGACGGAAATCCATTGTGGAAATGGGCTTGGGTTGAAAATCCGCCCATCAAGCAGGTGTCGCGTCGCCGCATGGCTTGGGCCAGCGGCGGCGCAATCCTTATTCGGCAGCCTGCACCAGCGGTGCTTGCCCGCTGAACTGAGCCAAAAGCTCTGCCCGACGTGCAGCCGCCTTTTCGACATTCGCCTCTTTCACCGGACCAAAGCCGCGGATCGACAAGGGAAGCTCTGCCAAGTCGCGCGCAACGGACAGATTGTCGTCGGTCAGCCCTGCCAGAACGGTTTTCATGTCGGCCTCAAATTCCGAAATGAGCGCACGTTCCGTGCAGCGCTCCTCGGATCGGCCGAAGGGATCAAGCGGCGTGCCGCGAAGGCTCTTCATCTTGGCCAGCCATGGGGCCGACTTCTCAAACCAGCTTCCAAAGCCACGTTTCTTGGGCCGTCCGTTGGCGTCCGTCCCACTCAGGATCGGCGGGGCGAGGTGATAGGTCAGCTTCAGATCGCCGTCGAACTCGGCCTCGGCCTTGGCACGGGTGTCGCATAACATGCGCGCGACCTCATATTCATCCTTATACGCCAAGAGCTTGTGATAGCTTTTCGCCACCGGCTCTTTCAACGCGTCGGGCATCTGATCGACAAAGGCGCGATAGCGTTTCGCCAGCCGCTTGTTCTGATAGGTGACCAGTTGATTTGCACGGAAGTCGATGATCTCGGCCAGCGTCTTGGGCTTTTCAACCACCTCACCGACAACCATCTTCTCGGCTTCTTCCGGGTGCAGAACGGCCCAACGACCCAGCTCAAAAGCGTGCTTGTTGCGGTCGATCGCCTGACCATTCAACTCGATGGCATACATCAGCGCATCGTGGGTCAGCGGCACGATGCCCGCCTGCCAGCTGGCCCCCAGCACCATCATGTTCGAAAAGATGTTGTCCCCCATCAGCACCCGCGCCAGCTCGGTCGCGTCGAACATCGACAGACGGTCGCGCAGCCGCGCTTCAAGCGACAATTGCAGACGGTCGCCCGGAATGGCGAAATCGGTGTTGCGGGTGAACTCGCCCGTCACGGTTTCGTGGCTGTCTACGACGGCCCCGGTGCGTCCGGTTTTGGTCAGACCCAAGGTAGTGGACGAAGCCGACACCACCAGATCGCAGCCGATCAGCGCATCACATTCCCCCGTTGCCACGCGAATGGCCGAGATGTCTTCCGGTGCGTTGGCAAGGCGCAAATGAACTGTGACAGCCCCGCCCTTCTGGGCAAGGCCTGCCATCTCCATCATGCCGACGCCCTTGCCGTCGATATGGGCCGCCTGCGCCATGATGGCGCCGATGGTCACGACGCCTGTGCCACCAACGCCGGTGATCACCGTGTTAAAGGTGCCGTCAATGGCGGGAAGCGCTGGCGCTGGCAGATCAGGAATGTCCACCTCGGCGGTCGCCGATTTCTTCAGCTTGGCCCCTTCGACGGTCACGAAGCTGGGGCAGAAGCCGTTCACACAGCTGAAGTCCTTGTTGCAACTGGATTGGTCAATGGCGCGTTTGCGGCCCAGCTCGGTTTCCACTGGCACGATCGAGACACAGTTCGACTGCACCCCGCAATCGCCGCAGCCCTCGCAGACGTCGGTGTTGATGAACACACGTTTATCCGGGTCAGGGAATTGCCCGCGCTTGCGGCGACGGCGTTTCTCTGCCGCGCAGGTTTGGATGTAAAGAATGACCGAGACACCCTTGATATCGCGACATTTCTTTTCAACTGTCAACAACTCGTCACGGGTGTGGTGCGACAGTCCCTTAGGGAAGGCTGACAGGTCCACATCCTCTTTGTCGTCATAGACAAGGAAGATGTGCTTCACGCCCATCGCCTGCACCTCACGCGCGATACGCTCTGCGTCCAAGCCACCTTCGTTGGTCTGCCCGCCCGTCATCGCGACCGCATCGTTGTAAAGGATCTTGTAGGTAATGTTGGCATCCGACGCCAATGCCGCCCGGATCGCCAGATTGCCCGAATGGTTATAGGTTCCGTCGCCCAGGTTCTGGAACACATGCCCGGTTTTCGAAAACGGTGCCTCGCCAATCCAGTTGGCACCCTCGCCGCCCATCTGGGTGAACCCGACGGTATCGCGATCCATCCACTGCACCATATAGTGACAGCCAATACCCGCGTAGGCGCGCGACCCATCCGGCAGTTTGGTTGAAGTATTGTGTGGGCAGCCCGAACAGAAAAACGGCAAGCGTGCCGCGATATTGGGCGCATTGTCCGCGCCTTTCGCCTCGGCCAACATTGTCAGGCCCGCCTTCACGGATTCGGTCCCGCGCCCCTCTTCAATCAAGATGTCTCCGATTTTCTCGGCAATCATGATCGGGTCCAACGCATAGCGGGTCGGGAAAAGCTCCAACCGGCGGCCGTTTTCCCACGTGTCGCCCTTGTGCCAGCCATAGACGCGCCGACCGTCGCGGTCGTCAAAGATCGCTTCCTTGATCTGCACTTCCATCAGCTTGCGCTTTTCTTCGACCACCACGATCAGGTCCAGCCCCTCGGCCCATTCGTGGAAGCTTTCCATATCCAGCGGGAAGGTTTGGCCGACCTTGTAGGTGGTCAGGCCCAGGCGTTCGGCCTCGGCTTCGTCGATGCCCAGAAGGCCCATCGCATGCACGAGATCCAGCCAGTTCTTGCCAGCCGCCACGAACCCAATCTTGGCCCCGGGTTTGCCCCACTTGCGCTGGTCAATCCGGTTGGCGCGGGCATAAGCCTCGGCGGCGAAGCGTTTATAGTCGATCATCCGCGCTTCTTGCGGCACCGGCTGGTCAGCCAAACGAATGTTCAACCCGCCATCCGGCATGTCGAAATCAGGTGTGACAAGCTGCATCCGGTTTGGATCGCCATCGACGACCGAGGTCGCCTCGACCGTGTCTTTCATTACCTTCAGACCCGCCCAAACGCCCGCAAAACGGCTGAGGCCATAACCATAGATGCCGTAATCCAAAATTTCCTGCACACCCGCCGGGCTGAGAACCGGGATATAGGCATCCACCATCGCCCAGTCAGACTGGTGCAACACGGTCGAGCTTTCGCCGGTGTGATCATCGCCCATCGCCATCAGCACGCCACCATGCGGGCTGGTGCCGGCCATATTGGCATGGCGCATCACGTCACCGGTGCGGTCCACGCCCGGCCCCTTGCCATACCACAGGCCAAACACGCCATCATGCGTGCCCTCGCCGCGCAGTTCAGCCTGCTGGCTGCCCCACAGCGCGGTCGCGGCCAGATCTTCATTCAGACCGGGATGGAATTTGATGTCGTTGGGTTCCAACACCTTTTTGGAACGCCCCATCCAAAGATCCACAGCCCCCAGGGGCGAGCCACGATACCCCGTGACATACCCCGCCGTGTTCAGTCCGGCCGCCCGGTCGCGTTCCTTCTGCATCAGCATCAGGCGCACCAAGGCTTGCGTGCCATTCAACAGCACCTGCTGCTTGGTCAGATCAAATCGGTCGTTCAGAGTGATGTCTGGCTTGCCCATGACGCACCTCCCAATACGTTAGAGTGATAACTGGATTGAGAGAATGATAGGTCAAAACCTATGACCTATCAAATCATTTCACATCACAATCCGTGCTGGCACTCATCACTGTTCTGATGATAACACTGTGCAAGTTTTATGCGCTAACAAATACTGGTTCTTTCGCCATGGATTGGGACAAGCTCAGAATATTTCATGCCGTGGCTGATGCCGGGTCGTTGACCCATGCGGGTGACGCGCTGCATTTGTCACAGTCTGCGGTGTCGCGACAAATTCGAGCGCTGGAAGAAAGCCTGAATGCCACGCTTTTCCACCGCCACGCTCGCGGACTGATTCTCACCGAACAAGGTGAGTTGCTATTTGATGCCTCGCGATCGATCAATCAGCGGATCGAAGCCGCCGTCGCGCGCATCCGTGATAGCAAAGAAGAAGTGTTCGGCGAATTGCGCGTTACCACCACCACCGCCTTCGGCTCGCTGTGGTTGGCCCCGCGCCTGCCCAAGCTTTACGAGAAATATCCCGACCTGAAGATCGACCTGATGCTGGAAGAGCATGTGCTTGACCTGCCGATGCGCGAAGCCGACGTCGCGATCCGCATGAAAGAGCCCAGCCAGGCCGACCTGATCCGCAAGCGCCTGATGGACGTGCATATGCGCCTTTATGCAACGCCTGCCTATCTGGAAAAGAACGGCACCCCCGAAACACTCGATGATCTGTCCGAACATCGGCTGATTTGCCAAAACACCTCGTCTGCTCAAGTCAGGGCGGGTGCAGACCTGGCGCGCGACCTGCTGACACACGACGTGAAGTCTCTGCTGACCGTGAATAACTATTTCGGCGTGCTTCAAGCTGTCTTGCACAATCTTGGGATCGGTATGCTGCCGGATTACGTCACACAAGACATACCGCAGCTACAGCGTGTGTTCCCCAGCGTCGAAAGCAAGAAAATCCCTGTTTTCCTCGCCTATCCCGAAGAGCTACGGTCCTCTAAACGGATCGAAGCGTTCCGCGACTTTGTGGTTGAGGAATTGGTTGAGCATCGGAAGAATCGCCAAGGCTAAATTTTCAATGCAAATATGCATTCCTGCCCTTCCGATATTGATGTTTCTTTGCAACAGTCAGAAATTGCCCCTCCACGCCGCTGCATACAATCGTCCACCGCAAAAAACACTTAACCCGTTATAAATTCAGGAAATATCGCGACTCTGCTCTACCTATTCGCGATTGCGTCCCATTTTTTGCGCGCTGATATGCGCAGACTGCATAGCTGCAATGCAGCAATTTCCCTTGATCCAGAGACCTATGAGCCCTAATTCTTATTCAAAGCCGATGGTGAGCTTTGCTTTAGTCGGTTTTTACCTCCCTGTTGGACTTGGCCGGGCTTTGCCCGGCCTCTTTTTTTTCGCAAACGCCTGTTCGCGCCTTTGCAGCCAACGCCTTTGCTCTTTCCCATTACGCACGCATCGCATAAAAGGCGCCAACCAAAGCCTAAGGGGGAAACAGGCATGCAAGAGCCGAAGATCACCGAGGACCTGATTTCCGCACACGGTTTGAAGCCGGACGAATACGACCTGCTCCTCGAAATCATTGGTCGCGAGCCGACGTTCACCGAGCTTGGCATCTTCTCGGCCATGTGGAACGAGCACTGTTCCTATAAGTCCTCGAAGAAATGGTTGCGCACCCTGCCCACAGAAGGCCCTCAGGTCATTTGTGGTCCCGGAGAAAACGCGGGCATCGTCGATATCGGTGATGGTCAGGCTGTGGTCTTCAAGATGGAAAGCCACAACCACCCGTCCTATATCGAACCCTATCAGGGTGCGGCCACCGGCGTTGGCGGCATTCTGCGCGACGTGTTCACCATGGGCGCGCGCCCCATCGCCGCGATGAACTCCCTGTCTTTTGGCGAGATTGATCATCCCAAGACTAAGCAACTGGTCAACGGGGTCGTCGAAGGCATCGGCGGCTACGGCAACTGTTTCGGGGTCCCCAATGTGGGCGGCGAGGTTCGCTTCCACCCCGCCTATAACGGCAACTGCCTTGTGAACGCCTTTGCCGCGGGCTTGGCCGACACCGACAAGATTTTCTATTCCGCCGCCTCCGGCGTCGGCATGCCTGTCGTCTATCTGGGTGCCAAGACAGGACGCGACGGTGTGGGCGGCGCGACGATGGCATCGGCCGAGTTTGACGACACGATCGAAGACAAGCGCCCCACGGTGCAAGTCGGTGACCCCTTCACCGAAAAGCGCCTGATGGAAGCCACGCTGGAGTTGATGCAGACCGGCGCTGTCATCTCGATCCAGGACATGGGTGCCGCTGGCCTGACCTGCTCGGCGGTCGAAATGGGCGACAAAGGCGGTCTGGGCGTCAAGCTGAACCTTGAAGACGTGCCCCAGCGCGAAGACAACATGACCGCCTATGAAATGATGCTGTCCGAAAGCCAAGAGCGGATGCTGATGGTGCTGAAGCCCGAAAAAGAGGCTGAAGCCCGCGCCGTGTTCGAAAAGTGGGATCTTGACTTCGCAATCGTCGGTGAAACGCTTGCCGAAGATCGTTTTTTGATCATGCACAACGGCGAGGTCAAAGCCGACCTGCCGCTGTCCCCCCTATCTGGTCGCGCCCCCGAATATGATCGCCCATGGGTCGAAACACCTGCCGTTGAACCGCTTTCAGACGTGCCCGAAATCGACGCGATTGATGGGCTGAAGGCCCTGATTGGCTCGCCCAACTACGCGGCGAGGCAATGGGTCTATGAGCAATACGACCACATGGTCATGGCCGATACCGTCCGCGCACCCGGTTTGGGCGCCGGCATCGTGCGGGTGCACGGAACCGACAAGGCGATAGCCTTCACCTCGGACGTGACGCCGCGCTATGTGATGGCGAACCCGTTTGAAGGTGGTAAACAAGCCGTTGCCGAGGCTTACCGCAACCTGACTGCCGTCGGCGCGAAGCCCCTTGCCACAACCGACAACCTGAACTTCGGGAACCCCGAAAAGCCCGAGATCATGGGCCAGCTTGTGGGTGCCATCAAAGGCATTGGTGAAGCTGTCGCGGCGCTGGACGTTCCCATCGTGTCCGGCAACGTCTCGCTTTACAATGAAACTGACGGTCAAGGCATCCTGCCCACGCCGACCATCGGTGCCGTCGGGCTTCTGGACAGCCTTGACGACATGATCGACGGTGTGGCCCGTGACGGCCATGTCGCGATGGTCATTGGCGAGACCACTGGTCATCTGGGCCAATCCGCCCTGCTGGCCGAGGTCTTCAACCGCGAAGACGGCGACGCCCCGCAAGTGGACCTTGCGGCCGAGAAAAAGCACGGCGACTTCATCCGCGCCAATCGCGAACTGATCAAAGCCTGTTCTGACCTGTCTGATGGCGGTCTGGCGATCGCTGCATTTGAAATGGCCGAAGCGGGAGGCGTGGGGGTCTCGCTCGACACTGCCGACACGCCGACCCTGTTCGGAGAAGATCAGGCGCGCTATCTGGTGGCTTGTAACTTCGATCAGGCCGAGGCTTTGATGATCGAGGCGGGCAAGTTGGGCATCCCCATCGCCTCTGTCGGTCGCTTTACAGGCGATACGGTCAAGATGGGTGGCTCAGAAGCGCCGCTGGATGAGTTGGCCCAGATCTTCCGCACAGGATTTGATCAGGCACATCGATGATCCCATGACAGCCCTACCCGACCCACAGGACATGACTGCGTTGGTGGCCGATTGCGCGTCCTGTGCCGGGCTATGCTGCGTGTCGCCGGGCTTTGACGCGGGCGACGATTTTGCCTTCGCCAAGCCTGCGCTTGCCCCGTGCCGTCATCTGGGCGCCGATAACCTATGCCGCATCCATGAAACCCTTGAAGATCAAGGGTTTCCCGGCTGTGCGCGATTTGACTGCAAAGGGGCCGGGCCTTATGTGATGACCCACATCTTCCCGCGCAAGCGCTGGCGCAAAGACCGTCAGTTGCTAGAGGACATTTCCGAAGCCTATCGCCGGATGCGCGCGATCTGCGACATGATCGAGATGTTTCGCGTGGCCGAAAACCTGCCACTCAGCCCGACGCAGGAAGCAGCGCGTCAGAAGATGCTAAACACCCTTCTCCCCAACCCTGCCTGGACGGCACCCGGATTGGCCGATGCAGAGCAAGCGGGGCTATTGTCCGACGCCCGCGCTGTGCTGACCAGCTTTCGTGACGCCGCGACGCGCCGCTAGCCCTTGCGGCGCCCTGCCCCCGATCTTAGATTGAGTTGAAACACAAACGAGGTTCCGAACATGGCCATGGAAGCATCCGCAATCGAAGCCCTCATCCGCGAGGCCTTCCCGGACGCAAAAATTACCATCACCGATCTGGCGGGTGACGGAAATCACTATGCCGCCGAAGTGGTGGACGAAAGCTTTCGCGGCCAGAACCGTGTGCAACAGCAACGCGCCGTCTATGCAGCGCTGAAAGAAAAGATGGCTGGCAGCCAGGGCGAGCTGCACGCGCTGGCACTGACCACAAAAGTGCCCGAGTGATGGCGTTCTGGGGCTGGTGGATTTTGTTTTCTGTGCTGGTTGTCTCTGCCTTCATTTTAAAAATATGGCACAGGGTAAAATATCCACCAGCGACGCAAAACAAAGGCACCGAACCGGGACAAGGCGAAACTATGATTGACACGGGCATGAGCGGGGAAAATTCCTATCATCGACCGGGTTTTAATGTGACCAAGAATCCGCAGGAATATTCACGCGGTATGATAAAGCATACCCGAAAGGACAGATAATATGACCGACGCAAAAACACAGATCCAAGATACCGTGAAAGCCAACGATGTTGTGCTTTACATGAAAGGCACTAAGGACATGCCGCAATGCGGGTTTTCGTCCCGCGTGGCCGGGGTTCTGAACTTCATGGGTGTGGACTTCGCCGATGTGAACGTGCTGGCCGATGAGGGCATCCGCCAAGGCATCAAGGACTATTCGGATTGGCCAACCATCCCGCAGCTTTACGTGAAGGGTGAATTCGTGGGTGGCTGCGATATCATCACCGAGATGACGTTGTCGGGCGAGCTGGACACGCTGTTTGATGAAAACGGTGTCGCCTATAACAAGGAAGCCGCAGACAAGATCCGCGAAGCGAACGGCTAATCCCGTTCACGCGGGTTGGTTTACCGCGCCTTACATTGCGACAGAAGCGTTTCGTCCTCACCGCTTTGGGCATTGCCCCAAGTCAGAAACGCTTCGTCGCCCTTGGTCCACCAGATATAGCCCACACCATCTGCGTCCTGAGTGTATTTCGCGCCCGACGCTGACTGGATCTGCGTAAGCCCCACCTGCTGCCCTTCGACAGAGACCACAGCAAACGACGCATCCGCGCTGTTGACATAGGTGGCAGCTACGATTGCCCCGCGTTCGCAGGCGTAGTGCACAGTTTGCAGGGAATCGCTCGACCAAGCAGGGAACGCGCTTGCTGACATAACAAGACAGGCGCAAAGGGCACACGCATTGCGGACATTCAATATCATGAGGCGCGTTCTTCAACTTCCGCAGCGACGGCTTCGGCGCGGGCTGCGATTTCGGCCAAAGTATCTGTGACCGCATCGGGAATGACCGGCACTTCGACCTTTTGCGGTGCCGCATTTTGCAACGCGTAGATCTGGGCTTCCATATCCGTCACTTTCTTGTCGGCCAGTTTAACCTTGTCTTCAAGCCCGGCCGTTTTGTCGGCCAGCATCAGTCCGGCCATCAACAGCATCCGGCTTTCGGTCAGATTACTCATCTGGCTGACCAGAACCGAGGCTTCGTTGTCCAGCAGCTTGGCTGCCGTGATCAGGAAATGCTCCTCGCCTTCCTGACAGGCCACGTCGAAGGTGCGGCTTCCAATGGTGATGTTGATATCAGGCATCGGTACCCTCCTTCTTAGACTCGGTCGGCGCGTCGGGGTCGTTTTCAGCAATCAATTGCCCTAGCTCGCCCAGCACCGCATCCAGTTCGGCCCGGTCGGCAGCTTGCGCGACGCGCAGCCCTTCAAGTTCGGTCGCCATAGACGCGTTGACCAGTTCGGCATCCACCACACCGTCCCCAACTGCATTGCGCAACGCATCATTGTTGGCCCGCAAATCGGCATTCGCTTGCCGCATCTTGGTGATGACCACTTCGTCGGTCGCCAGTTGCGCGGTCAGACGTTCGAGTTCTTTGTGCAACCGGTCCGCTTCTTCAGTGCGGCTGTGCTGCACCGCTTTCAAGCGTTCAGCCATCTGGCTGTTGGTGGTGCGTTCATCATCTAGCGCAGCTTTCAGCCGCGCAATCTCATCATCCGCACCCGTTGCCTGAGGGGGCAGCGCCGAAAGGCCGCTGCTGATCCGCTCGAGCGCGGTGGTGATGCGGGTTTCCAATTCGGAAATGTCGCTCATGTTCTGCCCTGAACCAGTTTGTTTGCCCGATCTTGTCACATGCCTGTCAACCTGACAACGCAAGACATGCGGGCGAATCGGCCTTACGCGTCAATACGACAATCATAACCGACCGCATTTGAAAATGCGCCCCTCGTTCTATTCCAGTCACTTGGCGGGCGACATGCACCTTGGCTTGACCCTTGGCAAATGGCTGTTATCAGGGGTCCAACCTCAACTTTGTCAAAGGATGTTGACCGTTGGACATCGCCACACTGCGCGCAAGCCACCCCGATCACTGGAAAAAAGCCACTGCGATCCGTTCGCTGACACTGGATGCGGTTGCTGCCGCAAACTCGGGCCACTCTGGCATGCCGATGGGCATGGCCGATGTGGCAACGGTGCTTTTTGAAAATCACCTGAAATTTGATGCGTCCGCGCCGCGTTGGGCGGACCGCGATCGGTTCATCCTGTCGGCCGGTCACGGCTCGATGCTGATCTATTCGCTGTTGCACCTGACGGGCTATGAAGATGTGACCCTGCAGCAGATCAAGGATTTCCGCCAGTGGGACGCGATCACCGCCGGTCACCCGGAATACGGCCACGTCTCGGGCGTTGAAACGACCACCGGCCCACTGGGTCAGGGCATTGCCAATGCCGTGGGGTTTGCCATGGCCGAGGAAATTCAACGCGCCCGTTTCGGCAAGAAGATCGTGGATCACTACACCTATGTGATCGCGGGCGACGGCTGCCTGATGGAGGGCATCAGCCACGAAGCCATCGGTCTGGCCGGGCGTCACCAGCTGGGCAAGCTGGTTGTGTTTTGGGACAACAATGACATCACGATCGACGGCAAAGTCTCGCTGTCTGACCGCACCAATCAGGTTATGCGCTTCAAAGCGGCGGGCTGGCATGTTCAGGAAATCGACGGCCACGATCCAGAACAGATCGACGCTGCGATCACCAAGGCCAAGTCTACCAACAAACCGTCGATGATCGCCTGCAAGACGCATATCGCGCTGGGTCATGCGGCGCAGGACACCTCGAAGGGGCATGGCGCATTGACCGACGCCGACCAGCTGAAAGCTGCGAAAGAGGCTTATGGCGCACCGCTTGGAGCGTTCCAGGTTCTTGATGATGTGAAGAAAGCCTGGGAAGCCATCGGCGCCAAGGGGGCCGAGGCGCGTGCTGAGTGGGAAGCCCGCTTTGCGTCGATCAGCGAACGCAAACAGGCCGAGTTCAATCGCGCCTATGCGCTGGATGTGCCCAAGAAACTTGGCGGCGTCGTGCGTGCCCTGAAACGTCAGGTGGCCGAAGGCAAGCCCAAGGTTGCCACCCGAAAATCGTCGGAAATGGCGCTTGAGGTGATCAACCCGGTGATGCCGGAAACCGTTGGCGGATCGGCAGACCTGACTGGATCGAACAACACCAAGACCGGTGATCTGGGCGTCTTTGACACGGACAACCGCAAGGGTCGCTACATCTATTGGGGTATCCGCGAACACGGCATGGCCGCTGCGATGAACGGCATGGTGCTGCATGGCGGTATGCGCCCCTATGGCGGCACGTTCTTCTGCTTCACCGATTATGCCCGCCCAGCCATGCGTCTGGCGTCGCTGATGAAAATCCCGACCGTGTTCGTGATGACCCACGACAGTATCGGCGTTGGCGAAGACGGCCCGACGCACCAGCCGGTCGAGCATCTGGCGATTTGCCGCGCGACCCCTAACAGCTACACCTTCCGCCCAGCGGACACGGTGGAAACGGCAGAAGCTTGGGAGTTGGCGCTGACCTCGAAAGAGGTGCCCTCGACGATGGTTCTGACCCGGCAAAACCTGCCGACCGTGCGCACCGAATATAAGCAACGCAACCTCACGGCGCAGGGTGCTTATGTTCTGGCGGATGCAGAAGCTGGCAAGCGTCAGGTGATCCTGATCGCGACCGGCTCTGAAGTGTCGCTGGCGATGGAAGCGCGTGCGACACTTGAGGCCCAAGGCATCGGCACCCGCGTTGTGTCCATGCCCTGTATGGAACTGTTTGCCCAGCAAGACGAAGCCTATCGCCGCAAGGTTCTGCCCCCCGGCCCTGTGCGCGTCGGCATTGAGGCTGCCGTGCGTGATGGCGGCTGGGATCGCTGGCTTCTGGGCGAACGTGGCCGCGAGGCCAAAGCCGCCTTCGTGGGGATGGACAGCTTCGGCGCGTCTGCGCCCGCGGGCACCCTGTTTGAGAAGTTTGGTATCACGGCGGAAAACGTCGTCGCCAAAGCCAAAGACCTCTTGGGCTAAGTCACTCAACAGCAGCAAACTGAAGCGCCTCGCCAGACCTTTGGCGGGGCGTTTTCTATTCTGGACAGCGCCGACGTTGCGCCCGATCTACCGATTTTCTGCCGCCCCAAGAATGGCTGCCCACATGGGAGACGCATAAACCTTCAACGACTGCTTGTGTTTCGAACGGCGTCCTCAGATGGCATTGATTTCGGTGGTTTTCACAGGATCATACCAGAGCATTTGCGGTTGATCACCCGACTTAGGCGATGACCTTCTGCATCAGCGCGATCAAATGACGTTGTTCGTCTTCCGACAGACCACTGAGTGCGGCGGTGTTGACCGCGGTCGCCGCTTCGATGGCAGGCCCTCGCAGGCTACGTGTGCAATCGGTCAGCCAAACGCGCTGCACCCGTCCGTCGCTTTCATCCCTCTTGCGGACGATCAGCCCGTCACGTTCCATCCGTGCCAGTGTGTTGGCCATGGTTGCCTGCTCAATGTCGAGCCGGACGACCAGTTCCTTCTGCGTCTGACCATCTTTTTCCCAAAGCTCCAATAGCGCCGGAAAAGCGCCTATGGACAGACCCAACGGCTTGATCCGCGCCGCCAACCCACGCGCAAACAGCCGTGCCATGTGGTTTGCAAGGTATCCCGCTGATTGTTTTTTCAAAAACTCCATGCACCTAGCTTACTACTTGTATAGCTTGCTATGCAATAGTATATAGCAAGCTATATACATTCACTTCAACCTAAGGAGCACCGCAATGCTTAAAGTCGTTCACCCTATCGCTGGCGGCATCGCCCTCTTGATGATCCTTACTTTCTGGCTGTCCACCGCTCTGTCAGAACTCTTCGCAAGCGTTGCGGCGGTTACAACAGTCAAAAGCCTGATCCCGTGGGGTTTTCTGATCTTGGTTCCGGCGCTTGCGGCGGTGGGCGGTTCAGGTTTCCAACTCTCGAAAAAGCGCCGCGGGCCCCTGGTCGCGAAAAAACAAAAACGCATGCCCATCGTTGCCGCCAATGGCATCTTGATCCTGATTCCGTCGGCGCTCTACCTGTCGTTCAAGGCGCAGGCGGGGGCCTTTGACACAGGGTTCTACGTCGTCCAGGCGCTGGAATTGAGCGCGGGCGCGGTGAACATTACCTTGCTGGGCCTCAACATGCGCGATGGCCTCAGGATGACTGGCAAGCTGCGCCGCCCTTCGTGACCAGAAACCACCGTTTTAGGGTCGCAATTGTTGCGGCTGATCAGATACCCGTCTCTCGAAACCAGTTATTTGCCCAATTGAAGGCAAAGCTCACTCTGTCCCGCGAACCCTTCCTTAACAAACAGCACAGACGAACTTTTGCTTCCCTTGCGTTCGCGCCGACCGCTTAGGCCTTCCCCTTGGCCACGGATGCCCAAACCGGCCCGATAACACGCGTTGCAATGGGGATGATCAGCACGCCAATCACCAGCCCGACAACACCGTCCAGCGCCGCTGTCACGAACCACTCCACAAAGCCCGGCATGCTGGGCACCGCAAGGGCGGCCGCGACGGCGATGTCGTGGATGATCTGATAGGGTTGATGCAAGCCGAGTTCCTGCAGCCCGTGAATGATGATAGAGCCACCCACCCAGACCATCGCGGCCGTTCCAATAACCATCAAAAGCTTTAGAAGCCCCGGCATCGCATTCACGACGCCACGCCCGAAGGCGCGTGCGGCCGACAGCTTGGCATGTTGTGCCATATACAAGCCAACGTCGTCCATTTTTACGATCAACGCCACCGACCCGTAAACAATCACTGTGATCCCGATTGCGACGACGGCCAGTGTGGCCGCCTCCATCCAGATGTTGCTTTCAGGGATGGCCGCCAGCGAAATGGTCATGATCTCGGCCGACAGGATAAAGTCAGTTTTGATCGCACCGGCAATCTTCTCTTTCTCAAGATGGGCCGGGTCGCCAATGTCATGTTCGGCGTGGTCCCAAGTTTCTTCATGGGGGAACAGGACGTGCCAGACCTTTTCCGCCCCTTCGAAACACAGATAGGCCCCGCCCAGCATCAAAAGCGGAGCAATCAGCCACGGCGCGAACGTCGACAATAGCAGCCCGATTGGCAGCAGGATGATCAGCTTGTTCTTGATCGATCCCCACGCGATGCGCCCGATGATCGGCAGCTCGCGCTTGGGCTCGAACCCCTGAACGTATTTCGGCGTGACGGCGGCATCGTCGATCACCGCCCCGGCCGCTTTCGCCCCAGCCTTGGCCGCTTGCCCGGCCACGTCGTCCACCGACGCTGCCGCAATTTTCGCAATACCTGCCACATCGTCCAGAAGCGCGATCAAACCACTCATCAAATTCACCCTTTTCGTGATCTTTCCGGAAAACCTAGTGGCTTTCTGTGGCGGTGAAAAGCACTCACCACGAATTTGCGATGTGGCGCATTGATCTGGGTCGTTTGCGCTAACGACCGAACGACTCGTCATGTTTTCGCTAACAAGCTCGCATCAAACGCGTTTTGCGGGTTGGGACATGGCGCGTCGGTCGTTATATCAGCGGAAAGTTTCGTGGCCATCGGGCCAAACCTGAGGGGAAGACGCATGACCGTCACAGTGGGTATCAATGGATTTGGCCGCATCGGCCGCTGCACCTTGGCGCAGATCGCGGCATCGGGCCGCAATGACATCAATGTGGTCAAGGTCAATGCGACCGGCCCGCTGGAAACAGCCGCCCACCTGCTGAAATACGACAGCATCCACGGACGGTTCCCGAACGAGATTTCGCTGGGCAATGGCACCATGGATGTGGGTCGTGGCCCGATGCAGATGATGTCGACCTATGATATGGGCGAGTTGGACTGGACCGGCTGTGACGTCGTTCTGGAATGCACCGGAAATTTCAATGACGGCGAAAAAGCCAAGCGCCACATCGAACAGGGCGCGCGCAAGGTGCTGATCTCGGCCCCCGCCAAGAACGTGCAAAAAACCATCGTTCTGGGTGTGAATGACAAAGAACTGGAAGCGCACCACAACATGGTCTCGAACGGATCATGCACAACCAATGGCCTAGCCCCGCTGGCCAAGGTGCTGCATGAGGCGCTCGGGATCGAGCGTGGAATCATGACCACCATCCACTCCTACACTGGCGACCAGCCGACGCTGGACCGCCGCCACAGCGACCTTTACCGCGCGCGCGCGGCCGCCATGGCGATCATTCCGACCTCGACCGGGGCAGCGAAAGCCTTGGGCGAAGTACTGCCTGAACTGGCTGGCAAGCTGGACGGCACCGCGATGCGCGTGCCGACCCCGAATGTCTCGGCCATCGACCTGACATTTGAAGCAGGTCGCGATACCACGGTCGAAGAGGTCAACCAGATCGTGCGTACAGCCGCGGAAGGAGCCATGTCGCGCGTGCTGGGCTATGACCCCGAACCTAAGGTCTCAATCGACTTCAACCACACCGAACAAAGCTCGATCTTCGCACCCGACCAGACCAAGGTCGTGGGCGGTCGCACCGTACGTGTGATGGGCTGGTATGACAACGAATGGGGTTTTTCGACCCGTATGGCAGATGTCGCGGTCAAGATGGGATCGTTCTAAGCGACCCAAACACTTCGAAATCACCCCCCGTCACCCTGTGTGGCGGGGGTTTTCTTTTCCCCCTTGCCCCGGCCCGACAGGCATTGCAACAATACGGCCAAACAGGCAGGAGCAGTCCGTGACAAACCAGATCGCGCTTATTCTTGGCATTCTGATCTTGGTGCTGATCGGAGGCGATCTGTTACTGGCAGACGGCACCAACCTTGTGTTTCTATCCAAAAAGTTCCTCGATTTCACCGAATGGATGGCATTCTGGCGGTAGCCCGCGTCGCCCCATTCTGTGATCATCTCTTGACCTTTCGGCAAAAATGATCATGTTAGCGCTCACATCACAAGATCGGCTTTGCCGCTTCCATCGGCAGGCGACGCTCATGCAAGGAATATGAATATGACAGTCAAAGTGGCCATCAACGGATTTGGACGGATCGGACGACTGGTTTTGCGTGCCCTGCATGAAACAGGTCGTGATGATATCGAGGTGGTCGCGATCAACGACCTTGGCCCGGTTGAGATGAACGCCCACCTGCTACAATTTGACAGCGTCCATGGCCGTTTCATGAACGAAGTGAAATGGACAGACACTACCATCGACGCCGGACGCGGCCCGATTGAAGTTACCGCGATCCGCAATCCCGCCGACTTGCCTTGGGGCGACGTGGATATCGTGTTGGAATGCACGGGCATTTTCAAAGGCGACAAAGCGCGTGTTTATCTTGAAAACGGAGCAAGCCGCGTCTTGGTCTCGGCCCCCTCCTCCGGCGCGGACAAGACCATCGTTTATGGCGTAAACCATGACACGCTGACCGCAGACGACGTGCATGTCTCAAACGCATCATGCACAACGAACTGCCTGGCTCCGGTCGCCAAAGCACTGAATGACGCCGTCGGCATCAACAAAGGCTTCATGACCACGATCCACGCTTACACGGGTGACCAACCTACGCTCGACACGCTGCACAGCGACTTCTATCGCGCCCGCGCCGCCGCCCTAAGTATGATCCCAACCACCACCGGTGCTGCCCGTGCGGTTGGCCTTGTGCTGCCCGAACTGGCAGGCAAACTGGACGGCGTCGCGGTCCGCGTGCCCACGCCAAACGTATCCTGCGTAGACCTCACGTTTGAAGCCGCCCGCGACACCACGGTCGAAGAAATCAACGCCGCAGCCATAGCCGCAGCCAACGGACCTTTGAAGGGCGTCCTTGGTATTGTCGACCGCCCCTTGGTGTCGACAGACTTCAACCACGACCCCCATTCGTCAAATTTTGCCGTGGACCAAACCAAGGTCTTGGACGGCAACATGGTCCGCGTGCTGAGCTGGTATGACAACGAATGGGCGTTCAGCGTCCGCATGTTGGATACGGCAGTGGAGATGGCGAAGCACCTGTAGTCAAACGTCAAATCAGAGCAAAGGCCGGGCAATACTCCCGGCCTTTTTCGTTGGGCGGTTGTTGACGTCGAACGGCACCGTCAACGGTGGACAGTCGCATGTTCAAACCCGTTGATTCTGCAACGTCCAAAGTAACCCAACCAGCAAAAGGGCGGCGGATATCACGCAGGCTGCCGTGCGAACGGTGTTCCAGAATGTCCAGCGCGGGACATAGCTGCGGGTCCAATAATCCTTTGTCGTGCTGTCGGACAAATCCATGCTTGCGAGTGCTTTGTTCATTGGCACATTGAGCACCACCGTTACACCAAAACAGCCAACTAGATACATCAGGCCCGCAAGCGCCATCAGAGCGCCGGCCAGACCGCCGATATAAACCACGCTGTAGCCCATAATCACGATTGAGATCGGAGCGAGGCCCAGGAATAAAGTCATGAAAATCCAGCGGAAAACTTCGCGGTTTATGATCTGCATGGCTTCAATGCCGCCCACTCCGCCGGTCTGGAAAAGCGACCGCATGATGAAGTCTGAAAACGCCAGAAAAACACCCCCTACAACGGCAAAGGCAAGAACGGCGAACTGGGCAAGAGCGAAGAACCATATGGACATTGAAATGACCTTTCGGAGGTGGTTTTTTGAAAAGCGTGGGGGGCTTTTGCGGGTTCAGTGCATGATTGCGTACAGAAGCGTTGTTTCGCAGTGGCTGTCGGCCCAAAGGTCAACAACAGAAAGTTGCGTTTCCCATCGGCCGACGACCTGTTCAGCACAATCGTCACGGATACCCTCCATCGCATAGCGATAAGCCAGGTTCGCATGTTGGAATTCTACTGCTGTCAGCCCTTTCGTAAAACGATCATTGAAGCTGGGCATCATCCCGTAAACCGTTTCGCGGACGTCCAAGGTGTAGTCGCGTGCAGCGACCACGTCAGTTCGGTTGCCCAGAACCGAGACGTGCCCAGAAAGGAAGTGCGCGAAATCGTAAGCGAGGAAAGTGTCGAACGTCTGAAAATAGGCGTTTACATTGGTCGTGGCGCCAAAGTTCATGAACGGAGCTTCGCCCGGTGTGATCGTATCGATAGCCATGAGGAATTTTTGGTCCGGCAGGTAGATCATCACATCAATGTCCTCGGCATGAAAACGCGCCGTCTGAAGCTGGATGTCAACACCACCAACGGTCAGATCCAACGCCCCGTCGAACGTTCGCGTTGGGTTCAGCACGCCATCAAGCGGGAACATCGCCAGCGTTTGCGCAACCTCAGCCGCCGCCACGATTTCAAGATCAGGAATGCCGGAAAAACTGGCACTTGCGCCGTTATGGTCGCGGTGACCATGGCTCATGATCAAATGCGTGATTGGCGCGCCGGGGGCGGTTGTCTCGATGACTTTTCGCAGGTTATCGCCAAAACTGTGCGGCGCATCCAGAACGACAATCCCGTCGTCGGTCACAACAAATGCCGACTGATAGACCAGATCGGTGACAAAGAAGAGCCCCGGCTCGATTTCGCTTACATGCAGGCCAAAGTCGGTGTTGATTTTGGCTGCGCGGGCGCGCATTTGCGGAAGTTCGGGCGAGAAGTGCAGAAAGCTGTCTGCATGGTCTGCCTCAAGCGAGATCGTGTTGGCCGTGTTGTGTTCAGTCTCGGCCAGAGAAGTAGCTGCCGTGGCAACCAGAGCGAGGGCGGCGAATGTCGTTAAATGGCGCATTTTGTTTCCCTTGGGTGATTTCGATAGCCAAGGGATAGAAGACAGCGGGGCCTCGCGTATTGACCAAGGCTGCCAAGAAGTTGACCTGTGCGGTCAAGTGGTCATCTTAGGCCCCGAACTGCCTTTGCGATATGCTGCCGGGGTAGAGCCGGTCCAACGCTTAAAGGCGCGGTTGAACGGGCTCTGTTCAGAAAACCCGGTCAGAAACGCGATCTCGGCGATTGAATATCGCTGGTCCCGCAAAAGACCTTCAGCCAATTCACGGCGCGTATTCTCTGTCAAAGTCTGAAAGGTCAAACCATCCTCCGCCAGACGCCGATGCAGTGATCTGACACTCATACCAAGCCGCCGCGCGACATCCTCCATCTTCGGCAACCCCTCGCTCAGCGCACGTGCAATCATATCCTTTAGCGACCTTGTGTCCGCAATCTGCGCCAACGCCTGATCGAGATGCCCAAGCAGGAACTTTGTAATTCCCTCATCGCCAAGCTTGTTGGCTCCGCTCATGGTTTCGCGCGATATTAACAGAGCGTCGCGGTCCGACCCAAAGAACACCGGGCAGCCAAAATAGCTTTCGTGACGCGCTATGAATGAGGGCGCAGGATGGATCAGATGCACCTCGACCGGAGAGAACGTGCCATGCGGGGAGACTTCCCGGCTTATCGCCGTCGCGCTCGCCAATGTCGCCTCGTTGGACAATCGCAATCCGAGTCGGCGTGGCCCAGCACGGTGCAACGTAAACCAAGTGTTCTCGCCGTCTGGCTGAAGGTCGTATTCGACGACACTTGTCCAAAGGCGCGCGTATCGGGAAATTCGCGAGAACGAGCCAAAAAGCGTTGGCGCAGCTTTGAACGCAAGCCCCAAAGCACCGTAGTCATCGCAGCGCATTGACGCACCCGTGCGCAGTGGCAGATCCGTTACGTCGCACTCATCCGCAATCGTCTCAAGCAGATCGTAGTAAACGCCCGCTGCCACCATAGTCTTGGGGTCAACCTTGCCATCGGGATCAAGGCCGACAGATTTCAACAGGGCGGGCCCGTCAACACGCGACCCTGCCGCCGCCACCATCTTGCGCACAAAAAGAGAAGTCACCGCATCCATGATGGACATAATATTGCATATTTCAGCGGTTTCTGCTGTCACTCATTTGGTTTTCACTTCGGCTCTTGCGACAAATCGCGCAGAAACCGAAAGTAGGCACCGGCACCCAGACGTTTGACACATCAACGCGTGTCCGCATGGATCATCAAGCAAATTGCCCAACGCCCGAGCCTAGCCGATCTTCGCCAATAGCTGCTTTTTCACACTCGGCGGCACGAATTTCGATACATCCCCGCCAAGCTTCGCGATCTCTTTCACCAGCTTCGAGGCGATCGCCTGATACTTGGCTTCCGCCATCAAAAAGACCGTTTCGACACTGTCATCTATGGCCCGGTTCATGCCGACCATCTGGTATTCATACTCGAAATCGGTCACAGCGCGCAGGCCGCGGATGACGATCTGTGCCCCCACATCGTGGGCGCAATCAATCAGCAGGTTCTCGAACGGGTGCGCAACGATCTCGGTGCCGGTTTCACGCGACAGTTGGGCACATTCCGCCTCGACCATGGCAACACGCTCTTCCAACGTGAACATCGGGCCTTTGCCGGTGTTGACTGCAACGCCAATCACCAAGCGGTCGACCAAAGCGCAGGCCCGGCGAATGATGTCAGTATGCCCCAAGGTTATGGGGTCAAATGTTCCGGGGTAAAGTCCGACGCGCATGATCTGGTCTCCCTGCAATGCGGGCACGCAACAATAATGCGTCCTGCATTGCAAGTTTTTTCCGCAATGCAGCGCATTATTACCAATTGGTCAAAGCGACGCGGATTAGTAACCCATGATCATGTTTTTCAGGGCATCGGCTTGTTGCGACAGCTCATCCAGACGCGCTTTCACAACGTCCCCGATAGACACCAGCCCGATCATTTTGTCCCCGTCCATCACCGGCATATGGCGAAACCGGCGTTCGGTCATGGTTTGCAGAACCTGGATGGCCCGATCGCCCGGCACGCAGGTCACAAGCTTTGACGTCATCAGATCATCCACTGGCTGATCCAGACACCCGGTGCCAACCTTGCCCAACGCCGAGACGATGTCGCGTTCCGATAGAATGCCCGCCGGGCGCACGCCATCTTCGGACACGATCACTGCGCCGATTTTCTTTTCCGACAGAAGGTTTGCCGCATCAGACACTTTACTGCCGGGCTTGACCGTCGCAACACCCGCCAGCGTTTTGTTTTTTAGTATCTGGTGAATGAGCATTGTGCCCTCCTGTCTGATGAAATGCTTGCATTTTTCTGTCTTCAGCGTCGCCCCAAGCGCAACAATATGTCAAGACCTGTTTGCAATTGCAGCAAAGGAAATATTGGCTCATGCCATTGCTTCCAAGCGGGCGACTTCGTTCCGGATACCCCGCGCCAGTTCTTCGGCGACACGGGCAAAGCGTTCAACCCGCGCGTCGCCTTCGTGCCGGATCAGATAGAACGAGCGGGTGATGGACACCTGATCCATCAGCACACGCTGCAGATTTGGTGCAAACGGTAGAATGAAATCATGGGTGATCCCGACGCCGCCCCCCTGACGCACCATTCCCAGTTGCACCGACACAAGGTTTGACGCAAGCGCCACCCGCTCAATCCCCATACCGGTTAGAAAATCCAGTTCCGGATAGAAAATCATGTCCTGAATATATCCCACCATCGGGTGGGCGCTCAGATCATCCAACGTCACCAAGGGCGCCGCATCGGCTAGGTATTCTTGCGCTGCGGCCAGATGCAGGTGATAGTCGGTGATTTTCTGCACGGTGATCCGCCCGGTCTGCGGCGGTGACACCGTGATCGCCATATCTGCCTCGCGCTTGGACAGGTTGATGACCCGCGGCAATGCGACAATCTGCAACTCAAGCTCTGGGTGTTCTTTCTGAATGGCGGCGCAAACCTGCGGCAGAATGTAGCTGGCACACCCATCCGTCGCCCCGATCCGCACCTGACCCGACAACTGCCCGGACTGCCCAGCCAACTCGTCCACGCCCGACAATACGGCCTGTTCGGCGCGCTCGGCATGGGACAACAGGCGCGATCCCGCCTCTGTCAGCGCATAACCCTGCGGCGATTTGGTGAACAGCGGCTGGCCCAGATCCCGCTCAAGCTTCGCCACCCGTCGCCCCACGGTGGCCGCATCGCGCTTCAATACTTGACCGGCCCGCGACAGGCTTTCGGCGCGCGCCACTGCCAAAAACACCCTCAGATCATTCCAGTCCATCTACAGCCCTTTCCGCAATCACGTCGCAACCTCTTCTTCTGCCTCAAAATATCCCCGCCGGAGGCATCCGAACCGCCCTCCACGCACCGAAGGGCGCATGGTGGCACCCCACCCTTCATCATCCATTTTGCAAATTTGCAAAACCCTTTTGAAAAACTGCCCCTTTTCCCAGCATATATGCAAGGTTATCCTGACCGCGAAATGATGGGAGAATTACCATGAAGACACTTGGACATTGGATCAACGGCCAGATGGTCGACGGCACATCGGGCCGCACGGCAGACGTTTTCAACCCCGCCACCGGCGAGGTGCAGGCAAAGGTCGCACTGGCTTCACAGGCCGAAATGGACGACGCCGTCGCAAAGGCCGCCGAAGCGCAAAAGGCGTGGGGCGCTACCAACCCGCAGAAGCGTGGCCGCGTCATGATGGCGTTGGTTCACTTGCTGAACCGCGACATGGACAAGCTGGCCGAAGCGCTGTCGCGCGAGCATGGCAAAACCATCCCCGACGCCAAGGGCGACGTTCAGCGTGGGCTAGAGGTCATCGAATACTGCATTGGCGCCGCCCAGATGATGAAGGGTGAGTTCACCGACTCAGCTGGCCCCGGCATCGACATGTATTCCATGCGTCAGCCCTTGGGTGTTGTTGCCTCGATCACCCCGTTCAACTTCCCCGCCATGATCCCGCTCTGGGGCATGGGGCCTGCGCTGGCCGCAGGCAACGCTATGATCCTGAAACCGTCCGAGCGTGACCCCTCAGTGCCCTTGATGCTGGCTGCGCTGTGTAAAGAAGCTGGCCTTCCTGACGGCGTGCTTCAAGTCGTCAACGGCGACAAGGACGCGGTCGACGCGATCCTGGACAACGAGACCATTCAGGGCGTGGCCTTTGTCGGCTCGACCCCGATCGCGCATTACATCTACTCGCGCGCTACGGCGAACGGGAAACGCGCGCAATGCTTTGGCGGTGCAAAAAACCACATGATCGTCATGCCAGACGCGGATATCGAACAGGCCGCCGACGCACTGATCGGTGCCGGTTTCGGCGCGGCTGGCGAACGCTGCATGGCGATTTCGGTTGCAGTGCCGGTGGGCGAAGAAACTGCCGACCGCCTGCGCGACGCGCTTGTGCCCCGCATCGAGAAGCTAAAGGTCGCGCCCTATACCGCTGGCGACGATGTGGACTACGGACCTGTTGTGACCGCAGCCGCCAAGGAAAATATCCTGCGACTGATCAACACCGGTGTCGAACAAGGTGCCGATTTGGTGGTCGATAGCCGCGATTTCAAACTGCAAGGTTATGAAGACGGGTTTTTCGTTGGCCCACACCTGTTCGACCGCGTGACCACAGACATGGACATCTACAAGACCGAGATCTTCGGCCCGGTCCTGTCCATGGTACGCGCCCAAAATTACGAAGAGGCCATCGGCCACGCCATGGACCATGAGTATGGCAACGGCACAGCGATCTTCACCCGCGACGGTGACACCGCGCGTGACTTCGCCAACCGGATCAACATCGGCATGGTCGGCATCAACGTGCCGATCCCGGTTCCGCTAGCCTATCACACCTTTGGCGGCTGGAAAAAATCCGGCTTTGGCGATCTGAACCAGCACGGTCCGGACGCGTTCAAGTTTTATACGCGCACAAAAACCGTGACATCGCGCTGGCCCTCAGGCATCCGAGAAGGTGGCGAGTTCAACTTCAAAGCGATGGACTGATCCACCATTTCTGATCAGAAAAAACGAATTGCCCCGGCTTTCCGCCGGGGTATTTTTTTGGGTCAGCCCAATTTCTGCCCCAAACCCAGTGATTTGATGAAATCATCCACGTCATCGGCGCATATACCCAAAAAAGCAAGCGCGTCCGACCCGCTGCGGAACACATCAATCTCGGTTGGCAATTGATCCTGCGCCGATTGTTCGAACATCCGCGCCAGCACAAAAGTCTCGGGTCGGGTGGCAAGCAGAGCCAATTTGCGGGCCGGACGGTAGTCCTGCGACAGTTTCCGTTGCAGTTTCACATACTCGTCCGTTCCATCCGTGGGGCGGTCAATCGTGCGCAATCGCCGCAAATCAACCAATACCAACCGGTCATCGGGGGCGTCGATGGTGATGATCCACTCGGCAATCCGCGCCGTTAGACTTGCGAAATGGATGTGTTCAGAGCAGCTGACAAACAAAAGATTATGGTCATCGAAAAAGGTGGCAGTATGCATTTTGTTCAACCTCGGCGCGAAATCGCCACCTCAAACAAAGCCGCATCTTTACCTAAGGTCAACATTCAAAGTGAAATTGTCATTTTGGGCGGTGTGTCTGACACCGCTGCCTCTCGTCTTGCCTGATGCTTGTCGCACTTCCCTTTTGATGCAAAGCTGGCATCGACAAGACACGACCGAAAGGACACGCCATGGCCCTGCAGGAACCGCCGTTTTCAATCGGTGTCGAAGAAGAATACTTGCTGGTCGACCGCGACAGTTGCGCCCTTGCTCGCGCGCCTGATCGATTGATGGAGGATTGCAAGGCCGAGCTTGAAGGCCAGGTCAGTCCGGAATTCCTGCAATGCCAGATCGAAATCGGAACCCATGTCTGCGCCAATGTCTCAGAGGCGCGCGATGACCTGAAGCGCCTGCGCGCGACGGTGTCAAAACATGCGGCAAGTTATGGGCTGTCCCCCATTGCCGCCTCATGCCACCCTTTTGGGGATTGGAAAGAACAGCACCATGTCGACAAGGACCGTTACAATGACCTGAAACGCGATCTGGCCGGGGTTGTGCGCCGGATGTTGATCTGCGGCATGCATGTTCATGTCGGCATACCCGACCCGGACACACGGATCGATCTGGTCAGCCAGCTTAGCTATTTCCTGCCCCATCTTCTGGCCTTGTCCGGCAGCTCGCCCTTTTGGCAGGGCGATGACACCGGGCTTGCATCCTATCGGTTGACCGTCTTTGACAACCTGCCCCGCACTGGCCTTCCGCCGCATTTGTCTGGCTGGTCTGAATTTGAACGCTCGGTGCAGGCGCTGGTCGATATCGGCGTCATTGAGGATAGCTCGAAAATCTGGTGGGATTTGCGCCCCTCATCACGCTTTCCGACAATCGAATCGCGTATCTGCGATGTGCAGCCCCGGCTGGAACACACGGTCAGTCTGGCGGCGCTAACCCAATGCCTGTCGCGCATGTTGTGGCGACTGAAAGCCAAGAACCAACGCTGGCGGCTTTATGACAATTTCCTTGTGGCTGAAAACCGGTGGCGCGCGCAGCGATATGGCGTAAGCGGCGGATTGATCGACTTTGGCGTAGGCGAGATTGTCGATTTCGAACAGCTTCTGAAAGATATGTTTCATCTGATTGAACAAGACGCAGAGGCCCTTGGCTGCTTAGCCGAAGTCGAGGCCGCGCGCAGCATCCTGACGACCGGCATATCGTCGGATCGCCAACGCGCAGTCTATCACGACAGCATTCAGGCGGAAAAACCGAAAGAGCAGGCCCTTCAGGATGTTGTGCGTCACTTGATCGACGAATTCCACGCCGACCTCTAACCTGCCCTCTGACACGCGTATCCGAAGTGACCTAGCGGCAATTTGCGACGCGACGGAACTCTGCCCTGCCTTGAAAAACTCCTGTAAGAATTGCGCCATAACGTATCCGCAAACACGTGGACGGGAGAGATACATGGATTTCGCGCTTTCCGAGGAACAAACCCTCATTTTCGATATGGCAAAGGGATTTGGCGAAGAACACATCGCCCCCTATTCCGAGAAATGGGAGGCCGAGGAAAGCATCCCGAAAGAGTTGTGGCCACAACTGGCCGAGCTGGGATTTGGCGGCATTTATGTCAGCGAAGAATATGGCGGCTCGGGCTTGACGCGACTGGACGCGACCTTGGTCTTTGAAGCGCTTGCCATGGCCGACCCCGCGATCGGGTCGTTCCTGTCGATCCACAACATGTGCGGCGGCATGATCGACAAGTTCGGCAAGGAAGAAGACAAGCAGAAATGGTTGCCGTCGCTTTGTTCGATGGAAAAAGTGTTCTCTTACTGCCTGACCGAACCCGGTTCCGGCTCGGATGCGGCGGCACTGAAAACCCGCGCGCAGAAGACCAATGACAGCTATGTGCTGACCGGCAACAAGGCGTTCATTTCCGGCGGCAATTATTCCGACGTCTATGTCACCATGTGCCGCACAGGCGAAGATGGTCCCAAGGGCATTTCCACCGTGATTGTCGAAGACGGCACCCCCGGCCTGAGCTTTGGCGCGAATGAGCGCAAGATGGGCTGGAAGGCGCAGCCGACCAGCCAGGTGCAGTTCGACGATTGCGCCGTGCCGCACGAAAACCTGCTGGGCGAAGAAGGCAAAGGCTTTGTCTATGCAATGGCCGGGCTTGATGGTGGGCGGCTCAACATCTCGGCAGGTGCGCTTGGCGGCGCGCAAAAGGCACTGGACCTGACCCTGCAATATATGGGCGAGCGCAAAGCGTTTGGCAAAACCATCGACCAATTTCAGGCGTTGCAATTCAAGCTGGCGGAATACGAAACCCGCCTGCAGGCGTCGCGCACATTCCTGCGTCAGGCGGCGTGGAAGCTGGACAACAAAGCACCGGATGCCTCGAAATTCTGCGCCATGGCCAAGCTGATGGTGACGGACGCGGCCTTTGACGTGGCCAATGGCTGCCTGCAACTGCATGGCGGCTATGGTTACCTGTCCGATTACGGGATCGAGAAGATCGTGCGCGATTTGCGCGTGCACCAGATTCTGGAAGGCACCAACGAGATCATGCGCCTGATCGTCGCCCGTCAATTGCTGGCCGAACGCGACCGCGGCTGATGTCTGACATCTCGATCCGGAAAGAAGGCAAAGCCGGGCGGATCACCCTGACCCGCCCCGAGACCCTGAACGCGCTGTCCTATGATATGTGTCTGGCGATTGATGCGGCCCTGATCGACTGGATCGACGACGACGAGGTCGCGCTGATCCTGATCGACGCCGAGGGCGACAGGGCCTTCTGTGCGGGTGGCGACATCCGCGAGATTTACGAGATCGGCCAGTCCGGCGATCCCACCCGCGCGCAGAATTTCTGGCGCGACGAATACCGGATGAATGCGCGGCTGTTCGAGTTTCCCAAACCGGTTGTCAGCTTCATGCAAGGCTTCACCATGGGCGGTGGCGTGGGCCTTGGGTGCCACGCCTCGCACCGGATCATGGCGCGATCGTCGCGCATGGCGATGCCGGAATGTGGTATCGGGCTTGTGCCGGATGTGGGTGGCTCGCTGATCTTGGCACACGCGCCGGGGCGATTGGGCGAATATATCGGCATGACCGGTGCGCGCATGGCACCGGGCGATGCGATCCATGCGGGGTTTGCGGATTATGTGATCCGGCAAGCCGAATGGCCCGCGCTAAAGGCGGAGCTGATCCGCACCGGCGACCCAAGCCACATTGATGAGGCTGCGATCCCGGCGATCCCCGGCAACCTGTCGGCGATGCAGCCAATGATCGACGCGCATTTCGGCGGCGGCAGTCTGGGCGAAATTGTCGCCTCGCTGAAGGCAGAGGACAGCGTCTTCGCCACTAACACGCTGGAGCTTCTGGGCCGCAACTCGCCCCTGTCGATGGCCTGCACGGTCGAAATAACGCATCGCCTGTCGACCACCTATGACGTGCGCCCTTCGTTGCAGCTTGAATACCGTTTTGTCTATCGCGCGCTGGAGCAGTCTGACCTGATGGAGGGCATCCGCGCCGCCGTGATCGACAAGGACCGCACGCCCAATTGGAAACACGATCTGAACACCCTGCCCGCATCTGCTGTCGCGGCCATGTTGGCCCCGCTGGGCGACAACGAACTGACATTTTAAGGAGACCTGCCATGAAAATCGGATTTATCGGACTGGGTAACATGGGTGGCCCAATGGCCGCGAACCTTGCCAAGGCTGGCCACGAGGTCACGGGCTTTGACATGGCGCCGGTCGATATCGACGGCGTCACCATGGCCGCATCTGGGGCCGAGGCCGCCAAAGGTCAGGACGTGGTGATCACCATGCTGCCCAACGGCCAAATCCTGCGCGCAGTGGCGAACGAGATCGTTCCGGCGATGGACAAGGGCACCGCGTTCGTCGACTGCTCGACCGTAGACGTGGAAAGCGCCCGCGTCGTGGCCGAACAAGCAACCAACGCCGGGCTACTGCCTGTCGACGCGCCGGTGTCCGGCGGCGTCGGTGGTGCCTCCGGCGGCACGCTGACCTTCATGGCGGGCGGCTCGGCGGAAGCTTTTGCCAAGGCCGACCCGCTGTTTGACATCATGGGTCAGAAAGCCGTGCATTGCGGTGACAGCGGCGCGGGTCAGGCGGCAAAGATCTGCAACAACATGATCCTCGGCATCACCATGATTGGCACTTGCGAAGCCTTTGCGCTGGCCGACAAGCTGGGACTGGACCGCCAGAAGATGTTCGATGTCGTGTCCACCTCGTCGGGCTATAGCTGGTCGATGAACGCCTACTGCCCGGCCCCCGGTGTTGGTCCGCAATCCCCCGCCGATAACGACTACAAACCCGGTTTCGCAGCCGAATTGATGCTGAAAGACCTGCGCCTGAGCCAGCAAGCAGCAGAAGCGGCCGACGCCGACACTCCGCTGGGCCAAGCCGCAACCGCGCTTTACACCCAATTCGTCGAAGATGAAGACGGCAAGGGCATGGACTTTTCCGCCATGTTGCCGCGGTTTGAAAAACGCGGTCGCAGCTAAGGTTCAATCCGCCTAGTCTAGCGCTATGAGCTGGACACAAGACACTGACGAAATTGCTGGTCTGGAAGCGCCCGCGCGCGCGCTTCTGGACACGCTTGCCCCTGTCGAGGTGCCAAGCGGTGCTGTGCTGTTCTGTCCGGGCGAAGCGGTCAAAGGCTACGTTGTGATGCTGTCCGGTCAGGTGGATGTAAACCTGATCGGCCCCAATGGGCGCGACATCCTGCTTTATCGCGTGGCACCGGGCCAAAGCTGCATTCAGTCCACCTTGGGCCTTCTGGGTGGCGACGCCTATACGGCCGAGGCAACGGCAGAAACCCCGGCCCGCCTTGTCCTGATCCCGCGTGACGTTTTCTTTGCCCTGCTTGACAGCTCGCCCGGTTTTCGACGGCTGGTGTTCGGTGCGTTTGCGGACCGGATGCAGTCGATGATGCAATTGATCGAGAACGTGTCCTTTATGTCTGTCGAGGCGCGTCTGGCCGCTCTGATCCTTGACCGATCCGGCCCTGACGGATGCCTGCACATGACCCAAGCCGAAATGGCAACCGCCATCGGCACCGCGCGCGAAGTCGTATCGCGGCGGCTTGAAAAGTTGGCGCAGACCGGCTGCCTGAGCCACGAGCGTGGCGCGGTCACGATCCTTAACCGCAAAGCGTTGAACGAGGTCGTGCGAGGCGCGGCATTTTGACCCTTTTTCTGTGTGACCACGTCACATGCCTTTGCGACACCCCATATGTAAGGTGAGGCAACTGGAAAAGGAGCTAAACCATGTTCAAGACAAACACTGGTAACATTGACCGCATCGTGCGCGTTGTAATCGGCCTTGCCCTGCTGGGTTGGTATTTCTTTGCAGGCGGCCCGATCTGGGCGCTGATCGGTATCGTACCGTTGGCAACGGGTGCCTTGGGCTTTTGTGGCCTTTACACGCTGCTGGGGGTCAACACCTGCAAGCTGAAAAACTAAGTTCAGCGTTTCGCAACCTTTGGCTGCTAGACCCAAAGGCGTAGCGAGTGAAACGGTAAACGCCGGGCGCATCACGCCCGGCGTTGTGTTGTAAAGGGTGGGCCGCGTCTGCAGCCCGCCCTTTCTTATTTCGTGATGATCTCTGGCCCCATCAGCGTCGTCGGCAGCCATGTCGACAGGAACGGGATGTAGGTGACCATGATCAGGAACACGAACAGCACGGCCAGGAAGGGCAATGCGGCCTTCACCACCTTCATCATGGGCATCCCGGCAACCCCGGATGTGACGAACAGGTTCAGGCCGACCGGTGGTGTGATCATCCCGATCTCCATGTTGACCACCATGATGATGCCTAGGTGGATGGGGTCGACACCCAGCTCGATGGCAATCGGGAACACCAGCGGGGCGACAATCACGATCAGACCAGATGGCTCCATGAATTGCCCACCAATCAGCAGGATGATGTTCACGATGATCAGGAACATGATCTTGCCAAAGCCCGCCGACAGCATCGCACCGGCGATCTGCTGCGGAATTTGCTCATCGGTCAGCACGTGTTTCAGGATCAACGCGTTGGCGATGATGAACATCAGCGTGATGGTCAGGCGCCCGGCCTCGAACAGTGTTTGACGCGTGTCGGGGTGGAAGAACGCGGTCAACAGCGCCTGCGGCCGTTGCAACAGCGACTTCTTACCGTCGCCCTTATCCGCCAATGGCCCCATGTCGCGATAGATGAATGTGGCAACCACGAAGGCATAGACGGAGGCAACCGCCGCAGCCTCGGTCGGGGTGAACAGCGCGCCGGTGACACCGGGGATGCCGTAGATGCCAACCATGATGATCACGATCAACAAAAGACCCCAAAGCGCGTCTGAGAAGCTGGCGATGATCTCTTTCCAGCCTGCGAAATCACCCTTTGGCATGTCTTTGATCGTGGCGATCACATAGATCGCGATCATCAGCATGACACCGGCCATGATGCCGGGAATGACGCCGGCCAGGAACATGCGGCCAACCGACACTTCGACGGCAGAGGCATAGACCACCATCACGATGGATGGCGGGATCAGGATGCCCAACGTGCCAGCGTTACAGATGACCCCTGCGGCAAAATCCTTGGTGTAGCCCACCTGACGCATCGCCGCGATGACGATTGTCCCGATGGCAACCACGGTCGCGGGGCTGGACCCGGACAGGGCGGCGAACAGCATACAGGCAAAGACGCCCGCAATCGCCAGCCCGCCCCGGAAGTGCCCCACACAGGCAATCGAAAAGCGGATGATCCGCTGCGCCACGCCACCCGTGGACATGAAGCTTGAGGCAAGAATGAAAAACGGGATCGCCAGAAGCGTATAGTGCCCGGCCTCGGCCTGATAAAAGCTCTGCGCGACCGACGCGAGCGAGGTGTCGGAAAAGAGCAGAAGGAAGATGATAGAGCTCATGCCAAGGGCGACCGCAATCGGCACGCCGATCATCAGAAACCCGATGACCATGGCAAATAGGAAGATGACGTCCATGGGTTAAGCCTCCGACTGCGTGTCTTGAAGTTGCTCGATCTCGTCTTCCACCTCGTGGCTGACGATCAGGCTGTCTTGCTGGCCACGCCAGATGCGGATCGTCGCCTGGATGAACCGAAACAACAGCAGCGCCGTGCCGACAGGCAGGATGGCATAAGGGATCACGCGGGGAAATTTGTCATAGGCTTCGCCCTCGTTGATCCAGCCTTCCAAAAAGCGCAGGGAATCAAGCATCGGCACCTGATCGGTGATGTACCACGCCTGTGACCGCGTATTTTCAAACCCGGTCGGAAACCAGCGGCCTGACGTGCGATCAAGCGAAGCATAGGGCGCCCAATAATCCCACGCGCCCTTTAGCAAAAGAAACGCATAGATGATGCAGATTGCCGCCGCGAGAAGCGCCAGAAACCGGCGCGGTCCGTCTGAAAGCAGGTTGGTCAGCGCATCGACACCCAAATGGGCCGTCACCTTCACGCCGTAGCTGACGCCAAGCAGCACCAGCCAGGCAAACAGGATCAGCGTGACCTCTAGCCCCCAGATCAGCGAGGTATTGAATACATATCGCATGACCACGTTCACGAAGGTGATCATCGTCATCAGGCCAAGAATAAGCGCGATCGCCGTTTCTTCGAAGCCTTTGGTGTTGTGAGTATGTGTGCTCATGGCTGTCCCCTCCCCATGAAGCTGGGCACGACGGTGACCTTTGGCGCAGGTCAGGTCGTATCAGTGGGATAAAACCGGGGCTCGAATTGTGGTCGGGCCCCGGTGCGTTCTGTTAGAACATTGCGTTGATTTCTTGTGCGGCAGCGATGTTATCGGCACCGACGTCTGCTTCAAACTGCGACCAGACCGGTTTCATCGCCTCAAGCCACGCCTGCCGCTGTTCGTCTGTCAACTCGCGGATTACTCCGCCAGCGTCCAGCACGGCTTGGCGCGCTTCTGCGTCAACTTCGCCAACCGCGGCGTTGCGGGTCTCGGTCACTTCACGCAAGATCGTGGCAAGTTGGTCGCGAACGCCCGCGTCCAGACCTTCCCACCAATCCACATTGGTCACGACCATATAGTCCAGAACACCGTGGTTGGTTTCCGTTGTTCCATCCTGCACTTCGAAGAACTTCTTGCCATAGATGTTGGACCAGGTGTTTTCCTGTCCATCGACAACGCCGGTTTGCAGCGCGCCATAGACTTCCGAGAAAGCCATCGGCTGTGGGCTTGCGCCCAGCGCCTGCATCTGCGCGACGAGCACGTCAGACGGCTGCACGCGGAATTTCAGACCGGCAGCGTCGGTCGGCAGAATCAGCGGTTTGTTGGCTGAAAACTGTTTCATGCCATTGTGCCAGAACTCCAGACCCATCAGGCCGCGACGGGCCATCGAGGCCTTCATCGCCACACCGGCTTCTGACGTTTGGAATTCGTCCACAGCTTTGATGTCTTTGAACATGAAGGGCAGATCGAAGATGCGGAATTGCTTGGTAAAGGCTTCGAATTTCGACAGCGAAGGCGCGGCCAATTGCACGTCACCCTGCAACATCGCTTCCAGAACCTGATCGTCGTTATAGAGCGTCGAGTTCGGATAAACCTCCATGCAGGCGGTTCCGTTCATCTCTTCGTTCACACGCTCGGACAGCAGCGAGGCCGCAATGCCTTTCGGGTGCTTGTCAGCGTTGGTGACGTGGCTGAACTTGATGACGATCTCGCCCTCATCACATGCAGCAGATGCAGCGGTTACAGATGCCGACAGCGCGATCGCTGATACGGCCATGGTCAGGAATTTCATATGGTGTCCTCCCAGACAGTTATCCTTGGGCAACCCGGTTGGGCGCCTCGGTTCTATTGGGCCACGGTTCCCTAACGGCACCAAGAAAAACGATCACGCGGGCGTGATTTTTCATTTTTCATATCAGTTTCATAATTTTACGGCGCGTTATTTAGGCACCCAATCAGTGCAGCAAGACCGGTCTGGGCGGATTTTCGCACAGCCATCTGCCGAAGTTGTGCGGAAATCCACACAGGTCACGCCTGGTTAGTTGCGATAGGTTTCAGGCCGAATCCCGTGTCGGGCCAGCTTGTCGTAGAAGGTTTTGCGCGGCAGTTGCAGCTCTCTCGCCGCCGCCGAGGCGCCACCCCCGTGACGCCTGAGCGCTTCGATCAACAGTGAGCGTTCGACCTGCGCCAACTGCTCGGTCAGGCCGGGACGACCGTCAATCACCGTGCCTTCCACGTCCCCCAATCCCAGCCCCATCGCAAAGCGCATGGCGGCGTTCATTAACGCGCGCGCATTGCCGGGCCAGTCCTGCGACATCAACCGGGCGATCACATCATGTTCGATCTCGGGCGGGGTCAGGGCAGCCTGTTCACTGGCGATCGAGACATAGTGGCGAAACAGCACCGGGATATCATCCTTCCGCTCGCGCAGCGCCGGAATGCGGATGCGCAGCACGTCCAGTTTGTAAAACAGATCGGGGTTGAACCGACCCGCCGCGACTTCGGCCTCCAGATCACGATAGGTGCCGGCGACCACCCGCGCCTCGCCTGCTCGATCCAGAAGGTCCAGCAGTTGATATTGCGTCGATCCCTCAAGCGCGGCCACCTCGTCAAGAAACAGCGTGCCTCCTTCGACCCTTTCAAAGGCGGCCTCAAGGGTGACGGGAGCCAGACCAGAGGCAGGCAGCTTGATAAACGGGCGCGTCGCGTCGCCCGACAAAAGATGCACCACTTCCGCAACCTTCGAGGTGCCCGTTCCCGGCTCGCCACAGATCAAAACCTCGGCCTTTGCACGCGCGGCGGCCCGCACCCGGTTGCGCAGATCCTCGGCCAAGGCGCTGTCTCCGATCAACAGGCGCGCGGCTGCATCACCCGTTTCGGTGCGCGCCTTCAGGGCGCGGTTTTCAAGCACCAACGCACGGGTGCGCAAGGCGCGCCCGACCACCGCCAACAGCGCGGCAGGCTCGCAGGGCTTTCCTAAAAAATCAAACGCGCCTTCGTTGATCCCGCGCACAGCGGTCGGGATGTCCCCTTCGCCTGTCAACAAGATCACCGGCAATTCCGGGTCGACCGCTTGGGCCTGTGCAAGCAGTGCGAACCCGTCTTTGCCCGGCATCCGGATGTCGGACAGGATCACCCCATCAAAGCCCGGCACGATGTGATCCTTGGCCTCGATATAGCTGCCTGCAAGGATCGTCGTCAGGCCGTCCAGTTCAAGCGTCTGGCCCAGCGCCTCGCGCACCATGGCGTCGTCATCAACCAGAAGGACGGTGTTGGTCATGCGGCCTCCTGCGCGCCGGCGCGGTCAAGTTCGACGGTGAAGATCGCGCCCCCGTCAGGGTGGTTGCGTCCCCGGATCGCCCCGCCGAAGCTTTGCACAAGACCGTAAGAGATGGACAGCCCAAGCCCCATCCCTTCGGTCGGGCTGACCTCTTTCGTTGTGTAGAACGGGTCGAAAATCCGGTCGGGCTGGTCAATCCCCGGCCCGGTGTCGCGCACCGACAGGGTCACACGGTCGGTTGACGGCGCCAGCGTGATCTCGATCTTTCTGTGAACCCGATCCGCCATTGCATCCATTGCGTTGGACATCAGGTTCATCACCACCTGTTGAAGCCGCACCTCACCACCGCGCACCTTCGGCGCGCCGTCCGGTCGCCGCCACTCCACATTCACCCGCTCAGCCTTGATCCGAGGGGCCAACATCTCAAGCGCCTGATCCACGACCTGCGCCAAGTCCACATCTGAAATCGGTTCGCTTTCCTGCCGCGCAAAGGCACGCAGGTTCTTGATGATCCGGCCCATCCGGCCCGCCTGTTGCGAGATACGGTCAAGGTTTTGACCCGCCATATCGACCTGACCCCTCTCAAGAAACACGGCGCCATTGTCGGCAAAGGATCGGATCGCCATCAGCGGCTGGTTCAGTTCGTGACTGATCCCTGCGGACATTTCACCCAAGGCCGACAGTTTGCCGGCCTGCACCAGATCGGCCTGCGCTTTTTTCAACGCGGCCTCCGCCTCGCGCCGTTCGCGGTTTTCGCGCACGAGGTCGGCGTTGGCCGTGGACAGCGCCGTGGTGCGTTCCGCGACGCGGGCTTCAAGGCGGGCGTTCACCGCGGCCTCCATCCGCAGGCGCTTGTTCAGGGCGCGGCGTCGTTCGCCGACGGCCAGCAACAGAGCACCAATGCCAAGGCAGATAGCTGCGGCGACGGCGGACAACAGGGTGGCGCTGCGTTCGGCAGGCGCGGTGTCCAGCAATATCTCTCCGGCCAAGCCGATCACCGGCAAATCACGTGTCAGATGGACTGCGCGGTCGGGTAGATAGGGGCCAGCGTCCAGCGTCCAGACCTCGTGCCCGGTCCAGCGACTGGCCGAGTTTTTCAAGAACCCTTCGCGGGGGCGTTCTGCGTTCACAAGCTCGGAACGGTTGGCCGCAAACACCCGTTTGCCGTTCAGGGTGAAGAAGAGGGCGGCAGCCGTCGAAGGCCAGTTTTCTTCGAAATCCAGCAAATCCGTGCGCGCGACAACAGTGCCCAGCGCTTGGTCCTGTTGCCCGTGCATCGGTGCTGCAAAGGAAAAGATGCGCTGCGTGGGGCGGTCTGGCACTGGCTGAAATCGCGCCTCGACCCCCAAAGCGCCAGTCAGCGCGCGGTGGATCAACGGCGCGCGCGGGTCAACCTGCGCCTCGCCTTCTCCTGACGCGGCCAAGACCATTCCATCCGGCCCGACCAGCGACAGGTGATGCGCGCCGGTCATGTCGGCCATGGCTTGCAGCAGCCTGTCCGCCTCGCCTTCGCTGTCCACCTCACCGCCAAGGCGGTCACGCAGTACGGGGTGTTCGGCGAGCACCACCGCCAGTTCACGATAGCGAAACAGGTGGCGCGTCAGCTGGTCAGACGCCAGCGCAAGCTCGGACGCCGCTTGTTCGGACAGTGGCGACAGCGCCGCGCGCCACGCCACCGCCCAGACGCCCGCGCTGATCGCAAGGGTGCCAAGCAGAAAGGGAAATACCCATTTTGTGCGCAGGTATCGAAACATGAGGGAAAGAATAGAAAGCCGCGCTTGCAAAGACCAGCGGCTTTGACGACCATGCGCAGATGTTGCGCCTGACCCAGTCCCCGACCGACCCCGACTTCATCCAGAACCCCTATGCGTTCTATGACCGTGCCCGCGCAGGTGGCGATATCTTCTGGTGGGAGGATTATGACCTGCCGATGGCGGTCAGCTTCCGGGCAGTGAATGCGCTGTTGCGGGATCGTCGGTTTGGGCGCGAACCCGTTGAACCGCTTGAGTTTCCTGACCACCTCGCACCCTTCTATGCGGTCGAGGCGCATTCCATGTTGGAACTGGAAGCCCCGCGCCACACGCGCCTGCGCAAACTGGTGCTGCGTGCCTTCACCAGCCGCCGGATTGCCGGTCTTGGGCCTGAGATTGACGCTCTGGCGCATCAGTTGATCGACGCCTTTCCAGGCGGCGAATTCGACTTGCTGCCCACCTTTGCGACGCGCATTCCCGTCATCATCATCTGCCGCCTGCTGGGCGTGCCCGAAGACATGGCGGATGATCTGCTCAGATGGTCCAACGCCATGGTCTCGATGTATCAGGCGCGCCGCACACGCGCGGTCGAGGACGAGGCAATCGCTGCAACCGAAGCCTTCGTCGCCTTCATGCGCGACTATGTAGACCAGCGCCGCAATGACCCGCGCGACGACCTGATCACTGAATTGATCGCCGCAGAAGCGGAAGGTGAGAAACTATCCAGCGACGAGTTGATTTCGACCTGTATCCTGCTGCTAAACGCGGGGCATGAGGCGACGGTGCACGCGATGGCGATTGCCGTGAAAACGCTTCTGGAGCAGCAGACACCCGCATCAGCCCTTGCCCCGCAGGCCCGCGATGCTACCATCGAGGAAACGCTGCGTTTCGACCCACCCCTGCACATGTTCACGCGATATGTTTACGAAGATACAGTGCTTTACGGCGAAAACTTCAAGCGCAGCGACAAGATCGGGCTGCTTCTGGGCGGGGCCAATCGCGACCCGGATATCTGGGACGATCCCGACATCTTCGACCCCGAACGCCCGATCAAGCCCAACACATCCTTCGGCGCAGGCGCGCATTTTTGCATTGGTGCTCCGCTGGCACGGCTGGAACTGAACCGCGCCCTGCCGATCCTGTTTGACCGTTGTCCGAACCTGCGCCTGACCGCCCCGCCGCACTTCGGCAATGTTTATCACTTCCACGGGCTGGAAAAGCTGATGGTCAGGGCGTGATCAGATCGGCAGCTCGGTCGAAAACTTGATCTCTTCCATCGACAATAGCGCGGTGACGTTGAAGATCTTCACCTCGGAAATCAGCGCCTGATAGAACTCGTCATAGGCGCGGGCGTTCTCGACGCGGACTTTCAGGATATAGTCAATCTCGCCCGCCAGCCGGTGCGCTTCCATCACTTCGGGGCGCGCCATCAGCGCCTTCAGGAAATTGCCCTGCCAGTCGGCATCATGTTCCGAAGTGCGGATCAGGACGAAGAAACACGCCTCGAACCCAAGGCTTTCGGCATCCATCACCATGGTGTTTTTGCCGATCACCCCACCTCCGCGCATCTTGCGAATCCGGTTCCAGACTGGGGTCTTGGATGACCCGACTTTCTTGGCAATCACGTCCAGCGATTGCCCCGCATCGCGCTGAAGCTCGCGCAGGATTTTCCGGTCAATCTCGTCCAGCCGAACAGACATTTCGTTTTCTTCCTTCTTTTGGTCCAGGCGTTCCGCGTAGGGCGAAAACCGAAACAATATTCCTTATCTGGCGCGGCGTATCGCCGTTTGGTGGGAAAATGTCCTATATAGAGCGGGAACGCAATAAGAAAGGATCGGCCATGCCCCGCCCCTTCACACCCAAAGTGGTAACCGCAAACGACCTTGTCGAAGGTGATGTGATTTATCTGGCCCAGAATGGCGCCTGGGTGCGTGACATGTGTATGGCTTGGTTGATCGAGGATGAGGTCGAGGCCGCCACCCAGCTTGCGCTGGCCGAAATACAGCCCGAGATCGCCGTGGGTGCCTATCTGGCCGACGCCAAAGCTGGCCCCAATGGCCCCGTTCCCACCCATTTCCGCGAAGTTTTCCGCGCCAGAGGGCCATCGAACCGCTTCCACGGCAAGCAGATTGCCCATGCGCAGCCGGAGGCCGCCGCCCATGTATGATTACAACAATTTCGACGAAGGCTTCGTGCGCAACCGCGTCAGCCAGTTCCGCGCCCAGGTCGCGCGCCGCATCTCGGGCGCGCTGACCGAGGATGAATTCAAACCGCTGCGCCTGATGAACGGCGTCTATCTGCAACTGCATGCCTATATGTTACGGGTCGCGATTCCTTATGGTTCGCTCAACCCCAATCAGATGCGCCAGCTCGCGATGATTTCCGAGCGTTGGGACAAGGGTTACGGCCATTGGACCACACGCCAGAATATCCAATACAACTGGCCGCGTCTGGCAGATATTCCCGATATGCTGGACGCGCTGGCCGATGTGGGGATGCACGCCATCCAGACCTCGGGCAACACGATCCGCAACGTGACCGCTGACCATTTCGCAGGCGCCGCGGCGGACGAGATTGAAGATCCCCGCCCAACCGCCGAGCTTTTGCGCCAATGGTCCACCGACCACCCTGAATTTCAGTTCCTGCCGCGCAAATTCAAGCTGGCGGTGACGGGATCAAAAGCCGACCGCGCCGTGACCAAGGCGCATGACATCGGCATCCGGATCGTTAAGAACGAGGCGGGCGAGGTTGGTTACCAGATCATCGTTGGCGGTGGCCTTGGCCGCACACCTGTCGTTGGTCAGGTGTTGAAAGACTTCCTGCCCCGCACAGACCTGCTGCCCTATGTCGAGGCAATCGTCAGCGTCTACAACACGCTGGGACGGCGCGACAACAAGTACAAAGCGCGCATCAAGATCACCACGATGGAGAACGGGATCGACAAGATCAACGAACTGGTCGAGGCGCGGTTTGCACAACTCCGCCCGCTGTTTTCCGGTGTGGATCAGGCGCATTTCGCCGATATCGCCGCCAACTTCAAAGCGCCTGAGTTTAAGTCCGCACCGCTGGACGGCTATCACACAGCGCGCGACGCCGACCCGATCTTCCGGTCTTGGAGCGACACCAACGTCGCCGAGCACCGCGCAGACGGCTATGGGATCGTCACGATCTCGATGAAAGCCCACGGGGCCACGCCGGGCGATGCATCCGGCGACCAGATGCGGGTGATTGCTGACCTGGCGGAACACTACGCGCACGGCGATATTCGCATCAGTCACGAACAGAACGTGATCCTGCCGCATGTGCACCGCGCCGACCTGCCTGCGTTCTTTGCCGCGCTGCGTGACCACGGCATGGCGACGGCGAATGCCGGTTTGATCTCGGACATCATCGCCTGCCCCGGCATGGATTACTGCGCGTTGGCCACGGCCCGCTCGATCCCTGTCGCACAAGAAATCGCTGAACGTTTTGACGCGCTGAAGATCGAACACGATATCGGCCACCTGCAAATCAAGATCTCGGGCTGCATCAACGCCTGCGGGCATCACCATCTGGGTCATATCGGCATTCTTGGGCTGGATCGCGCGGGCGTCGAGAACTACCAGATCACTCTTGGCGGTGACGCCGGGCCCGACACCCTGATCGGCAAACGTGCCGGGCCGGGCTTTGCCTATGACCAGATCGTGCCCGCCATCGAGCGCCTTGTGCTGACCTATCTGGACCTGCGCGAAGACGCGGGCGAGAGCTTCATCGACACCTTCCGCCGCTTGGGCGAGGCGCCATTCAAGGCCGCGCTCTATCCAGAGGAGGCGAAGACCAATGCCGCTTGAAGCCCCCCTTCCCGCCCCCGCTGAACGAGTCGAGACGCTGAATGCGCGCTACAAGCACCATTCGGCCACCTCGGTGATTGAACGCGCCCTGACCGACAGTACCATTGGCGCGCTGGCGATGGTGTCGAGCTTCGGCGCGGAAAGCGTCGTGCTGTTGCACATGGTGTCGCGCATTGATCGGACAGTTCCTGTTATCTTTCTGGACACGCAGATGCTGTTTCAGGAAACGCTGGAGTATCAGGTCGAGGTCTCGGAAAAGCTGGGCCTGACCGATGTGCGGGTCATCCACCCGGACGCAAACGAGCTGTTCAAACGCGACCCGGACAACATCCTGCATCTGGCCGACACTGATGCCTGCTGTGACCTGCGCAAGGTCGAGCCACTGGAAAACGCCCTTCAGGGCTTTGACGGTTGGATCACCGGACGCAAACGGTTTCAGGGCGGCAAACGCGTCGATCTTCAGTTCTTCGAGGCCGAAGACAACCGCTTGAAAGTCAACCCGCTGGCACATTGGGCGTCCGAGGACGTGCGCGACTATATGATCAACAACCGCCTGCCCCGTCACCCGCTGGTCGGGCGTGGCTTCCCGTCGATCGGCTGTGCGCCATGCACCTCGCCGGTAAAGCCCGGCGAAGACCCGCGCGCCGGGCGCTGGCGCGGGGCGGAAAAGACCGAATGCGGCATTCATTTCGTGGATGGCAAGGTGCAACGGATAGGAGCAAGCGCATGACTGTGATCGTAACAGACCAAGGCTTTAGCCATGATGATTGGGATCACGGCTTTGCCACGCCCGACGAGCGCGCCGCCAACGACACGCGCGGGCTGCATCTGGCGTCTGACACCAACCCCGCGATGCTGGCGCAGTTGGTGGCTGGCGTTGACATGATCCGCATCGACTTTCCGTCTTTCGCCGATGGGCGTGGCTTCACGTTGGGTCGCCAGTTGCGCCTGTTGGGATACATGGGTCGCCTGCGTGCGCATGGGCACGTGATCTCGGACCAATACGCCATGGCGCGGCGGTCCGGGTTCGACGAGGTCCAGATCAGCGAAGACCTGTCCTTGCGCCAGCCCGAAGCCGATTGGCTGTCACGTGCGGACTGGCAGGCCTATGACTATCGGTCGCGGTTGACCGGCTAGACCCTTCCGCCGATCCCTCTTATACACACCAACAGAAAAGGGCGGGGCGTTGTGCCCCGCTGATGCATATGAACAAAGTGACGCCCGTGATGGATGCTGAAGCCAAAGTGAAACCCGTGCCAACCCTGCCCGACGCGCAAACCGTGACCGAGGTGGAGCATTACACCGACCGCCTGTTCCGGTTCCGCTGCACCCGGCCGCAAACCCTGCGCTTCCGGTCAGGCGAATTCGTGATGATCGGCCTGATGGGCGACCCGGACCCCAAGACCGGCAAGCAAAAACCGCTTTTGCGGGCCTATTCCATTGCCAGCCCGTCATGGGATGAGGAGTTGGAGTTCTACTCGATCAAGGTGCCAGACGGCCCGCTGACGTCGAAACTGCAGCACATCAAGGAAGGCGACCAGATCATTCTGCGGCCCAAGCCTGTCGGCACCTTGGTGCATGACGCGCTGATCCCCGGCAAGCGCATCTGGTTCTTTGCCACCGGCACAGGCTTTGCCCCCTTTGCGTCGCTGCTGCGTGAACCGCAGACCTATGAGGATTATGACGAGATCATCATCACTCACACCTGCCGCGAAGTGGGCGAACTGACCTATGGCCGCAACCTGATCGAGGCGCTGAAGGAAGATGAACTTCTGAACGAGGTGATCGGCGAAGGCTTCTGGAAGAAGATCAAATACTACCCGACCACCACCCGCGAAGAGAGCCCGAAGATGGGCCGGATCACCGACCTGATCCGCTCGGGCGAGGTGTTCGAGGATCTGAGCATCGACCCGCTCTGCCCCGAAAACGACCGCGCGATGATCTGCGGCAACCTGCCCTTCAACCTTGAACTCAAGGAACTGCTGGAAGAAGCAGGGCTTGAGGAAGGTGCCAATTCGAAACCCGCACAATATGTGGTTGAGAAGGCGTTCCTCGAATAAAATGCAAGCGTCGATTGCGGCAACCGCCGCCGCCAATCATGGAAGGGGAAGCAATGGCTTCCCCTTTTTTTGCGCAGAACCTCCAACGGAAACTCAGCCAAGACGACGCGCGTCCATGTGGCGGATTTGCTCAGGATCGGAACCTGTGCAATCTTCAAAGGCAGGTTCCAACTGGTATTTGAACAAGCGCAGGTGCATCATGCGGAATTGCCGCATACTCATTCTCAGATTTATCCTTGCGTTTCTGTTTGCTCAGCCTGCCGCTGCTGAAACTACGCTTTGCAAGAACGTCAATGTCGCCGTGTCCGCGAACGACAAGAAAATCGTCGAAACTGTGTGTGATACAGCCCACCGCGCCGCGCGCCTTTTCAGCCAGTGTCATCTTCCCGCATTGGCAGAAACAATCCAGATAGATGTTGTTTCGGTGCTGCCGGACGGATGCAACGCCCAGTATCATTGCGGCAAAAACCGGATTGAAGTGTTGTCTCCCGAAATCATGAGGCGGCATCGCAACAAGGACGGTGCTTTCGGTTTCCTGACCGATGACGCATTTTATCAAAGCGTCATTGTGCACGAGCTTACACACGCTTCCTTTGACAAGGTGCCCTGTCCTTTTAACACCTGCATCGTCACAGATGAGTATGTCGCCTATGCAATGCAAATCATGTCATTGTCAGTAGATGCACAAGAGGTTTTTAGAGCCAAATCTGACCTTGATCATCAAGTCTCGCGCGATGAACTGTCAGAAATTTTGCTGTTCTTGTCGCCAGATCGGTTCGCACAGAAAACATGGGCGCATTTATCCCAAAGGCCTGATGCGTGCGCCTTTATACATAAGCTCACCGGCGGCGCTGTCTATCTTGATCACGAGCGTTTTGACATCGCGGAGTGAAACAGAAAACGCCGCGCAGTTTCCCGCGCGGCGTTGTGATTTCGGCTGCTAAGGCGGCTTACATGCCCAAAGCGGATTTCACCTGGTTGATCGCGGCTTCCAGCAATGCCGGGTTTTGTGCGGCTGCATCGACTGCGGCTTTCAGGCCCGCCTTCTCAGCATCGCCCAGCGACGACCCGTCAATCATTTCGTTGACCTTGGCGGCGTCAAAGCCGTCTGTGGTCAGAGCGTCCATTGCAGCTTCGTCGGATGCCTCTGCAGCGGGCGCTTCGGTGGCACCTTCGACCGCGTCGGTCGCGGATTCGACTGCACCCTCTACAGCGTCGGTGGCAGATTCGACGGCACCTTCGACGGCGTCGGTCGCGGATTCTACGGCGCCTTCGACCGCGTCAGTCACGGCTTCACCGGCTTGGTTCAGCGTCTCGCCGGCAGCTTCCGCAGCGGCTGCGGCTTCTTCGGCGGCAGCATCGGCTGCGGCCTTAGCTTCGGCTTCAGCGGCCGCAGCGGCTTCCCCAGCGGCTGTTTCCGCCGCATTTACGTCCGCAGCAGCTTCTGGCACTGCATCTTCAGACACCATGTCGGCCTGACTGTTACTGTACCAGATGTAACCACCAATGGCGGCCGCACCCACGATCACAAGAGCGATAATGCTATTTTTCATATCGACATCCTCAACTTTTCTATACATGCGCTGCACAGATCTGCGCAGCATCCACTAGGGATGTGAGGGCTAAGCCGGTCGAGCGCAAGGGCAGTTCCACCCGATGCGCGTCAATACGCCAATCCATCCGGAAAAACGTAGTAAAAGCAGCGCCGCAGGTAAAATCCAACTCCATCAGTGGTCAATTCACGGCTCACTGTAAACAATCCACTGGCAAAACGCTTTATCGGGTTGAAACACGCCCGGTTGGGGCTTACCTTCCGCAATCGAAGTTTACTGTAACGTCAGAAGGAATGGCACAATAGCCCGCAGACCTCACAACGCGCCGCCGACGCGCGACACCGGCCCCCGCGTTAACGAACGCATCAAGGCCACTGAAATCCGCCTTATTGGCGCCGAAGGCGAAAACGCCGGCGTCGTCACCCCGGCTCAGGCAATGGTGATGGCACAGGAAGCAGGTCTGGACCTGGTTGAAATCTCGCCCAATGCCACCCCGCCCGTGTGTAAGATCATGGATTTCGGCAAGTTCAAATATGAACAGCAGAAGCGGGAAAGCGAAGCGCGCAAGAAGCAGAAAACCATCGAGGTTAAAGAGGTCAAGTTCCGCCCGAACACCGACACGCATGACTATGACGTCAAAATGCGCAACGTGTTCAAATTTCTGGAAGGCGGCGACAAGGTCAAAGTGACCCTGCGCTTCCGTGGACGTGAAATGGCGCACCAGAACCTTGGCCGCCAACTGCTTGAACGCGTTGCCGAAGACACCAAAGAGGTTGGCAAGGTCGAAAACATGCCGAAGATGGAAGGTCGTCAGATGGTAATGATGATCGGCCCGATGACCAAGTAAGCCACCTCCAAGCACGTGGCTGACACAAGAAAACGCCTCGCGATTGCGGGGCGTTTTGCTTTTTTGGGCGGTTGGCGCGGGTCCTAAGCCCGATCAGCGGCGCGCAACGATATAGCGGCGCAATTCTTTGGCCGGAAAGTTCCCGCTTTCAATGATCTTGAACCCATGTGCGGTGATCATAGCCTCCAACTCTTGGATGGTCATCATCGACACGAACGGCGCTTTGCCGACCAATTGCATCACTGGCAGCAGCAGTTTCATCGCATAGTAAAACCAAGGTCCGCGCCGCGTCGGTTTGCAAAAGGTTTTCGAGATGAACACCCCGCCGGGCGCCAACAGGTCGTGCACACGGTCCAACGCAGCCGGCAGATCTTCGATCAGATGCAGCACGTTATGGGCCAGCACCGCATCGTAGGGACCCGTCAGGTTTGACACACCCGCGTCCGTGACGTGGAAATCGACATTGGTGATCCCCTGCTCTTGCGCCCTTTCCTGCCCAATCCTGATCATCTCGGGCGACACATCTGTGATCGTCACATGACCAGCCGAGCTGGCCAGTTCCAGCGCGGTCGACCCGGTGCCCGCGCCGATTTCCAGCACTTTGTCCTGTGCACCAAGATACGAGCGTGTGCGGTCCAGCGTGTATTGATAGCTTTCCACGTCCTTGATGGCGGCTTTCGCATATTTAGGGGCAATTTTGTCCCAGAATTTGGCCGAGTTGATCATCTGTAATCTCCTTTGCGCCAATTTATATCTATGCACAGCACCGATAGAAATTGCCCAATTTCGTTGCTTTGCTATACGTAAATGCATGAATTGGGCGGCAATCTCTTTTGACTGGAACCAAGCGCGGGCCTTCATGGCCACCGCCGAGGAAGGATCGCTGTCCGCCGCCGCCCGTGCGCTGGGACAGACGCAGCCGACCTTGGGGCGTCAGGTTTCGGGGCTTGAGGACAAGCTGGGCATTGCGCTGTTTGAACGGGTGGGGCGTGGGCTGGTTCTAACGCCTGCGGGGCGCAACCTGCTGGAGCATGTGCGCAAGATGGCGGATGCGGCGGTCCAAATCTCGCTCGTGGCGGCGGCGCAGACGCAGACCATTGACGGCAAGGTGCGTATCACGGCCTCGGACGTGTTTGCCGCGCATATTCTGCCGCCTGTCCTGCGCCATCTGCGCGAAATCGCCCCGAAGCTGGAAATCGAGATTGTCGCCGCCAACGACATCCGCGACATCCAACGGCGCGAGGCAGACATCGCGATCCGCCACGTGCGCCCGGAACAGCCAGAACTATACGGCCGTCTTGTGCAGGAGGCTGAGGCACATCTTTATGCAGCAAAGCCCTACATTCAGCGTCGAGGCCGCCCATCCACCAAAGCGGATTTATCGCATCATGATTTCATCAGCTTTGGGTTTGCAGAGACGATGATCGCCTACCTCGCACCCCTTGGGATCACAATCACCGGCGACAATTTCCATATCGGTTCAAACAGCGGCGTTGTTGCATGGGAATATGCGCAGCGCGGTTTGGGCATTTCCTTCATGTCAGCCGAGGTCGGCGACGCAACCCCCGGCGTTGAACGGGTGCTGCCCGACATGGACCCCATCGTCTTTCCCGTCTGGCTGGTCACCCACCGCGATCTGCACACCAGCCCCCGCATTCGTCTGATCTTTGACACGCTGGCGGATTTTCTGTCGCGCGCACCCCGCAAGTGATCATTTTGATCTTCCTGCGCACAGCTTAGTCGGGTTAAGACCGCCGCACATCCCACCGTTTTCCCAGTCCCATTTTACCGCCTAAGGCTACCCTTATGGAAACACTGTCCTTCCTGTTCGTTCCGCTGTCGCTTCTGGCAACCGCGGTCATGGCCGCATCCGCCGCGATCCAAGCCCACCGGGTTCATATGGACTTGTTCGGGGCCACTGTCCTGGCCATCGCCACATCCATGGGCGGTGGCACGCTGCGCGATCTGTTTCTGGGGCTGACGCCGGTGTTCTGGATCACCGACACCCGTTATCTTGCAACTGCGGTTCCGGTGGCACTGATCAGTTTTGCCTTCGCCACACGCATGTCGTCCGGCGGTGGGCGCAGGCTGAAAATGCTCATGCAATTAGATGCAATCGGGTTGGCGCTGTTCACTTTGACAGGGGTTCAGGTGGCCTTAGACGCTGGCATTTCACCTGTTCTGGCAATCGTTATCGGCTGCGTGACAGGCACAGCAGGCGGGATGATCCGCGACCTTCTGTGCAACATGACGCCCAGCCTGCTGAAAGAGGACCTTTACGCCACGCTATCGCTTCTAGGCGGGGCGGTATATCTGGCGCTGCTCACCTATTTAGGTGACACGCTGGCCGCGGGCATCAGCTTCGCGGTCATTCTGGCGGCACGTCTGTTGGTCTTGCAGCTGAAACCGCCGCGTGACACAGCTTAGGGCGCTGCGCACCAGACCTAGACCTTTCCCCGGCGGGCAGCGATCAGTTCGGCCATGATCGACACGGCAATTTCGGCGGGGCCCTTTGCGCCAATGTCCAGACCCACAGGACCATGAACGCGCGACACATCAGCTGGCAGCACGCCTGCTGCCCGCAACCGATCCAGCCGCGCACGATGGGTGCGGCGCGAGCCAAGGCATCCGATATAGAAGGCCCCTTTCGCCAGCCCCTTAAGGATCGCCGGGTCGTCAATCTTGGGATCATGCCCCAATGTCACGATGGCGGTCTGGGGGTCCACGCCGACCAGTACAAGTGCTGCCTCGGTATCATCGCAGATCACGGGAAGCGTTGGGAAACGCTCGGGGGTCGCAAAGCTGCTGCGCGGATCTATCACCACAGGGTCAAAGCCGGCTGCCGCAGCCATCGGGGCCAGCACCTGCGCGATATGCACCGCCCCGACAAGGATCAGACGGGGCGGCGGGGTGTGAATGGCGACAAATAGATCGCCTTTAACACCAGTTTCGGCGTTTGGAAGGGGCAGCGTCATTGCCAACAGGCGGCGCACCCAGGTGCTAAGGTTGACCTCATACATCACCGCCACCCGCGCGGCGCGTTTTTCAACAAGGTCCGACAGGATCGCAACCGGCAGGCCCGACCCATCGCCATCTGTCACGGGCTCGACCAGAATGCGGATGGTGCCACCACAGGCCAACCCGGCGGCGAAAGCATCGTCGTCCGTCACGCCGTAGGTCAGCAAACGCGGCACGCCAACTTCCAGCGCCGCCTGCGCTTCGGCCACGACGGCCCCTTCGACGCACCCGCCAGAAACTGACCCCTCGATCGCTCCGTCATCGGCAATCACCACCTGACTGCCCGCCGGGCACGGCGCACTGCCCCAAGTTTCAACCACCGTGGCAATCGCCACGCGTCGCCCAGCGCAGTGCCAATGCAAGGCCGTTTCCGGGACCGTTTTCAAACCTGTCACATCTGCCATTCTGCTGTCGCCAACCATCGTCGAAATCCGAGTGCGATATGTCGCCGGCCTGACGCTTGGCCGCAATGAAAAAAACAGCCTTTGACCATGAAAAAGGGCCGCCCGACATGTCAGACGGCCCATTATGGAGTATACCGCTTACCACACAAAATTTCACTCACTACGCGCCTCACAAAGCTGCGTCGGCGCGCGAAACCCGTCATCATCGCAATTCTCCAGAGGTCTTAGACCAATGGTCTTCGCGCTTGATTCCCATCTTCGTATTAGATGCTAATTGCCATTCAAGGGACGTCCGCCGCAAGGAATTAAGGCCTTCCGTTGCGTAAGCTCTACCCTCACGATAGCGCGTTGCTGAACGTTAATGCCCGCCTAGCCCGCCGTTGACGGGTTTTGACAGGTCTGCCACAGTCAGGCGCACTGAACATAGCAATAAAAAAGGGCGCGCGCTAAGCTTATGTTACAACGAACAAAATCTTTCCCGCGCGGCACGCCAGCCCACCGGAATACCGCGTGACTATGCGCATTACCGCCGTCACCTGCATGAAAAACGAGGCAGCCTTCTTGTTGGAATGGCTGGCCCACCACAGGGCGATTGGGTTCACCGATTTTCTGGTGTTGTCGAACGGGTGCGACGATGGCACCGACATCATGCTGGACCGTTTGCAGGAAATGGGCGAACTGACGCACCTGCGCAATGATGGCCCCTACGGTCAGGGTGGCATCCAATGGACCGGGTTCAAGATCGCAGATAAGCATCCCTTGGTGCAAGACGCCGATTGGCTGATGACGCTGGATGTGGACGAGTTCGTGAATATCCACACGGGCGACCATACGCTTGACGCCCTGCTGGCCGCCCTGCCCGACGCGGACGCGATCACGATGACGTGGCGGCTTTTCGGCAATGATGGCGTGGTGGACTATCACGATTACCCGATCACTAATCAGTTTAGCCGCGCCGCGCCCGAGGTCATGACCTGGCCGTGGCGCGCCTTCATGTTCAAGACGCTTTATCGCAATCGGGGGGCTTACCGAAAACTCGGCGTGCACCGTCCGCGCGCGCCTGTCGACGGCATTGTCGAAACCACGCGCTGGTTTGACGGCAGCGGCCGTACGCTGGATGAAAGATTTCAACGCAACCAAATCTTTTCGCCATTTACCCGCCCGAATTACGGGTTTGTACAACTGAACCACTACCCGCTGGGGGCGATGGAAAGCTTCGTTCTGAAATGCGATCGAGGGCGTGTGAACCGGGCCGACAGTCCGATTGATATGGATTACTGGTGCGAGCGGAACTGGTCCGACGTCGAAGACACCTCAATCCAGCAAACAGAGACGTCGCGCCAGTCGCATCTGGCGCGCCTGATGGCCGATCCAACACTGGCCAACCTGCATGACGCGGCGGTCAATTGGCGCAAAAACCGGTTTGATGAGTTGATGCAGCACGAAGCCAATCGCGCCCTGTTTGGACGGCTCCTGATGACGCCGCCAGCCCGCCCGGTGCTGTTGGAAGACGCGCAAAGGATATACAAATTTGCGCAAATGCCTCGCAGTTCCACCGATTAAGACGGTGCCGGAAACAGTGCGGTGCATCTGGCGCATCTCTCCCTTTTATTGCCGCATTGCTCACTAAAATCCGCCTGCTTTCACGCCCAAGGAACAAGGCGAGTAGAGCAACCAGTGCCGAGGTTTGGGTGATACAAAATAATCCGCCAGAAGATGAGATGGGCCCGGACCTTATGGACGCATCCCGAGAGGACTGGCTGAACCAGATTGAGAGCCTTGGCGACGAGCGTGGATATTTCGAACCGCTGGGTCCAGATCATTCCGCCATCCTGACCGACGAAGGGTCGACGCTTATTGTTACCTTCGAAACACTTGAGGACATCCGCGAAACCGCCCCGCTGCAAGAGCCGCTTGGCTGGAATCTTGTACGCGAAAACAACTGGTCCAACCTATGCATTCTGGCGCACAAAAAAACGTGGTTCCGTGATCGCGCCGTCTATGGGTATTTCGATCGGTTGATCGAAGATGGGTTCTTTGAAGAGTTTGAAAAGGTTGTTTTTTATGGCGTTGGCATGTGCGGCTATGCAGCGGCGGCCTTCTCGGTTGTGGCGCCAGATGTGACGGTCATTTCCGTGCAGCCACAAGCCACCCTTGATCCGGATCGCGTAGATTTCGACCGCCGATTTCCCGAAGCTCAGCAACGGGATTTCAAGGGCCGCTATGATTATGCACCCGAGATGACTGAAATGGCACAGGCTGTGTTTGTGCTGTTCGATCCGGCGATCATCGAAGACACTGTTCACGCGGCACTGTTCAGGGGCGATCACATCCACCGCATTCGCTGCCGACGTTTCGGTAACAGCCTGCCCAAGGCGCTTTTTGCGATGGGTGTGACACAAACTCTGGTCGATCAGGCTGCGAAAGATGCGCTGACCGAACACGACTGCTATCGCGCCTTACGGGTGCGGCGGCGATACCTTCCTTACCTGCGCAAGCTTCTTAAGGGGGCCGAGGCGCGCGCAAAGCCCCAATTGATCAAATGGTTGGCGGGCGCGGTTACGACGACCCATCGCGCGCCCCGGTTCAAGAAAGCACTTAAACGCGCAAATCGCGCGCTGGCTCAGTCCAATCTACAGGGTCCGCCCACGTGACCCCTGCGCGGCGGCCCCTACGGGTCGTTCGATTCGAGACACCTATCCATCGAATCATCTGGCACGAAGCGTGACCCTGCGCTATGCCCTGTGCCGATGACCCAGACACTGAACCTCCGCCGCCCCGATGACTGGCACCTGCACTTGCGCGATGGCGCGATGCTGAACGCCGTCCTGCCCGAAACCGCACGTCATTTTGCGCGCGCCATCATCATGCCGAACCTTGTGCCCCCGGTGGTCACAAGCGCGGACGCCAAGGCCTATCGCGACCGCATCATGGCCGCGCTGCCCGCCGACATGCGCTTTGAACCCTTGATGACGCTTTATCTGACCGAGGATACGGACCCGGCAGACGTCGCTGCGGCGGCCGCCAGCGGCTTGGTGAAAGCGGTGAAGCTTTACCCGGCAGGCGCCACAACTAACTCCGCCTCGGGCGTGCAGAATTTCGACAAGGTGCGCCCGGTGCTTGAGAAGATGGCCGAGATCGGCCTGCCGCTCTGCGTCCACGGCGAAGTGACCGACAGCGATATCGACATCTTCGACCGCGAGGCCGTTTTCATCGACCGCGTGCTTGACCCGATCCGCCGCGCGACACCTGACCTGAAAGTGGTGATGGAGCATATCACCACCCGCGACGGCGCCCATTACGTCAAGGCGAATGACACCAATATCGGCGCCACCATCACGGTGCAGCACCTGATCCTGGACCGCAACGACATGCTGGTCGGTGGCATGCGCCCGCACTATTATTGCCTGCCGATCCTGAAGCGCCGCGAACACCGCGAGGCCTTGTTGGCCGCGGCCATATCGGGCGACCCTCGCTTCTTTCTCGGCACTGACAGTGCACCACATCCCACCCACGCCAAGGAAAGCGAATGCTGCTCCGCCGGGTGTTTCACCGCGCCGAACGCCCTGTCGATCCTAGCCGAAACATTCGAGGCAGCAGGCGCGCTGGACAAGCTCGAAGGCTTCATATCGCTGCACGGCCCAGCCTTCTATGGCCTTCCCGTGAATGAGGACATGATCACGCTCCGCAAGGGCGACCCGATCACCTATCCTGCCACATTGCAGACAGGCGAACACACCGTCACCACCTTCGACCCCGGTTTTCCACTGCACTGGCGGGTCGAGGCCTGAACCACTGAACAAGGACCGCTGCCCATGATCCCTTCGACCTTCCCCACCAAGGATGAAATCGCCCGCCTGACCGCGCGGATGCTGTTGGAAATTGGGGCCGTGAACTTCAACACCGACGAGCCCTATACGCTCGCCTCTGGCCTGCCTAGCCCGTCCTATATCGACTGCCGCAAACTGATCAGCTTCCCCCGCATCCGCTCGACTCTGATGGATTTCATGACGGTCGAAATCATGCGCGAAGCGGGGTTCGAGGCGTTTGACAACATCGCCGGTGGCGAAACCGCGGGCATCCCCTTCGCGGCCATGGTCGCCGAACGCTTGGCCCTGCCCATGACCTATGTGCGCAAGAAGCCGAAGGGTTATGGCAAGAACGCACGCATCGAGGGTGCGATGAGCGAAGGGCAGAGCGTGCTCTTGGTCGAAGACCTGACCACGGACGGCGGATCCAAGCTCAGCTTCGTTGATGCGATTCGCGACACTGGGGCCACCTGTGCGGCCACTGCCGTGATCTTCTATTACGACATCTTCCCCGAGACGGAAAAAACCCTTGGCGATCATGGTGTTCAACTGATCCACCTGTGCACATGGTGGGATGTTCTGACTGAGGCCAAGGCCCAAGGCACGTTTTCGACCGAGACTTTGGACGAGGTGGAACGCTTCCTAAACGATCCTCGTGCGTGGCAAAAAGCCCGCGCAAACAAGTAACACACCTACTATCCATAGGCACCATTTTGCGGGACCGCACCAGATATGGTAGGCTCACGTTATCCACAGGATTCCCACAGGAACATACATTTTGCCTTTGTGCATCCCAAGGCGCTAAACAATCCCCAAAAAGGGGCAGGCAGTCATGAACGAAATCAGCAGTATTCCTCAGGGCGCACAATCGGGCGACGCCAGCGAAAGTGTGCAGGACGCCCTGCCCCACCATATCGAAGCTGAACAGCAGCTTCTGGGTGCCATCCTGACGAACAACGACGTCTATGACCGCGTCGCCTCGATCATCAATGCGGGTCATTTCTATGAACCCGTGCATGCCCGCATCTGGGAAATCGCCGCCAGCAGGATTTCGAAAAACGCACTCGCCAGCCCCGTGACGCTGAAAGCGTTCATGGAAGATGACGAGGGGCTGAAGGAACTCGGCGGACCCGCCTATCTGGCGCGCCTTGCCGGCGCTGCGATCTCCAGCTTCGCGGCGCGTGACTATGCGCAAATGATCTATGACCTCGCGATCCGTCGCGAGCTGATCCAGTTGGGCCAGGATATTTCCTCCAAGGCGCAGAAGGTCGACATTTCGTCTGAGCCGAAAGAGCAGATCGTCGAAGCCGAACAGGCGCTTTATAAACTGGGTGAGGCTGGCCAGACCGACAGCGGGTTCCAAAGCTTTCTGAAAGCTGTGACTGATGCAGTTCAGGTCGCGAACGCCGCCTATCAACGCGAAGGCGGGCTGGCGGGCGTGTCAACTGGCCTGTCCGATCTGGATAACAAGCTTGGGGGGCTGCACCCCTCGGACCTTCTGATCCTTGCGGGTCGTCCGTCGATGGGGAAAACCTCGCTTGCAACCAACATCGCATTCAACGTGGCCAAGGCTTACAAAAAGGGCACGCGCCCGGATGGCAGCGAAGGCGCGATTGATGGTGGCGTTGTCGGGTTCTTCTCGCTTGAGATGTCAGCCGAACAATTGGCTGGTCGTATCCTTGCGGAAGCCTCGGAAATTTCATCCCATAAAATCCGTCAGGGTGATATGGACGAAGGCGAATTTCGCCGTTTCGTCAATGCGGCCAAGGACTTGGAAAGCTGCCCACTGTTCATCGACGACACGCCCGCCCTGCCGATCAGCCAGTTGGCCGCCCGCGCGCGCCGCCTGAAACGGACCCATGGTCTGGACCTTCTGATCATCGACTATCTGCAGCTGTGTCGCGGCACATCAGACAACCGGGTGAACGAAATCGGCGAGATCTCGATGGGCATGAAGGCCATCGCCAAGGAACTTGGCATTCCGGTCATCGCCTTGTCACAGCTCAGCCGTCAGGTCGAAAACCGCGACGACAAGCGCCCGCAACTGTCGGACCTACGCGAATCCGGCTCGATCGAGCAGGACGCCGACGTGGTCATGTTCGTGTTCCGCGAGGAATACTATAAAGAACGCGAAAAACCCGGCGATCACGAGCTGGACCGTATGGCAAGTTGGCAGGACGAAATGTCCAACCTGCACGGCAAGGCTGAGGTCATCATCGGCAAGCAACGTCACGGCCCCATCGGCACTGTAGATCTGTCCTTCGAAGCGCAGTTCACACGCTTCGGCAACCTCGTGCAGAAATGGCAGCAAGGGTCGGACAGCGGGTTCTGATGGGCGTTTTGTCCTGACCAGCGCGTCTCCCTGCGCAATCGAGTCTATATCTTGCGCCGCTAACATCACCCGAATCCGCATCGTCCCCCGCCCCTTCTCTTGTTTGCCGCGCCGCAGCGGTTTATGACCGGCGCGACTGCTCACCAACCGAAAAGGTCTGCCCGCATGATCCCTCGTTATTCCCGCCCCGATATGGTCGCCATCTGGTCGCCTGAAACCAAGTTTAAGATCTGGTACGAGATCGAGGCGCATGCCTGCGACGCCATGGCCGATCTGGGCGTGATCCCGCGCGAAAATGCCGACGCCGTGTGGAAGGCCAAGGACGTGACATTCGATGTGGCGCGCATTGACGAGATCGAGGCCGAAACCAAGCACGATGTCATCGCCTTTCTGACCCACCTTGCCGAACATGTCGGCAGCGAAGAGGCACGGTTCGTGCATCAGGGCATGACCTCGTCGGACGTGCTGGACACCTGCTTCAACGTGCAGCTGGTGCGCGCCGCGGACATCCTGATCGAAGATACGAAAGCCCTGCTGGCCGCTCTGAAACGCCGCGCGCTTGAACACAAGGACACGATTCGCATCGGGCGCAGCCACGGCATCCACGCAGAACCCACCACCATGGGCCTGACCTTCGCGCGCTTCTATGCGGAAATGGACCGCAACCTGAACCGCTTGAAGAAAGCCCGGATGGAGGTCGCAACGGGCGCGATTTCCGGCGCCGTCGGCACATTCGCCAATATCGACCCCGCCGTGGAAGATCATGTCTGCGAAAAACTGGGGCTGGAACCCGAGCCGATCTCGACCCAAGTCATCCCGCGCGACCGCCACGCTGCGTTTTTCGCAGCCCTTGGTGTCGTGGCGTCGTCAATTGAAAACGTCGCCACCGAGATCCGCCACATGCAGCGGACCGAGGTGCTGGAAGCGGCCGAATTCTTCTCGATGGGTCAGAAGGGCTCGTCAGCCATGCCGCACAAAAAGAACCCGGTGCTGACCGAGAACCTGACCGGTTTGGCCCGGCTGGTGCGCATGACCGTGGTGCCCGCGATGGAAAACGTGACGCTTTGGCACGAACGCGACATCTCGCACAGCTCGGTCGAACGCAACATCGGGCCTGATGCCACGATCACGCTGGACTTCGCTTTGGCGCGCCTGACCTCGGTGATCGACAAGCTGCTTGTCTATCCCGAAAACATGATCGCCAACATGAACAAGTTCCCTGGTCTGGTCATGTCGCAGCGCGTGCTTTTGGCCCTGACCCAAGCTGGCGTGAACCGCGAAGACGCTTACCGCATGGTGCAGCGTAACGCATTGAAAGTCTGGGAAACCGGGTGCGATTTCAAGGGCGAACTATTGGCGGATGAAGACGTCGTCAAGGCGCTGGGTGTCGATGGAATCGAAGAAAAATTCGACCTTGGCTATCACACCAAACACGTTGACACGATTTTCAAACGCGTGTTCGGCGAGACCTGATCGGGACACGTGCGGCGCTCCATTTGGACGCTCGCGACATTCATGCTATCATGGGGCTTCCGAAAGGAGGCCCCAATGCGTTTCAAGACCCTTATCTGCGCACTTGTGCTGACCATTTTGCCAACGCTCTCCGTTGCAATGGGCTGCGAGCGCGGCGACCACACAGCAGCAAGCTGTGACGCAGGTCAGACTTGGGATGACGCCACGCAAGCCTGCGTTGACGCCGTTTCAAGCTAAAATTGCGATGGCGGTAAGCCCGCCTTAACGAAACCATGCCAATCTGGCAAAAACCAGATTGAAGAGGCTGCGTTGACCGCAATTGAAATCGCCAATACTGATATCCTGTCAGCGGATATCGAGATGCCGAACCAAAACGTCGGCACGTTCAATCGGCTGCCCTTGGCAGGCCGATCAGAAAATGTGGCGCAAGCTTTGTCACGGAAACAGAAAGCAGCGATCATCGTGCGCTTGCTGCTTGCAGAGGGGGCGGAGCTGTCGTTGCAAGCCCTGCCCGAAGCCCTTCAAACTGAAATGATCCGCCAAATATCAGGTATGCGCTACGTGGATCGCGCCACGCTGAAAGCCGTTGTTGATGAATTTGTGGCCGAGATTGAAGATATTGGCTTGGCCTTTCCAAACGGGATCGAAGGCGCTTTGACGGTGCTGGATGGGGCCATCAGCCCCGCCACTGCTGCGCGTGTGCGAAAGCTGGCCGGAGTCAATCTGTGCGGCGATCCGTGGGACACCATCGCCAAGCTGGAACCAGAGGTGCTGCTGTCCACTCTGCAAGAAGAAAGCATCGAAATTGCTGCAGTTCTGCTGTCGAAGCTGAAAGTCTCGATCGCCGCTGACCTGCTGGGTCAATTGCCCGGACCACGGGCGCGCAAGGTGGCGTACGCAGTGTCGCAAACCGGGTCGATCGCGCCCGATGTGGTCGAAAAAATCGGACGTTCGCTGGCGGATCAACTGGGAGCCCGCCCACCAAAAGCCTTCGACAACGGCCCGGTGGCGCGGGTGGGGGCGATCCTGAACGCCTCACCGGCTGCCACCCGTGATGATGTTCTGGACGGATTGGATCAGGATGATACGGCGTTCGCTTCGGCGGTGCGCAAGGCTATCTTTACCTTTGCGGACATACCCGCGCGGGTCGAACCCGCCGACGTTCCGAAAGTCACCAAGGACATTGATCAAGCGGTGCTGGTCACCGCGCTGACTGCGGCCACCGGCGATCTAGAAACTGCGGCCGACTTCATCCTTGGGGCTATGTCCAAGCGTCTGGCTGAACAAATCCGCGAAGAGATGGCCGAGCGCGGCAAAGTCAAAACCAAGGATGGCGAGGCCGCGATGGCGGCAATCGTCGCCCAAATCCGAGAACTTGAAACCGCGGGTGAGATATCCTTGATCATAGAAGAGGAGGAAGAAGACTGATCACACGCCAACGCAGGCCGCAAGTGCTTGCGAGCACCAGCCCTTGTGGTTATGTCTGAGAACCTATGAACACCACGCGCGCAGCGCCAGACCGCCGCGCTTATGGAGACAGGGAAGATGGTGCAAGAAAAACGGGGCGTTGGCCCCTACCTGACTCATGTGGCGCTGTCTGCCGTCCTGAACCTGCCCCGTCTTTTGCCCTATAACCGGCGCTTGCCTGCGGTCGGCTGGCTGGCCGCAAACATCGTCGGGCCAATTGCCGGATATGACAAACGCATCCGTAACAATCTGGCGGTGGCTTGCCCGGACATGCCGCCCGCACAGGTCAAACAGATGGTCCGCGCCGTTCTGACCAATGCCGGACGCTTTCTGGCCGAGATGTGGTCTGGCGACGCCTTTTACAAGCGACTGCAGAACACAAAACTGTCTGGCCCCGGCGTCACAGCTATGGAAACCGCGAAAGCGGCCGGACGTCCCATCATCGCGATCTCGGGGCATTTCGGCAATTACGACGCGGCCCGCGCTGTCACAATTCAGGCCGGATACAACGCCGGTGCGCTGTATCGCCCGATGTCCAACGCCTATTTCAACGAAAGCTACAAAGCCCGCATGGTAGGCTTCGAAGGTAAGGCGTTCGAGCAATCCCGCCGCGGCATGGCCGAGATGGTGAAGCATCTTCGCCAAGGCGGCCTGCTGGCAATTCTTTTGGATCAGCGCGAAGATCAGGGCGCAAAGCTCAGCTTCTTTGGTCAGCCCGCCATGACCACGTTGGCGGTGGCAGAAATGGCCTTGAAATACGATACATTGTTCATTCCCATCTTCGCCATCCGTCAGGAAAACGGGCTGGATTTCGACATTGTGGTCGAAGATCCGATCGCACATAGCGACGCGGAAACAATGATGCAGCAATTCAATGATCGGCTAGAGGCACGCGTGCGTCAGAACATGGATCAGTTTTTATGGATTCATAACCGCTGGCAATTGCCCAGCGCGGATTGAGCCGCCAATCCAGCAGCCTATCGCCTAGTTCAGCTTGATCGCGGCCAGAATCTCTCCGGGATATCCGCCTTTCGTGGCGGTTTGAAGAACGATTGCGGCGGACTGTCCTTCGGGCGCGACGGGAACCGGCAGGTCAAATTCGACTGTTTCCATCCCATCCCAAGCGCCAAAGCCTTGAATGTCCGTCACGACGTTGGTTGACGTGATCGACAACCCGGCATTTTCGCCCCGGCTGATGTTCACCTGCGCCATGGGCCAAAAGCGCACGATCTGCACAAGGATATTGCCCGGCAGCGCGCGATGGGTCATGCGCGCCACGCGCAAACGCGGCGCACCCGCATCACTGGTGGTTGTCTGCAACACCACACGCGGTGTTTTTGCTTGATGGCGGTGAATGACATCCATCACTTCGACAACATGGCTGCCGACCGCTTGATCAATGCCACCAATCACCATCTGCGGTGTATAGATCGAGCGTGTTCCGAAGCCATACGCATAAGCCTTTTGCCGTTTGGTATGCGCAGCCTTCGCGAACGTGTCCTTCCAGCCGATATAGTCCCAGTAATCCACATGCATCGCCAGCGGCAGAATATTGTCGTATTCGACCAGCTTGCCCAACAACGCATCGGCTGGTGGGCAAGACGAGCACCCCTGCGATGTAAACAGTTCAACAACTGTCACTGGCCGCTCTTGAGCGGTTACAGGCAGGGCGCCAAACCAAGCGGCGCATACTAAAAACAGGGGCAAAACAGCTTTCATCGGGTCTCTTTTCCGTCGGGGTCAACCTTTAGATAGCGCGCCCGTCGCGGCGCCGCCAATCAAGGTTTTGCGAGGGGTTTGTTACAGTTCTCGCTGATAAGTAGAGATTGGGGTCGATTTCTGGTGTGCAATAGTATACAAAGCGCGCGAAACCTCTTGCGTCGCACCCGGTTTTTGGGGCAAATGCAAGCCAGCCCAACCCTGTATCCTGACCATAAGGGAGCCATTCCAATGACCATTATCGTAGGTTCTGACACCGCCAAGACGCGCAAGACGCTCACGGCTGGTGGCTCATCCGTCGCCTATTATTCAATCCCCGCCGCCGAGGCTGCAGGCCTTGGCAATTTCTCGCGCCTTCCTGCCGCGCTGAAAGTCGTTCTGGAAAACATGCTACGCTTTGAAGACGGTGGCCGCACCGTCAGCGTGGACGATATCAAGGCGTTCAGCGAATGGGCCGAAAAAGGCGGCAAGAACCCGCGCGAGATCGCCTACCGCCCCGCCCGCGTTCTGATGCAGGACTTCACTGGCGTGCCTGCTGTTGTTGACCTTGCTGCGATGCGTGATGGCATCAAGGCACTGGGTGGCGACGCCCAGATGATCAACCCGCTGAACCCGGTTGATCTGGTTATCGACCACTCGGTCATGATCGACGAATTTGGCAACCCGCGCGCGTTCCAGATGAACGTCGACCGCGAATACGAACGCAACCTTGAGCGTTACACCTTCCTGAAATGGGGTCAGTCGGCATTTAACAACTTCCGCGTTGTGCCTCCCGGCACCGGCATCTGTCACCAGGTGAACCTTGAGTATCTGTCACAGACCGTCTGGACAGACGAAGATCAGAACGGTGATCAAGTCGCTTATCCCGACACATTGGTCGGCACCGACAGCCACACCACCATGGTGAACGGTCTGGCCGTTCTGGGCTGGGGCGTTGGCGGTATCGAGGCCGAAGCCGCGATGCTGGGCCAACCGATTTCAATGCTGATCCCCGAAGTCGTCGGCTTCGAGCTGACCGGCGAGATGATGGAAGGCACAACAGGCACCGACCTTGTTCTGAAAGTCGTCGAAATGCTGCGCACCATGGGTGTTGTCGGCAAGTTCGTCGAATTCTATGGCGAAGGTCTGGACAAACTGCCGCTGGCCGACCGGGCAACCATCGCCAACATGGCGCCGGAATATGGCGCGACCTGTGGCTTCTTCCCGATTGACGGTGAGACCCTGCGTTACCTGCGCACCACGGGTCGCGACGAAGACCGCATCGCGCTGGTCGAAGCCTATGCCAAGGAAAATGGGTTCTGGCGTGATGCAGATTACGCGCCCATCTATACCGACACGCTGTCGCTGGACATGGGCACCATCGTTCCTGCCATCTCGGGCCCGAAACGACCGCAGGACTATGTGCCGCTGACCAACGCCAAGCACGCTTTCCGCAAGGAAATGGAAGAAACCTTCAAGCGTCCCATGGGCAAGGAAGTCGCTGTCAAAGGCGAAGACTACACTATGGAATCGGGCAAGGTCGTGATCGCGTCGATCACCTCGTGCACAAACACCTCGAACCCTTACGTGATGATCGGCGCTGGCCTTGTGGCCCGCAAAGCCGCAGCACTGGGCATGGATCGCAAACCGTGGGTTAAAACCTCGCTGGCACCGGGAAGCCAGGTTGTGTCGGCGTATCTTGAGGCCGCAAACCTGCAAGAAGATCTGGACAAGATCGGCTTCAACCTTGTGGGCTATGGTTGCACCACCTGTATCGGTAACTCCGGTCCGATCCAGGCAGAGCTGTCCGAAGCGATTGCCGAAGGCGATCTGGTGGCAACATCGGTCCTGTCCGGCAACCGCAACTTCGAAGGTCGTATTTCGCCCGACGTGCGCGCCAACTATCTGGCCTCGCCACCGCTGGTCGTAGCCTATGCCTTGGCTGGCACCATGGATATTGATCTGACCACCGAAGCTATCGGTCAGGACAAGGATGGCAATGATGTCTATCTGAAAGATATCTGGCCCTCGACACAAGAAGTGGCCGAACTGGTCGAACAAACCGTCACCCGCGAAGCGTTCCAATCGAAATACGCTGACGTCTTCAAAGGCGATGAGAAGTGGCAAGCGGTTGAGACGACCGGGGACGAAACCTATGACTGGCCGGCGTCCTCGACCTACATCCAGAACCCACCCTATTTCCAAGGGATGTCGAAAGATGCTGGCGTGATCTCGGACATCGAAGGCGCGAAAGTGCTGGCCGTTCTGGGTGACATGATCACCACCGACCACATTTCGCCGGCCGGGTCTTTCCCTGTCTCGTCGCCCGCAGGTCAGTATCTGACCGAACGGCAGGTCGCCCCGCGCGAGTTTAACTCCTACGGGTCGCGTCGCGGCAACCACGAGATCATGATGCGCGGCACGTTTGCCAACATCCGCATCAAGAACGAGATGCTGGACGGCGTCGAAGGCGGCTATACCAAAGGCCCTGACGGTCAGCAGACGTCAATCTATGACGCCTCGATGGCTTATCAAGACGCTGGCACTCCGCTGGTCGTCTTTGGTGGCGAACAATATGGTGCAGGCTCATCGCGTGACTGGGCGGCCAAAGGCACAAGCCTTCTGGGCGTCAAGGCCGTGATCGCCGAAAGCTTCGAACGTATCCACCGCTCCAACCTTGTTGGCATGGGTGTGATCCCGTTCGAATTTACCGGCGGCGACACCCGCAAATCCTTGGGTCTGACCGGCGAAGAAACCGTGTCGATCAAAGGGTTGGCAGGCGATCTGAAACCCTTGTCGAACGTCCCTTGCGAGATCACATTTGCCGATGGTTCGGTGAAAGAGATCGAGCTGAAGTGCCGGATCGACACGGAAGTCGAGATTGAATACGTCGAGAACGGCGGTGTCTTGCACTACGTTCTGCGTAACCTCGCTAAGTCGTAAACTGAACGACATCTAAAGATTTGAACGCGTCCCTTCGGGGGCGCGTTTTTTCTATGATTTTTTCGTCGCAAAGACAAAAGAGGTTTGCGCTACATTAACCGTAAATTGGCCAAGCAACCGTACCGCAATCGCTGCATCTTCTATCCCTTGGTGTGATCGCAATGATCAGAAAATCGCAGGCGAACTGTCGCCGATATTCGTAAATTAAAGGGAAACCAGACTGGTATTACAGGCTGTGATCTGCTTCACTGGTTTGCATATAATACGATGATTTTTGGGTAATTGTTTCCGGTTTTTCCGAATTTAACCTTATGATGCTTTTAGCAAAAGAAGATTTATGTTCAGATTATTGCGCCAATTCTCACTGCCGATACTTGAAGCCATTGCGTTCAGCGTGTTCATCCTGATGTTGAGCGCCGCAGGCTAACGGTTTTCGGCGTCCTTGATCGCGGGACGGATCACGTTTTCCAGAATGCTTTCTGTGATCGGACCGGCAAAGCGTTTCACCACCGTGCCATCTGCGGCAATAATGAATGTTTCCGGCACACCATATAGCCCCCATTCAAGACCAGTGCGCCCATCGGCGTCGGCCATCAATTTGGCATAGGGGTCGCCTAATTGCTCAAGAAAGCGTCGCGCATTGGCGGGCTCATCCTTGTAGTTGATGCCGTTGATCGCCAAACCCTCTTGCGCAAGCGTTTCCAGTTGCGGGTGCTCGGCACGGCAGGGTGCACACCAACTGGCCCAGAAATTCACCAGTTTCACGCCGCCCGAGGTCAGGTCGTCATGGGTGAAGCCTTCGGCCCCGTCAAAATCCGTCAGCTGCAAGGCCGGAACAATGCCACCTTCGCGTGTCGATGGTAGGGCATTTCGATCGGGTTGTTTCATGCCCCACAGGAACATCGTGGCCAGCCCGATGAACAGCACCGGGGGCAGCACCATCAACCACGAAATACCTTTTTTCTTTTCTTCAGCCATTGTCGGACGCCCTTTTCTCAGCCGCATGAAGTGCCTTCTTCACATGGACCGAACGGCGCCAAGTGACAAGGATCAGGGCGATCAAAAGACCGAGAGTAATGCCCCAAGACGACAGAATTGCATTTGCATATTTGCCAAGCTCAAGCATCTTTCATCCTTTCGCGGATTTCCAAACGGTGCAGGCGCACAAGGCGCAGTTCGGTCCGGGTGCGGATCAGAACCAGCGCGACGAAAAGCAAGACAAAGCCTGCAATGCACAACAGCAACGGTTGATAGTAGACATCGGCCACATGTTCTTCCTTGTCCAGCGACAGCGAAGCGCCTTGGTGCAAACCTTGGTTCCAGAAGTTCACCGCATAGCGGCTGAGCAGCGCAAAGACCGACCCGACAATACACAGGACCGAGGTCAGATCGGCGGCGGTGTCCGGGTTTTCGATGGCCGCCCAAAGCGCCATATAGCCCAAGTAGAACAGGAACAGGATCAAAAAGCTGGTCAGGCGCGGGTCCCACGCCCAGTAGGTGCCCCACATCGGTTCACCCCAGATCGCGCCGGTGATCAGCGCGATGACTGTCATGGTGACGCCGATCAGGGCCGCAGCCTTGGCGGCGCGCACCGAAACGTGGTGGCGGCGCACGATCCAAATCAGCGACGTGACCAGCATCATCACCCAGATGTTGATCGCCATCATTGCCGACGGCACGTGGATATAGATGATTTTGACCGAGTTGCCGAAGTTCGTGGCCTCTGGCGTGAAAAAGAAGCCCCAGATCAGGCCCGGTACCAGCGTCAACGCAGCCAGACCAATCACCCACGGCAACACCTTGCCGCTGAGCGCCATGAACTTGACCGGGTTTGCGAATTCCCAAAGTGACATTTGCTTCCTCTATTCGGTGGCTATGATTTGCGCAAGCATAGAGCTCTGTGGCTCACAGCGACTTGACCTATCTCAGGTTAATACGAAGGGCGGCGGCGGCGGCAAAGGGCAGAAGCGCGATGGATCCGGCAGTGATCCCCGCCATCATAAGCAGCGGCGTCAGAGCGGACAGCCCTGCGGTGCCACGCGTCGCCGCCTCGGCCCCGAAGATCAGCGTCGGGATATACAGCGGCAGGACCAGCAGCGACAACAGCAACCCGCCGCGTTTCAGCCCAACGGTCAGTGCTGCACCGAACGCGCCGATCATCGACAGCGCAGGTGTCCCGATTAAAAGGGTGATAAATATCCAGTAATGGCCCGGCGATTGCAGGTTCATCAGCGCTCCGAACCCCGGCGCGGCCAGCGTCAGGGGAAGGCCGGTGACGAGCCAGTGCGCCAGCGCTTTGATCGCGACCGTCCCCTCCATCGGGATAGGGGCCGTAGCCAGAAGGTCCAGCGATCCATCCTCGAAATCCAATTGGAAAATACGGTCCAGCGACAGAAGGCAGGCCAGCAAAGCCCCAACCCACAGAATGCCCGGCGCAATGCGCGACAGGATCGCGGCCTCGGGTCCAACACCAAACGGGACAAGCGTTGATACGATCAGAAAGAACGCCAGCCCCAGCCCAAAGCCGCCGCCTGCGCGCATTGCCAGCCGCATGTCCCGGACCAAAAGGGCGATCATGAAAACGCCTCGTCGAAATCTGCATAATTGTCGCGAGTCTTCTGGTCGCGGGCCCGTTTGGGGTCGGCGCGGAAGGGGCCGATGTCAAACGTGTCAGCCTCTAGTCCCAAGTCGATATGGGTGGCGATCAGGGCCGCACCTCCGTTTGCGACATGGGCGCGCACCGCATCGGCGAACAACCCGACCGAGGCCACATCAAGCGACACGGTCGGCTCATCCAGCAACCAAATCGGGCGACCTGTGACCAACAGCCGCGCCAGACCCAGACGGCGTTTTTGACCAGCGGAAAGATTGCCCGCAGGACGGTGGGTCAACCCTTCCAGATTGAAGTCGTTGACGGCGGGCGCAATGCTGTCGATCCCATGCACCGAGGCCCAGAACCGCAGATTTTCTTCCACAGTCAGCGTAGCTTTCAGCCCGTCTGCATGGGCACCGTAGGTGATGTGCTCTGGGTCCGCAGACACTTGCCCGGCGATTGGCGGCTGCAACCCCGCCAACGTGCGCAGAAGCGTGGTTTTACCCGACCCATTTGGCCCGCGCAGGATCAACACTTGCCCGGCAGATAGCGTGAAGTTCACGCCTTCCAGCACTGGCACGCCTCCGCGCGCGACGGACAGGTTATCGACCCTCAATTCCATGGGGGAAGCCTTAGACCGGAAGGGCGGCCAGCGCAATGCGCCGCCCCTCGGCCAGCAGTACATTATAGGTGCGGCAGGCTGGCGCAGAGGCCATCGCTTCGACCGCGACCCCAACCTCTTCCAGCGCCTCTTGCAGGTCGGCAGGCAGATGCGCGGGGTCGGCGCCTGTGCCATAAAGTAAGACGTCAACCTTACCTGCCAACGCCAAAAGCGGTGCAAGTTCGTCGGGGCCACCCCATTTGATCGCCGCGTCCGCAGTCACAAGCACCCCACCTTGAATCACTTCGTCTGCGACACGGAAAAATCCTGGGCCGTAACCGTCAACCGGTTGGGCATTGTTATATTTGACTTCATGGAACTCCATGTCGCGTCCTTGCAGGTTGGGTCAGGTGAGTGCGGCATAAAGCCCGGACAGGCTTGAGGCCGCAATGATCAGGTATGCCACACGACGATAAAGGGATTCGCGTCTGGGGTTAAAGACCGCACCCCCAACAAGATTGCCCAGAAGGTTGGGAACCATGACAAGCAAACCAAGGAATACGGGCAGTCCAACAAGACGCCCGGCGAAGAAGAAGCCCACCAGCATCAGCGCGTCGAAGAAAAACAGATAGGCTGTCGTATTCGCGCGGATGACACGCGCCGGGTGGGTCGACGCCATGTAAAGCAGGATGACAGGTGGGCCGGGAATGCCGGCAGCCCCACCAAGCAGGCCCGCCGCGCCTCCGGTCGCCCAGACAACGCGCGATGTGACAGGGCCGGAATATCGCAAGCCGGTCATAAAAGCCGCGAGCATGGCCAGGCTGACCACCGACACCGCCAACTTAAATACGACCGGGTCGACAGCGAAAAGCGCCGCCAATCCCAGCGGCAGCGCCAGCGCTGTGCCTGTGACCAGCCGCATCAAATCCTTGGGATATCCGTCTTTCAGGGCGCGTGGGATTGCGGGGGCAGGTCCGGCCAGATCCATCACGATCAAAACCGTGACAGCCCAGACCGGGTTGATAATCTGTGCGGCCACTGGCAGAAAAACCAGCGCGGTGCCAAAGCCCGCAAAACCGCGCACAAGCCCTGCGGTAAAAGCGGCCGCTAATAACCAGCCAAGCCCCGGCAGCGCCAGGGCTTGCGCCAGCAGATCAGGCATCTATGTCCGCAAATTGGTTGCCCGCGTTGGCATCCGGCTTGGACCAGTCGCGTTTCACACCCAGTTTCAGCAAGATCACCGAAGCCACGAAGATCGACGAATAGGTCCCCACGACCACGCCCCAGATCATCGCAAAGACGAACCCGCGGATGACATCGCCGCCCAGAACATAAAGCGCGATCAACGCCAGAAGCGTGGTGACCGAGGTCATCATGGTACGCGCGAGTGTTTCATTGATCGAGAGGTTCAGAACCTCTTTCAGGTCCATCTTTTTGTAACGGCGCAGGTTTTCGCGCACCCGGTCAAAGACAACCACGGTATCGTTCAGCGAATAGCCGACAATGGTCAGCAGAGCTGCAATGATGGCGAGGTCAAACTTGATGCCCAACAGGCTGAATATCCCGATGGTCAGCACGACGTCATGCACAAGCGCCGCTACAGCCCCAAGCGAAAACTGCCATTCGAACCGCAGCCAGATATAGACCAAAACCGCAGCAATGGCGGCAACGACGGCCAGAACGGCACTTGTGACCAGCTCGCCTGACACTTTGGGGCCGACGCTCTCAACGCTTGGGAAGGTGATTGCGGGATCCACATCCATCAACGCCTGCTCAATGATCATGATGGTTTCGGGCGTGATAGCTTCTTGGCCTTCCTGAGCCTCAATCCGGATCTGCGCCACATGCTGGTCCTCTGCGAAGTTCACATCAAAGACTTGCGCAATTGAGATGTCGCCAAGTCCCAGCGGGGCCAGCGCGTCACGATAGACACCAACATCCACCGCTTGCGAGCTTTCGGTGCGGATGGTCGTGCCACCGCGGAAGTCGATGCCGAAGTTCAGGCCGACGATCAGGAACAGCAAGACAGATGCCACCATCGCCAAACCCGAGGCCCCCATCGTCGCAATCGACGCGCGGAAGAAGTCAAAGACCCGGTTTTGCGGCGCCATACGCAAGCCTTTGATCTCAAGCTTGCGCGGGCGTTTCCGTTCGAACCAAATGATCAGCATGAGGCGGGTCAGGTAAATCGCCGTAAACACTGATGTCAGGATGCCCAGCGCCAGCGTGACCGAGAAACCGCGCACCGGGCCTGAGCCCATGATAAACAGGATCACGGCCGTGATGAAGGTGGTGATGTTGGCGTCCAGAATGGCCGACAGGGCTTTTTCATAGCCAAGTTCAATGGCACGCGCCGGACCACGGCCGGATTTCAACTCCTCACGGATACGTTCAAACACCAGCACATTGGCGTCCACCGCCATCCCGATGGTCAACACGATCCCGGCGATCCCCGGCAGTGTCAGCGTCGCGCCGATCATCGACAACAGGCCGAAAATCATCCCGACATTCAGGATCAACGCGACGTTGGCAATCACGCCAAACCAGCCATAAGACACGACCATAAAGATCAGGACCCCAACGAAGGCAACGATTGAGGCGATCTTGCCCGCATCGATGCTGTCCTGTCCCAATTCCGGCCCAATGGTGCGTTCTTCAACATAAGTCAGTTCGGCAGGCAACGCGCCTGCACGCAGTAGCACGGCAAGGTTCGTTGATTCCTCGATCGTGAAATTGCCCGAAATAATGCCCGAACCGCCACAGATCTGTTCATTGATGCGCGGGGCGGAAATAACCTCGGAATCTAGCACGATCGCGAAGGGGGCTCCGACGTTGGCACCAGTATAGTCGCAGAATTTTCGCGCGCCGGACACATTGAACCGGAAGTTCACCGCCGGTTGGCCGTTCTGGTCAAAGGCAGGCTGCGCGTCGTTTAGTTCTTCACCCGTGACGACAGGCGTTTTTTCCAACTCATAGAAGACGCCGTCTTCGTCCAGCGACGGAAAAAGGACGTTACGCGGACCGGGGGTCGCGCTGGCATCTGTGGTGCGGCTGACCACAGGGTGGAAGGTCAGTTTGGCGGTCTTGCCGATGATTTCTTTCAACTCCGACGCACTGCCGATGCCCGGCACCTGAATCAGAATGCGCGCGTCACCTTGACGCTGGATGGTGGGTTCACGAGTACCGACCTCATCCACGCGACGACGAATAATTTCGAGCGATTGCTGGATCGTGCGGTCGTCAGTCGCCACGCGTTCGGCTTGCGACAGGGTCACGACCAGCTCGCCTTCGCGACCCGGCTTGACCTCGATATCCGTCGATCCGACGCCGGACAGGCTGACAACGGGCTGGGCCAGTGACTGCACCAATTCGATGGCACGGGGCAGACCTTCGGGCTGCGATATCTGGATGCGAAGTTCGTCTGCTGCGCCGTCCTGACGACGGATCGTACCAACGGTGGCACGCTCCTCACGCAACACGTCGCGGACCTCGGGCCACATCGCATCCATTCGCGCGCCGTACACGTCTGCGACCTGAACCTCAGCCAGCAAATGCGCACCGCCACGCAGATCAAGCCCCAGATTCACCAGCGAATTGGGCGCCCAGTCGGGCCAGGCCGATAGGTTCGCTTCCAGTTCAGGCGTCGCGCCCGTAGCCTCAATTGAAGTGGCCGCATCATTGTGCAGCTCAACCCGGCTGTAAAAGCCGTTGGGGGCCGCAAAATACAAGCCAAGGGCCGTCAGCCCCCAGATCACAAGACGTTTCCAAGTCGCGATTTGAAGCATAAGCCCCTGCCTTATAAGCGTTTGATGTCGTTATTGATTGGCGGACAAACCGCCGCTTGATCAGCTTTCGACCGGTTCGGTCTTGCCTATCACCTTGACGATCGTGGCACGCACAACGCGCACCTTCACGCCCGTCGCGATCTCGACCTCAACTTCCGAGTCGTCCTTGACCTTCAGAATCTTGCCGATGACACCGCCCTGCGTGATCACCTGATCACCCTTGCGCAGCGCGCCCAGCATCGCCTGATGCTCTTTCATCTTCTTTTGCTGCGGACGGATCATGAAGAAATACATGATCGCGAATACCAACAGCATCGGCACCAGCATCGAATTCAAAAGCCCCCCGGCGGGCGCGCCCGCGGCCTGTGCAAAAGCAGGAGTGGCAAACATGTGGATATTCCTTCTCAAGCGGGCCTCGGCCCCAAAACGTTGGCGCACACTATATGGGGGCCTTGGGGTTGGCAAGCAAGCGAAAGCGATCTTCCCCCTTCCCCCACGCACGCGCTTCTGGCATATGCCGAGCATGAGAAACGAGGAAGCACACAATGCATGATATTCGTCTGATCCGCGACAACCCCGAAGCCTTCGACGCCGGAATGGCACGCCGGGGCCTGTCGCCATTGTCGGGCGAAATTCTGGCGCTGGACGAAGCGCGGCGCGCGTCGATCCTGGCCGCTGAAACCGCCCAGGCTGAAGCGAACAAGGCCGCGAAATCCGTAGGAGCCGCAAAAGCATCCGGCGACGAAACAGAGTTTGAACGTCTGCGCGCGTTGGTCGCCGACAAGAAATCTGAGATCGCTAAGCTGAATGAAGACGCCAAGGCACTGGACGCAAAGCTGACTGACCTGCTGATGGGGCTGCCCAACATTCCCGGCGATGACATCCCCGATGGCGCGGATGAAGATGATAACGTCGAGATCAAACGCTGGGGCTCCCCCACCACGTTCGATTTCAAAGCCTTGGAGCATTATGAGCTTCCGGCGGTCAAATCCGGCATGGATTTTGAAACCGCCGCCAAACTGTCGGGCTCGCGCTTTATGGTTCTGTCTGGCGCTGTCGCCCGCCTGCACCGCGCGCTCGCGCAATTTATGCTTGATGTGCACACAGAGGAAAATGGTCTGACCGAGACTTGGACCCCTGTTCTGGTCAAAGAAGAAATGATGTATGGCACGGGCCAGTTGCCGAAATTCGGCGAAGACAGCTATCAAACCACCAACGGCTGGTGGCTCGTCCCGACGGCCGAAGTTACCCTGACCAACATCGTCAACGGCGTCACGGTCGACGACAGCTACCTACCCCGCCGCTATGTTGCCCACACCCAGTGCTTCCGATCTGAGGCCGGGTCCGCGGGCCGCGACACGGCGGGCATGTTGCGCCAACACCAGTTCGAAAAGGTCGAAATGGTGTCGATCACACGCCCCGAAGACTCAGAGGCCGAGCACAAGCGGATGACCGGCTTTGCCGAAGATATTCTGGAACGCCTCGGGCTGGCATATCGCACTGTCGTGCTGTGCACCGGCGATCTGGGCTTTGGCATGAAACGCACCCACGATATCGAGGTCTGGCTGCCCGGCCAGAATCAATATCGTGAAATCAGCTCGGTCTCTCTTGCCGGTGACTTTCAGGCGCGTCGCATGAATGCACGCTATAAGCCCGCCGATGGTGGCAAGCCGCAGTTTGTGCACACGCTGAACGGATCGGGTCTGGCCGTCGGCCGTGCGCTAATCGCGGTGCTGGAAAATGGCCAGCAACAAGATGGGTCGGTCCATGTGCCCGAAGCGCTGCACCCTTACCTGCGTGGCAAAACTCAGATCACGGCTGAAGGTAACTTGATCTGAGCCGCTCAAATCTCTAACAAAAACCGGCGCCCATTGCGGCTCTGGTTTTTGCTAGATCATGACGCCGCTGCGCCCCGCCAGATCGACAAAATACTGCCAAGCAACGCGGCCAGATCGTGCCCCGCGGGTCGCCTGCCATTCAATCGCCTCTGCGCGCAGAGTTTCGTCGTCGACTGTGACCCCGTAAGCATCACAATACCCCCGGATCATCGCGAGATATTCGTCCTGATCGCAGGGGTGGAAGCCAAGCCACAAACCAAAGCGGTCAGACAGCGAAACCTTTTCCTCCACCGCCTCGGACGGGCTGATTGCGGACGAGCGTTCGTTTTCGATCATGTCGCGCGGCATCAGGTGGCGACGGTTCGAAGTGGCATAGAAAACAACATTCTCAGGCCGCCCCTCGATCCCGCCATCCAAAACCGCCTTCAGGCTTTTGTAGTGCTGGTCGTCATGGCTGAAACTCAGGTCATCGCAAAACATCAAGAATCGGTGCGGCGCGGCGCGCAGAAGCCCCAGAAGACGGCTGACGGATGGCAGGTCTTCACGTTGCAACTCAACGATCTTCAACGCTTCGCCCTGTTTCAGAACTTCGGCATGGACTGCTTTGACAAGGCTCGATTTTCCCATCCCGCGCGCGCCCCATAAAAGTGCGTTGTTGGCGGGCAGACCACGGGCAAATTGCAGCGTGTTTTCCAGTAGAGTGTCACGTGACCGGTTGACGCCGATCAGAAGTTCGATGGCGACTCGATTGACGTTCAGAACAGGCTCAAGCCGATCTGGGGATGTGTGCCAGACGAATGCATCAGCGGTTGAGAAATCCGGCGCAGACAGTGGCGCGGGCGACATGCGTTCCAGGGCATCCGCGATACGTTTCACGGCGTCTGCATCGCTCATTCGCCCTTCTCCACCTGCCCCGGATCGTCATCCTCATCGGTGTCAAACTCGGCCACCAACTCGTCTTCGTACGCCTCATCTTCGTCATCTTCAAACCACAGGCCCTGTTCGCGCAGATCGGCTTCGCGCTTCTTCTCGACCCGTTTCACAAGTTGGATCGAAATCTCGTAAAGACCATAAACCACCACGAACAGGATCACCTGTGTGATCACATCCGGCGGTGTCACAAGCGCGGCCAAAACAAGAATGGCGACCACCGCGTATTTGCGCATGTCCGCCAGACCCTGCGCGCTGACCAACCCGGCCTTGCCCATCAGGGTCAGCAGCACCGGTAGTTGGAAACACAGGCCAAAGGCGACGATAAACTTGATCGTCAGACGCAGGTATTCCTGCACCGACCCCTGAAAGTCGATCGAGGCCGAGACATCCGTCTCGCCCACGGTTCCGGCTTGCTGGAAGCCTAGAAAGAAGTCAAAGGCGAGCGGCATGACGACATAGAATGCAAACGACGCCCCGATGAAAAACATCACCGGCGAGGCGATCATGAAGGGCAGGAAAGCATTCTTTTCAGACTTGTAAAGTCCCGGCGCCACGAACCGCCAAAGCTGATAACTGATATAAGGAAACGACAGCACCAGCCCGCCAAACAGCGAGATCGAGATCGCAACGAAGAAGCCTTCTTGCAGCTTGATCAGGATCAGCCCGCATTGGTCCTGCCCGCGTTCGGCCATTGTTGTACACAGTGGTTCGGTCAGGAAGTTGAAGATCGGGTTCCAAACGGTGAAACAAATTATCATGCCGACGATGAAGGCCAGCACCGAATGGATCAAGCGCGTGCGCAGTTCGGTCAGATGCTCGATCAGCGGGGCCGAGCTGTCTTCGATCTCTTCAGGGTCGCTCATGCGTTAGATTTGTCCGTGGGTTTGGTCTTGGGCTTGGTTGCCGATTTGGCAGCAGGCTTCTTGGCCACTGGTTTCTTGGCTGCAGGTTTCTTGGCAGCTTGTGTCTTAGGCGCAGGCTTTTTAGCAGCGGGTTTTTTGGCGGCTGTCTTTTTCGCGGGCGCTTTCGCGGCGTCAGGTTTGCCAATCGTTCTTTCGGTAGGCCGTTTGGAAGGCGGCCTTTTCACCTTCAGCATCTCGGCCGACTTGGCGGCATCTGCGGCCTTTCGATCAGCGGTTGCCTTCGTGGTCGTGTCTTGAATTTTGCGCGCAGCTTCGTCGCCTGCTTTGTCCAACTCGGTCTTGCCATCCTTGGCACCAGATTTGGTCGCGGCATCGCCAGTCTTCTGATCACGCAAGGTTTTTGAAGGGTCCCATTTTTCGAACCCGTCCGCAGCTTTGTTCAGAGCATCCAACCCCATCGCCTTGGACGACGTCGCGGATTTGAACGTATCAGCAATGTCCTTGGCCCCGGACTCGTCAGCAGCTTCGTTCATCGCTTGGCTAAACTCGCGGCCCATCTGGCGCGCGCGCGCCGTAAACCGGCCCAGCGTGCGGAACATGCCCGGCAAGTCCTTAGGACCGACCACGATCAGGGCGACAACCCCGATCACCAAAAGCTCGGTAAACCCGATATCAAACATGGGCAGCGCCCCCTAACGGTCGCGGCTTACGCCTTTTCCTTGTCTTTCTCGGGGGTGACGTCCTTGGCGACATCTGCGGCTTGATCTTCGATCTCTTGTTTGCCGTCATCAACGCCTTTTTTGAACGCGGTGATGCCTTTGCCAACTTCGCCCATCAGCGACGAGATCTTGCCGCGGCCGAACAGAACCAGCACCACGACAGCGATCAGAAGAAGGCCCGGAAGGCCGATATTGTTGAGCATGTTATTCTCCCTCATTGGAAGGGCGCGACGCCCGTCCACATGTATAACGCCTGCAACATTTATGGCTTTGCGCGCCAAGTTCAAAGCCCCAAAGCGAAAAACTATCGGGAAAATGATGTGCGAAATGCGCGCAGCGCCGTTTTGGTGCCATTCTAAGTGGAGCAGCGCGCCAATGCGTCAGACGCTGGGCGCATCCACACCGGGCACGTCATCGTGGCGAAAAACAAAACAACGGTCGCGCCGAATCGCAATCCATAGGGGCGTGCCATGTTTTGGTAAAAACACGGATGGGACCGAGGCGGTCAGGATTGATCCGTTGTCCTCCATCCGGAAATCAACAAGGCTTTCTTTGCCGATGAAGCGCGCGCGATCCACCAAAGCACGCGCCCAAACACCGTGGTCATGCGTGGGGCTTGGGCCTTTGCCGCCTCGATCAAAGTCGATCTTAAGGTGCTGTGGGCGAATGACGATATCCACCTTCGCGCCATCTGGCACGCCGGGGGCAAGAAATTGTCCAAAAGCGGTATCGGTCAACGCCCCCTGCACTCGCCCGGGAATCACATTAACGTCCGAGAAAAAGGCCGCAGCCTTCAAATCCACCGGTGAGTTATAAAGGTTATAAGGCGCGCCACATTGAACGATCCGCCCGTCGCGCATCAACGCAATCTCGTCCGCCATGCGCATGGCTTCTTCGGGTTCGTGGGTCACCAGCAGAACCGCAGCGCCTTCGTCTTTCAAAATGCCCAGTGTTTCGTCCCGAATACCGTCACGAAGTCGGTTATCAAGGCCAGAAAATGGCTCGTCCATCAACATGATTGATGGACGCGGCGCCAACGCGCGGGCCAACGCCACACGTTGTTGTTCACCGCCGGACAATTCATGCGGAAAGCTGTCGATGAAACGCGCCAGCCCGACTTTTTCAAGCAATTCGCGTACGCGCAGCCGCTTTTGGGTGCGCGATCCACTCAGACCAAACGCCACGTTGTCCGCGACTGACAAATGCGGAAACAGCGCAAAATCCTGAAACATCAAACCAATGTGGCGCTTTTCAGGCGGCAGGAACACACCCGGACCCGCCACTTGTTGACCGTCGATCCACACCTCGCCCGAGGTCTGGCGATCCACGCCCGCAATGATCCGCAGCGTCGTGGACTTGCCGCAGCCCGACGGCCCCAACAATCCAGTAACCTGCCCTGCCTGCAACGATAGCGACACGCCACTGACAACCGGGCGTCCGCCGAACTCCCGATGAAGGTCTCGGATTTCCAACCGTGCTTTATTCAGGGTGGCACCATCCATGGTCGCGGGCTGGTCCTTTGCATAATCCGCAGGCGCGGGTGGATATCCGATGAATTCCATCAGGCTTTCATTGGGGCATATCAGCCCCCCTTTTGCCCCGCAAGCCCCACGCCTGATCTGTCGTCGATACGACACAGCACTTGGCGGTATTGTCGCTTTCAGCCTAGCGTTGCCACACGAAACCCCGATGCTGGCCAAATACCCCGAGGTCTTGATGCGCTTTCTTATTACATTTGCACCGCTTCTATTATCCGTTGTCCTGCTGCAACTCAGCTCGGGCGGGGTTGGTCCGTTGGACGCGTTGTCGGGGCTGAAGCTTGGCTTCACCAAGGCCGAAATCGGGATGTTGGGATCGGCGCATTTCGTCGGCTTCTTTGTCGGCTGCTGGTGGGCGCCGCGCTTGATGGGCACAGTTGGTCACGCCCGCGCCTTTGCCGGGTTTACCGCGATGGGGGCCATTGGGCTGCTGGCGCATATGCTGTGGGTTGATCCTGTGCCGTGGGCCGTCATGCGCATCGCGACCGGGCTTAGCGTCGCGGGCGCATACACGGTGATCGAGGCGTGGATGAACGCGAGCATCACGAACGAGACCCGAGGCCGCGCAATGGGCGGCTACCGGGCGGTCGATCTTGGCGGATCGCTTGCCGCACAACTTCTGATCGGCGTGTTGGAGCCTGCGCATTACGTGTCTTACAACGTGCTGGCCCTGACTTGCTGTGCAGCCATCCTGCCCCTTGCCCTGACCCGCACGCCGCAACCCGTGACCCCCAGCACCCCCCGCCTGCGCCCCGCGCTTGCTTGGGTGCGATCGCCCCTGGCCGTCGCGGGCGTCATCGTCGCGGGCATCACATCGGCCGCATTTCGGATGGTCGGCCCGATCTATGGACAAGAGGTCGGCCTTGCCACCGGGCAACTGGCTTGGTTTCTGGCCAGCTTCGTTCTGGGCGGCGCGCTCGCCCAGCTTCCGGTGGGCTGGCTGGCCGACCGATATGACCGTCGCGCGGTGCTGATCGGTCTGTCCATTGCAGCGATCCTAAGCTGCAGCGTAACCGTCATGGCATCCAGCATGGGCCAAAGCGTGGCGTTCCTAACCGCAGGGCTTTTCGGCTTCACCACCTTTCCGATCTTTTCGGTCTCCGCCGCCCACGCCAACGACTTTGCCACCAGCGAAGAACGGGTCGAACTGTCGGCCGCGCTGATGTTCTTTTACGCCGTCGGGGCCATCGCGTCGCCCTTGGTGGCCTCGGGTCTGATCGAACATTTCGGCCCCTCCGCCCTGTTCGCCTTCATCGCGGTCGGGCATCTGGGCTTGATCGTGTTCGGTCTGGCGCGAAGCCGGCAACGCCCGACGCGCACCATCCGCACGCCCTATACCTATACGCCGCGCACGTCGTTTTCGATGGGTCGATTGTTTGGCAAGCTGCGCGATCGCGACTAGGCGACAGTGCTGCGACCTGCATGTGATCCGAAACTCTGGCAATGGCGATGGGCATCGCGTATACGGCCCGAAACCGAAAAACACCCCGCAGAACCGGAGCACACATGAACCGCGTCCTTATCACCTCGGCGATCCCCTATATCAACGGGATCAAGCACCTCGGCAATCTGGTCGGCTCGCAACTGCCCGCTGATCTTTATGCGCGCTATAACCGTGGCCGGGGTCGCGAGGTCATGTTCATCTGCGCCACCGATGAACACGGGACGCCCGCCGAGTTGGCCGCCGCCAAGGCTGGCAAACCGGTGGCCGAGTTCTGCGCCGAAATGCACGCGGTTCAGTCCGAAATCGCTGACGGTTTCCGGCTTTCGTTCGACAATTTCGGGCGTTCATCGTCCGAGCGGAACCATAAGCTGACCCAGCATTTCGCAGGCAAGCTGGCCGAGAACGGTTTGATAGAGGAGGTGTCGGAGAAACAGGTCTATTCCCACACCGATGGCCGCTTCCTGCCTGATCGGTATATCGAGGGCACCTGCCCCAATTGCGGCTATGACGGCGCGCGCGGCGATCAATGCGAAAACTGCACCAAGCAACTGGACCCAACCGACCTGATCGAACCACGTTCGGCCATTTCCGGGTCGACCGACCTTGAGGTGCGCGAGACCAAGCACCTGTACCTGCGCCAGTCCAAGCTGAAGGACAAGCTGGACGCTTGGATTGATACCAAGACAGATTGGCCGGTCTTGACCACCTCCATTGCCAAGAAATGGCTGCATGACGGGGACGGGCTGCAAGACCGGGGCATCACCCGCGATCTGGACTGGGGCGTCCCGGTCAAGAAGGGCGATGAAGACTGGCCGGGCATGGAAGGCAAGGTCTTCTATGTCTGGTTCGATGCGCCCATCGAATATATCGCCGCCACCGCCGAGCTGGCTGACAAGCTGGGCGAGCCTGACGCCTTCTGGCACCGCTGGTGGCGCCCCGACAAGGGCGCCGACGACGTGCGGTACGTGCAGTTCATGGGCAAGGACAACGTGCCCTTCCACACGCTCAGCTTCCCCGCGACGATCATGGGGTCGGGCGAGCCGTGGAAGCTGGTCGATTACATCAAATCGTTCAACTATTTGAACTATGACGGCGGGCAATTCTCGACCTCCAGGGGGCGCGGCGTGTTCATGGATCAGGCCCTGTCGATCCTGCCTGCAGATTACTGGCGCTGGTGGCTCTTGAGCCACGCACCCGAAAACTCAGACAGTGAATTCACTTGGGAGAATTTTCAGGTCAGCGTGAACAAAGACCTGTCAGACGTGCTGGGCAACTTCGTCAGCCGCGTGACCAAGTTCTGCCGCTCGAAATTCTCGGAAGCCGTGCCGGACGGTGGCACCTATGGCGATCTGGAACAGGCTCTGATCGCAGACCTGACCGCCAAGACCCGCGCCTATGAGGCCCATATGGAAGCGATAGACGTGCGCAAAGCCGCGCAGGAACTTCGCGGCATCTGGGTCGCGGGCAACGAATACCTGCAAACGGCGGCCCCGTGGACGACCTTCAAGACCGACCCGGAACAGGCGGCGGCGCAGATCCGTTTGGCGCTAAACCTGATCCGTTTTTATGCTGTGCTGTCGGCGCCCTTCATACCGGATGCGTCGAAAACGATGCTTGAGGCAATGAATGCCCAAGACGACACTTGGCCCGATGACGTCCCCGCAGCGCTCGGCGTGCTGCACCCCGGCCACGCGTTCACGGTGCCTGAAAACGTGTTCGCCAAGATTTCAGATGAAGATCGCGAAAGCTGGCAAGAACGATTTGCTGGAAGTCGCGACTGATCAAATCGTCAATGACGATCTCAAAACGCCCTTTCCATCGGAAGGGGCGTTTTATGTTTCATCTGACAAACGACCCCATCACCGATCCCATCAACACCCGATATGGCACTTACGCTCCCATTTCACACCACATCTGGCTTTTCGCTTTATTTTCCGTCGAAACGAGCTATCTTTAATGAAACATAACGATAACCGGATTATTTACCGGACAGATGGGTATCAAGGGCGGCAAGAAGTTGACGATCGCGAAGGGTAAGCCACGGCCGATACGGCTTTCGCTAAGTGACAAGCGATCTGTGCGCACGCAGTTTGGCGCACTTCCTTACCGTTTGAAGGACGGCAAGGTGGAAATCTTGTTGATCACCACCCGCGGCTCTGGTCGCTGGATTCTTCCGAAAGGTTGGCCGATGGATGGCGAAACGCCCGCCGGATCAGCCGCCACCGAGGCTTATGAAGAAGCCGGGGTCGAAGGCAAGCTTAGCCACAACGTGCTTGGCTTTTATGCCTATAACAAAGCGCATGATGGTGGTCGCTTGCCCTGCGTCGTCGCAGTCTTTCCCCTGAAGGTCAAGAAACAGCACAAATCTTTCCCGGAAAAGGGGCAAAGGCGGCGCAAATGGGTCTCTCAAAGAAAAGCCGCGCAGTTGGTGTGGGAGCCTGAACTGCGCCGCATTATCAGGGATTTTGACCCGTCTGAGGCCAAGTAACTGTCAACACCTATACTCGTTTTGTCGCCGTGGGTTGCACCTGTGAGGCCGGATCGCCATATTCAGTTGATCAGGTTATTTTGGGACCAAACATGATCCGCTATGCACTGAAATGCGACCAGAACCATGCATTTGAAAGCTGGTTTCAGAACGCCGCAGCCTATGACGGGCTGCTTGCGGCGGGGCATGTCAACTGTCCCGAATGCGGATCCATCAAGGTCGAAAAAAGCCTGATGGCCCCCAAAGTGCGCCCGGCAAGGGCCGCCGCAAGTGCGCCGGTGCCAGCCGACCCCGCCGCGTCAACACCGCTCGCCGCGCCTAATTCAGAACTTGAGGCCGAGATTGCAAAACTGCGCGCCAAGGTTGAAGCCGAAAGCGAATATGTCGGCAAGTCCTTCACCGAAGAAGCCCGCGCGATGCATCTTGGCGACACGCCTGAGCGGTCAATCTATGGCGAGGCTAAGCTGGCGGACGCCAAAGAGTTGTTGGAAGATGGCGTCCCTGTGATGCCTCTGCCCTTCACCCCAACACGCAAATCTAACTGACCGCGATCAACGGTCACGCCGCGCCCAAGCGCGCGCAGACTTGCGCTTTCCCCCCCCACGCCCTAAACACGCCCGGACACAAAAACACAGACGGGGTTTGGGGCTAAGATGCCTATTCTGGTGATGAAATTCGGCGGCACCTCGGTCGCCACGCTGGACCGGATCCACCGGGCCTCGAAACGGGTCGCACGTGAGGTGGCGAACGGCTATGACGTGATCGTCATCGTGTCGGCCATGTCGGGGCGCACAAACGAGCTGGTGGGCTGGGTCGAAGAAACCTCGCCGCTGTTTGACGCCCGTGAATATGACGCGGTGGTCAGTTCGGGCGAGAACGTGACCGCTGGTCTGATGGCCCTGCGTCTGCAGGAAATGGACGTCCCCGCACGCAGTTGGCAGGGCTGGCAAGTGCCGGTTCAGACCACCAGTGCCCATTCAACAGCGCGCATCGAAGACATTCCGCCCGCAAACATCAAAGCCAAGTTCAGCGAAGGCATGAAAGTGGCTGTGATCGCAGGCTTTCAGGGGATCAGCCCAGAGGGGCGCATCACCACGCTAGGACGCGGTGGGTCAGACACCACAGCCGTGGCCTTTGCGGCGGCCTTTGGCGCGGAGCGCTGCGATATCTATACCGATGTGGACGGCGTTTACACGACAGACCCGCGCATCTCGGACAAGGCCCGCAAGCTGGACCGTATCGCATTCGAAGAGATGTTGGAGCTTGCATCGCTGGGCGCAAAGGTCCTGCAAACCCGCTCGGTCGAGCTGGCGATGCGCTATAAGGTGAAGCTGCGCGTCTTGTCGAGCTTCGAAGAATATGACCCGGAAGCAGGCACGTTGGTCTGCGACGAGGAGGATATCATGGAAAGTAAAGTTGTTGCCGGTGTCGCCTATCAGCGCGACGAGGCCAAGATGACCCTGATTTCGGTGGCCGACCGCCCCGGCATCGCATCCGCCATCTTCACCCCGCTGGCTGAGGCCGGCGTGAACGTGGACATGATCGTTCAGAACATCTCGGAAGAAGGTCGCACGGACATGACTTTCTCGTGCCCCGTTGATCAGGTTGCACGTGCGGAAAAGGCGATGATGGATGCGAAGACGAAGGGCGACATCAACTTCCACGACATCGTGGCCGACAAGGATGTGGCCAAAATCTCGGTCGTTGGGATCGGGATGCGCAGCCACACGGGCATTGCCGCCAAGATGTTTCAGGTGCTGTCGAACGAGGGCATCAACATCAAGGTCATCACCACCTCCGAGATCAAGATCTCGGTTCTGATCGACCGCAAATATATGGAACTGGCTGTGCAGGCGCTGCATGATGCGTTCGAGTTGGAGAAAGCTTAAGCGCTGTCCGACCCAAGATCCTGCGCCAAGCCGCTCAGGATCACGTCGAGGCCTAGATAAAACCACGCAGCCCGGCATGCTGGCGGGCGACACGCAATTGGCGTCGCCCCAAACGGCATAACGCCCAAATGCGCGGCGATTGCGCAAGATGCCGCCGGGGTTAATAGTTTTCAGTCAAAACACCGTAAGGAGTTTCTGGAATATCTGCCGCGCTCGCTTTACGGTGGCTTTGGTCCAAGTGGTTCGACGGATTGCCCAATCGTGGGTGGCTCGATAACGCCCACAGGAACAGGGAACGGTAAGAATGGCAGAAAGCCAGCAAAGTGACAGTCGCAAACTTCTGGTCAAGCTGCGCGAAACGCTCGCCTCGGCGTCGCAGGGTCAGGAGCGTCTGGACAGAATTACCACGTTGATCGCCGAAAGCCTTGGCGTAGAAGTGTGTTCGATCTATCTGTTTCGCGACAGCGAAACGTTGGAGCTTTGCGCGACCGAAGGGTTGAACGCAGCCGCCGTACACAAGACCCGACTGCGTGTTGGCGAAGGCTTGGTGGGGCGCGTTGCGCGCCGGGGCCGCCCGATCAACACCATAAACGCGCCATCCGAACGCGGCTTTCGTTATATGCCCGAAACCGGCGAAGAAATTTATTCCAGCTTCCTAGGTGTGCCAATCCAGCGTCTGGGCGAAAACCTTGGCGTTCTGGTCATTCAGTCCAAAGATGAACGCGAATACTCTGCCGACGAACTATATGGCCTTGAAGTCGTTGCTATGGTGTTGGCCGAAATGACCGAGCTGGGCGCTTTTGTTGGCGAAGGCGAGGCGATGGGCGCTCTGCATCAACGCCCCAGCACCTTCACCGGAGGCATCGGGCAGGAAGGCGCGGCCGAGGGTCATGTTTGGCTGCACGAACCGCGCGTTGTTGTGACCAACCCCGTCGCCGACGACCCCGAGGTCGAGCTGGTGCGCCTGCATGACGGGATCGAGACGTTGCGCGTTTCGGTGGACGAGCTTTTGGCGAACACCCTGACCAAAGACAAAGACCAGATGCAGGTCCTTGAAGCCTATCGGATGTTTGCCAACTCCAAAGGTTGGCTGCGTCGGATGGAAAGCGACATCAATCTTGGCTTGTCTGCCGAAGCGGCGGTCGAGAAAGAACAATCCGCCGCCCGTGCCCGGATGAGCCAAGTGCCCGACGCCTATCTGCGCGAGCGCTTGCACGATCTGGATGACCTGTCCAACCGACTTTTGCGCATCCTCACGGGTCAGGGAAAGGAAACCGGCGCGGAAATGCCCGAAAACCCGATCCTGATTGCCACCAACATTGGTCCGGGTGAATTGCTGGAGTACGGACGCGGGCTGCGTGGCATTGTGCTTGAAGAGGGCTCGATCGCAAGCCATGCGGCAATTGTCGCGCGCGCTTTGGCTATTCCCCTGATCGTACAAGCTGGCCGTATCTCGACCGAGGCTTTGAACGGCGACCACATCCTTGTGGACGGCGAAAACGGCATCATCCATCTGCGCCCCGAAGAAACAATCGTGAATGCGTTCCGCGACAAAATGGCGATGGAGGCCGCGCAGCAGGAACGCTATCGCAGCCTTCGCGACAAGCCCGCGCAAGGTTTGTGCGGCACCGAGATCAAGCTGCACATGAACGCCGGTCTGATGGCTGATCTGCCCTCACTTGAAAACTCAGGCGCGGCAGGCGTCGGGCTGTTTCGCACCGAGCTTCAGTTCCTGACCGTTGATCGGGTGCCACGTCGCGGCGATCTCGCCGCCACCTATGCCCGCGTGCTGGACGCCGCCAAAGGCAAGCGCGTGGTATTTCGAACGCTCGATATCGGGTCGGACAAGGTGCTGCCCTATATGAACCCGCTGGACGAACCGAACCCGGCGCTGGGTTGGCGTGCGATCCGTGTCGGGCTGGACAAACCCGGCGTCATGCGGATGCAATTGCAAGCCCTGATCCGGGCCGCCGCAGGTCGCAATCTGAGCGTGATGTTTCCGTTCATCGCGCAGATGGATGAATTTCGCGATGCCCGCGAAATGGTCCTGGCCGAGATCGAACGCGAACGCGCGCTGGGTCATATCCTGCCCGAGAATACCGAGATCGGCGCGATGCTGGAAACCCCGTCGATGGTTTTTGCGCCGCAGCAGTTTTTTGAAATGGCCGATTTCATCTCGATCGGTGGCAACGATCTGAAGCAGTTTTTTTATGCAGCTGACCGTGAAAACGAACGTGTGCGGCGTCGATATGATACGCTGAACGTCTCATTCCTGAACCTGATCGAAGAAATTGTGACCCGTTGCAGCGCGGCCCGCACGCCGCTGAGTTTCTGTGGCGAAGACGCCGGGCGACCCATCGAAGCTGTGTGTTTCGCAGCTTTGGGTATGCGGCAACTTTCCATGCGCCCCGCCTCGATCGGTCCAGTTAAACATTTGATAAGGCGGACAAACATCCTTGAGCTAGGTGATGTAATAAACGAGGCACGACTGTCCGGCGCGCAATCTGTGCGTCCCGCGGTGTTAGAGTTTTTGACCCGGAAAAAACACGCCTGACCCGACGCGGCGCTTTCGCCATTCAAGAAAATTTTAAGTGCTTATCACTTTTTTCATAGGTTTAGAACAAAACTGGAACGGTATAAAGGAGACTGCCTATGCCGTTCAGTATTGTCATCACCGGAATCTTCACGGGAACCCTCGCCGCCGCATTTGCCATTAGCCTCGACAGCGGGGCCATGTGGGCCATGTTGTCTTACTCTATGTCCGGCGCTCTTGCCTTGTTCGGGGCCGGGCTTATCATTTCGATCCGCCGCAACCTTTGGCCGCGCAAAGGTTGGTGGTTCATGTCACGACGGACAGGTTGGCACGCGCGGTTGGACCAGATGGCGCGCCAATCCGGCGGCGCAGCACAGGTCGGCCTGTTTACAGCGGTCAAGCGGAACCCACAGGTTCGGATGTAACCCGCGTGACGTTCCCTGTGACTCCCGCCCAAGCGCCGTCCTGAAGCCGGTAGCCCAGCACGCGGTCCGGGTTGGTTGGGGGCGGCATAACGATGCCGTCCAGTTTGGAAAACCCGAACCGTGCGTAATAAGGCGCATCGCCGACCAGCATCACCCGCGCAATGCCAAGGCCTTGCGCCACCAGAAGGCTTTCGCGGATCAGGTGACCGCCCAGCCCCTCGCCCTGACGAGTTGGGTGCACGGCGACGGGCCCAAGAAGTAACGCCGCATGTCGTCCGGCGTCCCCGACAATTGTCACTGGCCAATAGCGGATCGCGCCCGACAAGATACCGGCATCATCGCGTGCGACCAACGACATGTGAGCCACAGGCGCAATACCGTCGCGCAACCGATACGACGACAACGCCTCGCGCCCCGGCGCAAAGCAAAGATCGTAAAGCGCCTCGACCTCCCACCAATCCTCTTCGGTTTCTTCTGTCAGGTGATACACCTGCTGCCCCTCGTCTTCTGCCGTTCATTGCTGCTATCACGGCAGAACGTCAAAAAGGAAGGGAGAAGCGGGTGTTCTATAAGCCGAAAAATGGGCACGGGTTGCCACATAACCCATTCAACGCGTTGATTGTCCCGCGCCCCATCGCTTGGATTACAACCCGCGGCGCGGATGGGTCGGAAAACCTTGCGCCCTATTCGTTTTTCAATGGGGTCGCCTATGATCCGCCACAGGTCATGTTCGCCACCACCTCGCGCAAGGAAGATCGCGAACTGGGCAAGGATACGATCGACAACATCAACGCGACAGGTGTCTTTTGCGTCCATATGGTGGGGGAAGAATTGACCGAGGCGATGAATATTTCGGCTGGCGGCTATCCCCGCACCGAGGACGAAATCGCGACGGCCGGGTTGCAGCGGGTCGAGTGTTCGACAATTGCGGCGTCTCGCCTGCCTGCCGCACCCGCTGCATTGGAATGCAAACTGACACAGATTACCCGTCTGCCCGGCGATGAAAACCTGGTCTGCTTTGGCGAGGTAACAGGTATTCATCTACGCGATGATTGCCTTGTGGATGGCATCTTCGACATAACCCTCGCGCGCCCTTTGGCGCGGCTTGGCTATCGCGACTACACGGTTGTGACGGACAAGTTTGCCCTGAAACGCCCCGGTGAATAGACGCCTTTGTCCCGGCCTGCTAAGGTAAAGAAGCAGCCATGGAGGGTGTCATGAACAAAGCGGCCTGATTTCCACATTTCTATTTCTAAAGGAGATCCCATGCCGTTTGTCATGCCCGACGCCGCGCACGTCCACCCCGTCACCCTGCCCGATGGTTCCACCCATGACGGCACAGTTTTTCTGTCCAATGTGATCGACCAAGCAAATATCGAGGTTGGCGACTTCACCTACGCCTCGGATTTCGACCCTCCCCCGCCGGACGGCTGGGCGGCCCGCTTAGCGCCATACTTGTTCCCTATGTCCGAAGGTCGTTTGATCATCGGCAAGTTCTGCCAGATCGCCCACGGTGTCCGGCTCATCACAGCGTCGGCCAACCACGCCTATGCTGGGCTGACCAGCTTCCCTTTTGGTATTTTTGCGCTTGATCAGGAGGTTATGGCACAACCCGATTGCCGCGACACGCGCATCGGCCATGACGTGTGGCTGGGCTATGGCGCGATCATCTGCCCCGCGGTGACGATCGGAAACGGCGCAATTATCGGCGCGGGATCGGTCGTGCGCGAGGATGTGCCGGATTATGCCATCGTGGCAGGCAATCCGGCCCAAGTGGTCAAGATGCGCCTCCCTGCCGCCGACATTGACCGGGTAAATCAGCTTGCGTGGTGGGATTGGCCAACGGATCAGATCGCCCGCGCACGTGTGGCATTAGATGCGGGCGATCTGGCTTCATTGGAGGCGTTATCCCATCAGATCGCAGACAAACTCTAAGATCAACAGCCCATTGGTAATGCCAAGCGCGGCGCGAACGCGCGATGCACATGGCGCGTAATCCAAACGCACCGTAAGATACCGCAAAATAGCAAAGCGGAGGCATTTATGGACACGGTCATCGGCATCATCGGCGGATCTGGCGTCTACGACATAGACGGTCTAAGCGACGCGACATGGACAAAAGTGGACAGCCCATGGGGCGACCCGTCCGATCTGATTCTAACAGGCTCGCTTGACGGGGTGAAGATGGCCTTCCTGCCACGTCACGGGCGCGGCCATGTGCATGGCCCGTCCGACGTGCCCTATCGTGCCAATATCGACGCCCTCAAACGCTTGGGTGTGACAGATGTAATCAGCGTTTCCGCCTGTGGCTCGTTTCGCGAAGACATGGCGCCGGGCGATTTTGTCATTGTAGATCAATTTATTGACCGCACTTTCGCGCGAGCGAAAAGCTTTTTCGGGTCGGGTTGTGTGGCCCATGTTGGCTTTGCCCATCCGACCTGCCCGCGCTTGTCGGCTGCTTGTGCCTCATCAGCGCGTGAGGCGGGTGTCACAGTCCACGAGGGCGGCACCTATCTGGCGATGGAAGGCCCGCAGTTTTCGACCCTCGCCGAAAGCCGGATGTATCGCGACCAATGGGGCGCACATGTGATCGGCATGACCAATATGCCCGAGGCCAAACTGGCCCGCGAGGCCGAGCTTTGCTACGCCTCGGTCGCGATGGTCACCGACTATGACTGCTGGCACCCGGACCATGACGAGGTTGACGTGGCGCAAGTGATTGCAACGCTCACTGGCAATGGCGACAAGGCGCGCCGGATGGTCGCTGGTCTGCCTGCGCTTCTTGGTTCGGATCGCGCGCCCTGCCCACATGGGTGTGATCGCGCGCTGGACATGGCGATCATGACCGCACCTGACAAACGCGACCCGGCGCTTTTGGCCAAACTGGATGCGGTCGCGGGGCGTGTTCTATGACCATGCGCCCCTTGCGTCATTCATCGCTTTGCGCCACACCAAGGCCGACTATTTTTTGAAAGGCGTCCGCATGAACAAGGGCAAGACCGTCAAGGACTATATCCGCACCATCGTCGACTTCCCGCATGAAGGCATCCTGTTTCGCGATGTGACGACGCTTTTCGCCGACCCGCGCGGGTTTCGTATGGCGGTCGATCAGATGCTGCATCCCTATGCGGGTATGCAGATCGACAAGGTGATCGGGCTCGAGGCACGCGGTTTCATTCTGGGTGGCGCGATTGCCCACCAATTGACCCTTGGCTTCGTGCCTATCCGCAAAAAAGGGAAACTGCCCGGCGCCACGCTGTCACAATCCTATACGCTGGAATATGGCGAAGCGGTGGTGGAAATCCATGATGACGCGATCCAACCCGGCGAGAAGATCTTGCTGGTCGATGACCTGCTTGCGACGGGCGGCACCGCCGAGGCTGGCATCAAATTGATCGAACGGCTGGGCGGCGAGATTGTTGGCTGCGCGTTCATCGTTGACCTGCCGGAATTGGGCGGGCGCAAGCTGATCGAAGAAATGGGCATGGATGTCCATGTTCTGTGCGAATTCGACGGCCTGTGAACTTTGCGTTAACTTCGATGCCCTAAACCAGTTCTTGCCTGAGATTATTTCAGGCGCTGCTTGCTAGCATGACATTTCGTGCAACGCCCCGTCCCACCCTGGCGGGGCGTTTTCTTTTGCGATTACGTAGTGATATTTTACAACTAATCGGCTGTTCAGTCGAAGATGACGCCCGGATTCATGATACCCACCGGATCAAGCGCATCTTTGATTTTGCGCATCGCAACAAGGCGCGCTGGGTCGCCGTAGCGTTTCAACTCGGTGGGCTTGAGTCGACCAATTCCATGCTCGGCGCTGAATGATCCCTCATGGCTCTGCACCAGACCATAAACGATATCCCGCACCTCTTGACGCACATGGATAAAATCGGCCGCAGACTGACCATCTGGTGGAAACACGTTGTAATGCAGATTGCCGTCACCCAGATGTCCGAATGCGTTGACGCGAAACGGGGCGCGTTGCAGCAGGGCATCGTCAGCCGCGGCTAAAAAGGCGGTGATGGCGGACAGGGGCAGCGAGATGTCGTGTGAGCTGATCGCACCAATGACTTTGTTGGCCAACGGAATCTCTTCGCGCAGCTTCCAAAGGGCCGCACGCTGGCCATCACTTTGCGCGATCACACCGTCATAGGCCAGCCCGGCTGATACAGCGGCCTCAAAAAGGCTGGTCAGTTCGGCGTCGGGATCTTGCGTCGGTCCCAAGCCAAGCTCGATCAAAACTGACCAGTTGGGTCTGTCGGCAAATGGCTGCGCGCCGCCCAATCCGGCAGCCACCAGAAAGTCCAATCCGGTGCCCTTGATCAACTCAAACGCACTGATTGCTTGCCCCAATTGTGCCTGCGTCAGTGACAGAAGCTCCAACGCTGTAGAGGGATCGCGCACCGTCAAAAGCGCCGTGCCTTGACGGGCGGGTTGTGGAAAAAGCCGCAGGCTGGCGGCAGTTATCACGCCCAGAGAGCCTTCGGCCCCACATAACAGGGCCCGCAGGTCAAACCCCGTATTGTCCTTGCGCAACCGTTTCAAACCGTGGTGCACCGACCCGTCGGGCAACACGGCCTCGACCCCAAGGCACAGGTCGCGCGCCGATCCATAGCGCAGCACATTAACCCCGCCTGCATTGGTCGACAGGCACCCGCCGATCCGGCATGACCCTTCGGACGCCAGCGACAAGGGGAACAGACGCCCGGCTTCCTCTGCTGCGGCCTGAACATCCGCGAGCACCGCACCCGCTTCTGCCACCAGAACATTCTCGGCTTCATGAACGGCGCGAATACGGGTCATCCGTTCGAGGCTTAGTATCACAGGCTGCGCGTCCGGCATGATTTGCCCACCCACAAGTCCAGTGCCGCCGCCATAAGGCACGACCGGAACTTGAACGTCGGCACAGGCACGAATGATGGTGGCTACTTGGTCGGTGGATGAAGGGGCGAGAAGAAGACCACCGCCGCCGTGAAACAGCCCGCGCGGCTCTTCCAGATAGCGGGGCTCCAGGGGTCGAAACACCGCTTCCGGCAGCTTTGTCCGTAAACTTGCTTCAAAAACACCATCGGCAGAATTCACGCCCGCGCCCTCATTCTCTGATCACTAATATCCGGCGAGCGCTCCTGTCAGGAAACCGGTCGCCCTAGCCCGCCTGCGTGCGTCCGCGCCGGTCTGATCGAAGGTTGGCATAAAGCACGTGGTTTCGCCAGCGTCCGTTGATTTGCAGGTAGCTTTGCGCCACGCCTTCATATTTGTAGCCGACCTTTTCCAGCACCCCGCGCGAGGCGGCGTTTTCCGGCAAGCACCCTGCCTCTAGCCGCGACAGGTCAAGCTCATTGAACGCGTAATGCACCATGGCTTCCAGCCCTTCGCGCATATAGCCCTGGCGCGCAAACCGTTCGCCCACCCAATAGCCAGTCGTTCCAGCTTGGGCGGGGCCACGCCGGATGTGATCCAGCGTGACCGCACCAACCAGCACGTTGTCAGCGCGGCGAAACATAAACAGCGGAAGCGCCGTCCCCCCTTGGATCGCGCGGTTGGCCCAATAGACCCGGTTGGTGAAACTTTTGCGGCTCAGGTGATCTTTCGCCCATGTCGGCTCCCACGGGGTTAGAAACTCGCGCCCGGCCGCGCGCAACGCCGACCACGCGCGGAAATCGCCATGCGCAGGCGGGCGGAGGGTCAACCGTTCTGTGTCGAGCCTAACCTTCTTGGATCGCCCCAGCATCAGGCCGCGCGCCTGTCTTGCAGCGCCTCAAGGCTCAGGGCCTTTTCAGCCGGGCCATAGACAGCCATCGCCATCTTGCCCGTGGTCAGGCTGGCCCCGAAGCCGCGCATATCGGCAAGCGTTACCGCATCAATCTTTTCGACAGCTTCAGACAAGGGGGGCACGCGATCCCAGATGGCGACCAGTCGCGCCATTCGTTCTGCCCGCGCCGAGGGGCTTTCCAACCCCATCAGCAGTCCCGCTTTCATCTGGACACGCGCGCGCTCCAACTCGCGTTCCGTCATATCGCTTGCAGCGCGCTTCATCTCGTCGATGCACAGCGTGGACAGGTCGGCGATGTCATCGCCCGACGTGCCCGCGTAGATCGTCATCATTCCGGTGTCATCATAGGCGCCAAGTTGCGAGAAGATCGAATAGCACAGCCCGCGCTTTTCGCGCACTTCCTGAAACAAACGCGAGGACATGCCGCCGCCCAAGGCGGAGCTGAACAGTTGCGCCGCGTAAAACGCATCGTCACGATAGCTGGGAGCTTCGAGGGCCAGGGTGAAATGGACCTGCTCCAGCCCATTACGTACCTCGACCCGTTCGCCGCTGGACCAACGTGCACCATCTATCGCGCGCGACTTGCTTGGGCGCAGATGCCCAAACGCGGCTTCGGCCAAACGCAGGATTTGGTCGTGATCGACCGCACCAGCGGCCGACAGGATCAACTGATCCGGCCCATAATGCTGGTCAACGAAGGACGACAAATCACCGCGCCCGAACGATTGCACGCGTTCCGCCGGGCCAAGAATAGTTCGCCCTATGGGTTGATCGGGGAAGGCGACCTCTTGCAGCCAGTCAAACACCACATCGTCGGGTGTATCCAGCGCTTGGCCGATTTCCTGCAAGATCACGCCGCGTTCGATCTCGATCTCGTTTTCATCGAACACCGGGTTCAAGACGATGTCCGATATCACGTCCAGCGCCAGCGCCACGTCGTTCTTCAGAACGCGCACGTAATAGGCCGTTACCTCGCGCGAGGTATAGGCGTTGATATAGCCACCCACGTCCTCGATCGCCTCGGCAATCTCAAGGGCTGAGCGTTTTTGGGTGCCTTTGAAGGCCATGTGCTCAAGGAAATGTGCGATGCCGTTCTGGGCGGGCGTCTCGTGGCGCCCCCCTGCCGTCACCCACACCCCGATCGAGGCGCTTTCCAGCCCCGGCATCGCTTCGGTCACCACGCGCACGCCATTCGGCAATCTGTCCAGTTTCACAGTCATGTGGCGTTACCGTCCCGTCCGTTCACGGATCAAAGCTTCCAGCGCGCCCAGATCATTGGCCACCCGCGTCATGCGTTCGTCGCGGTCAAACAGACCGGACATGCGGGGGGGCAGCGGCGCGTCCTGACCGCAGGCATCTTTGACCGCTGCGGGGAATTTCGCCGGATGCGCTGTGGCCAGCGTGATCATCGGACTGTCGCCCAGATGGTCCTCGGCCACTTTCACTCCAACTGCGGAATGCGGACACAGAACTTCGCCCGTGCGCGCGAACGAGGTTTTGATTTGCGCCATGGTTTCGTCCTCGGACGCGCGCCCGCTGTCGAAGGTTTCGCGCAGAAACTCCATCGCGCCTTGGCTGATTTTGAAACCGCCGTTTGACAGGTCTGCCATCTGGTCCGCGACCACTTTGCCGTCGCGCCCATAGGCGTCAAACAGCACGCGCTCAAAATTCGACGACACCTGAATGTCCATCGACGGGCTGATCGAGGGCGTGACCCCCGCCTTGGTATAGGCGCCGGTTTCCATCGTGCGGTGTAGAATGTCATTTTGATTGGTGGCGATCACCAGTTGGTCAATGGGCAGGCCCATCTTCTTGGCGATATAGCCTGCAAAGATATCCCCGAAATTGCCGGTGGGGACCGTGAAGCTGACCTTGCGGTGCGGCGCACCCAAGGCAACGGCCGAGGTGAAGTAATACACAACCTGCGCCAGCACCCGCGCCCAGTTGATCGAGTTCACGCCGGCCAGTTTCACCGCATCGCGAAACTCGAAATCGTTGAACATGTCTTTCAGGCGGGCTTGGCAATCGTCGAAATCACCATCCATGGCCAGCGCGTGGACGTTGGCCTCGGTCGGCGTGGTCATCTGACGGCGCTGCACGTCCGAGACGCGGCCATGTGGGAACAGGATGAACACATCGACCGCATCCAGCCCCTTGAATGCCTCAATGGCAGCAGACCCAGTATCGCCCGACGTCGCCCCCACGATGGTCACTTTTTCGCCCCGGCGGCTGAGCGCCACTTGGAAAAGCTGGCCAATCAGCTGCATCGCGAAGTCTTTAAACGCCAGCGTGGGGCCGTGGAACAGTTCCAGCAAGAAATGGTTCGCACCAAGTTGCACCAGAGGCGCGCGGGCGTCGTGATTGAACCCTGCATAGGCTTTGGCAATGATGTCGGCGAATTCCTCGTCAGTGAAGGTGTCGGACACGAAGGGGCGCATCACGCGAAAGGCGACCTCTTCATACGGCAACCCGGCCAAGGCGGCGATGTCGCCTGCGCTCATGGTTGGCACGGTCTCGGGCACGTAAAGGCCGCCGTCGCGGGCAAGACCCGTCAGCATGGCATCTTCAAAGCCGAGGTCCGGGGCGTCACCACGGGTAGAGATATAGCGCATTTCAGTCGTTCCTTGGGATGCGAGTGTCACGTGTTCGCCGCTTCATACGCCAAAGCGCAAAGCCTGTCATCATCACCCATGTCGCGGCCATCAAAAACCACGTCATCGCGTATTCCAGATGGTCGTTGGGAATGCCAGCACTGGTCACGGGCATTGGGGTGATCGCAGCTTCGGGCGGGGTTGTCTGGCGGGCGGTGATCAAGATGGGGCGTGTGCTCAAAGCCGCGGCCATCTGGCCGATATCGCGGGCAAACCATATGTTATCCGTCGGTTGATTGTCAGGCGTGGCATTGTTGCGGTCATCCGGCCAATGCAGGTTGCCTTCGACCGTGATCTCGCCCGCAGGCCTCGCAGGCATTGTGTCGGCCACGCGGATGAAGCCACGGTCAATAAGGACCGCGCCATCAGACGTCGTAAGTGCCGAGATCAGGCGGTATCCAGCGCCCGCATCCCGGCTGCTGACCAACACCCGCAGCGTTTCGTTGCCCATTGTGCCCGTAACCTTCACCGGCAGGTATTTGTCACGGGCAGGATCGGGCTGTGCGGGCAAATCCACCGGGTCCGCACCGATCCGCGCTTCGATGTCGGCCAACACGTCTTGTTTCCATTGCAACCGATCCAGCTGCCATTTTCCAAGGCCCAGAAACACCGCCAAGATGGCGATGCTAAGGCTGGCAGTCAGGATCAGGCGAAGGTTCATGCCGGTTTCCAAAAGCGCTTCAAGCGAAAGGGGCGCAGAGGTTGCCCCCTGCGCCCCGCAATAGGACTATTTGCGGGTTAGGTTCAACCGCCCCAGATATAGACGGCGGCGAACAGGAACAGCCACACGACATCAACGAAGTGCCAGTACCAAGCTGCGGCTTCGAACCCGACATGACTTTCAGGGGTGAATTGGCCCTGCATTGCCCGCACAAGGCAGACGAACAAGAAGATCGTGCCGACAATCACGTGAAAGCCGTGAAAGCCCGTCGCCATGAAGAAGTTTACGCCATAGATATTGCCTGCAAAGTCGAAAGCCGCGTGGCTGTATTCATAGGCTTGGAACACCGTGAAGATCGCACCAAGAAGCACGGCCAACGCCAGCCCTGTAACCAGATCCTTGCGGTTGTTTTCATGCGCAATCGCGTGGTGCGCCCATGTCACTGCCGCACCGGACAATAGCAGGATCAGCGTGTTGATCAGCGGCAGATGCCAGGGATCAAAAGTCTCGATCCCTTCAGGCGGCCAGACACCGTCAATGGCGGGCGAGCCTTCGGTCATCGGGTAAAGCGCGTGTTTGAAGAAGCTCCAGAACCACGCCACGAAGAACATGACTTCGGACATGATGAACAGGATCACGCCGTAGCGCAGGCCGATTTTCACAACCGATGTGTGATCGCCGGTTTCGCCTTCGTGGACCACGTCCGACCACCACGCGTACATCACGTAAAGCACCCCGGCCAAGCCGATGAAGAAAATCCACGGAACGCCATTGGCCATCCATTGGACTGCCCCGAAAAGCATGATGAAGCCTGCCACAGCCCCAAGAAACGGGTTAACCGAAGGCGGCAGAATGTGATAATCGTGGTTCTTTGCATGTGCCATAAGCGTATAGTCCCTGTTCTTCTGGCTCAGTTTTGCACTGCCGTCGCGGTTGGCGCAAGCTGCGCGACCTCTTCGGGCAATTCTGTTTCATGGAATGTGTAAGACAGCGTGATGGCTTTGAGGTATTTCGCCTCGCGATCATCAAGGATTTCCGGGTCCACATAGAAGGTGACCGGCATGGTCACGCGTTCGCCCGGCTGCAACACCTGCTCTTCAAAGCAGAAGCAGTCGATCTTGGTGAAGTATCCGCCGGCCGAAAAAGGCGCGACGTTATAGCTGGCGGTGCCCGCCACGGGGCGGTCGGTGGGGTTGTACGCCTCGTAAAAGGCCAAGCCCGTTTCGCCCAGTTTGATCTCCATTTCATGCTGCATGGGTTTGAATTCCCACGGCATTCCGCGTTCTTTCGAGGCGTCAAACCGCACCAGAACCGTTTGGTCCAGCACCACATCCGAGCCGCGCGTCGCAACAGCGGTTTCGCCGCCAAAGCCCGTGACCCGGCAGAACCAGTCATAAAACGGCACCGACGCCCAAGACAGCGACCCCATCAGGACCACCACACCGACCATCTTGGCGGCGGTTTTCTGGGGGCGCGACAGGCTCATTGGCTAACCTCGGTGCTTGTCGGCTCGGGTTTGTAAATATCGCTGACCTTGGCGACGGTCAGCCCATAGACCAGCCCGACAAACAGGATCAATGCGACGCCGACACCGACATTTCGGCTCAGGCGGCGTTTATGCAGTTCGTGATCAACCTTGATCGCCATCAGCCCCAGCCCCCCAAACCAAACGGTTTCAGTGACGCTTCGATCAGAAGGGCGCCGTAGTGCAGGAACAGATAGGCCAGCGACAGCTTGAACAAGCCGCGTTCAGCCTTGTGCTTGTCGGCATCGGACTGCGCGTCATCGCGGCGGAACACGTCCCACGCGCCTTTGATGAACATCGCGTTCAGAACCACAGCCACGGCCATATAGACCGGCCCACCGATCGAGGTCAGGCCCAGCGCAATCGCTACCACAGCCAGCACAAGCGAATAGCCCAGAATGTGCGCGCGGGTCGCAGGGCGTCCGTGGGTCACGGTCAGCATCGGCACGCCAGCATTGGCATAATCACCCTTGGTGAACAGTGCCAGCGCCCAGAAATGGGGCGGCGTCCAGGCGAAGGTCAGGGCGAACATCAAAACGCTTTCAACGCTGATGCCGCCGGTCGCAACGGCCCAGCCAATCATCGGAGGGAACGCGCCAGCTGCGCCACCAATGACGATGTTTTGCGGCGTCCAACGCTTTAGCCACATGGTATAAATCACGACGTAGAAGAAAATCGTGAAGGCCAGAAGGGCTGCGGCCACAACATTTGCCGCCAAGCCCAGCATCACGACAGCCATGACCGACAAAGTCATGCCGATGGCAAACGCGTCGCCTTCGGTCACTTTACCGGACGGGATCGGGCGTGATTGCGTGCGGCGCATCTTGCGGTCGATATCCGCGTCCCACCACATATTTAGGGCACCCGAGGCACCGCCACCCACGGCGATGAACAGGATCGCGGCCAGCCCAACCACGGGGTTCACACCAACCGGTGCGACCAGCAGACCCACAAAGGCCGTAAACACGACAAGCGACATAACGCGCGGCTTCAGCAGCGCGAAATAGTCGCCAAACCCGGCTTCGCGGGTGTCGGTGTTGGTTTGGATGCTGGCGTCGCTCATTGTTTTCTATGCAGTCTGGCTAGGGTGTTTGACTTACGAAAACCGCCCCGGCGGGGCGGCAGGATCAGGGCGCGGGCACAAGCCTGCCACCCCGGAAAGATTTACTCGGCGGTCGCGACCTGAACGGTCGGCAGCGATTGCAGGTCGCCTGCATATTCGTCGACGGCACCTTTCAGCCAAGCGTCATATTCGGCTTGGGTGACGGCTTTGACGGTGATCGGCATATAGGCGTGGTCTTTGCCGCACAGCTCGGAACATTGACCGAAATAGATGCCTTCTTTGCCTTCATCGACTTCAAACCACAGCTCGGCCAGTCGGCCCGGAACGGCGTCTTGCTTCACGCCAAAGGCCGGAATGGTCCACGAATGGATCACGTCAGCGCCAGTAACCTGCACAACGACTTTCTTGCCGGTGGGAACAACCATGGCGGTGTCAGTCGCGAGAAGATATTCAGCTTGGCTGTAGCCATGGTCTTCAAGCTCCTCACGCGCCAGAAGGAAGCTGTCAAAGCCAAATTCGTGCTCGGGGTATTCATAGCCCCAATACCACTGATATCCGGTTGCCTTGATCACCACATCCCCTTTGGGAATGACCTGTTGTTGGAACAGAACCGGCAGTGAGAATGCACCGATGAACACCAGAATGACGACCGGAACCAACGTCCAGATGATTTCGATCGGGGTGTTGTGGGTGAAAGTTGACGGTTCAGGGTTCGCCCGACGATTGAAGCGCACAATCACAATGGCCAGCAGCAAAGTCACGAAAATTGTGATGGCAAAGATGATATAGTTGATCATGTCATCCAGCCCCTGCGCCGCCTGCGCCACGCTGGTCGCGGATGGCTGGAAGCTCATGGAGCCGTCGACCGGCTTACCGATGATTTCCAGATTTTCCTGAGCCATCGCCTGACCGGCGGTCAGAATGGCAGTTGCAGTGGCGAAAAGGCTGCTGAAACGCATCATGTTCGTCTTTCTCTTCCCTGTGCGGCGCGGCCTGTGTGCTGACCCATCGGTCGGCGCGGCAATCGCTCGCTCATACCTCTCCCGGGCGCTGGCGCGGGAATCCTTGTTTCTCTTTGGTGAGAAACCATATTAGAAAGCTGGGAACAAGGAAAAATCTTCTCAGGTTAAGCATCAATTCGCACGATTAGCGCTATTTCGAGGTCCCCCAATGTCAGACGCCACACCGTTTCGCCCGTTTGAGACCCATCTGGACGCCGAACGCGCCCGATCCATACTGGCCGAGGCGACAGCTGGTGCCGATGACGGCGAACTTTTTCTAGAACGGATGCGATCCGAGGCGCTTGTTTTTGACGATGGCCGATTGAAAACGGCCAGCTATGACGCATCCGAAGGCTTCGGACTGCGCGCGATCAAGGACGAAACAGCGGGCTATGCTCATTCCACTGAAATCAGCGAAGCAGCCTTGCAGCGTGCAGCAGCGACCGCGCGTCTTGCGGTTGGCGACGGCGGCGGCACATGGGCTAACGCGCCCGCACGCACCAACCAGAAGCTCTATACCGACGCCGATCCCATGGCTGACGCAGGCTTCGGCCTGAAGGTCGAGGCCCTGCGCGAAATCGACGCCTTCACCCGCGACCTTGATGAACGCGTCGTGCAGGTCTCGGCCACCATCGCGGCCAGCTTGCAGGAGGTGCATATCCTGCGCCCCGACGGCGCTTTGGTGTCGGACACCCGGCCCATGACGCGACTTAATGTCTCGGTCATTGTTGAAAAGGACGGGCGGCGCGAAAGCGGTTCGTCTGGCGGCGGTGGGCGCGCAGGTCTGACGGGATTAATGGAACCTGCAACGTGGCAAGCCTCGGCCCGCGAGGCGCTGCGTATTGCTTTGGTCAATCTCGAAGCCGTCCCCGCCCCCGCCGGCGTGATGGACGTGGTGCTTGGCAATGGTTGGCCCGGCATCCTGTTACACGAGGCCGTGGGCCACGGGCTTGAGGGTGATTTCAATCGAAAAGGCACGTCCGCATTCTCGGGCCTTATTGGCACGCAAGTTGCGGCGAAGGGTGTCACGGTTGTCGATGATGGCACAATTCCTGATCGACGTGGGTCACTGACCGTCGATGACGAAGGCACGCCAACGGGCCGTGCGGTGTTGATCGAGGACGGTGTGCTGGTCGGTTACATGCAAGACCGCCAGAACGCCCGCCTGATGGGCGTCGCACCCACCGGCAACGGGCGGCGACAAAGCTATGCCCATGCCCCTATGCCGCGCATGACCAATACCATCATGGAAAGCGGAACCGCCACACCCGAGGACGTGCTGGGCGAGTTGAAAGACGGCATCTATGCGGTTGGTTTCGGCGGCGGGCAGGTCGACATCACCAACGGCAAGTTCGTGTTCAGCTGCACCGAGGCTTACCGCGTCGAGGACGGCAAGGTGGGCGCGCCGGTCAAGGGCGCGACCCTGATCGGCGACGGCCCTGCGGCAATGAAACAGATCCGCGCCATTGGCAATGACATGGCAATGGACCCCGGCGTCGGCACCTGCGGCAAGGCCGGGCAATCCGTTCCCGTGGGCGTGGGCCAGCCGTCGCTGCTGATCGGCGGGCTAACCGTGGGCGGTTCGGCTGCGTGAGTGACCTGCGCGCGCGATCTTTATCGATTGTGGGCGCAGCTTTGGTGTTGATGTTCTATTCAGAACTGTTCTTTCTGAACGACGGCCCAACCAAAACCGTCACCGACATCCTGACCCGGCCCAGCGCTGCGGCTGTGGAACTGCTGGAGTTGACCACCTATTACGCATTCTTCGCGTGGGGGCTTTTGCTGGTTCTGCCCTATGCTGAACGGCTTGGGCTGGCCGGAATCATCTTGGCCGGATGCATTTTCGGCTGGGTGACCGAAGGCACAATCATCCCGATCGTGTACGAGGCTCCGCCGATTTCCTGGGTCTGGCCCTCGATCAGCTGGCACGCGATGGTTGATGTGTTGCTGGGGCTGTTCATCGTGCGGTTTGCGATGCGGCGACTCGGCTGTGTTGCATTGGCTTTGCTGTTCACCACTATGGGCATTGCGTGGGGCGTGTGGGCAACGTGGACATGGGGCGAGCCAACCATGCCACGATTATCCCCAGCAGTTTTCTTGTTTTTCGCCTGTACCAGCGCCGCGATCTGGCTTGGGGGAATGGCTCTTCTGGATCGTAGCGGGCCATGGCAGGCGACCCGCCCGGAAAAATGGGGCATCGCAGGTGTAACCGTTGCGCTCGGGCTGCTGATGGCGACGGCTGGCTTGCCGTTTTCGGTCGGTATCATGGTGATCGCAGGCGCAACTTGGTGGCTGCTCGTCCGAAAATCAGAACGCCTTAGCGAGTCCGACTGGCGCTTGCCGTCTGGCCCGGTGAGGCTGACCACCTACGGCTTAACGCTTATCGTCCCGGCCACAGCAAGCGTAACCTATTGGCTTGTTTGGACAAACGGCTGGCACATCCCGATCGAGGAGGTTGCCGGGCTGGCAATGATTGCGGGGGCCTTGGTCTTTTTTTGGGCCATCTGGCGCGCGTTCACCACCCGTTAACCAATGCCGTCGCATGGTTAATCCGCAAGAGACGGAATCAATCATGCCCATGGAAATGTCACCTTCCCTAACTCACCCCACACCCTCCCCTCAGTCAGAGGAAGATGAACTGGCTTGGATCCGTCTCTTGCGATCGCGCCGGGTCGGCGTGGCAACATTCTTTCGGCTGCTGGCAGAACACGGATCCGCGCAAGAAGCGCTTCGGGCGCTGCCTGACGTGGCCGCAGAAGCGGGCGTAAAAGGCTATGCCCCCTGCCCGGTCGAGGTCGCAGAGGACGAACACCGCCGCGCGCGTTTCGCGGGTGCCAAAATGGTGGCATGGGGCACGCCGGACTACCCGGAGCTATTGTCAGAAATTCCCGATCCCCCCCCGTTTTTCTGGGCGATGGGCGACGTATCTTTGTTGCACCGCCCGATGATTGCATTGATTGGCGCGCGCAACGCGTCATCAATCGGGCTTAGGATGGCCCGCAAATTGTCGCGCGAATTAAGCGAGGCTGGTTTTACAATCGTGTCCGGGCTGGCGCGTGGCGTCGACACCGTGGCGCACGAAGTCGCGCTTGAGGCTGGCAACACCGTTGCCGTGATGGCGGGCGGCGTCGATGTAATCTATCCCAAAGACAACACGGTTTTGGGCGAAGAGATTGCGCACCAAGGCCTGCGCCTGTCCGAACAACCGCCCGGTCTGGCCCCGCAGGCCCGCCATTTCCCGCGCCGCAACCGGCTGATCTCGGGCTTGGCCCGCGCGGTCGTGGTGGTCGAAGCGGCCGCCAAGTCGGGGTCATTGATCACCGCGCGCAACGCGCTGGATCAGGGACGCGATGTGCTGGCAGTGCCGGGCCACCCGTTCGACGCGCGCGCTTCTGGCTGCAATTTCCTGATCCGCGACGGCGCGGCCTTGGTGCGCGGCGCACAGGATGTGATTGAAGCGATTGGCCCTGCCATTCCTGCGACCGTGGAACAGGAAACCACAGATCACCCCACCCACAGCGACATGGACGCACCCACGCCGCGCAACAAACGAACCCAGTCTGAGACATCAAAACTGCACAGCCAGATCCTGTCCCGACTTGGCCCCAGCCCCTTGGCCGAGGACCAGTTGATCCGGGATATGGGCGACCTGACCGGCGCGGGGTCTGGCGACATCCTGCCCGAGCTTGTCAGTCTGGAGCTTGAGGGGCGAATCATGCGTCAGCCCGGCGGCTTGCTGTCCAAGGCCCAGTGAACCAAGAAACAAGCATGAGTCATTCTGGTAAAGAAATATTACCAATTTTGACATAATCCTTGCGCAATCCCCACAAACCCTATTGCGCTGCAATGCAGCACCGCCTACGACTTTCACCCAAATTGGCTCATCGGCCAAAAACGGGGGAGAGTAAGATGAGGGACTTTCAGAAAATCCTGATTGCCAACCGGGGCGAGATCGCCATTCGCGTGATGCGTGCTGCCAACGAGATGGGCAAGAAAACCGTCGCAGTCTATGCCGAAGAAGACAAGTTGAGCCTGCACCGGTTCAAGTCTGATGAAGCCTACCGCATCGGCGAAGGCATGGGGCCGGTCGCAGCCTACCTGTCTATCGACGAGATCATTCGCGTGGCAAAGGAATGCGGCGCCGACGCGATCCACCCCGGCTATGGCCTGCTGTCCGAAAACCCGGATTTCGTGGATGCGTGCGAAGCAAATAACATCACCTTCATCGGCCCCAAGGCCGCCACGATGCGCGCGCTTGGCGACAAAGCGTCCGCCCGTAGGGTTGCCATCGAAGCGGGGGTGCCCGTCATTCCCGCCACAGACGTTCTGGGCGATGACATGGACGCGGTCCGCAAGGAAGCCGAGCAGGTTGGCTATCCGCTGATGCTAAAAGCCAGCTGGGGCGGCGGCGGACGCGGCATGCGCCCGATCCACGGCCCTGACGAATTGGAAGAAAAGGTGCTGGAAGGCCGTCGCGAGGCCGAGGCAGCATTCGGCAATGGTGAAGGCTATCTGGAAAAGATGATCACCCGCGCCCGCCACGTTGAGGTGCAAATCCTAGGTGACAGCCACGGCAATATCTATCACCTTTATGAACGCGACTGCTCGGTTCAGCGCCGCAATCAGAAGGTCGTCGAACGCGCGCCTGCGCCCTATCTGTCCGAAGCCCAGCGCGAAGAGATTTGCGAACTTGGCCGCAAAATCTGCGCCCATGTGAATTATGAATGCGCGGGCACAGTCGAATTTCTGATGGATATGGAATCCGGCAAGTTTTTCTTCATCGAAGTGAACCCCCGCGTGCAGGTCGAACACACCGTCACCGAGGAAGTGACCGGCATCGACATCGTTCAGGCTCAGATCTTGATCGCGGAAGGCAAATCACTGGCCGAGGCAACCGGCAAGGCCAGCCAATATGACATTCGCCTGAACGGCCACGCGCTGCAAACGCGCGTCACCACAGAAGATCCGCAAAACAACTTCATCCCCGATTATGGCCGCATTACCGCCTATCGCTCAGCGACTGGTATGGGTATTCGGCTGGATGGCGGCACCGCCTATGCGGGCGGCGTCATCACGCGCTATTACGACAGCCTTTTGACCAAGGTCACCGCTTGGGCGCAGACGCCCGAGAAGGCGATCGCCCGGATGGACCGCGCCCTGCGTGAATTCCGTGTGCGCGGCGTATCCACCAACATCGCGTTTGTTGAAAACCTGCTGAAACACCCGGCCTTCCTGAACAACCAATACACCACGACGTTCATCGACGAGACGCCCGAGCTGTTCCAGTTCATTAAGCGTCGCGACCGGGGCACGAAGGTTCTGACCTATATCGCGGATATCACCGTGAACGGGCACCCAGAAACCGAAGGCCGCGTTGCGCCAGCCGAAGATCTGAAACCCCCGAAACGCCCTGCCCCACGAACCGAACCGGCCGCAGGCACCCGCACCCTGCTGGACGCAAAAGGCCCGCAAGCCGTGGCCGATTGGATGAAAGCGCAGAAAAAACTGTTGATCACCGACACGACGATGCGCGATGGGCACCAATCGCTGTTGGCGACCCGGATGCGCTCGATCGACATGATCGAGGCGGCTCCGGCCTATGCCGCCAACCTGCCCGGCCTTTTCTCGGTCGAATGCTGGGGTGGCGCAACGTTTGATGTGGCTTATCGGTTCTTGCAGGAATGTCCGTGGCAACGCCTGCGCAACCTGCGCGAGGCGATGCCAAACGTGATGACCCAAATGCTACTGCGGGCCTCTAACGGCGTGGGATATACCAACTACCCCGACAACGTGGTGCAAGCCTTCGTGCATCAAGCCGCATTGACCGGCGTCGATGTATTCCGTGTTTTCGACAGCTTGAACTGGGTTGAAAACATGCGCGTCGCAATGGACGCGGTGATCGAGGCCAACAAGGTCTGCGAAGGCACCATTTGCTATACCGGCGATATTCTTGACGCGGACCGCGCCAAGTATGACCTGAAATACTATGTCGGCATGGCGAAAGAGCTTGAGGCCGCAGGCGCGCACGTTCTGGGCTTGAAAGACATGGCGGGCCTTCTGAAACCCGCAGCCGCGCGCGTCTTGGTCAAGGCCTTGAAAGACGAGGTCGGGTTGCCGATCCATTTCCACACCCACGACACTTCCGGCATTGCAGGCGCAACGATACTGGCGGCTGCCGACGCGGGCGTCGACGCTGTGGACGCGGCAATGGATGCGTTCAGCGGTGGCACCTCGCAAGCTTGTTTGGGGTCCGTGGTCGAAGCACTTCGCAACACCGATCGCGACACCGGGCTGGATATCTCGGCGATCCGCGAAATCTCAAACTATTGGGAAGGTGTGCGCGCGCAATATGCCGCTTTCGAAAGCGGTCTGGCCGCGCCCGCGTCGGAAGTTTACCTGCACGAAATGCCCGGCGGGCAGTTTACCAACCTGAAGGCGCAGGCGCGTTCACTCGGCCTTGAGGATCGGTGGCACGAGGTTGCGCAGACCTATGCTGACGTGAACCAGATGTTCGGCGATATCGTGAAGGTCACGCCATCCTCAAAAGTGGTTGGGGACATGGCGCTGATGATGGTCAGCCAAGGCTTGACCCGTGCGCAGGTCGAAGACCCCGAAACCGACGTGGCATTCCCCGACAGCGTGGTCGACATGATGCGCGGCAATCTGGGTCAACCTCCGGGCGGCTTCCCCGACTCCATTGTTCATAAGGTGCTGAAGGGCGAAAAACCCAACCGGGACCGCCCCGGCAAGCACCTCAAGCCGGTCGATCTGGAAGCCGCTCGCGCCAGTTTGTCGGAAGAACTTGGCGGGCTGACCATCGACGACGAGGACTTAAACGGATACCTGATGTATCCTAAGGTTTTCCTTGATTACATGGGCCGTCACCGGCTGTATGGCCCAGTGCGCACCTTGCCCACCAGAACCTTTTTCTATGGTATGGAGCCGGGTGAAGAGATTTCGACCGAGATCGACCCGGGCAAAACCCTTGAAATCCGCCTTCAAACCGTGGGTGAAACCAATGAAGATGGCGACGTCAAAGTGTTCTTTGAACTCAACGGCCAGCCACGCGTGATCCGCGTGCCCAACCGGATTATCAAAGCCACCACCGTCAAACGCCCCAAGGCCGAGGAGGACAACGCAGATCATATCGGCGCGCCCATGCCCGGCGTTGTGGCAACGGTCGCGGTCAGCGCGGGCCAGCCGGTGCATGAAGGTGATCTTCTGCTGACCATTGAGGCGATGAAGATGGAAACCGGCATTCACGCCGAACGGGATGCTATCGTCAAAGCCGTCCACGTTCAGGTGGGGGGGCAGATCGACGCCAAAGACCTTATGGTCGAGCTGGAATAGAACCTTCGCCTAGAAAAATACCGAAGGCCGTTAAAACATCGGCGGCCTTTTTTTGTTGATCGCACCAATCGGTTCAGAACATGTGAGCCGCAAAACAAGTCCAGAGCATAGTTTCACGCCGCGCTAGTGTCAGAATGGCAAAGTTGAGGGCGCGCATTGGTAAAAAACCGCACCGTTGGCGATTTTCCCCTTGCAGCCTTGCTGTGGATTTCATATCTCACGGCACACCGAAGGATGCGGGCGTAGCTCAGGGGTAGAGCATAACCTTGCCAAGGTTAGGGTCGGGCGTTCGAATCGCCTCGCCCGCTCCATTCGGTTCCCCGGTTCGGCCATTGGCTGAACAAACCCATCAGGATGCGGGCGTAGCTCAGGGGTAGAGCATAACCTTGCCAAGGTTAGGGTCGGGCGTTCGAATCGCCTCGCCCGCTCCAATGGGACTTCTCGGACAGATGTGACTGCACACGATTATCGGCGTCAGCGGACCCTGTTTTGCGTAAACTAACGAAAAAGGGACGCGCATGGCACGTCCCCTCTCCACCACGTCCCTTCCCCCTCAGAAAGGTAGTGCTAATTCAGGCGCTCAACGACTGACGATTTGCCAGTTCGTGGATCATAGATTGGATCTGGTTTCGCACCTTCACATCCGAAATCGAGGACAAAGCCTGTGCAGCCTTTGCTGTGCGTTCATCCATGGCTTCGTCTTCCGAGGTGCCGGCATCTGCCAGCCCCTCAAAGAAATACCCCGGTTGAACATTCAGAAGCTGCGCAATCTCGAACATTTTGCTGGCCGAGACACGATTGTATCCCGTTTCGTACTTTTGAAGCTGCTGGAACGACAGTCCCAACTGCTCCGCTACTTTTACCTGAGTCAGGCCGCGCAGCAGACGGACTTCTCTTATTTTCTTACCCACATGGACATCGACTGGATGGACCATTTTCTCACCATTTAATTGCTTCCCGTTAAAGGAGAATGTCAGGTTTGGTCGCCTGACCCAAGTGGTGAGTCATGCACAGGATGGGTACATTAATTTACCCATAATGGATGATTTATTTACCCAACTTGCCAAATATCTATTTAAAAACGATTTTTTCTGCGCTAAGCTGAATGGAATTATTCCAATTCCATTGCGGAAACAGTTTGGTGAACCCCGGCAAGGTGCAAATATGAGCCATCGGAACAGCCCGTCGCTTTTGTTCGAGATGCTGCGTTCGTTTGCATCTTTGGCGCGCACATTGAACCTTTCCGAATCCGTGCGCGAGCTTGGAAGCACCCGACAAACAGTCCGGCGCCACATCGCGTTGTTGGAAGAGTATAAGGGCAGTCCGCTCTTTACCTTCGACAACCGCCAATACGGCCTGACCGAGGATGGCAAAAACGCGTTGCGCGAAGCGGAAGAACTGATCGCGCGCAGCGAAGCTTGGCTGCACGATGAAAGCAAACACGTTAACGAGCTGTTCTATCTGGGCATGCAAATCGGTCAGGTTCCCTATTACCTGCAACAACATCCGTTGACCGCCATTTGGGACATGGGCTCGCCGCTGATCCAGTTTGGGTTTCATGCTTGGGCCCAGTCGGAAGGGGCACTTGAAAGCCCAGCGCTGGCCCCGCTGCGCCCGTATCTGATGGTGTTTCGCTTCAACGAAGACAATGGCGACTGGATCTGCACTGAAGTGGGCGAAAAATCCTCTTATGCGACGTGGTTTGGGTGGCAGAAATACCGATCCTCGGTCGGCAAAGGCATCGCCAACCTGCCCGGCGGCCCAGGGTTTGCTAACCTGCTGGCCAAACCCTTCCATGATGTGGCGACAACCCGTGGCATACGGCTGGACCATATCCACACACGCATCGGCCATGGCGAAAACGACGACCTGAAAGCAATCAGCTATCAACGGTTGGCGATGGCCTGTCGATTTGCCGACGGGGAATTCGCCCTTGCCACACTGATCGACCGCACCCGCAACGTGAAGATCGCAAATCTGAGCGACGAGAATCGAGATGCGATGGAGGAGCAATTCACCATGAATGTCGCGCCGCCGGGACGTGACACCTTAGATTAGCGGCTCCGGCGGCGCAAAAATGCCGCACAATGACACGCTATGTGCCACGGTTTGCACATATAATCGCTCGATTTCTCCCCATATCGCGAATTTTGCCGAAACGATTCGATAATATTCCCGCATCGGTTAAAATTCCCATGAAACACGTACGCATGGGAGATCATAATGACCATTCACGACACCTTTGCCGGGGCACAATTTGTGACCGCGATCCGCGATATGGCCCATGAACATGGCATGACGATTGAAATGGGGTCGGATTTCGACCTCTACGAACGCCACATCAATGCGCATCGCACCCATCAACCGCTCGGTGCGCCGTTTGACCCCAAGCGCCACGATCTGAACGAAGATACCGGCTTCTGGATTGTCGGCTGGAACGAAAAAGGCGAGCTGGTTCACACGCAGGCCATGCGCCTTTTCAACCTTGGTGGGCTTGCGTTGTCGGACTATCTGGATCAACGGTTCGTCGATTTCCCACCCACGGGCCTTGATCTGGACCTTGAGCGCAGCTGTTACAAACCCGGTCCCGGCGCAAAACGCATCAGCGGTAAAACGGTCTATCACGGCGAATTGTGGGTGAAAGGAGATGACCGTTATCGCGGAACGGGGCTGCCCGGATTGCTGGCCCGATTTGCGCTTGCCACCTGCGTGCTGCGCTGGTCGCCCGACTACATCTTCGGCTTCATGCCCGAACGCTATGCGTTTCGCGGGTTGGCAGAACGCGAAGGCTACATGCACACCGACCCCGGCGCGCTGGCGTGGTATCCCAATGGCAGCAATTCGGCATTGAAAGGCTTCATGACCTATATGGGTCGCGATGATCTGAGCCATCTGATCACGCTATGTCCGCGTGACTTCATGCTGTCGCAGGCCGCGTGATTACCACACCACGACGGGGACGGTATTTGCCGCCTTTCCTGCGCCCCCTTGCCCCCCTATAAGGGGCGCAGGCAGAAGAAGGACGACCCGATGCGGCGCGCAACGATCACCCGCAAAACTGCGGAAACGGATATCTCGGTTGAGGTCAATCTTGATGGAACCGGCAGCTATGACAACCAGACCGGCGTGGGGTTTTTTGACCACATGCTGGACCAACTGTCGCGCCATTCACTGATCGACATGACCGTGCGTGCCAAGGGCGATTTACACATCGACGACCACCACACGGTTGAAGATACTGGCATTGCATTGGGACAAGCCCTGACGCAAGCGCTTGGCGACAAAAAAGGTATCCGCCGCTATGGTGAATGCCACTTGCCGATGGATGACGCGCAGGTGCGGGCAGCACTCGACCTGTCGGGCCGTCCTTATCTGGTGTGGAACATGGACTTCACCGCCCCGAAGATCGGCACGTTCGACACCGAGCTGGTGCGCGAGTTCTTTCAGGCGCTGGCGACCCATGGCGGCATCACGCTGCATGTGGACCAGTTGCACGGCTTCAACGCCCACCACGTGGCCGAGGCAGGCTTCAAGGCCGTCGCCCGAGCGTTGCGTTTGGCCGTTGAAACCGACCCGCGCAAAGCGGACGCCATCCCCTCGACCAAAGGCGCGCTTTAAGCCGCTATATCCCCGGAGCATCCCATGCTGACCGTGATCATCGACTATGACAGCGGCAACCTGCACTCGGCCGAAAAAGCGTTTCAACGCATGGCGGCGGAAACGAATGCAGGCGAGGTTATTGTCACGACGAAGCCCGAGGACGTGGCCCGCGCCGACCGCATCGTGCTGCCCGGCGACGGCGCGTTCCCGGCGTGCCGTCAGCAATTGTCCGACCATCGCGGCATCTATGAGGCGCTGGAAGAGGCCGTGATCCGGCAAGCCCGCCCCTTCATGGGGATTTGCGTCGGCATGCAGATGCTGGCCACGGTTAGCCACGAATACCAGGATACAGCCGGGTTCGACTGGATCGGCGGCCATGTGCGCAAGATCACTCCAGCGGACCCCTCGTTGAAAGTGCCGCATATGGGGTGGAACGATCTGGTGATTGACCAACCCCACCCTGTGTTAGAGGGCGTTAAGACGGGCGATCACGCCTATTTTGTGCACTCCTATCACTTCGTGGTGGATGATGGCGCGCACCGTCTGGCCCATTGCGACTATGCGGGCGACATCACTGCAATCATCGGGCGTGACAACCTGATCGGTATGCAGTTCCACCCGGAAAAAAGTCAGGCGGCGGGACTTCAGATGATCGCGAATTTCCTCGGCTGGAAACCATAAAAAAGGGCGCCGATAGCGGCGCCCTTCGTCAACTTTGCATCGTCCGCTTACTTCACACGCGACCACGTTTGTTTCTTGCAGAAAACCGCGACGCAGCCTTCAACCTTCAACGAGCTGCCTGAAAGCGTCATTTTGGATTTGAAGACCTTGCCGGTCGATGGCTGCCAGATCTTGCCGCCCGAATACTTGCCGCCACCATTGGGCTGCATGTCCCAGACCAGCTTCTTGCCTATATTCTCGGACTTGTATTCGCCGCTGGCATTGAAGGTGCGCGAGATCACACCACACAGCGCCGCCCCGCATTGCGAAACGGTCACGTGGGCATAGGCCCCGTCGTCCACCTGTGTTTTCCACACGCCCTCTACCGCATCTGCCCAAGCCGGAGCCGCCATGCCAACACTCAGCGCAAGCGCCATTACTATACGTTTCATACAATCCTCCCTAAATTTGAAATATCCTGACCCCGAGAAAGCGTTTATGGCAAGTGTGACGTGACGGGAGGGGCGGCTTGGCATTCCCAACAGACCATGCCAAAAGCGGTGAAAAGCCATGCCCATGATCCCGGAGCCGCGCCATGATCCTTTACCCCGCCATCGACCTTAAAGACGGCCAATGCGTGCGCCTTCTGCGCGGCGAGATGGAGGCGGCCACCGTCTTCAACGACGACCCTGCCGCACAGGCGCGCGTGTTTCAGGATGCGGGCTGCGAATGGATTCACCTCGTCGACCTGAACGGTGCTTTCGCAGGCGAACCCGTGAACGGCGCGGCAGTCGAGGCCATCCTTGCCGCCATCGACGTCCCCGCCCAACTGGGTGGCGGCATCCGCGATATGGCCACCATCGAAGGCTGGATCGAAAAGGGCCTTGCCCGCGTGATCCTTGGCACAGTCGCTGTCGAAAACCCCGATCTGGTGCGCGAAGCTGCGCGCGCTTTCCCCGGCAAGGTTGCCGTGGGGATCGACGCGCGCAACGGCCGCGTTGCCACGAAAGGCTGGGCCGAAGAAACCGACGTGATGGTCACCGACCTTGCCAAATCGTTCGAAGACGCAGGCGTTGCCGCCATCATCTATACCGACATCAACCGCGACGGCGCGATGCAAGGCCCGAATGTTCAGGCGACGGCTGATCTGGCCCGCGCCGTGTCGATTCCGGTGATCGCATCGGGCGGCGTTAGCTCGCTTGACGACCTGCGCGCCCTGAAAAACTGCGGCGCAAAACTGGATGGCGCAATCTCTGGCCGTGCCCTTTATGACGGCGCGATTGATTTGAACGACGCCCTGAACGTGCTAAAGGCCTGATATGCTCAAAACGCGCATCATTCCCTGCCTTGACGTGGCCGAAGGTCGCACCGTGAAAGGCGTCAACTTTGTCGACCTGATCGACGCGGGCGACCCGGTGGAACAGGCGCGCGCCTATGATGCCGCCGGGGCCGATGAGCTTTGCTTCCTTGATATCAAAGCAACCCATGAAAACCGCGGCACGATGTATGATCTGGCCACCCGCACGGCGGAACAATGCTTCATGCCGCTGACGATCGGTGGCGGCGTGCGCAGCCCTGACGATGTGCGTGATCTGCTGCTCGCTGGGGCCGACAAGGTCAGCTTCAACTCTGCCGCCGTGGCGGACCCTGACGTGATCGCGCGGGCCGCCGACCGGTTCGGCAGCCAGTGCATTGTTGTGGCCATCGACGCCAAAACCGTTGCCCCAGGAAAGTGGGAAATCTTCACCCATGGCGGGCGCAAAGCCACCGGCATCGACGCAGTTGAATTCGCGAAAACAGTCACAGCCAAAGGCGCGGGTGAAATCCTGCTGACCTCGATGGATCGCGACGGCACGCGTGCGGGCTTCAATCTGTCGCTGACCCGCGCCATATCAGACGCGGTGCACGTGCCGGTGATCGCCTCAGGCGGCGTCGGCACGCTGGATCACTTGGTCGAAGGCGTCACCGAAGGCGGCGCGTCCGCCGTGCTTGCCGCCTCCATCTTCCATTTCGGCGACTACACAATCCGCGAAGCCAAGGAACACATGCAAGCGGCCGGTATCCCAATGAGGTTGTCATGACCATTCTCGACCAACTTGCCTCCACGATTGAGGCGCGCAAGGGCGCTGACCCCGACACCTCGTGGACCGCAAAGCTCCTGTCCAAGGGGCCGGAAAAATGTGCCGAAAAATTCGGGGAAGAGGCTGTTGAGGCCATCATCGCCGCCGTCAAAAACGACCGTGAAAACCTGACCGCAGAGGCTGCCGACGTTCTCTATCACCTGCTGGTCATGCTTGCCGCCCGCGATGTCGCCCTGTCCGATGTGCTGGCCGAACTGGAACGGCGCGAAGGCACCTCTGGCATCGCCGAAAAAGCTGGTCGTAAAAGCTGAGACGCCCGCCCGCTTCTTTTGGTTAAAACATCCCGGGGTGAGCGGCTAGCCCACCAGATCACCCAGCACGGCGTCGCCTAACAGGCGCGGATATTCGATCTTCGGGCACCGGTTCTCGATCACGGCTATTCCTCTGGCCTCTGCCTTTGCGCGCGCGGCGGCATTCTGAACACCCAATTGCATCCAGACCGTCTTGAGCCCTGGCAAAGCCTCCAGTGCCTCGTCAACAACTGGCTCAACCGCGTCTGATCGGCGGAACAGGTCGATCATATCCGTCTCTGGTGGCAGTTCGCTGACCGTCGCCACCACGGTTTCGCCGAACATCTCGCGCCCCGCCAACCCCGGATTGACGCCAATCACGCGATATCCCTTCCGCACCAGAAAACCGGCCACCTCGTGGCTCGCGCGTTCCGGTTTATGGGACAATCCCACCAGCCCGATCACGCGGGTCGAGGTTAGGATGGATCTCAGGCGGGTGTCTGTGTTTTCTTGTGTCATATGCGACTGATAACCTTGCACGCGACCCATTCCAATCCCCAGACAGAAAAATGCGCCCGAAACCAAAAGGCCGGGCGCAAGTTGGTGGAACGAGGGACAGTGAATTGAGAAACCGGGCGTTCCACAGCCCGCTCTCGCTAAATACATATGCGCAAGCCACGATATGGGAAGATGTTGTCAAGAACTTGTGAAGTGGTTGTGAAAGCTGGCCACCGCCTAGCCGCTGAGCACATCGGGCCAAAATGCGTCGGCTTTCTCAATATGGCCCGGAATATCCGCTAACCACAGCTCACGCGCCTGAAGGCTGAAATTCAGATAAAGCTTGCCGTCATAAACGGTCCACGCCTCGGGAATGGTCGGCGCAATTTGTCCTTTGCTCATGGCATAGGCGCAATAACCGCCATATTGGGGCGAATATCGCATCGGGTCATCGGCAAACATCGCGCGATGTTCCTCGTTGGCAAACAGCACCGTGACCCCGTTGTGATCATAGGCAAAATCTTGACTGCCCGCCAAGGGCCCATCCGTGGTGAAATAGGCAACAGGATCGTGACCGTCCCAAGCCACGCCATCTTCAATGTAGACAGCAGAGGTCGCCGCATTTGCACGCGTCACCCGAAAGCCTGCCGCAATCGGTGCAGCAAGCAGTCCAGACACAATTATGCGTCGTGTAAATCGTTTGGTCGTCAAGTGGCACCCCTCCACATTCGCATCAAACCATTATCTGCAGAAAAAAGCAGCCCCCCTCAAGCGGAAGTGATCACCGGGTCGCCCGTGTGCAAGAAAGCGCCACCGCCGCCGCGTTCGACACGTTCAACGATCCGAAATCGCGGGCATATGGGATTTTGACCAGCTGATCGCAGGTGGCTTTTGTCTTGTCGCGCAACCCCGGACCTTCTGCGCCCAAAACCAGCGCAACAGGCCGATCCGGGCGCGCACTCAGCGCGGCCTCCAGTGTTTCGTCTGCCTCGCCATCCAGACCCAGAATAACAAAGCCCATTTCGCGCAGCTCGACCATCGTGTCGGCCAGATTGCGGATGCGCAGATAGGGTTGCCGCTCCAATGCGCCCGACGCTGTTTTCGCCAGCGCACCGGTTTCAGGCGCTGACCCGCGCGCGGTTCCGATGACGGCGCTTGCGCCGAACACCTCAGCTGAGCGCAGGATCGCGCCGACGTTATGCGGGTCGGTCACCCGGTCCAGCAACACCACAATGGGTAAACCACCCGCACCGCCCATCACGCGTTCAGCAAAATTGCCCCACGCCAGCGGCTTAACCTCGAGAGCGGCCCCCTGATGCACCGAATTCGGGTCGAGCGGCGCGGGAAACTTTCGCGCATCCGCCATCTCGGGTTCCATGTCAGATGTCGCAATCGCCTCGGCCAGTTTATCGGCAGCGTTTTTGGTGACGACAAGGCGCAACCGTTCGCGGTTCGGGTTCATCAAAGCATCGCGCACCGCGTGAAGCCCAAACAGCCACACTGTTTCCAACGCCGCATCGCGCCGCGTCTTTTCCTTCTGAACCACCCATTTCGGCTTTTTCGTCATGCCGTTCGCCCTTCTTTTCGCAAGGCCCGGACAATGCGGCGATTGCTGCGGCGAGACAAGGGCAATTGGGCGAATTTTCGTATTGACCCTTCGGCGCGGGCGGGATAATCAGCCCCACGTTCGGCGCAGTACGCGCGGGGCTTAGTGGGCGACAGGCCGCAAGGTGTGGCAGGGGACTGTAACTCCCTCGCGGAGACGCACGCCTGGTTCGATTCCAGGGTCGCCCACCACTTCCCCCCCTCCACTTTCTTCAATGACTTCCGCGGCAGGTTTGATCAGCGCCGTGCGCACCGATGCACACTCTTATCCGGTGCAACAGAGACGCCCGTTCAGGTTGGTGTCTTCGTCAACTGCATTGCAAAGCGCACTTTCCACAAGGCTTCCTCGTATTCCGACGCGGACGTGCTGTCATAGACCACGCCGCCGCCCACATTCAGGGTCACGTCGCCATTTTCCACCATCAACGTGCGGATCGCCACGTTGAAGTCAGACCGCCCATCGGGGGCGGCCCAGCCGATGGTGCCGCAGTAGATGTCGCGCGGCGTGTCTTCCAGTTCCGCAATGATCTCCATCGCCCGCGGTTTGGGTGCGCCGGTGATCGACCCACAGGGAAACAGCGCCCGGAAGATATCGCTCAGTCCCCTACCCGGCTGCATCTGTCCACGCACAAGCGAGGTCATTTGATGCACGGTTTCATAGCTTTCCACCGTGAAAAGCTCCGGCACGCAAACGCTTCCGGCCTCGCAAATCCGCGAGATGTCGTTGCGCAGAAGGTCCACGATCATCAAGTTTTCGGCCTGGTTTTTCTCGTCACTGCGCAGGAATTGCACCCGGCGCGCATCCTCGATCGGGTCGGCACTGCGCGGCTGGGTACCCTTCATCGGGCGCGTCTCGATCTGGCCAATCGCGTTTGTGCGGAAAAACAGTTCGGGCGAGCGCGACAGGATCGTGGGCAGACCCTCGGCCTCGACCAACACGCCGTGGCGCACGGGTTGCAGACCCGCCAGTGCCGCGTAGATCGCTTGCGGCCGGCCTGACGCAGTGCAGTGCATCGGAAAGGTCAGGTTCACCTGATAGGTATCGCCCGCACAGATATAGTCATGCACGCGCTGGAACGCGGTCGCATAGCGCGCGTCTGACCAGTCGGGCCGCAAATCCAACAGTTGCGCAGGGCCGGGCGCGACGGCCACGGGCAGGCACGGGTCGTCATAGACGCCAAACTGCAGAAGCGGCAGGCGTCGGGTCTTGGGCATCAAAGGGGCAAGTCGTGGTTCCAGAGCATAGCCAAGCTCATAGCTCGCAAACCCTGCCACCCAAGCCCCTTGCGCACGCGCCGCGTCCAGTTCAACCAACGCGCGGGCAACGTCGCAGGCGTTCTGCGCCACGATCAGCCGCTGGGGCGTGTCGAACTGGCAGGGCGTATCGTCCGGCCCATGATCAAAGCGCAGCTTCACGAGTGTCTCTCCGGTGGCGTCGGACCTGAACTATCCTGCCACGGACAGCGCCGCGCAACCAGAAGCGCCAACCGCGCGTGCAAATGCGGCGTCTAACCGTCGAAGCGGATATCAACCGACCCGAACGACCCGAAATCGGCGTGAATATCGGTGCCGGGTGGGCATTCGACAGGGCGGATGAAGCTGCCCGACAAGATCACCTGCCCCGGCTCGATGCTTTGGCCGTATTGCGCCATGCGGCGGGCCAACCAGACAACGCTTTCGACCGGGTCATTCAGCACGCCCGCGCCTAATCCAGTCTCTTCAATCTCGCCATTGCGGAAGGTCAGCGCGCCGACCCAGCGCAGATCAAAGGCTTCAACCGGGTGACGGTCCGCACCCAACACGACGCCCGCATTGGCTGCATTGTCACTGATCGTGTCGAAGACGGTCCGGGCCTTGCCTGTGTCCGGGTCCACCCGCCTGATCCGCGTGTCGAGGATTTCGAGCGACGGGGCGACATAGTCCGTGGCCGCAATCACGTCATCGCGCGTCACCTTCGCACCACCCAGCGCGACCTTCATCACAAAGGCAATCTCGACTTCAATGCGAGGTTGGATGAAGCGGCCTTTGGGAATAGACCCGCCATGGTCAAACAGCATGTCATCGAACAATATCCCACTGTCCGGGATGTCGATGTTCAAGGCGTATTGCATGGCTTTCGAGGTCAGGCCGATCTTCCACCCGATCACGCGCCGCCCCTCGGCCAGTTTCTGGCGATAGATCGCGTTTTGCACCGCATAGGCGTCGTCCATGCCCATATCCGGGTGGCGCAGGGACAGCAGGCCAATCTGTCGGCCCGTCCGTTCGGCGTTCAGCAAATCGGCAGCTGCGGTGGCGTGGTCGTCCGGCGTCATACCGCTTCGTCCTCAACTGTATTGCGCAGGGTGCCGATACCTTCCACCGAAACTTCGACCACATCGCCGGGCACCAGATAGCGCGGCGGATCGAACCGCGCCCCTGCCCCGGTGGGCGTGCCGGTCACGATGATATCGCCGGGTTGAAGCGTCATGAAGGTCGAGATATAGGCGATTTCCTCGCGGATCGGGAACATCATGCGGTCAAGCGTGTCGTCTTGGCGAAGCTCTCCGTTCACATGCGTCTGAATGCGCGCTTTGTCCAATTGGTCGGCGTCGGTGAACGGAACCAGCCATGGCCCGATGGCACCAGAACGGTCCCAGTTTTTGCCTTGGGTCACGTTGAACTTCGCGTGCCGCACCCAATCGCGGATGGTGCCTTCGTTGCAGAGTGTCAGCGCCGCGATATGGTCGTAGGCATCCACCGCCGGAATGCGCCTGCCCGCCTTGCCAATGACAATCGCCACCTCGCCTTCATAATCCAACGTATGGTTTTCCGGCGGGCGGATGAGTGGTTGGTTGTGGCCGGTGAAGCCGCTGGCAAAGCGGGGAAACAGCGACATGTATTTCGGCTGCGCGCTGCCGTCTTTGTATTCTGCATTGCGGTCGGGGAAGTTCACGCCGACGCACAGGATGCGGGGCGCGTTGGGCATCACCATGTCATAGGCGAAGTCGTTATGCGTCACCGCCCGGCCCTGCGCAGCCTGCGCCAGATCATCCAGCCCGCCCGCTGCAATCGCGTCGTAAAGCGTGGGCCAGTGCGGAAAGTCGGGCGACAACGCCACCGCGCCTGCATCCATGACCGCGCCGTAGAAGCTTTCGCCATCGGCGGTAAAGGTCGCAAATTTCATGGTGAAATCCTATTGAACCGAGAAGCTGATATTGGCCTGACCGGTGCCGGAACTGCCAAAATACGGGGTGTAGATGTCGATCTCGCCCTCGTAATCCTTCCAGCCCAGCGCGCCGAACAACAGCGCCGTGTCGTTCATCGCACACTCGCCGGTGCATTTGACAGCATAGTCCGGCAGCAGGTCGAGGAACTCTGCCCACTTACCTTTCTCCCACAGCTCCAGCACGCGCAAATCCATCTGGCGATTGAACTCGCCATTGACGGAGTTCAGCCCGTCAACCGAGCGTTCATTCGGCGTGAAATCGTGGCTCAGCGAGCCAGACGCAAGCACCGAGACTTTGCGGTCCGACCGGCGGATACCTTCGGCAATCGCAGCGCCCCAACGGCGGTTTTCCTCGATGGACGAAAACTGGTTCACCGCCACCGGCAGCACGCGGGCATTCACGCCCTCGTTGATGAAATGCATCGGCAGAAGCGTGCCGTATTCCATACCCAGATCGGGCTGCGCATGGCCCATGGCCCGTTCGCCCCGTTCCTCCAGCACCGACAGGATCGACGCCGCCAATTCGCTATCGCCCTGATAGTCGAACTCCATATCCGCCAGCATGTGGGGCAGTTCGTGGCTGATGAAGCGCCCCTTGTGATGCGGCTTGGCGTTCAGGTGAAAGCCTTGGTTGGTGATCCAGTGGGTGTCGAAGATGATGAAGGTCTCGACCCCGCGATTAATCGCGTCTTGGCGCAGCTTGGCATAGCCATCTATGGCGGGCTGGCGAATGCCTTTGTATTGCTCCATCGTGTGCGACATCCAGATGCTGGGCACGTGGGTGATTTTGGCAGCTTGGACAATCTGTCCCATTGGGTCGTTTCCTTCTGTCGGGGCCGTGTCAGGCACCCAGTCGCATGATCTTGTGATCCCCGGTGGCGAAACCGATGTGCTTTTGTTCCATATAGAACTCGAAAGACCAATCGCCACCATCGCGCCCGATGCCCGAGGCTTTCACCCCGCCAAACGGCGTCGGCAGGTGGCGCACGTTTTCCGAGTTCACCCAGATCATACCCGCTTCCAACTTGTCCGTGAAGCGCAGTGCGCGGGTCAGGTCGTTGGTCCACAGATAGCCGGTCAGCCCGTATTGGGTGTCGTTGGCCATGGAAAGCGCCTCGTTCTCTGTCGAAAACGGGATCGAGGTCAGGACGGGGCCAAAGATTTCCTCGCGCGCGATGCGCATGTCGTTGGTGGCATTGGTGAACAGCGTGGGGCGCACGAAATAGCCCTGATCACCGACTGTCTTTCCCCCGGCCGCCACGGTCGCGCCATCTTCGCGCGCGATGTCGAAATAGGAGGTGACCTTGTTGAAATGCTCTTCTGTGACGAGCGGCCCGATTTCGGTGGCCGGGTCCAGAGGGTGGCCGACCTTGATGTTGTTCACCCGCTCCACCAACTTCGCCTCGAATGCCTCGCGAATGGTGTCCTGAACGAACAGGCGAGAGGACGACGTGCAGCGTTCGCCGTTGATCGAATAGATCATGAAGATCACCGCATCCAGCGCTCGATCCAGATCGGCGTCGTCAAAGACGATCACCGGGTTTTTACCGCCCAATTCCAGATGGTTACGCTTCAGCGTATCCGCCCCCTGCTTTGTGATCAGCGACCCCGTGCGGCTTTCGCCCACGAACGCAATCGCACGGATCAGCGGGTGTTCGCACAGGGCTTTGCCCGCACCCTCGCCAAACCCGTTCACCGTGTTCAGCACACCAGGGGGCAGGCCAGCGTCTTCGGCAATCTCGACCAGCAGGCGGGCGGACAGCGGGGACGCTTCGGCCGGTTTGTGAACGACGGTGCATCCTGCCGCCAGCGCAGGCGCGATCTTCCAGGTCGACAGCATGAAGGGCGTGTTCCACGGGGTGATAACGCCGACAGGGCCAATGGGCACGCGCGTCGTCACGTTCATCAGGGTCGGAGACTTCAGATGCTGGCCGTCACGCGATTGCACCACCTGATCGGCAAAATAGCGAAAGTTCTCGGCCCCGCGCAGTGCAGCTTTGGACATGAAACGCAGGGTTTGCCCGGTGTCCCAGCATTCGCACAGGGCGATTTCCTCGGCGCGCGCTTCGATCCCGTCTGCGACATTCAAAAGGATCTTGCGCCGCTCAACCGCTGGCATATCGCGCCAATTGGCAAAGGCTGCATGGGCGGCCTGTGCGGCGGCGTCGATATCGGTAGCCGTGCCGTGCGCCACGTCACAAATCAAGCTTTTGTCGACGGGCGAGTGGTTGGCGAATGTGCCGCCTGCACCTACGCAGTCAACACCACCGATGCGGTTCTGGATGCCGCCAACGCGAAATTGCGCCAGATAACCGCCCAGCTTCTTAAGGTTTTCGTCTAACGCGGCCATGTCGCCCCCTGTTACTAAACGCGAGATGGTGGGCCGCGCTTGCTACTTGCTTCACATGTTAACTATCTGCAAGAACCATTGTCAACCCGGCACGAGCGGTGTCTGAGGAAAGCATCACAAGAAGCGCGAGCCCTCAACAATGGGTCCGGTCCACAGGTCAAACCAACAAAGTCTCGTTCAAAATGTCCACATTTACCTTTCCGACCCAAAAATCGGGTTTTTTTGTTTCGTTTTGTGTGGTTGATCTTCTGAAGGCCGAACACCGCAACAGACCTGTCTGGTCAAGACTCAGGGGGAAAGGCATGATTGATATCTGGTCGGGCTTGTCCCAAGCGTTCTGGCTGTTGGTGACATTGGATGCGGATCTCGTTGAAATTACGCTCAGGTCTCTGCGCGTCACGATGACTGCGCTGGTAATTGCATGCGCAATTGCCTTGCCCCTTGGCGCGTTTCTGGCCGTGCGTCGGTTTCGCGCACGTCGGGTCACCATTGCAGTGCTGAACGCGCTTATGGGGCTGCCGCCGGTGGTGGTTGGCTTGATCGTTTACGTTTTCTTCAGCCGCTCTGGTCCATTCGGGGTATTGGGGCTGTTGTTTACCCCCACGGCGATGATCATCGCGCAAGTTATCATCATCACACCGCTTATCGCGTCGATTGCGCATCAGGCCTTGCGCGAACTTTGGTCGGACTATCACGACCTTCTGATCTCGATGAACACAACACAGCGCCAGCGCATTCAGGCGCTGTTGTGGGACGGTCGCCGGGCGTTGCTGACGGCGGCTTTGGCCGGGTTTGGTCGCGCCATTGGTGAAGTCGGGGCGATCATGGTGGTGGGCGGAAATATCGATCACCACACCCGCGTGTTGACCACCGCAATCGCCCTGGAAACCGGCAAAGGTGACTTCGCGCTGGCCTTGGGCCTTGGTTTCGTTCTGATCTTCATGGCGATCGCTGTAAATTTGGCCATCCACTATATCAGCCGCACAGAGCAGGAAGGCCGATGGTAAGCAAACTGTTTCCTCTGGTTGTCGAAGGCGCATCTGTGCGCCGTGGTCGAAAGGTGCTGGTGGGTCCTGTCGATCTGATCCAAGAGGGTCAGGGCGTGACAATTGTGATTGGCCCAAACGGTGCCGGGAAAACCTCACTTCTGAGGATGTTGCACGGGATTGCCCGGCTGGGCAGCGGTTCAATAAATTGGGCTTGCGACGACATAGAGGCACGGCGGCGTCAGGCCTTCGTCTTTCAGTCTCCGATCATCATGCGCCGTTCTGTTCTGGGCAATCTGGCCTATCCGCTGCGTTTGACCGGGATGTCGCGCACCGACGCCAATGCGCGCGCCACCGCCGCCGCGCACGAGGTTGGGCTGGGCGATATGCTTGCACGCCCCGCGCCGTTTCTGTCGGGCGGAGAGCGGCAGAAACTTGCGCTGGCCCGCGCTTTGATCACCAAGCCGGAACTGCTGTTTCTTGACGAGCCCTGCGCATCGCTTGACGGGCGCGCCACACGCGAGATCGAAGCCATCCTGATCCGCACATCAGCGGCGGGCACACGGTTGATCATGTCGACCCATGACATGGGCCAAGCACGCCGACTTGCAACTGAAGTCCTGTTTCTGCTCAACGGAAAAATCCATGAGCACGGCAGCGCGGAACAGTTTTTTGCAGGGCCAGAAACTGCGCAAGCGAATGCATTTCTGAAAGGAGACATTGTCGAATGAAACGGATTATCATATCGGCCATTGCATCGTTGGCTATGACAGGTGCAGCCCTTTCCGATGACATGAAGCTCGCGGTGACGACGTCGTTCCACAACTCGGGTCTGGCAGATATCTTGCTGCCGCAGATCAAAGAAGACACAGGCATCGAAGTTCAGCTTCTGGTCGTCGGGACTGGTCAGGCGATCAAGCTGGGTGAAGCGGGCGATGTGGACGCAATCCTTGTGCATTCTCTGAAGGCCGAGGAAAAATTTCTGGCAGGTGGCTTTGGCACCCATCGCCGCGAGATCATGTATAACGATTTTGTTTTCATTGGCCCCAGTACGGATGAGGCCAAACTGGCCGACGCAACAAGCGCCGCAGATGCCCTGAGGCGCATCGAAGCGGCGTCAGCCCCCTTTGTTAGCCGTGGCGACGACAGTGGAACCCACAAGAAAGAACGAAGCCTTTGGGCCGCTGTCGATGTCGAGCCAGCGGGAGATTGGTATAACGCCGTCGGCGCAGGAATGGGGGCGGCTCTGAACACGGCGGCGGGCATGAATGCCTATATCATGTCAGATCGCGCGAGCTGGCTGAATTTCGGAAACAAGGCCGATCTGGCGCTTGTCTATGCTGGTGACCCCGCGCTTTTCAATCAGTATGCCTTTTTGCCGGTGAACCCGCAAAAGCATCCGCACGTAAAAACTGATCTGGCCGCTGAATTAGAGGCCTGGCTGGTGTCCGACGTCGCGAAAGACCTGATCAATGGCTATAAGATCAACGGCGAAACCTTGTTTGTTTTCAATGCCGAATAGCGCGACTTTGACCTAGCCAACACTGGTATCGCGCGCCAGAGGTTTCCAAACCGATAGGGGTGAGCACCGTTTTGGCGCTCACCCCATCTCTGATTTGACGATCAATGAGCTGGTTCGGAGCTCAGATAGCTGGCGATTTCGCTGCTGCCATTAGGCGCAGATTTGGATCCGTCCGCGCCAGGCAATAGGTTGCGGCTTGCGAATTCCTCTTCAATCTCACCATAGCGATCCATCCAACCTTCGGGCAATTCATGCGCGATGCCCTGATGGCAGTCGATGCAGGTCTTGCCTTCGTCCAGCGCCTTTTGGTGATTGTCCCCGGCGCGGGTTTGTTGCTGGGTGAAGTCCATGAACTCGAAATTGTGACAATTGCGGCATTCGCGGCTGTCGGTCTTTTTCATGGCAGTCCAGACCCGCCCCGCAAGATACAGGCGATGATCTTCAAACTTCTCGGGTGTATCGATGACGCCGGTGATGAAATGGCCGTAAAGTTCCTGGCTGGCCTTGATCTTGCGCACCATTTTCGGGCCCCATTCCTTGGGCACGTGGCAATCCGGGCAAGTGGCGCGCACACCTGAACTGTTGTTCTGGTGCACCGTACCCTGATATTCGGCATAAACGTTGTCGCGCATCTCGTGGCAGGTAATGCAGAACTTCTCAGTGTTGGTGGCTTCGAGCGCCCAATGGAAACCGCCCCAGAAGAACACCCCAACGGCAAAGCCCAAGATCATGAGAGAGCCCAGTGAAAGTGCCCCCAAGCGGCTCCAGAGAGCCCGCCAGAAGCGGCGGATAAAACCGGGGTTTGATGCAGACATGTCGGTAATCCTTTTTCTCTTTCAGCCGCTTAGTTCGACGCTTTAAACGTGTTGTCGACCAACGCGGGGGCATCAACCTGGGGCACATGGCATTGGCTGCAGAACCAGCGGGTGCCTGCGACCGTGTCAAGCTGATTGCCGTCGCGATCAAGATAGTGGGTCATCGACAGGGTCGGCGAGCTGCGCTCGCCTGCAGTTGTCCAGTCATGACAGCTCAGGCAGCGGTTGGTCTTTAGGTCGACCTGATACTGATCGACCGCATGCGGGATGAGCGGCGGCTGCTGGCGGTAATTGCGCGTGAAGCGCTTTTCATCCAGACCATAACTTCGGTTTGCAGGGATCGCTTCATCCAGCGTTCCGTCCCGCAGGGTTTCGACCGAACTTTGCGCATTGGCGGCCCCAACAAGCAGGGCAGAGCCAACAAGGGCAGTGATAATGGTTTTCTTCATGGGGTGTCTCCCGTTGATTTATCTCAGGCCGCGCGACTGGCCTTGGATGGTTTTTTAGGTGATGCGGGTCGCGCCGCGCGGGCGGGCGCGGGCGTCGTGTCGAAGGCAGTGGTAAAGCGGAACACCTGCGGCGCGCAGACGTCGATGCAGCGACCACAATTGGTGCAGTCCTGGCTGGTGATGATTGGCGTGTCGTCTTCACTGCCACGCAGGGCGGGTGTGATGACGTGCATTTCCGGGCAGACGGCGAAGCAGTCCATGCAATCGTCGCAGGCGGCGCGTTCGGTGGCGCTGACCCTAAGCACGGGACGCGCACCCAGAAGGCCGTAAAACGCCCCCACCGGGCAAAGATGTCCACACCATCCGCGCCGTGACACGAACAGATCAAACAGGAACACTGCCAGCACGAAGGCCCAGGCAAAGCCCATGCCGAAGATTAAACCGCGGTGCAGCATGCTGATCGGGTTGACGAATTCCCAAGCGATTGTGCCAGTGAGCATAGAGACGACCAGTACCATGCCAAGCACCCAGTAGCGCGTGTTGCGCTTGGGCTGCCAGCCTTTGGCCAGCCCCAGCTTGTCATGCAACCAATGGGCACCATCGGTGACCGGGTTGATCGGGCAGACCCACGAACAATACACCCGCCCACCAATCAGCGCATAGGCCACGGCGACAATTACGGCACCTGTAATGGCGGTCATTTCGGGCCAGTGTTGGGCCACCAGCATTTGCACCAAGACAAACGGATCGGTCAGCGGCAGCACATCGAATGTCAGCGAACCGGCAAGATTGCCTTTGACCCACCACAGACCAAACCACGGTCCAAGAAGGAACAGCCCCAGGAAGAACATCTGAGAGGCGCGGCGCAACAGCAGGTATTTATGCGCCTTGAGCCACCCTTTGTCTTGGATCGCCTCTTGACCAACGGGAAGCTTGGTTTTCGCACTCATTGGCCTGTGCCTCCGGTGCCGGGCAGTTTGAAGGTTGGGGTAAAGCCGCCGTCCATATTTGGATCAGGCAAGCCTTCGGTGCCGGGCAGATAGCCGCCGGGCGCAACAAGGTTGTCGGTACCCGGACCTGGCAGTCGGTCTGGCAGGTCTATAATCTCATCCACCAGTGGATTGCGGTCTTCCCAGCCCAGTTTGTAATGTTCGGCGGCCTCTGCGGTGGCGATCCGGCGCGGCAGCACCTTGATCGCGGATTCTCCGGGCAGAACGCAGGATTTTTCGCATTTTCCGCAGCCGGTACAGGCATCGGAATGAACCGTGGGCATGAAGATCGCATGGTGGCCCGACCGCTCGTTGTGGCGCCGTTCCAGCGTGATGGCTTCGTCGATCACCGGGCAGACGCGATAGCACACGTCACAGCGCAAGCCGAGCGCGTTCAGGCAGCGTTCCTGATCAATCAGCACGGCAATGCCCATATCAGCATCGTCAATGTTGGTCAGGGAATGGTCAAGCGCACCAGTGGGGCACGCAACCACACAAGGAATGTCATCGCACATCTCGCAGGGAATATCGCGGGCGGTAAAATAGGGCGTGCCGGTGGCCGGGCCATCAAAGCCCAGTTCGGCCAGTTTCAGCGTGTCATAGGGGCAATCGCGCGCGCAAAGGCCACAGCGAATACAGGCAGCCAGAAAGTCGTCTTCGGGTAAGGCACCCGGCGGGCGGATCGCGCGGGCCGGAAGGGCGCGCGCGTCCGTCGCCAGATGAGAGATTGCCATGCCCGCCACCGCACACCCAGCCGCCGCCCGTGCCGTATCCTGAAGGAAACGGCGACGGTCGATGGGCTTAGGCTTGGCTTTGGCTGGCTTGTTAGCGGACATGGCTTTGGTCTCGGTCTAGCAGTGTCAGATCAGGCGCGTTGAACCTTGCAGGCGCATTTCTTGAAGTCGGTTTCCTTGGAAATCGGGCAAGTTGCGTCCAGCGTCAGCTTGTTGGTCAACTGGCCTTCATCGAACCACGGCATGAATACGACACCGCGCGGCATCTTGTTGCGGCCCCGTGTTTCCACCCGGCTGAGGACCGCACCGCGACGGGTGCTGATCTCGATGTCCTGACCCCGGCGTAAACCGCGATCCTTGGCATCGTCGGGGTGCATGAACACCACGGCAGTCGGGAAGGAACGATGCAGCTCGGGCACCCGGCGGGTCATCGAGCCGGAGTGCCAGTGTTCAAGCACGCGACCGGTGACGAACCACAGGTCGAATTCCTCGTCCGGCACTTCTGCGGCGGGCTCGTAAGGTGCGAAGATGATGTTGGCTTTACCGTCGGGCTTGCCATAGAACTTCACGCCCTCGCCTTCCTTCACGTAAGGGTCATAGCCTTCACGGAACCGATACAGCGTTTCTTTGCCGTCGACGACGGGCCAGCGCAAACCGCGCGCCTTGTGATAGGTCTCAAACGGCGCCAAGTCATGGGCATGACCACGACCGAACGAGGCATATTCTTCGAACAGGCCCTTCTGCACGTAAAAGCCGAAATCTTCCGACTCGTGGTTACCAAAGCCTTCGGCAACCTCGCTGGTCGGGAATTTGTCGACCACGCCATTGGTGAACAGCACCTCATACAGGGTCTTGCCGCGCAGCTCGGGCTTTTTGGCCAGCAGCTCTTCGGGCCAGACCTCTTCGGTCGTGAACCGCTTGGCGAACTCCATGACCTGCCAGACATCCGACTTGGCCTCGCCGGGCGCGCTGACTTGCTCACGCCAGAACTGGGTGCGACGTTCGGCATTGCCATAAGCGCCTTCCTTCTCGACCCACATCGCGGTGGGCAGGATAAGATCGGCGGCCAACGCCGTGACAGTCGGGTAAGGGTCCGAGACGGTGATGAAGTTTTCCGGATTGCGATAACCGGGCAAGCCTTCTTCGTTCATGTTGGGCGCGGCTTGCAGGTTGTTGGTACACTGAACCCAGTGGCAGTTCAGATCGCCATCCTTTAGTTTGCGGTGCTGAAGCACGGCATGAAAGCCCGGTTTTTCCGGAATGGTGCCTGCGGGGATATTCCACGCGGTCTCGCAGATCTCGCGGTGCCTTTCGTTCATCACCACCATGTCTGCGGGCAGACGGTGGGCGAATGTGCCCACTTCGCGCGCCGTGCCACAGGCCGACGGCTGACCGGTCAGCGAGAACGGCGAGTTGCCGGGCTCCGAAATCTTGCCGACCAGTAGGTGGACGTTATACATCAACGAATTGACCCAAGACCCGCGGGTGTGCTGGTTGAACCCCATGGTCCAAAGCGACATCACTTTGCGGTTGGGATCAGCATATTGCTGGGCCAGACGTTCCAGCTTGGCGGCCGGAACCCCCGACAGCTCGGCCGTATAGTCGAGCGTGTATTTCGAAACCGCCTCGGCATATTCCTCGAACGTCATGGGTTCAAGCTTGCCAGAGTTGGCGTTCGCGGCAGCTTCCTGCAGCGGATGATTGTCGCGCAGGCCATAGCCGATATCGGTGGCGGTCTTGGTGAAGTTGACATGGTTCTTGACGAACTCTTCGTTCACCGCGCCGTTCTGTATGATGTAATTGGCGATATAGTTGAGGATCGCCAAATCGGTCTGCGGCACGAAGATCATGCCATTATCGGCCAGCTCAAAGCTGCGATGTTCAAAGGTCGAAAGCACATGCACTTCGGCACCCGGCTTGGTCAGGCGCGTATCGGTCAGACGCGACCACAGGATAGGGTGCATCTCGGCCATGTTAGACCCCCAAAGAACGAACGTATCGGCATGTTCCAGGTCGTCATAACAGCCCATCGGCTCGTCAATGCCGAAGGTGCGGATGAAGCTGGCCACAGCCGAGGCCATGCAGTGGCGCGCATTGGGGTCGATATTGTTCGACCTAAACCCCGCCTTCATCAGCTTGGCGGCGGCATAGCCCTCCCAGACCGTCCATTGACCCGAGCCAAACATCGAGACCGCTGTTGGCCCTTTTTTGGCGATGGAATCTTTCCATTTTTGCGCCATAATATCAAAGGCTTCGTCCCAGCTAACCGGTTCGAATTCACCTTCTTTGTCATACACTCCATTCGACTTGCGCAACAACGGCGTGGTCAGACGATCAGAGCCATACATGATCTTCGAGAGAAAATAGCCCTTGATGCAGTTCAAACCGCGGTTCACCGGCGCTTCGGGATCGCCCTGAGTGGCCACAACGCGGCCATCCTTGACGCCCACAAGCACCGAACAGCCGGTACCACAGAACCTGCAAGCAGCCTTGTCCCAACGGATGTCAGGGGCTTTGATCTGTGCGCTAGCCGCGTTGGGCAATGTAATGCCAGCCGCCGAGGCGGTGGCGGCTGCGGCGCTGGCCTTCAGGAAGGCGCGGCGGGATGAGGACACGGTCATAATAATTCTCCCGAGGGTCAGTGTTTCGTGGTCGAAGCAGGCTCGTTATCGTCAAGCTCTTCGAAATGGTGATAGGTCAGCGTGATGGTGATCACGCCGGGAATTTGGTGCATATCCATGATCTGATCCGAGGCGCGTTTTTCTGCGGTATCCTCGACTGTGACCACGATGCGGCCATCTTCATGGGCATGAACTTCGCCGCCTTCCGTCGCATTGATCGCGGCGGCAACATCGCCTGTCATTTCAGGCATAGTTTGAACAAGGCAGCCGCAGATATTCAGCATGGGCGTGTCTCCGTTGAAGAATGATCAGTCTGGTGCAAGGCAAGCGCTGACACCGGGCAAGGGGCGATACAGGCGCCGCAACCGGTACAAGTATCGGGGTCGATCTTGGGCTCAGCGCGCCCCTCTGGCAAAAGCCGAAAGCGGATCGCGCCGGCGTCGCAATGGTCTTCGCAAGCCCGGCATTGCACCGCATTGAGCGACAGGCAGGTTTGAGCCACCACCGCCTGCCACGCCCACGGCATATCAGCGCGCAACGCGGCGTCGTCGCAGGCCGCAATACATTTGCCGCAGAAGGTGCAACCATCGGTCTGGAAGTTGAGCGCCGGATATCCAGCCTCGTCACGGATGACAATGTGTTCAGGGCAGGCTCTGGCGCAGTCGCCACATTGTGTGCAGGCTTCGACAAAGGCGATCTCTGCGATTGCGCCGGGGGGTCGGGGCGCTGTCGCACGATTGACCGCTCCTTTTAGAAAAGCGCGTCTGGATGCCACCTTGGTCACGGAACTCAGCCTGCCAATGTATCTCGGGTCGAAGAGACTCGGACCCGTTGTTTGCTTGAAAAAATTAAACCAGACCGTCGCCATTTTACTTGACTTAAGTCAAGATTGCATCGGGTTGACGTGACCCAATGGGACGAACTGCCTTCCGACCAAATCGCAGCTATTGTTGCGGGCATAGGTGGATAAATTGATCTGGACAAGACCGTTTGCAGCCTTGCGGGGCTGGACGTAACGGGGGGCAGTTGTGTTCCGCAGGCGTATCCAGCGACATCGCCTGTTGGACTTTCTGGAAGGATTGCCACCATGTGTTGTGGCGATGGAAGCCTGTGGTGGCGCGCATCACATCGGACGGTTTTGTCTTCAGCATACGCATGAACCTCGACTAATGTCGCCGCTCTATGTCCGCCCCTACGCCAAGGTCCACAAGAACGATGACCGCGATGCGGAAGCAATCGCCGTGGCCGCTAGCCGTGCGACCATGTCGTTTGTCGCGATCAAATCGGAAGAGCAGCTCGATCTTCAGGCCCTGCACAGGGCCCGCGAGCGTCTTGTGACCGAAAGGACTCGCCCGATAAATCAGGGGCGCGGCTTCCTGATGGAACGGGGCATCCGCGTCGGAACGGGCCGCCACGTTTTCCAGAAAGAGTTGATGAGGTTGACGAAGGACGGCACGGTGTGCGACGGGGGAGTGAGGATGTTGTGCAAAGCCACGTTCACATCGGGCGCACGTCACGATAACAATGGCTTGTTCGAGTTGATTGTATCCGGAGGCATTGACACATGCCAAACACGCGCCTCACGAGACTTTCCGGCCCTTTGTGGATCACAGCCCTCGCTGTATCGGCGCTGACGCTTCCTCTGGCGCTGCATCAACCAGAAGCCACCACATCATCGCGCAACACATTCACCGTCGATGAACTGTTAAACACCCCTCCATCTGATCCCTGCCAGTTCTTCGGCGGCGAGAACGCGATGGTGGAATGGTTCATCAAGATGGATCTTGAAAACAAGCTGATACCAATGCGGGTGCCGAAGATCTTTCTGGAAGACAGGCCGGATCATGAAGAAGGTGTGCACCACACAGCCCAGCTATTTCGAATTATTCTCGACAACTTTTTGCCCGTAACACGCTCTCAGACATCAGCGATTCATCGCGCCCAACCTTACAACGCCCATGCGCGACAATACGGGCGCCTTCTTGTCGGTGACTACATTGAACTCCGAGAGATTGTCTCGCTTATGATCTCGATGATGGGTGGACGTTTTGACGAGAGGCGTCCGATGGAAGAGTTCCCGGTCACACCGGGTCCATACGGTTTGACCAAAGTGGTTCCTCCTCAGGGCTATCTGGACCAGAATGTCTATTTTGATTTGGATGAGTCAAACCAGCCAAAGACTGCAATTGCCTGCTCAACTCAGAATGAACGTATTCGCTATCCCAGCTGCAATATGCGCTTTAGAGCCTCTGAACTTGATGTGAAGGTTAACTTCCAACTGCCGTATCTGCCCCGCTGGGCCGCCATCAAGCAGGACGTGGAACGCTTTCTGTCCTGCGCGACGGAGTTTGAGTAGCTCCCCCCCCTCCCCAACACAAAACCGCCGCGCTCATTTCTGGGCGCGGCGGTTTGTTTTGTATTGTTATCGTATTGAGAGAATTAGCTCTTTTCTAGGTTTGGCGGTGACCTACTCTCCCACGTCTTAAGACGCAGTACCATTGGCGCGAC
>NZ_JALPQG010000007.1 GCF_023195695.1 Aliiroseovarius sp. S1339 | reverse complement strand
GCTGGTGGATCGTTCTGACATAGTTGGTCCTCTGCGGCAACTTGGGGCAGAATACCATAGATTCTCTGGTTTTCCGAACGTCCGCCTTGTCCCGCTTAGCAGACCTTCCCGCCCCCTCACCGCCCCGGTATATCAGTCCTTTTTCCCGGCTTGCCCCATCCATCAATGACGTCAATCGCCTCTTGTGCGGTTTCGACGAAGTTAAACAACTCCAGATCATCCGGGCTGATGGTGCCAGCCGCGGCCAATGCCTCCCAGTTCACGATCCGGGTCCAGAACTCGCGACCGAACAGAAGGAACGGCACTCGTTTCATGCGGCCGGTCTGGATCAGCGTCAGGCTTTCAAACATCTCGTCCAGCGTGCCGAAGCCGCCGGGGAAGATGGCAATCACCTCGGCCCGCATCAGGAAATGCATTTTGCGGATGGCGAAATAGTGGAAGTTGAAGCACAGGTCGGGCGTCACGTATTCGTTCGGTGCCTGTTCGTGCGGCAACACGATGTTCAGGCCAATGGACACACCGCCCGCGTCCGCAGCACCTCGGTTCCCGGCCTCCATCACACCGGGGCCACCGCCGGTGACGATCACGTTTTCGCGGTGGTTGTTCACCTTGGATCGCAGGGTCATAAGCCGCGCAAACTCGCGCGCCTCGTCATAAAACCGTGACAGCTCTGCCAGCGTTTCGGTCCGCGCCGTGTCCTTCTTTGCAGGTTCCGGAATGCGCGCACCACCAAACAGAACAACCGTGCTTTCCACCCCGTATTCCTGCATCAGAAGTTCAGGCTTCATCAGCTCCAACTGCCAACGCACCGGTCGTAGATCATCGCGGCACATGAATTCATTATCGTCATAGGCCAGACGATATGCCGACGCGCGGGTCTGCGGGGTGTCGGGTATGTGATGCGATGCCTCGCGGTCCTGTTGGCTGTCGCGGAAGGGGTGGGTGCGGTCGTCTTTCATATTCACTGATCCTGTCACTCTTGCGTTCCAACAAGAGCTAGCGTCTTTGGAAGCGAAGAACCAGCGTCGCGTTCTCACCTCTGCGCGAGGGTCAGAAGGCGCGGCCTGCGCGCCTGATCGAATGTTTGAAAGTTGAGGGCGGGTGCCTCATTCCATTGCACAAACGGCCGATGCCCCTTATAGGCCATTCGAAACCAAACGCGCCCAAACCCCATGCACGGAGCCCTTTGACATGTCGAACGCCCAACTCGAAGCCGCCATCGAAGCCGCCTGGGAGGCGCGCGACACAATCACCCCCGCCACCACAGGCGAGGTCCGTGAAGCGATCGAAGACACCCTGACCGCCTTGGACAGCGGCAAGTTACGTGTGGCGGAACCCCGCGAGAACGGCGACTGGCATGTGAACCAATGGGCCAAGAAGGCGGTTCTTCTGTCCTTCCGACTGAACGACATGGAGCCGATTTCTGGCGGTAACGGCGGGACAACTTGGTGGGACAAAGTACCGTCCAAATTTGACGGTTGGGGCGACAACCAATGGCGCGCGGCTGGCTTTCGCGCCGTCCCCGGCTCTATCGTCCGCCGCTCGGCGTTTATTGCGCCCGGCGTTGTGCTGATGCCGTCATTCGTGAACATTGGGGCCTATGTTGACGAAGGTTCGATGGTTGATGGCTGGGCCACCGTTGGGTCCTGCGCGCAAATCGGCAAAAACGTGCACCTGTCCGGCGGCGTTGGCATCGGCGGTGTTTTGGAGCCAATGCAGGCTGGGCCGACAATCATCGAAGACAACTGCTTCATCGGTGCCCGATCTGAAGTGGTCGAAGGCTGCATCGTGCGCGAAGGGTCTGTGCTTGGCATGGGCGTTTTCATTGGTCAGTCAACCAAGATCGTTGACCGCGAAACCGGCGAGGTCATGTATGGCGAAGTGCCGCCCTATTCGGTGGTGGTCGCAGGGTCTATGCCCTCCAAGAACGACATCAACCTGTATTGCGCTGTGATTGTGAAGCGTGTCGACGCCAAGACCCGATCGAAAACCGGGATCAACGAGCTGCTGCGCGACTGACGCGACGAAGGGCGTCAAAACCTAAATCGGGGCGTGCTGGCTGAGGTGGTCGGCGCGCCTTTTTTCAACCCATTTAAAAATAAAAGTGACGTAAAATCCGACTTGCTGCGTATCACTTCCAAACAATGGGAGGATCACATGGTACGTTTATTACTGCTCAGCGGCTTGATCGCAGTCGGTTTTGCCGCCGAGGCGGCTCAAACGCGCGGCGAAACTGCGCCAGTCGCCTGCACCTTGGCTGTCTAATCGGGCAAGGCTTGATCCCGGCGCGGATGCGGCCTAAGCCCTCAGCATGGACAAAGAGAAAAAACCAAAAAAGCCCCATCAGGTTTACACCCTGCTGGTGGAAGTCGGTCGAAAAGAGGGCGATGGCCTGCCCGACGGCGCAAATGGCGCGGCTTTGGTCTGCTATGCTTCGGGCGTGGACGAGGCCGAAGCGGTCCGCGAAACCGTCGCCATCCTGAAGCAAGCCGATCTGGCCCCGCTTGACGTGAACGGCTATGGCAGCCTTGAAGAACGTTTGGCCGAGGGGCACGACATCCCCGGTGACGAACGCACCCTGATGGGCCGCGCGTTGAAAGAAAACAGCGTGATCGTCGCCCAGATGACCCCTTTCTTTGACGAAGACAGCTAAATGGGCACCGTTTTCTGGGATCTTGATGGCACGCTGACCGACCCCAAACCGGGGATCACAGGCAGTGTGGTAAAGTCGCTAGAGGCGCTCGGGCTGGACGCCCCGCACCCGGACGATCTGGAATGGGTGATCGGCCCCGCGCTGTTGTGGAGCTTTAAGCAGCTCGGCGTGCCTGACCCTCATGTTGCGCTAGAACATTATCGAAAATTCTATACAGACGGCGGCATGTATGACTGCACCGTTTTTGACGGCATTCCGGATGCGTTGGCGCGTATCGGCGCGGACCACGTAATGCACATCGCGACCGCCAAACCTCACGTCTATGCCCGCAAAATCACCGCCCATTTCGGCTTGTCGCAGCACATGACGCATGAATTCGGGCCCGAGCTTGACGGCACCCGCAACGACAAGGGTGAACTCTTGGCCCACGCGTTGGAACGGACCGGCCACGACCCGGCTCAATGCGTGATGATCGGGGACCGGCATTACGACATGAATGCCGCGCGCAGTGTGGGGATGAAGTTCGTCTCGGTCACGTGGGGTTATGGTGCGTCCGATGACCTGTCAGGCGCCGATGCGAATGCGAAAACGCCCAGCGATTTGCCGGGCGCTGTCGAGGATTTGTTGGCCTAACGAGCCATCGTCATTCTGTCCGCACGATCGTTTGAAACACATCCGGCAAGCTGGAATCTGGTTGAAGCAATGCGGCCAGCGGTATTCTGATCTCGGCAGTTGTGCGGTCTTGCGACAAAGTACCATTGGTTTCGACGATTTCTTTGCCCTTGATCGTCATATGGATGCCGTGGCCTTGTAACGTCTGCTGGAACGCACCCATCATGGCCGGGTCCATGCCACTTTCCGCCGCCGTGCGTTTCATTTCGGCAAGGTCGAAGGACAGTTTCACAAACGGTCCGGCCATCCGCTCAATCGTGACGCCCTGATTGGGGTCAATGCCGCTATTTTCGGCAGCATTTTTGCTTTCTTCTTCAATCTTCGCGATCAGATTGTCGATCGTGTCAGTTTCCGTGACCAGACAATTGAACGACCCATCGGCGTTTTGCGTTCCGACGCCATCTTTACAGGGGTCTTCCCCGCTTGAGGCGATCATGCCGTAAAGTTCCGGCCCCATTTTCATGTGTGCCGACATGGTCGCCGTTTCGTCATTATGTACGACAAATGCCAGATCGGCGTCAAAACAAGCAGACAAGGGAAGGATCAGCAAAAGGAAGAGGAGTTTTTTCATCAAGGGTTCCAACCGCATCAGTGAAGATTTCCCGCAGGTTAGAGCGGTCAATTCCAGACGTCCAGCGACACTGACTTACGCTGCACAATACTGCCACCAATTGCAGTGCCCCCGCCGACACTTTACAGAGGTTTCAAAGGAGCCTTGAGCATGCCCGAAGCACCCCATTCGCCAATTGACCCCGTCGCGCTGACCCAGCAGCTTGTGCGCTGCCCCTCGGTTACGCCGCTGGAAGGCGGGGCGTTGGTGCTGTTGGAAGGTCTGTTAAGCGACGCGGGCTTTGCCTGCACCCGGATCGACCGGGGCGGCGTGGCAAACCTGTTTGCCCGCTGGGGGTCTCGTAATGCGCCCACGCTGGGCTTCAACGGCCACACAGATGTGGTGCCGGTAGGCGATGCAGATGCGTGGACCGTGGACCCGTTTGGCGCGGAAATCCGCGATGGGTTTTTGTATGGGCGCGGCGCAACGGATATGAAATCGGGTGTCGCCGCATGGGTCGCCGCCGCAATAGATTTCGTGGCGGACGCGCCCGAGGATGCGTCCCTTGTTATCACCATCACCGGTGACGAGGAAGGCGACGCCACAGATGGCACAACGGCGATCCTAGACTGGATGGCGTCATCAGGCGAAACCATCGACGATTGCATCGTGGGCGAACCCACCAGCCCCGAAACGATGGGCGAAATGATGAAAATTGGGCGGCGTGGGTCGATGACGGCGTTCCTTTCGGCCCGCGGCGTGCAAGGCCACGCGGCCTATCCGCACCGCGCGCTGAATCCAGTGCCAGCACTTGCGCAACTGATCACAGACCTTGCGGGGCACGAGCTGGACAAGGGCACTGACCATTTCGATGCGTCCACGCTGGCGGTCACCACCTTCGACACCGGCAATCCGGCGACGAATGTCATCCCCGCCGAATGCAAAGCGACGGTAAACATCAGATTCAACGACGCCCATACATCCGGCGGCCTGATTAACTGGCTGAATGCCGAGGCAGCCCGGATTGGCAAAGCCACCGGGGTGGATATCGAGATAACGACCAAAGTGTCCGGCGAAAGCTTCGTCACACCGCCCGGCCCATTGTCTGACCTCGTCGCAACAGCCGTCGAAGCGGAAATCGGCAGACGGCCCGAAGCGTCCACAACCGGCGGCACGTCAGACGCCCGGTTCGTGAAGGACATCTGCCCGGTGGTCGAATTCGGTCTGGTCGGCAAAACCATGCACGAAGTCGACGAGCGGGTGGAGGTTGCCCAGATCACCCAACTTAAATCCATTTATTCACGCATCATTCGGGATTATTTCGCATGAGTCAGATCCCCACCAAGCAACAAATCCTCGACTGGATTTCGGAAAACCCGACCCAGACCGGCAAGCGGGATATCGCGCGTGCCTTCGGTATCAAAGGGGCCGCGCGCATCGACTTGAAGCGCCTGTTGAAAGAACTGGAGGCCGAAGGCCACCTGTCCAAGCGCGACAAGACCTATCGCGACCCTGACAAGTTGCCGCCCGTCTCGGTGTTGCGGGTGGATGCGCCCGACGCGGATGGTGACCTGTATGCAACCCCGATGGAATGGGCGGGGGAAGGCGCTGCTCCACGCGCCATTTTGGTGATGAAAAGCTCGGACCCCGCGCTGGAACCCGGTGAGCGGATTTTGGCCCGCATGACCGAGGTTAAGGACGAGCCGTACGCCTATGAAGCCCGCCTGATCCGGCGCATTGGCACAAACCCGATCCGCATTCTTGGCATCTATCGCACCGGGTCCGATGGTGGGCGCATCGTGCCGATCGACAAGGGGCAGGATAAGGAATGGCGCGTCGATACTGGCGCGGACGAAGGGGCCAAGGATGGCGAGTTGGTGGAAGCTCAGCAATCCGGCCCCAAATCCCGCATGGGTCTGCCGCGCGCCCGCATTGTCGCGCGCCTTGGCGACCCGACAGCTCCCAAAGCGGTTAGCCTGATTGCGATCCACCAGCATGGCATCCCGGACGCCTTCCCCGACAACGTGATTGAAGAAGCAGACAGCCACAAACCCGCGGGCCTGAAAGGGCGTGAAGACCTGCGCCACCTGCCCCTGATCACCATTGATCCAGCAGATGCGCGCGACCATGACGACGCCTGTTATGCGCACGCCGATGACAACCCGAAGAACCCCGGCGGTCACGTGGTCTGGGTCGCGATTGCGGACGTGGCCCATTATGTGACGCCCGGCTCTGATCTGGATCACGAGGCCCGGCGGCGAGGTAACTCGACCTATTTTCCGGACCGCGTTGTGCCGATGCTGCCCGACCGTCTGTCCGGCGATCTGTGCAGCCTGCACGAAGGTGTGCCGCGCGCCTGTATCGCCGTGCGTATGGTGCTGGATGCGCAGGGGCATAAACTCAGCCACAGCTTCATTCGGGGTCTGATGAAGTCCCACGCCTCGTTAAACTACACCGAAGTACAGGCCGCTCAGGATGGAAATCCGAACGAGAAATGCGCGCCCCTGATGGACGAAGTCATTGCCCCGCTTTTTGCCGCGTATGAGACGACCAAATTGGCACGCGCCTCGCGTCAGCCGTTGGACTTGGATCTGCCCGAACGCAAAATTATCCTTGATGAGGATGGCAAGGTTGCGTCAGTCGCAGTGGCAGAGCGGCTCGACGCGCACCGACTGATCGAGGAATTCATGATCCTCGCCAATGTCGCGGCGGCCGAGGAACTGACCCGCTTGCAGCGGCCGCTTCTGTTCCGTGTGCACGAAGAACCCAGCCCCGAAAAGCTGGAAGCATTGCGCGAAGTTGCCCAAGCCTCTGGTTTCACACTGGCCAAAGGGCAAATGCTGAAAACCCGCCACCTGAACCATCTTCTTGCACAGGCTCAGGACACCGAGTTCGACGAGTTGGTCAACATGTCCACACTGCGATCCATGTCGCAGGCTTACTATTTTCCGCAGAACTTCGGGCATTTCGGGCTGGCGCTTCAATCCTATGCACATTTCACGTCTCCGATCCGGCGCTATTCGGACCTGATCGTTCACCGGGCGCTGATCTCGGGCCATGGCTGGGGAAAGGATGGCCTAAGCGCCGAGGACATCGAGCGTCTGGAAGCCACCGCCCTGCATATTTCCGAAACCGAAAGACGGTCGATGGCCGCCGAGCGTGATACCACAGACCGTTATCTGGCATCCTTCCTGGCCGAACGGGTGGGCAGCGAGTTCACCGGGCGCGTCGCCGGTATCGCCCGCTTTGGCCTTTTTGTGAAACTGGATGAAACCGGCGCGGACGGGCTGGTCCCAATCAGCTCGCTTGGCAATGAGTATTTCCGCCACGATGCCGATGAACAAGTTCTGGTCGGTGAACGATCAGGGCTGGTGATCGGCCTGGGGCAGCGCGTCACTGTGCGGCTGGCGGAAGCCATACCTACAACCGGCGGGCTGTCGCTGGAATTGCTGGATATCGAGGGGCGTAAGCTGACGCCCAGCCGCGGACGCAAGGGCGGTAAGTCTACGCCACGGAAACCAATGACAAGCAAACGAAAATCCGCAAAGGTAAAAAAGAAAGTGAAACGATCCCGTCGGTAGTTGTGTTTTTCCGGTCGGGACGCAGGGTGTGAGCTGGTGTTGAATAGTACAATGTTAGAAGAAGAATTCATGGATTGGCGTCAGGGCTTTCACGGCCGCGCGCGGCAAGCGGGGCTATCGGCCCAAACGCTGGAACTTTGTGCAAGTTATCTGCGGCTGGAGCCGCGAATTCACGAAAAACAGTCCAACCAGGCCGAATTCACACTTACTATTTCGCAGTATGTGAACCGCGCGGTGCCTGAAAGCCGCATCCGCAAAGGGCGCGCGCAGTATCGCGCCAACCGCGATCTGCTGAACCGCATCTCGGCGAAATACAGCGTGGATGCGCAGGTCATACTGGCAATCTGGGGGATCGAAACCAATTATGGTGCGACCCGTGGGGATTGGTCGGTTCTCAGCGCGCTTGCAACACTTGCCCATGCCGGGCATCGCGCCAGCTTCTTCGAGGAACAGCTTATCGCCGCGCTGGAAATCATTGAGGCGGGCGACATTGCCCCAGCTGCTATGCTGGGGTCGTGGGCCGGGGCGATGGGGCATGGACAATTCATTCCCACCAGCTTTCAACAATTTGCAGTCGATAATGATGGCGACGGGCGGCGCGATATCTGGGGCGATGACCCGGAAGACGGGCTAGCGTCCATCGCCAACTATCTGGCGCAGCACGGCTGGCAGATGAGCCGCCCGTGCCGGGTTGAAGTCCAACTGCCCAAGGGCTTCGATTTCGAACGTGCTGGCCTGCAAACCAAACGACCCGTTCCCGATTGGTCCGCGTTGGGTGTTGTCGCGGCGGATGGTGCCCCGGTGCCGGATTATGGCGAAAGCTCTGTCTTGCTGCCGTCGGGCGCGCGCGGTCCGGCTTTCCTGACCTTCACCAATTTCGATGTGCTTCGCACCTATAACCGGGCGGATGCCTATGTCATTGCGGTCGGTTGTCTGGCGGACCGTTTGCAAGGGGGCAAGCCGATTGTAAAACAGTGCCCTGATGATCTGGTCATTTTGAAACGGGACGAGATGCGCGAGTTGCAGGAGCGGCTGATCAACGCGGGTTACGACACGCTGGGCGCAGATGGGTTTTTCGGCCCCAACACGGCCAAAGCCCTGCGGTCGTATCAAAAGGATCACGGGCTGGTGGCGGACGGATTTGGATCGGGCGCGATGCTGGACCATCTGCGCGCCAAGACAGGCTAGGCGCGCGGCTCATTCGAACTCCATCTCGGTAAAGACCTGACCGGCGTTCTTGGTCGCCAGTTCCTCGAACGTATCGTGGTGGGCGTAGGGGGATTGGTCCACGTAATAGGCATCTTCCAAGGTGCCGCCGTTTTCCAGCAACGTGCCGATTTCGCCCCGCAGGTGCTTCAGATACCCGATGGTGTGCTTTTCCACCTGCGCCATGTTGGTCGGGTAGCCGTGGCCGGGGATCACATAGGTCGCGCCGAGGGGGGCGAACACGGTTTCCCACGTTTCGATCCAGCAGCTTGTGCAGGTATCTTCGAAAATCGGGGGAATACGGTTGTGAAATGCCATATCGCCCGCGATCATCAGGCCGTCTTCGGGCAACCAAACCTGAATGTCACCGGCGCTGTGGGCAGGGCCGGAATACAGAACCTCGATGTGCTTTGATCCCATGTCGATGATGTGTTTGTCTTCAAAGGTCTGGGTCGGCCCCATCGGTTCGGTGCCCTCTGCGTTCTCCAGCGCATAGCGCTTCATGCCTTCGTAAATCTGCCCGGCATATTCCTCAAACTCGTGGGCCGCATCGACATGGGCCAAAACATCGACCCCCTGTGCAATCCAGTAATTATTGCCCAGCATGGCGTGGCCTTGGCCGTTTTCGTTGATCACAAGCTTGACGGGCTGATCTGTGATGGCCTTGATTTCAGTATGCAGCGCTTCAGCAAGCTTGTAGTTGGCGCCCGCGTTGACAACGACGACACCGTCCCCCGTGACGATGAAGCTGAGGTTGTTGTTGTGGCCCGCATTTTCATAACCCGGAGGCGCCGTGGCCCCGATGGCCGTCCAAATGTCAGGGATCACTTCGACAGGTTTTTCATACAACACTGACCCCGGATACTGGTCGGGGATGTCTTCGTCGGCAAGAGCAGGGCTTGCAAGGATGGCCAGAAGTGCGGCGGTAAAACGGATCATGCGAGTGCCTTCCTGTCTATGGTTCAGAAAACATAGACTCATTCGCATGTGTAACGCCAGCGATTAACGCCCGGCGTCGCCCGCCGCCCGGATTGCGCGAATATTTTCCCCGTAGACTTCCGGCTTGTTCACCGATCCACCTTTGAAAACAGCCGACCCTGCGACCAACACGTCTGCCCCGGCAGCAGCCACCAGCGGGGCAGTTTCTGTTGTAACGCCGCCATCAATCTGGATGTGGATCGGACGGTCGCCGATCATCTGGCGCACTCGCCGGGTTTTATCAACGCCGGAGTGGATGAATTTCTGCCCGCCAAAGCCGGGGTTCACCGTCATGATCAGGACCATATCAATAAGGTCCATCACATGCTCAATGCTTTCCAGCGGCGTGCCGGGATTCAGGCTGACACCTGCTTTCACGCCTTGCGCCTTGATGGCCTGCAACGTGCGATGAATATGGGGGCCAGCCTCAACATGGGCGGTGATCATGTCGGCACCGGCTTCGGCGTAAGCTTCGATATAGGGATCGACAGGCGCGATCATCAGGTGCACGTCCATGAAGGTTTTCACATGCGGACGAAAGGCTTTCACGGCGGGGGGGCCGAAGGTCAGGTTGGGCACGAAATGACCATCCATCACATCCACATGAACCCAGTCAGCGCCCTGCGCCTCAATCGCCTGAATTTCCTGCCCGAAATTAGCGAAATCGGCAGAAAGGATCGAAGGGGCGATTTTGATTGAGCGGTCAAAGGACATCGGGGGTCTCCGGCAGCGTTGAGTTGCCGCCCTTATAGCTGGAAAATCGAATTTGCGAAGGGCGAAAGCGTGGACCTCAACGATCGCTGATCATCGGATCACACCGTTCACCGCGCATACACCCTTCGATCTTCTTCAAGACTGCAGGCGTCGGGTCGCCATGGGCAAAACCGCCGCACGGATTGGTTTCTAACAAATAGGCCCCGTTTTCACGCTTCAGGAACACAAGATGCGTGCCTTGCGCCAACCCGGCACACCAAGGCCCCAGACACTGCACGTTGATGTCGATCTGGCGCTCAAACGCGTTGGTAAATCCTTTGCGTGTCAGGCTTTTTCCGGTGATGCGGCCTGTCAGGTGATTGTCGGGCTTGGTGTCTTCTTGGTTGTTCCAATCCACTTTTGGTAGTTTGCGCGTGTCGAACCTTAGATCGCCCAAGACAACCACATAGTCATCTGACGACTTTGCCGCGTCGCGATAGGCCGAGATCGCGTTATAGGGCATGCAGGACAAGGCCATGGCGGGCAGCGGCACGGCAACGGCAAGAAGCAATGCAACCCAACGCATCACAGCTGCCCCCGAAATCCAGCAAGAACCACTGCATAAATATCGCGCTTGAAGGGCACAATGTTGGCCACCACATCGTCCGGGTCCATCCACGCCCATTGACTGAATTCAGGGTGTTCGGTTTCGATGTTCACGGCACTGTCGTCGCCAAGAAACCGCAGCAGGAACCAGCGTTGCTTCTGCCCGCGAAACCGCCCTTTCCAGATGCGCGGGACAATCTCGTGCGGCAGGTCATAGGGCAGCCAGTCGGGCAATTCGGCCTCAACCTGCACCAAATCGCGCGTCACGCCGGTTTCTTCCCAAAGCTCGCGCAAGGCCGCATCGCGTGGGTCTTCGCCGTCATCGACCCCGCCTTGCGGCATCTGCCACGCGTTTTTGGTGCCCAATTTCGCCGCATCCAAACGCTGGCCGACAAACAGCTTACCGTCGCGGTTTGCCAGCATAATGCCAACACAGGGGCGATAGGGCAGTTTCACGATGTCTTCGGGTGTCATGGTCACCTCTTTCCTAACAATGCGCGCCTGACGGGCAGTTACACCGGGACCTAACAGGCAAAAACGCAAAAGGGCCACCCGTTTGAGCGGCCCTTAAACAATTTCACACGCGATTACTCTACCAGCGCAATTTTCGACAAGCCCTTGATCAGGTCAACGGCATACGACAGTTGGAAGTCATCATCGCGCAGTTGGGCGGCTTCTTCTGCGGCCTCGCGCTCTTCCTCGATCTGACGCTGTTCGTCTTCGCTCAGGCTGTCATTGTTCAGGCTGCCGCGCAGGTCAGCTTCTGTCCGCTGGGGACGCGCGTCCTCTTCCTCGTTCTCGGCGACGGGAACGCGGGGGGGCTGTTCAACCACAATGTCCGGCGACACGCCCAGCGCCTGAATCGAGCGGCCGGACGGCGTGTAATACCGCGCGGTCGTCAGGCGCATCGCGCCCTCAGAGGCCAGCGGCATGACCGTTTGCACCGATCCCTTACCGAAGCTTTTGGTGCCCACAACAATGGCGCGGTGATGGTCCTGCAACGCACCGGCAACAATTTCGGACGCCGAGGCCGAACCGCCGTTGATCAGCACGACCATCGGCTTGCCTTCAGCCAGGTCGCCCGCTTCTGCGTTCACGCGTTCGCTTTCGCCGGGGTTGCGACCCCGTGTCGACACGATCTCTCCGGTTTCAAGAAAGGCGTCGGACACTTCGATAGCCTGATTCAGAAGGCCGCCGGGATTGTTGCGCAGATCCAGCACAATGCCTTCGACATTCGCCATGCCGCCCAGCGCCTCTACTTCGCGCGCCAAACCTTCGGACATATTTGCAAAAGTCTGGTCGTTGAACGTGGTCACGCGCAGCACGATCGTATCGCCAACAGTGCGCGCCGTGGCGGCGGTCAGCTTAATCGTGTCGCGGATGATCGAGACGTCGAACGGCTCCGTCACACCCTCGCGCACAACGGTGATAATGATCTCGGACCCGACAGGGCCGCGCAACATGCCCACGGCGTCATCCAGCGTCAGACCCATCAAGGCTTCGCCGTCCACATGAGTGATGTAGTCGCCCGATTCCATCCCGGCATCATCTGCCGGCGTCCCATCCATCGGCGACACAACGCGCACGAAGCCCTCTTCCTGCGTCACCTCAATGCCCAACCCACCGAAAGAGCCGCGTGTCTGCACACGCATATCGGCGGCATCCTTGGGTGACAGATAGCTGGAATGTGGATCAAGCGAGGTCAGCATACCGTCAATCGCGGCTTCGATCAGATCCTCGGCTTCCACCTCTTCTACATATTGGGCGCGGATACGTTCGAAGATGTCGCCAAAAAGGTCCAACTGCTCGTAAACACTGGTATTATGGGCGGCGTCTTGTGCAAGAAGCGGCCCTGCCACCTGCGTGGTCATTACTGCGCCTGCCAAAGTGCCCCCTAAGGCAGCCATCACGAATTTCTTCATCAATCTCTATCCTTGCCTGCCGCGAACCAATCACTGGGGTCCACGGGCGTTCCATTCTTTCTAAGCTCTATATAGAGCGTTTGTGACCATTCTGCGCCAGTTCCTTCCTCCGCAGCGATCAAAAACGCTTGATCATCGCTTGAGTTAGCCCCGCCCATCAGGCCAATTGGCGCCCCTTTCGGCAACACTTCGCCAACTTCGCCATAAAGCTGGCCCAGCCCGGCAAGCACCAACAGATACCCATCGTCGGGCTCAATAATGGCGACGATACCATAATCAAGCAATGGTCCAAGATAGCGGATTGTGGCAGGCCACGGGGTTGTGACAATGGCCATTGGCCGGGTGGCGACCACATAACCAGGGCGACGCACGCCGGCGGCATCAACCTCGTCATAACGGCGGATGATCTGGCCAAGGACGGGCATCGCCAAACGCCCCTGAACACTAGCAAATCGTTGCGGAGCCGCCGCACCACCAGAAGGCACAGGTTCGGACATCAGTCCATCGGCGAAACTTGCCAACGTATCCGCGCTTTCGACCAGCGCCTGCATGCGCCCGTCGTCGGCCACGAAACGGCGCGGCAGTTCGGTGCGCCGCGCTATTGCAAGGCTCAACTCAAACCGGGCGTCCTGGGCGCCCTCCAGACCGTTTTTCAACGTATCAACCGCATTTTCCTGCAAGGCGCGCAGGGTTTGAAGCTCTTCCAACTCACTGCGTAAGGTTTCGGCCTGAGCTTGAAGCGCAGGGGCGACGTCAGACAATATCATACCGGACCGCGCGGTGCCGAGCGGGCCAGAGGGATGGATCAACAACGCAGGTTCAGGCGCGCGTTCAATGATCTGAAGCACGCCCAGCAGCTTGGACACCCGTCCGCTTTCCGCCGTCAGCGCGCCTTGGATCGTGGCTTCGCGAAGGCTGGCGCGTCGCAACCCATCGCGCAGGGCGGACAGGCCTTCCTCATAGGCTTGGACAGCTTGGGTCAGTGCCGCGATGCGGTCGTTCGATTTCTGCGCTTCTGCCAGCGCGAGCGTAGCCTTATCAAGCGCCAACATCGCAGCCCGCGCCGCATCGGTTGGATCAGTCTGCGCCCCAGCGGGAGCGGTCGATGTAAGCACCGACAAAACGGCCCCTGCAAGCAGCGGCAAAAGGCGCCCTGCCCGCTTCACCGGCGGATCAGGCTTTCGCCAGTCATTTCAGAAGGCTTTTCGATCCCCATCAACTCCAACACCGTCGGAGCCAGATCAGCCAGTCGACCATGTGCAAGCGCTGCACCCGCGGGCCCGCCAAACAGGATCACAGGCACTGGGTTGGTTGTGTGTGCTGTATGGGGACCGTTGGTTGTCTCATCCCACATTGTTTCGCAATTGCCGTGATCAGCGGTGACGATCATCGCGCCACCTACATCGGTCAACGCCGCCATCACTTGGCCCAATCCCGCGTCGACCGCTTCACAGGCCGCCATCGCGGCTTGCAGATCGCCGGTATGCCCAACCATGTCCGGGTTCGCATAATTTGTGACGATAAAGTCAAACCCATCCCGGATTGCGCCGACGAAATGTTCGGTCACTTCGGGTGCCGACATTTCGGGCTGCATGTCATAGGTCGCAACCTTCGGGCTGGCGGCCATAAAGCGGACCTCTCCGTCGACCGGGGCTTCCTTACCACCGTTCAGAAAGAACGTGACATGGGGGTATTTCTCGGTCTCGGCTGTGTGGAATTGGGTTTTGCCATGTTGGGCCAACCATTCCGCCAGAGTGTTCACGATGTTCCGCTTTGGAAAACAAGTGGTCATATAAGCGTTATGGGCGTCGGAGTATTCGACCATGCCCAGCAGCGCCGACAGTTTCGGGCGCGGACCTGTGTCGAATTCAGTAAAGCTCGCGTCGCCGATGGCGTGCAAAATTTCGCGGGCGCGGTCGGCGCGGAAGTTTATGAAAAACAGCCCGTCGCCATCCGTCATCCCTTCGTAGCCTCCAACCACGGCAGGTTGGATAAACTCGTCGGTCTCGCCCTTGTCATAGGCCGCACCGATAGCTGCATCTGCACTCACGAACGCATCCCCCAGCCCTTTGACCATTGCGTGATAAGCGCGACTCACCCGGTCCCAACGGTTATCGCGATCCATTGCGAAATAGCGGCCCACAACGGTAACAACGCGCGCGCCGTCCGGCAGTGCGGCCTCAAAAGCCGCGACTTGTTCGCGCGCGGATTGTGGTGGGACGTCGCGCCCATCGGTGATCGCGTGAACGATAACCTGTAGGCCCGCATCGGTCAGCGCTTTTGCAGCCGCGACCAGATGATATTGGTGGCTGTGCACCCCGCCAGGGCTGACCAGACCTGCAATATGGGCTGTACCGCCTGCGGCTTTGACCTTGGCCGCAAAATCGCACAGAGCCTCATTCGTAAAAAACGAGCCATCCTCAATCGCCAGATCAATCTGGCCCAGATCCATCGCCACCACGCGACCCGCACCAATGTTGGTGTGCCCTACTTCCGAATTGCCCATCTGTCCGGTTGGCAGGCCAACGTCCGGGCCGTGGGTGATCAGAGTGTTGTTTGGGCAAGTGGCCATGAGCCGGTCGAAATTTGGGGTATTTGCCAGCGCTGGCGCGTTGTTTTCGCGCCCCTCTCGCAGACCCCAGCCATCTAGAATACATAGAACGACAGGCTTGGGCGTGGTCATTTTCAGGGATCCTCTGGCTGCTCTGGTTCTATCTATTGCGCCGCAGGGTCAGACGCAAGGTAGAGGCAACCTTGCACCGTCCACCTAAGCCCGGTGATAAGGACTTCCCGCAAGGATCGAGGCCGCGCGATAAAGCTGTTCAGTTAGCATCACGCGCACCAGCATATGTGGCCAGACCATCTTGCCGAAGGACAGGCTTGCATCGGCTTTGGCGCGCAAGCCGGGGTCGATCCCGTCAGCCCCACCAATCACAAACGCAACGTCGCCGCGCCCATCGTCGCGCCAACGTCCAATCAGGTTTGCAAAATCGGGCGAGGTCATGACCTTGCCGCGTTCGTCCAACGTGCAGATCAGCGCGCCTTTGGGCAAAGAACGTTCCAGCAACGCGGCTTCGGCCCCCATGCCGCCGCCCTTCTTGTCTTCAACTTCGTGAATTTCGACAGGACCCAGCCCCAGGGCGCGACCTGTGCGATCAAACCGGGTGACGTAGTCGTCTATCAGCGTGCGTTCGGGACCACCGCGCAGGCGGCCCACAGCGCAAATATGCACCCTCATGTCAGGGTTACCCTGACGATCAGCCCGCCGCGCCCGAGGTGCCGGGCTCCAGCCACATCTTTTCAAGCTGATAGAACTCGCGCACTTCCGGGCGGAACACGTGGATGATCACATCGCCCGCGTCGATCAGAACCCAATCGCCCTGATCCTTGCCTTCAATCTTGCAGAAGACACCCATTTCTTGCTTGAGCTTCTCGACCAGCTTTTCCGAGATCGCCGCGACCTGACGGGTCGAGCGACCTGAACAAACCACCATATGATCGGCCATCTCTGATTTGCCACGCAAATCAATGATCACCACATCTTCAGCTTTGTCGTCATTAAGTGAGTTAACAACGCGCGACAGAATATCGTCGCTAACGCTTGTTTGAGGGGCCGCCGTCATTGCGGGTTTCCCTGCGGCCGCATTTTCTGCGACCTCTGTTTGCGGAGACAGGACATTGTCCTCCTATCAAAGCGCGCCAATCCGCCCCGGCGCTGGGCACATGTGAATCGTAGCATCACATGGGCGCGATCTCAATGTTCGTCAAGCAACTGATGCGGATCAGGGATGCAAAACGGTCACGTTTGCGGTTTTTCGCCAATTTCAAAGGCGTCTTGCGCACCTTCAAGCATGCGAACTTCGCGCTGTGGGAACGGGAACGAGATGTTGTTTTCTTCGAACGCATCCCAGAGCGCCAGATAGACATTGCCACGAATATTGGTCAGCCCGCCAGTCGGGTCATCAATCCAGAACCGCAGGATATAGTCGACCGAGCTGTCGCCAAAGCCCACGATGTGGCAGACCGGGGGCCGGAAGCTCAGCACTCGCGAGACGCTGCTGGCCGCGTCAATCGCGACTTTGCGAACCTTATGCGGGTCATCGCCATACGCCACACCGAAATAAATATCGAGCCGCACGAATGCGTTGGTATGCGACCAGTTCACCACCTGCCCGGTGATCAGATCCTCGTTCGGGATCAGGTATTCCCGCCCGTCCCGTGTTACCACCGAGACATAGCGCGCGCCCAGTTGTTGGATCCAGCCGAAGGTTTCACCCAAGCTGATGACGTCGCCGGGCTTAATCGATTTATCCAACAGAATGATGATGCCGGACACGAGGTTCGACACAACCTTCTGCAGACCGAAACCGAGACCAAGACCGATTGCGCCGGACAGAAAAGCAAGGCCCGTCAGATCGACCCCGATCACTTTCAGGCCAAGGAAAAACGCAGCGCCATAGGCCAGCAGTTGAATAAACTTGACCGTCAGCACCTGCATCGACGGCGAAATATCGTCGTTGTTTCGCACCCTGTCAGACGACGCGCGGCTGAACATCCGCGCCAGTGCGAACAAGGCGGCTGTCACCACCACAGCGCTGATCACATCCAGAAGCGAGATGCGGAAATTTCCTGCCGAAATGGCAATGTTGTTCAAAACCTCGGCAATCTCGTCAGTCACGCCCAGATAGTAGATCGTGACATATATCCACAATCCCCACTTTGTCGTCCGGCGCAACACTCGGTTTTCCACCACCACCGACGCAAAGCCAACCAGCACCCAAGCCAACGCCAACGTGCTGATCGCTGCGATCAGATAAGACCGAGACGGCCATGTGACCTCGCGCATGAAAGCCACGATCAGCCATGTTGCCAGCACAAACAGGATCATAGGGATTCGTCGGCGCGTATGGATGGCGAGCCGCAACCTGCGTTTTGACCAGCCTTCGCGTGTCCGCAACCAATGGTCGATCTTCGGGGTCAGAATCCTGCCGATAGCCCAACACACAACAGCGACCGCGACAATGATCGCCACCTGATACAACCGCCATGTCTGCCCAAGGCTTAGTATGAAATTCGATCCGTCTTGCCACAAAGGCATCAATTGATCACGCAACGACACGATCGTCTCGCTGGCGAGGTCCGGCAATTTCTCCGCGCCAGAACTGGTGTCGGTCGGGGTGGACGCGCCGGGATGTGGTGGGTTTGTGGACTCCATCCACCGACTTTTGCATGCAGGCTGCGGCAGGTCCAGAGGTCGAACCTAAGGCCGTGCCTGTGCGCCCTTGCCCCGTGCGCGCCAAAGGGGTATCCCAGCTACATGACTCGGGTTTTCGATATGGATGATCGCGCGCGCCTGCCCTGGCGGTTTTTCGGTGCGACGCAGGCTGTGCTGGCCCACCTATAAGGTGGGGCCCCTTACCTATCGTAACCTGACACCCATCCACGCCCATCCACGGAGAGCGAAATGACCGCCCCGAAGACACTCTATGATAAAATCTGGGACGCCCATGTGGCCCACGAAGCCGATGACGGCACCTGCCTTCTGTATATCGACCGCCATCTGGTGCACGAAGTGACCAGCCCGCAAGCCTTTGAGGGGCTGCGCATGGCGGGCCGTCAAGTTCACGCACCTGACAAAACCATCGCGGTGCCGGACCACAACGTGCCCACCACATTGGACCGCGCCAAAGGCATCGAAAACGAAGAAAGCCGCATTCAGGTCGAGGCGCTCGACAAGAACGCCAAGGATTTCGGCATCCACTATTACCCTGTAGATGATGTGCGCCAAGGCATCGTGCATATCGTCGGGCCCGAGCAAGGCTGGACCCTGCCCGGCATGACGGTTGTCTGCGGCGACAGCCACACCGCGACCCACGGTGCATTTGGCGCCCTGGCGCATGGTATTGGCACGTCAGAGGTCGAGCATGTTCTGGCCACGCAAACGCTGATCCAGAAGAAATCGAAAAACATGAAAGTCGAAATCACCGGCAAGCTGAAGCCCGGTGTGACCGCCAAGGACATTACGCTGGCCGTGATCGGTAAAACCGGCACTGCTGGCGGCACCGGCTATGTCATCGAATATTGCGGCGAAGCGATCCGCGATCTGTCGATGGAAGGCCGCATGACGGTCTGCAATATGGCCATTGAAGGCGGCGCCCGCGCTGGCCTGATTGCACCGGATGAAACAACTTATGAATACGTCAAAGGTCGTCCCCACGCGCCCAAGGCCGGGCAGTGGGAACAGGCGCTGGAATACTGGAAGACGCTCTACACCGACGAAGGCGCACATTTCGACAAGGTTATCACCCTGAAGGGCGAAGAGATTGAGCCGGTCGTGACCTGGGGCACTTCGCCCGAGGATGTTCTGCCGATTTCCGCAACCGTACCCAGCCCCGACGATTTCACCGGCGGCAAAGTCGAAGCGGCAAAGCGGGCCATAGAATATATGGGGCTGACCCCCGGCCAGAAACTGACCGATATCGAGATCGACACGGTCTTTATCGGCTCCTGCACCAACGGGCGTATCGAAGATTTGCGCGCCGTCGCGGATATCGTGAAAGGCAAGAAGATCAAGGAAGGTCTTCGCGCGATGATCGTACCGGGATCGGGACTGGTGAGGGCGCAAGCCGAAGAGGAAGGTCTGGCCGACATCTTCAAGGATGCAGGTTTCGATTGGCGTCTGGCGGGCTGCTCGATGTGCCTTGCCATGAACCCCGACCAACTGGCCGAGGAAGAGCGCTGCGCGTCCACCTCGAATCGGAATTTTGAGGGGCGTCAGGGCTATAAGGGCCGCACCCACCTGGTCAGCCCGGCCATGGCTGCGGCGGCTGCTTTGACCGGGCGGCTGACGGATGTGCGCGACCTGATTTGATTCGCGCGCCTCGGTAGGCTGGACAGAATTAACGACGTGCCAAGTGATTGTGCGCAACTGGGAAACAGTTGCGCACTTTTTGCGTCAGCAACCTGTCTCCCGCCACTACTTTGAATGGATAATGCCGCATTTTTGACGAATTTCTTTGAGCCAGCCCGACGGTCTTGCTAGATTCGTGGGTATTCAATCGCTGTGCAAAAAGCGCGGTTTATTTTTATTTGGTTAGGGGTTTGAAGGGGAAATTATGAAAAAGTTAATCGCAGCTGCGGTCGTCGCAGCGGGTTTCGCAACCACATCCGATGCCGCCGTTCTGAGGTTGGACGGATACACATCATCAGTCCAGTCCGTTTCGGTGAACGCATCGCCAGTCGCTAACACACCGGGTCGGGTCGGAGCCACGGGCTTTAATCTGACCGACACCACTGGTGGCATGGGCAGCTTTGTTGGTTGGTGCCTTGATATTGCGCACTACCTTATGAACAAAGGGGCAAGCCAGAACTACACGCCGACCAATGATCCGTATGCAAACAGCTACAGCTTGTCGACAATTGCCCGTGGGCGCGTGCAATCGGTTTTCGATGCCAACTATGCGTCGCTGGACGCCTCAAACGGCGATCAGGCGGCTGCGTTTCAGATGGCGCTGTGGGAAGCCGCTTATGAAGACGACAATTCCGCGCTCAGCATGTCATCCGGCCTGTTCCAAGCCAGCAGCGCTGGCAGCACAGCGCTGGCGAACGGTTTCCTGCTTGCCGCATCCAACTATTCGGGTGGCGACCAGTGGAACCTGGCGTTTCTTCAGGTTGACGGCGACGCAGATCGCGGTCGCTATACCGGCCAAAACCTTGTGACCGTTTCACCGGTTCCAATTCCCGCCGCTGGCCTGTTGCTGGTGACTGGTCTGTTCGGCATGGGTGCCATCACGCGCCGCCGTCGCAAAGCATAAGCAAGCCATATGCACCACCAGAACCCGGCTCTTGCAATAAGAGCCGGGTTTTTTCATGCGCGACCGCTTGGATTCCCCCGTGAAACCTGCATAAAGCAGGGGAATGAAAGACGCAGCCACGTCGGTTTGACCGCGCGGCAGATGCAGAAAGGTGCGTGTTATGGATAAGTTCCAAAAACTTCATGGGATCGCGGCGCCGATGCCGCTGGTGAACATCGACACCGACATGATCATCCCGAAGGTTTTTCTGAAAACCATCAAACGCTCGGGCCTTGGGGTAAACCTGTTTGACGAAATGCGCTATGACCGCAAGGGCAACGAGATCTCCGATTTCGTTCTGAACAAGCCACAATATCGCGATGCCGAAATTCTGGTCGCCGGCGACAATTTCGGCTGTGGCTCGTCACGCGAACATGCGCCTTGGGCCATTGCTGACTTTGGTATCAGATGTGTGATCTCAACCAGCTTCGCGGATATCTTTTTCAGCAACTGCTTCAAAAACGGAATTCTTCCCATCGTTTTGCCGCGCGATCAGGTCGACATGTTGATGGCCGATTCCGAGAAAGGTGCGAACGCTCGAATGACCGTCGACCTCGAATCGCAAGAGATCACGACATCGGACGGAGAGGTGATTCCCTTTGAAGTTGACCCGTTCAAGAAGCACTGTCTGCTGAATGGGCTGGACGATATCGGGCTGACAATGGAAAAAAAAGGTTCAATTGAGTCCTTTGAGGCCAACGCCGCCACCCAGCGCCCTTGGGTATAAACACCTGAAAACCAATGTTTTTGATGGGGTCCTCCGCAAGGCTGGCCCCATTTTCACCTCAATTCGGTGCAAAGTCGCACCAGTTTCCCCTTAAATCGACCACATTTGCAGACGCATTTTAGGCACAACTTGAAGTGGGACTATTATGCGTCGCAGTATGTCGCAAAAGAAGCAGTGACCCGCGAAACGAGGAAACGCTGACAAGGATCAAGGGTGCGGCAGGTAATTGCACCCATCCTGGTGGAAGGAAAAGGTAGTGGTGAGTCGAATGATTGGCGCGATAGCGCGAGCGTTCCTGATGGTGATCTTGATTGCAACCCCATCCATTCTGGTGCCGGGTGTCAGTCAGGAATCCGGTCAAATTGTAACGATTGTTGCCCTGTTTGCGGCAGCCTTGACCATCTTCGAATATGCGTCGACCTATCCCGGATTGGTCGAATTTCGCGACGCTCCCCCTTTCAACCGCATCCGTTTCGCAGCCCTTTTCGCGTCTGTGTTCTGCCTGTCCGTAATTGTTCGCGGCCAGACCGATCACTCGACTGCGACCCAGTTCATGACCTCGGTCGGAATGCTGATCGGTCAAGCCATCGACTTCCCCTATAGCCCTGTGCGTTTTGTGGTCTCGATGTTGCCAGATACAGCGACCTTCAACGACATGGCGCTTCTGCGCGCTGCAGCCGGGATGAGTTATCTGATTTCGCTTCTGTCGATGGCCGTGTTCCTGATGGCACTGCGCTTCACCGAATGGCCGTCCAAGTCTACAGGCGCGTTCAACGTGTGGGTCAACCTGCCGACGTTTGATCCCACCACCGGGGGCGATGTCGTCCGCCGGCTAGTGCGCGATGCACGCTTTAACATCGCACTTGGGTTCCTGTTGCCCTTCGCCACGCCACTTATCATCGTCGCCGCCGTTTCGCTTTTTGGATCGGTATCGGTTGAAAATCATCAAACTATGATCTGGACTGTCGCCGCATGGGCCTTTCTTCCTGCAAGCCTTTTCATGCGTGGCATCGCTATGCTGCGCGTCGCCCTGATGATCAGCAGCGAGCGCAAACGCAACAAACGCCGCGCGTCTGCCGGTGGACTGGCGCACGCGTAAGCTCCGCAACCTTTTACATCACATTATCCACCAACTGGATTGCAACGATCGCACTGGCACTTGCTGCCATATTCGCACCCCTCGCCGCCGATGCGCTGGACCTTCGGATCGCAACCTATAACGCCGATTTAAGCCGTAAGGGCCCGGGCCTGTTACTGCGCGATATTCTGGCCAACAAAGATGAACAGATCGCCGCGGTGCTGACTGTGATCGCCGCGGCAAAGCCCGACATTCTGGCACTTCAAGACTTTGACCACGATCTGGAAAACCATGCGTTGCGCGCGTTTCAGGATGCGCTGGCTGCGACGGGTCATCCGATGCCTCATGCTTTCGCGGCTGCGCCAAATGCCGGTCTGATCACCGGGATGGACATGGACGGCAACGGACGCACTGGCGAAGCGCGCGACGCCCAAGGTTATGGCCGCTTCACCGGGCAAGGTGGCATGGCCGTCCTGTCCCGCTATCCACTGGGCGAGGTGCGTGATTTCACTGCTTTCCTTTGGCAGGATCTACCCGACGCCATTCCACCCACGCAGGACAGCCTTCCTTTCCCATCGCCCGAAGCCTTTGCCGCACAACGGCTAAGCAGTGTGGCGCATTGGGATGTGCCTGTGCACCTGCCAGATGGAACTGTGCTGCACCTTCTAACCTTCCATGCCACCACCCCCGTTTTCGACGGGGATGAAGATCGCAATGGGCGGCGCAACCACGATGAGATTGCCTTTTGGCAGCGATATCTGGACAACGCCCTGCCCGTCACCGCCCCCGATGGCCCAGTTGTTATTGCCGGGGACGCCAATCTGGACCCGGAGGATGGCGACGGTCGCCAACAGGCGATACGCCGATTGCTGCGCGACCCTAGACTGCAAGATCCGATGCCAAGACGATCGGGCGCTGTGTCAGATGGTAACGCGAGGCAATCTGGCGACCCCGCCTTGGACACGGTCGACTGGCCGGACCCGGTGCCGGGCAATCTGCGTGTCAGCTATGTCTTGCCCGCCAGCACGCTTGACTTGGCCGACGCGGGCGTGTTCTGGCCCGACGCAGGCGACCCGCTCCACGGGGCGATCACGACCGCGTCGCCTCATCGTCTCGTCTGGGTCGACCTGCGCTTCTAGGCCCTCGTTTCTTGACGCTACGCCCCTGACAGGCTAGGCCGATCCGCGACGCATTCCAGAGCAAGGACAGACCCATGACCAACCCCTCCCTCCTTATCCTGCCCGGTGACGGCATTGGCCCCGAAGTGATGGCCGAGGTGCGCAAGATCATCGACTGGATTGGCGACAAACGTGGCGTGAGCTTTGACGTAAGCGAGGATCTTGTGGGCGGGGCAGCTTATGACAAGCACGGTGTGCCGTTGGCGGATGCGACCATGGCGAAAGCACAAGAGGTCGACGCGGTCCTTCTGGGCGCGGTCGGCGGTCCGCAATATGACGATCTGGATTTCTCGGTAAAGCCTGAACGCGGCTTGCTGCGTCTGCGCAAGGAGATGGACCTGTATTCAAACTTGCGCCCCGCGCAGTGCTTTGACGCGCTGGCCGATTTCTCGTCGCTGAAAAAAGACATCGTGGCGGGTCTTGATATCATGATCGTGCGCGAGCTGACCTCCGGCGTCTATTTCGGCGAGCCGCGCGGCATTTTCGAAGAAGGTGGCGAGCGGGTTGGCATCAACACCCAGCGTTACACAGAAACCGAGATCGAACGCGGCGCGCGCTCAGCCTTTGAACTGGCGATGAAGCGCAACAAACGGCTGTGTTCGATGGAAAAAGCCAACGTAATGGAATCGGGCATTCTGTGGCGTGAAGTCGTGACCCGTGTGGGCAAAGAATATCCCGAGGTCGAACTGTCGCACATGTATGCCGACAATGGCGCAATGCAGCTGGTGCGTGCGCCCAAGCAATTCGATGTGATCTATACCGACAACCTGTTTGGCGACATCCTGTCGGATTGTGCAGCAATGCTGACCGGATCTCTGGGCATGTTGCCGTCCGCGTCGCTGGGCGCACCGATGGCCAACGGCCGCCCGAAAGCCATGTACGAACCGGTGCACGGATCGGCCCCGGATATTGCGGGCGAAGGCAAGGCCAACCCCTGTGCCTGTATCCTCAGCTTCGCCATGGCACTGCGCTATAGCTTTGACATGGGCGCAGAAGCCGACCGCGTGGAAGCGGCGGTGGAAAAGGTGCTGGCCGATGGCGTGCGCACCGGCGATTTGCTGAATGACGCAGGTGTGACGCCGGTGACGACGTCGCAGATGGGTGACGCGGTGATCGCGGCCCTGAACGCGAGCCTCTGATTTACCTCCAAATTGGCGAAGCCGGCTGATGCACCTGCGTCGGCCGGTTTTCTTTTGCGCCAATCGTTCCTATTTAATGACGATGCGAGATTTGACCCTTCATTCCGAATTGCCCGCGGGCTTGGAAGACCAAGCCGCCGCGCTTTATTGGGAAGCTTTCCGTGGCAAGCTGGGAAAACTGCTTGGCCCAGATGACCGGGGGCAACGGTTTTTCGCCGCAACGGTCAATCCAAAGGCCGTGATCGCCGCCACAGGGCCGGACGGGCAACTGCTGGGCATCGCAGCCCATCAAGCATCTGGTAAAGGGTTCTGCGATGCAGGTGTTTCGGCGTTGTTCAGGCATTACGGCCTGGGTGCAATCTGGCGGCTACTGCCGCTTGCGATGCTGGAACGAAGCGCCCCGAAAGATACCCTTCAGATGGATGGCATCTGCGTTGCAAAATCGGCGCGCGGGATGGGCGTTGGCAGTGCGCTGTTCGATGCGCTTTTCACCCACGCCCGCGACAAGGGTCTGACCAAAGTGACGCTTGACGTGATCGACACCAACCCACGTGCCCGCGCCCTGTATGAACGATTGGGCTTCGTCGCGACGGGGGTCGAGACGACCGGACCACTGCGCCCGCTTTTGGGTTTTGACAGCGCCACCAAAATGGTTCTGACCCTTTAGGAAAGGCATTTAGGGTCTTGCCTCTTGCCCCGCTTGCCGCTATCCCGCGCGTCACGGTCGGGCTGTAGCGCAGCCTGGTAGCGCACCTGCTTCGGGAGCAGGGGGTCGGAGGTTCGAATCCTCTCAGCCCGACCAGTTTCCAATTATTTTTGGTCGCCCTAAGGGTCGCCTGTCGTGCAACAAGCGTGCGCCAAATCGCACGAAACGCATTTGGTCCACGGACGTCGCAACGTTGGATTGTTGATACTCCATTTGCATGTCGCCGCCGACCTCTGATAAAAGATGTTTGCTTTGTCGCAACAGTCCGGCGCGACGACACCCATTGATCCCAGTGACTAGCCGGCTTTCATTGACAAGCTGTGTAGCAAGGCGCTTGATCTTAATGAAGCCATTTTACCACTGTATAGGTTGAATTTATGAAAGGTACACGGTCACATCGACTGGCTTTATCCATCATTTCGGTCCTGTTGGTCGCAGCCGGACTTTTCATATCATTGTCGATATATGCCTCTAACCTTATCTGGCCGGACCCGGCTGATATCATGGCGGAGTATTCCAACAGCGACTTGCCTGAACCACCCGCCGAAACCGCCGAAATGGGGGTAATAGATCAACCGCTGACGGGCGACGTGCCTGATGCCACGCCGACCATTGACGCAGAGCCATCGAACGCGGTTGCGCCAGACGTGGTCGCAACCGTCAACCAACCGGAAATGCCGGACACCAAGACTGCGGATCGTATGGTCAGCTTGTCCCGCGTTTCGGACAAACCAATCCAGCAAACCGTCGCACGTCTGCAGACCGGCACGCTTGGCCGTTCTTTGCGGCGTGGCAATGACATCGCCGATCTGATGCCTCGACCTGTTGCCGAGGTCGCCACACCTGTCTTTGCGGCCACGACCGATGGCAGTCAGATCTTCTCGGCCTTTCCATTGGGGACTGCCGAAAACGACCCGTCCCCCGCCCCGCCGGTCATATTTGACTTGGGACTGGCTACAAAACCGCCATCGCGGGCAGTAGATGATGACCGCGATGCGGATTATGAGCTTGATATGCGGGTTGCTGCCCTGGCCCAACCCATCAACGGGCCAACGCCGACCCCTGCCCCGACCCCTGCCGAGTTCTTCGTTCTTGCCAGTGATGCGCCCAAACCATTGCCCGAAACCGTATTTGCCTTGGCCGCGACGGGTCCTGCTGTGTCAATCTGGCCGCAGCGTGTCGACCACGATGCCGTCCTTGCGGTGTCGCGTTTGCTGGACGCCCCCGACACTGGTGATGCGCCGACGATCAACGCGACGATTGCCCCCCCTGATCTGCGCAAAGCCCCAACCGCAATTGCCGCGCCCGATTTGCAGCTGGCTGCAGTGACGGGCGATCTGCAGTCGTTGCCGCCGCAGGTCGCATCGCTTCAAGATGAAGACCTTGCCCGTGACATTGCGAAAGTGTTGGCGGCAATCCCGATCCCTTTGCCCGGTGCGCAGACCGAACAGGATGCTGTCGCCTCGCTTGTCGCGCCCGAAGCCTCGCCTCGTCCTTTACGACGGGTGCAAACCGCGCCGAAGACACCGCCGCGCGCCGACCAAAGGACCGTCGAGCCGCACCCGCCTCTGGTTGAGGCCAAGGTCGCCGAAGTGATGCCAGCGTCCGAACCAGCCGTTGCCCCGGTCCTGCCCGCCGATGGGCGCGAACGGCTATCAGTGGTCGGGATATTTCAGACCGATGCGGCCGCCTGGGCCTTGCTGGAGTTCAGCGACGGGCGCATCATCAAGGCCACCAAAGGCACCACGCTTGGTGGCATTAAGGTCGCGCGCATCCGGGGAGATAAAATCTGGTTTCGCGATGGGGGCTCGGAAAAAGGTCTGACAACGGGTCAGGTCATCGTGCTGGATTAATAGGACTGATGCCCCAGCCGCGCTTAGTCGGCTGTCCGCTGGTAATAGTCAATCTCTCGGGTTGAATGGACCAACTCGTAATCTTTCATCACCTCGGCAAATCGTGGGTCGGCCTGCATGAAGGTCGTCCAAGTGAATGGTTCATGCACAAGACGCTCAACGATACGATCTGTGACAATCACATCAGGCTTGTGCAGCACGATGTCTTCCAAGTTATCTTTGCGATTTTTGTCCGCGAAACTTTGAAGTAAAGCGCAAAGGTCAGGTTCGGCGGCACAATTGGTTTCTTCCAATGTGTTTACGGCACCCGGATACAGCCAGTTGTGTGGATATCTGCTGACCCAATCAATTCCCAACCTCAAGGCAACCGGAGCACCAGGGTCCAGCAAAGTGGAAGCAGCCATAAGGCTGTCAATGGGACCAAGCGCTTTAAGTTGATGAACAACTTCATCGGTATAATCGCTTTGGTATTTGCCCGTCTGCGACAACCCCAGCACTAGTAAACCACAAGCCATCAGCGCGGGAAGCAGACGCAGTGACGTTTCTTCCGCAGTTAGCAAAAGCCATGCGCACCCAAGCAATACAAAGCAAAAGAACGGTATCAGATGATAGTGAAACCCGGTGCTTTGAACCAGGTAACCGACAAAACCCGCAATCGCGAAGATGGCAAAGATGTTGGCCTGTGCGTTTCGGATGGCGATCATCGATGTTAACGCGACCAGCCCCAAGGAAAGCGGCACGAACTGACTGGAAAGAACGCCAATAGTGGACTTTTTGAACGCGCCGTAGACATGAACCGCTGTGGGTGCAATTTCATCGAGGTATTCTGGGTGAACCGTTTTGACAAAAACCACATACCCGACCCCGATTGCGAGCATCAGCAGATAATGCGGATACAAAAGCGGTCGCGCGGATCGCGTGCGCCAGACATCTCGCAAAAACAGCGCAAGTGGGAAAACGAGAAAGAAGGGTTTAAGGCAAATGCCCGCCGCCGCAAAGGCACTGCTGGCCAGCGACGGTGGCTTGTTCTGTGTTGAAAGATAGCTGACCACCCACGGCGACAGGAAAAGGACCACAAGGTGGTCACGCTGCGCGATTTCGCTTGCAGCACCCAGAATATAGACCAGAGCCATGAAGGCAAAAAACAGGTTCAGCCGCATGGCGGACAGGCCCGACACTCTGCGAAGGATCGCACCCGACCAAAGCAGACTGACAAGGTAAAGAATCGCGACCGCGAGATATTGCCCGTTGGTGTCGCTCACACCCAGAAAATCCGCAATGAGTAGTGACGGGATTGTATAATAGAAGTTCAGCGGCGGGTTTACTTCGATGATGTCGACATAAAGCTTCGCACCATCCAGAAATTTACGCGTGGCCACGAGATACCATGCGGTATCGTGATTTATCGGCCAATTCCAATAGATGACTAAGAACGCAGAGGTCGCGGCAAGTGCAACAAATACCATTGTTGCGGAGGGCAGCGCCGGAGCGTCCCGGTTGGAAAACACCCAGAACTTCATGGCAAGGAATGTCGTCATGGGGACAAGAACCGCGACAAGCGCCATAGACAGATAGAACCCACCACCGCTGGAGTTCACAAGCCAAACAATCGCGCTGCTTGCGCCAAGGCCGGTCAGTGCGACGAACAGAAATCGCCCGAATTGACCCTTATGGGCGTCGACAGATGCGAAGGTGAACCGCGAATGGCCCATGTATGATACCAGAACAGCCGCGCAGAATCCGACGAAATTCGCCCGCATCTCGGCTGTGGCAAGGAATTGGAATGCGATCGAGGCGACAGCGACATGTGTAAACGTCGCCAATCCACCCACACCGATGAAGCGCAATAATTGTGCAGTCACGTTTCAGTTCCCCTATCCAAGTCACTTGTTGTTAATGATGTGCCTTCGGCGCAAACCTAAATCATGAAATTAAGGAGATTTTGTGAGGGAAAGAACAAATTCTTGTCCGCTTTGTATGAGGGTTCGCAATCTATTGCGACGACCTCACCCTTCTTGCCCCTGGACAAACGAGCGCACGATATAAAGCGGGCGCTGACGCACCTCGGTATAGATGCGACCGACATATTCGCCGATGATCCCAAGCGCAAACATGTTCATGCCCCCAAAGGTTAGGATCAGTATTGCAGTCGAGGCATAACCGGGCGTATCGACGCCGAAAAACAAGGTGCGGGTGAACAGAAACAAGGAATACATCAGCGACGCGAATGCCATGGTTAGGCCAACATAGGTCCAGATCCGCAAGGGCGTCGTTGACGCCGCAAAAATACCGTCCAGCGCCAGCTTCCACAGTTTCCAGTATGACCACTGGGTTTCGCCCGCCACGCGGGAGGGTCGGTCATATTCGACCTCGGCGGTTTCGAACCCAACCCAGCTGAAAATGGCCTTGTTGAACCGCGACCGCTCACCCAAGGCGCAAATGGCGTCGACCACCTCGCGATCCAGAAGGCGAAAATCGCCGACGCCGTTTGGGATGGGATATTCGGCCAACGCGTTGAACAGGCGATAGAACAGACCAGCACTGGTGCGTTTCGCCCAAGTGTCGGTGTCACGCCGCGCGCGTCGTGCATTCACCACCTTCGCCCCACCCCGCCAGCATGCGATCATATCCACGATCACATCGGGAGGGTCTTGTAAGTCGACGTCAATTGGGATCGCGGCGTCGCCACGCGCGTGGTTCAGTCCGGCGGACAGCGCGGCCTCTTTCCCGAAATTGCGCGACAGGTTGACCAGTGAAACCTCGGGCCAGTCGTCACGACAGGCCATAATTGTGCGTTCGGTCGCATCGCGGCTGCCGTCATTGACGAACAGATATTCCACATCCAGATCATCGCGCAACGGGGCCAACGCATTGGACGTCTGTTCAAGAAAAAGGCGGATGCTGTCTTCTTCGTTGAAAACAGGGATAATCAACGAAACCAGTTGCTTGACGCCCGTCAAAGGTTCCTGATGGTCCAGCACTGTCTTACCGGTTGACCCTGCCATATTGTCACGTCCCACATTTGGTATTCACGGCTTTGACGTCGCAAACGCTCGTTAATTTGGGAAGAATATGCCGGGACGAATGCGCGCTGCAAGCCGCGTTTGGCAAATCGCCAGCGTTTGCGTTGCAGCGCGGCACGGGTGCTACGAAATTGGCGTGCGGACGGGTCTGCCAGCAGTCAGGCCGTGAACCTTTTCGACAATCGCCTCGGCATCAATGCCGTGGTGGCGATAAAGATCAGCGATTGTCCCGGTTTGGCCGAAATGTTCGACCCCCAACGGAATGGTTTGGTGTCCGACGACGCTGCCCAGCCACGCAAGCGTCGCGGGGTGTCCGTCAATCACCGTCACCAGCTTGCAATGCGGTGGCAGAACCTGCATCAAATGCTCGATATGAGACATGGCTCTGGTATTGCCACGTGCGCGGGCACGTTGCGCGGCGGTCCAGCCTGCGTTCAGACGGTCCGCCGACGTCACCGCCAACACACCAACGTCGCGACGACCTTCGCCGATCATGCCAGCTGCCTTGATTGCCTCGGGCGCGACGGACCCCTGATAGGCGATCACCACCTCGCAATTCGGACCCGGTTTGCGCAGCCAATATGCCCCGTCGATGGCCCCTTGCAGGAACGCATCGTCGTGGCGTTTGCCCGGCTGCTCAATCGGGTTGGTGGTCAGGCGCAAATAGACGCTGCCACCGGTTTCGTCCCGCAGCCACGTGCGCTCGTCAGGATCGCCCTCGCCGTCGCGCTGCAGATAGTCGAACGCCCATTGCATGATCACCGCCAACTCATCAGCAAAAGCAGGTTCAAACGCGGCAAGCCCGTCCTGCGACATGCCGATCAGGGGCGTACCGATAGACTGGTGCGCGCCGCCTTCGGGTGCCAACGTCACACCGGACGGCGTGCCAACCAACAAGAACCGCGCATCCTGATAACAGGCGTAGTTAAGCGCATCGAGGCCACGGCAAACAAACGGGTCATAGACCGTGCCAATGGGGATCAGCCGCTTGCCAAACAGGCTGTGGCTCAGCCCAGCCGCACCCAGCAGCAGCATCAGGTTCATTTCGGCAATGCCCAGCTCGATATGCTGGCCTTCGGGTGTGAATTCCCACTTCGCGGTCGACGGAATACGGTGTTCGATGAACGCATCGGCCTGCGCGGTGCGGGCGAAAAGTTTGCGCCGGTTTACCCACGGACCAAGATTGGTGGTGCCCGTCACATCGGGCGAGGTTGTCACGATCCGAGCCGCCAGATCACTGTCGCCTTTCGACAGATCATCCAACACCTTGCCAAACGCCATCTGGGTCGAAATCTCGCGATCCGCGCTCAGCTCAATCGCTGGCACGTCCAGCTTGTCATCGGCAAACCGCCGTGTGCCTTTGGCGAAGAACGGCACGCTCGCCAGAAAATTCTGAAGCGTGGCGGGGTCGTCGACGGTCGCAAGCGGTTCCCATTCCTGCCCATCGGGCACACTCATATCGGCCTGCCATTCGGCAAACTGCGTCTTGTTCATCAACCCACCGTGGTTGTCCTTGTGGCCCGCAATCGGTGTGCCCCAACCCTTAATCGTGTAGGCCAGAAAACAGGTCGGGCGGTCGTGGTCAATGGCGGCGAAAGTCTCGGCCATTGTCTCAACGCAGTTGCCGCCAAGGTTTTCCATCAGGTCCGCCAGTTCGTCGTCCGTGCGCCGGTCGATCAACGCGGTCACGTCCCCCTGATCGCCCAGATCATCCATCAGACGCTTGCGCCAAACCGCGCCGCCCATATAGGTCAGCGCCGAATATTGCTGGTTCGGGCAGGCGTCGATCCAGTCGCGCAATGCCTCGCCGCCCGGCTCTGCAAACGCCGCACGTTGCAGCACGCCATGTTTGATCCGCACGACGTCCCAGCCGAAAGCGTCAAAGATCTTTTCGACCCGTTCAAACAGACCTTCACGCACGATACCATCAAGCGATTGGCGGTTATAATCAATGATCCACCACGTGTTGCGCAGGTCGTTCTTCCAGCCTTCCTGAAGGCACTCATAGATATTGCCCTCGTCCAGCTCTGCGTCGCCCGCCAGCGCCACCATCCGACCCATCGGCGCGTCTTTGCCCCAGGGCTTAGCGGTGATGTAATCCTGAATTATCGAGGCGAACGACGTGATCGCCACGCCCAGCCCCACCGACCCGGTCGAGAAATCCACATCGTCGATATCCTTGGTGCGCGAAGGGTAGCTTTGCACGCCGCCATAGCCGCGGAAATTCTCCATCTTCTCGCGCGTCTGACTGCCCATCAGATACTGCATCGCATGAAAAATCGGACTTGCATGGGGCTTCACCGCCACCCGATCCTCGGGCTTTAGGGTCGAAAAATACAACGCCGTCATGATCGACACCATGGATGCGGACGACGCCTGATGACCGCCGATCTTGATCCCGTCCGCCTTCGGGCGGATATGGTTGGCGTGGTGGATCATCCAATGCGACAGCCACAAAAGCCGTTGTTCGATGGTCTTGAGATGCTGGATGTCTGCGGTCTGTTTGGCGGCGTCCTGCGGCGTCATGGCGTTGTCCCTTGGTCTAAGCGTCTGTCATGCGCGGCTTAGGCACGCGCGACGACGCTATGGTATGGCAGGTGTCTGATGCTGCATACCGGCATTTTCGATCAATGTTGCAAGTCGCATCTGGCGGCCCACACCGCCCGGACGCCAGCTTATTCTGCGGCGTGTCGCATGACCGGGGTCAGCGCGGCATCCAGATCAGCCAGAATATCCTCAACCTCTTCCAGCCCGACAGACAAGCGGATTAGCCCGTCCGAGATACCATGCTCAGCGCGTTCTTCGGGTGCGTAAGTCGAATGGGTCATCGAGACCGGATGCTGGATCAGCGTTTCCGCATCACCAAGTGATACAGCGCGCTGGATCATCGTCAGGCGGTTCATCATTGCGATGCCACCAGCAAGGCCTCCGTCCACCTCGAACGCAATCATTGCGCCAGATTGGTCCATCTGAGCTTTGGCGACTTCGTGTTGGGGGAAGCTTTCAAGTCCGGGGAAATGCACCACATTCACCGACGGATGAGCCTCTAACCACTTGGCCAATGTCATGGCCGAAGCACAATGCCGATCCATCCGCAGCGCCAGTGTTTTCAGACCGCGCAGGATCAACATCGCATTGAAAGGTGCCATCACAGCGCCGGTCATATCCTTCATACCAACAAGGCGGATTTCGGTGATCTGCTCTAACGTGCCGACCACGAGGCCAGCCACGACGTCACCGTGGCCCCCCAGATATTTGGTGGCGGAATGCAGCACGATATCTGCGCCATGTTCAATCGGGCGGGTCAGGTATGGCGTGGCATAGGTGTTGTCCACCACCACCGTCGCGCCCGACGCGTGCGCGATATCCGACACCGCCGCGATATTCACCAACCGCATGTTCGGATTGGCGGGTGTTTCGAAATACACCACGCGGGTTTTGTCGCTGATTTTGGTGCGCAGGTTGTCCGGGTCAGTCATGTCGACATGTGTGATCTTCACGCCCCATTTCGCCAGCCCGTGCTGCATGAAGGCGAAGGTGCAGCCATAAAGCGTCTTGTCCACGATAACCTCGTCCCCGGGCGAAAGTAGCGTCCAAAGGGTCGCGGTGATTGCACCCATGCCCGACGACAAGGCCAACCCGGCCTCGGCCCCTTCCAACGTCGCGATGCGTTGTTCCAGCAGATCGCAGGTTGGGTTTGAGATGCGCGAATAGATATAGCCCGGACGCTCGCCCGCAAACATCTCGCCGCCCGCTTCGGCTGTTTCAAACGCGAAAGTAGATGTCAGGTGAAGCGGAGGCGTCAGCGCCCCTTCGTAATCCTGCGGGTCATAGGCGTGGTGGATGGCGCGTGTGGCAAAACCGGTCTTGGCGGACGTGGACATGGCAAGCTCCTTTTCAAGTCTTGCTACAATCGTACCGGATTCGGGCTTTGCAGAGATTGCGAATTATGCCACTTTTGACATCAATATTAGCATTTCCTGCCAAAGGAGTCGCAGTTGGATCAAAAAGATCGTCAAATTATTCGCGCTTTGCAGCAGAACGGCCGCATGACCAATCAGGATCTGGCCGAGGCTGTGAACCTGTCGCCGTCGCCTTGCCTGCGCCGTTTGCGCAATCTTGAAAGTTCGGGTGCCATTCGCGGCTTTGCCGTCGAAGCGGACGCGGCAGCCTATGGTTTGCCGATCACGGTTTTTGTCCGCATCCGGCTGGAACGTCACAACGCCGAGGACGTGCAGCGCTTTGAGCGGCGCGTTATGTCGATTGACGAGGTGCTGGAATGCCATGTTCTGACCGGGGCCACGGATTACCAATTGCGCGTCGTGGTGTCTGATCTGGATGCGTATGAGGATTTCATCCGCAATCGCATCCATCCAATCGGAGGCATCGCCTCGATCGACACCAGTTTTGTCTATGGGACGGTCAAGAAAACCGCAGTTTTCCCGACCGTCGAATAGCCTTTACGCCAGCTTCGCGCGATCATGTGGCGCGTTGAAATCAACATCCGGCCCTTTCGGTACAACACCGCTTGGATTGATTGTGTCGTGGCTGGCGTAATAGTGGTTTTTGATATGCACCATATCCACCGTCTCAGCGATGCCCGTCTGTTGATAAAGATCGCGCACATAGCCCCACAGGTTCGGGTAGTCGACAATCCGGCGAAGGTTGCATTTAAAGTGCCCGACATAGACCGGGTCGAACCGAACCAGCGTGGTGAACAGGCGCCAGTCAGCTTCGGTGATGGTACTGCCGGTCAGGTATCGTTGCGTGGACAGCCGCTTTTCAAGGTCGTCCAAAGTGTCGAACAGCGGCACGACGGCTTCTTCGTAAGCCTCTTGCGAAGTGGCAAACCCGGCCTTGTAAACGCCATTGTTGACGGTGCTATAAATCCGGTCGTTCAGGGTGTCGATTTCATCTCTAAGCGGCGCGGGATAGTAGTCGCCCGGCGTAGCGCCGACACCGTCAAAAGCCGCGTTGAACATGCGGATGATCTCGGAAGACTCATTGGAAACAATCGTCTTGTTTTTCTTGTCCCAAAGAACAGGCACCGTCACCCGGCCCGAGTAATCTGATTGCGCGGTGGTATAGACCTGATGCATGAACTGCGCCCCGTTGACGGTGTCGGGCATCGATCCGTCAACCGGCTGAAAGGTCCAACCATCCTGCGCCATATACCAATGAACAATCGAGATCGGGATCATGCCTTCCAACCCCTTGAGCGCACGCAAGATCAGTGTGCGATGCGCCCACGGGCAGGCAAGCGAAACATATAAATGATAGCGATCCGGTTCGGCCTTGAAACCTGCTTCGCCGCTTGGCCCTGCCGATCCATCAGCCGTGACCCAGTTGCGAAACTGCGGGGCTTTGCGCAGAAACCGCCCGCCGCTGGACTTCGTATCATACCATTGGTCGACCCACTTACCGTCTTGCAGCAAACCCATGCCATGCTCCTTATTGGTTCACCCGGACACGAGCATTAATTCGCAAAGTCCAAGAACGTCGGAATGTACAGGCTTCAGACTAGGCAGACAACATGCGGTTCAGCGCTGCGTCAGCTTGCGGCTTGACCTCAGCCACCGACGCCCGCTTAACCCGGCCGTATCCGCGCATCTCAAGCGGGGCAGACAGGAACTCACGCACATCATCTGCGTTGTGTTCACTGACCCGGCCCGACATCGTCCGCAATCCGTTTTCATACCATGCAATCAACTCCACTTCCTCGCGGCGTTCTGCTGTATAGCCAAACGGGTCAAACATGGTGCCACGCAAGGACTTCAGTCGGGCCAACCCCGTTAAGACCGGGCGCATCCACGGCCCGAAGGCACGTTTACGCGGACGTCCGCGTGCATCCTTGCCCAGCGGCAAAAGGGGCGGCGCAAAGTGGTATTTCACTGAATACCCTTCCTCAAATTCCTGCTTCAACTGGTCGGCGAACCCCATTTGCGTGTGCAGCCGCGCCACCTCGTATTCGTCTTTATAGGACATAAGTTTGAACAGGCTTTTTGCCGCAGCAGAAAGCAAATCGGCCCGCAATCCATCCGGCAACTGTGCCGCAAAATTCGCAAGGGTCAGTCGATAGCGGTCAGCATAGGCCGCGTTCTGGTAGTCCGTCAGGAAAGCCGCACGCGCCTCAATCAGATCCGCCGGTTTTTGATCCGCTGATGGTTTCGGATCATCCAACGCCACGCGATCGGGTGCGGCGGCCAGAACACGGCCAAGATCGAAGGCGCGCGTGTTTTCCGGCACCTTCACGGCGTTCAGTTGGATCGCCTGTTTCAGCGCGACCTCCGACACCGGCACAAGACCCATTTGCCACGCATAGCCCAGCATGATGACATTGGCATACACGGTATCGCCTAAAAGGGTTTCTGCGGCATGGTTCGCGTCGAATCCTGCAACGTTTTCCGCCCCGACCGCCGTCTTGACCGCAGCTTCGCGCACGTCAATTTGCAGACTTGCATCGCGCGACAGGACAAGATCGCCCGTCGGCATCTCGGCTCGGTTCAAAACGACTTTGGTGCCGGGCTGGTAATGCACCGACGCTTTGGGCGAAGAAGATACAACCATATCGCAGCCGATCACCGCATCCGCCGACCCTTTGTCGATGCGCACTTGATGCACAGCTTTGGGCGAGTCACCCAATCGGATATAACTAAGAACCGTGCCGAACTTCTGGGCAAAGCCAGTGAAGTCCAGCACGCTTGACCCCTTGCCTTCCAGATGGGCAGCCATCGTGATCAACGCACCAACTGTCACCACACCAGTTCCGCCCACACCCGTCACCAACAGGTCAAACGGGTTCGAGATGTTTGGCAGCTTGGGCGACGCAACATCCTGAAGTATTGCCGCCACATCAAGCTTCAAAGGATCACGCTTGCGACGGGTCGCACCTTCGATCGTGACGAAGCTGGGACAAAACCCATTCAGGCAGGACATGTCCTTATTGCAGTTGGACTGGTTAATCTTCCGCTTGCGCCCGAACTCGGTGTCCAGCGGTTCGACGCTTAGACAATTGCTCTCGACCGAGCAGTCGCCGCAGCCCTCACAAACCAGCGGGTTGATATACGGGACGGTTTTCTGGTCCGCCATCGTGCCGCGTTTGCGGCGGCGGCGTTTTTCCGTGGCGCAGGTTTGTTCATAGACCAGCACTGTGACGCCGGAAATGTCGCGCAATTCGCGCTGTACCTGATCAAGCTCGGATCGGTCGTGGAAAGTCGTGCCCTTTGGGAAATCTGAATGCGAGAATTTGCTGATGTCGTCGGACAACAGCGCGATCCGCTCGACCCCCTCGGCGCGACAAGTCTGCACGATACCCGCGACACTGATCGGACCATCCACGGGCTGCCCGCCGGTCATCGCAACCGCATCATTATAAAGGATTTTATAGGTGATATTGGTGCCCGCAGCGATGGCCTGCCGGATCGCGAGGGAGCCGGAGTGATACCACGTACCTTCCCCAAGGTTTTGGAAGATATGCTTGCCACCGTTGAACTTGGAGGTGGCGACCCAAGGCACGCCCTCGCCGCCCATCTGGGCATAGCCGACCGTGTTGCGGTTCATCCAGCTGGCCATCACATGACAACCAATACCGGAAGCGGCAGAACTGCCATCGGGCAGCTTGGTTGACGTGTTGTGCGGACAGCCGGAACAGAAATAGGGCGTGCGCGACGCACCTTCAGTTTTCAGCACACAGGGCGGCTGTTGCAACAGTGCTGCGGCTTTCGTGGTGAAGTTTTCGCATGGAAAAACCTGATCCAGCCGCGCGGCCACGATGGGAACCAGCATCAGCGGGCTAAGCTCTCCTGTCCAAGGGATCAAGGGCTCACCTTGGCTGTCATATTTGCCCACCATGCGGTTGGGTTTGTCGCCCGGCCAGTCATAGAAGTATTCCTTGAACTGGCTTTCGATGATGCCCCGTTTTTCTTCGACCACCAGCACTTCGGCCTTGCCGCGTACAAAGCGCAACGCATCCCGGCGGGCAAGCGGCCAAACCATACCGACCTTGTAAATATCGATGCCCAACGCGTGGCATTTTGCTTCGTCCACGCCCAGAAGGCGCAGTGCCTCTAGCAAGTCCAGATGGCCCTTGCCGGTGGTGACAAACCCGAACTTCGCGTCAGCAATGTCGTATATGGGTTCGTCAATCGGATTGGCTTCGACAAAGGCGCGCACGGCGTCAAGTTTATGGCCAATGCGCGTCTCAATCTCGGGGCTGGGCAGGTCGGCCTGTCGCACATGCAATCCGCCGGGCGGCAGGTCGATGGCTGGAAACGAGAATTCGCGGTCGGGGGTCAATTCCACCGACTGGCCGGATTCGACTGTTTCCGAAATGGCCTTGAACCCGACCCATGTGCCGCTGAACCGCGACAATGCAAAGCCGTATTCGCCAAACGCCAGATATTCCCCCACAGACGCCGGGTTCAGCGTGGGCATGAACCACGCCATGAACGCCACATCCGATTGATGCGGCATCGAGGAGGAGACGCAGCCGTGGTCATCGCCCGCAACCACCAGAACGCCACCTTTGGGGGCCGAGCCATAGGCGTTGCCGTGTTTCAACGCGTCGCCAGACCGATCAACCCCCGGCCCTTTGCCGTACCACATGGAAAAGACGCCCTCGACCTCGCAGTCCGGGTCCAGACTGGCTTGTTGCGCGCCCAGAACAGCGGTCGCGCCAAGGTCTTCATTGACGGCGGGTAGGAAGGTGATGTTGTTATCCGCCACGCGTTTCTTCTCGCGCCACAACTCAAGATCCAACGCGCCAAGCGGCGATCCGCGATAGCCCGAAACGAAGCCTGCGGTGTTCAGCCCGACCTTCTGATCCCGCCGCGCCTGATCCAGCATGATGCGCACCAGCGCCTGTGTTCCGGTCAGGAAAACGCGGCCGGACGGGCGGGCATAGCGGTCTGACAATTGATAGGTTGAAAATGCGGTGTCTTGGCGTGACATGGCGGGCCCTCCTGGCATCTTTTCCATGGTATTCCATCAGGGCTGGTGGTTCATACCTTTATTGACCGAGTGAATTACGATATTTGGCAGGACATACCGCGAATGCCTTGAATTCTGGAAACTCCACCCATGAAGCTTGACGAAAAAGACCGCCGTATTCTCGAATTGCTGCAAAAGGATAGCACAATTTCCAATGCCGACCTCGCCGATGCGGTCGGGATGTCGACCTCGGCCTGTTGGCGCAAGGTGCGTGCGTTGGAAGAGGCGCAGATAATCGAACGTTACGGAGCGATCGTGAACCCGGCGAAGGCCGGACTAAGCTTTCAGGCCATCGTGCACGTGCAACTGACCCGCCATGATCCCGAAAAAGTCGAGGAGTTTATTCAGGCCGTGAACCGCCGTCCGGACGTGGTCGAATGTTTCGCAACAACCGGTCAGGCGGATTACCACCTGCGTGTGTTGTGCCACAACCTGTCGGGTTTCAATGCTTTCCTTGAAGGCTTTCTGTTCAAACTGAAAGCGGTGGAAAGCGCGCAGACCAATGTGGTGCTGCGCGATATCAAGAAATACTCAAACATTCCGGTTTGAGGTGCGGGTTAAATTGTGCGCAGACCTGAGACGGCGCGCGCGCCCAGCAGCACAATGCCCACAACCGCAACGCCAATGACAGCCCAGTTTTGCGCAGGCCAGTTGGCCGCAATGACCCCGAACAGCGCCCAGATGATGGCGAGGGGATAGGACCACGCCCCGCGACGCAACGATTGCACATAAAGCGCAACGATCAGCACGATCACCAGCATAACCAGTGCGGCGACCTGCGGTGACAGAACCTCATACCCGCCCAAGACAACACCCGCACCCACGCCGGTCGCAGCCGTCAGCCATCCAGCGTAAAGGGCGACGGGGCGAAGTTGCCACCAAGGGTCTTGCGGCCCCGCGCGCAACATCGCAAGGATCGCCGTCACAGCCATCACGACGATGATCACGGTTGCCCAAATGGGCGAGGCATTCGCCGCCGCGATCCAGAAGCAGCCCAACGCCAGACTGATCATCAAGGGGCCGCGCATGCGTTGCCAATCGGCGTCGTTTGGTGCTTTCAAAAGCCCCCAAGCCGCGCCGACAATCAGCCAGACATAGATCAGACCCCAAATGCTAAACGCCCACCCCGCGGGCTGCACCGGCCAGAAGGTTTCTTTGGTGGGAAACTGGTCGGGTGAATAGCCGGCGAAATTACTGCTGAACAGCGGCGACAGCATGAAGACAATCGACAGGACCAGAATGGCTATGGCCAGAAGGGGTGCGGGGCGTGACATAATACTCTCTTGTTCGATATTCGGGTGGTGGGGTTGGGGTTAAGGCTGTACGCCCGGCACTGGGCGCATGGTGGCGATCAACTCAGCCACCTTCAGTCCAAACTTGCGCATTTCCGACTTGTTCATGATGACACCGTCTTGTGTCAGGTACAGCCAATCGGTCGCGGTCAGGGTATGGCCGCCTGCTTCTGGCGGCAAAACAATCTGGTAGCGCATCGACACGGTCGAGCCTGACACGACGCCCTGCGCCTCGCCCACAATGTCGTCAGCGGTGGCGGTGAATGTGTTGCCCTCGCCCAGTTTCAAAAACCATTTCCGGTTCTGCTCGCGCCCGTTGGAGTAGGTGAATTTCTCCGTCAGCGTGCCGGTATCGCCATCCCATTCGCCCACCATTTCGGCCACGAAACTGTTGGTCAGCTTTCCCTTGGGACCATAGATCAGCCCTTCCGAGGCGAATGTGCCTGACAGGTGCTGTTTCAACGAGAAAGCGGGGCCGGTGTCTGCATAATCATCCGGGCTTTGGGCGCGGAAACTTAATAGCACTGTCTTGGCGAATGTTGCGGCCAAGATCAGTAGCAAAAGCGCGGTCAGGAGTTTCATTCGTATCTCTCCTCAGTAGGAAGCGCCAGTACAAGGCCGAAGGCGCAGAGTTTCAGGATGCAGGGCACGACGGCATAGGCGATGTTCAACGTGTTCAAAGCGCCATCACTGTTGATTTGGCCGGGCTGAAAGCCGTTGCGTTCCAGCAGCGGCAAGACGGCAAACGCCGCAAGCGCCAACCCCAACTTGCCCGCGAAGGACCAGATGCCAAAGGCCGTTGACGCGCTTAGCCCTGCCTTCGTCAACACGACTGAAAACATCGCCGGCAGAACCACCATATCGGCCCCCAAAGCCGCACCCGAGGCCACGCAAATGATCGCAAAGCCAACAAGGCTTCCGGGCGCAAGGAAGGCTGCCCCCACAAAGCCAAGGATCGCCAGCGGCATAGAGATCACGAGCGTCATCTTGGTTCCAACAAGCCGGCTGAGGCGCGTCCAAAGCGGGACGCTTAACCCCGCGCACAAGAAGAACAGGATCAGTAGGGGGCCAGCTTTGCCGGGAAGTTGCAGGCGGTCTTCGACGAAGAACAGAAACAACGTGGACGTCACCGCAACGGGCAAACTATTGACCAATGCCAAAACCAAGAGGCGCAGCGCTCCAGCCCCGGCCAAACCCGAAAAGGTCAAGCCCTCGCCCAAGATCGGCGTGCGACGCCAGATCGGAAAGCTCATCACGGCGACCGCGATCGCAAGCGCGCCCAGAAATAACCCGAAAGCAGGATAGCCCTGCCCACTTGCTCCCAGCCCCAAGAACACTGCTGGCGCAATGGCCGCAATCACCACCCCCGCCAACATGCCGCTTTCACGAAAGGCGGCCAGCGTCATCAGATCGTGTTCATCCGTTGACTTCGCAAGCGTCGCGCTGCGCCCATAAAGAAGGATCATGCCAAGGCTATAGGCCGAAAATAAAAGCACCAGCACTGCGATCAGCCTAAAGGTGACGGAACCACCCGGCTGCAACGCGAATAAAATCGGAAAGCCGATGGCCAACCCGGCGGCGGCCAGCATTGCAAACAGGGCTTGAGCTTTGGGCCAACGATCAATGGCCCAGCCCAGCAGGGGGTCTTGCACCAGATCAACAAGACGAATGACCAACAATATCGCCCCAATCGCGCCAAGACCAATCCCAAGATTAACCGAGGCAAAGCGCGGCAGATGGATATATAGCGGGATACCAGCCGCGGCCAGCATCAGGGCATACAGGCTGACGCGCGGATAGACCATCTTAGGATCCAATCAGCTTTCGCGTGAAGGATTTCGAACGCGTGTTGTCGCCCACGAAAATACCCATAAAACGGCTTTTGATCTGTGGATGTGACAGTGTGCAGGTGCGTTGGCCGTTACGCCAAAAGCCGACCTTATCCACGCCGTTTGATACGGCCAGATAGCGGTCTCCTTTGTTGACCGCGTCAAAACACTTGTTCAACTGACCCTCTAACGGCAGCGCGCCGCCGGTGCGTTTGAATTCACGCATCGTGGCCTCAACCAGATCATATTGTGACAAGTTGCGCAGATACGTCAGCTCGATCCCAAAATCCTTGTTCCAGTCCAACGCCGCCGCGCCAACAGTGAAAAGCCGCGCCTGATACAGCGGCAACCCCAGAAAGCGCAGCGTCGCGGTGCCGCGCACCTCAGCCCCCGGAAGCGCCACAGCGGCAACGTTGCTTTGCGCCAGTGCAGGCGCCGGCGTTCCCGCCAGCAAGATCAAGGTCAGCAGGGTTCTAAGCATGAGCATGAGCCAGCTCCACCTGAACAACGTTTGTGTGGCCGACGGCAAAGGACGCGGCACAAATCTCAAGGTAGTATTGCCAATTGCGCTGGAACGCTTCGCCATAACCCATCTCGGCAATCTTGCGCTTTTTAGCGGTAAAGCGTTCGGCCCAGATGCGGCAGGTTTTGGCATAGTCCTGACCGAAGGCAAAACTGTCCTGCACCTGCAACCCTGCCTTGCGCGCTTGGTCGTCAATCACACTTTCAGACAGAAGCATCCCGCCGGGAAACACATACTGCCGGATATAATCGGACGAGGTTTTGTAGGTCTCAAAGAAGCTGTCCTTGACGGTGATCGCCTGAAGCAACACCCGCCCGCCTTCTGCAAGATTGTCCTTCAGAACCGAGAAATAACTGGGCCAATAGCGCGCGCCCACGGCCTCGATCATCTCGATCGAGACGATGTTGTCGTATTTTCCGTTGATGTCGCGATAGTCGCGCAGTTGAATATCGGCGCGCCCATCCAAACGGCATTCCGCGTAGGAGTGTTGGTTGCGCGAGATTGTCACGCCCGTCACATCACGACCGACATGGGTAGCATGTTCGGCAAATCCGCCCCAACCGCAGCCGATTTCCAGCACGCGTTCGCCCGCCCCAAGCCGGGACAGCGCGCGCGCGTTCTTGCGGGTCTGTGCGTCGGTCAGGTCATCACTGCCGTCAGCAAAAATACCAGATGAATAGGTCATGCCCTCATCCAGCCACAGCTGATAAAACTCGTTGCCGACGTCATAATGCGAGCGGATGTTCTTGCGCGACCCACGGCGGGAATTCGCGCGCAGCATGGTGTCGACAAGCCGGAATTTTGCACGGTTCAAAACGCTCGCCTGATCGTAACTGCCAAGGTGGTCGCGGTTGCGCATGGCGACCGACATCAGCGTTTCGATCGACGATGTGTCCCACATGCCTTGCACATAGGTTTCGCCCAGCCCGACCTGCCCATGCGCGGCCATCGCAGACACGGCGGCCCAATCGCGGATCACCATCTCGGCTTCAGGGCCGGACGTGCCGAACTGATAACTGTCGCCTTCCGGGGTGCGCAGGGTCAATTGCCCGTCGCGCAACCGTTCACAGGTGGACAGGAATTTCGACTTCAGAGCTTTGTTCGTCAAACGCAATTTCGGATCCTTTCGATGGAGCATCTTTGTTGATCATCCGCACAATACGCATCGCGCTGGCGATGCCGTCTTCGTGGAAACCATGGCGGTGATAGGCACCGGCAAACCACGTCCGGTTCATCCCCTGCATGGCGCGCAATTCCTGCTGAGCCTGCAACGCGGGCTTATCAAATACAGGGTGGGCGAACTCGACCTGATCATAGATCTTGTCCGCTGGGATAGGGGCGGACGGGTTCAATGTTACGAATAGCGGGTCGCTTTCGGGGATATTCTGCAGCTTGTTCATCCAATAGGTGACGCCAATATCACCATCCTGCGAGCGATAGGCCCAGCTGGACCAAGCGGCCTTTCGCTTTGGCATCTGGCCGGGGTCGCAATGCAGCACGGCCTTGTTAGGCTGATAACGAATGCGGCCAAGCGCACTGGCCTCAAGCTCGGTTGCATTGTCACCCAACATGGCCAGCGCCTGATTGGAGTGGCAGGCCAGAATGATGTCGTCATAACCCTTGTCCGCGCCCGTGGCGGTCTGAACCGTGACGCCATATGACATGCGTTCGACCCGGGTCACCGGCGCGCCAAGGCAAATGTCGACGCCCCGCGCGCGCAGAGCCGCCTCAAGCCGTTTCACATACTCAACGCTGCCGCCCTTGACGGTCCACCACTGGTGTTCGCCCAAACCGGCCAATAGCGCGTGGTTGCGGAAAAACTGAACAAGGGATTTGGCCGGAAACTGATCGACATCGTCCACCGGCGTTGACCAGATCGCGCCACACATCGGCATAAGATAGTTGTTGCGAAACCACTGACCAAGGCCAAGCTCGTCCACCAATTCACCGATGGTCTTGTCGTTGTCCTTCGCAGCCTCCTCGGCACGTTTTCCAAAGCGGACGATGTCCGCGATCATCTTATAAAACTGCGGACGCAACAGATTTCGCCGTTGGGCGGTGATGCATTTCAGATTGCTTAAACCATATTCCAGCCAACCGTTGTCGATGCTAGCCCCGAAGCTCATCTCGCTTTTGGTGACAGGCACGTCCAGTTCGCGAAAAAGGCGCGTTAGATAAGGGTAGGTCACGTAGTTGAATACGATAAACCCGGTATCCACCGGCTGGTCGCCATTCTTGCCAGCCATAACTGTGCGTGCATGGCCGCCCAGACGCGGTGCAGCTTCGTAAATCGTGACGTCATGGTTTGGCGACAGATAATACGCTGCGGACAGGCCGGAAATACCACCTCCGACAATCGCAATCTTTCTACGCGGGCCACGCTGTTGGTCGAGCATTGATGCCTCATCCTTAAAACCACATGGAAAGATTACGGCTGCCTGACCCGCTTGGATCAAAAAGACTAACAAAAAAATGGGCTTGCAACCATTTCGCCGTTTGACAGTTTTTATCAATGCCCTGATTTGTTCGTGATCCAAACACATGTTTCATGCGTAATAGGGGCAAGATGGTCGAACATATCCAAGCCCACACGCTGCATGCCCGCCGCGGCAAGTTGAAAAACGCCTTCACCTATGGCGTAGATTACGTGCTATGCGACCTGTCCAGCGAAACCAACCCCGCCCTTCTGTCCCGCAACCGATTTAACCTTTGGTCGCTTTGGGACAAGCATCATGGTGGCCCGCGCGGTGATGGGCAGGGTCTTGATTGGTTCAGTGACGAGCTCGAACAGCGCGGCTTAGATACCAAGGACCATGACCTGACCTTGCTGACGCAACCTAGTTTTCTTGGGTTTCACTTCAACCCGATCAGCTTTTGGATTGCCACCAAAGACGGCACGCCGCGCGCTTTTATTGCCGAGGTGAACAACACATTTGGGCACCGCCATTGCTATTTTTGCGCGCATGAGGATTTTAGCCCAATCGAAAAGCGCGACGCGATCATTGCCGAAAAGATGATGCATGTGTCCCCCTTCCAGAAGGTCGAAGGGCAATACCGCTTCAACTTTGGAATGACCGATGATCAGTTCGACATTCGCATCCTTTATGAAAACGGGGATGAAGGTGTGCTGGCAACGCTGGCTGGCGACCGCAGGCCCGCCACCAACGCATCGCTTGCATGGGCCGCGCTTCGCCGTCCGTTCGGGGCGTTACGCGTCGTATTTCTGATCTATTGGCAGGCATTGATCCTGTATTTCAAGCGCGCGCCGTTCCTGCGAAAGCCTGCCCCGCCCGAGCCATTGGTGTCTGACAGCAAGACCTATCAGGGAACAGAGCAATGATTGAGTTTTCCGGCAGAACATATTGGCTGATCGGGGCCAGCGAAGGTCTGGGCCGTGCCTTGGCCCATGATCTGGACAAAGAGGGCGCCAAGTTGGTCGTGTCTGCGCGCAGCGAGGAACGCTTGCAAAGTCTTGCGGACGAACTGACAGATGCCCGCGTCGTGACCATCGACGTGACCGACCCAGATATGGTGCGCGACGCGGTCGAAAAAGTTGGCGAGGTTGACGGGATCGTCTATATCGCAGGCGCTTATGATCCGATGCGTGCCACCGAATGGGACAGCAAATCAGCTATGATGATGTGCAACGTCAATTTCATCGGCGCGATGCATGTCATGGGCGAAGTCGTGCCTGCGTTAACCAAAAATGGACGCGGTGACATCACCCTGATCGGATCACTTGCGGGCTATCGCGGCCTTCCGGCGTCGATCGGTTACAGCGCAAGCAAAGCCGCCATCGTCAGCTTGGCCGAAACCATGCGGTTTGACCTGAAAGACACGGGCGTTGTGGTTCGGATCGTCAATCCGGGCTTCATCAAAACCCGCCTGACCCAGAAGAACGCGTTCAAGATGCCAATGTTGATGTCGCCCGAGGACGCTGCCAAACATGTGCTGAAAGCGATGCGTAAAACCCGCTTTCGCACCGACTTCCCCGCACCCTTTTCGTGGGCGATGCGACTGTTGGAATACCTGCCGGACCTGCTTGTCTATCGCGGTAAATAAAGCTGCTCTAACGTTAGTCTGTGCCAGCGCCCATAGGTCTACAAAAGAAAATGCCGCCCAAACCGGGCGGCATCTTTATTACCAACGGGTTGTCGCCCCTGTTCTATGCCTTAGTGGCAAGCAGGGCGCGCGCCGGGCAACAGCACTTTGTCGACCACATGAATCACGCCATTATCGGCCATAATGTCGGCAATGATGACATTCGCCATTTCGCCCGTGCCGTCCGCGATCTTCACACCATCAGCACCAGCCGTGATGCACAGACGTGCACTGGTCAGCACTGGTTTGAAATAGTTCGAGCCCTGCGGGATCATGCCGGCAGTCAGTTTCCGATCATCGACGTGATACAACAACACGTCAGTCAACTGACCTTTGTTTTCGGGCTTCAGCAATGTCTCAACCGTACCTTCAGGAAGGGCGGCAAAGGCATCATTCACGGGGGCATACACTGTGAAGGGGCCGGGGCCGGACAGGGTTTCGGCCAGACCCGCAGCACCAACGGCTGCCACGAGGGTCGAGAAACGCTCGTCCGCGGCGGCAATCTCGACAATATTGTCAGCATGGGCGGTGTTCGCAGCGATAGTCAAAGCGAGTGCGGCAGCGGCGGTTTTGAAAGTATTTTTCATAAGTTGGTCTCCTAGTTGGCAGGCAAAGTGCCCATGGTTAACTGTTACTCATGCTAGGAATACGGACGGGTTCGGCAGGTGGTTCACAGTGTTTCACAGGGTCACGCAAACGTGAGGCATTTGCCTTTAAGCACCTGATAAATAAAAAGAACCAGCGCTGATACGCTGGCTCTTTCGTACCGTTACACGGTGGACTGAGTGGTGGCCTAAATTCGAAAGAACGGCTGCAAAAGGCGCGGCATCAGTGCATTGAACCGCAACGGTGCGTCAGTCGCGGCAAGGCAAATGCAGGCCTCGCCGGGGTCCGCGGTGGGGGTGTGATCCAGGTCTTCATTAGCAATCTCGATGTCACCGACACCGAAATGGCCGGTCTCATCGCTGAAGCTGCCCTGAAGCACCAAAGTCATCTCCATCCCGTTATGCCCGTGATCGGGAACGGCCTGACCGGGGGGAATATAAAGCAACCGAACCGATCCTTCCTTCGTTTCCGAAAGGATCGACTGGCGAACCCCCATACCTACGGATTTCCAGCGTGGATCTTGGCCTTTCAGGGCCTCGACCACGGGACGTGGATAGATGCCCTGACGCGTATAGACTGGCTCTGGCGTCACCGGCGCATCCAGTTGCGCGAGCAAATCGGCCTTCATGTGACCGGACACGGCCACACGGTCTGTCGCATCCAACAGCGCGCCACCCATATTTTGATGGGCTTCCAGCGATGCGCGACATTGCAGACACAGCGACACATGGCTGGCCACCGCGACTGCATAATGGTGCGGAAGGCTGCCCGAGGTGTATGCCGCCAGAATTGCATCCGGTATATGATGGGTAATTGCGGACATTATCGCATTCCCTTTAGTTCATGTCTCAACCGTTCCAGACCAAGTCGGATACGGGATTTTATTGTTCCAAGTGGCAGGCCGGTCTGGTCGCTGATTTCTTGATGTGTCAGCTCGCCCAGATAGGCCTTCTCGATTATTTCGCGTTGCTCGGGTTTGAGCGACGACAAAGCTTTCTTCAACTCGCCAGCTTCCTGTTCGATCGCCAGTATCTGGCTGGCGTCAGGTTCCGATCCGGGATCTTCTGCCAGTTCGTCCGGCACCGGGCGGTTTTCCTTGCGCACAACATCAATGTGGCGATTGCGGGCGATCTGATAGATCCACGCCGACACCTGCGCGCGGTGCGGGTCAAACATCGCCGCCTTGCGCCACACCGTTAGCATGACGTCCTGAACAATCTCTTCCGCCTGCGCGGCAGAACACCCGGTCCGCATGATGAAACCTTTCAGGCGCGGCGCGAAATGATCAAACAGCGCGCAAAATGCGTCTCGATCACGATTATCCCGAACAGCGAGCATCCAGACAGTCTGCTCCGAAATCTCGGTTTTCTTTTGCAACACCGGTTTTCCTTCATGACGACGCACACAGGGCATGGGTGGCCGGAGGGGCGGGGGATCAAGGTTCAGTGTCAACATAACCTCAATACGCGGCGCTGTGTATATCGGATCATTTTGCGAGATACTTTTTTGCAATCTGATCGTGAGGCTAGGTTGATCGGGGTTTTGGCAACCCTATTTGCGCGAAACGCGGTGGAACAAATGAGTGAATGTTGCCGCACCCAAGATCGGGATCAGCAGGTTCACCAGCGGGATCGACAAGGGAATAGCCATCAACGTGCCCGCAAACCAGATCTGCATGTTGTGGCGCGCGCGCATGCGGTTGGCCTCGGCGCGGCCAACGCGGCGCATGGCGGCCATCTGGAAATACTCGCGCCCCAGAAGATAGCCGTTCACCACCCAAAACAGGATCGGGGCCAGCGGGCCGACAAAGAAAAACAGGATCAGCGCGATCAGGTTGACGCCCACGATCACGCCAAAAAAGCCCAAGCTATCGCGGATCGTCTCGACCATTGGCACGTCGGGCGCGGGGGGGAGTTCGGGGTAATGCCGCGCCTCGACAGCGTCCGCGACGTCATCCAGAAAAATGCCGGTGAAGGCACCCGCGACAGGCACCATGAGGACAACGGACAAGACAATCATCGCAAGAAACGACGCCCACCAAGCGATGCCGTCCACCCACGAGACCTCTCCGATGAACGGCAAAGACAACGTGTCCGGCACCAAAAAGCCCACCAGCCACGTCATCGCGACCGTCACCGCAATCAGCAGGCCGACTGTCAGAGCTAGCCCCTTCATCAGAACATTGCGAAACCGGGGGTCGGTCATCTGACCAACCGAGCGGAAGAAATCTTCAAGGATCATGTGTCTACCCATGTGGTTATGGCGGTCAGGTCCGGGCGTGGCCGTTCCGGCGGCGCGCTTGTTTCGGTGCCGATATGAATGATGCCCGCAACGCTTTCATGATCTTGCAAGCCCAGTCCTTCGCTTAGGAACACGCGATCATGACTGGCCCAGCCCGACAGCCAATTCGCCCCCCAACCGGACGCAAGCGCGGCGTTTAGAAGCGCAAGACAAACCGCCCCCGCAGAATACACCTGCTCGATTTTTGGCACTTTGGGCGAGGATACGGGCGCAGAAACGACCACGACCGCCAACGGGCTGTCGGTAAAGGCCGATTGCGCTTTTGCAATCTGCTCGGGCGGCTCACCCAACGCCACGCCGCGGCTGCCGACGAGGTCGGCCAGACGCCCCATCGCACCCTGTTCCAAAACGATAAAGCGCCACGGCTCCAGCTTGCCATGGTCAGGGCTGCGAGCGGCTGCGGATAGGATCGGTTCAAGCGCGACGCGATCAGGCGCAGGTCCGGTCAGCGTTTTGGCGGGGCGCGAGCGGCGGGTCAGCAGGAAATCCAGCGCAGCTTGGTTGCGGTCAGGCATGGTTTTGTCCTTGATCTGGCAAAATGCAGGCTTGGCCGCTTCTGCGGCTGGCTTAGGGCACATGTCGTGTGTCAGGTCGCCCACGTCAAGATGTTACGTCACTTAACATTGAAAAAATCTCGCAGTTCAGTGATCAGGTCCGAAAAAACGCCAACCATCCGTTCGTTGGGTTGGCGCGCGTTAAAAGTGTCAGCCAGCGGGTCGGCGGCGTAGATTTTGGCGCCTGACATTTCCTCTAGCACCGCATGGCCGCAGAAGGGCACATAGACCTCGGAATATCCGCCTTCATGCGCCATCATCAGCCGCCCTTCGCACAGATCATCGGCCAGTTCCATCACCATGCGGGTCAATTGGCGAAACGTATCGGCCGTCGCGAGCATACAAGACAGCGGGTCGATCAGCGCGGCGTCATAACCACAGGCGATCACGATCACATCAGGTTCATGGGTGCGGATCGCGGGGATGACAAGCCGCTCCATCGCCTCAAGATAGGTGGCGTGCCCGGCCCCCGGCGGCAGTGGGATGTTCATGTTTGCCCCAGCGCCAGCCCCCTCGCCGCGCACCTCTGCGTCGCCGGTATCGGTCGGATAGTTTCGTTCCTGATGGATCGAGATGGTCAGGACATCAGGGTCCTCAATAAAAATTGCCTCGGTGCCATTCCCATGGTGCACATCCCAATCCAGCACCACGAACCGTTTAGCCAGCCCCTTGGACTGTGCATTGCGTATGGCAATCGCGAGGTTGGCCAGAAGGCAAAACCCATTGGGGAAATCGGGAAGACAGTGATGGCCCGGCGGGCGCGACAACGCATAGGCGTTGTCCACATGGCCTTTCAAAACGGCCTCAAGCGCGGCGACGGAAAGGCCCGCCGACAGCGCTGCGATTTCGTATCCGCCCTGCCCGAATGGGGTGCGCAGGCCCAGCTCTCCTCCGCCCGTGTCGGACACGCGTTTGAACTCGTCCAGAAACGTCGTCGGATGCACCCGCGCAAGCATGTCGCGATCAGCCTTGTGCGCGGTCTGCGTATGAAGCGCGCCAGTCAGGCCGGTCACATCCATCAGGTTTTTCAGGCGGCGCTTGGTTTCAGGGTTTTCCGGCAAGCCACCAGCGGCAAGTGGTTGCACCAATCCGCCCACTGGCAGATTGCCAGCGTAATTCCCACCCGCATGCCAAAAGCATTTCTCGTCCCAGAAAAACCCGGTCTTGGTCATCACGCGCGCTCCTATTTTTGGGTGCAGAGTGGCCCAGCGCGCTTGCATCGTCCAGCCCTGCCCCACAGGATAGCGCCATGAAGAAAGGCGACCTGTCCCATCTGGCAAAACCCGGCGCGCTGTTGTCGGTCCGCGTCACACCTAAAGCCGCGCGCAATCAGGTCGAGGAACGCGACGGCCAACTGCGTGTTTCGGTGACCGCAGTGCCCGAAGACGGCAAGGCCACCAAAGCCGTTGTGAAACTACTTGCAAACGCCCTTGGCATAGCAAAATCGCGCCTTGTTTTGACGCAAGGCGCGACATCGCGAGATAAGGCGTTTCGGGTGGATTAACTCTGATCGCCCGCACGCGGGATCGACGACGCGGCATAATTACCATCGTCAGATCCACCATACCCTCTTCCGCCTAGTGGATCATCACCATAGCTGTTCGGACCATTGGTGCCTTTGCTGGCAAACCAAACGATCAGGATAATCGTGCCAATCAGCGGGATAAGCGCGATCCAATACCACCAACCGGAGCGATCCGTGTCATGCAACCGACGAACTGCAACCGAGATCGCGGGAAGCAATGTCGCCAGACCGAACAGGCCAGATAGCACTGGCGTATTTGTCTGCGCTTCGAACCCACCTTCAATGGTTGTCACGGTGCCAAACAGAAAACTGTCAATCATGCCAAGAACAAATTGCCCAACGAAAAGGAACAGCACGAAATACCAAAACTCGGACCGCTGGGCGCGGCCCTGAAAAGTGACGTATTTCGAAAAACACGTCCGAATTGAGTCCATGAAGCTCATGATCTGTCCCCTGATTAGGTTACTTTTTGCGTCCGATGCGGGGTTCTTCCCCTGCCATCAGTCGTTCAATGTTCGCGCGATGGCGGGCGAAAATCAACACCGCAAGCGCGATCGATAAAACCAAAAGCGCGGGCTTGCCGATCAACAAGGCGACGACTGGCGATGCAGCGGCTGCAACCAATGCAGCCAGAGACGAGATGCGGAAGACGAGCGCGGCGACAAGCCACGTCGCACAGGCCGCGAGCCCAAGTGGGAACGACAAGGCGAGCATCGTGCCCAGCCAGGTGGCAACGCCTTTACCGCCTTTGAAGCCCAGAAACACCGGGAAACAGTGACCAAGGAAGGCCGCGAAACCCGCAACCTGTGCCGCATCTTCCGCAAACAATGTGCGTGCGACCAGAACCGCCGCGCCGCCCTTGCCCGCATCGCCCAGCAAGGTCAGCAGCGCGGCCGGTTTATTGCCCGTGCGCAGCACATTGGTGGCCCCGATGTTGCCCGACCCGATCTGGCGTAGATCACCCAGCCCAAAAAGGCGGGCCATAACGATGCCGAAGGGGATCGAGCCAAGCAGGTAGCCCGCGACAGCCACAAGGATTAAGGCCAGAGGGCCCGAAGTGATGTCTGGCATAAATGGTCCCTTTTTTATGTCAGCTTTGCGGGGCTTGGTCGTGCACGTCAAGGCCGTAGTCAAGAAGCGGCAACATGCGTCCGGGGATGGAGCCTGACGGCACCTCGCCCACAACGATTGCACCCATATGCTGGTAAAACGGCAGGGCAAATGGATCGCTATCAATCCGCAACACGCGTGCACCAAGGGTCCGCGCGCGCACGGCGGCCCATTGAAACAAAGCAGCCCCAATGCCCTGCCCCATGGCGCTGGGGTCGACAAAAAGATCCTCCAGCTGTGCGGTGGCGCCGTCGACCGACACATGCGCCATGCCAAGCGGTGCCCGATCGTGCCAGATCACCAAATCGGGGCCTAGATCGTCCGGTGTGATGGTCAACTCATCAACGACCGCTTCCATGAACGCCGCATCATACCCCCAATGCGCCTTGGCGCGCAGGATCATCGCATTCATTTGCGCAAGGTCAGCCCGGCGCACGGGTCGGATCAAGTCAGCCAAACACACGTTCGCCGCCGACCCATGTGCCCAGCACACGACCTTCCATCCGCGCCCCATCGAAGGGCGTGTTCTTGGATTTCGAGTTCAGCTGGAACCGGTCCAGCACGAAGGGTGCGTCGGGGTCGAACAGAACCAGATCGGCGGGGGTGCCTTGTGTCAGTTCTCCGCCCGGCAGACCAAAGCGGCGCGCAGGGTTCAACGATACGGCCCGCCACAGCGTCGGCAGGTCAATCAACCCGGCATGGACCAGCCGCATAGCAGCGGGCAGCAGGGTTTCCAACGCGACCGCGCCCGACGCGGCCTCTTCAAACGGCAAGCGTTTGCTTTCTTCATCCTGCGGGGTGTGCATGGACGAGATGATGTCGATCACCCCTGTCGCCACGGCGTCGGCCATCGCCAGTCGGTCGTCTTCGGACCGCAGCGGCGGCTTGACCTTAAAGAAGGTGCGATAGTCGCCCACGTCCAGCTCATTCAACGTCAGGTGGTGAATGTTGACCCCAGCGGTCACATCCAGCCCCGCCGCCTTGGCGCGCCCCAAAGCTGGTAACGCCTGTGCGGTCGACAAGTTGTCGGCGTGATAGGCGACACCAGTCATTTCGACCAAGGCCAGATCACGTTCCAGCCCCATGCGTTCGGCCATCGGGCTGACCGCTGGCAATCCGCGCAAGCTGGCGAACTTGCCCGAGGTCACGGCGGCCCCCTTCGACATGTTCGGGTCTTGCGGGTGGCCGATGATCAAAGCGCCAAGGCTGCGCGCATAGGTCATCGCGCGGGAATAAACCTTGTTGTCGGTGACAACATGATCGCAATCGGTGAAGGCGACGGCGCCTGCATCCAGCATAAATCCCATCTCGACCATTTCGCGACCTTCGCGGCCCTTGGTCAACGCAGCCATCGACCGAACATTCACCGGCGCGACCTGACTTGCCCGCCGCGCCACGAAGGCCAGCGTTTCGGGCGTATCGACCGATGGCGTTGTATCGGGCCGGATCACCATCGTCGTGACCCCACCCGCCGCAGCCGCCAGCCCCGCACTGCGGAAACTTTCCTTGTGACGTTCGCCGGGTTCGCCGATTTTCACGCCGATATCGACGATACCGGGCGCAAGGCATTTGCCGCCGCAGTCGATCAATGTGCCGGTTTCCCCGTCGTTTACGGCGACGATAAGACCAGCCTCGATGGTCAGACTGCCCAGCGCATCAGTACCGGATTCCGCGTCAATCAAACGGGCATTCGTGAACGTGGTTGTCATGCCAAGGCTCCCCTTACGCCCCACGCGCGCGATTGATCGCGGCTTGGGTGGCCTTGGTGTCGGCCTGATACTTCATCATGTACTTGTCGCCTGTGGCTGTCACAACCTGAGCGGCCGAGAAAATGGTGTTCACCTTGGCGATATTACCCAGCAGGATCGAGCGGCCCCCCGGACCGATCAGCCGCCGGTTTGTCAGATACCATGTGAACCCGACCTGTTCGCGCGCCACATAGACCCCGCGCACGGCGATGGCGGCGACAGCCCCGACAACACCAGTCCAGGCATGGGGATTGCCCATATAGATCAGGATGCCAGACATCAGAACGGACCCCAGCGCAGCCAGCAAGACGTGCTCTTTCACATAGGTGGTCAGGTTGCCGGAGAAGCTTTCGATCAGCCGCTCGCCCGGCTCAAGCGCAGGGCCGGTCTGGCTTTCCAAACGGGGTTCCAGTTCGAAGTCATGCTCAGACATAGACACCCTCGGGCTTGGCGGCACGGTAGGCGCGCAGGTTGCGGGCCAGAAGGTCCATCGCGGCCATGCGCACGGCGACGCCCATTTCGACCTGCTCCTGAATGACGGATCGGTTGATGTCGTCGGCGATGGTGCCGTCAATTTCGACCCCCCGGTTCATCGGGCCGGGATGCATGACGATGGCGTCGGGCTTGGCATGGGCCAGCTTTTCAGCGTCCAATCCGAAGCGGTGATAGTATTCACGTTCGGACGGGATAAAGCCGCCATCCATCCGTTCACGCTGAAGGCGCAGCATCATCACGACATCGGCGTCCTTCAGACCTTCCTCCATGTCGTCATAGACCTCGACCCCGAACTGGTCGATTTGGGAGGGCATCAGCGTTGGCGGCCCAACAAGGCGCACGCGGTTTTCCATTTTGCCCAGCAGGATCAGGTTGGACCGCGCCACGCGGCTGTGGGCAATGTCGCCGCAGATGGCCACGGTCAGACGATGCAGCCGCCCCTTCTCGCGTCGGATTGTCAACGCATCCAACAGCGCCTGCGTGGGGTGTTCGTGCCGCCCGTCCCCCGCGTTCAACACCGCGCAATTCACCTTCTCGGCCAACAGGTTCACCGCGCCCGATTGGGGGTGACGCACCACCAGCAAATCCGGGTGCATGGCGTTCAGTGTCAGTGCCGTATCAATCAGCGTCTCGCCTTTTTTGATCGACGAAGCCTGCATTGCCATGTTCATTACGTCCGCACCCAGACGCTTGCCGGCAATCTCGAACGAGGCCTGCGTGCGGGTCGAGTTTTCGAAGAACATGTTGATCTGGGTCAGTCCGGCCAGAGCATCAGATCGTTTCTGCGTGGAACGGTTCAGATCCACATAGCTGTCGGCCAGATCAAGAACGGTTTTAATCTCTTCGGGGTGAAGCTGTTCGATCCCCAAAAGATGGCGTTGGCGGAATGTCATTTGGGCCTCCGTCCTGTGGTTAGATGCTTATAGGATCGGGGGGCGGGCGCGTCCATCCCTTCTGCGTCTGATTGGCACAACAGATCGTTTACCTTCCTTGCGCGCGCACTTAGGCTATACCCCATGGAATCGGCACAAGACTGGCATAGCGCGAAGGCGCTTCTGGAGTGGTATATCGAACTGGGCGCGGTAGACGCGATCGGGGATGAGCCAGTCGACCGCTATGCACTGGAACCAACCCCGCCAAAACCCGTGAAAGTGTCGCCAGATAGCCCCGCTCCTGCTACCCCGACGAAACAACCCGCTGCACCCCAAGCCGACTATGTTGCCTTGGCAAAACAGGCGGCTGCTGCGGCCGGTGATCTGGAGGCGCTGCGTAATGCAATCGCAGCCTTCGAAGGCTGCGAGTTGAAGCGCGGGGCGCGCAATACGGTGATCGCTGATGGCAACCCCGGCGCACGCGTGATGATCATCGGCGAAGCACCCGGCCGGGACGAAGATATCGCGGGCAAGCCGTTCGTCGGGCGCGCAGGGCAGCTTCTGGACAAGATGTTTGCCGCGATCGGCTTGGGGCGCGACGCCCCCCTGTCGAAAGATGCGATCTATATCACCAACGTCATGCCGTGGCGCCCACCCAACAACCGCGACCCCAGCGCTGACGAAATCGCGATGATGGCACCCTTTCTGGAACGCCACGTGCAACTGGTTGCGCCGGACCTGCTGGTCCTGATGGGCAACACGCCGTGTCAGACGGTGTTGGGGCGCAAGGGCATCCTGCGGATGCGTGGCAACTGGGATCAGGGTTGGGGCAAGCCCGTCATGCCGATGACGCACCCGGCCTATCTTCTGCGCAACCCTGTCGCCAAACGCGAGGCTTGGGCGGATCTTCTGTCCATTCGGGCCAAGCTGCGAGACTTGGAATGAAGATCCTCGCCTTTTCTGACCTACATCTTAGCACGCTGGCGGCCAAAAACTTGCTCAAGGCGGCTGAAGACGCGGACTTGATCCTTGGCTTGGGTGATTACGCCCATCAGCGCAAAGGGCTGGCTGAATTTGTCGCCCCATTCGCCAATTGGGGCGCGCGGGCCGTATTTGTGCCCGGCAACAACGAAACCGATACCGAACTGCGCGCCGCCTTTGCGGGCAGCGACGTGACCATCTTGCACGGTGAAACGATCACGATTGACGACGTGACCATCGCAGGCATTGGCGGCGCCATTCCGCCACCCCCTTCGATTCCGTGGCAGTCATTTGACCTGACCGAAAACGAGGCGCATGCGATGCTATCCCCGATTGAGCACGCCGATATCCTGATCTCTCACTCGCCACCAAACGGCGTGGCTGATCAGCACTCTGAATTTGGGGCTTTGGGATCATATGCGGTGCTGGATGCGGCGAAGTGTTTGTCACCGAAGTGGCTCCTGTGCGGTCATATCCACGACGCTTGGGGTGCGCGCGGCCACATCGGCACGACGCAGGTTTGGAACCTCGGCCCAACGCCCAACTGGATTTCACTTAGCTAGGATCAACACATGTCCCACATCACGCCCGACGCCGCCGCCACCCGTGATTTCATTCCGGTGCGTATCGCCGTGCTGACGGTCTCTGACTCGCGCAAGCTGGACGAGGACCGATCCGGCGACACTTTGGTCGCCCGGCTGGAGGACGCGGGCCACATTCTTGCCGACCGAATGATTGTCCGCGATGAACGCGGCGACATCGCGGATCAACTGCGCGCCTGGTCGCTGGACCCCGACATTGACGTGGTCATATCCACCGGCGGCACCGGGCTGACGGGGCGCGATGTCTCTGTCGAGGCGCATCGCGATGTCTATGAAAAGGAAATCGAGGCGTTCGCGACCGTGTTCACCATTATTTCGATGAACAAAATCGGCACCTCGGCTGTGCAAAGCCGCGCCACGGGCGGCGTGGCCAACGGTACATATCTGTTTGCCCTGCCCGGCAGCCCCGGTGCGTGCAAGGACGCATGGGACGACATTTTGGTTCACCAGTTGGACTACCGCCACATGCCATGCAACTTCGTCGAAATTTTTCCGCGATTAGACGAACATAAACGACGGAAATGATCTGCCCATCCGTTTAAAGCGTAATCGGTTTGCTGATCGTTGACTTGCCGCAACTGTGACCACGCGCCGCTTGCTTGCAGGGGCCGAGCAGGACAGGATGTTGTGGCGTTTAGTGGAGTAGTAACATGCGTTTTCTGGGCCGAAGCCTGACCGGGCTGCTTCTTCTGGCCGCAACCCTTGGGTTGGTGGCAATGGCTGCTGGCATGGTGAATTCTGCCTTCAAGGCCCGCGCTGAACGCGATAGCGCCGAACCGACCGCCCGCGAACGGGTGTTTTCGGCCAATGTCATGACCGTCACGGCGCAAACCCTGACGCCTGTGCTGACGGCATATGGTGAACTCTCGGCCCGCCGGGAACTGGACGTCCGCGCGTTGACCGGCGGCACTGTGACCGAGATCGCGCCAAACTTTGAAACTGGCGGCGTGGTACGCGAGGGCGATCAATTGCTGCGCATCGACCCAACGGATTTTGAGTTTGCCCGCGAGTTGGCCGAGACCGACGTAACGCAGGCCGAAGCGGAACTGCGCGACGCGCGTGCGGCTTTGGAACTGGCCGGTGACGATCTGGACAATGCCAAGCGTCAGGCCGACCTGCGCGAAGCAGCCCTGACACGGCAACGCGATCTGGTGCAGCGGCGTGTAGGAACCGAAGCGGCTGTGGAAACCGCCGCCCTTGCAGCTTCGGCGGCGCAACAAGCTGTGCTGGCCAAACGACAATCCGTGATCACCGCACAAGCCCGCGTGTCGACCGCCGACGCGGCCTTGCGGCGCAGTAAAATCCAGTTAGACGAAGCCCAACGCCGCCTTGACGAAACCCAAATCGTTGCCGAAATCAGCGGTGTTCTGACCGATGTAACCGCCCTGCGTGGTGGCGTTGTCACGGCCAACGAAAAACTTGGGCGGATCATCGACCCATCCGCGCTTGAGATGCGGTTTCGCGTCTCGGCAGCGCAATATGCGCGGCTGTTGGGGTCTGACGGCACGCTGACCAACACCGATGTCACTGTCCGGCTGGACGCCACCGGCGTAAACCTGACCACAACCGGGCGCATTGACCGCGAAAGCGCTGATGTCGGCGAAGGGCAAACGGGTCGCCAAATTTTCGCCTCGCTTGCGCCCGCGCCGGGGATGCGCCCCGGTGATTTCGTCACAGTCGTCGTGGCCGAACCTGCACTGGAAGGCACCGTCCTGCTACCTGCCTCGGCGCTAAACGCACAAAACGAAGTGCTTGTGCTTGGTCCCGAGGATCGCCTGACCAGCGCCAAAGTCGAATTGCTGCGCCGTCAGGGCAATGACGTGATCGTCAAAGCCACGGCGCTTGAGGGGCAAGAGATCGTGACAGAACGCACCCCGGCCCTTGGCGCCGGTATTCGCGTCCGTCCGGTGCGCGACGGCGAAGGCATAGCACCTGAACCAAAAGCCGAGATGATCACGCTTGACCCCGCACGTGTCGCGCTTCTTCGCAACTTCGTGGAGAGCAACGAACGAATGCCCGATGAGGCACGCAATCGCATCCTTGCCCAGCTTGATGAGGGCACACTTCCTGCAGACACGCTCGCGCGGCTGGAACAGCGGATGGGGAACTAGCGGATGGGACGTGACCTGAACCTTCTGTCCTATTTTACGCGCCACGCCACGGTCGCGAACCTTCTTCTTGTGGTTCTGATTGTGCTTGGCGTGTTTTCCTATCCCCGAATGCGCGCACAGTTCTTTCCCGATGTGGTGATTGAAAGCGTTTCGGTACAGACCACGTGGCAGGGCGCCGGGGCCGAGGATGTGGACGAAGCGATTGTCCAGATCATGGAACCCGCGCTGTTGGCGGTTGACGGCGTGGAAAGCGTCAGTTCGCGGTCTTTCGAAGGCAGCGCCAGCATCACACTGGAGTTTGAACCCGGCTGGGATGTCGCCCGTGCAGCCGACGACGTGCAAACCGCCGTGGACGAGCTGTCAGACCTGCCAGAAGATGCCGAAACGCCGCAGGTCAGGCGCGGTGCGTGGCGTGACAGCGTGACTGATGTGGTGATTTCCGGCCCTGTCGGAATCGAACAGCTCGGGCGTTTTGCTGATGAGATGATCATTCGCCTGTTTGAACAGGGGGTGACGCGCACCGGGATACGCGGATTTGTTGCCCCTCGTACGATCATCGAAGTGACCTCGCTTTCGCTGATCGAACATGATGTGACGATGGCCCAGATCGCAGAAGCAATCGCAGGCGAGGCCACTGCCGCCCCGGCAGGCGACGTCGCATCCGGCGCGGCGCGTGTACGCACAGGCATCGCAAAACGAAGCGCCGATCAACTTGCGGCGATTGTCCTTCGCTCGAACCCTGATGGGTCGAAACTAACCGTTGGCGATGTCGCGCAGGTGAAGATCGAAGGCGTTGACCGCAACCGATCCTATTTCGTGGGCGACGACGCCGCGATTGCCCTTAACGTGTCACGATCCGCGCAAGGCGACGCAATCCGAATGCAGGAAATCGTCGAAGAGGTGCGCGCCGAGCTTCTGACAACCCTGCCCGAAGGCGTCAAAATCTCGCTCGTGCGCACCCGGTCCGACCTGATCACGGCGCGGATCAACATGCTGATGAAGAACGGCTTGCAGGGGCTGTCGCTTGTCCTTCTGCTGCTATTTTTGTTCCTGAACGCCCGCACCGCGTTTTGGGTGGCAGCTGGCATTCCGGTCGCGATGACATCCGCGATTTTCCTGATGTATATGTCGGGGCTAACCCTCAACATGATCTCTCTTTTTGCGCTGATCATCACGCTGGGGATCGTTGTCGATGACGCGATTGTCGTGGGCGAACATGCTGATTTCCGGGCGCGTCGGTTGGGTGAAGGCCCGGTTGAGGCCGCTGAAAACGCTGCAAAGCGGATGTTCCCCCCGGTGTTTTCCGCCACTCTGACAACAGTCATCGCATTTTTCGGCCTGACCGCCATTGGCGGTCGGTTTGGCGACATGATCGCCGACATTCCCTTCACCGTGATCGTCGTGCTGGCGGCGTCTTTGATAGAATGCTTCCTGATCCTGCCGCATCACATGTCCCACGCCCTGACGCACACCGCCAAAGAACACTGGTATGACTGGCCGTCACGTCAGGTGAACAAGGGGTTCCGCTGGGTGCGCGACCACGCGTTCCGCCCCCTGATGGGCTTCGTGATCAAGGCCCGCTATCCAGTTATCGCAATGACCCTTTTGATCCTTGCCAGTCAGGCTTCGATCTTTATTCGGGGTGACCTGACCTTCCGCTTCTTCAATGCACCCGAACGGTCCTCGGTCACCGGCAATTTCGCAATGGTTTCGGGCGCGACGAAGGATGACACGCTCGACATGATGCGGCTTGTCCAAGACGCCGTCGAAAAGACCGGTGCTGAATTTGAAGCCGAGCACGGGCGCAACCCTGTGGTGCACGCGCTGTCCCAAATTGGCGGCAATGCCGGGCGGGGTTTGTCAGGTGTGGACAGCAAAGATACCGATTTGCTTGGGTCCGTTTCGGTCGAGCTGATCGACGCCGACCTGCGCCCCTATAGCGCATTTGCCGTTGTTGGCGCGCTTCAGGACGCGGTTGCGAACCACCCGCTGCTAGAGGTGCTGTCATTCCGTGGCAACCGCTATGGCCCCGGCGGCGACAGTTTGGATGTTGAACTTTTTGGCGCGACCTCTGAACAGCTGAAAGCGGCATCCGAAGCGTTCAGAACCCGCATGACGGCATTTCCCGAAGTCTCGGCACTGGAAGACAGCCTGTCTTATGACAAAGAAGAACTGATCCTTGATCTGACCGCACAAGGTCAGGCGCTTGGCTTTACCATCGACGGGTTGGGGCGCGTGTTACGCAACCGGCTGAACGGGATCGAAGCCGCGAGCTATCCCGATGGCACGCGGTCGGCTGAAATCCGAGTTCAGCTTCCAGAAGAGGAACTAACGTCAGACTTTCTGGAACGCACGCAACTGCGTACGGAAAGCGGCACTTATGTGAACCTCGCCGACCTTGTCTCGGTCCGGTCGCGCACTGGGTTTGCCAGTGTGCAACGTGAAAACGGCATCCGATTGGTTAAGGTCACGGGCGACATCGACGAAAACAACGCCGCACGCGCCGAGGAGATCCAACGCACAATCGAAACTGAGATCCTGCCAGAATTGGCCGAGGAATTCGGCATCGCCTTCCAACTGGGCGGTTTGGCCGAACAGCAGAAAGAGTTCCTATCTGACGCGCAATCTGGTCTGATCCTGGTGCTGCTGGGCATTTTCCTGACGCTTGCGTGGATCTTTTCAAGTTGGACCCGCCCACTGGTGGTCATGGCGATCATTCCGTTCGGGTTGGTCGGAGCGATCTTTGGTCACGTTCATTGGGATGTGCCGCTATCCATGTTCTCGGTCGTTGGGCTGATCGGGATGACCGGGATCATCATCAACGATTCAATCGTGTTAGTTACAACCATCGACGAATATGCACGCGAGCGTGGGCTGGTTCCTGCAATCATCGACGGGGCGGCAGACCGATTGCGGGCGGTTATGCTGACCACGATGACAACAGTTCTGGGGCTGGGGCCACTGCTTTACGAATCGTCGCGCCAAGCGCAATTTCTGAAACCCACCGTGATCACCCTGACTTATGGGCTGGGCTTTGGCATGGTGCTTGTCTTGCTTGTCGTGCCCGCTTTGGTGGCCATACAGGCGGACATGGGCCGCATGGTGCATGCCCTGAAGCGGATATGGCGGGGGCGTCAGCGCGGCGGCCTGAGGTCAGCAACACTGTTGGTTGGTGGTGCCGCACTGGCAATGATCGCTGCCTTTGCGCTGGCCGTCGCCTCTTGGGGGGTGACCGCACAGGGGATATCGCGGTTTGTCATGATCAGCGCAGCTATTGCGGTCTTGGGCTATCTGGCCGGGGGCGTCGTAATGCGCGGGCGCAGCACTTAGTCGAATATTCCGGTCACGCGGCCCAACAACATGAAGGCGCGCGCCGTTCGCGTGTCGGCCAAAGCCGCAATATTTTCATCCGAGGCGTTCTTTTCGAAACCTGCGAATGTTTGGTCAAAACGGCGTAAAAAGTGGTGCGCGGCATCCCGGAATATCGGGTCTTGCTTCATTCGCCCAGCCGTCAGCGCCAAAGATGACCGGTCACGCACGCCGCCCAAAGCGGCCACACCGCGCCCACGCTCACCAGCCGCAAACTTGCGCCAGATCTCGGGCCGCGCGCGATCAGGTCGCAGGTCGTCCATATATATCCCGTCTTGCGACAGCAGGGTCAGAACGTCTTGTGATGCCTGCACCAAACCTGCCACGCGACGGTCGTCAAGCGCGCGACGCAGGGCACGAAAGCCATCTGCGTCCTCGGCGGTTTCGGGGAAATGCAAGGCGCGAATAAAATCTTCGACAGATAGCGGCGGGTTCAAATCCTCGACCGGCGTGCCAAGAGCAAGACTGGTCTGATCGGCGGTCGCCTGTCCGGTTGCTTCCGACACAATGGCGGGGTTGGGGTCTGGCGGTGTTGGGTTGGCGAGCGTCGGCATGCCGGGGCGAATCGACGTGAAGGTCGCCAACGCACTTTCCGTCTTGCGGCTGACCTGTGCGATTTCGTCCAGCTTCTGTTCGACCTTCGAGGCTTGTGCGGGCGTGCCCGTAAAACCCTGCTGCTGTTGGATATAGGCGGATCGCATGGCATCTATTGCCGCACTAAGGCGCACACTTTCGTCGCGCATGATCCGCGCAGACCTGAGGGCAGCGACCGCCACCCAGATGACCGCCACAGGCATAATCACCGCCACAAGCGTCATCAAAAACTGCAACGGGCCAGCAAGCCCCGCGTCTTCGCTTTTGCCGAAACCCAGAACGATGAAAAACAGAATACAGCCCGCCAGCCAAAGGCCAGACAGCAATAGGCCAATGACCTCGCCCGCGCTCAGCGACGGAACCTGCGCATGAAGCGCTCTGCGCCCCGTTCCCAGGCTTGCTGGTCCGTTATTCGCCTTGTCGTTCATTCGGTCCTCTTATCCGCCCCACGGGGCGTCAGATCCATTCAATCTTCAGGATCTCGTATGCTTTTTCTCCACCAGGCGTGCGCACTTCGACGCTGTCGCCTTCTTCCTTGCCGATCAGCGCACGCGCCAAGGGAGATTTGATGTTGAGCTTGCCATTCTCAATATCCGCTTCGGGCTCACCCACGATCTGAAAGGTCTTTTCTGCTTCCGTATCTTCATCAACGATGGTGACTGTGGCCGAAAATTTGACGGCACCATTCAGGTTTGCCGGGTCAATCACCTCGGCCAACGACAAAACGCCCTCAAGTTCCTTTATCCGACCTTCGATGAAGCTCTGCTTTTCGCGGGCGGAATGGTATTCGGCGTTTTCAGACAGATCGCCATGCTCACGCGCTTCAGCAATCGCGCGGATGATCGCCGGGCGCTCCTCGGATTTGAGGATTTTCAGTTCGTTGTTCAGCGCAGTGTGACCCGCGCGCGTCAGCGGTATCTTATCCATAAGGCCTATTCATTCTGCCGTGGCCAATGCGCGCGAACGCATCGGCGAAGTTATCACCGTGTCTTCTTGATCATTACGTCGGGCAAAGCACCCGGTTGCGCCGAAAATCTAGCAAACTCGCGCGATTTGCAACGTCATTGTTTGTGGGACGCGCCCCAAGTTGGCGCGACATCGCCGAACGGCAATGTCAGCGCAAACAGCGTGCGAATGGGCCAAAAACACCCGCTGGCCCCCCTTGTAACGCAGTGTCCTGATTGACCCGCGCGATGCGCCAAGCTAACGATCTTGCGAAACGGTCTATCCGGGGAAAAGAAAATGAGCGACATTGAACGCGAAAGCATGGAATACGATGTGGTCATCGTGGGCGCGGGCCCCGCTGGTCTGTCGGCTGCGATACGCCTGAAGCAACAAAACGCAGACCTGAATGTGGTTGTGCTTGAAAAAGGGTCCGAAGTTGGCGCGCATATCTTGTCAGGCGCGGTGCTGGACACTTGTGGGCTTGATAAGCTTATCCCCGACTGGAAAGAAAAAGGCGCGCCGATCAAAACGGCCGTGAAGAAAGACAACTTCCTTGTGCTTGGCCCAGCAGGTCACCTGCGTGTGCCCAACTGGCCGATGCCGCCTTTGATGAACAACCACGGCAACTATATCGTTTCGATGGCGAATGTCTGCCGCTGGATGGCGGAACAGGCCGAAGAGCTTGGGGTCGAAATCTTCCCCGGCATGGCGTGTTCCGATCTGGTTTTTGGCGACAACGGCGAAGTCAAAGGCGTTGTCGCTGGCGTTTTCGGGCTGGAACCGGATGGATCTTATGGCCCCAACACCGAGCCGGGGATGGAACTGCACGGCAAATACGTCTTCATCTCGGAAGGTGTTCGCGGGTCGCTGGCGAAGGAAATCATCGCCAAATATGACCTGCAAGCAGGCCGCGACGCGCAGAAGTTCGGCCTTGGTATGAAAGAGATCTGGGAGATTGACCCAGAAAAACACAACGAAGGCACCGTGACCCACACGATGGGCTGGCCGCTGGGTAAGAATGCAGGCGGTGGATCGTTCATCTATCACCTAGAAAACAATCAGGTTTACGTCGGCTTTGTGGTTCACCTGAACTATAAGAACCCGCACCTCTATCCTTATATGGAATTCCAGCGCTTCAAGCATCACCCCGAGATTGCAAAACTGCTTGAGGGCGGCAAACGCGTGGCTTACGGCGCGCGGGCGATTTCCGAAGGCGGGTATCAGTCGATGCCGAAAGCCTCGTTCCCCGGTGGCGCTCTGCTTGGCTGTTCGGTCGGGTTGGTGAACGTGCCGCGCATCAAGGGCAATCACAACGCGATGTTGTCGGGCATTGCGGCGGCAGACGCGGCGGTGAAGGCCATCGCAGAAGGTCGCGCGGGTGACGAGTTGTCGGATTACGAGGTCGAGCTGCGCACAGGCGAGGTTGCCAAAGACCTGAAGAAAGTGCGCAATGTAAAACCTCTGTGGTCGAAATTTGGCCTGACCGCGTCGCTGATGCTGGGCGGGGTAGATATGTGGGTGCAGTCGCTGTTTGGGTTTTCGCCTTTTGGCACCGTCAAACACGGCAAGAACGACGCGCAGGCCACGGGGAAAGCCGCCGACTTCGCTGTCATCGACTATCCGAAACCGGACGGCAAACTGTCATTTGACCGCCTGACCAATGTCGCCTTCGCCGCCACGAACCATGAAGAAAGCCAGCCCTGCCACCTGAAGCTGGCTGACCCCGATCTGCCGATCAAGGTCAACTTGCCCGAATTCGCAGAACCCGCGCAACGGTACTGCCCGGCGGGCGTTTATGAGGTGGTTGAGGAAGCCGGCAAAGATCCGCGCTTTGTGATCAACTTTCAGAACTGCGTTCATTGCAAGACCTGTGACATCAAGGACCCAAGCCAAAACATCATCTGGACGGTTCCGCAGGGCGGTGACGGGCCGAATTATCCGAACATGTAGCGGCGTGTTTCCAGAAAACGTAAACGTGAGGGGTGGCCATGTGCCGCCCCTCATTGTTTTCGCCGCATATGCCGATTAGGTTCCAAAGCAACGCTTCAACTTACGAAGCCATCTAACAAGAGATTTACACGTGGTGCCCCTTAGATTTCCAACCTCCCGTAAGCTCATCGCCACTATGATCACGGCGGCCTGTCTTGTCGGTATAGCGCCAATAACGGGGCAAGCTGATACGGCTGCCGGCCCTTATCTGGCGGCACGCCAAGCCGATCTGTCAGGCGATTTCGTCAAGGTGGTCGAATACGGCACGCGCGCCCTGTCTGACAATGCGGATCGCACCGACATACTTGAAGGTCTGGTCGTGGCCCATACAGCACTGGGCGAGATCGACAAGGCCCTGCCTTTCGCCCACCGTCTGACGTCAATCAATCCTGACAATCAATTGGCCGGATTGGTTCTTCTGGGCGACGCGTTGGCGAACGAACAGTGGGACGACGCCCTCGCCCTGCTGGAAGGCGGGATTTCGATCGCTGGCATGGTTGACCAGATGACCACCGCTTGGATCAGTCTGGGTCAGGGCCGTATGTCGCAGGCGCTCGAGGTGTTTGACAGACTGTCCGAAGACCAAAGCACCCGTGCCTTCGCCCAGTTCCAAAAGGCGCTGGCACTGGCACATGTCGGAGATTTCGAAGGCGCGGCAAGCATTTTCAGCGGTGAAGAAGGCGATTTGCAACTGAATCGCGGCGGCATTTTGGCCTATGTGCAGGTGCTGAGCCAACTTGACCGCCATACAGACGCGCTGGCGCTTTTAAAACAAAGCGCCACCGGGCAGGTCGACCCGGAAGTTGCCGACATCATTGCCAAGCTTGAAGCAGGCGAGGTTTTGCCCTTCACCGGCATCACATCGCCCAATGACGGCGTTGCCGAACTGTTTTTTGCCGTCGCTGAAAGCCGAAGCGTCGATGCCGACCCGACCATTGCGCTTATTTTCAGCCGCCTTTCCGAACATCTGAACCCCGACAACGCGGGCACCATCCTACTGTCTGCGCGGCTGCTTGAACGGATGGAGCTTCACGACCTTGCCGTCGACGCCTATGGTCGCGTGCCCACGGGCAGCCTCCTGTATCAAGAGGCCGCACTGGGTCGCACGGATGTCCTGCGTCGTTCCGAAAAATTTGACGAGGCGATCGACGAACTGAAAGCTCTGGCCGACGCCTATCCTGACACGCTTCGGTTCCGCGTCGCGCTTGGTGACACGTTGATGCAACAAGACCGCTTCAAAGAAGCCCGCGCCGCCTATGATAAAGCAATCGAGGGCTTTGCCGAAGATCTGCCCGGCCAATGGGCCACTTATTTTCAGCGCGCCATTGCACTGACCAAAATAGACAAATGGCCAGCGGCCGAGGCCGATTTTCGCAAAGCGCTGGAGCTTAGCCCGGAAGAGCCCAACGTGCTGAATTACCTGGGTTACACCTATGTCGAACGGCAGACCAATATGGACGAAGCGCTGGACATGATCGAACGCGCGGTCGCAGCCCGCCCCGAAAGCGGATACATCGTCGACAGCCTGGGTTGGGCTCAGTTCCGGTTGGGGCGCTATGACGAAGCCGTCAAGAACATGGAACGCGCGGTCGAGCTGATGCCAGTTGACCCGATCCTGAACGATCATCTGGGTGATACCTATTGGGCCGTTGGTCGCAAACGCGAGGCTCGGTTCCAATGGAGCCGCGCGCTTAGCTTCATCGCTGACGACACTGATCTGGAAGAACTTAAGCCTGATCGTATACGCCGCAAGCTTGAGGTCGGATTGGATGTCGTCTTGGCAGAAGAAGGGGCCGCCCCCCTGACCAAACCCGAATGACCATCAGCAAAATCTTTGCCCCTGCAAAGGTGAACCTGACGCTGCATGTGACGGGTCAGCGCAAAGATGGCTATCACCTGCTCGATAGCCTTGTGGTGTTCGCTGATGTGGGCGACCGCGTGACCGTGATGCCTGCAACCGTGTCGAAGTTCGAGGTCACCGGCCCGCGTGCCGAAGGTGTGCCGACGGACGAAACCAACCTTGCCGTCCGCGCAGCTGCCCTTTTCGACGTGCCAGTCCACATCGTCTTGTCCAAACACCTGCCAACCGCCGCCGGAATCGGTGGCGGTAGTTCAGACGCTGCCGCCACAGTTCTTGCGCTGTCCGAGATCACCGGCAACACCCGCTTGCCCGAAGGCGTGACCGGGCTGGGTGCCGATGTGCGTGTCTGCCTGCTTCGCCATGCCGCACGGATGCGTGGCATTGGCGAAGATGTCGCCCCCTGCTCCGGACTACCACCGCTGTTTGCGGTGCTTGCCAACCCCGGCGTCGACGTTGCGACGCCTGCTGTCTTCAAAGCCCTACCCAACAAGGCAAACCCGCCGATGCCCAAGCGACTGCCGCAAGGTCTGAAGACGCGGGCTTTCATTGACTGGCTGGCGTCTCAACGCAACGATCTGGAAGCGCCCGCGATTGCGCACGCCCCGATCATCGCTGACGTGCTGGCCGCCTTAACGGCACTGCCGGATGCGCGACTTGCCCGAATGTCAGGGTCGGGGGCCACATGTTTTGCGTTGTTTGAAACAGAACAGGCCGCGCAAAACGCGGCCCGGTTGGTGGCAGATCAGCAGCCTGATTGGTGGGTCGAACCCGCGCGCCTTAGTTAATCCGCGCCACGACGTAGTCGGCAATCTCGCGCAACATATCGCGGATCGGGTCATCCGGCAGAACCGTCAGCGCAGCCTTCGCCTTGTCCGCCCAAACCATGGCGTCCGTGCGCGTTTCTTCCAATGCGCCGTGCTTGTTCAAAAGCCCCAGCGCATAGTCCAAATCGCCATCATGCTGGCGACCTTTTTCGATCGTGCGCGACCAGAAGGAACGCTCCTCCTCGTCCGCTTTTGCAACGGCTTTGATCAGCGGTAGCGTCAGTTTGCGTTCGCGGAAGTCGTCGCCAATATTCTTGCCAATGGCATCTCCGCCGGTGAAATCCAACAGGTCGTCCACAATCTGGAACGACACGCCCAGCGCATCACCGTAGTCATACAGTGCTTTCACCTGCGCCTCGTTTGCCCCTGCGATCACACCGCCGACTTCGGTCGCGGCGGAAAACAGCGCGGCGGTCTTGCCGCGCACCACTTGCAGATAAATCGCCTCGTCCGTCGCCAGATCCTGCGCGGCGGTCAGTTGTAACACCTCGCCTTCGGCAATCGTGGCCGAGGCATTGGCCAGAATATCCAGAACCCGCAAATTGCCGGTTTCCACCATCAGCTGGAAACTGCGCGAAAATAGATAGTCGCCGACCAAAACGCTGGACTTGTTGTCCCACAACAAGTTGGCGGTGGGCCGTCCGCGGCGCTGACCACTTTCATCGACCACATCGTCATGCAACAGCGTGGCGGTGTGAATGAACTCGACCGTTGCGGCCAGATGGATGTGATAGGGCCCTTGGTATCCGCACAGCTTCGCCGCCGCCAAGGTCAGCATGGGTCGCAGACGTTTGCCGCCCGCATCAACCAGATGAGCTGTCACCTCGGGAATGCGCGGGGCGTTCTTTGATGCCATGCGTTGACTGATCAAGGCGTTCACGGCGGCCATCTCGTCTTCGAGATGCGCACCCAAACGTTCGTGCGGTTTATGTGCAGCTTCGATCAGCATGATCACCTTCCCGTCAGATTGCCCGTCATCCGGCTCGACAAAGCCATGGACCTGCCATTAAGTCCATATCTATGAGAGAGCTTCTTCGCACCACAGACCCAACTTTGATCCCGTTTGTCACGGCCCTTCTTGATGGCGAGGATATAAACTGCTTTGCGATGGACGTCCATATGAGTGCGCTGGAAGGTTCGATCGGAATCCTGCCGCGCCGCTTAATGGTCCTTGAAAAAGATTTATTCCTTGCGCGCGCCGTTTTGCGCGATAATGGCGTGGAATACGAAGGGTAAACCATGACACCTGCGGCCCCCGAACTGACAAAAGATGCATTTTTGGGCGGGCAATTGACGCTAGCACAGCCCGCGACCGGGTATCGCGCGGGCGTTGACCCGGTTTTTCTGGCCGCATCTGTCCCGGCATCCCCCGGACAATCGGTTCTTGAACTTGGGTGCGGTGCCGGGGCCGCGTCACTTTGTCTTGGGCGGCGCGTCGCCGGGCTGCGACTGGTGGGGTTGGAGCGGCAAACCATTTACGCTGATCTTGCGAAGCTCAACGCCAAGCAAAACAAAATTCCCCTGACCGTACACAAAGGCGATCTGGCAAACATGCCGGCCGCGCTGCGCAATGACGGGTTTGATCACGTTATTATGAACCCGCCCTACTTTCGGCGCGACCGAGGCACCGCCTCCCCCGATGCGGTGCGCGAAGGCGCGTTGGGCGAAGACACGCCGCTTTCCACTTGGCTGGATCAGGCGACGCGACGCCTGTCACCCGCCGGATACATTACCCTGATCCAAAATGCCGAACGACTGCCCGAGGTCTTAGCCGCAATGGATAGCAGGCTTGGTTCGGTGGTGGTGAAGCCTCTTTGCCCGCGCATCGGACGGGCGGCATCACTGGTGATCGTGCAGGCGCGAAAAGGTGGACGTGGCGCGTTCCGACTGGCGGCTCCCCTTATTTTGCACGAAGGCATTATGCACGAAGCCGACCGCGATCATTACACACCCGAGGTCGCCGCGATTTTGCGTACAGGCGCGGCCTTGTCCTTGGACTAGACGCCGCAGGCACCGGGTTCGGATCGAACTCATCGCGGATTTTCGTCATTTGGATGCAACGACCTCGTGACAAGCTGCCAAATATGTGGTGCACTCAATCTGTCCATTTACATCAGAGGAGGAACGCCCATGAGCATGAGTTCGCATCTTGAAGAGCTGCGGAGGAAACACGAGGTTCTCTCTGAAAAGGTCGAGGCGATCCAACGGTCGCCCGGCAGCAGCGACCACGAGATTTCTGAGCTGAAGAAGCAGAAACTCCTGCTCAAAGAGGAAATTGAGCGTCTCGCAACCGCCTAGGGCCTATCAGACCGGGTCAGTTGCCTGCGCTTTGTGCCGAACTGGCCCGCGCGGCCATCACCGCGCCAACCGTGATAAGAAGACCAGCAAGGATCAATGACAGACGGGGCTCCGCCACGCCTGCAACGATCAGGATAAGTGTCGACAACAGCGGCGCGCTATAGCTAGCGACGCCCAATAGTTGAATGTCGCCCAGCTTCACTCCAATATCCCACACGTAAAACGCAAGTCCGACTGGGCCTAGCCCCAGACCTAGAACCGCGGCCCAACCAAGGGCGTCGACTGGCCACGCTGTAACTTCCCATGTCAGATGCGCACCGGTCGCAAGCACTGCCGTCAAAAGGCAAAAAACGACGACAGAGGCGGTCGGCGTGTTTCCCAGCCTGCGTGAAAGAACCGAATACCCCGACCATGTCAGCGCGCATAGAAACGCGAGGCCAAAGCCGGGCAGTGCATCTGCGCTAAACCCGCTCGATCCGCCCAAAACGATGATCGCCGCGCCCACGAAGGACACAAGCGCGCCGATAATGTGAAGCGGCCTTAGCTGCTCGCCTGGCAATAGGCCCGAGAAAAGCACGATCAACAACGGCCAAAGATACGCAATCAACCCCGCTTCGGCAGCCGGTGCGATGCGCAGGGCCGAGAAATAAAGTGCGTGATAACCAAACAGGCCGAGCGTCCCGAACAGGTAAACGCGCCACCCAACTCGCCGCAGCGCGCCCAAGTTCCCGGCCCATCCGATCCAGACCAACCCGACAGAACCGCCAATCAGAAACGCCATGGCCGCCAGTTGAAAGGGCGGCACAGGGACGGTTCCCACAGTAAAAAGAGCCAACAGAGACCACAACAGCACCGCGCTAAAGCCCACTAGGGTTGCCTTGCCGGTTGTCATATCAGCTTCTCGACCGGGATTATGGTCATGTCGGTGACGGTAGGCAGTCGGTCATTTCGGTTAGGTATCATCTAATTTGTGACCTTGAAAGACTGATCAATGCACATCTCCGAGTCCCTCAGGACCAATTCGGCGTTGCCCAAGAAAGAGGGGACCAGCCGGTTTGGCCAGTCCCCAATAATGCGATTTCAAGGCGAGATCAGACGAAGAACTGCGCCCCGTTGGCCGAAATGGTCGAGCCATTGATGAACTGCGCATCGTCCGACGCAAGGAAAGTCACGCAACGTGCGATCTCTTCCGGCTCGCCCAGACGTCCCGCCGGGATACCGGCGATGATCGATTCGCGTACCTTTTCAGGCACAGCCATCACCATCTCGGTTGCGATATAGCCGGGGCAGATTGCGTTGGCGGTGATGCCTGCGCGCGCGCCTTCTTGGGCCAGCGATTTGATGATGCCAAGATCGCCCGCCTTGGTCGCGGCATAGTTCACCTGAGCGAACTGCCCCTTCTGACCATTAATCGAGCTGATCACGATGATCCGGCCAAACTTGCGTTCGCGCATACCGGGCCAAATCGGGTGAACCGTGTTAAACACGCCGGTCAGGTTGGTATCAATCACCTCGTGCCACTGTTCGGGCGTCATCTTGTGAAACGGAGCGTCGCGGGTGATACCCGCATTGGCAACCACAACGTCAATCGGTCCGAGATCCGCTTCGACCTGTGCCAGCCCTTTCGCCGAGGCCTCGTAGTCAGCAACATTCCACTTGTAGGTCTTGATGCCGGTTTCTTCCGTAAAGGCCGAAGCGCTTGCATCATTGCCCGCATATGTGGCCGCCACGTTATAGCCCTCTGCTTTCAGAGCCTTGGAAATCGCAGCGCCAATGCCGCGCGAACCACCGGTAACCAGTGCAACTCGAGCCATGTATTCCTCCAATATATTATCTAGGTATGGAAACTCTGTTACCTTTTATACACTCGCTACGCAATATTATTGCGTAAACATTTTCAGAATTGCAGAGATTATTTCCCCGCCTTTCCGCAATGTAGCAAAAAGGCGCCCAGAGGCGCCTTTTCTTTTCAGCCCGGCGATGGCTCAGGGACGTTCAAGGCACATTGCCACGCCCATACCGCCGCCAATGCAAAGTGTCGCAAGACCCTTCTTGGCGTCGCGGCGCTTCATCTCAAACAACAGCGTGTTCAGAATACGGCAGCCCGAGGCACCAATGGGGTGGCCGATGGCAATTGCACCGCCGTTCACGTTCACAACGGACGTGTCCCACTCCATGTCTTTGTTCACGGCGCAAGCCTGCGCGGCGAACGCCTCATTGGCTTCCACAAGGTCAAGGTCTTGCGCTTTCCAGCCCGCCTTTTCCAACGCCTTTTTTGAGGCATGGATCGGTCCGACACCCATGATCGACGGATCAAGCCCTGCGGTGGCATAGGATGCGATGCGCGCCAGCGGCTCCAGCCCACGCTTTTCGGCTTCTTCCGCGCTCATCAGCAATACCGCGGCTGCACCGTCATTGATGCCCGAGGCGTTGGCCGCAGTTACCGATCCGTCTTTGGTGAAGGCCGGGCGCAGCTTCTGCATGGCTTCCATTGTCGCGCCATGGCGGATGTATTCATCCTGATCGACGATAGTTTCGCCTTTGCGGGTCTTTACGACAAAGGGGACGATCTCATCCGCGAATTTGCCAGCCTTCTGGGCGGCCTCTGCTTTATTTTGCGAGGCGACAGCGAATTCATCCTGCATCTCGCGGGTGATCTGCCATTGCTGGGCCACATTCTCGGCGGTTTGACCCATGTGGTAGCCGTTGAAGGCATCCCAAAGGCCGTCCTTGATCATCGAGTCGATGAACTTCATGTCGCCCATCTTGTGACCTGCACGTAAATGCGCAACGTGGGCGCTAAGCGACATGCTTTCCTGACCGCCAGCGGCAACGATGGCCGAATCGCCAAGCATCACATGCTGGGCACCAAGCGCCACGGTGCGCAGACCCGAACCGCAGACTTGGTTAATGCTCCACGCCGAGCTTTCTTTGGGAAATCCGGCGTTGATATGCGCTTGGCGCGCGGGGTTCTGCCCTTGTCCGGCCTGAAGAACCTGACCCAGAATGGTTTCATCAATCTCGCTTTTGTCGACTCCGGCGCGGACGACGACGGCCTCAAGCACAGCGGACCCCAAGTCGTGGGCGGGCGTGTTTGCAAACGAGCCCGAGAAACTGCCGACGGCAGTCCGCGCGGCGGATACGATAACAACGTTGGTCATGATGGTTCCTTTTCCTCCAAACTGACGGATAAGCGCCGGCAAACCGCCGCGAAACGACGTTTTTTCGAACTGATATCCGATGTTGAACGCATCCTGTGCTGCATTGCAGAGGAAATCAAGTCGCACGCACTTGCTCTGTCAGGGAACCTTAAGTGGGCAGCCGGATCAGGCCACCTTCTGCCAATAGGGATTGATCGTCGGCGCACCAAAATAATACCCCTGCATGCAATCCACGCCAATCGAAGCAAGATAAGTCGCGTCCTTATAGTTTTCGACACTTTCCGCCACCGTGAACATGTCGAAATGGCGTGCTAGGGACAACATTGCTTCGGTCAGGATCTGATTGTCAGCGTCTTGATGGATGCCGCGGATGAACTCGCCGTCGATCTTCAGGATGTCGAAGTAGAAGTCTTTGAGATAACGGAAAGAAGTGAAGCCTGCGCCAAAGTCATCCAGCGCGAAGCTGATCCCTTTTTGCTGCAGGTCCGCCATGAAGACCTGCACCAGATCCGGCATGGTGATGGCTGTACGTTCTGTAATCTCAAGAATCAGGCGCTCACCCACAGTCGGGTTGTCCTGCAGGCCGCGTTCCAACACCTGTTTCCAGCCCGGATAGGCGATCGAACGGGCCGACATGTTAACCGCCAATCGCAGCCCCGGTTCCGCTGCCAAAACTTCCAGCCCCTTTTCCAAGGCCAGCGCGTCAAGAATGCGCCCCATCTCGGTGTCTTCGACGGCTCCAATAAAGCTTTTTGCGGGAATCACTCGGCCAGAGGCGTCATGCACCCGCAACAGGCCTTCATAAAATGCCATACGGTCTGGATTGGCCGTCTGCACAACCGGTTGATAGGCCAGTTTCACCTGTTTGTGGCGCAATGCATGGCGCACCAAGTCCAGCGCTTCGTGGTCGCGCAGATCAAGGGCGACGGAGAGTGGGTCGCTCATCGGTTGGTCGCCCATCGGCGCTATTCCAGGCACCTCATCCCATCTCAAATTACGCATCATTGAAAATCTCCATCGCAGCGATGAGACATTGATGCGCCACATATGCTAACAAGCAGTGAAATCCTCAATTTCCTGCTAATTTTACGTATCTCAGAAGAAAGCTCTCTTATGACCCAGCGCTGCACATGGTGCGGAGATGATCCGCTTTATGTCACCTATCACGACACCGAATGGGGCGTGCCGGAATATGATGGCCGGGCGTTGTGGGAAAAGCTGATCCTTGACGGGTTTCAGGCCGGGCTGAGTTGGATCACCATTCTGCGCAAACGTGACGCATTCCGCGCTGCCTTTGAAGGGTTCGACCCCGACGTTATCGCCAAATGGGGCGACGACGAGGTGACGCGATTGCTGGGCAATGCCGGGATCGTCCGCCACCGCGGCAAGATCGAAGCTACCATCGGCAACGCGCAAGCCTATCTGAATCTTGGCGGCGCGCAGGCTTTTGCAGATTTGATTTGGGGGTATGTCGACGGCGTGCCGCAGGTGTCGCGATACGCCAGCCTTGCGGAGGTCCCGACCTCAAGCCCATTGACCGAACAGATGTCTAAAGATCTGAAAAAGGCTGGGTTCAAGTTCTGCGGCCCCACAATCATCTATGCTTGGATGGAGGCCTGTGGCTTGTTAAACAACCACACCACAAGCTGCTTTCGCTTTAATCAGGTGGCTAGCGAAGTCCCGCCAGCAAGTCCCGGCTGGGAACGCCGGTAACCGGCACGCCGCGCGCAGTCTGATAAGACCGTATCGCCGCACGCCCCTTTTCACCGATCACACCATCCGGGCGCCCGGCCTTGAAGCCCAACGCGTTCAGGCGGCTTTGCAACTCTTGCCGCTCGGCGGTGGTCATACCCCACGGGTCTCCGGGGAACTTGGCGCGAATGGGTCCGCGCCCGGCTAGACGGTCAGACAGATGCCCCACGCCGATAACGTAGCTGTCGGCATAATTATAGGTCTTCAGCACGTGGAAATTGTCGAAGATCATGAACACAGGGCCGGTGGGGCCGGCTGGCAGAATCAGCGCGCCGAAGGCCGAACCGCTAAGCTTTTCGCCCGACGCGTGGGTCACGCCAAGCTGCGCCCAATCACGTTGCCGCCGCGTATGGACGCGCCCGGTGCGCGCCAGATCGAAGCCTTTCGGCAATTGCACTTCATAAGCCCAAGGTTGTCCTTCGTGCCAACCCTTCGCACGCAGATACGCCGCAGTCGAGGCCAGCGCGTCCGTCGGATCATCGGCCCAAATGTCGCGCCGACCATCGCGGTTGAAATCAACCGCATGGCGCAAGAACGAACTTGGCATGAACTGCGTGTGCCCCATGGCCCCCGCATAAGATCCGTTCAACCGGCTAAGTGATGTGTCGCCAGAGGCAAGGATATGCAAGGCAGCCAGCAGCTCTTCTTCGAACAGATTGCGGCGACGGCCATCATAGGCCAGCGACGCCAGGGTCGACAGAACCGGGGCCGACCCGCGCACAGCCCCATAGCTGCTTTCCATGCCCCAGATCGCCACGATGATCTCACGCGGAACCTCAAAATGTTTCTCGATCCGCCCCAGCAGGGTCGGATAGCGCGCCATAACGACTTGCCCACCCTTGATCCGCTGCGGCGACGCTGCCGAGGCGAGATAGTCGCCAAGCGATCTTGATGTTTCTGCGGGCGCTTTGTCTGACCTGACCACCTCGGGCAGGAAACGCACCTTCTCCAGCGCGCGCAGGGTGTTGGCCGGAATGCCGCTTGAGGCAGCCCGTGTACGGAAACTGGCCAGCCATGCCGCAAACCCCGCATCGGCCAGCGCGGCTTTAGGCATAATACTTGCGGCCAAAAGCAGCCCTGCTGCCTGTCGCCTTGAGATTCTTCCGGTTTGCATGCCTTTTGACACCCCAGCCATCGCAGCCTCGTCCGAGCAGATTTGTGCGCCGAGTGCAGACAATACGCCTGTTTGCGCAGACCTCAAAGCCTTGCGGCGCGGATCGGCAATCTCGCGCTGACAGGGCCCGCGCATCCTTTGTCGCGCCCCAAATTTTTGCCAACCGCCGCTGCCCAATTGCGCCTTTGCCCTGCGCCGCGTATAGCAAGTCAACGCAGATCCGACCTTCCGAAAGGCTGACAATGAGTGACGACAGCAAAACCACCAACGCCATGTGGGGTGGCCGCTTTTCCGCTGGCCCCGATGCAATCATGGAGGCAATCAACGCCTCGATCGGCTATGACCAGCGCATGGCGCGGCAAGATATCGACGGATCGCGTGCGCACGCCTTAATGCTGGCAGCAACCGGTGTCATCACGGAGCAAGACGCCGAAGCGATCCACGAAGGTCTGACGCAAGTCCTGAGTGAGATTGAAGGCGGCAGTTTCGCCTTCTCGACAGCGCTTGAAGATATCCACATGAATGTCGAAGCTCGCCTGAAAGAAATCGTCGGTGAGCCCGCTGGCCGTCTGCACACGGCCCGGTCGCGCAATGATCAGGTCGCTACCGATTTCCGCCTGTGGGTGCGTGACCAGATGGACGCGGCAATCGAGGGGTTGGAGGCGCTGATCCGCGCTTTGATCGGTCAGGCTGAAGCAGGGGCGGACTGGGTCATGCCAGGTTTCACGCACCTGCAAACGGCCCAACCAGTGACATGGGGCCACCACATGATGGCTTATGTCGAGATGTTTGCCCGTGATATGTCTCGTTTCCGCGATGCGCGCACCCGGATGAACGAGTGCCCCTTGGGATCAGCAGCCCTCGCTGGCACGTCCTTCCCTATCGACCGCCACATGACCGCCGAGGCCTTGGGCTTTGACCGCCCCACCGCCAATTCGCTGGACGCCGTGGCCGACCGTGATTTCGCGTTGGAGTTCCTGACGTCAGCGTCCATCTGCGCCATGCACCTTAGTCGCTTTGCAGAAGAGTTGGTGATCTGGTCATCCGCCCAGTTCCGTTTCGTGCGCATGTCTGACAAATGGTCCACCGGTTCGTCGATCATGCCACAAAAGCGCAACCCAGACGCGGCTGAACTGATCCGCGCCAAAATCGGGCGGATCATGGGGGCCACCGTGGGCCTGATGACCGTGATGAAGGGGCTGCCGCTCGCCTATTCCAAGGACATGCAGGAAGACAAGGAACAGGTGTTTGACGCCGCCGACAACCTGATGCTGGCACTGGCCGCAATGACTGGCATGGTGTCAGACATGGCAGCAAATACGGACGCACTTGAGGCTGCGGCTTCTTCCGGTTTCTCGACCGCGACCGATCTTGCCGACTGGCTGGTGCGCGCATTGAACATGCCGTTCCGCGACGCCCACCACGTGACCGGGTCGCTGGTGGCTATGGCCGAAACCCGCGGCTGCGACCTGCCCGACCTGTCGCTCGCCGACATGCAGTCGATCCATGATGCGATCACCGACGAGGTCTTCGGCGTTCTTGGCGTGCATAATTCCGTCGCGAGCCGCACATCCTATGGCGGCACGGCCCCGTCCGAGGTTCGCAAACAGATCGCTCGTTGGAAGGAGGTGCTGTCATGATCCGCGTCACCCTGATCCTCGCCCTTCTGAGTCTGGCTGCCTGCGGTGCCGATGGCGAGCCTATTCGTCCCGGTAGCCCGGAAGACATCGCAGAACAACAAGCCCGCCAGTAAGCCCAGCTGCCCGAAAGGCCCGCCCATGGATCATTTCCTTTACCGCGACGGCATCCTGCACGCCGAAGACGTGGCAATCCCCGAGATCGCCGCCAAGGTCGGCACGCCCTTCTATGTCTATTCCGCCGCCACGCTGAAACGTCATATCGGGCTGTTCACCGAAGCGCTGGACTGGGCGGACCACCTTGTCTGCTTCGCGGTCAAATCCAACTCGAACCTTGCCGTCTTGAAGCTGCTGGGTGACTTGGGCGCGGGCATGGACGTGGTGTCAGAAGGTGAATACCGCCGCGCGCTGGCCGCTGGCGTGCCGGGCGACCGGATCGTCTTTTCCGGTGTCGGCAAGACCCGCGACGAAATGCGACTGGCGCTGGCCCATGGTATCCGTCAGTTCAATCTGGAAAGCGAACCCGAGATGCGGGTGCTGTCGCAGGTTGCCTCTGATATGGGGGTGGTCGCGCCCGTGACCGTCCGCATAAACCCGGACGTCGATGCCAAAACCCACGCCAAGATCTCGACCGGCAAGTCTGAAAACAAGTTCGGTATCCCAATCACCCGTGCCCGCGACGTTTACGCCGAAATTGCCACCCTGCCCGGCCTGAAGGCCGTCGGCATCGACGTGCATATCGGCAGCCAACTGACCAAGCTGGAGCCGTTCCGCCAAGCTTACCAGAAGGTTGCGCAACTGACTGAAGCCCTACGCGCAGACGGCCACGACATCACCCGCCTTGATCTAGGCGGCGGGCTTGGCATTCCTTACGAGCGATCAAACACCGCACCCCCGCTGCCCATCGAATACGGCCAGATGGTGCGCGAAACCGTGGGGCATCTGGGCTGCGAGATCGAGATTGAACCGGGACGGCTGGTATCCGGCAATGCGGGCCTGATGGTCACATCCGTGATCTATGTGAAGGAAGGCGAAGGACAGGACTTCCTGATCGTGGACGCCGCGATGAACGACCTTGTGCGCCCGTCGATGTATGAAGCCCATCACGACATTATTCCAGTGATCGAGGCGACACCCGGCGACGAAAAAGCCCGCTATGACATCGTCGGGCCGATCTGCGAAACCGGCGATACATTCGCAAAGGGGCGCGATCTGGACAGCCTTCGACCCGAGGACCTGATCGCCTTCCGGTCCGCGGGCGCCTACGGCGCGGTGATGGCCTCCGAGTATAACTCCCGCCCCCTGATCCCCGAAGTTCTGGTGATGGGCGATCAATTTGAAGTCATCCGTGCGCGACCCACCTATGAACAGATGCTAGGACGCGATACCATCCCTTCATGGCTGTGAACCCAACGCGGGTCCAATGACCCGCCCCACCCTACCTAACGAGGTGCAACCGCATCTCAGATGGCCTTTGCGTCTGACAGGGGCTGGCATGGTTTTGGAGCGGTTCTGGCATGCTTTCTGGCCGCTTGCGACAATCCTTCTGGCAGCTTTCGCAGTGTGGAGCTTCTGGACCATCGGCCCATCCCCCGCAGCGAGCGGCGCGATGATGGTTGGCGCGGCCATAGCCCTTATCGCGCTGATTTGGGGGGTTCGAAAATTCTCGTGGCCCAGCCGGGCCGAGCGCCTAGCCCGGCTGGATGACAGCCTGCCTGGCCACCCGATTGCAGCCCTGCAAGACGAACAGGCGACCGGACGCAATGACCCGGCCTCGCGTGATCTGTGGCAGGCCCATTTGCACCGGATGGCCCAGCGTTTAAAGGGCGTAAGGCCCGTTGCGCCCGACCTGCGCGTCGCGCTGAATGACCCTTATGGCTTGCGTCTGATAGCCGCCACAGGTGCCGCTTTGGCGCTTGGCTTTACCCCGTGGATGGACCGCGCGGCGTCGGTCACGGGCACGAACGCCAGCGCTCAGCCAATCGCCAGCGCCAGTTGGGAAGGGTGGATTGAGCCGCCCGGCTACACTGGACGCCCCAGCCTGTATCTGGCCGACCAACCCCCCGGACCACTGGCCGTGCCCACGGGCAGCCGCCTGACCCTGCGGCTGTATGGCGACCTTAGCGCCTTTACCATCGACGCCGATCTGTCCGGCGCGCCGATTAAAGGCCCGACCCTGCAAAGCTATGTCCAGATCATCACCAAAAATAGCCTGCTCAGCATCGACGGTCCCGGCGGGGCGACTTGGCACATCACCGCAATCGGCGACACCCCGCCCAATGTAGGCATAGACGGGGACCTGTCGCGCCGCATTGCTGGCGATTTTTCGCTTCCGTTCATCGCGACCGATGATTACGCCGTCACTGCAGGTCACGCCGAAGCGTCACTTGGGCTTGACCGCATGGATCGCCGCCATGGGCTGGCAGTCGACCCGGAACCCCGCCCACCTTTGATTGTTGACCTACCATTGCCCTATCGCGGCGCACGAACGCTGATCGAAGGGGTGTTGGAGGAAAACCTGATCGAACACCCGTGGGCGGGCCTGCCGATCAACCTGACGCTGAAGGTCGAAGATGGCGCAGAACAAACCGGCACGTCGACCCCGCTGGGCATTATTCTTCCCGCCCGCCGTTTTCTGCATCCCGTTGCCAAAGCACTGGTCGAACAACGCCGCGATCTGATGTGGTCACGCCAGAACGGACGCCGCGTTGCGCAAATCCTGCGGGCTGTGCTGAACCGCCCCGACGACCTTAAGCTACCCGACGGCGTCTACTTACGGCTACGCGGGGGCATCCGGCGACTGGAAGCTGGCATCGCCTTTTCTGACCTGCCTTCAGGCCTGCCAGAAGACCTGCGCGACGAGATCGCCACCTTACTGTGGGACGTCGCCGTCGAACTTGACGATGGCCGGCTTGCCGACGCGCTTGCCCGGATGCAGCAGGCACAAGATAGGTTGGAACAAGCCATGCGCGACGGGGCCAGCGAAGAAGAGCTGGCCGAACTGATGGACGAGGTCCGCGAGGCGATGCGCGACTACATGGATCAGCTGGCGCAGAACCAGCAGAACGCACCGCAATCTGATCAGCCGCCACCTGAAAACGGGATCGAGATGTCGCAGGCCGACATTGAAGATATGATGGACCGTATCGAAGAGTTGATGCGTGAAGGGCGCGAGGACGAGGCGATGCAGATGCTCGATCAACTGCGCCAGATGATGGAAAACATGCAGATGGCGCAGAACGGGCAGCCCAGCCAACCCGGAGAAAGCGCGCGCGAGGGTCTTCAGGACACACTGCGCGAACAACAAGGTCTGTCGGATCAGGCTTTCCGCGACCTGCAGGAACAAGGGCAAGGATCGCAGGCGGGCGAGGCTGAGGGCAACGAAGGGCGCGACGGCGGTCAGGGGCGTGGCCAAAGCCATGATGGGACTGGCGGCCAACAAGGGCAAGATGGCGAAGGCGCAGGGCCCGAACAGAACAACAGCCCCGGGCAAGGCAACGATCTGGCGCAGCGCCAAAGCGATTTACAACGGCAACTTGAAGCCCAACGCCGCAACCTGCCCGGTGCCAGCGACGAAGCAGGCCAAGCCGCGCGCGACGCGCTGGACGAGGCCGGGCGCGCCATGGGTGACGCCGCTGACGCATTGGAACAGGGCGACCTGCCCGAAGCGCTGGGCCGACAGGCCGACGCGATGGAGGCCTTGCGCGAAGGGATGCGCCAGTTCGACGAAGCCATGCAAAACCAACAAGCCCAGCGCGAAGGTGAACAGGGCAGCAGCCCCGGCGAAGGCCGCAGATCAAGCCAACGCGACCCGCTTGGTCGCAACCCCGACGGTCAATCCGGTGCGGTCGGCACAGATAACCCGCTTGAAGATGGTGAAGACGTCTATCGACGCGCGCAAGAGTTGATGAACGAACTGCGCCGCCGATCCGGTGACGGTGATCGCCCCGATCTGGAACGCGACTACCTAAAACGTCTGCTGGATCAGTTTTAAGCGGCCCCGGTTCGCGACAAGCTCAATACCGTTTGCGCGCGGCCAATGCTGCCGAAATTGTGCCTTCGTCCAGATAATCCAGCTCGCCTCCTATCGGCACACCCTGTGCCAGAGATGAAACGGCACAACGCCCTTCCAGCTCTTCTGCGATGTAATGCGCCGTGGTTTGACCGTCGACAGTCGCGTTCAGTGCCAAGATGACCTCGGTCACATTTTCATCAATAACGCGCTGGATCAGGCGGGGAATGCCAAGGTCTTCCGGGCCGACCGCATCAAGTGCCGACAGGGTTCCGCCCAGCACGTGATAGCGCCCTTTGAAACGACCAGCACGTTCCATCGCCCAAAGGTCGGCGACATCTTCGACCACGCAAATCTCGCCCACTGCACGTTTCTCGGACGCACAGATATCGCACTGGTTTGCAGTCGATACATTTCCGCAGGTGATACATTCGCGCGCCGTCTCGGCCACCGCGGCCATCGCGTCCGCGAGCGGCGTCAGCACAAGCGCACGCTTGCGGATCAGATACAGCACCGCTCGCCGCGCAGACCGCGGACCGAGTCCGGGCAGTTTCGCCATTAACTCGATCAGGTTCTCGATATCACGCGGGGCTTCTGACATGCGGTTTTCTGCCTTAGAACGGCAGGTTCATGTCCTTGGGCAGACCAAGTTCTTCGGTCAGGCGTGACATCTCGGTTTCGCTGCGGTCCTGCGCCTTGGCCTGAGCATCCTTGATCGCGGCAAGGATCAAATCCTCGACCACTTCCTTTTCGTCGGGGTTGAAGATCGAAGGGTCAATGTCCAGGCCCGTCAACACGCCCTTTGCGGTCGCAGTGGCCCGCACCAAACCGGCACCACTTTCCCCGACCACGGTCATCGTAGACAGGCTTTCTTGCATATCCGACATCTTGGTCTGCATCTCTTGTGCGGCTTTCATCATCTTGGCCATATCGCCAAGACCACCCAGTCCCTTCAGCATTTTATGCTCCTCGATCTTGTGTATTCGGTTCAGTCTTAGATACGGTCGGGCCGCCCCGCTTACAAGGCGTGGCACGGCCAGACAAGATCAGCAATGGACTTGAACTGTGAAACACCCATAGACCGGCGTTCATTGCGCGCCTTGGAGCCAGGGGCATTCAGTCTTTCGATGATATCGTCCCGCGTGGCTTCCCAGATTTCAAATACTTCGTAGTTTCCTTGTAACAGCACAAGCTGAACAGCATCGAATTCTTGATCCGTGTTTATCTTCGAAACACGGCCCCAAGACGCCCCATCATTCTTCCAGCGTCCCTTGATTTGAATTTTCTCTTTTCTGTCCGTTGTTGTTCGATACGCGTCGAAACCGGGAGTGCGTGCTTCGGCGAGTTCTAGGTCAAGCAGCCTGGCAGCCTCCATCTCGGCGATCTCGCCCGTCACACCGAGAGGCTTACCGGTCAGTTGGTAGTATTCAACCGCAAGTGACTTGACCTCTTCAAGGATCGCAATCTCGGAACGCGTTGAGCTTTTCATCTACTCTTCCTCAAACGGATCCCATTCGTCGTCAACCTCTGGCAGGGCTTCTGCGGCGGCTTCATCGGCCATGTCTGCTGCGGTGCGAATTTCAGTGATCCGCGCCTTGGGAAAGTTTGCGATCACCGCTTGAACCAAAGGGTGCGCCGCCGCTTCTTCTTCCAGCGCAAGCTTTTCACCATCCCGCGTCTCAGTAATCGTCGCCGCCTCACATCCATTCACCAGCGTGACGCCCCAACGCACACCAGTCCATCCTTGCAGACGTTGCGCAAGACGGGCGGCAAGGTCGGATGGTGCCCCATCAGCGGGCGTGAATTCGATCCGGCCCGGTGCGTAAGCTGCAAGCCGCAGGCCGCCCTCAACCTCGACCAACAGCTTCACATCGCGGTTAGATCGGATCAATTCGATCACATCCTCGAACCGGGTATAGCGCGCCAAGGCGTTTTCCGGTTCCTGCGATACGGCCAAAGCAGTTGCGCCACCGCTTGACCCGCCACCAGAAACCGAACCGCGCGATACAGAGGTCGCACTCGGTCCACTGCCACCCGATGGCGCAGGGGCACCGCCTATCGGCCCGGCTGGCGGCCCAGGCTGGTCCTTCAACCTGCGCACCAATTCTTCCGGCGTAGGCAAGTCGGCCACATGGGTCAGCCGAATGACCGCCATTTCAGCTGCCATCATCGAATTTGGCGCAACCGAGATCTCTTCAATCGCCTTCAGCAACATCTGCCACATCCGCGACAGAACCCGCATCGGCAGTTCGCGCGACATGGTTTGCCCGCGATTGCGCTCTTCCGATGACACCGTCGGGTCTTCGACGGCCTCTGGTGTGATCTTGATCACGCTCAGCCAGTGCGAAACTTCGGCCAGATCACGCAACACCGCCATTGGATCAGCGCCGTCGGCATATTGACCACCAAGCTCAACCAAAGCCCCCGCCGCATTCCCTTTTAGAATCAGATCCATCAGGTCCAGCACCCGGCCCCGATCCGCCAGCCCCAACATGGCGCGCACCTGTTCGGCGGTCGTTTCACCGGCACCATGGCTGATCGCCTGATCCAGCAGCGATTGCGCATCACGGGCCGAGCCTTCGGCGGCGCGCGTGATCAGCGCCAGCGCATCATCGGCGATCGCAGCCCCTTCCGCATCGGCAATCCGGCGCAACATGGCCAGCATGTCCTCAGGTTCGATCCGGCGCAGGTCAAACCGCTGACAGCGGCTCAGAACCGTGACGGGCACTTTACGGATTTCGGTGGTCGCAAAAATGAATTTCACGTGCTCAGGCGGCTCTTCAAGCGTCTTGAGCAGGGCGTTGAACGCACTGGTCGACAGCATGTGAACTTCGTCGATGATATAGATCTTATACCGCGCCGATGCCGCACGATAATGAACACTGTCGATAATCTCGCGAATATCCCCCACACCAGTGCGCGAGGCGGCGTCCATCTCCATCACATCCACATGGCGGCCTTCGGCGATGGCAACGCAATGTTCACACTTGCCGCAGGGCTCGACAGTTGGTCCGCCCGTGCCGTCTGGCCCGATGCAGTTCATGCCCTTGGCGATGATCCGCGCCGTGGTGGTTTTGCCCACACCGCGAATGCCCGTCATTACAAAGGCCTGCGCGATCCGGTCGGCTTCGAACGCGTTCTTGAGCGTGCGCACCATCGCCTCTTGCCCGATCAGATCGGCGAACGTTTCTGGGCGGTATTTGCGCGCCAGAACCTGATAGGGCTGGGCCGCTTGCGCCGTGTCGGGAGTGGTGTCGCTCATCGTCAACCTTTGTCGAGATTCGTCCAGTCACAGAAGACTAAAGCGGGGCGAGGCAGGGGTCCACCAAAGATGCGGTCGCTGGTCACAACGCCCACAAGATCCCCCCGACCCCAACCGTTGCCACAGTCATCAAAGCGGCAAGACGGGTGAAAGACTGTGTCGGTAACGCTTCTGCATCGTTTTCAGATAGCCGCGACAGAGTTTTGCAAGCCTGCCGCCGTGCCGCCCAATAGATCACGATCGCTGCCAGCAAGAACAAAGTCGCGACCAGTTTGGCCGCCCAGGTTGGATCAAACGCCCCAAACACGGCCTTTAACCCGATCGCAACACCCACCGCGCCAAGGCCGGTTCCCATCCAAGCTGAAAACGTGCGTTCATTGGCCATGATCGTTCGATCCTCGGCCCACCGCGTTCGGATTTCAGCTTTTTCCTCATCATCTTTTGCATCGTGACTGGCCATGTTCCGACCCTATCCTGTCAGTTGTCTCAGTGCGACCTGATTTGCGGACGCGCGCCAAGCGATATCCCCTTGGACTAACGTCCTTTGCGCTTTCCTGCGCCCTTGGTAACGCTCTTCACCATTTTCGAGAACTTTCGCTGTCGCGCGCGGCTTTCGGCCACCGTCTCGGTGTTCTTTGCATCACCGGCGCGCAATTTGCGCCAGCGTGCCAAACGGTCCAGATCAAGCTCTCCCGCGTCGATGGCCGCGCGCACGGCACACCCTGGCTCGGTTTCATGCGCACAGTCGGAAAACCGACATTGGGTTTCCAGCTCGGCCAGATCGTCAAAAACGCTGTCGATCCCCTCGCGGGTGTCCAAAAGACGTAACGCGCGCATGCCGGGCATATCAATGATCCAACCGCCCTGCAGCATGGGACGCATACTGCGCGAGGTTGTGATGTGGCGGCCCTTGGCATCGTCTTCGCGGACACCGCCGGTGTCGGCGTCGCCCCCAGTCAAGCCATTGGTTAGGGTTGTTTTGCCCACGCCGGACGACCCGATAAAGGCCGCCGTTTGCGGGGCTTTGCACCACGCCGCCACCGCTGCCGCACCGGATGGGTCGCGGGCGTTGACGGTCAGGATCGTCAGCATCGGGTCAAGGGTCTGTGCCTCGGCCTCGTATCGAAGGGGATCATCGCACAGGTCCGCTTTTGTCAGGACCAGAACAGGATAACATCCAGCCTCATGTGCCAGTGCCAAAAACCGTTCGATCCGGGCAATGTTGAAATCATCATTGCACGAGGTCACGATAAACAGGGTATCGACATTCGCCGCGATTAGCTGCGTATGTGCATCGGTCCCGGCGGCACGTCGTTGAAGCAGTGATTTTCGCTCCAAACATCGTTGTATGCGAAGCTCTGGGTCGGCCAAAACCCAATCGCCAACCGCCAATTCGCCGGCCACGATCTTGGGAGAGGTCAGGGTGACCTCGCCCGCCTCGCCCAGCGCATTCATGCGGCTGCGGTGAATGTCGGTGATCCGGTAAGGGGTCAAGTCGGCAGCGTCGTCGCGCTGCGCTTCGAAGAAAGGGGACCAACCAAGGTCCGTAAGTGTGTGTGTCATTGGTCTGCCTGTTTCAGCATGGCATTGCACCCCGCGCGCAAACGCGGCTTGGGGTGTGCGTGCTCAGGCAGAAAGGGGATAAACCCGCTTAGCAAATTCCTGCCCGAAGGGTGATGACGACATTCATATTGGCCCTCCGATCATCTATGGCCTGCAATTTGGCGGGCCTTTGGGTGGTGTCCCGTCCGGCAAAACTTTGTTTCGCCTGTCGGGGTTCCAAATTTTGCGAATTTGAAACTGGGTGAGAGGCTGAACACGACCCAAGCGGGGCTCGTTGTGGCTGCTTCCTTCCGGACCTGACCAGATTGGCGAGGTGCCTGCCCGCGCCAACCTCTCGACCCTCATATATGAGGCGAAAACCGTCGATGCAAGCCTCAGAGTTCCATCTCGTAATGGGCAAACCCATCTTCGTCACGGTCTGTAACACAGCGAATGGATAACCACGGGTGATTTTGGCAGGCCGGTTGGGCGTTGGGCGAGGACTTGAACCAAACGCTTGCGCCTGCAACGTCTGCAAACCGCCAGATCGGGTCCGCGCCAACTTTGATCAGACCCGTCTGTTGCACATAGGCTTTCAAAACATCGCGAATGGCCAGTGGGGGCGTGGCAACAATCTGGTCTGCCGGGGCGATGGGATAGCCACCTCCACCGCAGGCGCGGTAATCACTGGTGGCCAGCAGAAAAGTGTCATCATCGCCAACCAGCTGTCCATTATGGCGAAGATCAAAAATGCGCCCGCCACCCAACCCAGACGCCGCCCCGGCGGGCGTGAAGCGCGCGGGTTGGCTGAGGTCGATCTGATAAGTCAAACCCAGCACCGATTCGAGCAGATACCCCGGCGTGCCAGCGTCTTTCAGCGCCACCGCCCGTTCCCCTGGCAACACTTGATTGAACAAGCTGGCCGACCGCTCTAGCCAGATTTTCAGAAACACTCCGGTCGCGCGGATCAACGTCAGTTCATTTGGGAACACATAAAGGTCAGACAAAGACCTGAGCGTCATCTGACCCGCATGCACATGCGAATAATAGTTCGGCCCCGCAAGCCCCCCGGACTTGAACGGCGCGCTTGAGGCCAGAACCGGAAGATCACTGCCAAGAATCTCGACCTGATACCGCCGGGCGTGATCACTCATCGCCTCTTGCACAAGCCGTGTTGCGCGATCGCCACCAACAAGGGCAAGGTAGTTGTCGAGATCCTGCGAACATTGCGCGATTGGCGTGCGCATGTGCGACAACGTGCGTTCATGCAGCAGCTGAAACCAGTTCGGAAAACCATTAGAGGCTTGGTGCGTCTGGGGCGTCGCAGTTGCTCGTGGACAGCGTGCGGCTTCGACCTTTCGCAAACTCGCCTTACCAGAAAGGACGCGCCAACCGTCACCATCATGTTCCAGCGTCAGATCAATCACCCCCAGATGCGACCCCCAGAACCCCGGCACGACGGTCGGCACGCGGTTCAGGTAATCGCTCAGCCCATCAGGCCCAACAACGGGCGAGGTTTGGTCCGGGAAGGTCTGATGGGAATGACCACCGACTATGGCGTCAATCCCCGCGACGCCAGACAGCGGCAACAGGGCGTTTTCCATCCCCTCCACATGGGTGGCATCGCCGATCCCAGAATGGGCAAGCGCAACGATGACATCCGCCCCGCGCGCCCTCAGATGGGGCACAAAGGCCTTCGCGGTCTCAACGATATCTCGCGTCTCGGGGGCTTTACCGGAATTATGACCCAGCTTCAGCGAACCGGGCGGCAGAAAGCCGATCACCGCTATTCGGATATCTTTTGGTGTACCGTTTGTGTCGATGATCTGGCGGTTGAGCATCGCAAATGGCGGAACCAAGGTGGTGTCCTGCGTCGGCACAGCCGCCCGCTTCAAAACCGTGTTGGCAGAAACGATGGGAAAGCCTGCCTGCGCAATTGCATCAAAAAGAACCTCGACCCCACGATCAAAGTCATGGTTGCCCAACGTGCCGGCGTCATAGCCCAGATTATCCATGGCCGCGATCATCGGATGCACCTTGGGGGCGTCCGCCCCACCAGCCGCACGATATTGTTCGACCACCAGATCACCCATGGCTGTGCCGTGTAGAAAATCGCCATTGTCCAACAGGATCGTATTGGGTTCTTCGGCTCGCGCCGCTTCGATCAATTTGGCTGTGTTGGTCAGCCCCCACCCTTCCACCGGACGGTCGGCGAGATAGTCGTAGGGCAAAATGTGCATGTGCAGATCAGTCGTCGCCAGAATGCGCAATCGTGCCTGCGTTGCGCCCTTGGGGGACCTGCATTGCTCCAACCGCTTCAACACCGTTTACTCTCCTACCGCTACTCCGCCTCATAGAAAAACATTCAGGAGTGATTTGAAAGATATTTTATGCAACTTTAGCGTGTTTTCTTATTGTGTTGTAAATGCGGGTGGCAATCACCAGCCATCCTGCTAGCGTTCGCCGCACGTTTTTACACATGGGGGTGCTATGAAAATCGCCGAGCAGGTTACCTTCGGTGCAGGCCTTTTAGACCGCGCAGCGGAAAAGCGTGGCGATATCAGCGGCCTTGCGCGCCTTGCTGAAACCGCGCGCATCCTGCCCATCTGGCGCGGCAAGCCGATGGTCAAGCAGAGCGCTACACTCCAGATTGATCTGGCCTGTTTGACTTTAAGCCACCCCGGAATCATGCCACGGCAAGATAAGCTGGTGTTTCTAGGTCTGGACGATAAAGGCCCATTGTTCGCCACTGATGTCTCGAAATGGCAGCCCGAGGGCGACATACCCGACCCGACCGCGTTTCTTGACCAGACATGGCAACATCTTCCCGACACGCCCGACAATCACGGGTTTGCCGAGTTGCGCGGTATCATGGCCCAGCTTACGCCGCTTGAGGCTGAAGTGGCCGCCTCTGCCCGCAGTATTCTGGAATGGCACCGCATCCACCGCTATTGCGCCAATTGCGGGACGAAAAGCGTCCCGGCGCAGGCAGGCTGGCAGCGCAATTGCCCCGCCTGTGATCGGTCACATTTTCCGCGCACCGATCCCGTGGTGATCATGTTGATCACCCACGGCAACGCGGTTCTGGTTGGTCGTGGCGCGCGGTGGCCCGAAGGCATGTTCTCGCTTCTGGCTGGCTTTTTGGAACCAGGCGAAACCATCGAAGCCGCCACACGGCGCGAAGTGTTTGAAGAAACCGGCGTGCGGGTTGGCCCGGTCGACTATCTGGCGTCGCAACCCTGGCCCTATCCGTCGTCGCTGATGATCGGCACACGCGGCACGGCCACCACGACCGAGATCACCATTGACCCCAACGAGCTGGAACAAGCCATGTGGGTGTCGCGCGAAGATATGCTAGAGGTGTTCGCAGGCCAGAAACCCGCCATTTCGCCCGCCAGAAAGGGGTCTATCGCGCAGTTCCTGCTGTCAAACTGGCTTGCGGATCGGCTTGATTAAGACCACAAACAGGCAACCTTCGGATAGAAACCAAAGAGACCACGCATGAAGTTCAAGACCCGCGAAGACATCGAAGCCACGTTGGAGCAGGTGTTTGAAGCCGTGTCGGATTTCGATGGGATGGAACGGGCCGCGCTGCGTCGCGGGGCCCAGGTCACACGCACCGACAACCTGAGCGCGCCGGGTCAGGGGATGACGTGGCATGCGTCTTTCCCGTTTCGCAACCGCACCCGCGTTGCTGATATGCTTCTGAAGACCTATGAGGCCCCACACCAGCTCTCGCTATTTTCGAAAGTATCGGGGATCGAAGCGGTGGTGGAAGTCGAACTGATGTCGCTGTCGCGCAATCGCACGCGCATGAACCTCAGCATCGACATGCGGCCCAAATCGATCCCTGCGCGGCTGTTGTTGCAATCCATGAAGCTTGCGCGAGCTTCTATGGTCAAACGGTTTCGCAAGCGGGTCGCTGATTACGCCCAGTCGATTGAAAACCGCTATCGCCCCACCACGCACCCGATTCGCTGATCAGTCGCGGGCCGGGTCGCGCGGATAGACGCCAAGGATTTCCAGGGTCGAAGTGAAATAATCCAGTTCTTCCAAGGCCAGTTGCACCTTGCGGTCGTCAGGATGCCCTTCGATATCGGCATAGAACCGCGTTGCGGTGAACGAGCCGTCCACCATGTAGCTTTCCAGTTTGGTCATGTTCACGCCATTGGTCGCAAAACCACCCATCGCCTTGTAAAGCGCGGCAGGAATGTTGCGCACTTCGAACACGAACGTGGTCATCATGCCATGGTCACCGCGCCGCCTATGGTCTGGCTCGCGCCCCATGATGACAAATCGCGTGGTATTATGGCCGTGATCCTCAACATCTTCAGCCAGCACGTCCAGCCCGTAAATCTGCCCGGCCAATGACGAGGCAAGCACGCCTTCGCCAGCGGTCTTTGCCTGCGCCAGTTTTGCCGCAGCACCTGCGCTGTCCGCCGCCGAAATCCCGCGAATGCCGTGACTTTTCAGGAACGTGGCAGATTGTGGCAGCAGCACCAGGTGCGCGCGCACTGTCTTGATATCGTCAACTTTTGACCCCGGCAGACCCAGCAGGCTGATGCGCACGCGCACGAAGGCTTCGTCCTGGATATGCAGACTGCTTTCGGGCAACAGACGGTGAATATCGGCCACCCGGCCATAGGTCGTGTTCTCGATCGGCAACATGGCTTGTTCAGCCGCGCCGCTTCGCACCGCTTCAATCACCTCTTCAAAGGTCTCACACGGCATCGGATCAAGGTCGGGACGGGCCGCGATGCAGGCCTCGTGCGAATAGGCGCCAGGTTCCCCCTGAAAGGCGATACGGCTGGTCATTTCGCGGTCCATTTCTGCCGGTTAGCGTTAAAGTGCAGCTCGTCGGCTGTCATATCGCTTGAAACATGGCAATGGAAGCGGCTAGAAGGCTTTTGACTTTGGATGAGACGGAACGCGACATGTTCGACACAATGACAATGACGAAAGCCGGGGCCGCCGTAATCGGTGCCCTCCTGTTCTTCCTGCTGGGCTCTTGGGCGGCAGACAGCCTGTATTCAACAGAAGCAGGTGGTCACGGCGAAGATGGCCACACCGCCACCGGCTACATGATTGCGACCGACGCAGAAGGTGGCGCAGAAGAAGAAGCCGAAGAGGCTGTTCCGTTTGCGGACCTGTTGGCCGCAGCCGATCCCGCCAAGGGCGAAAAGGTCTATGGCAAGTGCAAAGCCTGTCACAAGCTGGAAGACGGCGCCAATGGCACCGGTCCACACCTTTATGGCCTTATTGACCGCCCGATTGGCGGCGTTGACGGCTTTAACTATTCGGACGCACTGGCTGGGCTTGGCGGAAATTGGGGCCCGGACGAGCTGAACGAATGGCTGGCTAACCCGAAAGCTTACGCGCCGGGCAACAAGATGACCTATGCGGGTCTGAAAAAGGAAGAAGACCGCGCCGATCTGATCGCCTATCTGCAAACCATTGGCGGCTAAGCGCTGACCTATCCGTTTTTCAGGGCCGTCCCGACACCGGGGCGGCCCTTTTCTTTGCGATATGATCCCTGATTACCCCGGATCGCGCCCCGATCACCAAATCGCGCCTTGCAGTTTATTGGACCGCGCCATTAGCTTGTGAAAACGTAAAGCCGTTGAACCGTATGAGGGAAGCCAGATGATGCCTGTCCAGTCGCACGCCAAAGCGAAAACGCCCGATACCCGCCTCACCATGTTCTGGGGATTGTTGATGGGTCTTGTTCTGGTGCTGACGCCGCTGCTGGCCCGTGCCGAGACGACGATCACGTCACACGCCTATTCATACTTTGGCCAGCCGAAATACAGCGCAGATTTCACCCATCTGGACTATGTGAACCCGGACGCGCCGAAAGGTGGCGAGATCGTCATCTCATCATCAAACGGCACTTTTGACAGCTTCAACCCCTATGCGCGCAAGGGTGTGCCCGGGGCGCTGGCCTCGATCAACATTGAACGTCTGATGACCGCCACTGCCGACGAAAGCGGAACCTCCTACGGGCTGCTCGCGGAAAGTCTTGAATATCCCGAAGATCAAAGCTGGGTTATCTTCACCCTGCGCCCCGAGGCTGCGTTTGCCGATGGCAGCCCCATGACCGCCGAGGATGTGGTCTTCACGCATGATCTGTTCATGGAGCAAGGTCTGATCAGTTATCGCGAAGGCGTCAGCCGGATCATCGCCAGCGTCGAAGCCCTTGACCCGGCGCGGGTCAAATTCACCTTTCAGCCAGATGCCCCGGTCCGCGAACGCATCGGCCAAGCCTCGGCAACGCCTGTCATGTCGAAAGCGTGGTTTGAAAAGACCGGCGCGCGGCTGGACGAAAGCCGTTTAGAGCAAGCGATGGGCACCGGCCCGTATATGCTGGACAGCTACAAAATCAACCAACGCATCGTTTACAAGCGCAACCCCGACTACTGGGGCAAGGACGTGCCGATCAACAAGGGGCGTTGGAATTTCGACACGATCCGCATCGAATACTTCGCCGACAGCAATGCGGCCATCGAAGGCTTTTCGGCGGGAAGTTACACCTTCCGGCTGGAAAACAGCTCGAAAGAGTGGGCCACGTCTTATGACTTCCCAGCGGTCAAATCGGGCCACGTGATCAAGGCCGAACTGGACGATGGCAGTCAGGCCCCGGGGCAAGGTTTCGTGTTCAACATGCGTCGCGAAAAGTTTCAGGATATCCGCGTGCGTGAAGCTATCGGCCTGATGTTCAACTTCAATTGGTCGAACGAGGCGTTGTTTTATGGCCTTTACGAACGCGTGAACAGCTTTGCCGAGAACTCATATCTTGAAGCCACCGGCACACCCTCGCCCGAAGAACTGGCGCTGCTGGAACCACTGGCCGACAAGCTGCCCGAAGGCGCGTTGGGCGAGGCGATCATGGCGCCAACCTCGGGCGACAAGCAATTTGACCGACGAAACGCGCGCAAGGCTTCCGGCCTGCTTGAAGAGGCCGGATGGGTCGTCGGCAATGACGGGATGCGACGCAATGAAGCGGGCAAAACGCTGCGGGTCGAATTTCTGACCTTCTCACCCACCTTTGATCGCGTGATCACGCCCTATGTCGAAAACCTGCGCAAAATCGGCGTCGATGCTGTTCTGAACCGGGTCGATACATCCCAATTCGTCGACCGCCGCTATGCGTTCGATTATGACGTCATCACCGATCAAATGGCGTTCGGCTATGAACCCGGCAGCAATCTGGAACAGGCCTTCGGCTCGAAAGAGGCTGCGGTGTCGGTCTTCAACTCGCCCGGCGTCGCAGACCCCGCCGTGGACACCCTGATCGACATCATTCGCAATGCCGACACTAAGGACGATCTTGTGATTGCCACCAAAGCGCTAGACCGGGTCATGCGGGCGCTGAAATTCTCGGTCCCTCAATGGTACAAAAATAAACACACGGTTGCTTATTACGACCAGTTCGAACATCCCGACCCCCTGCCCCCCTATGATCTGGGCTATCTGGACTTTTGGTGGTTTAATGCCGAAAAAGCAGAAAAACTGAAGGCAGACGGCGTGCTTCGCTGACCCGCGACGCGCACGAACCGCACGAGTAAGAGAGCGAGACCCAAATGGGCGCATATATTCTGCGCAGGCTTCTTTTGATCATCCCGACTTTGCTGGGGATCATGGTGATCAACTTCACCCTGACCCAGTTTGTCCCCGGTGGCCCAATCGAACAGATCATCGCCCAGATGGAGGGCGAAGGCGACGTGTTTGCCACCATCGCAGGTGGTGGCGCTGACGCGGGTGCGGGCGGTGGCGGGGATGAACGCTATCTTGGCGCGCGCGGCTTGCCGCCTGAATTCATTGCGGAGTTGGAGAAAGAATTCGGCTTCGATAAACCCCCGGTCGAACGGTTCTTTTCGATGTTATGGAACTATGTCCGTCTGGATTTCGGCGAAAGCTATTTCCGGTCTATCGGCGTGTTCGAATTGGTGGCCGAAAAACTGCCGGTGTCGATCACCTTGGGGCTTTGGTCCACCGTGATCGCCTATATGATCTCGATCCCGCTGGGCGTGCGCAAAGCTGTGCGCGATGGGTCGAAATTCGACACATGGACGTCGGGCGTGATCATCGTGGCCTATGCGATCCCCGGCTTTCTGTTCGCCATCCTTTTGCTGGTCGTCTTTGCAGGCGGGTCTTACCTGCAATGGTTCCCGCTTCGCGGCCTGACCTCTGACAATTGGAGCGAGATGAGCCTTTGGGGTAAGATCGTCGACTATTTCTGGCACATCACCCTGCCGGTTTTTGCCTCGACCATCGCGAGTTTTGCGACACTGACTCTGCTGACCAAGAACAGCTTTCTGGACGAGATAAAGAAGCAATACGTGGTGACCGCCCGCGCCAAAGGTCTGGCGGAAAGTCGGGTGCTGTATGGCCACGTGTTCCGCAATGCGATGTTGATCGTGATCGCAGGCTTCCCCGCCGTTTTTCTTGGCGTTTTCTTTGGCGGCTCTGTGATCATCGAAACGCTATTCTCGCTTGACGGGCTAGGGCGGCTTGGGTTCGAGGCCGCGTTGCAGCGCGACTATCCCGTTATCTTCGGCACGCTGTTCGTCTTCGGCCTGATCGGTCTGCTCGTCGGCATCCTGTCTGACCTTATGTATGTGTTTGTCGATCCCCGCATCGACTTTGAAGGGCGCGAGGTCTGATCATGGCCCAATCCGCATTCCAACTGTCCCCCCTGAACCAACGCCGTTGGCGCAATTTTCGCAGAAACAATCGTGCCTTCTGGTCGCTGATCCTGTTTTGCATCCTGTTTGGCCTATCACTGCTGGCTGAATTCATCGCCAACGACAAACCCATCGTGGTTAGCTATCAGGGTGAACTCTACGCTCCGATCTTCAAGTTTTATCCCGAAACCACCTTTGGCGGAGATTTCAGGACCGAGGCGAATTATGGCGATATCGAAGTCCGGTGCCTGATCAAATCCGGCGGGCTTGATGCCTGCTGGGACGACCCGGAAGATGTCATCGCGCAGTCCGAAACCGGCATGGTGGACGGGGCCGAGATCGAGAAAGGCTGGCTGCTTTGGCCGCCGATCCCTTACAGCTTCACCACCATTGTCGACACAGGCGGCGCAGTGCCATCGCCCCCTACCAGCCAGAACATATTGGGCACGGATGACACGTCGCGCGATGTATCCGCGCGTGTCATCTATGGCTTCCGGTTGTCGGTCTTTTTCACCATCATCGTGACCGTGCTAACGTCCGTCGTCGGCATCGCCGCCGGGGCCATCCAAGGCTATTTCGGCGGCTGGGTGGATCTTGTGTTCCAACGCATCTTGGAAATCTGGAGCTCAACGCCATCGCTTTACGTCATCATCATTCTGTTCGCGATTTTAGGACGAAGTTTCTGGCTTTTGGTGTTTGTCACCGTGCTGTTCGGCTGGCCCGCGCTGGTGGGCGTCGTCCGCGCCGAATTCCTGCGCGCGCGCAATTTCGAATATGTCCGCGCGGCGCGTGCTTTGGGGGTATCGAACCGGGTGATCATGGTGCGCCATGTGCTGCCCAACGCGATGGTCGCCACGCTGACCATGCTGCCGTTTATCATCACCGGCACAATCTCGACCCTTGCAACGCTGGACTTCCTGGGCTTCGGCCTACCGTCCTCCTCCCCATCGCTGGGCGAGCTGACACGCCAAGCCAAAGCCAACCTGCAGGCGCCGTGGCTGGGGTTCACCGCCTTCTTGACCTTTTCGATCCTGCTGTCCTTGCTTGTCTTCATTTTTGAGGGCGTGCGCGACGCATTTGACCCGCGAAAGACCTTCCAATGAGCGTTCTGAACGTCAAAGACCTGCATGTCTCATTCCGTCAGGACGGCCAGCTTCACCCCGCCGTGCAGGGTGTCAGCTTCGAGGTTGGCAAAGGCGAAACGGTCGCCATTGTGGGCGAAAGCGGATCGGGCAAATCCGTCACTGCGTTATCCACCGTATCGCTTCTGCCGGATAGCGCACAAGTCAGCGGGTCGATCACCTATGATGGGCGCGAGATGATTGGCGCATCGCCATCCGACTTGCGCGACGTGCGCGGCAATGACATCAGCTTCATCTTTCAGGAACCGATGACATCGCTGAATCCGCTGCACACGATCGAAAAGCAACTGGCCGAGTCGATTGAGCTGCACCAAGGTCTGACCGGGGACGCGGTCCGCGCGCGCATCCTTGAGCTTCTGAACAAGGTCGGTATCCGCGACGCCGAAACGCGGCTTGCGCATTATCCGCACCAATTGTCCGGCGGGCAACGGCAGCGAGTGATGATCGCCATGGCGCTGGCAAACGGGCCCGAACTTCTGATCGCGGATGAACCAACCACGGCACTGGACGTAACCATTCAGGCGCAGATCCTCGACCTTCTGGCCGAATTGAAAGACAGCGAAGGGATGGGCTTGCTGTTCATCACCCATGACCTTGGCATCGTGCGTAAAATTGCGGATCGCGTCTGCGTGATGAAAGATGGCATCATCGTTGAAGAAGGCCCAACCGCCGCGCTGTTTGCCAACCCCAAACACGACTACACCCGCACCCTGATCAATGCCGAGGCGCATGGCCGCCCCGACCCGGTGCCCGCAGACGCACCGGAAATTGCCGCGACCAAAGACCTGCGCATCTGGTTCCCGATCCAGCGCGGCTTTCTGCGGCGCACGGTCGGGCATGTGAAGGCCGTGAACGCCGCCAGCTTCTCGGTCCGCGCGGGTGAAACCGTTGGGATTGTCGGTGAAAGCGGGTCGGGCAAGACGACGCTGGCACTGGCCGTGATGCGGTTGATTAGCTCGGATGGCCCGGTGGTGTTTCTGGGCGAGGATATTCAGGGGCGCAAGTCGCGCCAACTGCAACCGCTTCGGCGCGACATGCAGATCGTGTTCCAAGACCCCTATGGGTCATTGTCGCCGCGCATGACGGCGGAAGAGATTATCGCCGAAGGCCTCTCCGTGCACGGATTAGAACCCGGTCGGGATCGGCGCGAAATGGTGACGGAAATCATGTTGGAGGTCGGGCTCGACCCCGCCACAATGGATCGCTATCCGCACGAGTTTTCCGGCGGACAACGCCAACGTATCGCCATCGCACGGGCGATGATCCTGCGCCCAAAACTGGTCGTTCTGGATGAACCAACCTCGGCGCTGGATATGACCGTGCAGGTGCAGATTGTCGAGCTATTGCGCGGCCTTCAGAAGAAGCACGGGCTGGCCTATCTGTTCATCTCACATGACCTGCGCGTGGTGCGCGCGCTATCTCATCACGTGTTGGTTATGCGCGCGGGCGATGTTGTGGAAAGCGGTCCGGCAGATCAGATTTTTGACGCCCCGCAGACGGATTACACCCGCGCCTTGATGGCGGCGGCATTCGACATTGTCGCAACGAAGGGCGCGTCAGAGTAAGGCGTGAGCACCGTTCAGGACGGACCTAGCACGTTGCAACGTGTGTTGCGTGCGGTCAGTCGACGGCAAGCCAGATCGGCTTGAGTCTGTGACATCCCCACGAAATTCGCATGCCACCCGTCCGAGCGGCGAACAACTTTGCGAAGGGCCTCGTCCAGCGTGTCGATCTCTTTCAATGCGGTTTTCAGAAGGGTGCGTTCGGCCTGATAGCGTGACCCAAGCACACCCACATTAATCGCCCAATGACGCCCACCTGAGGTCGACATACGCGTCACCACTTCAGGTTCGGCGGTCGAGGGGGCTTGTGACGCAAGTGACGTCAGAATGATTGCGGCGGGACGGGCTGGCGGGGCGGCCGCCGTCACTGGCGCAGCAGGCTTGCCGACGAATGGTTGCGCGGTGGGGGTGGGAGCCGGAGCCTCAACTGAGGCCGTAACAATCTCGGCCACGGGCGTTGTTGTTGTCGGCTCTTGCGCCTGCACTTGCGGCAAGGCATCTGCCACGACCTCCGGCTCCTCCAAAGGCTCAGCAATTGCCGTCGCGACGGCGTCTTTGATGCTTTCGGTCAGGGCAGCAAGCTGGGCTTGTGCGGCTGGATCTTGTTTGATCGGGCGTGGGCTGGGGCGCGGGCTCAGTTTGACGGCTGTGATCAAACGAATGGTCTTGCCAAACGCGCCGGGTTGCGGTGTTTCACGCGCCTCGGCTGTATAGGCAGGCAGCGCCGGTTTGCGCACCGAAGCGCGGTTGGGCGCGCGGCGGAAGCCAAGATCCATCAGTTCGGCAACTTTTGCATTGCGCGATGCGGTCGATTGGCCACCAAAAACCGTTGTGATAATTCGCTTAGAACCGCGTTCCGCGGACGCCACCAGATTGAAGCCAGCGGCGCGCGTGTAGCCGGTTTTAATGCCATCTGCGCCCTTATAATTTCTCAGAAACCGCCGGTTGGTGTTTGACACGGGCTTCATCCCCGCATCCGTCGTGATGCGCGAAAACAGGTTGTAGTAACCGGGGTGATCAAAAAACAGGTGGCGGCCCAGCGCGGTCATATCGCGCGCGGTCGACAGGTGGCCCTTTTCGGTCAGCCCGTGGGCGTTTTTGAAATGTGTGCGCGACATACCCAGCGCCTTTGCAGTCCGGTTCATCCGACGGGCAAAAGCCGCTTCGGACCCGGAAATCGCAATGCCGATCGCAGTCGCCGCATCATTGGCGGATTTGACACTTGCCGCACGGATCAAATAGCGGAACTTGATTTTCTGCCCCGCTCGCAACCCTAGTTTCGAGGGCGGTTCGGACGCCGCTTTGCTGGTGATCGTCACAACCGTATCGGGTGAAATCTCGCCGCGCTTGATCGCTTGAAATGCGATATACAGCGTCATCATTTTGGTTAAAGAGGCTGGATGCAGCCGCGTATCCGCATTGCGCGAATGAAGCACCTCGCCGGTGCGCGCATCTATCACCATCGCTGCGTAGGGTGCCGCTTGCGCACGCGATGGCGCAATCTGCACAACACAGCCAATTACTGCAAGGAACAGCCCAATACGGACCCACTGCCACGGACGTTTTTGCACGTCGTCCACCTTTTCTGCCTCAATCGCCTGGATCTTATGTCCGGCTGATTTGTTTTTTTCAGCGTAACACGAAGATTACGTTTGAGAAAACACCTTATTTTCAATGGCCTATTTCGTGGCGCACAGGACACGGACGGCAGATGTAGTGGCGCGGCCTGCGCCGGAACCTATATCTGGGGCAGTTCGTTCAAAATTGCTGGCAGTCGCGATAGATCGCGCAAGGTACGAAATTTTTCATGCGCAATCGGAGCCATCGCCTGCTCATAGCTCCATGTCAGGTCATGCGGGACATGCACGGCCCAAGCACCGGCCTCAAGCGCCGGGATCACGTCGGACTTCAGCGAATTGCCAACCATTACCGCCTTCTGCACGCCGCCAAAGGGCAAAAATGCCCGCTTGTAAACAGCGGGCGACTTGTCAGACACGATCTGAACCCCATCGAAATAGTCGCCAAGACCCGACTGCGCCAACTTGCGTTCCTGATCCAGCAGGTCGCCCTTGGTGATCAGAAGGATGTTATGGGTTTTCGCCAGTTCACCCACCACATCCCCGGCATGGGGCAGCAGTTCAATCGGGTGTGATAGCATTTCCTGCCCCGCATCAATCAACGCCTGAATGACGTGACCGGGGACTTTGCCATCCGTCACCTCGATCGCGGTTTCAATCATGGACAGGGTAAAGCCCTTCACACCGAAGCCGTAGTGGCCAAGGTTGCGCATCTCGGCCTGCAACAGCCTTTCAGATAGGTGATCGGGGTCCGCAAAATCGGCCAGAAGCTCGGCGAAACGTGTCTGGGTGATTTGAAAGAACTGCTCGTTTTGCCACAAGGTATCGTCCGCATCGAAACCAATTGTTGTGACTTGCGCGGCCATTTTGTATGTGCCTTTCATAAGACCCTGCACGCTGCCTCTTTTCTTTGGGGATGACGACTATATATTCTGTGGTCCAAACATGCCCTTTTACAACCTTCGGAGTGAAGCCCACATGGCCAGACTGCCCTTCATCTTGTCACAAGGCGACGACGCCGATGACGGCGATGCTGGCCTTGCTGTGGTCACGAAACCGAAGACCAAGCGCCCGCCGATGTATAAGGTTTTGATTTTGAACGACGATTTCACACCAATGGAATTCGTTGTAATGGTGCTGGAACGGTTCTTTGGCATGAACCACGCGCAGGCGTTTGAGCTTATGCTGACAGTGCATAAAAAAGGGCTGGCCGTGGCCGGTGTCTTTTCCCACGAGGTCGCCGAGACAAAAGTGACCCAAGTCATGCATATGGCGCGCGAGCATCAGCATCCGCTGCAATGCACGATGGAAAAGGAGTAGCCGCGTCAGCGGTGATCAACATGCTTCACACAAGATTATCCCTAGCACTGCGCGACGGCGCGGTGTCACTGCCGGAAGACGGTCGCATCCTGGTTGTCGGGCCAACCGCCGAACAGGACCTGTCGGCGTTGCCAAAAGACCAAGTGACGATCTACAGCCGCTTTTTTCCTGATCATGATCATTGGACGTCGCGCGGTTTCGATACCGTTTCCACACTGCCAGACAGTGAATTTGCGGCAGCTTTGGTTTGTGCACCCCGGTCGAAAACATTGGCGCACTCTTGGGTGCAGGCCGCCACAAAGGCCACGAATGGCGGGTTGGTTTTGCTGGATGGGCAAAAGACCGATGGGATTGACAGCCTGCTGAAAGCCTTGAAAAAGAGGGCCGATCTGCTTGGTACGCTTTCCAAAGCGCATGGCAAGCTGATCTGGTTTAAAAACGCGGACGTCGCGGATTGGGCGGCTGTGGACACGCAGCTAGAAGGCGGTTTCACCACACGGCCCGGTGTGTTTTCGGCAGACAGGGTCGACAAGGGGTCGGCGGTTCTTGCCGCAGCCATGCCGGCTGAAATCAAGGGCCGCGTAGCCGATCTGGGCGCGGGCTGGGGGTATCTTTCGCGGCATATTCTGGAACGCTCTGGCGTCACCTCGCTCGATTTGATTGAGGCTGATCTGGTGGCGCTTGAGTGTGCAAAGATCAACATCACCGACCCGCGCGCCAATTTTATCTGGGACGATGCGACCCGCTTTCGCCCGCCAGCCCCCTATGACGTCGTCATTTCAAACCCGCCGTTTCACACAGGCCGCGCCGGCGATCCGAATCTCGGTCGCGCCTTCATTCGGTCCGCAGCCGCGATGCTGAGCCCGTCAGGTCGGTTTGTGATGGTCGCCAACCGGCATCTGCCTTACGAGGACACGCTGGGCGAGTTGTTTCGCGAGGTCGAAGAATTGGGCGGCACGCCGGGGTTCAAACTGCTAAGCGGCACAAAGCCACGTCGCACACGGCGCTAGGATCAGCTAGGCTCACCGGGAATCAGGAGGCACATATGTCCTTTTCCATCACTGGCAAAACCGCCATCATCACGGGCGCAGCCAATGGTATCGGCCTGTCCATTGCCCGCCATTTTGCGGATCACGGGGCGAACGTGGTTTGCGCTGACATGGATGAAGCGCGCCTTTTGGACGAATGGGGGCCAAACCCCGACAGTGATGCGGATGATCCGTCAAATACTCGTATTTTCGCAGGCGATCTGCGTGAAAAACTGACCATTGCGAACCTTCTGTCCGCCACCATCGACGCGTTTGAGCGCGTCGACATTTTGGTGAACGCCTCGCGTCAGGTGATGTTGGCCGACCCGCTTGATGCCGACAACACAGCGGTGCAAATGCTGCTGGACCAGAACCTGATGACCAGCCTGCGCCTGAGCCAATTGGTGGCGAAACGTATGATCCAGCAAGGGGAAGATTTAGGGGAGGATGAACAGACCGCGCCGCTGGGGGCGATTGTAAACCTGTCATCTATCGCTGCCTATCGCACGCAACCGGGATTGATGGCCTTTTCAATTGCCAGCGCGGCGCTGGATCAAATGACGCGGTCGCTGGCCGTTGCGTTGGCGTCAAACCGCATCCGCGTTAATGCCGTCGCTTTTGGGTCAGTGATGAGCGCAAGCTTGCGCGACTCGATTCGCGAAGCTGGTGAAACTCGTGCAGATATTTTGGAAGGCACCCCCCTTGGCCGCATCGCTTCGGCCAACGAAGTGGCAGACGCGGTGCAATTCCTATCCTCAGCAGGCGCGGGCTTCATGACCGGACACATCCTGACAGTTGACGGCGGGCGCAGCCTGCTGGACGCCGTCGGCAACCCGGCGCACTGATACCCGCCCCTTACTTCACGAACATAAAAGCCAATAACACAGAGCCGCCACGCGACTGAAGGAGAGGCACTTGACCGACAAGATGGAAGACCAGAAAGCCCGCGCAAGCGCATGGTTTCGTGACCTTCGCGACCAGATCGTCGCCGCGTTCGAAGGTCTGGAAGACACCCAGACAAGTGGCCCATTTGCCAACCAGCCCGCTGGACGGTTTGAGGTCAGCGAAACGACCCGCAACTCCGACGACGGAAGTGACGCAGGTGGCGGCATGATGAGCGTTATGCGCAATGGCCGCGTCTTCGAAAAAGTGGGCGTCAATATCTCGACCGTATACGGCACACTTGGCAAATCTGCGCAGAAAGCCATGGCCGCGCGCGGCGTGCCGGGGATGGCGGACGATCCTCGGTTCTGGGCGTCGGGCATCAGCCTTGTGGCGCATATGCAAAACCCGCACACGCCCGCCGTTCATATGAACACTCGGATGTTCTGGACGCCAAATGCGTGGTGGTTCGGTGGCGGGGCCGACCTGAACCCCTGTATCGAATATGACGAAGATACCGCCCATTTCCACAGCCAGTTGGAAGCCGCGTGCCAGCGTCACGACATTGCCTATTATGACAAGTTCAAAGCTTGGGCGGACGAATATTTCTTTATCCCCCACCGCGGTCGCGCGCGCGGTGTTGGCGGCATCTTCTATGATGACCTGAACACCGGCGATTGGGAGGCTGACTTTGCCTTCACCAAAGACATTGGCCGCGCGTTCCTACCCGCTTTCGTGCCCGTCACCGAAACCCGCTGCGACACACCTTGGAACGACGCTGACAAAGATAAGCAGCTCGTCCACCGGGGGCTCTATGCCGAATATAATCTGGTGTATGACCGTGGCACCAAGTTTGGCCTGACCACTGGCCATGACGCCAACGCTGTGTTGATGAGCCTGCCACCCTTGGCCAAGTGGGTCTGACGCTCGGTCCAGCGATCCTCCCTATCCTGTAACATTGCACGCAATACACGTGCCGGATGTGGCTTGCCTTGCCTGTGTGTTGCGGGCAACCTGTTGGGAACGAAACGAAAGGCGCGCGCGTGAGTTCATTCAAGCTTGATGACTTCCTTCCCTATCAACTGTCGGTGCTGTCCAGCCGTGTCAGCGCAGGTTTTTCGAAACACTACCGGAAAGCCTATGGCATCTCGGTATCCGAATGGCGTGTGGTGGCCCATCTAAGCCAGGCGGACAGCGTCAGTGTTCGCGAAATTCATGCACGGGTGGACATGGACAAGCCCAAAGTCAGCCGCGCTGCGTCCCGGCTGGAAGCTGCGGGTTATGTCACCAAGACAGTGAACCCCCATGATCGCCGACTTGTCGAACTGAGCCTGACGCCAAAAGGGCGCGACATGATCCAGGCGCTGACGCCGATTGCCCACCAATATGAAAGGCAACTGTCTGCCCTTCTGGGCGCGGATGATGCAAAGTTTCGCACCCGCGTGTCCGAGCTCATTGCGACCCTTGACCACGACCTGACCGAAGACGATCAAGCCTGACATTAACGACCGCCGTTTTTTCGGCGCGTAGGGGCGACAAAGCGACCTTTGCTGTGCGATCCTGCCTCGACATCAGACCATAAAAGGGGATTCCCATGTCCGACATCGTAATTCTTGGCGGCGCTCGCACCGCAATTGGCACCTTTGGCGGCAGTCTGGCCGCAACCCCACCCAGCGCACTGGGTTCCAGTGTCACGCGCGAGGCAATGGTGCGCGCGGGCGTCGAGTCGGGCCAGATCGGCCACGTCGCCTTTGGCCACGTCATCAACACCGAGCCACGTGATATGTATCTTTCGCGCGTCGCCATGATCGAGGCAGGCATTCCCGACACCACCCCCGCGATGAACGTAAACCGTCTATGCGGGTCCGGGCTTCAGGCGGTGGTGTCTGTCGCACAATCCCTGCTGCTGGGGGATAGCGACTTTGGTGTGGCAGGCGGTGCCGAAAGCATGAGCCGTGCACCCTACATTCTACCCCAAGCTCGTTGGGGCCAGAAAATGGGCGACACCGGTGCACAAGATATGATGCTGGGCGCGCTGAACTGCCCGTTTGGCACCGGGCATATGGGTGTGACCGCCGAAAACGTCGCGGCCGAACATGATGTCAGCCGCGCAGATCAAGACGCCTTCGCGCTGGAAAGCCAGAAACGCGCTGCTGCGGCCATCGAGGCTGGCCATTTCGACACCCAGATCGTCCCGATCGAGGTCAAACAGCGCCGCGAAACGGTGGAATTTGCCCGCGACGAACACCCCAAACCCACAACGGCCGAGGCTTTGGCCGGTCTGCGCACCGTGTTCCAGAAGGATGGGAGCGTCACGGCGGGCAATGCCTCGGGCATCAACGACGGGGCGGCGGCTTTGGTGCTGGCACGCGCCGATGCGGCAGACCGCGCGGGTCTGAAGCCCATGGCCCGCATCATCAGCTATGGCCACGCAGGCGTGCGGCCCGAAGTGATGGGCATTGGCCCTGTGCCAGCGGTCGAAAACCTGTTGGCAAAAACCGGGCTGAGCGTCGCGGATTTCGATGTGATCGAATCAAACGAGGCCTTTGCTGCGCAAGCCATCGCCGTAAACAAGGGTCTTGGTCTGGACCCAGCCAAAGTGAACCCAAACGGCGGTGCCATCGCCTTGGGACACCCGGTCGGGGCAACTGGCGCGATCATCACGATCAAGGCGCTGTATGAATTGGAACGGATTGGTGGATCGAAAGCGCTGATCACCATGTGCATCGGCGGCGGTCAGGGCATCGCGCTGGCCATCGAACGCATCTGATCAGAAGGTCAATCTTGCCCGGCGTAAGCGCCGGGCAAAAACGTTACTTCCAGTCGAAGAAATCGTCGCCAACCCGCGACAAAAGCTCTTCGGCCAGCTTGATGCCAAGCGCGGGTCCGTCTGATACAGGCCCCGACATCTGATCCGATTCAGCCTCTGACCCATCGGTGCGCAGGATTTCCCCGCGCAGGGTCAACGTGTCGCCATCCAGAGTGGCAAGGGCGGCAATCGGGGTCTCGCAAGACCCGTCCAATGCGCCCAGAAACGCGCGCTCAGCCGCCAGTCGTTGCCCGGTTTCCGCGTCGTGGATGGCATCCAGCATCTCTTTGGCGCGCATGTCGTCGGCGCGCCGTTCGATGCCAATGGCGCCTTGGGCGACGGCGTTCAGCATCTCGTTAGTCGGAATGGCTGTTTTTGGCACGCCGTCCATTCCCAAGCGGTTCAAGCCAGCCATCGCGAGGAAGGTCGCCTCGGCCACCTCATCCTCGAGCTTTTTCAGGCGGGTCTGGACGTTGCCGCGAAACTCGACAACCTCAAGATCGGGGCGACGGTTCAGAAGCTGGGCTTTGCGGCGCAAGGACGAGGTGCCGACAACGGCACCCTTGGGAAGATCACTGATTGAGCGGTAATTGATCGACACGAACGCATCGCGCGTGTCTTCACGCGGCAGGTTGCAGTCCAGAACCAACCCCTCGGGCTGTTCAGTTGGCATGTCCTTCATCGAGTGCACGGCGATGTCGATGCGGCCATCCAGCATCGCCTCTTCGATTTCCTTGGTGAACAGACCTTTGTTGCCAATCTCTTTCAACGGGCGGTCCGCGTCGATCAACGCGCGGTCATCACCCGTGGTCTGTATGACCACCACCTCAAACGCGGCTTCCGGCAGGTCGAAGGCGGCCATCAGGCGGCGGCGGGTTTCATAGGCCTGCGCCAGTGCCAGCGGGCTGCCACGGGTGCCGATTTTCAGCGGGGCGTCGGGGGTCGGATATGCATGTGTCATGGCACCCCATTTACGCCGGAAGATCGGGGCTGTCCATGCCTGCGGCACCCCGCACGCTTGACATCCTGTCGCGCGTGAGGGACCACGGCTCAAACGCAGTCAGGAAAGGCCCGCCATCATGTCCCAGCAAAAAACCATTCTGCGCGCACTGGCGGGCGAAACACTTCCCACGCCACCGATCTGGATGATGCGTCAGGCGGGGCGGTATCTGCCCGAATATCGCGCGACACGGGCACAGGCAGGCGATTTCCTCAAGCTGTGCTATAACCCCGAGCTGGCCGCCGAGGTCACGCTACAACCCATTCGCCGTTACGGATTTGATGCCGCGATCCTGTTCGCCGACATCCTTTTGGTACCACAGGCGCTTGGCGCTGACCTGTGGTTCGTCACCGGCGAAGGCCCGCGCCTGTCCACGATCACCAGCCAAGCCGATTTCGACAAGCTGTTGGGCAAAGATGACATCCACAAGACGCTAAACCCGATCTACGAAACGGTCCGCATTCTGCGCGGCGAGTTGCCCGACGAGACCACGCTGATCGGCTTTGCCGGGATGCCGTGGACGGTCGCGACCTATATGATCGCAGGCCAGGGCACCAAGGACCAGGGCCCGGCGCATGCCTTGAAAGCTGAGAATCCTGCGGTGTTCGACGCGCTGATGGACCGATTGACCGAGGCGACCATCGAATACCTGTCGATGCAGATCGACGCCGGTGCCGAGGTGGTCAAGCTGTTTGACAGCTGGGCTGGGTCGCTGAACAGCGCCGATTTCCAGAAATACGCGGTCGAGCCCGCCCGCGTGATCACGCAAGCCCTGAAGAAGCGTCACCCCGGCATTCCCGTCATCGGCTTCCCGCGCGAAGCGGGCGACGGCTATATCGGCTTTGCCAAGGCGACCGGTGTGGATTGTGTGGCGATCGACAACTCGGTCAGCCCGGACTGGGCCGCCAAGCATGTGCAGGTCGATGGCTGTGTGCAGGGCAACCTTGCCTCAAGCCACATGGTCACGGGCGGTCAGGCGCTGGTTGACGAGACCCGGAAAGTCGTCGAGGCGTTCAAAAACGGCCCCCATATTTTCAACCTTGGCCATGGGATCACACCCGATGCAGACCCGGAAAACGTGCAGTTGATGATCGACACGGTGCGGGGCGGCTGATCAGCCTTTCGCCGCAAGACCTCTCTGCTTGCTTTTTGACACGCGGCCATATCTTGTGGCCGCGTTGTCTTTAGGAGGAGCCGATGCGGCTTGGTATCGCCACCCTGATTATTGCTTATGTGCTGAGCCAGTTCTATCGCGCCTTTCTGGCGGTGATGACGCCTGCGCTGAAGGCCGATCTGGGTGCCTCGCCTGAGGATCTTGCCCGCGCTTCGGGGGCTTGGTTTCTGGTGTTTGCATTGATGCAGCTTCCGGTGGGCTGGGGCTTGGACAATATCGGGCCGCGCAAAGTGGCGGCTGCGCTGTTGGCGCTCGGCGGTGCCGGAGGTGCCGCGCTTTTCGCGGTGGCCACCACGCCCGATCACATCCTTTATGCGATGGTCCTGATCGGGATCGGTTGTTCGCCGGTTCTGATGGCGAGCTATTTCATCTTTGCGCGCATGTATTCCCCTGCGGTCTTCGGCACTTTGGCCGGCATGGTGATTGGCATCGGGTCACTGGGCAATATCGCGGGTGCTTTGCCGATGGCGCTGGCGGTCGAGCAATTTGGTTGGCGCGCTTGTCTTTGGGCCTTATCGGCGGTGACGCTTGTGGTGGCCGCCCTGATCATGCTGGCGGTCGACAACCCACCGAAACTGGTCGCCAAAGAAGGCACGCCGAAAGGGTCGGTTCTGGACTTGCTGAAAATGCCCGCACTGTGGGCGATTTTCCCTATCATGTTCGTGAACTATACCGCCGCCGCCGGGTTAAGGGGCAGTTGGGCGGGGCCCTATCTGCGTGATGTCTATGGTCTGGACACCACCGGCATTGGCTGGGCCACAATGGCGATTGCCTTGGCTATGGTCATCGGCAGTTTCGCCTATGGCCCGTTGGACCGGATCTTTGGCACGCGAAAATGGGTGATCTTTGTTGGCAACATGATCGCGGTCGGATTGGTCTTCTTACTATGGGCCGTCCCCGGCGCTGGCGTTTGGCAGGTGTCGTTGACCATGGCGGCCATCGGGCTGTTCGGCGCGAGCTTCCCTTTGATCATGGCGCATGGGCGCAGCTTCTATCCGCCGCATCTTGTCGGGCGCGGCGTGACGCTGATGAATATGTTCGGGATCGGCGGCGTCGGGATTTTCCAATACAGCTCGGCCAGTGTGTTCCGTGCGGCACAAGGGCCCGACGTCGCGGTCACGGCCCCCTATCAGGCCGTGTTCCTGTTTTTTGCTGTGCCGGGGCTGATCGGCTGTCTGCTCTATCTTCTCAGCGAAGATCGCACAGACTAAGCCGACTTCGCACCACGACGCGGGCGGCGACGCTTTGAGCTGTTGGCGGGTTTGGGGGCGCCTCGGCCAGCCGATTGACCAGACCGCGTATCACCTCCGCCATGGGCGCGGGGTTTGCGCCCGCCGCCACCACCGCGACGACCGCCGCCGCCACCCTGATTGCGGGTCGGGCGTTTTTCTTCTGCCGGACGCGTTCCGCCAAGGATCGGGATGTCGATCTTCATCACCTTTTCGATGTCACGCAGCAGGCCAAGTTCGACACCTGACACGAAGGAAATCGCATCGCCACCAGCGCCCGCACGGGCCGTCCGGCCAATGCGGTGGACGTAGTTTTCGGCAACCTCGGGCAGGTCGAAATTGTAGACGTGGCTGACGCCCGGAATGTCGATGCCACGGGCAGCCACATCGGTGGCAACCAGAACACGTGCTTCACCCGACCGGAACGCGGCCAGCGCACGATCACGTTGCCCCTGGCTTTTGTTGCCGTGAATCGAAACGGCTTTGAAGCCTTCCGCAACGAGCGTTTTCATCAGCTTTTCGGCCCCGTGCTTGGTGCGCGAAAACACCAGCGACAGCGAGTCCGCGTCATGGCCCAAAAGGTCAATCAGCAGCGTGATCTTTTCATTGCGACCGGGCGAGTAATAAATGCCCTGTGTCACCTTATCGGCGGCTTTACCCGGAGGTGACACCTGCACCTTGGCCGGGTTGGTCAGATAGGCGCGCGACAGTTCTTCCATCTGCTTTGGCATGGTGGCCGAAAACAGCATCGTCTGACGCGGCGTGCCCAGTTCGGGCGCAATCCGGCGCAGCGCATGAATGAACCCCATGTCAAGCATCTGGTCAGCTTCGTCGAGGACAAGGAACTTCGCCGTGTCCATACGGATCGCTTTGCGGTCCATCAGGTCAATCAAACGACCGGGGGTGGCGACCAGAATGTCGATGCCCGGCGCCAGAGTGTTGATTTGCTTTTTGATCGACATGCCGCCCACCACGGTGCGTACTTTCAAGTGGGTGCCGCTTACATAGTCGTGCAGGTTCACTGCGATCTGGTTCACCAGTTCGCGTGTGGGGGCAAGGATCAGCGCCTTAACCGATTTCGGTTCGCGCTTGTCATGATTGCCCAAAAGTTGGTGGATCAAAGGCAGGCCGAAGGCTGCCGTTTTTCCGGTGCCGGTCTGGGCCAGACCCATTACATCGCGGCCTTCAAGGACCAGCGGGATTGCTTTGATCTGGATGGGTGTCGGCGTTTCATATCCGGCTTCGGTCACGGTTGTGACCAGCTTCGGGTCAAGCCCGAGCTCTGTAAATTTTGTCATTATCGTCTTTCTGGCATGCACGCTGGCACACCGCTATCACGCGGGTTTGGGGGCAAATGCCCCATCGCTTCGGTTAGCGGCCAATGCTCGCGGTGGGCCGAGTGCCCTATACAGTTTCCTGCCCGCCGATCTGGCCGTCAGAACCCCGCGTGATTTGGGAACTTGTATCAGGCGCGATATGCGCCTTGGATCTCTGTCTGCCGTAAAAGTAGGGCGGGCTGCTCACGCGTCAGCCGGACAGAATTGTGCCCGTATCACAGCTAGAAGCGGGCAAGTCAATGATAAATTGCTGCAAGAGCGTGCTAGAACCTTTCGCAAGCGCGGCAATTGCGCTATGGACGCCCTTGGTCCAGCCGAGTCTACGCTTAGGCTGGCGGGCCATACATACATATAGGAGGCCGTGATGGGCTATAAAATCGCTGTCGTTGGCGCTACGGGTAACGTAGGCCGCGAGATGCTGAACATTCTGGCAGAGCGCCAGTTTCCTGTGGACGAGATTGTCGCGCTTGCGTCGCGCCGGTCGCTCGGCACCGAAGTCAGCTTTGGCGATACCACCCTTAAGACCAAAGACCTCGACACGTTCGATTTCACTGGTTGGGATATAGCCCTGTTCGCCGTCGGGTCCGAGGCCACCAAGCAATACGCCCCCAAGGCGGCAAAGGCCGGTTGTGTGGTCATCGACAACTCGTCGCTCTATCGCTACGACGCTGACATTCCGCTGATCGTGCCCGAGGTGAACCCACAGGCGATCCACGGGTATGCCAAGAAGAACATCATCGCGAACCCCAATTGCTCAACCGCGCAGATGGTTGTGGCGCTGAAGCCGTTGCATGACCGCGCCAAGATCAAGCGCGTTGTCGTGTCGACCTATCAGTCGGTGTCCGGCTCGGGCAAAGACGCGATTGACGAGCTGTGGAACCAGACCAAGGGCATGTATGTGCCGGGCCAGGAAGTCGAGCCTTCGGTTTACCCCAAGCAAATCGCCTTCAACGTGATCCCGCATATTGATGTCTTTATGGACAGCGGCGACACGAAAGAAGAATGGAAAATGGTCGCCGAGACGAAGAAGATCGTCGACCCGTCGATCAAGGTGACCGCCACCTGCGTGCGCGTCCCGGTTTTCGTCGGCCACTCGGAATCGGTGAACATCGAGACCGAGGAGTTTCTGGACGAGGACGAAGCCCGCGACATTTTGCGTGAATCTCCCGGCATTCTGGTCGTGGATAAGCGCGAAGACGGTGGCTATGTCACCCCGGTGGAATGCGTCGGCGACTATGCCACCTTCGTCAGTCGCATCCGTCAGGACGTGACCGTGGAAAACGGCCTGAACCTGTGGTGTGTGTCGGACAACCTGCGCAAAGGGGCTGCCCTGAACGCCGTTCAGATCGCCGAGCTTCTGGGCCGTGAGGTTCTGAAGAAGGGTTGAATGCTCATAACGAATTAGTTGTGAAAGCCCTGCCTTTTGGTGGGGCTTTTTTACTTGGGTGAATGGCAACTCTGAGCCCGAACTGACCAATGCTGCATCTGCTGTGAATGTCCGCTAGCTCTTTATCCGAGCCGCGGCGCACGACCTCGAAGGTCGATGGTCCGCCGGAGCATCAGTTCTGACAAGGACTGCCGAGAGGTTTTTTCGATCAACCGCGTCATACAGGTTCTCTGTTTCCAGCGGGTCCGCCTGAGCTAGACAAAGCTCTTTCCAGTCTTCAACTAATTTCAGTGACATGCGGTACCTGTCGGTCACGCTTGCGCGCACGCGATGCTGGTGGCCTACACCAGCAGATGGCCATGTCCCGCGCGCTGGCGCATGAGCCGAAGTTTCTTTTGTTGGATGCGCCGACCTCCGCTTCAGACAATCCATTACACACGGCGCTTCACAACCTGATGGCTGACCTGCGCGAGGAACACTGGCTCGCCTGTCAGATCGTGTCGCACACCTCTCAGCCGCGGGTTGCATATGCGACAGGCTTGCGGTCACGAAGGACGGCGAGATTGTTGAAATCATAGAAGTAGAGGTCTAGCGTACAATTCTCGGCCAAACTTCCTTATTCGCAGCAGTTGCTGCAGACCTCTGTTCGAGGGCACCAACCACTAGGGGGACGACATGCTTAACCTAAAGACAACGTTCATTGCGGGACTTCTGGCAAGCGCCTTGGCGCTTTCGCCGGTGACAGCCGCAACGCCAGACAACATGCTTGTGGTGGCCCAAAACATCGACGACATTGTCACGATCGATCCAGCCTCGGCTTACGAATTCAGCTCAGGCGAATATGTTGCCAACACGTATGACACGCTGGTGCGCTATGATGCGACCGACACGACTGTGTTGGCCCCTGCGTTGGCCACCGAGTGGACCGTCGACGCCACCGCCAAGACTGTCACTTTCACCTTGCGCGACGGAGTTAAATTCCACTCTGGCAATCCGGTGCGAGCCGAGGATGTGGTCGGATCATGGACCCGTGTCGTCGCCCTTGATAAGGCACCATCCTTCATCCTGACTCAGTTGGGTTGGACCGCTGACAACATCGCCGAAATGGTCACCGCAGAAGGCAATACGGTCATCGTGCGTTACGAGGGCGACTTTGCGCCATCTTTCGTTTTGAACGTGCTCGCCGCACGCCCGGCATCAGTCGTGGACATGCAAACCGTCATGGCCAACGAGGTCGACGGCGACATGGGCCATGCGTGGTTGAACAAGAACTCTGCGGGCACCGGGCCGTTCAGCTTGGGCACCTATCGTCCTGCCGATATCCTCTCGCTCGATGCCAACCCTGATTATTATCAGGGCCGCCCGTCGATGGACCGCATCGTCATTCAACACAACCCCGAAGGTGCAACCCAACGATTGCAGCTTGAAGCGGGCGATATCGACATGGCCAAGGACCTTGATCCCGGTCAGATCGCCGGCCTTGAGGGGGTTGATGGTGTGCGTGTAGAGACCTACCCGCAAGCCGCCGTGCATTGGGTGTCGTTCAATCAGAAAACTGACAGTCTGACCGATCCCGCCGTATGGGAAGCCGCACGGTATCTGGTGGATTATCAAGGCATGGCCAATGGCATGCTCAAGGGTCAGATGAAGGTGCATCAGGCATTTTGGCCGGATGGTTTTCCGGGCGCGTTAACCGACACACCGTTCAACTACGACCCCGAAAAAGCCAAACAGATCCTGGCGGATGCCGGGGTAGAGACGCCGATTAACGTCACAATGGATGTGATTTCGGCCCCCACCTTCGTGGAAATGGCACAGGCGTTGCAGGCCTCTTTCGCCAAAGGCGGGATTAACCTCGAAATCATTGCAGGCACAGGCGCGCAGGTCATCACCAAATACCGCGCACGAACCCATGAGGCGATGTTGCTGTATTGGGGCCCTGACTTCATGGACCCGCATTCCAACGCCAAGGCATTTGCGTTCAACAAGGATAACTCCGACGACAAATACGCCTCGACCACGACTTGGCGCAACGCATGGATGCCACCTGCAGAGATGAACGCCAAAACCATGGCAGCCCTGGGCGAGCAGGACGCGGACAAGCGGCTCAGCATGTATCTGGAGCTCCAGAAAGAGACCCAGGCCGAAGCGCCGTTCGTTATCATGTTCCAGGCGATCAAACAGGTCGCGATGCGGGACAACATCAAAGGGTTCGTCAACGGCGCCACATCTGACTACGTCTTCTACCGTCTGGTCGAAAAGGAATGACCCATCAACCGTCCCCCGAGGCAATCTATCGTGCCTTGCACACGCAAACCGGGGGGCGGTTGTTCACCGTGACGGTGCTGGACCGCGCCGCTGGTCTTGCGCGGCGGGTTTATACATCTCACGCCGACGCTTATCCGGTGTCCGGGACCAAATCGATGTCGCAAGGGGCCTGGACAGAACAGGTCGTAGAACGCGGTGAGGTTTTTGTTGCGAACACCGTTGCGGAGTTCGCGATCTATTTCCCGGACCATGCCTTGATTGAAAGCCTTGGATGTGGCGCTGCGTTAAATGTGCCGATTTGCTTGGAAGAGGTCATAGGGACAGTCAACATTCTCGACAAAGAGCATTACTTCTCGCCACAGACCGTGGATCACTGCCTCGTTACCGTCGAGCAGCATCGTGACGATATAATTTGGGCGATGGAGCAATGCGCACTCTGAGGCAGCAGAACCTGTTATACTCGGCGCAGCCTTGCTTGGCGCAGTTGCAGGAAGAACCTTCGATAGCAAAAACATTGCAATGCAGAAAATGTCGTTTGTGGAGGAGATAGTTTCACCTGTCACTGGTCGGTTGGCTGGCCACCACAATGTGCGTTTGGAGACTTTCAATGCGCACCAGAGCGCGGCAAGACCAAAGTTCTGATAGCTGAACATATGCAAACTCAATTGGCGCAGTGTGCCGATCTTGATGTAGTGATCGGTATGTGATTGTGAGCATCGGTTGAACGCATCTAGGTCCCGCTGAATCGACTGTCTACGCAACAATTCGCCGTCTGATGTGCTCACAGGAAAGTGACACGACGGATATGTTGATCGACCGCATACTCAATCCCAATCGTTCTTTAAGCTTGGGAGGGCTCGATGAGACTACTAATAGGATTGTTTTTGGTCATTTTCGCCGCTCCGGCGTTCGCACAAGACGTGACACGCACCATCGAACCAGTGACAGGCGACGTCTATTTGATGCGAAATGACTTCCACAACTCGCTTCTGGTGGCGACTTCGGAAGGTGTTGTCCGCATTGATCCGATAAATGCCGAGGCTGGAATGTGGCTTAACGCCAATCTGGGTGAAATCGGACAAGAAAAGGTAAGCCATCTGATCTATTCGCACAGTCATGGCGACCATGGTTCGGGCGGTGGCGCGCATGAAGGCGCGGTGGTGATCGCCCACGAGGATGCTCCGGATGCAATCGACGGTGTCACGCCCGATCTGCGTGTCGGGGACGCACATTCAATGACGGTCGGCGGCAAAACGATTGAGATTACTAATCTCGGCGCTGGTCATGACAATCACATGCTGGTCACGATCGTCCGCCCCGAGAACGTAGCGTTCATTGTCGACGTTGCTGCGCCCAAGCGGCTTCCATTTCGTGATTTCGCCGGCTCGGATATTGGCGGGTGGTTCAAACAGATCGAAGCTGCGCAGGCGCTGGATTTTGAAGTCTTTGCGCCCGGTCACGGCGCCATAGGCAACAAATCCGATCTTGATGACGCACATACCTATATGGTCGATCTGCAAGCTGCGGTGCTTGATGGACTGAAAGCCGGAAAGTCAGTGGAGCAACTGAAATCCGAGGTCACTATGGATGCCTACAAAGATTGGGGGCAATACGATGCATGGCGTGGCGAGAATATCGAGGGTATGGCGCGCTATCTAAAGACCTCTGGCCAAGCAGAATAACGTTGCCTGAACCGCCCGTTCGAATGGGAAAAAGCGGTGGTGTGATGCTGGAGCACTAACGCGCAGGTTCGCTAATCTACAGTGCGCTCAAACGCTCAAAAAGAGGCATTAAAAATGACACATTCGCTGATCACGCGTCGCAAGTTGATTGTCGCAGGCGGTGCCTTGGCGGTATCCGGAGCGTCCGGCCTCATTGTCCCCGCGCGTGCTCAAAGCCTTGCGCCAACACGCTCGATGCGGGGTGGGTCGAACAACTATATACCCGGCGCGCCTATCGTGGATCGGATCGGCGGTGGCGGGTTTTGGATGACGGGCACTGTGCGCCGCGCAGGTGATGGTACCGCGCTTTCAGGCCAACGCATTCAAATCTGGGCGCATACGACCGAAGGGCATGAACGCGACCCTCACAGTCATGGCGCCACCCTTACAGACGCAAACGGGAAATTCCGCCTTGAGATGCCGCAAATTGTGCCGGCCTTCGGCCAACCGCACGGCCACCTTGCCTATGACAGCGATGACTTCGAAACTGTTTTTCTGCGTCCCGTGATGTCGAGCGCCAAGAATACCGAACTTGAGGCGCATTTCGTCCTCCAGCCGGTTTGATCGGACTGGGCAAAAAGCAAATGATTTTGGTTCGTGCTGTTCTGATTTGGATGGCTCTGACCATTGTCACCGCCGCACCGATTGCTTTGTCAGCATCGAGCCCACTTCTTGCATGGCGCGATCCGATCTACATCCTGGCTGGGTTCGCTGGAATATTCGCAATGACCCTCTTGCTTGTTCAGCCTTTGTTGGTGGCCGGATACCTACCCGGCCTGTCAGGGTTTCGTGGGCGGCGCGCGCATCGCTGGGTCGGGGTCGCAACGGTTGTGAGCGTCATAGTTCACGTTTTGGCACTTTGGATAACCAGCCCACCAGACGTAATTGATGCATTTCTGTTCAGGTCGCCGACGCCGTTTTCAGCCTGGGGCGTGATTGCCATGTGGGCCGTCTTCGCCGCCGCGCTGCTTGGCGTGCTGCGCCGACGATTGCGCCTGCGACCGCGTCATTGGCGCCGCTACCACACGGCCCTTGCGGCGGTGGTTGTTGCGGGAAGCGTGGTTCATGCAATGTTGATTGAAGGAACAATGGAGACGATATCGAAGGTAGCGCTTTGCGTGCTGGTCCTCGCCGCGACCGTGAAGGCGCTCGCTGATCTGCGGATTTGGACTTATCGAACAACGTCGCGCTAGTCCAACGTAAGGCGTGTGGCAGGGTTTAGCCCCATAGGGTGGTCACGCCCAAATTTCTGCAAGAACAACTGAGTCCGGTTTGTCCTGTCGCGCCGACCCACGGGGGTCACTTGATGAATGATCGCTATGGGTCGCTAGCTACGGTCATGGCTTCTGCAAGATGGTTGTTCACTGCACCGCAACCGATGTCGGCTCAGAACCCAATGTGTCGAATGCTGCGTGATGCACCGATGTCGGCTTTGCACGGTTCGGTGTTTGTCCGCCCCAATGAGGGTCGTCGGCAAGGCACTTAGGCATTCCCGGAGTAGGCCACCAGTTTCCTGCTGGGTGACAGACGCGACCAACCGATGCGCCTCAGCCCATTCCAGCAGCTTTCTTCAGCAAATGCATCACCTGGTTTCGTTCGTTTGCGCTCAGTCTGGCCAATGACTTCTCATTCGATGCCCAGATGACCTTCGGCAGCTCGGCAGCCTTCTTACGACCCTTCGGGGTTAGAAAGATCAGGGTTGTCCGACGGCTCTTTGGGTCTGGGCGTCGTTCGGCGAAACCTTCCTGGATCAAGGCATCGACGTTTCTGCTGGTGTAGTAGTCAGGGAAGTTCAACTCGTTTCCGATTTCACGCTGCGTTATGCCATCCTTGGCAGATAGGAACATGAGGTTGGCAAAAATCTTCAAGTCTACGCCGTGTTCTTTCAGGCGTTCTTTCATGTCAGCATCAATACGCCGCGCAAGCGTCTGGATTAGAAAGCCGAAGCTACTCTCTCGAATCCCATTTGGTTCAGGGACTTGGGTCATGACGTAGTGCCTCCTAGTCAATGCCATAACCCCGCGCCTCGTGCACTGCAAGTGTTGCATTTGTATATGTGTGTTTACAACATTTGCAATTGCAAGTTATGCATATACAAGTCAAGCGACTCGCGCTTAGCACGATCACATTCAACAAGGGGGACCCATTCATGCGGACAACTTTCACAACTTCACTGCTGATTGGAGCGCTCGCGGCTCCGGTCGGCGCCATTGCTCAATCCAGCGAAGGAGGCGACCTCGCCAAGTTAGCCTTCCAGTCGGTGGATACGGCCGAACGCGGATATATAGACCAAGGCGAGTTCTCGAATTTCGGCGGCGATGTGTTTGTCTCGATGGACAACGACCAAAACAACAAGCTGTCTTTGGGAGAGTTCCTTTCTTGGGGCTTCGGCTTGGAACAAGTGGCCGAGGATGCAGGCAGGGCGGAGGCCTTTGAGACCGCCATGCGTGTCGTATTCGCCTTTTGGGATCGTGACGGTGACAACGAGATCACGCGCACCGAACACCGCCAGTCGCTGATGTCCGACTTCAGACGTGCCGATGCAAACAACGATGCCGTCTTGACCGAAGAAGAGTTCCTTCTTGGGTTCTCCGTTAACGTCGCGGCCCGCGCCGCCATCAATCCACCCCCAGCAGAATAGTTGAAATACGAGGAGAACCTGATCATGCTTCGCCAACAGGGACCACTTGCTATCGCAGCAGCGCTAGTGTTGTTCATCATCTTACATTTGGGATTTCCGCCGGAAGCTCACGGTCCGCGCACGACCGGCACCACGATGCTGGGAGGGATCGCGTTTCTTCTGATGACGTCTTCCGTGGTTCTGTCCGCGCGAATGGAAGTTTTTGAAGATCTCTTTGGCGGGTTGGATCGCATGTACCAGGTGCACCGTGTCGCGGGCACTTTCGCGGCAATCTTCGCATTGGTTCACTTTTTTGGTGTGCCCAAGGAGCTACCCGAAAGCGTTGATCCGGTCGCGAATGCGTTAGTGCCGTCCGCGCCGCTAGGCATGCTGGGGTTGATCTTCTTGGTTATTGGACTGTTCGTGGCGTTGAACCGAAAGATACGGTATTCGCGCTGGCGCCCGACCCACAAAGTCATGGCTGTGGTCTACGTGCTGATAATCGGCCATTTCATGACCGCACCGGGCATCTTTTTTGACCGGTTCAGCGCTTCAGGTATCCTGCTGATGCTGGCAGCAATTCTCGGTACTGCATCTCTTATCTACTCTCTGTTCGGGATGAACAGGCGCACGGCTATTCCGTTCACGATTGAGGCGGTCAACGCTTTGGAGCGCGCCACTGAAGTGGTTCTAAAGCCGGTCGGCGACATGATCGATTTCAAGCCCGGCCAGTTTGCTTTTGTGGAAGTGCAGGGCAAGGGCTGGTCGGAACCGCATCCCTTCACAATATCGAGTTCGCCCGGCGAAGATCGGCTCCGGTTCACTATGAAGGTACTTGGGGACTGGACCCGCAAAGTGCGCGAAGAACTGCAGCCTGGAAGAGACGTCATGGTTCGTGGTCCCTATGGTCGTTTCGACGCCGCAGGAGCTATCGGAAGGAAGCAAGTCTGGCTGGCCGGCGGCATTGGCCTGACACCGTTTTTGTCGAAACTGCGCGCGATGCAGCCGGGTGACGATCGGCAAATCCACCTGGTCTACGCGGCACGCGAGGAACAGGACGCGATCTTCCTCGATGAATTGAAGGCGCGGGCCAGCGAATTGCGAAACATCACTCTGATCCCGCTTTTCTCGGACGAGGGTAACTTTGCCCGGGTCGATAAGATGAAGGAAAACCTGCCCGACCCGCTGGGCACCTACGAATACTTCATGTGCGGTCCGAAACCGATGATCGACGGCCTAATGAAAGACCTGAAGAAGGAGGGCGTCAGTCGCGGAAACATTCACACCGAAGCTTTCGAGTTTCGGTAATGCTGTAGCGGTCAGTCGGCGGATACGCCGCCGTCGACCATGCCCCCGGCCAACTTCAAACCACCGGAGACCCACCATGCGCAAATTCATCGGCTTCCTGCACGAAATTGGGACCATCATGTATGTGGGCGGCATCCTGTCCCACATCGTGATTGGCGCACTCTTTGCCCATAGCAGCCCCGAGACGACCATCACGGTCTACATCTACAAACTGCAAAGCGCGTACATTCTGATCCTTCCAGGGCTGGGCTTGAAGATTGTGACCGATCTGATCCTTTGGCTTGCATATGGCGAGCGCGCCTGGTGGATGCGGATCAAACTGGCCTGCACGGCCTTTCTGACGGTTAACGCCTTCGTGTTCCTCGTCCCGATGATGCCGGAGTTGCTGACTCTGGCCGAAGCATCAGTCCCCAACGGCAAGCTGAGCGAGGCGTTTCTGGCGCTTGAGGAACGTGAAAAACTGGTGGGTATGTCAAACGTCATCCCGCTGGTCACGGAAATGGTCATGGGTGCATTTAGACCCAAGATTACGCGCGACGAACGCATGGCGGATTAGCAACGAATGTTCGCCTGTAATTTCGTTTGTTCGCGTTTCTCCCATATTCTTCAGGAAAATGCTGCAAGGCGCACGAACGACTGCTTCGAAGGGCTGCGCGATAGCAACCAGGGGTGGCGACGAATGCCCGCTTTGGGTCGCCCATGAAGGCGGCCCAAATGGTTAGATTTCAATCGCTTCAGCGATGGCCGATGCGTCCTCTAGTTCGACGCCGAGATACCGAACTGTGCTGTCCATCTTTGTGTGACCCAGCAACAATTGAACAGCGCGCAGGTTGCCTGTCTTCTTGTAAATCTGTGTCACCTTTGTGCGCCGCGTCGAGTGCGTTCCATAGGCTGTCGCTTCAAGGCCGATCGACGTTACCCAGTCGCGGACGATCCGCGCGTACTGGCGAGTTGAGATGTGTAGGCGTTCGTGAAAACGACCTGGCCAAAGATACTCTGACCCAACCATAAGTTCGTCCTGCATCCACTTCTCGACCGACGCACGTGTGCCTTCCGAAATCTCAAACCGTACTGGTTTTTGCGTTTTGCTCTGCAACACCGATGCACGATCCCTGATCTGGCCCGACGCCATAACATCGACAACTTTCATTCTCACGAGATCGCACCCGCGAAGCTTGCTGTCGATTGCCATGTTGAACAACACGAGGTCGCGATGGTTTTCGGCCAGTTCAAGTCGAACCCTGATTGCCCAAACGTGTTTGGGCTGCAGCGGGGGTTTCTGACCGACGATGCGGCCCTTGTTCCAGGCAGGACGAAGAGCGCGAATGGCAGGTAAGTTTGGTGTTTCCATGACCGGTCCTCCGACCCGCCATGCCCTCCCACAACGACAACCCGACGTTGACATTTCATCATATCAGGAAATGGTGTGCCGCATCCGAAGTCGGCTCTGAGTCCGGGACTTCCAATTTTCTGCGTCTTTGCAAAGGTCCGCTATGCCAAAGGATGATCGCTCTTAGACGTGTCCGAAATCTTCTCGTAACGGCTGCGGTTCGATTTCAAGCTCTGCGTGACGCGCGTAAGTGTGACCCGCCTGAACGGCCATTGCGATTAGGCTTGGGGCGTAGCAATCCCCAATCCGTTTCACGGTCTGGATGCCCGCATCCGCCCATTGATCTTTCATTGCGATGAGGTCCAACCAGAGCTGATCGTTGGGGCGTCGAGATGTGACGGTGACAAGTTTTGTGCAATCTATCACTTGGGTTGTTCCTGTGTAGACGCAGGACAGCGTGAGCGTATCTGGCGACATATCCGCTAAATTGTGCAATGGGATAATACGCACCTGTTTTTCGATTAGACGGCGCTGAATGCGGCCTTGTTCCAGCGTATTTTCCGACCACGGCGACACGATTGGCGCAGGCGTGACGAACACCACCTCGCGGCCTGCATTGACCAAGACTTCTGCCAGAACGCTTGCCATGTAAAAGCGATCATCGTCGAAGATCACAACAGGACCGTCGGCGGATACCGCAGCAGCGCCCTTCGTCATGATGTCATCAGGTGTCAGCACACGGGCCAGATCAAGAAATGGAAGCGGCCGACGATGCGCGCGGCCGACGCCATCTGCACGCCACGTCGATCCGGTTGCTAAGGCAACATGGGGGATACCAAACTCAGGGATATCAGACGCCTTAAGCGGGCTTTCAAGATAGAGTTCAGCATTTGAGGCTTGCTGCAATTGCCACAATCGCCAGTCGCGTACACGGCCCCACGCAGCAAGGCCGGGCAATGCACTTTCAGACGTGACCCGACCGCCCCAAGTGGTGCCAGCCTCGGACAAGGTAACGTCTGCGCCACGCTGCACTAAGGCTCGCGTAGCCTCTAGCCCTGCGGGGCCGCCGCCGACGATCAAATAGGGATCCGATTTTGTGACCTGAGGGATGATTTCGGGGTGCCAACCGCGCCGCCATTCCTCTGCCATGGTCGGGTTTTGGGTGCAGCGCATCGGTGTGCTGGTGTTGTCGCCCATGACGCAGATGTTGCAGCCAATGCACTCGCGGATTGCTTCGATCTCTCCTGCCTCGATTTTGTTGGGTAAGAACGGGTCCGCAATGGAAGGACGTGCAGCGCCAATCAAATCCAGATGGCCGCTTTTGATGACCCGCGCCATGGTGTCGGGCGAGGTATAGCGGCCAACCCCAACCACTGGTTTGGTGGTGACTGATTTGACGAAGCCTGTGTATCGTTCTTGAAACCCTTCATCCGAGAAGCGCGAGGTTTGGCTATCGTTGGACCAATCGGACAAATTCACATCCCACAGATCGGGTTCTTCTGCCAAAGCTTCGATTATGTCGCGGGCTTCTGCATCGTGCTGAATGCCACCAGCTCCAAGCAATTCATCCACCGCAAGGCGGACTGCAACCGCGCAGGTTTCGCCCACCGCTTCTTTTGTGTCTTCAATCACTTCGCGGAACAGCCGTAAACGATTTTCAAATGACCCACCGTATTCATCTGTGCGGTGGTTATGACGGGCCAACAGGAAGTGCTGCAGAAGCGTCATGTCGTGGCCTGCATAGGCATAGATGATATCGAACCCTGCATCTTGTGCCCGCAAAGCTGCGTCTACATGCCATTTACGAAATGCTGCAATGTCCGTCTTGTCCATCGCCCGCGCTTGCACCGGATCATCACCGTCCACAATGGCGGAAGATGGTGCGATTGGCGCGACACGGCTGTAGCGGTTCGCAGAGTGCAGGCCATTGTGGACCAGTTGAATCGCGGCCAGACTGCCATGTTCGTGCACTGCATCCGTGAGAAGCCGCAAAGCCGGAATGTCCTCGGCACCCCAAATTCGCGCCTCATTTGCCGGTGTCAGGTCAGAGCTTGCATGAATTTCGGCCTCTTGCGTGGACACAACGCCCCATCCCCCTTCGGCCTTCATTCCACGAAGCCGTGCCTCGGCCTGCGGGTATCGGTGCCCCATGCCTGTACAATGGGGCACTTGGTAGAACCGATTACGGGTCGTGACCGGACCAATTTTGATAGGTTCAAAAAGGATATCGTAGCGCGGATCACGCATGTTCAAGTCCTGTCGGGGAATTCAAATAGTTCATTCTGCAACACGTTATTGAATAGTGTTGAAAACTGAAAGCCGTCATTGAACTGAATAAGACTAACGGCAGCTTCGTCCCGCCAAGCTGACTTTAATAGACACGTTGTTAGCCGCCCTCGACCAACGCCTTCAAATTCGCCAACCCCACTTCATAGTCCTTACCAATCCAGCCATCGAACATCAGGCCCATCCAACGGGCCATTGGGTTCATCCCCAGCTTAGTATCAAATCCCCATGTCACCTGAGTGCCGCCGTCGACCGGCTCCAGATCAATATAGGCGTTGGCAAGGCCTTGGGGGCCGAAATCAAGCGCGGTTTCCACGCGCTCGTTCTCGGTACTTGCGGTGATCACTTGAATGCCATTGCCAACGTCCGGCTGGTCAGACATCCAGCGCAACGTGTTCCCGACACCCTGTTCCGGGCCTTCATAGACCAATTCAACATCCGCATCACGTGACAGCCACGGCGACCAGTCTTGCGTGGCCTGCATCGAATTGACATGGGGGAAAATATCGTCGGCTGGGGCGGCAATCACTGTCGTCCGACTGACCGAAACCTCAGACGGCAGCAGAAAAGCTATCGCAACAAGGACAATTGCGAGAATCGCAAACCCCTTCAGTGCGCCAAAGATCAGTTTCATGTGTAATTTCCTTCGCTCTAATAGGCGAAGTTTAACACGGATCGACCGTCAGCGCGATTTCAACGTCGCGATCATGCGCATCCCGCGGGCGGCCGCCGTCAATGCTGTGCCAAGCACGATGACCCAAAGCGCCACTGCCAAAGTCGCGTGCCCGAAAACGGCTGGCAAGAAGATGGCGACCACCGCCACGACAGTCGCAAGTGCCATGCGGTGTTGTTTCGCCATCGGGCCGGAAAAGTCGGGCTCCAACCCCTGAGCAGCCCCGGCTTCGCGAGTATAGGCCGTCAGCACGGCCATGGTTGCCGCCGCCCAGCCCAGCGCCGGGGCTCCCACCCCCAACCCCATCCCGACAAGGATCAGAATATCGGCATAGCGGTCGGGTGCCTCGTTCCAGAACGGGCCATCGGGTTCGGCGCGGCCACCTTCGACGGCCACCATGCCGTCAAACAGGTTGCACAACAGCCGCCCCTGCACGCCCAGCGCCGCAACGACCAACCACAGGGCGGACACGCCACCGGACAGCCAGAACGCCGCGCCTGCCACGGCTGCGAACAGAATCGAGGCTTGGCTGATCCGGTTCGGCGTCACCTCTTTTTGCGCAAGCCAAGCGGCCATGCGCTGTGCCCACTTACGGTCACGGGTGGTGATGGGGCGACGTTGAGCCATTAGGCCTCACTTTCCGATTAGGCGACGGACCAAAAATAGCGGACCAGATGAAAGAAGATCGGGGCGGAAAACACGACGCTGTCCAGCCGGTCGATGAAACCGCCATGACCCGCAATCAAATGCCCCCAGTCCTTCACCCCCTTGTCGCGTTTGATGGCGGACATCACCAGACCTCCGAAAAAGCCCATCAGGGTGATGACCAGCGCAAGCCCTGCGGCTTCAAGGGGCGAAAATGGTGTCATCCACCACAGCCCTGCCCCCACGGCCGAGGCGCTGGCGATGCCGCCCACAAACCCCTCCCACGTTTTAGAGGGCGATAAGCGCGGCGCGATTTTGTGACGACCGATCATCTTGCCCCATACATATTGCAGCACGTCTGACAGCTGCACCACGACCACAAGGAAGGCGACCAACAGCACGTTTTTGCCTTCGTATCCGGGAATGTTCAGCGATAGCAGCGCAGGCACATGGCTGGCGGCAAAGACGCAGATCATCAGGCCCCACTGTGTTTCCGCCACGCGAGTCAGATATCCGTCAGTGTCGCCTTGGACCGCCACCACGATGGGTAATAATAGAAAAGCATAAACGGGAATGAAGACCGAGAACATCCCATACCAATCCGCCCAGATCAGCGCGTATTGAACAGGTAGGATAATGAAGAAGCTGACGGCCAGCGCCCAATGGTCCGCCCGCCGTTTGGCCGTCAACGTCAGAAACTCGCGCAAACCTGCGAAGCTGAGCAGCGCAAACAAGATCACGACACCCGCCTGCCCGCCCAGCATCGCCAAGGCCAGCAGGACCACCATGCCCCACCACGCATTGATGCGCGCGACAAGGTTTTCGACCACTTCGTTGTCTGGCCCCATACGGGATTTCAAGACCTGACCAATAACGGTCGCGACAACCAGAATGGCAAAGACCCCGCCGATAAGCGTGGTGAATTCAGCGGGCGCGGTCATCGGGCGACCTCCTGTGCCAATGCAGCCAGCGCAGCTTCGGCCCTCGCAAGAAATTTGGCCTTGTCTTCACCTTCGATCACCTCAAGCGGCGCGCCGAATGTGACCGAGCACAAAAGCGGCACGGGGATGATCTTGCCCTTCGGCATGACCGAGGTCAGGTTATCGATCCATGTGGGCACGATCTCAACATCTGGGCGTTTCTGTGCAAGGTGATAAAGCCCCGGTTTGAACGGCAAAAGCGTCTGATCTGTCATATTCCGCGTGCCTTCGGGAAACAGGATCAGACTTGCCCCATCGTCCAAAGCGGTGACCATCTGCACAATCGGGTCTTCGCGTCGCGTTTGCGGGTTTCGGTCAATCAGAACGGAGTTGAACACCTCGCGCCCGATAAAGGTTTTCAGCTTCCCGGTCAGCCAGTAATCCGCCGCCGCCACCGGGCGGGTGCGCGCCCGAAGGGCGGGTGGCAGCACTGTCCAGATCAGAACGAAATCACCATTTGAGGTATGGTTGGCGAAATAGACCCGCTGGCGCGGCACAGGCTCAACGCCCTGCCACACACCGCGAACGGCGGTCACCACGCGAGCAAACAGCGCAATCGCGGTTCCGACCAATTGCGAAAGGATCGTGTGAAACAACCGCCGACCCTTTACTTAGACGGGCAGGAATGAATCGGTCTTGGCGTCGTAAAATTCCAGACCACCTTCGCCAATATCGTTCCACAGCCCATGAAGGGACAGCTTTTCAGCCTCAACCGCATCGCGCACGAAGGGGAAGGTCATCAGGTTGTCCATCGACACTTTGACGGCCTCTTTTTCCAGCATGGCGTCGTCAATCTCGGCATCATTGCCGCCCAGCCGTTCATAGCCGGGGCGCAGAATGTCCATCCAGCGGCCAATGAACGAGGTTTTTTCGGCCAGTTCAGGCGCGCGTCCGTGGCACATATCGTGAAACCCCTTCACGCCGCCGCAAGTTGAATGACCCAGAACGATCAGATGCGCGACTTTCAGCGCCTTCACAGCATACTCAACTGCCGCCGATGTCCCGTGATAATCACCATCTGGCGCATATGGCGGCACAAGATTCGCGATGTTTCGGTGCAAAAAAAACTCGCCCTGATCGGCACCAAAAATGGCGGTCACATGGATGCGCGAATCACAGCAAGAAATCACCATCGCGCGCGGATGCTGGCCATCTTCGGCCAAACGGCGATACCATGCTTTGTTTTCCGCATATCCCGTGGCTTTCCAGCCCTGATAGCGTTGTGCAAGGTAAGTTGGCAGCGGTTGCGCTCGTTCCATAAGATCCTCCGGTTCAAGTTCCTTGTGTGTATGCTGCAATCGTATGAAATTCGAGGTAATTTTGCATTATCGGTATACGATTTCTTGAGGCCGTTACGTCACAATCTCCCTCGTGAGGGAAAATTACTGAGGGTGTGCCGGTGTCGATCATTGTAAATTTGAACGTTAGGGAATCCGTGCGACTGGATCGCGCGCAATTGGAACGGCTATATGCTCAGCTTGGGCCAGCCCACGCTGATAAAGAGGTTAATCAGACGCTTGAAGAATTGGCGATCGGGTTGGCGAGCGTGCAAAAAGCTCAGCGGCTTGGTCAGACCGACGCCGTGCGCGACGGCGTACGCGACTTGATCGCAATCGCCAATAAGGTCGGCATGACCACTCTTGGACGGGTTGCGCGCGACGTGCTTGACCTTTCACAAGGCTCTGACTTTGCGGGGTTCAACGCCACGCTGGCCCGGTTGGGGCGCATTGGCGAGCGCAGCCTGATTGCCGTTTGGGATATTCAGGACATGTCGATCTAGGCGAAAGGTGGCCGCTGTTCCCCTTGGCCTTGCAGTGGCGCACGGTGGCGTTAAGCTGTGCCAAACTTCAATGAGCCGAGGCCCAGATGACCCTGACTTTCGCCCCCGACACGCCCGACGCCATCCCCCTGATCTTAATTGAAAAAGGGGACGAGGTCGTCTTGGACGCGTTGCCCGAACCGGCCCGCGTTTGGGCCAAAGCAAACGGTTTCCAAGGCACGTTGGGCGAGGTTCTGGTGATCCCGGACGAGGACGGCGTGCCCGCCCTGGCGTTGGTCGGCAACGGCGACGCCGCCGCGCGCGCACGTGGACGGTTTGGCATAGCGGCAGCGCGCGCCAAGCTGCCAAACGGCACTTATCGGCTGCAACATGCGCTGGAACCTGCCGCGCTGGAAGAAGCCGCGCTTGGGTGGTTGCTGGAAGGCTATCGCTTCGACCGATACGCCAGCCAGAACGTGCCGCAAGCCATGATCGTCGCGCCCGATGGTATCGATGCAGCCAGGCTAGAAGCGATTGCCGCAGGCGAGGCGCTAACCCGCGACCTGATCAACACCCCGACCGAGGATATGGGCCCTGACGAACTGGAAGCGGCGATCCAAACCCTGGCTAAGGATCATGGCGCAACTGTCAGCGTGACGAAGGGTGATGCCCTATTGGATGACAACCTACCGATGATCCATGCGGTCGGCCGTGCGGCGGATCGCGCGCCTCGGCTGATCGACATGCGCTGGGGCGATGCTGGACCGACACTGACGCTGGTTGGCAAAGGCGTGTGCTTTGACACCGGTGGGTTGAACCTGAAAACCGGCGCTTCGATGGGGTTGATGAAGAAAGATATGGGCGGGGCGGCCACCGTGCTTGGTCTTGCAAAGATGATCATGGCGCTTGGCGTGAAAATGCAGCTTCGCGTGCTGATCCCGGCGGTCGAAAACGCCGTCGCTGGCAACGCCTTTCGGCCCAGTGACATCCTGACTTCGCGCAAAGGCCTGACGGTCGAGGTCAACAACACGGATGCAGAAGGCCGACTGGTGCTGGCCGACGCGCTGGCGCTGGCAGATGAAGAAACACCGGACCTGATGATCTCGATGGCGACTCTGACCGGGGCTGCGCGGGTCGCAGTTGGCCCCGACTTGTCGCCGTTCTATGCGACAAAAAGCGAGGATGCGGATGCTCTGCGCAGGGGGGCTGAGGCCGCCGCTGACCCGGTCTGGGAACTGCCGCTTTGGACACCTTATGAAAGCATGATTGAACCGGGCATCGCCGATCTGGACAACGCACCAAAAGGCGGCTTTGCAGGCTCAATCACAGCGGCGCTGTTTCTAAACCGCTTTGTAACCGACACCCCGCGCTATATGCATTTCGACATCTATGGCTGGAACCCGACGCCCGCCCCTGCCCGCCCGAAAGGCGGCGTTGGCATGGGCGCACGCGCGTTGCTGGCCGCCCTGCCAGAAATGTTGGACCTGTGATGGACGCCCGCCTAACCCCCGCAAACGATCACGTCGCGCACCAAAGCCTGCGCGGGATTGTCGATGCCCCGGCCTATACCGACGGCACGTGGCGCCGCGCGGGCGTTGGCGTCGCAGATATCCTGCGCGCACCCAATGGCGCGCGTAACAGGCAGGCTTTGTTCGGCGAGCGCGTTTTGCAATTGGACGACCGCGACGGGTTTGCTTTCGTTCAGGCCGAACGGGACGGATATGTCGGTTATATGTCCTCGTCTTGTCTGACCGATGACGGTTCAACGACACATTGGGTCAGCAATCTTGGATCGCATCTCTACCCGGAACCCGACTTCAAGCAGCGGGCAATCGACACGTTGTCATTTGGCGCGCGCGTCACTGTTGTTGGGGCTTCTGGTCGTTTTGCCGAAACCGACGCGGGTCTTTTCCTGCCCAAGGCGCATCTAAGTTCAACCGATGAAAAGCGCCCCGATATCGTTGCCACCGCCGAGCTGTTCTTGGGTACACCCTATCTGTGGGGCGGCAATTCGCGTGACGGGATAGATTGTTCCGGCCTCGTGCAGGCCGCGCTGCTGGCGGCCGGGCATGACTGCCCCGGTGACAGTGACATGCAAGAGGCGCTTGGCACTGCAATCGCCAAGGACGCTCCCCTTCAACGTAGCGATCTTCTGTTTTGGAAAGGGCATGTGGCGATTGTTGTGGACGGCACGCAGATGATCCATGCCAACGCCTATCACATGGCGGTCGCGTATGAGGATATCCAAGAAGGTATCGCGCGCATCGAAGCACAAGGCGACGGGCCGGTCACAGCCCGGCGCAGGCTGTAGCGCCTATTCGACTGCGCGAATGAGCTTACGTTCCAGCACCCGCAGCACCGCGCACAGGTCGCCCCCACGTTTCAAAATGCGCCCATCCATCCCGATCACCGCATATTGTCCTTGCCGGTTGCGCAGCTTGGGGCGTTTCTCAATCCGGTAAAGGGGTGTTTCCGCAGTGCGCCGAAAAACGGAAAAAATGGCGACGTCTCGCAGGAAGCTCATCCCATAATCGCGCCATTCGCCTGCAGCGACCATTCGGCCATAAAGGCCCATGATAGCCCCAAGCTCCATACGGTTGAAGGCAACTTGATCGGGCGGCCGGCCTTGCCCGGGAAAGGGCGTCAGGTTTTGCATGGTCATAGCTTCAGACTGCCGATCAATGGTTAAGAAATCAATCCCTGCCTAGATTTAGCCGCGCTTTGGGGCGGAAGTTAACACAAGTCTTCCCTTTTGACGCCGCGTTAACCGGGCATATCTGAAGCTGTAGAGAGAGCGAAAGCTCAACCCGGTGTCGCAGTAACAGCCCCCACCCAGTTTGCGGCACCGGGTCTACATCGGGGGTTTTTCCGTTTTCAGCAGATGATCCGGCACCAGTATTTTGGCGTCTAGATGCCGCGTCGGGCGCATTCCTACAACACTATTGACCGAACGGTCGGTTTTGTGCATCCTCATCAAAACATGTTGGGGGGAAGATGACGCCACAAGACCGTGCAGAACGCGCCGCAAAGATGATGTGGGACGACGATCCGGCCTCGCAGGGGTTGGGCATGTCTTTGGATGCAATCGGACCCGGTCACGCTGTGATCTCGATGGCTGTGCGCGATGACATGGCAAACGGGCATGGCATTTGTCACGGCGGGTTCATCTTCACGCTGGCCGACAGCGCCTTCGCCTTTGCCTGCAACAGCTACAACCACCGCGTGGTCGCGCAGCACAACTCAATCACTTATTTGGCGCCGGGCAAGCTGGGCGAATTGCTGATCGCAACAGCCCGCGAGACAAGTCGGAGCGGCCGATCGGGCATCTATGACGTGACCGTCACCGGCGAAGACAGGCGCGAGGTTGCCATTTTCCGCGGCCATTCGCGACAGATATCCGGCACACATTTCGACGAAGTCGACTGAAAAAGGCGGGGAACGACCCGCCGGAGGAGAGATATGGAAGACCTGACCCCCCGCAAGGCAGACCTTGACCCAATCGAAATTGCATCGCGCGACGAAATTGCCGCCCTTCAGCTTAAGCGCATGAAATGGTCACTGAAACACGCCTATGACAACGTGCCGTTCTATCGCAAAAGCTTTGACGACACGGGCGTGCACCCAGACGACCTGAAATCGCTTTCGGATCTGGCGAAATTCCCCTTCACGGTGAAGCAAGACCTGCGCGACAACTATCCGTTCGGCCTGTTTGCCGTCCCGCGCGGTGAAATCGCGCGCGTTCACGCAAGTTCGGGCACGACGGGGCAGCCGACGGTGGTTGGCTATACGAAAAACGACTTGGAAATGTGGTCCACGGTTGTGGCGCGCTGTATGCGGGCGTCGGGTCTGCGCCCCGGTGACGTGCTGCACAACGCCTATGGCTATGGCCTGTTCACCGGTGGTCTGGGCGTGCATGGCGGGGCCGAGGCGTTGGGATTGACCGTGGTGCCGGTGTCCGGCGGCATGACGCAACGCCAGGTGCGCCTGATCGAAGACTTCCGCGCCGATGGCATCACAGTTACCCCGTCCTACGCGTTGTCCATTCTGGACGAATACGCCAAGCAGGGGCTTGATCCGCGTAAAAGCCCGCTGAAAGTCGGCATCTTCGGCGCCGAGCCATGGACCAACAACATGCGCCGCGAGATTGAGGACGCCTTCGACATGCACGCGGTCGACATCTATGGTCTGTCCGAGGTGATCGGGCCGGGCGTCGCCAACGAATGCGTTGAAACCAAGGATGGACTGCACATCTGGGAAGACCACTTCTATCCCGAGATCATCAACCCCGACACCGGCGAGGTGGTCGAGGACGGCGAATTGGGCGAGCTGGTGTTCACCTCGCTGACCAAGGAAGGGTTCCCGATCATCCGTTATCGCACCCGTGACTTGACCCGCCTTCTGCCCGGCACTGCCCGGTCGATGCGCCGGATGGAAAAGATCACCGGACGTTCGGACGACATGATCATCCTGCGCGGCGTGAACGTCTTCCCGACCCAGATTGAAGAGCAGTTGATGGACGTCCCGGCCCTGGGCCCACATTTCCAGATCGAACTGAACCGCCCGGGCCGCATGGACGAAATGCATGTCCACGTAGAAATGGCCGAGGGATTGTCGCAAGACGGCGCTGAAGCTGCCGCCCGCACCTTGTCGGCAAAGATCAAGTCCAATGTCGGCGTCAGTGCCAAGGTGCACGTTGCAGCAGGCGGTAAGGTTGCGCGCAGCGAAGGGAAAGCGGTAAGGGTCGTGGACAACCGCCCGAAGGAGTGAACGATGCCGCGAGGAATTGCCCGCGACCATGAGGAAAAGCGCGCCGCCATCCGCAAAGGGGCGGCGGCCTATTTCGCCGAACATGGCTTCGACCGCGCCTCGATGACAGCAGCGGCGAAGCATTGCGGCGTATCAAAGGCGCTGATCTATCATTACTATGACAGCAAAGAAGCGCTGCTTTTCGACATTCTTGACACGCACCTGTCCGGACTGGTGGCCGAGGTTGAAGCCGCACCTGAAACCGATGGGCTGCGCGGTCTTGTCCGGGCAATTCTTCAAGCCTATCGGGGCGCGGATGCAGAACATAAATTGCAGCTGGATAGCCTTGGCGTGTTGGACCCCAATCAGCAAGCGCCCTTGATCGAACTACAACGCCGTATGGTCGACATGATGGGTGCTGCACTTCGCGAAGAAGCCCCCGACGCCTTCACCGGCAGCCGCAACCTGCGTGCCGTCACGATGTCGGTTTTTGGTATTCTGAATTGGTATTACATGTGGAACCAACCCGGCAAGGGGCTGGAGCGTGAAGAATATGCCGACCTCGTGACCGACATGCTTCTGGGCGGCATCCACGCCTTGTAAGACGTTCAAGGCTCATGCTTCCCGCCGATCACAATCCTTTCATTTTCCTTTTGAATTCCTGTGCGTAACATCACTGAAATTTTGTGTCTTTGAAAGGATCACCCATGAATTTCGTCAAAACAACTTTGCTTGCGATGGCTTTCAGCGCACCGCTGGCGGCGCCCCTTCTGGCTCATGAAGATGCTAAAAACCCGGTTGTGATCGAACGCATGAAAACCATGAAGGCGATTGGCGACGGGATGAAGACGCTGTCCGAAATGTCGAAAGGCGAAGCGCCTTTTGATGCCGCGATTGCCGATGCATCCGTCGCGATCATGGCCGAGAAAGGTGTTTTGATACCTGCAAAATTTGAGGCGAACGAAACCGACCCGGCAACCGAAGCGCTACCCGCGATTTGGGAGAATTTCGAAGATTTCGTGAAGAAATCCGAAGATATGGTTATGATCGCCAGCAGTATGGGTCCGATAGGCGACGAGGCTGCACTGGGCGCGGCACTGGGGCAAATCGGCGGCACCTGCAAGGCTTGCCACCGCGACTATCGCAAGTAAGATCGGTCAGATTAGAAGCTGGAGGCGGTGCGTCGCGAACGCGCCGCCCTTTTTGCATCTTGTCGCTTAGGCGCACCAGACGCGGTCAATGATCCCATCTGCGTCAATCGAGATGTTCAGCCTGCCAGGACGATAGTCTTGCGTCAAAGCCATGTCGGGTTTCACCACACGCGTGGCACTGGGCAGATCGACCTCGCGCAAAATTGCGGCGTCTTGACCGACCAACCCGCGAAACCGGTCCTGACCACAGCTGGGGGCAAATGTGTCTGGCGCGGGTAAAGGTTGCTTTCCCGCCTGACAGGCGGTCAAGGCAGCAACGACGGGAAGGATCATATAAAACTTCATGGCTCTATTTGCGCTGCAATGTCGCGACATGGCAAGGGTCGGTCGATCCAAGGTTGAAACGCCCTCGTTTTTCCCGCACCCTACATCCATCATTGAACAGGAGAAACACCATGCGCACCCGTGCTGCAGTCGCCGTCGAAGCTGGTAAGCCACTTGAGATCATGGAGGTGAACCTGGAAGGCCCAAAAGCGGGCGAGGTTCTGGTCGAAATCAAGGCCACCGGACTTTGTCACACTGATCTGTTCACCCTGTCGGGCGCAGACCCAGAAGGGCTGTTCCCCGCGATCCTGGGTCACGAAGGCGCGGGCGTGGTGGTCGAGGTCGGACCGGGTGTCACTACGCTTGAGGTCGGCGATCACGTGATCCCCCTTTACACACCGGAATGTCGCGAATGCGAGTATTGTTTGAACCCGAAGACGAACTTATGCCAATCGATCCGCACGACGCAAGGCCAAGGGCTGATGCCCGATGGGACCAGCCGCTTCTCGATGCTGGATGGCACGCCGATCCTGCACTATATGGGCTGTTCGACCTTCGCCAATCACACCGTCGTGCCAGAAATCGCTTTGGCGAAAGTGCGCAAGGACGCGCCGTTTGACAAAATCTGCTATATCGGCTGCGGCGTGACCACCGGCATCGGCGCGGTGATCAACACGGCCAAGGTTGAAATCGGGTCGACAGCCATCGTCTTTGGTCTGGGCGGTATTGGCCTGAACGTACTGCAAGGCCTGCGTATGGCCGGGGCGGATCAGATCGTCGGTGTGGACCTAAACGATTCCAAAGTCGACATGGCAACCCGGTTTGGCATGACCCATTTCGTGAACCCCTCGAAAGTCGAAGGTGATTTGGTCGCGCATTTGGTCGAGGTAACCGGCGGCGGCGCGGATTACACATTCGACGCCACTGGCAATGTCGGCGTCATGCGCACGGCGTTGGAAAGCGCGCATAAGGGTTGGGGCGAAAGCATCGTCATCGGCGTCGCACCTGCAGGTGCCGAAATCTCGACCCGTCCCTTCCAACTGGTCACCGGCCGGGTCTGGCGCGGCACGGCCTTTGGCGGCGCACGCGGCCGCACCGACGTGCCGCAAATCGTCGACTGGTACATGGACGGCAAGATCGAAATTGACCCGATGATCACCCACACGATGGGCTTGGAAGACATCAACAAAGGCTTCGATTTGATGCATGCGGGTGAAAGCATCCGCGGCGTGGTCCTTTACTGAGTCATTTCGAAACAGAACAGACCTCAGGGCGGGCCGCGCTTTGCGGACCCGCCTCGCGTCGATTTGCAGGCTTGTGTCCGCGCCGGAAATCACTAGATTAGAACCGTTCTAATTCAGGAGCTTTTTCATGCTTTCCGGCACCCTTAATCGTCGTCGTTTCTCGGACCTGTCCGAGCAGGAAATCCTCGCCCTCGCCATCTCAAACGAGGAAGACGATGCGCGTATCTATCGCCAGTATGCCGAATACCTGCGCGCCGATTTCCCCGCATCGGCAAAGGTTTTTGACGGCATGGCCGAAGAAGAGGACGAACATCGCCGTATCCTGATTGACGCCCACAAAGCGCGCTTTGGCGACATGATCCCGCTGATCCGGCGCGAACATGTGGCCGGGTTCTATGCCCGTCGCCCGGTTTGGCTGGTGGAAAACCTAGGGCTTGAAACCATTCGCGGCGAAGCTCGCGAGATGGAGCGGCAAGCAGAGCAGTTTTATCGCAAAGCCGCTGACCGGACGAGCGATGCCAATACGCGGAAGTTGCTGGGCGATCTGGCCGCAGCCGAAGCGGATCATGGCAACATCGCAGGCCAGTTGGAAGCTGATCATCTAGGCGGCGAGGCCCGGTCGGAAGAAGACGCCGACGCGCACCGCCAGTTTGTTCTGACATGGGTGCAGCCGGGGCTGGCTGGTCTGATGGATGGCTCGGTCTCGACCCTTGCCCCGATCTTTGCCACCGCCTTCGCCACCCATGACACACACACAACATTCCTTGTCGGCCTTGCCGCCAGCGTCGGAGCGGGTATCTCGATGGGTTTCACCGAAGCGGCGTCAGATGACGGAGAGCTTTCTGGCCGCGGCAGCCCGGTCAAGCGCGGTTTTGCGTCAGGCATCATGACAACACTGGGCGGGTTGGGGCACGCTTTGCCGTACCTCATCACAGATTTCTGGACCGCAACCACCATCGCGCTTCTTGTTGTTTTCGTCGAACTTTGGGCAATTGTGTGGATCCAGAACCGGTTTATGCAAACGCCCTTCTGGCGGGCCACACTGCAAGTCGTTGTGGGCGGTGCATTGGTCTTTGCAGCTGGGGTGATTATCGGGGGCGGTTAACGCCTTTTCTCGCTCATAGTGTCCTGGCAATAGCAGCCACCCCGAGAACAATCGACACTCAATCCGATGCGTGGCGCGCCCGCATCTCGCCAACCGCCATCCCCCATGCTAGGGCTGCAACATGATCGACGTTTTGCTGCAAACCCTGCCCTTCTTCGCGCTCATCGGACTGGGCTTCGGCGCCGCCGCACGTGGCTTTTTCCCGCCAGAGGCTACCGCCTACCTGACCCGCTTTGTGTTCTACTTTGCGCTGTCGGCGATGCTGTTTCGTTTTTCGGCCAATCTTGGTCTGGCGGAGGTCCTCAGTTGGCCCTTCATCTGGGCCTATGCTCTCGGTGCAGGGGCGGTCTACTTGTTGGCCACCGCTGTCGCCCTTTTCCGCAAACGGGGGATCGAGGAAGCCGCAGTCGAGGCTCAGTGCGCTGTGGTCGGCAATGTCGGCTTTCTCGGCGTCCCGATGCTTGCACTGTTGATGGGGGAAGCGGCTATTGGCCCGGTAATGCTGGTTCTTGCGGTCGACCTGTTCCTGTTTAGCAGCCTCATCGTGATCCTGATCACAGGCTCGCGTGATGGCCGCGTCAGCCCGGTTGTGTTGCGCACCGTGGGCAAAGGCCTGTTTAGCAACCCGATGATTGTGTCTATGGCGCTAGGTTTCGCATGGGCCGCTTCCGGTTGGGACCTTCCCGACCCGGTGAACCGGTTCTTAGACTTGCTTGCGGGCGCTTCGACCCCCGGCGCACTGTTCGCAATCGGTGCCTCCCTTGCCGCCAAATCTGCAGAGAGGGTCAGCGTCGCGGTCTGGCTGTCCTTCGCTAAACTTGTTCTGCATCCGCTGGCCGTTGGCGTATTGGCGTTTTACGTATTCGACGTCGACCGCTTTGCTGCCAGCGTTATGGTGGCAACATCGGCCCTGCCTGTGGCCGGGAATGTCTATATCTTAGCCCAGCACTATGGCGTTGCACCGCAGCGCGTTTCATCTGCGATCCTGATATCGACAAGTGCATCAATTCTGACCTTGTCCGCGATTCTTGCCTGGATGGCCCCATGACTCTTCTGTCCGGTCCTTACCGACTGTTTTTCCCCTTCGCCGCGCTGTTCGCCGGCACCGCCATTCCGATCTGGCTGATCTATCACGCCGGACTGGTCGAACGGATGAACGACCCGCTGCTCTGGCACCAACACGAGATGCTGTGGGGCTATCTGCCCGCTGCGCTGTCAGGGTTTTTATTCACCGCAATCCCCAACTGGACGGGTCGCCCTGCCTTGGGGCCAAAATCGGTGGCTGGGTTGTTTGCCCTGTGGCTGACCGCGCGTATCGCGATGTTTGCCGCGCCCGAAGGCGGGTTGTCTCACACCGTCGCGCTGGCGTTTCTGCCTATTGTGGCCCTTTTGGTACTGCGCGAGTTGATTGCCGCGCGAAACCGTCGCAACTACGTGGTCGCATTGGTCGTGCTTGGCTTGGGATTGGCACAGGCAATATTCCTGATGGCAGATGCTGACCTTGGCCTGACCATGGGCTTCGCGCTCAGCTTTGTTCTGATGGTCCATATCGGCGGTCGCGTGACGCCCGCCTTCAGCCGCAACTGGCTTAAAAAGCGCGGCGAAGACAATCTGCCCGCCCAGTTCGGCCCCGTTGATCAGATCGCCATTGGGCTAAGTGCAGCGGCGGCTGCAAGCTGGATCATTCTCGGCGCCCAGACCGTCACCGGTGCACTTGCCGCGCTGGCCGCCATCGCCCTTGCGCTGCGCCTGTCACGCTGGCGCGGCTTTGCAGTCACAAGCGAGCCGCTTTTGTTCGCACAACACGCAGGCTATGCATGGCTACCCCTATCCATGGCGCTTCTTGCGCTGGTGTCTCTGACAGACTTGGCAAATATTGGGCAGGTTCACCACGCGCTTGGTGTGGGGGCGATCGGAACGATCACCGTTATCGTCATGCTGCGCGCGCTTCTGGGACACTCTGGCCGCCTGATCGAGGGCACCCGCTTTGACCGCGTGTTCCTGAACTTTCTGCATATCGGCGCGGTTCTGCGCGTCACCGCTGATTGGACAAGCGATCCCGCACATTTCTATCACTTGGGCGGCGCGTTCTGGTCTGTTGGGATGATCTGTTTCTTCATCCGAGCTTTCCCCATTGCCTTAGCACCCCGCGTCTAGTTAGCTGTACAGGATTTTTGGAGGGAGATACGGATGGAAACGCTATCGGAAAATGCCTGCTTTGGCGGCATTCAAGGGGTCTACAAGCACGCCTCGACCGCGACAGGTACGGACATGACTTTCGGACTTTTCCTTCCGGTCGAAGCACAGGACGGCCCCGTTCCCGTCCTTTGGTTTCTCGCAGGCCTGACCTGCACCCATGAAAACGCCATGACAAAAGCGGGCGCGCAGAGCTGGGCGGCCGAACAAGGCATTGCGCTGATCTTCCCCGACACCAGCCCGCGCGGCGACGGCGTCGCAGATGACGACGCATTCGATTTGGGGCAAGGGGCCGGCTTCTACGTGAACGCGACCAAAGATCCATGGGCACCACATTTTCAGATGTGGGACTACGTGACCGAGGATTTGCCCGGTTTGGTGTTTGAGAAATTCGCACTGGACCCGGAGCGGCAGGGGATTACCGGGCATTCGATGGGCGGGCACGGTGCGCTGACAATTGCGATGACCTTGCCTGAACAGTTCCGATCCGTGTCGGCATTTTCACCCATCTGCAACCCGACCGCCTCCGATTGGGGCCGCAAACAGTTCGCGGCTTATCTGGGCGACGAAGACAATGCCGATTGGCTCGCCCATGACACCAGCCATCTGATGACACAGCGCGGCTTTGACGGACCGATGTTGATCGACACGGGCACCAAGGACCAGTTCATCGACCTTCTGCGACCCGAGGCATTGTCCCACGCCATCGCCAGCCGCCGTCAGCAAGCCACGTTCCGTATGCAGCCGGGCTATGACCACAGCTATTTCTTTGTGTCGACCTTCATGGAAGACCACGTAGCCTTCCACGCCGAAGCGCTTTGGGCCTAGGTCAAAATGGTCGTCTATGTTGATGCAGACGCCTGCCCGGTGAAGGCCGAAGCCGAAGCGGTCGCTACCCGTCACAAGACGAAAGTGCTGTTTGTATCCAACGGCGGCCTGCGCCCGTCGCAAAACCCATTGGTCGAGATGATCTATGTCCCCGACGGTCCTGACGTGGCCGATATGTGGATTGCAGATCGTGCGGGGCCGACAGATGTTGTGGTAACAGGGGATATCCCGCTGGCCGCCAAATGCGTCGGGGCTGGCGCGCAGGTTCTGCGCCACAGCGGCGAGCCTTTCACCGAAAGCAACGTGCGCGAACAACTTGCCATGCGCGATCTCATGACCGACCTGCGCGCCGCGGATCCTTTTCGACAAGGCGGCGGGCGGGCGTTCTCAAAATCCGACAGGGCGCGGTTTCGTGAAGCGCTGGACATGGCATTGCGCCGGGTCGCCTCTTCTTAGCACCAAACCAACGGCGATCGTTGACGGTGCAACGCGGGGCATTTTTTGGCAGTTTTCCCCTTAGCTGGCGAAAGAAGGCGTGCTTCTGTTGGTACACCGAAGAACGGGTTGACTTCGAATGGAAATGATTCAATCCGGCAAAATAAGGATAAATCATGGAATTGATTCTTGGGCTGATCTCCGGCGCTGTCGGCGGCAACGTCGCTGGCGGCCTTTTGAAAAACCTGAACCAAGGCACTCTGATCAACTCGATCGCCGGTATCGCAGGTGGCGGCCTTGGTGGCACCATCCTGTCGATGCTGGGGGCGGGTGGCGTTGCCAATGCCGCCGGAGGTCTGGATATCGGGTCAATCCTTGCGCAGATGGCAACAGGTGGTGTCGGTGGCGGCGTGCTTTTGGCCATCGTCGGTGTGATCCGCAACATGATCGCGAAATAAGACAAAAAGCATTTTTAGGACGCGTTACAAGGGAGGGCTTCGGCCTTCCCTTTTTCCTTTCACATTGAGCATGTTTGCGCGCCCAGTCTTGCGTATCGACGCCTCGCGCACTAGTCAGATAATGCAAACTGACCGGAGGGAAAGTCATGCCGCATAGCGACCCGAAAACGCTGGTCTCGACCGACTGGCTTGCCAAGCATCTGAATGATCCAGACCTGCGCATACTCGATGCCAGCTGGTATTTGCCCGATATGGGCCGCGATCCGCGCGCCGAATACCATGCCGCGCATGTTCCCGGTGCTCGGTATTTCGACATCGACGAAATTGCCGACCTGCGCACCGATCTTCCACACATGATGCCTCCGGTTGAGAAGTTCATGTCGCGGGTGCGCGCCATGGGCGTCGGCGATGGCCACCAGATCGTTGTCTATGACGGTATGGGCCTGTATTCTGCCGCGCGCGTCTGGTGGATGTTTCGCCTGATGGGCCACAAGGATATTGCAGTGTTGGATGGCGGTCTGCCCAAATGGCAAGCCGAAGGTCATCCGATCGAAGACATGCCCCCGGTCGTGCGCGACCGCCACATGACCGTGGTTCGCCAGGCACATATGGTAAAAGATGTGACGCAAGTCGCTGCAGCCTCGAAACTGGGCGATTACGAAATTGTGGACGCGCGTCCCGCTGATCGGTTCCGCGGTGACGCGCCCGAGCCGCGCGAAGGGTTGCGGTCTGGCCACATCCCGAATTCGAAAAACGTGCCCTACAGCGACCTGCTGAACGAGGACGGCACGTTAAAGTCCCCTGACGAGGCACGCAGGGTTTTCGAGACCGCTGGCGTGCGTCTTGAAAAACCCGCGATCCTAAGCTGCGGGTCGGGCGTCACCGCCTCGATCCTTGCGCTGGCACTGGAACGCATGGGCCATGATCGCCACGCCGTTTACGACGGAAGCTGGGCAGAATGGGGCATGTACAACGACCTGAATGTCGGAACCGGAGAATAGACCATGTTCAAGAATCTGAACGCCCAACCGACCGACAAGATCATGGCGCTGATGCAGCAATACCGCGAAGATCCGCGCGAAGGGAAGATCGACCTTGGCGTCGGTGTTTACAAGAACGCGCAGGGCGTGACGCCCGTAATGCGGGCTGTCAAAGCCGCCGAGAAAGTGTTGTGGGATATCGAAAGCACCAAATCCTATACCGCGCTGGCTGGCGATCCTGCCTATGGCCGTGCGCTGTCCGGTCTGGTGTTGGGCGATAGCGTCGATGCTGACCGCCTGTCGATGGCCGCACAGCCCGGCGGCACTGGCGCGATCCACCAAGCGGTCGAGTTGATCAAGATGGCGTCGCCCGATGCCACGATCTGGCTGTCCGCGCCCACATGGCCCAACCACCCTTCGATCATCAAGCATCTCGGTATGAAAATGGCCGAGTATCGCTATTTCGACAATGAAAGCCGCGCGGTCGATTTTGACGGGATGATGGAGGACCTGAAGGCCATCAAGGCAGGCGACGCTGTTCTGCTGCACGGCTGTTGCCACAACCCAACCGGTGCGAACCTGATCTTGCCCCAGTGGAAAGAGGTCGCCGCATTGATCGTTGAAAAGGGTGCGACGCCCCTGATCGACATCGCCTATCAGGGATTTGGTGACGGGCTGGAAGAAGACGCCGCCGGTGTCCGCCTGATCGCGCAGACAGTGCCCGAGGCTATGATCGCGGCCAGCTGCTCGAAAAACTTCGGCATCTACCGCGAGCGTACCGGGCTTTTGACCTGCATCTCGGAAAATGCCGAACAGGCTGGCATCACCCAGCAGAACCTGACCCACCTGAACCGCCAGAATTTCAGCTTCCCGCCCGATCACGGTGCACGCCTTGTCACCATGATCCTTGAGGATGAGGGGCTGAAAGCCGAGTGGATGACTGAACTAGAGGACGTTCGCAAAGGCATGTTGTCCCTGCGTGAGGCGTTGGCAGGAGAGCTACGCGCCCGCACAGGCTCGGACCGCTTCGGCTTCATCGCCGATCACCGCGGCATGTTCTCGCGCCTTGGCGCCACGCCCGAACAGGTCGAGGCCCTGCGTGTTGATCATGGCATCTATATGGTGGGCGACTCGCGGATGAACATTGCTGGGTTGAATGAAGAGACCGTGCCCCTGCTGGCAGAGGCGATTGTGAAGGTTGGGGTTTAGGCCCCAGCCGTTTCTCAGCGGTTCAGCCTTTCGCTATTGACCGCGCCGCCGTCCAGCATACCAAGCGCGAGCCCGGTTCAGCTTGTTGCGATCAGGCTTTGAACGCTTGGTTCTCAACCGCGTGCGTCCAGATTGCACAGACAGGCGATTGGCTCCGAACGGTCGGATTGAAAGCTTGCACCGCTCGATGCCTCCGCGAGGGCGTCCATTTTCTTCGCCAGCTTAATATCCAGATTGCTTAGACCGTCGACATCATGTGTCGCCAAGGTGACATCGACAGTGCGATAGACATTAAGCCATTCCGGGTGATGGTTCCACTTTTCACACCAGATCGCTACGCGGGACATCCAGCCCCACGCCTCTACAAAATTGGGGAAGATATATACTTTCCGGATTGCATCACGGTCCGGGACCGCTCCCCATCCGGCTTCACCCAACGGGATTAGAAGTTCCTGGCGCTCTTCGGGTGTCAAAATATCTGCCATATCTGCGCACCTCCACTCCAAGGAGTATACCTTACCGAGCAGCCGCCGGAAATCCGTATCCGCCCTTGGCCTCAATCCAGTCGTTCAAGAAAGCGTTCGCAGTCAAAACAAAAAGAAAAGGGGACCTTCCAGCCCCCTTTTCCACCCTGTTGGCCTTGGCATTTGCGCGGCCAGCGTGGACCGGGGGTTTGTCCCCCGGCGTTTATTGTCTTACCCGTTGGTGAATTCCGGGTAGGCTTCCATGCCCAGTTCGGCCATGTCGAGGCCATTGACTTCCTCTTCTTCGCTGACCCGCAGGCCTATCGTGGCCTTGATGACCCCGAAGAAGATGAAGCTGACCACGAAGACGAAGATACCGATGGCAAGGAAGCCCATGATCTGGGTGCCGAAGCTGGCATCTGCGTTGGTCCAGGCCACGATGAACGTTCCCCAGAAACCCGCCACAAGGTGCACCGGGATCGCACCAACCACGTCGTCGATCTTCAGCCGATCCAGCAGGGGGACCACGAAGACCACAATCGCACCCCCGATGCCGCCAATGATCAGCGACTGGAACAGTGACGGGGCCAGCGGTTCGGCAGTGATTGACACCAGCCCTGCCAGCGCACCGTTCAAGGTCATCGTCAGGTCGACCTTTTTGAACAAAAGCTGTGTCATCACCATCGCCACGATGGCACCGGACGCGGCCGCCATATTGGTGTTGGCAAAGATCCGCGCCACGTCCGAGATATCCGAGATCGTGCCCATCGCCAGTTGCGAACCGCCATTGAAGCCAAACCAACCCAGCCACAGGATAAACGTGCCAAGCGTTGCAAGTGTCAGGTTGGACCCCGGCATCGGAATTGTGCGGCCGTCTTTGTATTTGCCAAGACGCGGTCCAAGGATCAGGGCGCCAGCCAAAGCGGCAAAGCCACCCGCAGCGTGCACCAGAGTCGAGCCTGCAAAGTCCGAAAAGCCTGCATTCGACAACCAGCCGCCGCCCCACTGCCAGCTTGCCTCAATCGGATAGATGAAGCCGGTCAGCACGACGACGAAGGCAAGGAAGGGCCACAGCTTGATGCGCTCTGCCAAGGTGCCGGACACGATCGAGGCCGTTGTCGCGCAAAACATCAGCTGGAAGAAGAAGTCGGACGCGCCGGAGGCATAGCCTACATCGACAGCTTCAGAAGCAACGCCGACTGGATCAAGCGAAGTGACCGCGAAAAACGGTCCCAGCCAGCCTTCGATCAGCCAGTCAGCGGGATACATAATGCCGTAGCCCGACAGCCAATACATGATCGCCGCGATCGAGAAGAGCGCGATGTTCTTGGTCAGCTGCATGGTTACGTTCTTGGACCGAACCAAACCGGCCTCCAGCATGGCGAAACCAGCGGCCATCCAGAAGACCAGCACACCGCCCAGAAGGAACAGCACAGATGTCAGGATGAATTGCGTGTGGGCGGCGGTTTCACCGCTGGCCTCTTGCGCTATCGCCAAGCCGGGAAGGGTTACCAGCAAGGCCGTTGTAAGTGCAAATTTACGTGTCATTTTCATTCCTTTCGCGCGCTCAAAGGGCGTCCAAGCCGGTTTCGCCGGTGCGCACGCGCAAAGCGTCGCCAACATCCAATGTGAAAATTTTGCCATCGCCGATCTTGCCGGTATGTGCCGACTTCGCGATCGTCTCGACCACGTCAGGGGCCAGATCGTCGCTCACGACGATTTCCAATTTCAGTTTTGGCAGGAAATTCACGGCGTATTCTGCGCCGCGATATATTTCGGTATGACCCGACTGCGCGCCGAACCCTTTGATTTCAGTGACCATCATCCCCGACACCCCGACCGAGGTCAGCGCCTCGCGCACCTCTTCCAGTTTGAACGGCTTGATCGCTGCTATGATCAGTTTCACGTTCTTTTCCTTTCTGTCCCACATCCGGGCACGCACCAAACAGCGTGCCCTATGCGGTCATTCAGCTAGGCAGAGAGGGGGAAGAACAGTGGCGGCAGAGGTTCGCCGACCTCCAAAACAGGCATTGCGCAAAAAATGCTGCGCCTGCACAATGGTCTGCCTATTTTTTAAACAGTGCGATAAGTCGCAGCTCCCAAGCGAACGGGCTACACTCTAGGACAACGATTCGCTAAATTTGGATCGACCGAGCAGACGCGGAACCAGTATCATGAGCCCATCCGGCCCAAAGCGCCCCAAATTGGTGGCAGACAAACGCTATTCGAAAAAGAAGCCAGCGGCGAAGCAGCCTGCGCGGCGCAAGGCCCGCAAGCCTACGGCCAAGCGCACACGGCGCACGCAGCGGCCCAAGGGTATCCTTGGCTGGCCGATTTTCCTGATTAGTTGGGTTTTCCGCCTGATCTGGCGGCTGACCTGGAAAAGTGCCGCAGTCGTCGCATTGATTATCGGACTTGCTGTATTCTATTTCGCATCGACCATTCCGGACTTGAACGCGCTTCTTGATGGGCGCGCGAAGGGGTCGGTGACAATCCTTGACCGTTATGGCGCGGTCTATGCGTGGCGTGGCGACCAACGCGGCCGCACGATCACGACAGAAACCGTCAGCCCTTACTTGAGCGATGCAATCATCGCGAGCGAGGACAAAAGGTTCTATGGCCATCTGGGCCTAAGCCCCCGCGGCATCGCCAGCGCTGTGCGCATCAACCTGAGCGAAGGGCGCGGCCCCCTGTCCGGGCATGGCGGATCGACGTTGACCCAGCAGGTGGCGAAGCTGCTTTGCCTTGGGGTGCCCTTCGACCCTGATCAGTGGAAGAACGAAGCGGCTTACGAGGCGGACTGCCGCCAAGGCTCGCTTCGTCGCAAGATCAAAGAAGCGATCTATGCGATGGCGTTGGAGGCCAAGTTTTCAAAAGATGAAATCCTGACGATCTATCTGAACCGTGCCTATCTTGGTGCCGGGTCGCACGGGTTTGACGCCGCCGCCCAGCGTTATTTCGCAATCCCGGCGTCCGAGCTGAACCCAGCCCAAGCTGCGATGCTGGCTGGCATGTTGCCCAAACCGTCCGTCTATGCGCCGACCGCAAATCTGAAGCGGTCGCAGGACCGCGCCGCAACGGTGCTGCGCCTGATGAATGAACAGGGCTTTCTGAGCAACGAGCAGACAGCAAAGGCCCAAAACAATCCTGCAACCTTGTCCAGCGCCGCAAAGGCGCAGGCTGGTGGGTATTTTGCCGACTGGATCATGGGCGACCTACCCGCGTTCCTTACGCGCAAGACCACAGAAGACGTGATCATCAAAACGACACTGGACCCTCGCATTCAAACCGCCACCGAACAGGCGATGGCCGAGATTTTTGCGACCAAGGTTTCGTCTGGATCCAAAGCAGAAGCCGCCATTGTCGTGATGAGCTCGGATGGTGCGGTGCGCGGTATGGTCGGTGGACGCGAAACCAAAGTGACGGGCGCGTTCAACCGGGCCACGCAGGCCAAGCGCCAAACTGGATCGGCCTTCAAGCCGTTCGTCTATGCGGCCGCGTTGGACATGGGCTATCGCTGGGATGATTTCATCTTAGATGAGCCTTACTGCCTGAACGTCCCCGGGTCCGGCCAGTGGTGCCCGAAGAACTATACCCGCAAGCACTACGGCAATGTCAGCCTGACCGAGGCGCTGGCGCGATCCCTGAACGTCCCTGCCGTGAAAGTGGCCGAAGATGTGGGGCTGGAGGCCGTGCGCAGCGTCGCGTCGATGTTCGGCATCGAAAGCGATCTGGCAGCCGGGCCCGCACTGGCGCTGGGGGCTTCGGAAAGCACATTGATTGAAACCACGGGGGCTTTCGCAGGCATCCTGAACGGCGGGTCTGCTGTGATACCTTATGGTCTGACAGACCTCAGCCTTGTTGGTGACAGCGATCCGCTAATGACGCAAACCGGCGGGATCGGTGAGCGCGTCATCTCGCAACAAGCCGCGCAACAACTGGTCTATATGATGAGCCGCGTGGTCGAAGCTGGCACCGGCAGTCGTGCGAAAATCAATGGGCTTGAGATTGCGGGCAAGACGGGCACCACGAACTCGGCCCGCGATGCGTGGTTCATCGGATTTACCGCCGATTACGTGATGGGCGTGTGGATGGGCTATGATGACAACACACCGCTGAAAGGTGTCACAGGCGGCGGCTTGCCCGCCGAGATGTGGCGCGAGGCGATGGTGCGCATTCAGTCAGAACTTGTCCCGAACCCGCTTCCAATGATCCGCCCCGGCAACGCCCCGCGCTTTGACGGCCAGGTCTTCTCGTCCGAAGACCAAGGCTTCGGTGGTCAAGGCAATCGACCACAAGGCGGTCAGTCGATTGGCGAAGCGGTCGAGGATGCGTTGATCGGTGTGATGCGGTCGATCTTCGGCAAGAACTAGGCGCACGTCTTAGGGGCATTTTATGCCGTCGTTGACAGAACCCGTTGCAGCAATGTGATCAGCATCGCACGCTCGTCACCGTTAAGCGCACTAAGGAATGTATCATTCAGCGTGTTGATCAGCGGCGGCATTTGCTGCGCCAGCGCGCGCCCTTTACCTGTCAGGAACACTTGCGTGGTGCGGCGGCTGGTTGGGCTTGTCCGACGTTCAACCAGATCGTCCTTCACCATCGCAGCAAGGTTTCGGCTGACTTGGTATTCGGGAAGGTTAAGCTTGCTGCCCAATTCGCGCTGGCTTTGACCGTCCTGCGCAAGCAGTTGCATCAATGTCATGAAAAATCGGAAGTCCAAATCCAGATTGGCCAATTCTGCTTTCAATTCGTTATCCACCCGGCGCGCCAATACTTGCGCCAAAAAGCCGAAGCTTTCCTTCTGCGTTCCTTTGGGCCATTGCGCGTCTGCCAATCCGAAGCTCCCTTGTCCTTGAACCATTCCAAATACTTGCGGATGCAACCTTTTGCAAGCTTAGGGGATGGACAGGTCGGCGCGGAGCCGCGTGCCAAATGTAAAGACGCCCCCGCGCTAGGCAGCGCAGAGGCGTTCTAACTCAATAACTGGATCAGGCCGTTCAACCGGCTTTCAGATCCGCAATCAGCTTATTCAGATCGCCCTTGCGACGATCAAGCATCGCGCCAATCTCTTTGCGCTCAGACTTCACAATCGAAATTCCCTCGACCTGCATGTCGATAAACTTGCCGTTCTTCGCAGACACAACGAACACCACGTCAAAGGGCGATTTCCCCTTCAACTGGGTCTTGGTCAGAACTTCAAACCGGCTTTTGACCGCTTTCGAGCTGACAACATTGATGCTGCCCCCCTGAAATTCGCGGAAACGGCTACCATAGCGGCGCGCGATGTAACCGCGGAACGCTTTTATGAAAGCGCTTTTCTGCGATGCACTGGCCGAACGGCCGTCAGGGCCAAGCGCGGACAACGCAATGAAGTCCACATCTGCATATCTGACGAATACTTTCTCGAAATTCTTGATCATCGTCGCTTCTGACGCGCCGGAATTGATGATCCCATTGATGTCATTGACAACCTTGCCAATCAGGCTTTCTGCCTTCTCAGCAGAAATCGCAGCCAAGGCGCGGCCCGGCAACAGCGCCAGTACGCTAAGCCCGGCCAATCCACCCAGAACCGCGCGGCGGGTCATTGCGGTTTGGTTACCCATCATACGCATCATAAATATCCTCAAGTTCAGTGTCGTCGACTTCGATGCCAAGCTCATAGCGGCGCGAATCGAGATAATAGAGCTGCATCAGCTGATATCCGTCTTCACTATAGTAGAACTCGTCAATGGTGTCGCCAAACGTGTAGCGATCGCCGAACTTTGCCAGAACCCAAGTGGCCTTGGGAAGGTGTTTCACTTCTGTCGGCAAGACCAAGCTTAGTGGGTTCAAGAAAAAGTCTGCCACGATCCCAAAACCATCGCGTTCGGTTGACGGACCAAAGAAAGGCAAGACCACATAGTCGCCTTCCGGCGCACCCCAAACGTGCAGTGTTTCACCGAAATCGCTTTTACGTTCTTCCAGCCCGATATCAGTTGCCACATCCAACATGCCCAGCAGGCCGAACGTGGTGTTGAACAGGAACCGGATCGAGTTATGCGCCGCATCTTCGATATTACCCTGAAGGATGTTGTTCACAACGACACCCGGCAAACCCGCATTGTCCGAGAACAATTCGACAGTATCGCGAACCTCGCGCGGCAGAACTTCGCCATAGACGTTTGACGCGGGCGATACCAGCGCACGGTCCAGATCAATGTTCGCACCATGCGTGCGGCGGTTTTGAGCCTCGTGCGGGTCGTCATAGCCCGACGGGGCCGGTGCCTGCGCACAAGCACCAAGCGTCACAAGAACAAGGCCAGCTATCGCCGGAGAAAACTTCGTAATCAGTTTGGTCACATGGATATCTTTGTTTGGCAGCAATTCTATTGTTCACGTCACACATAGTGCGCAGCAGTTCTATGCAAACCCATTAAGGGATCTGCAGCTTTTTTATGTGTCTATTTGACGACAGTTTACAAGCCGATTCCCGCCGAAATTCGTGCTCTGCGCGGGTGCACATGATGCTGGGGGGCTTTTTTTAGGGTCAAACTAGATGCGGCACGCGAAAATGGAATATGGCCGGGAAGAACTGCGAAAAATACGCCGCAGGATGAACGGGCTGTTGATCAGCGCCGCGATTTTTTCGGTTTTCGTGAACCTTCTGATGCTGACCGCGCCAATCTATATGCTGCAAATCTATGACCGCGTGCTCAGCAGCCGATCGGAAGCAACATTGGTCTCGCTGACGTTGTTGATGGCCTTTCTGTTTCTCATGATGGGTTTCCTTGACTATGCCCGCAGCCGCATCCTTGCGCGTGCCGGGGCCCGCTTTCAAAATGATCTGGACGAGCATGTGTTCATGTCTGATCTGCGTTCAAACCAAACTGCGTCAGACCAGACTGCCCCAACCAGTGCCGTGCGTGATGTTGATGCCATCCGACGGCTGTTCGCCAGCCCTGTCATCACGGCCTTGTTCGACATTCCATGGACGCCGGTTTTCCTGCTGGCGATCACGATTTTCCACCCGTGGCTGGGGGCGCTGGCGCTGATCGGGGGCGTATTTCTGGTGGCAATCACGCTGATCAATCAAAAGCTGACCAGCGGGCCTGCCTCTGTGATTGCTTCACAGACGGTTAGGGCAGATCAACTCGCCGGCCGTTTGCGGACAGAGGCGCAGATGGCGCGCGCCCTTGGCGTGGCGGACCATGCGGCCCGCCAGTGGCAAAATATCCGCGCCGCGAGCTTGCGCGATGGGCTACGCATATCGGATCGCCAGAGCCAGTTCGCGGTTTTTTCAAAGACGTTTCGCCAGTTCCTGCAATCGGCGATGTTAGGTGTTGGGGCATATCTGGCGGTGCAAGATGCAATCTCGCCGGGGGCGATGATTGCCGGATCCATCCTTCTGTCGCGCGCATTGGCCCCTGTCGATCTGGCGATCGGCCAATGGCCTGTTGTGCAGCACGCCAGATCCGGCTGGCTTTCTCTTGCCAAGCGGACGACTGATGCGGCGCCGATGGCACGACGAACGACCCTTCCCACCCCACCAGCGCATGTGCAGGTCAGCAATGTCACCGTCATTCCCGACGGCAACAGCTTCGCCGTCCTTCAAGGCATCTCGTTCACGCTGTCAGCCGGCATGGCGTTGGGGGTCATCGGCCCGTCTGGTGCCGGTAAAACCACGCTGGCACAGGTAATGACCGGGGCGGTAACGCCCTCTGGCGGCACCGTTCGGCTGGGCGGTGCAGCACTGCTCCAATACACACCAAAAACCGAGGGCCGCGTTATCGGATATTTGCCGCAGCGGGTGGTGCTGTTTGACGGCACAATCGCGGACAACATCGCAGGTCTTTGCCCAGACGCGGACGATGCCAGCGTCGTGGCCGCCGCGATGGCCGCAGGCGCACATGAGCTGATTCTGTCCCTGCCCGATGGCTATGACACGACGGTCACACCCGGCGACAGCAAGATGTCAGGTGGCCAGATGCAGCGTATCTGCCTTGCCCGCGCGTTATTCGGCGCGCCGCCCTTGGTTATTTTGGACGAACCAAACTCGAACCTCGACCATGACGGGTCCAACGCGCTGAACGCGGCGATACAAGGCGTGAAGGCACGCGGCGGCGCGGTGATGATCATGGCCCACCGTCCCGCGGCGATACAGCACTGCGACCTGTTGATGGTTCTGGACCGTGGCTGTGTGACAGAATGCGGGCCGCGTGACGAAGTCCTTAGAAAGTCCGTGCAAAACGCCCATCAGCTACATGCCATACACAGCGCCGGCGGAGTGTATGATGAACGATCATGATCTCTCCGCCCGTCGCTTTCTGCTGTTCGGCTTTATCACTTTGTTTGTTTTGGTCGGCGGATTTGGCGCGTGGTCCACCACGACCCAGATCGCAGGCGCTGTGGTGGCGCAGGGCACAATCCACGCGGATCGACATCAACACGTCCTGCAACATCCCGATGGCGGTGTCATAGCCTCCATATTGATCAGGGAAGGCGATCTGGTTCATGCAGGCGATACACTCATCACGTTGGACGGCGCGCGGCACCGGTCGCGACAGGCCATAATCAAAAGACAGTACCGCGAGGTTCTGGCCCGCATTGCTCGCCTGACCGCCGAACAGGACGACGCGAAGACCGTCACCTATCCCGCGACACTGCGCCAAGACGCCCAAACCTCGCCACAGATCGCGGATATGTTGGCCGGACAAACACGGCTGTTCATGTCACGCCGCAATTTAGCCCGCACTCAGTCTGCACAGCTGGACAAACGAGCGTCTCAAATTGAGCAGCAGAAAACTGGATTGGACGCGCAGGCGTCGACCGTAAAAAGGCAACTCGCGCTACTCCGCGACGATCTACACCGCCAAGAAGGCTTGCTTGGCGAAGGTTTGGCGCCATACCCGCGCGTCGCCGCCCTTCGACGGGAAGAGGCTGTTCTAAGCGGGCGACTGGCCGAAATCGCGGCCACACAAGCCGAGGCAGATTTGCGGCTGACCGAGACCCAACTACAAAAGCTGACCCTTCAGGCCGAACAACGCGAAAGGGCGATTGCAGAGCTGAGAGATCATCAAGCCACAGCCGCTGAACTGTCCGAAAAGATGCGTAGTATCGCCGCCGAATTGGATCGGCTGCGCATCCGCGCGCCGGTGTCGGGCGTTGTGCATGGTTTGCAAGTCCATGCGCCCGCGTCCGTGGCTCAACCCGGCCAGGCCATGTTGCACATCATCCCACAAGACCGGCCCTTGCAGGTCACCGCGCAGATCCAACCGTCCGACATCGACCAGGTATTCGTCGGCCAACCCGTTACGCTGACCTTCCCGTCCTTCGACAACCGAGGGGCACCCGACCTGTTGGCATCAATCGACACGATTTCCGCTGATGCGTTCGCGGATGAGAAATCGGGGCAAAGTTTTTACAAGATCGAGATCAAAGTAGCCGACAACGAGCGCGCTCACCTGCCACCGGGTGTGGTGCTGCTACCCGGAATGCCCGCCACGGCGTTCATCAAGACCGGGGACCGCAGCCCGATGTCATACTTGCTTCAACCGCTCGCAACTTTTTTTGGCACAGCCCTGCGCGAGAGTTAGAAAGGAAAGGTCGTCAAGCGGGCTGATCGTATCGCTTTCACCCTTTTCAGGAAACTGATCGCAAGTTAGCGTCCGTTCAAACCCGCGCGCGACGTGCAGGATCAACTGAAAAGGACGCGAGATGAGCAATTTTGAAACCCGGCTTGCAGAACTTGGCGTAACGCTACCCGATGCCCCAGCCCCTGCGGCCAACTATGTGCCCTATGTGCAGGTCGGCGACCTTGTGCACGTATCCGGCCAAATCTCGACGAAAGACGGCGCGTTTCTAACCGGAAAACTGGGTGACAACATGACCGCCGAAGCTGGTGCCCAAGCGGCGCGCGGCTGCGCGATCAGCCTACTTGCGCAGGTCAAAGCGGCGTGTGGTGGCGATCTGGACCGTCTTCAACGGGTGGTGAAGCTGGTTGGCTTCGTGAACTCGACCAGCGATTTTGCCGACCAACCCAAAGTGATCAATGGCGCGTCGGATTTCATGGTCGAAGCCTTGGGCGACGCGGGCCGCCATGCGCGATCCGCTGTGTCAGCCGCCAGCCTTCCCTTCGGAGTCGCGGTCGAAATCGAAGGCATCTTCCAGATCAAATGACCCGATCCCCGACCCCATTACCCGAAAGCTTTCTGACGCGCCCCATTGCACACCGGGCGCTTCACGATATCACGGCGGGTCGCCCCGAAAACTCGCGCGCCGCTATCCTTGCTGCCATCGCTGCGGGGTATGGGATCGAAATTGATCTGCAATTGTCAAAAGACGCGCAGGCCATGGTGTTTCACGACTATGATTTGGGCAGGTTGACCGGGCAGAAAGGGCCGATCCAGCAGCGTTCCTCGGTCGAATTGGGCGCTATGACCCTGAACCATGGTCACGAAGGCGTCCCCACGTTCGGCGAGGTTCTGGAAATCGTCGCCGGTCGTGTGCCGGTGTTGGTTGAAATGAAAGACCAGGATGGGGCGATGGGCCCCCGTACTGGTCCGCTGGAAAAGGCGACGGCCGAAGCGTTGGACGGCTATGTCGGCGACGTCGCTGTGATGTCGTTCAACCCGCATTCGGTTGCTGCCTTCGCCGCCCATGACAGCGGGCGGGCGCTTGGCCTGACCACAGAAGCGTTCTTGCACAAGAATAACTCCCTCGTTCCGGCAGCCACGCGCAAATACCTGCGGGACATCCCGGATTTCGAGCGGGTTGGCGCAAGCTTCATCAGCCATGACGCCCGCGATCTGCACAACCCGGCTGTTGCGCGCCTGAAGGCGCAGGGTGTTCCGGTCCTGTGCTGGACCATCCGGTCGAAGGAAGCTGAGATCGAAGCGCGCAAGATTGCCGACAACATAACCTTCGAAGGCTATGCGGCTTGACCGCGCGCGCTGAGTTGGGCCCAATGTTCCGGTGACAGACACTCAAATCGAAATTCACACCCACCAAAGCCTTGCCAGTATCACCGCGCAGGATTGGGATGCCTGTGCCTGCCCCGAGGTCTCTGACGGCGCCCGCCCAATTGACCCGTTCACAACGCATCGGTTTTTGCTGGCTCTGGAACGTTCGGCCAGCGTCGGCCAAGGCACTGGTTGGCAGCCGCATTATCTAAGTGTTCATGCGGAAGGGCAGATCATCGCCGTCGCGCCGCTTTTCGGCAAAACACACAGTCAGGGCGAGTATGTTTTTGATCACAGTTGGGCCGACGCTTTTCAACGCGCTGGCGGACAGTATTACCCCAAGCTGCAACTGGCTGTCCCGTTCACCCCAGTCACCGGGCGACGTTTCTTAACGCGCCCCGGGTATGAAACAATTGGGCGCGCTGGACTGGTGCAAGGCATGGTTCAGATTGCGGCCGAGAACAGCCTGAGTTCCGCCCATGTCACCTTCTGCACAAAAGACGAGGCGCAGGCTGGCGCACAGATGGGCCTGCTTCACCGGATTGGTCAACAGTTTCACTGGGAAAACCACGGCTATCGCGACTTCGACAGCTTTCTGGAAAACCTGAGTTCGCGAAAGCGCAAACAGATACGACGCGAACGCAAACAAGCGCAGAACTTCGGCGGCGAGATTGTGACCCTGACGGGCGAGGATATCCAACCGCATCACTGGGATATTTTTTGGCAATTCTATCAAGACACCGGCGCGCGCAAATGGGGCCGCCCCTACCTGACACGCGACTTCTTTGACGAGCTGCACAACACGATGCGTAACGATTTGCTGTTGGTCCTTGCCTTGCGCGACAATCACCCGGTCGCAGGCGCGCTGAACGTGATCGGGCGCGAGACGCTGTTTGGCCGCTATTGGGGCGCGCTCGAACACCATCCCTGCCTGCATTTCGAGCTTTGCTATTATCAGGCCATCGACTTCGCAATCGAACACAAACTGCACCGGGTCGAGGCTGGAGCGCAGGGCGAACATAAACTTGCCCGCGGCTATCTGCCCGTCACCACCCATTCACTGCACTGGATCGCCGAGCCGGGCTTTCGCGATGCCGTCGAACAATTCCTGACCGCAGAAAAAGAGACCGTCGAAGGGGAGATTGACATCCTCACCTCGTACGGCCCCTTTCGAAAAACAACAGTCGAGGAAGGCGACTAGGCGGACATTTCCGCCAACAGCGCCTCGCCACCTGATGTTTCGCACACGCCCGGGTTTTCTTCGGCGTTCAACACTTTCACCACCCCGTTTTCAGCATACAACGCATAGCGACGCGAGCGATTGATCAGGCCTGCGGGCGGCGCGTTGAATACCATTCCCACCGCTTTGGTAAACGCGCCTTCGGCGTCTCCCAACATCGTGATGCCCGCCGCTGTCGCCCCTGTACTTTCACCCCAAGCCTGCATGACGAAGGGATCATTCACTGAAATACAAATGACTTCGTCCACGCCTTTTTTGTCAAACTCAGGCTTTGTGCGCATGAAGCTGGGTACATGCGCGGTTGTGCAAGTGCCGGTATAGGCGCCGGGCAATGCGAAAATCACAACCTTTTTCCCATCCGTCAGAGACGAAAGTTCGACCGCTTCAGGTCCGTCCGCACCCATCCGTAACAACGTCGCACCTGGCAGTTTGTCACCAACTGATATGCTCATTTTTTGACTTCCTTGATTGTGTTTCTCCTTCCTCTAGTCATAGTCTGCAAACCGCGTCAGGTCAGTAAGAATGGAAGTCCCGCATGTCTCACATTGTTGTCATCGGTGCCGGGCAAGCCGGATCATCCTTGGTAGCCAAGCTAAGGAACTCTGGCTTTGACGGCGATATCACGCTGATCGGGGCTGAAACTGCGCCGCCGTATCAGCGCCCGCCGCTGTCCAAAGCCTATTTGTTGGGCGAGATGGAAGTGGAGCGACTGTATCTGCGCCCCGAGAGTTTCTATGCGGAAAACAACATCACCCTGCGTCTTGGCACATATGTGGACGCAATTGACACGGCCAATCATCAGGTGGTGATCGGGGACGAGAAACTCCCCTATGACCAACTGGCGCTGACCACCGGGTCCGTGCCCCGCCGTCTGCCTGCCTCAATCGGCGGCGCACTTGAGGGCGTTCATGTTGTGCGCACGCTTGATGACGTGGACCGGATGGCGGCGGAGTTCTCGCAAGGCCGCCGCGTGTTGATCATCGGTGGCGGCTATATCGGGTTGGAGGCCGCGGCCGTCGCTGCCAAGAAGGGCCTGAAGGTCACCCTTGTTGAGATGGCAGACCGTATCCTGCAACGTGTCGCAGCACCCGAAACCTCGGACTATTTCCGCGCTCTGCACACCGCCCACGGCGTCGATATCCGCGAAGGGGTTGGGTTGGACCGACTGACAGGTGACGGACGCGTAACCGGGGCCGTTTTGTCTGACGGCACTACGCTTGAGGTGGATTTCGCGATTGTCGGCGTGGGCATCGCGCCGGACACCGCCTTGGCCGAGGCTGCCGGGTTGGAAATTGACAACGGCATCCAGACCGACGCGCTGGGTCGCACGTCCGATCCCGCCATCTGGGCGGCTGGCGATTGTGCGTCCTTCCCTTATCATGGCGCCCGCATCCGGCTGGAAAGCGTTCCAAACGCCATTGATCAGGCCGAAATTGTCGCCCGCAACATAATGGGCAAAAACGTAGACTATATCGCCACCCCGTGGTTCTGGTCGGATCAGTATGACGTGAAGCTTCAGATTGCCGGGCTCAATGTGGGCTACGACAACGTGGTCACGCGCCGTGATGGCGACGACGCCAGCGCGAGCTTCTGGTATTTTCAGGGCGATACGCTGCTGGCGGTTGACGCGATGAACGACCCGCGCGCCCATATGGTCGGCAAACGGCTGCTCGAAAGCGGCAAGTCGCCGGACAAAGCGATTGTCGCTGACTCGGCATCAGACCTGAAACCGCTGTTGAAATGAGGATCATCGCAGGCCGTTTTCGTGGGCTGGCGCTGGCCAATGTTGGTAAAGGCGACGCGGGCGCGCATCTACGCCCGACCACCGACCGGGTGCGCGAGAGCCTGTTTTCCATGCTGATCGGCGGCCGTTTTGGCGACCCGATAGAGGGCGCACGGGTGCTGGACCTGTTTGCTGGCACCGGCGCGTTGGGGCTTGAGGCCCTGTCGCGCGGCGCATCCCATGTGACCTTCGTGGATGATGGGCGCAAAGCGCTGTCCCTGATCCGCGAAAACATCGCCAAGTGTCGATGTGCGGATGACGTGACAGTGGTGAAACGTGACGCGACGCGTTTGCCTGATGGGCAGCCCCACGACCTAATCTTTCTTGATCCACCTTACGGCAGTGGGTTGGGCGAAAAAGCATTGGACGCCGCGATCAAGGGCGGATGGGTCGCGCCAGATGCGCTGATCGTTTGGGAAGAAAGCGCGGCGATCACGCCCCCGGACGGGGTCGAATTGCTGGATGCCCGGCGATATGGGGATACGACAATCTCGATCCTCGAACGAGTGGGACGCGCATGACAAAAGGGCCGCCCCGAGGGACGGCCCTTTGCTAAAATTTCTGCGGCTTACTGCGCCCGCGTGACCGACACCGCCGCCTGCGCGTCGCGCACCATCGCAGCGCCATCAAGGCCTTTGCCGTTCATGTCCTCAATCCACTCGGCGATGACTTCGTCGCCCAGCGCGCGAATTTTGGCAGTCTCATCTTCCGACAATTCTGCAATGGCATTGCCGTCTGCCGCCATTTTCTCGCGCCCAACCACGTCGCCGGTATCATGCGCGCGACCTGCCAGAGCCGACGTGTGAAAGCCTGAATTCGCGTCGATCACGGCCTTCAGGTCGTCGGGCAGCCCCTCATAGACATTCTTGTTCATCGCCCAGATGAAATAGAGGTTATACAGCGACTTATCGCCCGCAACATCGGTGTGGCTGTCCGTCAGCTCGTTCAGCTTCAGCGACGGCGACATTTCCCAAGTGATCACACCACCATCGACCACACCTTTTGCGAGCGCCTCGGGAAAGGCGGGCACGGGCATGCCAATCGGCGTGGCACCAAGCTTGTCCAATAGCAGGGTCGAGGTCCGCGACGGGCCGCGCAGCTTCAGATTCTTGAAGTCCGCGACGCTAGCAATCGGATCGCCCTTCTTGTGAACGATCCCGCGCCCATGCATGTGGGCGGCAATCACCTTCACATCCGCGAAGTCATCCATCAGATATTTCTGGGTATAGACCCACGCGGCTTTCGACGCCTCTTCGCCGGATTTGGTGACCATGAAGGGCAGCTCCATCGCCTCGGCTTCGGGGAAACGACCGGGTTGATAGCCGGGAATGACCCAGCCGCCGTCAATCGCGCCGTCGCGGATCAGGTCATACTGGCTGGTGGCTTTGCCGCCCAGTTGCATGGCCGGGTAAAGTTCGACCTTGATGCGTCCGCCGGAATCCTTCTCGATTTTCTCGGCCCATGGGGCCATGAAATAGGTCGGGTTCGCCGATAAGGGCGACACGAAATGCTGAAAGCGAAGCGTCACTTCTTCGGCAACGGTCGCGTTGGTCGACAGCAGTAAAGCTGCGGCGGCACCAATGGATGTGATGATGGATTTCGGGGTGAAGGAGCGGAAGTGGGTCATGGGACACCCTCCGTTTTTCGTAGAAACAGCCGCGCATGAGTGTCGCGGAAGCCGCCCCACCTCTTGCGGGTCGGCATATGGAACCTAGGCACGAGTTTCTGCGAGTGCAAACGGAAAAGCGAAGGAATCCCAACCGAAGGACATCGGCAACAGAAACACCCTGAATTCAAAAGGATATTTTGCGGTCAAGGGAGAGAAACGGTAGAAGTTTCCCCCAAGTCAACCGGCGCGCTTAACCCCAAGTTGGATGGAAATTTCCCGCAGGCGACAGCGTGAAGATATCGCACCCATCCGCCGTGACCCCGACCGAATGTTCGAACTGCGCCGACAAGGATTTGTCGCGGGTGATCGCTGTCCAGTCATCGGCAAGGATCTTGGTTTCCGGGCGGCCCAGATTGACCATCGGCTCGATGGTGAAGAACATGCCTTCTTCCAGCACAGGGCCCATACCGGGACGCCCGTAATGCAGCACATTGGGTGGGGCGTGGAACACTTGCCCCAGACCGTGCCCGCAGAAATCGCGCACCACTGACATGCGCTGGCTTTCCACATGGGACTGGATGGCGTGGCCGATGTCTCCGAACGTGTTTCCGGGGCGCACGGCCTCGATCCCCTTCATCAGGGCATCATGAGTCACTTGGATCAGACGTTCTGCGAAAGGCTTCAGCGTGCCGACCTTATACATGCGGCTTGTGTCGCCATACCAGCCGTCCACAATCACCGTCACATCAACGTTCAGGATGTCGCCGTCGATCAATTCGTCGTGCTTGCGCGCTGACTTCTCGTTCTTGCCCTTGGGCGTTTTCGATCCGGGGATGCCGTGGCAGACCACATGGTTCAACGAAATGCAGGACGCGTGCTTATAGCCTTTATACCCAATGGTGGCAGACACCGCGCCGGCCTCGTCCACCATTGCCTCGATCGCGGCGTCAAGTTCGGCGGTGGTGGCACCCGGCTTCACCATCGGCGCGATCCGGTCCAGAATATCGGCGGCCAAATGTCCCGCCTTATGCATTCCGGCAAAGTCGGAAGGGTCGTATAGGCGAATGCCTTCTTTGGTCACGCGCATCGTGTCGTCCATGGGTTGGTCCTCTTGCTTCGCCCCTAAATAGGATGTTCAGGCCAAAGACGCCAGAGGGGCCGCGACATGGATGCCATCGGGGCTGATCTGTGTGCCCAGCACGATGAGGTCGACCCCGGCGGCGCGCGCGTCAACAAACGCAGCGGCATAGGTCGGGTCAATGTCACGGGCCAGATCAAACCGGTCACAATCCGTGCGCTGCACAAGATAGAGCATCACTGCGCGATGCCCCTGCCCGACCACTTTCGCAAGCTCACCCAGATGCTTGGTGCCGCGGGCGGTCACACTGTCGGGGAACTCAGCCAAGCCGGGCTGGCGGGACAGGGTCACTGATTTCACCTCGACATAGGTCAGACCCGGGCCTTCCAACAGAAAGTCGATGCGGCTGTTTTCGCCGTATTTCACCTCCGCCCGAACCGTATGATATTCGCCCAAACCAGCGACCGAACGTGCCTCTAGCGCCGCGCGCAAAGCGCGGTTCGGCACCGAGGTATCAACGCCGGTGAAATGCTCGTTTTCATGGTCGACCAACCGCCAGCCAAACTTCAGCTTCTTCTTGGGGTCGTCGTTGGGTTCCAGCCAGATTTTCATACCCGGCTCAGCCAGCCCCATCATCGAACCGGGATTGGCGCAATGGGCCGTCACTTCGCGACCGTCCTCCAACAGGCAATCCGCCAAAAAGCGCTTGTAGCGGCGAATGAGCGTTGCGGGCACAAGAGGGCTGGGAAATTTCATAACGCGGGCCTATACCGGAAGTAGGAAAGGAGCAAGTTATGCCCAACCCGACAGCTGCCATGTTGGTAATCGGAGACGAGATTTTGTCAGGCCGGACAAGGGATGCGAACACGCATCACCTCGCGGGTAAGCTTACCGAATGTGGGATCGATCTGAAGGAAGTGCGCGTCGTCTCGGACGATGCCCCCGCGATTGAAACTGCTGTGAAGGCTCTTTCTGAAAGCTATGATCATGTTTTTACCTCAGGCGGGATCGGCCCGACGCATGACGACATCACCGCCGACTGTATTGCGCGAGCCTTCGGAGACCATATCGACATCCGCGACGATGCACGCGACCTGCTGGCGGCCCATTACGCCGCCAAGGGTCAGGAGTTCAACGAAGCTCGCCAACGCATGGCGCGCATCCCGGACCACGCGACCTTGATCGAAAACCCGGTGTCAGTCGCGCCCGGCTTCACGCTGGAAAATGTCCATGTGATGGCGGGTGTTCCCTCTATTTTTAAGGCGATGGTCGACAGTGTTTTGCCCGGCTTAACGGGCGGCACCCCGTTGCAATCCATATCTGTGCGGATCGAGAGTGCCGAGAGCGAGATCGCCGGGCCCCTTGGTAAACTGGCGCAAGACTATGCCGACCTCGGTTTCGGATCTTATCCATTCATTGAAAACGGGCAATTTGGCGCTAACGTCGTGATCCGCGGCACCGACGCTGCCCGGCTTGACGCTGCAGCCCAGACCCTTTCTAAGCTTTTTCCGGAGGACACATGAAAAACGAGCTTCCCAGCGTTGACGCTATCATCGAGGCGTGCGAGGCAACCTGGCCACCCGCCAACACAAAGCGCGTTGGCGCATGGGTCATTCGTGATGGCGCGGGTGGCGGCAAGCGCGTCTCGGCGGCGACCGAGAATTGGCCGACCACCGAAGCCGACCTGCCGGTTGCCGAAAAAGCGATGCGAGAGCTGGGTATGAACCCGTTGTTTCAGATCCGCCACGGCGACGAACACTTGGATGATATGCTGGAAAAGCACGGTTATCATATCGTCGATCCAGTGAATTTTTGGGTCATCGGGATCGACGAGTTGACCAAAAACGCACCCCCGCCCGTTTCGGCGTTTTCAATTTGGCCGACGCTGTCGATCATGCACGAATTGTGGAACGCAGGCGGCGTGGGCGAAGCCCGCCGCGCAGTGATGGAGCGGGCAAAATGCCCAAAGACCGGCCTGTTGGCCCGCACCGACGACACCCCGTCAGGCGTCGGGTTTGTCGGGCTGCATGAAGACATTGCGATGGTTCACGCCCTGCATGTGGACAAGGAATTGCGCCGTCAGGGCACTGGTCTGAACCTGCTGAAACAAGCGGCCATCTGGGGCAAATCGCAAGGCGCGAAATATATCGCCCTGATCGTGACCCAAGGCAACCATGCAGCCAATCCGCTTTATACAAATATAGGGATGCACCTTGTCGGGCATTACCATTATCGCACCAAGCCATCGCAGGGATGAACGACGATGAAACATAACAACTCTGGTGTCACGGCGCTGAACCTGCCGATGGTCGATCCCCTGCCCGAAGATATTCAGAAATACTTCGACATATGCGACGAAAAGCTGGGATTGGTGCCAAATGTTCTGAAGGCCTATGCCTTCGACATGGAAAAATTGCGCGCGTTTTCAGATATGTATAACGAGCTGATGCTGGGCGACAGCGGGCTTTCGAAGCTGGAACGTGAAATGATCGCGGTGGTCGTCAGCTCGATCAATCGGTGTTGGTATTGCCAAGTCGCCCATGGAGCCGCGGTGCGCGAACTGTCCGGCAACCCGAAGCTGGGCGAAGCGTTGGTGATGAACTGGCGCATGGCCGATCTGGACGACCGCCAGCACACCATGCTGAGCTTTGCCGAGAAGATCACCAAAACCTCGTCCGAAACACAAGAAGCCGACCGCGAAGCGCTGCGGCAGGCCGGTTTTTCGGATCGCGATATCTGGGATATTGCCGCGACTGTCGGGTTTTTCTCGATGTCCAACCGCATGGCATCGGCTGTGGGCATGCAACCCAACGACGCCTATCACGCAAACCATCGGTGATCTGCATGTCCCGACTATTTCGACTGGGATTCTTGGTAATGTCCTGCGCTTTTGCAACGTCGCCGGCCTACGCCCTTGATCTGCCAGCCGGTGCGAAGCTGCGGGCCAGTGATAAGCAAGATGCGGCGCGCGCCAACCTCGCGGTCGCGCGGTTTGATGGCGAAACAGTTCCCACCATTGCCGCTGAAGGGCAGGTCAACAGGCAGGCTTGGAAAGTGAACGGCACAAGCCAGACAAGCTTTCAAATTCTGGTCAGCTTGCGCGATCAGTTGGTCGCAGACGGTTATGAAATCCTGTTGCAATGCCAGACCGTATCCTGCGGAGGCTATGATTTCCGTTTCGAGGTCGGGCACTTCAAGGCGCCGGACATGTATGTCGATCTGGGCGACTTTCATTATCTGAGCGCGCGCAAGGGCGACCAGTTTGCCGGCCTTCTGGTCAGTCGGTCGAAAGAGGATGCTTTTGTCGAACTGGTGCAAGTCAGCCCTGCGGGCAGCACAAATACCAAGGTCTCGGCCCCGCAAACCACCTCGACGACCACGGTTCGCGTTCAGCCGTCGGGTCCAATTGGCAAACAGCTTGAAACCAGCGGGCGTACGGTCCTTAGCGGACTAAGCTTTGCAACGGGGTCGTCGCAGCTAACCGACGAAGACGTGCCCGTTTTGGCGGAGCTTGCGAAATATCTGGCTCAGAACCCTGCACGGCAGATCATTCTGGTGGGGCACACTGATGCAGAAGGCAGTCTTGACGGTAACGTCGCCCTGTCACGCAAACGGGCGACATCTGTGATGAACAGTCTGATCAAGCTTTACGGCGCAAACCCCGCACAACTTTCGGCGCAGGGCGTCGGTTTTTTGATGCCGCTTGCCGCCAACCTAACCCCGCAAGGGCGCGAGCTGAACCGGCGGGTCGAGGCGGTTCTGACCAGCACCGAATAGGTGCCGGTCGCGCCTACCAGTGGTCCGGCCCCTTATCAGCAAAGGCGTGCACCAAAAAGTCGATGAACGCGCGCACTTTGGGCTGGGTGAACCGGCCCGGCGGATAGACGGCATAAATACCTTGAACATCCTTCGGCAAGTCTGGGATCGCGTCGACCACCAAGCCTTGTTCCAACGCGTCTGCATAAAGAAAGCTTGGCAGATAGGCGATGCCAAGGCCGGAAATGGCAGCGTTCAGAAGGGATTGGCCGTCATTCACACTCAGCCAACCTGCCGAGCGGACTTGCCGCATCTCACCTGACGGGGCGGGAACTTTCCAGACATTGCCCGAACTCTGGTTCGAATAATGCAGAAGCTTGTGTTCATTCAGATCGTCGATGCGCGTGGGGCGACCATACTGCTCGAAATAGGCGGGGCTGCCGACCATTCGGCGGGTGGTTGTCGAGATTTTTCGCGCGCGCAACGAGCTGTCTTCCAACTCTCCCACACGGATCGCCATATCGAACCCTTCGGAAATCAGCTCTACATAGCGGTTGGCCAAATCCATATTCACATGCACGTCAGGGAAATCATGCAGAAACTCACCCAGAACCGGGCTCAGATGATTGACTCCAAAATCCGTCGCAACCGATATTCGTAAAATGCCCGACGGGGCAGATTGCATCGAAGTCACGAGCGCATCCGCCTCGCCCGCGTCGTTCAAAACCCGGCGTGCGCGGTCGTAATAGGCAAGGCCAATTTCGGTCGGGCTGACTCGTCGCGTTGTGCGGTTTAAAAGCCGGGCGCCAAGGCGCGCCTCTAGGCTGGACACATGTTTGGACACCGCCGATTTCGAGATCCCCATCTTCTTGGCAGCGTCCGTGAATCCGCCTTGATCCACAACAGTGGCGAAGGCTTCCATTTCGGTCAGTCGATCCATTTCACTCTTTCCACTATTACACCCCAGTGCTGACCTGTATCGGTTTGAATTGGGGCAAGACTGTGAAGAACAACAGACAATACGGGGGTAATTGCAGGGATCGTTGTGGGTCTGGAAACGACGACAGGGCGCTATCTCGTTGAAAAGATTAGCTCTGCGAGACTGATCCAAATCGGCAAACTGATCGCGGCCAATAAAGTGGTCTGCGCAATCAACGTCGCCACCAGATTTCGGTCCGCGCCAAAAGCAGATGCCAACACATGCGCGGCGGACGCGGTGGGCAGAGCCGCGAACACCACCAGCAACGAGGCGATGGCCGGATCGAGGTTGAAGACCAAACCAACTGCCAGTGCGAACAGAGGTAGAGCCACCAACTTGATGGCGCATATCGCGCCGTTAAAACGATCCAGCCGCGCCAGCGCGCCCCAGTTCATCGTCGCGCCGATGGACAAAAGCGCGATGGGGATCGCTGCGCGCGCCAACATCTCGATCGGTGCCATAATGGGCGTGGGCAGGCGCCAGCCCATCAGGCCGAACACCACGCCGCCAAGACTTGCCAGCAGGAACGGGTTCAGGGCGATTTTCGCCACCGTCGCCCCGAAGCCCAGCGCCCCGCCGCGTGACAGGGCAGATACGGCGAACAGATTTGCCACGGGCACACCCATACCGACTGCCACAGCCATTTCGCCAGCGCCGCCATGGGTCAGCAGCTCAACCGCGACCAGACCAAGGGCTGTGTTGAAGCGCCAGCCAACCTGCCAAGCACCCGCGAAATCCAGAAACCGGTCGGGCCCGACATGGCGAACCAGCCAACCAAGCCCCAAACCGACCGAGAGGATCGCCCACACCACCGGGGCCATAATTACCAGCTTTTCAATCTCGATGGGGCGGCTGGCGGCCGCGACGAACAGAAGCGCGGGGAACAGAATCTCGAAGTTCAGGCGATCCAGCCCCTGCCACGCGTTCACCGACAAGCGGTTGCGCAACAGCCCACCCAGCCCGACCAGAAGAAAGACGGGCATAAGCCCGGCAAAGACGGCGATGAAAACCATGTGACCTCCGCGGCGCTACCCCGGATCACATGATCAGATCAGAGCGAGGCCGCCAAGCGCGATCCTTGGTCGATGGCGCGTTTGGCGTCAAGCTCCGCGGCCACATCCGCGCCGCCAATGACATGAGGTGTCTTTCCACGCGCCTCTAGCGCGTCCGCCAAGCTGCGGTCGCTGACTTGGCCTGCGCAAAGGATGACGTTGTCGACTTCGATCACGCGCGGATCTTCGCGCGCCTCGCCGGTCGAGACCATCAGCCCTTCATCGGTGATGCGCTCGTAGTTTACGCCGCCCACCATCTCGACCCCTTTCATCTTCAGGGTCGCGCGGTGAATCCAGCCGGTCGTTTTGCCCAGCCCCTTGCCCAGCGCTTTGGCCTTGCGCTGCATCAGGGTGACGTGGCGTGCGGGCGCTTCGGGTTTCGGACCGTCGGGTGACAGCCCACCCCGCGCTTTGGCCGGATCGGCCACGCCCCATTCGGCGAGCCATTCTTCAAGGTTTTCGGTCGGGCTTTCGCCCGCTTGCGTCAGAAACTCGGCCACGTCGAACCCAATGCCGCCCGCGCCGATAATGGCCACGCGGTCGCCCACCGGCACCTCGTGGCGCAGCACGTCGATATAGGACAGGACGTTGTCAGACCCCTGCCCGTCGATCCCCGGATCGCGTGGGATAACACCGGTGGCAATGATCACCTCGTCAAACCCATCAAGGTCATCCGCCGTGACCTCTTTGCCCAGTTGCAGGTCGATGTCCGAGGCCGCGACCATCCGGTCATACCAATCGACCAGTCCGATGAATTCTTCTTTGCCGGGGATTTTCTTGGCCATGTTCAGCTGACCACCCACCTGATCGGCCCGATCAAACAGCGTGACCTTGTGGCCGCGTTCGTCTGCCACCAGCGCGGTGGACAGACCCGCGGGGCCAGCGCCCACGATGGCGATGGATTTGGGCGTGTCGATCATGTCATAGCGCAGCTCGGTTTCATAACAGGCGCGCGGGTTTACCAGGCAGGTCGAGATCTTGCCGCCGAACGTATGGTCCAGACAGGCTTGGTTGCACGCGATACAGGGGGCGATGTCGCCCGCGCGACCCTCGGCCGCTTTGGCAACGAAATCGGGGTCGGCAAGGAAAGGCCGTGCCATCGACACCATATCTGCCGCGCCGCCCGCAAGAACCTCTTCTGCCACGTCAGGGTGATTGATCCGGTTTGACGTGATGATCGGCAGCGACACTTGCCCCATCAGCTTTTTCGTGACCCACGTGAAGGCCGCGCGCGGGACCGAGGTCGCGATGGTCGGAATGCGTGCCTCGTGCCAGCCGATGCCTGTGTTGATAATGGTGGCGCCCGCTTTCTCGATCTCTTTGGCCAGTTGGACAACCTCGTCGAAGGTCGATCCGTTGGGCACAAGGTCGATCATCGACAGTCGATAGATGATGATGAACTCAGGCCCAACAGCGGCGCGCACGGCTTTCACGACCTCGATGGGCAGGCGCATCCGATTTTCATACGACCCACCCCAGCGGTCTTCGCGTTTGTTGGTGTGGGTGACAAGAAACTGGTTCAGAAAATAACCCTCGGACCCCATAACCTCGACCCCGTCATAGCCCGCCTCTTTTGCGCGGACGGCGGCGGTGGCGAAATCGGCGATCTGTTTCTGGATTCCATCCTCGTCCAGCTCTTTCGGCGGGAAAGGCGAAATGGGCGATTTGATCGGGCTGGCAGACACGCAATCCGGTCCATAGGCATAACGCCCGGCATGAAGGATCTGCATGGCGATCTTGCCGCCTTCTGCGTGCACGCGGTCGGTGACGATCCGGTGGTTGGCGATATCCTCGTCGGTGTAAAGACCTGCCGCGCCCGGATACACACCGCCTTCGGGGTTCGGGGCCATACCGCCGGTCACGATCAACGCCGCCCCACCACGGGCACGTTCGGCATAGAACTCGGCCACGCGCGGCCAGTCGCCACGTTCCTCTAGCCCGGTGTGCATGGAGCCCATCAGCACGCGGTTCTTCAGGGTCGTGAAGCCCAGATCAAGGGGGGCGAGAAGGGTCGGATAGCTTGTCATGCGGGCGGTCTCCTGTCAGTTGCGGCAAATCTGGACGAGGTCACAGACGCTGTCATTCGAAACGCTGCGTAACCGACACGGCTTACCATGCGCAATCCGCCGCCAGTGCGTCGATCTGATCTGGGGCGAAAACGGTAACCCCAGCCGCGCGCAAGGCTGCGGTGGTGACACCAAACCCCGCCCGTCGCGTGCAATCGTGATGCCCGCTGTAAAGCAGGGATGATCCGCAGGACGGGCTGGCCTCGGTCAGCAATGCATAGCTGCAATCGCGGTTGCGGGCCAGATCAACCGCCAACCGCGCGCCAGCGACGAAAGCGGCGGTCACGTCTGCGCCGTCACAGTCAACGACTTTGGCACGCCCAGCCAGGACATCATCGCCGTTATATCCCGGTTCAATCTCGGCCGACCGTCGCGGGATAGCAAGCCCACCCGACAGTTCTGGGCAAAACGGGACGACGCGGCCATCGGCGTCCCATCTTGTCAAACACGCGTGCACAAAGGTCTTGGCTCGGCCGTCATAGCGCACCATTTGTCCCATCAGACAGGCGCTGACCAAAAGCCGTGACATGGCCTAGCCAGTTTCCATGCAGTGGCGGCGAAACGCACGCTTGAGCATATCAAGTTCTTCGCGCAGCAGGTCGACTTCGGCGCGGATATCGGTTTCCAGCGGCTGCCCCGTCACAATCGAGAACGTGTCGAGTTGCACGCCGCTTTCCTTATCCGCGATCACGAAAGTCTGGACGCCCTCTGTCAGGGCATCCGCCGGGATCGGGACTTTCACAAAATACGCACCAGCCCGATCGGGGTGCGGCGTGACCGTCACGCCGTCGATGGTTTGGGTCAGATGCGTCACTTCAAGCGCCGGGGCCGCATCCTGCGCGTCAGCCGTTGTCAGAACGCCTTCCCAAATGCCCGCCTGAATGCGCGCCTTTGCCAGTTGAAGTTTCGTCACCTCACGCTCCTTATCCAGTCGGTTCGGGATCAGACCTCGGCCCGCGGGCGTCGGCTGAACGTTACATCGCGCAGGATCACCTGGCTCATCTCGGGGTTTTCAAAGACCAGGTCGACCCACATTCGGTCGACCCGCTTCTCGTTCAGATTGGTGTAGGCAAGATCAAATTCGACGACCGCCTCGGCGTCCGTGTCGGGCAGAGCGCGAACGATTTGTTCGGTGTTGGGGCCGTGCTGAATGTTGAGGCGGGCAAACACCTCTAACGGTTTCTCCATCTCGACCAGCGTGGTCAGGCGGACAAGATGGTTGCGTTTCAGTCCGTCAGTTGCCGATTGAGGCAGCTCGATCACCAACGACAGGAAAGATCCGTCAAAGCCGAACACATCCATTCGCAGGCCAAACGGGGCCAAGTCGCTTTCGCGTGTGTTGCGCACCTGCCGGACTGTCAGTTCGGAAACCCGGCAATCGTGAAACAGCGTTGCCTCGCCGCCGAATGTCGCCTTGCTTTCCACGGCGGCTTGGCCGGGGGGCGACAGCGGGCCGCGCCACAGCTCTGGTCGATAGGCCCAGTCGCAATGCAGCGGCTTTTGGATGGCATCCGACCCGATCAATGGCAGCGTCAGACGGCCATCCGCCACATGAAGCACACGGTCCAACGCCTGACGCATTTGCCGCGCGCGACCGCGCACTGCGCGCAACGATGCAAGGTCAAGGGTTTGGGCCTGCTGCAAGGCCGACTGCCAACGCTGCAATGCACGTCGCTGCAACCATTGATCAAGGATACCGTTCACACGTCGCAACATGATGTGTTCTTGCCCTGCTAAGATTCGCCTGCTTTCGGTGTTCATTCTTAAAACAGAATAGGTTCGTTTGCGCAAACCACCTGACGCGCCCCGTGAGCCGCCGCCCTAGACCTTCGGGCTGGCCTTGCGGATGGCCGCGACGAAATCTTTCAACAGCTCATAGCCTTTGCCCTGACCGAAGGGTTGATCGGCGAAAGCCGTTGCACTGGCGGTCACAAGCTGCCCGTTCAATTCGAAAAACGCGCGCCATGTCGTGTTTGACAGCGCAAAGGGCAGACCATCAGACGTGTCTCTCACCCGCACAAAAAGCACATTTGAAGCGGACTTCATGTCCATTAAGGTAACGGTGCCGGCATTGCCCGCCCGGCTTAGCGCCGCACGACCTTTGTCGCTTTGGACAAAGGCACGGGCCTCTCGCATGCGGGCGTCGGGGTTATTGGGCAAAGCCGCTGCCTGGACCGGCATCGGAAGAACAGTTGCCGTCAGGAACGCGGGCTTTGCGGGTTTCGGGTCGCCGGCGTCTTTGGTTAACGCGGCACAGGCACCGATAGGAATGAACGCACCTGACGAGGTGTCTTGATGCGCACTTGTGTCGATACAGAAGCCTTTCGGCGCGGCGATGGTCACCAACCCGCCCATGACGGATTTTGCGCGCACCAGATCGGCGCGCGGTGTCGCGCGTTCGTTCGAGAAGATCGCGCTGTCTGACAATTTCGGCCCGAACTTTCCGTCACCGCCAAGACAGCCGGTCAGGCCGATCAGAATTCCGATTGCCGCCCCTATGCGCAAAGCACCAGCACGGCTGTTTTTCAGTTGTCGATCCATTACACCCCCAACCCGGCGCAACGCGTTCCGGGCATAAACTTGTAAAATCCTAGAATGCCTCCAACTAATCCCGGTTGTCCATCCGTCAGATCGCGCCCATCATAACGGCCAAGTGTTCTTATAGTCAGGTATCCAATTGTCCATTTCCCCCACCCCCGAAAGTCATGACACCGCCGAGAGTTTCTGGTCCCCGGCCTATCCCCGCAATCAGATTTGGCGGACTCTGCTGGGCATCGTCATCATTCATGCCGCATTTTTTGCGGTCACATTTGCCGTCTTCATTGTTGGTGCAAAACTGCTGGGCACGGACCCTGCAAAGATTCTTGATGCGTCAACACCTGCCGAGGCGTCGATATTTTTTCTGACGTTTCTAGGCTATCATATTGGCCTCTGGATTGCCGTAAGAACGCTACATAAGCGTGGTTTTCGCAGCCTGTTCGGACCTGCACTTCGGGTCAACTGGCACCACTTCCGCCGCGGCCTGTTGGTCGCCATTGGCATCAGTATTGCGGCCGTCATCTTGCAATTTTTGCAGCCACTTTTCTTGACGCCCATCACGGACACCCCGACCCAGCAATCCATGGCCCTTGCCAGTTGGGCGCTGCTGATTGTGCCTGCACTGGGGTTGGTCTTGTTACAGATATTCGCCGAAGAACTGGTGTTTCGAGGCTATATCCTTCAACAACTTCGGGCACGTTTCCGGTCGATCTGGATCTGGGCGATCTTGCCGTCGCTGGCCTTTGGACTGCTGCACTACGACCCCTACGCCTATGGCATCAACGCGATTTTCTACGTGATCCACACAACCGTCATCGGTATTGTTCTAGCCGTTGTCACCCTGCGCACGGGAAATATCGGTGCTGCCGCCGGTTTGCATTTCGGGAACAATGCGATGTTGGTCTTTTCCGGCACCAAAGGAACGCTGGACGGTTTTTCGCTGTATCTGACCGAAATGGACCTGACCGGCGCGCAGATGACATTGTCAATGTTGTCGCAAACCTTTCTTGTGCTAGCGGCCTTTGCGCTGTGGTGGCTGTTCACTCAGCGCAACCAGCCAATTGCAAATACCGCACAAGCGGACTAGTTAAAACGAAACCGATCAAGGAAGACAGGCGATGAACTGGATCTCGAACTACGTCCGCCCGCGTATCAACTCGCTTTTCTCACGCCGCGAGGTGCCCGAGAATTTGTGGACCAAATGCTCGGAATGCGGAACCATGTTGTTTCACCGCGAATTTACCGAGAACCTGAACGTTTGCACCAGTTGTGACCACCACATGGGCATTACCCCGCGTGAACGGTTTCACGCGCTGTTTGACGGCAATGTTTTCACCGAGGTCGACGTGCCCGCCCCGCTTGACGACCCTTTGCATTTCAAAGACCAGAAAAGATATCCCGACCGCATCAAAGCAGCCCGCAAAGACACGGGCGAACGTGAGGCGATGCTGGTGGCCGAAGGTAAGATTGGTCGCACACCCATCGTCGCCGCCGCGCAAGATTTCAGCTTCATGGCGGGGTCCATGGGCATGTATGTCGGCAACGCGATCATCGCCGCCGCCGAACGCGCCGTGGCTGCCAAACGCCCGCTGGTTCTGTTTTCCGCTGCAGGCGGCGCGCGGATGCAGGAAGGTATTCTTAGCCTCATGCAAATGCCGCGCACCACCGTGGCCGTGCAGATGCTGAAAGAGGCCGGGCTTCCCTATATCGTCGTGCTGACCCACCCGACCACCGGCGGTGTGACGGCGTCCTATGCCATGTTGGGCGATGTTCATATTGCTGAACCCAACGCTTTGATCTGCTTTGCTGGCCCCCGCGTCATCGAACAAACCATCCGTGAAAAGCTGCCTGATGGCTTCCAGCGTGCCGAATACCTGTTGGACCACGGCATGTTGGATCGCGTCACCCATCGCAAGGATATGAAAGACGAACTTGTCACCATCCTGCGCATGTTGACTGGCAAAGGCCCCGCCGTGATGGGCGATCTGCCCAAACCGGAGGATGTGGTCGAGACCAAAGAAAAGCCCGAAGACGCCCCCGCCAAGCCCAAAGACGAGGCTCCCAAGACGTGAGCGCCTCCGGTTCGGACGTCATCCTAGAGCGGATGATGTCCCTTCACCCAAAGATCATTGATCTGACGTTGGACCGGGTTTGGCGACTTTTGCACGCCGTTGGTGATCCACAAGACCGCTTGCCCCCGGTGATCCATCTGGCGGGCACAAATGGCAAAGGCTCGACCCAGGCCATGCTGCGTGCGGGGCTTGAGGGGGCGGGCAAGCGCGTGCACGCCTATACCTCGCCGCATTTGGCGCGGTTCCATGAACGCATCAGGCTGGCCGGCACGTTGATCGACGAGGACGCCCTGACCGACGTGCTCGACCGCTGTTATGCTGCCAATGGTGACGAGACGATCACGTATTTTGAGATTACGACCGTCGCGGCGCTCATGGCCTTCGTTGAGACCCCCGCCGATTTTACACTGTTGGAAACGGGGCTGGGTGGACGGTTGGATGCGACCAACGTTGTGGCCAAGCCAGAGTTGACGATCATCACGCCGATCTCGATCGACCACACGCAGTTTCTGGGCGACACTCTCGCCGCCATCGCTGGTGAAAAGGCAGGCATTCTGAAACGCGGCGTGCCCTGCATCGTCGGCCCACAACCTGATGACGCGCTTGAGGTGATCGAGGCGCGCGCCGCGAAGCAGGGCTGCCCCCTGTTCGCCCACGGCCAGCACTGGCACATGTGGGAAGAGCGTGGACGGTTTGTCTTTCAAGATGAAACGGGCCTGCTGGACCTGCCGATGCCAGCCCTGATCGGCCCTCACCAAATGGAAAACGCCGGTGCTGCTGTCGCCGCCCTGCGCCAGCTTGGGTTTGACGAAGACGCGTGCGGGGCCGCGATGCGCGATGTGACATGGCCCGCCCGAATGCAACGCCTGCGCGACGGTCCCTTGGCGAAGGCCGCCGGTGATGCCGAGCTATGGCTGGACGGCGGACACAACCCGGCGGCAGGTCAGACCTTGGCGAAGGTTTTGGCGGATATGCCCAAGCGGCCAACCCATTTGATCTGCGGCATGTTAAACACCAAGGACATCGCCGGATATCTGCGCCCACTGGCGCGTGTCGCCGAAAGCCTTACAGCAGTGTCTATTCCCGGCGAGGCCAACACCCTGCCAGCAGACATTACGGCGCGCGAAGCCGCGGCAGTTGGACTAGCGGCATCGCAGGCGGGGTCGGTTGCTGAGGCGATTGCCGAAATCACAGAACATGCACCCGAAAGCCGTATCTTGATTTGCGGTTCGCTGTATTTGGCCGGAAATGTATTGCGAGAGAACGGCTAGTCCCACCGGAAACGCACAACGTGATTACAAATTAATTTTCTCGAGCGACCCCGATCTGGATTCACTTCGCCTACCAACCCCCCGAAAAGAATCACTTTTTCCTCATCAAACGAATCGGCAAGTGATTCGGTGAAAACCGTTGCCAAATAAGTGGTTAGCCTCTACAAATAGGGTATTCTTCAGGTAAAGTTCACAATAAGTGAACGGCTTGTCGAGCAGTACATATGACCGGGGGGTCTCATGTTTCGGGTGATGCAAAACGTGGCGTGTTTGTTTGTGATCACAAACTCCACCGCCTATGCAAACGAAACTGAGACCGCCCCTGCCATACCTTTCCCCGACCTTGGATCACGACGCTTAGTGCAGCAATAGCACTGGTGTTTTCTTGTTCCTGCGGTCGGCGCGCTGACGCCTACGTTCTGTCAGTCACGATGCGGTAAGTTAGGCGGGCGGGTTATGACCTAGGGGTCGCCAAAGGGCGGCCCCGTTTTATTCGCCACCCCAATCCTTATCCTGCATTTCGCGCAAGCGGCTGGCGGTGCGTTCAAATTCGAACGAGCCTTCGCCCTCGACATACAGCATTTCGGGCTGGGCGGCGGCAGATGCGATCAACCTGACCTTCGCCTCATAAAGTGCGTCGATCAGAGTTACGAACCGCTTCGCCTCGTTGAAATTCGACCGGCTTAGGCGCGGGATATCTTCCAGCACCAAAAGCTTCACCGCGTTGGCAATGGTCAGATAATCCCCCGGCCCCAGCATCGCGCCACACAGGTCATGGAACCCGGCCCTTGCCGCCCCATTGCGATAGGCAGGCAGGACGACATCGCGCCCTTTGACGGTCAGGGTCAAAGGCTCGGCATCACCTCCGGTCAGGTCACGCCAGATTGCGTCGATCGCCTTACGCGCCTCAGCCCCAGCGGGGGTGAAATACACTTGTTCACCCGCCAGACGGTCCTGCCGATAATCATTCGGGCTGACCAGTTCATGCACCACCATCTGATCCTTGATCAGGGCGATGAAGGGCAGGAACAACTGTCGGTTCAGCCCATCCTTATACAGTTCGTCCGGGTGCCGGTTCGAGGTCGTGACCACCACGACGCCCGCATCAAACAGCTTTTCAAACAGACGGCCCACAAGCATCGCATCGGTGATGTCGGTGATCTGCATTTCATCAAAGGCAAACAGGCGCACATCGGCAGCGATCTTGTCGGCCACCGGGGACAGCGGATCATCGACGCCTGTCTTACGTGCGGCGGCCATGCCCTCGTGCACCTCTTGCATGAAGGCGTGAAAATGGACGCGACGCTTGGCGGATGTTTCAAGGCTGTCGACGAACAGGTCCATCAGCATGGACTTGCCGCGCCCGACGCCCCCCCACAGATACAGCCCTTGCGGCACGTCCTCGACCTTGTTGTGGAACAACCCGCCCAGAATGCCCCGCTTGCGGGTGGGTGCGGCCTCCAGATGCGCGCGGATGTCTTCCAGCGCGGGCAGACAGGCCTCTTGTGCCGGGTCGCGGGTGATCTCGCCCTTCTGGGCCAGGGTCTCATAAATCTCGATCAGGCTTGTCATAGCCGAGGAATAAGATGCTTCCACCCATAAGGAAAGATGAAGTGGCCCATGACGAACGAAGAATTGACCAGTTGGTCGATTTCGCAGACCGTACCCGGATGACCGAGACACGCGCACCCCTTATCACGCCCGTCCTTGTGGCAGGCTGTTTGATCATCCTTGTCAGCTTCGCGATCCGCGCGAGCTTTGGCGTGTTTCAGATCCCGATTGCGACCGAGTTCAACTGGCCGCGTGCCGAGTTCTCGTTGGCGATTGCCATCCAGAATCTGGCGTGGGGCATTGGGCAGCCGATCTTTGGGGCTATCGCTGAAAAAATCGGAGACCGCAAGGCCATCATCATGGGGGCGCTGATCTATGCGGTGGGGCTTGTGGCGTCGTCCTATGCGGTCACACCAGAAGCGCACCAACTGTTAGAAATCGCCGTGGGCTTCGGCATCGCTGGCACGGGCTTCGGTGTGATTCTGGCCGTTGTTGGGCGGGCGGCCAGCGATGACAACCGGTCTATGTCGCTGGCCATCGCGACTGCTGCGGGGTCGGCAGGTCAGGTGTTCGGCGCACCGCTGGCGGAATACCTGCTGGGCTTCATGCCATGGCAGAACGTCTTCGTCATCTTCGCCGCCGCGATCCTTGCAACGCTGGCGCTGCTTCCCCTGATGAAGACCGAAACAATCGCGTCGAAAGCCGAACTTGAAGACAGCATGGGTCAGATCCTGACCAAGGCGATGCGCGATCCCAGCTTCGCGCTGATCTTTCTGGGCTTCTTTTCCTGCGGCTATCAGCTGGCCTTCATCACCGCCCACTTTCCCGCCTTCGTGACCGAGATGTGTGGCGCGATTGACCCCTCTGGCACATTGGCGACGATCGGCGTTTCGACCACGTCGGCGCTGGGGGCAATCTCGATCTCCCTGATCGGGTTGGCCAACATCGCGGGCACGCTCTTGGCGGGTTATCTGGGCAAGACCTATTCCAAGAAATACTTGCTGGCAGGGATTTATGCGGCGCGGACTGTGGTCGCCGCACTGTTTATCCTGATGCCGATCACACCGACATCCGTCATCGTCTTTTCCATCGCAATGGGGTCGCTGTGGCTGGCCACGGTTCCGCTGACCTCTGGTCTGGTCGCGCATATCTATGGGCTGCGCTATATGGGCACGCTGTATGGGATCGTCTTCTTCTCACACCAGTTGGGCAGCTTCCTGGGTGTTTGGCTGGGCGGGCGGATGTATGACGCGTTCGGCGATTATACCATGGTGTGGTGGATTGGCGTCGGCGTCGGTGCCTTTTCGGCCATCGTCCACTTGCCGGTGAAAGAGCAACCACTGGCCGCGCGCGCGGCCTAAACCGGAAGCGCAGTGGTTTTAAACACGGTGCGCAGCGCGAACGAGCTTTGCATCCCTTGCACCCCCGGAAGCCGCGCCAGATACTGACGGTGAATGCGGGCAAAGTCCTCGGTGTCTTGTGCGACGACCTTCAGAATATAATCCGCCGTCCCGGCCATCAGGTGACATTCCAGCACATCGGGGACCAAGGCGACCTCGCGTTCGAACGCATCCAGCAACTCATCCGCCTGACCAGACAGAGTGATCTCGACAAAAATGGTGGAGGGGCAGCCCATTTTGCGCGCATCCAGCAACGCAACATAATCACGGATATAACCATCGGCCTCAAGCCTTTGCACCCGGCGATGGCAGGCAGAAGGGGAAAGGTTGATCCGCTCGGACAGGTCCGAGTTGGATATCCGGCCCGTGCGTTGCAACACCCCAAGGATGCGACGGTCTATGCTGTCCAGTTCCATTTTCTCACAAACTTCTTGCGCACTTTGGCATCATTGCGGTGATTTATTCGACACTTCCTATCACCTGCGCCACTTCTTTTCAAAGCAATTGCGCAGAGATGCGCGCAAACTTGTCCCCTGAAAGATCGAATTAACCGACGATAGGGAATGAGGAGGATACCCCATGCTGATCGGATGCCCGAAAGAAATCAAACCGCAGGAGTTTCGCGTTGGTCTGACGCCCGCTGCTGCAGGCGAAGCGATTGCACGCGGTCACAGCGTCATCGTCGAGACCAACGCTGGCGTCGGCGCCGGGTTCATGGACGACGACTATGTCGCCGTTGGCGCCACCGTTCTGGATACCGCGAAAGAAGTGTTCGCCAAGGCCGACATGATCGTGAAGGTGAAGGAACCGCAAGCCGTTGAGCGCAAGATGCTGCGCGAAGGGCAGCTTCTGTTCACCTATCTGCACCTGGCCCCGGACCCCGAACAGACCAAAGACCTGCTGGACAGCGGGTGCACCGCGATTGCCTATGAAACCGTGACGGACCGCAGTGGCGGCCTGCCCCTGCTGGCCCCGATGTCCGAGGTTGCCGGTCGCCTGGCGCCGCAAAGCGGGTCTTGGGCGCTGCAAAAGGCCAATGGCGGCAGCGGCGTGCTGATGGGTGGCGTGCCCGGCGTGCGCCCGGCCAACGTGGCCATCATCGGCGGCGGCGTGGTGGGCGCAGCTGCAGCACGTGTCGCTGTCGGCATGGGCGCGAACGTCACCGTGCTGGATCGTTCTGTGCCGCGTCTGTCATATCTGGATGATGTGTTCATGGGGCGGCTGACAACGCAGTATTCCGACATGGCGGCTGTGGCCGAGTTGCTGCCGCGCGTTGATATGGTGGTTGGTGCCGTATTGATCCCCGGCGCAGCAGCGCCCAAGCTGATCAGCCGCGAACAATTGTCCTTGATGAAACCGGGGTCCGTTCTGGTGGATGTTGCCATCGATCAAGGCGGGTGCTTTGAAACGTCAAAGGCCACCACCCATGCCGAACCGATCTACGACGTGGACGGCATTGTGCATTACTGCGTGGCCAACATGCCAGGTGCGGTTGCCCGCACCTCGACCATCGCACTTGGCAACGCCACGATGCCTTTCATGCTGGCACTGGCCGGCAAGGGCTGGAAGCAAGCTTGCAAGGATGACGAACATCTGCTGAACGGGTTGAATGTTCATGCGGGTAAGCTGACCTACGCCGCAGTGGGTGAAGCGCTTGGCATCGACTATATCTCGGCAGAAGATGCGCTGAAGATCTGACGTTTAACCAAGATTTGGAAAAGCCCTGCCATCTGGCGGGGCTTTTTCTTTGACACATGGGCGGCGGGGCAGCACCCTGTCTCCATGCCCGACCTTTCACCTCTTTTCGCAAACGCGGCTGTGGCCGACACGTTTGATAGCTTCCCGCCCGACGCGCGAGCGGGGCTTCTGGACTTACGCCGTCTGATTTTCACAACCGCGAAAGAGACACCCGGTGTTGGACGCATTGAAGAGACGTTGAAGTGGGGCCAACCCGCCTATCTGACACCTGACAGCAAATCCGGCACAACGATCCGCCTGGGCGTCCCAAAATCCGGCGGCTTTGCGTTGTTCGTCCACTGCCAAACGACACTTATGTCAGATTTTCAGACCCTGTTTCCCGACGGTTTCACCTATGACGGCAACCGCGCCATTCATTTCACGGACGGGCAAGATCTGCCCCGTGACACCTTGCGACTGCTGATCAAAAGCGCGCTGACCTATCACTTGAAATGAAGCCCCAAAAACAAAAGAAGCCCCACACATGGCGGGGCTTTCTTTTGCTGGTTTCCTGCAAACACAGGACGTTGCCGGATGTGGTAGCGTGGGGCGGACTTGAACCGCCGACCCCAGCATTATGAGTGCTGTGCTCTAACCAGCTGAGCTACCACGCCATCTCACATCGGGGGCCGATGTATGCTGGCCCGCGTCCAGTGTCAAACGAAAAACACCGCTTCACCAGACGCTTCACAAAAAAGCCAAAAGAAAAGGACGCCCGGGTTGCGGGCGCCCTTACCGAGTGTCTGTTCGACGGTGCTACTTCTTCAACGCATCGCGGATTTCGACCAGCAGGTCCACCTCAGATGGGCCAGCGGGGGCTTCTTCTGCGGCTTCTTCGTCCTTCGCGGCTGCGTCTTTCGCCTTGTTGACGAAACGCACCAACATGAACACCACATAAGCGATGATCAGGAAGTTGATGATCGCCATAATGAACGACCCATAGGCAAACACGGCGGCACCACTTTCGCGCGCCGCTTCAAGCGACGCACCTTCCGGGACGGTGCCGGACAGGGTGGCGTACATGTTGGTGAAATCAATGCCGCCCATGAACAACCCAATGATCGGGTTGATCAGATCAGCCACCAGTGAACTGACAATGGCGGTGAATGCGGCACCGATGATGATACCAACAGCCATGTCCATGACATTGCCCTTGGCGATGAAGTCTTTGAATTCTGAAAGCATACTGTCCTCACTACACATAAATTGCCGGCGTGTTTCCACCGACCTGCGCGAAGCCTAGCGCAAAACATTCACGTTTGCATATTGTTTCGTGGGGAAAAACAGTCTGCTGTTACCCATAGATTGTTGACGAATGCCTAGCGGCTTATGCTGCCTGTCAGGACATAGCGCAGGATCTCGACCACCTGATGGGGTTCGCGCGCGACAGCAAGCGCTGCTGCGTCGACTTCTTTCAAGGGGTGGTCATGTTCGGGTTGCTGCAAAACGATCAGGGATTTGCCTTTCGCGGCGGCATATCCAGCGTCAAACGCGGCGTTCCACTGGCGGTATTTCTCGCCAAACCGGACGACGACCACGTCGGCATCCTCGATCGCTTTGCGTGTGCGGATCGCATTCACCATCGCGCCCTTGTGGTCGTGCCAATACTTGTTGTCCTCGGCACCCAGAATATCCACGCCGCAATCGTCCGAGGCATCGTGATCGGTGACGGGCGACGAAAACGTGACATCCAGCCCCTTCGCGCCGTCGATGATTTGCTCGCGCCAATCGGTGTGAATCTCGCCGGACAGGTATACGTTCAGGGTCATGTCATTCCTCCTTGTTGGTGCAGCCCCTTAGGGCCACGCGAGTCAGTTCAGCCGCGCAATGTGCCGCCAGTGGCCTTGCCCACCTTCTCAACGATCTTGGCGCTGACCGCTTCGATGTCCTTGTCGGTCAGGGTCGCGTCACGCGGTTGCAGGCGCACGGTGATGGCGAGGGATTTCTTGCCCTCGCCAAGCGATCCGCCGATGAATTCGTCAAAGACATTCACGTCGACGATCAGCGCCTTGTCGGCCCCGGCGGCGGCGTTCACCAAGTTGATCGCCTCCACGTCGGCATCCACCACGAAGGCGAAGTCGCGTTCGACGGGTTGCAAATCACTGGCCCCCAGCGCGCCGCGCCCTGTGCCTTTGGCTTTCGGGAACGGCACCTTCGCCAGATGCACAGCGAAGGCCACAACGGGGCCTTTCACGTCCATCTCGGCAATCGCTTTCGGGTGTAGCTCGCCAAACGCGCCAAGGATGTTCTTCGGCCCCAGCCCTAGCTTGGCCGAGCGTCCGGGGTGCCACCACGCGTTCATGTCGCGCACATAGGTCAGCTTGGCAGGGGCGCCGATGGCGTTCAGCACCTCTTCTACATCCGCCTTGGCGTCATAGGTATCGACGGGACGGCGCGCGCCAAACCGGTCGCGCGGGCCGGTATGGCCGACGAGGATGCCGGTGACCATCTGTTCATATTCTTCCGGCTCACCGCCGCTGAACACAGGACCAACCTCGAACAGCGCCAGATCCATGAAACCGCGCGCCTGGTTGCGGGCGGCGGCTTGCAGCAGACCGGGCAGCAAAGACGGGCGCATATGGCTCATCTCGGACGAGATCGGGTTTTGCAACTGCGTCACATCTGCCCCACCGCCAAACCGCTTGGCACTGCCCTCATCAATGAAGCTGTAGGTCACACATTCGTTGTAGCCCAGCGCGGCCACGGTGCGGCGCGCCATGCCTTCGCGTTTCTGCAAAGGCGTCAGGATCGCCTTGGGCACGCCCACATGGGCACGCGGCAGCGGCTTGCCGACCAACTTGGTCAGGCTCGCCACCCGCGCGACCTCCTCGACCAGATCGGCCGAGCCTTGCACGTCGGGGCGCCAGCTTGGCACATGGGCCATGCCGTCCTTGATGGTGAAACCCAGCGCGGTCAGCGTCTTGCGCTGTTCATCCGCCGGAATGTCCATGCCGACCAGCGATTGCACCCGGTCAGTGTCCAGCTTGTAAGCACGGCTTGTATCCGGCACTTCGCCAGCAGTCACCACGTCCGACGGCTCACCGCCGCAAAGATCAAGGATCATCTGGGTCGCGGCCTCGATCGCCTGCGCATTATAGGCCGGATCGATACCGCGTTCGTTGCGATAGCGCGCATCGGAATTGATCTTCAGAGCACGCCCGGTGCGGGCAATTTGTTTCGTGTCCCAGAACGCGGCCTCTAGAAATACGTTGGTGGTGTCAAAGGTCGCACCGGTGGGCAGACCGCCCATGATGCCGCCGATGGACTCCACACCTTCATTATCCGAAATGATGACCATGCCGGGCGCGAAGGTATATTCCTTCTCGTCCAGCCCCATCAGCGTCTCGCCCCCCTTGGCGCGATGCACGCGCAGGTCGCCTTTGACCTTGTCGGCGTCAAACACGTGCAGCGGGCGGTTCATGTCGTAGGTGAAGAAGTTGGTGATATCGACAAGGGCCGAGATCGGGCGCAGCCCAATCGCGCGCAGACGCGCTTGCAACCACGCCGGCGACGGCCCGTTCTTCACGCCCTTGATCAGACGGCCCATGAACAGCGGGTTTGCGTCTTTGGTGTCGGCGTCGATGGTCACATTGATCGGGCTGGCGCCGTTGCCTTTGACCTTATGCTCTTTCAGAGGCTTCAATGTGCCCAGCCCCCGCGCCGCCAAGTCACGCGCAACGCCGCGCACGCCCAGCGCGTCGGGGCGGTTCGGCGTGATCGCAATCTCGATCACCGGATCGACCAGCGCGGGGTCATTGGCGGCGAGCCAGTCGACGAATTTCTCGCCCACCTCGCCCGAGGGAAGCTCGATAATACCATCATGCTCGTCGGACAGCTCCAACTCGCGCTCAGACGCCATCATACCGTGACTTTCGACACCACGGATTTTGCCGACCGAGAGCGTCACGTCGATGCCGGGCACATAATCGCCGGGTTTGGCGAGGACCACGGTGATCCCCTCGCGCGCATTGGGTGCGCCGCAAACGATTTGTACATCGCCTTCGTTGGTTTCCACGGTGCAGACTTTCAGACGGTCCGCGTCGGGATGTTTTTCAGCCGATTTGACCTTGGCGAGCGTGAACGCGCCCAGACGGTCCAAGGGGTTATAGATACCCTCAACCTCCAGCCCCAGATCGGTGCAGGCGTCCGCGATTTCATCGACCGAGGCTGTGGTGTCGAGGTGATCTTTCAGCCAGGAGAGTGTGAATTTCATGTCTTATCCTCTGTCTGCATCGCCGGTCGGCTTGCCAAATCTTCAACCACTTCGAAATGTTCGAACAGCAACATCATCTCGGGATCAAACCCGCCGTTGCGTTCAAAATAGGCCTTATGGCCCCGTTGCCACCCTTCCAGCGTTTCGCCCTCGGCATGGGCCAATTCCTCGGTGACATCGCAAAACCGGACTTGTTCGACCGACTTGGTGCGGATCACCAGCGCAGGCGTGCCGTCCCAGTTTGCCGCGATATCGCAGCGACCGACCTTGGGCATCGCATCCGGGTCGTCCGCGAAGTCTCGTAGAGCGCCAGAGGTCGCATGCTTCTGCCCCGCCCGCACCCGCTTGATCAGCTTGGCCGACAGCTTGGCACTGTCGCCAAACTTGAAGGTTCCGGCGCCGGGATAGGTGACTTGCAGGTCTTCGATGTCGTCGTCGCTCATTGGGAAAGCTCCGGTTTGGTGCAGGTATCGGTGGATTCACCCACGGATGCTGTGGAGTCGAGGTGGTTGGTCAGTCGGGAGACAGAGAATTTCATGTCTTGTCCTCTTCCAAGATTTCAAGCCGCAAAAACGCCTGGATCTCATCATTTGACAGGTCTTTGTCTCCAAAAAGGTCTTTGCGCATGGCAGTGAACATTTGAACCTCATGAGGATTGTGTCCGAGATTCTTCCACTCTTCCTTCGGCAACGCGGATTTTTTTGCCTGAAGGACCGTTTCGGAGTATATGTAATTTTTTGCCAGACGCATGACTTCCGGCGGAGCATAAAGTGCCAGCTCATGAGCTGCGCTGGCTAGTCCACGAATGGTTTCTTCCAGTTCTGACCCAGAATCAGTTCTGATCCTAGAATAGCCAACCGCTTCAGTAACAAAGCGGCGATATGCATGCCTGCGCTCAGTTTCAACTAATAGCCGTCTGTCTCTTCTTTTTTGGATTGGATAGGCGACAAAAGCGATGAACAACGCAGTTCCAGAGCCGATAGTCGCAGCAATTAGGGCTGAGGCACTCACCTACTCAACCCCCCACGCATCGTCGGCACATCCAGCGAGCTGAACCCGTAATGTCGCAACCAGCGCAGGTCGCTGTCAAAGAACGCGCGCAGGTCGGGGATGCCGTATTTCAGCATGGCCAGACGGTCGATGCCGAGGCCGAAGGCGAAGCCTTGCCATTCGTCCGGGTCCACGCCCGCCGATTGCAGCACTTTCGGATGCACCATGCCGCTGCCCAAGATTTCCATCCAGTCGTCGCCCTCGCCCAATTTCAGGGTGCCGCCTTCCCACGAGCAGCGAATGTCGACTTCGGCCGACGGTTCGGTGAAGGGGAAGTGCGAGGCGCGGAAGCGCAGTTCGATCCCGTCGATTTCAAAGAACGCGCGGCAGAATTCTTCCAGCGTCCATTTCAGGTTCGCCATCGAGATATCTTTGTCGATCGCCAGCCCCTCGACCTGATGGAACATCGGGGTGTGGGTCTGGTCGTAATCGGCGCGGTAAACACGGCCCGGCGCGATCACGCGGATCGGAGCACCCTGCGCCATCATCGCGCGGATTTGCACGGGGCTGGTATGGGTGCGCAGCACGTGGGGCGGACGCTCGTCGCCGTCCGGCATGGTCATATAGAAGGTGTCCATCTCGGTCCGGGTGGGGTGGTCCGCCGGGATGTTCAGGGCGTCGAAGTTATACCAGTCGCTTTCGATCTGCGGACCTTCGGCAACCGCGAAACCCATGTCGCCAAAGATCGCGCTGATCTCCTCCGTGACCTGCGAAATCGGGTGGATGGTGCCTTGGCGTTGCGGGCGGCCCGGCAGGGTCACGTCCAGCCATTCGGTGCGCAAACGCTCGTCCAGCGCGGCATCAGCCAGCCCGGATTTCTTGGCGGCGATGGCCGAGTTGATCTCGTCCTTCAGTGCGTTCAGCTTGGGGCCAGCGACTTGGCGTTCTTCCGGCGTCATCTTGCCCAGCTCGCGCATTTTCAAGGCCACTTCGCCCTTCTTGCCGACGGCTTGCACGCGGATATCTTCCAGTGTCGCTTCGTCCGCAGCACCGCCGATTGCATCAAGGTATTTTGTTCTAAGGTCGTCCATGTCAGCCCCTTTGCGTCGCACCGCTTCCAGCTAGCGAATGCAGGGCAAAATGGCAAGCGGGCGCGGGTGCTCAGGGGGCGGTCAAGGCGCGAAGGCGGTTTGAAAGAAACGCTTTGTCTTCCGGCGCGACGGCAAGGGATATCGCGGTGCGGTAGCTTGCAGCGGCGTCCTGCCTGCGCCCCAGCCGCGCCAGAAGATCGGCGCGACAGGCGTGATAGGGTTGATACCCGTTCAGTTTGTCATCGACGCACAGCGTGTCCAGCAGGCTTAACCCAGCCTGTGGCCCCTTGGCATAAGACAGGGCAGCGGCCTGATTGATCCGCACAATCGGGTTGGGTTGGCGTTGGGCCAGCACCTCATAAAGTGCCACGATCTGTGGCCAATCGGTGGCGGTGAAGCTGGCAGCATTGGCGTGAAGTGCGCTGATTGCCGCCTGTATCGCATAGGGGCCAGCCGGTCCCATAGACAGCGCCGTTTCGACCAGCGCGCCGCCTTCGCGGATCTTGGCGCGATCCCAACGGGCGCGGTTCTGCGCCTCTAGCGGCAAGAAGGCACCATCGTCGCCCTTGCGTGCCAGGCGGCGGCTGTCACCCAGCAGCATCAGGGCCAGCAGCCCCTTTGCCTCGGCATGGTCCGGCAATAGCCCGGTCAGGATACGGCCCAGCCGGATCGCCTCGTTCACCAGATCGGTGCGCGACATTTGCCCGTCCGAAGACCAATGGCCTTCTGTAAAGATCAGGTAAATCACCCGCAGCACCGCATCCGTGCGGTCGTGCAAGTCCTCCGGTTCGGGTAGTTTGAAGGCGATACCTGCCGCGCGCAGCTTTTTCTTGGCCCGCGTCAGGCGGGCCGCCATGGTTTCGGTTTTGTCCAGAAATGCCCCGGCTATCTCGGCGGTGGTCAGCCCGCCCAGCGCGCGCAGGGTCAGGGCGACACGCGACTTTTCTTCAAGCGCGGGGTGGCAGCAGGTATAAATCATCTCTAGCCGGTGGTCGGGGATCATCATCGCACGGTCCTCGGGATCATTGCGGTGTTGTTCCAGCCACAGGGTCAAATCGCTCGATTTGCGCAGTGCCGTCTGGCTTCGCCTGATCCGGTCCAGCGCTTTGCGGCGCGCCACAGTGATCATCCAGGCGTCCGGGTGGCGGGGGACACCTTTGCGCGGCCATTGTTCCAACGCCGACACAACCGCATCCTGCAAGCTGTCTTCGGCAAGCCCATAATCCCCGGTCGAGGAGACGAGCGACGACAGAATGCGCCCCCAGTCTTCGCGGATCAATCGCGTGACAAGCGCGCGAACTTCAACCGGGGGCAGCATGTGGGTTCAGTCCCAGATAACCACGGGGCGCACTTCGACGCGCCCGTATTTGGCGGTCGGAATTTCGGCCGCACATTTCAGGGCATCGTCCAGATCGGGGCAATCAAGCAGGTAATAGCCGCCCAACTGTTCTTTGGTTTCAGCGAAAGGGCCGTCGAGGGTTTCCGACTTCCCATCGCGCACAGCCACGGTGGTCGCGGTCGCAATCGGCTGCAACGCGTCGCCCGAAACAAGCTTGCCCGCGTCCTTCATTTTTTGGGTGAAGTCCATGTAGCCCTGCATGAACGGGCCGAATTCGTCGGTGCCGGGCTGCGGGCCAGTGCCCTCCTGGCCATAAATCAGAAGCATGTATTGCATGGTCTTTCCTTTCATCTGCTGGGAAAGGCTTCAGGCCTTTCTGTGTACCAGACGATTGAGGATCGGCAAAATCGACATTTGGGGGTGAAAAATATGGGAATGTCGGCTTTGAGCCCGAAGTTCAACTATCTTGAAGCCCCCAACACCGTGCCAAGTCACCTGCCGCATCGCTTCCACTTGGGTACCAACGAGTACGATCAACATAGGCGACTGCGTCGATTACAGCCGACATTTGTCCAGAGTTCAGCAAGCCAAATACTGTCGGCTCTTGAAGGTGTGGAAGTAACTCGAACGAAAGGTTGTCCGCTGCGCCCTCGTGTTTGCCATCCTGCCTAAGGAGTAACATTCTTAACAGTCGAGGGGTCAGGTAAACTCTTGTTTCTGGTGAGCAAATAATCCAGCCTTCAAGCCCATGACAAAACTCCCAATAGGTAGCAGTTTCCCAATTGGTGCTATTGAAGATCGCAACTTCCTCGTCATCGTGCGAATTTTCGAATGAGGAAAGCGGCTCTGGCTTTGGGACCTCATTGAAGGTTTCGACTAATTTTTGAAGTAGACTTCGCAATTCAGCATTTTCCATGTGCGAAAGATGCCTCATGGAAAGAGTTGGTACAACATTCGAACGGCAGAAAAGTCCCGCACACCAGACATCCATCCCTCACCCAACAAAAAAGCCGCCGGGTTTCCCCAACGGCTTTTCCGTATTCAAATGCGGCTTGGCTTAAGCAGCCAGAGCAGCCTGTGCTTTTTCAACGATCGCACCGAACGCGTCGGGCTCGTGCACGGCCAGATCGGCCAGAACCTTACGGTCCACTTCAACACCAGCCATGGTCAGGCCGTTGATGAAGCGCGAATAGGTCAGTGTTTCGTCATGCGAACGCACAGCTGCGTTGATCCGTTGGATCCACAGGGCGCGGAAGTTGCGCTTGCGGTTCTTGCGGTCACGGGTTGCATATTGGTTCGCTTTGTCGACGGCTTGGCGCGCTACCTTAAAGGTATTCTTGCGACGGCCATAAAAGCCTTTTGCAGCTTTGACGACTTTTTTGTGACGGGCGTGAGTTGTGGTTCCACCTTTAACGCGGGACATATCAGTATCTCCTCTTAACGATCGTAGGGCATGAAGCCCTTGACGATCTTGGCGTCGGGGGCGGACAGGGTTGTGGTGCCGCGCGCATTGCGCAGGAACTTGTTAGAGCGTTTGATCATGCCGTGGCGTTTGCCGGCCTGACCTGCAAGGACTTTACCTGTCGCTGTAACCTTAAAGCGCTTCTTCGCGCTCGACTTGGTCTTCATCTTGGGCATTTCCGTCTCCTTCATGGGTTCGGTGTTTGCACGACTCGGCATGCCACTTGAGCCGGTCGCGCATGAAGTGCGGCGTATAGGCGGAATCAATCAGGCTGGCAAGTGGATTCTGCCCGCTGTGGCAGGCAAACTATCTAGGCCGCCAGCATCACCTTCAGGCGACCGAAAACGGTGCGGAACGCGGTAAAAATATCCTCGATCTGATAGCCGCCGGGCCGATGCAAGATCGCAAGGGCAATCAGCCCGCCACCAATCATGAACATGATCGCTGGCACCCTTGGCGCCCGACCTTCCCGGATCGCGGACAAAAAAGACGGAATCGACAGCGCAAGCACCACAATCCCGACAACCATAAACGTGTCTTCCCTCATAACTCACTCCTCGACACCCCACCCCTGTTGCGCGGAAAACAGGTTACTCGTGATCTGTGGCAAAAATTTGCCGTTCGTCACATGGGGCGACACGAAGGATATTTGTTGTACCCGGAACATTGAAGGGAACACCGGCGGTGACAACGATTTGGTCGTCTTCCGTGGCAAATCCAGCACTGCGTGCTGCACGCGCCGCCGAGACGACAGCCGCCTTGAATCGCAAAACCTCGTCGGGTGTGACGAAACAGTTTGTGCCCCATGACAGACACAACCGCCGCGCTGTGCCACGCAGGGGTGTCAGAGCAATGATCGGTACGCGCGGACGTTCGCGCGAGGTCAACAGCGCAGTTGTGCCCGACTGTGTGAAACAACAGATCGCTTTGATCTCGGTTGTTTCGGCAATCTCGCGGGCAGCCGCCACGATCCCATCGGCAACTCCGCTGCGCGATGCCACACGGTGGGCATCAACCTGATCCAGATAGGTCTGGTCGTGCTCAACCTCAACCGCAACGGCGTTCATCGTCGCGACAGCCTCGATCGGATACTGACCTGCGGCGCTTTCTGCCGACAACATGACAGCATCCGTGCCATCATAAATGGCATTCGCCACGTCCGAGACCTCGGCCCTTGTGGGCATTGGGCTTTCGATCATGCTTTCTAGCATCTGTGTAGCCACAATCACTGGCTTGCCCGCACGGCGGCAAAGCTGGATAAGGCGTTTCTGGATTGGCGGAACTGCATGAACCGGTAATTCAACCCCAAGGTCACCACGCGCGACCATGATCCCGTCAGAGGCCTCCAAAATCGCATCAAACGCATCCACGGCCGCAGGTTTTTCGATTTTCGACAAAATGGCGGCACGCCCCTTCGCCAGTTCGCGCGCCTCTTCAACATCTGCGGCACGCTGAACAAAGCTAAGCGCCAACCAGTCGACACCCAATTGGCAGGCAAATTCCAGATCGGCGCGGTCTTTGTCCGACAAAGCGGCCAGCGGCAATACGACGTCCGGCACGTTCACGCCCTTTCGATCAGAAATCGTGCCGCCAACTTCGACGATGCAATTGGCGAAATCCGGGCCACATTCCTTGACCTTCATGCGCAACTTGCCGTCATTCACCAGCAGGGTCGATCCGGCTTTCAGTGCCGCAAAAATTTCCGGGTGTGGAAGGCAGACGCGATGCCCTTCGCCCGGGGTTTTGTCCAGATCGAAGCGGAAGTCCTGACCTTCTTCGATTTCGGCAGCCCCTGCGGAAAAGACCCCGCACCGCAGCTTGGGTCCCTGCAAATCGGCAAGAATCGCAATTGGACGCTCCATGTCCTTTTCGACTTTGCGCACGAGGGCGTGGCGCTCGCGTTGTTCGTCATGGGTTCCGTGCGACATGTTCATGCGGAACACGTCGGCGCCTGCCTCGAACAAGGCGCGAATCGTATCGTAATCTTTGGAAGCTGGGCCGAGCGTGGCGACAATCTTGACGTTGCGATGGCGTCTCACGGGGCACATCTCCTTTAATTTGGGCTAAAATTCGGGTCGTTTGTTCTATGCCCGAAAATGTTAGCGCTGACAACTGGCGCTTACCAAAAGGCTCGCATAAACGGGTCTGGCAAATATGAATGACACAAACATGACATACCACCCCTATCACATGCTTGGCGAGGATCGGCCATCGCGCTGGCTGATCACTTGCGACCACGCGACCAATACCGTGCCACCCTGCGTGGGTGGCGGCGATCTGGGCGTCGCGCCCGAAGATATGGCCCGCCATATCGCCTATGATGTCGGTGCAGCGGGCGTCACACGCCACCTGTCCGAGCTGCTGGACGCGCCTGCAATTCTGTCGAACTTCTCGCGTCTTGTGATCGACCCGAACCGGGGCGAGGATGATCCGACGCTTGTGATGAAGCTTTACGACGGAACGGTGGTTCCCGCCAATCGCGACGTGGACGAGGCTGAGCGGACCCGCAGGCTTGATGCGCTTTACCACCCCTATCACGCAGCGGTCAGCCGGCTGGCTTCCCGGCAGGACAACACGGTGATCGTAGCGATGCATTCCTATACGGCGCAGTTGCAAGGGCGCGAAATGCGGCCCTGGCACATCGCCATTCTTCATGATCGTGACAGCCGGCTTGCCACGCCCTTGATCGCGCGCCTGAGGGAAGAGCCGGACCTGTGCGTCGGTGAAAACGAACCTTACGGCGGCCATCTTGATGGCGACAGCATCGACCGTCACGCGGTATTGCCCGGTCGGGTCAATGTGCTGATCGAAATCCGCAATGACCTGATCGAAACCGAAGATCAACAACGCGGCTGGGCAGAGCGGCTGGCCCCGGTCCTGACCGAAACACTGGCGAAAATCAGGCTGTGATCTGCAAAGACGCGGGCATTCCCTTTCCTAGGGGGCGCCAACGTCAAAGGTTGACCTTAGGCGCCCTGTCCCCACCTATTAATGCGACCCTATCGATCCAAAGGACACGCCATGGATGACCAAACCCGTATCGAAGTTGAAGCCGCCGCTTTTCGCCGGTTGCAAAAGCATCTGATGGAAGACCGTCAGGACGTTCAGAACATCGACATGATGAATTTGGCCGGGTTTTGCCGCAATTGCCTGTCGCGCTGGTATCAGGAAGCCGCCAGCGAACGTGGCATCGAAATGTCGAAAGCCGAGGGGCGCGAGGCATATTACGGCATGCCCTATGACGACTGGAAGGCGAAGCATCAATCCGACGCCAGCCCAGACAAACAAGCCGCCTTTGAAGTTGCGTTCAAAGAAAACGTGCTGGACCCAAAAAACTGAACTTGGCCGACATCCTATCGCGGTGCCAATCTGCCCTTGTAACCAGTTCATAGGAGGTGCCCGATGCGCCCATCTGATCAACTTGCCGAGTTCACCCGCGACGCTTTAGCGGCCGGGAAAAGTCGCGACGACATTCGATCTGCGCTGTCTCGATCCGGCTGGGCACCCAACGAAGTCGCAGAAGCGCTGGACGCGTGGGCCGAGATTGACTTCCCCACCCCGGTCCCCCGCCCGCGCCCCTATGTGTCCGCGCGCGAGGCGTTCTTTTATGGCATCATGTTCGTCGCGTTAGCGATGACGGCATGGCACCTCGTTGCGCTATTGCATAGCCTCATCGACCATTGGGTCGCCGACCCGCTTGTGGAAGGTGAAGGCCGCTATGCGCTTAATTCGACACGTTGGTCCATCGCGGCCCTTGTCGTTTTCACCCCAACCTTCCTTGTTCTGAACCGCCGCACCGTGCAGGCCACGAAGGCCGATCCCGGCAAGCGTCGTTCAGGAGTTCGCAAATGGTTTGGTTATGTGACGCTATTCCTTGCCTCTATTTCATTGTTGGGCGATCTGATGGCGGTGATCTATGCGCTGCTCAGCGGTGACTTGACGCTGCGCTTTATCCTCAAGGCACTGGTGGTGGCGGGTGTCGCAGGGTCAGTTTTCGCCTATTTCAGACAAGAAGAATACGAGGGCGCCGATGCAAAGTGACACCTTTGCCCCCTTGCTGATTGGTGGGCTGGTCGCGGCGGCAATTGTGGCCGGTTTGATGGTCACGGGTGGCCCGATCGCCGCGCGGGCCGAAAAACGTGACATGGCGCGTCTGGCTGATCTACGTGAATTACAGTCCTTTGTTGCCTGCCGTTATGATCTGGACGACGCTGTGCCCAATACGCTCGCCACCGATGAACGTTGCGCCGACAAACTGCCGATGGCTGATCCGGTGACAGATGCGCCATATGTCTACGAAAAAACGTCGGCAACGTCTTACCGCCTTTGCGCCAGATTTGAACGCCCCGAACTGGTCGAAGATTACGATCTGGGGCCGGGGCAGTGGCAACGCGACAGCGGCTGCTTTCTTCTGACCCAGAAATGAAAAAGGGCCGCATGCGCGACCCTTCCCCTTGCCCGCGAAATGACGTTCAAACCGCCGCTTTCAGGCTTTCATCCAGATAAATTTCGCGCAGGCGCAGTGCCACCCGGCCCGGCTCGCCACCACCCAGTGGTTTGTCGTCGATCTGTACGACCGGCATCACGAAAGCGGAGGCCGAGGTGAAGAAGGCTTCATCCGCGTTCTGGGCTTCTTCGATGGTGAAGTTACGTTCCTCGACCTCCATTTGCGCCTCTTCGGCATAGCGCAACACAGCGGCGCGGGTGATCCCATGCAGGATGTCGTTGGACAGCGCGCGCGTGATGATTTTGCCATCTTTCACGATATAGACGTTGTTCGACGTGCCTTCGGTGACGTAGCCGTCCTCCACCATCCAAGCGTCATCAGCACCGGCAGCCTTCGCCATCATCTTCCCCATTGAGGGGTAGAGCAGTTGCACCGTCTTGATGTCGCGGCGACCCCAGCGGATATCATCAATCGAGATCACTTTCATCGGCTTCACAGTCGCGGCCAACCCCGGCTTCGACTGGGTGAAGAGAACCACGGTCGGCATCACCTTTTCAGGGTCCGGGAACGCAAAATCGCGATCAGAGGCGGCCCCGCGCGAGATCTGAAGATAGATCAGCCCTTCGTCGATATCGTTCTGACGCACCAATTCCCGATGAACTTCCAACAGATCATCGGTCGAGATCGGGTTTCCCATGTCCAACTCGTTCAGCGACCGCTGCAAACGTTCGGCATGACCGTCAAATGCGATCAGCTTGCCGCCCAGCACGCTGGTCACTTCATACACCGCGTCGGCAAACAGGAAGCCACGGTCAAAGATTGAGATTTTGGCCTCGGTTTCGGGCAAGTACTCTCCGTTCACGTAAACGGTGCGGGTCATGTCTGATCTCCTTGGTGTGACGCGTGCGGGGTGCGTTGACCCGCGCGGCGTTTCCTGTTCTGGCTGTTGATACTCGGGTCATCGAAAGAGTCAAAAGGGAATTCCAATGCCGACTGCGACACAATCCGCCGCCATCATGCTGACCGCCGGGATTGGCATTCCAATTTTGGCCGCGTTGAATGCGGCGCTGGGGCAGCGGTTGGGGTCGCCGATTTCTGCGGGTTTCATCTTGTTTCTTGTGGCCCTGCTGACCACGGGTATCGTGTTTCTGTTCGCAGGTGGCTCGCTCAAAGGCGCGGTCAGCGCGCCGCCGCATCTTTTCTTCGCGGGCTGTCTTGTGGCGTTTTATGTGCTGACCATCACTTGGGTTGCGCCCAGCTTCGGGGTTGGAAATGCGGTGTTTTTTGTGCTGTTGGGCCAGCTTGTATCCGCCGCTGCCATCGACCATTTCGGCCTGTTCGGCGCACAGCCAAGCACGCTGACCTTTTGGCGCGTGTCTGGGATCGCCGTTATGGGGTTGGGCGTGTTCCTGACCCAAATCGCCGGGCGCAGTTAATCCCTTCACCCCCACAAACGCGCCGTGGGGGGGTGCACACCCTTGGCGTCAAACTCAAGCGGTGTATCGCGATCCTCCGCCAACAAAAGCGGCCCGTCCAAATCCGTCACCATCGCGCCCTGCGCGACCAGCGTGGCAGGCGCCATCGCCAGTGATGAGCCGACCATGCAGCCAACCATGACCTTATACCCCTCGGCCAAGGCGGCATCACGCAGCGCCAGCGCTTCGGTCAAGCCGCCGGTCTTGTCCAACTTGATGTTCACCACGTCATACTTGCCCTTCAGCCCCGGCAAGCTGGCGCGATCATGGCAGCTTTCATCGGCACAAACCGGCACCGGGCGATCCATACCGATCAGCGCATGATCCTCGCCTGCTGGTAGAGGTTGTTCGACCAGATCGACGCCCAGCCGCACAAGGTGCGGGGCAAGGTCGGCATAGACATCGGCCGACCACCCTTCGTTTGCGTCCACGATGATGCGGGCCTTGGGCGCCCCTTTGCGCACTGCCTCAAGCCGGGCCATGTCGTTGGGTGTGCCCAGCTTGATCTTCAATAGTGGGCGATGGGCATGTATTTCGGCCTGCGCCTGCATCTCGGCGGGTTCGGCCAGTGACAGGGTATAAGCGGTGATCTCGGGCCCCGGTTCGGGCAGGCCAGCCAGTTCCCAGACACGTTTGCCCGCGCGCTTGCCCTCAAGATCCCACAAGGCGCAATCCACGGCGTTGCGCGCGGCGCCTGCTGGCAGAAGGTCCAACAGCGCCTGACGCGTCACATCAGCGGGCAGGCCGATGATCTGTTCCGTGACGCTTTCAAGCGTTTCGCCGTAGCGCGCGTAAGGCACACATTCGCCCCAGCCTTGATGATCGCCATCCGTGATCCGAACAGTCAGCACTTTCGCCTCGGTGCGCGACCCGCGCGAGATGGTGAAAACCTGCGCCAGCTTGAACACATCTGCCGTGACCGAAATTTTCATGTCTGCCCCCTGTTTAGCCTGAACGGCAACTTAGACCGCCGCCAACGCATCCACCAGCTTGTCGGCCCCAAACCGGAACGGATCGGTGGCGGGCAGGCCCATCTTGGCTTCAAGCTCTGCCAGATAGGACGTGGCGGCATCTTCAGCCATATGTTGCGTGTTGACCGAAATACCGATCACCTGACAGGCTGGGTTGACCACCTTTGCCAAGGTCAAGGCAACATCGCGAAGGTCTTCCAGCGATGGAAGCTGATAATCGGGCAGTCCGCGCATATGTTCGCGCGTGGGTTCGTGGCACAGGATCAGCGCATCGGGCTGGCCGCCATGGATCAGGGCCATCGTCACCCCGGAATACGAGGCATGGAACAGCGACCCCTGCCCCTCGATCAAATCCCAGTGGTCAGGGTCGTTGTCGGGCGAGATATATTCGACCGATCCCGCCATGAAATCCGCCACCACCGCATCCAAGGGCGCGCCGTCCCCGGTGATCAGGATGCCGGTTTGCCCGGTGGCGCGGAAGGTCGATTTCATCCCGCGTTCGCGCATCAGTTTATCCATCGCCAGCGCCGTATACATCTTGCCAACCGAACAATCCGTGCCAACAGCCAAGCTACGCTTGCCGGTGCGCTTTACGCCGTTGGCGATCGGGTATTTGACTTCGGGCAGGCGCACATCATGCAGCTCTTGCCCGGTTGCTTCGGCCACCGCGACCAGATCGGGCTCGTCGCGCAGAAGGTTATGCAGGCCCGACGCAAGGTCGAACCCTTCCTCAAGCGCCATCACCAGCACCTTTTTCCACGCCTGCGAGATCACGCCACCACGGTTGGCCACACCGATGACCAGTGTCTTGGCACTTGCCGCCTTCGCTTCCGTCAACGTCATGTCGGCCAAGCCAAGATCGGCGCCACAGCCGTCCAGCCGCAGCTGGCCCACGGCATTTTCCGGGCGCCAGTCTTTGATGCCCTGAGCCACCTTCGCCGCCAGTTGGTCGGGCACATCGCCCAAAAACAGAAGATATGGTGTCTTGATCATGCGCGCGCCCTCTTCAGAAAATTGCAGAGGGATAATTCACGACTATCAGAAGAAATAGATTGCTAAGTTCGCGTGAGGCAGGGATCTTTTCGAAGAACCTTCGGCAGAAGTGACCCACGAGTGTAGTTTATCCCACCAGCTTGCGAATGGCGAAAGAAAACTCGGCTTGCTGCACTGCCGCAAAGCGGAGATTCTGCGAGTGCAAAATGATCTTGCGGATATCGCGGCAATTTAATAACGATTGCAGCCGAGAAATCGCAACTTCATTACTGAAAGGCGACACATGTCCTTCCGCATCCAACCCACCGCCCCAGCCCGCCCGAACCGCTGCCAGTTGTTTGGCCCGGCGTCGAATACCAAACTGTTCGCAAAAATGGCGACCTCGGCCGCCGATGTGATTAACATTGACCTGGAAGACAGCGTCGCGCCTTCGGACAAGGACATGGCGCGCGCCAACGCGATCGAGGCGATCAACACCATCGACTGGGGCACCAAGCACGTATCCGTTCGCATCAACGGATTGGACACGCCCTATTGGTATCGCGACGTGGTCGATTTGATGGAGCAAGCAGGCGAGCGTCTGGACCAGATCATGATCCCGAAAGTCGGGTGCGCCGAGGATGTCTATGCCGTCGACGCGCTGGTCACCGCGATTGAACGCGCCAAAGGGCGCACGAAACCCGTCGCATTCGAAGTGATCATCGAAAGCGCTGCCGGCATTGCCCATGTCGAAGCCATCGCCGCGTCTTCACCGCGCCTTCAGGCGATGTCGCTGGGGGCTGCCGATTTCGCTGCGTCAATGGGAATGCAAACCACCGGTATCGGCGGCACGCAGGAAAACTACTACATGCTGCGCGAGGGCGAAAAGCATTGGTCGGACCCGTGGCACTGGGCGCAGGCCGCCATTGTCGCCGCCTGTCGCACGCATGGTGTGCTGCCGGTTGACGGCCCGTTTGGCGACTTCTCGGACGATGAAGGTTTTGTCGCGCAGGCGAAACGCTCGGCCACGTTGGGTATGGTTGGCAAATGGGCCATCCACCCGAAACAAATCGCGCTGGCCAACGACGTCTTCACCCCATCGAATGAGGCCGTAGCCGAAGCACGCGAAATCCTGGCCGCGATGGAACAAGCCAAGGCAAATGGCGAAGGCGCAACAGTCTATAAGGGCCGCTTGGTCGACATCGCCTCGATCAAACAAGCCGAAGTGATCGTGGCGCAGGCTGAGTTGATCGCAAACAGCTGATCGCCAATCCCTTACAGAAAAGGCCTCGCCCAGCGCGGGGCCTTTTCTGTTGATACACCCTGTCGCAGGGCATCCGGTCGCATGGGAATCGCACGTAGGGGGGATAGGTTGGGCTTGGGTCATGACGAGGCCCGCTTGGGGACGCAACCCAATCTGAAAGGTTCAATAATGAAACCGCTTCTTTTCGCCACCGCCCTTAGCCTTAGCCTGACCGGCGCTGCTCTGGCGCAAATGCAACCCTCAAACCCGGCGCAGACTGGCCTGTCGCGCCCTGTCATCCAATTGACCGGCATTCTGGCCAAAAACATGGACGCGTTGGAGCTGGACGAAACCCAGCGCGCCGCCCTGAAGGATTGGGTCGCAACCATGCCAGCCGTCCGAAAAGCGCTGGAGGCTGAAACGGTGCAATTGCGCGCCGACCTTCGCAAAGCCATCGTGGAAGGTGCCCCCTCTGACGAACGCCAAGCCATCGCCGACAAGATCGGCGCGAACGAGGTCAAGTTGGTGATGATGCGGTCAAACTGCACCGATCATTGGCGTCAGGTGCTGAGTGAAGCACAATTTGCGAAACTGATCGACATGGCGCTCTGATCTGAAACCTGATCGTGGCGGGTCGAATGGCCCGCCACGCATCAATTCACGCCAACGGCAAGTAAATCTCGGTCAGCAACTCGTCAGGGTCCGTGTCGCGCGGGTCGTTCAGATTAACCTCGTAACAAGGCGTATTGGCAGGCGTTTCACCAGATTTCGGCAACCACTCGCCATACAACGTGTCATAGCCGGATTTGAGCGTCGCATATGGCCCTTTGAAGGTCAAAACGGCCGTACGCCCTGCCGCAATATCCACAACTTCAAAACCATCCGGAACATCTTCACCGCGCCATTCGACCCCAGCAAAGCTGCGCAGGTCATCTTCGGCAACCGAGTCGGGATCGTCATAATACAGGCCCAGCATCGGGCCACATTGGGGCCATAAATTGCGGGCAGCGATCATGGCCGACGCGGCCTCGAACGTTTTTCCGATGTTCATGTAAGCGCCCTTATGAGGCAGGCCGATCGCGCGACGCGCGTCAGTTTCACGAATATCAATTGGATACATTTTGATCTCTCCTGTTCGATGCAAAAGCACCGGGGCGTCTAGCCGGCCGGTTGCGCGAAAGGCTATTGGGGTCTTGCCATATGACGTGCGAAACGCGTGACCGAAACTGCGGGGGTTGGGATAGCCGCAGTCGCGGGCGATGACCTCGACCGGGGTATCTTCACGCACCAGCCGCCCCGCCGCACGATGCAGACGCATCCGGCGCACCGCCTGCGCGCAGGTTTCGCCGGTCATGGCGTGAAACACGCGATGCCAGTGAAACCGCGACATGGCGGCGACGTCCGCCAGTTGGTCCAGCGACAAATCTCCATCAGGATTGTCGTGGATATAGGTCAGCACGCGCAGCAATCGGTCTTCGTAACGCATGGCAGCTCCTTCAAGCTCTTCCACGTTCTTCTTGCCCCAGGATGAGCGCACAAATCTTGCCAACTTGCACACCAAACGAAAAGAGCAGCAGTTGTATTGCCGCGCCGCAAGCGGCATATAGCTAGGAACGATACGCAATCAGGCTGACCCATGACCAACTATCTTGAGTTCGAAAAACCGCTGGCTGAAATCGAAGGCAAGGCCGAGGAACTGCGCGCCCTTGCCCGCGCCAACAAAGAGATGGACGTGGAGGGCGAAGCCGCAGGGTTGGACGCCAAGGCCAGCGCCCTTCTGAAAGAACTGTATAAAGATCTGACCCCGTGGCGGAAATGTCAGGTGGCCCGCCATCCTGACCGGCCGCATTGCAAGGACTATATCGAAGCCCTGTTTACCGAATATACGCCGCTGGCCGGCGACCGCAACTTTGCCGATGACCACGCCGTTATGGGCGGGCTTGCACGGCTGGGCGACGTTCCCGTCGTTGTGATGGGTCAGGAAAAGGGCAATGACACAAAGTCACGGATTGAACGCAATTTTGGCATGGCCCGCCCTGAAGGCTACCGCAAAGTGATCCGCCTGATGGATCTTGCCGACCGCTTCGGATTGCCGATTGTCATGCTGGTGGACACCCCCGGCGCCTATCCCGGCAAAGGTGCCGAAGAACGCGGCCAATCCGAGGCGATCGCGCGGTCGACCGAACGCAGCCTGAATGTGAAGTCCCCCGTGATCTCGGTGATCATCGGCGAAGGCGGGTCAGGTGGCGCAGTGGCGCTGGCCACCGCCAACACTGTGATGATGCTTGAACATTCGATCTATTCGGTAATCAGCCCGGAAGGCTGCGCGTCAATCCTGTGGAAGGATTCAGACAAGATGCGCGAAGCCGCCGAGGCGCTGCGCCTCACCGCTCAGGACCTGAAGCAACTGGGCGTGATTGACCAGATCATCCCCGAACCGATGGGCGGCGCTCAACGCGGTCGCAGCGAATCCATCAACGCCGTCGGCAAGGCCATCGAAGCCGAGCTGAAGGCACTGAAGAAGCGCCAGAAGGGCGACGCGCTGTTGAAAGAGCGCCGTGAAAAGTTCCTGAAAATGGGTGCCAAGGGGCTGGCTGCCTAAAGATCGGCCAATTTGGCACCCCGCGCACCCATCACGTCTTCGTGGGCGGGGTTGGTTTGCGACCTGACCCAAATGATAGTCACGAGTGACCCCCAAGGAGGATCATTCGTGGACTGGAAATCATTTCTTGCCGAGACCGAAGGCAACATCAATCATCTTGCCAAAGACATTCCCGCAACCCTGAAAGGCTTCGTCCAGATGGGAACAGCCGCCAAGACAAATGGCGCGCTGAGCGAGAAGACAAAAGAGTTCATCGCGCTTGGCATTGCCATCTCGACCCGCTGCGACAGCTGCATCGGCTTTCATGTGCGGTCATTGGTGCGGCTTGGGGCAACGCTGGACGAATTGAACGAGGCGCTGGCAATGGCGTCTTATATGGGTGGCGGTCCGTCTATCTCATACAGCGCTAAGGCGCGCGAGGCGTTTGAGCAGTTCAGCGCTTCCTAACGGCACTGCGTGGATCAACCCTCACCAAAGACTTGCCTTGGCCCGGTCCGGCCACGTCTTGTCATAGGTTTCACCGTCGAACGCGCCCGAGGTCATTTCGTTCAGCATGTCGCCCACTGTCGGAAGTCCCGCGCTTTCATCGCCGGACGTCCACAAACCGGCACGCATGATGGCACGGGCACACTGGGAATAGACCTCGTGAATGTGGATAACGATGACCGTGCGGGGTAGCTTGCCAGATTTCTCAAACCGGGCGCGCAGCGGGGCGTCAGCGGTCAGCCGAGCCTCGCCATTGACCCGCACGACATTGTTTGATCCCGGCACCATGAACATCAGCGACACGCGCGGATCACGCACGATGTTGCGCAGACTGTCGATCCGCTCGTTGCCGCGCCAATCAGGCAGGGCCAAGGTCTGGGCGTCCAGTTCGACCACCACGGGGCCATCATCGCCGCGCGGACTGCCATCAGTGCCGTCGGGCCCGACGGTCGTCAGAACGCAAAACCGCGAGGCCATGATCCATTTTCGATAGGTCGGCGTCAGGTGGCGTGCGACCTTTACCAAAGATGCCTCGCCGGGGGTTCCGTAATGTGCCTCTAAGTCCTGAAGGGTGGCAATAAAATCCATCAAGTTTCGACCTCAAGCCCGGCCTCTTTCATCAACGCGTTGGACCCGGCTTCAACCGTCTCTTCCAGCTTTGACATGAAGTCTTCAAGCGATAGCCCCGGTTCGATCCGGGGGTGAAATTCGACCACCGCAAGGCCGGGATAACGCATGATGCCATGACGCTTCCAGAACACGCCGACATTGGTTGAGGCAGGCACACACGGTTGCCCGGTTTCGCGATAAAGCACCCCGGTTCCGACCTTATAAGGCTTCTTGGCACCCGCCGCGACCCGTGTGCCTTGCGGGAAAATCACCAACTGCCCCGGCTTTGCGGTGCCAGAGCGGACATCTTCAACCATCTGCTTGATCGCCTGCCCGCGCTTGCCGCGATCCACGGGAATACTGTTCGTATACTTTGCATACAGCCCAATCACCGGCGCCCAGGTCAGTTGCTTCTTCATGATGTATTTCGGCGCGGGGACTGCACTTGCGATCAAGATAATGTCAAAAAAGCTCTGGTGTTTCGCACCAATCAGCACCTCATCACTCGGTGGGTCGCCGCGAATTTCCGAACGCAACCCGATCATCCATGACGCGGTCCAGCGCACCCAGCGGCAATAGCTGTGAATGGCAACCATCGCATATTTCTTGTTGAACCAGATCAGCGGAACAAAACCGAAGCCGATGACTGCCAACATGATGTACATTTGGACGATAAACACGAGCGAGCGGAGCCATTGGAATGCGTGACGCATCAGCGTTTCTCCTGCAAGACATTCTGGGCGGTTTGGCGGGTGGCCAAAAACGCGACAAGGGCGGCGAAAAGCGGTATGAGGGCAGGCCAGAGCCATTCCCACCGCTCAAATCCTAGTCCAGTCAGAAAATTCCCCTGATCCCCGGCGGATGGCAGCAGCAGGATTGCCAAGCTGCCCAACACCGTGCCGACAACAGCGCCGCCCAGCGCACGCAGGGTATAGCGACGCACAAAGGCGTGGGCGATGTATCTGTCATGCGCCCCAACCAGCCGCAGCACCCGGATCACTTGCTCATTTGCCGACAGCGCGGCGGACGCGGCAAGGGTGATCACCACACCAGCCAGCGCCGTTATCAGCACGATGGCTACGAAACCCAGCGCGCGCAAGCGCTTGGCAGCGCGCACCAGCGGTTCACGCCAGCGCGCATGGTCATCCAGTATGGCACCCGGAGCCTCGCCCGTCAGGCGGGCGCGCAGGCCTTCCGGGTCGTATCCATCCGCATCCTCGATCACCTCGACCAGCTTCGGGATGGGCAACTGATCAAGTGGCAGGTCTGGCCCGAACCACGGCTCTAGCAAGGCGCGTTGTTCGTCGTCGCTGAGGGGGCGGGCCTCTTTCACGCCGGGGGTCGTCGCCAGCACTTCCATCACGGCCAGCACCTGCGCGTCCATCTGATCAACCGGCGCAGTGATGCGGATGGTCGAACTTTTGGCAAGCGCATCGCCCCAGCGATCAGCCAGACGACCTGTCGCCAAGGACAGCGCCAACGCGAACACCGCCAAAAAAGCCATCGAGGCTGCCGCAAATACTGTCAGACGTGCAGTGAACCCGGTCGGTGGCACGACGCGGTCGGCCTGCGCGTCGCCTGCCACGAAATGCATCAAAGTGCTTAAACGCACGTTCATAAATCCGCTCCCGCCTGATTGACGTGTTTATTAGAGATACGCAAAACACGCGCCTGCACCTGCGCCTTGGTCGATCGGATCAGGTTCATGTCATGGGTGGCGATCAACACCGTCTTGCCCATGCGGTTCAGTTCGACCAGCAGCTTGAGCAGGCGAAGCGACATGTCCCAATCGACGTTGCCTGTTGGCTCGTCCGCCAATATCACATCCGGCGACGTCACCACGGCACGAGCCAGCGCGGCCCGCTGACGTTCGCCGCCCGACAGTTCCGGCGGTTTGGCGTCACGCTGCTCAGACAGGCCAACCCATGCAAGCAGGTCGTCAAGCTCGGACGGGTTGGCAAGACTGCGCCCTGAAACGGTCAAAGGCAGTGACACGTTCTCGGCCAGACTTAGGTGATCCAGAAACTGACAGTCCTGATGAACAACACCGATCCGCCTGCGCGCGTTCGCCACATCATCGCGCGACATGTGTTGCGCGTCCTGATCAAACAGCGTCACCCGCCCCTGCGTTGCAATCAGTTCGCCATAACACATCTTGATCAGTGTCGTTTTCCCGGCCCCGGAAGGGCCTGTCAGAAAGTGAAACGAACCCGGTGCAAGTTTCATGGTAATGTCAGATAGAAGCGTGCTGTCCCCATATCCGTAGGACACTTGTTGCAGCTCGATCATGCGCGGTCCTCGCTTTTGCTTGGCGACAGTTTTGCCTCAGCTAAGCATTTGTTTCAATGCAGTGCTTGCAATGGTTTGATTTTCGCAGTGAAACTGCCATATTGAGATCGAAATGGCAGGGAAAACCCTAGCTGAACGGCAGGGGTCGAGGAAAAAATATGCGTCTGGTTTGCCCAAGTTGCGGCGCGCAGTACGAAGTAGATGATCGCGTGATGCCCGAAACCGGGCGTGATGTTCAGTGTTCCAATTGCGGCCACGCGTGGTTTCAACTGGCACCTAATGCTGAAGTCAGTGTTGAAGCTGATGTTGAAGCCAGCGCTGAAGTCGACGAAGTAGCTACGCCATCCCCCTTTGATAATATAGACGAGTTTGATGACGAGGAGGCAGACGGCGACGCCCCGCTTGAAACCGCGCCCGCCGAACCGGACACGTCGGACGAACAAGCCGAGGATGGCGAAGATGATGGCGAAGCGCCTTCCCTAGCCGCGCGAAAGCTGGATGATGGCGTTCGCAGTATCTTGCAAGAAGAAGCCGAACGCGAACTTAAGGCGCGAGAGGACGACCGCGAAAACCTTGAAACCCAGCCCGATCTTGGTCTGGACGAAGCGCCGGGGGCCGGGCCAGACGCCACCAAGCGCGAAACGTCCGATGAGCAAGCCACGGAACAAGACGAACAACCGCTGACGCCCGACGACATCAAGCGTCGCGATGTCCTGCCTGATATTGAAGAAATCAACTCGACGCTCGACGCGCCTGAAGGTGATACCGACGGCTCAACAGTCGACGGTGTCGACGGCGAAGTGGCCAGCCCCAATGGGTTCCGCCGTGGTTTCATCCTTGTGGTGGTTTTGGCGTGTCTGTTGACCATACTCTATATTTTTGCACCTTCGATCGGCGAACGCATCCCAGCCCTACAGCCTGCGATGGAGCAGTTTGTTGAACTGGCGAACCGCGTGCGTGTTGGCTTGGAAGAAATGATGCGCGCGGCAATCGGCAAGATGCAGGGACTCATCGACAAGCCTGACAACGGCTGAACGAACCCGTCCACGCGCCAAGCATATTGAAGCGGCCAACCTGCTTGGTCAGTTGCTTCGAAAAATCCGCGATTCGCCGATCATGTTTTCCAAGGCTGCGATGCGGTCTGCGCTGTGGCTGCGGCTTTGGATTTCGGCCACAAGAGCTTCGACCATGAAGTTAATCGCCAGCGTTGAATCCCAGCTTGACGGCACTTCGACCATGCTTCGAAAACAAAACGTGGCATATCGTTCGATTGGTGACCCCCACTGATCGGTGAACAGAACGATATTCGCCCCTTGATCGACCACCAATTTCGCCAAACGCTCCAGTTCTTTTTCATACCGTCGAATATCAAATACGATCAGCGTCGCGTTTTCATCCATGTCTAGAAGCGATTGCGGCCAGACGCTGGGCGAGAAATCCAACTGCGTCACCCCGGGTCGGATGATCTGCAAATGGTTGAAAAAGTAATGCGCGTTTGACCGGGTGATCCGCCCGCCAAGCAGGTAAAGCCGTCGATTGGGGTCGGACAAAAGGGCTGCGGCCTTGTCAAATTCTTCCAGATCAAGACGTTCCAGCGTGCGGTTGATATTGCGCGACACGGCTTCGGCGAATCGACTGATAATATGATCTTTCCCACCCGACAGTTCTGCGGCTTCCAGCTTTGCCAGCGGCTCTTTCATCTGGGCGGCGATTTCGTCGCGAATAGCGTCTTGCAGGTCAGGAAAGCCTTGATATCCCAGCTTGCGGGCCAAACGAATAATCGTGGGCGTTGAGACTTCGGCGCTTTCGGCCAGTTTGGTGATCGACTGCAACCCCGCGACCAGCGAATCGTCCAAAAGCGTGGCCGTCAGCCGCCGTTCAGCCGCAGTCAGCTCGTCCTGCTTTTCCCTGATCCGGTCTTTGACGAGAGGTTTCTTTCCCATTTGTCACCATTTCTATCAGTCATTGGCGCGATGTAGAGATAACTACAGAATATTTCTTGACACAAGCTGGCTCACTGTAGTGATAATTACACAACGCCAAACGGGGGGGCAAGGAATATGCGCAAGACAGCTTGGCCTGCAGCTATGCTGATTGGTGCTGCGGGCAAATCGCCGGTCGTGCTGGTCTGTGAGCATGCCTCGCCTTTCATTCCACCGGAATACGAAGGACTTGGCCTGACTGACGACGCGCGCCTTTCTCATGCCGCATGGGATATCGGCGCGCTGGATGTCGCAAAATACCTTAGCGCGCGACTTGATGCCCCGCTTGTCGCAGGCCAGATTTCGCGCATGGTCTATGACTGCAACCGCCCGCTTGAAGCGCCGGATTGCATCCCTGCCCGCAGCGAAGTGTTTGACATTCCCGGCAATACGAACTTACCCGCCGCCGAAAAGCAGCGCCGTTTCGATATGGTTCACGTGCCATTTCACAATGCGGTGGACGCCGTGATTGATCAACAGATGGCGCGCGCGGATGCCCCGGTGCTGCTTGTCACGATCCACAGTTTCACGCCGATTTTTCATGGCGAACGCAGGATGCTCGACCTTGGGTATCTGCATGACAGCAACAGTAAGATCGCAAATGCAGCCGTGCAGATTGAGCAAGATCGAGGCTCTTATCGTGCGGCGATAAACGAGCCCTACGCCGCCCGTGACGGCGTGACCTATACGCTGGCCAAACACGGCGAAACACGCGGGTTGGACAATGTCATGATCGAGATACGAAACGACCTGATCGACACTCCGACCACTGCCGAGGTCATGGCAGACCACATCGCCGACACACTGGACATGGTCGCTGCAGCCCGCAAACCATTGGAAATCGCCAGACCATGACAGCGCTTCGCAAATTCATCAGCATCGTTGATCAAATCAACTATCGGGTTGGCCGGGTCACCATGTATGGCATCTTCGTCATGATGGCGATCCTGCTATGGTCGTCGATTTCGAAAACCTTTTTCAACCCATCGCTCTGGACGTTGGAAATGGCGCAATTTGCGATGGTGACCTATTACATTTTGGGCGGGCCCTATTCGATCCAGATGGGATCAAATGTGCGGATGGATCTGCTTTACGGCGGGTGGAGCACACGACGCAAGGCCGCCATCGACATCATTACGGTGATGTTCCTGATCTTTTATCTGGGCGTGCTGCTGTGGGGCGGCGTCGACAGCACAATATATTCCTTCAGCTACGGTGGCGAGCGCAGCCCCACAGCGTGGCGGCCCTATCTCTGGCCGATCAAAGTGATCATGTGCACCGGGATCACGCTGATGCTGCTTCAGGCCATTTCCGAACTGTTCAAAGACATACTGCGCCTGCGCGGCGAGGAGATTGATCATGTCGTATGAGATGATCGCGATCTTCATGTTTGCAACCATGATGGCGATGCTTTTGACCGGCCAGCGGGTGTTTGGCGCGATTGGCTTTGTCGCGGTGATTGCGGCACTTGTCCTTTGGGGGGACAGAGGCGGCTATGACCTTGCCTTTTCATCGGCCATGAAACTGATGAAATGGTACCCTCTGCTGACCCTGCCGATGTTCATTTTCATGGGCTACGTGTTGTCGGAATCAAAGATTGCCGACGATCTCTACAAGATGTTTCACGTCTGGATGGGTGGGCTCAAAGGTGGGCTGGCAATCGGGACAATCGGCCTGATGGTCCTGATCTCGGCGATGAACGGCCTCAGCGTGGCGGGTATGGCCATTGGCGCGACGATTGCCCTGCCTGAACTGCTGAAGCGGGGCTACGACAAACGGATGGTAACGGGTGTCATTCAGGCCGGGTCGTCGCTTGGCATTCTGGTGCCACCATCGGTTGTGCTGGTGCTGTACGCCATGATCGCGCGCCAGCCGGTGGGGCAATTGTGGCTGGCGGGCGTCCTGCCGGGTTTGATGATGGCCGCGATGTTCATCATCTATATCGCTGTGCGCTGCCACCTGAACCCGACCCTTGGCCCGGCGCTTCCAAAGGAAGAACGCGACATTCCAATGTCAGAAAAGCTGGCGCTGCTGCGCGCCGGCATGCTGCCGCTGATCATTTTCGCGACCATGATGGTGCCCTTTGTGAACGGTTGGACATCATTGGTCGAAAGCTCTGCTATCGGCGCGATAACCGCCTTTCTTGCAGCCGTTTTCAAGGGGCGAATGACCAAGGAAGTATTCGAGACATCCGTGCGCATGACGCTGGGCATCAGTTGCATGTTCATGTGGATCATTCTTGCAGCCCTGGCCTTTGGGGCTGTGTTCGACGGATTGGGCGCCGTGAAGGCGATCGAGACCTTGTTCACAGAACGTCTTGGCCTGAACCCATGGGTCATCCTGATCCTGATGCAGCTTAGCTTTATCCTGATGGGAACGTTCCTGGACGACACGGCGATGTTGGTGATCGTCGCCCCGCTTTATGTGCCGCTGGTCGCCGCCCTTGGGTTCGATTTGATCTGGTATGGTGTGCTGTACACAATAACGACTCAGATCGCCTATATGACGCCGCCTTTCGGCTACAACTTGTTTCTGATGCGTGCGATGGCGCCGCCGGAAATCACGTTGCGCGACATTTATGGCTCCATCCTGCCCTTCGTGTTGGTGATGGTGCTGGCCCTGACTCTGGTCATCATCTTCCCGGAAATCGCTCTATGGCTGCCGGGATGGGTTTACGGAAACTAGAATTAAGAGCTCGGGCAAACGGGCCGAAGCAATTTGCAACAAGGAGAAAGACAAATGACTACGAGACGTAAGTTTATCGCTGGCGCAGGTGTCGGTGCATTGGCCGCGCCCCTTGCCACACCCGCGCTTGCCCAATCGACGATCAAATGGCGGATGCAAACCTATGCTGGGGCCGCATTGGCCGAGCATGTGGTCAAGCCTGCAATTGATATGTTCAACACAATCGCTGGCGACCGGATGCAGATCGAGTTGTTCTTCGCCGACCAGTTGGTGCCCACAGGCGAGCTGTTTCAGGCGATGCAGCGCGGCACGATTGACGCGGTGCAGTCGGATGATGACTCGATGGCGTCACCCACCGAAGTCACCGTGTTTGGCGGATACTTCCCGTTTGCGTCACGCTACTCGCTCGATGTACCGGTCCTGTTCAACCAATACGGCCTGAACGAGATCTGGGACGCGGAATACTCTGCGGTTGGCGTGAAACACATTAGCGCAGGCGCATGGGATCCATGCCACTTTGCCACCAAAGACCCGATCAATTCGCTTGAGGATTTGAAGGGCAAACGCGTGTTCACCTTCCCAACGGCTGGCCGCTTCTTGGCGCAGTTCGGCGTCGTGCCCGTCACATTGCCATGGGAGGACATCGAAGTTGCGGTCCAAACTGGCGAACTTGACGGCATCGCATGGTCCGGCATTACTGAGGATTACACCGTCGGTTGGGCTGATGTGACCAATTACTTCCTGACCAACAACATCTCGGGTGCATGGGCCGGGTCGTTCTTCGCCAATATGGATCGCTGGAACGAGCTGCCAGAAGACCTGCAAACGCTGTTCCGTGTCTGCTGTGATCAGTCGCATTATTATCGCCAGTGGTGGTATTGGGGTGGTGAAGCCAGCCTGCGCGTGGATGGTCCCAAGATGGAACTGACCACCATTCCCGACGCCGAATGGGCACAAGTCGAAGACGCCGCTGTCAAATTCTGGGATGAAATTGCGGCAGAGTCCGAAACCAAGGCGAAGGTCGTGGACATCATCAAGAAATATAACTCAGACATGCAAAAAGCTGGTCGTCCGTACCGTTACGGGTAATCTGCACACAATAACTTGCCGGGCGGGGGACCTCGCCCGGCTCACTCTCAGAGGGTTCAATAATGTCGCCATCTCTTTCTTTTGATGATCTGAAGTCCCAAACCTCGGCGGGCGAGGTCGATACCGTATTGGTGTGCTTTGTCGATATGCAGGGCCGCCTGATGGGCAAACGGTTCCACGCAGGCCACTTCGTTGCGGGCGCGTGGGAGGAAACCCATTGCTGCAACTACCTGCTGGCCACGGACCTAGAGATGGCAACGCCGGACGGTTATGCCTCGACCAGTTGGGAAAACGGGTATGGCGATTATGTCATGAAACCCGATCTGGACACGCTGCGCCCGGTGCCGTGGCTGGACGGCACGGTCATGGTGCTGTGCGATGTTCTGGACCACCACACACATGAAGACGTGCCCCATTCACCGCGCGCAATCCTGAAACGTCAGGTCGCCCGACTTGAGGCGATGGGCTTTGACGCCATGTGCGCGACCGAGTTGGAGTTTTTCCTGTTCGAGAAAAGCTTTGATGAAATCAGCAAAGGTGGCTTTCGCGATCTGACGCCGATCTCAAGCTACAATGAAGACTACCACATCCTGCAAACCACGAAGGAAGAGCACGTGATGCGGCCGATCCGCAATCATCTGTGGAACGCCGGTCTGCCGATTGAAAACTCCAAGGGCGAAGCCGAGTGTGGTCAGGAAGAACTGAACATCAAATACGCCCCCGCGATGGACACCGCCGCCTATCACACCATCGCCAAGCACGCGATCAAGGAAATCGCGTGGCAACAAGGTCACGCGGCAAGTTTTCTGCCCAAATGGCATCGCGACAAGGTCGGCAGCTCGTCCCATGTGCACCAGTCGCTGTGGAAAGACGGCAAGCCCGCTTTCGTCGATGAAAGCGACAAGCTTGGCATGTCCGCGCTGATGAAGAACTACATGGCGGGGCTTTTGAAATACGCGCCCGATTACACCTATTTTATGGCGCCCTACATCAACAGTTATAAGCGGTTCATGAAGGGGACGTTTGCGCCCACGCGGATCATCTGGTCTGTCGACAATCGCACTGCGGGCTATCGGCTTTGTGGTGAGGGCACCAAGGCGGTGCGCGTCGAATGCCGCATTCCGGGGTCTGATATGAACCCCTATCTGGCGATGGCTGGGATGTTGGCCGCCGGGATTGCTGGAATCGAGGAAAAGCTGGACCTGCAAGCCCCATCAACTGGCGACACCTATAAGGGCGACACAGGGATGATCCCGGGCAACCTGCAAGCCGCACGCGATGCGCTGCATGGGTCAACCATGTTGCGCGCGGCGATGGGGGATGATGTCGTGGATCACTACACCCGCGCTGCCGAGGTCGAGATCGAAGAATTTGAAAGCGTGGTGACCGATTGGGAAATCGCGCGCGGGTTTGAACGGGCGTAAACAGAGATTTCTTGCCTCCGGCGGGGATATTTTTAGCCAGAAAAAGCACGAGGAAGTTGGGTCATGGGCCAGGTATTGAACTGTGTGTCACCGATTGACGGGTCGGTTTTTGCAACGCGTGAGGCGCTGTCACGCAAGGACGCGTTTGCTGTGGTGGGTCGGGCGCGCGACGCACAGGCGGCATGGGCTGCACGTCCGCTTCAAGAGCGTATCGACCTTGTGCAGGCAGGGGTTACGGCCGTCGGCGCGATGAATGACGAGATTGTGCCGGAACTTGCCCATATGATGGGTCGTCCGGTGCGCTATGGCGGCGAGTTCGGTGGCTTCAACGAGCGTGCGACGCATATGGCCACCATCGCAGCGGAGGCTCTGGCCGATATCAAAGTCGGCGAAGACGCGACGTTCAAGCGTTATATCAAGCGCATTCCGCACGGTGTCGTGTTTGTCGTGGCCCCGTGGAATTATCCCTACATGACCGCGATCAACACGGTTGCGCCGGCTTTGATCGCTGGCAACAGCGTGGTGCTGAAACACGCGACCCAGACACTTTTGGTTGGCGAGCGTATGGCAGCGGCTTTCCATTCGGCTGGCATTCCCGAAGGCGTCTTTCAGAACATCTTCCTGTCGCATGATGTGACCAACGATCTGATCGCGGGCAATGCGTTTGATTTCGTGAACTTCACCGGCTCGGTCGGCGGCGGGCAAGCGATGGAGCGTGCAGCGGCGGGCACCTTTACCGGTGTCGGCACCGAACTTGGCGGTAAAGACCCCGGCTATGTCATGGACGACGCCGATCTGGATGCGGCAGTCGACACCCTGATTGACGGTGCCATGTTCAACGCCGGGCAGTGCTGTTGCGGGATCGAGCGTATCTATGTGCATGAAAGCCTGTTTGACGAATTCGTCGCCAAGGCGGTTGAGATCGTGAAAGGTTACAAGCTGGGCAACCCGCTGACCGCGGCGACCACACTTGGCCCGATGGCAAATGTGCGGTTCGCGGCCGAAGTGCGCGCGCAAATTGATGAAGCGCTGGCAGATGGCGCAAAGGCGCATATCAACAGGTTCCCGGAAGACGATGGCGGTGCCTATCTGACCCCTCAGATTCTGACCAATGTGACCCACGACATGCGTGTGATGCGCGACGAAAGTTTTGGCCCGGTTGTTGGCATCATGTCCGTCAAGGATGATGCCGAGGCGATCCGCCTGATGAATGACAGCGAGTTTGGTTTGACCGCTTCGCTCTGGACCCGTGACCTTGAGCGTGCGCAGGCCGTTGGCGATCAGGTCGAAACCGGCACGGTCTTTATGAACCGCGCAGATTATCTTGATCCGGGTCTGTGCTGGACAGGCTGCAAAAACACTGGGCGCGGGGGTGGTTTGTCTGTGATCGGCTACCAGAACCTCACGCGTCCGAAATCCTATCATCTAAAAAAGGTAACATCATGAGCCTTGTTGGAAACTGGTCCTATCCGACCGCAATCAAGTTTGGCGCTGGCCGGATTAAGGAGTTGCCTGAAGCCTGCAAACATGCCGGCATCAAACGTCCGCTTCTGGTCACAGACAAGGGGTTGGCTGATCTGCCGATCACAAAGGACACGTTGGACATCATGGAGGCCGCCGGGCTGGGGCACGGTTTGTTTTCGCAGGTCGATCCGAACCCGAACGAGGCCAATTTGACGGATGGCGTCAAAGCCTACATCGCGGGCGGGCATGACGGGGTCATCGCATTCGGGGGTGGATCGGGCTTGGACCTTGGCAAGGTGGTCGCCTTCATGGCTGGGCAAACCAGACCGGTATGGGATTTCGAGGATATTGGCGATTGGTGGACGCGTGCGGATGCCGACGCAATTGCCCCTATCGTTGCCGTGCCGACCACCGCTGGCACTGGGTCGGAAGTCGGGCGCGCAAGCGTCATCACCAATTCCCAAACCCACGAAAAGAAAATCATCTTCCATCCCAAAGTGCTGCCCAGCGTCGTTATCTGTGACCCTGAGCTGACCGTCGGCATGCCGAAATTCATCACAGCGGGCACCGGGTTGGACGCCTTCGCCCATTGCGTTGAGGCCTATTCAAGCCCGCATTATCACCCGATGAGCCAAGGGATCGCCCTTGAGGGAATGAAGCTGGTCATCGACAACTTGCCCCGAGCCTATGCCGACGGAACCGATATCGAAGCCCGTGCAAATATGATGAGCGCGGCTGCGATGGGTGCGACCGCTTTCCAGAAAGGGCTGGGCGCGATCCATGCGCTTAGCCATCCCATAGGCGCGATGTATCACACTCACCACGGCACCACGAACGCGATCTGTATGCCCGCAGTGCTGCGATTCAATGCGCCCGCGATCAAAGACAGATTTGATCTGGCCGCCGGATACCTTGGGATCAAGGGCGGGTTTGAGGGCTTCCAGAGCTTCGTTCAAGACTTCAACGACAGCCTAGCCATCCCAAAGCGCGTCAGCGAACTTGGTGTAGGCAATCCCGACATCGAAACGCTGGTGAAAGGCGCGCTGATTGATCCGTCCTGCGGTGGAAATCCAATTGAGCTGACCGAAGAGAACCTAACCGCACTCTTCCGCGAGGTTCTTTGAATTCGGCTTGTTAGCCGCTGGTTCTCTGCACATGAACGGCACAGCGACAGTGGCGCACCACGCGCGCTGCCGTTGATCCCAGGAAAAAATCGGTCAGGCCGGGTTTGTGCGATCCAATCACGACGCAATCAAAGTCATTCTCATGTGCGTAGTCGACGATGGTCTGCGCGGTGTGACCTTGCAAAAGAACCGGTGTCACGCCTTTCAGACCAGCCGTTTTCTGCTCCAAAATCTCGCGGGCAGTTTCCAACCCGTCACGCAACATATCTTCGCTCAGATAAGCGCTAACTGCGCCCTGTGGGGCTTCGTGCACGTGCAGTGCCGTGATTTCGCCACCCTCTGCCAACAGGTTGTTCGCAATCTCAAGCGTCCTGGCAGAGATACCGTGGTCCAGCGCCATCGGAACAAGAATTTTCTTATACATTTGATCCTCTTTCAGTCATGTCGTGCCGTCGGCCGTCGGGTCCGGCGCGACAAAACTATGTTAACCCGGACATAGAATAGGTGCCGAAATCCATCGGATCACGCTTTGACGCACATCATGTCGATGCACTATTAGACGTAGTCACCCAGAACGCCGCGCAAATGCCCAGCCATTCGCGATAGTTTTGGCGTCAGCGGAAACAGGCATGCCTGGATCGAATGGTAGATATCCGGCTTGCCGTGAAACTGTGTGACAGTCGGCTTACCCTGAACGTCAATTTCCGGATACCAGCCGCCACGATCATGATCAATGAAATGCGTATCCGCGAACTGCCACAAGCGGGCGTACCAATCGACTTGCACGTCAGTACCTCCAAGCTTCAGGAAGCTGGCAAGAACGCCGATCGCCTCGGTCACGGGCCACCAATATCGATCGCGAATGGCGGGCGACCCGCCGAATTCCAGCGTATAAAACAACCCACCGTTCTCGACATCCCATGCGTCGGTCAACGCGCGCTCGACCAGCGCCCAAGCGGCATCGCGCGAGGTGTCGTCGGGCCGCCCGCGTAAATCCCAATATTGCATCAAGAGCCGCGCAAGTTCGAACGAATGGCCGGGTGTGGTGCCGGCCGGGCGGAACATCGGGTCGCCGCTATGGCCACGGTCAATCTGCCAGTCCTCGGTGTAATGCTCGGGCAGCCGCCAGTTTTCACGCGGGCCGATTTTGCCGATGAAGAAGTCCAGAACGCGGCCAGCCTGTTGCAGATACCGCTCGCGCCCGGTTGCCTCATAAGCCGCTAAAAGCGCTTCGACCCCGTGCATGTTGGCGTTCATGCCGCGATAGTTCGAAAACGGTGACCAATCGCGGTTCAGTTCATCGGAGAAAAGTCCGGCTTCGTCCTCCCAAAACCTCTTATCCAGCACCGCGGTCACATCGTCGATCAATCGGTCGGCATCCGGGTGACCGGCCAGTTTGGCGCTGGCCCCTGCCAGCAGGACGAAGACATGCCCATAGGCCAGCTTGCGCGCGTCATGCATTGCACCGCCGTCTAACGCCCACAGATACCCGCCATGCTGCCCATCGCGGTGATGACTCCATAGAAAAGACATGCCCTTGTCGATCACCGCGTCGCAGCCACTCTGCCCCGCAAGCTTCCCCAAAGCATAGGAATGGGTCAGCCGGGTCGTCGTGTGCAGCTGCTGCACGCTGTCATCAAGCGGCGCACCGTCATGACCCAGAACATAGAACCCATCGTCCGGTCGCAGGCTGGCGCTGAAAAAGGCAAACTGCCGTTTTGCATCCGCGCGCAGCCAATCCCGATGCTCGGGCGTGTCAAACTGGTGACGTGGTGCTCGCAGTTGATCAATATTCATGGCGAGGCCCTTGCTTCTTGTATTTCTATATAGGTGCGTGGCCATGGCGCTAGCCGTATAGAACGATACATCTAACTGGCGAATTCATCATGCGCCGTAGGGATCAGGATGCGACGATGATGTCGGCAGGCAATTGAAACTGCCGAACCAACTGCGCGTTCTTAAGGTCGTTTTCCGCAGCGCGAACCTCTGCCTGTTTGGGCGATAGCCCGTGTTTCAGCCAACGTGCGACAAGCCGATCATGCAGCACTTGTTCCTCAACCTCCAAGCACAGCGCCAGATCCCAATGGGCACGCAGGTCGCGCCAGATCGGGAGGTCTTGAAGCAGGTAGTTGCCTTCGACAATCACGGTGTTGCAGTCTTGATCAACAAGACCCGCACCAGCAATCGCGATGTCGCGGTCCCGATCAAACAGGGGGAAGAAGACCTCGGGCTCGTCATGCAGGCGGGTGATTAGGTGCAGGAAACCCTGCGCATCAAATGTCTGCGGCGCGCCTTTGCGGTTCAGCAAATCCCGTTCCACTAGGATTTGGTTGTGCAGGTGAAACCCATCCATCGGCACGACTTTTGCGGGGCAGCCATCGTTCGTCAGGTGATCGGCAAGCGCCTCGGCCAAGGTGGATTTCCCACTGGCAGGCGCGCCCCCAACCGCGACCAAACGTCGGGTTCCTTTGCGCGGTGCAGCACGCACATGTTCTGCCAATTCGGCTATGGTCAAGGCCGGGGGTTTCACGCGGCCTCGGGTGCTTCTTTTGCCCCAGTCATAAAGGCGACTGCATCGGACATGGTATAATCTTTCGGATCGATCACACAAAGCCGTTTGCCCAGCCGATGCACGTGGATGCGGTCGGCAAGTTCGAACACATGGGGCATGTTGTGGCTGATCAGGATGATCGGAATGCCGCGCGACTTCACGTCCTGAATCAGTTCAAGCACCTTGCGGCTTTCCTTGACGCCAAGGGCGGCGGTGGGTTCGTCCAGGATGATAACCTTGGACCCGAAAGCGGCGGCGCGGGCGACGGCGACGCCTTGGCGTTGCCCACCCGACAAGGTTTCGACTGCCTGATTGATGTTCTGGATTGTCATCAACCCAAGTTCAGTCAGCTTGTCGCGGGCGAATTTCTCCATCGCGGGGCGATCCAGCTGACGCAACCACTTGCCGCGAAAGCCGGGACGCCGCAGCTCCCGCCCCATAAACATGTTGTCGGAAATCGATAGGGCCGGAGACATTGCAAGGGTTTGATAAACGGTTTCAATTCCGGCCTCACGGGCCTCAATCGGGTTGGCGAAGCGAACCTCTTCACCGTCCATCGTCACGGTGCCTGCATCCGCAACGACAGCACCCGACACTGCCTTGATAAGGGTGCTTTTACCCGCGCCATTGTCGCCGATGACGGCCAGAATCTCGCCCGGCATCAGGTCGAAGTCACAATGGTCAAGGGCCGTCACTTTGCCGTAGCGTTTTACAAGTCCACGGCCTTTTAAGATCGGTTCCATTACGCTGCTACCTTTCTGATCCATTGGTCGACGGCGACAGCCGCGATGATAAGAGCGCCGATCAGCAAGAAGGTCCACTGTGCGTCCGCGCCCAAAAGCCGCAGACCAAGTGTGAACACCCCGACAATCAGAGCACCGAAAAGCGTGCCCAAGATCGAGCCCCGCCCGCCGAAGAGCGAGATGCCCCCAATGACGACAGCGGTAATACTTTCGATATTGAGCAATTGGCCCGACGTGGGAGACACTGACCCGATGCGACCGATCAAGGCCCAACCAGCAAAGGCACAGATCAGACCAGCCAGAGCGTAAACCGAAATCGTCGTTCTTTTTACATTCACCCCGGCAAGCTCTGCGGCTTCGGGATCGTCGCCAATTGCATATACATGGCGGCCCCAAGCGGTGTGGCGCAACACATAGGCCAGCAGAAGGACCAGCAGAAGCATGAAAATGACGCCGTAGGTGAAGACGGCTCCGCCAATATTGAACTTGGCGCCCAGCAGTTGTAGTAGCGGGGCGTTTTCAGCGATTTCCTGGCTGCGAATGGTTTCGTTTGCCGAATAAAGAAAATTGGCCGCCAGAACAATCTGCCACATACCCAGTGTGACAATGAATGGCGGCAGTTTCATCGCAGCGACCAACCAGCCGTTCACAAAGCCGATCCCCGTTCCGACAATCAAACCAAATACGACGGCCAATTCAACCGGCACGCCATAGCGGAACGTAAACTGGCCCATGATCACCGAAGATATCACTGCAATCGCGCCAACACTCAGGTCGATACCAGCGGTTAAAATGACAAGGCTTTGCGCGGCCGCCACGATGCCAACGATCTGCACCTGTTGCAGGATCAGTGTCAGCGCAAAGGGGGAAAAGAACTTGCTTCCCAGAAGTGCCCCAAAAATGGCAATCGCCGCGACAAGCACGATCAGCGGGACAAGCGCAGGCGTTGTGTGCAGCGCGCTGTGGAAGCGGTCAATGAACCCTTTTGAGTGGCCATCGAATGAGGCGACATCGGATGACGCGCTCGACGCAACGGCCTCAAAATCGTCTGACTGGGACATCTGCTTTCCCTTCTGGAGCTATTGTGAGTTTCGTGACAGGGCAGGAAATGTCCCGCCCTGTCTTTCACCATTTCGGCTTAGTTGGGCTAAATCAACCCCAGCAGAGATTGGCACCCTCGGTGGAGTCGATGCTTTCGACACCGTCCACGGGCTGGTCTGTGATCAGTGCAACACCGGTATCAAAGAAGGCTTTGCCAGACGTCGCCTCGGGCTTGGTGCCGTCGGCAGCCCAAGCAGCGATCGCCTCAATGCCCTTGGACGCCATCAGCAGCGGATATTGTTGTGACGTCGCACCAATGACGCCGTCCTTGACGTTGGCAACGCCGGGGCAGCCACCGTCAACCGAAACAATCAGAACGTCGTTTTCGCGGCCAATCGCCTTCAACGCTTCATAGGCACCAGCCGCAGCCGGTTCGTTGATCGTATAGACCACATTGATCATCGGGTCACTGGCCAGCAGGTTTTCCATCGCCTTGCGACCGCCTTCTTCGTTGCCTGCCGTCACGTCGTGACCAACGATCCGCGGGTCGGTTTCGTCGCCCCATTTATTTGGGTCACCAAGCTCGATGCCAAAGCCTTGCAGAAAGCCTTGGTCGCGCAGAACGCCGACAGTGGGCTGGCTGACCGCCAGATCAAGCATCGCAATTTTGGCGTTTGCCGCCTCATCACCCAGTGCGGCTGCTGCCCATTGACCAATCAGTTCGCCAGCAAGGAAGTTATCAGTCGCAAATGTCATATCTGCCGCGTCAACCGGATCAAGCGGAGTATCCAGCGCAATGACAAGTATACCAGCATCGCGTGCCTGCTGTACTGCGGGAACGATCGAACTGGTGTCCGATGCGGTCAAAAGGATGCCCTTTGCACCATTTGCGATGCAGGTCTCAATTGCGGCGACTTGTGCTTCATGGTCGCCGTCAACCTTGCCTGCATAGCTGTTCAAGGTGATGCCCAGTTCACCAGCTTTTGCTTCTGCACCTTCACGCATCTTAACGAAAAACGGGTTGGTGTCGGTCTTGGTGATCAGGCATGCGCTGATCCCATCCGCAGAAGCGGTGCCAGCGATGGCGGTCAGTGCCAGAACTGAAGAAGTCAGTAGTTTTCTCATGATATCCTCCCAAGGATCATTGTGGATCTCATTGGATCAGGCTCCTCCCCGATCCGGACCCGGACGCTCTTCCCGCCGCAGGTTGATATCCAAAAGGACCGATTCTGTTAGCGCTGTCAATAAATAAATAAACTTTACTTATTAATTGACCATGGGCATCTTTCTCGTTGCGGGAGAGAGAGATATGGTCGGCGTTATGGATGGCGGAACAATAAACGACAGAAGTGGCGGCGTGAACCAAAGGGGGGTTCGCGACCACAATGAGCGGCTACTTCTTTCCATGCTGCAACGCCGTGGCGCGATGCCAGGAATTGATTTGGCCCGCAAAACGGGTCTGTCACCACAGACGGTTTCGGTGATCCTGCGCAAACTTGAAAAGGACGGCATCCTTAAACGCGGCGAACCGATCCGCGGCAAAGTGGGCAAGCCGTCAATCCCTATGGAACTGAACCCCGATGGGGTGCTGTCACTTGGGCTGAAAATCGGGCGCCGCAGCGCGACCCTTCTTCTTTTGGATTTCGCGGGCAATGTGCGCGCGCAGGTTGATACATCTTATGCCTACCCACTGCCTGACGCCGTGTTCAGCTTTCTTGAACAGGGCCTTGCCACACTGACCGACGACCTGGACCCTGATATCCATCGGCGCATTTGCGGCATCGGCATCGGCACACCATTTGAGCTTTGGAAATGGCATGACCTGATCGGGGCACCCGCCGAAATGTTCAAATCATGGAAAGGCATCGACTTTGCGAAGGAGGTCGGGAAGTTCAGCGATCTTCCGGTTTTTGTCGTGAATGACGCGACCGCAGCCTGCCGGGCTGAACACCTTTATGGCGATAGAAAAGATTTGCGCGACTATGCTTATTTCTTCATAGGCTCGTTCGTCGGTGGGGGCGTCGTTTTGAACGATACGGTGTTTGAGGGCAACCAAGGCAATGCCGGTGCTCTGGGCTCTATGCGCAGCACTGGCCCTTTGGGGGAAAGCCGACAACTGATCGATGTGGCCTCGATCCATTTGCTGGAATCGCGATTGATTGAAGCTGGTTTGAACCCGGAAATCCTTTGGCAGACCCCGCAAGACTGGACGTCTTTGGCACGTTATGTCGAACCTTGGATCGGCGAAACCGCGCAAGAGCTTGCCAAAGCATCGCTGTCGATCTGTGCAGTCATCGACTTCGAAGCGATCCTGATTGACGGCGCTTTTCCCGAAGGCGTCCGAAACGAATTGGTCGAACGAGTCCGGCGATATCTGGTCAACCAAGACACGAGGGGCCTTGTTGCTCCGCAAATTGAGGCTGGTAGCATCGGCGGCAACGCGCGTGCCATCGGCGCAGCAAGCAGCCCCATTTTCACACAATTCCTGTTGAACACAAATGCTGGCCTATCAGCGATCTGATGCTTCCGGTATCGCAGGCCAGATCGCAACAACGCCGCAGCAGTATTCGCCTCGCCCTAGCCGAATTCGTGCTTGTGCAGACGGGTGCTAATCCATGGACGGTCGCGCGATTCTGGTTTAGTGCTGTCAATTGTGCGGTTGGCTGCATTAATCATGGTCTCAGCCATTAATGGCTGACGATTTATTGGACCCGGCCGCCTTCAAATTGCAACACCACCCGTCAAGGGATCTGACATTGAAGCTCATCAAACGCGCGCTGAATTTAGTTTCGGCAGGTCCCAAAAATACGGCCTCAGAAGCCGACCCGTCTGGATATGCTGATTATTTGATGCACGACCGCGCCGAGGGTTTCCGCGCAGCACCAGTTCTAGACGTGGATCAACCCGGGTTTGAACATGTTTTGCGCCTGATGGAAGGTAACGAACGCTTCGCCTTCTGCAAAATCAACCACGGCTTTTGGGAACGCCTTGCGAAACTCGAAAGGCTTGGCGTCGCCCGCGACAAAATCTTGACCACATCTGGCAAAACGCTGGACGAAATGCTTGGCATCGGTGGCAGTATGTTTGCCGAAGGCGGGATGCTGGCTGAGCTTCTAGGCTTCATGCGCGATGCAGCGCGACCCGATGATGGTATGCATTTCGTGGCCTCACTGGTGCCATGGCCTGCGTCTGACCGGATTGAGGGAACACCATACGAAAACCGCGCGGTTTGCGAAGCGTTGATTGAGCATTTCGTGCCAGACGTGCATTGCGAAAATGTGGTGGAAAAAGGGTTCTCAGGCCACGAATTCAAGGTTGCGGCGATCACAGGTAGTTTGCACAAATTCACCGATGCACTGCGCGACCGCGATGTGATTTTTATCGGCAACGACAGCAATCGTGCGCTGATCGACGCGCTTGGCCTTGCCTCACTGACCACCATAATCGTCGATGCGGGTCAAGCGCGCCTTGAGCGTGAGAATATCCTTGAGCAGCTTTGCTCAGCGTTGGAAGCACACCAGAATACAGCACGCTTGCCGCTCGTCATTGGTGCCGCGGGCGGATCACTAACAACTTGGCTGGCCTTCAAAGCCTGGGAGAAGTTCGCTCGTTTTCAGTTCGTCGATCTTGGTGGCACACTAGCCGCCTTCAGCCCCGAGACCGCGATGCGATCAAACTGGACATCTGTCTATCAGCGCCAGTTGGCAGCAGCCTTACCAAAATTGAACACCCCCCTGCTTGGGGTCGAAAACTCGTACACCCGCCGGTACGGCCTGCGTGATCCCAAACTGGTTGAATTGGCGACGGCTGCGGACGTACCCGAACCCGCCTCAAACGACGAATTGTCTGCCCCCTTTTCCCAAGGGCCGATCCAGTTCATTGAGAATAAAATCTATGACCATCAGCGCATGGCGGAACTTCTGTCGCTGTCGATTGCAGCCAACCACCATGCCAATGGCGGCCCTGTCGCGGCGCTGTTGGAATCGATGGTCGCGGCCCTGACCAACGTTCCCGCACATCGACGCGTCATCGCTGTGAACAACGGAACGTCAGCTTTGCATTTGGCCTGCGGGCTTCATGAATTACAGGCCCAGTCGCCGGGGTTTCGCTGGGTCGCAAGTGCCTTTAACTTTTTTTCCTGCAAGGTTGGCCCGCTGTCGGAAACACAGATCATTGATTGCGACGCGCAGGGGCGCTTTGACCTTGACGCTTTGAAGGCGTTGCCGCTTTCTAGCTACGATGGCGTTATTTATACCAATGTCTTCGCGACCCAATCCGATTGGGATGATGTTGCAGATTTTTGTTCACGCCACGGCAAAAGCTTTGTGGTCGACAATGCGACGGGCCTTTTTGACCGTCCTGCGAGCTCTGGCGAAAAACATGCCCCGATAGAAACAATCTCGGCCCATCACACCAAACCTTGGGGCGTGGGCGAAGGCGGGTTCATCCTTTGTGACGCCGATCAAGACGAAACGATCCGCGCGCTTGTGAATTACGCGGCAAGACTGCCCGACAGCGCAAATTTCTGTGCCTCAAACTTCAAGCTGAGCGACCTTTCGGCGGCGGCGATTATCGACCGGCTGGAACGCATGCCCTATTGGCGGCAATTCTATAAATTTCAAGAACGGCGGATGAAGTCGCTTGTGATTGATACCGGCCTTGATATTCGCCCCTTCGCCGGTGATGTCGAAACCATATCACCTCTTGCCCATACCGCTTTTCTAGCGCCTGTCCCCGTTGATATCGACGCAGCTAGCGGGCCGGTCATCATGCGCAAATACTACCGCCCGCTTGTCCCGAAAGACCTTTCGGCAACGCCTATTCCCAACGCGCAGCATTTGTTTGACCATGTGTTCAGCCTTTCGAATGCCCCAGAAATGCGACTGGCCTCTAACGAAGATATCATCGCGCAGATCATCGCGATGGTGCGTGCTGGAGAAAAAACCGCAGCAGATGGAAGCCGCTAAATGGCCCTTTTGAACGCGCCTATTTTTTTGCTCTGTTCAGAACGCTCAGGCAGCAATTTGATTGCCAAGATTTTCGACGCCCATCCCGACGTTTCGGCGCCCGGTGCGGCCCATTTGTTCAAGGTGATGAGCGAATGTGCCAACCGCTATGCCGTCAGCAGCGACGAACTGCGCGGGGCAGTTCTTGATCTTTTTGACGCCAAGGTCAGTCACTGGGCAATTGACGAATGGACATTGACGCGGCGTGCGGCGCTTTTGACCGATCTGACCCATGCAGGCGAGATGGCCGCCGCCCTTTATGCCGCTGAAGCCCGCAGCGGTGGCAAGGCACATGTGTTCACCAAGGAAAACTCCTCGTTCCGGTATCTGCCGATGTTGTTAACGCAAAGCACGCGCCCGCGCTTTTTGTTCATGACCCGAGATCCTCGCGATATGGCAGTGTCGTGGGTCAATGGACCTGTGATGCGCGGCGGGGTCCTTCGGGCGGCTGAGCGCTGGAACCAAGATCAGACCGGCTATCTTCAGGCGAAATCTGAACTTCCTGCGCAAACGCCGGTTGGCATGTTGCGCTATGAAGATCTGATTGTCGAACCCGAGGCCGAGTTGCGACGGGTGTGCGACGAACTTGAGTTGGAGTTTGACCCCGAAATGCTGCGCTTTTCGGAAAAAAGCAGAAGCGCGCAATCCGATGCCAAACGCTCCGCCATGTGGTCCAATCTGGACAAGCCGCTTTTGTCGGGCAATTCAAACAAGTTTCTGGACGAATTGTCCGATGATGCGATCGCCTATATCGAAGCCGTGAATGGCCCGTTGATGGAGGTTTTTGGCTATGAAAGCGTGCGCGCCGACAAGCCGCCCTTTGGTCGATTTGAAACGCTAGACGCGTTGCGCGCCGATCTTGCCCTGCAAGAACCTTATGACAAGCCAGCCTACCAAGAGTTACCGCCCGAGGAACGCGCACGGTTCGAAAACTGGTCACGCCTATACGCGACGATGCGCGCACGCCCGGTGCACGACCCGGACGTCTTATTGAGCCAAAAGCGATGACGGACGGGAAAACACCGCGCAGGGTTGCCATCATGCAGCCCTATCTTTTCCCCTATCTTGGGTATTTCCAGCTTATCTCGGCAGCGGATGAGTTTTGGTTATTGGACGATGTTCAATTCATTCAGCAAGGTTGGATGCATCGCAACCGATTGCTCGTGGGGGGGCAGGAATTCCTGTTCACCATACCCGTCAACAAGCATCCCCGAATGGATTTGATCTGTAACAAAACATTCGGCCATGCTGCGGTCTTGGCCTTGGAAAAGCTCAGAAAGACCATCGTCAGCTCTTATGCCAAGGCCCCTTATGTTTCCTTAGCTACCGACCTTGTGGCGGCGGTGGCCGAGCATATCACCGATGCAGACAAGCCCGCGGATTTCACCGACACCACCTGCTTTGCGTTGGAGCGGACCTGCGCAGCATTGGGGATCAATACAGTGATCCGGCGCACCTCTGACCTGTCGCTTGACCCAGACCTGACCGGCCAGGCACGGATCATCGCAGCGTGCCGGGCGATTGGCGCTGAAAGTTATGTCAATATGATCGGTGGCAAGGCGCTCTATGATGGCGAAAGCTTTGCCAAGGCGGATATCTCGCTTTGGTTTCTGAACCCCACCCTTCCCGAATATCCCCAAGGCATAGCGGGCTTCGTGCCGGGTTTGAGCATTCTAGATGCAATAGCACATGTTTCCGCCGACGAGATTTCAACGATGCTGACCGCGGCAGAGCTGATCCGCGCCTAACACGGACGCCCGAAGCCAGTCGGCGTTGCTGGACGGCGCATCAGTTTGTTTCATCAAACGTCAGGTATGCTCCAAGCCGACGCAAATTAATCAATCAGTCGTCACAAACGACATTACCTTACCGTTGTATTGGAGCATGTGACCCGTAGCCTGATAGCTCGCGGCTTTTCTCTCAACCCGCCTGATCACCCTTTCTATCCTCTCCCAAAAAGTCGCCGCATAAGGATCGGGGTGAGGTACATGGGGAACTGATAACACCCCAAAAACAAAAGAAACTCGTCAGTTTGGGTCGCAGTCGAGGCGACGAGGAAAAGCGCAACATTGCGATTTCCGGCTACCAGGGCCATGGGTGCTGCGGTGCGCGCGTCGCCAATGCGACGTAACCCCAGATAGGCCAGTGTCTGTATGCCAAGGTTGGCAACTAAGGCGACAACAAGCCATTTTGCAAGCGTCCTAGGGGCGGTCAACAATGCGGGCGCAACGGCGCTCATCAGGCCGACGACGATCACAGCCAGAGCGAGCGAGGTCAGCCCGTCAAGCGCGTGGATCTCGGACCTGTGCATGTCAGGCCGCAGAACTGCGCGCAGTATGAAGGCCAATGCGATTGTGGCGCAGATCGATAGGCCTAGGCGTAACGCGGCATGGATCGCTTCCGGCAGGCTACCAAGCGCAGGTGAGACCCAGAAAATGGGAATAATCGTAAGCGGCAGGATCAACGTGCCAAGGATGAGCAACCGAAACCCCGGCTCGGGCGAGTGTCCGAGCAGCACTGCCATGTTCGGGCTTGCCGTCACTGACGGGGCGGAGAGCATGAGCGTCAGCGCAATGGCAACGGGGCTTTGAGCGAGGCCAAAACCGGCGAAGACGGCGATGCAAAGCAAGGGCAATGCCAGTTGGTATGCGAGCACAACGCCAAGCGTGTTACGAGTTTGGTTCAACCCTTCCAGCGCAGCGGGCAGGCCAACGCGAAACGCAGTGAGAAAAAGCAAAAGCAAGACCAGTTCGCTTAGCCAAGGGCGAAGCGCCAGAGCAACCCCGGGCAAGACAAGTCCTGCACCAAGACCACCCACCAGCACAAAGCGCCCGTAGCGCGCAATAAGTCCCAGCGCCTCTAGCATCGTGGTTTAACCGCCTGGACCTTGGCGGATGTTGTTGGGCAACCATGTGGCCAGCTCGGGCCAGATCACCAAGATAACCACCATGAGCAACATGAGGCCAACCATGGGGATCGCTGTTTTGGCGATATATCCGATATCGTGACGGGTCATACCTTGCAGCACGAAAAGGTTGAAACCGATCGGCGGCGTGACTTGCGCGGTTTCAATCACGACGACAAGGAAGATACCAAACCAGATCACATCGATGCCTGCAGCACGGATCATTGGTTCAACAATGGCCATTGTCAAAACCACCGAGGACAGGCCGTCCATGAACATGCCGAGGATCAGGTAGAAAACTGTCAGCACAGCGATAAGCGCCACGGGCGACAGATTGTAACTTTCGATCAGTTCAGCCAGCGCGCGTGGCAGGCCGGTGAAGCCCATCGAAAGCGACAAGAACGCCGCACCCATGAGAATAAAGGCGATCATGGCCGAGGTTTTCGTGGCCCCCATCAGGCTGTCTTTGAACGTCTCCCAATCAAGCGAGCCTTGCATCCCTGAAAGCGCGAGCGCCCCGACGACACCAACGGCGGCGGCCTCGGTCGCCGTCGCATAGCCAAGATACATCGAGCCAATGACCACGAAGACAAGCCCGAAAAGCGGCAGCAGAAAGCGGCTTTCGGAAAGGCGCTTGCCAAGCGGCATGGCAGGTTCCGGTTCTGGGCGCTGGTCTTTGTAGATGAAGTGCCAGGCCATAATGTAGAGCATGAACAGCCCCGCCAAGACGAGGCCGGGAAAGACACCTGCCATGAAAAGCTTGGTTATGCTTTCGTTGATCGTCACACCATAGACGATCAGTGTAAGGGACGGCGGGATCATCAGCCCCAGCGTCGCCGCACCCGCCAATGTTCCGATGATCATATACTCGGGGTAACCACGCTTGCGCAGCTCGGGGATCGACATTTTGCCAACCATATTCAGGGTCGCGGCGGATGAACCAGAGACCGCTGCGAAGATTGTGCAGCCCGCGATGTTGGTGTGCAAAAGGCCCCCGGGCAAGAAGCGCATCCATGGCGCAAGGCCACGAAACATGTCTTGGGATAATCGCGTTCGATACAAAATCTCGCCCATCCAGATAAACAGCGGCAAGGCCGTAAGGGTCCAACTTGAGGCCCCAGTCCAGATTGTGGTGATCATCGCATCCCCTGCGGGGCGCGTCGTGAACAGCTCCATACCAACCCAAGCCACGCCCATTAGCGCGAGCCCGATCCATACGGAGCCTCCCAGAAGGGTGAAGAGCACGAAAAGGAAAATCGCTGTGGCGTAAAGTTCGCTCATTCCAGAACCTCCCCGTGAATCTGACTTTCACGAAGAGCGAGGAGCCGAGTGAGATAATCCCAGATTGCGATTGCCAGCAGCACCGTGCCAATCGACATCGGCAGCTGTGGCAGCCAGACGGGTGTGTAAACCCATTCAGAGCCCGTCTTGGCCCACATTTCTGCCCATTTAGCAGGAGAGTTGGCGAACATGGAGAAGAACGTCAGCAGCCACTCCGGGACGAAGTCTTGTCCTTGTGTGCGGTCGTTGAGCATCTCGGACATGATGTTGGTTTTGATCGCGTAGCGCGCAAAATATGTGGCTGTAATGGCGGCAATGAACATCGCCCCAGCATCAAGCCAGAACTTGGTGTGCCTGTTAAGATTAAGCAGAACGGACACGCGGATGTGGCCACCTTGCGTCAGCGTATAGGCCAGCGCGAAAAAGGATGTCGCGGCCATGGCGTAACCTGCATACTCGGTCGATCCGGGGAAGGTGAGGCTGGACCAGCGGGCGATCATCTGGCCGATGATCAGCAACAAAATCAGCACCATAAAGCATGCGGCCAATGCACCGGCTGCCTTGTAGACTTTGTCGAGAAACCTCCAGACGGGCGATAAAAGCGCCGCTGCCTTGGGGCCCTGCCAGAGACAAAAGAGCGCCAGAAGCGCTGGGAACACAAAGAGCCAGACCCATAAGGGCAGCCCCAATAATGGTTGCCAATCTCGCATCGAATTTCCCCTGGAAAAGTGTGGCAGCGGCCCCGGATTGTCTGGGACCGCTGCCTTTATGCTTAGTTGGCGTTGTATGCATCAAGGATAGCTTGGCCATCCTCGCCCGCTTCCGCCAGCCAGTCGGCTGTCATTTTCGCGCCGATGACTTCAAGTTCGGCAAGGAACTCGGCATCCGCGTCTTCAACTTTCATTCCGTTGGCTTCCAGCTGTTCAAAATACCAGTTGGCAAGCTCTGACGACTTAGCGGCACATGCTGTGCTTGTCTCATCGGCGGCCTTCTGGACGTTGGCTTGCATGTCCGCACTCAGGCCTTCCCAGACGCCCTTATTGACCATAACGTAGTTGCGCGGCAGCCATGCGTTCACTTTGTAATAGTGCGTCAGGGTTTCCCATACTTTGCGGTCATAACCTGTCGAGCCTGACGAAATGAACGCCTCTGCCACACCTGTCGCCAACGCTTGGCTCAGCTCAGCCGCTTCAACCTGCACAGGGATCATGCCCAGTTCTTCCGCAAAAGTGGCCGTGGCCGTGTTGTACGAGCGGAACTTTACCCCTTGAGTGTCTTTCGACGAGGTGACTTCTTTCTTGAAATAGAAGCCCTGCCCCGGCCATGGGCATGTGTAGAGCACAACGAGATTCTGATCGGATAGCTGTGCGTTCACCTTGTCTTTGGCCGCAGCCCAAAGCTTGTCGTTCTGCTCATAGGTCGTTGCAATGAATGGCAGGTTGTCCCAGCCCAAAAGCGGGGCTTCGTTAGCGTGGGCCGACATGAAGCGTTCGCCGATCGGGGCTTGACCAGTTTGGACGGCGCGCTTGATTTCGCCACCTTTGAAGAGCGAGCCACCGGGATGAACCGTGATATCGATCTCGCCGCCGGTATATTCGCGCACTTTATCTGCAAATACGACACCCATTTCCGAGTGGAAGTTTGTCGCCGCGTAGGCCATAGGCATGTCCCATTGCTCAGCCATTGCGGCTGTGCCCGTCATCGCAAGCGCCACTGTCATGGCGGCGGTGCTTATTGTTTTGCTTAGTGGTTTCATCATTCTCTCCCTGAGTTATTGTTTATTGGTCTTGGTTATTTGCCCACCGCAAAGCGCATTGGCTCGAAGGGGCGAATATCGTTATTGGTGTGGTTTCCAGCAATCATATCAGCAACCAGACGACCCGTTTTGGGTCCACCAGTCAGGCCAATGTGGTGATGGCCAAACGCTGTGAAAACGCCGGTTTCGCGAAGTTCACCGATTAGGGGCAAGCTATCAGATGGCGCAGGACGATAGCCAAGCCATTCTTCGTCACTCTCGTAGGTGAGGTCTGGAAACATCTCTTGCGCTTTTCGGCGCAGCAGCTTCAGCGGTGCTTTTGAGGGCTTCTCGCTTAGCCCCCCAAACTCGACCACGCCTGCGCATCGCACGCCTTGGTCCATCGCTGTGGTAACGAATTTCCCAGCGGTCAGCATCATCGGATTGTTGGGCTTGAGGTTCGGTTTTTTGAACATGATGTGATAGCCACGTTCGGCTTCAAGCGGGACGTTCAGGCCCAGTCTCTGCATCAGTGGTTTGGACCAGACTCCCGATGAAACAACGGCCTTGTCGCAGTGGATGCGACCCAGGTTGGTGTCCACTGCACTGACTTGACCGCCGCCAAGTTCAAAATCTTTGACTTCCGCCTGAACAAACTTACCGCCCATCTCTTTAAGCTGCTCGACAAGATCTCCTACGTACGAGCCGGGGTTCAGAATGAACCCATGGTTCTTGAGCACTGCCAAAAGCTTCGTCTTCGGGCCTAAGATCGGCTCCGCTTCCTGAACGGCGTTGCCTTCGATGAACGCGGGGTCAAACCCCGCCTCGCCGCGCAGTTGCCAAGCGAACGCATCTGCTTCAAATGCGCTGCGGTCAGGGTATGCAAAACTATAGTCGCTTTCTTGCACCCATTTCGCGGCCCTGTTGCCCGCCGTCAAAGCCTGATGTTGCTCAAGGCTGTCGCCGACAATCGTCGCCAGACCTTGGCTAATGCGGCGTGTGTCGCCCTCATTTGCGTGGGACATGTATTTGATCAGCCATGGCACAAGTTTGGGCACATAGCTCCAGCGTAGGAAAAGCGGGAAATTCGGATCGGCGAGATATGTCGGGCTTTTCTTGAGAAGGCCGGGCGCAGTGACAGGCACCACAGAGCAACTGGCCAGAATTCCGCCGTTTCCATAAGAGGCACCCATGCCCGGCTCGCCCTTATCAAGAAGCGTGACATCATACCCCGCCCGGCGCAGCCAGATGGCTGAAGACGTGCCGACAATTCCGGCGCCGATAACAATAATATGCTCTGATGTCATTGAGCAGCTTTCCTTCAAGGTTGAAATTCAGTCTGGCAGTCGTTGGGTATCATTTCCAATACTATTTGCTGGCAATCACATAACTTAAAGTGATACTTAAAGATATGCGGCTACGCTTCCGACAGCTTCAGGCTTTTCATGCCATCATTGAGACCGGCACCGTCACTGGCGCAGCGGAGTCCTTGGGAATTTCTCAGCCGGGGATTTCAAACCTACTGGCCCAACTTGAACGCCAGACCGGGTTAATGCTTTTTGAACGCTTGCAAGGCCGACTTGTCCCGACGCCTGAGGCAGAGCTGATGCACCGCGAGATTGACACTGTGGTGCGTGGACTTGACCATGTCACTCAGACCGTCGTTGATTTGCAAAACAAGCAGGCTGGGCAACTGCAGATCGCCTCGCAACACTCCATGTCGTTCGGGTTTATGCCCAAGCTGATCGCCGAGTTTGCAGAAACCAGACCGGATATGAACATTTCGTTCCAGTCGCAATATAGCTCCAAAATTCAGGAGTGGGTCCTTTCGGGACTGTTCGAGATCGGGATATGCGAGATGCCGATGCTCTATGACACGCTGCAATATTACCCATTGCATGTGGAAACGCGCATTGCGCTGCACAAAGGCAATCCTCTGAAGCGATACGATGTGCTCACCCCTGAGCTTTTGAAAGGCGAGCCTTTCTTGGTGATGGGGCCTGATCATATCACACAGCGACGACTGCGCGAGGCGTTTGAAAAATCGGATATCCCGTTAAAAGCCAGGGTGCATTCGCATTTGTTCAAGAACCTGCTTGCCTTCGTGAAGGAAGGTATGGGCGTTGCGTTGCTGGACCGTTTCGGATTGGAGTTCGACTATGATGACCGCTTTATTGCCCGTCGTTTCGAACCCTCAATTGTTATGGATATGGCCGTGATCACCTCTGCCACGCGACCGCTCTCGCAACTCGGCAAAGAATTCATGAAGCTGCTTTTGACCGAACTTCAGCCCTATACTGTTGATGGCAAGCCTATCGTACGGGCGAAATAGGAAACGACATGGGAAAAGCCGCCGTCGGAATATTGATGTTAGAAACAAGCTTTCCGCGTCCGCTTGGCGATATCGGACACCAACACACATGGGACTTCCCTGTTCATATGCGCGCGGTCGGCGGAGCAAGTGCCCAAAAAGTAGTACACGAAGACCCTCGTGCCCTTTTGGACGGGTTTGTTCAGGTCGGACGCGAGTTAATTGCCGACGGGTGCGCAGGGCTAACAACTTCCTGCGGATTCCTGTCGCTCATGCAAGATGAGCTAAAAGACGCCTTAGGTGTCCCCTTTGCCAGCTCGCCTTTGATGCAGGTGCCGATGGTGGAAGCGACGCTGCCCACAAACCAAGAAGCCGGTATTCTGACAATATCAAAAGAGAGCCTGAGTGCAGCGCATTTGCGCGCGGCGGGCGCACGAGACGACCTGCCAATAGAAGGATTGCCGCGTGACGGAGCGTTTGCCACGGCGGTTTTCGACGATTTGCCAGACATGAATTTTGCAGCCTGCCAAGCTGAAATGCACGCGACGGCACAGCGGCTCGTTTTAAGGCGGGAAACCGTTGGCGCAATCGTGCTCGAATGCACCAACATGGCACCCTATGCAGCAGATATCGCAAAGATCACAGGGCGACCCGTCTATTCGATTGTCAGCTTTCTCAACTGGTTCCAAGCGGGTCTGGCACCAACTCGCTACTAGGTTATTCGCAAAAAAGTGCGCTGTTAGTGAACTTGGAACGCCCGCAGCCCATTCACAGTTTGTGATCGCATCACATCCACCGTCCCACTCCATGCCGCGACCACGGCCACGTTCAGGATTGCAAAAGTCGCAATCCAACAAGTATCGGACCGCTGAATGCCCGCAATGGGCTGGTTTACCTTAGAGTCATTAGGTGCACTCACTGCACAATTCCTATGTGGCTTGCCACGGGAGCTCGCCGAGCTGCAAGCGTTCGCGGAGATCGCGCTCCAGTCGTTCCGTCTCACGGACCGATGTGAGAACCTCCAAGGGACGTCCAGTGAATGTCTGGCGTGCCGCAATGATATGCACATGATCACATCGAGTTTTCTCACCACCCCACAGCAACCACGCAAACAGTTCAGGCTGCAATCCACTGACGGAGAGGATATGCCAAGCGACCTCCTCCCATTGCATCTCGGTCAGCTAAAGCATTGTCGGTGCTCGCCGTCCTCGTTTTGTTCGGCGGGGCGTTACTTGTTTTTGCGATCTGGGCAATAGGAACAACGGTTGACGGGGCAATCACCTTATTTTTTGTCATGGGATTAGCTGGCTATCTACATAAGATTGCAAGCATTTCAGCACCCAGCCAAACCTCAGAGCGGTTTCTTAGTATGGGACCCTGGGTTCTTTTTCTTCTCGCAAGTTGGTCTTGGGCTTCAGCGTTAGGAATGTATGTTCATCGTGGAGCACCTGGCAATACCGATGAAGCGTGTATTTTAGTGCCAAGACCTGTTCGCTATGACACCGAACTAAGTTCCATTTGGGAGATGCGCCTTCCCGAAGTCGCGACGATAGAACGGGTCCGACTGGCACTATACTTCTTGATTATCATGCCGTCTTGATCGCACCATCTGAAGAAGAAACGCAGTTCTACAACTGGTCGAAAAGGCGGATACGTTTCGAAGTCCTCGACAAAAAACTCAATCCTTATCTACCGACTGCATGCCCGTAGCTTTGAGCTTGATCGAGGCATTCGCCCCGCTACACATGAACGGCTGGTTCCACTAACCTACGACCCCGCCCCTTACCGGAACAGACCCCCGAAAGTTCGGTCTTACAGGCGGCGCTGCAGCACTTGAAGATGTGGCAAATGCTCCCAATAGCCCGGCTGCGAATGCAATTGGTATTTAAACTCCAAGCTCTAAACCTGTGCCGCGGCTGCCTGAGCAATCCTGTTCAGATCATGCTGTCCTTCGTCTCCGATCACCACGAAGTTGGCGTTTGCTGCGCCCCATGTCACCATATCGAACGAATTTATATTGCGTTCTACAAACTCACCCAGCGGTTTACTTGATTTGATTTGGCACAAGGCCACGACACGTTCGTTTGCATCTGTATACATCAATTGTGCTACAGGTTTCCCGCTCGCCACCAATAGACGAGCGCCTTGAAAGGTTAGACCCTGGTCGGAAAGATCCGGAATGCGGACATCCGATCCCACCGACTTGGAAAGCCAAGCCTGAATATGTTCGGCTTCGTCGGCTCCAACTTCTACCAGATGCCGCTTTTGGCCCGCATACACAGTGTGATATTCGGCGACACTCGCAAGCCAGTCTGGTGTTGAGGCAAGTTGAGCGTTTTGCGCGGCACCACCCAGATACCCAAACAAACCACCAATCGCCAAGGCAATTATCGCAGTTGCGGTGGTCAACCTACTAAGCACTTTAGGGGGAGAGGACGCATTCGCTGTCGTTTTCGTTTGCGCATTCTGAATGGCGGATGCCAACTCAAATGGAACAGGCTCGTCAAGCATTGCCGCAAATTCTTCCTTGGCCAACACGTCTGCCGCCATCAAATCTTCCAGAGCGGATTGCAACTTGGGATCACTGGCCAACGCCTCTTCGATCTCGCGATTCTCCGCAACCGACAACTCGTCGTCAAGGAACGCGCTCAGTTTGTCCTCATACTGCGTCACTGGATTGCTCCCTTGGTTTCCGCAATCTGTTTTGCCAAGGCTTTTCTGGCACGATGAACGCGGCTCATTACAGTGCCAACCGGGATATCAAATAGCTCTGCCGCCTCTGCATAGCTATAGCCTTCCACCGATACCGTCATAAGCACCGCCGCCAATTCGTCAGGTAAGGCGAAAACGCGGCTTTGCAACTGCGCTGCGGCAAGGTGTGCCTCGCCTGTATCAGTGGTCTGCAGTTCATGCGTTTCGTCCGCCGGCACATGGCCCTGACCCAAACGTACCTTGCGTTTGCGAATCTCGCTGATCCAGAGGTTTCGTGTGATACGAAACATCCATCGATCTAAGGGTTGGGAAGGATCCCATTGTTCTGACCGGCTCAGCGCGCGCAAGCAGGCGTCCTGAACAAGATCATCTGCTTCACTCACAGATCGCGTTAAAGACCGCGCAAATCGTCTTAGCCTCGGCAAAAACGCGATCAGAGCTGGTTTCAGTTCAGTCGACAATCCAACCTCTCGATATTCCCTGGAGTGAATGCGCGGAAGATACGCCCTTAGTGTAACGACAGGTCCAACGATGCAACTTTCTTGCCATTCGGTCTGCAGTTCAATCGCGCGGTCCACCACCTTCTCCATATCAATGTTTCAAGGTGTTTACGTTTCGCAAAGTCAAAAAATTCAACTTTTTTCTGAACAGCGGGAATAATTGCGGGTGCCGATGCGTAATGGTCAGCAGTGAGGGCAGACGAGCTCCACATTGAATGAACAAAATTAGGAAGGATCAAATATCATGAACCGCAATCTTATTTCTGTAATCGTGGCCTTCACCATTCTGGGCACCGCAGCTTCGGCTCAGACATTGGCTGCCGTCAATTCTGACATCGGTAAAGTTATCGTTTCTGCAAAAACTGGCATGACACTCTACACATTCCGAAAAGACGCCAAGGACAAGTCGAACTGCTACGATGACTGCGCGACATCGTGGCCTCCTTTCACTGCTGGAGCGTCCGCCGAAGCCGATGGCGCATTGGGGATAATCGATCGAAAAGATGGCACGCGCCAATGGACCCTCAAAGGCAAGCCGCTCTATTTTTGGGCAGGCGATTCAGCGCGCGGCGACGTGACCGGAGACGGTGTCGGCGGTGTCTGGGACGCAGTTCGCAACTAATCGGAGGAAATTCTTATGACACGTATCGTTATTCTTGTGACTGGCGTTCTGGCTCTCGCGGGCTGCTACTCTGACGATCAGAGTTACAGCGCATCTGACAAATCTTATTCTTCGACAGATTACTGACCAGCGAAAACTAATTTTAAACAATTCATATTAAAGTTCTACCGGCCGCAGAAATTCTGCGGCCGGTAATTTTTGTGTGATGTGGTTGAGCGTGTGCGCTCACAAACACGGGACATCAACGTCCATTCTAGCCGTTGCGTGGCGGCGACAACGCCCGCGGCCCATAGCGGACCTTGACCCCGTCGCTCCCGCCGCTGAGACTTCCCCTAAGCAGAAGTTAGTGGAGATCGCAGCATTGGGAAGCCAAGGTCGGCCGGATCGCGGAATTTGCTGCCATTCGCAAAATTAACCCAAGACATTAATGCAGAGCAGATATCCAAAACACCATCTTTGGAGAGGCTAACTTTCACAGTCGACGCAGCATACTTTGCCGCCAACTGGCCGCGTAGGTTTGAAGCGACATAGCGGTTTGTTCGGAAACAAATATTAGCCTGTGGTTAACCACTTGAGTTGTCATCGCATCGCTGATCGGCCCCACTTAAGTGGTCCAGTTCTCGGATGGCAGGCCAGCCCAAACAAGGGTATCAACTCTTTTCCTCCGTTTCCTAGCTATAAGGGCGGACCATTTCAGTGGGGGAGGACCAGGATGGCAACGGTCGGATCGGACGCATGATCGTCGAGCATTTTTTTGCGACTGCCCAACCTTCGCCGTTCTCGCTTTCGCGCCAGATCAAGCACGACAAGCCCGGCTATTATGCGGCGTTGCAGGAGGGACGGAAGGGAAGACAAGGTCAGGTTGAGGCAACGCCGTTCGTTGCGTGGTTTCTGGAAGCCCTGGCCGCAGCGGCAGATTCCGCTCCGCAAGAGGCGTTGCACGAGGTCTCGAAGCTGGCACTGGAATTATTGCAACGACGGTAGCATTCGACACCTAAGAAGCACGCGTCTGTCCGTCTGGATCGCGAATACCAAGTTGATCCAAATCATTCCGATTAAGGGCTGACCGCCTATATTTCCTGTAAAGTAGTTGCTGCGATTCCGCGTCGGGAATGCCTTGCGGCCTTTAGAAATCAGGAGGCAACACAATGGCCCAAATTGTTGATGTAGGCACAGGGCTTGGTGGCACGATTGCGGCGTATGAGTTGCGCGAAAAGTGGCAGAGCGGGGGTGGTTGGCGCGGTTTCGGGACATCCTGCTCTAAGCCAGCCTCTGATAATTGCCTTCCTCCTCGACACCAAGTGGCTGCTCGAAAACGAATTTAGTATGCAAACCACATTGATGGACAAAAGGGATTGGAACAATGTCACTTGATCGCACAGTCTTTGCCTTTGCGGGTTTTATGACCCTCCTCTCAGTCGCGCTGACTTACTTGGTTTCTTCCTATTTCGTCTGGCTGACGGTCTTTGTTGGCGCAAACCTATTGCAATCAGCGTTCACCGGGTTCTGCCCGGCGGCCTGGATTTTTACGATGCTCGGTGTGAAACCTGGTAAAGCCTTTTAAGGACAGTGGAATGCGCATCGCGATACTGATAGCCAGCTTGCTAACTGCTGGATCGGCTTGGGCTGAGACATTGACCCTTGCCGAAACATCCGTGACGGAATGGAAAGCCGTCTATGGCCGGGTTGAAGCAAGGGAAACGGTACCAGCGCGGGCGCGGATTGGCGGGTTGGTGGTCGAGCTTTCGGTGACCGAGGGTGATCTGGTCAAATCTGGCCAGCAGATCGCCTTGGTCGGCGACGACAAAATCGTGTTTCAAATTGCTGCGCTAGAAGCGCAGATTACCGCGTTCAAGGCGCAGCTTTCGACGGCTGAAAGTGAACTTTTACGCGGGCAGGAGCTGGTCGATCGTGGTGTGGCAACCGTGCAGCGCCTTGATCAGTTGCGTACGGTTGTCGATGTCTTGCGCAGCCAGATCGCCACAGCCGAAGCGCAGCGCGACGTGATCACCCAACAAGCGACGGAAGGCGGGGTGCTGGCCCCTGGCGAAGGTCGGGTGCTGTCGGTGCCTGCGACGCTTGGCGCGGTGATATTACCAGGAGAGCCGATAGCCTTAATCGGTGGCGGCGGGTTTTTCCTGCGGCTCGCGATCCCCGAACGTCATGCGACGTCGCTGGCTGAGGGCGCAGAGATAAGGATGCATGCGGAGGGCGCGGATATCGCTGGCCGGGTTGCCAAGCTTTATCCCCAAATCGAAAATGGCCGCGTGATCGCAGATGTGGAGTTCGAAAAACTCGACACCGCGTTCGTCAATTCGCGCGTGCTTGTTGAGTTGCCGGTCGGGAAAAGAATGACTTTGCTGGTACCCGAGGTCGCGGTCGAAACGCGATCAGGTATCGATTTCGTAGTTGTTATGGTAGGCGACGATCGCATGGATCGCGCAGTCGTGCTTGGCGAACCCATCGTTCAGGATGGCGCGGCAATGGTCGAGGTTCTGAGTGGGCTTGCCCCCGGCGACATCGTGGTGACCCCGTGACGCAGCCTTCGACACCGCTGGGCATCGCGGGCGGGCTGACGCGGGCGTTCATTACCTCGCCGTTGACGCCACTGTTCCTGCTTGCGGCCTTTGTCTTCGGCCTCGTCGCGTTGGTTAGCTTGCCGCGCGAGGAAGAGCCGCAGATTTCCGTTCCTATGGTTGATATTCATGTTCGGGCCGATGGGTTGAAAGCCGATGATGCGGTCAAACTGATCACCGAGCCGCTTGAGACCATCGTCAAGAGCATCGAAGACGTCGAACACGTCTATTCGCAATCTTTCGACGATCAGGTGGTCGTGACAGCACGCTTCGAAGTCGGCACCACCGGGGATTCCGCCGTGCTGCGTGTGCATGACAAGGTGCGCGCGAACCTCAACCGTATTCCCGTCGGCGTGCCCGAACCAATGATCGTCGGACGTGGCATTGATGACGTTGCCATCCTTGCGCTCACGCTGTCTCCGACACCTGAGGCAGCTGCGCGGATAGCGCCCAACGATCTGACCCGCATCGCACGGGAACTGCGCACCGAGGTTGCCAAGATACCGGATGTCGGCCTGACCTATATCGTGGGCGAAACACCCGAAATGTTGCGGGTTGCACCTGATCCGGCGCGGCTGGCGCTTTATGGCGTGACACTTCAACAACTTGCCAACAAGGTCGCGGGCGCGAATACCGCGTTTCCTGCCGGTCGCATTCGCGACGCGGGGCAACAGATTTCCCTTTTGGCCGGAGAGACCCTGCGTTCGCCGCAAGAGATCGCCAACCTTCTGCTGATTACACGGGACAATCGCCCGGTTTACGTGCGTGATGTCGCGGATGTTGGTTTTTCATCTGACCGCGGGGAACTTCTTGTGTCCACCGTGACGAAATCCGAAGACGTCGTCACGAGGGTGCCGTCCGTCACCCTTGCCGTTGCAAAACGTGCAGGGTCAAATGCGGTGCTGGTGGCCGAAGCGGTGTTGCACCGGGTCGAGGCGTTGGAAGGCGGGCTGATCCCCGACGACATGCACATTGAAGTCACTCGGGATTATGGCGAAAGCGCCAACGAGAAGGCGAATGAACTGCTTTATCACCTAGGCCTTGCGACCGTTTCCATTATCGCGCTGGTCTGGGTCGCCATTGGGCGGCGCGAAGCGCTTGTGGTGGCGCTTGTCATTCCGGTGACAATCCTGCTGACGCTGTTTGCGTCGTGGTTGATGGGCTACACGCTGAACCGCGTGTCGTTGTTCGCGCTGATCTTTTCCATCGGGATTCTGGTCGATGACGCGATTGTTGTGATCGAAAATATCGCCCGTCACTGGGGCATGGCAGACGACCGGCCCCGGCGTCAGGCCGCAATTGACGCGGTGGCAGAGGTTGGCAATCCGACGATCATCGCGACCTTAACCGTAGTGGCCGCTTTGCTGCCGATGCTGTTCGTGTCCGGCATGATGGGTCCCTACATGAGCCCAATTCCGGCAAATGCGTCTGCCGCAATGATCTTTTCCTTCTTTGTCGCGGTGACGGTGACGCCTTGGCTGATGCTGAAGGCGGCAGGTAAATCTGCGCCGTCGCATCACGAAGACGCGCAAGGCGGCGCGCTTGGCCGGATGTATCGCGCCGTTGCCACACCGATCCTTGCGACCAAGGCCCGAAGCTGGCTGTTGATTGCGGGGGTTACGGTCTTGACGCTCGCCTCAGTGGCGCTGTTTTACACGCAGGATGTGACGGTCAAGCTGCTGCCGTTTGACAACAAATCCGAACTGTCGGTTGCGATCGACATGCCGGAAGGTTCCTCGGTCGAGGCAACTGACGCTGTCGCACAACAGGTTGCCAGGATCGTCCTGGACCTGCCAGAGGTGCGTTCGGTTCAGACCCACGCTGGCACTGCCGCGCCGTTCAACTTCAATGGCCTCGTGCGCCATTCCTACCTGCGGGCATTGCCAGAACAGGGCGACGTTGCGATCAACCTGTTTGGGAAGGACCACCGCGACCGATCAAGCCACGAAATTGCACTCGGTATCCGCGAGCGTCTTTCTGAACTAGAGGTTGTGCCAGGAGCCAACCTGAAGGTGGTCGAACCCCCCCCGGGCCCTCCTGTGCTAGCGACCTTGCTGGCAGAAATCTATGGGCCTGATGCCGACACCCGCCGTGCGGTGGCGGCGCGCGTTGAAACCGCCTTTCGGTCGGTTCCATTCATCGTCGACATCGACAACTCCTATGGTGTTCCGGCCCGACGGTTGCGCGCGACGGTATCCACAGATGACGTCGAGTTTTTTCGGGTGCAAGAGGCGGACGCGCTCAACACAATTGCAATTCTTAACGGTGGTATAACGGTTGGGTATTCGCACCGTGGCGGCGGGCGGCAACCTATCCCGATCCGGCTAGAGCGACCGATCGGGCAACGCACACTTGGAGAAGATTTCCTGACGACGCCGATCCCGGCCAACGTCTTGCCGGGCGACCGCAGCGTCGTTGAACTTGGCGACGTGGTGCGGATCACTGAGGAACGCGCATCGTTCCCAGTTTTCCGCCACAATGCGCGCGCGGCGGAAATGGTGATGGCTGAACTTGCAGGCAGCTTTGAGGCACCGCTATACGGCCTGCTCGCTGTTCAGGACGCGCTTGACGCACAGGACTGGAGCGATCTGCCCAAACCCATCATCGCGCTGAATGGCCAGCCACAGGATGAAAGCCACCCAACCTTGCTTTGGGACGGCGAATGGGAGGTCACGTGGGTCACGTTCCGCGACATGGGAGCCGCCTTTATTGTCGCGCTTCTGGGCATCTACATCCTCGTAGTCGGTCAATTCGGGTCGTTCAAATTACCTTTGGTGATCCTGACGCCGGTGCCGCTGACTTTCATTGGGATTCTCGGTGGCCACTGGCTGTTTGGCGCCGCGTTCACAGCGACCTCGATGATCGGATTTATCGCGCTCGCGGGGATCATCGTGCGCAACTCGATCCTGCTCGTTGATTTCATCCGGCACGCCAAAACGCCGGACCGCGAACTGACAGAGGTGCTGCTTGAAGCCGGGTCTGTACGGTTCAAGCCGATCCTCTTGACAGCACTCGCTGCGATGATCGGCGCGGCAGTGATCCTGAACGATCCAATTTTTCAGGGCTTGGCGATTTCGCTGCTGTTCGGACTGGCCTCGTCAACCCTACTGACTGTGCTGGTGATCCCCGCCTTGTACCGTGTTTTGAGGACATGAGGGGTGGTGTGCAATCTTGCATCAGAACCACAGGCGACGTCAAATAGAGCACCCGGAAATGGCTATGCGACTGTATCGCAGCGCGCGAGCGCACGCATTGTCGGGCCCGTTGCCAGGCCGTTGCGTATTGCGGGAACGTTTGCGGTTTTTGCGGGGTTGGTCTGGCCTATTCAGGGGGCGGCGCTGGCATGGGCCATTTCGGGTTGGGTATCAGGCGACATGGGCCGCACCGGCCCTGCAGCCCTGATCTTTGTGCTGGGCGGGGTCCTGCGTGCGGGGCTCAACCGTCGCGCGGGGAAATGGCTGTTCGACGCCGCCGACCAGAGGATCACGCGGGAACGTGCGGCGCTGATCGGGCGCGAGGCGCGGGCGCGCACCGATGCCGGTTCGGCCGAGATCGCGGTCTTGATCGTGCAGAAGCTGCCCCTGCTTCAGCCCTGGATAACCCGGTATCACGTCGCGATGGTGCGGGTCGCGATACTGCCCGCCGTCCTGCTGATTTTAGCGTTTTGGTTTTCATGGGTGATTGGGCTGATTGGCACGGATCGTTGACGACGAAATGCCGGGCATCAACGAACTTGTTGCGGAATCCGAGGATCGTATCCGGTCAGGCATGATCGCCTATGATGCGTTGATGACGATCCGCGAACAACGGGGCGAAACGCCGCCTGCCGTGCGCGCAGTGTTTGAGGATCACGGCGGCAATCTAGGCTATGCCTATCTGCTCAATCGCTATCTGGATGACCCGCGTGACGCGACCGAAGCGCAGATCAAACAGGCCGCCGACGACACGGTCCCGAATGTCTGGCCGCTGTTCTGGGCGTTTCGGATCATGGTCGGCCTTGGTTTCAGCTTCATCGTCGAGATGGGCCTGATGTTGAAATTCATCTGCCGCGGGCCGGTCGAGGATATCGAAGAGACCGAAATCTGGACCGCGCGACACGACCATCGGTTGCGCACCACAGACGGCAAAGGCCCCTTTGCCGCCGCGATGCAGCTTTCGCATTCCTGCCGATCGTGGATCGTGCAGCATTTTCGCACACTGAGTGACGACAGTGCGGACAAACCTTCTGTCGATTTGGGCTGCAGGACGGAAGCTGTAAGACATTGTTTACGCGCGGCTCACCGACCACGTTATGCGCGCGCTCAGCCCCCCTAGTGATGAGCGTTGGAGCGACAGAACGCAGCCGTGCGCTTGGGCCATATCGTTTACAATGGTCAAACCCAGACCCGCCCCCGGTTGCTTTGCGTCGAGTCTACCGCCACGTTTCAGAACGGAAGATATCTGAGCGTCCGGAATGCCGGAGCCGTCGTCATCGACGGACAGGAAAGCGTGCGAGCCATCCTGCCCGGCCCGCACGCAGATAAGACTTTCCGACCATTTCATCGCGTTATCAAGCAAGTTGCCCATCAGTTCAGTCAAATCAAACTCATCAAAGGGTGCATACAAGGTCTCAGGCACTTCGATATCCCATTGAATGTGCTCGGCCCCGGGTTGGCGGCTCAGGGCGCGATGCAGACGGGTGGCAATCGGGTGAATAGCACAGCGCCGCCGTCTCTGATGGCTGTCGCGGCTCTGCGCCAGTTCACGCTCGACCGTGTGTTGAATGCTGGTGATTTCCGACATCAATTCGTCGGCAAGCGCATCGTTCCCGCCACGGCGCAACTTGCGTTCGACTCCGTGCATGATCGTCAGCGGGGTTTTCAAACCATGCGCCAGATTTCCGGCGCGTGAGCGGGCCCGTTCAAGTGCCTCTGCATTTGCATCCAGAAGTTGGTTCACTTCTTCAACAAGCGGCAAAACCTCGGACGGATAATCCGATGATAACCGCACCTTGGGCGATTTGCTGACATCGCCAATTTCTGAACGAATTTTTTTCAGTGGGTTCAGCCCAAGTTTGACCTGAACCCAACCCGCCGCGAACAGAAACAGGCCCAATATGGCCAGCCAAATAACAGAGTTGGTCAGAAATCCTGAAACCGACAGATCCAGGTCTTCGCGGTCAATGGCAATCGCCAGAAAGACCTCTCGCTGGGTGGCGCCCTCTCCGATCGTGATCACCCAACTCGCGACGGCGACCGCCCCACCTGCATCTGTGATGACGTTGGCAAACGAGATGACCCCCGGCGCATCCGGGCGATCCAACGCCAAAGGCGCCGCCCAGAACGAAGGCGACAGAACGGGATCTTTGTCATCAACTTGGATTTGCCAGTAATAGCCAGACAAGGCCTGATTGAACCGAGGGTCCGATATGGGCGTGACTTCAACTTCACCGACAGCGCTTACGCCAATGTTGCCGGTCAAAAGTAGGAGGTAAGTCTCCAGCTCATCGCGCGCCCGGTCTTCAAAATACAGCCGGAACAAGAAGTTGAACACGATAACCGTCGCGACCAGCGCCAGTGTGGTCGTGATGGCAGCCGCCAGCAACAGACGCAGGCTTAGCGACATCCTCATTGCGGATCTTCAGCTATCATATAGCCAAACCCGCGTCGCGTTTCGATCACATCCCCACCGATCTTGCGGCGCAAGCGCCCGACCAGGACTTCAATTGCATTGCTGTCGGGCTCCTGATCTCGGAAGTAGATGTTTTCGGCAAGCTCCTCTTGCGCAACCACCTGACCACGATTGTGCATGAGGTAATTGAGAAGCCGGTACTCCAAAGGTGTGACCTTCAACGGGCGCCCGTCGATGGACACGCGCATCTGTCTGAGGTCAATACGCAGCGGTCCGGCTTCCAATGTCGTTGTTTTCTGCCCGCTTGAACGCCGCAGCAACGCGCGAAGGCGTGCGATGAGTTCTTCCATCTGAAAGGGCTTTCCCAGATAGTCGTCCGCGCCTGCATCAATGCCTTCGACCCGTTCGTTCCAGTTTGCCCGAGCGGTCAGCAAAATAACCGGCATATCCTGGCCTTCATCACGCCAGCTACGCAGAACCGAAAGCCCATCCCGTTTGGGCAGACCAATATCAAGGATCGCCGCAGCATAGCTTTCGGTGCTGCCGAGAAACCATCCTTCTTCCCCGTCCCGGGCGATCTCGGGGACAAGGCCTTCGCCTTTCAGAACATCGGCAATCAGTTCCGCAATCTTTTGTTCATCTTCGACGATCAGAATACGCATTCAGCACTTCCGCATGCTTGTGACTCGGCCGGATTTGGCGTCAACGGTCACCGAAATCACGGCGCCAGACGACCCAACAATCAACACGTTGAAGGTCGGTCTGGTCCCGTTCTCGGAAAACCCGACATGTAAAACTTTCCCGGGGTGTTTGGCGCGAACGTTGCTTAGCACTTCGCGCAACGGTCGCGCGTCACCACGCGAAATGGCGCGTTGCGCACGTTGGTAATCCCGGCGCGATATCTGGGCGTCCCCTGAAATCGCAGATCGTTTGCATTTGCCGGGTCCGCTAGGGCCACTCGGCTGCGACCCACCGTTGCCATTTGGACCATTTGGACCGCCTGGTCGGCTTGGATCTGAAGGGGCGCTCGCTCTGCTCACTGGGCTAGGGCGGGAAGCGGGTGACGCCGGACTTGGGGGTGTTGCCCTGCTTGCAGGCGACGGTGCCGATGAACTTGATGCGGCTCTGGCCATGCTCAATCCAGCTAAGCTAGGGGCGATATAGGCGCCGGCCGCGCCCAAGCCCAGACGCTTCAAAGCCTCGCGGCGTGATATGCGATTTTTGCGTTTCATTGCGCCGCAACCTTTGAAGCCACCGGCAGGATCAGACGCGCCTCGGCCAGACCACGCATCAACTGCTCGCAATCAGTGGTGATCTGATCTGCGGGGACATCGGGAAAGGCTGCTGCCAGAAGGGACACGACTTCGTCCAGATCGGTCGGCTCTTCCAGCAACCGCCAGATCGCAGTCGAGACCGGGTTCAATCGAAAAATGGCCAAACCTGTGCCATCTGCAAGAAAACTGTCGTTGCCCGCCTGCGTCTCGGTCACGTTCGTTGCCTGAACATACTGCCGCACCGCCGCGAATTCGGGGGTCGATTGGCCAATCTGGTTCAACGGCGCTTGGCGATCATCCTGTGCAAGTTCTGCAAACTGAGCCGCGGGAAGCGATTTCAAATCGGCATGGTTCGATAGGTATTCTGCTGCAGCCTCACCACTGTGATAGCTCAACCGATAGATCGGAAGGTGCCGCGTGATCACGTCGATCGATTTCAGGATCGCGCCAGCATGTCGTGTGCGGGCAAAGTTCTGAGAGATCAGGCTTTCCAGCGCATCCTCGCGCGCCATGGGGGCGAGGGCTGGTTCGACCGGATCATCCTGCCGATCAAGCACCACCATTGCGCCAAGCGGCAATGTTTCTCCATGTGGCGCTATCTGAGCGTCCAAAAGATACTTGTACTGTCGATTTGACGGGCCACGATCCTGACCCACCCACGCGTGAAAAGCATCGCTGAAGCCTTGCGGAACCGGAAGACGAATACGTGGCGGTGCCCCATTCGCAATACCAAGACAAGTCTGATTGCTTGCATCAATTCGCACGGGCAAGAAGTCGTCCGTGTAAAGCTGCCGACCAAGCCGCGCCAGCGCAATGGCAAGCGTGCTCTTGCCCGCGCGCCGCGCATTGGGGAAGACAACCAACCGTCCATCGAAATTGACAGCCGCGGCGTGTAGGCAAAGCAATTCAGGCTCGGACCGCAGACGTTCCCAAGCCGTTTCCGCCACGAGATCACAGACGGTATTGACTGAGTCCCAAATCCGAACGTCGGATGGCGCGTCTTCGGTCACCAACGACCACCGACCGTCATCCGCTGGTCTGATTGTGACAAATGGTGGGTTTTGGGGCTGTGTCGCGGAAATCTGATGAGGCCACGCGGACAATACCTCCGACACCATCGTCTCTAAAGGCGCCGCGTTTTCAAGCGCGACGGAGTGATTCAAACCTTCAAAATTCAGATATCGCGTATTTGCCACGTTTCAATCCTGAGCTGGTTCCGCTCATCCTACTCAATTTCCAACGTGCCCTAAAGCAGTCCGGTCTGCCAGCAAATGAATTGCAAGCAGACCGGGTGTTTCGAATGAGATATTTCCGACTTAGCTTCGGCTACAAACCGAAACTCCATCATCGCGCGTAACGACTGTGCCGCCGGAGTCTCTGCACTCGCTTTGCGTCATCGACTTGCTGGGACTGCTTGGGCCGCTTGGGGATGTCGGAGACGACGTTGAGCTTGGTGAAGAGGAGCTTGACGAGCTCGAAGGTCGGCTGGTGGCCGAGGCACGGCTTACTTTCGAGGCCGGGCTTGTTTTGGAGGCCGGGCTCGCCGCCGAAGCTGGGCTGGCGGATGAAGACGAACTGGCGGCATGTGCCGCAGAAAGTGTGGTCAATGTGGGTGCCACATAGGCGGCCACAGCCAGGCCACCGATGGCAGTGAATGCCTTGCGGCGGGAAAGTGCTTTGTCATTTTGCTTGGTCATTTGTTCTATCCTTCAGTCTCGGTTCTGGCACATTTGGGTTCGCACCTCGAATCCAGTTTAGCGAATGCACGCCTTCAACTGGATGAACTGGATTGTCAGTGTTTTGTCATGTTCAAAACGAGAAGGGCTGGCATGCATCTGCTGCTCACTTCTGGGTCCAAACCGACGCTTTCGATGCCTCGTAATCGTTTGCTGAAACGAGCGAACCCACTGTATCACTCAATTAGGTCGCGTAGCTGCATCGCACGATATCTGAGGTACCAGATCGATCTGCTCAGGTGTGGCATTTCACAGAAAGCCAATGTCTGTTCGAATATGCTTCACTATCGGTGCCGACTACTATTGCATGTTTGAAGCGAAAGTCGATTATCGCCGACCGCGCCGGATTCTGCGCAAGTCGCCAATAAGCAGGAGGGCTCTCAGCAGCCCTCGGAGGCAATGCTGTATTCTGTGATAAAATGGCGCTTCAACGTCGGGTTGTCGTTGTGGGAGGGCATGGCAGATTAGAGGATCAGTTATTCAAACACCAAACCTACCTGCCATTCGCGCACTTCGCCCCGCTTGGAACGAGGGACGCATCGTCGGCCAGAAGCGACCGCTGAAACCGAAGCATGTATGGGCAATCCGGGTGCGACTTGAATTGGCCGAGAACCATCGCGACCTCGCACTGTTCAACATGGTGATCGACAGCAGGCTCTGAGGCTGTGACCTGGTGAAGATGAAAGCCGTCGATGTGATGGCGTCGGATCAGATCAAGGAACGGGCATCTGTCTTGCAGAGTAAGACACAGAAACCCGTGCGCTTCGAGATCTCCGAAGGCACGCGTGCCTCTGTCGAGAAGTGGATGGAGGATGAGCTCATGATCGGCTCAGAGTACCTTTGGCCGGGTCGGTTCCATGAGCGCCTACACATTTCGACGCGACAGTACGCGCGGATCGTGCGCGACTGGATCACATCTATTGGACTGGAGGCGAGCGCATATGGAACACATTCGATGCGGCGCACCAAGGTCACGCAGATCTACAGGAAGACAGGCAACCTACGGGCGGTTCAGCTATTGCTGGGTCACACAATGATGGACAGCACAGTTCGGTATCTTGGTGTCGAGTTGGAGGACGCCCTAGCGATTGCGGAGGCTATTGCAATCTAACGCTATCGGGCCGTCTTCACCAACGGCCCTTTCCTGCCGTTCAGCGTCCGGTCAAGATGCTGCGGCGCGGCCCGTCGAACCTGCCGTTCGCTGCTTGCGCACAATCTCTGGAGTGGTGAGCTCGCACAGTGCGGGATGAAGCTGTCACTCCATTTTGCCATTGCGAGAGCGCACCGACCGAAGTCGGCATAAGCGAATTAGCCTCAAATCGTAGGCAACCGCTCTGTGTTTTGAGTTCTAATCCAAACGGCCATAGAACGTCATTCTAGCGCTTTCGGACAGTGTCACGCCAGGTTCAGCGTTGTAGGCCAAAACCGCAAGCATTCGTGTCCGGTCGCTCTCGTTGGGAGTGACGCGATGGATTGAGTTTCGTCCACGAAATAAAACCAAAGTTCCCGGCTCCATGGACAGAACCTGCGGCTGAATGGCTCCACGAAACAGCTCATCCACACCGTCATAGTTCATTTCGCCAGCGTCCGCGTCCCTCAACCCCTTAACGTACTCAAACCGGCTGCCAGCATCCGGTTTCTGGATGAGCAAGGTGATTGCAAAGCTCGAATTGTCAAAGTGCCACCCCAGTTCTTGATCGCGGTTGGCGTAGTGGACGTTGATCGATGAAAGCGGATCAGCGTAAGGGTGCAACTCAGTCTGGCCGGTGGTCTCGGCCACGAAATCCCGGAAGGTCGGCTCATCATAGAGGACCCGCAAAGGGGACATCGCGCCGATCACATCGTCGCAAATGCATCCTTTGGACGACAGAACTTTGCGGTTCGCAGGATGATCGTCTGGATACGCCGGATTATCAGGTGTGAGATAGACCGAGTGACTTTGGGCGCAAAAATAGGCCTTATCCTGTGCAGCGGTGCCTTCAGCATGCATCAGGGTCAGAGCGGCGGGACTAATGAAATCCTCAAGCACCAATACCCCCTCGCTATCAAGCTTTGCGCGACACTCAGCGCTGTAGTCAGGTTGGGTGACCGGATGCAGGTTCAGGTTGACGATATCTTCAAAGAGCATGGCACAATTCCAGAGTGAGGCGTTCAGAGAGTGATACTATAAATTATCGTCAAATTGGAAAGAACCTTATCCTGATTGGACTCAGAGGCGACTTCGGATGCCATGCCGAACCTTGGCCAAACTAACTGAAGCCTGTGTTGAGGACGGGCTCAGAGCCGCCGTCGAAGGCAGCGCAGCACCTGCCCAGTCTTGGCTCCGGCCGGTGACAAGGACGGCCCAGAGCCGACATCCAGCGCTACCCTGCGATGCTGCAGTGCGGTCCGACATTGCGGCCATTCGCTGCAACCGCGAAATAGGGCTATAGGCGAACGACTGTATCGCGGGACAAAGTGAGCTTTCGCTGCAAATGCACCAATGGCTGCTCTTGCTCTCAGCTCTTGCGGTAATCGACAAAGCTGTCGCCGTTCAAAATGAGTTTCCTTCCTGGCAGGGAGTCAAAAAACTCAATTAATCTAGCGCGCGCCTCGACGCTGCGATCCTTGAAATGGCGCGATGTCATTCTCGTTTTGTACCCTTTTTGGTCACCGTAATCCTCCATGATCTCCTCGTGGAACGGACCCAGGTCATCGTTAACCCACCAACCTTCCCAGAGATCTTGCGTACCTTTGGCGGCAGCTTCGGTTCGGCTCGTCAACGTTTCGATGTTCAGATCGGTGTAAATATGATACTCGATAGCCATCACAGCCTCCCAATGGTTCCGTCAGAGCGAATGATAATCACATCGCCAAGCCCCTCAATTGGCCAGTTCTCAAACTGTTGTCGAAGAGCGTCTTCATCTACATTGCTATCATAAAGACCAATGACAGTGTTTTCAGTCTGCCCCCTTTCGATTTTGCCTTTGACTTCGGACCAAATGTTTCGGGCGCGGTCATTTGACGGTGCGTAGTGATCGTAAACCTCTCCGTTGATTAAATAATCGGGACGTTTTGGTCCGTCGATCACCGGGTTCTGTATGATGTCAAAGCCATTCTGCCCCAGAATCTGCGCGGATTCATTTTCTCGGCGATGCCCGCGTTGAGTGGCTTCGTCATCGCTTGGATTGATCGGAGTCGGCTCACCTGGTTGGACTGCAACGATATTCGGCCCGGTTTCTTCTGGGATCGGAGTCGAAATGATGCTGTCGGTCGGATCATCAGGGATCGGCGATCCGGTGTGGTTAGGCAGACCTAAATCTTCAATCGGATACGTTTCAAGCCACTGCTCGATCCGTTCCGGTGTGAAGCCCGGCAGTAGCTCCAAGCGGCGCTCATCTTCCGTAAGTTCAGGGAACACCTCAACCCAGCCCTGCGCCAGTTCGCCGTCCACCGGGATGAGCCGACTCGCTTCCATCGTGGCCAGTGCTTCAGCGGCTAGCTGGCGGGCGAGTTCCACCGCTGCTGCCGCCTCCTCGTTTGGCAGCGTGAACAGACCCGGCTGGTACATTTCATACAGGCCAATGGCTTCCGCAATAATCTTTGCTCGGTTACCCCGTTCAGGCACATCAGACAAGAAGCCGTTTTCGGCAAGTTCCCTCGCCACAGCATACGCTTGTGCTGCGAGGATGCCCTCCACTGTACCTAGGTCAGCGCCCATGATGATTGCCGCATCGCGCACTTGCTGTCGGTTTGCTGCCCGGGTGAAAGCTTGAAGTTGGTTACTGGCTTCAAGGGCAGCATAGGCCGCCAACCCTGCGGGTGATCGCGCGAGCAATCCATTGCTCAAGCGTCGTACAGTACCATTGCCGTTCGGAAAGCTATCTGCGGTGGGTGCAAAATCAGCGAGCACGACGTTGCTTTGCACTCCCGGCGCGATGGGTTCCGCATGACACCGACAGTTGTGCGCCTCGCCCGGGTGCCCGCCTTCCGGTGGCGTGTCCCAGCGAAATACACGGTCATCATATGAAGCGTGGCTGTTGCGTACCTTCGCATCATCTTGCGAGCGCCAGATGTATTGCTCAATCCCAAGGTCTTCCTACCGGAGTTGGTTTAACAAACCTGCGAAAGCACGCAGCAGGCGTTCTTCCATGACCGCGCGCACCGGGCGCAACCGTTGCGGATGGGAGTGATACTCAGCAAAGATACTCTCAAGCCGCGCGTCCCAAGCGTTGAGCGCTTCCTCTTTCGCATCCGACACATCACGCAGATCGGCCACGGATACAAGTGGTACGGTGTCCGGCGGTGTCAGCGCGTTCAGCAGCATCGCCGCCATAGGCGCTCGACACGTTCATCGTTCACCTGCCAGCCTGCATCTCTCAGCAGAGCGGCAATCCGACGGTAACCGTATCGCCCATGCTGACGTGTCATCTCGATCATGTCCGCAACCAGACGGTCTTCGTCAGTCCGACCAACCGGCACGCGTCTCTGTGTGGATCGGTGCTGGCCCAAGACGCGGCAAACGCGACGCTCGGAAACCTTCAATTGGCTGCGCACATGATCGATGCAGGCACGGCGACGGGATGGGCTCAGAAGTTTCCCTTTGCGGCCTCGGACAGGATCAACTTGTCCAGCGTCAGGTCCAAAACAGCTCGCCGAAGCCGCTCGTTCTCCTTCTGTAGCCGCTTCAGTTCCTTGAGTTGTTCTGTGCCCATTCCGCCGTACTTCTTCTTCCAGCGGTAGTAAGTTTGCTCAGTCACACCGATTTGTCTGATTGCATCTATCCGAGGCATTCCTTGCCCCATCAGAACTTCAACCTGCCGCAACTTCACGACAATCTCTTCGGGCTTGGGTCTCTTGATGGCCATTTATGGCCCTCCGTTTCCCAACTATAGGGACGGACCACTTCAAAGGGGGAGGCTCACGCTTGATCGTTTGTCTCGGGATCAAGAACACATCGCAGCCCTTCATAAACGTATGAGGTTTCTGGGTGTTGATATCGTCACTAAGGCGGAAGGCGAGATCAACGAGATGCACATCGGCCTTGGCGGCACGATGAATGCCTTGTTTCTAAAGAACCTCGCTCAAAAGACCCATCGCGGACTTGAGGGACGCGTTGTTGCCGGTAAATCTGGAGGCGGACGCAGTTATGGCTAAAGCCTTGATCGACAGCTTCTACCTGATGGAACTTGGAGTACAGGGGATCTCGTTATTAGTGCCGAAGAGGCGCGCGTCGTAAGGCGGATCTTTGAAGACTACGAAACCGGCCTTTCAGCCCGGGCGATTGCTGTCGCCCTAAATGCCGAAGGTGTGCCCGCGCCAAGATCTGGCAAAGGGACTGGAACGTGGTCGTTCTCAACCATTTCGGGCAATTAGAAACGTGGAACCGGCATTCTAAATAACGAACTGTTTATCGGCCAGCGTGTTTGGAATCGACAACGCTATATTAAAGATCCAGTCACTGGAAAACGCCAAGCCCGCCTAAATTCAGAAGATCAATGGGTTCGGAATGAGGTCCCGGACTTGCGCATAATTGATGACGATCTCTGGGCCCGCGTCAAACATCGGCAAGGAGCAATCCGGCATGAAATAGTCGCAGCGCCCGAAGGTCGCGGCGGTAAAACCCTTGGGGCGGCTCGGCGCGTCAAACATCTTTTCTCAGGCTTGCTTAAGTGTGGATGTTGTGGCGGGTCATACACGTTGATGAACAAGTCCAAATACGGCTGCGCCTCTGCTCGCAATAAGGGCACCTGCGACAATCGTCTGCTCATCAAACGCAAAGAGGTGGAAGATCGCGTTTTGAAGGGCCTGAAACAGAAACTGATGCATCCAGCGCTGATGGCAGAGTTTGTGTCAGAATATCATCGCGAATGGAACAGGCTTCAAGTTGAGAACACGTCCAGCCACACCAGATTGGAAGCCGAACTTCGTACTGTTTTATCCAAAATCGCCAAGATTGTGGACGCAATCAGCGAAGGGATGTTCCATGCGTCGATGAAGACAAAACTGGGTAATTGTATACTTGACAAACCCAAGGCGAATTCCTACATATAACTCATAGAGTTAAGGAAACCCACAATGTCTGTTCTTACCAAACCATACATGTACGACGAGGCCGAAGCCTTTAAGCACGTTGAAAGCATCATCTGGCCCGATGGTCCGGTATGCCAGCATTGCGGCGCTGTGGATTGCGCCTATCCTCTCGTGGGCGTCCGTTCTAAGCCCAGCAAGAAGAACCCGGAAGGCGTTGAGCGCCACGGCCTGTGGAAGTGCCGTGAGTGCCGTAAGCAGTTCACTGTGCGCAAAGGCACGATATTTGAAGAAAGCCACCTGCCGCTGCACCTGTGGCTGCAAGCCATTCACCTGATGGTGTCCAGCAAGAAGGGCATCAGCAGCCACCAACTGCACCGCGTTCTGGGCATCACCTATAAATCCGCTTGGTTCCTGACGCACCGCATCCGCGAGTGCATGCGCGACGGTGCGCTGGCTGGCTTCGGCAACGATGGTGGCATTGTGGAGGTCGATGAAACTTTCATCGGCAAAGAACCGGGCGTGACTAAGCACCCAAAGGCCCGTGGCGGTTCTCACAAGATGAAAATGCTGACGCTGGTGGATCGCGCCACGAAACGCGCCAAGTCTATCGTTGTGGACGACCTCAAAAAGTCCACTCTGATCCCTATCCTGCAAGAGAACATCGCCAAAGAAGCGTATGTTATGACCGACGAAGCCCGTCAGTATCAAAACATCGGCGCTGGCCGCGTGTTTGAAGCCCATGGTTGGACCAATCACAGCGCTGGTGAGTATGTGAACCTGGAGGATCGCAAAATGCACACCAACACGGTCGAAGGCTTCTACAGCATCTTCAAGCGCGGCATGAAGGGTGTCTATCAGCACTGCGGTAAACAGCACCTTCACCGCTATGCTGCGGAATTTGATTTCCGTTACAATAATCGGGTCGCAAATGGAGTAGATGATTCACAACGAGGCATTAACTTGTTAGTGTCAGTTAAGGGCAAGCGGTTGACATACCGTGGCTCATCGGTGGTCGCATAAAGCGGCCAAAGAAGGACAAGTATGGCTAAGACGTTTTCAGTGACGGTCTATCCGGACCCCTTGGCAGGGGAGTTCTTAACTGTGTCTGACGCTCTGAACCAAGTGCTGGACATGATCGAAGCCTTAGAGCGCTCCGAGGCGGTTAACCCAAATGAACGACAGATTGTGTGGCGTCTAACCGAGGCCCACACAAACAGCCCCCCATTTACTCTGATGGCAGAGCCGTTCCCATCTAAGCCAGAGTTGTCGGTTGTTTTGGAAGCTAACCGCGTATCCGGCCTTCTGGAGAAAGATGTTAAAGACCTGCTGGAAGGCCGTGTCGGCGGTGTTGTCATTGATGCAATGCCAGCACTTAAGCGGGTGATCGAAAGAAATACTAGCACCATAACAAGAACGGAAATTGCGTTTTCGGGGAGTGATCCGTTTAGTATTCGCCCGCAGAATGCGAAGAAAGCGAAAGCTGCGATTGAACGCGCTGAAATAGCAGAGCGTGAGAGCAAGCCGGATTGGCAACGCACCGAATACGGAACAGTTGAAGGCGAAATCTCTGGTCTAACGAGATGGAATGGTAAGCCTGCTCTTGATGTTATCGATCGCTTATCTGAGAAGAAGTTCACATGCGTATTGTCTGAGGAATTATCTGAAAAGATAGGTCCGGCACACAACTGGAGTGAGGTCTGGGAGGGACACAGAGTAAACCTGACTGGAGCGCTTCATTACAACTCGGATGGCGACCTAAAGCGTGCCGACATCGACGACTTTGAGGACGTGCCGTGGACTGATATTACGATAAATGATCTCAAGAAATTTGACGTATTGGGCGATAAATCAATGGACGAACACCTTGATCTGTTGAGAGGTGATGCCGTTGGCTAAACCTAGAAAGTTCTATTGGGACACCTGCGCATTTATCGGCCTGCTGAATGGTGAGGCTGACAAGCAGCGCGAGTTGGAAATCGTCTACGGCTGGGCGAGAGACGGCAAAGCCGAAATTTGGACGTCCACGTTGTCGATGATTGAGTGTCGCCGGATTGGCAAGGAATCCTCCAAGCAGAAACCAATGTCGGAAGACAATGGCAAAAAGATATCGGATATCTTTAGACAGCAATTTATAAAGCCAATTCCGATGGCTGTAGATATCGCGGAAATGGGGCGTCAGCTTTGGCGGGACACAACCGGCTTAAGTAAATATCAAGACGCCGTACATCTGGCGTCCGCTCTCAGGTGGAGCATTGAAACCATGCATACATATGATCATGATGATTTGCTTCATTTGTCCGATAAATTCGACTGCCGGAACGGTAACAAGTTGAAAATTTGTTACCCCGACAGTTCCACCGATGGAGAGTTGTTTGAGCACGCAAGACAAAAGCCAACTTGACCGCTTCAAAGAAGCCGCCCGCGAACTAGAGACGGACGACGACGAAGAACGGTTTAATGAGAATCTGCGCAAGCTGGCGAAGCAGAAGCCGGACGACAAGAAGGCCGACTGATGGATCATTGGCATGTGACCCTTGAGGGTTTTCCAGCGGATAGCGGCGATGTCTTCACTAAGAATGGTGAGGTTATCGGAACCTACACCTGTGACGAAAACGACTACTGCGAATTTACACCGAATGGCGCTAGCAAACCTGTTGTTTCAGGTATTCATGTGGGGCCGTTTTGTGCGGTCATTGCCAAATGGCATGAAACACAACCCGCCTAGTCTATGGGTTTGTCAAGTATACAATCGCCCAAAACTGGATGAACTTGAAGATCGCAAGAAAGAACTTTCCGTCAAGCTCAGTGCAATCCCCGATAAAGAGCCGATTCTTTTGCATCCGTCATTGGCACAGGTTTATGCAGAGAAGATTCATGATCTTGCCGACAGCTTGTACGAGGAGAACACGAGGCCGCAAGCTATTGAACTATTGCGGTCCTTGGTGTCGGAAGTCCGGCTGCATCCAAATGAAAACGCGCCGGACTGTCATGACATTGAATTGTATGGCGAGTTGGCCGCGATCTTGGCGTTCTCGGCACCTAAAAACGACGAACCCCGCCGTTTTACGGGCGGGGTGTCGGTTTCAATGGTTGCGGGAGTAGGATTTGAACCTACGACCTTCAGGTTATGAGCCTGACGAGCTACCGGGCTGCTCCATCCCGCGCCAATGCGGTGTATATAGGCTCACAGTCTGCGAACCACAAGCGCATTCGGCAAAAAACTAGAACAAAAGCCAGTTCCCTTTTGCGACTGCGTGACATTGTCTGTTCGTTCGATTAACTGTCTGAGAACACGGAAGGTTATTGCAATGGACGGCACGCTGGCAGTCTTGTTTTTGCTCACAGGGTTGATCGACATGTGGGTCAATCACTGCGATACGGGCTGCGTGAAACCGGCAGCCACCGTGGCCCGCCACGTCGCCTCAGCAGGCAAACTGATATTCGAGGCCGATTCCATCGGGGCCGAGGCTTACTATCGCCACGACCTACCGCTCAGCTTCGGCCCTTTTCAACCCACCATCGGCGCCTCGGTGGACAGTCTGGGCGATGTGTGGATCGGTGTGGGCGCGGTGAATGCGTTTCATTTGTGGGGCAGCAGGTCGTTTGCGCAGTTTTCCTTTATGCCCGGCATCTGGTTGCGCGATCATGGGCCAGTACTGGGCCATCCGGTCGAGTTTCGTTCGGGCATAGATGCCGGATATGAGCGCGCAGACGGGGTGCGTTACAGCGTCTCGCTTGATCATCGGTCGAATGGTGACATCGTGCCGGTCAATCCGGGACTGGAATCCCTCCAGCTTCGCATCTCGGTTCCGACCAGGTAAATGCAGGCCAATCGCCCGCCCGAAAAACCGCCGAATTTGCCGAGACGTCACCAAAAGCGCATACTTAGCGGGTGAAGACAGGTTCCGTGCTCATCTCCTGCAGCCTTATCGCGCTGGCAACCAGCCAACCAGCGCAAGCTGTCAGCTATGACACCCTTTTGAACACGCCCGCGCTGGATCCCTGCAATCAATTCACCGACGATGCTGAAATGGTGGTGCTCTACCTCGATATGAGCCTTGAAGGCCGCGAGGTGGAGATCAGCCTGCCGCAGGTCTATCTGGAAGACCGGCTTGATCAGCAAAGCGGAATGCGGCACGGGTCGTTGTTGTTTCGGATGATGATTGGAAACGCTTTGCCGGTCAGTCGTGAACAGACGCGTAGATTAACAGCCACACATCACCCAGACACCGATGGCATCGCGCCTGTCACGCTTCTTATTGGCGATTTTGCCGATCTGGACGAGGTTGCGGCCAACCTGACTGGCATCGTTGCCGTGCAGGGCGAGAACGCGATCGCCTCAGTGCCATACAATTTCGGCCTGACCCGGCTTTCCAAAGTTGACAGAGGCACCTCTGGAAGGGTCTTCACCGCAATGGATGCAAATGGTTCCCTTACCGCCGTGCTGGAATGCGGAGCGGCACAAGGACAGTTCAACCAGACGTGCACCCATTACATGCGTGCCCAATCAATTGACGTTGTCATGGACTACCCCGCGCGCCTGCTGTCGAGATGGTCGGGCATTCAGGTCCAGATCGAACGGTTCCTGCGTTGCGCGACCGGCGGGTCCTGACTTGAGCAGAGTTAGGTTACGTTAGCCTAGCGCCGGCAACACCTTGCGTTCCGGCGCGCGCAACCTTTTGTGCAAGATCCAGAGAAATTACGGCGTCTAATGCCAACCGGAAACGAACGTCTCGCGCTGCCCGCCGCTCCAACATGCCAACATCCCATTCCAGAACGTCACTTTCATGCGAAAGGTACGTCGACGCAGACGCGTAATTGCCAGTAAGAAAGGAAACCTCTCCAACGAAACTGGCGCCTGGCATCGTGAAAGAGTTGCCGAACTTCTTTACCGTCACTGTTCCAGCAACGACGTAGCAAAGTTTTTGAACTTCAACGCCGTCCTGCGTTAATTGGTAACCCGCCGGGCGGGATCGTCGCTGGGCCACCAGCATCAGCTTTCTAAAGTCTCCTGGTGGCAACATGTCGAAATGAACGTAAAGATCACTGAACCTTCGCGGGATCGACAATTGTGATTTACGAAGTAACAGCCCAGAAAGGCCGATTATGTTAGCAAATCCGGTTGCCGAGCTCGCCCAGATGGCCGGCCACAGAGGCGTTGGTGCGACGACGAAATAATACCAGATATACAGTGCTGTGCCGATCAGCAGCATGACGCGCAGGATCACCTGATTGATAATCAGGTATCCCAAGACGAACATGCCAGCAGCGGCCAGCACGAGGATATCTGAAAGCAGCAGTTTCTCCATTGGCCCCTCCTCAGCAAGCTAGGCTAGCACGGGGTGGGGCGAATGCGGAAGGGAGATGCCGTTTCGTTGGATGATCTCTCGAACGGAGTGCCGAGCTATCTTGTTCCGATTCTGTGTCGAGGCGGCGTTGGTTGGTTTGGTTTGGTTGGCAGACATCAGCCTCGACTAATAGCTTACAACCTTTAGAGTTCTCATTGCCAATTCACGGATCAACTCGTTCATGCACTTTCCTTACATAACTCTAACTGCATCTCTGGTCATGTTGCCTCTGCTTGCTACCCCATTGCTCGCTAAAGATTGTGGGAGCTTACTCAAAGAAGCGCCGCTCAAGGGATTGATCGAAGCACGCGAAAGCTTTGATGCGCGCGACATAAATGAAAGCAGATTTAGGAAGACTCTTTTGACTCTTGTCGGCACCGATTGCGATGGAAGCAGTTTGGAACCCTATTTCAAAGAGAGTGGATGGCTGTTTTTGGGAGAGGTATTTGCTCCCGCAAATATACGGCTGATCAAACCATCAGCTTTTGTGAGCCATCCAAAGGCTTTCTGCGCCGTTTCGTATTCAGAAAAAAATGCGGTGTGTTCGTGAACTTCTTTTTTCTTGAAGGCCAGATTGTTTATGTCTCCACGCATTTCGAACTGTAGGTGCAAAAGCAACGCTTACCCCCTGCCACCTCTCGAACAGCAAAACGCCGCCAGCTTATTCAGCTGACGGCGTTTTGTGTTTGTTTGTATTGTTATCGTATTGAGAGAATTAGCTCTTTTCTAGGTTTGGCGGTGACCTACTCTCCCACGTCTTAAGACGCAGTACCATTGGCGCGAC
>NZ_JALPQG010000006.1 GCF_023195695.1 Aliiroseovarius sp. S1339 | reverse complement strand
GAGATGGTGATGCCGGGCGACAACCTGAAGTTCGCGGTTGAACTGATCGCGCCGATCGCGATGGAAGACGGCCTGCGCTTCGCCATCCGCGAAGGCGGCCGCACCGTTGGGTCCGGTGTTGTGTCGAAGATTATTGCGTAATTAACTTTGTTGATGTTCGAACGAGAAAGGCCGCCGAAAGGCGGCCTTTTTTGCATTTGAATGTCCACAGAGCGGGGAGGAGCGGCCTTTCTTGTGTAGCTTGCCAATGTCCGCTTCTCGGCCTTAGCCACGAAGCGACCGCCCGAGGGCCACCGTCGGCCAAGTAATATTTTAAACCCCTTGGACCCATTTGCCGCGTGTTGGACATTCTCCGCTACAAAGCCATCTTCACGTCACGGGAACAGATCACGCACATCCAATCGACGCGCAATCGCGCGCCCCCAGACCGCACTCGTTTCTGTTTCGCCAATGAAACGATCAGAGTGTGTCAAAACCGGATTTTCATTCCATTGATCATTGTACCAATGATGCTCCAAGAATTTCAGGAAATATGCCCGCGCACTATTTCTTTCATCAAGGGTTTTTCTGACTTGCTCTAACCGGGCGCGCAATTTCGGGGGCATCGTATCAATCATTCTGTCGATATGTCTGTCGAAAACCCACTCGAAGCGGCAGTCTCGTGGCCGTCTGAATACCGCCAGATGCGGGACTGCCCGATCGGACCACGCGAAAACATCCCCAAGTTTCTGGCCGTAGCCACAGTCCGCAAAAGCCTCAAAAAGTGGGCCGAATTGTTCGGGTACAACAAAACCGCTACGATCCTTCGCTGAAAGAAACGCATGGCCCCCTTCAAGATTCAGTTGGTGGAGGTAAAGAAAAAACCCTTCGATGACCCAAGTCAGATCCACCTCAAGTTGGCCAGGGTCATGCAATTTCTCTCGGATTTCCTGCTCTGTGAACAGGCAGACATCGTTTTCGGTCAGCCCGCATAGTTCGTAGATATCCTCTGCAAGACCATAGCGACTATCGTACACCATGCCGAAATTCTGCCTGGACCCCTTTAATTCACCCGTGTGACTGTAACAAAAACAAATGCCTTTCAGACTGGTCCCGCCGCTGACGCGCATACCCTGAACGATCAACTCGGCAAAGAGTCTCTTTTCAGGCTCTGTGAAGCAGACGGCATGTTGCATGAAATTCAGTGTCCTCTCAACAATCCACCAATGGTACCCTCAGCTGGACTTTCAAGATATCTCAGGTTTGAGATGCTTGCGCCATTCACTAATTGCCAACATTCGTTAGGTTGCAGCATGGTCGTTAGAAAGGGCTCAATCCAGACATTGAGTATTATCCCAGCATTACCCCCTTGCCACACCCCCACAAACCCCTGTAAGACGCGCGAGTTCGCTGGGCGAATTGAAGAGCGGGATTCGGTCCCGCTTTTTGAATTTGTCCGGGGTTCGACGAGGGCAGTTGGAATGAGCCGGCTGTCGTCCTATCAACTCTCTGCCTGAAAGGGCGAATGCTATGACAAGTCAAAACATTCGTATCCGTCTTAAGGCGTTTGACTATCGCGTGCTGGATGCGTCCACACAAGAGATCGTCAACACTGCCAAACGGACCGGTGCAAACGTTCGCGGCCCCATCCCGCTGCCGAACAAGATCGAGAAGTTCACGGTTCTCCGTGGTCCTCACGTTGACAAGAAATCCCGCGACCAGTTCGAGATCCGCACGCACAAGCGTCTACTCGACATCGTCGACCCAACCCCACAGACCGTGGACGCGCTGATGAAGCTCGACCTGGCTGCTGGCGTTGACGTTCAGATCTCGGTCTAAGGAGGGTATCACAGATGCGCTCTGGTATTATCGCAAAGAAAGTCGGCATGACCCGGCTTTTCATGGAAGACGGCAAACAGATCCCTGTGACCGTTCTTCAAATGGACAACCTGCAGGTCGTGGCCAACCGCACCGCTGACAAAGACGGCTACACCGCCGTTCAGCTCGGCGCTGGTGAAGCCAAGGCAAAACGCACGTCTAAGCCTATGCGCGGCTACTTTGCCGCTGCCAAAGTGGCTCCGAAGCGTAAGCTTGTGGAATTCCGTGTGTCGGAAGACGCTCTGATCGCCGTTGGCGAAGAGCTGTCGGCTGAGCACTTCCTGGAAGGCCAGAAAGTTGACGTTGCCGGTACCTCGATTGGTAAAGGCTTTGCCGGTGCTATGAAACGCCACAACTTTAGTGGCCTTCGCGCCACGCACGGTGTTTCGATCAGCCACCGTTCGCACGGTTCAACTGGCCAGTGTCAGGATCCGGGCAAGGTTTTCAAAGGCAAGAAAATGGCCGGTCACATGGGTAATGTCCGTGTAACCACGCAGAACCTCGAAGTCGTGAAAACCGACGCCGATCGTGGCTTGGTCTTCATCAAGGGCGCTGTCCCTGGATCGAAAGGTGGCTGGGTCACCGTGAAAGACGCCGTGAAGAAGAAGCTGCCCGAGGACGTTCCGTTCCCGGCAGGTCTGAAGTCGGCTGCAACTGAAGCAAAGGCATCTGATGTGGCGGAAGACGCGCCCGCGGAAGGTGGTGAAGCATGAAACTTGATGTAATCAAACTGGACGGCAAAAAAGCCGGATCGGTCGAGCTGGACGAGGCCCTGTTCGGTCTTGAGCCGCGCGCCGACATCCTGCACCGTGTGGTCCGCTGGCAGCGTAACAACGCACAAGCCGGCACTCACAAGGTGAAAACACGGTCAGAAGTTAACTACTCGACCAAGAAGATCTATCGCCAAAAAGGCACCGGTGGCGCACGCCACGGCGCTCGCTCGGCTCCGATCTTCCGTGGTGGTGGTGTCTATAAGGGCCCGGTTGTTCGCAGCCACGGTCACGACCTGACCAAGAAATTCCGCAAACTGGGTCTGAAGCACGCCCTGTCCGCTAAAGCGCAAGCTGGCGAACTGGTCGTGATCGACACCGCAGATGCTGACGGCAAAACTGCTGCTCTGGCCAAAGCGGTTAAGGATCTGGGCTGGAAACGCGCTCTGGTTATCGACGGTGCAGAAGTAAACGAAATGTTCGCCAAGGCCGCTCGTAACATCGAAGGTCTGGATATCCTGCCGTCGATGGGCGCCAACGTCTATGACATCCTGAAGCGTGACACACTTGTGCTCACCAAAGCAGGTGTCGAAGCTCTGGAGGCTCGCCTGAAATGACCGATAAAGCTGCACTCTACGACGTGATCCGCAAGCCGCTCATCACTGAAAAAGCAACCATGGCGTCTGAAAATGGCGCAGTTGTTTTCGAAGTGGCGATCGGTGCCAACAAGCCGCAGATCAAAGAAGCTGTCGAAACCCTGTTTGGCGTGAAGGTGAAAGCCGTCAACACGTCCATCACCAAGGGTAAAGTCAAACGCTTCCGCGGCCAGTTGGGCAAGCGCAAAGACGTCAAGAAAGCCTACGTGACCTTGGAAGAGGGCAACACGATCGACGTGACCACCGGTCTCTGATCGTCAGGCTTAACTGAGAATTGAAAAGCCCCTGCTGAAAGGTGGGGGCTTTTTCTTTGGGGGATGTCGGCGATAACCTAAACAGCAAGCCAATCAAACCGCGGCGAAGGGCTTCTTAATAGAAGAAGATTTGTGGAACGGACGGGCGTCTCGCCCGTTCATTCAGGTGCAACCTGCCGGTTCTGCAGCTTACATGTACCCAGTAAATTCTAGTGAGAATTTGGTGGCGGATCGCTCTATTTCGGATCCGAACCAGAATAAATGAAAAGCCGGCGAAGCGCAAAGCTCCACCGGCCAAACCGTCGTTTATCTTCAGACCTTCACGTCGTTCTTGGCGAGGGCATGGTAAATCACGCCGCCAAGGATTGCGCCAACTACCCAGTTGAAGCCGGACAATATCGCAAACCACGGCACCCAGACGGTTATGACCGAGAAGATTGCCGCCGCACCGAATGCCTTAACGGCAGCCGTGTTCCATCCGTTATTGTAGTGGTAGATGCCACTTTCCATGTTGTAGAGCTCATCTTCGTTCAACTGTTCTTTCCGGTGAAAATAGTAGTCAACGATCATGATCCCGAAGATCGGAGCGAGCACAGCGCCAAGCGTGTTGACGAAGCCGCTGATCCCGAACTGGCTGATGAAGCTGTTCCAGAATGCGCCAATAACCAGAGCGAAGAGCGAAGTGATCAAACCAGCCTTGCGGAAGCTGATCTTGTCGGGCGACAGGTTTGCGATGCCATTCACTGCGGGAATGAAATTTGCCACCAGGTTGATGCCGACAGTGGCGGCGAAAAAGGTGATCGCCGCGATGACGCCTAGAAGCACGCTGTCCGTACGTTCGACAATCTCGGTCGGGTTGATGATCTTTTCACCAAACACAACTGCTGCGCCAGCGGTCGTCAGAAGTGCCAGCGCCGAGAACAGGATCATGTTGAACGGCAGCCCCGCAAGGTTGCCCAGCTTCATTGCCCGCTTGTCTTTGGCATAGCGCGAGAAGTCGCTGAAGTTGATCATAACGGCGGCGAAATAGGCCACCATGGTGCCAACAATCGCAATGAACCCCTTGAATTCGGTCCAGGCCGTGCCCTCGGGATTGGCAAAGATTGACGCTGTGGCCTCAAGAAGCTGGCCGTCGGATTTCTGCCAAAGCACGATAACCAGGCCGATCATCACCAGGTAAACAAAGGGGCCAGCGATGTTCAGGAAGGTTTCAACCCAGTTCATGCCGCGCCAGAAGATAACAATGTGGAAGGCCCAGACAATGATGAATGAGATCCAGTCAATACCCGTCAGACCAAGGAATTCTGCCCCGGTGTCTGCACCAGTGAACGAATGGATCAACAGCGCCACTGCCGTGGAGGCAAAATAAACCTGAACGCCGTACCAGAACACGGCCACTGTTGCCCGTAGGATAGCCGGCAGCTTGGCACCCTGGGTGCCAAGGCTGGCGCGGGCGAAGACCGGATAGGGGATGCCATATTTTTCACCGGCGGCACCGGACAGGTTGACCATCCACATGACAAACAGTCCGGCGGTGATCAATGCCGCGAAAGCCGTCCAGCCGCCAACGCCGAACGAAATGAACAGCGATGCGACAAGCGTATATCCAAAGAGCGACTGGACGTCGTTTGCCCAAATGTTGAAAATGGCAAACCACCCCCAGGTTTTTTCGTCAGCACCGACCGGGTTAAGAGTGTTCCCTTCCGGATCCATCGTGTTGCCGTGAACGACGTGTGTTTCTTCCATGGAAGCCATGCTTTCCTCCCTCAGGCCGCCACTGGGGCGGCAATTCGACGTCCATTTGAACATCGCATTAAATTGAACTTGCAGCTAACATTTTAGATGGCATACTAGCTAATGGACTAACAAAAAATTCAAGTAACACTTGTTAGCAGTAGTTGAGAATACCACGAAAGAGCCGCCAATGAACCAATCCAGCGAAGTCCAGCTTCTGGCGGATAAAGCGCAGCAAGCGCTTTGGGCCGCGTTTCGAACCGGGGAATTGCGCGGCGGTCAGTTCCTATCCATGTCGCAACTCGTTGAAATTCTTGACTGCCCGATCGCCGCCGTCCGTGAGGCAGTGAAGCAAGCCAGTTCACAGGGTTTGGTGACGACATTCCCGAAACGTGGTGTGCAAGTGATGGAGGTGAACGCTGAAACCATCCGGGAATGCCTTGATTTTCGGATGGCATTGGATCAGGAAGGTGCACGCAGGCGTATATTTGATGGTGCATTCACCGGACTGAAGGATTTGCGGACGCAGCACGACGCCATGCGAGACGCCGCCCAGATTGATTCGACGAAAACCCTGCCACCGAAGGCCATCGAAGTTGATCTGTCGCTCCATGAATTCTTGGCAGAGGGTCTCGAAAACTCGCAGTTGAAGGCCAGCTATGACGCCAACCGAATGCGCATCGCGATTATCCAGAATGCGCGCCCGTTTCTTCAAGACCGGATCGTCTCGGCTATGGAAGAACATCTCGCAATCATCCAAGCCCTAGAGAGTTGTGATGTTGAAGGCGCAGTCTATGCCATCCGGCATCACTGTGAACAGACGCTTCGTTGGTGGGGCGTTGCCTGACCGCCATATCCATGTCGCCTGTCCGCTTTTCCCACAGGGGGATAGCGATTGATCCTTCAAAGACCTGAGGGGGTGGCGTTGCTCAGCTGTCCTCATTATGGGGACATCCGGTCACGCTTTGTCGTCCCTTTCCCCCCACACAGCATTTTGACTCGCGATTTGCGCTAACATGAATAAATTAGGGCGGTTCGATTATCGACTCATCGTGAAATGAGGATTTTATCCATGCTGACCAGACGCCACTTCGTAATCACATCCGCCGCGATGTTCTCGGCCCCGATTGCACCTGCCTTTGCCGGGCCGGTGTCGAACCGTTCCAAATGGGCGGCCTATGACGCACAGGTGACGCCTGCCAATTACGACCCTGCCACGTCGAACCCTTGGGGGCTGCACCCGCGTTTTTTGCCGCAACTGGTCGAAGCGAATGCCAATCTGACGCCCGGTGACATCCACGTCGACGCGGTGGCGCGTTACCTCTATCACGTCCGCGGAAATGGCACTGCGATGCGCTATGGCGTGGCGATTGCGCGTGGCAATCTGTATGAGCCGGGTGTTTACACGATCCGTCGCAAAGCCAAATGGCCAACATGGATTCCGACCAAGGACATGATTGAGCGGGATCCCAATATCTATGGTCCACTCGCGGATGGTGTGGATGGGGGGCCGAAGAACCCGCTGGGCTCGCGCGCCTTCTATCTGTTCAAGGGCAACCGAGACACCTATTTGCGCATCCACGGATCACCCGCGCCGCGGTCTATCGGAGGGCGTGCCAGCTCTGGCTGTGTGCGCATGGTGATGGCGCATATTATCGGGTTGTATGATCAGGTCGAGACCGGCGTTACCGCGCACCTTTATCCCGCATAATGCGTCAAAGCGCGCGGGTTGCGCGATCAGGCCTCAGCCGGTTCGTCGCGCTTGGCGCAGATCGGCTGGCCCTTTCTGTTTCGAAGTGGCAGGTAGGTCGTTTCAACCGGACCCTGATGGCGATACACGAAGCACCCATCCGCGTTGTTAATTCGAACATCGCTCAGATCTTGACCCGGCCCGGCAATTGCGCGCACGTTTTCCGGTACTTCGGCAAATGACCGCGTGTTCGAATTGCCGCTTACACCCTCAGGGCTGACACAGGCCGAGAGCAGAGCCACAGCTGCGCCTGAAAACAAAACCAACTTCTTCATCATTAATCTCCCCACAGTCTTCTTTGGGGGAGGATGGTCGATTTTTTTAGAGAGGGGAAGGGGGTTGTTACGACCGAAGCTGCCGCCATCGCTGGCGGCGTTGCTATCCGGCCTTCAAAAACGAATTACTTCACGAGTGCAAATCGAGAGCAGTAAAGCCCAAGCAATTTGTTCTGAATTGATGGTACCCGCCCGTTCAAGGACTGCTTTGAGCCCTTAGTTACCACTTTGAACCATAACCAGTTCTGGAGGTTCCGCTGTCACTACATCGATAGTGTGATCAAGAGTATTCAGTTGGTAATGTAATAAATTACCGGGAAAATTTGCGGTCGCCCAAGTCGCGGCGGACACATAATCTAGAAAGTGTGATTTAGAATAACTGCGCAATCGTCCACCCTCAAAAACCTCATCAGTGACCGTATTGATGAACATTTCATCGGTTACGCTGTAACTTATGAAGTTGACGAATTTAAATGAGTAACGGTCTGATTTCGAAGGGACTTCGATTGATCGAACACCTTCAATTCCGGCTATGGTATGAGGATCGTCTAATACTTTTCCTCCCACAGCATGAAATTCCAGCAAGTTGCCAAGCACAGGAAAAATTTCAACAGTTCTCAAGAATTCACACTGCTCAATAATCGTAGCTAAAGGGTGTGTCAGATCTTTCGGAAGTTTCATGTACCTACCTTACGATGGAGCCTGTCCTGACTTTAGGTACCACAAACGAAAGTGGTCGACAGTGCAGATGCAGCGAATGTCTCAAAAGTCCCGCATACCCGCCATCCACGCATCAGGCAGTGCTCCGGCGCAGGCTAGGGTATTCTGGCTAGTAAGTGTTTCACCTGAAAACCCACGCCATCCTATAGACACCCCCAACCTTCCCTGATACATCCCCCCAATCGTGTGGCCTCGGATTCGTTCCGGGGCCCATGATATTTGGAATTTGGGGACCTTCGGGGCCCTGTAAACGAGGCAGGAAACTGCCGCAAAGCAAACGGAAGACAGAAAGCATGGCACTTAAGTCGTACAAACCGACGACGCCAGGCCAGCGTGGGCTGGTTCTGATCGACCGTTCGGAGCTTTGGAAAGGTCGCCCAGTCAAATCCCTTACTGAGGGTTTGTCGAAATCGGGTGGTCGGAACAATACCGGACGGATTACGTCGCGCCGCCGTGGTGGTGGTGCGAAGCGTCTCTATCGCATCGTTGACTTCAAACGGAACAAGTTTGACGTCGCCGCTACAGTTGAGCGGATCGAATATGACCCCAACCGGACCGCGTTCATCGCCCTCGTGAAATACGAAGACGGCGAACAGGCTTATATCCTTGCCCCGCAGCGTTTGGCTGTTGGCGACAAGATCATTGCATCGGCCAAGGCCGACGTGAAGCCTGGCAACGCGATGCCCTTCTCGGGTATGCCGATTGGTACCATCGTACACAACATCGAGATGAAGCCAGGCAAAGGCGGCCAGATCGCCCGTGCAGCTGGCACTTACGCTCAGTTTGTTGGTCGTGACGGTGGTTACGCTCAGATCCGTCTGAGTTCGGGTGAACTGCGCCTTGTGCGTCAGGAATGCATGGCCACCGTTGGTGCCGTGTCCAACCCCGACAACTCGAACCAGAACTACGGTAAAGCCGGTCGTATGCGCCATAAAGGCGTTCGTCCAAGTGTCCGTGGTGTTGTCATGAACCCGGTTGATCACCCCCACGGTGGTGGTGAGGGTCGGACTTCGGGTGGTCGTCACCCGGTTACCCCTTGGGGCAAGCCGACCAAGGGTGCCCGCACCCGCAACAAGAACAAGGCGTCGTCGAAGCTGATTATCCGCTCGCGTCACGCCAAGAAGAAGGGTCGCTAAAATATGGCACGCTCTGTCTGGAAAGGCCCTTTTGTCGACGCTTACGTCCTCAAAAAAGCCGAGAAAACCCGCGAGTCGGGAAAAAACGAGGTCATCAAGATCTGGTCGCGTCGTTCGACCATTTTGCCCCAGTTCGTGGGTTTGACCTTTGGCGTTTATAACGGTCGGAAGCACATTCCTGTGAATGTGACGGAAGACATGATTGGCCAGAAGTTCGGTGAGTATTCGCCGACACGGACCTATTATGGTCACGCGGCTGATAAAAAAGCGAAGAGGAAGTAAGCCATGGGTAAGGATAAAAATCCCCGCCGCGTGGCCGACAACGAAGCAATGGCGAAAACCCGTATGCTTCGTACGTCCCCGCAGAAACTGAACTTGGTTGCTGGTATGATCCGCGGCAAGAAGGTGGACAAGGCCCTTACGGACCTGACCTTCTCGAACAAGCGGATCGCTCAGGACGTGAAGAAATGTCTTCAGTCCGCCATCGCCAATGCCGAGAACAACCATAATCTGGATGTTGACGAACTGGTCGTCGCCGAAGCCTATGTCGGCAAAAACCTGACCATGAAACGCGGTCGTCCGCGGGCCCGTGGTCGGTTCGGCAAGATCATCAAGCCGTTTTCGGAACTCACCATCAAGGTGCGTCAAATCGAGGAGCAAGCATAATGGGTAACAAAGTCAATCCCGTCGGCATGCGCCTTCAGGTTAACCGCACTTGGGACAGCCGCTGGTATGCGGACACGAAAGATTACGGCGATCTTCTTCTGGAAGACCTGAAAATTCGTGACTTCATCAAGACCGAATGCAAGCAAGCCGGCATCAGCCGTGTGATCATCGAGCGTCCGCACAAAAAGTGCCGCGTCACGATCCACACTGCCCGCCCCGGCGTGATCATTGGCAAGAAAGGCGCAGACATTGAAACCCTGCGCAAGAAAATCGCCAAGATCACCGACTCGGAACTGCACCTCAACATCGTTGAAGTTCGCAAACCCGAGTTGGACGCCGCATTGGTCGCTGAATCGATCGCTCAACAGCTTGAGCGCCGTGTGTCCTTCCGTCGTGCCATGAAGCGCGGCGTGCAGAACGCAATGCGTATGGGCGCCCTGGGTATCCGTGTAAACGTCGCTGGCCGCCTTGGCGGTGCCGAAATTGCCCGAACCGAATGGTATCGCGAAGGCCGTGTGCCCCTGCACACCCTGCGCGCTGACATCGATTATGCACATGCTGAAGCAATGACGCCTTACGGCATCATCGGCATCAAAACCTGGATCTTCAAAGGTGAAATCATGGAGCACGACCCTGCTGCTCGTGATCGTCGCCAGGCAGAGCTTCAGGAAGGTCCCGCGCCCCGTGGCGCTGGCGGCCGTCGCTAAGGAGCCCGAGAAATGCTGCAACCAAAGCGTACAAAATTCCGCAAGATGCACAAAGGCCGTATCAAGGGCGAGGCCAAAGGTGGGTCTGACCTGAACTTCGGTTCCTATGGTCTGAAAGCGACCGAGCCTGAGCGTGTGACTGCACGCCAGATCGAAGCCGCCCGTCGTGCCATGACGCGTCACATGAAACGTCAAGGCCGTGTTTGGATCCGCATCTTCCCGGACACTCCGGTAACTGCCAAGCCCATCGAAACGCGTATGGGTAAAGGTAAGGGTTCTGTGGACCGCTGGACCTGCAAAGTGAAGCCGGGTCGCGTGATGTTTGAAATCGACGGCGTCAATGACGACGTCGCACGCGAGGCCCTGCGCCTTGCTGCGATGAAGCTGCCGATCAAATCGCGCGTCGTGGTTCGCGAGGACTGGTAAACCTGTAATTCGCTTCAGCGAATTATCAGGAGCGCGGTGTAGCGAATTTCCAACGGAAAATCGCGGGCCGCACCACGATTGAGAAAAAAGAAACCCCCGTCGAGAAATCGGCGGGGGTCTTGTTTGTGCGCTGATATGAACGCATAGCCGGACTGGTCAGTCGCAGCTAAAGCTACAACCGGTTATCGCAGTAGGTCATCCATCAACCCAATCACCTCAAGCACCCTAAACGTAGTGGGATCGGCGCGATAAATCATCTCGCCCACGCGGTAATAGCGATAGTTGGGGTCGAGTCGATAGCGGTCATAATCGGTAAAGCGACGATACGTGTAATCGTCGATGTAATCGCCAACCGTCGGTTTTGCGTGTCCCGGCGGGATGCAGGGCGGGTTCTTCTTGGCAAGGCCAGGAGGGCAGCCTTTGGCCGTGGCACCCATGTTCTTCGCATACCCCTTCCCTTGACCATGGCCCTTGCCGTTTCCGGCAAAGCTGGCCGTTGCCATCAGCGGGACCAAGACAAGAGCCAAGGTAGTTTTTGTTGCGGTTTTCATCATTTACTCCGTCCATATGTTCGCGTGACATCGTGTAAACAACGGCCAGCCAACCTGTGGGTTCCAATTGTGATGAAATTGGGCAAGACCAGATTGATATACCATATCACCCTTTGGTTTGCCTGCGCGGATTGCGGCTTTCCGCCCGTGTCGGGGACTGTCTACGCGGAAAGGTTCCGACGAAAGCGCTTACTCGCCCCACTTATAGTTAAAACTCACCGACAACCGTTCCTCGTCCCCCGTGTTCTGCATGACTTCGTGACGCAGCCAGCTTTCCCACAGCAGCACATCGCCCTCGGCCGGGTGTTTGGTGATGAAGTTTTGCAACTCCTCGCGGGCGTCTTTGCGGCGGGGTGGGGCGGCCATCATCATGGCGTGACGGGGGTCTTCATAGCGCAGTGCGCCCGCGCCTTCGGGCAGGGCCAGATAGGTGGTGCCAGAGATCACCGAATGCGGGTGGATATGCGCCGAGTGATAGCCACCGGGCTGCAGGATGTTGATCCAGATATCCTCTAGCTCCAGCGTGCGGCCATCAAGGTTGAACTCCAGATCTTCGGCGAACGCGGCGATGTGCTTGTCCAAGCTTTCGACCAGATCTTTGAAGATCGGAAAGCGCCACGGCAGGTCAGTCAAAGACGCATAGGAGGTATAGCCGGGATACCCCTCCGCCTCGCACCATTCCTGCCCCGCCTCGTCGTCCTCGGCGATCGAGTAGCAGCTGTCATAAAGCTCGTCGGTGTCGACCTTAGGGTCAAACTCGGACAGTTGAGCGTGGTAAAGGCGGGTCACGAAGAGGGAGGATATGTTTGGCATGGGGCAGGGGTACCGGATTTGTTTGGAAAAGGCGAGCAGTGCTAAGCGCCCATCGTCCACACTATGTGGAAAAGTAGGTGACTATTCCGATTGCACCTATAACTGCGATGGTGGCAGAAACTGCTTGCAATATACTAAGCGTCTTATCCACCTTGGCTTCTATTGGTTCCTGACGTTCTAGGACGATTGCCAAGCAGCGCGATGATGTTCTTGCCTCAATAGCACTGGTCAAAATCGTATAGGCATTTCCTTCATGGTAAACGGCATCTGTCATGACGCTTTCGTAGGCGCGGATTCCTTGGAATTCGTAAAGATAGTTGGGATCATTTTTATCTAATTCGCGAAAACGTTGCTCCACGGCTTTTTCGACCTTTTTCATCTCGCTCACTATCTCGGACATTGTTAGCCTTCTAAGTTGATCATCCTTGCTGACGAACCTTAGGCGCGACAATCATGCTTCTGCAATACAGTCCAGTCCCGTCGCCGAGATCTATCCGGGTTAGCCAGTTTCACTGGCCAATCGTAACTTTCCCTTGCCCCCACCCCCTAACACTCCTATAGAGCCACATCTCATGGATTCCGGCGACGGGATTCGTGTGTTTTGACATTCACCCACCAGACTTTGGGGTGACCTGCCAACAAACAGGGCAGAGCTCTCTGGTGTAAGGAAAGGAAAAGGCGAATGAACGCCAAGGAACTGCGTGATCAGTCTCCTGACCAGCTGCGTGAAAAGCTGGCGGAGCTGAAAAAAGAGGCTTTCAACCTGCGTTTCCAGCAGGCCACAGGTGCCCTCGAAAACAATGCCCGTATGCGTAAAGTGCGTCGCGACGCTGCTCGCGTCAAAACCGTTCTGAACGAACAAGCCCGCGCTGCGGCTGAGTAAGAGGAGCCTTAAGAATGCCCAAACGTATCCTGACAGGCACTGTAACCAGCGCCGCCAACGAACAAACAGTAACTGTGTCGGTCGAGCGTCGCTTTACCCACCCGGTTCTGAAAAAGACCATCCGTAAGTCCAAGAAGTACCGGGCTCACGATGAGAAGAATGCCTATAAGGCAGGCGATTCAGTCCGCATCATCGAATGCGCGCCGCGATCGAAAACCAAGCGTTGGGAAGTTCTGGAAGGCTAACATTTGCCTTCCCGGACGACTTAACAAGTCGAAACCCTGGGGGTTCCGCCAAGCATCGGCGCCCCAAAGGTCGGGAGAAACCACATGATCCAGATGCAAACAAATCTGGATGTAGCTGACAACAGCGGCGCTCGCCGTGTTCAGTGCATCAAGGTTCTGGGTGGTTCCAAGCGTAAGTACGCATCCGTTGGCGACATCATTGTCGTCTCGGTTAAGGAAGCCATTCCACGCGGTCGCGTTAAGAAAGGTGATGTCCGTAAGGCCGTCGTCGTTCGCACCGCAAAAGAAGTCCGTCGTGATGACGGCACTGCCATCCGGTTTGACCGCAACGCCGCGGTTATTCTGAACAACAACAACGAGCCTATGGGGACCCGTATCTTCGGCCCGGTTGTTCGCGAACTTCGCGCGAAGAACTTCATGAAGATCATCTCGCTGGCTCCGGAGGTGCTGTAAGATGGCTGCTAAGTTGAAAAAAGGCGACAAGGTTGTCGTTCTGGCCGGCAAAGACAAGGGCAAGCAGGGCGAGATTTCGTCGGTTGACCCGAAAGCTGGCAAAGCTGTCGTTGACGGCGTGAACATCTCAATCCGCCACACCCGCCAAAGCCAGACCGCACAAGGTGGCCGCATCCCGAAAGCGATGCCGATCCAATTGTCGAACCTGGCTCTGCTGGACAAGAACGGCAAAGCAACGCGCGTGGGCTTCCGCGAGGAAGACGGCAAGAAAGTGCGTTTCGCCAAAACCACAGGGGAGACTGTCTGATGCTGGATACTGCAAATTACACCCCCCGCCTGAAGGCCCTTTACAAGGACAGCATTCGCGCTGCCCTGAAAGAGGAATTCGGATACAAGAACGACATGCAAATCCCGCGTCTGGATAAAATCGTTCTGAACATCGGTTGTGGTGCTGAAGCTGTTCGTGACTCGAAAAAAGCCAAGTCGGCTGTTGCTGACCTGTCTGTGATCGCTGGCCAACAGGCTCTATCGACCAAGGCCAAGAAATCCATCGCTGGTTTCCGTGTTCGCGAGGACATGCCGCTGGGTGCGAAAGTGACCTTGCGCGGTGACCGGATGTATGAATTTCTGGACCGTCTGATCACCATTGCGATGCCTCGTATCCGCGACTTCCGCGGCGTTCCGGGCACCTCTTTTGATGGTCGTGGCAACTATGCCATGGGTCTGAAAGAGCATATCGTGTTCCCGGAAATCGACTTTGATAAAGTCGATGAGACCTGGGGCATGGACATCGTGATTGCCACCACCGCGCACACCGACGCGGAAGCAAAGAGTATGTTGAAGCACTTCAACATGCCCTTTAACAGCTGATCCGCGGGAAGGAATAGACATGGCTAAAAAAGCAATGATCGAACGCGAGAAGAAGCGTCAGAAGCTGGTGGAAAAATACGCCGCCAAGCGTGCTGCGCTGAAAGAGATCGCAAACGATGAGAGCAAGACGATGGAAGAGCGGTTCACCGCTCGCCTGAAGCTTGCAAAACTGCCGCGCAATAGCTCGGCGACCCGGCTGCACAACCGTTGCCAGCTGACCGGTCGTCCGCACGCTTACTATCGTAAGCTCAAAGTGTCGCGGATCGCGCTGCGGGAACTTGGCTCGAATGGCCAAATCCCCGGCATGGTGAAATCAAGCTGGTAAGGGAGAGATAGATATGAACGATCCTATCGGCGATATGCTCACCCGTATCCGCAACTCGCAAATGCGCGGTAAGTCAGTTGTTTCGACACCTGCTTCCAAATTGCGCGCTTGGGTTCTGGATGTACTGGCCGACGAAGGCTACATCCGCGGCTACGAAAAAGGCACTGACGAGCGTGGGCACCCCACCCTCGAAATCAGCCTCAAATACTATGACGGTGTTCCGGTTATCCGTGAACTGAAGCGGGTTTCGACCCCTGGCCGTCGCGTCTATATGGGCGTGAAAGGAATTCCGCAGGTCCGTCAGGGTCTGGGTGTTTCGATCATTTCGACCCCCAAAGGCGTTATGTCTGATGCAAACGCTCGCAGCCAAAATGTTGGTGGCGAAGTGCTTTGCACCATCTTCTAGGGAGGTCTGAATGTCTCGTATTGGTAAGAAACCGGTCGAGCTGCCCGCTGGCGTAACAGTTACGCAGTCGGGTCAGACCGTAGAAGTGAAGGGCCCGAAAGGCGTCCTGAGCTTCACCGCAACCGATGATGTCACCATCACCGTTGAGGACAACCAGCTTAATGTCGCGCCGCGTGGTAAATCCAAGCGCGCCCGTCAGCAGTGGGGCATGAGCCGCACAGTGGTTGCCAACATGGTCACCGGTGTCACCGACGGTTTCAAGAAAGAGCTGGAAATCAACGGTGTTGGTTATCGTGCTCAGATGCAGGGCAACGTCCTGAAACTGAACCTCGGCCTGTCGCATGACGTTGATTTTGTTGCACCGGAGGGCGTTACCGTGACCGCTCCGAAGCAGACCGAAATCGTCGTTGAAGGCATCGATCCACAACTCGTCGGCCAAGTCGCGGCTAATATCCGCGCATGGCGGAAACCCGAGCCTTATAAAGGCAAAGGTATCAAATACAAAGACGAGTATATCTTCCGCAAGGAAGGTAAGAAGAAGTAAGGACCAGACAGATGGCAAACAGCAAACGGACCCTGTTCCTCAAGCGCCGCCTGCGCGTCCGGAACAGTCTGCGCAAGCACAACGTAGGCAAAATGCGCCTGTCGGTGCATCGCTCGAACAAGAACATCAGCGCTCAGCTGATCGACGACGTGAATGGCGTCACCCTGGCCTCGGCTTCTTCCCTCGAGAAGGATCTGGGCGTGGTTGGCAAAAACAACGTCGAAGCAGCCGCCAAAGTGGGCACTGCGATCGCCGAGCGAGCCAAAAAAGCCGGTGTCGAAGTATGCTACTTCGACCGCGGTGGCTTCCTGTTTCACGGCAAGGTGAAGGCTCTGGCCGACGCCGCGCGTGAAGGTGGCTTGAAGTTCTAAAAAACCTGAGGGCGGCGTTCTCGCCGCCCCGATGATCCGGGGGCGCATTCCGCGCTCACCAGGATTGAGATAAACGGCGCCAATCCGCGCCACCATGAAAGGAATGCCTGATGGCAGAACGTGATAACCGCCGGGGCCGTCGCGACCGCGACGAAACTCCGGAATTCGCCGATCGTCTGGTTGCGATCAACCGCGTGTCGAAAACCGTTAAGGGTGGTAAGCGCTTTGGCTTCGCCGCGCTTGTCGTTGTTGGCGACCAAAAAGGCCGCGTAGGCTTTGGTAAAGGTAAAGCGAAAGAGGTCCCCGAGGCCATCCGCAAAGCCACCGAGCAAGCCAAGCGCCAAATGATCCGCGTGCCGCTTCGTGAAGGCCGCACCCTGCACCACGATATCGAAGGCCGTCATGGCGCTGGTAAAGTGGTTATGCGGACCGCCCCGGAAGGTACTGGTATCATCGCCGGTGGTCCGATGCGTGCCGTGTTCGAAATGCTGGGCATCAAAGACGTTGTTTCCAAGTCGTTGGGGTCTGCAAACCCCTACAACATGATCCGCGCCACGATCGACGGGCTGCAAAAAGAAGCCAGCCCCCGCATGATCGCCCAACGTCGCGGCAAGAAAGTCGCCGACATCCTGGGTGCCAAATCTGAAGCTCCGGCAGCTGCCGAAGCCGAAGACGCGTAAGGAGACTGAACCATGGCTAAAACCATCGTCGTCAAGCAGGTCGGATCACCGATCCGCCGCCCCGCCAAACAGCGCCAAACGCTTATTGGTCTGGGCCTGAACAAGATGCACAAAACCCGTGAACTCGAAGACACTCCCGCCGTGCGCGGCATGGTTTCCTCGATCTCGCACATGGTTGAGATCATCGAAGAGAAGGGCTGAGCTTCGGCTAAGCTACTCTTGTGAGATTGAAGCACCCCGGTCAGAAATGGCCGGGGTGTTTTCGTTCAAGCTCTGCAAATGTTTCAGAGGAACGTAAATGGGAAGTGCCGTTGTGGATAGCGAGACCGCTCATCCGAAGCTGGGTCATGGGTCTCTTTGTCGAAAAGGTTTTCGAAAGAAGGGTCCAAAGCAACAAGCGCTTTTTGCCAGTGTGTCTTCCAGTCGGCATCATAATGCCCGTCCATTTTTTCGAGGCGCAAAGTATAGCGTTTACCGATCATGTAATCGTGGACAGCGTTCTTGTTCCCAACATCCTTTGGATCCCACACAACAGGGCGGCAGCTGTAACCGAGGTTCCATGCCAACTGGATCATAAGGCCAAGTGAGATGAAACCAACAGGTTCGTACTTTTGCCCCTCATAGTTGGCCAACGCATTCAAGTGCAGGCTTGGGTCTTCGTATTGAACGTGAACCTGCGACCGGAAGCTGCGCACAAAACCGCTGTCGATGATGATGGTTTGGGGATCGAGCTGGGTCATCATCTTCAGGAACAAAGAGTGGTCCATCACATGATAGTAGACTCCCAGACACAGCACGGTGTTGAAGTTCTTACCCTTGTTTTCAAACAAGAAGTCATACATGTCGCCTGTGTTCAGCGACACTTTGTCGATGCAGCCATGTTTCGTCAGAAAGTCCTTTGCATCGGCAACCCGTTCAGCCCGGCCTTCGATGCTTGTCACGTGGCTGGCACCAGCAAGAGCCGCTGCATAGGTCCAACGACCATTATTGGCAGCGATATCCAAAACTGATTTGTTCTGGAAGGCGTCAAGGTTTTCAACGACGATACGCTTTGATCGTTCGTCCATACGGTCGCGCAAATGTGGCTTGTTGTCAGCAAAATCGGCGAAATTCAATTCCATGAAGTTGTTCCTCTGGATATGGAGCGCGGGGGAAGTGCAAAGCCTCAGGCGCTTCTGTAGCACAAATTTTCTATCAAATCTCATAGTTTGCAAATTGGGTTATCTCTCAATCAAATGGAGGTCGTATGGGGTTCGTGACCGATACCCGTTTCCCTAACGTGGTCGCCGCCTTGTCAGGTCCGGGTTGGCCGCTCTCAGCCGAACAATCCGTGCGGGCCGGGGCTGCCTGTCATGCCGTAGCGGACGCAAGACTTGCGTGGCGGTCTACTTGGGTCTATACGCCCCCGGTGGCGTGTTGCGTCACAGAATCAAAACCAAGAAAAGCCGCGTTTGGCCCCTTACGCTTCATGGGTCAGTTCCGGCAAAGGAGAAGCGATATGAAACTGAATGAACTGCGCGACAATCCTGGCGCAACCAAACCCCGCAAACGCATTGGCCGTGGTCCGGGTTCCGGCACCGGTAAAATGGGTGGCCGTGGTATCAAAGGTCAAAAAGCCCGTTCGGGTGTGGCCATCAAAGGCTATGAAGGCGGCCAAATGCCGCTCTATCAACGTCTGCCCAAGCGTGGATTTAATAAACCGAACCGCAAAAAATTTGCTGTTATCAACCTGGGTCTGATCCAGAAATTCATCGACGAGAAGAAGCTCGACGCAAAAGACATCACCGAAGACACATTGGTTGCTTCGGGTCTGGTGCGTCGCAAGCTGGACGGCATCCGTGTGCTGGCAAAAGGCGAAATTTCTGCCAAAGCCACCATCACCGTGACCGGCGCGTCGAAATCAGCTGTCGAAGCTGTCGAAAAAGCTGGCGGAAAATTGACCGTCGCAGCGCCGGCCGCAGCTGAATAAGACCTTGTGAGGGGCGACGCTGCCCCTTACATATCTTGCTATGTTTTCAAGCGCCGCCGGAGCCGGGAACGGTCCGGCGGCGTTTTACTTGGATCGAGGGGGCCTTATGGCATCTGCAGCAGAACAAATGGCCGCAAACATGAGCTGGGGCGCCTTTGGTAAGGCGACCGAGTTGCGTCAGCGGATATTCTTCACGATCGGGCTTCTGATCATTTATCGCATTGGCACCTATATACCCATTCCGGGGATCGACGGCGCCGCCCTGCGCGAATTCATGGATCAAGCTCAATCCGGCATCGCGGGCGTGCTTGGCATGTTCACCGGTGGCGCGCTGAGCCGTATGGGTGTGTTTGCCCTTGGCATCATGCCCTACATCTCTGCCTCGATCATCGTGCAGCTTCTGTCTTCCATGTGGGAGCCCCTGAAGCAGTTGAAGAAAGAAGGCGAACAGGGTCGCAAGAAGATCAACCAATACACCCGCTATGGCACCGTTCTGCTGGCCACCGGTCAGGCCTTTGCGCTGGCAAACAGCCTGCAAGCTGGTGATTTGGTCACGACCCCCGGCGGGTTCTTCATTGCCGCCTGTGTCATTACCCTTGTGGGCGGCACCATGTTCCTGATGTGGCTGGGTGAGCAGATCACTGCACGCGGCATTGGCAACGGTATTTCGCTGATCATCTTCGTGGGCATCGTGGCCGAAATTCCGGCCGCTATGGCACAATTCCTGGCGTCAGGTCGGTCGGGTGCGATCAGCCCTGCGGTGATCATTGGCGTTCTGGTGATGATCGTCGCCGTGATCGGGTTCGTCGTGTTTATGGAGCGTGCTCTGCGCAAGATTCACATCCAGTATCCGCGCCGTCAGGTGGGCATGAAAGTCTATGATGGTGGCTCCAGCCACTTGCCGATCAAGGTGAACCCCGCTGGTGTTATCCCCGCGATCTTCGCGTCTGCGCTATTGCTGCTGCCGACAACGGTCTCGACCTTCTCATCAGGCCAAGCAGGGCCCGTCATGTCGACGTTACTCGCCTATTTTGGCCCCGGACAGCCGCTCTATCTGCTGTTTTTCACGGCGATGATCGTGTTCTTCACCTTCTTCTACACCAAAGAAGTTGCGTTTAAGACGGACGAGGTTGCGGACAATCTGAAAAACCAGAACGGTTTTGTGCCCGGCATTCGCCCCGGCAAGAAAACCGAGGAATACCTAGACTACGTTGTGACCCGCCTTTTGGTTCTGGGCTCGGGCTATTTGGCCGCTGTTTGTCTGCTGCCGGAAATCCTGCGTAGCCAACTGGCCATTCCGTTCTATTTCGGCGGAACCTCGGTGCTAATTGTTGTGTCGGTGACGATGGATACGATCCAACAGGTTCAATCGCATCTGCTGGCGCACCAATATGAAGGCCTGATCGAGAAATCGCAGCTTCGCGGCAAGAAACGTGCCAAGAAGGGGCCTTCGCGTAAATGAATATCATTCTGCTTGGACCGCCGGGTGCCGGCAAAGGCACTCAGGCCCGAATTCTGGTCGACGAGCGTGGAATGATCCAGCTGTCGACAGGTGACATGCTGCGCGATGCGCGCTCGTCAGGCACCGAGATGGGCAAGAAGGTTGCCGCGATCATGGATGCGGGCGAGCTTGTCACAGACGAGATCGTCATCGGCCTGATCGACGAGAAACTGGAAGGTGACCAAGCGGGCGGTTTCATCTTTGACGGCTTCCCGCGCACATTGGCCCAAGCGGATGCGTTGGGCGCGTTGCTTGAAAAACATGGTGCCAAGCTGGATGCAGTGGTCGAAATGCGGGTGGACGACGACGCATTGGTGTCGCGGATCACCGCGCGGTCGACCTGCGGCAATTGCGGCGAGGGATATAACGATATCTCGAAGCCAATCCCGGCAGATGGCAAATGTTCGAACTGCGGCGGCACTGACTTCAAACGCCGCGCAGACGACAACGAAGAAAGCCTGCGCACGCGGCTGATGGAATACTACAAGAAGACCTCGCCGTTGATTGGGTATTACCACGCCAAAGGCGATTTGCAGTCTGTGAATGGGCTGGGCGAAATTGACGAGGTGAAGGCCGAAATCGCGGGCGTTCTGGACGCCTGATCTTGCCTGACCAAGAGCTTCTCAAGCGCCGCTTTTTCTTAGTGGCGCTTGTTCTTTTTAGGGCAGGGATGCCAGATTCCCCGACCCGAAGGATATGACGGGTTGACGCCCAAGGCAATCCCTACTAAGTGACCCCATCCCTAACGGGAATCGGCATGTGTTCGGGGGTCGCTCCCCTAGACTGCCAGACCAGAAATTCAGCGCGGCCCGCAGGACTAATCCGGCGGGCTTCCGTTGTGAAAAAAGGTTCCGGAGCTACGGAACCGCAACGAAAAGGAAAGTGACACGTGGCACGTATTGCCGGCGTAAACATCCCGACCCACAAGCGGGTCCCGATCGCCCTGACATATATCACCGGAATTGGTCATACTTCGGCCAAAGCCATCTGCGAAGCCGTGAAAATCGACCCTAGCCGTCGTGTAAACGAATTGTCGGACGCTGAAGTCCTGGCAATCCGTGAACATATCGACGCGACTTTCACCGTAGAAGGTGACCTGCGTCGCGAAACGCAGATGAACATCAAGCGCCTGATGGATCTGGGGGCCTATCGCGGTCTGCGCCATCGCCGCAACCTTCCCGTACGCGGTCAGCGTACTCATACCAACGCGCGCACGCGCAAAGGTCCGGCGAAAGCAATCGCTGGCAAGAAGAAGTAAGGGAGGGTTCGACAGATGGCTCGCGAAAAGACTCGTACGAAGAAAAAAGAGCGTAAGAATATCGCGTCGGGCGTTGCCCACGTGAACAGCTCGTTCAACAACACAAAAATTCTGATCTCGGACGTTCAAGGCAACGCAATTGCGTGGTCGTCGGCTGGCACCATGGGTTTCAAGGGTTCGCGCAAATCGACCCCTTATGCTGCCCAGATGGCCGCTGAAGACGCAGGCAAGAAAGCACAGGAACACGGCGTGAAAACGTTGGAAGTCGAAGTTCAGGGCCCCGGTTCGGGTCGTGAATCGGCCCTGCGTGCGCTGGCTGCCGTCGGTTTCAACATCACATCAATCCGTGACGTGACTCCGATTGCGCATAATGGCTGCCGCCCGCCGAAGCGTCGCCGCGTATAATCAGTATTTTCGCCGGGCTGCGGTTGTCGCGGCCCGGTTTCCGTCATTTTAACCTCGGGCGTCCTGCCCTTTGGACATCGGGACAGGACAAGTATGGAGGGACGCATGATCCACAAAAATTGGGCTGAACTGATCAAGCCTACACAGCTGGACGTCAAGCCGGGCAACGACCCTGCACGTCAGGCAACTGTTGTCGCCGAGCCGCTGGAACGCGGCTTTGGTCTGACCTTGGGCAACGCCCTGCGCCGCGTGCTGATGAGCTCGCTGCAAGGTGCGGCCATCACCTCGGTTCAGATCGACAACGTGCTGCACGAGTTTAGCTCGGTTGCCGGTGTACGTGAAGACGTGACCGACATCGTGCTGAACCTCAAAGGTGTTGCGATCAACATGGAAGTCGAAGGCCCCAAGCGCCTGTCGATTTCAGCCAAAGGCCCGATGGTTGTCACTGCTGGCGACATCTCGGAAACCGCTGGCATTGAGATTCTGAATAAAGATCACGTGATCTGTCACCTCGACGATGGCGCCGACCTGTTCATGGAACTGACCGTTAACACTGGCAAGGGCTATGTTGCCTCGGACAAGAACAAGCCGGAAGATGCGCCGATTGGCCTGATCCCGGTCGATGCGATCTATTCGCCGGTCAAGAAAGTCAGCTATGACGTTCAACCGACCCGTGAAGGTCAGGTTCTGGACTATGACAAGCTGACGCTGAAGCTTGAAACCGACGGGTCGGTCACCCCGGAAGACGCCGTGGCTTTTGCCGCGCGCATCGTTCAGGACCAACTGTCGATCTTCGTGAACTTTGACGAGCCGGAAGCGGCTGGTCGTCAGGACGAAGACGATGGGCTCGAGTTCAACCCGCTTTTGCTGAAGAAAGTGGACGAGCTGGAACTGTCTGTCCGTTCGGCAAACTGCCTGAAGAACGACAACATCGTGTATATCGGCGATCTGATCCAGAAGACCGAAGCAGAGATGCTGCGCACGCCGAACTTCGGCCGCAAGTCGCTGAACGAGATCAAAGAAGTGCTTTCGGGCATGGGTCTGCACCTCGGCATGGATGTCGAAGAATGGCCGCCTGAGAACATCGAAGAGCTTGCTAAGAAATTCGAAGATCAGTTCTGATCATCGACGGGGGCCGGGTTTCTGGCCCCCCACATGCCCGCACTTGGCGGGGAACATCTGGGCGATCCTGCCCCAAGGAGAGGGACCGACACGCATCGGTTCTCAGACAAAGCACCGCTCACTCAAGAGCACCAAAGAAGGATTAAGAAAATGCGTCACGCTCGTGGTTACCGCCGCCTGAATCGCACACATGAACACCGCAAAGCGATGTTCGCAAATATGGCTGGTTCGCTGATCGAACACGAACAGATCAAAACGACTCTGCCGAAAGCAAAAGAACTGCGCCCGATCATTGAAAAAATGATCACGCTGGCCAAACGCGGAGACATTCATGCCCGCCGTCAGGCTGCGTCGCGTCTGAAACAAGACCAGCACGTCGCCAAATTGTTCGACGTTTTGGGCCCGCGCTTCGCTGAGCGCCAAGGTGGTTATGTTCGCGTTCTGAAAGCTGGCTTCCGCTATGGCGACATGGCGCCGATGGCGATCATCGAATTCGTTGACCGCGATGCCGACGCCAAAGGCGCTGCTGATCGTGCGCGTTTGGAAGCAGAAGAAGCTGCGGACGCAGCTGGCGAATAAGATCGGTCCAAATACTGGCCCACAAGAACCTCGCGCGATTTCGTGCGGGGTTTTTTGTTGGTAGGCCCCGAAACATGTGGTCGGCGCGCAATCCCGCCCTGAAAACCTCCGCAACACTTTTAAGTTGTTTGACTCTGGCGCGACTGTCTAAAAGGATAGGTGCTGGGGATTGGGGAAAAAAATGATGGTCGAAGATTTTGGTCTTGATCAGGGGCTGGCCAAGTTGTCTGACTTGGCGCCAAAGGGCTATGCGCTGGGTTTGCACATCCGCTATGCTTCGGCCCACATCATGATTCAGACCTATGACCCGCGTTGGAGCCAAGTCTACACCGAAAAGGGCTATATGCTGGCCGACCCGATGGTCTTCTGGGGCTTCGGCAACGAAGGCACCATTCGGTGGAGCGCGCTTGATCTGCCCGACCCGCACGGAATTCTGGCGCAGGCCGCAGGCTTCGGGTTGCATTACGGGGTGGCCGTTTCGCATGGCGACACCTCGTCGCGCACCATTGGCGGTTTCGCGCGCGATGACCGCGAATTCACCGATGACGAGATCACCGAAATTCACAAGTTGGTTATTGAGCTGCATGAGAAATCCACTCCGCCCGAGCATCTGACCTCTGCCCAGCGGATGGCGCTGCGGCTGATTGCCAAAGGCAGCCGACATGCCGAAGCTGCCTCGCTTCTGGGTATCTCGGAAAGTGCCTTGAAGGCGCGGTTGCGCAGCGCGCGCGACCGGCTGTTTGTGCGTACAACCGCCGAAGCGATCCAGCGCGCGCAGGAATATAACCTGCTGTGATCTGGCCCCGGTGGTCTTTTCGCCTTTTAACGCGCGCGTCCGACCCCTAGATTTGGATCATGACTGATCTGTTTGATAACGACCCTGCGATGGACGCGGTCGACGGTGCGAAATCCGCCCCGCGCCCTCTGGCCGACCGGCTGAGACCCCGCACGCTGTCCGAGGTGATTGGTCAGGAGCAGGTTCTTGGCCCGGACGCGCCTTTGGGCACGATGCTTGCGTCGGGCAGTCTTGGCTCGCTGATTTTTTGGGGGCCGCCCGGTGTTGGCAAAACGACCATCGCGCGGTTGCTGGCGCAGGAAACGGATCTGCATTTTGTTCAGATCAGCGCGATTTTCACCGGCGTCCCTGAGCTTCGAAAGGTGTTCGAGGCCGCACGCCACAGGCGGTCGAACGGGCAGGGCACATTGCTGTTCGTGGACGAGGTTCACCGCTTTAACAAAGCCCAGCAGGATGGGTTCCTGCCGCATATGGAAGACGGCACTATTCTTTTGGTCGGCGCCACCACGGAAAACCCGTCATTTGAATTGAACGCCGCCGTGTTGTCGCGTGCGCAGGTTCTTGTGCTGACCCGCCTGACGCTGGCTGATCTTGAACGCCTTGCCCAGCGGGCTGAACAAGAGTTGGACCGCCCCTTGCCCCTGACGGGTGAGGCGCGCGAGGCCTTGCTGGAAATGGCCGATGGTGACGGGCGTGCGCTTCTGAACCTTGCCGAACAAGTTTTCGCTTGGAAAATCGACAAGAAGCTGGATGTCGCCGGGCTGTCGTCGCGCCTGATGAAGCGGGCCGCGGTCTATGACAAATCGGGGGATGAACATTTCAACCTGATCTCGGCCCTGCACAAATCTGTGCGCGGCTCGGACCCCGATGCAGCGCTGTATTGGCTGGCGCGGATGCTGACCGGTGGCGAAGACCCCCGCTATCTGGCGAGGCGCATCACCCGGATGGCGGTCGAGGATATCGGCCTGGCTGATCCACAAGCCCACCGCGTCTGTCTGGACGCGTGGGAGACATATGAACGCCTTGGCAGCCCTGAAGGTGAACTGGCGTTGGCGCAATCCGTCACCTATCTGGCGCTCGCCCCGAAATCCAATGCCGCCTATGTGGCTTACAAGGCGGCAATGGCAGCGGCTAAGAAAACCGGGTCGGAGCCTCCGCCCAAACACATCCTGAACGCGCCCACTCAGTTGATGGAGGATCAGGGCTACGGCGCAGGTTACGCCTATGACCACGACGCGCCGGATGGCTTTTCGGGGCAAAACTATTTTCCCGATGGGGTCAAGCGCGGCGTCTTTTATGTGCCAGTTGAACGCGGGTTTGAACGCGAATTAAAGAAGCGCACCGATTATTTCGCGCGGCTTCGATCCAAACGGTCCGACTGATCATCATCGCCAAGCCCACGCCCCCAAGGACAAGGAACCGCTATGAGCCATAAGTCGCGAAAGCAACGGGTCTGGGACCCCGTCACGCGCCTGTTTCACTGGTCGCTTGTGGTCGCCGTGGTCACTGGGTGGTCGTTGGGTCGGTTTGGCCCGACGGTCCTGTCGGTGCATTACTACATGGGTTATACGGTGGCCGCGCTGTTGGTTCTTCGGATCTACTGGGGGTTCAGAGGGCCGCAACCTGTGCGTTTTCGCACCTTCATCTATGGGCCGGCAACGACGCTGGTCTATATCAAACGGATGGCCAAACGCGTGCCAAGCCACTGGCCGGGGCACAACCCGGTCGGGGCCTTGTCCGTCTTTGCAATGCTGGCGGTGCTCGCATTGCAGGTTGCGACAGGTTTGATTGCCGACCCGGATGATTTTGTGAATGTCGGGCCGCTTGCACGCTGGGTGGAATTCGACACAGCGCGCTGGGCGGCAAGCGCACACCGGCTGTCTTCCAAGCTTCTGTTGGCCCTTGTCGGGCTGCATATCGGCGCGATCCTGTATTACCGCTTTTGGAAAGACGAAGATCTGGTCCGCCCAATGATAACAGGCTGGAAGGAGGTGCGCGACGACCACCCAAAGGCACCACCAAAATCCGATGCAATGCTTGACAACTGAGCCCGCGCATCCGAGTTAGACCCCATGATGACACCCCTTATTCAAGTCGCACTTGGTGGCGCAATCGGTGCCTCGGCACGGTATCTAACCGGCAACGCTGTAACGCGCGCGCTGGGGCATGGCTTCCCGGCAGGCACGATGGTCGTGAACGTGATCGGCTCGTTTCTGATGGGCGTTCTGGTCGTGGCTTTGGCACGCAAAGGCGGTCAGGCGGCGGCGCCGTTCTTGATGACGGGGCTTCTGGGCGGCTTCACCACGTTTTCGGCTTTCTCGCTGGATGCGATAACGCTGTATGAGCGCGGTCAGATCGCGGCGGCTGGTTCCTATGTGGTCGGGTCTGTAGTGCTGTCGCTCGCGGGGCTTTTTGCGGGGCTGTTTGCAGCCCGTATGGTGCTGACATGAGCGGCGTTCAAATCATCACCGTCGCGGCCGATGACGCCGAACAGCGGCTAGATCGCTGGGTGCGGCGCAACTTCCCCCATGTTGGGCAGGGCCGCATTGAAAGGGCCTGTCGCAAGGGCGAAATCCGCGTGGATGGCGAGAAGGTCAAACCATCGACCCGAGTTGGTCCGGGGGCCGAGGTTCGCCTGCCGCCGCTGCCTGACACGTCGGACGCGCAGGACCGCCCCAAACCCCAGCCGCGTGTTAGCGATGCGGATGCAAAGCTGATCCAGTCCTGTGTGCTGTATCGCGATGACCACATCATTGCGCTGAACAAACCGCCGGGTCTGCCAAGTCAGGGCGGAAGCAAACAGACCCGCCATGTGGACGGGTTGGCCGAAGCACTAAAATTTGGCCGTGATGACAAGCCGCGCCTTGTGCACCGGCTGGACAAGGACACGTCTGGCGTGTTGCTGCTGGCGCGCAGTCAAAAAATGGCGGGCGAACTGACGCAAGCTTTCCGCGCGCGCGACACCCGCAAGATTTACTGGGCCATCGTCGCCGGCGTGCCACAACCCCGCTGGGGCACATTGCGCTGGGGGCTGGTCAAAGCGCCCGGCCATGGTGGCAAGGGCGAGGGTGAAAAGATGGTCTGCGTTCACCCGCGCCATGTTGATGAAACGCCCGGAGCAAAGCGTGCGACCACCGATTACGCTGTGCTGACGACACTTGGCAGCCGGGCCGCTTGGGTGGCATTGGTGCCCGTGACGGGTCGCACCCACCAGCTTCGCGCCCATATGGCCGAGCTTGGGCACCCGATCGCGGGTGACGGAAAATACGGCGGATCAAGTCAGGAAAACCTTGGGGACGGCTGGGGCGCACAGTTGGGCGGCGAGCTGTCCAAGAAGCTGCACCTTCATGCACGCTCGATCAGTTTCACTCATCCGGTTACCAAAAAACCCATGACAATCACCGCACCGTTGCCCGAACATATGCAGCGGACGTGGGATTACATGGGGTGGCAGGATGGCGACGTGCCCGCCGACCCGTTCGAGGAACTGGAATGACCTCGCCTCCTTTGCGTCTGGTGGTTTTCGATGTCGACGGGACGCTGATCGACAGTCAGGATTTCATCGTCGAGGCGATGAACCGCGCCTTTGGCGAGATGGGCGTCGCACTGCCCACCCGCGCCGAGATTTTGTCGATCGTCGGATTGTCGCTACACGATGCGATTGAACGCCTTGTGCCCAGCCTGTCGCAAGCAAGTGTTGCCGAGGCGTCACAGCAGTACAAAGACATGTTTATCAAGCTGCGCGCCGAAAAAGGGGGCGAGGCTGCGGCCCCGCTTTATCGCGGTGCACGCGAAGCCTTGGACGCATTGCACAAACAGGACGAAGTGTTGTTGGGTGTCGCGACTGGCAAAGCGCGGCGCGGGCTTGACCATGCCTATGACGCACATGACTTGCGGCGCTTCTTTGTGACGAGCCAGACGGCGGACAACCACCCGTCAAAACCGCACCCGTCGATGTTGCACGCCGCATTGTCTGAAACCGGTGCCGAGGCTGCAAATGCAGTGATGATTGGTGACACGAGTTTTGACATGGAAATGGGCCGGGCAGCGGGCTACCGCACCATCGGCGTGACGTGGGGCTATCATCCGCGCGAAGGCTTGTTGGCAGCCGGTGCCGATCTGTTGATCGACACCTACGCCGAGTTGTCTGCGGCGCTTGACAAACTTTGGGGGAAGGCATGAGCGGTTGGGCAGCAAAGCGCTTTTGGAAGGACGCAAAAGCGGTCGCGACAGACGAAGGTTTCACTGTTGAACTTGATGGCCGCTTGATCAAAACGCCAGCAAAGACCTTGCTTCAAGTGCCAACCCAGACCCTTGCAGAGGCCATCGCCAAGGAATGGGACGCGCAGGGTGAACAGGTCGACCCTGCGACCATGCCGATCACCCGAATGGCGAATTCGGCGCTGGATAAGGTCGCACATCAGTTTACCGAGGTGGCCGATATGCTGGCCGCCTATGGTGACTGCGACCTTCTGTGTTATCGCGCCGCTGAACCCGAAAGCCTTGTGGTGCGTCAGGCCGACCGATGGGACCCGCTTTTGGACTGGGCGTCCGATGCCTTGGGCGCGCGCTTGCTGCCTGTGTCGGGAATCATCCATCAACCGCAGGATAGCAACGCGCTGAATCGGCTCGCGGGACGGGTGCATTTACTGTCTGATTTCGAACTAACGGGCTTTCACGATCTTGTTGCAATCAGTGGCTCTCTGGTATTGGCATTCGCCGTTACCGCCGAAAGGATATCTGCCGATGAGGCATGGGAAATTTCTCGTCTGGACGAGGTCTGGCAGGCAGAACAATGGGGCGTCGATGAAGAAGCCTCGGAACTTGCAGAGAAAAAACGTATCGAGATTGTGAACGCCGCATGGTTCTTCCACGCCAGCCGCCGCGAAACATAACGCAACCAATACCTTAGCTTTGATAATATTCTTGCTTTCCTCTTGGTTAAGTATCGCAATTCACGATGTTGCCCTTGACGATAACTGATCAATTCTTTCAAACTCTTTCCATGTTGAAAGGGGGGTACCCCTTTCGTAAACATGGTTGCGGCCACAATGGCTGCGAATTAACCCGAAACTACGGGCAACGATCAGGAAGAGGTAATTATGAAAAGAACCGTTTTTTTTGGCGCACTGACAGTCGCCAGCATTGCTGCTGGTGCATCGGCAGCTGCGACCCTTGATGACGTCAAGGCGCGCGGCAAGCTGAACTGCGGTGTGACCACCGGTCTTGTTGGCTTCGCCGCGCCGGACGCAAACGGCAAGTGGGAAGGTTTCGACGTCGACTTCTGCCGTGCAGTCGCAGCTGCTGTGCTTGGCGACGCCAACGCGGTCGAGTTTGTTCCGACCACCGGCAAAACACGTTTCACCGCCCTTGCTTCGGGCGAGGTCGACATGCTGGCACGTAACACCACATGGACGCTGTCGCGCGATGTCGACCTGAAGTTCGACTTCATTGGCGTGAACTACTATGACGGTCAGGGTTTCCTTGTCTCAAAAGAGATGGGCGTAAGCTCGGCCAAGGATCTGGACGGCGCAACCGTCTGCATCCAGACCGGCACCACCACCGAGCTGAACCTGGCGGATTTCTTCCGCGCAAATAACATCAGCTACGAACCCGTGCCGATCGAAACCAACGCCGAAGGTCAGCAGCAATATCTTGCTGGTGCGTGCGACACCTACACCACCGACGCATCGGGTCTGGCAGCAACGCGCGCCACCTTCGAAAACCCGTCGGACCACGTCGTTCTGCCTGAAATCATCTCGAAGGAGCCGCTGGGCCCATTGGTCCGTCACGGCGACAACGAATGGGGCGACATTGTTCGCTGGACGCTGAACGCTTTGATCTCGGCAGAAGAGCTGGGCATCACATCGGCCAATATCGGCGAGCTGTCGGCGGCTGCCGGCGACAACCCGGAAATCAACCGTATGTTGGGCACCGAAGGAAACTTGGGCGAAATGCTCGGCCTTGATGCTGACTGGGCGAAGCGCGCTATCATGGCGGGCGGTAACTATGGTGAAGTGTTCGCTAAAAACATTGGCGAAAGCACACCGATCGCTTTGGCCCGTGGCCTGAACGCTCAGTGGAAAGATGGCGGTCTGATCTACTCGCCGCCGTTCCGCTAAGAATATCTTTGGAAAGGGCGTGGTTCTTCCACGCCCTTTTCAGTTCTATCTAAACGCACCTTGGCACAGCGGCTCAATCCGCACATTTAAAAAATAAAGCCAAGGGCAACGGGGACGTCTTCTATGACAACTACAACCGACCCTCATCAGGGCCAGTTCCGACTATCCATGCTTTTGTATGACAGCCGGTACCGCTCGATGACCATTCAGATTGTCGCCTTGATCGGCTTTCTGATGCTGATCGGCTGGCTGCTCTCAAACACCGCCCAGAACCTTGCTGATCTTGGCAAAGAACCCGGCTTCAGCTTCATGTTTGAACCCGCAGGCTATGACATCAATCAACGACTTCTGGATTACAATTCACAGGATTCGCACTTGCGCGCGTCCCTTATGGGGCTTCTGAACACGCTTCTTGTGGCAGCCATGGGCTGCATTGCTGCAACAGTCATCGGCGTGATCGTCGGCGTCTTGCGCTTGTCGCCCAACTGGATCGTCGCGCGCCTGTCCGCTGTGTATGTGGAAGGCTTCCGCAATGTCCCGGTTCTGTTGTGGATCGTGTTCATAATGGCGGTACTGATCGAAACACTGCCGCAACCAAGTGCGTTCCGCAAAGGCGAGGCCAGCATGTCCCTGTGGGACACTGTGGCCATTACGAACCGGGGTGTTTATATCCCCGAGCCACTTTTCTCGCGTAGCTTGGGTGATATCCACCTTCTGGGCTCTTCCGCCCTACGATTTGATGTCAGCCTTGACTTGCTGGCGCTTCTGGCAGTTTTGATCGCGGGCATTCTGACCTCAGTGCTGATCAAACGTCGCGCCGATGTTATTCAAGAGGCAACGGGTGAGCGGCCGCGCACATGGCACTTGCGCGTTGGCGCCATTGTTGTTCCGTTCATTTTGGTTCTGGCCGTTTTGGGGTTCTACCTCGGCTATCCCGAGCTGAAGGGCTTCAACTTCAAGGGCGGCACGCACCTGCGCAATTCGCTTATTGCGCTTTGGTTGGCGCTGTCGCTTTACACCGGGGCCTTCATCGCCGAAATCGTGCGGTCTGGTATTCTGGCCGTGTCAAAGGGACAGACCGAAGCTGCCGGTGCTTTGGGCATGCGTCCGAACCGCACCATGAGCCTTGTGGTTCTGCCCCAAGCGCTGCGGGTGATCATCCCGCCGCTCATTTCGAATTACCTGAACCTCACCAAGAACAGCTCGCTGGCGATTGCCGTGGGTTACATGGACATCACGGGCACTTTGGGTGGCATCACAATGAACCAGACAGGCCGCGAGCTTGAAACGGTTTTGTTGCTGATGCTGGTCTACCTGACCATCTCGCTGACGATTTCGGCGGTGATGAACTGGTACAATGAATCCGTGAAGCTGAAGGAGCGCTGATATGTCTGATATGTCCTACGTTCGCTCTGAAATGTTGCCTGAACGCGCTCCACCTGCATCGCAGATTGGGTTTGTCGGCTGGATCCGCGCCAATCTGTTCAATGGAGTTGGCAACTCGATCCTGACCATCCTGTCGCTCATTTTCCTGTGGTACATTCTGTCCGCACTTCTGCCTTGGATTTTCGCGCCGACCTGGAACAGCGGTTCGCTGAATGAATGTCGCGAGATTTTTGGCGCTGATGGCGGTCATGGTGCTGCCTGCTGGGGCGTAATCCGTGAACGCTGGGTGCAGCTATTGTTCGGCTTCTATCCAGAAGCAGAGCGTTGGCGCCCGATCGTCGGCTTTGGGCTTTTGTTCGTGGCGCTGATCCCGGTGCTGTTCAACATGATCTCGCGTCGGATGAACTGGGTGTTGCTGCTGGCTGTGCTTGGTCTGGCGGGGCTCTATCTTGGTGGTGCATTGGGTATCATCGCGGGTCTGCTGCTTCTTGGCGCGGCTGGCTTCGTTGGCTTCAAGGCCTTCACCACGTCGAAAGAGGATCGTGCTGCCGAAATCGAATCCGGGGCCAAGCGTCTGCCCAACCCCTTTATCTTCTCGGCGATCTATCCCTTCATCGCGCCTTGGTTGCTGTGGGGTGGGTCGATCTGGTTGCCCGTTGGTGCCGCACTGGGTTTTGTGGTTGGTTACTTCGCCTACCGCTTCCTTGCTCCTGTCGTTGGCAGTCTTGCAGGGTTGATCATCGCAGTGTTGGCCGCGCTGATCTGGTGGCTCCTACTTATGGCTCCGATGGTTGATCAACTGGATGCATTGTTTACGATTGGAGAAGGGCCGGGGGCAGAGAACCTTTTGGCTCTTGAACCCGTCGAAAGCCGGAACTTCGGGGGCTTCATGTTGTCGATCACCATCGGCGTCGTGGCCATTGCCTGTTCGTTGCCCATTGGCGTCGTTCTGGCCTTGGGGCGTCAATCCGATCTGTTGATCGTCAAGGCGCTGTGCGTGGGCTTTATCGAGTTCATTCGCGGTGTGCCGCTGATCACGCTTCTGTTCGTGGCGTCCACGCTTTTGAACATCTTCCTGCCACCCGGCACCAATTTTGACATCATCCTACGGGTGCTGATCATGGTGACCCTGTTCGCCGCAGCCTATATGGCCGAGGTCGTTCGGGGCGGGCTTGCGGCCCTTCCCAAAGGCCAATACGAGGCCGCGGATGCGCTTGGGCTGGACTACTGGAAAGCCCAGCGTCTGATCATCATGCCGCAAGCCCTGAAGATCTCGATCCCCGGGATCGTGTCGACGTTTATCGGCGTGTTCAAAGACACGGTGCTGGTGTCGATCATCGGCCTGCTTGATCCGTTGGGACTGTCAAATGCTATCCGTGCAGACCAGGACTGGAACGGGGTGGTGTGGGAGCTTTACGGCTTCATCGCCTTCATGTTCTTCGTCTTCTGTTTCTCGATGTCGCGTTATTCGATGTATCTCGAACGTCGACTTCGCACGGACCATAGTTAAAGGAGCGACCTATGTCGTCTATTACTCTCGAAACCCACGCCGACCGTTCCAAGATGGAAGTCTCGGACGAAGTTGCCATCGAAATCCGTGACATGAACAAGTGGTATGGTGCCTTTCACGTGCTGCGTGACATCGACCTGAAAGTCTATCAAGGCGAACGGATCGTCATCGCGGGGCCATCAGGGTCCGGTAAATCCACGCTGATCCGCTGCATCAACCGGTTGGAGGAGCACCAGGAAGGGCAGATCATCGTCGATGGGACCGAGCTGACCTCGGACTTGAAGAACGTGGATAAGGTGCGTTCGGAAGTGGGGATGGTGTTCCAACACTTCAACCTTTTCCCGCACCTGACCATTCTGGAAAACTGCACGCTGGCGCCGATCTGGGTGCGCAAAACGCCCCGCAAAGAGGCGGAAGAAATTGCGATGCATTTTCTTGAGAAGGTGAAGATCCCGGAACAGGCGCTTAAATACCCCGGCATGTTGTCGGGGGGGCAGCAGCAGCGTGTGGCCATCGCCCGCTCGCTGTGCATGATGCCGCGTATCATGCTGTTTGACGAACCCACCTCAGCACTTGACCCCGAGATGATCAAGGAGGTGCTGGAAACCATGGTAGAGCTTGCCGAAGAAGGCATGACCATGCTGTGCGTCACCCACGAAATGGGCTTCGCCAAGGAAGTCGCCAACCGCGTGATCTTCATGGATGCGGGCCAGATTGTGGAACAGAACGAACCGGAAGAGTTCTTCAACAACCCACAGAACGAACGCACCAAACTGTTCCTGAGCCAGATCCTCTGAGCCCTGATAAGTAAGAAAAACGAAAGCCCTGCCATCATCCGGCAGGGCTTTTTCTATGCCCGCTGTTGGGCCGTGCCTGTGTGGGTCGTCGCTAAATCAATTCACGCGGCACAACGAAGTCGACCACCCGGCCTGTGCCCCAATCCACGTCTTCCCATTTGTCCACGTCAAACTCGATTGCGGCTGTCGCGGCGGTCGGATAGTGAAAGAATTTCGCGTGGGCAAAAGGCTCGGAGGCAAGCCGACGCGCCATATATGCCGAGCCCGGATTATGGGCAATCATCATCGCCGTTTCGCTTTGTGCTTTCTTGAGTGCCGCCAGCATCGTGTCCGGGTCAGCCAAATAAAGCTCGCGAAGATACGTAGCCTTCGGCGCACCAACGAATTTGTCAGCGATCAACGCCCATGTTTCGCGCGTGCGTTCGGCGTCGGAACACAGCACGGTGTCCGGGAAAAGCGCCTTGCTGACCAGCCAACGCCCGATCGCCTTGGCCGATGCGCGTCCCCGCTTGTTCAGCGGGCGGGCGTGATCTTCCAGATCAGCATCGCCCCAGCTGGATTTCGCATGTCGGGTCAGGATCAGTGTCAGTGTCATGTCGGGTTAAATGCTTTCATATGGAAGGCAGACTGAGCGGCCAACCTGCCATAAGACCGACTGACAGGGCAAGAGCGGCGAACCGCGCATCCTTCCCCCATGCAATCGACGCTGTCGGGCCCGTTCAGATGGGTGATGCAGGCCGAAACGTCGTAGTGTGCCGCCCTCAGCGCATCCACCGGGCAAGCAGTGCGGCACGGGGCAGCGCACCCGTCGCAGGGGCGTGCCACCGCGTCTGGCAAGGTCAGATGGCCCGGCACCCTTACCGCGCCGCGATAGCTGACCCACAGCCCCGCCGTATCATGAACCAATAACGCCACGGGGGATTGCCACGCCCGACCAGATCGCAACGCCCAGTCGAAAAACGGTGGATAGGGCGGACCATCGGATGGAAAGACCGCAGTCCCGCGCCAGCGGTTTGCCAAGTTCCCGATCGTGCGTTTGGACCAACGATCCATCGGGTCTGCGGCTTGATCGGCGTATTCAGGGCTTGCGGTGAAGGTCGCCCAGAAACCGGGCTCATGCGGCCCAAGCAGAACCACCGTATCCGGCCCATCATGCAACACGCCGAACACGTCCAACTGAACGGCGCGCGCATCCCGCGCCAGCCGCTCCAGCGTCATTTCCGGCGAAACGGCAGCATCAGGCTCCAGCCCAGTTTTGATGGATTGTCGTCTTGCCATTGCAGCCCGATCACCATGTCGTCATGCCCGTCGCGGGGCTGATCCGTGTATGTCTTGAATATACGATCCCAGATCGACAGACAGAAGCCATAGTTGCTGTCCGTTTCGTCCCGGTGAACGGAATGGTGCACGCGGTGCATGTCGGGGGTGACGAGGATCAGCCTTAGCCAGCGGTCCAGACCCAGCGGCAGACGCATATTGGCGTGGTTGAACATGGCCGAGCCGTTCAACACGACCTCAAACAAGATCACGCCAAGCGCGGGTGCGCCGATCAGATAGACAACCCCGATCTTGATGATCATCGAGGCCGCAATCTCGACCGGGTGAAACCTAAGCGCGGTGGTCACGTCGAAATCGCGGTCGGCGTGATGCACGCGGTGCAGGCGCCACAAGACAGGCACTTTGTGAAAGACGAGGTGCTGCGCCCAGATGGCAAGATCAAGGATCACCATGGCGGCGATGACCTCGACCCAGACGGACAGCGTGATCATGTTGAACAGCCCCCAGCCTTGGGCGGCAGCATCCAAAGCTGCACCGACGGCCAACAAGGGCAGAAGAACATTCATCAAGCGCAGGGTCAGGGTGTCGACAACAATGATCGACAAATTGGTGAACCAACGCGTCTGCCTTGGTTGGGTGCGCGGCCGTCGCGGCACTTTGGCCTCGATAGTTGCGAAAAGCGCGAATAGGCCAAGAAACGTGCCAAGGCGAAGGATGAGTTCATATTCCATACAGCGTATTTATGGACTACCCACCCAAGCGCAAGACACATTCCCGCGACGAATTGTGCCGCGACGTCTAGGCGCGGATCAACGACCCTGCACCGTGATCGGTGTAAAGTTCCAGCAGGCAGGCATTGGGCGCGCGTCCATCAAGGATGACCACCGCCCGCACGCCGCCGTCAATCGCAGCAAGCGCGGTTTCGGTTTTGGGGATCATCCCCCCAGCAATCACGCCCGCGGCCGTCATCTCGCGAATTTGCGTGGGCGTCAGTTCGGTCAGAACCTCTCCGTCCGCGTTCTTGACGCCCTCGACATCAGTCAAAAGCAACAAGCGGTCCGCCTTCAGGCCAGCCGCGATTGCCCCGGCCATCGTGTCACCGTTGATGTTGAACGTCTCACCGTTGCGGCCCGCCCCCAATGGGGCGATGACCGGGATGGTTTCAGTGGTGGCCAGATCGTGCAGAACGGACACGTCCACATCGACCGGCGTGCCGACAAAGCCCAGATCGGGGTTGGACTGGTCGCATATCACAAGGTTGGCGTCCTTGCCCGAAAGCCCGACGGCTTTGCCGCCTTCTGCGTTGATCGCCTGCACGATCCGCTTGTTGACGCTGCCTGAAAGCACCATTTCGACCACTTCAACGGTGGCGGCGTCCGTCACACGCTTGCCGTTCACAAACTCGCTTTTGATCTGCAACCGATCCAGCATGGAGTTGATCATCGGCCCGCCGCCATGCACGACCACAGGCATCACGCCCACCTGACGCATCAGGACAATGTCGCGCGCAAAGCTCGCCATCGCCTCGTCATCGCCCATGGCATTGCCGCCAAACTTGATGACAACAGTGGCCCCAGCATAGCGCTGCAAATAGGGCAGGGCTTGGGAAAGAGTGCGGGCGGTGGCGATCCAGTCGCGGTTCATTTCTTGCGTCTTCATCTTTTATTCCTCGTGCCACCCCGTGTTAGAGCGTCGGCAACCCGCTGCCAAGGGGCATTGCGCCCGGCCCGCGTGCTGCTAGGGTTGCGGCGAACCCAACCGACAGGAATGGCGATCATGGCCGAGCGACAAAAGACCCTTCTTCTGACCGGAGCCAGCCGCGGTATCGGCCATGCAACCGTGCGCCGGTTCAATCTTGAAGGCTGGCGGGTCATCACCTGTTCGCGCCACGCGATCCCTGAAGAATGTCCTTGGGGCGGAGCTGGTGAGGATCACGTGCAAGTGGACCTGTCCGACCCCACAGATACGATTAATGCTGTTGGGGTCATTCAAGATAAACTGGATGGACGCCTCGATGCGCTGGTCAACAACGCCGGTATTTCTCCGAAGGGGCCGAATGGAGAGCGGCTGAGCACGCTGAACACCGACCTGATGGATTGGGGCAAGGTGTTCCATGTGAACTTCTTTGCATCCGTGGTTCTGGCGCGGGGGTTGAAAGACGAACTAGCGGCGGCCAAAGGGGCTGTGGTGAATGTGACGTCAATCGCAGGCGTGCGCGTCCACCCATTTGCTGGCGCGGCCTATGCGACCTCAAAAGCGGCCCTTGCCGCGCTGACGCGTGAAATGGCGCATGATTTCGGGCCACTCGGCGTGCGGGTCAATGCGATCGCGCCCGGCGAGGTCGAAACCTCGATCTTGTCGCCGGGAACCGAAAAAATTGTCGAGAAACTGCCAATGCGCCGCCTCGGTCAGCCCGAGGAAGTCGCCGCCGCGATCTATTTCCTGTGTTCGGATGACAGCTCGTATATCTCGGGAACCGAGATCGAGGTGAATGGCGCCCAGCACGTGTAGGCCCGCGTTTGGTTAGTCCAGCGACGCGATGATGGCGCGCAATGTCTCGATGCCCAGGCCTTTTTCCGAGGATGTCAGCACCATTTCCGGAAAGGCCGCCGGGTGTTTGGACAGTGCGCTTCGCACTTGCGTCAGCATCTTCTCGCGGTCTTTTTCCTTGACCTTATCAGCCTTTGTCAGAACCGCCTGAAATGTCACAGCGGATTTGTCCAGTAGCGACATGATCTCGTCGTCCACAAGTTTCACGCCGTGGCGGGCGTCGATCAAAACGAAGGCGCGGCGCAGGTTTTGACGCCCCGAGAGGTAAGATTTCAGCAGCCGCTGCCATTTCTCGACCACCTTTACCGGTGCGTTGGCATAACCATAGCCGGGAAGGTCCACCAGATAGGGGCCGTTGGTCGTCGTGAAGAAGTTAATCTCTTGCGTCCGGCCCGGCGTGTTTGACGCGCGTGCAAGCCCCTTACGGCCCGTCAAGGCGTTGATCAGGCTTGATTTCCCAACGTTCGATCGCCCGGCGAAGCATACCTCGATCCGGTCTGGGTCGGGTAGTCCGTCCATCGCCACAACACCTTTCAGAAAGTCAGTGTTAGCGGCAAATAGCAGGCGGCCCGCTTCACGTTCCGGTGCGTCCGGGTCTTCTGCCAAGGGGAAGGGCAACTGGCTCATGCGATCACCTGCACCGGACTGTCGACATGGACGATACCGGGTCTTACGACGTAGCCGTAGACGCCGAACTCCTGATGACCCCAGCCTTGCTTCAGCGCCCCCAATGTATCTGCGTCACGCTCGCCCGTGCGCGTATTGGCTGTGGTGGCAAGGCAACGTGTAATCTCTTCGCGGACCTCCAGCTCCGCTTCGCCCACCTGAATATGTTTGCCCACCCAGCTTTTTTCATCCCAGGCCGCAAGTCCGGCCAGCAACAGGTTTCCGCGCCAGCGTTGCGGTGAAAGTTCTTGGTTCAGATGCGCCTCGACCGCTTTATGCGAGGTCAGATTGATCAACGAGATCGAGGGGAAATCTGTGTCCGTCATCCCGCGATCAGCCGCTACAAGCTGCACAGGCGCTGCGCGTTCTGGCGGGCAAAGGGGGGTGACCCACTCGATGAACCGCGCGTTGTCGTCAGGGCGGTCGGGATTGAAGGTAAGGCCGGGCTGGAGCGGATGCGTCAGCGTGATCGTGTTGCTGGTCGCGTCAAAACTTGCAGACAACGCCATCAGCAATGGGGCCTTCGCCCCGCGTGAGAAATTCGAACATGGCGCCCATTCGCCAGTTTCAACCAGCTTCGCAGCTTCATGCGCCACCGCCCATTGGCGATCATGGGGCAGGCATTCACCCACTTTCAGCATGACCTGCAAAAGCGCTTCACGCCCATGCGACTTGATAGGATGTCGCCAGATTTCGGCGACATGCGCCATTATCCCGCGTCCTTCGACTTGCGTTTGAAGGTTTTAAACACATTGCCCAACACGTCCGGCTTATGACCGTGGCTGCGCATGATCGTATATTGCTGGATGAACGTGATCGTGTTGTTCGCGATCCAGTAAACCACCAGACCCGATGCAAACTGTCCCAGCATGAACATGAACACCCAAGGCATCCATGCAAAGATCATCGCCTGTGTTGCATCGGTGGGTGCCGGGTTCAACTTCTGCTGCAACCACATCGAGATACCAAGGACAATCGGCAGAACCCCAAGAGAAACGATCGCCAGAAGGCTTTCCGGACCCGGAGGGGCGTAGGGCAGAAGGCCGAACAGGTTCAGGATTGAGCTGGGGTCGGGGGCTGATAGGTCGTTGATCCAGCCAATCCAAGGCGCGTGACGCAGTTCAAGCGTTACAAAGATAACCTTGTAGAGTGAAAAGAAAATCGGGATTTGCAGAAGGATTGGCAGACAGCCAGAGGCAGGGTTTACCTTCTCGCGCTTGTACAACTCCATCATTGCCTGCTGAAGCTTTGCGCGGTCATCGCCTGCGCTCTCTTTCAACTTCTCCATCTGGGGCTGGAGCTCTTTCATTTTCGCCATCGAGACATAGGACTTATACGCCAAGGGGAACAGAACGGCCTTGATCACCAAGGTCAGGCCGATGATTGCCCAGCCCATGTTGCCGATCACGCCGTTTAGCCAGTGCAGAACCGCAAAAATCGGCTTGGTCAGGAAGAAGAACCAGCCCCAATCGATCGAGTCGACAAATCTGTAAATGCCGTTCTCGTTTTGATAGGCTCGGATGGCTTCCCATTCTTTCGCACCGGCAAACAGGCGTGTCTCGACACTGGCAGATGCGCCGGGTGCCACGTCCTGTGTCTGCATTCTGATCTGGGTCTGGTAAATGTCGGCGCTGTCAGCATAGCGCACCACCGATGTGAAACCTTGCCCGGGTTCCGGGATCAGCGTGGTCATCCAGTAATGGTCAGTGAAGCCGATCCAGCCGTTTTCTTGCACCTGTGCGACATCAGCTCTTGCGCCTTCGCGTTCGTCAAATGACAGGTCGGCCACGTCGGAATAATCGGTTTCTTCCAGCTCCTTGTCGACCTGACGAATGATGCCTTCATGAAGGATAAAAAACCCTTTCTGATTAGATGGTTCGCCGTGACGGGCCAAAACGCCGTAAGGGGCCATGCGGTGGGCAGTAGCACTTGTATTCTCGACCGATTGGTTGACCGTGAACATGAAGTTTTCATCAACCGACACAGTGCGACGGAAGGTCAATCCGTTGCCATTGTCCCAGCGCAACGTAATCGGGGTTTGCGAGGTTAGCTTTGTACCGTTCTCAACCGACCAGATTGTGGTTGGGCCGGGGACGTCCTCCAGCGCGGTCTGTCCGCCAGGGGTCCAGCCATAAAGCGCGTAATAGGCCTCGGGCTCGCCAGTGGGGTGCAGCAGTTTAACGATGTCGCTCTCTTTCGAGAGTTCGACGTGATAATCCTTTAGCTTAAGATCATCGAAGCGACCACCCAGCAACGAAATTGAGCCGGACAGGACGGGTGTGTCGATTTCGACGCGCCCGACATTGGCTTGCTCGGCCGAAACATCTGTGGTGGTGGCTGCCGTGGCGGCCGCGCTGTTGGTTTCAGGCAGCGTCGGGACAACTTGACCTTCGGCTGCGACCTGCTCTGTTGGGGCGCTGTCTTGGACAGGTTCTGCAGGTGGAAACAAGATCATCCATCCAGTGATGACGAGAAAACTCAGCACTGTTGCGAGGATTAGGTTCTTGTTCTGGTCGTCCATAGGGCCCCACCACTCATCAATTTCGGTCAGAGTGGTTCAACAGGGCAGGGCACAAAAGGTCAAGCAGTTTTAAGTCGCGCGCCGTTGGGATGCAGGTGTTTCGCGGCATCATGCGAGCTTGGGAACAACCCTTTGTGTCGTTAATTTTGGCTCATGGGCTTTAACCCAGTCCAGAAAGGCCTGCGCGGGCATCGGTTTGGCAATTGAATAACCCTGCGCATGATCGCAACCCAATGCCGCAAGCTTCATATGCTCGCCATGTGTTTCGACACCTTCCGCGACGGTCCCAACATTAAGTTGATCGGCAATGGTCAGAATCGCCGAGATCATGTTTTTCTGGTCGGTATCGGTGTCGATATGGGTCACGAAGGACCGGTCAATCTTGATACGGTGTACGTTGAAACGTGAAATGCTGGCGATCGACGCGTTGCCGGTCCCAAAGTCGTCAAGGTCGATCTTGCACCCCAAGTCCGCCAACGCGTTGATGTTGTGTCTGGCGACGTCGTCTTCGGTTTGTGCGACAACGGTTTCAAGGATTTCGATCACCAACCGATCGGGTTGCGTGTCAAACCGGTCCAGCTCCCATTTGATTTTCTCTGATAGGTTTGGGTTGTTCAGTTCTTCGGCGGAGATGTTGATCGCCACGGCGGGAACGTCCACGCCTTGGCGGTCCCAGTCCTGCAGGGCAGAAAGCGCACCAAACAACACGACCTCGCCCAACCGTTCCAAAAGCCCAGCCTTGGCGATAGCGGGCAAAAAGGCTCCGGGCGCGATCAGCCCCATTGTCGGGTGCTGCCAACGTACCAACGCCTCGCACCCCGTGACGTGCCCGGTCTTGACACAGACCTGAGGCTGAAACCACGGCATAATCTCGCCTGTATCAAGGGCGCGGCTTAGTTCATCACGATTATGTTCGCTGCGTTCGACACGTGCAGTCATCCCGTTCGAAAAGGCGCGAATAGACCCCGGCCCGGCCAACAGCGCGGCACCAAGCGCACTTTCGGCGGCGGCCAACAGCGCCTCTCCGGTTGCTTCCGGTGCGCGGCTTGGCAAGGCAAACCCGACGCAGGAGGACAGAAGCACGCGTGATTGATCAATCGAGATCGGTTCGCTGACCGCTGCCTGAAGTCGTGCGGCCAGTTGTAGCGTGGCTTCCAGATCAACGCGTTGCCGTCTGTCAATCGAGACGCCGAACCTGCCAGCGCCCAATGCGCATACCAAATCCGTGTCACGCAACGTCGCTCGCAGCCGATCTGACGTCGCCCTGAGGACCTGACGGATGCCTTCTGTGCCCAATTGTGCGGTCAGCTTCTGGATATCATCTATCTCCAAAGCGAGGCAGGATTTTTCGTATTCCGCATCGCTTGCGAAGCCGCGGTCCAGTTGCTCAAGCAGTTTTGGCCGCGGTGGTAACCCAGTGATCACGTCATTTTTACGCTGTTTTGGCGGTGCGGGACGCGTCAAAGCCCCGCCAATGGCAAGAAGGCCGGGGAACAGGATGGCGACAAGCACCATCAAATGCTCCCCTCCATACCAATATGCCGTGATCATGATCGCGGGCAGGAAAGCGGCCAGATGAGGTGCCGTCAGAATTGCGCGCACGCGCCGCTTCACTTGTTCGCCACCCTGAACTAACGCCATGACAGGTTCCTTTTGTCGCGGATCACACACAAAGGGCCCGCGTTCATAAACACGCGCCCGGTCCAAGGACAAACTAGGAACATGTGGTCAATCAGATGTTAACGCGCGTCGGAAAATTAGAGCGAATTGTCTTGACCCGCCGGGTGTGTGCAAGATAATCCTTTGAAGTCAAACAGTTGCGGGTCCAGCAGATGGCTTGGGCGCGTGTTCATCAGGGCTTTGAACATGATTTGGCGGCGGCCGGGAAAGTTAGTCTCCCACCCATCGAGGATCTTCTTGACCTGCTGACGTTGCAGCCCGTCTTGTGACCCGCAGAGGTCACAAGGAATGATCGGATAACCCATCTGGGTGGCGAACTTCTCGCAATCCGCCTCGGCCACATGGGCAAGGGGGCGATAGACGAACAAGTCGCCTTCCTCGTTCACCAATTTTGGTGGCATCGTCGCCATCCGCCCGCCGTGAAACAGATTCATAAAGAAGGTTTCAAGGATATCATCGCGGTGATGGCCCAGCACAACGGCCGAACACCCTTCCTCGCGCGCGATTCTATAAAGGTTGCCGCGACGCAGGCGCGAACAAAGCGCGCAGAACGTCCTGCCCTGCGGAATTTTGTCCATGACGATAGAATATGTGTCTTGGTATTCTATCCGATGCGGAACCTGCATCTTTGCAAGAAACTCGGGCAATACCGTGGCCGGAAAGCCGGGCTGCCCCTGATCAAGGTTGCAAGCTAAAATTTCGACCGGAAGAATGCCGCGCCATTTCAGCTCGTAAAGCGCGGCCAACATCGTATAGCTGTCCTTGCCGCCGGACAGGCAGACCAGCCATTTCGCGCCGCGCTCCACCATACCGTATTGATCCAAAGCCTCGCGCACATTGCGCACGATCCGTTTGCGCAGCTTCTTGAATTCGGTGGTCGAAGGCGCGCCGTGAAAAAGCGGGTGGATGTCGTCCAGGTCGTTGCTGATAAGATCGGTCATGGACGGGCGTCTAAGCGCTTTCACTGCACCTGGCAAGCATTGCGAAGGCGTGATGGATGCCCCGCAGCAAAGGCCGCGGGGCATTGGGGTTACAGTCGCAGGCCGCGCAACCTTGGCGGAGGGTGGTCGGGCGCAAGCCCCACGTCGCGACGCAGGTGGTCGGACAAGTGGTCCGTGCGCGGTCGCCGGCGGCGCCGTGTTGCAAGGTTCGCGACCAGCACACGCACGACGCGCCATGCGCCGTGATGTGTGACAAGATCGTCAACGAGATTGTTGAGCCGCAGCGGCTCTGACTGAATATTCGAGTCCATCATGGGTTGGATACCGATGCGAATATCGGCCCTCTTGTTTTGAAGTTATGGTTGCGACATCCCAAAAACAGACGTGATCGCAGACGCAATTCGGGCGTCAGGACAGGATGAGTTTCGAGACGAGAGAAAGCCTGACTACAGGCGTTGAATTGGGGCGGTCAGTCTCGCGACGCGAAGGTCACGAAGTTTAGCAGCCCCAAAGCACCGCAAGGTCACAGGCAAGGTGAAAAGCGCTGGTATCTATCATGAAACGCCTCCTTCTTGCTCTAGCGTTGCGGATGGGGGCTTATAGCGCAAACAGCGAAAAAATCAACGGGCGTGGCAACCGGGCCACTTGGTGTGGCGATGTGGACACAGGGCGGTCAGTGCGAGTGGTCGTGATCGCAGCCCGGTTGATCGTCCGGCACTGGGTCATAGCCGCACGACCCCCATGGGTTACAACGCGCAATCCGTTTGGCTGCAAACCAGCCGCCCTTAATCGCCCCATGCTTTTGCAGGGCTTCCAACGCGTACGCGCTGCAGGTGGGCTGATAGCGGCAGTTGAACCCAACCCATGGGCTGAAGATCAGCCGATAGGCCCGGATTGGCAGGGACAGGATGAAGGCGGCGGGACTCATGGCTTCTTGCGCGGGGCGTGGATTTGTTCGATGGCGCGGGCAAGGTCCGCTTTCATGTCAACATAAGCACGGCTGGCGGTCTTTTCAGCGCGACCGATCAGCACATAGTCCCAGCCAGGTTTGCCAAGCGACGGCAGCACCTCGCGCGCAATGGCTCTCAAGCGCCGCTTGGCATGGTTGCGCGCCACCGCATTGCCGACTTTTTTAGAGCAGGTGTAACCGATGCGGGTTTGGTCGGCCGGCGCTTTTTCGTCCTCACGGCGACGACGGGCCTGCAACAGAAAGGCAGGCGCAGGCGCGCGGCGGGCACGGGCGGCGTCCAGAAAATCGCGCCGTTCGGTCAAGGTTGCGATCGTGCGATCATTCGCGCAAACGGAAACCGCCGCAGACCCTTCGGTCCCGGCGGTTTTCGATGTGTCAGCTTTGGGCGCAGACATGACTGCGACCCGACGGCTTATGCGCTCAGCGACTTCCGACCGCGTGCACGGCGCGCGTTCAGAATCTTGCGGCCAGCAACAGTAGCCATGCGCGCACGGAAGCCGTGGCGGCGTTTGCGAACCAGGTTCGAAGGTTGGTAGGTGCGTTTCATCGCCCGTCTCCGTCATTTGCGTCCCAATCCCGGTGGATTCGGAGCGTGTGTTATTCGAAGCCCGGTCTATAGGCGGCATTCGAGGGCAAGTCAAATGCCCGATGCATTATTTTTACGCCTTTTGTTACAGGCGGGAACGTTTTCGTCAGCCCCGTTCAAGCACGCGTGATGTGGGTGGGCAAGGGGCGCATTTGCGCTCATCTTGCAGCGAGACCAACATGCTACCCAGCTTATTATGCCATGACGGCACTGGAAAGATCCATGATGATGACCGAACCCAATTCGGAAACCGCGAAAAAGACCCAAAGCCCAATCCTGCGCCGCCTTCCGCTGATCGCGATACTGAGCGTTGCGGCGATTGGCGCGTTTACGCTGCGTGACTACCTCAGCTTTGAAACGCTGGCCGAAAACCGCGAGGCGCTTTTGGCGTTTCGCGATGCAAACTACCTGATGACGGTGCTGGCGTTCATTGCGGCCTATGTGGTCATTGTCGGCTTTTCACTGCCCGGCGCGACGATCGCGACACTTACCGGAGGCTTTCTGTTCTCGACCTTCCCCGGCGTGTTGTTCAACGTCACGGCTGCCACCATCGGGGCCACGATCATCTTTCTGGCCGCCCGTTGGGGTTTGGGTGAAAAACTCGCCGCCAAGATGGAAACAAGCGAGGGCAAGGTGAAAGCGATCAAGGACGGGATCGACGAAAACCAGTGGTCCGTCCTGTTCCTGATCCGCCTTGTGCCGGCTGTGCCGTTCTTTGTGGCCAACCTGATCCCCGCGCTGGTCGGCGTGCCGCTGCACCGGTTCCTGATCTCGACCTTCTTTGGGATCATTCCGGGCGGTTTGGTCTACACCTCGGTCGGCGCTGGGCTGGGCGAGGTTTTTGCCCGTGGCGAAACCCCCGATCTTGGCGTCATCTTTGAGCCTCACATCCTTCTGCCCATCTTGGGACTGGCCGCGCTCGCCGCCCTTCCCATGGTGCTGAAGCGTTTCAAAAAGGGAGCCTGAAATGGCCGAACGTATCAAGGTTGATGTTTGCGTCATCGGGGGCGGATCAGGTGGTTTGTCGGTGGCGTCGGGCGCGGTTCAGATGGGCGCCTCCGTTGTACTGCTGGAAGGTCACAAAATGGGCGGCGACTGCCTGAACTATGGCTGTGTGCCATCAAAAGCGCTGCTGCACGCGGCAAAGTCGGGCATGGGCTGGGACGAGGCCCACGCCCATGTGCGCCAGACCATCGCGACTATTGAACCGCACGACTCGGTTGAGCGGTTCGAAGGGCTGGGCGTGCGTGTCATTCAGGACTATGGCCGTTTTACTTCGCCAACCGAGGTCGAAGCGGGCGACCATATAATCGAGGCGCGCCGCTTCGTGATAGCCACCGGATCGTCGCCCTTGGTGCCGCCCATTCCGGGGTTGGACAAGGTGCCGCATCTAACGAACGAGACCCTTTTTGATTTGAAAGAACAGCCCAAGCACCTGCTGATCATCGGTGGCGGTCCGATTGGCATGGAAATGGCGCAGGCGCATCGGCGGCTGGGCTGTGAGGTGACGGTGATCGAAGGTGCGAAGGCGCTGGGCAATGACGACCCGGAAATGGTCGCGCAGGTGCTAGATGCTCTGCGAGACGAAGGCATCGCCATTGAAGAAGAGGCGCTGGCCGCTGAGGTTCGTGGCAAGGTCGGTGCGATTGAGGTCGAGGTCAAAGACGGGCGCGCCTTCAAAGGCTCGCACCTGCTGGTTGCGGTGGGGCGTAAAGCCAACACCGACAAGCTAAATCTGGAGGCCGCAGGTATTGAGCCCACGCGCGCGGGCATCAAGGTGGACGTGGGCCTGCGCACGACCAACCGCAGGGTCTATGCCATTGGCGACGTGGCGGGTGGGCTGCAGTTTACCCATGTGGCGGGCTATCATGCTGGCGTGATCATCCGGTCAATGCTGTTCGGTCTGCCGTCAAAATCCCGCACGGATCATATCCCGTGGGCCACCTACACCTCACCTGAAATGGCGCAAATTGGTCTGACCGAGGCACAGGCGCATGAGGAACATGGCGACAAGGTCGAAGTCGCACGGTTCGATTTCGCTGGCAATGACCGCGCGATCGCGACGCAGCAAACCAACGGGCTGATCAAGGTCATGGTGGTCAAAGGGCGGCCCGTGGGGGTGTCAATTGTTGGGCCGGGGGCGGGCGAAATGATCAACCTTTGGGTGCTGGCCTTGGCCAACAAGCTGAAAATGGGGCAGATCGCGGCTATGGTCGCGCCATACCCCACGATGGCGGAAGTCAGCAAACGCGCAGCAGGGGCCTATTTCTCGCCGCGACTGTTTGATAACCCTTGGGTTAAGCGGATTGTCGGACTGGTGCAAAAGGTTCTACCGTAAGGACATAAAGGCGGAGCGCGCGACGTGTTGAACACTCTTTCAGGCCGTTTCCTGATCTTGACGACACTGTTCGTCATGCTGGCCGAAGTGTTGATCTTCGTGCCCTCGGTCGCGCGCTTTCGCGAGGATTACCTGAGAACCCGGCTGGAACGCGCGCAAATCGCATCTCTTGTGCTGCTGGCCGACGACATGATCGCCCCGGAACTGGAAGCCGAACTGCTGGAAAACGCCGAGGTCTATAACGTGGTGCTGCGCCGCGACGAGGTGCGCGAGTTGATGTTGTCTTCGCCCATGCCAGCGGCAGTCGATAAAAGCTTTGATTTGCGCCAGTCAACGCCGCTTACCCTGATCCGCGATGCGATGGCGCGCTTGTTTGCACCCGAACCCGAGGTGATCCGCGTGATCGGCGACCCTGTGCGCGCAGGCGGTTTGGTCATTGAAATCACCATGATGACTGGCAAGTTGCGCAGTGCGATGATCGACTACGGCTTGAATATTCTTTACCTGTCGGCGGTTATCTCGGTGATCACCGCCAGCCTTCTGTTTCTGGCCGTGCGCTCGCTTATGGTGCGTCCGATCAAACGGTTGGTCGGCAACATGAAAGACTATGCGATCGACCCGGAAGACGCGCGTCGAATTATCCAGCCCGGAACCAATGTCACCGAACTGCGCGATGCAGAGCTGGCGTTGAAAAGCCTTCAGACGGACCTGACGGGCGCTTTGAAACAAAAAGAACGCCTAGCGCAGTTGGGCGGGGCTATTGCGCGGATCAGTCACGACTTGCGAAACATCCTGACCACCGCGCAACTGTTTGCCGACCGCATGGAAAACAGCGAAGACCCGATGGTCAAACGGGTGGGGCCAAAACTAGTGAACTCGATCCACCGCGCCGTCAGCCTTTGCGAGAACACGTTGACCTTTGGCAAGGCCGAAGAGCCTGCACCGGCATTGGGCTGGATTGGATTGGCCGATTTGGCGAGCGACATATTTGACAGCGAACGGCTTGCAGCGGGCGATCATGACCTTTCGTTCGCCGAGGATATCCCGACCGGTCTTACCCTGCGGGCCGATCCCGAACAGTTGTATCGCGTGCTTTTGAACCTTGTACGCAATGCACGCCAAGCCATCGTCGCAACCGGCAAACCGGGCGAGATCGCCGTGCAGGCGGTTGAGACGGACCAAGACTGGCAAATTCGGGTTGTGGATACCGGGCCGGGACTTCCAAAGATGTCGCAGGAACATCTGTTTCAACCCTTCGCCGGTACCAACCGGAAAGGCGGCTCGGGTCTGGGTCTGGCCATCGCAGCTGAGCTTGTGCGCGGCCATGGCGGCACGCTTGAGTTAGAAAGGTCAGGCCCGGATGGCACGTCGTTCCTTCTGACCTTGCCCAAGGAAGTTGAACACGCTTCTTGATGGGGCATTCAAAGGTCCAGTTCGATCTCACCCTCCGGGTCTGCTGCCCGGCTTTGGCACAGGATCATCGCGTCGTTGCGCTGAGCGTTTGACAGCACGAAATCGCGATGCTCGACCAAGCCTGCGATGACGCCGCATTTGCACACGCCACAAAGTCCGTCCGCGCACTTCACATCCACGTGGATGCCCGCAGCGTTCAGGGCATCAGCAGCGGTCTGATCTTCGTGCACTTCAACCCGACGACCATCTTTCAGTTTGATGGTGAAGGGATGGTTTTCATACTCTGGCTGTTCAGGCGGGTTGAAATACTCCAAGTGCCGCGCGTTTTCGGGGATATCTTGCCGTTCGGCGGCCTCCATCACGGCGCTCATATAACGATCGGCCCCGCAGCAATAAACATGGGTGCCGTGGGGGGCGCCTGCGAGAACCGCATCGAAATCAGCCCGCGTGCCTTCATCCGAGAAATGAAGATGCACATGGTCTGCCCATGGCATGGACGCGAGATCCTTTAGAAAGCCCGCATCCGCGCGACGGCTGGCCGAGTAATGGAGCACGAAATCTGCACCGATGGCGTGCAAGCGGTGGGCAAAGGCGATCATCGGCGTGATGCCGATACCGCCGCCCATCAGCAAGGTTTTTGTCGCACTCTCGTCCAGTTCAAAATGGTTGATCGGCTTGGCGACGAACACTTTGCGGCCCTCGGTGAAAATACGGTGCAACAGCGCCGACCCACCACGGCCATCGGGTTCACGCAGGACGCCGATTTCATAGGTCTTTCGGTCCGCCGGATCGCCCGACAATGAATACTGACGTAGGAAATCCGGCGACACCAGCACGTCCAGATGCGCTCCGGCGGTCCATTCTGGTAGCGGTGCGCCATCAAGGGCGGCGAATTCATATTTGGTAATGTCGCTTGTCATCGGCTCAATCCGGTTGACGACAAGCTGCAACACAGGGGTATCTTCCGAAACCGTATATTGGTTGATCATGGAGCGGTCGCTCGCACCCAGTCGTGCGCGATAATCACGTGCCGGGATCATCGCTTGATACGCGGCGATGCCCGCCTCGCGATCCATCGGGAAGGGATACGGATAGGGCGGCGGGGCCAGCGAGGCGGGATAAACGGCAAGGGTCTGATCTTCGTATCTAAGGTCCAGATCGCGGTTGAGGCCGCGTCTGTTCACCGGGTTGTCTGTTGGGTGATACCCGCCATCCGCGCCCAGCTTCAGATCCCACCACCACTTCTTTATGTCGTTCAACTCGCCATTGCCCACCGCATCGTCCAGCTTGGCCAAGATCGGTGCCGCCCCCGGCAGGTTTGATGCCGCCCACCGGAACGGCGCTTGCGCGAACAGCCCTTCAAGGTTCCAAGGACATGTTTTCATACACCGCCCGCACATCGCACCACCCGGTTGCGTCACGCGATAGGTGGTGCACTTCTGGCTGTCTGATTTCCAGATTTCATACCCGTTGAAAATCAGCTTTGGCCCGGCGGTGATCGCGCCCGACGGGCATTCCCGCGCGCACTTGTTGCAGGCTTCGCAGAACCGTTGCAGACCGAAGTCGATCGGTTTGTCATGCGCTATCGGCATATCGGTCGTCACCACGCCCGACTTCAGGCGCGGGCCGAGATAGGGGTTCAGGATGACCTCGCCAATCCGGCTGACCTCGCCCAACCCGGCCAAAAGAAGCAGAGGCGGTTGCAGGACAGCGCCGTCCATCACGGTATGCGCCTTGGCCGAAAAGCCGAGGTTTCGGATCTGCTGCGCAATCACGCCACCGATTAGGGAAAACCGCAGATAAGCGCGCATGGATTGGCTGACGGCAATCCAGTCATCACCTGACGCGCCCTCCATCGTTTCAAACCCCTGATCCACGATCATCGAAACGGCGTGGTTATGCGGAGGCGTGATTTCGGCCCCCGTCGCGTCGTGGCTGTACCACACCCAGTCCGGGCAGCGGCTGGTGCCCACTGCGTCAATGCTTAGGAAATAACTGGCCGCCTTCAGCGCGGCTGCATTTTCGGTCGGGTCGCTGGGGCGGTGGAGCAGATCGTTGACCGGGCCGTCTTGTAGGGGTGTCAGCACCCCCAAAGCTCGCCGCTGGGCATAGCTTGGTGCCGCCTTGCGCACATAATACCCACCTGACGAACATTCCTGCAGGTGCTTTCCCATGTCCCCAAATTGCGCGCGAGCAAACATGTCGGCGCGTTTAGGTACACGGGCGACGTTTGGCTCGTCGATATAGGTGGTCGGGCTGCCGACCCGTTTTAGGCGTTCAAACGGATGCGCGCCCATCGCATAGTCGCGCTTGGCGTAAGGGTCGCGGTTCAGAGCTGACTTCACGGTTCCGGTGCCAAGCCACCAGGCAGGCCCGTTGGTCTTGTGCCAAGGTTGCTTGTGCAAAGGGGCAAGCGGCTGATCCGGCTGCAGCGCCATCTCAGTGGTCACGGCTGCCAATCCGAACCGCGGGCCAATCCACGGGGCCACAAGCTGGCCATCTTCGACTGTGGTCAATCCTGCGGTAATCGCCAGACGGTTGAGGTCAACATCGGTGGCAGCCCCCGTATGCGCTTTGGCGTCAAACCCCAGAAGGCGGATGTAGTTTGCGATGACAATCGCTGTCTCGGCCCCAAGCAGGCAGGCACGTTGGTCTTGTGCGTCCGTGATCCATTCTGACCCCGGCTCGTCCGGTCTGGGGTCGCGGTGGTATTCATACAAGAACACAAGCGCGTGCCGGTGGGCGCTGACCGGACGACGTGTCGCGCCAAGGCTGTCGCGCAACTCGGCCATCAACGTGTCGATGCCAGCGGCCAGCGTGCGCACCTCGCGGGTGTCAAGCGATGCCACAAGGGCGTCGATACCGCGGTTCGCAATCGGCTGATCCAGCAGATCGTCCGCGTGTATATCCGCGATACCCACCAGTGACGCATCCGAGAAATAGCCAAATGCTTTCAGATGCTCGGCGCGCGTGATGTGATCATCAGGGATGGTGGACTGAACCGGGTTCACGTCGCCATCACGGATCGCATCCAGCGCGGCCTGATAGGGTGCCATCGCATTTACGATGTTTTCGGGCTTGTCGGAGCGATCAAATCGCACAGGCCGTTGTGGTGGAACATTGGATAGGTCCGGTGCTCCGCTCATTCTTTCCAGCCGTTCAAGCGGATAAGGGCCCAGATGGGCCGGGCGGTTTTTGGTGGAAAACAGCCGCATGTCAGTTGGGCTCTGACTTGGTCGCCGGGCCGGTGTATTTGGACAGATATTCTTCGGGGATGTCTTCGTCACCGAACAGGCCCAGCAGAATACCGACGCGGCCTGAGCCTCCTTTGCGCCGCGCCTCGATCTGCGCGTCAGATATGGTGGTGCGTTGGGATTGACGGCGGGCCCACGTGAACAGGTGGTCATAGAGCGTTTCGATGATAGCGGCATGATCCTTGGATGCACCCAGATCGGTCAGTTCATCCGGGTCATTGTGCAGATCGAACAGCATTGGCCGAAACCCACCTTCTGCATGCATCATCTTCCAGCGGTCGGTGGCGATCATGAACAGACGACAATCTTTTGGCGCAAGCCCAAGTTTTGTGGCCGCGCCAGAAGTTGAGAAATCATATTCACTCACCGCAAAGTCGCGCCAGTCTGTGTCGCGTCCTTCCAGAAGTGGCAGCAACGACCGACCTTCAAGGATGTGGCGTGGCACCTCGCCGCCCGCCATCTCGACAAACGTGGCGGCGAGGTCGATCTGTTCGACCAGCTTGTCGCAGACCGTGCCGCGGGTCGCGTCAGCCTGCGCGCGTGGATCGGCGATGATCAACGGCACACGAACCGAGGGGTCGTGAAACAGGTCCTTTTCCCCCATCCAATGATCGCCCAGATAATCGCCGTGATCCGAGGTAAGCACGATCACGGTATCGTCCGCCAGCCCGTTGTCATCAAGATAATCCAGCAGCCGCCCAAGTTGGTCGTCGCATTGCTTGATCAGGCCCATATAGGCGGGGATCACCGTCTCGCGCACCTCGTCGCGCGAAAAGGCTTGCCCGACGCCGCCCTCCATATACGCGCCAAAGACGGGGTGGGGGTCGCGGCGTTCGTCCTCGGACCGAACGACCGGCTTGATGTGGTTATGCCCATACATATCGTGATAGGGCGCGGGCACGATATAGGGCCAGTGGGGCTTGATGAAACTGACATGGGCGCACCACGGGCCTTTGCCTTTCTGTGCCTCGAAAAAGTCAATCGTGCGCCCGGTCAGCCATGGCGTTTCACTGTCTTTTTCGCGGATATTGGCGGGCTTGTCGGCGTGCATCATCAGAAAACCCGATGCGATATCGCCTGCATCCGTTAGGCCCGCATTCGCATTGTCGTGCCACGGGTTATCAGCCGGATATCCTTTGGCTTTAAGGTATTCGTTATAGGGCGAGCGTTTCTGGTCATAAAACCCGTCGGGTCCTTCAGCCCACAAACCGTCGTCCCTGATCCGCACATCAAAGCCGCATTCCTCAACGCGCGCACCGATCACGCTGTCCGGCGACAGGCCAAGGCGCACCATCCCTTCGGCGTCGGCCTTCATATGGGTCTTGCCGATCAACCAGCATGCCATCCCGGCCTTGCGCAGATGGTCGCCCATCGTCATCTCGCCGACCTTCAATGGGAAGTTGTTGTGTGCCGCTCCGTGCGAGGACACGTAACGCCCGGTATATGTGCTCATCCGGCTGGCGCCACAGACGGGCGATTGGCAATAGGCGCGATCAAACCGCACGCCCCGCGCGGCGACCCGGTCGAAATTCGGCGTCTCAAGCGTCGGGTGTCCAGCGCAGCTAAGGTAGTCGAACCGCAGCTGGTCATACATGATGAAAAGGATGTTTGGCGCCATGTGCGGCCCCCTCCGCAAGTCATTCTGTTCGCAATGGAATCAATTGAGCATGGACGGGAATGGGGTGCTACCCCCCTATTGGAGTCAATATCCGTTTCTGGTGCGGAACCGGTCAATTTCCCTCTTTGAAGGTGTTTCACCGGTGAAAAGCTCTACGTAAGCGGGAACGCGGTTGATGCGACGGGCGGGATCTTCTTCGACCTCCATCGAGATGTATCCGACCTGCGTGTAAAGGATCGTCATCGCTCGTATTTCGGCGTCGCCCCTAGCATACCCAAACCGTCGAAACATCGCGAGCACCGCTGCTTTTCGCCGCGCATCCGCTTGGTCCAGACGTTGCTTCAAAGGTGGGTCATGGCGCGCCCAGCTGCGGATTGCATGATCCAGCGGGGCGTCGAAAAGGGATCGGTCGATCCAGCAGTCCTGAAGGTTGAACATCGCCTCGCAAATCGTCTCGGCGTAAGCCTCGCACCGGGCGATCAGGTTGCCGGTGTTCTTATCTTCCCACCGCGCGATCATCGCGTCCAGCAACGCCTCTCGATCGCGAAAATGATGATAGAAACCGGTGCGGGTCAGCCCAAGCTGCTTCGCCAACGGCATGACTTTTACGGCGTCCACGCCAGCCTCAATCAGCAATTCCAAAGCTGCATCCAGCCACATTTGATCGGAGGCACGCGGGCGGGTTGGGGTAATCTTGTTCATGCCCGCATCTTAGAAAACTTGACACAACTGTCAAATGGGATGACAGATATGTAAAGAGTGTGACTCGCAAAAGGGAGGTTGCGATGAACGAAGTGATCAAGCGACGTCGTCGCAGCAGCACCCGTGGACAGCGTGACAGTCAGCCGGGGCAGAACCCGCATCTGGAACGTCCGTTCATCAAACGCGGTATCCCCACTTACGATATTCTGGGCGATGATGCGCTTGAGCAGATTGAGGCGACCGCAGACCGCATCATGGCCGAGATCGGGATCGAGTTTCGCGACGATCCGGACACGGTCGAGATGTTTCGCAAGGCGGGCGGGCAGGTCACAGATATTGACCCCACGCGCCGGAACATCAAATTCGCCCCCGGCATGATCCGCGAAATCCTGAAAACTGCCCCGGCTGAATTCACCCAGCACGCGCGCAACCCGGCCAACAATGTGCAAATCGGCGGTGACAACGTGGTGTTCGCACCATCCTATGGCAGCCCCTTCGTCATGGATCTGGACCGGGGGCGGCGATACGGCACGCTTGAGGACTTCCAGAACTTCGTGAAGTTGGGCCAAATGAGCCCTTGGCTGCACCATTCTGGCGGCACAGTGTGCGAGCCGACCGACATCCCGGTGAACAAGCGCCATCTGGATATGGTCTATTCGCACATGCGGTATTCTAACCGGCCCTTCCTTGGGTCGGTCACAGCGCCCGAGCGTGCCGCCGATAGCGTCGAGATGTGCCGCATCCTGTTCGGGGCAGATTTCGTAGATCAGAATTGCGTGATCATGGGCAATTTCAATACGACCAGCCCGTTGGTGATTGACGGTGTGACCTCGCAAGGTATTCGCGAATATGCGAAGGCGGGGCAGGGGTCGATCCACTTGCCGTTCTTGCTTGGTGGCGCAGTGTCGCCCCTGACCATGGCGGGGTCGGCGGCACAATGTCTGGCCGAAAGCATGGTATCTTGTGCAATCGCCCAACTTGAACGCCCCGGCGCACCGGTTGTGCTGGCAAGTTTCCTAAGCACCATGTCTTTGCGATCCGGGTCACCCACATTTGGAACGTCCGAGGCGGCGGTGGGCAGTCTGGTCTTTGGCCAACTTGCGCGTCGTCTGAACTTGCCCCTGCGCTGCGCAGGCAACTTCTCGACCTCGAAACTACCAGATGCACAGGCGATGCAGCAAGCCATGATGTCGATGATGTCGGCTATCCACAGCGGCGCGAATTACCTGCTGCATTCAGCAGGGTTCCTGGATGGATTGCTGTCGATGTCTTACGAGAAATTCATGCTCGACCTCGATCTTTGTGGCGCGCTTCACGCCTATCTGGACGGGGTTGTGGTGAACGAGGATACTTTGGGCTTCGACGCGCTGGCCGAAAAGGGGCCGGGCGAGCATCTGTTCTCAACCGCCCACACGATGCGCCACTACAAAACCGCCTATTACGACAGTGCCTTGGACGACCATCAACCATGGGAAACGTGGGATGAGCAGGGCGAGGTTGATATGGCCGCTCGTGCCAATTTGCGCTGGAAGGCCCAGTTAGCTGCCTATGAGGCGCCGCCCATCGACGCCGCTGTTGACGATGCCCTGAAAGAGTACATAGCCCGCAAGAAGGCGTCCATGGACGATGCTTGGTATTAATGCTTGGTTTTAAGGAAGACGACCATGTCCACTGATCCTCTATTGCAGCCCTATCAATTGGGCCACCTGATACTGCGTAATCGGATCATGACCACCAGCCATGAACCGGCCTATCCCGAAGATGGAATGCCCAAGGAACGCTATGCGGCCTATCACGCGGAACGTGCCAAGGCCGGCGTCGCGATGGCGATGACGGCAGGGTCGGCGGCGGTGTCAAAGGACAGCCCACCCGTCTTCAACAACATCCTCGCCTATAAGGACGAGGTGGTGCCGTGGATCAGGAACCTAACCGATGCTGTCCATGAACATGGCGCGGCCTGCATGATCCAGCTGACCCATCTTGGGCGGCGCACGGGTTGGAACAAAGGCGACTGGTTGCCGCCGGTCTGTTCCACACCGCACCGTGAACCGGCCCACCGCGCTTTTCCAAAATTGGCAGAGGACTGGGATATCACCCGCATCATTTCCGATTTTGCCGACGCGGCTGAGCGGATGAAAGAGGGCGGCATGGATGGGGTCGAGATCATGACCCATGGGCATTTGCTGGATCAGTTCATTTCGCCCCTTACCAACCGTCTCGATGGACCCTACGGCGGTGATCTGACAGGGCGGATGCGACTGACGATGGACATCATTGATGCCGTGCGTGGACGCGTCGGCAATGAATTTATCCTCGGCGTGCGTTTTGCCCCGGACGAAGCTCAGGACGGTGGCATTGACCCGGAAATGGGCATGGAGATTGCCAAGATGCTGCGCGATAGCGGGCAGGTGGATTATCTGAACATCAACCGCGGGCGCATTCATACGGACCCGGCGATGACAGATATGATCCCCATTCAGGGCGCGCCCTCGTCGCCGCACCTGGATTTTGCCGGGCGGGTGCGCGCTGAAGTCGGTATGCCGACCTTTCACGCCGCCCGTATCCCTGACGTGGCAACGGCGCGTCATGCAATTTCCTCGGGCCAGCTCGATATGGTGGGCATGACGCGCGCGCACATGGCTGACCCCCATATCGTGCAGAAGATCGTCGAGGGGCGCGAGGATGATATCCGCCCCTGCGTCGGCGCGACCTACTGTCTGGACCGTATCTATCAGGCGGGCGATGCGTTGTGCATCCACAATGCCGCCACCGGGCGCGAATTGACGATGCCGCATGTGGTCAAAACCGCCCCCCAGAACCGTAAAGTCGTGATCGTCGGTGCTGGTCCGGCCGGGCTGGAAGCCGCCCGCGTCGCCGCCGAGCGTGGTCATGATGTGACCGTTTTTGAGGCGCAACCCAACCCCGGTGGGCAGGTGCGCCTGACCGCCCAAACCCCGCGTCGGCGCGAGATGATCGGGATCATCGACTGGCGCATGGCGCAATGTGCCGCGCGGGATGTAACGTTTCATTTCAACACATGGGCGGAAGCCGATGACGTGACGGCGCTGGACCCGGATGTGGTGATTGTCGCCACCGGCGGCCTGCCGAACCTTGAGCTGTTTGAAAGCAAGGGCGATCAGGACTTGGCCGTCAGCGCGTGGGATGTGATCGCGGGCGACGTGAAATGCGCAGGTGATGTGCTGATCTACGACGAAAGCGGGGACCATCCGGCGCTGCAAGCCGCCGAAATTGCCGCCGAGGCAGGGGCCACAGTCGAGGTGATGACGCCTGATCGCGTCTTCGCCCCTGACATCATGGCGATGAACTTGGTGCCCTACATGCGGTCGCTCCAACCCAAAGGCGTGCGGTTCACCGTGACCGAGCGGCTGCTGGACATCGCACGAGATGGCAACCGCCTGCGTGTGACCCTTGGCACGGACTATTCAGATTACACCCGCGAAGCGACCTATGATCAGGTGGTGGTCAACTACGGCACGTTGCCGATGGCGGACCTTTATTTCGATCTGAAAGAGACGTCCGTGAACCGTGGCGAAGTGGATCAAGCCGCCCTGATCGAGGGTCGCCCGCAGTCGATCCGCACCAATCCAGACGGCGCGTTTCAGCTTTTCCGGATCGGTGATGCGGTATCTGCGCGCAACACCCATGCGGCGATCTATGACGCGCTACGGTTGGTCAAGGATATCTAAGGACGCGCTAGCTGCCCTGTTGGACCCGCTCGATATAGGCGCGCAGTTCGCCCGCTTCCTGCCGTGCGTCGCGCAAACCGTCCATGGCGGCGCTTAGCTCTGCTTCGGTCTGTTGTAACTGGTTCGACATTTCCGCTTCGCGTTGCTGCAGATAAGTCATCGCCTGATCGCGGGTTTCTTCAGCCTCGTGAAGGGCTTGGGCCATTTTGTCCAGTTCGCCCATTTCGCTGCCAGCGACTTGCACGAAACGATGGATCAGCCAGTGGGCAAACCACCCCAGAGCAAATGCCACAAACAGGATGATGGCGGTGACGATGATAAACTCGGTTCTGTTCATCGGCGGAAGTCCTTGTTTGGTGGCCTAGCGCTCGGGGCGCGGTTTGGGGCGGGCGTCATCGGGTTTGGGTGCAAATACATCTACGCCACTGAAAGGGGGGTCGGCTGCATCTGCTTCTTCGTCGCCTTCAGCTTGCGGCTCGGCACCGTCGTCTGCCCCCTCGGTCGCGTCGGTCGTGGGGGCATCAAGCAGGCGGAATTCAATGCGGCGATTGGCTTCGCGCCCGTCTTCGGTTCCGTTATCGGCAATCGGGTTTTCTTCGCCGTAACCCTGAGCGGTCAGGTTCGTGGTCAGGATACGTCGCGACAATAGGGCATTCAGGACCGCCTGGGCGCGGTTTTGCGACAGCGAAAGGTTCATTTCTTCGCGTCCCTGACTGTCGGTGTAGCCTGCGATTTCCATCCGCACATCGGCGCAGTCTTTCATGATCTCGGCGATCTTGTCGATTGTGTCAGCGGCCGTGGCCTCGATATTGGCCGAGCCCGGCGCAAAGGTGATTTTCGCCTCAGCCATGGCGGCATTTATGTTCGCGGCGCATTGCTCAGGGCTGGGCAGCGCGTGGCGCGGGTCCAACTCCTCCTGATACTCCACATTGACTTGAAAGTTTTTCGAGGCGCCCAGTTTTTCGCTAAGGATACGCGAAACCGTCGCGCTGGCATCTTTGTCGCCGGTCACACCGCGAATGTCCACGACCTCTGGCTGGACCACGACCGAGCCGCTGGCCAGATAGGATAGTGCTTCCAACGCGGCAAGGACGCGGGTGGGCCAGTCGGTCGGCAGATCTTGATCCAGCCGGGTTGCGGGATACACATTGCCCGACCCAAATTTTGCCCGCGCGAAGCTGTCTGTGGCGCTGCGCAGAGTTTCATCGGTTAAGCGGCCGCGCAATTGCACCAGTCCTTCGGGGCTGCGTGTGGCGACGAATTCGGGCGTCCCGACGCCGTCGCCGCTTCCGTCGATCTTAACCGGCGCGGGCAACACGGAATGCAGTGAATACAGGTCTGGCAGATCGTTTTCCAACTCTCCCACCACGCGATCAAAGTCGGTCTGTGGCGTGGTGTCGGGCGCGATAAGCGTTACGTCAGCATCCGAAAACGTGATCGAACCGCCGCCCAATTCTTTGACCGCAAGAATGCCGGTTGCGACGGCGTCCGGCCAGTCCGGCGAAGGCACGCCCAGTCCGATTGTGCAGTTGGCGCTGCCGGTCAAGCCAGCTTCCGTAGCGGCGGACACGATCTTGGCGCGGCCGACCGTGGTATGGGCTGAACAGGCATCAAATCGTGCGCCTTCTTCGTCGATCAAAAACCGAAGTGTGAATGGCGTGATCACTGGACGGGGCGCAGAAATATCAATCGCCAGCAGGGCCGAGCGCGGCGCTTGGCGCTTCAAATCACGCGCCCATTTGGCTTTCTGTGCTTCACTGTCCGCCAATGCCGTGATCGCCACCTTGCCCGCATCCATCGAGATCTTGGATCGTGGCAGGGTCTCAAGCGCATAGATCGCGAATGCCAGTACCTCGTCCCAGTTGGCAGGCACTGGGTAGTCGGCTACCTCAAGCAGGTCGGTGACATGCAAAACGCCTGTGATCGCGTTGACATCGTCGTTCAGGCCTTCACGGTCCGACGCCGCCGGGATCAAGCCAATCATGGAAATACCGGCATCGTTGCGCAGGATTTCAATCGAAAAGCGCGGTGGCTTAATGGCTTCCGCTTCGGGAATGGTGACGTTGTCAATGACGCGGGTCGAATCGACAACCTTGCTCGCGGCGGCCAAAGCGCGAAAACGCGCCGCTTCGCTGGGGGCAGTACCGGAAAGGACCACTTGTAAACCGTCGGCTTCGACACTGGCCCATTCATGGCTTTGCAAGAACAGCTCGCTTTCGACTGATTCCTGCGATGTCCTCTCGATTGTAGAAACGGCAAAGTTCGCAACAAACAATGACACCAATGCCGCGATAAAGAACGAGGCAGGAACTAGGAAAACTTGCGAAAGGCGCATACTGGGTGGCGTCCGTTATCTGGTGAATCCTACGCTTCTTAAGGTGTGTCGAAGCTCGGCGCAATCACAGCAATTTCGCAATGGCGAGAAACAGCACAACGATCAGCCCGGTATCTCGATTGGACCGAAACAGCCGCAAGCATGTCTCGGGGTCGTCCGTTTTTAGCTGCCCAAGCTGCCACATCATATGCCAGCCCATGAACCACACGCCACCCAGCGCAACCACCAGCGACAGAACGTTTTCATTGGGAATTAAGGCCAAAGCAACGGAAATCGCCATCAGGATAATGGTAAGGATCTGGAACAAAAGCAGCCACTTGCGGCTGTTGTCGCCGAAGAGCCGCGCGGTGGATTTAACCCCGATCAGGGCATCATCCTCGGTGTCTTGATGTGCATAGATCGTGTCATAAAACAGTGTCCACGCGATACCTGCGGCATATAGCACCACAGCGGGCCAGCCAAGGCTCCCGGTATGTGCGGTCCAAGCCAGCAACGCGCCCCAGTTGAAGGCGATGCCCAGAAAGACCTGCGGCCACCATGTGAATCGCTTGGCAAACGGATAGATCGCGACCGGGGCCAGCGACACAATGCCCAGCAAGATGGTTGTGCCGTTGAAGGTCAGCAAAATCCCGAAGGCGATCAATGCCTGCAGGGCCATCCATATCGCGGCCTGTTTTGCGGTGACTTGCCCGGACGGAATGGGCCTGCTGCGGGTGCGTTCGACCTGTGCATCAATGTCGCGGTCGGTGATGTCGTTCCACGTGCAACCCGCACCACGCATCAGCCATGCCCCGATGGCGCAGCCCAGCATGATCCACAGATCGAACCAGCCGAACCGCCCGGTCGCATTGGCGGCGAGAAGCAGCCCCCACCAGCACGGCAGCAGCAACAGCCAGGTGCCAATGGGCCGGTCCGCGCGACTGAGGCGCAGGTAAGGGCGGCTCCAACCCGGTGCGCGACGATCGACCCAATTGCCGGTATAGGCATCGGCGACTTGCCCTTTTGGCTCTGGCATATTGGCGTTTTGGGTCATAGGTTTCCCTCATGAAACAGGCGAAAGTCAGGCTCTATGTAGATCACCCCTTGGGCAAGGGGCAAACCGTTTCGCTGGATCGCGATCAGGCGCATTACCTTTTCGGGGTGATGCGGCTGGGTGAGGGCGACCTTGTCGCCCTGTTCAATGGTCGGGACGGAGAGTTCCCGGCCCGTGTGATTGAAGCCGGGAAGCGCAAGGGCGTTCTGGAATGTCAGGCGCAGTCGCGCCCATTGCACATGCCGCCCGACCTGTGGCTGTGCTTTGCGCCGATCAAGAAAGCGCGCACCGATTTCATCGTCGAAAAAGCGGCCGAGATGGGCGCGGCCCTGATCCAGCCCATGTCGACCGAATACACCAATTCCGAACGCATCCGGCGCGACCGGCTGCAGGCCCATGCCATCGAGGCCGCCGAACAATGCGGCGGCACTTATGTGCCCGAGGTCGTGGACCTGATGCGCATGGACAGGCTGTTGGGCGCATGGCCAGATGATCGCCAGATCATGTTTTGTGACGAAGCGCTTGTGGGCGCGGCAGAGACTCTGAGTGCAGCCAGCGGCCATCGCTGGGCGATCTTCATCGGGCCGGAAGGTGGCTTTTCCGACCGTGAACGCGCGCGTCTGCACGCAATGGATATCGCCCACCCCGTCAGCCTTGGTCCGCGTATCTTGCGGGCGGATACAGCCGCGGTGGCAGCGATGACCTTGTGGCAGCATACGTTGGGGGATTGGACGTGATACGGTCCGAGCAGGCAGGCGACGAAGCTGCCATCGACACATTCCTGGCACATCACGCCGAGACGAGCATGTTTCTACGCTCGAACCTTTCACGATTTGGGTTGTTCAATCGCGAGCATACGCACGCGACAGAATTCTGGCTGTCTGGCTCAGAGCAGATTGAGGCTGTGTTCGGCATCTCAAACACCGGGTTTGCAATGAGCCAGGCGCCACGTGTGACTGCCGCCCATTGGGACGCGTTTGCAGCTGAAGTTGCCGGGCGGCAACTGGCGGGCATCACGGGGGAAACCAGGCAGGTCGATGCCGCAAAACGGGCTCTGAGGGTAGAAGACGCGGACTGGGCGCTCGATGCGCCTGAGCCACTTTACCGATTGCCTTTGGCGAATCTTAACGTGCCAGATCAACCCGGCACTATTCGAAAATCGGTTGAAGCGGACAGGGATCTGATCTTTTCATGGGCGCGCGCATATGCTGCTGAACTTCATATGTCTTCGCCCGAACGACTGGATGAAGAGGCGCAGGGCCGAACGGACCGAGCATTGGAAACTGGTGACGTGCGCATTCTGGAGGTCAACGGTCAGCCGGTTGCCATGACTGCGATCAACGCCCGCCTGCCCGACATGATCCAGATCGGGGGCGTCTACACACCTCGGGATCTGCGTGGCAAGGGGTATGCCCGCCGCGTCGTTGCTCTCCACCTCGCCGAGGAGCGCGAGCAAGGCGTGGCAAGCGCCATCCTGTTTGCCAGCGGACCCGCCGCCTGTCGCGCCTATGAAGCCATTGGATTTCGCCACATCGGCTCCTACGCGCTGGCTATACTGAAAGAGCCTGTCATATTGGGTGTCGCATGAGCTTTGTTCGACCCGATGCATCAGTTGCACTGGCGCGCTATCGCGAGGCGCTGGTTGGCGGCAGCGTGCTATTGCTAGGTCTGTGGTGGGCGTGGGGCTCTTTGGGGCTCATAAAATGGATGGGATTGGTACTGGCCGCGTTTGGCGCGTTGATCCTGTGGTCGGGCCTGCGTCACGCGCGCATCCGTGCCGGGCACGGTGGTGTCGGTGTCGTGCAGGTGGACGAACGGCAAATCACCTATCTAGCCCCAATCGGAGGCGGCTTTGCATCTTTGGACGATGTTCAGCGGATCGAAATCACCAAAGATCGTGCGGGTATGGCGGTTTGGTCCCTGCGCACGGGCAGCGAAATTCTGTTTATCCCAGTGCGCGCTGAAGGGGCCGAAGCATTGTTTGATGCGCTCACCGCCCTATCAGGCGCAGACATTGATGCAGCCATCCATGCGGCCAACGCCCCACCCAATGAAACCGTCGTGATCTGGCAGCGCGCTGTCGTTAAGCTGCATTGACAGTCCCGGCCCATTGGACCACCACTGAATGACCTTGCAAGGCGCGAACAGTAGGAGACGCCCATGTCCATCCCTCAGTCCGGCGGCGGACCGATCACCCACCAAGACCAGTTGGCTCAATACCTGTCGGACGGCTGCAAGCCACGCGATGCGTGGAAGATCGGCACCGAGCATGAGAAGTTCGGCTATTGCAAGGACACGCTAAAGCCGCTGCCTTATGACGGACCGCGGTCGATCCTGGCGATGCTGGAAGGTCTGCGTGACCGTTTCAACTGGTCCGAGGTGCGCGAGGCGGGCAACCTGATCGGGCTAGAGCGTGACGGCGCGAATATCAGTCTAGAGCCGGGCGGGCAGTTTGAACTGTCCGGCGCGCCATTGGATAGCATCCACCAGACCTGTGACGAGGTGAACGAACACCTTCGCGAAGTGCAAGAGGTTGCTGACAAGATTGGCGCGCGATTCATCGGTCTTGGTGCTGCCCCCGAATGGTCGCATGAGCAGATGCCGGTGATGCCCAAGGGGCGCTACAAGCTGATGACCGACTACATGGACAAAGTGGGCACGCACGGCAAACAGATGATGTATCGGACCTGCACGGTTCAAGTGAACCTCGACTTCGCAAGCGAGGCTGACATGGTGCAGAAATTCCGCGTGGCGCTGGCCCTGCAGCCCGTTGCCACCGCGCTTTTCGCCAATTCGCCGTTTTTTGAGGGCAAACCCAACGGCCACAAGTCATGGCGGTCGCGCATCTGGCGCGATCTGGACCCGGCCCGCACCGGAATGCTGCCCTTCGTATTTGAAGACGGCATGGGGTTCGAGCGCTATGTGCAATACGCGCTCGATGTGCCGATGTATTTTGTCTATCGCGACGGGCAGTATATCGACGCGCTGGGCCAGTCCTTCCGTGAGTTCATGCAAGGCAAACTGCCCGCACTGCCGGGTGAAACGCCGACGCTGTCCGATTGGGCCGACCACCTGACCACAATCTTCCCCGAAGCCCGTATCAAACAATATATGGAAATGCGCGGCGCCGATGGCGGCCCGTGGCGGCGCCTTTGCGCGCTGCCGGCGTTCTGGGTCGGGTTGATGTATGACGCAGGCAGCCTTGATGCGGCGTGGGACTTGATCAAAAACCTTGATGCCGAAACGCGCGAGGGGTTACGCGTTGCGGCATCGGTCAAAGGCTTGCAAGGCGAGGCGGGCGGCGTGAAACTGCACGACCTTGCGCGCGAGGCCGTGAAGATCGCCGAAGCTGGCCTGAAAGCGCGCGCGCGGGCAGGCAATGCCGGATTGGTGCCGGACGAAACCCATTTCCTGAACGCCGTTCAGGAGAGTGTCGAGGAAGGCCGGTCCCCCGCGTGTGAATTGCTGGCCAAATACCATGGCGAGTGGGATGGCGATCTTAGCCGGATTTACGCCGAATACAGTTACTGAAGCATGGTGTGTGTTGGGTGGCGTGAGTTGATGGGTGTTCGGTCTGCGGACAAACCAGACACATGCCATCGCCGTGACCCCATGTGCAGCAAACTCCGATGCATATTCGCGGCTAAAGCGCAGTTTGGCCCAGAACTACTGAAAAGAAGCTGGCAAGCGAGAAAGCAGTAAGCCCGGCGTGTCAGTTGTCATCTAATTGGCGCACAAGAGCGGCTTGAGCATTGAGCTGTTTCTAACGCCGCAAAGGTGTGCGAGGCCCTTCTTTACAGAAAAACGACCTCCGAAAAAATCGGAGGTCGCGCGGTTCTGTCTTTGCGGATTGCCTGTCAGACTAGTAACCCAGAGTTGCTGCATCAACCCGACGGGGGTCTGACGCACCAAACAAAAGACCGGCCTCTGAATCGACCATGATCGATTGCGTCGATCCCATGACAGACTTTGCTTTCACATTATGGCCGCGTTGTTCCAGAATGCGGATCGTATCCTTGCTGATGCCATCTTCGATGCGGATTTCATCAGGTAGCCACTGGTGGTGAATACGCGGCGCAACCGATGCTTCGGCGATGTTCATGCCATGGTCGATGACATTCATGATGATCTGCAATGTGGTCGTGATGATCCGCGACCCACCAGGGCTTCCTGTCACCAGAAACACATCGTCGTCCTTCATGACGATGGTCGGCGACATCGAAGATAGCGGGCGCTTGCCTGCTTCCACCGCGTTTGCGTCGCCACCAATTAGACCATAGGCGTTGGCGACGCCAGATTTGGCCGAAAAATCATCCATCTCGTTGTTCATCAAAACACCCGTGCCATCGGCGACCATGCCGGTGCCGTATGAGAAGTTGATCGTATAGGTGTTCGACACCGCATTGCCCCACTGATCCACGATCGAGAAATGAGTGGTCTCGTTGCTTTCGTAAGAAGCAAGATCACCCGGTTTGATCGTATCCGACGGCGTGGCCACGTTCAGGCTGATCTGGTTCCTGATATCCGCCGCATAGTCTTTCGACGTGATCTCGTCCAATGGGACGTCGACGAAATCACTATCGCCCAGATATTCAGACCGGTCCGCATAGGCGCGTTTCATTGCTTCAGACATCAGGTGGATTGTGTCGGCCGAATTGTGACCAAGGAACCCGATGGGATAATCTTCAAGGATGTTCAAGATCTGCACGATATGAGCCCCGCCCGAACTGGGTGGCGGCATCGAAACAATCTCGTAACCCCGATATTCACCGGTCACGGGTTCGCGCAGGACGGGTTTATAGGCGGCCATGTCTTCGACCGTGATGCGTCCACCTGCCGCTTGCACAGAAGCTGAAATCTGTTCGGCAACGCTTCCCTTGTAAAAACCGTCAACACCTTCGTCAGAGATTTTTTGCAGTGTGGTCGCCAGATCGGCCTGAACCAGCAGCTCGCCGGGTTCATAGTAATCACCACCTTCTTTGTAGAATATCTTTTCCGACGATGGCCATTTCTTGAGCCGCTCATCCAGCCCTTTCAGGCTGTCGGCCAATCCCGGTGTTACGGCAATACCATCGCGCGCCAAAGCAATTGCAGGGTTGAGCACCTCTTCCCACGACATGGTTCCGTATTCATCCAAAGCCATTTTCATGCCAGCGACCGTGCCGGGGACACCCGAGGCCAAACCAGTGAAGCGGGACAATTCGCTGTCGGCATTGCCATCAGCATCAAGGAACATATCGCGTTCGGCACCGGAAGGCGCCATTTCACGGTAGTCGATCGCACGTGTTTCGTTGGACTCGGCATCATGAACCAGCATGAAACCACCACCGCCAAGATTGCCCGCGCGCGGCAGCGTGACCGCCAGTGCAAAAGCCACCGCGATCCCGGCGTCAATTGCGTTGCCGCCTGCTTCCAGAATGTCCAGCCCGACCTGCGCCGCCAAAGCTTCTTGTGCGGCAACCATACCATTTTCGGCATAAACTGGATGCACACGATCGTCGCCGGAATAGATGGCAGCTTGCTGTGCGTAAGATGCTGAAGAAGTGACAATTGATGCGCATAGCGCACCTGTAATTATCCGTTTCACATTGAGTCCCCCAAAATAAGAAAGCCATCCAACCGTTCAGCACTGAAGCATTCCGGTCAAGATGAAGGCAGGATAGCGCGCGGAATACCGCACAAGCAATGGTAGAAGTCGGAGGTCTTTGAACCCCTCAATCGTGCACTTTAGCTGGCTGAACCCCCCTTGTTTGCCGGGAACGCCGAAGTAAGGGCACTGGCTTATGGAGTAGAACAAATGTGAGAATGGGTGTTTGTTTGAAGCGCTTGAGCAGACTGTACGAATTGTGTTTGAGCAATGGACGATTTTTAACAATCAATCTGCGAAGTGGCCTCATTTTTCGAACCAGCTTTCAGCGTTTTCGGGATCATCCCCTTCCACGCCTCGCCGTTTCTGCTGATTTTGCTGGCCAACGATTTGGCGATGTCCCTGCCGGTAGTCGGCACCTTCCCCGCATCCATCATGACAGGACAACTGGCCGCAGCATTGATTCTGGGCAATGTCTCTACCAGCTTTTCATTAACATGGGTGGCGCGGCTGTCTTTTTGCGGTGAGCATCGTAGCACTTTTATGGCAACGTTCGCCCAAGTGGATGTTACCAAACTGCTAATCCTTGGTTTTCTGTTGAGGATATCTAGCGGGGTGCTGATGTTTTTCGGGACCTGCGTGTCGATCACCGCGGATGATAAGCCGAAGGCCTTCGCCACCCGACTGGGCTATTCGTTGATCAACACGGGCATTGTCATCAGCTTGCTCACAGTGCTTTTTGGGTCGCTCAACCTGGCGGGTTTGTTCCTTATTCTAGCGGTAATTTACCTGTATTTGCTGGCCGGCTTCCCCGATGTGAAGATCTGTGCGGCAAAGGTCAGACCGCCGCACGTGAAAGGGCCGCCGTCATGGGTTCTACCGCTTGCAGGGTTTGCATTGCTGTGGTTGATTTTTGTGGGGCAACCCGGCTTCTATTCCTTGCACGCCTCCTTCGAATTTGACGATATCAACTTGTTGCTGCTTGTCTTCAGTGTCCCGCGAATTGCGGCGGGTGTGTTACTGATCGCTTTCAACACCGCTCTCATCAAAAGTGGTGACAACAAGGGTTTGATCCTGTGGGGCATGGCAGAAATATCATGCGTGTTCGCACTGATCGGTGAAGGCCCGCTAGAAATCATCCTTTTTGTCGTCGTTTTCCTCGAAATATCCCTGAACATTTTGGCGACTTATGCTCAAGGGACGGTTGCGCAGGAATACCCGCAATTGGCCGTCCGTTTCTTGGCACCAACCGTTATGCTGGGGGCGATCGCTGGCCCTATTGTGTTTGGGACGCTCATCGGCGGGAATGTCCACCAAATCACTATTGGCTTGGCTGTTCTAGCCTGCGCAATTCCCACCTTGATAAATACCGTCTTGCGTCCCACGAAATAGCACGGGTTAGAAACATTACGAAATTTGCACTTGGCTGACTGGCTGCACGGTCACAAAGTTGCCTAGAGCCTGTGCCACTTGACTGACCACGCGAAGCGCCATTTTGTGAGGCGGATGTTCTTACAACACCTCGTGGCTTACCATGCACATGTCCATCATCGGTTGTCTGGGTTCTCTCCAGCCGAACCGTCAACGAATGGCCGACCTCCGCATCCTTCGGAAATTTGACAACCCCCGAGGGTTAAGCGCTCTGGACTCAATGCCGCTATCCGGTCTTTCCCCGCGCGTGTTAGTCCGGCAGCATCTTCCCCGGATTCATGATCCCCTTTGGGTCCAACGCCTGCTTGACTTGCCGCATCACAGCCAAAGCAACTCTGTCTTTGCGCCGCCGCATGGAGGGCAGTTTTGACAGCCCAATGCCGTGCTCGGCCGAGAAACTGCCACCTAGGGCGATGGTCACTTCCTCGACCCGTTCCATGATCGGATCGGCAAGGGCGGCGTCGCTGGGAAAGACCGTGTAGTGGATGTTTCCGTCGCCCAGATGCGCGACCTCGATGACCTCGGCAAGCGGGTCGATTTGAGTCAGCTCATCGCCCATGCGCGTCAGAAATGCCTCGACCCGATCCAGTGGCAAGGCGATGTCGTTGTTCACCAGCGGGTGGCGCGACAGGATGACCTCGGCGGCGGCTTCGCGACTTTCCCACATCTGGGCGCGCTGGGCGTCGTTCTGGGCGATGACGGCATCGATGATCGCGCCATCTTCCATGAAGCCCGCCAGAACCTCTTCCAGCCGGTTGTTCAGCGGCACCGAGCCATCGTCTTCGTGCGTGGCATCCCGCGCCACGGTCGACCCGATCTCGGCCAAGATGTTGATCGCGTGAGGGTCTGCAAATGGCGGGCGGAAATCCGGTCGTTTCGCCGCCAAGGCGTCGAAATACCGGTCGGGCATATATTCGAACGCCTCAACCGCGCGGCCTGTCGCGTCTTGTAATTGGTTCAGGATTGCCAGCGCGTCGCCCAGCGACTTAACGGCGAGCATGGCCGTTGCGCGTGCTTTTGGGGCAGGGACAAGCTTCAAAACCGCACCGGTGATAATCGCCAGCGTGCCTTCTGACCCGATCAACAAATCACGCAGATCATAGCCGGAATTGTCCTTGTGCAACTCGCTCATCAGATCAAGCAGCTCACCGTTCGGTAAAACTGCTTCGATACCGATGCACAGGTCACGGGTGTTACCATGGCGCACGACGTTTGACCCGCCCGCATTGGTGGCGAGCATCCCGGCGATCATGCACGACCCTTTGGCACCGAAACTCATTGGAAAGCTCAGGCCGTGGGACGCGACAGCGGTTTGCAGATTTACCAGCACCACGCCACCATCGACGACGGCAAGCCGTGCCTCGGGACGGATGTCGCGGATGCGGTTCATGCGCGACAAAGACAGAACAAGACTGCCTGCAGGCGCTTGCGTGCCACCAGACAGGCTGGTGTTGCCCGAGACTGGCACCACTGGCGTTCCGGTCTCATGCGCGATTGCCATGACAGCCTGCACATCTGCGGTCGTGCCGGGCCGCAGCACGGCCATCGGGGCGCTGTGATACTTGCCCAGCCAGTCGCTGGCCCAAGGGGCCGTATCGGCCCCAGTCAGCACATGGGCCTCGCCGATGGTCTTGCGAAGGCGTTCCAACAAATCCATGTGACCTCCTGTTTTCATGCAAAGTATGCCTGAGCAGGCGCAAGGTATAGTCGCAATCCCCCGTGACAGGTCCGCACCGGAATGTTAGCGATATCTTGTCGCGACAGGGCGGCGATTCATTCGGTGATCGGAGATTTCATGACCCAAATTCTAGCCATTGATCAGGGCACCACATCGTCGCGCGCCATTTTGTTTGATGAAGACATACGCCCGACCCGAAGCGCGCAGCGAGAGTTTAAACAGCATTTCCCGGCCTCCGGTTGGGTAGAACATGATCCGGAAGATATCTGGAATACCGTCCGCGAAACCTGCCTTGAGGTCGCCAACGGCGCAGATGTCGCGGCCATCGGGATCACCAACCAGCGCGAGACGACGCTGGTATGGGACCGTGCCACAGGCAAAGCGATCCACAACGCTATAGTCTGGCAGGACCGTCGCACCGCAGACAATTGCGCGGCGCTGAAACAAGCGGGGCACGAAGCGCTTGTGACAGATCGCACGGGGTTGTTGTTGGACCCCTATTTCTCGGCCACGAAGCTGGCGTGGATTTTGGACAATGTCGATGGTGCCCGCGCGCGCGCCGAGGCTGGTAAGTTGGCGTTTGGCACGGTCGATACGTTCCTGATCTGGCGTCTGACGGGTGGGGCGCGGCATGTTACCGACGCCACCAACGCTGCGCGCACCATGCTTTACGACATCAAAACCGGCGCGTGGGATGCGGACATTTGTGCGCTTCTGAACATTCCGATGTCGATGCTGCCCGAGGTGCTGGATTGCGCCGCCGAGTTTGGCGCGACGGATTTGTTGGGGGGCAAGACGCCCATCCTTGGCGTGGCGGGTGATCAGCAAGCAGCGACAATCGGGCAGGCCTGTTTCAAGCCCGGCATGATGAAATCGACCTATGGAACTGGATGTTTTGCGCTTCTGAACACGGGGGATGTGCCCGTTGCATCGACCAATCGGCTACTGACGACCATTGCCTATCAACTGGACGGCAAGCCGACCTATGCACTGGAGGGGTCGATATTTATCGCCGGGGCCGCAGTGCAGTGGCTGCGCGATGGGTTGGGGGTTATTGATGATGCCGCGCAGACGGGTGAGATGGCAGAAGCCGCCGATCCCGAACAAGAGGTCATTCTCGTCCCGGCTTTCACCGGGCTTGGTGCGCCCTATTGGGATGCGGAATGCCGCGGCGCAGTTTTTGGTTTGACGCGCGCGTCTGGCCCGAAGGAATTTGCCCGCGCGGCACTTGAAAGCTTCGGCTTTCAGACCCGTGACCTTTTGACGGCAATGCAGGCAGATATGGGCCATGACAGCGAAACGGTTTTGCGCGTCGATGGCGGTATGGCGGCGTCCGATTGGACCATGCAGTTCTTGGCAGACATCACCGGTGCGGCTGTGGATCGCCCGACTGTGCTGGAGACCACGGCGCTGGGCGTCGCGTGGCTGGCCGGGATGAAAGCGGGTATTTATCCGGATCAAGATGGGTTTGCCACGCGCTGGGCGCTGGACCACCGGTTCGAGGTCAAGATGGACGCACCCACCCGCGACCGCCGTTATGACGCGTGGCAGGATGCGGTCAGCCGAACGCTTAGTCGCCCGTAGTTTTGGCGGACCGATAAATCCCTTCTGGCAGGTTTAACGCCGCTGTCAGGTCACCAAGCTGCGCAAGGGACAGCGTGATCCGATGCACCAGATCAGTGCGCGGATCCCATTGTTCCAGCGTGACGCAATCGTCAAACGCGTTGATGGTGACATCTTCGTTCAAATGCTGGCCGCCTTCGTCCACAAGGGTAACGACGGTGGCATCAAATTCGTGCTCAATAGTAAACATATGTCGAGTTTACGCGATCACGCGCCAAAGGCCAGCGCCTCGTCTGGTCGCGGAGGGTAGCGCTGCTTATACTGGGATGATCAGCGGGGGTATATGCAGCAGTTCAACGGATTTCTGACGGACCGAGGGTCAAAATACGCTGTGTCGGGTGGCCCCGTCGCGTCGCGCGCCGATGTGAAGGCTTTTTTGAAAACGCTGACGCGCGACAAACGGTTCGCCAAGGCATCTCACAACACATGGGCGGCGCTGCTGCTCGACGCGGGCCCCGTTAAAGGCGATGATGGAGAGGCCGGGGCTGGGCTGGTCATCTTGCGGATGTTAGAGCGTGAAGGGCTGCACGGTCACGTCATCGTCGTCACCCGCTGGTTCGGCGGCACCAAACTGGGTGGTGATCGGTTTCGTCGTGTGCAGGATTGCGTGGACCATTACATAGCTCATGCTGATCTGCCCGCGCGCAGCTAGGGTGGAGATCTTGTGTCGCCACCAAGCGCCGATTAGCTTCCGCTTTCTTCTTCCAGATGCAGCTTCATGTCGATCAGAACATGTTGAAGCGCTAGCGTTTCGCGCAGCAGGCGTTTGGCTTCATTGATCGAGATTACACCGTCCAAAATGGACTGCTGATATTCGCCCATCAGCATCGCAAAGCGCTGCGACAGGGCAATAACGTCGGAATTTACGCCGCCGTCCGGTGCGTTCTTGCGTTCGGCATCATAGGACATGGTGATGCCCTGAAGTTCAGCCAGCGCGCTGGTGACATGCGGATAGCGCGAGGCTTTTTCCAGCGCGGCCACCGCGTCCACCGGCATAAACCTGTCAGAATGTTCGTCGCTGTCGGAATAATATCGGCCCAGCGTGGCCTTGGATTTGCCGGTAAGTTCACACGCCGCCTCAAGTCCCACATCCTTGACCAGCGCCTCGGTGTGTTTTTTCAAGTAGCTGCCAGTACTTTCCATCACGTAAACTCTGCAAGACCGCATTACATTGCGGGGAAATACGACTTTCTTTTCCCATTATTCTACGCGCAATGGAATGGCTTATTTAAACTGTGGCAAGTTGGTGAGTTTATCGAGTGCTTGGCGCAAGTTGCGCCAGCGCGTGGAAAGGGCCCATCATGTGTTTGATGGTGGGAGATTTGGGCATGTTGTCCAGGTCAGTGTCGGCAGGGCACGAGTATTGAGTATGAGGTCCGTTCCATCCCCAGGGTTTCGACCCGCAGGCCTCGGTAACGAATTCGTCCTGTCGCCCCCTTTTCGCCTGCGCGCGCATTGAGGGATGCTCTTGATCACAGCGTTGGTGACGCGTAATCCCTGTGCATGGCCAAACTGTACTTTCAATATTCGACGATGAATGCGGGCAAATCGACCCTGCTTTTGCAAGCCAGCCATAATTATGGCGAACGCGGTATGCAGACCTATTTGATCACGGCAAAACTTGATGATCGAATCGGGTCTGCCCGGATTGGCAGCCGGATCGGGATTGGATCGGACGCTGACACATTCGAGGTCGGCGAGGATCTGTTTCAGAAAATCAAAACGCGATTGGACGCAGGCCCGTGCGCGTGTGTTTTCATTGACGAAGCCCAATTTCTTGAACCCGATCAGGTGTGGCAACTTGCGCGTGCGGTCGATGACCTTGGCGTGCCTGTCATGTGCTACGGATTGCGCGTTGATTTTCAGGGCAATCTGTTTCCGGGATCGGCGGCGTTGCTGGCGCTGGCAGATGAAATGCGCGAGGTGCGCACGATTTGCCATTGCGGCAAGAAAGCCACGATGGTGGTGCGGCAAGACGATGCCGGTAACGTGCTGACCGATGGTGATCAGGTGCAGATCGGTGGGAACGAGACCTATGTTTCGCTCTGCCGCCGTCACTGGCGCGAGGCGGTCGGGGATCCTGACACCGGCGCTTAGGTCAGACAGGGCTGACCAAATCGTCACCCGCCGCGAAGGCTTCCAGGTTTTCTACGGCCAACATGCCCATTGCTGTGCGCACCTCTAACGTCGCGGTGCCCAGATGGGGCAGCAGGGTGACGTTTTCGCGGGCAATCAGCGCGTCGGGCACTTTGGGTTCAAATTCGTAAACGTCCAGCCCCGCGCCCGCGATTTGCCCGGCGTCCAGCGCGTTGATCAGGGCGGCTTCATCCACGATCTCTCCGCGCGCGATGTTCACGAAGATGGCGTGGTTTTGCATCTCGGCGAAGGTGTCCGCGCCGATCAAGTGTCTAGTGTCAGCCCCGCCCGGCACGGCGATTACCAGAATATCACTGGCGGCGGCAACGTCCCCAATGCTGTCCATCTGGCGCGCTGGAAAGGGTGGGGATTTCGGGGAGCGGTTGTAGAACATCACGTCCATGCCGAATCCATGATGACACCGCGCGGCAATCGCCTCGCCAATCCGCCCCATCCCAATGATGCCGATGGTTTTGCCGGTGACGTGCAGGCCAAGCATCTGCGTCGGGTGCCAGCCTTCCCATCTACCGGCCCGCACCAGCCGTTCGCCTTCACCCGCCCGGCGCGCGGTCATCAGGGTCAGCGTCATCGCCGTGTCGGCGGTGGCGTCTGTCACCGCGCCCGGTGTGTTTGAGACTGCGACGCCATGCGCGCGGGCGGCGTCCACGTCGATATGGTTGTAGCCCACACCGAAATTGGCCAGCAACTTGGCGCGGATAGTCCCTGCCGCCTTGAACACCTCGGCCGAGTAGAAATCGCCCAGCGTGGGCAGCACCAGGTCGAAATCACGCAGGCTCGTCACCATCTCGTCATGCGACATGGATGTGGTATCCTCGCGCAGAGTCACATCGAAACCGGCACGGGCGCGGTCGATCACGGCGTCGGGCAGGGGGCGAGAGATAAAGAGCTTCATCAATACATCCTTGCGCCGTTGGGCACAGATTTATCCGGGGTCAACAGCACGATATCTTCGTTCTCGTCAGGTAGGCCAAGCACCAGAACCTCGCTCATCACCGGGCCGATCTGGCGAGGTGGGAAGTTGACGACGGCCAGAACCTCTTTGCCCACCAGCATTTCGGGGTCGTAATGCGTGGTGATCTGGGCCGAGCTTTTCTTCTCGCCAAGCTCTGGCCCGAAATCGACCCAAAGCTTGATGGCGGGCTTGCGGGCCTCGGGGAAGGGTTCGGCGCGGGTGATGGTCCCCTTGCGAATGTCCACTTTCAGGAAATCGTCGAAGCTAAGATCACCCATTTGCAAGCTCCTTGGATCGGTTGGCGGCGGCTGCGACGGCGCGGTTCAGCAGGGCGGGGAAGCCGTCTGTTTCGTTCATCAACACCTCAAGCGCGGCTGCCGTGGTGCCGCCGGGGCTGGTCACGTTGACCCGCAACTGGGCCGGGTCGTCATTGGCCTGCATCGCCAGCGCGCCTGCACCGGCGACGGTGGCCTTGGCAAGCTGCAATGATAGCTCTGGTGTCAGACCCTGCGCCGCCCCTGCAGTGGCCAGCGTTTCAATCAGGTGAAAGACATAGGCGGGGCCAGAGCCGGACACGGCGGTCACGGCGTCCATCTGATGCTCGCCGTCCAGCTGGACAACTTGCCCGACGGCGGACAATAGCGCCTCGGCCATATCCAGATGGGCGGGGGTCGCTTGATCGTTGCCGCAGATCGCGGTGATGCCGCGCGCGATGGCGGCGGGGGTGTTGGGCATGGCGCGGATGATCGGGGTTTGGTCCCCCAGCATCGCCTCATAGGCCGCTATCGGCGTGCCGGCGGCAACCGATAGGAACAGGGTCGTGCCGTTGCCGAAGCTTGCCAGTGTTGGTAGCGCATCTGCCATCATTTGCGGCTTCACGGCGACCAGAACGATCGCCGGGTTGTCGGGCAGGTCCACGTTCAAGTTCAGACCCTCCTGCGCAGACAGCCAGTCCGATGGATAAGGATCGTTCACCCAGACCGACCCGGCGGGCAGACCTTGTGCCAGCCAACCTTCCAGCATCGCCGACCCCATTTTTCCGCAGCCCAGAAGCACAAGACCGCGTGCTTCCAGATCCTTCATATCACCAGCGCCCATGATGCGTCCTCCGTTGTTGAGGTCATGGATAACGCGCGGCTTGGGCGTGGGGCCAGAAAAAAAGCCCGGTCATGGACCGAGCCTTTCTTATGGAATGTCGAAAGTTGGGTTTAGGCGCGGCCGTAAGCTTCGGCGATGGCGACCTGAAGCGCGTCGTCTATGGTGCGATCGGTCCAGCAGACCAGTTGGAAGGCGGGATAGAACCGCTCGGACGTGGCGACTGCGCTTGAAATCAGCTGGTCGATCTGTTGTGGGCTGACGATCTGCCCGCCGTTCAGCGCAAGACCATAGCGATAGACCATCAGGCGCTGTTCGTGCCAATAGGTGAATGCCCCGGTCCAGCACATGTCATTGGTGCGGTTCAGCGCATCGTATAGCCGCGGCAAGCTTTCTTCCGGCGGCTCCATCTCAAACGTGCAGATCAGGCGCAGGGTTTCGTCATAGGCCGACCAAGCCAGCGTGATCGAATAGGTCCGCCATTGCCCTTCGACCGCCATGGCGATCTGATCATCCGCGACGCGGTCGAATTCCCACGCGTGGTGTTCCGCAATCGTTTCCACGATGTCGATAGGGTGAAGATCTTCACTGTCGATGAAATGCTCGGTCGCGGACATAGCGCTGCCCTTCCATTCTTTTCAGCTATGTGGCCGACCTGTGGCGGGTCGGAGTTGGACCCAAAATGGCCACTAAAGCTTGATGCCTGTACTAGGTTCGGCGTTCTACGCGCCTTGCCCTTACTAGATATGGTGTCAGGTCACCGAGTCGCTGTAAAGATAAACTTTCCCGTGTGAAGGAGTTGTCCACAGAAAACATTTGTTTCTCCACAGGTTAGGGTGACCTGTGTGTGAAGGCGGAACGAAGCCGGTTTATTGCACTCTGCTTGACCTTATCACCCCGAACCCCCAGTTTGCCGCGAAACAGAAGATGTCAGGAGACACAGGTGTCCAAACACACAGCCCCGTTTTCCCGGTTTGAGTGGCAAATCGCGTGGCGGTACCTGCGCGCACGCCGTTCTGACGGCGGTGTCAGCACGATGACGTGGATCAGCCTGATTGGCATCACGCTGGCGGTCGCGGCCCTGATCATCACGCTGGCCGTGCGCACCGGGTTTCGCGACGAATTTGTCGACACAATCCTTGGCGCCAATGCCCATGTCGAAGTTTTTGCCCAAAGCCATGTGAACGAGGCCGGGCAGGTTGAACGGTCAATCACCGATTTCGAAGGCTGGGCTGCACGCATCGCGCAGGTGCCCGGTGTCACCCGCGCCGCGCCGCTGATCAAGGGCCAGGTGATGGCCAGTTCGGGTCAGAACAACGCAGGCGTCGAGGTCTTTGGCATCTCGTATGACGATCTTCTCGCCATTCCCCGCGTGGCTCAACCGGAAAGCTTTCTTGGCGATATCTCGGCATTTGAGCAAGGCATCGCCATCGGCTCGGGCGTGGCAGCCGAGTTGGGCATCGGGCTGGGCGACAAGATCAAGATCATCTCGCCCAACGGCGTGAAGACGGCTTTTGGCACCAGCCCGCGGGTGAATGCCTATGACGTGACCTATATCTTCACCGCCGGGCGTTGGGACATCGACCGCACCCGCGTCTATCTGCCCTTCGCGGAAGCGCAGAGCTTCTTTAACCGCGAAGGCAAGGCCGACCAGATCGAGGTCATCGTTGATGAGCCCGAAAAGGTTGACCGCCTGATCGAAGACATTCTGGCCGCGACCGTGGAGCCGTCATCCTATTGGACGTGGCGCGACCGGTCAGGTGCGTTCCTGCGGGCGCTTGATATGGAAGACAACGTGATGTTCATCATCCTGTCAGTCTTGGTGCTGATCGCGTCGATGAACATAACATCGGGCCTGATCATGCTGGTGAAAAACAAGGGGCGCGATATTGGCATCCTGCGCACGATGGGCCTGACCGAAGGGTCGATCCTGCGGATATTCTTCCTGTGTGGCTCACTGACCGGGATTGTCGGCACCATCGCGGGGGTCATTTTGGGGTGTTTGTTCGCGATCAACATCGACTCCATCTTTTCGGCCATCAACTATTTCTCAGGCGGCGGGGTGTGGGATCCATCTATCCGTGGCATCTATCGCCTGCCCGCCAAGCTGGAGTTCTGGGACGTTGCCTCAGCCGTCGGTCTGTCGCTGACCTTATCCTTCTTTGTTACACTTTTCCCGGCGCGCAAGGCCGCGCGGATGAACCCGGTCGAGGCGCTGCGCTATGAGTAATCCTGTCCTTCACCTCTCGGGCATCGAAAAGACCTATAACGAAGGCACACCCGGCGAAATTCGCGTGCTGCGCGGTGCCGACCTTCAGATCGCGCGCGGTGAGGTGGTGGCGCTGGTCGCCCCCTCGGGGTCGGGCAAGTCGACGCTTCTGCACATCGCTGGGCTGTTGGACACAGCTGACACTGGAAGCGTGTCGATCAACGGGCAGGATATGGGCGCATTGTCCGACCGGCGCAGAACGGCCGCGCGCCGCAATCAGGTCGGGTTCATCTATCAATTCCACCACCTGCTGCCCGAATTCACCGCGCTGGAAAACATCGTTCTGCCGCAACTGGCCAACGGGATCAGCGACAAGGCGGCCCGCGACCACGCGATGGAGCTTATGGCGCGTGTGGGCGTTGATACCCGCGCCACTCACCGCCCGGCTGAATTGTCCGGCGGAGAACAGCAGCGCGTCGCCTTCTGCCGCGCGCTTGCCAACCGCCCCGCGCTTTTGCTGGCGGACGAGCCGACGGGCAACCTTGACCCAGACACCGCAGACACGGTGTTCAACACACTGATGGAGCTAGTGCGCGACACCGGGCTGTCAGCCCTGATCGCCACTCACAACCTTGAACTGGCCGCGCGGATGGATCGGACGCTGCGGCTGGACAGCGGTGTGATCACCTGACCGCTCGCGCCCTCTGACATTCACGTGAACCACCATTGAGCGGCCCATGCGGTCTGGCAGTATGGCCCGACCACCGCTGATGAAAGATTTACCATGCCCCATCTGATGAAAACCATCCTCCTCGCCGCGACCCTGACCGCTCAAGCCGCTGCTGCAGGGCCGGTTGGGTTTGGCGACTGGCGCCAACACTGGTTTGCGCGGTTCGCAGACGTGGACTTCACCTATTCCCCCAAAGCGTTGGACGTGCAGGCCAACGGCGCGGTGTCGATCACCTATAAGCTGCTGGACCAAAGCGATTGGGACGCTCGGGCTGCGCAATGGCAGTGGTCCGTGGACCAGACCGTGCCCGCCACTGACCTGCGCCTGAAGGGAGGGGATGATCGCAATCTTGCGCTCTATTTCGCCTTCCTGCCGAAGGCCGAGGCGGAACGGGTCAAAGGTGGTCGCAACCTGCGCCGTCTTCTGAAAAACCCGAACGGCCGCGTGCTGGTCTATGTCTGGGGCGGCGATCACGGGCGCGGGGCGGTGTTGGCGTCGCCCTATCTGGGCGCGCGCGGGAAAACCGTGGTGTTGCGGCCGTCCGGCACGGGCGGACATGCCGAACGCGTTGATCTGGCCGCCGATTATCGCCGCGCTTTTGGCACTGATCCCGGCGCGCTGGTCGCTTTGGCGCTGTCATCTGATAGCGACGACACGAACACCGTGGCGCGCGGACAGATCACGGATTTGGTTCTGAACTAGGCCCGCAGGGGCAGAGGTCAAATTCCGCCTGCTCCCCGCGTTTTGGTTGAACCTGACGGGCGGCGTGCTAGGTTAGCGCAACTCCTTTCACAGCTGCGAGGTCCCATGCTGCGCACCGCCCTGATCCTTCCCGTCCTGACCCTGACCCTTGCTGCCTGCGAGCCGGAGGGGTTGTTCAACGCAAATAGCGAAAAAATTGACGTGACGGACGAAACGGGGGAACAGATTTTTGCGGAAAACTGCGCCGCGTGCCACGGGGCGGACGCCAAAGGCGGCGTGATGGCCGAGGCACCCGACCTGACCACACTGACCGCCCGCCACGGCGGCAATTTCCCCGCAAGTTATGTGATGTCCACCATCGACGGATACGCGAAAGGCACACGCGGCCCCATGCCCGAATTCGGCGCACATCTGGAAAGCGAGATGGAGGTCTGGGTGGACGAAAAAGGCGTGCAGACCCCGACGCCGGGCGCGTTGGTGAGGCTGGCGGAGTATTTGGAGAGTGTGCAGGGGTAGAGTTTCGCCCGGTTAACAGACCGGGCAATCAGCTTGATTAATCTATCGGTCGGTGGACTGGTGACTGGTTGGTGGGCAATTTTGCCTGACGCGAAGGTTCTTTGAAAACCGAGCGTGGTCCAGTGTGTTTGGAACACTTAAGCGACAATTGCTCAGCTCACGGTAGCATTCTGCAGCAGCCCCCTTAAGAACGATAGTCAGTTCGGGTAATTCGAATTCCAATAGGCCAGCATCAAAGAGTTTGTGAATATCGGCGCGCAACAAAATTCCATTTGATGGGTCGTCGCTCCCGCCAGCGCCAATGGGTATAATGTGCGCGGCTTCCATCGCTTCCATTGCGGAGCACTGGGTAAGCGGACAGCGATAGCCCCAAAGCCTCGCAACCTCCAATCGGAACCTAGCCTGCTCGGGCCGCGCGAGGATTTTCTGCAATTTTCGGTGACGTTCAAAGTCAGTAATCTTAGATGGAGTTGGGTTCGAGATTTGCTCCCAAGAATAGCCGAGTTTAGGCAACCAATCCCTGGCATTGTGCGACGTGAACCCACGTCGTGAGTCGTCACTAGGGTCAATACCGCTAAGCTCCATGGCCTTTTTGATTGTTGCTTTCAGTGGATGTAGGCCGTCTTCATACACAATAAAATGATCTTTGGGCGGACCTGCAGTGGCTGTGATCTCGTGTAATTCGCGGCCTTTCGACTTAAGCTCTTGCGACAGTTTTAATGCTTCTTTGATTGAACTATCGGTTAATCCGAAAAAGTATTTACTCAAACATCCAACTCCTCCACAAACCGCGCGTTCTCTTGGATATACTGGAACCGCAATTCCGGCTTCTTCCCCATCAACTGCTCGACCAGAGCCGCCGTTTCGCCCGGTTCATCCTCGTCAATCGTCACGCGGATCAGCTTGCGTGACGCCGGGTCCATCGTGGTTTCCTTCAAGTCTTTCGCGTCCATCTCGCCCAGACCTTTAAAGCGGCTGACGTCGATCTTGCCTTTGCCGCCCAGACCTTTTTCCAACCACTCGTCCCGCTCGGCCTCGTCCAGACAATAGACGCGTTTTGCGCCTTGGGTCAGGCGGAACAGGGGTGGGCAGGCCAGATACAGGTGGCCCGCGTCTATCATCGGGCGCATTTGGGTGAAGAAGAACGTCATCAGCAGCGCCGCGATATGCGCACCGTCGACATCCGCGTCAGTCATGATGATGATTTTGTCATAGCGCAGGTCGTCGACGTTGAACCGCGTGCCCAGCCCGACGCCAAGGGCTTGGGTCAGGTCGCTAATCTCAGCATTCGTGCCGATTTTGGAGCCTGCCGCCCCCAGCACGTTCAGGATTTTCCCGCGCAGGGGCAGAAGCGCCTGCGTCTTACGATTGCGCGCCATTTTGGCGGACCCACCGGCCGAGTCGCCTTCGACAATGAACAGTTCGGTGCCTTCGCGGTTGGTCGCGGAACAATCGACCAGCTTGCCGGGCAGGCGCAGTTTCTTGGTGGCGGTCTTGCGCTGGGTCTCTTTTTCCTGCCGGCGGCGCAGGCGTTCTTCGGCGCGCAGGACAAGGAAATCAAGGATTGCGCCCGCGGATTTCGTGTCCGCCGCCAGCCAGTTGTCGAAATGGTCGCGCACGGATTGTTCGACCATCTTGGTGGCGCTTTCGGTCGACAGCCGGTCCTTGGTTTGCCCGACGAAAGAGGGATCGGCGATGAAGCACGACACCAGTGCGCAACCGCCCGTCATCAGGTCGTCGCGGGTGATGTTGGCGGCCTTTTTGTTGCCCACCAGCTCTCCATACGCCTTGATGCCCTTCAGCATTGCGGCCCAGAACCCGGTCACATGGGTGCCGCCTTCTGGTGTCGGCACGGTGTTACAATAGGATTGCAGGTAACCATCCATCGACGGCGTCCAGTTGATCGCCCATTCGACATAGCCGGGTTGGTTGAACCGTTCCTGAAACGTCACTTTGCCCGCGAAGGGCGCATCGGCATAGACGGACGCGCTGCCCAGTGTTTCTTTCAGGTAGTCGGACAGACCACCGGGGAAGTGAAACACCGCCTCGGTCGGGGTTTCGCCGTCGTCGATGTGCGATTTCCAGCGGATTTCAACTCCTGAAAACAGATAGGCCTTGGACCGCACCAGCGTGAACAGGCGTTTGGGTTTGAACCTGTGGTGGCCGAAAATCTCTTCGTCCGCGTGGAAGGTGATGTCGGTGCCGCGCCGGTTGGGGGCCGCGCCGATTTTCTCAACCGGGCCAAGAGGGATGCCGCGCGAAAAGCGTTGCTCGAACAGTTCTTTGTTCTTCGCCACCTGCACGACCATCGTGTCTGACAGAGCGTTCACCACGGACGAGCCAACGCCGTGCAGACCGCCTGATGTCTGATACGCCTTGCCCGAAAACTTGCCGCCCGCGTGCAGGGTGCACAAGATCACCTCAAGCGCGGATTTATCAGGAAACTTCGGGTGCGGATCAATCGGGATGCCGCGCCCGTTGTCACGGACCGTGACAGCGTAGTCTTCGTGCAGCTCAACCTCGATCCGGTTGGCGTGACCCGCGACGGCTTCATCCATCGAGTTGTCGAGGATTTCCGCCACCATATGATGCAGCGCGCGTTCGTCGGTTCCGCCGATATACATGCCGGGACGCTGGCGAACGGGTTCAAGGCCCTCAAGCACCTCGATCGAGGACGCGTCATAGGTATCTTGGCCGTGACCGGCCAGAAGGTCGTTGCTCATAGATTTTTTGCCCTGCATGCTGCTTTGCTTTGCTATTTGCCATACTATGACAGAGCACCCCGACCGGGAAAAGGGCGCGCGCGCTGCTTGTTGGCCTTGAGACGCCTTTTCACCGGGAATTTAAAGGACCAGATCGTGGCAGAGCATTCAAACCCCAATGACAAGGAACACTTCGGGCGTGTGCCCAGCGACCCGTTGACCCCGCCTGATTGGGAGGTGTTTCGCGCCCAAATGCATGAATTGCTGGATCAAAGCGTGGACCGGATGCGCGATGCGGAAAGCCACCCGTGGCAAGCGCCACCTGAAAATCTAGCCGAAACCTATGCGATCGGACAGGGCGGAGACCTGGTGACCCGATTGACCAAACAGGTCATGCCCTATCACAGCGGCAACACGCATCCGCAATTCTGGGGCTGGGTTCAGGGCAGCGGATTGCCGTCGGACCTTATGGCTGGGATTGCAGGGGCCGTGATGAATTCTAATGTCGGCGGTCGCGATCATGGTGCCAACGCGATGGAACAGGCGGTCATCGACTGGACGCGCCGCAAGATGGGTATGGGACCAGATGCGAGCGGTGTGCTTGTGACCGGAACGTCTCAGGCGACCGTGATCTCGCTTCATGCCGCCAAGGTGCGCGCATGTCCCGATTTGCGGCCCGGGGGCAGTGGCGCGAAGCTGACAGTTTATGCCGGGGGTCAAGTTCATAACGCGACGCGCAAGGCGGTGGAACTGCTTGGCCTCGGGCACAATGCGCTGCGCCTTATTCCGACCTCGCGCGGGGCGATGGACGTGGCGGCTTTGCAGCAGCAAATCGAAAAGGATCGACAGGATGGCTTTCTGCCGCTGGCCGTCGTCGGCACCGCCGGATCGGTGGATGTGGGCAGTTTCGATGACCTGAACGCCTTGGCTGACGTGGCGAAAGCCGAGAGCATCTGGTTGCACATTGATGGCGCGTTCGGCGCGTGGACCCGTCTGGCAGACACGCCTTGGCGCAATCTAACCGATGGAATCGAACGGGCCGACAGCATCGCGCTTGATTTCCACAAGTGGATGTATGTCGGGTATGATTGCGGCTTGGCCCTGATTGCCAGCGAGGCCGACCACCGCGCCGCGTTCGCCGTGCGTCCGCCCTATCTTGAAGGCTCGGCCACCGGGTTGTCGGGCGGGGACCGCTGGTTCTGCGACTACGGCATTGATCTTTCGCGGGGCAATCGCGCGCTTAAGGTATGGTGTGCGCTTGAAATGTTCGGCGAAGCGGCGTTTTCCGCCGCGATCACCCGCAACTGCGCGCAGGCGTCCATGATGGCCGATCTGGTGGTGGCGCATGGCATGGCGCTGATGGCCCCGGTCGTGTCGAATATCTGCGTGTTTACGGCAAGCCCCGGCCTGTCACCAGCCCAGCAATCGGCCCAGAACAGCGAGATTGCAATCAAGCTGCAGCTGGACCAACGCGCGGTGTTTTCGACGACGCATGTGAATGGAATTACCTGCTTGCGTGCCGCGCTGACCAATCATCGCACCCGTGATCGTCATATTCATGCAGCGATCAAGGATCTGCACGCACTGGCACGGGGCGATCCAGCCACACTCAGCACGTAGCGCGATCCTGCAAAACCAAAAGGGCACCGAAAACCCGATGCCCTTTTACGTGATGCTTATCAGGTCAGCGCTTAGCCATACAAGGACGGCTCGCCCATCTTCTGATGGATCGCATTGGCGGTGCGTGCGTCAATGCCAAGTGCCTGACCCAGCGCGTGCAGGTATTTCGCCTCGGCCTGACTGTCGAGGTCCAGCCCGACCAGCGACATCGCATAGACCTGACCCTCCATGCCGCGTGGCACATCGCGCGCCAAGCCCTGAATGTCGACAGGGCGGCGGAGTTCGTCATTCACAGCGCGCGCCTCGTCGTCCGTCATGTCGCCCAAATGCTGCATCAGTGCTTCCTTTTCCTTCGCGTCGATACGGCCATCGGATTTGGCAGCCTGAATGATGGCGCGCAGCAGCAGTGCGGCCTGATCTTCCTGGGCTTGCGTCGGCGTGGCCTTGGGCGCGCCGCCACGTTGGAAGGCATCATTCAGCATATCGCCCAACGAACCGGCCTCGGGTGCCGCAGGTGTATTGCCCGGAGCGCCGCCGCCGGTCAGGCTTTCCAGCAGACCACCCAGCCCGCCTTGCGCGCCACCGGCCGCCGCCTTGCCGCCGCCCAGCATTTTGCCCAGCATATCCACCAGCTCTCCGCCCGGATTGGCCGACTGACGGCCTGTTGATTGCCCGCCGCCTCCGAAAATGTCTGACAGTCCGCCGCCCGTGTCACGGCCATTGCTGCCTGAACCTTTCATGATGCTGCCCAACATATCGGACAAATCCCCACTGGGCCGCTCGCCCGCTTCCGGCCGCCCGTCGGCAAGACCACCGAGAATGTCACCAAGACCACCTTCCGGGGAATGTTCGCTTCCAAAAATACTGCCCGTGCCGGGTTCAGGCGCAGGACGTCTGCTTGCGCCACCCTTGCTCATGCTCGAAACCCCTTTTGCGATAGCGGCGCCGATGGCGATTTTTGCCAGTGTTCCAACAAGACTCATATCAATACCTCCCAGTTTAACAATTATGGGAGTTTAATACCGCGACGACCATCACATAAGGGGAAACACGGCAAACACTTGTCAAAGCGGTACCCGCCCGCCGATTTGGTGGCCTGATCATGTTGCCAGAAGCCCTTTTTGCGCATTCGGCGTGAACGGTCAGGCAAACGGGTCTGTGGGATAGGTGACGCCAGCAAGATAAAGCCCATCAGGAGAGCAAACCGGACCACATGCGGCGCGATCACGCGCCTCGAGTGCACGAGTGACATCATCCGGCGTCCATGTGCCCGCCCCAACCCGCTCTAACGTGCCCACGAAGCTGCGCACCTGATTGTGCAAGAAGGAACGCGCGCGAACGTGGAAGCGATATTCTGTGCCATTGGCGATGGCATGCTTCTCAATCCGCAGTTCATCAAGCGTTTTTATTGGGCTTTCTGCCTGACAAATCGTCGATCGGAACGTGGTGAAGTCGTGTCGTCCCAACAGGCGATCGGCACCGGCCTGCATGGCGTCTAGGTCCAGATTGCGTTTAATGTGCCACGCCAGACCACGATCATTCGTCAATGGCGCGCGTCGGTTAATCAGCCGAAAAAGATACCGACGTTCGAGTGCCGAGAAGCGCGCATGGAAATCATCGTCCACCCTTGCGCAATCAACAATTGCGACGCGCGCGCCCTTCATATGGAAATTCAGCGCTTCGGACAGGCGATAAGCGTCCCATTCCTTCGCCAGATCGCAATGCGCGACCTGCGCCAACGCATGCACGCCAGCGTCAGTGCGCCCGGCCGCAACAATTTTATGCGCGCGGGGTTCAAGTTTCGTCAACGCAGCCTCGATCACCCCCTGAACCGAAGGATGTTCTTTCTGGCGCTGCCAACCGGCAAAGGACGCGCCGTGATATTCGACTTTCAAAGTGTATCTGGGCATGGCATTCCGCATACCGCGCGATGACGGTGCGGGCAAGGCGCGACTCTAAGGGGAGAGCGCATTGAAAGCTCCCCTCTGGCACATGGGTGTCCGCGCGCCTATGTTCAGCCTAATTGAAAGACGGAGGCACCCGTGGGGCTAGGCGATATCGCAGACAGTATCACGCGTCAGATCGAAGCGATCGGCGACGCGACCAGCGAGGCGCTGTTCGAACCGGTGATCCGCTTGGGCGTGACCGGGCTGTCACGCGCGGGCAAGACCGTTTTCATTACGTCGCTGGTGGCAAATCTGATGAACAGGGGGCGAATGTCTGGCCTGATGGCAGCGGCGGACGGGCGCATTCAAACTGCGTTTCTGCAACCTCAGCCAGACGATACGGTGCCGCGTTTCGATTTCGAAACACATCTGGCGACGATGACCGGGCCGACCCCGCATTGGCCTGCCTCAACCCGCGCGACGTCGGAGTTGCGGCTGTCATTTCGGGTTCAGCCCTCGGGTCTGTTGGGTGGGCTGCGTGGGCCGCGCACCGTGCATCTGGATATCGTGGATTACCCCGGTGAATGGCTGTTGGATTTGTCACTGTTGGACCTCAGCTATACCGATTGGGCCGCGCAGGTGTTGGACCGGATCGCGGACCGCCCCCAGGCGGACAGCTATCTGGGCATGCTTCAGGGCATCGATGGGGCCGAGCCGCTCGACGAAATGGAAGCCAAGCGCCTTGCCGGCGGATTTGCCGGCTATCTGACCGCCGCGCGCGAGGATGGATATAGCGACTGCACGCCGGGGCGTTTCCTGCTGCCCGGCGATATGGAGGGAAGCCCGGCCCTGACCTTCGCCCCGATCCCGCATCCCGACACCACCCCGCGCAAAAGCTTGTGGCGCGAGATGGAGCGCCGGTTCGAGGCCTATAAATCCCGCGTGGTAAAACCGTTCTTCCGCAATCATTTCGCCAAGATCGACCGTCAGATCGTGCTGGTGGATGTGCTGGGCGCGATCCATTCCGGCCCCGCTGCGCTGGAAGACCTGCGCCGCGCGATGGCCGAGATCCTGACCGCCTTTCGCCCCGGCGCGAATGCGTTTCTCAGCTCGATCTTCTTGGGGCGGCGGGTCGAACGCATCCTCTTTGCCGCCACCAAGGCCGACCACCTGCATCACAGCCAGCACCCCCGCCTGACCGCGATCACCGAGGCGCTTTTGCGCGAAGCCCGTGATCGCGCAGATTTTGCGGGCGCCAAGACCGCCGCCATGTCCATCGCCGCGCTGCGCACCACGGTCGAGGAACGGTTGGAGCATGACGGCCAAACGCTTGACTGCGTGCGCGGGACGTTGCTGGACAGCGGCAAGACGGCCGCGTTCTATCCCGGCGCGCTGCCCGATGACCCATCCCGCCTTCTGTCGCCTGCGCGTGACGGGGCCGAGGCGTGGTTGGATGCAGATTACCAGATCATGCGGTTTGCGCCTGCCGCTGTCACGCTCAGACCCGGCGAGGGGCCGCCGCATATCCGGCTGGACAAGGCCGCGGAATTTCTGATCGGGGATCGCCTGTGATGATCGCGCCAGCAACCCCGGCGGACGTGCCCGCGATTGCCAATATCCTGACCGGTTGGGTGGCCGCGACGCCGTGGATGCCGCGCGTCCACAGCCGCGCGGATGAAAAGGGGTTCGCGCGGATGCTGGTGGATCGCGGCTGGACCGTGGTCGCGCGTGAACGGGGCCGCGTGCGGGGGTTTCTGGCCCGTGACGGGGGCGAGGTTCATGCGCTCTACCTGTCGCCTGCCGCGCGTGGTCGGGGCATGGGCAAGGCGCTGCTGGATCAGGCTAAAACCGCCCGCGCCGATCTCGCGTTGTTTGCGTTTCAAGCCAACGAAGGCGCCTGTCGCTTCTATCGGCGCGAGGGCTTCACCGAGGCGTTTCGCACCGATGGCGCGGGCAATGACGAAAACCTGCCGGACATACGGTTCATCTGGAGGGCCGCGTGATGGCTGACACCCCAAAGAAGTCCACAGGCCCGGTCCTGATCGAATTGGGTGATGCGCCACGGGCCACGCCCGCCGACGCCCCGCCGGTGCCCGAGTTGGCCGCGGTCGATGCCACGGGGGCCGCGATGCAAGGCGCGATCAGTTTTGCGGGCCGTAAACGGTCGCGTCTGGCGCGTTGGTTCTGGTCGCTTCTCATGGCGATCATGGGGTTTGTGCTGTCGGTCGCCGCCTACGACTTCGTGACGGGTCTGATCGAACGCCAGCCTCTGCTGGGATATGCAGCGCTGGGTCTGGTCGCGGCGTTCATTCTGGTTCTGCTGGTCATTGCGCTGAAGGAATGGGTGGCCTTCGCCCGGTTGCGACGCGTCGACAGCCTGCACCGCGCGTCTGAAGCTGCGATTGCCCATGGCGACCTGACCGAGGCGCGGCGCGTGGTGGACCGCCTGAAGCAGCTTTACCACGGGCGCGACGATCTGCGCTGGGGGCTGGAACGCATGACCGAGCGCGAAGGCGATGCTTTCGACGCCGACACACTGTTTGCTTTGGCTGAGGCCGAGTTGATGGCCCCGCTGGACGCCGCCGCCTTGAAAGAGGTCGAAGCCGCCGCCCGTCAGGTCGCGACCGTCACCGCCATCGTGCCGATCGCACTGGCCGATGTAGCAACAGCCCTGACGGCCAATATCCGTATGATCCGCCGCGTGGCCGAGATCTATGGCGGTCGCTCTGGTGCGCTGGGCAGTTGGCGGCTGACCCGCGCTGTGATGGCGCATCTTGTCGCCACCGGGGCCGTCGCGGTGGGGGATGACATGATCGGGTCGCTGGCTGGCGGTGGGATGCTGTCCAAGCTCAGCCGCCGGTTTGGCGAAGGCGTGGTGAATGGCGCGCTGACCGCCCGCGTGGGTGTGGCCGCGCTTGAGGTCTGTCGCCCGCTGCCCTTCGGCCCCAAGAAACGCCCAAGCGTCACCGGAATTGTGAAACGTGCCCTGACAGGGCTGTTCGGGACGAAGTCAGAATAGTTTGGGCGGGGCAGAGGCAGGCCTGCGCGTATCCTCCATCTGGAACTTGAAGGCCCGTCCGATGCGCTGCGCCAAGGCGATCCACGTATTGGCCAGATCTTCGGGTAGTTCCTGACGCAATACCTCCTCGAACATCTCAAGCCACGGGGCGAAATGCTCCAGCCGGATGTCGGGCGACCCAACATGAACGCGCATCGGGTTCCCGTCATACCCTTTCTCACGCAAGATCGCGTTGCGCCAAAAGCTTTCAATCTTGTCGATATGGGCGGCCCACTCGGCGTCGGTTTCGCCTATATGGGCGTTGAACACCGGGCCAAGCTCGGGGTGGCGTCGAATGCGCGTATAAAACACCTGCATGACCCGCGCGATCTGGTCGCCGGACACGGGAAAGCGGGCAAGGGGGTTGAGGTCAGTCATGGTGGCTCCTGCTAATCTGATGCTTTTAGTCAGATTAGTGTGCGGGCGAAAGAGACAATTGCGCGCACCACGTCATGATCTTTGCCGGTCTGCCAAGTCTTTACGCCGCCGACCCACGCGCCTATAACGCGCCCATGATGCACGCCAAAGCCATCATTATTCGAATTATCAGCCCGGCGCTCTGACCCACTGAGCCGCCGGGACAAGGCGCATGGGCGACCCGCGCCGACCCATCCGATAGATTGCGAAATATCCTGAAAAGGACCGGACACATGTGTGCCGACACCCCTGAATACAAAGACACTTTGACGCTTCCCGTCACCGAATTCCCCATGCGCGCAGGCCTGCCCAAGCGCGAGCCTGAATGGCTGGCCCGGTGGGAAAAGATCGGCGTCTATGACCGCCTGCGCGAAAAAGAAGGCCGCACGCCCTTCGTGCTGCACGATGGCCCCCCCTATGCCAACGGGCATCTGCATATCGGTCACGCGCTGAACAAGACGATCAAGGACATGATCGTGCGCAGCCACCAGATGATGGGGTTCGACGCGCGTTATGTGCCGGGCTGGGATTGTCACGGTCTGCCCATCGAGTGGAAGATCGAAGAACAGTACCGCAAGAAGGGCAAGGACAAAGACGACGTCGACGTGGTCGATTTCCGTCAGGAATGCCGCAAGTTCGCGGAAGGCTGGATCGACATCCAGCGCGACGAATTCAAGCGGCTGGGCATCACCGGCAACTGGGCCGATCCCTACCTGACGATGGATTTCCACGCCGAGCGCGTGATCGCCGAGGAATTCATGAAGTTCCTGATGAACGGCACGCTCTATCAGGGGTCCAAGCCCGTGATGTGGTCGCCGATTGAGCAGACTGCGCTGGCTGAGGCCGAGGTGGAATACCACGACAAGGAAAGCTTCACGATCTGGGTGAAATTCCCGGTCGCGACAGATGGTGACCTGAAAGGCGCGAACGTGGTTATCTGGACCACGACTCCTTGGACGATCCCGTCGAACAAAGCCGTGGTCTATGGTGAAAACTACGATTACGGACTTTATGAAGTGACCGACACCCCGGCGGAATGCTGGGCCAGTAAAGGCGACCGCTTTCTTCTGGCGGACAAGCTTGCCGGTGACGTATTCGCCCGCGCCCGCCTTGACGACAACCAGTGGACGCGCGTTCGGGACGTCAAGGCGGACGAACTGGCCACGCTGTCGCTGAACCACCCTCTGGCGGGTGCCGAAGGCGGGAATGGCGAATGGGATGATCAGCGTGACTTCCGCGCCGCCGATTTCGTCACCGATGAAGAAGGCACCGGTTTCGTCCATTGTGCGCCGTCTCACGGGATGGAAGAATTCGAGCTTTACCGTGACCTTGGGATGCTTGAGCAGGTCATTACCTACAACGTGCTTGATGACGGATCATTCCGTGCAGATCTGCCCTTCTTTGGCGGAACATTCATTCTGTCGCGCAAAGGTGGCGAAGGCGATGCCAACAAGACCGTGATCGACAAGCTGGTCGAGGTTGGCGGGTTGCTGGCCCGTGGCAAGATCAAGCACTCCTATCCGCATTCATGGCGGTCGAAAGCGCCGATCATCTATCGCAACACGCCGCAATGGTTTGCGAGCGTGGATAAAGAGGTCGGTGACGGGCAGGACGAGATGGGCAAGACCATCCGCACCCGCGCGCTCAATTCCATCGACCAGCTGGTGAAATGGTGGCCGCAATCGGGGCGCAACCGACTGTATTCGATGATCGAGGCGCGGCCCGATTGGGTTCTGTCGCGTCAACGCGCATGGGGCGTGCCGCTGACCTGTTTCACCAAGAAAGGTGCTCTGCCGACTGACCCGGACTTCCTGCTGCGTGACGCAGGCGTCAACGCCCGTGTCGCCGAGGCGTTCGAGGCTGAAGGCGCGGACGCATGGTATAAAGACGGCGCCAAGGAGCGCTTCATCGGGGATGCAGCGAACCCCGACGACTATGACCAGGTGTTTGACGTGTTGGACGTGTGGTTTGACAGTGGCTCGACCCACGCGTTCGTCCTGCGCGACCGTGAAGACGGCACGCCGGACGGCATCGCGGATGTCTATATGGAAGGCACCGACCAGCACCGCGGTTGGTTCCACTCCTCGCTTCTGCAGGCCTGCGGCACCAAGGGGCGCGCGCCTTACAAGAACGTCGTGACGCATGGTTTCACGCTGGACGAAAAGGGCATGAAAATGTCCAAGTCACTTGGCAACACCATCGTGCCTGAAACGGTCGTGAAACAATATGGCGCGGATATCCTGCGCTTGTGGGTGGCCCAGACGGACTACACGGTCGATCAGCGGATCGGGCCGGAAATCCTGAAAGGTGTGGCCGACAGCTATCGTCGCCTGCGCAACACCATGCGCTTCATGCTGGGCAACCTGGCCGATTTCTCTGAGGATGAGAAAGTGGCCGCGGCCGACATGCCAGAACTGGAACGTTGGGTGCTGCACCGTCTGGCGGAACTCGATCACACGGTGCGCGAGGGATACAAGACCTTCGACTTCCAAGGTGTGTTCTCGGCCGTGTTCAACTTCGCGACGGTGGACCTGTCGAGTTTCTATTTCGACATCCGCAAGGACGCGCTGTATTGCGATGGGGCCGACAGCCTGAACCGCCGCGCCGCGCGCACAGTGCTGGATATCCTGTTCCACCGACTGACCACGTGGCTTGCGCCCGTTCTGGTCTTCACGATGGAAGAGGTTTGGCTGGAACGCTTCCCCGGCGACCAAAGCTCGGTGCATATGATCGATTTCCCGAACACGCCCGCCGACTGGCTTGACGAACCGCTGGCCGCGAAATGGTCAGGCATCCGCAGGGCTCGTCGCGTGGTGACAGCCGCACTGGAAATCCAGCGCCGCGACAAGGTGATCGGGGCCTCGCTTGAGGCCGCGCCTGTCGTGCATGTGCGCGATAAGGATGTTCTGGCGACGCTGAAATCGGTGAACTTTGCCGATATCGCGATCACCTCGGCGGTGTCGCTGACCAACGACCCGCTGCCATCCGAGGCTTTCCGTCTGCCGGAAATCGAAGGTGTGGGCGTGGTGTTTGAAAAAGCGTCGGGCGAGAAATGCCAGCGTTGCTGGAAAATCCTGCCGGATGTGGGCAAACACGGCCATGCAGGCACCTGCGAACGCTGTGACGAAGCGCTTGGTTAAGACAGCGGGGGCGGGCCAATGGCTCGCCCTTTCCAAATTCGGAGGAGCCGATGGCGAAACGAACGCGCGAAACCAAGCTCCCGTCGCCTTATCTGAAACGGCTCTGGGTGCGGCTTGATGCCTTGCCGCTGCCGGAAGGATATCCCTTCAGCTTGCCGTGGGTGTCGGATGATTTTGAGTTGGAATTCGACAATCCGGTCACGATCTTTTGCGGTGAGAATGGGTCGGGAAAATCAACCCTGATCGAAGCCATCGCAGAGGTTTGCGGGTTTAGCGATACGGGCGGCAACCGGTCTGTTGGCGCGGCATCCGATGATGGCGGGCTTGAGGTGAACGGGGCCGCACTGGGGCGCGTGATGCGTGGAAGCTGGCTGCCTAAGGTCACCAACGGTTGGTTTTTTCGTGCTGAGACATTCTTTTCGATGGCGCGCAGGCTTGATGCTTTGGGCAGTCCGAACGCCGATTTCCTTTCCTATTCCCATGGCGAGGGCTTCCTGCGCTTTTTCGGGGAACGTATGGAACGACAGGGAATTTACTTGTTCGACGAACCTGAAAGCGCGCTGTCGCCACGCAGACAAGTCGAGTTGTTGCAGTTCTTGATGAATGTGCAGCAGACGGGCAGTTCCCAAGTGGTTCTGGCGACTCATTCGCCCATCCTGATGGCAACACCCGGCGCAGATTTGCGGCGGATGACCCATCGCGGCATCGTCGCGTGCTCTTACCGCGAAACTGAGCATTTCAAGCTTTACCAGTCCTTCGCACAGGACCCGGAAGCGTTCTTGAAAGCGGCGCTTGAAGGGGATTGGGACGCCATTTCTTAGGGTCTGCGGCCTGCTAGGCGCAGAATTCGGATTGCGAGCACCGCTTGGCTGGGCCAGTGTGCGGTATGCTTCAGATGTCATTCCATTCTCCTGTCGGACCTTTGGTCATCCACGAGGACGATGAGGCCATAGTGCGGCTTGGTTGGGGGCGCGCCACCGACAATGCGGACACGCCTTTGCTGCAAGAAGCGCACGCGCAGCTCACGGCCTATTTTGGCGGAAGTTTGAAACGCTTCGACCTGCCCACCTATGTAAACGGTTCGAATTTTCAGCGCACGGTGTGCGACGTCATGTCGGCCATTCCGTATGGCGAAACCCTGACCTATGGCGACATTGCAAAGCTGACCGGAAACTCAGCCCAAGCGGTCGGTAATGCGTGTGGTGCCAATCCGATTCCGATCATCATCCCCTGCCATCGCGTGATGGGCGCAGGGGGCAAGCTGGTTGGATTTTCCGGTGCGGGCGGGGTCGAGACAAAAGTTCAGCTGTTGCGCCTTGAAGGCGCTGCTGGGTTGCTTATCTGAAAGACTTGGTCCGCAATGCGTTGTTGAACAACAAACAGCCGGCGGCAAAACAGGGGGACAGAATGACGACGATCCTGAATGTCAGCGGCGTGACCAAAACCTATGAGGGTGGTTTCCAAGCGCTGAAGGGTATCGATCTAGAGATCGAAGAAGGTGAGATTCTGGCCCTTTTGGGACCCAATGGTGCCGGGAAAACAACACTTATTTCAATAATTTGCGGAATTTCGACGACAAGTTCGGGCACGATCACCGTGGGCGGCTTTGATCACGTAAAAGACTATCGCGCCGCGCGTGATATGATTGGTCTGGTGCCGCAGGAAATCAATCTGGAACCGTTTGAGACTGTGATGAACACGGTCCGCTTCTCTCGCGGTTTGTTCGGACGGCCGCGTGATGATGCCCGGATCGAAGAGATTCTGAAACTGCTCAGCCTACATGACAAGAAGGACAGCCGGATCATGACGCTGTCCGGCGGCATGAAGCGACGCGTTCTGATCGCAAAGGCGCTGTGTCACGACCCAAATATCCTGTTTTTGGATGAACCCACGGCTGGCGTTGATGTCGAGTTGCGCAAAGATATGTGGGACATCGTGGCCAAGCTGAAACAGACCGGCGTGACGGTGATCCTGACCACCCATTATATTGAGGAAGCCGAGGCGATGGCGGATCGGATCGGGGTGATCTCGAAGGGTGAAATCCTTCTGATCGAAGATAAAGACGCGCTGATCAAACGGCTTGGTCGCAAAGAGTTGATCATCGAATGTGAACCGCCGGTTGACGCGATTCCGGACGGGCTTGCGCAGTATGCATTGACCATTTCGGATGGCGGCGAACTGGTCTATTCCTATGACACGCATGGTGACAGCACCGGTATCACCGGGCTGCTGGCCGATCTGCGCAAAGCCGGGCTGCAGATGACCGACCTGTCAACGCGCCAAAGTTCGCTTGAAGATATCTTCGTTGATCTGGTGAAGGAGGATGCCGCATGAACTGGCACGCAATCGCCGCGATTTACCGGTTCGAGATGGCCCGGACCTTCCGCACGCTGATGCAGTCGATCGTGTCGCCGGTTCTGTCCACATCGCTTTATTTCATCGTCTTCGGCGCTGCCATCGGGTCGCGCATTGATCAGGTGGAAGGTGTCAGCTACGGCGCTTTCATCGTGCCGGGTCTGATTATGCTGACGGTGTTGACCCAAAGCACGACGAACGCGGCGTTCGGTATCTACTTTCCAAAGTTCATCGGCACGGTTTACGAACTTCTTTCGGCCCCGATCTCGTTCTTCGAAATCGTCCTGGGATATGTCGGGGCGGCGGCGACGAAGGCCCTGATGATCGGTTTGATCATACTGTTGACCGCGCATTTCTTTGTCGACCTGACCATCCAACACCCTGTCTGGATGATGACGTTCCTTGTGCTGACCTGCATCAGCTTTGCTCTTTTTGGTTTCATCATCGGGATCTGGGCGCAGAATTTCGAACAACTGCAACTGGTGCCCCTGCTGGTCATCACACCCTTGGTCTTTTTGGGCGGGTCGTTCTATTCGATCTCGATGCTACCGCCCATGTGGCAGACGATCACCTTGTTCAACCCGGTCGTTTATCTGATCTCTGGGTTCAGATGGGCGTTTTTCGGAATTGCGGATGTATCACTGGGCTGGTCCATCCTTGCCATTGCGGTTTTCATGACCACATGCCTTGCGACAATCGGTTGGATATTCCGCACCGGATATCGTTTGCGCAGTTGATCATGGGCCATCTGCAACACCGGGAAAACGTATTCCCCATACTCTTGCCTGCTTTAGGAGCGCGGTCTAAATGACAGCCATGACGACATACATTCCGTTCATCAAGAAGCCACCTCTGGTTGCGGTGATCCGCCTGTCAGGCGTGATCGCATCTGGTGCCCGCGGTCAATTAAACGACGCGACCCTTGCCCCGGTGATCGAGCGGGCGTTTCACAGGGGAAAGCCGCAAGCCGTCGCGTTGGTGATCAATTCGCCCGGTGGCAGCCCCGTTCAATCCAGCCTGATCACCGCGCGCATCCGCCGTCTTGCTGCAGAAAAAGAACTGCCTGTTTTTGCGTTTGTCGAGGATGTGGCGGCCTCAGGCGGCTATTGGCTCGCGACCGCAGCGGATGAGATTTATGCCGATGAAAGCTCGATCCTCGGGTCCATCGGTGTCATCTCGGCCAGTTTTGGTCTGACGGGCTTGATCGAGAAGATCGGCGTTGAACGGCGTGTTTACACGGCGGGCAAGTCGAAATCCATGCTGGACCCGTTCCAGCCGGAAAGGCCCTCCGACATCAAGCGGCTGAAGGCGTTGCAGGAAGACATTCACTCAGCTTTCAAGACACAAGTGGCTACACGCCGTAAAGGCAAGTTGGAAAGAGGCGCTGATTTGTTTAACGGAGATATTTGGTTAGGCGACGAAGCGTTTGAGCTGGGTCTTATCGACGGAATTGGCCATGTAGTGCCCAAGATGAAAGAGAAATTCGGCGACAAGGCGCGCTTCCGCGTCCACGGCCCGCGCCGCCCGTTCATCAGCCGGTTTGGATTGCAGTTGGGGTCAGACGCGATCACGGCGATAGAGGAGCGGGCAGAATACGCGCGCTTTGGGCTTTAAATGGTCATCAAGATTGTCGTCCTGTTTCTTGTCGGCATGGGTGTGTTGGCAATGTTTGGTAAATTGCGATATCCCGGCCAACAGCGCATCGAGGCGATGAAATGCCCGCGCTGTGGGCGTTACCGGCTGGGAAAAGCCGCCTGCGACTGTAACGGGAAGGGCTGAGTCTTGGATCTGATCTATGCCGCGCTTGGCCTTGTAATCTTGCTGCTGGCTGGCGACAGCCTTGTGCGTGGGGCGGTGAACCTGTCGCTGCGCCTTGGTGTTCCGGCGCTGATTGTATCGCTGACCATTGTGGCCTTTGGCACATCTGCACCCGAGTTGCTGATCTCGGTTCAGGCGATTGCCAGGGGTGTGCCGGGCCTGGCGATGGGGAACGTTGTCGGGTCAAATACCGCCAACATTCTGCTGGTGTTGGGCATCCCCGCGCTGATTTCGGGCCTATCCACGGCGACCTGTGACACCAAGAAAAGCTATCTTCAGATGCTGGGTGCCACAGTTCTGTTTATCGCGCTGTGCATGGGCGGTGTGATCACGTGGGTGCACGGCTTGGTTCTGCTGGCTGCGCTTGGCTTGATGCTTAGCTCGGCCTTTCGCGTGGCGATGTCACACCGGCGCACTGTCAATGCTGCTGCCAGTTTTGCTGTCGCCGATGACGCCAGCTGTGATGGTGAGGAGGAAGTCGAAGGTGCCGACCCCGATATGCCGTGGTGGAAGGTCATCTTGTTCCTTGTGCTTGGTCTGATTGGCCTGCCGCTGGGCGCCGATCTTCTTGTCGATGCCTCGACCAATATTGCCCGTCATTTTGGCGTCTCTGAAACGGTGATCGGCCTGACGCTTGTGGCGTTGGGCACGTCCTTGCCGGAACTTGCGACCACTGTGATGGCCGCCCTGCGCAATCAGGCCGAGGTCGCTCTGGGCAACGTCATCGGGTCGAACATGTTCAATCTTCTGGCCATCATCGGGATCGCGTCTTTGGTTGGTCCGATTCCGGTCGATGCCGAGATCTTGCGGTTCGATCTTTGGGTGATGCTGGGTGCGTCTGTTCTTCTGGCCCCCTTTGTATTTCTGAAATGGCATATGGGCCGCGTTTGGGGCGTCGTGCTGTCGACGCTTTATGTCGTCTATGTCATGTATGTACTGATGGTGTCCTGAATGGCTCAGCCACGCGCATTGGTCACAGGGGCAGGGGCGCGGCTTGGTCGCGCCATGGCGCTGGAGCTGGCGCGGTCAGGGCATGATGTGGTGGTGCATTACGCCACCTCGGCGGACGGCGCTGACGAAACGGTTAGCGCCATTCAAGCGATGGGGTGCCACGCGGTGGCCTTGCAGGCGGATCTTCTGGACATGTCACAGGTCGACGCCCTTGTGCCGCGCGCCGCTGAGGCGCTGGGCGGGCCGCTGACTGTGCTGGTAAACAACGCCTCAATCTTTGACTACGACAACATGGCCACCGCGACGCAGGATAGCTGGGACAGGCACATGTCGTCAAACCTGCGTGCGCCGTTCTTTCTGATGCAAGCCTTCGCCGCGCAGGCACCGAAGGCCAATCTGGACCAGAACAGCGAAACACTGTCGCAAGCGCTTGTCGTGAACATGTTGGACCAACGCGTGCAGAAACCCACGCCAGAGTTCATGACCTACAGCCTTGCCAAGAACGCATTGTGGACGCTGACCCGAACCGCCGCGCAGGCTTTGGCCCCGGATGTGCGGGTGAACGGGATCGCGCCGGGCACCACGCTGATCGGTGCGCGCCAATCACAGGCTCATTTCGACGGGCAGCGGGCTGCGTCGCTTTTGCAACGCGGCGCGAATGTTGACGACATCACCGCCGCGCTTGCTTTTTTCCTGACTGCCCCGGCTGTTACAGGGCAGATGATCGCCGTGGATGGCGGGCAGCATCTGGCATGGGAAACCCCCGATATTCGCGGCGTGGAACACCCCTGAAAACATGTCCAAGTGGAAAGGCTATATCTTTCTGGCCGGAAAGTTGTGCACCTGTGAAGTTGCCGTAACGGAAAGAATATATATTTCGCAATGATTTCATCTATTTACGAGGGCGTCATATTTCTTTCTTTACTTTTCAACACCTTATAACACTGCCTAAAAAATAGGCACTATGACGAAGCGGGCTGAATACAAGGGATTTTTCAGGATGGTCAAAACATGTCCTCAGAGTTATCCACAGAAACTGTGGGCAGGTTCCCTCTTGTATCCAGCGCGCTAAGGTTGCAGGCGAGCAGAGAATCGGAGCGGTGGGTGAATGAATAGTGAAAGCACGCAGAACGAGGATGGCAAACCAGCGGTGCCCGTTGGACATGACGTCATTCAATCCTATCTGAAAACGCTCGACAATTCGCCCGGTGTTTACCGGATGCTCGATGTCAAAGGGCGTGTCTTATATGTGGGTAAGGCGCGCAGTCTGAAGAAGCGTGTGTCGAACTATGCCAAGCCGACGGGCCACACTGCACGCATTGCGCGGATGATCAGCCAAACTGCGTCAATGATGTTTCTGACCACACAAACAGAAACCGAAGCGCTGCTGCTGGAACAGAACCTGATCAAGCAGCTGAAACCTCATTTTAACGTGCTGCTGCGTGACGACAAAAGCTTTCCCAACATTCTGGTGACGGGTCACGACTTTCCACAGATCAAAAAACATCGCGGTGCGCGCAAACAGAAGGGGTCGTATTATGGTCCCTTCGCCAGTGCGGATGCGGTGAACCGGACGCTGAACCAGTTGCAGAAGGTGTTTTTGCTGCGCAATTGCACTGATGCGACGTTTGACGCGCGCTCGCGCCCATGTCTGCAATATCAGATCAAACGGTGCTCGGGGCCTTGCGTGGGGAAAATCGACGCGGAAGGCTATGCCAAATTGGTGCGCGACGCCGAGGATTTTCTGTCAGGTCGCACCACCAAAATGCAGGAAAACCTAGCCGCTGATATGCAAGCCGCTTCCGAAGGGATGGAGTTTGAAAAAGCCGCCGTCCTGCGCGACCGTATCCGCGCGCTAACGCAAGTGCAGCAGACGCAGGGCGTCAATCCGCGCGGCGTGACCGAGGCCGACGTCATCGCGCTGTATATGGATGGCGGGCAGGCCTGCGTTCAGGTGTTTTTCATCCGCGCCAACCAGAACTGGGGCAACCGCGACTTCTATCCGCGCACAGGGGCGGGGGCCGGGCCGGGCGAGGTTCTGCAAGCCTTTGTGGGGCAGTTTTATGACCAGAAAGAACCGCCGCGTCTGATTCTTCTGTCTGACCCTCTGGATGAACAAGACCTGATGGCCGAGGCGCTGACGGAACGGCTGGGTCGCAAGGTCGAAATATCGGTGCCCTTGCGCGGCGAGAAGTCAGAGCTTGTGGCCAACGCCCAGCGTAACGCCCGCGAAAGTCTGGGCCGCAAGATGGCCGAAACCGCCACGCAGGCACGCCTGCTGGATGGTGTCGCGCAAGCGTTCGATCTGGGCGCACCGCCCAAACGGATCGAGGTCTATGACAATTCGCACATTCAAGGGGCTCATGCGGTTGGAGCTATGATTGTGGCGGGCGCTGACGGGTATCTGAAAAGCCAGTATCGCAAGTTCAACATCAAGGGTGACGACCTGACCCCCGGTGACGATTTTGGCATGATGAAAGAGGTTCTGACCCGCCGCTTCAAACGACTGTTGAAGGAAGATCCGAACCGCGAAGGCGAAAACTGGCCCGATCTTCTGTTGATCGACGGTGGTGCCGGGCAGGTCAGTGCGGTGCACCAGATCATGGAAGAACTGGGCGTGACCGACATTCCGATGGTTGGCGTCGCCAAAGGCATCGACCGCGATCAGGGAAAAGAAGAATTTTACCGACGGAAAAAGCGCCCCTTCGCGTTGAAACGGAATGACCCGGTCCTTTATTTCATCCAACGTCTGCGAGACGAGGCGCACCGCTTCGCCATTGGCACGCACCGTGCCAAACGCGCCAAAGCGCAAGGGGCCACGCCGTTGGACGAGGTGCCGGGCGTCGGCGCGACCCGCAAGCGCGCGCTGTTGCAACATTTCGGTTCGGCCAAGGCGGTCAGCCGCGCGGGACTTGACGACCTTAAAGCTGTCGATGGTATTTCCGAAACACTTGCGGAAACCATCTATGGCTTCTTCCATGACAAGGGCTGACGGGGTAAGGAGAAACCCATGAAATGGAACTTACCCAATATCCTGACCGTTGCCCGACTTGTTGCCGCGCCTTTGTTGCCGGTCATGTTTCTCTACTTCGCACGCCCCTGGGCGGATTGGTATGCGATGATCCTGTTCATCGTCGCCTCGATCACGGATTACCTTGATGGCTATCTTGCGCGCGCATGGAAGCTGGAAAGCCTGTTCGGCGCGGCGATGGATCCGATCGCCGACAAGGCGATGGTTCTGATCGCGCTGCTGGTGATCAATGGCTATGCGGGCGTGACGCCGTGGATCCTGTTGCCATCGGCGCTGATCATCTATCGCGAGGTGTTCGTGTCGGGCCTGCGCGAGACATTGGGCGACAAAGCGCGCGCGTTGAAGGTGACCAATCTGGCGAAATGGAAAACCACGTTGCAGATGGTTGCGATTGCCATTTTGTTTTCGACAGGCATATTCCAGCACAGTCTTTTGGACCGGATGCAGGGTATGGATCAGGCGACTGTCGATGGCATCTTTAATGGCACCATTGCAGATGACATCGGGCTGTTGTTTTACGAGGCCGCTGGCCGCTGGTCGGCATGGATAGGCATCACGCTGTTGTGGATGGCCGGTGCCCTGACAGTTGTGACTGGCTGGGACTATTTCCGCAAAGCCCTGCCATTTCTGAGAGAGGATCCCGATCATGGTTGAGGTCATGTATTTCGCTTGGGTGCGTGAACGCATTGGCGAGCCGCGCGAGAAGGTCGAAACAACAGCATCGACCGTGTCTGAACTGGTGGATGAACTGCGCGCGCGAGAGCCGCGTTATGCCGCGGCCTTTGCCGATTTGTCCGCGCTGCGTGTGGCGTTAGATCAGGAGCTTGCTGATTTCGACGCACCGCTGAAAGGCGTGCGCGAGGTTGCGTTTTTCCCCCCAATGACAGGCGGCTGACATGAAAGTCAGGGTCCAGACTGATATGCTTGATCCCGGCGCAGAGCTGTCAGAATTTGCGCAAGGCCGAAATGATCTAGGCGCCGTCGTGACCTTCACCGGCATTGTGCGCGATGACGACGGCACCCTGGAGCGGATGGAGATTGAGCATTACCCCGGCATGACCGAAAAGGCGATTGCCGCCATCGTCGACGACGCATGCGAACGCTGGTTGCTGGCTGACTGCCTTGTGATCCACCGCCACGGCCCGTTGCGCCCCGGCGAACAAATCATGATGGTCGCAACAGCCTCCAAACACCGCGTGGCGGCGTTTGAGGCGGCAGAGTTCCTTATGGATTATCTGAAATCCCGCGCGCCGTTCTGGAAGAAAGAATTTGCGCGTGACGGTGCCACAGACTGGGTGGCGGCCAAGGTCGATGATGAAGACGCATTGAAACGCTGGACGAAATAGGCTTAGCGACTTGCGCAGGCCAGCTTCAGGCTGCGCGGCGTTCGGGCAGCACTTGCTGCGCAATTCCGGCGCTCAACAGGTAAATCGACGTCACAACCAACCCCCAATGCGCCCAGCTTTCCGGGTGGAAATCGACCCACGCCGCCCATCCCGCAAAGAATGTCCACGCAAGGGCGCAGGGCAGGCTGATCATCCGCCAGCGCTCGGTCCGGACGGGGTGAATGAATTTGAGCGGCAGGAACATCGCGATCGCCAGTGCGGCGACCAGAATGACCATGACCCAGAAGTTTGGTTCTGTCGCAAACAAGACGATCACCAGCATATTCCAGCATCCGGGAAAGCCAGAAAAACTGTTGTCCTTGGTCTTCATTCTTGTGTCTGCGAAATAGATTGCGCTGGCGAAGGTGATCACGACGATCGCGAACCAACCGGTCCATCCCGGCATCAGGCCGGATTTGAACAGTGCGTAGGCTGGGATGAAGACATAGGTCAGATAGTCAATAATCATGTCCATCAGGACGCCGTCATATTGCGGCGCGTTGACTTTGACGTGGTAACGTCGCGCCAGTGGCCCGTCGATGCCATCAACCACGAAGGCCACCACGAGCCACAGGAACATAAGGCTCCATTTTTCGTCCACTGCGGCTAGCATGGCCAACATGGCGATTACAGCGCCGGTTGCGGTGAACAGATGAACAAGAAGAGCTTTGGTCGACAATTTCATGCGCGCTTTGTGCCGGAATTTAACTTTGGTGGAAAGGGTAAAGAGTTGCGGCCCGGTAAGGGTCATGCGCGGGGGTGCGCGGACTGATAAACTTCAAGCAGTCGTGATGTGTCGACCGAGGTATAGGCTTGCGTTGTGGACAGGCTGGCGTGACCCAACAGTTCCTGAATGGCGCGCAGATCGCCGCCTGCGGCCAGAAGATGCGTGGCGAAACTGTGCCGCATGGCATGGGGTGTGGCCGTCGCTGGAAGACCCAGTTGCAGGCGCACCTGCTCCATGGCTTTCTGGATTATGCGCGGGTTAAGCGCGCCACCCCTCACCCCGCGAAACAGGGGTGCGTCGGGCGTTTCAGAGTGCGGACTAAGGCGGCGATAGGCTTCAACCGCGTCGCGCGCGGCGGGCAGCACGGGAACAACCCGTTCCTTGCCACCTTTTCCTTTGATGCGCAGCGCGTCGGCCAGTGGGGCGTCGGCGCATGTAAGGCCAAGCGCTTCGGAAATGCGCAAGCCGCAGCCGTAAAGAAGTGTGGCGACCGCAATATCCCGCGCGCCGACCCAGCCATGTTGGGATTGCATCCCGGCAGCCTCGATGACGGCCTTTGCCGCATCCGGTGCCAATGGGCGGGGCAGTTTCTTGCTGAATTTCGGGCTGCGAGTGGACAGAACGGCAGTGGCGTCGAATTCGTCGCGTTCGCTGAGCCAGCGATAGAAGCTTTTGACTGCCGATAGTGACCGCGCCAATGATCGCGCGCCGACGCCGCGTCCGCGTTCATGCGCCATCCATGCGCGCATGTCGGACAGCGAAACAGCTGCAAGCCCGCCCCGACCCGCCGACCCACCCAAATGCCCGGCCATAAATGCCAGAAACCCGGTCAAATCGGTCTGATAGGCCGCCAAAGTATTCGCTGACGCGCCGTCCAGTGCGCGGATGTGGTCAAGCCATTCTGAAAGCGCGTCGCGCGCGCCTTCGGAAATCATCAATGTGTCTTTGGCGGTCACGACAACCAGCGGCGCATCGCACGTTCAAAGACGCCACCAAAGAAGGCCAGAAGGTCCGTGCCTTGCCCCGGTTTGAACTGCTGTGCGTCCTCGACACCCAGAACCAGCATGCCGGGCAGGCGACCTTCGCCCAGATCAAGGCGGATGCAGGCCTCGGACCGGACCCAGAAGCCGGTATCGCCATAGATGGTTTCTTCTTGTTCTTGAATTTGGCGCAGGAAAACCTGACGCGCGGATTGATCAGGGCTCATGCCCAGATATTCGTCAACGAAGCCGGGCTCAGCAATCGACAGGACCGGGCCAAGGCGTCCGATGGCGCTGTTTTTCTGGCCGTACTCGGTTTCCAGCACAAGGCGGACGCAATCGACGCGCAAAATTTCGGCCACTTCGCCGCCGAGGTCGTTCATGAACAGTTCGAAATCCGCAGGGTCGAGCATTCTGAGCACCGCGCGGTGGATCAGGTTCATACCCGAGATATTGTCATAAGCGGCGGCGATTACGGACTTGTGCGTGTCCTCCAGCCGGTCCAGTCGGGTCTCAAGCCGCTCCATCGCGATGCCGCGCATGTCGACAATATTCGCACCCATGCTGCGTTCATTTGCGGCGATCAACGCGCGCATGATGTCCTGATCATCCAAAATGGTTTCGGGTTGCGCGATCAAGTGCGCGCGCAAGTCGTCGTCAATCGTAGCTGGTACGCTCATCTGCTGCCTCAAGTATTGTTTTTGTCGTTTTGACCAAACATACACGATGCTTCAGCTCGCATGGGCAATTTTTTGGCATTTGCCCAAATAGAAAGAGGGGGCCGTGGCCCCCTCGTAACAGTGGCGATATCGAAAATCGCTTACAGAATCTTGATACCTGCGGCTTTAATGTCGGCCAGAAAGGCGTCCAGCCCCTTGTCTGTCAGCACATGTTTGGCCATCGCTTCGATAACTGATGGCGGCGCAGTTGCCACATCGGCACCCGCCAGCGCGCAGTCTTTCATGTGGTTGACCGACCGGATAGAGGCCGCCAAAATCTGCGTCTCGAACCCGTAATTGTCATAGATGGTGCGAATGTCCTCGATCAGCTCTATGCCGTCCAGATTGATATCGTCCAAGCGGCCGATGAACGGCGAAATAAAGGTTGCACCTGCCTTGGCCGCCAGCAGCGCTTGGTTGGCCGAGAAGCACAGCGTCACGTTGACCATCGTGCCTTCGCCGGTCAGCACCTTACAGGCCTTCAGGCCATCCCAGGTCAGCGGCACTTTCACCGCGATGTTGTCGGCGATCTTGGCCAGTTTGCGGCCTTCTGCGATCATGGTGTCGGCGTCGATGGCGGTGACTTCGGCAGACACAGGTCCATCCACGATGTCGCAGATTTCTTTCGTCACGTCCAAGATGTCGCGGCCCGATTTCTTGATGATCGAGGGGTTGGTTGTCACGCCGTCCACCATGCCAAGGCCGTTCAGTTCCTTGATGGCGGCGATATCGGCGGTATCAGTGAAGAATTTCATGTGCGCGGCTCCCGATGCTGAATTAGGTTTGCGCTCTCATACCCCATGGGCGCGCGGGCAGAAAGCCCTTATGGTGCGCGCGACCACGAGGATAACGGGCAAATGAGCGACATTCAGCACTTTCAGGAAGGCGCACGCGTCGGCGTTCTGACCGCGCAGCCCTTGGATCGCATCCTGACCTACCGGGCGCCCGAAGGTGGCTGCGTGCAAGGCGCGTTTGTCGAGGTGCCGCTTGGCCCACGCAAGGTGCTCGGCGTTGTCTGGGGACCGGGCGAAGGGGGATTTGATGCTTCAAAGCTGCGCGCGGTCATTCGCGTGCTGGACGTGGCCCCAATGCGGATAGAGATGTCAGAGTTTCTGACCCGCGTTGGTGACTATACCCTGACCCCGATGAGCCAGATGCTGCGTCTGGCAACCCGCGCGCCGGGGCTCAGCGATCCGCTGTCGATGCGTAAGGTGTTGAAGGCGTCGGGTCATCGCCCCAACCGCCTGACGGATGCGCGCGCCAAGGTGATGGACGTGCTGAGGGATCAGCCCGGCGTGGGGTTCACCCAAAAAGAACTGGCGGATCTGGCGGGGGTCAGCGGGTCGGTCGTCAAGGGGCTGGTGAAGCTGGGGGCCATTCGCGAAGAAGATACCCCGCGCGACATGCCCTACCCGCGTCTTGATCCCGACTTGCCCAGCAAAGACCTGACCGAGGAACAGGCGGTCGCCGCCAAACAATTGACCGATGGCGTGCGCGGGGGGCGCTACGGCACGACGCTTCTGCGTGGGGTCACAGGCGCAGGCAAGACCGAGGTCTATTTGGAAGCCGTCGCTGCCTGCCTGCGCAAAGGGCGTCAGGCACTGGTGTTGCTGCCCGAGATCGCCCTGACCGCTGAGTTCCTGAAACGGGTCGAGGAACGCTTCGGCGCGCGTCCCGCCGAATGGCATTCCGGCGTCACCATGACTGAACGCCGCCGCTGCTGGCGCATGGTTGGACAGGGCGAGGCATCGCTTGTGGTGGGCGCCCGGTCTGCGCTCTATCTGCCATTCCGTGACCTTGGATTGGTGATCGTGGATGAGGAGCATGATAGTTCCTACAAACAGGAAGACGGGGTGCTTTATTCGGCCCGCGACATGGCGGTGATGCGGGCGTCGATCTGTGACGCGCAGGTGGTGCTGGCCTCTGCCACGCCCTCGCTCGAAACTTGGGCCAATTGCGAAGCGGGCAAATATAACCGGATCGAGCTGACCAGCCGCTATGGCCCCGCTGTCATGCCGGACATGCGCGCGATTGATATGCGGCAGGAGGACCTGCCGTCGCAAAGCTGGATCTCGCCCACGCTGAAAGCGGCCGTGACCCTGCGCATTGCGAAGGGCGAGCAATCGCTGCTCTTCATCAACCGCCGTGGCTATGCGCCTGTCACGATCTGCCGGGCCTGTGGACACCAGATCGGTTGCGATCATTGCGACGCGCGCATGGTCGAGCACCGGTTCCAAAAACGGCTTGTCTGCCACCAATGCGGCGAGACGAAGCCGATGCCAGAGGCCTGCCCGGAATGCGAAGTTGAAGGGAAACTCGCCCCTGTCGGGCCGGGTGTGGAACGGCTGGCTGAGGAGGTGCGCGAAAGCTTCCCCGATGCCCGCGTGGCGGTGTTGTCGTCAGACCTGTTTGGGTCGGCCCGCGCGTTGAAGGAACAGATCGAACTGATCGCGGCGGGCGGCGCGGACATCATTATCGGCACGCAATTGGTCGCCAAGGGGCACAACTTCCCCAAGCTCACATTGGTCGGGGTCATCGACGCGGATCTGGGCCTGCAAGGCTCCGACCTGCGCGCTGCTGAACGCACGTTTCAACTGATCCGGCAGGTGGCGGGTCGGGCAGGGCGTGCCGAGGTGCCGGGCGTGGCTCTGCTGCAAACCTTCCAGCCCGAACACCCGGTAATCCGAGCGATTCTGGCCGGTGAAGAAGAAAAGTTCTGGCGCGCGGAAGCAGGCGAACGGCAAGCCGCAGGTGTGCCCCCCTACGGGCGTATGGCTGGGATTGTCTTGTCTGCACCAGACATTCAGGCGGTCTTTGATCTGGGGGCAGAAATGGCGCGACGGTCCGAGCCGCTGACCCAAATCGGCGCGCAACTTTATGGACCCGCCCCCGCGCCCATCGCGCGTATCCGGGGGCGTCACCGCGTGCGGCTTTTGGTGAAAGCCGACAAAGGTGCGCCCATTCAGGCGGCGCTGAAAAAGTGGCTTGGGCAGTTCAACATCAAAGGCGACATGCGCGTGGCAGTGGATATTGATCCGCAGAGTTTCTACTGAAGTGCTCAGTAGGTCGGATGTCCGGTGTGCGGGACAAACCGGTCTCTCGGCGCAATTTAGTGAATGTCCGGTTGCCGATTAGATTTCGCCAACCGTCGTCTCAAGGTGCCAAATTTTGGAAACGATTCTCCAGCCTTCGGCGCCTTTCACAAAACCAAGATGATCAAGGTAGACGTTCTTGCGCGCTCTGATACGTAATTTCACTACCGCACTCACGTTTGACAACCAATCAACGAACAAGATTTCGCTGTCAGGATCCTGCCCCAAGTTGGCGGGGGAGGTTGGTTCAAGCTCACCAATATCGTGGATAAAGATATCACTTGGCTCTGCAAAAATGTCGCCTTTTTCACCGTCGAAGAGCGATGCCTTCGGGTGGAATGCTCTGTTGAGTTTCACCGTGTCGCAATGGAAAAGGCCATCAATATAGCATTGCACCATTTCGAATAACTCGGGGTCGCGCATCATAGATTTACTCCTTCGCACACCATTTTTTGGGTCTGCAATTCAGCTAGGGTTGTTAGTTCCAATTTGACTTAAGATCGCGGCGACAATTGCCTCTGGCCGGTCCTCTTGGACCAGATGACCTGCTCCCTTGATTGGTGTGCAGGATTTGTCCGAGATCAACGCAGCCAATGCGTCTCCTTTTTCAGAGGGTATCCACGTGTCTTCATCGCCCCACAGGACATGCACCGGGCAATCCAGCTGGCAGTATTGGCGTTCGACCTCATCTGTATGCGCTTGGTCCATTTGAGCGATCTGCCGGTAGAACGCTGGTTGCCCCACTGCTCCAACCCAAGGCCTGCTGTAGATTTCAATGGTCTCATCCGACAACATGGTATGTGCTGCGGTCTGCAAATAGGCCGCCAAAAGCGCACGGTGCATGTAACCAGGCATACCTGCAAAAGCGGCTTGATGTTGCCGAACATGCTGGACGAACGGCGATCCCCAAGGGGCCAGCGCCACAGCATTAAAAATCGTCAAAGACCCAAAGCGTAGCCCATTTAAAAAGTAGGCACGTAACGCCGTTGCACCCCCAAAATCATGCGCAACAACATCTGGTCGATCGAGGCCCCATTCATTGCACAACGCAGTCAGTAGACGGTTTTGCACACCAAGCGATACGTCCTGGCCATCTTTCTGTTCCGACAGCCCGTAGCCTAAAAGGTCATAGAAGTAGACGGACCGCGTACCTTTCAGGTGCGGTAAAATCCTGCGCCATACTTGAGACGAAAACGGCGTGCCATGAATGAGGACAAGCGGTGGACCAGCCCCTAACCGTCCCCACCTGACGGCGCTCCCCTCGAAGTAAAATGTTTCAGGTAGTACAAGCATTTTTTCAGAATCACATTGTCATTTAGCTAAGTAACGATATGATGAAGATCATGGATAGATCAATGCAAATAAAAGCGATGGCCAGTGAGGTCCGAATGCAGGTTTTGCGGCTTCTGTCTGAGCCCAATAGACACTTTGGCCACCAATGGTCTGCCGATGCCGTTGAATTTGGCGTTTGTATGACGATGATCGCGGAAGAACTTGGTGTGGCGCAACCAACCGCAAGCAAGCATTTAGATATTCTTAAGCAGGCGGGCTTCATCACCGTTCGAAGACATCAGAAATGGTCTTATTGCAAACGGGATGAAGAGGCTATCTCGGATTACTTAGCTTGGCTCCACTGCGAGCTTTCGCAGCCAATTGAAGGCTGACCGAAGTGGCTCAGGTTCGCACAAACCTATTGGGGGTGAAACATAAAGCTGTCGTTCGGGCAAAGTGCAGCATTCGGTACTATGGGCTCAAAGCCGACGTTCGATTGTTTACCGCATTATCAACACATCACTGCGCCGGTAGCGCTGCACCTCTGCCTTTGGACTGATCCACCAACGCGTCGGTCACCACCGCACCAATCCACATGCACAATAGCGCCAACCATGCGGTGGCGACGAAGATTGACCCTCCGGTCACGCCAGCCCCGATGGCACAGCCGCCAGCGAGCATTGCGCCAAACCCCATCAGGACGGCACCGAACATTGAGCGACGCATGATGGCCTCATTCTCAAACCCTTGGAATTCGAAGTCACCGGCAAACCAACTGGCGGCGAAAGCGCCAATGACGACGCCCGGCACAAGGCCCACGTCAAATTCAAGCACGGGATCGGGGATCAGAAAGAACATTAACGTGTTGGCAGAAGGACCCGAGAACGTGGCCGATGTGACCGTCACCGGCTCAAACGCGGCCAAGGACAGCTGATAGGTCAGCACCCAACCCAACGCGACGGAAAATCCGACTCCCGAGGCGAACACCAGCCGTTTGGACCCCATGCCCGCTCGCTGCGCGATGTAGATTGCGAGGATGGCTGTCAAAGCGCCAAGCGCCAGACCTGACCATTCCGGAACGCCGACTGCGGTCAGAAGGTTCACGTTTACCCCGCCATCGGTCATCCACAGGCGGGCAAGATAGTCGCGGGTGGGCGATAGCCAGCCATGCAGGCTCATCTGTGCCACCACGGCGAAGATCAGGCCAGAGACCACAGACCGCAAGTTTCCCGTCGCGGCCAGAACCAGCAACCGCCCCGAACAGCCCCGCGCCAACACCATGCCGACGCCGAACAAAAGCCCGCCAATGACGGCGCCCGACCAGCTGCCGGTCACAGCCATCATCCGTGCATCTTCGGGTCGCATCAGGCCCAGAAGCGACGCGCCCTGAACCCAGACCAGCGCGGTCGAGAACGTCAGAAGCCACACAGCCACAGAACTGTCCATCATCCGGCGGGCGAACTCGACCGTAGCGGCGCGCAGGCAGAAGCGCGACCGCTGGGCTGCCACGCCAAAGACAATACCAGTGATAAGCCCGAACAACGCGGCAGTTGGTTCTTCGCCTATGCGGTCAATCAGGGGGACGATGTCCATGCGGGCTCCTTTAATTGCGGGGCATTTTGCCGTGTTGGGGGCATGCGCACCTTGACATATATCATAAACACATCTGATTTGGCGAATGCGTTTTGATCTCGCCAAGGATCAGAAAGGGGCGTAATGCGGGGCGATGAGACACCAGATCCTAACCCTTGACCAGGCGCGCAGCTTGCCGTTCTGGCGTCGCCCCATCTTTCTTTTGATGTTGATGGCGGCGGGGATGCCGATTGCATTTTTCACCTGGTCGGCCCTTTTAAACAACTTCGTGATCGAGGCCGCAGGCTTCACCGGGGTCGAAATTGGCTGGCTGCATACCGTGCGCGAGATACCGGGGTTCCTGGCCATCGGTGTTATCGCCCTTTTGATGCTGTTTCGCGAACAGGTGTTGGGGATCGTGGCGCTTGGCATGCTGGGCGCGGCCACCGCGATAACCGCGTGGTTTCCCAGCTTCGGCGGCATCCTGACCATCACCATGCTGTCGTCCATCGGGTTCCACTATTTCGAGACAGTGAACCAGTCGCTTCAATTGCAATGGATCGACAAGAAACGCGCGCCGCAGATGCTGGGGTGGATCATGTCCATCGGTTCGGCTGCAGCGTTGGTCAGCTATGGGCTGCTTGTTCTGACGTGGAAAACTTTCGATCTGAGCTATAATCTTGTCTACATGATCGCTGGCGGCACGACGCTGGCCATCGCGGTGTTTTGTTTCTTTGCCTATCCGCAGTTTGAAAGCCCCGAGCCGCAACTGAAGCAGTTTGTGCTGCGGCGTCGCTATTGGCTGTATTATGCGCTGCAATTCATGTCCGGTGCGCGGCGCCAGATTTTCACGGTGTTTGCCGCCTTCATGATGGTCGAACGCTTCGGGTTCGAGGTGCACGAGGTCACGGCGCTGTTCCTGATCAACTATGTCGCCAACATTTTCTTTGCGCCGCTGATGGGTAAAGCCGTTGCGAAATGGGGTGAGCGGCGCGCGTTGGTGTTTGAATACACCGGGCTGATCTGCGTGTTCCTAGCCTATGGCGGGATTTATTACTTCAGTTGGGGCGTGGCCCTCGCGTCGGCTCTTTATGTGCTGGACCACTTATTTTTTGCGCTGGCCTTTGCGCTGAAAACCTATTTCCAGAAAATTGCGGACCCGCAAGATATCGCGCCGACCGCAGCGGTGGCGTTCACCATCAACCACATCGCGGCTGTCTTCCTGCCGGCGTTGCTGGGCTATCTATGGGTTGTGTCGCCGGGGGCGGTTTTCGGGCTGGCTTCGGCGATGGCGTGCATTTCTCTGACCCTGTCGCTTCTAATTCCGCGCCACCCAGAGAAGGGAAACGAGACGGTGTTTTCGGGCCCACTTCCGCAGATCGCACGATAGGTCGCCAAAAAACACGACCGAGCAAGCTGTTGCCAAACCCTGAATCGGTTGACCCGACAAGTGCCGCTCGCTAGGCCGTGTCTGATATCTGAAAGGATGCTTCATGCCCACCTGGACCGCTCTCACCACTCTGGAAGGTCAAGACGCAGCCGATGCGCTTGGCGCCGCAATGGAAAGCCTGACACCGGAACCCACGGGTATCGGCGTGTTCGAAATCGAGGATGGCAGCGGGATGTGGGAAGTTGGAGGATACTTCGTCGAAAAACCCGACACAGCCGGATTGGCGCTGCTGTCCACCCTGCACAAAGCGAAAGACTTTACCGTATCGCAACTGCCCGAGGTCGATTGGGTCGCCCATGTTCGGCGCGAATTGTCACCCGTTGAGGCAGGCCGCTTCTTCGTACATGGCAGCCACGACGCGGATCAGGTGCCGGATGGCAAGATTGCGTTGCTGATCGAGGCGGCGATGGCCTTCGGCACCGGCCATCACGGCACCACACTGGGTTGCCTGCAAGCGCTGGATAATTTGGCCGATCAGGGATTTGTCGGCAAAAACGTGGTCGATATTGGCTGTGGAACCGCCGTTCTGGCGATGGCCGCTGCGCGTATCTGGCCCAATCCGGTTCTGGCCAGCGATATCGACGAGGTTGCAGTAGATGTTGCCAAAGTAAATGTAGCTGCCAATCATCTTGATGAACGGGTCCATTGCGTCGAGGCTGCGGGCTTCAATGCCCCCGATTTGCAGGCTGCCGCCCCGTTCGACCTTGTCTTCGCAAACATCCTGAAAGGCCCGCTGATCGGCCTTGCTCCGGATATGGCGACAAACCTTTCAACCAAAGGTTATGCGATTCTGTCGGGCATTTTGAACCCACAGGCGGACGAGGTGATCTCTGTTTATGCCGAAAACGGGATCAATCTGGTCGAACGCACCGAGATTGTTGACTGGACAACGCTAGTTCTTCAAAAAGAATAGCTTTTTTGTCCCAAAATTCGACAGATTCCTAGCCACAAACACTTTTTTGCCATATTCTGAAGTGGGTGTATTTGAGTTTTTTATTTTGAGGGAGGGTACTGACAGTGACTGATGCACAAGTTCATGACTTTCAAAAAAGGGTGCGGGGAATTAGTCGCCAGCACCGCCGCTTGTCACAAGGCTATGTTCAACTGGTTGAACGTGATGGGCTGTTGGTGCCCACCAGACGCCAGATGCGGCGCGGGTTTCCGATCAAGGGGCTGATGATAACACTGATCGGCTTCATGGTGTTCAAGGCATTTCTGTTCAGCCAAGTCGGGGCGGTGAATTACACCGACCGCGTGCAGACCTTGGCCAAAGGGTCGACGATTGAACAGGCAGGCGCATGGATCATGCAGGACGATCCGGTGACGATTGCCATTGCCGAGCTGATCACCAACCCGTTCTGATTGGGCATTTTCCAAACGGATACAATCACCACCAGGCAAAGACGATGGCTAACCCGCAGCGAAGAGACGTTGCCGGGTCGCTTTCGTGTGCAGAACTGCCCTCCGGCGGTGTTAGGTCCACACAGCGTCACGTTTTTTTAGCGTCCTTTCTGCGCCCGACCTCGTAAATCCCCTTTGCCTCGCCTATCTGCCTTGTCTAAAAAGACGCGAGCATGAATTGGAGAGGCCAGATGGCAAAGATTACCTATATCGAGCACAACGGAAAACAGCACGTCGTAGAGGTTGCAAACGGTCTGTCCGTCATGGAAGGCGCGCGCGACAATAACATCCCGGGGATCGAGGCGGATTGCGGCGGCGCTTGCGCCTGTTCGACCTGCCACGTCTATGTGGATGCGGCTTGGGTTGAGAAAGTCCCGGCCAAGGATGCGATGGAAGAAGATATGCTCGATTTCGCCTATGAGCCCGACGCAGAACGCTCGCGTCTGACCTGTCAGCTAAAGGTGACCGAAGATCTGGATGGTCTTGTCGTTCATATGCCTGAAAAACAAATCTGATGGTATCGGGCGCGCCGCGTCTGCCTTCGTTCTTGTTGCGACCAGTCACGCGCGGCGCTGTGCATCTGTTGTGCATGGTGGCGGTGCTTTGCGGCGCGACTGCCGCGTTGGGGCAGACCATCACTGACGCCCGTTATACAGAGCCGACGGATCGCTATGCGCACGGCGTGCTTGGCGATGCGATTGAATGGGGCGCAATAGAGCTCTCGCTTTCATCAGGCGAGCGAAAGTTGATCCGTTTACCGGATCACATGGTGTTTGAAGACCTTGCCCCGCGTTTGCATGACCTCGATCAAGACGGTGATCGAGAAGTCATTGTGGTTCTGACCCATGCAGACAAGGGCGCCGCATTGGCTGTGTTTGATGAAAATGGACTGGTCGCGCAGACCGATCATATCGGGCAGCGCAACCGTTGGCTTGCACCTGCGGGGGTTGGGGACTTCTTGCGGGATAAGCGGCAGTTGATCGCCTATGTGGATCGACCCCATCTGAAAAAGGAACTGAAAATTGTCGTGCTGGAAGGTGATCGGTTGATCGAACTTGCCTCGGTCCCCAACCTGACCAATCACCGTATCGGTGATGATTTCATCATAGGCGGAGTGCGCAACTGCGGTGATGGCGATATGATCGTCACTTTGTCGGGAGACCTGAAATACGTGACCAACACGCGGACCAGCGCCGGCGGACATATCATCACGCGGGTCGCGCAATTCCACGATCTTGAATCGTTTGATCCGGTTATGGGCTGTGAATACTAAGCGATTGTGTCGCGCAACCTATAGCGCCCGCCACCCAATATCTGACCGATTAAACCCGCCCGGCCAATCAATCTTGTCGATCATCGCATAAGCACGGTCGCGGGCCTCTTGCAGGCTGTCGCCGCGTGCGGTGATATTCAGAACGCGCCCGCCGGTGGCTGTGATCTTGCCGTCCACTTCGGTGGTGCCCGCATGGAAGATCATATTTTTCGAGTCTTCCGGCAGATCGTTCAACCCGTTGATGATTGACCCTTTCTGGTAAGCGCCGGGATAGCCATTGGCTGCCATCACCACGGTGATCGCATGATCATCCGCCCAGTTCACTTGGGCCTCATCCAGCCGCCCCTCGGCACAGGCCAGCATCAGGTCCAACGCCTGCGCGCCCAGCCGCATCATCAGGACCTGACATTCCGGGTCACCAAAGCGCGCGTTGTATTCGACCAGCCGTGCCTGCCTGTCCTTGATCATGAACCCCGCATAAAGCACCCCTTGATAGGGTGTGCCACGCTTGGCCATTTCGGCCACGGTGGGTTCAATGATCTCGCGCATGGCGCGGGCGGCAATGTCGTCTGTCAGAACGGGGGCAGGGGAATAGGCACCCATGCCGCCGGTGTTCAGCCCTGTGTCGCCATCGCCCACGCGTTTGTGGTCTTGGGCCGTGCCGATGGGCAGGGCGGTCTTGCCGTCGCAGAGGATGAAGTAAGATGCCTCTTCGCCCTCCATGAATTCTTCGATCACGACTTCCGCGCCAGCCCCGCCAAATGCGCCGCCGAACATGTCGTCGATGGCGTCCAGCGCCGTCTGCTCGTCCATCGCGACGATCACGCCTTTGCCGGCTGCCAGACCGTCAGCCTTGACGACAATCGGTGCGCCCTGTTCGCGAATATAGGCCTTGGCGGCATCTGCGTCGGTGAAATGACCATAGGCAGCGGTTGGCGCGCCCGCGGCATCGCAGACCTCTTTCGTGAAGGACTTGGATGCCTCAAGCTTCGCGGCCTCGGCTGAGGGGCCGAAGACACTGACGCCCGCCTCGCGCAGACGGTCGGCCACGCCTTTGGCCAAGGGCGCTTCCGGCCCGATGATCACGAAATCAATGGTGTTTTGCTGCGCAAAGGTCACCACCGCGTCACCGTCTTCGATGTCCAGCGATGCACACTCCGCGATCTGCGCCATGCCTGCATTTCCGGGGGCCACGATCAGCCGGTCGCATTTCGGGTTTTGCATCACAGCCCACGCCAGCGCATGTTCACGCCCGCCGCTGCCCAGAATAAGGATGTTCATGGCTCTTCCCCCGCTTGGCCTTCTGTCATCGGCGTTCTAAGGTCGGGGCGCTGAAATCACAAGGAAAGAGACACCGGCCCATGTCCGACCTGATCGACGATCCACAGCCCGGCGAAAACGCACCGGAGTTCACCGTCTCGGAAATCTCCGGCGCGCTGAAGAAAACAATCGAGGGGGCATTTGGGCGTGTCCGCGTGCGGGGCGAAGTTGGGCGGGTCATGCTGGCGCGGTCCGGTCATCTGTATTTCGACGTGAAGGACGACCGATCTGTTCTGGCGGCTGTTAGCTGGAAAGGTCAGGTCAGCCGCCTGTCGATCAAGCCCGAAGAAGGCATGGAGGTCATCGTCACCGGCAAGCTGACCACTTTTGGCAGCCAGTCGAAATACCAGTTGAACGTCGATGATGTCGTCGTCGCGGGCGAAGGCGCGTTGATGGCAATGTTGGAAAAGCGCAAGAAAACGCTGGCGGCAGAGGGACTTTTCGCGCCCGAACGCAAGAAAAAGCTGCCTTTCCTGCCCGAAGTGATTGGCGTTGTCACATCACCGTCCGGTGCGGTGATCCGCGATATCTTGCACCGCCTGCGGGACCGTTTCCCGCGCAAAGTGCTGATCTGGCCCGTCGCCGTGCAGGGCGAGGCGTGTGCGCCTCAGGTCGCCGCTGCGATCGAGGGGTTCAACCGCATGCAACCGGGTGGCGCGCTGCCGCGTCCTGACCTGCTGATCGTTGCGCGCGGTGGTGGCTCGATCGAGGATCTGTGGGGCTTCAACGAGGAAATCGTCGCCCGCGCCGCTGCTGCGTCGGATATTCCCCTGATCTCGGCGGTGGGGCACGAAACGGACACGACCCTGATCGACTTCGTCTCGGACCTGCGCGCACCCACGCCAACGGCGGCCGCGGAACACGCCGTGCCGGTTCGCATGGAGCTGCTGGCTTGGACCGAGGAGCAGGGCACCCGACTGACACGCTCACTGGAGCAAGCATTGACGCAACGCGGCCAGCGCCTGCGCGACCTGTCGCGTGCCTTGCCGCGCCCCGAGGCGCTGTTGGACAACCCGCGCCAGCGGCTCGACACGGCCAGCCACAAACTGCCCTCAGCCCTGCGTCATGTTGCACAATCCGGTCGCGTGAAGCTGACAGAGGCGTCCGCAGGTCTGCGCCCGCGCGTTCTGACCGCTCGACTGGCCCCGATGCGGGACCGGCTAAACATGGCAGGCGCACGCTTGGACCCCGACCGCATCACAGACGCCAACAAACGCCGAACGGTTGAGATCACCGGACTGTCTGCGCGATTGGATCGGGCCTTCTTGGCAAATACAAAGCGGCACGAGGATCGGCTGACCAGCCTTGAACGAATGCGCCAAACGCTGGGCTATACCGAGACGTTGAAGCGTGGGTATGCGGTTGTGCGGGGCGACGGAGATGTGGTGACCAGCCAAGCCGCTGCCGCAAAAGCCAAAGCGCTTGAGATCGAGTTCGCGGATGGTCGATTGGCGCTGGATGGGGCAGGGACATCGGCGGTGAAGCCGATCAAACCTGCAACAAAGCCCAAGCCCAAAAAGGACGCCCCCGATCAAGGATCGCTGTTCTAGCCGGTAACCATGCTACTTGTTGCGCGAACCGGGACGACCCTGGGGCTTGCCGCCCGGACCTTTGCCGCCGGGGCCTTTTCCCGCTGGACGTTGACCTGGTTTCCCTCCGGGCCGCCCACCTTTGAATGCAGGCTTGGCCCCCGGTTTGCTTCCATGCTTGCCACGCGGGATCTCTTTGCGCGTCCGCACGGGCGCCGGCTTTGCGTCTTCCATCCCAAGCTGGTCGCGCACAACGCGTTGGCGGATTTCCTCCACCTCTCCGGGTTTCAATTCGCCCAGTTGGAAAGGGCCGTAGCTGACGCGCAGCAGACGGTTGACGGTCAGCCCGACCGCTTCCATCGCGCGGCGCACCTCGCGGTTCTTCCCTTCGCGGAGGGTCACGGTCAGCCACGCGTTCGCGCCTTGTTGCCGGTCCAGCGACACGGCCATCGGCTGGAACCGCTCGCCATCAATCGTCAAACCCTTGCGCACCGGCGCCAGTGTGTCCTCGGTGGGTCGCCCGTTCACCCGCACGCGGTATTTGCGTGACCACCCGGTCGAGGGTAGTTCCAGCTTGCGCTTCACCTCGCCATCGTTGGTCAGAAGCAGCAGGCCTTCGGAATTGATGTCGAGCCGCCCGACGCTGACCACGCGGGGCAGGTCGTCGGGCAGGTTTTTGAATACCGTGTCGCGCCCCTTCTCATCCCGCTCGGTCGTCACCAGGCCAATGGGTTTGTAATACAACCACATGCGCGGCGGTTCCGGTTCTGCCAAAGGGGCTTCGTCAAACAGGATCGTGTCCTTGGCGGTGACGTTCAGCGCGGGGCTGTCGATCACTTTTCCGTTCACGGTTACGCGGCCCGCTTCGATCATCCGTTCAGCCTCGCGACGGCTGGCGACACCGGCGCGGGCCAGCACCTTGGCGATGCGGTCGCCTTTGGACGGATCAGCCGTCGCGGCGTCCGGCTTTTTCGGGGCGGGCTTGCGGGCCGATTTGGAAACGGGGGGGCGTTTTTTGTCTGTCATGCCTTCGCATAGCGCGGGGCGGGGCAAAGGGGAAGCCTTGGCAAGCGGTCGGCGCCAAGGCAAAAGGGGGCATGAGCCGTTTTAAAAGCCATATGGATGCCGCAATGGCAGAAGCCCGTGCTGCCGCCGCGCGCGGTGAGGTGCCCGTGGGAGCGGTGCTGGTGTCGCCGGACGGCAAGGTGATCGCTGCGGCAGGCAACCGGACGCGCGAGTTGAACGACCCTACGGCCCACGCCGAAGTGTTGGTGATCCGCGAAGGCTGCGCTCAGGCCGGGTCGGAACGGTTGCCTGACCACGACCTTTACGTGACGCTGGAGCCTTGCGCGATGTGTGCGACCGCCATGTCGGCTGCGCGCATCCGGCGGGTCTATTACGGCGCGGCGGACCCGAAATCAGGCGGCGTGGCACATGGCGCGCGCATCTTCACGCATTCGCAATGCCACCATGTGCCCGAAGTCTATGATGGCATAGGCGCAGATGAGGCAGAACAGATCTTGAAGGACTTCTTCGCGTCCCGGCGCTGATCCTTAGATCGTTATCGGCTTCAGAACCTCTGGTTCAATCACATTCACGTCGGGCAGTGCAGCGACCAATTCATCAGCGGACTGCGCCAGAACGGGGAAGGTCTTGTAGTGGCAGGGAATCACGGTCTTGAAATCGAAGTACCGTTTTGTCGCGTAGGCCACCCGCGCCATATCCATCGTGTAATGCCCACCCGCGCACAGGATACCGATATCGGGTTTGTGCAGATCGCCCATCCACTCCATATCCGCCATGATGTCGGTGTCGCCGGACAGATAGATCACGTGACCTTCGCCTGCGATCATGAACCCGACCTCAGCGCCTGCGCAGAGTGGCCGATCGCCGCCCAGATAATCGAAACTGGCGGAATGTGAGGCATTCACCATGGTGACTTTCGCACCGTTCAGGTCGATCGTGCCGCCTTTGCCAAAGCCCAGCGTCTCGATCCCATCTTCGTTGCCCCAGAAAGTGGCAAGCTCGTGGATGGCCGCAATCGGAATGCCCTTCTCGCGCGCGATGGCCAAAGTGGAAGACGCGTGGTCGCCATGTCCGTGGGTGATCAGGATGTGAGTCGCGCCAGCGGTGGCCTCGTCCCGGCGACCCTCTGGAAACATCGGGTTGCCATCCAGCCATGGGTCAACCAGCAACACCGCGCCTTCAATCTCGATCCGAAACCCCGAATGGCCAAGAAATGTGATTTGCATGGAAAGCCTCCGTTTTCATCGTTTGGGGTCAGATTAACAGCAAAACCGCCTCTGTCACCTGCGGGACGGCGTCACATCCCGCGCACATGGCTTGCGGGCGGGCCATGCGCGCGCTAAACGATCTGGCGAAACACACACGGGAGCCACCCATGTCAATCGACATCGAAACCGCGCGCAAGGTTGCGCATCTGGCCCGCATCAAGGTGGAAGAAGACCGCCTGCCGGAGCTTGCCGAAAACTTCAACGCGATCCTCGGCTTTATCGAGCAGTTGAACGAGGTGGATGTGAGTGGCGTGGAGCCAATGACGTCGGTCACGCCGATGCGCCTGAAACGTCGCGAAGACGTGGTGACGGATGGCAATATGCCCGAGAAAATCCTGGCCAATGCACCGGATGCGCGCGAGGGCTTCTTTGCCGTGCCGAAGGTGGTGGAATAATGGCTGACCTGAACAAACTGACAATCGCAGATGCCCGTGACGCGATGCGCAAGGGCGATCTGACCTCGGCGGAACTGACCGAGGCATGTCTGACCGAGATCGAAGGCGCAGGCGCGCTGGGCGCGTTTGTGCATAACACCCCCGATCTGGCACGCGCGCAGGCCAAGGCGGCGGACGAACGCATCAAAGCGGGCGACGCACCTGATATGTGCGGCATTCCGTTGGGCATTAAAGATCTGTTCTGCACCAAGGGCGTGGCGTCGCAGGCGGGCAGCCGCATTCTTGAAGGCTTCGTCCCCGAATACGAATCGACCGTTAGCCAGAACCTGCTGGACAATGGCACCGTCATGCTGGGCAAGCTGAACATGGACGAGTTCGCGATGGGCTCGTCGAACGAAACGAGCGTGTATGGCAACGCCGTGAATCCGTGGAAAATCGACGACCGCAAACTGACACCGGGCGGGTCGTCCGGCGGGTCGGCGTCCGCTGTGGCCGCTAACCTTTGTCTAGCTGCCACCGGCACCGACACGGGCGGCTCGATCCGTCAGCCCGCCGCTTTCACCGGTATCACCGGGATCAAGCCCACCTATGGGCGTTGCTCGCGCTGGGGAGTCGTGGCGTTTGCCTCCTCGCTCGATCAAGCCGGGCCGATGACCAAATCGGTGCGCGACGCGGCGATCATGCTGGAGGCCATGTGCGGCCATGACCCAAAGGATTCGACCAGCGCAGACCTGCCGGTGCCGAATTTCGAGGCCATGCTGACCGGCGACATCAAGGGCAAGAAAATCGGTATCCCCAAGGAATACCGCATGGACGGAATGCCAGATGAGATCGAAGCGCTGTGGTCCACTGGGGCCGACATGCTGCGCGATGCAGGGGCCGAGATCGTCGATATCTCGCTGCCGCACACGAAATACGCGTTGCCTGCCTATTACGTGATTGCACCTGCCGAGGCGTCATCGAACCTCGCCCGTTATGACGGCGTGCGATACGGCCACCGCGCCAAGCTCGCGGCGGGTGATGGCATCACCGAGATGTATGAAAAGACCCGCGCTGAAGGGTTCGGCGACGAGGTGCAACGCCGCGTGATGGTTGGCACCTACGTGCTGTCGGCGGGCTTTTATGACGCCTATTACAACCGCGCCCGCAAGGTCCGCGCGTTGATCAAGAAGGACTTCGACGATGTGTTCGCGCAAGGCATCGACGCCATCCTGACACCTGCCACGCCGTCTGCCGCGTTTGGGTTGGGCGAGATGGAAAACGCTGACCCGGTGAAGATGTATCTGAACGATGTGTTTACCGTGACGGTGAACCTTGCCGGGCTGCCGGGGATTTCGGTACCCGCTGGACTGGACGCGCAGGGCTTGCCGCTTGGGCTACAACTGATCGGACGCCCGTGGGAAGAGGGCGACTTGCTGAATATCGCTCACGAGGTCGAGGCACGCGCAGGATTTGTGGCAAAGCCCCAGAAATGGTGGTAATCCGAGCGGGTTAACCAATCGGACTGCGAGAAAGAGGGTTCTATGCGGTATCTTATGGGTTTTGTCGCCATTGCGTCGCTTGCGGCCTGTACCAGCACTGTGCGCGACAGTCGGTCGCCATCCAATGTGGCACCACCCGTTGATCCGGTGTCGGGCGAGCCACTGTCGGCACTGATCGAAGGAAGTTCGGTCACCAGCCAGTCGTTGGATAGCGCTGACGGCACATCTGGCGCGCCCGGTATCTCGGACGAACAGGATTTCAGTGCGGTGGCGTCCCGTGAAAGCATCGAAAGCGATGCCCAACGGTTGGAAAGTTATCAGGCGGCTTATTCTCAGGCCGATCCTGTGGCTGTGCCTGAACGCCCCAGTGACAGCTCGGTGTCCGTCGTGGAATATGCGCTTTCAACCAACAATATAGTGGGCCAGTCGGTCTATTCCCGCTCGGCCTTGTCTGGAACCGCGCGGGCAGATCGCAACTGCGCACGTTACACATCGGCCGACTTCGCGCAAATCGCGTTTCTTGAGGCTGGCGGCCCGAAACGCGACAAGCTGGGTCTGGACCCGGATGGCGATGGCTTCGCCTGTGGCTGGAACCCAGCGTCCTTCCGCACGGCCCGTGGCGCCGCTGCGAATGAGGTTGTGACCGAAGATTCCGGCATCAGCAAAGCTGACCTGGAGGCAGTGGGTATCACCACTGACAATCAACCCGCGATTGGCGATCCGGTTCCCCTTCCTGGAGATACCCTCAACATCTCGGGCGAGACTGTCGCGGGCGAATAAATGCAGATCACGCGCCGCCCGTCGCCCAATTTCGGCCCGCGCCGGGATGGGCTTACGCCATCGCTGATCGTTTTACACTATACCGCGATGCCCAACCCGGACGAGGCGCTTGATCGCCTCCGCTCGCCGGAACACGAAGTCTCCGCGCACTATCTGATACACCGCGACGGGCGGGTGTTTCTGCTTGTCGATGAAGATATGCGGGCATGGCATGCGGGGGCGGGCACATGGCGTGGGCAGTGCGACATCAACTCACGTTCGATTGGGATTGAGCTGGACAATGACGGGGCCTCACCGTTCAGCGAACCACAGCTGACACAACTTGACAGATTGCTGCCGGACATCATGGCGCGTTGGTCGATCGGACCTGAGGGCGTCATCGGACACAGCGATATGGCCCCTGCCCGTAAGACCGACCCCGGGCGACGGTTTCCATGGACCCGACTGGCCCGCCAAAATCTGGCAATATGGCCCGCCGCTGCTGAGGTCACGCCGGACGAGGCGACTTTTCTGCGCCATGCCGTCGCCTTCGGGTATCCGATTGATGCCGGGTGCGCCGCTGTGCTTGACGCCTTGCGCCAACGGTTTCGTCCCTGGGCGTCCGGTCGACTGGATGCTCGCGATATGGGGATCATCACCGATCTTGCCGCACGCTTGCCCGTTGACCCGCCCGCACCCAGCACCTAAGTGGAATGATGCGCGGATGGCTGGATGACCGCGGGTGACTGTGGGGGCTTGCCCCTGTTGTGACGCGAGGAAAGTCCGGACTCCACAAGGCAACGGTGCCGGGTAACGCCCGGCCGGGGAAACCCGAGGGAAAGCGCCACAGAGAAGAGACGGCCCGCGCATGTCGCGGGCCACGGTGAAACGGTGGGGTAAGAGCCCACCGCGCGCTTGGCAACAAGGGCGGCACGGCAAGCCCCACCGGGAGCAATGCCTAATAGGGATCTTGCGGGGGCAACCCCAGGGCTGTCTTGGCTCAAAGGTCCGGGTTGGCAGCTTGAGCCTGTTGGCAACAACAGGCCTAGAGGAATGGTCATCCACGGTGGCAACACCTGGACAGAATCCGGCTTACAGGCCATCCGCGCATAGATTTCTTGGCCGTAAACTGGGCTGTTCGCGCAGCCGTCGCCAACCCGTGCGAAAAACCCATTTGGCTGTTGACTCGGGGGCCAATGGCGCTAAAAGGCGGGTTCCAGAGATTTACCCGGGCGGGGTGCGCCCACCCGATGAGGAGCTGATGACATGGCGAAGCCGACCACTATCAAAATCCGCCTGAACTCGACTGCGGATACTGGCCACTTCTATGTGACCAAGAAAAACGCTCGCACCATGACCGAGAAAATGGTTGTGAAGAAATACGACCCGGTTGTGCGCAAGCACGTTGAGTATAAAGAAGGCAAGATCAAGTAAGCTTGATCCCTTTCGACTTTTGAATGGGCCGTGCCGTTGGGCGCGGCCTTTTCGTTTGTCAGCTTGTCTGTTCGTGCTGGATTTGTCTGAACACCGCATCTGCAAAATGACGGTAAGCGGTGGGGCCGGGGTGAAACCCGTCAGGCGCCATGATTTCTGGTTTCAGTGACATGTCGAAAGGCATGTATTCGACGCCTAATGACTGGGCCTGCCGCATCAGGGCTGCATCAAACCGCTGGGCTTGTCGGCCCAACACAAGACGCAGCGGGCTGGGCAGCAGGGGAAAATCACCCAAGGGCGGGATGCCGGTGACCAGCACGCGTTTGGCACCGTGGTCCTGTTGCAGCCGTGAATAAAGCTGTGCCCGCCGATCCAAAAGCCTGCGCAGTGGGCCTTGTCGCGTGACGTCGTTGACGCCCAATACCACAAGTGCAATGTCCAATGTGCCCAACCCCTCGGGCCAACTTGCCAGCGTGGATCGGGTCGTCGCCCCCGTTTTGGCATGCAAGGACCAGTCGAGTGTGTAATGCGCGGCCAATAGATCTGTCAGGTGACCTGACAAAGCGTCGGTCTGGTGGGTGGCGCCGACACCGGCGGCGGACGAATCCCCGATAATGGCTAGGCGAAGGGGTCGCCCATCACCTATCTGACCGGCGCGTGGTCCGGGCGGCTCTGGCAGGCTGGCCGCCGTCTTGCGCACGCGCAGGGCTTGCGCCAAAAGCACGGGCGAAAGGGCGATTTTCAGAATGCGATCGGCCATGGTCACCTTCCAAAAAAAGGGCCGGTCACTAAGGACCGGCCCCGTTATTCTGATATCAGTCCGGGTTATTCACGATTGCCCAAGAACTGCAGCAGGAACATGAACAGGTTGATGAAGTCCAGATACAGGTTCAGCGCACCCATAATCGCGGATTTCGCCAACCATTCGCTGTCCATAGACTGGGCGTGCTGGATATAGTCGTTCTTGATTTTCTGCGTGTCATACGCCGTCAGGCCAGCAAAAATCAGCACACCGATCACAGAGATCGCGAAGTGCATCATCGTGCTGCCGATGAAGATGTTGACGATCGATGCGACGATCAGGCCAATCAGACCCATGATCAGGAAGGCACCCATCGGGCCAAGATCGCGCTTGGTGGTGTAGCCATAAAGGCTAAGCCCAGCAAATGCGATTGAGGTGATCAGGAACGTTTGCACGATTGACACACCGGTAAAGACCAGAAAGATCGAGCTGATCGACAGACCCATCAGCACGGCAAATGCATAGAAAAACAGCTGCGCGCCAGCGGCGGACAAACGGTTGATGGCCGCGCCGAAGGCAAACACCATGGCAAGTGGGGCGAACATAACGACCCATTTCAGCGGCGACATATAGATCGCTTGACCAAGCCCGGTCAGGTATTGACCTTCGCGGATCGCAGCCGTTGCGCCAGTGGGATCGGTGGTCACAGCAAGACCAGCGATGGCCCAACTGGCCAAAGCGGTGATCAAAAGGCCCACGGACATCAAGCCATAGACCTTGTTCATATGGGCGCGAAGCCCTTCGTCGATCGCGGCACGGGTGCCTACACCTGTGCGAACCGTATCAAATTCAGCCATTTAGACCTCCAGAAAAACCACATTCGGCGGGTCCAAACAGAAACCGCCCTTGGCTTTAATATCGGCAAGGGCGGGATGTATTTCAAGAGCAATAGAGCATGTTGGGCCGTCAGAACGCCGATTAATGCCAATGTGCCGGAATATCCCAGACCGGGCGGCTGGCTTCGCGCTGTGCATCACGATAGCTCAGGCCAATATCTGACAGTCGGGTAGCGTCCAATTTGGCCAGCGCACGGCGCTCTCGGTGGGTTTCCCAAGCATGAACCAGCCAGGACAATGGCGAGATCAAGCGCTTTGTGGTGGGGGTATTGGTACAGATTGCTGCTGACATCTCGTCTCTCCTTCGCTGAATCTTATGATTGATAGTAGTTGCATCAAATTTCGTGATGTTTATGCTGGTTCAGGAATGATAAGTAAAATGAATGTTTTTGTGCAGACACATCAAAAGGATTGATATGCCGCGAAATCTTGATCTGACAGCCTTGCGCAGTTTTGTCACCGTAGCGGATTCCGGCGGCGTGACACGGGCGGCTGGGTTGTTGCACCTTACCCAATCAGCTGTGTCGATGCAGCTTAAACGGCTTGAAGAAAGTCTGGGGCGCACGCTTCTGGATCGGTCGGGTCGCGGTGTGTCCCTGACCGCCGAAGGCGAGCAACTATTGGGCTATGCCCGCCGGATGATGCGGTTGAACGATGAAGTGTATTCGCGCCTGACCGACCAAGCCTATGAAGGCGAGATTGTTCTGGGCGTGCCGTCCGACGTCGTTTATCCGGCGATCCCCACGGTGCTGAAACAGTTTCACGCAGAATATCCGCGCATGCGCGTGCAACTCATTTCATCTTACACAAGACGGCTTAAGTCCATGTTCGCGCGGGGTGAATGCGACATCACCCTGACCACCGAGGAAGAAAAGGATGCAGGTGCTGAAACCTTGACCGCCCTGCCGTTGGTGTGGGTGGGCGCTCCGAATGGTCAAGCGTGGCGTTCACGCCCGCTTCGCCTTGGGTTTGAGCGAAACTGCATTTTTCGCAAAGGGGTTCAAAAGGCATTGGACGCGGCGAACATTCAGTGGGAAATGGGGGTCGATGGCGATTCGACCCGCACGATCGAGGCGTCCTTGTCAGCCGATCTGGCCGTCCACGCAGTGATCGAAGGCACGGTTCAGCCGTTTCTTGAACAGATTGACCACGGTGGGGCCTTGCCCGAATTGGCTGTCACCCGCGTCAACATGTATGCGGCGAACAGCGCGGGCGGGCAGGCGATGCAGGATCTATTGTCGATGATCCGTCAGGCCTTTCACGACCTTTAGGATGCGGGGCCCATGGTCACCACGACCTTTCCGGTCGATTTGCGGTGGCGCAACAGGTCCAGGGCTTCACCTGCGCGCTCAAGCGGCAGGCTGTGGCTGACATGGGGTTTGATCTTGCCGTCTCCGTACCACGCAAGCAACTGGCGCAGGCTGTCGGTTAGAACCTCGGGACGGAAGGTCAGATAGCCGCCCCAATACAAGCCAATCAGTGTGATGTTCTTCACCAGCATGTGGTTTGGGCGCACCTCGGGCAGGTCGCCGCTGGCAAATCCGATCAACAGGATGCGGGCTTCCGGATTGCACGCGCGGAAAGCGGCATTGAACTGTGCGCCCCCGATTGCGTCATAAACCACGTCAGCGCCGCCAAGGGCCTTGATCTCGTCGCGGATATCCTGCGTGTCGGTGTCGATCAGATGGTCCGCCCCGGCGCGGCGACAGACCTCAAGCTTGTCGGCCCCCCGCGCGCAGGCGATGACGCGCGCGCCCATGATCTTGCCGATTTCCACGGCGGTCAGACCGACTCCGCCCGCAGCTCCCAGCACGACCAAGGTTTCACCGGGTTGCAGGCGCGCCTTGTGGTCCAGCGCAACATGGCTGGTGCCATAGGCGATCTGGAAGGCGGCGGCGTCCTGAAAGCTCATGTTATCTGGAAGGGGCAAGCAGCGTGCCGCATCAAAGACCCCGTGCTCGGCTAAACCATCGCGGCCAGAGAAGATGACCACGCGCGTTCCCGGCGCCGGGCCGTCAGTGTCGGGACCAAGCGCGGAGATGACGCCCGCAGGCTCCATCCCCAGTGAAAAGGGGGGCGTTGGAGTATCCTGATACCTGCCTTGCGACATCAACAGATCGGCGAAATTCAATCCACAGGCGCGAATGTCGACCAAGGCCTGACCTTGTGCTGGCGTGGGGACGGCGACGTCGGCCAATTGGGCTGGCTGGTCGAAATTTGTGACTTGAAAGGTTTTCATAACGCCTCCTTTTGACCGATCCATAGGCGGTTCTGACCAGAAAATCGAGCAAGATAGTAGAGAATCAATCGCTCGCCTCAACGTTGTGGAGTTGCAAAATGCAAAACTTATTGCTAATCTCCCTGTGCGTGTGCCGCCGCATTGCCTACTTTCGTATTGGTGGAGGCCCAAAAAACGCAGTTTGAAGTGGTTATAGTGTTGTTATTAATTAGTTTTTCATTCTCTGTGGCGAAGCTAACCAAAAAGACAGGTTGAGCGAACTCGCCGTCACGTGATCAGTGGTTCCGTAATACAATCTAGTAACGAGGAGTGGTTAAATGAAACATCCGGTGGATGTCCATGTTGGTAAAAGGGTCCGTCATCGCCGTTGGATGGTGGGGATGACGCAGCAGCAGTTGGCTGAAAAAGTTGGGATCAAATTCCAGCAGATCCAGAAGTATGAAACAGGTATGAACCGCGTCTCGGCATCCAGGCTTTGGGATATTGCGGCAGCACTTTCCGTGCCGGTCAGTTTCTTTTTCGAAGGTTTGGAAAGCAAACCCGATGCGGATACGCAAAATGCCCTGCCCGGTGACATTCTGCAGGATAAGGAAGCGCTGGAACTGGTGCGCAGTTATTATGCCATTCCCGACAATCAACGCCGCCGGCTGTTCGAACTGGCCCGTGTTCTGTCTGACGTCGCATAAGCTTGACGCAAGACCGGTTGCCCTGCTACCGCGCATTTAACTTGCTGCGGAGGCGTGACAGTGACCGATCTGGACAAAGACACGAAACAAGAATTGTTGCGCGCAGCAGAAGCCTTGGCTGATGCGGCGCGCAAAGCCGTTTTACCCTATTTCCGCGCCGATAATCTGACAGCAGACAACAAGCTTGCCGAAGGGTTTGATCCGGTGACTGAAGGCGATCGCGCCGCCGAACGCGCGATGCGCGAAGTTTTGGCCCGGTTGCGCCCGCAAGACGCCATTCATGGTGAAGAATTTGGCCGAACGACTGGCGAAAGCGGCCTGACATGGGTGCTTGATCCGATCGACGGCACGCGCGCTTTTTTGTCGGGAACGCCCACTTGGGGTGTTCTGATTGCGGTCGGCGACGACCACGGCCCCCAGCTTGGCATTATTGACCAACCCTACATCGGCGAACGCTTTATCGGCGGCTTCGGCGAGGCACGCGTTGACGGGCCGCACGGGTCCCGGCCACTGAAAACATGCGCGCCGCGTGATCTGTCCGAGGCGATCTTGTTCACCACCTTTCCGGAGGTTGGCACGGCGGACGAAGGGCGGGCGTTCCACAAGCTTTCCCAGCAGGTTAAACTGACCCGATATGGGATGGACTGCTATGCTTATGCGCTTGTGGCCGCCGGGCAGATCGACTTGGTCGTCGAGGCGGGATTGCAGGCCTATGACATTCAGGGTCCGATGGCAGTGATAGAAGCTGCAGGCGGCGTCGTCACCAATTGGGAAGGCGGTCCAGTGCATCAGGGCGGTCGCGCCGTCGCGGCGGCTAATCCCCAAATACATGCGGCCGCATTGCAGGCGCTAGTCCAAGCTGAGGTCGCTTCTTAAGACTGTTGTGCGACCGCTAATGCTCGTGGCAGACTGACTGCGCGCGAGTCCTTTGCCCTTTCTGTCGTCGCCAAGTTTGTCTCACCGAAATGGGCGGAAGGAGACAGCATGGAATATCTAATTAGCAATGCGAAGACCGTTTTGACAATGGATGATGATAGCCGCGAGCTGTCGTCAACAGACATTCGGATCACCGATGGTGTGATCACCGAGATCGGCGCGGGCTTGGAACAACGAGGTGAAGTCATCGACGCCACCCGTGCCGTGGTGACGCCGGGCCTCGTGAACACGCACCACCATCTCTATCAGACATTAACGCGGGCCGTGCCGGGTGGGCAGGATGCGCTGTTGTTCGGCTGGCTTCAGACGCTCTATCCGATCTGGTCGCGGTTTGGCCCGGATGAAATGCGGGTGTCCGCGATGGTCGGGCTGGCCGAACTGGCCTTGTCCGGCTGCACCATGAGCTCTGATCACCTGTATCTTTATCCCAACGGCGCCCGGCTTGAGGACACGATCGAAGGCGCGCGCGAGGTTGGCCTGCGGTTTCACCCCACACGCGGCGCGATGTCGATTGGTGAAAGCGATGGCGGCCTGCCACCTGACGCGCTGGTCGAAAAGGAAAGCAAGATACTTGAGGATTGCATCCGTGTGATTGACGCCTTCCACGACCCGTCCGAGGGCGCGATGCTGCGCATCGGTGTGGCACCATGTTCGCCCTTTTCTGTCAGTCGTGACCTGATGCGGGACGCCGCACTGCTGGCGCGCGACAAAGGCGTGATGATGCACACTCACTTGGCTGAGAATGACGAAGATATCGCCTATAGTCAGGCGCAGTTTGGCTGTCGCCCCGGTCAATATGCCGAAGAACTCGGCTGGGTCGGGGACGATGTTTGGCACGCCCATTGCGTAAAACTGGATGGGGCTGAGATTGATTTATTTGCACATACGCGCACGGGTGTGGCCCATTGCCCCTGTTCAAATTGCCGACTTGGATCTGGGATCGCGCCTGTGCGCCAAATGCGGGACGCGGGCGTTAAGGTTGGGTTGGGCGTTGACGGATCAGCCTCGAACGATGCTGGCAGCCTGATGGACGAAGCGCGCCATGCCATGTTGCTGCAACGCGTTGCCTTTGGGGCCGACAAGATGAGCGCGCGCGAGGTGTTGCGCATCGCCACCCGTGGCGGGGCCGAGGTTTTGGGGCGTCACGATTGCGGGCAAATCGCCGTGGGAAAACGCGCTGATATTGCGATTTGGGACGTGTCCGGGTTGGAAAGCGCGGGCAGTTGGGATCCAGCGGCTCTGGTCTTGGCAGGTCCGCGTCGGGTCCGCGACCTGTTTGTCGAAGGGCGACAGGTCGTGCGGGCAGGGCAGATTACAACGATTGATTTACCGCGTGTGATCGAGGATCAGAATCTGCTGGCGGCGCGGCTTCGCGATTAGGGTGCTGACAGGGGCATTTTGAGGAAGCGGCAAAATCTGTTAATGTAAGGTTTATTTTAAACCTCTCACATGCGGATATTACCGCAGGAAGGATGGGTCCCCCATGCTTTCCGTAATGAGTGACAAAACATTTTTAGCACTGGCTGCGGCGCTTGGTTACGGCGTCTCGACCGTTTTGATGAAACATTTTTCGTATGGTTTCGCACTGTTACCGCTTGCGCTTCTTGTCGCCGTTCTGGCGGGCACTGTTGTGTCCGAAGTGCTGTTGTTAAGGCAGGTCGAGCTTGGGCTGGCCTATATCGCGATCATCGCCACCGAATCCCTTCTGGTGCTGGCCTATGCCTTCGTCATTGGCGAAGGCCTGTCACGGCAGGAAATGGCCGGAGCGGTATTTGTTCTGTTCGGCGTGGCCCTGGTCAGCTTTTAAGACATTTGCCGTTGGTCCAGACGGCTTTGATCGCCCGATCATCACCCATCATAATGGTGGGGAAGATCGCTTGCCAAATATCCCCGGCGCGCGCTGTGCGCTGGGCGATGGCTGGTGTCGAAGCCAGGTCGATCACCGCAAGGTCTGCTTCGGTTCCCGGTGCAAGAGTGCCGATCTTGTCGTGCATGCGGATCGCACGCGCCGATCCTTCGGTTGCCAGCCACCACAGCTGCGCCGGGTGCAGTGGATGGCCGCTCAACTGGCCCACCTCATAAGCTGCCGCCATTGTGCGCAGCATGGAAAAGGACGACCCTCCGCCCGTATCGGTCGCAAGGCCGATACGGTGCCCCTGTTCCATCAAACCATCCATATCAAACAGCCCAGAGCCGATGAACATGTTCGAGGTCGGGCAGTGGATCAAGCTGGCGTCCACTTCGCGAATGCGGTCGCGTTCGCGGTCGGTCAGGTGGATGGCGTGCCCCAGAAGCGCGCCGGGACCCAAAAGACCAAAGCGTTCGTAGACGTCCAGATAGTCTTTCGCATCCGGGAACAGGTCGGCGACCCACGCGATTTCTTCATGCTGTTCGCTGATATGGGTTTGCATCAGAAGGTCAGGGTTTTCCGCCCACAAAGCGCCAAGCGCCTCCAACTGCTCGGGCGTTGATGTCGGCGCAAACCGCGGCGTGATCACGTAAGACAAGCGATCCTGTCCGTGCCAACGCTCAAGCAGCGCCTTGCTGTCGTCATAGGCGCTTTGGGCCGTGTCTTGCAGGTTGTCCGGCGCGTTGCGATCCATGCAGGTCTTGCCGCCCAGAACCCGTAATCCACGCTTTGAAGCCGCCGTGAAATAGGCCTCGACGCTTTCGGGGTGGATGGTGCAATAGCTGACCGTGGTCGTGGTGCCGGACGCGGTGACAAGGTCGAAATAGGTCTCGGCGATTTCGGTTGCATGGTTCGCGTCGCCAAACCGGCTTTCTTCGGGAAAGGTATAGCTGTTCAACCAGTCGATCAGCCGCTTGCCCCAAGAGGCGATAATGGCCGTCTGCGGATAGTGAACATGGGCGTCGACAAAGCCGGGCGAAATCAACGCATCACCATAGTTCGTAATGCGTGCTTGCGGATATTTAGCCCGCAGATTGTCTGCCGTCCCGATATCCGCAATCTTGCCATTTTCGATCACCAGGCCACCGCACCGTTCATGCTTAACGCAGTCCGCCAACGGTCGCTTGAACGGGTCCGCCGAAAAACTGATCGTCTGTCCCAGAAGAAGGTCCATTTCTTGCCTCGCTTGAAAGCCAGCGGCCAGACTATGACCCGAGATTTAGCGTGGCAATGGGTTTCTTGCGGTTCCATTGGTGTCCACCTTGTCCTATGTTCGCGCTGACCAACCCGGAGGGCCGCGTGATGCTGGACGATCAACTAAGCGACGATGCGCCCGAAGAAGGTGACTACGAACTGGATAAGGACGTGTTCCAACCAGTTCTTGCAGCCTTGGAAGCCGAAGATGCAGACGCCCTGGTTCAGGCTTTGGAACCGGTGCACGCGGCTGACATTGCCGACCTTCTGGAACAGTTGGGCCACGAAGAACGCGTCGCATTAGTGCGCCTATATGGGCGAGAACTTGACGGCGAAATCCTGTCAGAACTTGACGAAGGCCTGCGCGAAGAGATCGTCGGCGCGATGTTGCCCGACGTGCTGGCGGAAGCCGTCCGTGATCTGGAAACCGACGACGTTGTCGACCTGATCGAAGACCTTGACGCGCCGCAGACCGAGGCGGTTCTGGGCGCGCTGGATGACGACGACCGGGTCGTTGTCGAACAATCACTGTCCTATCCCGTGGAATCCGCTGGCCGCTTGATGCAGCGCGAACTCGTGGTTGCGCCGGAATATTGGAATGTTGGGCAAACTATTGATTTCCTGCGAGATCAAGATGACCTGCCCGAGACGTTTTATCACGTCATCCTCGTCGACCCGCGAATGCGCCCAACCGGATATGTCACGCTGGGCCGACTGATGGGCAGCGCGCGCAGCGTCAAGATGACCGAGATTGCGGAAGAAAGCTTCCGCACCATCCCGGTTCTGCAGGACGAAGGCGAAGTGGCCTATGCGTTCAACCAATATCACCTGATTTCAGCGCCCGTTGTCGATGCAGATGACCGCCTTGTCGGTGTGATCACCATCGACGACGCGATGGTCATTCTGGATGAAGAACATGAAGAAGACATTATGCGTCTGGCTGGGGTTGGCGAAAGCAGCCTGTCAGACCGTGTGATAGACACCACCAAACGCCGCTTTCCGTGGTTGGCGGTTAACCTTGTGACGGCGATTTTGGCCTCACTGGTGATTGCGCAGTTTGAGGAAGTGATAGCGCAGTTTGTGGCGCTGGCGGTGTTGATGCCAATCGTGGCCTCAATGGGGGGCAATGCAGGTACCCAGTCGCTGACCGTCGCGGTGCGATCACTGGCCACGAAAGACCTGACCTCGGCGAACGTCTGGCGGGTGATCCGTCGTGAGGCCGCCGTCGGGCTGATCAACGGGCTTATCTTTGCGGTCGTCATGGGGATCGTCGGCGTGGTTTGGTTTGGAACGCCCGTACTTGGCGTCGTGATCGCCATTGCGATGGTCGTGAATTTGGTGGTGGCGGGGCTGGCGGGCGTTATCATTCCGGTTGTGTTGGAACGCCTTGATATCGACCCCGCGCTTGCCTCGGGGGCGTTTGTGACCACGGTCACGGATGTTGTGGGCTTCTTTGCCTTTCTCGGACTTGCAGCGGTGATGCTTCTTTGATGAACGACCAGAACGACCTAAAGGAAACGAAAGCGGTAGCTCGCAAGGCCGCGTTTGCACGCCGTAAAGAGGCGCATGGGGAGGCACGGTCTGCCGCTGGTGTTGCGCATCTGTTGTCGATTGTGACCCAGCATAAGGGCAAGGTGCTGTCCGGCTACATGCCGATCCGCACAGAAATAACCCCCGTGCCGGTAATGGCGGCCATGGCTGCATATGGGCCGGTTTGCGTTCCGGTGATTGGAAAGCTGGGCCAGCCATTGCGCTTTGCCCTATGGACACCAGATTGCGAGATGGCCGAGGGCGCATTTGGTGCCTACATTCCTGCAAAGCTTGAATTCGTCGACCCGGAAGTTCTGATTGTGCCCTTGTTGGCGTTTGACCGTAAAGGCGGGCGTTTGGGGTATGGCGGCGGCTTCTATGACCGCACGCTGGAAGGGCTGCGCGCCAAACGCCCCACTCTGGCCATCGGTTACGCATACAGTGCGCAAGAGGTCGAGGCGGTTCCGTTAGAGCCAACCGATCAGCGGCTGGATGCCATCGTCACTGATAGCGGCGTGCATTGGGTCTGACCCAAACGCTTTGACTTGCCCTTTTTGCTTTTCCGTCCTAGGGCTTGGGCCATGAAGATACTTTTTCTTGGCGACATTATGGGGCGCGCTGGCCGACGTGCTGTGACCGAGCGGCTGAAAGCGCTGCGCGAGGCGTGGAAGCTGGATTTCGTTGTGGTAAACGGCGAAAACGCAACCGGCGGGGCGGGCCTGACCGCCGCCCACGCACGTACGTTTCTTGAGGCTGGCGCGGACGTGATCACGCTTGGTGATCATGCGTTTGACCAACGTGAGATGCTGACATTCTGCGAACAGGAGCCTCGGATTATCCGCCCGCTGAACTATGCGAAAGATTGTCCAGGAACGGGCGCGCGGGTCTTTACAGATGCGCGTGGGCGCAAGATCCTTGTGATGCAGGCGCTGGGTCAGGTTTTCATGAAGCGGCCATTTGACGACCCGTTTTCTGCCGTCGACGCGGTTCTGAAGCGGCACCCTCTTGGCGGCGCGGTTCAGGCAACGCTGGTCGATATCCATTGTGAAGCGACGTCCGAGAAGATGGGAATGGGTCATTGGTGCGACGGGCGCGCCAGCATTGTGGTTGGCACACACACGCACATCCCGACAGCAGACGCCCAGATTCTGCCAAAAGGCACGGCGTTTCAATCAGATGCGGGGATGTGCGGCGACTATGACAGCGTGATCGGGATGCAGAAAGAAGAACCAATGCGCCGTTTCATTACCGGTATGTCAAAATCGCGGTTCACCCCCGCGGCGGGCGAGGCGACGTTGTCGGGGCTTTTTATCGAAACCGATGATCGGACCGGCAAGGCCACGCGTGTTCAGATGATCCGCGAGGGCGGACGACTGGCGCAATCGACACCGTTAGACCACGGCTAACCCGATCTGTCGGGCGTGCGGCCACCGTTCTTGCCCCCTATCTAATTCAGCAAAGCACATAGCCTGCGAAAAACCACGCTTGCCGACTGCGTCCACACCGGGCAAGACTGTCGTGATGAACCTGACGGGGACAACTGATGGGTCTTTTTGAATTCGGCGATACGATGCTGGCAGTTCTGTCGCTGTTTGTCGTCTTTGGAATGTTTGTGATGTTTCTGCGCGAGACATTCCCGACCGAGGTCGTGGCGGTCGGCGGCGTGGCGATCATGCTGATTACCGGAATTCTGAACTATGAACAGGGTCTGGCGGTTCTGTCCAACCCCGCTCCGTGGACCATTGCCGCCATGTTTATCGTCATGGGGGGCTTGGTGCGCACCGGCGCGCTTCATTGGTTTACCCAGATTGCGGAACGGCGGGCCGAGAAAAATCCTGTCATGGCCCTGTCGGCTTTGATGGGATTTGTGGTAGTCGCGTCCGCCTTCGTGTCCAATACTCCGGTGGTGGTCGTGATGATTCCGGTCTTTGTACAGCTTGCCAAAAAGATTGGCAGCTCGGCGTCGAAATTGCTGATCCCGCTGAGTTATGGTGCGATTTTAGGTGGCACACTGACGCTGATCGGGACATCCACCAACTTGCTGGTCGATGGTGTGGCGCGCGCCAATGGGCTTGAGCCGTTCACGATCTTCGAGGTCACGCCTTTGGGCATCGCTCTGGTTGCTTGGGGCATGTTCTATATCTACTTCATCGCCCCCAAGATTCTGCCAGACCGCGACAGCATGGCGACGCTGTTGTCGGACCGATCTCGCAAGAAATTCTTTACCGAGGCTGTTGTCCCGCCGGACAGCAACTTGATCGGGCGCGAGGTGAATGGCGTGCAGCTGTTCAAACGCGACGGCGTGCGGTTGGTCGATTTGATCCGCGGCGACGCTTCACTGCGGCGCAATCTGGAAGGTGTGACATTGCAGGTCGGCGACCGCGTCGTTCTGCGCACAGCCATGACCGAGCTTCTTAGCCTGCAACGCGACAAAAGCCTGAAACGTGTTGATCAGGTGTCAGCGGTCGAAACGACCACGGTTGAAGTGTTGATTACCCCCGATTGCGGGATGGTCGGAAAACAGTTGGGGCGGATGCGTTTGCGCCGCCGTTATGGTGTTTATCCCTTGGCCGTGCACCGGAAAAACCAGAATATCGGGCGCCAGCTTGACGATCTGGTGGTTCGCGTTGGTGACACCCTGCTGCTGGAAGGCGCGCCGGAGGATATTCACAGGCTGGCGCAGGATATGAACTTGCTGGATGTCTCACGACCATCCGGGCGTGAATATCGCCGCAGCCATGCGCCCATCGCCATTGGCGCGCTGGTCGGGTTGGTGGTTCTGGCGGGTTTTGGTGTCGCCCCGATCTTCTTTCTGGCCATTCTTGCTGTGGCGTTGATCCTGCTGACCCGGTGCATCGACGCGGACGAGGCGTTCGGGTCGGTCGATGGCCGCCTTCTTGTTCTGATCTTTTCGATGTTGGCCATCGGGGCCGGGTTGGAAAACTCTGGCGCTGTCCGCCTGATCGCCGAAGGGGTCGCGCCCCTTTTGGGCAACCTGCCTCCGTTCCTGATCATCTGGGCGATCTACTTGCTAACCTCTGTCCTGACCGAGCTTGTGTCAAACAATGCGGTCGCCGTGGTTGTGACGCCGATTGCAATCGGTCTTGCCAACGCGTTGGGGTTGGACCCGCGGCCATTGGTGGTGGCTGTGATGGTGGCAGCCTCGGCCAGTTTCGCCACGCCCATCGGGTATCAGACGAACACGCTGGTCTATGGTCCGGGGGGGTATAAGTTTTCGGATTTCTTAAAGGTGGGTATTCCGCTGAACTTGTCGGTTGGGCTTCTTGCCTCCGCTCTGATCCCATTCATCTGGCCGCTCTAGGCGATCCCGCGCGGATCACAATGGCCAGAACACCAGAATGGCAGGGATCGAGACGGCGACGACCAGAACCTCAAGTGGCAGACCCATGCGCCAATAGTCCCCGAACCGGTATCCGCCGGGGCCAAGGATCAGTGTGTTGTTCTTATGCCCAATAGGGGTCAGGAACGCACAGCTTGCCGCGACAGCGACGGCCATCAGAAAGGGGTCAGGGTTCTTCCCAAGGGTCTGCGCCATCTGGATGCCGACAGGGGCGGCGACGATGGTGGTGGCCGTGTTATTCAGCACGTCCGACAAAGTCATCGTAACGATCATCAGAACAGTCAGCACTGCCCACGCCGGCATGCCTTCGGTAATCCCGACCAAAGCGCCGGCGATCAATTCGGTGCCACCTGAGGTTTGCAGCGCCGCGCCTAGTGGGATCATCGACCCCAGAAGCACAACGACCGGCCATTCGATGTGGGTATACAGCTCGGACAGGGGCACGATCTTGGTCAACACGTAGGCGACGACAACTAGTCCCAGAGCGACGGGCAGATATACAAGGCCGAAACTTGCCGCGGCAACTGCACCGCCAAATAAGCCGATGGCGAGCCAGACTTTTTCGTCTCGCGTTACCTTCAACCCGCGTTCGGCCAAGGGCAGGCCGCCCAGCCATTCGGTAACATCGGCCTCGGACCCCTGTGGCACAAGCACAAGCAGGATGTCGCCGGGGCGCACTTCGGTTTTGCGAACTTGCTTGGTGATCCGTTTACCCGCGCGCGAGATGCCAAGCAGGACGGACCGTTGTCGCCAGTTCAGTCCGACGGATTGCGCCGTTTTACCGACGATCCGCGCGTTTTCCGGCACCACGATTTCGATCTTTGCCAGCCCGTCGCCTTCTGCGCGCAGCTTTTCTTCGTTGCCTGCTTCGGCGAATGTCAGGCTTAGGGCTGCGCGAAATTCGTCCAGTGCCTCGGGCCGGGCTTCCAGCACCAACGCATCCCCCGCTTGCAGCTTGGTTGCGTGCTGGGTGCCATAACGGCGTTTCCCGCCCCGCACGAGGCCAAGGATCGCGACGTCATTCTTTTCCGCCGTTTCAAGCAGGTCTTTCAGTCGCTTGCCGATATGTTTCGAATCCTCGGGCAGGGCCAGTTCGGCGACATACAGGCCGAATTCCTCCATCGGGTCCGAGCCGTTTTCGATGTTTTCGGGCTGCGGGATCAGGCGCCAGCCGATCAGGGCAACGAAAATCAGACCGGCAATCGCGGTCACTCCGCCAACCGGCGCAAAGTCGAACATATGAAAGGGTTCGCCCAACGCCTCGCCACGAATGGACGCGATGATGATGTTGGGTGGCGTTCCGATCAGCGTCACCATGCCCCCAAGGATCGTCGCAAAGGACAGGGGCATCAGGCTTAACCCCGGCTCTCGGCCAGCCTTGCGGGCGGTCTGGACATCCACAGGCATAAGCAGAGCCAAAGCCGCCACGTTATTCATGAACGCCGACAGAACGCCGCCAATGGCTCCCATAAGGGCGATATGTGCCCCAAGCGACCGCGAGGCATCAACCATCGTGCGGGTGATAAGGAATACCGCGCCAGATCGCACCAGCCCGGCCGATACCACCAGCACAAGCGCCACGATCAGCGTGGCCGGATGACCAAAGCCCGAAAACGCGTCCTTGGTTGGCACAACGCCCAAGACGACCCCCAACATAAGGGCTGTAAATGCCACAAGGTCATAGCGATAACGGCCCCACAGCAGCATGCCGAACACCGCACCGAAAAGCGAAAAGAGGATGATTTGATCTGTTGTCATGGCTCAAGACTTACCGCCTGTGGGCCGGAACGTCACCCGTAGATTACGGGGAAAAGTGTCGCCACCAACAACAGCGCCATCGTCACGTTGAACGTCCGCAGGCGTACCGGGTTGGTCAGGATGACGCGAATTTTCTGACCTAGCATGGTCCAGACCGAAACCGAAGGCAGGTTCACGATGCCAAAAATGATGGCGACCAAGATGACGGCCGATATGCCGCGAGTAGGGGCATAGACGCTGATCGCGGTCAGGGCCATCGCCCACGCCTTGGGGTTGACCCATTGGAACGCGGCCGCTTGCAGGAAAGTCATGGGCGTGCCTCCGGCTTTACCGGTGCCGGGTTGTGCCGCATTTGCGATCTTCCATGCCAACCACAGCAGATAGATCACGCTGCCGGTTTTCAGGATCGTGTAGCTGACCGGATAAAGGTCAAAGAGCGTCATCAGACCGACGCCCACCAGCACGATCATGAAGGTAAAGCCGATCCCGATCCCCAACATGTGCGGGATCGAACGGCGAAACCCGAAATTCGCGCCCGATGCCATCAGCATCAGGTTGTTCGGCCCCGGTGTGATCGAGGATACGAAGGCGAAGGCCACGAAAGCCGAGAGAAGTTCGATTGACATGAAAGCAATAATTACCGCATTTTGACGCCGCAAGATTGCATTATTGCAGCTATGAAAGGTTCATTTGCAATAAATGTTGAAGATAGATCGAATAAATCGCCAGATATTGCGGGAATTGCTGCGTGACGGACGTCTGCCGAACACTGAACTTGCGGATAAGGTCGGCCTGTCGCCCTCGGCCTGCCTGCGACGCGTGCAAGAACTTGAGCGGCACGGCGTGATCAAAGGCTACCGCGCTGTGCTTGATCCGGTCGCGATGGGTGTTGGTTTTGTCGCCTATGTCACCGTCGGTCTGTCCGATCACACCAAGGCAGCGCAAGAAGGTTTCGAACGATCTGTCGCGCTGTATGACGAGGTGCGCGAGTGTCACAACATCACCGGCACGGTCGAATATCTGCTGAGGGTCGAGGCCGATGACCTGATCGCCTACAAGCGCTTTCACACCGACAAGCTGGGCACACTGCCACAGGTGCACCAAATCGTGACGCATGTTGTCATGGGATCGTCCAAGGATGAACGCGCGTGACCATGGGATCAGCAACGCCCTTGCGGCCCCCCCAAACCCTGCTGTATTGAACCGCGCAACATACCAATATTTGAAATAAATCGGAGGGCGCATGGCTGGCCACTCAAAATGGGCAAACATTCAGCATCGCAAGGGGCGTCAGGACAAACTGCGCTCGAAGCTGTTTTCAAAGCTCGCCAAAGAAATCACCGTAGCTGCCAAGATGGGCGATCCCGATCCTGACAAAAATCCGCGTCTGCGTATGGCCGTGAAAGAAGGCAAAAGTCAGTCTCTGCCCAAGGACGTCATTGAACGCGCGATCAACAAAGCCATCGGTGGCGACGCCGAGAACTATGACGAAATCCGGTATGAGGGCTATGGTCCGAACGGTGTTGCCGTGATCGTCGAAGCAATGACTGATAACAAGAACCGCACGGCATCCACCGTGCGCTCGACCTTCTCAAAGAACGGCGGCAACCTTGGGGAAACCGGGTCGGTGGGGTTCATGTTCGATCGCAAAGGCGAAGTGACTTACCCGGCTGAGGCTGGCGATGCAGACACCGTGATGGAAGCCGCCATTGAGGCAGGCGCGGAAGATTGCGAAAGCTCTGAGGACGGCCACCGGATCGTCTGTGCTGACACCGACCTGAACGATGTTTCGAACGCGCTGGAAGCCGCGCTGGGCGAAAGCGAGTCGACCAAGTTGATCTGGCAGCCCAACATGACCACCGAGCTTGATCTGGAAGGTATGCAAAAGCTGATGAACTTAGTGGATGCGTTGGAGGATGACGACGATGTGCAGCGCGTCACCACTAATTTCGAGGCCACCGACGAGGTTCTGGCCCAGCTCTAATCCGACCCATCGGATGAAATATTAAGACCCCGGCTCGGAAACCCGCGCCGGGGTCTCTTGTCTTTGGCGGCAATCTCGGGTCAGGTCGCCGGATGAGCTTCGCGACCCAATCAGATCAACGCCCTCTCTACGGTATCCTGTGGATGCTGGCGGCAGGGCTGTTCTTTGTTCTGATGAACGCGCTGGTGAAACATGTGGGGCAGGGGTTGCCCTCCGCACAGGCGGCGTTTCTGCGTTTCGCGTTCGGATTGGCTTTTGTGCTGCCAGCGCTGGGGCAGTTGCGACGCGCCCAGTTTTCACGCAAAATCTGGCGGCTGTTTGCCCTGCGCGGGCTGGTCCATTGCGGCGCGGTGCTGTGCTGGTTTTATGCCATGACGCAGATCACCGTGGCCGAAGTCGTGGCAATGAACTACCTGAACCCGATCTATGTGATGTTGGGGGCCGCACTGTTTCTGGGTGAGACATTCTCGACCCGTCGCATGATCGCGGTCGCCTTCGCATTTCTGGGTGTGTTGATCATCTTGCGACCGGGTCTGCGCGAGCTTGGGCCGGGCCATCTTTCGATGGTGTTCACCGCCATATTCCTTGGCGCGTCGTATCTGATCGCCAAGCGGTTGTCGCAGGAAACCACTGCCGCCGTGGTCGTGGCGATGATGTCAATCACTGTGACCATTGGCTTGGCACCTGTGGCATGGGTGGTTTGGGTCGCGCCGACGATAACCCAGTTGGGATGGCTCGTTTTGGTCGCCTTTTTCGCGACCGCCGGACACTATGCCATGACCCGCGCCTTTGCCGAAGCTCCGGTGTCGGTGACGCAACCTGTCACATTCGTGCAGATCATCTGGGCCGCTGCGATGGGAGCGTGGCTGTTTGCCGAACCGGTGGACATATGGGTGGTTGCAGGCGCGGGCGTGATCATAGCCGCCGTCAGTTACATCACGTGGCGCGAGGCGATGTTGAACCGACGCATCACGCCCAACCCCAACGCCGCGAAGTCGTGAAAAGGGGCGCCGCTGCGGACGCCCTTTTTCGTGTTTCAATCAAGGCTTAATCCGACCACCTGACCCCGGTCAGGTCATTGGCCTGCGTGGGCGCGTTTTCCCACAGGCCCTGAATTTTCGCGTTGGCGACGCCGGTCTTCGCCAGTTGGAACAGATACCCGTTCACATAATCATCGGCGATCATCTGCTGTGCGTCTTTGTTCAACTCTGAGCGCATGGCCGGATCAGATGTGACCGACAGCTTGTCGATCAACGCCTGAAAATCGGCGTTGTCATACTGGAAGTAATAATCAGGCCGCGCATAGATGTTGATGTCGGCGGGCTCGGTATGGCTGACGATGGTCAGGTCGAAATCCTTGCCCTTGAACACCTGTTCGATCCACTGCGCCCATTCGAGGTTCGAAATCTCGGTGTTGATCCCGACATCGCGAAGCTGTGCCGCGATGATCTCGCCCCCGCGACGAGCATAGGCGGGGGGGGGTAGCATCAGACGCAGCGTAAGACCCCCGGCCCCAGCGTCCGCGAGAAGGGATTTCGCCATGTCCGGGTCGAAGGCAGAGTTGCCGGTCAAATCCACATAGTCCGGGTTGTGCGGGGCAAAGTGGCTGCCGATGGGCGTTCCATAGCCATGCATGGCCCCATCGATGATGTCTTGCCGGTTGATTGCGTGGGCAATGGCCTTGCGCACGCGGACATCTGCCAACGGGCCGGATTTGTTGTTCATCGACAGGATCGTCTCGCCCTCGGTCGAGCCGACGATCACGTTGAACCGCGGGTCCGCTTCGAACTGCGACAGGGTTTCGGGTGCGGGAAAGTTGGGGAAGGCGTCCACGTCCTCGGCCATCATCGCAGCAAAGGCGGCGTTGGGGTCCGAGATGAATTTGAACGTGGCCGTGGTCAGCGCGGGCGCGTTGCCCCAATAGGCATCGTTGCGCGCGACGGTCACATGATCGCCCTTGGCCCATTCAACGAAGGTGAAAGGGCCGGTGCCCACGGGCGCAGTGGCGGCGCTGTCGATGCTTTCCGGCGCGACGATTACTGCGTCACCCCAAGCCATGTTGAACGGGAAGTTGCCGTTGGGGGCGGACAGTTTGACCTCGACCGTCAGGGGGTCGGGGGCAGTGACAGCCTCGATATCCTTGAACAATGCTTTCTGGGCGTTGGTCGAATCCTCAGCGCGGGCGCGATCAAGCGAGAAGATGACGTCCTCCGCATCCATCGTGGTGCCGTCATGGAAGGTCACGCCGTCGCGCAGTTTGAACGTATAGGTCAGGCCGTCGTCGCTGACCGACCATTCGCTGGCAAGGCCGGGTTGGACCGATCCATCCGGGCCAAATCGGGTCAGACCTTCAAAAATGTTGGCATAGACCACTTCGTCAATCGCGGCAGCCGCGCCGCCGGTCGGGTCAAGGTTTGGCGGCTCAAGCACCATGCCAAGCGTGATTGCGTCGCTTCCGGCAAGCGCGGTTGACGCCATAAGCGCCCAAGCGGCGGCGGTGAGTTTCAGATTGGTCATGGTCGGTCCTCCTTTCCCGAAAAGCGGGACAAGCCCCATGAAACGCGGGATTCTTTTTCAACGCAAGGGGGAGCCGTCGCGGCAACTCCCCTTTGATTTTCTGCGATGCAGCATTATAGTGCTCGAAAGAAGAGGATCAGGGGAGGAGAAACCATGAGCGCTTCTGCAAAGATTACGGTGCCGACACCGTCGGACATTCGGGCGCGAAAAGGCGGCACGCCCTTGGTCTGTTTGACGGCTTATGCGACGCCGACCGCGCAGATGATGGACGCGCATTGCGACATCGTTCTGGTGGGCGACAGCGTCGGCATGGTCGTGCATGGCTTGCCCGATACGCTTGGTGTCACGATGGAGATGATGGAGTTGCATGGTGCCGCCGTCAAACGCGGGCTGACGCAGGCCATGATGGTCGTCGACATGCCGTTTGGATCGTATGAAGAAAGCCCCGAACAAGCCTTTCGCAACGCTGCCCGCCTGATGCGCGTGACCGGTGCGGCGGCTGTGAAGCTGGAAGGCGGCGTGGCGATGGCGGACACGATCCGCTTTCTGACCAGCCGGTCGATCCCGGTGATGGCGCATGTGGGCCTGACCCCGCAGGCGATCAACACGCTGGGTGGCTACAAAGTGCAGGGTCGCGGCGAAGATCGCGCGCGGGTGTTGGCGGACGCCAAAGCCGTTGAGGACGCCGGCGCATTCTCGGTCGTGCTTGAAAAAGTGCCAGAAAGCCTGTCGGATGAAATCACCCGTGCGCTGTCGATCCCAACCATTGGAATCGGTGCCTCGGTCGGGTGTGACGGGCAAATCCTTGTGGTCGATGACATGTTGGGCCTGTTCACCGCGTTCAAGCCCAAATTCGCCAAGCGTTATGGCACTTTGGCGGCTGATGGCGAAAAAGCGATTGAAGCCTATGCAAAAGAGGTGCGCGCGCGGACGTTCCCCGGCCCGGAGCATGTGTTTGCCGATGAGGTTACCAAGACATGAAGCTTGTTCGCACGAAAGATGACCTGCGCACCCTGCGCCGCTCTTGGATATTCAAAGGCGAGCGTGTGGCCGTCGTGCCCACGATGGGCGCGCTGCATGCGGGCCATCTGTCACTGGTCGAGGTTGCAAAACAGCACGCGGACCGGGTGATCGTCACCATCTTTGTGAACCCCAAACAGTTCAACAATCCCGGCGATCTGGATAACTATCCGCGCACTGAAGAAGAGGACGCCGCGAAGCTTGCCCCTTACGGCATTGACGCGCTGTATGTCCCCACGCCGGACCAGATTTACCCGGACGGGTTTGCCACCAATGTGCGCGTGAAAGGTTTGACTGAAGACCTGGAAGGCGCACACCGCCCGGGTCACTTTGATGGTGTTGCGACGGTCGTGTCCAAGCTGTTCCTCCAATCGCGCGCGGACGTCGCTTGTTTCGGGGAAAAGGATTACCAACAGATGCTGTTGGTGCGCCGCTTGTCCGAAGATCTGGACATCGAGACAGAGGTGCTGGGTTGCCCGACCATCCGCGAAGAGGACGGCTTGGCGATGTCGTCGCGCAATGTCCGGTTGTCACCGAAGCAACGAGCGATTGCACCCGTTTTGAAGACCGAAATGGACCGGGCGGCGCGCGCGATCCGTCGCGGTGCGGACATTCGCGTGGTGCTGGACAGTGCCAAGGCGCAGATAAAAAACGCTGGATTTGACGCGGTTGAATATCTGGAGCTGCGCGATGCGCGCGACCTGACCCCCCTCAAGACGCTGGGCAAACCTGCCCGGTTGCTGGTCGCGGCAATGCTGGGCGATGTGCGCTTGATCGACAATATCGAGGTCTAGGCCAAGGGGCTTTGTCACCAGCGGCTGCGCCTGCGGTTTAAAGCAGTTCTTTCAGCACCAAGGCCATGACACCCGCGCTGTCGACCATGTCGTCGACACCAACCCATTCGTCGGGCTGGTGGGCAAGGTCAAGGATCCCGGGGCCGTAGGCGATGCAATTCTTGAGCCGCCCAATCCGGTCGATATGTTTCTGGTCATAGGTGCCGGGTGAGACGACATAGGACGGCTGCTGGCCCAGCACTTTCTCGATGGCGGCAGCGGTGGACGTGACCACGGGGGCATCCTTGTCGGTCATCGTCGGGATAACCTCGTGCATATCGCGGATCTCGTACTCGAAATTTGGACGCTCGGCGCGGATGGTTTCGAGCATCCGGTGGACCTCGGCCTTCACCTCGTTCAAATCCTCTTCGATCAGAAAGCGACGGTCGATGATGATGCGGCAGCGGTCAGCGACACAGGGGGCGGGAAATCCGGTGAAATCCACGTCTTGTTCAGCCTCGCCGCCATGGATCGAATTGATGTTCAGCGTAGACTGTTTCGCACCTTCGGGGACGACCGGCATATCGGTGCGTTTGGTGGCGAGAAGCGGGTAAAGATACGTCTCGATCTCTTCCAGCACGGCGCCCATATGGCGGATCGCGCTGTCGCCTAGGAATGGCATGGATCCATGCGCGATGCGCCCCTTGGTCTCGATCTCGGCCCACCAGACACCACGATGACCAAGGCAGATGCGGTCTTTATTGAGCGGTTCGGGGATGATGACGTGTTGCACGCGGTCCGGGTCGAAATAACCTTTTTCGGCCAGATAGGCGACGCCGCCATATCCGCCGGACTCCTCGTCTGCCGTTGCGCTGATTTCAACCGCGCCCTTGTGGTTGGGGTAAAGCGCGACGAAGGCTTCCGCCGCAATGATTGAGGCCGCCAGACCGCCCTTCATATCGCACGCCCCGCGCCCGTAGATGCGGCCGTCTTCCAACTCGCCGCCGAACGGGTCTTTGGTCCAGCCATGGCCGACTTCGACCACGTCGTGGTGGCTGTTGAAGTGCACGCAGTCGCCTGTGGCAGTCCCAATGTGGCGACAAACCACATTCCAACGCGGATGTTGGGCGCTGTCGCCCGGCGTGCCTTCGGCGCGGATCATTTCGACACGCCAGCCCTGCGCGCCCATGCGTTCAGCGATGAAAGAGCAAATCGCCCGATAATCCCGTCCCGGCGGGTTCAGTGTAGGAATGCGGATCAGATCTTGCGTCAGGGTGATCAGATCATCCTGCCGGCGCGCAATCTCAGCAAGCAGCGGGTCAGTTTTGTCGGTCATGTTGAAAATCTAGGCGTCATCGCCAAACATCTCAATGGTGGAAAAGACGTCAGATGCATTTCAAGGATGCCGCACGCGAAAACGCTGTTGCGGCACTTTAAATCGCGCTAAACTCAACCTAAATGCTAATGTAACAGTGATTAACTTTCTCGTGCGGACGGTAAGATCCAGACGGGGTATTTGGTGGAACTAAGGAGGGCGTATGTCCAGTTTTGATAAGCAGATTCGTGAAAGCCAAACACAGGTTCAGGAAGCGCAGTCCAAGATTGCTGAACTGACCACGCGGATCGAAACCGCGCGTGCAAAGGCGGAGGCTGGCGAAGATATCTCGATCGATATCGAGAACGCGACGCTGGAAGATGTGCACGCCCATACCGAAGCGATGAACGCCAATATCGCCGAGTTGATCATGGGGCTGGACGATGTGACCTCGGGCTTTTCGCAGGATTTCGACCAGATGCGGTCGAAAACCGGGTGGGAATCCTTTGTCGGGATCTTCTCGAAGGGGAAGTCGGAAAGCATGCGGCAGGAACGGATGCGCACCGCGTCCATAGACGACAAGCTGCAAGAGTTGATCGCGCAGTCGGACAGCATCGTGAACCTGCTGGAAGGCCAGTTGGCGATGCTCAATGAGCAAAAGGAAAAGGTGGGCGCCAACCTGACCACCACGCTGGACGAGCGTGAAATGACGGTGGGCGAACTGGAAGCCCTACGCGCCGAGATCCTTGGTTTGGACCCCAAGATCATCGAGCTTGAGGGCAAGATTGCCAACGAACAGGACGCCGCCAAGCGCACGCAGCTGGAAACCCAGCTGGCCGACCTGAACTCACAATACAACGAGATGGTGCAGGAAGAGCAAGTGAAGCTTGCCAAGTCGCAGACGTTGGAGCGCTATATCGAGAAGGGCAAGACCTGGGTCGATTCACTGCAAAACCAAGCGGCAACGCAGATGGTGCTGATCAACAAGTTGCAGACAGACACCAAGCAGCGCGTGGTGCTGTATGACGCGCTGACCAAGTCGCTGAAGACCGCGCAGCAGCAGGACGTGGCGCACCGGATCAATGAAATCGGCGTCGAGACAGACAAAGAAGCGCAGGCTGCGATGGCCGCGATTGGCACCGCGACGAACCAGCGGATGGCTGACATGATGGAAGCCCACGAAGACCAGATGGTCTTTGCCCGCGACGTGCTGGAGCAGAAGGCCAAAGCCGACGAACGCTTCGCCCGCCGTTTTGCCGAGATCGTCGAGAAGCACGACAAGAATTTGTATGGGCAGTGAGTATAAGTTGCCTTTGCCCGCCAATTTTCACTGTTTTATTTTCTGCAACTGAAGGTCGGTGGATATGAAGAAGAATGTCGTATTCTTCGCCTCAATGGCGCTATTGCTGATAGTCCTCTTGAGTCTGCTACCTGCAGAAAGGCGAGCAGGATCGATCACTGCAATCCTATTCTTGGTGTCATTGACCGTTACAGTTTTTGGCTTCTCGGCAGGTAAAGGAAAAAGCGACGAAGACAGTGGCCAATGACTAACGACATCAAAACCTCAGAACGCACCTCGGCTGGCTTCGCCCCCCGCGACCATGCCGAGCTGACGGACACGCAAATCACGCGGCGGTATTTCTCGAAGTTCGAGAAGATCACGGCGCATCTGGCCCGTGTCGCCGGGCAGATGGAGGTTGAAGGCAAGCTCACCCGTGATGAGGTTGACGTGCTGGCGCGCTACCTCATCAAACTAGGCCTTAGCTTCAAGGCGCTGGCCAACAAGTATCATATGTCCGACAAGGCCTATGGGCTTGGCGCTGCGACGCTGACTTTTGATCGGCGCGACAGCGGGTTTCCGGTCCATGCGGAGCTTTTGCAGATGGCCTCGGACGCCGCGCAGGCGGGGACGCATCTGAAAGGCATGGCATCGGTCGAGGAACTGAAAAGCCAGATGGTTAGCCAGATTGTCGGGGACCTGACAGTGCCGAAGGACTTGCAATATTCACTGTCCCAGCGGCTTTACTATGAAGAGCTTGCGAAGGGCGATTTGTTCTGGCCGCAGATGCACCCGGACGTGATCTGGCAGATGAACAAAGGCGAAGGGCGTGATGCGCGTCGCGTCTATCTGGCCCACTGGGCGGTCTATGACAGCGAGGTCAACCTGCCCACTGTCTATCTGATGGAGCTTGAAGATACAGGCCGCACCGCGCTGCCCAAGGACGAACGCCGCTGGCCGCAAGTGCAGTCGCATCTGATGGCGCAGAGCATGGCGGGGCTGAAACTGGTGACCATTGCCACCGGGTTCGACAAGGATTTCGACGACCTGCACCCCAAGCGCCTGCGCCGGTTCCATGTGGGGCCGATGTATAGCCATACGTTCACCCAACAGACCGGCCCGCTGCGCGAGGTGCTGGCCGAGGCGAAAAGCCCGCCCGGTGAAGATTGGGCGTTGGCCTGGACAGTTGAAGAACTGAAAAGCCAAAGCGTCAAGGAAGAGAAATCCGGCTGGTTCGGAAAGGTCGAGCGCGAGATTTTCGCGCTGGACCCGTTTGCAGGTTCCGGCTCGAACATCGGCGCGACCAGCATGGAACGCGCAATCATCATGCCCCAACGTCCGTTTCAGGTGCTTGCTGAAAAGAACCCCACCGGGTTCAACGACGTGCGCAAATTTGTTGTCAGCCCCGGTGGCCGGGTGCTGAGTTACCGTTGAATTAGGAGTGATACCCACATGAGCCTGCCTGCCGACCTGATGGAGCTTCGAGAGGAAGAAATTCGTGCGCATTACGCGGCGGCTGCCGGGCATCTGGATGGGTTCGACCATACGCCACGAATTGCCAAGCCGAAGGAAGCCCCAAAGGCTGAACGCAGCCCTGGCATCGGACGCGCACGTCGGTTTCGGTCCACCACGCCGGGTCTGGTGACGCGATCAACTGCGCGCCCTGAAGGGGTGCATTTGGCTGAACGGATCGAAGGGTCGGACGGAGATGACCCGCTGATCTCTCCGCTTCAGGCAACCGTTCTGCATGGGCTGCGCCGCGCGATTGCCGTCGCATTGGCGGTGGGCGAGGGGTTCGCCGAGCAAACCGAACTGGCCGCCCTGCGTCGCGCCAATCTGGAAGGGCGTCTGGGGGCGGACAAGAAAACAGCCTTCTCGGAACTTCTAACCGCCGAGGCGCTGATTGTCTTGCATGTGTTCGCCAACGCGACCTCGTTCCTGCTGGCCGATCACGCCAGCGAGGCGTCGATCGAGGTCGGCGCGGTCGAAGAAATCCTGACCGACAATGCGCCACTCGCGCTGAAAGGCGCTTTGTGGGAGTTGGATCAGGAAATCGCCACCTTCGTCACGTCCGAGGATAAGCTGGTCGCGACCGTCTTGGCCTTTGTCGAACAACTGATGGAGAAGGTCGCCCTGCGCGCCCAGACCGCGTCGCATCTTGGCCCCTTCACGTCCGCCAATTACCGGGTCGAGGCGGATAACCTGACGATTTCCGGCTTCACCCCCGCCCGCGCCCATCGCGGGTCCAAGATCACGATGACGTTCAAGAAGCCGAACGAGGTCGTCGGCAACCACATCGCGAAATATCAGGCGATGAAGCTGGCCAAGATGCTGATGGCTTATGATTTCGAGCGGAAACTGAACCCGTTTGCGGAACTGGGTGGCTTCATCTTCACCTTCATGGGCGACGGAAAGCCGGGAACTGGGAAGACAACGCTGATCCAGATGATGGCCGGGCTGGTCAATGATTATTGCACGGTGGCGGGCTATCCGTTCCGATATCAGAATTTCGGCATCGACAATATCGACAGCTATCAGGGCAAGTCGGGCCAGAACGCGAAGGCGTTCATCAACAACGTGCTCGACCCGAATGTGATCGGCTTTGGCACGGTGGATGACATCGACCAGATCGCGGGCAAGCGGGGGGATCGTCAGTCCAGCGCGGGCCAGCAAGAGGTCACGGCGGTCCTGATGGAGAGCTTCTCGGGTGCCAATACGGTGGTGCGCGGGAATTGCACCTTTGGCATGTTCTCGAACTATCCCGAGAATGTGGACGACGCCTTGCGCCAACGCGCCGGTGCGCGCTTCTTGGTCGATGGACCACGGACGCGCGAGGACTATATCGATATCCTGCATCTGCTGATGGGTAAGAACCACGACATCCCGCTGGGCGACCACGACCTTTACGCCGCGCAGGAGATCAAGTCTGCCGTGGCGCGCAGTTTTGCGGCGCATGCCCGCCCACAGGAAGACGGGCTGCTGGCGGTCTTTGACAAGGTGCACGACAAGATCGGCGCGCTGGATAACATCGCCAAAATGGGCACCTATCTGAAAGCCATTCAGGAAGCCGACGAGCGCTTCACTGGCCGGTCGATCAAGAACATCACTGATGCGGTGAAAGTCCGCGCGATGGACTTTGAGCTGCCCGACGAATGGATGGAGAACCCCGAGCTGTTCTTGGTGAAAGACTACGACACCAAGAAAGCGATGATCGCAGACCTGCGCGTCCCCATCACCACCGACATGGTGATCCAGGAAATCAACCGCTACGCCGATTCAGAGTTCCGCTATGCCGACAAGTCGGACGAGGCCGCCATCGAGGCGATGGTGCGGGATTTCGGGCGGCAGGAAGAGGCGAAGAAGCGGTATTTGGAGGGCAAGTGAGTATCCGCCGAGACATAAGGGGCGCCTCCGACCCGAGGGTGGGCGTTCGCGCCCGCCGTCACGCCAGAGGCGTGCTACTCGCACGACGGGGCGGGTCGGGCGTGACCCGGCGACAAGCGCCGGGAGGGTGCTGGTGTGAATGAACGAGGAACTGAAAAGAAGCTTATTGTGCAAAGCCCGATGTTTTGGGCAGTTGTGGCAACATTGGCTGTGTTTGGGTTCGGATTGTGGGCGGCAAACCAAGAAGTATGCGCTGTTGATTTTTGGGGAACACAGTCCTGTAGCGGAACTAAATGGCATGCATTTCTTAACGCGTCCCCCAATGAGGTTGGTGACACTCTCGCTGGGTTTGCTGGTGCTTTGGCGTTTGTTTGGCTGATCGCGACCGTTGTTCTGCAGGGGCAAGAGCTACGCGAGCAAAGGCAAGAATTTGAAAAAATGGCTGACGCACAGTCAAAGCAGGTCGAGCTACTAATCCACCAGGGCAAGATCTTTGAAGATGAACAACGGCAACGTAATGAGCTAAGAGCCAAGGAACACTTTGAAAGCATCCTTTTTGAGATTGCACTGACGCTCGAGTCTCTTAGCTTGAGCCTGTACTCGGTTGCAAGAAATTCTCTTGGGGGATCTCAGGTCACTGTGTTTGGATCTTGCGCCCGAGAGGAACTTGGGGTCGATGCCTATCTACGGAAAATGTCGTTCGAAACGAATAGTTTTTTTTGGAAGGTCAAGAGCAACATTCTCAACCCGGGAGTGGAGATAGAGAAGATAAAGGGAGTTGATGATTGGGAGGCAGTGGTCAAACACGTGGATGTAGTTGGCCAATTGTATGACAGGCTCTCGGAAGACCAAAGACAGCGCACTAAAACGATGCGACTACCTGCGTTGCGGGAGAATATCTTGAGGCTGACTGATCTGGACATCTGGAAAACTCCGCGCAAATCCAACTATGAGGAGCCATGCTTTGAAGCGCCTAATTAAACGCGGTCTCATGTTTGGCAACCTGATCCGGGTCGACAGCCCCGCGCTGATCGAACGCTATAACCGTGCGCTCAAGGGGCTGGCGGGCAAGCAGACGAAGCTGAAAGAATTTCATATCGACGTCTCCGGGTTCTCGCCCGAGATTGGCGAGGAGCTGGACGATCCGCTCTACCTCAACCCCAATGGCTGCAACCGGCAGTTTATCATTCTGACGGTGGACCAGAAGACCGCGCCGCTGCTGAATGCCATGTTCTCGACCTCGCGCGCGATTTTGCGGCAGTTCATCGCGGATAACGAGGCGAAGCTGTTCGCGCTGACCGCCCATGATGCGGTGGCGGGTGAGTTGATGGATTCGGTCTATGACATGTCCGACCCCGCGCGGCTGTTTGATATTCGCAAGTTCACCATCGAGGCGGACACGACCCAAAGTCACGTCAAGAACGCCCGCCTGCTGGCCGAGAAGATCGACCATTTTCAGACCGCGCCAAACGCTTGGTATGACGACGATCTGATTGGCGAGATGATCGAACTGGCGCGCGAAACGGGCGACGTCACCCGCGTGCCGGTGGACCTTGGCGTGCAGGAATACGAGCAGGGCAATTTCTGGACCGCGCATTTTGGCGGGCTGTATGTCTTCCGTGATGTGGAAAGCCCGGCGGTGATTGTGTCGGGTGATAAAGATCGGCTGCCCACGCCGCCTCCGGGCAAGGTTTTGGACACGTCCGAGGCAAACAGGCTGGCCAGTTTCCTGAGCAAGAACGATCTGGTCGAACCGGTCGTTCGTGAACGCGGTGATGCGGGGGCCACGATCCTGCGCCAGAAGATGGAGTTCATTCTGGTCGACGCCGCAACGTCGGCCGGGCTGGATTTGGGTGACATGTCATCGCGCACCCTGCGCCACGTGGCGCAGCGGTTAGGGTCACATCTGCCCGCAGCCTTCCACGGGTTGGCGGCGATGGTGCGCTGGGCGGAAGCTGGCGGGCAGTGGCCCCGGATCGACAGCCGTCATCCGGCCTATTTCTATACCCTGCGCGCGCGGCCAGACCATCCCGATCGCGACCTGATCAACCGCTTGTTGTCCGAGCTTGCGCCGATGGACTTCCGCCAGCTGTTCATCTGCCACAAGGAGCTTTTCTATGCCGCATATGCCACATGGCCCGACGAAAAGCGTGAATTTGTGGCAGAATTCCTGCATCGTGACTATATGGCGAACAAGGCCGGTGCGCGCGAAGCGTTGTTCGGCGGGCGCAAAGACCCGATGAAAGTGCCCCGGACGGCGCGCAAGCGGGCGCGTGAGGACATGATCGAGATTGTCGGCCCGTGGGGCGCAGTGAACAGGAGGTAACGATGGGATTGGTGCGACTTGTCATTTTCGGGTTCATAGGGCTTAGCATCGTTTACGTGTTGGTCAGCATGTATTCCCGCTCGATCCGGTTGGAAAAACTGGAAAATCAATGGGCCGAGGAACACCCCGATGGCGATGTGACCGATCGTGACGCGTGGCTACGCGAAGGGATGGAGGACTATAAGAAAAGCTTCCGGCCCAAGCTGATCCTGCTGGTGTATGTGATCCCCGCGCTATTCGTTCTGATGTCACTCATCCTAATCAACTGAGGTTCCCCATGCGCCGTTTTCGTATCATCATCCGCAGTCTGATCTTCGTGCTCCTATTTGGTGTGCTGCATTATGTGTTGCCGCAACATGACATTGTGCGCGTCGTGAACACCTATCAGGAACGGCAGGATTTGGGGGATTGGACCCGGATTTTCTGGTCGAAGCCGGATGATCAATCCGCCAACCTGATCAACCGAGATGTGCAGTTCATCCAGACGGTGAAAAAGAAAACGTATCTTCTGGGTTTCGTGCGCCGCGATGCGGAAGAGGTCATGGTTTATCGCAACGAGGATACCGGCTGGGGTTGGCCATTCTATTTCAAGTTTGACACCGCCAGCCTTCAGACCGAAGTGGACGATCTGCGATCTACGCCGGAAAACCCCAAATGGGCAGTGCTAACCCATTACGGCTGGCGCAACGAGCTGATTTCGGCGTTTCCGAACGCGGTTGCGATACGTCCTGTCACCGGACCTGACGCGACCATTATTCCATGGTTCAACATCATGTTCTTCCTTGTGTTGGCTGTCATCATCGGCTTCGTGCGCGCGTTGTGGCGACAGTTCCGCGAACGCTCGATAGATCCGGCGCTTGAAGATGCGGGCGAGGCGTGGGATGCGGTTGATGCCCGTGCAGACAAAGCGCGGGGCCGGTTCTCGCGCTGGTTGGGGTCTTGGCGCAAGAAGTAAGATCGACATAAAAAAGCGCCGCGCAGGATATCCCGCGCGGCGTTTTGCCGTTCAATGGTGTGGGCTTATTCGCCGTAGGGCACCCAGATCGTTTTGACCTCGGTGGCGTGGACCAAGAATTCGCGGCCTTCGCCTGCTGCCCCGAACCAGTCCCGCGCTGTCGCGTTGTTGACCCAACTGCGTTTCAGGTTCCCTGCACTTTCTGTTTCCACGATGGCTGAAATGTCCGCCCCAGACAGCGTCCAAACCGCATCTACGCCAAGGTGACCTGCCAAGGGCGACGCAAGCTCTGCGTGGCTGCCGGTGACGATGTTCACGACGCCCGCCGGCAAGTCCGACGTGTCGAGCACCTGATAGAAATCGGTCGCGGCCAGCGGGAACGGCTCGCTTGCGGCCAGCACCACGCGGTTGCCCATCGCGATCGCCGGGGCCATCAGGGACACCAGTCCCAGAAGGGGGGCGTCGTCCGGGCAGAAGCCGCCGATAACGCCGACCGGCTCGTTCATCGCCAGCGCGACCCCGCGCATCGGAACCGGCTTCGCAGCGCCGTCATATTTGTCGGACCAAGCGGCATAGGTGAACAGGCGGCTGACCGCAGCGTTCACCTCCTTTGCGCCATTGCGACCACCCATCATGGCGTCGATCCGGGCAGCGAACTCATCCGCGCGGGCCGAGAGGTTCTCGCCGATATAATACAGGATCTGTGCGCGCAAGTGGCCCGTCGTCTTGGACCAGCCATTGGCGGTATGTGCAGCCTCGACCGCGTTGCGGATGTCTTTGCGGTTGGCCACGCCGACGTGACCCAAAAGCGCACCTTGTTTGGACCAAACAGCTTGCGAATAGCCACCATCGGGCCGCGCTTGCTTGCCACCGACATAGAACTTGGCGGTGCGATCCAGCGCGTCGACCGTCGCCTCTTTCGGGGCAGCAAAGGCGGCGATGGGTTTCAACGACTGCGCCTTGGCGCGCGGCTTGGTGTAGGCTTGCAAGCCTTCCCAGCCCCCTTCGCGGCCAAACCCGCTTTCGCGCACGCCACCAAACCCGGCAGCGGCGTCAAACATGTTGGTGCCGTTCACCCAGACCACGCCAGCCGCCAGCTTTGGCGCGATATCAAGGGTCAGGTTCACATTCTCGCTCCACACCGTGGCGGCCAGCCCGTAACGGGTGTTGTTGGCAATCTCGACGGCCTCGGATGGGGTGCGGAAGGTGGTGGCGACCAGAACCGGGCCGAAGATTTCTTCCTGCATCAGCATGGACGCCGACGACAGGCCGGTGATCAGGGTGGGCGGGTAAAAACAGCCTGTGTCCGGGATCGGGCAGGGGGCTTGGTAAAGCTCGCCGTCGCCTGCGCCCGCCTCGACCAACTTCGTGATTTGCGCGTGCTGCACAGGGTCCACCACGGCGCCCACATCAATGGATTTGTCCAGCGGATCGCCCATGCGCAGCTTGTCCATCCGGGCTTTCAGCTTGGTATAGAAACGGTCGGCGATGCCTTCCTGCACGATCAGGCGCGAGCCTGCACAGCAGACCTGACCCTGATTGAACCATATTGCGTCGACCAGACCTTCGACCGCTGAATCCAGATCGGCGTCGTCAAACACGATGTAGGGCGACTTGCCCCCCAGTTCCAATGTCAGGGACTTGCCCGACCCTGCCGTTTCGCGGCGGATCACCCGGCCAACTTCGGTTGAGCCGGTGAAGGCGATCTTGTCGATATCCTCATGCGTCACGATGGCTTCACCCACGCGCCCGTCGCCGGTAACGATGTTGACCACGCCCTTGGGCAGTCCGGCCTCGTCGCAGATTTGCGCAAACAGAAGGGCGGTCAGCGACGTGTATTCGGCGGGCTTCAGAACCACGGTGTTGCCCATCGCAATCGCAGGCGCGATTTTCCATGACAGCATGAGCAGCGGGAAATTCCACGGGATGATCTGGCCGCAAACGCCCAGCGCCTCACGGTCGGGAAGCTCGGCGTCTTGCAACTGCGCCATGCCCGCGTGGTAATAGAAATGGCGCGCGACCAGCGGAATGTCGATGTCGCGGCTTTCGCGGATGGGTTTACCATTATCCAGCGTTTCCAGCACCGCGAACAGCCGCGAATGCTTTTGGACCAAACGCGCCAGAGCATAAAGGTATTTCGCCCGTTCGTGGCCCGAAAGTGCCGCCCATTTGCGCTGCGCCTTGCGGGCGGCGGTGACGGCGGCGTCGACGTCGTCGGGTGTGGCCTGCGTGACCTGCGCCAGCACTTCGCCATTGGCGGGGTTCTTGGTGTCAAATGTGTCACCGACGGCACTCATACGCCCGCCGATATACAGACCAAACTGGCCGTTGCGTTCGGCAATCCAGCCCAACGCTTCCTTCGCGCTTTCCGGGGCGAGGCCATAATCCATCGTGTCAAAGATTTCTTTCACGGTCATAACAATGCCCTCAGCCCATCGGGTGGCGGTAGGTGGCCGAATAATGGCCGGTCACGTGGTGTTCCAACTGGCGTTCGATATCGCCCAGAAGCGAGCTGGCGCCAAAGCGGAACAGGTCGGGCGTCAGCCAGTCGTCGCCCAGTTCTTCCTTGATCAGGGCCAGATAGGTGATCGCGTCCTTGGCTTTCGAAATGCCGCCCGCAGGCTTGTAGCCGACGCGATAGCCTGTCGCTTCGTAATAATCACGAATTGCCCGGATCATGACCAAACTGACGGGAAGGGTTGCGTTCACGCTTTCCTTGCCGGTCGAGGTCTTGATGAAGTCGGCCCCGGCCATCATGCAGACAAGCGAGGCGCGCGCGACATTGCGCAAGCTGCCCAGTTCACCTGTGGCAAGAATGGCTTTCACATGCGCGTCGCCGCAGGCCTCTCGGAAGTCACGCATCTCGTCGTAAAGCGCCTGCCAGTTGCCGGTCAGCACATGGCGGCGCGAAATCACGATGTCGATTTCCGAGGCCCCGGCGCGCGCACTTTCGCGGATTTCTTCGACCCGCAAGTGATAGGGACTGAGGCCCGCGGGAAAGCCGGTCGATACGGCGGCAACCGGTAGGTTAACCCCCAAATGGTCCAGCGTATCCACGGCGGTCGCGATCATGTCGTGATAGACGCAGACGGCACCCGTAGTAATCTCATCGACGCCCAAGGCTGTCATGATCTCGGGCCGCACGGGATGGGCCGCTTTGGCACATAGTCGGCGCACCCGCCCCGGTGTGTCATCACCCGCCAGTGTGGTCAGGTCGATCATGGTGATGGCCTTCAAAAGCCATGCAGCCTGATGATCTTTTTTGACGCTACGCCGACCGGGCAGGGAAGCGCAACGGCGTTCAATTGCGGATGTGTTGGCCTGAACGGCGCGCACCCAGTTCATGTCCAGGTCCATGCCCGGATTGCGTGAATGGGCCACTTGCGGCAACTGCGCAATGTCCCGGTCCACCCCAGAGGCGCGGGCTGATGTCTGTTCGCTTTGCACGGATTTCCCTCGGATTGGTCCAGTGGGTTTATGTTGGTCTAAGGTTCGCACGAGCATTCTGGATTGGCAATAATGCAGGTGCAGTTGGCATTGGATGCCAGAATTGCCGTCATTTTCACGAAATAATCGCCATATTCACGAAGTTCGCCATCTGAGTACGGCGATACGACCTCTCGACTTGTTGAAAAAACGACAGTGCTGCAAGCTGTTGTTTCTCGCGACAAGATGCGCATAGGATGCTTCATCGGTGATTGCCGGAGGGCTGAGTCTCTCGCGGAACGATTGAGTTCTGTTTACGGCATCATCCCGCAAAAAACTGACTAGGGAGAACCTTCATGAACATTACAATCAAAGCTGCCCTGCTAGGCTCGGCACTTGCGCTTGCCAGCCCCGCCTTGGCAGCCGGCACCCACCCGGACACCGGCGAGGCGCTCGCGGATAGCCAGATTTATACTTATCGCATGTTGGACGACGTCAAATCGTTTGACCCTCAGATCAACACCGATGTCGAAGGGTCGCACATTTTGCGTGACCTGTTTGAGGGGCTGGTGAACTCGGACCCGCAAGGCAATTCGGTTCCCGGTGCGGCGGAAAGTTGGGAAGTGTCGGAAGACGGCCTGACCTATACGTTCAAGCTGCGCGACGCAAAATGGTCGAACGGTGATCCGGTGACCGCAGGCGATTTCGTCTATGCGTGGCAGCGTCTGGCTGACCCCGCAACCGCGTCGGAATACGCTTGGTACATGGAGCTGATGGGTGTCGAGAACGCCACGAAAATCGTCGCCGGCGAAATGGCCGCTGACATGCTGGGTGCGACAGCCGTTGATGATAAGACGCTTGAGGTCAAGATCGACGCGCCGCGCCCCTATTTCCCCGGTATGCTGACACATGCGTCCACCTTCCCGGTCAACCAAAAGGTGCTTGAAGAACACGGCGATAACTGGACCAAACCCGGCAATCTGGTTGGCAACGGCGCCTTTGTCCTGACCGACTATGTACCGGGCGTGAAAGTCACGCGCGAACGCAACGAGATGTATTGGAACAACGACAAGACCGTTCTTGAACAGGTCGTCGCCTTGGTGATCAACGATGAAAACATCGCTCTGACTCGCTATGATGCAGGCGAAGTTGATAAAACCGACGTGCCCGCAGGCCAATACCCGGCCCTGAAGGAAAAACTGCCGGACGAGACCTATTCGACACCGCGGTCGTGTTCCTATATCTATATGTTCAACCTGCGCGAAGATGGCCCTGAGGCTCTGAAGGACGTCCGTGTTCGCAAGGCGTTGTCCTATGCGCTGAACCGCGACGTCATCGTCGACAGCATCCTGAAAGGCGGCCAATACCCGTCATATAACTGGACGCACCAGAAGACGGCTGGTTTTGAAATGCCAGAAATCGACTATGCGACGTGGTCGCAGGACGAGCGTATGGCAAAAGCCAAAGAGCTTCTTGAAGAAGCGGGTTACGGCCCCGGCGGCAAGCCGCTTGAGCTAACGCTGAACTACAACACGTCCGAAGCGCACAAGAAGATTGCAATCGCTGCGTCGCAAATGTGGAAGCAAGCTTTGGGTGCCAATATCACGCTGGCCAACTTCGAATGGAAAGTGCATCTGGACAAGCTGCGCAACGGCGACTTTGGCATGGCCCGATATGCATGGTGTGGCGACTATAACGAGCCGTCCACCTACACCGACCTGTTCACCACGACATCGGGCCACAACAACGGTAAGTATACCAACCCGAAATATGACGAGTTGGCGAAGGCTGCGAAGACTTCTGCGAACCCTGCGGAAGAATACAAGCAGATGGAGCAATTGCTGGCGGACGACATGCCGATCGTTCCGGTGTACCAGTATACTCAGGTGATCATGGTTAAGCCGGACCTGAAGGGATACCCGTTTGAAGACCTTATGAACAACGTTTATTCCCGCACGATGTATCGCACGGCTGAATAAGCCACGCTGTTCTAATCACTTTGGGCTGGTCCGGGAAACCGGGCCCGCCCGTCATAAAACGGGGTCTCCATATGCTGGGATTTGTTCTTCGTCGCATTGCGATGGCTGTGCCTGTTATCCTGATTTTGATCGTATTCTCGTTCGTTCTGATGCGCGCCGCGCCCGGTGGTCCGTTCACAAAAGAACGCGCGCTGCCGCCGAAGGTGTTAGAGAATATCAATGCCAAATACGGGCTTGATGATCCCTTCCTCGTTCAGATCGGCACCTATCTGAAAAACATCATCTTCCACTTCGATTTCGGCCCGAGTTTTGTTTATCAGGACAGAACGGTGAACCAGATCGTCGCGGATGGCTTCCCGGTTACACTGACCTATGGGTTCTGGGCCTTCTTTTTTGCGGTGCTGATCGGCGGTGCGCTAGGCATTGCCGCCGCCCTGAAGCAAAATACCTGGATCGACTATCTGGCTGTCGGATTTTCCATCGGTGCGCAGGCGTTGCCCAACTTCATCATGGCCCCGATCCTTGTGCTGGTGTTCACACTGTGGCTGAGCTGGCTGCCGGGTGGCGGCTGGTGGGGTGGGCCGGGTGACCCGAACTCCTATTCTTCCTATCTGGTCATGCCTGTCATCGCGCTTGCGACCTCGTATCTGGCGTCAATCGCGCGGCTGACGCGATCTTCGATGCTTGAGGTGCTGAACTCGAACTTCGTCCGCACCGCGCGCGCCAAGGGGCTTCCCGACCGAACGATCGTTCTTCGCCATACGCTGAAGCCGGCGTTGATCCCGGTGATCTCTTATCTGGGACCGGCGTTTGTTGGCATGATCACTGGTTCGGTTGTTGTTGATATGTTTCTGTCAACCGGCGGCATCGGCAAAGATTTTGTGCAAGCTGCACTGAACCGGGACTATTCGGTGATCATGGGGATTACGATCCTTGTTGGTATGCTGACGATCCTTTTCAACCTGTTGGTGGACGTGCTGTACGCATGGATCGACCCACGTATTCGGTACTGAGGGCGCGCGCATGGCACATGTTACAGACATAGTAGACACGACCGAAGTGATCAAAGGCCGCTCGCTGTGGCAGGACGCGCGGGCGCGCTTTTTCCGAAACAAGGCGGCTGTTGCGGCGCTTTTTATATTGATCCTCGTCTCGCTTTTCGCGCTGTTCGGCGGGTTTCTAACGCCCTGGTCGAATGAGGAGATTGACTGGAACCTAATGGGCGACGTCCGCACCCTTGGTGGACCTTCGATTGAAACCGGCCATTATTTCGGACTTGATCCGCTCGGGCGTGACCTGTTCGCCCGTGTCGTGCAGGGCACGCAGATTTCGCTGATGATTGGTATCGTCGGAGCGTTGATCTCGGTCATTGTGGGCACGCTTTATGGCGCGACCGCTGGTTTTATCGGTGGGCGGCTGGACAACATTATGATGCGGATCGTCGATATCCTGATGGCGATCCCGTACATGTTCGTCCTGATCCTGTTGCTGGTGGTGTTCGGGCGCTCGATTTTCATGCTGTTTGTCGGCATCGGCTTGATTTCGTGGCTGGACATGGCGCGGATCGCGCGCGGCCAGACTCTGTCGATCAAGAACAAGGAGTTCGTGGAAGCTGCGATTGCGACGGGTGTTTCGACGCCGAAGATCATCATCCGCCATATCGTTCCAAACCTGCTTGGCGTTGTGATCGTTTACGCGACGCTTCTGGTGCCCTCGATGATCATGTTTGAAAGCTTTATCTCGTTCCTCGGTTTGGGGGTTCAAGAGCCATTGACCAGTTGGGGCGCGTTGATCAACGAAGGGGCCGGGCAGATGCGCTATGGCACGTTGTGGATGCTGGGGTTCCCCCTCTTCTTCTTCCTGATCTCGTTGTTTGCGTTCTTTTTCTTTGGTGACGGTCTGCGCGATGCGCTTGACCCGAAAGACCGGTAGGGGTTTAGCGATATGGCACTTCTTGAAGTACGCAACCTAAGCGTTCATTTCGACACCCCGGACGGAACCGTCACCGCAGTGGACGGGATCAGTTTTGACTTGATCGCGGGAGAGACGCTTGGCGTGGTGGGCGAAAGCGGGTCGGGCAAAAGCCAGACGGTGTTTGCCATCATGGGGTTGCTGGCCCGAAATGGCCAAGCCACTGGATCGGTCAAGCTGGCGGGCGAAGAAATCCTGAACATCTCGACCAACAAACTGAACAAGATCAGGGCCGAAAAGATCGCAATGATCTTTCAGGATCCGATGACCTGCCTGAACCCGTTCATGTCTGTTTCCGACCAGATGGCCGAGGTGTTGACGCATCACAAGGGGATTTCGAAATCTGACGCGGTGCGGCAATCGGTCGATATGCTCGACGCGGTAAGGATTCCTGAGGCGAAAAAACGCATTTCCATGTATCCGCACGAGTTTTCCGGCGGTATGCGTCAACGGGTCATGATCGCAATGTCGCTTCTGTGCAAGCCCGACATTCTGATCGCGGACGAGCCGACGACGGCGTTGGACGTGACTGTTCAGGCGCAGATCATGAAACTGCTTGAGGACCTGCAAAAGGAATTCGGCATGTCCATCATCCTGATCACCCATGATCTGGGTGTGGTCGCGGGGGCGTGTAGGGAAACGCTGGTCATGTATGGCGGGCAGCAGATGGAATATGGCACCACCGTCGGTCTGTTCGAAATGCCGACCCATCCTTATACGATGGGTCTTTTGAAGGCCGTTCCGCGTCTGGATGTCGAAAGCGAACGTCTGGCGACCATTCCGGGCAGCCCGCCTAACATGATGAACATGCCGGTCGGCTGTCCATTTTCGCCTCGCTGTGAATTTGCGATAAAAGACTGCGCCACGACCCGCCCGACCCTGGACGGCGTTGCAGGCCGCAAAGTGCGCCGACGTGCCTGCCTTAGACCCTTGGAGGAGCTTGTATGAACGCCCAGTCCCCTCTGCTATCCGTCCGTGACCTGAAAGTCTGGTTTGACATCAAACCCAAAGGCGCGATGCCGTGGACCGCACCAGACAAGTTGAAAGCTGTTGATGGTGTCGATTTCGACCTGATGCCCGGCGAAACCCTTGGCATTGTGGGCGAAAGTGGCTGTGGCAAATCCACGCTCGCGCGCGCCATCATGCGCATGGTTCCGTCCGAAGCAGGCACGGTCCTGTGGCTTGGCGATGACCTTCTTACGCTTAGCAAGCATGAAATGCGCGGGCACCGAAAAGAAATGCAGATGATCTTTCAGGATCCTTTGGCATCCCTGAACCCGCGTATGACAATCGGTCAGATCGTTGCAGAGCCGCTTAAGACCCATCACCCGAATCTGTCGAAGACCGAGGTGAAGGACCGCGTGCGCGAAGTGCTGGACCGAGTCGGCATTCTGCCCAACATGATCAACCGATATCCGCACGAATTTTCTGGCGGCCAATGTCAGCGGATCGGGATCGCGCGTGCGCTGATTGTGAAACCGCAGCTGATCATCTGTGATGAACCGGTGTCGGCGCTGGATGTGTCCATTCAGGCGCAGGTGATCAACCTGCTAATGGAGATTCAGGAAGATATGGGCCTGAGCCTGATTTTCATCGCGCATGACCTTTCCGTGGTGAAGCACATCTCGACCCGCGTCATGGTGCTTTACCTTGGCAACGTGGTGGAAATCAGTGAGGCCGAGCAGCTTTATCGCGCGCCGGGTCACCCCTATACACAGGCGCTTATTTCGGCCGTTCCAATTCCGGACCCAAAAGCGAATGCTGCACGCGAAATTATGATTTTGGATGCGGATTTGCCGTCGCCACTGGATCCTCCATCTGGATGCGTGTTCCGAACGCGCTGCCCACATGCGATTGCCGTCTGCTCAGAAACCAAGCCGCCGTTGACGGATCGCGGAAACGGTCAGCAAGTGGCCTGCCACGTGATCTGACAGATTTGGAAATGCTTCGATGAAAACCCCGGCACGCGTCGGGGTTTTCTTATTTGGGGCTGGCCGGAAAGCCGATACCGTCCAGCGCCGTGACGACGGCTTCGGGCGACAGGTTAGATACGTCCACTGTGCGCGCCTCCATATCAAAAGTCAGCTGTTCGCCGCCCAGTTCGGTCAACACTTCGGTGATCGAAGCTTTGCAGTGTCCGCAGCTCATATCGGGCACGTGGAACGTCGTCATTGGGTAACCCTTTCGCATAACTATCACTCCTCTTTGAATAGGCTGGTCACCAGCTGCGTCAAGCTGTCTTGCAGGAACTTCGCCACGGGCTCTTGACCTTCCAGCAACTGGAAGCCTTATGTGCCAGGCAACAAGACACCGGAGTCCCACATGACTGCTGCAACCACATTGTCCCTGAAGCTCGACAACCTGTCCTGCGCGTCCTGCGTAGGCCGTGCCGAACGTGCGTTGACTGCTGTCGAAGGTGTGTCGACCGCGCCCGTCAACTTGGCCACCGAAACCGCGCGGGTAGAGTTTTCCACACCCGCGACAGCAGATGCGCTGGCGGGCGCGTTGGACCGCGCAGGCTATCCCGCGCGCCGTGAAACTGTTGTTTTCGAGGTTGGGTCGATGACCTGTGCGTCCTGTGTGGGGCGGGTTGAACGAATGCTCAAGGCGACGCCCGGCGTGTTGGAGGCGCGGGTGAACCTCGCCTCGGAACGCGCCTTCGTGACCTATCTGGCCGGGGCCACGACGCCTGAAACCCTTGCAGCCAAGATCACCAAAGCGGGCTTTCCCACAAGACCCCGCGAAGATACAGAAAGCACTGGGCCACGGGACAAGGCCGCCGAGGCACAGACGCTCAAACGTAAGGCGCTTTTGGCGGCCGCCCTGACGGCGCCGGTGTTCATTCTTGAAATGGGCGGGCATGTATTCCCCCCCCTTCATCATTGGGTGCAAAGCACCATCGGGCTTGAAACCTCGCTCTGGATTCAGCTTATCCTGACAACTTTGGTCATGGCTGGGCCGGGCCGGATATTTTTCACCAAGGGGTTTCCAGCGCTTTTGCGCGGCGCACCCGAGATGAACGCACTGGTCGCGCTGGGCACGTCGGCGGCCTATCTTTATTCACTCGTTTCTGTGCTGGCGCCGGGTATCCTGCCAGCCGGCACGGCGAACGTTTATTTCGAAGCTGCCGCGGTCATCATCGTGTTGATCCTGATTGGCCGCTGGATGGAAGCCCGCGCCAAAGGCCGCACGGGCGAGGCGATCCGCGCATTGGTCGCGCTTGCCCCGAACGACGCGCTGGTCGATGTGGATGGGCGAACCGTCACACGCCCCCTTGCGCAAGTAGTCACCGGCGAGATCGTGGTGATCCGCCCCGGTGAACGGGTGCCACTGGATGGCGAAGTGATCGAGGGTGAAAGCCTTGTGGACGAAAGCATGATCACCGGCGAACCTGTTCCCGTTGCGAAGGCGGCAGGCGACACGGTGACCGGCGGGACCGTCAATGGAACGGGCGCGCTGAAGGCGCGTGTCACGGCTGTTGGCCCAGACACGTTGCTGGCGCAAATTGTCCGCATGGTCGAAGACGCGCAGGGCGCACGCTTGCCAATCCAAGCGCTGGTCGACCAGATCACGGCGGTTTTTGTGCCGGTGGTGATGGCGATTGCCGCCCTGACTGTTTTGGTCTGGCTGGTGATCGGCCCTGATCCAGCACTTGGCTTGGCTTTGGTCGCCGGGGTTTCGGTTCTGATCATTGCCTGCCCTTGCGCGATGGGGCTGGCCACGCCGACCTCGATCATGGTCGGCACCGGGCGGGCGGCGCAATTGGGAGCGTTATTTCGGCGCGGCGACGCCTTGCAGGCCCTACAAGCCGCGCAAATTGTGGCGTTCGACAAGACGGGCACGCTGACGGAAGGTCAACCCAAACTCACGGCGTTCGAAGTTGCCGAAGGGCGGGATGCCGATGAGGTTTTGGCGATCGTCGCCGGGGTTGAGGCGCAAAGTGAACACCCATTAGGGCAAGCGATCCTGCGCGGCGCGCAAGACCGCGGTATCACACTTGCGAAGGTACAGGATGTGCAGACGGAAACGGGTTTCGGTTTGCATGGGCAGATCGGTGAACAGCGCATTCTTATCGGGTCACGGAAATACATGGCACGTGAAAAGGTGCCACTGACCGGGTTTGAAAACCGCGCCGAGCCAATGCGTGCACGCGGCGAAACCGTGTTCTTTGCCGCGATTGATGGGCAGCTTGCGGCGTTGATTGGCGTCTCGGACCCTGTGAAACCTGAAGCAGAAGGCGCACTGCGCGCCCTTCGGGCCATGGGGAAGGAAATCGCGATGATCACTGGCGATGATGCCGCCACCGCACAGGCTATTGCTGATCAGCTTGGGATTTCCCATGTGGACGCGGGCGTGTTGCCCGGCGGCAAGGTTGATGCGGTCGAGGCCCTTCAGGCGCGCTATGGCAAAGTTGCTTTTGTGGGCGACGGCATCAATGACGCCCCGGCACTGGCCCGCGCCGATGTGGGGCTGGCAATTGGCACCGGCACCGATGTCGCGATTGAGGCGGCGGATGTTATCCTGTCCTCAGGCTCGCTGTCAGGCGTGGTCGACGCGTTTGAAATCAGCCGGCGCACCATGACCAATATCCGCCAGAACCTGTTCTGGGCGTTTGGCTACAACGTTCTTCTGATCCCGGTCGCGGCGGGCGTGCTTTACCCGGTTTGGGGCATCTTGCTGTCCCCGATGCTGGGGGCGGGGGCGATGGCGGCCTCGTCGGTATTGGTGCTGACAAACGCGCTGCGCCTGCGCTTCGTCCGCCCGTTGTTGGAGGAGGAGGTATCATGAACATCTCGGATGCTGCGAAACGCACTGGCTTGCCTGCAAAGACGATCCGTTATTACGAAGACATTGGGCTGGTCACGCCGAACCGGGATACCAACGGGTATCGCGTTTTTGCGGGCAAGGACCTGCACAAGCTCACTTTTCTGGCGCGATCACGTGCGCTTGGGTTTTCGATCGGTGATTGTCGGGCGTTGCTGGCGCTGTACGAGGATCAGTCGCGCGCAAGTGGCGATGTGAAGCAGATCGCCTCCGAACACTTGCGACAGATCGAGGTGAAGATCGCCGACTTGGTTGCAATGCGCGACACCTTGTCGGACCTTGTGCACGCGTGTTCTGGCGATGACAGGCCGGATTGTCCTATCCTGAAGGGTATCGAACACGCCAACAAACCTGTTCAGAAAGCTTGAGGCACATCAAAGACAAGCCCTGTTCGTACGCGCAGAGATGGGGCAGGAGGAGTTATCGGCTCGCCCGTCGGGTAAGCTATGTGCGAAGGACCAAATTGCATGGACAAAAGCCCGCTTAGCCCCCTGTTCGATCCCCGCTCGGTCGCCGTGTTCGGGGCCAGCCCGTCAGGCAATTCCGTAGGCGCGTTGGCTTATGCCAATCTGATAGCCGGTGAATTTGATGGCTCTGTCGTTCCGATCAACCCAAAACACAAGACCATCGGTGATGTGGCCTGTCACAAAAACATCTCGTCCGTAACGCATGACATTGATCTGGCCGTCATCGCAACGCCTGCGCGGACTGTGCCCGGCATCATGCGCGATTGCGCGGCGGCGGGGGTGAAAGCGGCGATTGTTCTGTCGGCGGGGTTCGGCGAGGACGACCCGAAAGGGCGCGACTACGAGGCGCAGGTCATCAACGAAGCGCGTAAGGGCGGCATCCGTTTTCTGGGGCCCAATTGCGTCGGGCTTGTTCGGCCATGGATTGGGCTGGATGCCACTTTCCTGCGATCACAAGCGCCCAAAGGGCGGCTTGCGATGGTGTCTCAGTCGGGAGCATTGATCTCGGCGATTGCCGATTGGGCGGGGCCGCATCATTCGGGGTTTTCGGCGATGGTGTCGCTGGGCAGCTCGCTTGATGTCGATATCGGGGACACGCTGGATTACTTGGTGAATGACCCGAAAACCGATGCGATCCTATTGTATATCGAAGGCGTCAAAGACGCGCCGAACTTCATGTCAGCGATGCGCCGGGCGGCGCGCCTGAAGCCGGTCATCGTGTTGAAATCCGGTCGTCACGTTGGCAGCGCAAAGGCCGCACATACTCACACAGGCGCGTTGATCGGATCGGACGAGGTCTTTGACGCCGCGCTGGAACGCGTTGGCGCGGTTCGGGTCAATACGCTTGGACAGCTTTTTGCCGCCGCCGAGCTTTTAGCGAATACCAAAAAAACCACGGGCGACCGGCTGTGTATTATCACCAATGGTGGGGGTGCAGGCGTGCTGGCCGCTGACCGTGCGGGCGATCTGGGCCTGTCCTTACCACCGCTGTCTGATCCGACGCGCAAGGCGCTGGATAAGGTGCTGACAGCTTATTGGAGCCACACAAACCCCGTTGATATTCTGGGCGATGCAACGCCCGAAGCCTATGGCGCTGCTGTCAAGGCCACGATTGCCGATCCGGGCGTTGACGGGGTGTTGGTTTTGCTGACCCCACAGGCGATGACCGACCCAACGGCTGCCGCTCAGGCGGTGAAGGACGCACTGCCAAAGCGTAACAGGAAACCCGTTTTGGCCAGTTGGATGGGCGAAGATGTCGTGGCCGAAGGTCGGGTCCTGCTATCTGAAGCCGGAATATCGGTCTATGAAACGCCGGAACGGGCGGTCGAGGGGTTTTCCTACCTCGCCCAGCACCATCGCAACCGCAAATTGTCGCTTGAAGTGCCGCGCGCGCGCGCGTTCGAACAGGGTCTTGATCTGGACGGCGCTCGAATGATCATCGCCAATGCGCTATCGGCAGGTCGAACGATGCTGTCGGACACCGAAAGCAAAGCGCTTCTGGCTGCTTTTAACATCCCCGTAAACCTGACGATCGAAGCAAAGGCCGCCAACGACGCGTTGATCGCAGCCCAGACGGTCGGGTTCCCGGTTGCGATGAAGATTTCGTCGCCGGATGTGTCGCATAAGACCGATGTTGGTGGCGTGAAGATCAACGTGGCCCACGCGGCGACAGTCACACGTGCGTTTCATGAAATCGTGCAAAGCGTCAAGAAGGCGTTGCCCGACGCTCATATCTCGGGCGTCACGGTCGAAGCGATGTCCCACTTGCGCCAAGCCCGCGAGCTTGTGATTGGGGCAAGCCGTGATCCGGTGTTTGGCCCGACGATCCTGTTTGGCGCGGGTGGCATAATGGTCGAGGTAGTGAAAGACAGCGCGGTGGCCTTGCCGCCGTTGAACTCGGTTCTGTCCGAGCGGCTGATCAATCGCACCCGTGTCTCAAAAGCGCTGGACAGCTTTCGCGACTATGATCCTGTCGATAAGGCCGAGGTCGTGGAAGTGTTGAAGCGCGTGTCTATCATCGTCAGCGAACTTCCCGAAATCGTTGAGCTTGATATAAACCCGCTGTTTGCCGGGCCAGACGGCGTGTTGGCCGTGGATGCCCGGATCACCATCGCGCGACCGCCGTCGATTGACGGGCGATATGACCACATGGCCATCCACCCCTATCCCCGCCACCTAGCGCGTCAAACTTTGCTGTCGGACGGCACACCCCTGACGATCCGCCCCATTCGCCCCGAAGATGCGGAAAGCGAAAAACAATTCATGCGCGATTTGTCGGACGAGGCGAAATTGATGCGCTTCATGGGGTCAGTGAACGAGCTGAGCCCAGAACTTTTGGCGCAATTCACCCAGATCGACTATCGCCGCGAAATGGCATTGGTCGCCATGGCCGAAATCGACGGCGAGTCGGTGCAGGTTGGGGTCGCGCGCTATGTGATCAACCCCGACTGGAAAAGCTGTGAATTCGCCGTCGTCGTCTCGGACCGGATACAGAAGCAGGGATTGGGCACGACGTTAATGAAAGGTCTTTTCAAAGCAGCGCAAGACCATGGACTTGACGTAATCGAGGGCACCGTTTTGCGTAAAAATGCGCCCATGCTGCGCCTGATGAAAAGCCTGGGCTTCACGCAGCGCCCAGACCCGGATGACCATGATGTGGTGATCGTCGAACGCGAGCTGTGAGCTAAGGTAAAGGAGAGGAGACCGGATGCTATCCATCGTATCGCACCCAGAGTGCAGAGAGCATGACGCAGGTCCGCTGCACCCCGAAAGCAAAGCGCGGCTGGACGCGATCAACAACCAATTGATCATGTCCGGCATGGATTATGTGGTGCGCCACCGCGATGCGCCGCTGGTCGAACGCGCCCAGTTGGAACGGGTGCATGATGGCGACTATCTTGATCGCGTTTATGCGCTTGCACCGGGGCAGGGGATGGACAGCGTCGAAGTGGACGGCGACACCGTCATGAGCCCCGGAACCCTGCGCGCGGCAGAACGTGCTGCGGGCGCAGGTGTTCTGGGCGTCGATCTGGTTATGTCCAACGACGCAAACCCCGTTTTCTGCATGGTGCGACCACCGGGCCACCACGCCGAACGCGACAAGGCAATGGGGTTTTGCCTGTTTAACAACATTGCCGTGGCCGCCGCTCATGCGCTTGACGGTCACGGATTGTCTCGCGTGGCGATCATCGATTTTGATGTGCACCACGGCAATGGCACGGAAGAGATCTTCAAGTCCGACAATCGCGTGCTGTTCTGTTCCAGCTTCCAACATCCGTTCTACCCCTTCACCGGGCATGAGAAGGAAAACGACAACCTTGTCGATATCCCCTTGTCAGCAGGTGCTGGCAGCGCCGAGTTTCGCGAGGCGGTCAGCGCCCACTGGTTGCCGCATCTGAAGGCGTTCAAGCCGGAGTTCATCTTCATCTCGGCCGGGTTCGACGCCCATGTCGCGGATGATATGTCCAGTGTTCAGTTGACCGATGCAGACTATGAGTGGGTCACGCGCGAGCTGAGGGCCATCGCGGATGAATTCGCGGATGGGCGGATCGTTTCGATGCTGGAAGGCGGGTATGAACCGGACGTTCTGGCGCGCTCGGTCGTCAAACACTTGAATGTGCTGCTGGGCTGATCAGGCGAACCGTGTGGGGCTAAGCGTTGCCACGATTGTTTGACCCAGAACGGGTGTCGTGCCTGCGACCAGATCGGCCAGCAGCTGTGACGCGGCGGGGCTGGTTTGAAAGCCATACCCGCCTTGGCCCGCGCACCAAAGAAAACCTGCGTCCTCTGGCGCCGGTCCAATCACAAGATTGCGGTCGGGCGCAAAACTGCGAAGCCCAGCCCAGTTGGCGATCATCCGATTAACCGGCTCAGTCACCATCTCTTCGTATCGCGCAAGGCCTTCCGCCAGCACCATGTCATCTGCCCAGGCGTCGTGGGGGTCCATCGGGTCAGCTTCGGCGGGCGACACGATCAACGCGCCCGCATCGGGCTTTGCATACCAGCTTTCGCCAGCCCCCATGAACAGAGGCCATGTTGTGACGTCTCGTCCACCCGGTGCTGGAATACGTGCCATTGAGCGGCGATAGGGCTGAATGCCGATCGGTGGTATACCCGCCAATGCGGCGATCTGGTCCGCCCAAGCGCCGGCTGCATTGACCAGCGACTTTGCCGCGAAAACGCCTTTGGGGGTCGTGACCTCCCACCGGTCTGGAAGCCGCTTGATCTTGGTGACTTTCGCGCCGCTGACCACCTTGCCGTTGGCGCGGATATCCCGTGCGAAGTTCTGGATCAACAGGTCTGTGTCGATATCCCAAGCATCCGCGTGATAGCCCGCACCAGAAAAGTTTTCCAAATTCAGGATCGGCACCAAGGCCAAGGCTTCGTCCGCTGCGACCCGATCCAGCCGCATGTCGACAAGGTCCTGCGCCAGCGTGTCTTCCTGCCCCTTACCTGCGACGATCAACAGTCCACGCGGGCTGAGCACCCCGCCATTAGCGGTTTCGTGAAACTGGCGTGACGCCCGGTTGAGCTCAACCACGCTGGGCGCGCCATAGCTTTGTTCAAAGACCGCCGCGGACCGGCCAGAGGCATGATAGGCCAGCGCGTCTTCCGCCTCCAGAAGCGTGACAGTGCCAAGTTGCGACAGGCGGGCGCCAGCAGACACCCCCGCGATGCCGCCGCCAATAATGATAAAATCGTCCATGCCAGTGCCTCGTCGATCTAAGTAATCAGATCGGGGGAATACCCCGTGCGCAGACCCTGACATGCGGCTTAAAAAAGGAAAAGGCCCCGATCCGATCAGAGCCTTCCTTACTTTGTGCACCTAATGCCGGGTCACGCTACATCCGACCAAAGTCTTCTGCCGTCAGAACGCCATCGCCGTTTCGGTCCTGTTGTGGGAACCACAGATCGACGCCTTCAAGAAACTCGGCGCGCGTGACCTCTCCGTCGCCGTTCAGGTCAGCGTTTTCAAGGGCCATGGACATCGCGGCGTTTTGCTGGCCCATACCTTGGCCACCGCCTTTACCTTGGCCTTTGCCTTGGCCCATGCCTTTGCCGCCACCTTGCCCCATACCCTTGCCTTGCGCGATGCCGTGTTCCTGCATGTCCGCCTCGCGGGCCTCATCAAACTGGACGTATTCATCGGCGGTCAGGATGTCGTCTTCGCTGGTGTCAAACGTGGTGAAGATGTCGCCGCGCCGTTCGCGCACCTCTTCGATCGACACGGACCCGTTTTCATCCAGATCCCAGTTTTCAAGGAAGTGGGCGCCGGGTTGGTTCTGGGCGATGGCTGGTAAGGCCAAAGCAATGGCGATACTGGCGACGAGAAGGGAAGTTTTGCGCATGATATGCTCCGTTCATGTGTATATGCGTTAAACGGAATGCCTTCGAAGTTCCGTCGCTAAAAGTTCCACTTTCACAAAAAAAGACCCCGCCCGAAGGCGAGGTCCAGTCAGATCTTACGATCTGGTGATCAGTTCGAGGGGATTTCGCCTTCGATGCCTTCGACATAGAAGTTCATGCCAGCCAGCGTTCCGTCATCTGCGGTCTCACCTTCGGCAAGCCAGGCTGATCCGTCTTGCTTGTTCAGCGGACCGGTGAAGGCGTGGTATTCGCCCGAGGCAAGGCTGTCACGCAGCGCTTCGGCTTCGGCCTTCACGTCGGCAGGCACGGCGTCCGTGATCTCGCCGATGCCAACCATGCCAGAACCGATACCGTCCCATGTCGATACGCTTTCCCATGTGCCGTCCATAACGGCCTTGGTGCGTGCGATGTAATAGGGTGCCCAGTTGTCGATGATCGACGACACACGCGGCATTGGCGCATAATCTGACATGTCGGATGCCTGCCCGAAGGTGATGATGTTTCCGGCTTCTTGCGCGGCGGCTTGCGGCGCGGTCGAATCCGTGTGTTGCAGGATCACGTCGGCTCCCTGTTCGATCAGTGCTTTGGCGGCGTCTGCTTCTTTGGCCGGATCAAACCAAGTGTAGGCCCAGATGATCTTGAACTGAACGTCCGGGTTCACCTTCTTGGCGTGGATATAGGCCGAGTTGATGCCACGGATAACTTCCGGGATCGGGAATGACGCGATGTAGCCGATGATGTTCGACTTGGTCATCTTGCCAGCGATATGGCCCTGAACGGCGCGACCTTCATAGAAACGTGCGGAATAGACCGACACGTTCGGCGCTGTCTTATAGCCGGTGGCGTGTTCAAACTTGATGTCCGGGAACTTCTCGGCCACGGCCACGGTCGCGTCCATATAACCAAACGACGTGGTGAAGATCAGGTCTGCGCCCGCCAAAGCCATTTGCGTGATCGCACGTTCGGCGTCTGCACCTTCCGGCACGCTTTCTTGATAGATCGTTTCGACGCTATCGCCGAACTCTTCTTCTACGGCCAGACGGCCTTGGTTGTGTTCGTAGGTCCAACCACCGTCGCCGACGGGGCCGACGAAGATAAAGCCGACCTTTGTCTTGTCTTGGGCCTGGGCCGCGCCGGCAAGGCCAGCAGCCAAGGCCACACCGGCCAATAGTGTTTTTACTGCACGCATATCATTCTCCCTTGATGGATTGAGCAGATTTGGGGTTTTCAGTTTCGGGTTCGTCCTCGTCTCCGTTTTCGGCGTTCTCACGGATACGACGTTGAATATTTGTTTCGCTTTCAAGCAGCGCGGCGGTCACGATGGCCGACGGCACGGCGATCACGCCAAGCCCGATGAACAGCACGAAGGTGGTGAAAATCCGGCCGCCGGGTGTGATCGGGAACATGTCGCCATAGCCCACAGTCGTGAAGCTTGCGACGGCCCACCACAGGCTGTTTGGGATCGACGAGAATACCTCGGGTTGGGCGTCATGCTCGAACACATAGATGCCCACGGCGGATACATAGAGCATCAGGCCAGCAATCACGCCGAACACCGCCAGCTCTCCTCGGACTTGCCCAAAAGCGACCACGAGGCGCTCCATCGCGTGAGAACCGCGAAAGAGCTTCAGCAAGCGCACAAGACGCAAAAGCCGGAAGGTCCGAACGACCTGCCACTGCGGGGTCAGAAACGCGATGGCCGGTGCGATGCTCAGCAGATCTATGATGCCCCAGAAGCTGAATGCATAGCGCAACGGGCGCGGGGCAGACACAAGACGCACAATGTATTCGACTGAAAAGACGGCCAACAAGCCGATCTCGAACGTGAACAGCAACCGGCGCAAGTTGGCTGGCAATTCCGGCATGGTTTCAAGCGCGATCGCGACGGCAGATAAAACGATCAACCCGTCCATGATGCGGCCAACATTCACGCGGCCCAAGGGCTTGTGTCCGTCAAGGATCTCGTGAATGTCGGGTTTGATCATAAGGGAAACCTAGTGCGTCGCGTGGAAGATGCGCCCAAGTGATCCGGGCGCGCCGTGTTGGCCACGCAAAGAGATAACCACAAGCACAAGAATTGTCACGACATAGGGGCTCATCGCCAATATCTCGACGGGGATGGCGGCGCCTGCGGCCTGCAGGTTCAGTTGAAGCACGGTGATCCCGCCAAACAGATAGGCCCCCAGCAGAACACGCCACGGCCGCCAACTGGCGAACACGACGATGGCAAGGGCGATCCAGCCGGCCCCGGCGGTCATACCTTCGACCCATTGTGGCACCCGGACAAGGCTGACATACGCCCCGCCCAACCCTGCACACGCGCCGCCAAAGGCAATGGCCATCAGACGCACACGCACCACTTTGTAACCCAGCGCGTGGGCTGCATCGTGGTTTTCGCCAACCCCCCGCAGGATCAGACCCGCGCGGGTGCGCGTCAGCACATACCACGTGGCCGTCACGATGATCAGGCTGACATAGACCATGGGATCATGACGAAATAGGATGGGCCCAAGCACCGGGATGTCGCTCAGCAGCGGGATGTCCCATTTGGCCATGCTGGGCGCTTTCATCCCCTCATAGGGTTTGCCGATCAGCGATGACAAGCCCAGTCCGAAGAGTGTCAGACCCAGCCCCGTGGCGACCTGATTGGACATAAGATACAGCACCAGAACGCCAAACAGCATCGACAGTGCGGCCCCGGCAACGGCGGCAGCGACAAAACCCATGGCGGGGCTGCCGGTATTCACGCCGATGGCAAAGCCCACCACAGCCCCGGTGATCATCATGCCTTCGACCCCAAGGTTCAGGACGCCTGCCTTTTCGACCACCGCTTCGCCAATGGCGGCCAGCAGGATTGGCGTAGCTGCAACCATCAAAGACGCCAGAAGAAGAAGCGGGTTGATTTGACTTAGATCCATCGTCGTTCTCCTTACGCCGTCGCGTTTTTGTTGAAGCGGATGCGGTAATGCGACAGCACGTCCATCGCCAGAAGGAAGAACATCAGCATGCCTTGGAACATCTGTATGGCCGCGCCGGGCAGGCCCAGCATAAGTTGTGCCAACTCGCCTCCGATATAGGTCAACGCCATCAGAAGCCCGGCCAGCAGGATGCCGATGGGATGCAAGCGACCAAGAAAGGCCACGATGATCGCGGTGAACCCGTAGCCGGAATTGAAGTCGATGGTGACCTGACCGGCTGGACCGGACACTTCAAACAGGCCCGCAAGCCCTGCCAATGCCCCCGATGTGCCCAGACAGAACAGGATCAGCCGGGTCGGATTGACGCCTGCAAACCGAGCCGCGCGCGGGGCTTGGCCCGTCAGGCGCACCTGAAAGCCCAGCATATGCCGGGTCAGCAGCACATAGGCAAATATCACTGCAATGAAGGCCGCCGCCACGCCCCAATGCATGCCAGTCCCGCCGATGATCTCGGTGTTATAAGCGGCGGGGAAGTCGCGGAAATTGCGCGAGCCGGGGAAGCCCATGCCTTCGGGGTTTTGCAGCAATCCTTGGCTGACCGAGGCCAACAGGTTCTCGGCCACATAAACCAGCATCAGGCTGACCAGAATTTCATTGGTGCCGAATTTCACTTTCAAAAGGCCGGGAATCATCGCCCAAGCCCAGCCGCCGATCGCGCCCGCCAACACCATGGCCGGGAAGATCAGGATGCTGTCAGATGGATAGAACGCCAGACCAACACCGGCCCCGCATATCGCGCCCATGATGTACTGACCTTCTGCACCAATGTTCCAGATGCCAGCGCGAAATCCGAGGCTCAGGCCAATCGCGATCAAGATCAGCGGCGCGGCTTTCACCAGAAGCTGTGGGCGGGAATAGGGGCCGAAGGTTTCGTGAAATAGCGGGTCCCAGAAGATGGTGCGGATCGCCTCAAGGGGGTCTTTGCCCAGCATCCAGAACATGATGCCACCGGCGATCATCGTGGCGATGACGGCAAGAATCGGTGTAAAGCCCGCCCAGAACCGGGATGGCTGGGGACGTTTTTCCAGATGTATCATGCCGCCGTCTCCTTCTCGACGCCGCCCATCATCAGGCCGATTGTCTCAACATCCAGGCCTTGGGTCGGCACAGGCTCGGCCAAACGACCTTCGTTCAATGCGGTGAAGCGATCGGCGATCTCCATCAATTCGTCCAGATCCTGACTGATCACGACGACCGCTGCCCCGTGATGGGCAAGGTCCAGAAGCGATTGGCGAATGTCTGCGGCGGCCGAGGCGTCGACGCCCCATGTCGGTTGGTTCACCACCAAAACCTCGGGCCGCTGCAGCACTTCGCGGCCAATGACGAATTTTTGCAAATTGCCACCAGACAGCGACCCAGCGGTATTGTCGGGACCGGGCGTCCGCACATCAAATTCTTCGATGACCTTGCGGGCAAACCGTTCGGTCCTGCGCCAGCGAAGAAACCCACGTTCGACAAGGTTTTCGCGAACAGCGCCTGTCAGAAGAGCGTTTTCCGTCAAGCTCATTTCAGGCGCGGCAGAATGGCCAAGTCGCTCTTCGGGGGCGGTCAACAGGCCGCGCGCGCGCCGTGCATTCGGGTGCAGCGACCCGATATCTTCGCCCGCCAATGCGATGGTCCCGCTTTGGGCACGGCTTTCACCGGACAGAACCGCCAGCAGTTCATCCTGACCGTTGCCTGCAACACCGCCAACGCCCAGAATCTCGCCTTTGCGCACCTCTAGCGTGACGTTTCTAAGATTGGTGCCAAACTCGTTTGGGGATTTCATTGACACGCCAGACATCGACAAGGCGACTGGGCCGGGGGTCGCAGCCTCGCGGAAGGGGACGTGGAGGGTGTCGCCCACCATCATTTCCGCCAGCTCACGCGCGGATTTTTCGCGTGGATCACAGGTATCAACCACCTTGCCCAACCGCAAAACCGTAGCGTGTTCACACAAGGAACGGATTTCTTCAAGCTTGTGCGAGATATACAGGATGGCGGTGCCTTCAGCCGTTAATTTGCGCAGGGTTTCAAAAAGGATATCAACCTCTTGCGGGGTCAGAACCGAGGTCGGTTCGTCCATGATCAACAGTTTTGGGTCTTGCAATAGGCAGCGAATGATTTCGACCCGCTGGCTTTCCCCGGCAGACAGTTCGCCCACGATGCGGTCCGGATCAAGCGGTAGGCCATAGGCCTGGCTCACGTCACGGATACGCGTCGAAAGCGCGCGCCGATCCGGTGGATTGTCCATTCCAAGCGAAATGTTTTCGGCCACCGACAGCGCATCAAACAAGCTGAAATGCTGAAAAACCATCGTCACGCCAGAGCCGCGCGCGGCTGCCGGGTTGACTGGCGTAAAACTTTCGCCCCGCAGCGTCATCTGGCCCGCGTCGGGTTTGACGAGGCCATAGATCATTTTCACGAGCGTCGATTTGCCAGCCCCGTTTTCCCCAAGCAGGGCGTGAACCTCGCCCGGCAGGATCGAAAACGACACTTGGTCATTGGCCACAACACCCGGGTAGGCTTTCGTCATCCCTTCAAGTGTCAATAGCGCGTCGGCTTGGCGCGAATCTCCTGTCACCTGGCGTTCCCCTGTTGGTTTTTTCGTTGTTTGCCGCGCTCTTAAGTAGTGCGGAGGCAACCCCTACTGCAATGGCCTGAGGGGCCTTCCCAAGGCCCGGATCACCGATCGGGCATTGAATTCTGTTGATCTGTGCGGCGCTGTGGCCAAGCGCGGCCAACCGTTTTTGAAACCGCGCCCATTTGGTGGCCGAGCCGATCAGTCCGGCACTGGCGAACGAGCCCGACAAGATCGCATGGCAAAGCTCTAGATCCAGGTTGTGACTGTAGGTCAGCACAAGATGGTGCGCGTTTGATGGCGCTAGCGCCGCCGCCGCTGCTGGGTTTGCGGCTGGCAGGGCCGTAACGCCCGCCGGGACCACTGTGGGAAATCGGTCTGCGGTCGTGTCGACCCATGTGATTGCCAGATCAGGCAGTGGGGCCAACACATCGATGATCGCACGCCCCACATGGCCTGCGCCAAAAATCCAGACCGGCGTGGTCGGCTGCGCAAGTGGCTCGATCATCCAATCTTGCATCAACTGAGGGGCCGGACGCACACCCTGCGCCCTTACCCGATCAAGCACGCGTTTCACAGCCAAGGGTGCAATGTCGGTTGGTGTAACGGGTCTTGCGACGATGCCGTCTTGCGCCAAACGTGCAGTGTCCCTAGCGCTGTAGCATTCGGTCAGCAGCGTCACTGCCCCGCCGCAGCATTGGCCCAAGGCAGGACCCAAAGGCATGCGATTTAATGTCGACTTCCTATCGCCCGCCAGCAGGGAGCGCGCAGCGTCCACCGCGCGGTATTCCAGCTCGCCGCCGCCGATGGTTCCGCTTTGACCGCCGGGCCAAACCAACATGGATGCCCCGACCTCGCGCGGGGTTGAACCGGCGGTGTCTGCCACGACAACGCGGGCAACGGGTCCGTGCTGGGTTATCACCTCGGCAAGCTGCGTCAGATCAAAGCTCATCGCGCGCGCACCCGGCTGACGGCCTTCAAGATTTCTTCTGGTGTGGCAGGCGCATCCATGTCGTGGAACCCGTTACCACAGGCAGACACCGCATCGGCAAGGGCAAGCCATGCGGAAATGCCCAGCATAAACGGGGGTTCGCCCACAGCTTTCGACCTGAAAATCGTGTCCTCGTGGTTGGGCTGGTCCCAAAGGTCAACATTGAAGACACGGGGCCGGTCTGAACACGCCGGTATCTTGTAGGTCGACGGGGCGTGTGTTCGCAGTCTCCCCTTGTCGTCCCACACCAATTCTTCGGTGGTCAGCCAACCGGCACCTTGAACATAGCCGCCTTCGATCTGCCCGATATCCAAAGCAGGGTTCAGGCTGCTGCCAGCATCATGCACAATATCGGTGCGCAGGATGCGGTTTTCGCCCGTCAGTGTGTCGATCACGGCCTCGGTCAGCGCGACGCCGAGGGCGAAATAAAGGAAGGGGCGGCCTTGCCCTTTGATCCGATCCCACGTGATGTCGGGCGTCTTGTAGAACCCCGTCGCAGACAGGCTGACACGCGCCTCATAGGCCGACTTAGCCGCCTTGGCAAAGGTGACGGAGTGCCCGCCGGGTGCGCTCAGCGATCCATCGGCAAAAATGATATCGTCGGAGGAAATGCCCCAAAGATCGGCGAAATGTTCAGACATACGATGACGTATGGCAAAGCACGCCGCCTGCACCGCCATGCCGTTCAGGTCAGACCCGGACGATGCGGCGGTGGCCGAGGTGTTGGGCACTTTCGCCGTGTCGGTCGCGGTGATTTTAACCGCTTCCATCGGCACCCCGAAACAACGTGTTGCGACCTGCGCCACCTTCTGAAACAGGCCTTGGCCCATTTCAGTACCACCGTGGTTCATGCGGATCGACCCGTCAGCATAGACGTGGACCAGCGCGCCTGCTTGATTCAGGTGGGTTAGGGTAAAGCTAATCCCGAACTTAACCGGCACATAAGCCAACCCTTTCTTAAGGATTGGGTTTTCAGAATTGAACGCGTTGATGTCAGCGCGCCGCACGGCGTAATCTGACCGTTCTAGCAGTGCGTCGGTCATCGCTGGGATGTGAAAACCATCGACTGTCTGGCCGTAATGTGTGGTCTGCCCGTTTTCATAGAAATTCGCCCGACGCACGGCGATCGGTTCAAGGCCTTGCGCGGCTGCGATGTGGTCCAGAATACGCTCGATGCCGAAAACACCCTGCGGCCCGCCGAAGCCTCGGAATGCGGTGGCGGATGCCGTGTTGGTTTTCAAACGGTGGCTTTCGATCCGCACGGCTGGCAGAAAATACGCATTGTCCGCATGCAGCATAGCCCGGTCTGCAACCGGCAGCGACAGGTCTTGTGCCCAGCCACAACGGGCGAGCTGCGTGACCTCCAACCCCAATATGCGGCCCTGATCATCCACGCCAACCCGATAGGTGATCCGAAAATCGTGACGCTTGCCAGTGACCACCATATCGTCGTCACGGTCATAGCGCATTTTGCAGGGGCGACCGGTTTTCTGTGCAACAACGGCGCAGGCTACGGCCAACGCGTTGCCCTGACTTTCCTTACCACCAAAGCCGCCGCCCATCCGACGGGTTTCAACCCGGATGCCGTGCATCGGAACGCCCAACGCCTCGGCGACCTTATGTTGGATTTCGGTCGGATGCTGGGTCGAGCTGTGGACCAGCATGTCGCCCGCTTCCTGTGGGATGGCCAAGGCGGCTTGACCCTCAAGATAGAAGTGTTCTTGCCCGCCCAATTCAAACGACCCGTCCAGAACGTGCGGTGCCGTATGGATGGCATCGCTGGCCGCGCCGCGTGACCAGATGACCGGACCGCCTTCAAACCGGCTGTCGGCGGCCATCGCATCGTCGATGGTCAGGATGGCGGGGCGTGGGTCGATGGTGATTTCGGCTTGTCGCGCGGCTTTGCGGGCGGCGAGGTGCGAGGTGGCGACAACCAAAAAAATCGGCTGACCGTGATAGAAAACCTCGCCCGTTGCCAGCAGCGGTTCGTCATGCACCGACGGAGAAACGTCGTTGGTGTGGGGCAGGTCAATCGCCGTCAGCACATCGACGACGCCCGGTGACTGGCGCACTTTTGACAAATCCGCACGGGTGATCACGCCGCGCGCCGTATCGCTCAGACCGAAAGCCAGATGCAGGCAGTTTGCGGGTCTAGGGATGTCGTCGACATACCGTGCCTCGCCGGTCACATGAAGGCGGGCGGAGTCATGGGGCAGGAGCTTGCCAACACTCATGGCTGCACCTCTAGAACCGAAGTCGTCAGACCTTGATCTTCATGCCAATAGCGTAACAACAGATTCTGGGCGGTTTTCGAACGATATTCAGCCGAGGCGCGCATATCCGACATGGGCGTGAAGTCTTTGGCGAAAGCAGACAGGGCGGCTTGCACGTTATCTTCTGTCCACGGCTGGCCAACCAATGCGGTTTCGACATGGGTCGCCCGCTTTGGGGTGCCCGCCATGCCGCCAAAGGCGATCCGTGCATCGGTTATAATTCCATCTTCGACCGAGATGTTGAACGCCCCCAAAACGGCTGAAATATCCTGATCGAACCGTTTTGACAGCTTATAGGCCCGCAGGCGATCTGGCTGGCGTTTGAACGATACGGCCTCGACAAATTCACCAAGTCTGCGGTCTTGCTTCCCGTAGTCGATAAAGAAGCTTTCCAGTGGGATCGCACGTGTTTCGCTTCCACGGCGCAGATGCAATATCGCGTCCAATGCGATCAGCGCGGGGGGTGCGTCGCCGATGGGTGACCCGTTGGCGATATTGCCGCCAATTGTCGCGACATTGCGCACTTGCAACGAGGCAAAGCGGCGCAACATTTCGGCAAAATGGGGGTGATGAGGGGCGATTGCGCCGCGCAAATCCTCCAACGTGACGCCCGCGCCGATCCGGATTTCGTCATCGGTGATACGAATATCGCGCAGGTCTTTGACGCCGTTCATAAAAACAACCGGCGTCAGATCGCGCAACGCTTTGGTTGCCCACAAACCAACATCCGTCGCGCCCGCGACAAGGGTCGCATGAGGCATGGTCATAAGGGCGTGCGCAAGTTCGTCCGTTGTTTCTGGTCGGGTAATATCCTTGTCGTCGGCTTCGTCAGGCATGGTGCCAGCGCGTGGGTCAAAGTCCTCGGTCACGCCATGTTCGGCCACGTCACAAGCGGCGCGGATGATCGGCGCATAGCCCGTGCAGCGACACAGGTTTCCCGCCAGAACATCGTCGTGACTGGCGTCGCCGTTCAGATGGGCTGTCGCCAATGACATCGTGATTCCGGGGGTGCAGAACCCACATTGCGAGCCGTGCATATCGATCATGGATTGTTGCGCGGGATGCAATTCATTGCCGTTCGCCAAACCTTCGACCGTGGTCAGCGACTTGCCGTTCAACTGCCCCAGAAACAGAATGCAGGCATTAACCGCTTTCGCGCCATGTTCGTCGGTGACCATGATCGTGCAGGCACCGCAATCCCCTTCGTTGCAGCCTTCTTTGGTACCAGTAAGCCCTTGAGTGTCGCGCAGCCAATCCAGCGTCGACCGCGTGGGGTCCACGTCACGTAAGGTCACACTCTCTCCGTTCAGAAGAAAGGCGATATCCATGAGAATCGTCCCGCCGCGTTACCCTGTCATGGCCCCATTTTGCGTGTCTTCGATGCGGCGTAGAAAACAGGCGGGGTTGTTATCGTTTGGATTAACAAAGCCGAGAATCATCGTTGTGGCAAGAAAATCCTTCTTCGCACCTGCGGCAATTCTCCTTTTGCGGGAGGGCTTTGGAGGTTGCTGCGATCCATGAGATATAGTATGCAATAGCATACATTATATTGCAGGTGCACGATGCTTACCAGCCTTCACCACATCCAACTCGCCATGCCTGAAGGCCAAGAGGGCCGGGCGGGTGCGTTTTATGTCGACCTGTTGGGCTTAAGCCCCGACCCCAAGCCAGACGTATTAGCAAAGCGCGGTGGGGTTTGGTTTCGTGGTGGCAATGTGCGCGTTCATTTGGGGGTTGAGACGCCGTTCATCCCTGCAAAGAAAGCCCACCCGGCTTTCCAATGCGACGACCTGGACGGGCTTGCGCAGAGGTTGGAGAAGGCAGCTTACCCCGTAAAATGGGACGCAGATCTAAACGGTTTTCGCCGTTTCTATTCGGTCGACCCGTTTGGAAACCGTATCGAATTTCTTCAACCCGTCCCTTAACCGTTTCTGCGCTTCCCCCGCGCTGGGGGCTCGTCTAGGTTAAGCCTATGAAGAAACACCCGCGATTCATTCACCTGCGCGTTCACACAGAATATTCACTGCTGGAAGGCGCAATTCCGGTTAAGAAATTGCCGCGGCTTTGTGCCGCTGCGGGTATGCCTGCTGTCGCGGTGACCGATACGAACAACATGTTCGCAGCGCTTGAGTTTTCGGTCACGGCAGCGGGCGAAGGGGTGCAACCGATCATTGGCTGTCAGGTCGACGTGGTGTTTGACAGCCCCGCCCCTGGCGAGAAGGCGCGCGCGCCCGCGCCTTTAGTTCTGCTGGCGCAGAATGAGCACGGGTATGAAAACCTGATGAAGCTCAATTCTTGTCTTTATATCGACAAAGGTGGTGAGCTTCCGCAAGTCCAGTTGCACGAGCTTGAGACCTTTTCCGACGGGCTGATTTGCCTGACAGGTGGTGCCCTAGGCCCGGTTGGCCAGCTTCTGCAGGCAGGCCAGCGGCATAAGGCAGAGGCTCTGATGCAGCGATTGCACACCTGCTACGGCGACCGGCTCTATGTCGAATTGCAACGCCATCCGGGCGAAGGCGGGCAGCCGACCGAAGCCGAGCGTGCAACTGAACAGGGCTTTGTTGAAATGGCCTATGGGATGGGCATTCCCTTGGTTGCGACTAATGATGCCTATTTCCCAAAACAGAAACTGTATGAAGCCCATGACGCGCTAATTTGCATCAAGGAAGGCGCCTATGTCGACCAGCAGGAAGGCCGCCGCCGCCTGACCCCGCAACACTATTTCAAAAGCCCCGAGGAAATGATCACGCTGTTCGCCGATCTGCCCGAGGCGATAGAAAATACCGTCGAAATCGCGCGGCGCTGCGCCTTTATGGCCTATCGGCGCGACCCCATCTTGCCGAAATTCGCGGATGATGAGGTGAACGAGCTGCGCCGTCAGGCAAATGCCGGGCTGCAAGAACGCCTTTCGCTGATCCCGCATGCCGTGTCGGTCGAGGACTATCAGAAGCGGCTCGATTTCGAACTGGATATCATCGAAGGCATGGGGTTCCCCGGTTACTTCCTGATCGTTGCCGATTTTATCAAATGGGCGAAGGATCACGAGATCCCTGTGGGGCCGGGCCGTGGTTCTGGGGCCGGGTCACTTGTGGCCTATGCGCTGACGATCACCGACCTTGACCCGCTACGCTATTCGCTTCTGTTCGAACGGTTTTTGAACCCTGAACGAGTCTCGATGCCCGACTTTGATATCGACTTCTGCATGGACCGCCGGGAAGAGGTGATCCGCTATGTGCAAGAGAAATACGGCCGCGACAAGGTCGGTCAGATCATCACCTTCGGCGCGCTTTTGTCCAAAGCCGCTGTGCGCGATGTGGGTCGCGTGCTGCAAATGCCATATGGGCAGGTGGATCGCCTGTCCAAGCTGATCCCGGTCGAAGGCGTGAAGCCTGTGTCGATCGAAAAGGCGCTGGCGGATGAACCGCGCCTGCGCGAAGAAGCGCGCGCCGAAGAGGTCGTCGAGCGATTGCTGACCTATGGGCAACAGGTTGAGGGGCTGCTTCGCAACGCCTCGACCCACGCGGCGGGGGTGGTGATTGGTGACCGGCCATTGGATGCGCTGGTGCCGCTGTATCAAGATCCGAAATCCGACATGCCCGCGACCCAGTTCAATATGAAATGGGTTGAACAAGCCGGGTTGGTTAAGTTCGACTTTCTTGGCTTGAAAACGCTGACGGTCATTCAAAACGCGGTGGACCTGATCCGGGGGCAGGGGCGTGATATCCATACGGGTCCGAATGGTGAGGCGCTGTATGACCCACCCGAAGGCACCGAGAACGAGATCAACACAATCCCGCTGGACGATGAAGCGACCTACAAGCTTTATGCGGCAGCAAAAACAGTCGCCGTGTTTCAGGTGGAATCCAGCGGCATGATGGACGCGCTTCGGCGCATGAAACCCACCTGTATCGAGGATATTGTGGCGCTGGTGGCGCTGTATCGCCCCGGCCCCATGGAAAACATCCCGACCTATTGCGAGGTCAAGAACGGACTGCGCGAGATCGAAAGCGTCCACCCCCTGATCGACCATATCCTTGAAGAAACGCAGGGGATCATCGTCTATCAGGAACAGGTGATGCAGATCGCGCAGGTTATGGCGGGGTATTCCCTTGGCGGCGCGGACCTTTTGCGCCGCGCGATGGGTAAGAAGATCGCCGAAGAAATGGCCAAGGAGCGCCCGAAGTTTGAAAAGGGCGCCATGGAAAACGGGGTGCCCGCCAAAAAGGCGTCCGAGGTTTTTGACCTGCTGGAAAAATTCGCCAATTACGGTTTCAACAAATCCCACGCGGCCGCCTATGCCGTGGTCAGCTATCAGACCGCATGGTTGAAAGCGAACCACCCTGTTGAATTCATGGCCGGCGTGATGAATTGCGACATTCACCTGACCGACAAGTTGTCCGTCTATGCCCACGAGGTGCGCCGGGGCATGGACATCGAGATCGTGCCACCCTGCGTCAACCGTTCGCTTGAGATGTTCAGCGTGGATCAGGGCCGTGTTGTCTTTGGGCTGGGTGCACTGAAGAACGTCGGCATCGAGGCGATGAAGCTTGTCGTCGAGGGGCGTCGCGTGGACGGGGTCGATAAGCCTTTCGCTACACTTTACGACTTCGCACGTCGCGTCGACCTGAAACGCGTCGGCAAACGGCCGATGGAGATGTTGGCCCGCGCCGGAGCGTTCGACCAGCTTGACCCAAACCGACGCAGCGTTTTTGACAGTCTGGACGCATTGGTCAGCTATTCGGCCGCGATCCATGAGCAACGCGCGTCCAATCAGGTGTCTTTGTTCGGGGAGGCGGGCGACGATCTGCCCGAGCCCCGCTTATCACCGGTTGGGGATTGGTTGCCGAACGAGCGGCTGGCAGAGGAGCATAAGGCCATTGGCTTCTATCTGTCGGGCCATCCGCTTGATGACTATTTGCCAGCCTTGAAACGCAAGGGCGTGATGACGCTGAAAGAACTGCGTGACAAAGCCGAACGGACCGGTGCGGCTGTGGGCAAAGTGGCGGTGAACGTCAGCGGATTGCAGGCGCGCAAGTCAGCACGTGGTAACCAGTTCTTTCGCCTGAACATTGACGACCCGACCGAACAAGTGTCGGGGATTTTGCTGTTTGCGGACGACTTCGAAGCCTGCCGCAAGGTGTTTGACGAAACCATGCAGGTCGTCATGCAGCTTGAAGGCCGGTTCGAGGAAGGCCAATTCGACCCGCGCGGCCGTTCCGTCGCCCCCTTGGATGCGGTGATTGCCGATGCGGGGGGTATGGCGCTGAAACTGTATCTGGACCAAGCCGACGCGCTGACACAGGTTGCTAATCTTTTGAAAGATGCGGCTGAAAAAGCGCGAAATATTCGCCCCGGGGAAGTGTCTATCTGTCTGATGGACCCGTCCCTGCCGGGGGAAGTCGAGATGACATTGGGCCAACCCTTCCCGCTGAACCCCCAGATCAAAGGCGCGTTGAAGTCGTTGAATGGCGTGATTGATGTGGAGGAGGTTTAAGGGGCTTTGCCCCTCGCGGCGTTGCGGCTCACCCCAGGATATTTACGGCCAGAAGAAGCTAGCGGGGGTCAGTAATGCGGCGGACGTTCGTCGCCCAAGACAACGCCACCGGAGTTGCCAGCCTCACGCTCTGCTTCCCGCTCCATCAGCATCCGCACGCGATGCGTCATTTTTGACAGTTCGGTATCTTGGCGGGTGACAACCTCGTTCAGCTCCTCAACCTGACGGGTCAGGTGGGCGATGGTTTCTTCAAGTTGGGTCAGGCGTTCTTGTGTCATGGCCGCGTGATAGCGTGGCTTGTCGGCAAGACCCAGCAGTTTTTATCGGCTGGGGCAAATCGTGAAGTCCGGCAGGCTTTCCTTGCCCCTGACGCGCCCATCCGCTAGACCGCCCGCGACACTTACACGAACCGGGACCAGCCATGGCCAAGCAGAAAAAACAGCCCCGCCCCCAAGCGATCACGCCCAAGGGGTTTCGCGATTATTTCGGCGCAGAGGTGGACGAGCGGAAACGGATGCTCGACCAGATTGCGACGGTGTATCATCGCTATGGCTTTGACGCGCTGGAAAGCTCTGCCGTGGAAACGGTCGAGGCGCTGGGGAAATTCCTGCCCGACGTGGATCGTCCAAATGAAGGTGTCTTTGCGTGGCAGGACGAAGACGAAAGCTGGCTGGCGCTGCGCTATGATCTGACCGCGCCCCTGGCGCGTGTTTATGCGCAGCATCGCAACGATCTGCCGACACCCTATCGTCGCTATGCGATGGGGCCGGTTTGGCGCGATGAAAAGCCGGGACTGGGGCGGTTTCGGCAGTTTTATCAATGTGATGCGGATACCGTCGGTAGCGCGAGTATGGCAGCGGATGCCGAGATTTGTGCGTTGCTAGCAGATACGTTGGAAACTGTCGGCATTCCGCGCGGCGATTATGTGGTGCGGGTGAATAACCGGAAGGTTTTAAACGGTGTGTTGGAGGTGATGGGCGTAGACGAAGGCCCTACCCGCGATGCAGTTCTGCGCACCATCGACAAGTTCGACAAGGTGGGCGAGGCCGGCGTGCGCGAGCTTCTGGGCAAGGGCCGTCTGGATGCTTCGGGCGCGTATATTGATGGGGTTGGGCTGTCGGATGAAAAGGTCGAACCGGTATTGGCGTTCCTGACGTCGAAAGGGGAAACCGCCGATCAGACACTTGAGAACTTGCGCGCTTCCGTGGGCGACAGTGCCATTGGCGCGCAGGGCGTGGCCGAGCTGGACGAGATCGCGACCCTGTTGCACGCGCAGGGCTATGGCCCCGACCGCATCGTCATTGACCCCTCGGTCGTGCGCGGTCTTGGCTATTACACGGGTCCGGTCTTTGAGGTTGAGCTAACTTTCGAAATCCTCGACGAAAAGGGACGCCCGCGGCAGTTCGGGTCGGTTGCAGGCGGTGGTCGCTATGACGACTTGGTCAAGCGCTTCACCGGGCAGGCTGTTCCGGCCACTGGCGTCTCGATTGGAGTCGACCGATTGCTGGCGGCACTACATGCGAAGGGTCGCTTGGGCGGCAAGGCTGTTGGCCCCGTCGTCGTGACCGTCATGGATAAATCGCGCCTTGCCGATTATCAGGCAATGGTGGGCGAATTGCGCCAAGCTGGCATTCGTGCCGAGATCTATTTGGGCAATCCGAAGAATTTCGGCAATCAGTTGAAATATGCTGATAAGCGCGACTCTCCTGTGGCGATTATCGCCGGTTCTGAAGAGTTCGATGCAGGAAAAGTGCAAATCAAAGATCTTGTGCTTGGTGCAAAAATTGCCGAAAGCGCGACGCTAGAGGAATGGAAAGAACGCCCCAGCCAGTTTGAATGCGATCGCGCCGATTTGGTCGCCAAAGTGCGCGAAATCATCGATGCGTCCGATGACTGACAAGGCGCGCATACGCACCGAAGCGGCGCGGTTTTTGCAGTTCTTCCAAGATCGCGGCGCGTGCGTTGTCGAGGCCGATATTTTGCAGCCCGCTGAAACCCTTCTGGACCTTTACGGCGAAGACATCCGCGCACGCGCCTTTGTCACCCACGACCCGGATTTCGGCGAAGCAATGATGCGCCCGGACTTCACGGTTCCCGTCGTGCAGATGCACATGGCAGTCGGGGCCGAACCCGCGCGCTATGCCTATATGGGCGAGGTGTTTCGCGCACAGGAAGAAGCCACGCACAGGGCGTCCGAATATTTTCAGGTCGGCTATGAAGTTTTTGACCGCGCGGCACCGATTGAGGCCGACGCCGAAGTTTTCGCGCTGCTAAAAGAGGTTCTGGAACCGTTGAACCTGCGCGCAGCCACTGGCGATATGGGCTTGCTGTTGGCGGCTGTTCGCGGCCTGGCGACGACGGATCGGCGCAAGGCTGCCCTGCTGCGCCACGTTTGGCGCCCGCGTCGGTTCCGGGCGCTGCTTGACCGGTTCGCAGGGCGCGCGCCTTTGCCTGAAGGGCGCGAGGCGATGTTGGCTATGAAGACCCCATTGGCGGCGGGCATCACTCATATCGGTCTAAGATCACCAGCCGAGATCGCTGAGCGGATCAATGCCCTGCACGAAGACGCCGCTGCGCCGCCGATTTCCCAGCAGGAGGTCGAGTTGCTTGATGACCTGCTTGGCTTGCGCGAAACCACCGAGAATGTGTTGGAGCATCTGCGCGACATTGCCGTCGACATGCCCGCCATCGCCGATGCCGTCGATCGCTTAGAGATGCGCGCCGAGGCCTTGACCAAACACGGGGTCGATGTGGGTACGCTGGATTTCGAAGGCAGCTATGGCCGCACGTCGATGGAGTATTACGACGGCTTCGTTTTTGGCTTCTACGCCGAGAACCGACCCGACCTACCGCCTGTTGCGACTGGCGGGCGCTATGACGCGCTGACGCGTGTGCTGGGCAATCAGAACGGTGAAAGACGTGACATTCCGGCTGTTGGCGGCGTTATCCGCCCCGAACTGACACTAGAACTGACGGGTGAGGCGGCGCAATGACCTTGAAACTGGGTGTGCCCTCGAAGGGTCGGTTGATGGAAAAGACGTTTGACTGGTTTGGTGCCTCGGGCATTGAATTGGCGCGGACCGGGTCCGATCGGGAATATGCCGCCGCGGTCGACGGCATCGACGGCATAGAGTTGGTGCTTTTATCCGCTGGCGAAATCCCGCGCGAACTGGCCGCTGGGCGCATTCATCTGGGCGTTACCGGATCAGATCTTGTGCGCGAGAAATTGGGCGCATGGCAAGAAAAAGTTGTGGAACTCGCGCCGATGGGGTTCGGCCATGCCGATCTGATCATCGCGGTGCCAAAATGTTGGGTCGATGTGACCACGCTGGATGATCTGGACGCTGTTGCCGCCGCCTTCCGGGCGCGTCACGGTTTCCGCCTTCGCATCGCGACCAAATATCACCGCTTGATCCGTGATCACCTGCGCGATCACGGTGTGGCAGATTATCAATTGGTCGACAGTCAGGGCGCGACCGAGGGCACTGTTAAAAACGAAACAGCCGAGGCGGTGGCGGACATCACCTCGACCGGTGAGACGTTGCGCGCCAACCACTTGAAAATCCTGTCAGGCGGCCCGGTGCACAAAAGTCAGGCGACATTGTTTAAATCGCGAAAGGCGGATTGGTCTGACGCAGATCGAGCCACCCTGAACTTGCTTTGCCGCAAGCTGGCGATCCACGACTAGGGGTCGCCTTGTATTAGGTTGGTAAGACGCGGACCATCCAGTTTCGCACCGGATCGAAAACCTGCATTGCATCACCGATAGCTGCCGGCGCGTCCACGCCGAAAGCCCGGTCCAATGGCAGCCCATCGTGCCAAAGGGCAAGCCCTTTGCGGCGCAACAAGTCTGCATTGGCGTGGTCGGTGGGGTGGGGCGATGGCACCCGTTTCAACTCGGGCTCTGACAGCCGCAACCCGCCATTGTTTGCCGGGTTCAACAATATTGATAACTTGTCGCCATCTGGCCCAGCGACGCGGTCGCGCCACTGCGTCAATTTGGATTTATCAAAGGCAAACACCCCGTAGCCAATGGTTAGCGTGTCAGGTTGCAGGCCAAACATCCACGCGGCCCCCGTCGCCGTATCAGTGAAACTGATGTGAACATGCGCGTTATAGGGGGTTTTGTCCCTGGAAAATCGCAGGTCCCGGTGGATGCGAAACACTTTGCTGGTGGCTTTGGTGTCATACCGCGCCGCAAGTCGCGGGGCGAGGTCATCGCAGAATTGCGTGGCTGCGTCTTTCACATGCGTGACATAGCGCGCTTTGTTGGCCGCAAACCAGTCTTTCGAATTGCTGGCCTGCAAGTCCTTCAGGAATGACACAGTTTCTCTCGTGAACATCGCGAGCCTCCTTTCTGTGATGCCAGAGCCTTTTAGCACTGGCATCTATTTTTAGCCCCGCATTTTGTGATGCAACAAGATTGGCACGACCAAATCTTCTTCGTCGCTGAGGTGGCGCAACAGAAATCCCTGAAGCACCGCTGTCATATCCCGCACCGCGTGGGCTTCTTCGCGGGCTTGCGCCTCGTCGAGTTGGGTCAGCGTCACCACCCGGTTGGCTTTCCGGGTGAACTGATCCAGCAAGTCGTCCAGAACCACATGATCGGTTTCCAGCGTGTCCAACCCGCTGTCGAACCGCGCATCGGCAGACGACAATTCCGGAAAGAAGCTGCGGTCTTCCCAATTGTGGTGCCCATGCAGGTTTCGCACCAACAAGTTGCCATACTGCGACAGGCGCCTTGCATGGTCTTCGGGCGCGATCTGCTTGTCCAGATACCCTTCGGCGTTTGCGCGTACCAATTCTGCCAGTTGACCGAACATGATATGAGCCCCCATCCAGTTCTGAATGGACGCGGCGAAATTCGGGTGATCCGGCCACGCGTCGCGTGGATAGTCCCGAAGCAGGAGGCGCATGTCCTCAGGCAAAGCCTCCTGTCTTATGGTTGGCATGTGTGTCATAGAGACACAGATAATGTTATGTTATTACAATTCAAGGCCTGCCAAGATCAGGACGGCGCATCCTTGAATCCAATACCTTTGTGGCTGCCGTCACAGAAGGGTTTGTTCTTGGATGCACCACAGCGGCACATGAACGCCTTTGCGACCTTCGTGATCCGCTTGCCGGTGCCGGTGCAGATCTCGACGTTTCCATCTATCTTCAATGGGCCATCCGGTACGCGATCAACCTGCGTAGTGCCGCCTTGCTCATCGGCTTCAGTTGGCGCTTTCGGGGAGGGCTCTCCTGTCGTAACAAACCCAGCCTCGACATGGCTGTAATCGCAATAGGGCTTGTTCTTCGACTGTCCACAGCGGCACAGAGCGACGCGCGTTTGCGGATCACCACCTTCAACAGAGACCTCGCCCGCTAAAATCAGAGGCCCGTTTTCCCAAACAGCCAACCGGTTTATTTTTGGCGGTTTCTCATTGCCTCCATCAGTGCGCTGGAAGGTTAGCGCGCCAGACGGGCAGGTGCGGATCATCGCGGCCACCTCCTCGGCCGGGGCGGCGTCGGGCTGCACCCAAGGGCGGTTTGACGGATCAAACACTTCGGGAAGCTGCAAAAAACAGTTTCTCGAATGGATGCATCGGCCAAGGTCGAAACCCACCGTGATGTCCTGACCTGTGTATTCTTTCCGTTTCATAGCGCGCGCTCCTCCAGTTGTTTGGCTGGAAGCCTAACTGACGACGCCTTGATCGCCAAATCCGACAAAACAAAAGGGGCGCAAGTTCCCCTGCGCCCTATTTTTTCTCACCAAAAACAACTTAGGTCCGGCGCATAGCCCCGGCGTGCCTTTACCCCCTGCGCGAGCGCAAAAAGCCCATGATTTCATAGGTCTGATCAAGGATCGGCTGTGCGATTGCCTCGGCCTTTTCGGCACCCTGCGCCAGAACGCGGTCAATTTCCGCTCGGTCATTCATCAAGCGCGCCATTTCGGTCGAGATGGGGCCAAGCTTTTCGACCGCGAGATCAGCCAAGGCCGGCTTAAACTTGCCCCAACCCGCGCCTGCATATTCCGCGATCACCGCCTCGGGCGAGGTTTCCGACAGGCCTGCATAAATATCCACGAGGTTGCGGGCCTCGGGTCGACCTTTCAGCCCATCAAGCGTCTCGGGCAGCGCGTCTGGATCGGTGCGCGCCTTCTTGAACTTCTTGGCGATTGTGTCGGCGTCATCGGTCATGTTGACCCGCTCCATGTCGCTTTCCCCCGACTTCGACATCTTCTTCGACCCATCACGCAGGTTCATCACGCGGGTCGCTGGGCCTTCGATGATCGGTTCGGGCAGTGGGAAGAAACCTTCCGCTCCGTAGTCGTGGTTGAACTTGGCCGCGATATCGCGCGTCAGCTCGACGTGCTGTTTCTGATCCTCGCCCACCGGAACGTGGGTTGCGTGATACAGCAAAATATCTGCCGCCATTAGCGCCGGATAGGCATAAAGCCCAAGCGATACCTTTTCCGCGTTTTTGCCAGCCTTGTCTTTGAACTGCGTCATGCGGTTCATCCAGCCCACGCGCGCGACACAGTTGAACAGCCATGCCAGCTCGGTATGGGCTGGCACCTGGCTTTGGTTGAACAAAACCGATTTCGTCGGGTCGATACCTGCCGCCAAATAGCCAGCTGTTACTTCGCGCGTTGCATCTTTCAGCTCTTTCGGGTCTTGCCAGACGGTGATGGCGTGCAGATCGACGACGCAATAGATTGCCTCGAAACCCTGCCCTTGCATGTCCACAAATCGCTTGATGGCACCAAGGTAGTTGCCCAATTGCAGCCCACCCGAAGGCTTGACGCCCGAAAAGACGCGCGGCGTGTGATTGGTCATGTTTTCACTCCGTCTGGATTTCTTATCCTTCGTCGCTTACCCATGTGAACAAGGGCCGTCAAGAAAGGCCCGCACAGAAGAGGCCAAGGAGAGCCCGATATGAGCAGTTATCGCGAAGAAAACCCTGTGAACCCCCTGCCACCTGTGGTGATCGCGCTGGCGGTCTTTTTAGTGGGGATCGAGATTGTCTTCTATGCCGGCAGCACCGGGTTGGTCGGCGGGCCGAAAGCGGCTGGCTGGCGCATCTCGATGATCGAAGAGTGGGGCTTTCGCGAACCCCTTTTCGCATGGATGATCGAAAATGGGCGGTTTCCCCTTCCGGATATGGCGCGCTTCGTGACCTATCCGTTTCTGCATCTAAGTTTCACGCATCTTCTGTTCGTGCTCGTTTTCTTGTTGGCGCTTGGCAAGATGGTGGGTGAAGTGTTCGCGCCCTTCGCGTTTCTGGTGGTGTTTTTCGGGGCGTCGATAGCCGGGGCGCTGGCCTATTGGGCGGTTTGGGACACGCCTGTGGTGCTATTTGGCGGCTATCCCGCCGTTTACGGCCTAATCGGTGCCTACACGTTTCTGTTGTGGACCAATCTTGCCGCGACAGGGGGCAACCAGCTGTCCGCCTTTCGCATCATAGCATTCCTGATGGCGCTTCAGTTGATCTTTGGCCTGTTGTTTGGCGCCGGGCTGACATGGGTGTCCGAGATTGCAGGCTTTGCCGCAGGCTTCGGGCTGTCCTTTCTGGTCAGTCCGGGCGGCTGGTCGAAAGTGCTGGTGCGGCTCCGCAAGCGATAGCTGCGCTTACCCCCGGCGAAAGGTGCTTTTGATTTCCGATAGGTGGAACGCTCCGAACAGTTGGCCCAGCAGGCCATAGGCGACGATTCCACCAACCACCAGCACGGCCAAGGCAATGATCTTCAAGCCTGCAATGCCGAACATCGGTCCCAGTATGATCACCATGATCCACAGGACCGCGCCCATCGCCCAACTTGCGGCTGCCATCCGCCAGAAGCGCCTCCAGAACCGGGCGTCGAACCGTGTGTCGTCGCCCATCCGTGCTGCCCCGATCCATGTCAGTCCGGTGATCGTCCAGCCTGCGACGGTGGTGCCGATCGCGGCGGCGATGAAGCCCAGCCAATAGCTTAGCCCGACGGCAATCACGAGGTTTACAATCATTCCGACAATGGCGAAACGAAACGGTGCGCGGGTGTTTTCACGGGCAAAATAGACCGACGCGAGCACTTTTTGCAGCACAAAAGCAGGCAATCCAGCCCCGTAGATCGCGGTGGCCAGCGCTGTGTAAGCCGTGTCGTCTGCGGTGAAAGCACCGCGCTGAAACAGCACCTCGATCAGTTGAGTCGACACCACCATCAAGGCAACTGCAGCCGGGAAGGTCAGCGCCAGCGACAGTTCGCCCGCACGGCTGAGGGCATTTCGCCCGGCCAGATTGTCACCGGATCGTAGATTGCGCGACAGTTCAGGCAGCAGCACGATGCCGATGGCAATGCCGACGACACCCAAGGGCAGTTGATACAAACGGTCAGCATAATACAGCCATGCCACCGCTCCGTCGAAGAAACTGGCGACTTGCCGACCCACGAGCAGGTTGATTTGCGTGACCCCACCGGCAAGGGCCGCCGGGGCTGCAATAATGAAAAGGCGCTTCAGCTCAGGCGTCATATGCGGCATCCGCGGCATAAGGCGATAGCCCGCGCGGCTGGCTGCCACCCAGACCAGCGCAACCTGCGTAATCCCCGCCACGGGCACGGTCCAGGCCAGCGCGTCGCCGATGCTATAGCCGAAGAAATCGGCGATAAACATCGTCGAGATGAATATCACGTTCAAAAGCACTGGTGCAGCGGCGGCAGCCATAAACCGGCCTGTTGCGTTCAGCACCCCCGACAGAAGGGCCGCCAGCGAGATGAATAGGATATAGGGAAACGCGATGCGCCCATAGGTGACGGCCAGATCGAACCGGCTGTCATCCGCAAAGCCAGATGCCATCGCGTAGACCAGTGCGGGCATGAAAATCTGTGCAACAATCGAAAAGATGACAAGAATAAACGCCAGCCCGGAAAACGCGTCACGTGCGAACTCAAGTGCCCCCTCGCCGCCCTCATGCTTCTTGGAAAACATCGGCACGAAGGCCACGTTCAACGTGCCCTCGGCAAAGAAGCGGCGGAACATGTTGGGCAGGGAAAAGGCGATCAAGAACGCCTCGGCGACAGCCGATGACCCCAGAAACGCGCCGATCATAATGTCGCGCACAAAGCCAAGGATACGGCTGGCCATCGTCCATCCGCCCACGGTCATGAAGCCACGCGCCAGTCTGGAGGCCATTATGCGTTCGCCCTTTCGGCACTTTGTTCGATGGCTTGCCGCAGCTTGCTTTCGAGTTGGCTTTTCTTGTGTTCGGCCTGAATTTTCAGACCAAACATGTCTTTCACATAAAATGAATCGACCACCTGTTCGCCATATGTGGCGATCACCGCCGAGGCAATATAGATATTTGCATTCGCCAAGGTTCGTGTCAGGTCATGAAGCAATCCGGGGCGGTCGCGTGTGTCGACCTCGATAATCGTATAAATCTCGGACCCATCATTGTCGAAGGTGATATGGGTGGGCACCTTGAAGACCCGTTCGCGTTTTTTCAGCTTGTCGCTGTTGGCGTTGGCTTCGGTTGCAACCACCTCGCCTTTCAGCAAACGATGAAGCATCTTTTCGATGCGTTCCTTGCGGTCCACGTCGAACGGATGGCCTTCGGCGTCCTGAACCCAGAAACACGCGGTCGCATACCCGTCCTTCGAGGTATAGGTCCGCGCATCCACGATATTGGCGCGCACTGCCGTCAACGACCCCGCAATGCGCGAGAAGATACCCGGATGATCGGCCAGCGCGAAATACACCCGCGTCACGTCGCGTTCTTCGTCGGCGTAAATGTCGATGCGGACTTCGTCGTCCTTGATGCCGCGCAGCAGATTGGCAAAGACTTTGTGGGCGGTCACATGTAAGCCCTGCCAGTAGCTGTCATAGTGGCGTGAGGTTTCGGCGCGCAGGTCTTTTGCGGACCAGTCAGACAATTCCTGACGCAAGGCGCGTTTGGCCTCGGTGCCACGGGCGGCGCGGTTCAGATCCTCCATCCCGTCTTCCATCGCGCGCCGCGTCTGGTTATAAAGCGTGCGGATCAGCGTGGCCTTCCAGTTGTTCCACGTGTTGGGCCCAACCCCGCGAATGTCGCAGACGGTCAGCACGGTTAGAAGTTCCAGCCGCCGCATGGTTTTCACGGCCTTGGCAAAATCGCGCACGGTGCGCGGATCGGCGATATCGCGTTTCTGCGCCATGTCCGACATCAGAAGGTGATAGCGCACAAGCCACTCGACCGTCGCGCAGTCTTCCGCGTTCAAACCCAGTCGGGGGGCCACTTTGCGCGCGATCTGCGCCCCAAGGATCGAATGATCCTGCGGACGTCCCTTGCCGATATCATGCAGCAACATTGCCACCATCAAGACCTTACGATTTACGCCACGATTAATAATCTCGGTCGAGATCGGCAGTTCGTCCCCCAACTCGTGACGTTCAATCTGCGCGAAGTTTGAAATCACCTGTATCGTGTGTTCGTCAACCGTATAGGAATGATACATGTTGAACTGCATCATCGCCACGATGGGCTCGAATTCGGGGATGAAGGCGGCCAGCACGCCCAACTCGTTCATCCGGCGCAATGCGCGTTCTGGGTTGCCGTGTTTCAGCAACAGACCAAGGAAGATGCGATTGGCCACTTTATCGTTGCGCATCTCGTCGTCGATCAGATCAAGATTGGCCGACACCAGACGCATTGCGTCCGGGTGAATCAGCATACCGGTGCGCAGCCCTTCTTCGAACAACCGAAGCAGGTTTAGCTTGTCAGACAGGAAGGCGTCATCGTTGGCCACGCTAAGCCGTCCGTGTTTGACCTTATAACCCGACTTAACCCGTTTTCGCCGCTTGAACAGGCGCATCAGGGCAGGGGCTTCCTTCAGTTGCGCAGCCTCCAGCGCGCTGAGCACGATACGTGTCAGATCGCCGACCTGCGTGGCGTGCAAGAAGTACGCCTGCATGAAATGCTCAACCCCGCGCCGCCCTTCAGTGTCCTTGAACCCAAGGCGGTCGGCCACTTCGACCTGAAGATCGAAGGTCAACTGGTCTGTTGGCCGGTTCGTCGCAAGATGCAATTGACAACGCACCGCCCAAAGGAATTCTTCGGCTTCGCGGAACGTCGTGTATTCCTCTTCCGTGAACACGCCCTTGGACACGAGGTCTTCGTGTCGACTTACCCGGTGTTGGTATTTGGCGACCCAGAACAGGGTCTGCAAATCCCTTAACCCGCCTTTACCTTCTTTCACGTTGGGTTCGACCATATAGCGTTGATCACCCTGTTTTTCGTGGCGGGCATCACGTTCGGCTAGCTTGGCTTCGATGAATTCGGCAAGGGTGGATTCAAATAGTTGAGACCACAGTTGATCGTCCAGCTCTTGCGCCAGTTCTTCGTCACCGCAAACGGGCCGCTGTTCCAGCAATGCGGTGCGGATGGTGAAATCTTCGCGGCCAAGGCGCAGGCAATCTTCGATCGTGCGCGAGGCATGACCAACTTTCAGCCGCAAGTCCCAAAGCATATACAGCATGCTTTCAATCACGCTTTCGGCCCAGGGAGTAATTTTGTAGGGCGTCAGAAACAGCAGATCGACATCGGATTGGGGCGCCATCTCGCCCCGACCGTAACCACCGACGGCCAGCAGAGCGATGCGCTCGGACGCAGTGGGGTTTGGCAGTTTGTGCAACCGTTCGACAGCGACACGATGAACGAACGTGACGATCCCGTCGGTCAGGTAAGCATAGGCTGCAATGGCCGGATAGGCGACAAGCGGTCGTTCAGCCAATGCCGACGCGATGGCGTCGCGCCCGGCTTTCATTGCATCCCGCAATGCAGAAACTGTCGCGCTGCGTATGGCTGCGGCATCTTTCGCGTCGTCAAAAAGGGGCGCAAGCTGATCCCAGAGCGCGTCACCGTCAAAGATGTCGCGCGCTGGGCAGATCAGGTCAGGTTCCGGGTCGAATGCCGCCCGGTTGGGTTCAGAACCCGGCACCGCCGAAGCTTCTGGGTGCAGGGTCGATCACAACGACCTGATTGTTCCGAACCTGTGCAATTGCCAAGCCGCGTTCGTTGGTGCCATTGGGGCGCAGGCGGAAGATGCCGTTGACGCCCACGAACCCTTGCGACTGGGTCAAGGCGGTCGTGGTCAAGGCATTCGAACGGCCCGATTTCGCCAGCGCACCGATGGCGGCAATGCCGTCATAGGCTAGGCCGGCAATCGGGTGCGGTGAGGCGCCATAGCGCGCCTGATAGCGGCTGGCAAACCGGCTGGACAGGCCCGGATCGGGCAGCGCAAACCACCCGCCTTGAATGCCGGGCAGCGCCAGCGCATTCGACGGAATATCCCAGCGCTGCAGCCCGATAAACTGGGTCGAGGCAGGATTTACGCCATTTTCAGGCAGCAATCCGGCAAGGAAGGGCAATGCGCCCGACGTTCCCGACGTGAAGAACACCGATTGCGCACCTGAGCTTTTAACCTTCGAGCTGATCGCAGGCATCGCGTTGACGATCCCGTTCTGAGACAGCTCGAATGATGCGGTGCCAGCAAGCGTCGCGCCAGAGTTCGCGATTGCGGCGCGAATGGCGTTGCTGCCCTGAACCTCGGCCTGATCGTTTCCGTGCAGGACCATGATGCGGCCTTTGCCGCTGCGCGCTGCATAGCGCACTAGGCGGTTGGCTGTGTTTTCAAACGTGTTGCCTAGAACGAAGACGTTGCCGCCCGCGATACCGGTGTTGTTCGAGAAGCTCAGAACATTGACGTTCCGTCTTGCGACCGCGACACCGGCCGCGTTGGCGCTTTGCGCGAAAACCGGCCCAAGGATGACTTTCGCACCATCGTTCACCGCTTTGGTCGCCATGGCGGCTGCTTGATTCGGACTGCCGCCGGTGTTGTAGACGCGCAAATCGATCTCAACCCCCGACAGCTCTGCCATCGCCATGCGCGCTGCATTTTCCAAGGATGATGCAAGGTTTGCGTCATTGGCCGACCCAGACCCGCCGGGCACCAAAAGGGCCACAGGGACAGGCTTGCCGGGGTTGATGCTTTGGCCGCCCTGAGGGCCTTGAACGCCACAGGCAGCAAGCACGGTCAGACCTAATGCGGCAGCAAGATTGCCCAGCGCCTTGCGGGTACGAGCGAAAACAGAGAACATACAAAAATCCTTTTTCAGGCGCGGCATCAAACTGCCGTCGTAGACGGACGTATAATAGACTCAACAAACGACAGGTCCAGTGTGAAACCCCAGAACACCCAGCTTGACCCGGGCCTTTATCTTGTGGCGACGCCCATCGGCAATGCCCGTGACATCACACTTCGCGCGCTGGATGTGTTGGCGTCGGCGGATGTGATCGCGGCGGAAGATACGCGTACGACGCGAAAACTCATGGATATTCACGGTATCGCGCTGAATGGGCGGCGGCTGATTCCCTACCATGACCATTCAGGCGGGGCAGCGCGCGCCGGTATCGGGAAGCTGATCGCCGAGGGAAAGTCGGTCGCCTATGCCAGCGACGCCGGCAGCCCACTGATTGCCGATCCGGGCTTCGCATTGGCGCGCGATTTGACGGAAAGCGGACAATATGTGACCGCCCTTCCGGGCGCGTCTGCGACGCTTGCAGCACTTAGCCTGTCCGGCCTGCCGACCGACCGATTCCTGTTCGCGGGCTTTCCACCAGCGGCCAAGGGCGCGCGCGCGACATGGCTTGCAGAACTTCTGCCATTGCCCGCAACGCTCGTTTTCTTTGAAAGCGCCAAGCGCATTCAGAAATTGTTAGCTGAATTGTGTTCCTCTGGGGCAGGCGAGCGTCAGGCGGCTGTGTGCCGTGAGCTGACGAAGAAATTTGAAGAGGTGAAGCGCGGCACGGTTGCCGAACTGGCGGAACAACTGGCCGAAAAGCCAATCAAAGGCGAAGTTGTCTTTGTGTTGGATCGTCCGGGCGAGGTGCAGGACGAAGGCGCAATGGAAGGTATGTTGGTGCAGGCCATGGCAGATATGTCGATGAAGGATGCGGTTAACGCTGTGTCACAAGCGCTGGGCCTTCCACGCCGCAAGGTCTATCAGGCTGCGCTTGAACTTGGGCGGCAGGGATGAGCGGACTTACATCTTATCTGTCGGGCCAAGCTGCCGAAAACACAGTGGCCGCAGACTATGAACGCCGAGGTCAAAAGGTCGTGGCGCAAAGATGGCGCGGCACGTTTGGCGAGGTCGATTTGGTCGCGCGCGACGGTGACACGGTTGTGTTTATCGAGGTGAAGAAATCCCGTGACTTTCTGCGCGCTGCTGAACGGATCACACCGGCTCAGCTACAGCGCATTCATGCGACGGCCTGTGAATTTCTGGAAAACGAACCCAAAGGCCAGCTGACTCCCAGCCGGTTTGACGTTGCATTGGTCAACGCTCAAGGCGCGACCGAAATCATTGAGAACGCATTGGCATATTGAACCCCATTGCGCATTTGCGCGCCCTGTCCCATGTAAGGGATATCAAAAAAGGAGCGTGCCATGCCGTTGAAAGTCGCCATTCAGATGGATCCGATCGATCATATTGATATCGATGGGGACAGTTCCTTTCGGATCGCGGAAGAGGCTCAGGCGCGTGGGCATTCGCTGTTTTACTACACCCCAGACCATCTCAGCTATCGCGAAGGGCGGGTATTTGCGCGTGGCTGGCCGCTGACCGTTCGCCGTGAAAAGGGCAATCACTTCTCGTTGGGCGATCAAGTTGATGTTGAGCTAAGCACCTTTGACGTTGTCTGGCTGCGTCAGGATCCGCCATTTGACATGGGCTACATCACCACAACCCATATTTTGGAAATGGTTCATCCGAGCACGCTTGTTGTGAACGACCCATTCTGGGTGCGGAACTATCCCGAAAAGCTGCTGGTGTTAGAGTTTCCTGACCTCACGCCCCCGACAATGATCGCGCGCGACTTTGATACTCTTCAATCCTTCAAGGCCAAGCACGGTGATATCATCCTGAAGCCGCTTTACGGCAATGGTGGCGCGGGTGTGTTCCGTCTGGATGACAATGATCGCAACCTCGCATCGCTGCACGAGCTTTTCGCGGGCATCAATCGCGAACCTTTGATTGCGCAGAAATTCCTGTCTGATGTCGCGAACGGCGATAAGCGGATCATATTGGTTGACGGCGAACCTGTCGGCGCGATCAACCGTGTGCCTGCGGCAGGGGAAACTCGATCCAACATGCATGTCGGCGGGCGACCTGAAAAAGTTGGCATGACAGAACGAGATTTGGAGATTTGCGCCGCCATCGGCCCGCTTTTGCGTGAAAAGGGGCAAGTATTTGTCGGGATCGACGTGATTGGCGACTACCTGACCGAGATCAACGTGACCTCGCCAACCGGCATTCAGGAACTCGAACGCTTTGACGGCGTAAACATCGCCGAAAAAATCTGGCAAGCGATCGAGGCGCGCCGGGTGTGAGCCTGCAACTGACAGCGGCCAAGCTTTTCTCGCGGTTGTTTGTCAAAACGCGCCTGCGTCATCTTGACGATCCTGTCCCCGCGCGCCGTGAGTTGGAGCGCGCCGCCGACCGGATATTTCGCGCGCCGCCATTTGCTTGGTATCGCAAGGTGGCGTTGGGCGACCATCTCACTGCATTGTGGATTGAAGCGCGGCCAGCCTCGCGACCAACGCCAAGCGACAAGGTCATTTTGTATCTTCACGGTGGCGGCTTTATTGCGGGGTCACCGCAGACCCATCGCAAGATGTTGGCAAGGCTGTCCTGGCTGACCGGCATTCGGATATGTGCGCCAGATTACCGCAAAGCACCTGAACATCCGTTTCCCGCGGCGGTCGATGATTGCGTGACGGCTTACAAGGCGTTGATGGCGCAAGGCTACCCGCCAGACAACATCATCGTCGGGGGCGACAGTGCAGGCGGCGGGCTGACTTTTTCACTGCTCGCCGGTATTGACGGCAGACTACCTGCGCCGCGCGCCGTCTTTGTGTTCTCTCCGATCGTGGATTTGCGGTTTACCTCGCCTTCGTTTGAGAAAAATAAGACGAAAGACCCGCTGCTGCCGACCGAGAAGCGCAATCTGGTTGTCGACAGTTATCTGGGCGCGCACCCCGCTGATGATGTCGCCGCTTCGCCGATCTTGCACAATTTCAAGTCACCGCCACCCGCCTTTTTTCAGTTCTCGTCGACCGAAATTCTGCGCGATGAAAGCCTTCGCATGGCCGAGGTTCTGCGTGCCGCCGGTGGGCAGGTCGAGCTGGACGAATGGCCTGATGCCCCGCATGTCTGGGTCATTCTGGACGGCTGGATACCCGAAGCGCGCGAGGCGCTGCAGCGGGTGGCGGACTTCATCACCCGACAGTTTCGCGATGGGACACTATCCGAAAGCTAAGGGCTTCGGCCACGTGTTTGCGCGTCACATCCGGCGCTTCGGCCAGATCGGCGATGGTGCGCGCAACCCGCAAGACCCTGTGATAGCCGCGCGCGGACAGGCCAAACCGTTCCGACGCCTTGATCAAAACTTCGCGCCCGTCCTGATCGGGGCTGGCAAATTCGGTCAGCGTTCTTCCTTCAATGTCAGCGTTGGTGGCAACGTCCTCTAACCCCGCATAGCGTTCTGCCTGAATGGCGCGGGCATTGGTGACGCGCTGGGCGACGATTTGCGAGGGTTCTCCGTTTGCTGGCAGATCAAGGTCCTGAAAGGTGACGGGCGGCACTTCGACCCGCATGTCGAACCGATCAAGCAGCGGTCCCGAAATGCGCTGCATGTAATCCTCGCCACATATTGGCGCGCGACTGCAGGCCCGGTTGGGATCGGTCAGATGCCCGCATTTGCAGGGATTGGCCGCTGCGATCAGCAGGAAACGACTGGGATAACGCACATGCGCATTGGCACGCGCGACCGTGACATCGCCTGTTTCCAGCGGTTGGCGCAGGGTTTCCAGAACCTGGCGGCTGAACTCGGGAAATTCATCCATGAACAGCACGCCGTTATGGGCAAGGCTGATCTCGCCTGGTTTTGCACCGCGCCCGCCGCCCACGATGGCGGCCATGGACGCTGTGTGATGCGGGGCACGATAGGCGCGCGTTTGCGATATACCCCCGCCTTCCAGAAGGCCGGAAACCGATTGGATCATTGAGGTCTCAAGCGCCTCTGATGGCGACATGGGGGGAAGGATGCCGGGCAGGCGCGCGGCCAGCATCGACTTGCCCGATCCGGGCGGGCCGACCAGCAGAAGGTGATGGCGTCCGGCGGCGGCGATCTCTAACGCGCGTTTGGCACGTTCTTGGCCTTTCACGTCGAACAGATCTTTCGCGGTGGGGTCGGCAGTGATGCAACCGGGTTCGGCCACGGGCAACAGCGCTTGGCCGGAAAAATGTTGCAATACAGCAGCAAGCGACGGTGCGGCGTGCACCTTCGTGGCCCCGATCCATGCCGCCTCTGACCCGCAATCTTTTGGGCAGAACATCGACATGTCTTCTTCGGCGGCGGCCAAGGCGGCGGGCAGCGCCCCAACAACCGGCAGCAGGGTTCCGTCCAGTGCCAGCTCACCCAAGGCGACCACGTCAGCGATATCTTCTTTTGCCAAGATACCTGCCTCTGCCAACAGCGCCATGGCGATCGGAAGATCGAAATGCGACCCTTCCTTCGGGATATCGGCAGGCGACAGATTGATGACGATTTTGCGCGGGGGTAGGGCGATGGACATCGCAGACAACGCGGCGCGCACACGTTCCCGGGCTTCGGACACTGCTTTGTCAGGCAAGCCGACGATGGCGAAGCTGGGCAAGCCCGGTGACAAGGCGCATTGCACTTCGACCAGCCGCGCGCGGATGCCCTCAAATGCGACCGTGTTTATCCGAGCGACCATAACCGACCCCATTTTCTGTTGTGCACAGCCTAGGACGTCGTGGTTACTGAATGGTTAACCGGTCTGTGCGGCGACCATCGCCATGAAAGCAGGCCAAGCCTCGGGATCATTGATCGTTTTGTCGCGACAGGTGGGGTTGCAAAAGCCCCAGACTTTGCCATCCATTTCCAGAAAATCGGTCACAGGATCACCGGAATAAGGGCAAGCTGTGTTCACGGACGGGCCGTTGGCGTGTTTGGCGGAGCGGGGAGGTGGTCCGGGCCAATCAGCCAGCGTCAGGCCTTCGACATAGGGCACCGGGTCGTAACTATTCGTCAGCCCCAATGCACGCCATCGACGGAAGGCCGGATCCGACAGATGCGCGTCGACATATCCCTGCGCGGTGGGTGACACCGGCAGACCGAACCCGGCAATACGTGCCGCGACCGGGGCAAAAAACACGTCAGCCAGCGAGTAGTCACCGAAAAGCCATGGCCCGCCAGAGGCATTGATCGCCAGTGTCCACAGCTCTTCAATCCGCGCAAGATCCTCCAAGACGCTGTCCGAAGGCGCAAAGCCGACGACTTGACCCAAAAGTTGCATCGGGCATTCGGTCCGCAGGCTGCCAAAGCCCGAATGCATTTCGGCCGCGAGCCATCGTGCCGTGGCGCGCGCGTCTGCGTTGGCGGGCCACATGACAGCATCAGGATGGCGTTCGGCTAGGGTCTCGGCCATGGCTAGGGTGTCGCCCACCACAGTGTCGTCTGGGATGCGCATCACTGGTACCAGACGGGCAGGCGCCAACGGGGCCAGATCCTGTTTCATGGTGCCAGAGTATAGCCCGACAAGATGTGTGCGGTGCGGGATGGCGAACTTTTCAAACATAAGCCAACCGCGCAGGGACCAGCTGGAAAACGTGCGGTCGCCGATGTAAAGATCATAGGTCATCTGGAAAGCGTAGCGTGGATCGCCCGTCAAACAAATTCAGAATTGTGACGAAGTCAATCAGGGCTGGTGATTGATAGAGTGAATTGACCAGCGATCACCGTCCCAATCCAGCCGTGTGACTGACAGATTATCGATCTTATGTCCCAAGGCCGCATAAGCCGTCATGTTTCCGGCCCGTGCGATTTGCGTCAGGATGACGCCGAAATGGGCAACAGCGATGACATGACGGTGGTCTGAACTGTTGATTACATCGACCGTGTCCGACACCCGTGCGGACAGTTGGTTCCAGCTTTCACCGTTGGGCGCAAGATGATCGCCTGGGTCTTCCCAAAAGGCGCGGGAAAGGTCGGGATCGCGGGTCGCGACCTCGTCCCAATGCAGCCCGTCCCAATCGCCGAAATCAAATTCACGCAGGGTCTTTTGATGGGCGAGCCTTGTGCGCATAGCGGCGATAGCGTCCGCAGTTTCTACGGCCCGCGAAAGGTCGGATGATACCAGTGCTGCTTCATCCGGCAAGTGGTCTGACAGGCGAGACAGAGCAGCGTGATCGGACAGATCAGCAGGCAGATCGCGCCAGCCCACCATGTTCTCGGCGTGGGTTGGGCCATGGCGCACCCACCACCAACTAACCGGCCTGCTCATGGCAAACCTTTGGGACGCGCGCCTTTCAAAACAAGCGGAAGGCCAGCCATGACAGTGATCACCAGATCGGAACGCTTTGCAAGGCGTTGGTTAAGCTCGCCCTGTGCTTGGCGAAACCGTCGCGCCAGCGCGTTTTCAGGCACAATGCCCGCGCCGACCTCGTTTGACACAATGACAACCGGCGCATTGCGGGCCGTTAGGGCTGCAAGCAACTGGGCTTCGGCGTCGGGCAGGTCAGCCTCGGCAAACATCTGGTTGGACAGCCACATCGTGGCGCAGTCGAACAAGACAACCTCGGTCGGGTCTGCATCGCCAAGGGCGGGGGCGACATCGTCAAGAGCCTCAATCGTACGCCAGTTGGCACCGCGCCGCGATTTGTGGCGGGCTATTTTCGCCGACATCTCGGTGTCGTGCGCCTGCGCGGTCGCGACATAGACCAAGCTGCGCCCGGTCGCAGCGACCAGTCGTTCACCGTAATCGGATTTGCCCGAAGCCGCACCGCCCAGAATGAGCGTCAGAGGGGGAAGCGTGATCGTCATGGCGATTGCCTAGCACTGCGACACGTGGTCCGCCAAGACGAAAGCGCTTGAGGTGCCCCCCGGCTAGACATAGCTTTGAAATATGAAATGGATTTCACTGATCGCCGCGATCCTAGTGCCAACCGCCGCGCTGTCGTTCGAAACCGCGCCAAGTGTTGATGATCTGACGCTTATGTCTGGTGCCGATGTGGTGGTCATCGGTGAAACCCACGACAATCCTGCCCATCACGCGGTGCAGGCCCAGATTGTCACAGCCCTGAACCCCGCCGCTATGGTGGTGGAGATGCTGACGCCCGCCCAGGTGGTTGAACTTGAAAAGGACAAGCCCGGATACAGCGCAAAATGGGAAAAGTCGGGGTGGCCCGACTTTGATATGTATCTGCCGGTTTTCACAGCTTCAAACGCCGCTATCTATGGTGCAGCAGTGCCGCGAGATGTTGTGCGCGACAGCTATACGGATGGTGTAGCCGCCCATTTCGACGGGGATGTCGTGCTGTTTGGGTTGGACCAACCCTTGCCCAAGGATCAGCACGACCAGCGGATAGAGCTTCAGTTCGCCGCCCATTGCGAGGCGTTACCGCGCGAGTCGCTAGGCGGCATGATCGAGGTGCAGCGACTGCGTGATGCGACGATCGCCAAGGCCACGCTCGATGCAATTGACGAGACCGGAGGCCCGGTTGTGATCATCACCGGAAATGGTCATGCGCGGTCGGATTGGGGTGTGCCGTCGTTTCTGCAACAACTGCGGCCGGACCTGAGCGTGATCACGATTGGACAGGCCGAAGACGGGCATCCCCCTGCCGGTGGGTTTGATGTGATCTATGATGCGCCCGGCGTTGACCGGCCTGATCCATGCGATGCTTTCAAATGACACACCCCACATCTGCCCATTGAACCATCCGCGCCTGTCCCGTAACTGTTTGAAGAACCTTTACTGGGGGCGCTCATGCTGGCTGGAAAACACATTCTATTGATTATTGGTGGCGGTATCGCCGCGTTCAAGTCGCTCGATCTGATCCGACGGCTGCGCGAACGCGGGGCCGAGGTGACGCCGGTCATTACGAAAGCCGGGCAAGAATTCGTGACACCCCTGTCTGCGTCCGGCCTGTCAGCGCAGAAAGTCTATACCGAGCTGTTTGACCTGACGGACGAGGCCGAAATGGGCCATATCGAACTCAGCCGCGCCGCTGATCTGGTTGTCGTGGCTCCCGCCACCGCCGATCTGCTGGGCAAGATGGCGGGTGGGTTGGCAAACGATCTTGCCTCGACCCTTCTAATGGCAACGGACAAACGTGTGCTGGTCGCGCCCGCGATGAATGTGCGGATGTGGGATCACCCGGCAAACCAACGCAATGTCGCCACTTTGAAGGGCGACGGCGTGTTGTTCGTCGGTCCAACTGATGGTGCAATGGCTTGCGGCGAGTTTGGCCCGGGCCGCATGTCTGAACCGCTTGAGATCGTCGCAGCCGTCGAAGCTGCCCTGATGGATGGCCCACTGAAAGGCAAGCATGTGCTGGTCACTTCCGGTCCAACACATGAACCCATCGATCCGGTGCGCTATATCGCCAATCGGTCGTCAGGCGCGCAAGGCACCGCTTTGGCGCGCGCATTTTCGGCGCTGGGCGCTGAGGTTACTTTCGTCACTGGCCCCGCAGATGTGCCGCCGCCCGACGGCGTCAATGTTGTGAAGGTACAGACTGCGCAGCAGATGCTGGAAGCCGTGCAATCCGCATTGCCCGCAGATGCTGCCGTGTTCGCGGCAGCGGTCGCCGATTGGCGCGTGGTGTCGGCGTCAAACAGCAAGATCAAGAAGGACCAGAAGGGCGGCCTGCCGGTTTTGGAGTTTGCCGAAAATCCCGACATTCTGGCGACAGTCAGCCAGATGACGACAGGACGCCCCGGCCTTGTCGTCGGATTCGCGGCAGAAACCGATGATGTGACCGCTCATGCAACGGCCAAGCGCACGCGCAAAGGCTGCGACTGGATAGTTGCCAACGATGTCAGCCCGGAAACGGGGATCATGGGCGGGTCGGAAAACGCGGTGACGCTGATCACGGATCAAGGGGCCGAGGACTGGCCGCGCATGGGCAAAGACGACGTGGCCCGCCAATTGGCCGCCCGGATTGCAACCGCGATTGCGGGGGATGCGTGATGCCAACCATCAACGTCATGCACGACGATGGCGCAGATCTGGCGCTTCCGCTTCCCAGCTATGAAACGCCCGGTTCAGCAGGGGCAGACCTGCGTGCCAATTTGCCAGAAGCGGACCGGGATGCAGGCTGGACGCTTGCGCCAATGGAACGATGCATCGTTCCGACCGGGCTGCGCGTCGAAATCCCCGAGGGGTTTGAAATGCAGATACGTCCTCGCTCGGGCCTTGCCGCAAAACATGGTGTGACGCTGGCAAATACCCCCGGCACCATCGACAGCGACTATCGCGGCCCGCTTGGCGTGATTATGATCAATCTGGGCGCCGAGCCTTTCGTCGTCAGTCACGGGGACCGCATCGCCCAAGCTGTGATTGCGCCCGTTTTGCAAGCGGAGTTCCAGTTGGTCGACGTTCTGTCCGACACGGCGCGCGGCGCGGGCGGGTTCGGGTCGACCGGACGTGGCTGATCGGAGGCGGCGATGATCTGGGTTCTAATCTGGGCGGCTGTTATATGGGTCGGCGGCGGGTTCGCGGGCCTTAGCGCGGCACGGCGCTGGCAGTTGACGGCGTTACTGGGCGCGGTGGTTCTGCTCAGCCATCTGGTGCTGCCAGACGGGTCTGGTATTCGAAATACGCTGGGCGGCAACTTCACATCTTGGGCCGTGGCATTCGCCGCCATCGCCCTGGCGGCCCTGTACGGACGTGGCGTGGCGTGGCTGAAAGCCCGTGCACCCAAGCCGGCCTCTCCCGACGCAAATGATGGCCCCTTCACCGACACTGAACTGAACCGCTATGCGCGCCATATCGTGCTGCGCGAAATCGGCGGGCCGGGGCAGGTGGCGCTGAAAAACGCGCGCGTTCTGGTGGTGGGCGCGGGTGGCTTGGGCTCACCTGTGTTGTTGTATCTGGCGGCGGCGGGTGTCGGCACGATTGGCGTGATCGACGACGATGTTGTTGATAACTCGAACCTGCAACGGCAGGTCATTCACCGGGATGCTGATATCGGCACGCCGAAGGTGTTTGCGGCAGAAGCTGCGATGCGCGCGCAAAATCCAGCGATCACCGTGCGCCCCTACAATCGCCGCCTGAGTGATGACATCGCCGAGGAATTGTTCGCCGACTATGATCTGGTGCTGGAAGGCACTGACAATTTCGAAACACGCTATCTGGTCAACCGGGTCGCTGCGAAGCTGGGCAAACCGATGATCGGTGGCGCGTTGAGCCAGTGGGAGGGGCAAGTGGCCACCTTCGACCCCACCAATGGCGCACCTTGTTATCAGTGCATCTTTCCCGAAGCGCCCGCACCGGGTCTGGCACCCAGTTGTTCAGAAGCTGGCGTGGTCGGCCCCTTGCCGGGCATCATTGGATCACTGATGGCAACCGAGGCGATAAAAGAGATCACCGGCGCAGGCGAAGGATTGCGCGGACGCATGCTGATCTATGACGCGCTGTACGCAGAAACGCGTGTCATTCGCACCAAAAAACGCGATGGCTGCCCCTGCTGTGGTTGATCTGGAGCTTGCGCCACTTAGCGTTGCAGACGCCCCCGGCTTGTTCGCGTTTGAGGTCAAGAACCGCAAGTGGTTCGAAAGCCATGTCGGCCCCCGCCCAGACGCCTACTGGGACCTTGCATCACTGACCGAGATCGTGCGCGATCAGGTCGAGGCCGGTGAAATGATGTTCCTTTTAAAAAGTGGTGGCAAAATCCTTGGGCGACTGAACTTAACGGCGGTAGATAATGGCGTGGCGCAATTGGGTTATCGCATCGGTCAGCACCATACCGGGCAAGGTATTGCGACCCGCGCGGTCGCATTGGCACTACAGGCGGCGCAAGACCGGGGTTTGTGGGCGCTAGAGGCACGTGTTCTTTTGAACAACCCAGCCTCAATACGCGTGCTGGAAAAGGCGGGGTTTATTCGTACCGGGCAGGATATTATCGGCGATCTGGAATGCGAAACCTATCGCAGCGATCTTGATCAGGACTGAATGCGCCCAACTTCTGCGGCGTCTCTGGTAATCGCGCCGCCCGCCACATAGCTTCGGGCTAAAGGAGATCTGACGATGACCAATCCGCTTCTGGCCCAATGGGACACAAAGTTCAAACTGCCGCCTTTCGATAGGATCAAGGACAGTGATTTCGAACCTGCTTTTGAGGCCGCCTTGGAAGACACGCGCGCGGCCATTCGCAAGATCACCGAAACCGAAGACGCGCCAAGTTTTGCCAACACGATTGAGGCGTTGGAGCTGTCGGACGCATCGCTCGATCAGGTGTTAGGCGTGTTCTACAACGTCGCCGGGGCTGATAGCACGCCTGCTCGCGACGAATTGCAGCGTAAGTTTTCACCTCGTTTGGCCGCGTTTTCTTCGGAAGTGACGATGAACGAAGCGCTATTCGCACGCATTGAAGGGCTTTGGCAGGCCCGCGACACGCTTGATCTGACCCCCGAACAAGCCCGCGTTCTGATGCTGACGCGCCGCCGGTTTGTGCGCTCGGGCGCTCTGCTTGAAGGGGCGGATCGGGAACGGCTGAAAGCGGTGCAGGAAAAGCTCGCTACGCTGGGCACCGAGTTTACACAAAACCTTCTGTCGGATGAACGCGCATGGTTCATGCCGCTGACCGATGTGGACCTTGAGGGGTTGCCGGATTTTGTCACCAACGCGGCCCGTGCTGCAGGGGCTGAAAAGGGCTGTGACGGTCCGGCCATTACGCTGGCGCGGTCTGTGATTACTCCGTTCTTGCAGCACTCGCCCCGGCGTGATTTGCGTAAAATGGCCTATTATGCCTATACGGCACGCGGGGCAAATGGCGGGGACACCGACAACCGTAACATTGCGGCCGAAACCCTTGCCTTGCGTGAGGAACGCGCCCGCTTACTAGGCTATGAAAATTTCGCCGAGTTCAAGCTGGAAACCGAAATGGCGGGCCACCCCGACCGGGTGCGCGAATTGTTGATGCAGGTTTGGGAACCCGCCCGCAAAGCCGCCTTGGTAGATTCAGCAACAATGACACAAATGCTACATTCAGATGGCCATAACGGCGATTTGGAGCCTTGGGACTGGCACTATTACGCGGAACGCCGCCGCGAGGCCGAACATGATTTGGACGAGGCCGAGATCAAGCCTTACCTACAATTGGACCGCATGATCGAAGCCGCCTTTGACACGGCCCATCGCCTGTTTGGGATTGAGTTCGCACCGCTTGATGTGTCGCTTTACCACCCCGACGTCCGCGCGTGGGAAGTGACGCGAAACGGCGCGCATTTGGCTGTGTTCATCGGCGACTATTTCGCGCGTGGCTCGAAACGATCCGGCGCGTGGTGTTCAACGATGCGCGACCAACAAAAACTGGCCGGTGATGTTCGCCCCATTGTGGTGAATGTCTGCAATTTTGCCAAACCGGATCATGGGCAGGCGGCTCTTTTGTCATGGGATGATGCGCGCACTTTGTTCCATGAATTTGGCCACGCCCTGCATCAGATGTTGTCGGATGTGACCTATCCGTCGATTTCGGGCACCTCCGTGGCGCGCGATTTTGTGGAACTGCCCAGCCAGCTTTACGAACACTGGCTTGAAGTGCCGGAGGTGCTGGGGAAATTCGCAACCCATGCCGAAACTGGCCAGCCGATGCCGACAGAGCTGTTGCAACGGCTGTTGGCGGCGTCGACCCATGACACCGGGTTTCAGACGGTCGAGTTTTTGTCCTCGGCGTTGGTGGACCTTGATTTCCACGATGGCCCTGCACCCAAGGATGCAATGGCCGCGCAAGAAGCGACGCTTGACCGGATCGGTATGCCCGCCGCGATCAGGATGCGCCATGCGACGCCACACTTTGCCCACGTCTTTGCAGGCGACGGATATTCGTCAGGTTACTACAGCTATATGTGGTCCGAGGTGATGGACGCCGACGCGTTCGACGCCTTCAAGGAAACCGGCGATGCGTTCGACCCCGTGATGGCTAAAAAGCTCGAAGATCATATCCTGTCAAAAGGCGGCTCGGTCGAGGCCAAAGACCTTTACACCGCGTTTCGCGGGCGGCTTCCGGGGGTCGAGGCTTTGCTGAAAGGGCGCGGGCTGGCGGACGCTTAGGATTAAGCGTTTCGGCGCGAGGGATCGTCGGGGTGCGGTGTCACCCCGACCGGATCTTTGTGGATCATCACATCCGTATCAGGATAGGCATGCAGGATCGCGCGCCGCAGGCTTGCCCCAATGGCATGGGCGTCGTCCAGGCTTTGCTTGCCATCCAGTTCGATATGCATGTTCACAAAGGTAATCGAGCCTGACCGACGGGTTTTCAGATCGTGATAGCCCTGAACGCCCGGATGAGTGCTGGCGATCTTTTCAACCCCGGCCACCAGATCGGGATCGGCGGCGTGGTCCATCAGGCCATCCCATGCGGTTTTGAAAATGCGCACAGCCCCAACGACCAGCATGATCGCCGCGCCGATGGCAACCACGCTGTCGATCGCCTCCATCGCGAACAGACCAGCCGCCCAAAGCGATAGGATTGCGCCGATATTGGGGATCAGATCGCCAAGGTAATGCAGGCTGTCCGCTTTCACGACAGCGGACCCGGTTTGGGAGGCAACGCGGCGTTGCCACAGGACCAGCGCAAGGGTCAGCCCGATTGAAATGACCATGACCGCGATGCCGCGGTGATGGGCCATGATTGGCGCGGGCTCGCCCGACAAAAGCCGGGCAACCGCGGCCCAAGTGATGATGCCAGCGGATGCCATGATGAACAGGCTTTGCCCGAGGGCGGCCAAGTCTTCAGCGGCGGAATGCCCAAACGCATGGTCGTCATCGGCCGGGCGTGACGCATACCATATTGCGGCCAACGCGCCCAATGACACCATCAAATCCATCGCGCTGTCGGCAAGCGATGCGGCCACAGACAGCGATTGGGTTTCGCCCAAGGCCCAAAGCTTCAGCGCCACCAACGTTACAGCCACCAGCGCGGACGCGAAGCCTGCGGAGAGATTTAGTCTGATACGCGCGTCTGTCATGCTTTCGGCTAACTTATCGAGCGGGGCAGGCGCAAGTGCGGTGTCGCCAACTATTCGACCAATTCATCGGGGCGAACACCCCACAGATTGCCTTTGAGGGTCCAACCACGGATCCCGTCGGCTTTGACCCTGCACCAATCCAGTCCGCAGGTTTCGACCCGTGCGATGACGCCCACCTCAAGATAGGCGTTGATCTGGCTTTCGGGGTCTGCGCGGCTGTAAAGTGCGCTGAGGTCGGCGTCGATGATCGCTGTGCGCGCGCCGGACAGCAACGAATAATGCACCCAGCCGCCCACGCCATCACGGTCGCGAACCTGACGCCAATGGCCGAACTCCCCTGTGATCTCAAGCGGCATACCGGGGTGCTTGAAGACCCAATCGATACGGTGGCGCAGCGACGGCCCCCGCCGCACGTTGCCTTCGGAGGTTTTCAGCGAAACAAATCGTGGAATCGGCAGATTGGTCACAGACCCGCGCGTGACAGCGGTTTTGTCGTCGGTCGCCATGACCGGCCCGTGCCAAAGCATTGTAACAATGGCAACTGCCACCGCTGCCAGCGTTCTGGATAACCGCATTTTTGTCCTCATCGCCTGCCGCAACCGATCCCGTGCGCAATTTTCTTTCGTTTGCGTCCCGGCGGCGCTTGTGCCTTGCCTCTTTCCTTGTCACTTTGGCAGGGAGATGCGCAAAAGAAAAGCTAAAGGGAGGGCGGGCATGGCCGCTGAACGTCTGAGTGTTGTTGTCACGCGACGGTTGCCCGAGGTCGTCGAGACCCGGATGAAAGAACTTTTCGATGTCGAGCTTCGGGATGATGACACCCCGATGACGCGGGACGCGCTGGCCGATGCGATGACGCGCTGTGATGTGCTGGTCCCCACGATCAATGACCAGATTGACGCCAATATGCTGGCGCGCGCTGGTGACCGGCTGCGCCTGATTGCCAATTATGGTGCCGGGGTTGACCATATTGACGTGGGGTCCGCGCGCCAACGGGGCATTCTTGTGTCGAACACGCCGGGCGTGTCGGCGGATGACACCGCCGATATGGCGATCGCGCTGATTCTGACCGTAACCCGCCGCTTTCCGGAAGGTGTCCGATTGATGGCCAGCGGCGAATGGCAGGGCTGGTCGCCAACTGCGATGCTTGGCCACCGAATTCAGGGGCGGCGTGTTGGTATTCTGGGCATGGGTCGGATTGGGCAGGCGGTCGCCACGCGGGCGCGGGCATTCGGGATGCAAGTGCATTACCACAACCGCAAACGCCTGCATGCGACGATCGAAGAACAGTTAGAGGCAACCTATTGGGAAAGCCTTGACCAAATGGTCGCCCGCATGGACGTGCTATCGATAAACTGCCCGCATACGCCCTCGACCTTCCACTTGATGAACGCGCGACGCCTGAAGTTGATGAAGCCCGAAGCGGTCATCGTGAACACTTCGCGCGGGGAAGTCATTGACGAAAACGCGATGACGCGAATGCTGCGCGCGGGCGAAATCGCTGGTGCCGGGCTGGATGTTTACGAGCACGGGAACGAAATCAACCCCCGCCTGCGTGACCTGCCAAATGTGGTGGCGCTGCCTCATATGGGGTCGGCGACCGTCGAAGGGCGGATTGAAATGGGCGAGAAGGTGCTGATCAACATCAAAACCTTTGCCGATGGTCACCGTCCGCCAGATCAGGTCGTGCCGGGGATGCTGTAAAGGCGCGGCCCTATGCGCCTTCTTCTGTTTCTGGGTATGATCGCCTTTGCCTGCGTCTTGGCTGGGAGCTATGGCATGTTTCATAATCAGATCAGCTATGCCGTTGGGCCCGACTATTTTTATGCCTACAAGTTCCAACAGTTTCGCATTCCGGCGGCCCAACATGGCCCCATAGGTGCGGCGATGGTTGGTTGGGCGGCAAGTTGGTGGATGGGTCTGGTTGTTGGCGTCCCGATTGCGGCCATGTCATTTGGCATTCCCAACCTGTCGCTAGCAACAAGGGCGTTCGTCACCTCTGCAATTATTGTGGTGGTGCTTACGCTGGGTTTGGGGCTGGCAAGTCTGCTGATCCCGCCGCCAATGGCGTTCCTTCCGATCCCGCTTAACGTGTCTGATCCAGAAGCGTTTGGCCAAGCGGCAATGATGCACGACACGTCATATCTGGGAGGCCTGATCGGGCTGGTGGTCGGCGTAATCTACATGGGATACAAGGTGCGACATGCGCGTCGCACGACATAAAGCTTCCTTGGTAATCATTCTTGCCGCAGCCGTTGCGACGATGTCGGGCTGTGCGCGCAAACTGTCGACCACCGAGGTCGAGTTGTCGCGCATTGTCTTTGGCGAAAGCCTTGACACCGACAAGGTGCGGGTTCGCGCCGGGATTGGTGTGCTGCCGCTGCCGAAAGCTGACCCGATCCCTGCGGATGCGCCGAAGCGCGATGCGCGCAAACTGCCCAAGGGCGTGTGTGACCGGGTGCCTCAACTCGACCGCAAAATCGAGTTTCCGGCGGGCTTCGTTCTGTGGAACCAAGTGTTTCTGAAGCGCAATCTGTATCGGGACGACATGTTCGAAGGCTGGCCCGAAAGCCTGCCGATCCCCCACGCCCTTTTGATGATGCACGAGCTTGTGCATGTTTGGCAGTGGCAGAACCGCGACCGCACCGGATACACGCCGGGGCAGTCAGGGGCAGAAAGCCTGCGCAAGGGTGATCCTTATTATTGGCCGGGGCGCGAGGCCGGGGCCTATCTGTCCTACGGGTTTGAGGCGCAGGCGGCGATGGTCGAGGATTATATGTGCATGACATTGTTTGATCCGACAAACCCACGCCGCGCCGACCTTGCGACGCTGATCAGCCCGGTTCTTCCCGTCAACCGGCTTGGGGCTGCGCTGCAGCGTTGAAACCGGCTGCAATGTCGTTTTTCCGCAGGCAAAGGTCGGGCTGGCTTGGCACGTTTTCTGACCATTCGGCATGTATGATGCAACGCATACGCCCCAAGGGAGTCGCCCCATGAAAACCCAAGTTAAAGCGCTTGTCGTCGGCGGTGGTGCCGTTGGCACCTCGATTGCCTATCATCTTGCGAAAGCGGGTTGGGAGGATGTGACGTTGCTGGAACGCGACGAGCTGACCTCAGGGTCCACTTGGCATGCGGCTGGTCTGCTGCCTCTGTTCAACATGTCGTTCGCGACGACCCATATCCACGACTATTCAGTCAAGTTCTACAAGACACTTGAGGAAGAAACTGGCTTGAATGCCGGGTTCGCCGTGGTCGGCAACCTGCGCATGGCGCAGACGGATGAGCGTATGGATGAATATATGCTCTACGCCACAACCGCCGAGACGGTGGACGTGCCTTTCGAATGGCTGACCCCGGACGAGATCAAGGCCCGTTGGCCGCTGATCCGCACGGATGACCTGAAAGGCGCGCTCTATCACAACACCGACGGTTATATTAACCCCGCCGACGTGACGCAGGCGATGGCCAAGGGTGCCCGCCAGCGCGGCGTTGAGATTGTGCGAAAGTGGCAGGCCGATGCCTACCATTGGAACGGTGAAGCGTGGGAAGTCACCTGCACCAAGATGGTTGAAAAGGGCGGCAACCTCGTGGCCTCGGACGAGCAAATCGTCATCACCGCCGAACATGTCGTGACGGCCTCGGGCAATCACGCCCAGACGACCGCCAAGAAACTGGGCATCAAGATCCCGGCGATCCCGGTTGAACACCAGTTCATCGTGATGGACCAAGACCCCGCGCTGGTGAAATACCGCGCTGAAGGCGGGGCAGAGCACCCGGTTATTCGCGACGCCGACGCGCAATCCTACGTCCGCGAAGAGCGTGGCGGCTGGATTCTGGGTGTCTATGAGAAGAACGCGCCGGCGTGCTTTGAATTTGGCGTGCCGGACAGCTTCCGCGCCGACCTGTTCCCGCTCGATCTGGAACGGATCGAGGATCAATACATGGCGATGATCCACCGCATTCCGTCCTGCGAGGAAAGCGGGTTGAAGGACGATTTCAACGGTCCGATTTGTTACACGCCCGACGGCAACCCGCTGGTTGGCCCCGCCCCCGGATTGCGCAATATGTGGCTGGCGGAAGGGTTCAGCTTTGGCATTACCGCGGCAGGCGGCACAGGCTATTACCTCGCTCAGATGATGGTTGATGGCGAGGCCGAGATCGACATGGCCGCGCTGGACCCCAAACGCTATTCGTCGCACTGGATGACGACCGAATTTGCGGCGCGCAAGAACGAAGAATGCTACGATCACGTCTATATCCTGCACCACCCGGATGAAGAGCGCCCGGCCTGTCGGCCTCTGCGCACCTCGCCCGCCTATGACCGGCAAAAGGAAAAGGGCGCACAATTTGGTTGGGTGAACGGATGGGAGCGCCCGAACTACTACGGCCCGCTTGATGCGCCCGAAAACTTCGACCATGACGCGCGCAGCTTCCGCCGTGGCGGCTGGTGGCAATATGCGGTCGAAGAAGCCAAGGCGATCCGCGAAGGTGTCGGCCTGATCGACGCCACGGCCTTCACCAAGCATGTGGTCAAAGGCCCCGGCGCGACGCAATTCCTTGACTGGTTCACCTGCAACAAGCTGCCCACGGTTGGCCGGATCAACCTGACCTATGCGCTGACCGCCGCTGGCACCACGCGCACCGAATACACCATCGTGCGCAATGGCGAGGATAGCTATTACCTCGTCTCAGCCGGTGCGTGGACGGAATATGACGCCGACTTCATGCGCAAAGCCGCCGAAGATAAGGTGGAAGAGTTCGGCTATATCGAGATCCACGACGTCACCACTCAGTGGGGTGTCTTCGCCATCGCCGGGCCGAAATCGCGCGACGTGTTGAACGAGGTGATCAAGGACGCAGACCCCGAAACTGCCCTGTCCAACAAACGCTTCCCATGGCTGACCACCCGCAAGATCGAACTGGGCATGTGTCCGGTCAACGCGATCCGTGTGGCCTATACTGGCGAGTTGGGTTGGGAGTTGCACCACCCGATTGAGATGCAGAACTATCTCTGGGATCTGCTGGTGACGGCGGGCGAGAAGCACGGCATGAAACTGGTCGGCGCGCGGGCGCAAAACTGGCTGCGGCAGGAAAAATCCTATCGCGCGTTTGGCACCGAACTTGGCCGTGACGCCACGCCGGCCGAGGCCGATTTGCCGCGGTTTATCGACTTGGAAAAAGACTTTCACGGTAAGGACGAGATGGTCACCAAGGGCATACGCTCAAAATGCGTCACGCTGCTGATCGACGGGCCGGATGATGCCGATCCGTGGGGCCGCGAGGCGCTGTATGATGGCGACACCAAGGTGGGTCGCCTGACTTCGGGCGGATATTCGGTGGCGTTCGGGAAGTCGATTGGTATGGGCTATGTGACGCCAGAACTGGCCAAGCCCGGCACCAAGCTGAAGGTCAAGATGCAGAACAAGCTCTGGGATGCCGAAATCACCGTCGACAGCCCCTATGACCCCAAGAACGAGACGATCCGCGTGGATGGATAAGGTCTAACGACACGTCTAAAGAGCGGCCCCCAAGCGGGGCCGTTTCTTTCTTGGAGGGTCAAAGTTGCATTTTATTCTTCGGTCTGCGAGCCTTCCCAGATCAATTTCTGGAGGTCAAAATGCCCAAAAAAATCAAAGGCGCGTGCCATTGCGGAGCCGTCACTTTCGAGGTCAGCCCGCCAGAATTTGTCGTTTCCTGCAATTGTTCAATCTGCCGCCGCTATGGTGCGCTTTGGGCGCATTGCCCGCCGAATGAGGGCGCGATCCTGTCTGGGCAGGACAATCTGACGACCTATTCATGGGGTGACCGTTTGATCAGCTTCCATTTCTGCAAGGCGTGCGGTTGCATGACCCATTGGGGTCCCGGCGAAAGCGCGGAAACGGATCGGTTCGCGGTCAACCTGCGCATGGCCCCGCCGGAGGTGACCGACGACCTGAAAATACGCCGGTTTGATGGCGCGAACACCTGGGATTTTTTGGACTGACCCGGTGTTAAAGCGCGATCAGGTGATTGTCCCATGACCAGTCTTGGCCAACAGGTATGAATGTTTCACGCCCGTTCACCCGATGAACGAAACCGCCTTCACAGGTGATCGCCAGGCCGCCATCTGGCGCGGGCGCAACGCCTGACGCAGTGCCACGTGTCACGCTGCCTGCCGGGGTGCCCGCGCCATCAAAATAGATCACATGGCTGCCTTTCGGCCCCGTAACGGCGATGTCTCCGGTCTGTGGGCAAACGGCGATGGACCCGGCATAATTCTTCAACCGCTCGTCGTCCGGATGGACCAAAAACTCCGGGCTTTCGTCGCGTGTATGGTGCAACACAAGTGGCACTTGTTTGGTCGGCACACCCTGCCATTGCAATGCCGTGACGACCGCCCCCTGACCATCAATCGCGATATGGCGGATCGAGTTTTGGTGCATCTCTCCCGTCAACTCGATCTGATCGAGCATGGTCGCCTGCGGTGACACATAGGTCAGGTTGGTGCGCATATCCGGCAGGTTAAGTTTCGCCCGGTCCATGTCAGGGTGCGTTTGAATGCCGCCATTGGCGACCACGAAATTGCCATCTGGCAAGCGCAAGATTTCATGGGGGCCGATGCCGCCCGATGGCACCTCCCCGATCCGCCGATAGCCATCGGCCGTGTCCCAGATGCCCAGAATACCCGCGGGCGTGTCGTAATCGTTTTCCGTGGTAAATAGCGTCTTTCCATCCGCCGCATACGCGCCGTGGCCATAGAAATGTCGTCCTTTCGGGCTTTGCAGCCGCGCGACCTCGTGGCCGTGTTCACAGTCGATCACCACCGCAAAGCGGCCGGGACGGCGCGCGAAGGCGACGGTTTCGGCGGCCTGCGGGTGGACCGCTGCGGCATGACCCCGGCTTGGAATTGGGATTTCAAACACCACATCGCCAACGCGCGTCAGACCAACCAACCAAGACGTCTTGTCGGCCCGGTTCGCGGCGGTGACAAAGTCAGGCGCCCCGACCGCTGCCCAAGCCGACGGTGTCACGCTGACCAACCCAAGGTTGGCGGAGGCCCCTGCAAGAAAGCTGCGTCGTTTCATGAGCTTAGTCCCCATCGCCTGCGCTAAACCCAGCCTCAACGTCCAGATGCGCCCCGACGTGCTGATCCAATTGCGATTGCAGGTGATCCAGTTGGTTTTGTAGCGCTTCAACACGGAACCGCGTCTGCGGGTTGTTCAGTGCCTGCGGTAATGGCGCACCGATATCGCGCACGCGTGTCTGAGTGTCGTCGATCATTTTCGCAATGGAAGCGCGCGACAGGTCGGGTATGGCTCCTGCGAACCCCTGCTCGACAATTTTGGTGATACCGCCAAGCTGCGCGATCATGAGGTCGTTGGTCAGGCCGGACCGCCACGCCTCGGACCGTTTGGGGAAGCTGCGCGCATAGGTTCCAAGGGGGCGTCCGATCCGGTGATCACGCAGGCGCATGATTGAAAACCCAATTGCAGTGTACATCTGGCGGGTGAATTCGCGGTGCGACAGGTAAACGGGGTTCTCTGATCCGGCGTCCATGACAAGGGCAGCCCAACCATCGGGCGCGAACCACCCGTCATGAAGATCCGACGCAATCCGGGCGAGGTTGGCGGACACACCGACAAGCGCCGGACAGGTTTTTTGGTCGTCAAATAACAGCCGTTCAAGCGCTGGCAACCCCTGCCCGGCAGCGCTGGACGCAGCAATGATGGTGGGGTCGGCCTGTTCACTGTCCGGGCGTTTCAGCAACGCAGACACGGCGCGTCCAACGAAGTTTTTCTTGTCAGGAAAAAAGTTGACGGTCAACGCGGCGGCTTGCGTTTCAATTGGTCCGAACTGATAGGCATCCAAAGGTGCCCAAGCGCGCCAGGTTGCCGCGAACGCGTCATCGACTTGCTTGCGCGAACCATCGCCATCACAAAATGCGCGCGATTGGTCGGCCAACGTCGCCGCCCCCTTCCGAAACGCACCAAATTGGCGTTGGAGTACCTCTATGACGCGCTCGGCGACTGCCGCGTGGTCGGTTGTGGGGGCGGGGTCTGCTGCCAGTGCCATAATGGGCATCAGGCAGGCGGCAACGAAGGTGGCGAGGCGTTTCATAATGACTCCAAAAATGCGATCAGGGCTGCACGATCCGGGGCTTCCATAAGACGCACGTTTTCGCGTGCGCCCTTGGCCTCGCCCCCGTGCCAGAGGATGGCTTCCAGCAATGTGCGTGCGCGCCCGTCATGAAGAAAACTCGTTTGCCCGCTGACCTCACCGGTTCGACCGATGCCCCACAAGGGTGGCGTGCGCCATTCCTGGCCCGTAGCCTGCCATTCCGGGCGATGATCCGCCAGCCCTTCACCCATGTCGTGCAGCAACAGGTCGGTGTAGGGCCAGATCAGTTGAAAGGATCGCGCAGATTGGTCAGGCAGACGGTGGGTAACGAAGTTGGGTTGGTGGCAGGCGGCACAGCCAGCGGAGTGAAAAAGCGCCTTGCCGTCTAACACCCGCGCGTTGTCGGCATTCTGGCGCGCTGGTACTGCCAGGTTGGCTGCGTAAAACGTCATAAGGTCCAGCACTGTGTCGCCAAGCTCTCGATCATTCTGCGCGGGCGTATTGCCGTGCGGTGCGGTGCGGCATGTGTGCTGCAGATCGGTGCAGTCGCCATAGGCCGTGGGGAACAGCGTGCTGGATAGGCCGATGTCACCGTTCGCGGCGTCTGCCGTCTGTTGGCGCAGTGTGGGGTTGCCAGCCTTATGGCCGAACCGCCCCAACATCCATTGGCCGAATTCGCGTGACCAAACCCGGTTTGGACGGCCCGAGATGCCATCTCCGTCGGCGTCGTCCGGGTCTGCATTGGCAAGGATATCAGCTTCTCGCACCGCTTCCAGCAGGCCAAGTCCGATCATCTGCGGCGCGACCCGCGGCGAGGTCATCGTGCCTTCCGCCAAAGCCCCATATGCTGGGTTTTCAAGCGCGTATTGCGGAACGCGAAGGTCGATGGTGACCCCGTCCGCCATCGTTACTTGTCGCGTTGAATAGGTCACATTCACCGAAGCTTCAGCCAAATGCCCAGTGATCGCGCGATCTTGCACCTGATAGCCGTAATTTGGGTCCGGTTGCGCCGCGCTGTCCGCTCCGGTTTGCGACAAGCGCAGGACAAGACCGGGTGTGCCGTCCGTGTGATCTTCTGGCGGATGCCCACGCCCGCCATTGATGTGACAGGCCGAACAGGCGCGCGCATTGTAAAGCGGGCCAAGCCCGTCGGATGAGATTGTTGAGGCGGGGGCTTGCACCCAAAGCTTCTCAAACAACGCCTCGCCAAGTGCAAAATCAAGGGCCTGATCAGGTGTCAGGTCCGATACAGGGTGCGAAAACTGGGTGTGGTCAAGGGGCGTCATCAAAATGGCCGCGCCCGCCGGGCGGCCCTCATACGGGGAAAGTTGTGTGGGGTCGGTTTGGGTTGCGGCGTTAATACGGGCGACTTCGGCGTCCGTGCGGGGGGTGGGCGACAGATGCGGCTCGCCCCAAGGGGCGATGTCTTGTGCGGTGGCCATATGGCTGGCGACCAGAAAAAGCACCAGCGAAAGGGGATAGCGCATCGGACGAGCTCCTGCAGAACGCGCCTAGTTTTAGGGGTGGATTGCAGCAAGGTAAAGTAGTTCTGACAGAAATAGTCAGGATACCTCGCCAACCCTAAATTTTGGCGTTTTTGCGCACGAACGCCTCGATCGCGTTGGCAGGGATGGCACCGGCATGGCGCGCGACCTCTTTGCCGTTTTGGTAGAGGATAAGCGCCGGAATGCCCCGGATGTTGTTCTTCATCGACACTTTCGGGTGGTCTTCGGTGTTGATCTTGGCAAACCGAACCTGTGGGGCCATGGATCGCGCCGCTCGCGCGAACGCAGGGGCCATGGTTCGGCACGGGCCACACCACGGGGCCCAGAAGTCGACCAGTAGCGGCGTGTTGTCATTCTTGGCGGCCTTGGTCAGCGTGGCCGGGTCTAGCTCTCGCACCTTACCGTCCACTAATTTCGCGCCGCAGGTGCCGCATTTCGGGCCAGCGCTTAGCTTGTCAGCTGGCACACGGTTCACGGTGCCGCAGTCAAGGCATGTCATCTTTGCGGAAGTGGCCATGGGAGGGCTCCTTTGTATTCTGTTATCCGCATATGATTGTGCTGTGGCTCTTCGTCAAGGGATCACACCGTGCTTAGCAGAATACTTGTTTCGCTGTTGGTGATGCCTTCAACCACGCGCACGTCGCGCAACACGCGGTCGAAATCCGTCAGGCTTTCGGCGGTCAGCTGAGCGACCAGATCCCATTTGCCATTGGTTGAATGCAGGCTGCGCAGCTCGGGCAGCCCACGCAGACGCTTGATCACTGCGGTGGTGGATTTGCCCGACACTTCGATCATCATGATCGCGTGCACACCGTCCGGCCCATGATCTTGGCGCGCGCGAATTGTAAAGCCCAGCACTGCGCCACTGTCCAACAGACGATCCAGTCGTGCCTGCACGGTTGCGCGCGAGACGCCGAGGATTTCGGCCAGTTTGGATATCGGTGCGCGCCCATCCTCGCGTAGAATGGCGATCAGATTGCGATCAAGGTCGTCGAAGATATGCATAGCAGATTGTTATGCAAATATTGGCGAAATGGCAAGTATTTCAAACACAAATACTAACTTTGCATATTATTCTCGAAAACATGAAGGTGTTAGGTTGGGGTATTCATTCTGACAAGAGACTCAAATGCCGCAAAGCTCGCTTCAGGCGCCAAGCGCTGTCATCATGATCCGTCCGCATCATTTTCGCCCAAATGGCGAAACGGCGCGGGACAATGGATTTCAGACGGACGCACCCGCCGGGGCAGTGGGTGATCTGGCGTCACGTGCGCAGGCTGAGGTGTCAACCGCCGTCCAGACTTTGCGCGACGCCGGCGTAAAGGTGCACCTGTTCGATGACCCGCGCGATGACCGCCCCGACGCTGTGTTTCCAAACAACTGGTTTTCGACCCATCCCGGCGGGCATGTGGCGGTTTACCCGATGTATTCCCCCAACCGTAGGATCGAACGGCGCGCCGATGTGCTTGAGATGCTCAAGCAGCGCTATCGCGTGCAGGACATCATTGATTATTCCGGGCTGGAACAGGACGCGCTTTTCTTGGAAGGCACTGGCGCGATGGTTTTGGACCATGTGGAACGGGTTGCCTATGCGGCGCGATCCAAACGCACCAGCGAAGTGTTGTTGGAGCGATTTTGCACCCATTTCAACTATGAGCCTATGGTGTTTGATGCCTTTGATGCGGGCGGCCTGCCGATCTATCATACCAATGTGTTGATGTGCATCGGCAGCGATGTGGCCCTGATCGGGTTGCAGACGATCAAAGATGCTGGGCGGCGGGAAGAACTGCGCGCAAGGTTGGCGCAAGGCGACCGCGATGTCATCGAACTGAGCCAGCAACAGATCGCGAATTTCGCCGGCAACGCGATTGAGCTTCAGGGGCGCGACCGTCGTCTGCTGGCGATGTCAACGCGTGCGCTTAACGCCCTGCAACCGGAACAACGCAACCGCATCGAAGCCCATTTAGATATCCTGCCGCTGGACATTCCAACAATAGAAATGGCCGGGGGGTCGGTTCGGTGTACCATTGCAGGCATTCACCTAAGCCCGCGCCCGCACTCAATTCCTGAAGGAGACGCCTCATGACCAATATCCACCTGCTTGGTGCGCCAATCGAAGAAGGCGCTGGCCGTCGTGGCTGCATCATGGGCCCCGCCGCCTATCGTACAGCCGGACTGGCGGAAGAGCTGGCGTCGTTGGGTCACGCAGTTGTTGATATGGGCGATGCACAGCGCGATCCGGTCGATCAAATTGCGACCGAGCATGATCACCTGAAATTCCTGCCCGAGGTCGCAGGCTGGGCGCGCAGCTTGCACCGTCACGCCTATGATCTGGCGAAACAGGATGTGCTGCCAATCTATCTTGGCGGCGACCATGCCTTGTCGCTGGGAACCGTGACCGGCCATGTGGCCGCGGCCGCCGAAATGGGGCGTCCGCAATATGTGCTGTGGCTGGATGCGCATTCTGACTTTAACATCCCGGCGTCCTCGCCCAGCGGCAACATCCACGGGATGCCGGTTGCCTTTGCCTGCGGCCTTGATGGGTTTCCGGACATGCTGGGCAAACCGCTGCCTGCGCGCCTTGACCCCCTGAATGTTTGCATGATCGGGCTGCGGTCCGTTGACGGGATGGAACGGGACTTGCTGCAGGCCTCGGGCGCACACGCCTATGACATGCGCACGATTGACGAAAACGGTCTGGCCAAACTTCTTTTACCGTTTCTGGATCAGGTGGCACAGGCAAACGGGCTGCTGCATGTCAGCCTTGATGTGGATTTCATCGAGCCCGCCATCGCCCCGGCTGTCGGCACCACTGTCCCCGGCGGCGCGACCTTCCGCGAGGCGCACCACATCATGGAGATGCTGCATGATAGCAACCTCGTCTCATCGCTCGATCTGGTCGAACTGAACCCGTTTCTTGACGACCGCGGCCGCACCGCCCGGTTGATGGTGGACCTGACCGCAAGCCTGTTTGGCCGCCGCGTTCTGGACCGCCGCACGCAAAGCTATTGATCCCGTATGTCGAAAGGACATCCGATGCCCCCACTTCCATCTGAACTTGCTTATGTGCCCTTTGTGTCGGTTGAACACATGATGGGTCTTGTCCACCATATCGGCATTGAAAAGGTGCTGATTGAACTTGCCGACGAGATCGAAGCCGATTTCAAACGGTGGGAGCTGTTTGACAAAACCCCGCGTGTCGCCAGCCATTCGGACGTAGGGGTGATCGAGCTTATGCCGACCTCGGACGGCGAGATGTATGGCTTCAAATATGTGAATGGCCACCCGAAGAACACGAAAGAGGGGCTGCAAACCGTTACCGCGTTTGGCCTTTTGGCGGATGTGAACTCGGGCTATCCCAAGCTGCTCAGCGAGATGACCGTGCTGACCGCATTGCGCACCGCCGCTACGTCGGCAATGGTCGCCAAGCATCTGGCCCCCAAGGGCGCGACGACGATGGCGATGATCGGCAATGGTGCGCAGTCCGAATTCCAGTGCCTTGCTTTCAAAGCGATCTGTGGCATCGACACAGTGCGTCTTTTCGATGTGGACCCTGCGGCGACCGAAAAATGCGCCCGCAATCTGGCCGGGCAAGGTCTGACCGTTGTGCCGTGCAAAACCGGTGAGGAAAGCATGGAAGGCGCGCAGATCATCACCACCTGCACCGCCGACAAGCAATATGCCACGATCCTGACCGACAACATGATCGGAGAGGGCGTGCATATCAACGCCATCGGCGGCGATTGCCCCGGCAAAACAGAACTTCACCGCGACATCCTTCTGCGCTCAAACATCTTCGTGGAATATCCCGAACAGACATGGATTGAGGGCGAAATTCAGCAACTGGATAAAGATCACAAGATTACCGAGCTGTGGCAGGTGATCACTGGTCAGGCAGCGGGTCGTCGCACCGACAAAGAAATCACACTGTTCGATAGCGTCGGTTTCGCAATTGAGGATTTCTCGGCTTTGCGCTACATCCTCAAGTCGATCGAAGGCACAGAGTTCTTTACGCAGCTTGATATGCTGGCAGACCCGGATGACCCGCGCGATCTATTCGGAATGCTGGAGCGGTCGAAAGCCTAAGGCTTTGAGAAAAAAGATTACGGGCGATGGATCACTCCACCGCCCGTTTTTTGTTCGCAGGTTTCGCGATGCTCAGTTTTCGTCGAGATAATCCGTCAGCGGCGGGCATGTGCAGACCAAGTGACGGTCGCCATAGACGTTGTCGACCCGGTTCACCGGCGCCCAATACTTGTCGACGCGGAAGCTGCCCGCCGGGAAACACCCCTGTTCGCGGCTATAGGGACGATCCCATTCCCCAACAAGGTCCACATAGGTGTGTGGCGCGTGTTTCAGCGGATTGTTTTCGGGGTCAATCTTGCCGTCTTCAATCTCACGAATTTCTTCGCGAATGGCGAGCATGGCATCGCAGAAACGGTCCAATTCGGCCTTGGTTTCGGACTCGGTGGGTTCGATCATCAGGGTGCCCGAAACAGGCCAGCTCATCGTTGGGGCGTGGAAGCCGTTATCGATCAGCCGTTTGGCGATGTCGTCCACGGTGACCCCTGCGCTTTCGTCAAAGGGCCGCGTGTCGATGATACATTCATGCGCCACGCGGCCATTGTGACCGGTGAACAGCACGTCGAACGCACCTTTCAGGCGGGTGGCGATATAGTTGCCGTTCAGGATCGCGACCTTGGTCGCCTGTGTCAGCCCGTCGCCCCCCATCATCAGCACGTAAGCCCAGCTGATCGGCAGGATCGAACCCGATCCGAAGGGGGCTGCGGACACCGCGCCCTCTTCCCCAACCAGCCCGTTGCCCGGCAGGTGCGGGGCAAGGTGGGCTTTGACACCAATCGGCCCCATGCCGGGGCCGCCGCCGCCATGCGGGATGGCGAAAGTTTTGTGCAGGTTCAGGTGGCTGACGTCGCCGCCAATCTCGCCCAATTTGGACAGACCGACCATCGCGTTCAGGTTCGCGCCGTCGATATAAACCTGTCCGCCGTGATCATGGGTGATCTGGCAAACTTCGCGCACAGTTTCTTCGAACACGCCATGGGTCGACGGATAGGTGATCATGCAGGCCGCCAGTTTGTCGCCCGCGGCTTCGGCCTTGGCGCGGAAATCGTCCAGATCAATGTCGCCATTCTCCGCTGATTTCACGACCACCACATCCAGCCCCACCATATGAGCGGATGCCGGGTTGGTGCCGTGCGCAGAAATCGGGATCAGGCAGACCTTCCGCTCACCCTGACCTTGCGCCCGATGATAGGCCTGAATGGTCAGAAGCCCCGCATATTCACCTTGCGCGCCGGAATTCGGCTGCATCGACATGTCGTCATAGCCGGTGATCAGGCACAGCTTCTGCTTGAGATCCTCGATCATTTCAACGTAGCCGCCGATCTGACTTTCCGGGGCCATCGGGTGGATATACGCGAACTCTCGCCACGAGATGGGCATCATCTCGGCCGCCGCATTCAGCTTCATGGTGCAGGACCCTAGCGGGATCATCGCACGGTCAAGCGCCAGGTCGCGGTCGGCCAGACGGCGCATGTAGCGCATCATCTCGGTTTCGGCACGGTTCATGTGGAAAACCGGGTGGGTCAGATACTCGGATGTCCGCAGGCTGGCATCTGGCAGACGATATTCGTTGTCGCTGTCATCATAGCTGCGGGTGATCCCAAACGCGCGCCAGACGCCTTCGATTACGGCAGGCCGGGTGGCCTCGTCCAGCGTGATGCCAATATATTCAGTGCTGACGGGACGCAGGTTGATGCCTTCCTCGCGCGCCGATTTCAGCACGGTGTTTTGAAGCGCACCGACATGCACCGTGATCGTGTCAAAGAAGTGCTTGGACGTTATGGTGAAGCCCGCATCCTCAAGCCCTTTGGCCAGACGTACGGTTTTCAGATGCACGTCTTGCGCAATCGCTTTTAGGCCCTCGGGACCGTGGAACACAGCATAGAATCCAGCCATCACAGCCAGCAACGCCTGCGCCGTGCAGACGTTCGACGTCGCCTTCTCGCGGCGGATGTGCTGTTCGCGGGTTTGCAGCGACAGGCGATAGGCCTGATTGCCACGCGCATCGATCGAGACACCGATCAAACGTCCGGGCATCGAGCGTTTATGCTTGTCAGCCGTCGCCATATAGGCCGCGTGCGGACCACCAAAGCCCATCGGCACGCCAAAGCGTTGCGACGAGCCAACGGCGATATCGGCACCCATCGCGCCGGGTTCCTTCAACACGGTCAACGCCAGTGGGTCAGCCGACACGATGCCGACAGCCTTCGCGTCGTGCAGGGCGGCAATTTGATCGGTGAAATCGCTGACCCGGCCATAGGTGCCGGGGTACTGGAAGATCGCGCCGAAGACCTCGTCTGCGACCAGATCTTTTTCAGGGTTGCCGATGACAATCTCGATGTCCAACGGTTCTGCGCGGGTTTTCATCACTGCGATGTTTTGCGGGTGGCAGCCTTCGTCAACGAAGAATTTTGTGGCTTTCGACTTGGCAATGCGCTGGCCCATGGTCATGGCTTCGGCGCAGGCGGTTGCTTCGTCCAGAAGCGAGGCGTTCGCGATCTCAAGCCCTGTCAGGTCTGAAATCATCGTTTGGTAATTCAACAGCGCTTCAAGGCGGCCTTGCGAGATTTCGGGCTGATAAGGCGTATAAGCCGTGTACCATGCTGGATTTTCCAGAATGTTGCGCTGGATCGCGGGGGGCGTCACTGTGCCATGATAGCCCTGACCCAGAAGTGACCGCATGACCACGTTCTTCGCCGCAACATAGCGCATCTTGTGCAAGGCCTCTCGTTCGGACAGGGCAGGGCCCCAATCCAACGCTTCGCCTTGGCGGATGCTTTTGGGAACGGTCTGGTCGATCAGGTCGTCAAGATCCTTGACGCCAAGGGTTTTGAACATGTCGGCCATTTCGGTGGGCGACGGGCCGATATGGCGACGATTGGCGAAATCATAGGGTTTGTAACCGGTAGGCGTGAACGACATGGCATTTCTCCGTGCGGGGGCAGGCATGTAGGGTCGGACAGGGGCCGATCAAGCCCCTGCGCTGTATAGGCAATTGGGCAAATGCCCGTGGATCAGCCGATGAATTTCTTATAGGCGGCTTCGTCCATGAAATCGTCCAGTGGGCTTGCGTCCGTTGTCTTGATCTTGAACAACCAACCGTCGCCTTCGGCGTCTTCGTTGATCTTTGTGGGCTCGTCTGCGATGGGCGTGTTCACCTCGGTGATTTCGCCGTCCAGCGGGCTGAGAATGTCCGATGCGGCCTTGACGCTTTCGATCACGATGATCTCGTCATCTTTCGAAACCGTGTCGCCCACGTCGGGCAGTTCGACAAAAACCACATCGCCAAGCTGTTCGGCAGCATGGATCGTGATGCCTACAACATACACGCCGTCTTCTTCGCGCAACCATTCATGTTCTTCGGTGTACTTCATTCTGTGTCTCCTGCTGAGTGTCTGGGGTCAACGTTTATAGGCAGTGGGGTGGAACGGCATGTCCGCGACCGTAACCGGCTGGCGCTTGCCGCGCACATCGCCGAAAAGATTGGTGCCGATTTCGGCGTGATCAATGGTGACGTATCCCATCGACATAGGCCGTTCGATCGACGGGCCAAAAGCGCCCGATGTCACCTGACCGATGGGGGTCTCAGCTTCTTGAGAAGCATAAAGATCAGTGCCTGCGCGCATCGGCGCACGACCTTCAGGAAGAAGGCCCACGCGGCGGCGGCTGGCTCCGTTTTCAAATTCCGACAGAATGCGATCCGCGCCCGGAAAGCCGCTCGCGCGTTCACCGCCGGTTTTGCGAATTTTTTGCACAGCCCATTCAAGAGCCGCTTCGACTGGGGTTGTCGTCGGGCCGATATCATTGCCGTAAAGGCAAAGCCCAGCTTCAAGGCGCAAGCTATCGCGCGCACCAAGGCCAATAGGTTCAACCTCCTCCATCGCCAGCAGCGCGCGGGTGAAAGCTTCGGCGTGGGCATCCGGCACCGAGATTTCATAGCCATCTTCGCCAGTATAACCCGAGCGCGAAAGCCACAATTCGCCAAAGTCGCTATCGGTGATTGCCACATCCATGAACTTCATATTAGCGGCCATCGGCACCAAGCGCGCCAGAGCGGTTTCGGCGGCAGGGCCTTGCAGGGCCAAAAGCGCGCGGTCGTCAATGACTTCGACCTCGCAATGGGTCAATTGCGCACGCATGTGGGCGATATCTGCGTCTTTACAGCCAGCATTCACAACAAGAAACAAATGGTCGCCGCGATTGGCGATCATCAGATCGTCAAGGATACCCCCGTCGTCATTGGTGAAAAGGCCATAGCGCTGGCGACCTTCTGCAAGCGCCAAAACTGACTGCGGCACGATACGTTCTAGCGACAGGGCGGGATTTTCGCCACGCAGGATCACTTGGCCCATATGGCTGACATCAAACAACCCAGCCGCGTTACGGGTGTGCAGGTGTTCTTTCATGACGCCAAGCGGGTATTGCACGGGCATTTCATAGCCCGCAAACGGCACCATCTTTGCACCAAGCTCCACATGAAGGTCATACAGACCGGTCCGTTTCAGGTCGTCTTGGGCACTCATGGCCGTTCCTCCGTTAGTCGCCGGAAAGTCATGGAAACCATGTGCCCGGCATCGTTCGGACGCTTACGCGCCCATCGATGCCCCCTCTGTCCGTGTCGCCTGAGATCATTATCCCTTCGGCGGGCATCTATGTGCCTCTCTCCAGAGTCGTGTGCGCCGCATCGGTCCGTGAGCCTGAGAGTTTACCGGGGCGGTTGCTCCTTCGGCACTGGCTTTCACCAGATTCTCCCGATGCGATGACGTCAAGTTAGCCGCCTGCACCGGTTTGGGCAAGAGCTTGAATACTCGCGTATGCGAAGGCACTCTAACCCCCATGCAAGATCCGTATTTTTTCGGTTATGGTTCGCTTGTGAACCGACGGACCCATGTGTTTGCAAACGCACAGCCAGCCCGCGTGGTGGGCTGGAGGCGGGCGTGGCGACGTTCGCCGCTGCGCGATGTGTGCTACCTGACAGCGGTGCCGGATCGCGACGACTACATCGAAGGGCTGATCGCAGCGGTGCCGGGCGCGGATTGGGCGGCGTTGGATGAACGTGAACGCGCCTATGGACGAGTTCCTCTGGGGCCGGAATTGCAACACGGAGCAGGTGATCTGGATGTCGCGCTTTATGCGATTGAAGCGGGCGCGCACCATCCGCCAACCGACGACAACCCCGTATTACTGAGCTATATCGACGTCGTGGTGCAGGGGTATCTGGCCGAGTTCGGCATAGATGGCGTCACCCATTTCTTCGAAACGACCGAGGGTTGGCATGCCCCGATACTGGACGATCGCGCCGCGCCGATCTATCCCCGCGCGCAAATCCTTAGCGATGAAGAGCGCGCCCTTGTCGACGAAGGTCTGTCGCGCCTATCGACGGTTGCCAAACAACGAGATTAGGCGGGTCTGACGCTGATAGGGATGTGCATCCGCATCGCATTCGCCACATTCCGCCATCCGCAAGACCCGCGCCGACAGGGCCAAAGCGATGACCGCGAAGATCAGCCCGCCCGCCGCCTGACCAATCAGCACGCCCGGCGCACCCCACAGGGATGCACCCAGTATAACCAAAGGTATGGTGCCTAAAGTTTGGCGTCCCCAGTTGATCCAGGTTGAATAGAACGGGCGGCCCAGATTATTGAACCCCGCGTTGGTTACAAAAATCACACCGTTGAAAAACCATGCGAGGGCAAGGGGCCCACAGAACAGATAGACCAAATCCCGGCTCAGCCCTTCGGCGTTGAACAAATTTGCGATGGGCGCGCGCGCCAGAAACAAAATCAGACTAACACCCACCGTGACGCAAAGCACAAAGACCAGCCCGTCCCGTATGGCGCGGCGCACGCGGTCCAGACTCCCGGCGCCGAAATTCTGGCCGACGATGGGTCCGATTGCGCCTGAAAGGGCGAAGATCACAGCGAAGGACACCGGGATTAATCGCCCGACAATCGCCATCCCTGCCACCGCATCTTCGCCAAATTCAGCCATGGCGCGGGTGACATAAGCCTGCCCCAATGGCGTCGCGAATTGAGTTAGAATGGCGGGCAGGGCGATGGTCATAATGGCTGGGAAATCCACCCGAAAATCGGCACTGTTGGGGCGATCAAGCCCGCCATGATGGCGCAGCACGGGATATATCGACAAGGCCGCGATGGTCATGCGCGCGCAGACCGATGCCATAGCCGCTCCAGTCAGTTCAAGGTCCAGCCCAAAGATCAGGATCGGATCAAGCACCGCGTTGATCACGCCACCCCAGATCGTGGCCATCATCGCGCGGCGCGCATCCCCGTGGGCGCGCAAGATCGCGCCTCCGACCATGCCGACGATCAAAATGGGCAGGCTTGGCAGGATGATCCTGAGATAGCTGGTGGCAAGCGCCAATGTCTCGCCGGATGCGCCCAAAAGGGCGGTAAGTTGTGGCACAAAGGCCCAGACAAGGGCCGCAAAGGCACTGCCGATGACGACACCATACAAAAGCGCGGTCGCAGCGCGCCGTTTTGCGATTTGCCGGTCGCCCTCGCCCAACGCACGCGCAACCAGCGCGCCCGCTGCGATGGACATACCGATCCCGAAGGAAGTGGTGAAAAACAGGATCGCACCTGCATAACCGACGGCTGCCGCCAGTTCCTCATGCCCCAGCATCGAGATGAAGATCATGTCGACAAGGTCCACAAGAAAGATCGCCATCAACCCGACCGAGGATGTCAGAGACATAACCGTGATGTGCTTGAGCAAGCTGCCCGTTAAAAAGGCCGCCCGTGGGCCATTTTGCGTGTCACTGGTGGCCATTCATGTCTCCTGTCGCGATCATATGAACGTGCCTGAGATTTGTGCCTGACGCCAGACGCGATCTTGCGCAATGAAGGTGCAGACGAGCGCCGCGATCACGAAATATTTCACTTAGCCTTTCACGGCCAAAGGTAATATCCCCAACCCATGGCATATGATTACGACAAACTCTACGCAGAAACGCCGGCGGCCTTGGGCGAGCCAGCGCCAGTTTTTCTGAAATTCTTTCAACAACTTGAAAGTACGGATGCCCGAGTGCTCGACTTGGGGTGCGGGCAGGGCAGGGATGCTTTGCCGATCGCACGGTTGGGTCACCGGGTTGTAGGTGTCGACCTTTCACCAAATGGCATCAAAGAGCTGTCTGAGATCGCGGACCGGGAAAAGCTGCGGGTTGATGGTGTGGTTGCGGACCTGAGGACCTATCAGCCGGATGGGCTGTTCGATGTGGTGCTGATAGACCGAACATTGCACATGTTGGCCGAGGAGCCGCGTCTTTTGGTGCTGGAGCGTATGCTGGACCATGTTGCCGCAAGGGGCTGGGTGCTTATCGCAGACGAGACGTCCAACATCGACGGGTTTAAGAGGGTCCTGTCCGATCACCAAGCTGACTGGCAGCCAGATTTGGACAAGCGCGGCTATCTGTTTGTTCGCCGCGCATAGGGCATGCATTTGCACAAATCGAACAAATTTCTGCAGTGTTTCTCGAAAATGAACCCGAAAGGCTTACACTTTTGCGCGGATCACCTGCAACAGCGGCAACAGCACGGACATATCTGGACCATGGCTCATGCCTGTGACAGCCTTGCGAAGAGGCATGAACAGCCCGCGCCCTTTGCGGCCCGTGGCTTCTTTTACGGCGGCGGTCCAGTTTGACCAGCTGCCGGCGTCGTAGGGACCATCGGGCAGAAGCCCCATCGCGGTGGCGACGAACTCGCGGTCTTCTTCTTCGATCACCGGGTCGGCCCCGTCGCGACACAGGGTCCACCAGGCCTCCAGATCGCTCAGCGTCGTGATGTTTTCACGCGCAACGGTCCAGAAGGCGTTGGCTTTGTCGGCGGGGACGCCAAGACCGTCCAGCGTGTCCGCGACAGCCGTCACCGGCAGGTGGCCCAGATAACGCGCAGTCAGCGGGAACAGGTCTTCGACGTCGAATTTGGTCGGGGCAGAGCCGAAGCTGGATAGGTCGAACCCCTCGACAATTTCGTCCAGCGAGCTGCGCAGCTCGACCGGTTGCGATGACCCCAGACGTGCCAGCAGGCTCAGCAGCGCCATCGGTTGCACACCGCGTTCGCGCAAGTCGCGGATCGCCAGCGTGCCAAGCCGCTTGGACAGCGCCTCGCCCTGCGGGCCGGTCAGAAGCGAGTGGTGGGCGAAGGTTGGAACCTTGCCGCCCAAGGCCTCGATTATTTGGATTTGCGTGGCGGTGTTGGTCACGTGATCCGATCCGCGCACAACATCGGTGATGCCGAAGTCAATGTCGTCGCAGACCGAAGCCAGCGTATAAAGGAACTGCCCATCGCCCCGGATCAACACCGGGTCAGACACAGACGCCGCATCAATCGAGATGTCGCCCAGAATGCCATCGGTCCAGTTGATCCGCTCGTGATCCAGCTTGAACCGCCAGTGACCCTGACCGCGTTCTTCGCGCAGCTTGGACTTCTCGTCGTCTGACAGCGCCAGCGCCGAGCGGTCATAGACCGGCGGCTTGCCCATATTCAGCTGCTTCTTGCGCTTCAGGTCCAGCTCGGTCGGGGTCTCGAAACACTCGTAAAACCGGCCCATGTCGCGCAGTTTCTGGGCGGCTTCCTCATAGCGGTCCAGCCGGTCGGATTGCTTTTCGACCCGGTCCCATGTCAGGCCAAGCCATTCAAGGTCTTCCTTGATGGCATCCGCGTATTCCTGCTTGGACCGTTCAGGATCGGTATCATCAAGGCGCAGGATGAACTGCCCGCCCGATTTGGCAGCGATCAGATAGTTGAACAGCGCGGTGCGCAGGTTGCCAACATGGATGTAGCCGGTGGGCGAGGGGGCAAAACGGGTGGTGGTCATGGTGTGTCTCCTTGGCTCGTCCCTCTTTCATACTGGCCCGCTTTTGTCCATATAATCCGGTATGACCCGTAAATACGCCCCCTCCATCGCTGATATCGAAGCGCTCGCTTATGACGCCCGAATGCGCTTGCCGCCTGCGTTCGTTGAAAAGGCGCTGGAAGTCGGGATACGTGTCGAGAATATGCCGAGCGCCGGGCTGCTGGCGGAGATGGAGATTGTCGACCCATTCGAGCTGACCGCGGTTTACGAAGGCATTCCGCTGACGCAAAAATCGGTGACCGATCAGCCAACCGCGCCAGATACGGTCTTTCTGTTCCGCAGGCCAATCCTCGATGAATGGGCGTCGCGGGGTGATGTTTCGCTGGCTGAATTGGTGGCGCATATCATCGTGCACGAATTCGCCCATCATTTCGGGTGGTCGGATGATGATATCGCTGCGATTGATCGCTGGTGGGAATGATCAGGTCGCCTCGACCGGCCATTTCTGGTCCAGATCGCGCAGTCCCGCGCGGATAAGCTCGGCCAGCACGCCCAGGTCGATATCGGCCAACTTGTTCACATACAGGCAGGATTTGCCCATCTTGTGCTTGCCAAGCCGGGCCAGAATATCCCCGAAATCCGCATATCCCGGCATGATATAGATTGAATGGCGAGCCTTGCGCGGGGAAAATCCGGTGGCCAGAAAGTCGCCCTCGCGCCCGCTGTCATAGCGGTAGTGATAGCGTCCATATCCGATGATCGTTGGCCCCCACATGGCAGGTTGAAAGCCGGTCACGTCGCGAAAAACCTGGTCCAGCACGCGGGCATCTTCGCGCTTTGCCATGGGGTCTACCGTTTCGATGAAGCGGGCGACGTCCTGCGTTGTCGCTTGGGTTTTGTTTGCCTTGCTGCCCTTCGCCATCGGCGTGCCCCTCTTGCGCTGGACCCGTCACAATTGTGTGAATCCTTCAATGATAGAATCCGAGTATACTACACGCTGTTGTTTCAACAAATTCTGATCGCTTTGGGAGGTCTCACATGAAACGTTTTGCCACGCCTACTCTGTCGCGTCGTCACCTGTTGGTGGCGGGTGCCGCGACACCCCTCGCCGGACTGGTGGCCGGTTCTGCCAATGCCATGGCACCTCAAATGGGCCTCGCCAAAACAGCCGCGCAAACCGTCAAGCTGGGCGGGTTCGAGGTGACAACCCTGCTGGCTGGCAACCGCACGGTCGAGGAACCGCAGAGCATTTTCGGCATGAATGTTGGCGCAGATGAATTTGCGGCTGCGTCGGACGCGGCGAACATCCCGACAACCGCCGCGCAGTTCTTTTTCACACCGACGCTGGTCAACACGGGGTCAGAGCTTGTGCTGTTCGACACCGGCCTGAGTGCGGCGGGTATCACTGAAGCTATGGCGGCTGCGGGTTATGCGCCCGATCAGGTGGATATCGCCGTGCTGACCCACATGCACGGAGATCACATCGGAGGTTTGGCGGGTGACGCGGGCGTCACCTTTCCCAACGCACGCTATGTCACCGGCGCTGTCGAATTTGATCACTGGGCTGCCGCGGGCAATGACGGGTTCGACGCCAAAGTCGCGCCACTGGCCGAACAGACCACGATGATCAACGGTGGTGACAGCGTGGTGTCTGGCATTGAAGCGGTCGAGGCATTCGGCCACACGCCCGGCCACATGGCGTTCCGGTTAGACAGCGACGGGCAATCCCTGTTGATCGCCGCTGATTTCGCCAACCATTATGTCTGGTCGCTGGCCTACCCGGATTGGGAGGTGAAATTCGACCGTGACAAGGCAGCGGCGGCTGCGACCCGCAAGACGCTGTTGGGAATGCTGGCGGCCGAAAAGATGCCCTTCATCGGCTATCACATGCCTTTCCCTGCGCTGGGCTATGTCGAGGAACGTGACGGCGGGTTCCATTATGTCCCGCACAGCTATCAGCTTTTGATGGGCTGAGGCGCTCGCGGCAGGGCGATCAGCTTTCGTCCCGCCAGCGATTCACGATCGGATAGCGGCGGTCCAACCAGAAACTGCGCATGGTCAGGCGGGTGCCCGGCGCGGATTGGAAGCGTTTGTATTCCGAGATGAAGATCAGGTGCTCGACCTTCTTGACGGTCGCGCGGTCAAACCCTTTGGCCACCAGCTCCGCCACGGATTTTTCATCGTCGATCAACCCCTCGAGGATCGCATCCAGCACCTCATAGGGTGGCAGGCTGTCTTCGTCTTTCTGATCGGGGCGCAGTTCAGCCGAGGGGGGTTTGTCGATAATCGACACCGGGATGACCTCGCCTTCGGGGCCTTTCATCCAGTCGCGGTGATTGGCATTGCGCCAGCGGCATTGCTCAAACACCCGCGTTTTATACAGGTCCTTGATCGGGTTATAGCCGCCGGACATGTCGCCATAGATCGTGGCATAGCCCACCGCGACCTCGGATTTGTTTCCTGTGGTCAGCAGCATCGCGCCGGTCTTGTTGGACAGTGCCATCAGCAGTAGGCCGCGCAGGCGGGACTGGATGTTTTCCTCGGTCACGTCGGGCTTGGTGCCTTCAAACAGCGGTGCCAACGTATTGGTGATCGCGTCGCGCCCTTCCTTGATCGGCACGAAATCATAGGTGCAGCCAAGCCGCTGGGCGATGTCCTTGGCGTCATCCAACGAGCTTTGCGAGGTGTATTCCGAGGGCAACATCACGCAGCGCACATTCTCCGGTCCAAGCGCGTCTGCCGCGATGGTGGCGACAATCGCGCTGTCGATCCCGCCGGACAGACCCAGAAGCACCTGTTTGAACCCGGTCTTGCCCATATAATCACGCAGGCTTTCAACCATCGCGCGATAGTCCTGTTCCCACTCATCCCCATGCACAGCAATGGGGCCGGGGGCGATGCGCCATCCGTCATCTGTCCGGTTCAGATCGACGTGCCGGATTTCTTCGTCGAAGGTCGACATGCGGAAGGCAAGCTCTCCGCCGGGGTTCAGGGCAAAGGTGCCGCCGTCAAAGACCTGATCATCCTGCCCGCCCACCATGTTCAGATAGACCAGCGGCAAGCCGGTTTCGACAACGCGCGCCACCATGTGGTTTACGCGCACATCGAACTTGCGCCGGTAGTAGGGCGAGCCGTTGGGGATCAACAGAAACTCCGCCCCGCTTTCGGCCAGCGTTTCGCACACGTCCTCGCTATGCCACGCGTCTTCGCAAATCGGGATACCGATACGAATCGGGCCCAGCGCAACCGGGCCTTGCGGGTCGGCCGAGGTGAACTGGCGCTCTTCATCAAAGACGGTGAAATTGGGCAGGCGTTGCTTCAGAACACGCGCCGCGACCTTGCCGCCTTTCAAGATGAAATAGGCGTTGAACAAATCCTTGCCATCATGAAACGGCCCGCCGATCCCAATGGCGGGACCATCGGCGCAGTCGGCGGCGAGTTGTTCCACCGCCGCCATTGCGTCGCGGAAAAATTGCGGGCGCATCACAAGGTCTTGGGTCTGATAGCCGGTGATAAACGCCTCGGGCAGGGCCAGCATGTCGCTGCCGGCGGCCTTGGCCTGCGCCCAGGCATCCCGCGCCTTGTCGGCATTGGCGGAAATCGCGCCCACGGTCGGGTTCAGCTGCGCCAGCGTCAGGCGGAAATTGTTACTCATCGCGCGTATCCTTTGCGCCCGGCCACCAGCACCGGGGTCATCCTTGGCCCAGATGTAGCAGGTTTGCGTCCGGGATAAAGACCGTGCGTGGGAAAACCGTTGTTTCAGGGCGGCGGCTCGCATAGGCTTGGTCCGGGTTCGCGTGGATTTTTGCGCGAAAAGGGTTCTCATAAAGAGGGGTTGGACATGGGTCGCCTTCGTACAGGTTTTTGTGGTGTCGCGTTCGGTCTGGCAGTGTCTGCCGTGCCAGCTTTTGCGCAGGTTGAAACCAAGCAATACGAAGATGGTGCGGTTTATGAAGGCACGTTCAAGGGCGGTGTCCAACACGGTATGGGCACACTGCAACTGCCAACCGGCTATGAATACACTGGCGAGTTCATCGAAGGTGAGATCATTGGCCAAGGTGTGGCGCGCTTCCCCAATGGGTCAATCTACGAAGGCAGTTTCGCCAAAGGTAAGCCCGAAGGGTTCGGTAAGATAACATTCGCCGATGGCTCGACTTTTGAGGGCGACTGGGTGGACGGCAAGATCAACGGGTCCGGGCTGGCCATCTATGCCAATGGTATCAAGTATGAAGGCGGGTTTCGTAACGCCTTGCATCACGGTCAGGGGCGGTTGCAAAGCCCGACCGGCTATATCTACGAAGGCGACTGGGTTGCCGGCGTGAAAGAGGGGCGCGGCACATCGACCTATGCGGACGGCTCGGTTTATGACGGCGAAATGCGCGCGGGCGAACGTGATGGCGAAGGTGTCCTGACCCAGGCGGATGGGATGATCTTTGACGGCACTTGGGCCAAGGGTCAGATGCAGGGCGACGGCGTTCTAAAACAAGCCAACGGCGACATCTACACCGGCAATTTCGAGGCTGGCACCCGAAAGGGTAATGGTGTGGTCGAATATGCCAATGGTGACCGTTACGAGGGCGGTTTCGAGGATGACAAGCGCCATGGCCAAGGGCTTTTCGTAGGCGCGGATGGCTATCGTTACGAAGGCAGTTGGGTCGCGGGTGTGATTCAGGGCGAGGGCAAAGTGACCTATCCCGACGGCTCGATCTATGAAGGGCAGTTTCGTGATGGGCTGGCGGACGGCACAGGCGCAATCACCTACCCCGATGGCAATACCTACGAAGGTGATTGGAAAGCTGGCGTGATCGAGGGCAAGGGCGTTGCGAAATATGCCAACGGATCAGTCTATGAAGGTTCATTCAAAGACGCGCTGTATGGCGGCGAAGGCAGTCTGACGGCAGCGGATGGAACATCCTATGTGGGCGGTTGGCAAGCGGGGCAGCCCCATGGTCAGGGCAAGTCGAAATTCCCTGATGGCGCAACCTATGACGGCGCTTTCGTTGGGGGACTGCGCGAAGGCAAAGGCAAATATATCACCGCCGACGGCTTTTCTTATGATGGCGACTGGGTCTCGGGCATGTTTCACGGACAGGGCACGGCTGTCTATGCAACCGGCGACCGATATGTTGGTCGTTTCGAGAATGGCAAACGCCACGGCAAAGGCGTCGTGACCCGCGCTGATGGCAGTCAGGAAGAAGGCGATTGGGAGGATGGCGTCATCGCCGGCGCGGCAACCACATCGCCCGCGCCCGAGCTTGACAGCGCAGCCGGTGCCGCCGCAGCCGAGGCAAGCTCTGCCGCGGCGACGAACTAGGGCTGCGGCTGCGAAATCTCGGCAACGGTCCGAAAAGGGGCTTTATCTCGCGCCAAACCGCCCTATAGTCATACCCATGGAAACGCAGTCACATATCATCGCTCGCCCCGCGCTGGGCCTGAGCCTTCTGCTTCTTCTTAGCCGCCTCTGAGCGTGCCGTTTCGGCGCGACCGCTCAGGGGATATGCAAACCGCGCCACATTCTCCGCCTCATAGTTGGAACATTGCACCCGAACCGGGTCCGTCCTTTGGGGCAACTGGCTAAGGCACTGATATTGAGAAGATAAAACAATGAAAAAGACCTCTGACAATGTGTTGATATTCGACACGACCCTGCGTGACGGCGAACAAAGCCCCGGCGCAACCATGACCCATGACGAAAAGCTGGAAATCGCCGAGATGCTGGACGACATGGGCGTCGACATCATCGAAGCTGGTTTCCCGATTGCGTCCGAGGGCGATTTCGCAGCGGTGAGCGAGATTGCGAAACGGTCGAAACGATCGGTGATTTGCGGGCTGAGCCGCGCGAATTTCAAGGATATCGACCGCTGCGCCGAAGCCGTGCGCCACGCCGCCAAGCCACGTATCCACACCTTCATCGGCACGTCACCCCTGCACCGCGAAATCCCCAACCTGACCAAAGACGCGATGGCGGATCTGATCCATGAAACCGTCACCCATGCGCGCAATCTGACGGACGATGTGCAGTGGTCGGCGATGGACGCGACACGGACTGAACATGACTATCTGTGCCGGGTGATCGAAATTGCGATCAAAGCGGGCGCCACGACGATCAACATCCCCGATACGGTCGGCTATACCGCCCCGCGCGAAAGTGCCGATCTGATCCGCATGCTGATCGACAAGGTGCCGGGCGCGGACGAGGTGACTTTTGCCACGCATTGTCACAATGATTTGGGCATGGCGACTGCAAACTCTCTGGCCGCGGTCGAAGCAGGTGCGCGCCAAATCGAATGCACGATCAACGGTCTGGGCGAACGTGCGGGCAACACGGCGTTGGAAGAGGTCGTAATGGCCTTGAAAGTGCGCCACGACATCATGCCGTGGGATACCGGCGTGGACACGACAAAGATCATGAACATCTCGCGCCGCGTGGCGCAGGTGTCGGGCTTCGCGGTCCAGTATAACAAGGCCATCGTTGGCAAAAACGCGTTCGCCCATGAAAGCGGCATCCACCAAGACGGCATGCTGAAAAATGCCGAGACGTTCGAGATTATGCGCCCTGAAGATGTGGGTCTGTCCGAAACCAGCCTGGTGCTGGGCAAGCACTCGGGCCGGGCGGCGTTGCGCGACCGGTTGAACCAGCTGGGCTTTGATGTGGGCGACAACCAGTTGAAAGACGTGTTCGTGCGGTTCAAGGAACTGGCCGACCGCAAGAAAGAGGTCTTTGACGACGACCTGATCGCCTTGATGCGCGACGGAACGGACGCCGCCAATGACCGCATTCAGGTGAAATTCCTGCGCGTGATTTGTGGCACCGAAGCGCCTCAATCCGCGGACCTGACGTTGGAGATTGACGGTGTCGATCACCAGAAAACCGCCACGGGCGATGGCCCGGTCGACGCGACCTTCAACGCGATCCAGATGCTGTTCCCGCATGACGCGCGCCTGCAACTGTATCAGGTGCATGCCGTTACAGAAGGCACCGACGCGCAAGCCACAGTGTCGGTGCGGATGGAGGAAAACGGCAAGATCGTCACCGGCCAATCGTCGGACACCGATACGGTCGTGGCGTCTGCCAAGGCTTACGTGAACGCCCTGAACAACCTGTTGGTTCGGCGCGAAAAAACCAAACCCGAGGCAGTGTGATCCATTGACCGTCATGCGGGCGCGGCTAAACTCGCCCGCATGATACGCGCCCTTTCAAATCGCACATACGCCACGTTGTTCACTGCTCAGGTGGTGGCACTGCTTGGAACGGGTCTAATGACCATCGCGCTAAGCCTGCTGGCGTATGAACTGGCGGGGGATGCTGCGGGGGCTGTTCTGGGCACAGCGTTTACCATCAAGATGGTCGCCTATGTCGGTTTGTCCCCTGTTTTGGCGGCCATCGCCGAACGCCTGCCACGGAAGGCTGTCTTGATCGGCGCCGATCTGGTGCGCGCCGCTGTCGCGCTGGCACTGCCATTCGTGACCGAGGTTTGGCAGATCTATGTGCTGATCTTCCTGCTGCAAACAGCATCGGCCAGTTTCACGCCAGTGTTTCAAGCCACGATCCCAGATGTATTGCCCGACGAAGAAGACTATACCCAGGCGCTGTCGCTGTCCCGTTTGGCCTATGACCTTGAGAACCTTCTCAGCCCGGCACTTGCCGCGATGTTGCTGCTGGTCATCTCGTTTCACGGGCTGTTCGTTGGGACGATTATCGGGTTTCTGTTCTCAGCCGCACTCGTGGCGCGAACATCTTTGCCGCAACGCGCCCGCGCGGGTGAAAAACGCCCGTTTCGTGAGCGTCTGACGCGGGGCAGTCGGATCTATCTTGCAACCCCGCGATTGCGTGGGTTGTTGGCGCTGAATTTGACGGCCGCCGCGATTGGCGCGTTCGTTCTGGTGAATTCGGTCGTGCTTGTGCGCGCCGAGTACGGGCTTGACGAACGCGCGTTGGGTATCGCTATGGCGGCGTTTGGCGGCGGGTCCATGCTGGCCGCGATTTCGCTGCCACGAGTGCTTTTGCATATTCGCGAACGTGACGTAATGGTGCCATCGGCTGTCGTCTTAACCGGCCTGGCACTGGTGTTCGCGGCGCTAAGCGCAGGTGATGCACTGCCACCCTGGTGGCTGTTTTTGCTGATCTGGGGGCTGATGGGCACGTTTTATTCCGCCATCCTGACGCCGTCAGGCAGGCTATTGCGCATTTCAGCCCATGCAGAGGATCGACCTGCGATTTTTGCGGCGCAATTCGCACTATCCCACGCCTGTTGGCTGGTGACCTATCCGCTGGCCGGTTGGGTGGGGCAGGGCGCGGGCCTGTCAACTGCCTTGCTGGTACTTGGCGGGCTTGGTGCCTTGGGTGTCGTGGCCGCGATCTGGCTGTGGCCTGCCAACGAAGAGCGAATAATCGAACACAGCCACCCAAACCTGCCCCCCGACCACCCCCACATGCAGGCCCATGGCGGCGAAGGGCAGCAACATGCTCATACCTTTATCATTGATGACGAACACAGGATTTGGCCAACCCACAGTTAAGCTGGTTGGCTGGTCGCAAACACGCTGATTTCACCTTTCTATCTAAGCGATAAGCCGCCTGCATTTGCGTATTAGGGCTTTCACCTGCGCTTGCTGAGCCCTATATATTCCTCGGTCTGCTCCCGTTGGGGAATCGCGGATGATAAGGGTATTCAAACGGGGTAGGCAGTGATGGTTGGGTTTTTGAGTCTGTTTTCGTCGGACATGGCAATTGACCTTGGGACGGCGAACACTCTGGTTTACGTGAAGGGCAAGGGCATTGTCCTTAACGAACCTTCCGTCGTTGCATACCACGTTAAAGATGGCGTCAAGAAAGTGCTGGCCGTTGGCGAAGATGCAAAGCTGATGCTGGGCCGAACACCCGGTTCTATCGAAGCGATCCGCCCGATGCGCGAAGGCGTCATTGCCGATTTCGACAGCGCCGAAGAGATGATCAAGCATTTCATCCGCAAAGTGCACAAGCGCACAACTTTCTCGAAGCCAAAAATCATTGTCTGTGTGCCCCACGGCGCGACGCCTGTTGAAAAACGCGCGATTCGCCAGTCGGTGATTTCGGCTGGAGCGCGTAAGGCCGGGTTGGTTGCTGAACCGATTGCAGCCGCGATTGGTGCCGGTATGCCGATCACCGACCCGACGGGTAACATGGTTGTTGATATCGGTGGCGGCACGACCGAGGTGGCTGTGATGTCGCTGGGCGATATCGTTTATGCGCGTTCGGTGCGCGTCGGTGGCGACCGTATGGATGATGCGATCATCAATTATTTGCGCCGCCAGCAAAATATTCTGGTGGGCGAAACCACGGCGGAACGCATCAAGACCTCGATCGGCACGGCACGAATGCCCGATGACGGGCGTGGTGCTTCGCTGAAAATTCGCGGGCGCGACCTTCTGAACGGTGTTCCGAAAGAAACCGAAATATCTCAGGCGCAGGTGGCTGAGGCACTGGCCGAACCTGTCCAGCAGATTTGCGAAGCGGTGATGATAGCGCTGGAAGCAACCCCGCCCGATCTGGCGGCGGATATCGTTGACCGTGGAGTGATGTTGACCGGCGGCGGTGCGTTGCTGGGCGAGTTGGACCTTGCTCTGCGCGAACAAACTGGCCTGTCGATTTCTGTCGCAGATGAAAGCCTGAACTGTGTGGCTTTGGGCACCGGTAAAGCGCTGGAGTTTGAAAAACAACTGCGCCACGTCATCGATTACGACAGCTGACAAGCCCGCCCCGCGCAATCGGGGCCGGTCTCGTCTGGGGTGACCGGAGGCCATTTTGGCAAAGAAGACCAATCAGAGCGACATATACGCCCGCCCGTTGCGCAGGCTTCTTGTCGGGATTCTGATGGTGTGTCTGCTTCTGATCTTTCTAGTCTGGCGTATTGACAGCCCGCGGGTTGAGCGGGTCCGGGCAAACCTTATTGACCGCGTTGTGCCAAGTTTCGACTGGGCCTTGGTGCCTGTCACCCGGCTTGTCGGCATGGTCGAGGATTTCCAGTCCTATCAACGCATCTATGAGCAGAACCAAGAATTGCGGCGCGAATTACAACAGATGAAAGCCTGGAAGGAGGCGGCGCTGCAGCTTGAACAAGAAAACGCGCAGCTATTGAACCTCAACAACGTGCGTCTGGATGCGCAACTGTCTTATGTGACTGGTGTTGTGTTGACCGACAGCGGGTCGCCGTTCCGCCAGTCGGTGCTATTGAACATCGGTGCGCGGGACGGGATCATTGATGGCTGGGCCACAACCGACGGGTTGGGGCTGGCGGGCCGTATCTCGGGCGTTGGGCAAAAGACCAGCCGGGTGATCTTGCTGACCGACAGCAACAGCCGTGTGCCGATCATGGTCCATCCCTCGGGTCAGACCGCGCTGCTGGTCGGTGACAATACAGCCGCGCCCCCGGTCGAGTTTCTTGAGGCACCCGAGAAGGTGCGCCCCGGTGATCGCGTGGTGTCTTCGGGCGATGGCGGGGTCTTTCCGGCCGGGTTGTTGGTGGGTCACATCGCGATGGGCACCGACCGCCGGTTGCGCGTCCGGCTTTCAGCGGATTACGAGCGGTTGGAGTTTCTGCGCGTGTTACGCAGCCACCCCGGCGAAAAGGTCGATGATGACGGTGCTTTGATCGTGTCGACCCCGGCATTGCCCCCCGCGCCCCAGACCACTACAGACGAGGTTGACCCGGGAGCGCAGACAGACGAGACAACGGATGAGGGAGCCGACGGATGACTGACCGTTTGACCCTGATGCGCTGGCTGTTTTCGATTGCGCTGGTCGCCATTGCGGCGGTCGTGCTGTTCGCGCGCCTTTTGCCGATTGACCTGACGCCGGGACGCATTCCCGGCCCCGATATTCTGCTGGCCTTCACCTTTGCATGGGTGCTGCGTCGCCCGGACTATGTGCCGGTTTTGCTGGTCGCAATTCTGTTCTTCCTGATGGATATGCTATTATTGCGCGTCCCCGGAGTGTGGCCCCTGATGATCGTTGCAGGATCAGAGTTTCTAAGACGTCGCGAACACGGCATGCGCGAACAGCATTTCCTTGTCGAATGGGGGCTTGTCGCGATGACCCTGTTGGCAATGCTGATTGGACAACGTCTTTTGTTGGCCGTGTTCTTTGTCGATCAGGTGCCGTTTGGCCTGGCGCTGATGCAGATAATCTCAACCGCGGCGGTTTATCCGATGATCGTTTTCATTTCGGTTTTCCTTCTGGGGGTCGAGAAGTTGCAGCCGGGCGATGACGTAATTGCGAGGCAGGCGTCATGAAGCGATCCCCAATTGATACCGAAAAAAGCGCGCGGGGTATCACGCGCAGGGGCCTGTTTCTGGGCGGACTGCAAGTCTCGTTCGCAGCGCTTTTGCTTGGTCGGATGCGGTTCATGCAGGTCGACCAGACCGAGGAATATCGCACGCTTGCCGAAGAAAACCGCATTAAGTTTCAACTAATCCCGCCGGCGCGCGGGTTGATCCACGACCGCAATGGCAAGTTGATCGCGGGCAACGAACAGAATTACCGCATCGTGCTGGTGCGTGAGGATGCGGGCGACCCCGCGAAGGTTCTGAACCGGCTGCGCAAGATCGTCTGGATTGACGACGAGGAAATCACACGCGTGCTAAGCGAAATGAAACGTCGCAGTTCATTCGTGCCGGTCACGGTGGCCGACCGCGTGGCGTGGGAAGACATTGCCGAAGTGGCAATCAACGCGCCTGTATTGCCGGGCATTACGCCCGAGGTTGGCTTGTCGCGCCTATATCCGCGCGCCTCCGACTTCGCCCATGTGGTGGGTTATGTCGGCCCGGTCTCAGACTATGACCTTAGCAAATTGGAAGACCCCGACCCGCTGTTGCAAATCCCACGCTTCCAAATTGGCAAAAGCGGGGTCGAGGCGAAGTTGGAACTTACCTTGCGCGGCTCTTCCGGCACGCGCGAGGTCGAGGTCAACGCGCTCGGGCGCGAAATGCGCGAGTTGGGCCGCGAAGACGGGCAGCCGGGCGACAACATCCAATTGACCGTGGATGCCGACCTGCAAGCCTATGTTCAGGCGCGGATGGCGGGTGAAAGCGCGGCGGCTGTCGTCATGGACACCCAGACGGGCGACTTGCTGGCGATCGGATCTGCACCGTCTTTTGATCCCAACAAATTTGTGCGCGGCATATCGGGATCGGACTATAGATCGCTTCTGAATGATCCATACCGGCCTCTTGCGGCGAAACCGGCGCAGGGCACCTATCCGCCCGGGTCGACCTTCAAGATGGTGACCGCTCTTGCGGCACTGGAAGAAGGGGTGATCGGCCTTGGTGAAACTGTAAAGTGCTACGGCCACCTTGAGGTGCACAAGCGGCGGTTTCACTGTTGGAAACGCGCCGGTCACGGCAAGGTCGACATGGTCAAAAGCCTGCGCGAAAGCTGTGACGTTTATTACTATGATGTCGCCCAGCGGGTGGGGATCGAAAAGATTGCAGCCATGGCTCGTCGTCTTGGGTTGGGCGACCGGCACGACCTGCCGCTGTCCGCCGTTGCCGAAGGGCTGGTGCCCGACAAAGCATGGAAAAGACAAGCGCGTGGGGCGGATTGGGTGATCGGCGACAGCCTGAATGCGGGAATCGGACAAGGCTTTGTTCTGGCCTCGCCGCTTCAACTGGCTGTAATGACCGCGCGGATTTCCACCGGGTTGGCTGTTTCACCGCGTCTCGTGCGTTCGATAAACGGGGTGGAACAACCCATTCTCAATGACGGCCCGATGGCGATCAGTGGGGAAAGCCTGCGTATTGTCCGGCAAGGGATGTACGAGGTGGTGAACGCCAAACGCGGCACAGGCGGGCGATCCAAGATCGTGGCCGAAGGGCTTCGCATGGCGGGCAAGACCGGCACCAGTCAGGTGCGCAACATCACCAAAGCCGAACGCGCGCGCGGCGTCAGCCGTAACGAAGACCTGCCGTGGAATCGACGCGACCACGCGTTGTTCGTGTGTTACGCGCCGGCAGAGTCCCCCAGATACGCTGTATCTGTGGTGGTCGAACATGGCGGCGGCGGGTCCAAAGCCGCGGCCCCAATCGCGCGCGATATTCTGCTTCAAGCCGTTTATGGCGGTGAGCCGCCGCTTGAAGCCTATCCCTCAAGCCAGCGCGGCACCATTCGATCGCGTCAACGCGAAATTGAGGAAATGCTTAGCCGCCCACCTGCCGAACGCTTTTCGGAAGGGAAAGATCAGGCATGAGTTATCTAGAGTATAACGTCAAATATGTGCCTGCGGGCCTACGAAAAGTGCTCTATATCAACTGGTTTCTGGTGCTTCTTCTGACGGCTGTGGCCTGTATGGGGTTCTTGATGCTCTATTCAGTTGCGGGCGGCAGTATGGAGCCGTGGGCGGCGGCGCAGATGAAGCGGTTTGCCCTTGGGATGGCCCTGATGTTCACCATCGCGATGGTGCCGATTTGGTTTTGGCGCAACATGGCGGGTCTTGGTTATATCCTGTCGCTGGGCCTGCTGGTTCTGGTTGAATTCATTGGCACATCCGGCATGGGGGCGCAGCGCTGGATTGATTTGGGGTTCATGCGTCTACAGCCGTCCGAGCTGTCGAAGATCACGTTGGTGATGATCCTTGCTGCCTATTACGACTGGCTTGATATCAAGAAGGTCTCGCGTCCGTTTTGGGTTTTGCTGCCGATCATCCTGATTTTGCTACCAACCGCTCTTGTTTTGCAACAACCCGACCTTGGCACCTCAATCCTGCTGTTGGCGGGCGGCGGGGCGATCATGTTTCTGGCTGGTGTCAGCCTTTGGTATTTTGGCGTAGTGCTGGCTGGCGGTGTCGGATTGGTGACATCTGTTTTCATGTCGCGCGGCACCGATTGGCAGCTATTGAAAGACTATCAATTTCGCCGCATTGATACCTTTCTTGATCCGTCGTCCGACCCATTGGGGGCGGGGTATCACATTACACAGTCGAAGATCGCGCTGGGGTCTGGCGGTTGGACCGGGCGGGGCTTCATGCAAGGCACGCAATCCCGGCTGAACTTCCTGCCGGAAAAACAGACCGACTTCATTTTCACGACACTGGCGGAAGAGCTTGGCTTTCTGGGCGGGGTGTCGCTTTTGGCGCTCTACGTGCTGATCCTCGCTTTCTGTGTGGCGGCAGCTCTTCAAAATAAGGACCGGTTCAGCTCGCTTCTGATCTTGGGCATTGCGGCGACGTTCTTTTTGTTCTTCGCGGTCAACATGTCGATGGTGATGGGCTTGGCCCCGGTTGTGGGTGTTCCGTTGCCGCTGGTAAGTTATGGCGGATCGGCCATGCTGGTGCTATTGGTCGGGTTCGGATTGGTGCAAAGCGCGCATGTGCACCGAGCAAGGCAGAAAAGATGAGTGTGAGCGTCCTTTACGCTGGTAACCTGAATTATTGGCCGATCTATGAAACCGAGTTGGGCGCGGCGCTGTCTGAGCTTGGCATCAAGGCCAACCTGTCGTATGATCTCGCCCCCGCCGAGGTAGATTACATCGTCTATGCCCCGAACGGACCGGTGCAGGACTTCACACCCTATACACGAGCGAAAGCTGTGCTGAGCCTGTGGGCTGGGGCAGAAAAGGTGGTCGCCAACCCGACATTGACGCAACCCTACACCCGTATGGTCGATAACGGCTTGTCGGAAGGTATGACCGAATGGGTCACGGGTCATGTGCTGCGCCACCATCTTGGCATGGATGATTATATTCACCGGACCGATCCGGTCTGGCATCGCGCCGCGCCGCCTTTGGCTCGCGATCGCACGGTCGGGGTTCTTGGTCTTGGGGCGTTGGGGGCCACTGCCGCGCAGGCGTTGTGCGCGCTGAATTTCAACGTTTGTGGGTGGAGCCGTACGCAGAAGGATATTGCAGGCGTCGATTGCTACAGCGCAGACGACGGGCTGCACACGGTCCTGTCGCGCGCTGAAATCCTCGTCTTGCTGTTGCCCCTGACCCCGGCCACCGAAAATCTTTTGAATGCCGAACGCCTTGCTTGGTTGCCCAAAGGTGCGGTGGTTATCAATCCGGGGCGCGGGCCATTGATTGACGATGCGGCATTGCTGGCGGCGCTGGATAGCGAGCAAGTTGGTCATGCGACCCTTGATGTGTTCCGGATTGAACCGCTGCCGGATGATGACCCCTATTGGGCGCATCCTAACGTGACGGTGACGCCCCATATCGCCTCTGACACGCGGCCCGCATCAGCGGCGCGTGTGATTGCGGAAAACATACGGCGGGGCGAGGCGGGCGAGCCGCTGTTGCATTTGGTGGATCGGGCTGTCGGTTACTAAGGTCTCGACCGTGCCTACATGTCCATCCAGATCGTGACAGGCCCGTCATTCACCAGCGAGACTTTCATATCCGCGCCGAACTGCCCTTGTTCTGTCGCGATCCCCAGCCCGCGCAGTGTGTTGGCGAAGTTGTCATAAAGCCGCTCGCCCTCGGCCGGGTTGGCGGCTGTGGAGAAGCCCGGACGGTTACCGCGGGATGTATCCGCAGCGAGCGTAAACTGACTGACCACCAGCGCGCCGCCACCCGTGTCGACTAACGAGCGATTCATCTTGCCGGCGTCATCTTTGAAAATGCGTAGTTTCGAAATCTTTGTGGCCAGCGCGTCGGCGTTCGCGACCGTGTCGCCCTCCATCGCGCAGACGAGGATCAGAAGACCCGCGCCGGTCTGCCCGACCAATGCGCCATCGACGTGGACGGCGGCTTCGCTGACGCGTTGGATCAGCGCTCTCATGTCTGATCCTTCGGACCATGCAGGCGAACCCATTCATCAAGCGGTGCCCGATCGGTGCGAAACCCGTTCGCTGGGTGGGTATCGTCGGCATACCCGAACGAAATGCCGCACAGGATGGTGCGGTCGCCAGGCAGTTTAAACCAGTCGCGCAGAAAGGGCGCATAGGCAGTAACGGCGGCTTGCGGGATCGAGGCCACGCCAAGCGCGGTGGCGGCCAGCGTGAAGCCGGTGACGAAGCCGCCGCAATCCAGATAGGCGTAAGCCCCCAGCTCGGCGGGAGCGGTCACCAGCGCCATGTGAGGTGCGCCAAAGAAATGGAAATTCTCCATCATCTGCCGGGCCGAGGCCGCGCGATCACCGCGCGCCACCCCAACGCTTTCGTATAGCTGCAAGCCACAGGTCTTGCGCCGTGCCTGGTGCTTGCCCGTGTAAGCGCTGGGCCAAGGGACGTCTGGGGTCTGTGCGCCAGTCATCGCGTGATCATACAGGGCTGCGCGCAGACGGTCCGTTTCAGTGCCCGTTGTCACATCGACCTGCCATGGCTGCGCATTGCACCAGCTTGGTACTTTCTGCGCGGCGGTCAGGATCTGCGTGATCACGTCGGCGGCCACTGGATCGGGTCTAAAAGCCCGGCAGGAAAAACGGTCGCTCAGCAACGCGGAGAAGTCTTCAAAATGCATCTTTGCGTCCTATTGGTTCTGCGCTGACACATAGCCGACAATGGCCGCAGCAATTAGCCCCAAAACGACCGCAAATGTGATCTTCCAAACCGAATAGGGTCGTTCGCCCTGCACCCGCCCGTTCTGTCCGTTTACCACAAACCGATAAGTTTTGCCCCGGTATTTATAGGCCGCAAGCCAGACCGGAAGCAGGATGTGTTTGAAGGTGACGTCTGATAATTTGGTATCCATTGAGGTCACGCGCTGGCGGTCGCCGCCAATGTCGAATTTCACATCGCGCAGGATGATCCGGTTCACATAGTCGCGCGCTTCGATAAAGCCTTGCTCCAGCTCAACCGTATAGCCTTCGGCCTGAAATCCGGCCAGATACTCAGGCCGGTAGGGTTCCAGCCGGGACAAATCCCACGGCTCCAGCGCGTCGGTGTATTTTTTTGGCAACCCGCGCGACGCCAGCACCAGAACGTCGTCGAAAAAGCGGGCCACACGTCCTGACACCGAACGCCATTTGACGTGCTGAGAGCGTTTTTGGCGGCGTTCTCCGTTGACCGTCACTGTGCGCACCCGTTCATGCACCGTGCCGCGCTGGCCGCGATAACTGGTGCGCGTGTCCGCGTCAAACGTCCAGTAGGGAACATAAATGCCGGTCATCTTGCGCCCCTTGCGCGCATAGTCGCGAAGGCCGTTGGGGGCGAACCACAGCCGCCCCAGCCAATCGGTCATCGCCTTACGAGCCTCGCGTTCCTCGACCTCGAACGGGGCAAGGCCTTTGGGTTTGAACCGGCGATGCGCGCCGGTGTCGGTGACGACCGGCGTTGCGCAGAACGGGCATTCAGACGCATGGGTGTCGCCATCAAATTCGATCAACGCGGCGCAGTTGGGGCAGGTGACAACGCGCGTCACCTCGATCTCGGTATCGGGCAGCTGTTGGGCCAGCGCGCGTTTGAGGTCCAGCTCGCGAATGACTGGCAATGTCGCGGACTGGTCCTCAATGGGCTGTTGATTTCCGCAATGATCGCAGGTCAGCAGATTGCGTTCGGGGTCAAATCGCAGATCCGCCCCGCACTGGTCGCAGGGAAAGCGATGTTCTTCCAACGGCGCTTGTGTGTCTTCGCTCGGAAAGGCCATCCGGATGCGTCTCTTTTTTCAGGCTGTAAGAAGGGAAGGGCGGCGCAAACGCCGCCCAAGGCAATCAAGCACCCGGAGGCGGTGGCGGCAGAACAGTGAAAAGCTGTGCCAGTTCCGCGATATCCTCGGCCCGTTTCCAGCCATCCTGACCGGGGGTCCAGACATGAGTGTCACGGGTCAGCCCGCCGGACGCGGCCATACGGCCAATGGCGGCCTTGGAAAACGGCCCCTTGGTTTCGCCATTATCTGCGACGTGCCAGACATGCTCAACCGGTGGCGGAGGAGGCGTCTGCGGGGCCGCAGCATGTGCCACACCCCACGGCCCGGCCTGCGCCATCTGGCCTGCCATCGCCATGCCCATTCCCATGCCAAGCCCTGCACCCATGCCACCACCGCCGGAGGGATTCTGCGCCGCTGCGGTCATCGCCTCAGCAGCCGAATACTGCGTGAATGCACCAAGATCGCCCGCCACGCCCATAGATGTGCGCTTGTCCAACGCCGCCTCAACGGCAGTCGGAAGTGAAATGTTCTCGATATAGAATTCGGGAATGATAAGGCCATATTCGGCCACGATCCCCGAAATCTCGGCGGCGATGATCTTGCCCAGATCAGCGGTGTTTGCAGCCATGTCCAGAACCGGGATACCAGCCCCCGCAATCACGCGGCTGAAGGCCTGTACGATGATGTTGCGGATTTGATAGCTGATCTCGTCCATGGTGAATTCGCCGTCAGTGCCGACGATTTCGACCAAGAATTTCGCCGGGTCTGATACGCGCACGCTGTAGGTGCCAAAGGCGCGGATACGGGTCGGCCCAAACTCGGGATCGCGCAACATGATCGGGTTCTTCGTGCCCCATTTCAGGTCATTGAACCGCGTCGTGTTGACGAAATAAATCTCGGATTTGAAGGGCGATTTGAAGCCGTGATCCCAATGGTTGATCGTGGTCAGGATCGGCATGTTGTTGGTCTCTAACATATAGAGCCCGGGGGTGAACACATCGGCCAACTGACCTTCGTGAATGAACACGGCCGCTTGACCTTCGCGCACGGTCAGCTTTGCGCCATATTTGATCTCGTGGTCTTCACGCTCAAACCGCCACACCATGGTGTCGCGGGTGTCATCCACCCAATGAATGACGTCGATGAATTCGCCGGTTAGAAAATCAAGAATTCCCATAGTTACGATCCCTCCCTGGGGTGCCGGTCATACTGAGCCGCCGGTCAGTTCGGCGGCAATTTGTTTGATGATCGGGCGCGCCTGATCAGCGGTCATGTTGGGGCGCAGCCGATCATCGTATAGCATGCGAAGCAGGTTTTCGTCATGCGTCGTGAGAAGGCCAAATTCTTCGTCATCATTGAAAATCGACGGGCGTGCCAGCGGGCTGTCATTGGACAGGCCCAGCCCTTGTGCAACCTCTTCATGAATGCAGGATGCACGCATCAAGTCTGGATGTTCGCTGCGAATGACGGCCACAGCCTGTGCAAACTGTCCGTTGTTGGCCGGATCGCGCCCAAAAACGAGGCAATATGTGTCGCGCGGCATATAGATCACCGCGCGTTGGCTTTGTGCGCTGATGCCGGGCACGACCCGTCGCAATTCCGGCCCAAAAGCTTTGCGTTCATCTTCGTTCAGGACATAGACACGGAAGTTTCCACCCCCCTTGGTCATGCTGATCGGGTGGCCTGTCACGCGGCCCAGTCTGCGGACAAACTTGGACAATACTGCCCGGTCATGCGATCGGATTTCATCCGAAACAGACGCACCGAACTGGATCGACACCCGCACTGGTTTTTCCCAGCGGGTCAGGCGCGAGGCACTTTCACGCGCGACCAAACGTCCGCCAGCCGAAGAATACTCCTGAAAGAGCGCGATACGTTCGAAATTGCGGGCCAGCATTGCGGCGCTGAACGGCACGTCTGCCCCGCCACCATCGGTTCTCAAAAGCCCCTGTGTCAGAAGGCTGCGTTGAACGCGGGTATAGTAAACCGCCAGCGCCGCGCTTTCGGCGCTGGGGACGATTGGCACCGACGCCGCACGCGGTTTTGGCGTCGGCGATTTCGGCAAACCGGTCGCGCCCGGCCCAACCGTTTGGCAGGCCGACAGTGCCAGCGTTGCCGCCAGCACACTGATTGCCAATTTCAAGGCGTTGCGCCGCATTCTGTCCCTTTCGCGCTTCGGCTTACGTGCTTGGAACCGCACTGGCCATATTGTGCGCCGATGCTGTGCCGCGTGCTGTTGCTGCGGCCAGTGTTTGTTTCAACTCGGCCTCCATCTTGATCAGCTCGTCTTCGGCAGCCGCGCGTTTTGCTTTGCCCTCGTCGGCAATGGCAAGGCTTTCTTCGATCGTGGCGATCAGCGTCGCATTGGCGGATTTCACAGCTTCAATATCAAAGACACCGCGTTCCATTTCCGTGCGCACCATGCGGTTGGCCTCTTGCAGGTTTTCTGCGTTTGAGGTCAGAAGCTCGTTGGTCAGGTCGGTCGCGTCTTTCACTGCCGCTGCCGCTTCGACCGACCGTTGGATGGTGACTGATTGCGCCAGTTGGGTTTCCCAAAGCGGCACAGTGTTGACCAGCGTTGAGTTGATTTTCGTCACCAGCGACTTGTCGTTTTCCTGCACCAGACGGATCGAGGGCAGCGATTGCATCGTTACCTGACGCGTCAGTTTCAGGTCATGCACCCGGCGTTCCAGATCGTCGCGCGCGGCGCGCAGGTCGCGAAGCTCTTGCGCTTTGATCACACCTTGTTCTTCGGGCGCATCCGCCACATCGGCTTCCTTGGCCGGGATGATCGTGTCATCGAGCTCGCTCAGCTTGGCTTCGCCTGCTGAGATATACAGCGCCAGCTCGTCATAGAATTCCAGCGTCTTTTCATACAGCTTGTCGAGCGATTTGATGTCTTTCAACAGCGTGTGCTCGTGGCCCAGAAGGTTGTCGGTGATCTTGTCGATCTGCCCCTGAACACCTTCATAACGTGCCATAAACTTGGCGGCAGGGGCAGCGCGACCCAGCAGTTTCTCCCACCAGCTGCGCTTGCGGCGCATATCCAGTTCGCTGATCGAAAAGCCGCGAATCGTGGTTACGATGTTGCGCAAACTGTCGCCCGCAGGGCCCACATCCTTGTTGCGCACACCAGCCAGCATGTCCTGGCTGATCACTTGCAGTTCAGCCTGTGCAGCCGAACCGAATTCGATGATCGACTGGGTGTTGTCCATGTCGATCTCGGCCATACGCTTTTCAATTTCGGCGCTGACTTTCTTGTTGGCTTTTTTCAGGGGCACCAGCGCATTTGTCGGCTCTGGCAGCACAACGGCGGTCACAGCTTCAATGTCTTTCAGGGCGGCTTCGGCCTTTTGGCGGGTCGTTTCGGTCATAGAAAAATCCTCACAAGTTACTCTGAGCGCACGCCTTCGCGTGCCAGTCTTTCGCGCAGCACTTCGATTTCGACATCAAGGCCTGTGCGGTTGTCGTTCAGGAATTGCTGGGTGCGGGCGGTAAAATTCGCCTCTAGATCATCCAGCAGGGTTTCATAATCAGCGCGCGCGCCGCCGCCGGGATCACGCATGTAGATGTCGACAAACTTGGTCGTCGCATCGCGTGCACCCAAAAGGTAGACGCCCAGGTATTTGCGCGCGGCGGTCAGGTCGCGCGGGTCGTCTTCGACTGTGCGAAACATGTCGCGGGCGGTGGAAATGAAGCGCTCCAACCGGGCTTCAAGGCGACGGTCTTTGGTGCGCTCAATCGCCTCCTTCATGGCGCGCAAGTGTTTTTCGGCCTCGGTGACCGCACGGGCCACACGATCGGTTTGAAATTCGTCAATATCGTCCAAGCCCTTGTGGCGCATGGGGTCCAAGCCAAAGGCAAACAGATGCAGGCCAAACCCAAGCAGGCCCAGAGCGGCGGCGATAATCGGTGTGCCATCAACCGAGCCTGCCAAAAACAGACCAACCCCGGTCAGGGCGGCACCGAACAGCTTGCGAGGGATGGCGGGGCGGCGCGCGATCTTGCGGGCGTCATATTCTTCATGCGCCAATACGCCTTCGCGCGTTAGCCAGGCGGCTGCGATCAATGCGCCGAATGCCAGCAGACGTAGGATAAGGTCGCCGGGGTCACGAAAAAACGCCAGAAAAGCCAGCGGCAATGGCGCGATGAACAGAAGGTTCACCCGCCCACCAGCGCGCGAGCGTGTTTTGCCATGGTAAGGCGACCGGCCAGCAGGCCCGGCATTTTTGTCAGTCCCTTTTGGGCTGAACTCTCCGCCGTAGCGTTGTGTCATTACGCGCCCCCTGTGATTGAAACATAGAGGATCAGCGCAACAAGTACGAAGAATGCGGTCTTCTGTAGTCCGTTTTCAGACAAGCCGGGGCCCTTTCTCGGTCACCGTATCATAGCCAATATAGGGCTGCATGCCGTGCATCGCTATGGGTTTGTTAATGGTGTGTTATCTAGGCAGTAACTTTGCATCCACAGGTTAGTGCAGTGTTCGATTGCGAATTGGTCAGTCCTTCGTCGCTCAGACACGCAGCACTATGCACCATAGTTGGTCGCGCTAACATGACAACGGGGAAAGCGGCCAATGGTTCCCCGTCGATGGCCCGATAGCGCGTGACGTGTCAGGTTGGTGCCGCAGCCTGCGCGCGCCAATTGCGCAAAGCCCGCCCCATAACCCGGTGCCACAGGGTTGGAATCAGGGCGATTGTTGCCATCACGGGCAGAGAATAAGGCAGCATCGGCGCTGTCGCCTCTGCCGGAAGGCTAAGGGATGGATAGGGCCGCATCGGATGCGCGTGGTGATCGGAATGGCGCGGCGCGTTCAGCATAAGATGCGATGAGAACCAGTGCGGCGCGTTCCAGCTGTGGGCTATGGCGACCGGCTCGTAATCTCCGTCCTCACGCTTTTCGCGCAACAGACCGTAATGCTGAACGTAGTCAGACAAAAGAAGTTGCATCTGTGCGTGCAGGCACAGCAGAAGATAGGCGATGAAGCCACCTATGCCGCCGATCCAGATAGCCAGCGCCATCATGAAAACCGCGCCAACGACATACAGAAAATAGGGGTTTATCGCGCGCTTCTGGCTGCGAGCAATGTCCTGCTTCTCCATCTCATAGCCCGCGGTGAAAGACCCAAACCAAGCGCGCAGGGCGAAGTCATAGAAGCTTTCGCCCTCTTCTGCGGTGTTGGGGTCATCCGGCGTCGCAACCCAGCGGTGATGCACTTTCGGATGTGCGGATGCATGATGCCCAAATAGAAGCGAGATATAGACCCATTTGCCAAGACTGCGCAGCTTCCAGCCGCTGCGATGGATCAGTTCGTGCGCGTTTGAATTAGACACCTGCCCGAAGAATAGCCCAGCCGCCAGAAAGAGCATGGCAGAGGCACCGACGCTTAACTGAATGCCGCCGCCAAGGGCGAACACCACCAGCCCCAGCAACGCGAAATGGCAGATCGCAAGCAGCGCAGATAATCTATCGGCGTCATCGCCGGTTTCGTCTTCGTCCAACGGTGGGGCGGTGCGGGCGATGATGCGATCCAGCCCGTGGGTCAGAAGGGTCATGTAAACAAGGGCTGCACCCGCAAACCATCCGCCAAACACCGCCCCCAAGCTGATCAACACGACCGGAGTCAGGGTCGCGATGGCGAATACCTTCAGAGGATGGGAGAAGATTGCGGTCATGGGGCTTCTTTAGATTGGCAGCGGGGTTTGCGGCAAATATCGTGGAAATAGCGAAGATACGCAATCCACCGCGCGTATGTCGCTTTTGGATAGCGTCGGCAGGGGCCCGTTGTCTATTGTGGGTTTGACATCACATTGGGGTTGGATATGGCGTTGGACGACAAAAAAGGTATCTGGAAATCGGGCAAGGGCAAGGGTCGGCGCAAGCCGAAGGGCCGTCAGGTCGATCCCGCCGCGCTGGAAGCCGTCCAAGCCATGCTGGGTGATCGTCCGCGCCGGCGCGATCTGTTGATCGAATTTCTGCACCTGATCCAGGACGCCCACGGCCACCTGTCCGCCCCATATCTGCGGGCCTTGGCGTATGAGTTGAAGATCGGTCAGGCCGAAGCCTATGAGGTTGCCAGCTTCTATGCCCATTTCGACGTGGTGCGCGAAGATGAGACACCTCCACCCGCGTTGACCATTCGTGTCTGTGACAGCCTGTCATGCGAGTTGGCCGGGGCGGAGACGTTGCAAAAAGCCCTTGAGGATGGGCTCGATGCCGCCGAAGTGCGCGTGGTGCGCGCACCGTGCATGGGCCGCTGCGATACAGCCCCGGTGCTGGAACTGGGTCACAATCACATCGACCACGCGACACCGGAAAAGGTGCAGGCAGCGATTGCCGCCGGGGAAACACACGCCAAACTGCCCGCCTATGAAGACCTTGCAGCTTATCGCGCCGCTGGAGGCTATGCCAAGCTGGAAGATCTGCGCGCGGGTGGCGATTGGGAGGCCGTGCAGGACGACGTGCTGGCCGCCGGTCTGCGTGGGCTTGGTGGGGCTGGGTTCCCGTCGGGGAAGAAATGGGGCTTTGTGCGCGCCAATGACGGCCCCCGTTATCTGGCGGTGAATGGCGACGAGGGCGAGCCGGGCACATTCAAAGACCGTTACTATCTGGAGCGCACGCCGCACCTTATGCTGGAAGGCATGTTGATCGCCGCCTGGGCGGTCGAGGCCGAGACCTGTTTTATCTACATGCGCGACGAATACCCCGCTGTGTTGGAGATCCTGCGCCGCGAAATTGCAGCACTTGAGGTCGCTGGCATTGTCACGCCCGGCTATGTCGACCTGCGGCGCGGGGCAGGTGCCTATATCTGCGGCGAAGAAAGCGCGATGATCGAATCCATCGAAGGCAAGCGCGGTATGCCGCGCCACCGTCCGCCCTTCGTGGCGCAAGTGGGCATCTTCGACCGCCCAACACTGGTGCATAACGTCGAAACGCTGCACTGGGTCACCCGCATCCTGCGCGAAGGCCCAGAAATCCTGACCTCGGTCGAAAAGAACGGCCGCACGGGGCTGCGCAGCTATTCCGTGTCCGGTCGCGTGGCCAATCCGGGCGTGCACCTTCTGCCCGCTGGCTCGACGATCATCGACATCATTGGAGCGTGTGGAGGCATGGCCGACGGGCACAGCTTCAAGGCCTATCAGCCCGGCGGCCCGTCTTCGGGGCTGCTGCCCGCGTCAATGGATGACATCCCGCTGGATTTCGACACGTTGCAGCCGCATGGCACGTTTATTGGCTCGGCGGCGGTCGTTGTCCTGTCTGATCAAGACAGCGCCCGCGATGCGGCCCTGAACATGCTGCGGTTTTTTGAAGATGAAAGCTGCGGTCAATGCACCCCGTGTCGATCTGGCTGCGAGAAGGCCGTGAAGCTGATGCAGGCGGATCGCTGGGATCAGGGCCTGTTGACAGAGCTGTGCACGGTCATGCTGGATGCCTCAATCTGCGGGCTGGGGCAGGCGGCCCCGAACCCGATCTTGTTGACCATGAAACATTTTCCGGACGAGGTGTAGGCGCGCCACAACCGGCGCTCTGCCAACGTCAACCTTGACCGACACCCTTTGTCACACATCGCTGTGACAAAGGGGTTTTCGCATGCAAACCCTTGGTTAACCTACGCTGCGGTAATGAGGAACCCATGACTCAACTGGCGATGATCCTTGGCGTTCTCGTGGCGCTTGCGTATTTTCCACGCACTGAAGCGGCACCAAGCTGGCCGCGTTCGATCATCAAGACAATCCCGCTATTGCTGTTCTCATTGTCTGCCTATCTGGAGGGCGTCGGCGCATTTCTGGTGGCGGGCCTGTTCCTGTCCGCTTTGGGTGATTTCGGCCTGTCGCGCGATGGCGATGCGCCGTTTCTCTACGGATTAGCGGCCTTCGCATTGGCGCACTTGGTTTACATTCTTCATTTCATGAGCGTGTCAAATGCCCCCCTGTGGGACGCGTTTTCGTCTGCCCCTGTGGCCGCGATCATTCTGGTGGCTCTGATGGTCTCGACCGAACTGTGGCTGGCCACACATACCGGGCATCTGCAATGGCCAGTGCGTATCTATGTGGTGATCATCGGCGCGATGGGCTTGGCGGCCCTGACGCTTCCCTTCGGATGGATGGTGATCGGCGCGGCGTTGTTCATCGTGTCTGACGTAATCTTGGCGATCAATCTGTTTCGAATGTCAGATACCCATCACCACCGCATGAAGGCCGGGTACGCGGTCTGGACGCTCTATGTTGCTGGGCAGGTTTTGATCCTGTGGGGTGGCATGCTGGGATGAACGCCTACGCTGCCCCCTTCCATCCGACACTTATGTGTCATAGTTGGATAGAAAGCGATCAAGAGGGCGCACATGGCTTTTTTCTCGAAACTCAAAGAACGTCTGTTCAAATCCTCATCCAAGCTTGAAGAGGGGCTTGAGGCCATCGTCGAGGATGGCGGTGAGGAAGAACTGGTTGTGGCGACGCAAGACGAGGTCGTGGAAACCGCCGCGCCGGACGTCGTTGATATTGAGACAGCCCCAGATGACGTAATTCCTGAGCCTGAGCCTGAGCCTGAGCCTGAGCCTGAATTTGATCAGGCGACCGCCGATGCGGAATATGAAGCCCTCATGGCCGACATGGCAGAAGTAACGCCCGAACAGGCTGCTGCTGCGGAGGCTTTGGAGCCTTGGGTCGAGCCGGAGGACGGCATTGACGCCTCGTTGGAAGAGCAGCTTGATGAGATCGAGGGCGCAATTGAAAACTTGGTAGAACCTGCCAATGATGCGACGTCCGAAAAGGCCCTTGAGGCGCCGGAAGAGGTCGTGGAGGTTTCACCCGAACCCGAACCCGAACCCGAACCCGAACCCGAACCCGAACCCGAACCCGAACCCGAACCCGAACCCGAACCCGAACCCGAACCCGAACCCG
>NZ_JALPQG010000005.1 GCF_023195695.1 Aliiroseovarius sp. S1339 | reverse complement strand
GTTGGCCAAAATGCTGCGCTATCGACCAACGTCCGCACTGGGGAAGCGCGCCGCTGCAAAGATTGGTCAGGTCAATGGCTGCAATGGGCCGTTTTCGAAGCGCGAGAAAAAAGAATACTTTGCTTCTTTCTCCGGTGGCACATAACTATTGTCTCAAAGCAGCAGACAGTACTGTCGATTTGTCCAACACCATCACCATACGGCCTGAACCTCATCGTCGAGAGACATTGTTCTCTTTGATTTCGCGCACCGCAGCGATGCGTAGGCTTTCGGCATGGGAGCTCACATCCGAACTGGGTATGCCGCAGAAGTCACTCATTGCTGGTGACAGTGCAAGCGTCGGCCGCTTTTTCGGGACAATGGCTCTAAACGCTAAGGTCCGAGCAGAAATTCTGTCATGGACACCTCAACCGCTCGTGGGCGTTCGCATGCAGTTTCGGGGCGAGGTGGTCGTTTCCCGGGCGGTAATGAATCCGGTTGTGCGCGGATGCCCTAAGTGTCTTCGCGAGGACGCATCTCGTTCACAGTTCGAAACAACTGATGGCATGGTGATGCGGGGGGATTGGCAATTCCGGCATGTGTCGATGTGCATTCAGCACGCTTCGCCACTCGTACCGCTCTGGACGGCAAAGCGTCTTGCAGAACGATACGATTACGCAGCGCAGCTTCGAAGAATTGGGGGCAACCTTCTCAACGGGGAGCTGGATGCACCGAACGGCACAATCACCTCATACGATAAATGGGTAGACAGTCGGCTGGAAAGCGGCATCGATAAGACGTGGCTGGCGGCGCATTCAATCGATGTTGTCGCGCAGTTCTGTACCTTGCTCGGTTCGGAACTTGTCCGTCGAGGTTTGGCAGAACGTTGTGGGGCAACCTCCATCGAAGCAAGAGCTGTTGGCTTCGACGTTGCGAGTCGCGGGCCTGCCGCCATCACCGAAACTTTCGAGCTCATGTCAGATCATGCAACCGGTGCCCACGATGAACTGCGGAAGGCGTTCGGCGATCTTTACAACTGGCTGGCTCATACCGCCGCCGGAGATCCGCGATATGATCCATTCCGAGATCTCATGCGCAAAGTCGTTCTGGATGTCTGGCCGCTTCCCGCCGGAACAAAAGTGCTTGGTGCAACCCTGCCGAACCGAAATCGACATTCGGTTCTGACCGCCGCGGCGGAGGCGAGGGTTTCACCTGCCCGTATGCGAAGCCTGTTGACCGCGGAGGGTATCGTTGAAGAAGGTGACGCTCGGCCAGATGCGAGAGTCACCTTCCCGTCATACGAGGTTGAGCCGCTACTGGGCGTATTTCGTCGACTGGTCGGGACAAAAGCGATGCAGAAACGCCTCGGTTGCGGTGTGCAACAACTGGAGGCTCTGGCGGAGGCAGGACTCGTCTCACCTCGCGTTCCATTGGATGCAACGCGCCGTCCCTGGGATCCAGTTGACGCGGAGCTTTTCGTTGAAAAGATTTTGTCAGGGGCGTCGGATATATCAGCGGAGGAAACCGACTGGGAGCATATTCACCGTGCTGCGCAGAGGTGTCGCGTATCGATCGAAAAGGTTGTGCGCTCAGTTTTGAACGGAACGCTCAAGGTTGGTCATAAGACAGACTTGCGAGGCTATGCATCGATCTTCGTGCTGAAATCCGAAGTGAACCATTTCGTGAGGCCGCCACGACCTGAGCATCAGACTTTGTCGGAGTTTGCCACGAGCGTTGGTCTGAACAAGCATCGGGAGTTTCGGCTTCTTTCGGACGCAGGGCACACGCCTGTGACCATCCTTTACAACCCCCAAACCCATCGTCACGACCGCTATGTGACGCAGGAAGACGCCAGAGCATTCCACGAAAGGTTCACAACGTTGAAGCTCTTGTCAGTGACGACTGGTTTCGCCAGCAGGGCAATCTCGCAACGCTTGAAGGCATCGGGGGTGACAAGGTTTCAGCCGGACGGTTCGGATTTTGGCCCAGTTTATCTGAAAGAAGATATCGAGCACAGCGTGATTGAATTTAGCCTGATCGAACTGGCCGAAGGATCCCAGTAACCAAGCAAGAGGCCGAAGCAGCCGTTCGGCGCCCATGCGGCGAAAGTCCGGATCGAGCCCAAGGCGGACCTTTTGATTTTACGCTGCATGCGCTCGCAGCGCGAAAAATGCGGCAAGAGCGAAAACCATCACGCCGCAGTGTAGCGGGAGATGCGGCTATTCGTGCAGGTCGCAGCAAAGATCAGGTGGCGAACGCGGACGATATCGGCGTCGATGAAATCTGTCCAAACGTACGCTTTACGCGGTCTGCAGTCACGCCTGGGTCCGGAAGCACAGGACAAACTGGATTCTCATCCGATCTCAAAGACGGAGCTGCAATTACGCGAGAAAATTATCGTCCGCCTTCGGCACCGCGCCAAATAAGTCCAACGTTCAAGAGGCATCTTGCCATGTGCCAACACAGCAATCCTAACGTTTGTTGACCTCTTCAGTACGCTCTTTCAGCCCATTAAGCAGTCCACGCATTCCCTTTTTGTATGCTGCCAACACGAAAGCCCTGTCCAGGAGGTGTCCTAGTAGGCCGTACTTCAATTCGTAGTTGGGAGAGACTGAGGCAAAGGTGCTATTTGTGTCCCCCGCGAGCGTGAACCTGATATCTGCCGAGCGAAACGGAAGCGTCGAACGGGTAATGCGGAATGTGATTGCCCGCTCTGGTTCAAAGTGGACAACCTCTTCGTCTAGGTTCTGTCGCCCGTCGATGTCACAATAGCGCATCGCGCCAAGCCCGATCGTATCATTTGTAGCTTTCGATCCGACAAGGCCGGGGTTCCATTCCGCAATCGAGCCAATGTCGGCAAGCGTGGCCCACACCCGTGCGACGGGTGCATCGATTTTGATCGTCTCGGTGAAGGTACTCATGGCCTAATCTCTCTTGGCTGCTTCATGTTGAATGTGTTTATGGATGCCCGCGCGCGATTTGCGCATGACGCCATCCGCAGCGAATTTGATGAATCGCGCTGAAATGTTAGGCTGATGTATGGCAAGGCTCAGTTCGAACATCGTGGCGTTCAGGATTGCGATCGCCGCGCAGGAAGGTGCGGATATCGACGGCATTCTAAGTGCGTCGGGTGCACCGCCGGGACTGATGCGCGGAGAGCCACCATACGTTGATCTTCAAACTGAGCGGAATGTCTGGGACGCCATCGTAGAGGCGACTGGCAGAGATGACATTGGTCTTGTTTGCGGCCAGCGGTTTCCAACGCAAGCCAACGGTATGCTTGGGTACGTCATGGCGAACGCGCCGACGATCCGGGTCGCAGTTGAAAAGTGCTGCACGTATCAGCGTGTGCTTGGGGATTCGATGGGCATGGTGTGTGAGCGCGGTCCCGACACAACGCGCATTTCAATCGAGCAATGGAGCCCTTGGCACGATACGCTGCGCTATACCGTTGATACCTTCATGGCCGCAATCCTGAGCTGGACGAACGCCAATGCGCCTGCTCCTGTTTGCCCTCTTCGCGTTGGCTTTCGGTATGAGCGGCCTGGCGATGTGTCGTCTTATGAGTCTATCTTCGCACCTGCGCCGGTCACTTTCGGTGCTGATGACAGTTACCAGATTTATGAGAACTCCACTTTGGATCAGCCTGTTATCGGCGCAAGCCAAGGCGTCTTTGCGGTCTTTGAGGACAAAGTACAGCGATTGCTTGGCGATTTGGAACTTGGAGACACTTGGGCGTTTCGGGTGCGCCAACGCATTCTTGACGCTTTGAAGGGTGAGGCGCCAAGCGTCGAGAGGATCGCGTCCGAGTTGGCAGTCAGCGTACGGAAGTTGCAGCAAAGACTATCAGACGAATGCACCAGCTACTCCAATCTTCTGACCGACGCCCGGCGCGATTTGGCAGAGGAATACTTAAAGGCCGGAGAGGTAGGCAATGACGAGATTGCCTACCTTCTGGGATATTCCGAGGTGTCCGTCTTTTCACGGTCGTTTAAAAAGTGGACCGGCCAAACGCCCAGCGAATTTCGAGCGGCCAATACTTAGGTCGCCTTAGAAAAACGACCCCGTAAATTGTCTGTCAGTTTGTGAAGACCCGGCGTCCAGTAAATGCCTGCGGCGACGGCCAAATAGGGCAGGAAACCCTCTAACGCTGGGACTTGCGTTGCCAAAATCGCAAGGATCGCCGGGAAGATACCGATGGCGAGATTGTCCACTACAAACCGCACTGCACTGTCGATGCGACCCTTCCGCCGTGCACGGCTTTTGGCGGGGGCGTCTGAACCATTGGCTTTGAACCAAGCAAGCGTGTCGGCGATTGCGGTGTTCATCGGTGTTTGCTTGAAATCTGGGTGCGCCGCACGGAACTTGTCATCGTTCAAGATCACGCTGGTTTCATATTTGTAAGACATCGTTGCCACTTCGCGCATCACCGGGATCACGTTGCCTAGTAGCGAGAGCATGAATTTTGGAATCACGCTGATCTTAGCGGGCACGCCTGCGACGTCTGCAATCTGTTCCAACCAGGATTGGATAGAGGGTAACAGCTTTCCCCCAATATTGACCACTTCGTAAGGCTTCCGATCACGGTCTTGGCTCAAGGCGACCATCGCCCGTCCCGCGTCAGGTGCGTAAAGCAATTGCTGCGCGGACTCGGTGGAAATGAGCCAAGGCATGGCTTTGCCCTTCAGCGCGTTTTCGAAAACGGGTGCAAATTGTTTGTTGGTGACATTTGGCCCCCAAATCTCGGCCATCCGAACAATGAGCGTGCGGATGCGGCCCTGATCGGTCGCGCGTTGCAGCATCTTCTCCAGGTCGACCCGAACCTTACCTAGTGGGGCGGATGGATTGAACGGCGTGATCTCACTGATCGGTTGGTCCGTTTTACCGAAGTTGTAGTTGTTGCCTGGGAAAATCACGGTCGCGCCGGACTGCTCAGCAGCGTTGATGACGTTTGTTGTCATCAACGGCATCGCTTTTGCCCAGTGTTCATACGAGGCGTTTGCGCCATGGAAAATGAAGTCTACACCCTCGGCGATACTGTTTAGTAAGGCGGTATCGTTCACGTCACCCTCAACAATGGTGAAGCCGATTGTGTTGTCGAATAGTGCAATCGCCTTTTTGCGGTCGCGAACAAGAAGCGTGGCGTGCAAGCCGGCGTCTTGCAATGCAGCTGCAAAGGCGTGTCCAATAGCGCCCGTGGCGCCGATGATGAGATATTTGCTGGTCATTGGTCCATGTATCCTGATCTGAGTTGGGGCGCATCAAAGCGCCGATACATGGACTTTAGGGCGGTCCATTCGCTTTGAGATTGACAGGCCGCGCAGATGATTTGACCAAATGCGCATCATCAGCACCAACGAAAAAAAGGCGGACCGTGGCCCGCCTTTTCGATCTAGGTATGGAAGCGATCAGAACTCGGGGCTGAAGCCCATTGCTATGAACGCTTCCCGCGGTTTGTGGACGACCAGCGCGCGCTCCGAGAATTGGCGGAACGGCATGCGCCATCCGAAGAGTTCGAAAGTGATCATGCCCGTTGTGCCATCGACAAGTACATTCATGACGTATCCGCGTTTGGCGATGCCTGTTGGAGTTTTGTCCATGGCAAACCAGTCAACCGGATCACCTGTGACACCTTCGAACGGCGCTTCATAGCCGCCTTGGGTGTTGTCAAAGTCGCTGATGTCCAGCCAAAGCCCTATCGCCACAAATGTGACAGAAACAAAACCGATGATCGCGAAGGGATAAATGAAGTAGCTCATGCTGCCGCCTCCGTGTTCTTGCCCGTGTTGGCAAGGCGCAAAACGGTTTCGCCAGTTGCTTCATGGAATGAAGACCCGATCTGTTGAAAGCCGTAGCTGTCATAGAACCTGCGTCCGACTGTATTCTGCTCAAACACCTCAACCTCAAGCGTATCGAACTGTTTTGCGGCGTCGTCCACCAGCGCCCGTCCAAGCCCACGCCCATGGAGCTTGGGATCAAGAAACAGGCCGCCGATCTCGGTACCGATCATGGCGATAAAGCCCGACACCAGGCCGTTAAACTCTATCACGCGGGTCTGCGCATGGACGAGGTATATATTGCGAAGGTTATCCGCCTCGCTTTCGATGAAATCGGCAGTCAAGAAGGGGTGCGCAACAGCCGTCGCCGCTCTCCAGACGTCCACAACTGCGTCGGTGTCGGTGGTTTTGAAATCACGTATCATTGGTTCATGTCCTGCGTTGTTGATGCTGGTAGATTGGCGCAGTCCAAGGCTTCGCGACATGACTGAACCTGCGAAGGTTTTGACAAATTATGCATTGTTGTTGGTCGTGATCATCGCGTTTCGACCAGTGTCACACGTCTTCATTCCTTTGCGGATTATCGTACAAAGAGTACGATCTTTCGAACTAAACCAGTTGCAGTGTGGCGGCGGTCAAGAAAACTCCGAGATGTAGCCCCATATGCGCGCTGAATGCCGCCTCGAGGCTTGTGCGCGTATAGGCGTAACCGAAAAGAAGACCGGCGATGAGATTAAGACCAAGAGTTCTGACAAGAGCGAGGCTTCCCGGTTCAGGAGACATCAGAAAAATGGCGGGTAAGTGTCCAGCCGCAAACAAGACTGCCGTCAGAACGACCGCCAACTGCAACGCGACGCGGTAGTGTGACAGTTTTGAAAGACCAAGCGCAAGCAGGCTCAACAGACCCCAGCGCATGATGAATTCCTCGGTGATCCCCCCGTAGAATATACCGATGGTCAGGTTGGACAGATCTGCCCCTTCAAACAATGTCTTCAATTCACTTCCGTCAGGACGCCACACCGATGCGGTGGTCTGATCGAAAACGCCAAGCATCAGACCGCCAATTGCGCCGAGCAGCAGATAGAACAGCAGCTGTGCTGGAGACCATGCGTCACCAAGGAACAACCTTGACTTCAGATTCATTCTAGGCGCTGCGAAAAATCCCCCCAAAGTAAAAACGACAAGCAGAACAAGCGGGTTCACGGCCAAAGCGATTGCCGGAATGCCAGGCGGAGGTGTGACAAGCGTCACAAGTGCGAGCAGACCGGGAAGACTGATCAGGATCGCAATCAACAGTTTCTTGGCGTTGCCTGAGATAAACGGCACGATCATATCTCCAATTCCAAAAGACTTCCGAATGAGATTTTGAAACGACCTGTCATGCTCAGACACCGCATGCAGGCTTTAACAGACCGGGACAATCCTGCGATGCGGGATGCATCGGTTTTGTAGCAGCCCTTTGCATCACTCTTCATCACCCAAAGACTGCGCGACGACATCGGCAATATCGGCAACCGGGGCGTCAGTTCCGCTTGCGAGAACGGCAATGGAAAGACCTTGTGCCGGATAGACCCTCACAACCGCTGCAAAGCCCGGGCCTCTCCCGCGATGTTGCAACCATTGCGCCGCCGCATCACGTTCGAACCAGCCAAGGGAAAAATCCTCTTGATCCGGTGCAATCATAAGTCGCACCATTTCGTCACTTTGAAGAACAGGGCCTTTTGCCATTGTGACAGAGCCCAAACGGGCGGCGTCGCGTGCGGAGGCTATTAGACCCGTCGGCGGGGTCGCTTTGATGTAGACACGGTTCAGCCACCAAATCCGACCGTCCCGTTCCCTGATCAGATCGTCGAGATCGACAAAATAGGGAAGGAACGGCGTGAAGAAATGCACCAATGGGTGCGACCCGAGCGCTTCGTCTTCTGATTGCGGTGCGCCAAAGACAAAGCTGCTTGATGCCATCCCTGCGGGTTCCAACACGCGCTCGAATACCACTTCTTCATACACTTGTCCGCTCACCGCCTCGATAATCGCGCCAAGCAGCATGTATCCGAGGTTACTGTAGCTGCGGTCGTCACCGGGTTGGAAACCAAGATCGCGGTAGGCGGGCATCTTTTGGCGCAGAAACTCCGTTTGATTTGGCAAGTTTTCGTCATATTGCAGCCACCCAAAAACCGCCGGTACTGTGTCTAGAAGACCCGACCTATGCCGCAAAAGATCTCGGGTCGTGATGCGGTTTTCCGCGGCTTCGTCCAAATCCAGCCAGGGCAGAATTTCTGTAACCGGAAGGTCGAGATCCAGTTCCCGATCCTCGGCCAGCGTCAAGATCGTCAAAGCCGTCGCGAGTTTGGTCACAGACCAGACGTGATATCGGGTCTGCGGCGTTGCCTGTTGAGTCCTAAAAGGATTTGCTGTGCCTGACGCCATTTCCAATGCAACGTCGCCATTCTGAATGACAGAGATCGATATCGCAGTGGCAGCTTGCGATGAGACGATGCTGTCGAGCCATGCCTTAAGGTGATCGCGATCAAGCGGTGCCGTGGGTGCAGCAGGATGGGGGACCATCATCATCCACACCGCGATCATGAACGAGGCCAGCAGGCCAATCACCCATTTCGCCCATCGCTTATGCGCCACATATTTCATAACTTCCCCTCAGTATTCCGCATCTCGGAAAGGGAGGAAAAGGCTACGGAAATCGCGTCTTGGTCAGACGCGTTTATGTCCGGCACCAGCCCCACGCCTTCGATCCGACCGCTGCCGTGGCTTATGTAATCGGCGACAGGCAAGGACAGGGTAAACTGATCCCCGACATCAAAGGGTTTTTGAACCAGCAGAGCGCCCGCGCTGGTCTCGCCGATCAGCACGGCACCTCGCACGCTTCGCAGAACCTCTGCAACGAGTTCGGAGGCGCTTTGCGTTTGTCCATTGATCAGGATCGCTATCGGGCCATGAAACATCGGCCGCATGGGAAAGAAATGGACCCGTGTGACGGCATGGATCGCAAGGTGGTTCCAAAGGCCAACGACAGTTGCACCGTGCCAGGGCTCCAGCGCCTCGATCTCTGTGCGTTCTGGCATCAGCGCACCTTCCCGAGACCACCCCCGTCCCAGTAGAACGCCGGCATCGACACCATCAGCGATACAGTGGCCAACGAGGCGGCGCATCGCAAATGCCCCGCCGGGATTGTCGCGCAGATCAATGATCAGCCCCTTCGCGCCCCTGGACGCAATGTCCTCGAACGCGGCCGTGATGCGCGGGCCGGTGTCCTGGCCCATGAAGGTGCGAACACTGAGGCAGGCCACCTGGTGGTCCCATTCCAAGGCTACAGCCTCGGGGCCGACTTGCATGGAATCGAAGTGTCGACCCAAAGCCGCCGTACTGCGTTGTCGAACAGACAGCGTGACATGGGACAGGCCTATACGTTTGAACGTTTGTTCAAAATCGAGGCAAAGGCGTTCGGGGTCTTGCGAGGTTTCGGCGAGTTCCATCAGCTCAGAGAACAGCGAATGCGCTTGCTGCGATGTCATCCAGGCGGGATCGAAAAAGTATCTCTCGAAGATGTCTTGAATGATCGAAATGGATTGGCGGTAATCGTTCGGGCTTGCCGCAGTGGGACCTGAAATCATGGCCAGGCCTGTCGCAGAGAGCGCCCCAAGAAAGGACCGGCGGTCTATCCAACGGGACGAGTTGGATGCAAGCGGCACATCAGGAACACGCGAAGGCGCACTTAGGGACAAAAAGCCAAGCGGTTTGGTGACATTGTTCATTGCTGCACCTGCAGCGATAGGTGTGTGGTCTTGAAGCCCGATCTGTGTTTGAGGCCATAACCGATCGCGCGATCAAGGCCGATATGGGCGACCCAGATGGTTACCAGCGCGATAGCCTCTGACCAGCCAGCGACCCAGCCGATCGTCCCGACCGCAGCGGGGGCGATGTAACTGTGCATCGCATTATAGGCAATCGCACCGACGCGCGCGCCGAACGCGTAACCGAGCATCGCCAGGTCGGGCGCAAGGAACAAGATCGCGAACAGCGTCCAACTTTGTTCCAAACTGGCATAGGCAACGATGGCCGCAAGCCCAATCGCGAAGCCTTCCAGTCGCAGCAGGGGGATCAACTGGTACATCGTGGGTCGTTTCGGGTTAGTCGTTTCGGTTTGCATGGGAGCAGCCCTTTTTATGTTTGGCGTGGAAGTATGCGCAGCATGAAACCCAAGAGGCATCAGCTGCGCACGCATGTCTCAGCCTATGGAAGCGTCGTTGACAGGCTGGCGCAGTCCACGTCTGTGTTGCGAGCGCCAAGGACATCTGCAAACAGGTTTCGCCCTGGGTTGATGACAAATCCGGTGTCCGCCGAAAGGCCCTGCGCCAGATACAAGTCCGCCGCCCGATCGGTGGGATCGGATGAAACGCGTACCATGTCGCTGACCAGATCCCGCCCTGCCAACAGGTCGCGCATGACCTCTGGGTTGGTGATAACAATTCGGATCGATCCCGTTCGCGCCACATCAACATCTTCGCCAGAAAAGTCGCCTGCCACAAACCGGACAGGCATCGTGCGACAAGCGCTGTTGATGCGAAACGAGGCCGTGCCTTTGCCGGCAAGCCCGCGCAGCATCAAAAGATTCCCTTCCTTTGGCTGCGGGATATTGATGACCGCGATGTCACTTTCTGTCGTTGTGATCGTTTCAGCCATTGCAAAGTCGATTGATGCAAAGTTGATCAATATCACACCGGCCGCCAATCCCATGGTCGGCAGATGATCTTTTAGTGTTCGGAGTTTCACAGCATTTCCTTTCATTGTTGCTGTCCCACGCATGTGGGCTCTGCAATCAACAAAGGTGAAAAGCGCTTAATTCGCGCCCGGATTTACGTTTCCGAACGTTTGAAATCGCGATTGCGAACCTATTTGTCGCCGCTTCCGTGGCTTTTATAGTCAGACGGCGTTTGGCCGGTCAGGCGACGAAACTCGGTGTTGAAGCTGGACTTACTCTGGAAACCGGCTTCCAACATGATGTCTGTCACGGGCAGATCAGTGGTTGTCAGCAGTGTCGCTGCATGGCGCACGCGAAAGCCATTGATATAGCGCGAAATATTCTCTCCGTTAACGCGATTGACCGCTTTTGAAACGCTTCGTGCGGGGCAGTGGAGCCGCCGACCCAACCGCGCGAGCGTCAGATCCGGGTCCGTGAATATTTGTTGGTCTGCCATCAGTTGATCGAGCCTGCGCAACAGGTCGTGGTCCTCTTCCAGCGGTGCTTCTGTCGCAAGGTCGCGCGTCGCGTGCCGCGTCTGGCCCCCAAGGGCAAGTGGCACGCCAACAAGCGCGCTCATCAAGACGACGGTAACAATCACGCCAGATACGCCAGTCAGGAGCTGGATGATCCCTGTATTGCCCGCAGACAGCACCGCAACAAAGATCAGATCAGCCGCAACGATCAGGCCGATGAAGAACAGCGCAAAAAGCAGCGCAAGTCTGGTCATGCGAAATTTGCCGGGTGCGACCTGAACAAATGCTTCTGATGGCTGAAGCAGCATCCTCGCCAGCAAAATGGCACAGATGGCATTGGTGCCGATCACGACCAAATCAGCGGACCAGGCCGTTGGTAGAAACAGCGCAAGTTGCCCGACCACAAGACCAATAGCGACGATCAGAAGCCTCTGTCGGCTTGGGGCCCCGGTCGTTGACGCAAGTGATTGAAAACCAAGCCATAGCGTGGGGGCTATCAGTATCGCAATATGGGGCTGTATCCGGCTCAGCGCCTCAATCCCATATTCCGATCTCAATCCCACAAAAACGGTGACCACTGCAACAAGGCCAAGTGCAAGGCCAAACAGAACGCGCGCAGCAACCGGCAGCAGCGGTCTGCTCACAACCGCCGCTGCGATAAAAACCGCAAGAATCGAAATGAGCCAAGACGTGGGAACCGTGCTCACCGTGGCATTCCTTATATCAATTTCTCAAGCGCAATGGCTTTGATGCCCCGCAGCGTTTCGTGCGCCGTTCATCTGAGCGTTTTGACACGCAAGACTACAATGCCATCAAATTTAACACCACACGCATCGAAGCTTGCTGGTTTTCTCCGGCACAAAACCCGCTTTGGAAATCAGGCCAAACAGCAGAATGAAGGCATTGGCGATGTTTCGTAGACGCTGAAAACGACTTACTCCCGGCTGACGAAAACGGCCCCTTGCCATAGGTTGCAGACATCGTTCCATCGCCCACAGACGGCGAACTTGCCCGAGTCTCGATTGTCTTGGCTCGGTGTAGCGAAAGTTAGGTTTGAATTTGACGTCAAGGAGCCGGGTTGAATGTCCGGTTTGGCTCCGCCAGCTGCAAGGCGGCGAAACCCTTTCGGCAAGTGCGAAAGGATGCTGCGCTAGCAAAGGCGAATTTCCCAAGGTCAGCGAAGTCCGCGAACGGTGAGTTCGAGCAATTCCAGAGTTTGCGGCCACGGCGAATGGCGGCTATGCGGGCTGCGGCCGCAGCATCTTCAAGGTAGGGTGCAGGTCCGGAAAGGGCCGTGAGCAACGAATACCTGCCTTCAGAAATGGCTGATGCTGCGTCGCCTCCGAGGTCTCCTTCCAGTCCGAAGAGACCGATTCAGCGCGTAGCATGAAGGTCAGTTTTCAAATGGTTTTCGCCAACCCAAGATCCGTTTTTATTGATGCCGTTTTTAGCGAAACGCCGAAACCGTTTTTGGGTCACCCCAATCTTGACGGGCGGATTAACTGAAATCAAATTAAACGGTATAAGGGTCAACATGCGGCAACTCATCGAAACCTGGCGGGGCGGATCTGCCTCCTTTAGCTGGCTCGCCAGCGCACCTTACACGTGCTACAAAATGGCATATACAGCAGCAGACAAACATCAGGCCCGAGCGCTTTTGACGGCGCATTTCTCCAAATTTCAGAAAAAATGTCGGTTCTCGATCGAATTGGGTGGAACGCCCCCGAAACCCGGAGAGGGCAGCGTCATAGTTTACAATGAGACCTCATTTATCGACACAATCGCGTATGGTGTTTGCATGTGGCCACATGTGGATCGTGGTGCGCTGACTGATCTCTATGCGCTCGTTCCTTTCGCGCGCGCTGCACTCCGAAAGGCCAACGTCGAAATGGTCCCGCGCGGGAATCGTGTGGGTACAGACCGATTGCTCAAGCGTATGGTGAGCGCGGTAGAGGCAGGCGAACGGCTGGCGTGGGGCGGAGAGGGGCGCATTCATGGCCAAGATGGGGTGGGTCGTTTCAAGGTTGGATCAAGCCTGATCGCAATTCGCGCACAGGTTCCACTTGTTCCCGTGGTGTTCCACGGAGGCCATCAAATCATGCCGCTTCGTTCCATTCGAGCCCGTCCTGGTACAGTTCATGTACGATTCGGGGAGCCGATCTCAACCGTTGGAATGCACGAGGACAACGCGCGCGACCTCGCTGATCACCTGCAGAATGAAGCCAGCCAGATCTACGCGAACTTGAAAAAGCTGACGAGCCTGCCACAGTGATCAAGGCCCACAATAGCGTTCAGCCTGCAAAAGACGCCTAAGCTGACATTGGATTGCCTCAAGGGAATGGCAACTTTGTTTAAGGTTTGTGGCTGCTGTCAGCGCGAGCTGCAGCGGCGATAAATCTGACAATGAGGAAGGCGCGGGCGGATTTTGGAACTATGGGGATTGTGGCTCAGGGCTTGGGCGGTCGATGCGTCGATCTACGGGGCCTTTTTCCTCTGGGACGGTCGGCCCGTCGAATTCCACGGCCGATGGCGTCGCTCTCGGTGCTTTGTTTCGCCGTGCTGGGCCCGTTGCAGTGAAGGTTTCAGTGGGATGGCCGCACTGACGGGTCCGACGCCTCGAGATCGCAGGGCCGGGTGTGACGGATGGATCATGCGGCGTCCTCCCAAGGCGGCGCGCGGGATTTCGGCGTTTTGCCGCGGGTGAAGGTTTCGATGACGCGCATCTCCCCTCCGCATTTGGGGCATGTCTGGCGCGGGTCCCGCTCGTCGGAATCGGAGCGCCTGTCCTCACCGGTCGTCTGATCGGGCCGTGGCACCGTACCGATCAGACGCCTGATCTTCTCGATCCTGTCGCGGCGGATACCATTGACCAAGAAGCCGGTGTGGCGGATGCGGTGGAAGCCTGTTGGCAGGACATGAACCAGGAAGCGGCGGATGAACTCGGATATGGGCAGGCGCATGACCTTCATCCGATCCCCGCGCTTGATGCGGTAGTCTTTCCAGTGGAACGCCACGGTGTCGGCATCCGCGCTGATGAGGCGGTGGTTCGAGATCGCGACACGGTGGGTGTATCGGCTGAGATAGGCAAGCACCGCCTCCGGTCCACCGAAGGGAGGTTTGGCATAAACGACCCAGTCGGCCTTGCGCAGCGGCGCGAGATGGGCGGCGAACATGTCGGGGTCGGTCAGTTCCGACAGATCGCCGAAGAACGCCAGCTTCCCAGCTTTGTACAATCTGGCCAGCCCTTCGAGATACAGACGCCGGAACAGCCGCGACAGGACCTTCACGGGCAGGAAGAACCCCGGGCGGCAGGCGATCCATCGGGCACCATCCGGCGACAGCCCGCCACCTGGCACGATGACATGGGCGTGCGGATAATGGGTCATCGCCGAGCCCCATGTGTGCAGCACGCTGGTCATGCCGATCCGGGCGCCGAGATGCTTCGGATCGGCGGCAATGGTCAGAAGGGTCTGGGCGGATGCCTTGAACAGCAGACCATAGACCGCCGCCTTGTTCTGGAAAGCAATGTCAGCAATCTGGGTTGGCAGGGTGAAGACCGCGTGGAAGTATTCAACCGGCAGCAGGTCCTCGACACGAGCCTGCATCCAGTCCCGTGACGCGAGGCCCTGGCACTTCGGACAATGCCGATTGCGACACGAATTATAGGCGATGTGCTGATGATCGCACTTGTTGCAGGCTGAGACATGCCCGCCGAGCGCTGCGGTCCGGCAATTCTCGATGGCAGACATCACCTTGAGATGCGGCAGGCTGAGATGGCGATCTTCGAATATATCAACGGCTTCTACAATCCGTGTCGGCGGCACTCAGCACTCGGCTGGAAAAGCCCGGTCGTGTTCGAACGGAAAGTGGCTTAAACGAGCACTCGGGGCGGCACAAAAGCGGGACAGGTCCACTTAGCACAGACGGTGCCTGAAGACGGACCTCAAACCGCGACTGCGGCGGTCACAACAGCGGGGATCGGTACAGCCCACTGAGGTCCAGACCCATGTTTCTCCAACACCTTGGCAATAACCGCCGACCGGATTGCCTCAGCATTTTCCGGTGGCTGAGGGCGCAATAGCGCGCCGCCTCTGGCCGTTCCCTCCAAGAAGAAGTCATAAGGCGCGCCGGGGTCATTGACCCGCCACTCTGACGCAACCACGGACTGGCGACAGTCAGTAAATCCGGCGGCTATTAGCACCGGAAAGGCCAATGCGGGATCAGCATAGTCATTCGCGCCCGGTCCCGGAGGCAGGGCAACGTTCGGGTCTCCAAACAGCTCAATTGCCCCAAAGACATAGCCGAGGGCAGTATCTACTTCTGGGCCACACCAGACCGAAAATGCCAAACGACCGCCTGAGCGAAGGACACGGCGAGCCTCGGCAACAACTTTAGGTGGGTCTGGAACATGCGGCATACCAAAGCCAATAGTGACAGCATCAAAGGACGCATCGTCAAAATCCAAGTCCATCGCGTCGCCTTCTATGAACATTGCCTCTGGTAGATTGGCGCGCGCCATGTCCAACATTGCTGGCGAGAAATCGAGACCTGTCACTTGAGCGCCTGCTCTTACAAGCCCAACGGCCACATTTCCGTGCCCGCAACAAAGGTCGAGCGCCTTGGTGCCGGTTTCGGTTCCGACGGCTTTAACCAGATGAGGCACAACCATATCCGCTGCTTTTGCAAATACACGCGCATAGGACTGTGCTAAACCCGTGTCCGCCCATTCCCGTTTTTCAAGCGCGGCGAAAGTGTCATGTTCTTTAACATTTGCCATATGGGTCTCCTGAATTTGGGGCCTAGCGCAACCCACGCACGGCCCACGCGCGCGCCGCAAGTAACATCTTTCCATCCGGGTCAGTGGGCAATGTCTCTTTTAGGCGCTGTTTTAGCCGCTCTCGCTTGGTCTCATCCAACGAAGCGCAATACCCTGGGGCAGGTGCGATCCCGGACAGAAATGGGGTCCAGTAATCATCGAAATTCTCAAATGGCGTCACGATATCGATTGGTGCTGTGACTACGTTGCGAAGTCCCGCGCTCGTGAACAACGCGGCCAGCGCATCTGGGCGGCAAATCGGAAACCGCACCCCTTCATCTTTCTCACGCGCTGCAGGGTCGAGGGCGACCGCTGCGTCCCAGAAATATCTCATGAACTGAACATGCCCAGAATAGTCCCACACATACGCCGCGACAGTTCCGCCTTCATCGACACAGCGGAGCAACTGCGCCATTGCCTGCTCTTTGTCTGGAATGAAGTTCATCACGAGGCCCGAAACAGCCACACCAATTGTGCCATCACCGACAGGAATAGTGTCACCGGACCCTTGCATAAATTGCGCCCGTTCGTCTGTGATACCGTCGCGAGCTAGCGCCAAAAACCGGTCTGAGGGTTCGACACCGATTACCGATCTTGGCGCACAGTTTCGCAGTACCTGGGATGTCAGAGCTCCGGTTCCGCATCCAAGGTCCAGCCAGCGCTGTCCCTGTGGCATATCCAGCCAAGGCAGGAACTCCTCGCCGGTCTTACGGCTCCACCGACCGACATACATCTCATAGGCGTCGCCATCGTTCCATTTGCCCTGCATGGCATTGCCTCAATTTCTGATCAGCGTTTTCAGGGCATATCGTGAAAACGCAGCCCGGTCTTTTCTGGGCTTCTGAGGGGTTTTCGTCGCTCCAAAGCGTGCCTCAAAATGCAAACATTTTGGGTCGATCGGGATTGCCCAATCGCTATCCTTATCAGGTTGCAGCGTAGCAAATTTATTGTGTTTGGGCTAGTTTGATAACGAATAGGAGCCATGAAGCATGCGACAGCTGATATCGAATGGGAACCCGATGGAGGAGATTGTCGGCTTCAGCCGTGCTGTCCGTGTTGGCTCTTTCATTGCCATCGGCGGCACCGCACCAGTCGATGCAAGCGGCAAAACAGTTGGTGTCGGAGATGTTTTTGCCCAAACGACACATTGCTTCAAGATCATTAAAGCTGCCCTCGTACAAGCGGGTTCTGGGCTTGAGGACATTGTTCGAACGCGGGTCATCCTGACAGATATTGACACATGGAAAGAGGCCATCGAGGCCAGAAGGAAGTACTGCGTTGATAGCCGTCCAGTTGACACAATCATGGCTGTAACCAGTTTCGTGAATCCGGAGTGGCTCGTCGAAATCGAAGTGGATGCAGTTGTTCTTGAATAGCAAAATGTGACAATGCTCGTAGGTTCTTGACACGCGAGAATTGGCCACGGTTTTTGTCAGCCCCACCTCGCATCAAAGTGGCAGGGGGCGAACTAGCGGCTCTTTTGAATTCAGGATAAAGTCGATTGATGCATGTATTTCGAAACGCACTTCCAGCAGATGCCAATCGTTGCTTCGAGATCGAGATCTCAGCTTACGAGGGGGACGAGGCGGCTACTCATGAGAAGATTGCGAAACGTATTGAGACCTATCCCGATGGGTTTCTGATCCTTGAGGTGAAAGGGCATGTGGTCGGGTTCATCAACTGCGGGTGTGCATACGAAGTCGGAATGTCTGACGAAGATTTCAAGGAACTGGTGGGACATGACTCAGACGCGCCGAATGTTGTCATCATGTCAGTCGTCGTCGATCCCTTGCATCAGGGACAAGGCCTATCAAAGGCGCTGATGATCGAGTTCGAGAAGCGAATGAGACGCATGGGGAAGGCCACTATTCACCTCATGTGCAAGGAGCATCATGTGCCGCTTTATGAGAAGTTCGGATACCGCTATCTACAGCCCTCGGCCTCGGATCATGGTGGGATGATCTGGCATGAAATGTCGATAACACTGTAAAGCCAAATCGGTCAGGCTACGTGATTTGGCCAGAACCCATGCTTCTTGGCGTAGTGCTCCGAAGCGGCCTTTGGTGCTGGCGCAGCGAAAGCTGGCTTTGTCCGCGATCCGGTCGTCTGATGGTCTATACCGCGCGCCCGCAGCGAATGTCCGTATTGACGGACCGTAGCGCGGCTCCATGGTCCTCGCCCAAGGTCCGGTTTGGGCCGTCACCACATCGGTCTGGGGTTTCTCTTTTGTTCGTGCATATCGCCTCCACTAATCCGATCCCAAAATCGACCGCCAACGATTTGTTCCGCATCGTAGGTATTTACGATATACCCGCCAAGGTCTCCGTCGAGCGCTTCGTTCTTCATCTCAAACGTCCACAATGACAAACGCCCCCTCAAATCTTCAGTGAGCACGCTCTTGATGAATGCGTGGGGTACAGGGACATCAATGCCATATTCATCACCTTCATCCCCGATAGTTTCGACGATCTCCCCAAAATAAAATACAGGGCAAGTGAGAACATAGGTCTCCAGAACATCATCTCGGTCGTTCAATTCGCGAACTGAACTTTCAAACCGGTTCCATTGCCTGCGATTGAATTCAGGGCGCTGCGGAGACATATTTGAAAGAAGGAACGTTTCACTGTTCTGTATCTCTTGAATGTCTTGATTTGCACTTGCGACGAGATGTCCTCTATCGAAACCACTTCCCCTGTAAGCGTCTAGACTAGCCCGGAACCGATGTGGGATCCGTGTGTCTGCGCGGAAGTGATCTCGTCTTTCGACCTCTGTTAATAGATGGTCGTTTCGGTTGACAATTTCTAGCGTCCACTTCGCCTGCCTAAAGTACCAAGAGTACCCAATGCAGAAATGCCGGCCCGTCAGTATTTGGTCACACACTGGGGCTCCATAGCGCAGTTCTGGCTGCATCTGAAAAGGGTCGTTCATTGTTCAAATCTCCATGACTTAGAAAACCAATGAAGCAAGGTTAGCCTTTGTATCCGTATTGGGACAACTTCCGATTGCAGGTTTACTGTTGTGGGCTAACCTAGGTGGTCTAGCACGGAACATTTAGCCGCCTCGTGCAGTTGGCTCGATCTCTTGCAGCCAATGCCCGCAATGCGGCTGAGGCCTCAGAAATGAGTTGTCGTGATCAACGGCAGCTTAGGGTCGGAGGCCGCGTTGACCCATATTCGGCGAGTTCAGATATAGTCGACCATATCGGTGTTGGGGTGGTTAAGAGGCATCGTCGGCGCGAGCTTTACTTGGCAAGTTGTTCAAGCAAAGCCCAAAACAAAGTAGAGTTGAACTGATCCTAATTAATCATGAGTGATTCCATGCTGCGCCTTTGTCTCCCGATTGCTCTTCTATATCTTCCAACTTTTGTCACCGCTCAGGATGTTGGTTATTTCAATCCGAAGGTTCTTCTGCCTGCAACGCCCCAGATCGGTGACTCCGATGACATCTTTCCGATGGGCAGGCCAGGCGTATCCTCGGATTTCCAGTATGTAGGTCCAAACACGGCAGAAATAATGAGCGACGGAGAGATGTCGCGCGCCCTTCTCAACCCCACCGTAACGTTCGACCCCAACGTGCTAGAGAGCATGAGCGCGCGCGACGGGCTCTCCGATGACGCAACAATTATGCTGGAATTCTATCGGGGCAATCCACTCCCGACGCTTGAGACAGCAGACACCGCCACAACAGAAATCGAGACTATTCTCTCGAACCCGACATTTGCCGACTACTTGCTCGAGAGTAGGGACGACCGGCAGACATTGATAATTACGGAAGAGATCCTCAATGGACTGGCGCAGAATGCACTAGAAAACCCGAACCTATTTACCCCCAGCTATGTCGATGCATTGGAACGCGCGGAATCTGAACAGCAGGCCGACTCCTTGCGGACGTTGCTCAGTAACGGACTCGAGGCCCAATCCCCTTTTGTTCTCAGAGCTTTTGCAGAGGGGGAACTTTATGGCTTCGATCTGTCCGAGATTCCGGAAATCCCGAACCTGTCCAACGATGATCTCATCGCCGCGCTGCCGCCACTGGGTACTAATCCCTTTCAGGACGAGACCCGCGCCCTACTGGAGCTTCGGCGTGGCGACCAAGGCGCCGCTTTGGAAGCCATCCAATTGGCCACGCAGACAGCGGCCCCTAGTGTTTCCGCGCAGTGGCTCTATGGGCGCCTTAGCCTTGAAAACCCCGACGGTGCCTTCGCCGCCCCTCAAAGTGAAGCTATCGAGCTTATCACCCAGGCAGCGCTCAACCTCGACTATGACGCCAACCTCTTTGTTGCGTCTGAACCAATCTGGTCCGCCTCCTTCCGCGAGAGCAGTTCCAATATCGCGATGCAGACAGCCACGAACGAAGAAGAGTTCGAAATCGCCCTAGCAGCCAGACGAGCCATCTGCGCCGTCGGACAAGATCAGAAAAGCTCACCTTGTCTCACCCACCGTCTGCTCTATGCGACTACCCGTGACTGGGATCGGTACACAAGCAGTTATTTGAATGAAAGTAGTGATGCGGCGACGGTCTCATTTGGCGTCGTCAATCAGTCGGTGGTAGCTAATCTGGTCGACAATGGTCGGATTCTGACGGCTGCTGGGCAATATGGCTGTGCCGTGGTCGGCGGATGCGGCACTGCACCAGACGTCAATCAGGACTTTGATGGTGCCCCTATTTTCGAGCCACTTGATGGGGAAAGCCTGTCTGCCGCACTTACAAGGGAAATCGCAAAAGACGCAGGCTTTCCCAGAGCGGTCGTCTTCATTCACGGTTTTAATGTGGAGTTCGAGGAGGCGACCCATGCGCTCGCCTCCATCATGTCAACGGCCCGCGTCGGAGCCCAGCCGATTCTGATGAGTTGGCATTCCCAGGGCCGGCTAGGGGCAATCTGGGAGGACGCTCCCATAAGAATCGAACCGGTATATCGCGAGGACCGGAACCGAGTGATGCAGGCCTGCCACGCCTTGAGGGCCGCCCTGGGTGAACTCGCGACGGCCTACGGAGAGGGCAACGTGGATATCATCGCCCATTCGATGGGTGCTTTCATGCTCTACAATATCGCAACCGGATGCAGCTTCGATGGGACGCAAGGTATCGATCAAAATATGCCTGAACCAACCGACGGCCTTTTGCCGCTGTCTGAAACGCCCCAATTCAGACACATCGTGATCGCCGCGGGGGATGTCTCTGTTGCGCGGTTTACCCAATCTTACCCGATGCTGCGCGGTCTCGCTGCCGACGTGACGATCTATGTGACCCGAAATGATCCGGTTCTGGGGAAATCCGTGCAATTAAATGAGGACCGCCAGCGCATCGGCCAAGGGGGCGCCGACCGCATCGTGCTGGGAGAGACCCGCACAGTAGATGCTTCGCTGGCAGAGTGGGAAGGTCAGGCCAGCGACGAGTGGATCAACACAAACCACCGCTACTTCATCAATACCCCCGCAGTACGTCGAGACATAGCGATGCTTTTGAACGGCCATGCCCCGAACCGTCCTGAACGCTGCCTGTGGCCTTCGGCCGAAAATGCGGAAACCGGAACCGACAACATCTATTTCATCGTGCCGAATTGCTTATAGCCGGACCGATTGAGCAGTCCGTACGTTGTCGTTCCTTTCCTGTTTTGATGCATTCGAATAGGAACGGCGAAAAAGGCCGGAGTGCAGGACAAGAAACGGGGGGTCTGCGCGTAGCGTAAAACCCGTATTTCTGCTTACTGGAGCGTCAGCCGAGGGCACATTCCGACCGCGCCAGGCCAGTTTGCATCCTCACGGTGTCCGTTCTGAGAGCGCCAGTGCGGTTACGCCGCGAACCTTGCGTCTTCCAATCAGGTGTGGATCCGTTTGGCATTCATCGACTAGTGACGCGCAACCTGCACAACCGACGCGCCCGGAAGCTCCCTCCGCGTTGCAGTCATCCGTCGATACCCAGACTGAGCGAGCGCAGCGAATGACCGGTTCGACGGGCTGCACTGCAACACGGCGATATATAGCCAGATGTTGGCTTTGGGCCGTGTGTGACGGCGCACACGAGGTATTTGCGGCAGATGCTGCGCCGCATCCAAGGTCGGCTATGTGCCCAAAATTCTAGATGCTGCGCGATAGACGAACGGCAGCAATGCGCAGGACGAAGTGGAGTTTGGTAAGTTCAAGCGGTTGTCTGACAGTGGCCATTCGTGCAATCTGAAATTGAAAAACATCATCTTGGAAAGTGACCCTATGGCAACCAGTTTCGCCGATGCCCTCTCCCCCCTCGCCCGAACGATGCCCCGCGCCGCGCGGAACATCGAAATCCTGCGCGTGTCTGCCCAGCTGGACGGCGAAGATTTTGTCGCATCTTCCAACGCCGCCCGTGCGGCCGTTCTTAAATGGGCAAGCAAACGTGCAGGTGCTGCTTTGCCCAAAGAGGCGTGGGATCACCGCGATTTTGACTTGATGGCAGGCGGGCGCAACAGTGCAGCCGTGCGGATTTCCACTGGCGCAATGGACCTATGGGCATTGCGCGCCGAAGACCCTGACAAAAAAGTCGCGGGACGTATCTGGTCCACTGAGGTGGTCATCGGCGGCGGGGTCGGGCAACGCCCTCATCTGAGCTTGCGTTTGATTGTAAGCACCACAGAAGCTGATTTTTCGGTTGAACCTCACGTGCCCGGCACAATCTTGCAAATGATAGAAGCACCCGGCCTGATCCGCGGGTCGCGCGACATCTTAAAAATACCGCGAACCATCAACACTGAAAATGATGCTGAAGACCTTTGTGACCATCTGGAAGACCCAGAACGCCGCCTTCCGGTTTTCGTTCTAGTTGTGCCGCAGGGACAAGGTAGCACGCCATTGATTGACGATGTGTCGGTGGCAAAGGCTGTCGCTGGGATGGCGCGTGTCGTGCGCATACCTGAAGAACAGACTTGGGTCCTGACGAAACGATTTGGGAAGTATCGTTCTGTCTTCAGTGCGGGTGTGCGTGCCTACATGCCGGGATTTTCTGCAACAGATGACCCGTATGGTCATCGCTTGTTCTTGGGTGAAACTCTGCGCGATGCAGCGGGCGCAGGCGCCTGTGCTGCTGCGCTACGGAACCTTGCCGCTGAAACTAGTATCTCCACTACTCGCCTTGGTAAAGAGGTTTTGGATTTTTCCAGCGTCCGGACAACCAGCCGCCGTCTAAAGGCCCAAGTCCAAAGCGACCGTGCTGCGCCTGACGCAGAGTTGCTGGAAGCGGCCCAGTCACTGATCGACAGTTTGGACAAGGAAGTTACTGAAAAGAATACTGAGATTGACGGCTATGTTGAATTAAGCGAGGCCGCCGAGGCCCGCGCCCTTGCTGCTGAGCAAGAAAACCGTGCGCTGTTGTTCAAGGTCCGGCAGTTGAAGGATGCCTTGGCCAAGGGCGGTGAAACACCAACAGCAGAGCCTCCGTTGCCTTTGGAATGGGGCGAATTCGTTGATTGGCTCGATGAAACCTATCCTGACAGGGTGCTTTTGACGCCATCGGCGCGCCGCATGCTGAAATCGCCGGAATATGAGAACGTTGAATTGGTGGCCCGCTCTATCGCTTGGCTTGCCACCGAACAACATGAAACGCGCGTCAACGGTGGAGGTTCGCTTCGGGACGTTACCGTCGAGAACGGGATCATCAATGCATCTTGTGGGGGTGACACTTATCCGACGGATTGGAAAGGTAGACGCTACAACGTCGATTGGCACATTAAAACTAACGGAAACTCCCGCGATCCCAAGCGTTGCTTGCGCATCTACTATTTTTGGGAAACAGAAACCCAGCAGACAATCATTGATCATATTCCTTCGCATCGAAAGACGGGGATGAGTTGACGTTAGAATGCACACTTCGTCTGCGCCTTTCCTGATGGCGGCCCGCTGGTTGAGCGGTCGGCTATCGTTGTTTCGCCTCAAGGGCTATGGGTCCGCTTTGAGCTGGGAGAGGTCATTAACGCACAGGAAGCGAACGGCAGCTCCGTCCCGCTTAAAAGATATCTATGAGGAGCGCAGCGAATGACCGCATGCTTAAACTGTCGTCATTTGGTCGTGTAGAATCTTTTACTAATGATGCGGCGCTAGCTGCGAGTGAACCCTCTACGATACGTGGCCCGGTTTGGAAAACAGATCATTCCATTTGGCCCGATGCCATGCGAGCCCTGCGTTCCGCACATAGTCTTCGAACGGGTGATGCGTCTCTCGGTCTTCCCGCCCGTTGCAGACACCGATCACGTCGCGCGCGCCACAGTCGTGCAGCCGCTTTAGGGCGCTGCGCAGCTCTTTGGCTCCTTCAAAAAACTCGTTGTCCAGGCTGTAAAGGAGAGGCGCATAACCTGCGATCAGCTTTTCGAGGGATTTCACCTTGAACCCGGCCATCGCGACCTGACCCTCGACCAGCAGGATAGCATCAAAAAAAAACCGGCCGTGGGAACAGATCAGGTGCGGGTCGCCCATTGAACCGAGGTCCAGGTCAAGGGGCAGCAGTATCGTGTGTACTATTTCTCCTTCGGTCGGAGACAGACCGTTCAGGACCGAGCTGCGATACCGGTTGGAAAGTTGGTAGAGCTTCGGGATCGCGTCCTGAATAGACCAGTGGCGCGCACCTTCGGGCGCGTTTTTCTGACCTTCGTCGTCAGAAATCCAGAACACGTCCTGGGGCGTTCGAGTGCTGCGTGTCGATTCTGGACCGAAGCGTCGGAATGCCGCAAGACTCGCGAGCGCGGCTTTTCGGTCATCAACGAAGGTCACATGCGGCGGATACACATCCTCCATGTCGTGAGGCATGATATCGCCGCCGCCTGTAATCACGACAATCGGCAACCCCGTCTCGATCGCGGCGGTCCAGAGCGTGTCTACACATTCCTGTGGAGACAACTCGCTCAGGCTCTCGGCGGTACCGATCGACCGAAGGTCGAGCACGATAAGCTTTGGACGGCTTTGCGCGCGAGTGGCTGTGTCGTCTGTCATTTTCCGGTCCTCTTCTTCACGGGCAGGATATCCCACAAACAGGCCTCGCGCAGATAGGTCAGGGGCTCGTCGATCAGTTCGCCGGCATAGCCCACGGACACGTTGCGGATGTCGCAGCCGTGGACCTGGGCGCGCAGGCGGCGGTGGGAATGGCCGAAGAACCAGGCGTCGGGGGTATGGCGTTTGATGAGCGCCCCAAGGTCGGACTGGAAACTCGGCGTCAGGTCATCGACCGGACCCGCGACAGCCGGGTGCGGGCCGTGATGCGTGACGACCACGGTGTTGCCCTCTGGTCCACAGGGATGCGGGCTGGCCAGCGTGCTTTCAAGCCACGCGCGATGATCAAGGTGAATGTTCAGCGTGTCGATGGGCCGGATCCGTCGCGGTGGCGGCTTAGACGCTCCTTCCCAGAACCTTTTGTCCGGGTCGTCTGGCACCGCGATCAGATCATAGTCCCGCAGGGCGCGTTGTGCAGTCTGCATGGCTGCGGGCTGGTTTTGGGTCAGGTTGAAGTCCGTCCACAGCGTGCAGCAGACAAGCCGCGTGTCGCCATGCAGCAGGACCTGCTTTTGAATGAAATGGGCCCCGGCCTTGCGGGCCTCCTCTGCCAACCAAGCGTCGCCATCAAGGCTGCCGTTATAGTAATCGTGATTGCCCGGCAGCGCGTAGATATGATCCGCGGGGATGTAATCGGACAAATGTTGGAACACGCGCGCCCAGTTCTGCGGGGGCCCGTTCGTCAGGTCTCCGGCGAGGATCAATGCGTCAGCGTTCCAAAGCGTCTCTTCGAGGCTCAGAAGGCTGATCGGGTCCAGCGCGAGCCGCTGGTAGCTGTCCAGGTGCAAATCCGAGAGGATCGCCAACGTGCCGTGCTGGAAGGGGATGGTCAGGGGGGTCATGGCGGGCTCCTCAATGCAACATGGGCTGCTTGGCCAGCGCCTTGGCGCGGTCGAGCATCCGGGCGACGGTCCGCAGGCTGAGGCGCGCGTTCGAGACCGCACCGCAGTCGAAGACATCAACCAGAGCGGCCAGCGCCGGATCAGGAAGGCCGCGGCGGGCGCCTTCGGTGATTGCGAACTGCCGTAGCTGGTCCGGCGTCAGGTCCGGCAGGTCGAGTACGACACAGCGGCTCTGCAGGGGCTCAGGCAGCCCCACGCGGCTGTTTGCCGTCAGAACCCAATTGACCCAGGACATATCGCACTTGATCTGGAAGAACGGGCATTCCCACTGGGCCGCTGTCATGCGTTCCAGTAGCGGCAGGAGGGCGTCGGTGAGCGTATGTCGCACGCCCTTGTTCGACTGCATTTCACCTGCCTTCTCGATCTCATCCACAATGACCAGCGGGCCCGCGTGACGCGCGCTCAGGACGGTTTGCAGGAGCTTGCCGGGGCCTGCACTCCCCCATCCCTTCTGCAAACCGACCAGAGAGAAGGTCGCAGGCTCACCCGTGGCTTCGATCATCGTCGTGGGCACCGCAAGATGATGCGCCAAGCGTCGCGCCCAATAGCTCTTGCCGATGCCGGGGGAGCCGTTCAGGACGAGCGGATTGAACCGCACGCCCGGCAACCCGTCACGAGCTGAGGCGCGCAGACCATGCCAAACCTCTTCGGTTGCGCGTGCCATCCACGGCATCTCGGCATGCAGCGCGGCGGCGATTTCATCGGCTTCGTGCTCGGACGTGACGCGGGTGACCGGCAGGCCGCCACGCAGCGGCGTCAGCCGGGCGCGGTTCTCCTCGCTCAGGTGATACATGCCGGTGGACGAATGCACGCGTTCCACAAGCCGCATCGCGCGGCGTTTAATGCGGCGCAGGTCGCTGTCGTTCACCAGATAGTATGGCTCCACCGCGTCCTCCTCGGTGATCTTCCCGGTCTCCAGATCGGCCACCTGCGCTTTCTGTCGGATGCGTTTGAGGAAGGTTTTCCATCGTGCCTCGACATCGCGCAGCTTGGCGATGTCGTCGATGAAAGTGAGATCATGAAACGGGATGTTCGTCGTGGCGCGGGTCATCGCGGAGTCCTTTCTGGGCGCGAGGCGCACCTTGCGTGACGGCCCTCGGCGCATTGGCGCTGGAGCAGTTACTGATGAAAGGTTCCGGAACCTTGAGAACAAACAGTGATTACGGATTGCAGCTTGTCAAATCAGCGATCGGCGGCACAAACGGGCCGCGCTCAGTCAAACCCAGCCACAACAGGTTATGTATCTGAAAGATATAGGAAGATTAACGCTCGACAGAGTGCCGATCCAGATCACAAGCACGGTTTGCGCACACTATTGGTTTCTTTTGCGCGCACTTCTGGTTGTTTTTGCATTAAAGCCAAATGGTGACCCCGGCAGGATTCGAACCTGCAACCTGCCCCTTAGGAGGGGGCTGCTCTATCCAGTTGAGCCACGGGGCCGCCCGGTTGGAATAATGACGTGGAAATGGCTTGTCCAGCGCACTTTAGCGCCGGCTTAGGGTGTCACCGGGTTGTATCATGGGGGTCAACTCGACGCGTTCACCGCCACCGCTGTCACCAGCCTCAGTTGTGCGATCGGCGATGATACGCGCGGCGGCGCGGCCGATTTCGACGCGGCAGGCATCCATGGTGGCAAGCTGACGGGGCAGGCCATCCAGCAACTCGACCCCATTAAACCCAGCCAGGCCGATTTGGCCGGGTACGCTGATCCCCTGATCAAGACAGTAAAGCAAACCACCGGCCCCGATCATGTCATTGGAGTAATAAAGGAAGTCGAGTTCGGGCGTGCGTTTCAACATGACCTCAGTCATCTCGCGACCTTTGGCCAGTGCGGACCCGCCTTCGTAAAACTCGCGATCTGCGATTTCGACCCCTTCTTTGGCCAGCACCTCGGTGAAGCCTTCAAAACGCTTACGGGCGCGGTGGTCCAGCGGCATCTTGGTGCCAAGGAAGCCAATGTTTCGATAACCTGCTTTCAGGATCGCCTGCGCCATTTTTCGACCCGCGCGGCGGTGCGAAATGCCGACGCAGGCGTCGATGGCCTGACCGTCGGTGTCCATAATCTCGACCACAGGAATGCCCGCGGCTTTCAGCATCGCTTTGGCGGCGTCCGAATGTTCCAGCCCGGCAATAATCACGCCTGACGGACGCCATGACAGCATCTCGTAAAGAACCTTTTGCTCGCGTTCGGGGTCATAGTTGGTCACACCGACAACCGGTTGTAGGGGCGTTTCGTCCAGCACCTCGTTGATGCCGGTCAGCACCTCGGGAAACACCATATTGCTGAGCGAAGGAATAACGACCGCCACAAGGTTCACACGTTGCGAGGCCAATGCGCCAGCGATCTTGTTGGGCACATAGCCAAGTTCTTTTGAGGCTTCCAACACCCGTTCACGCGTCGCTTGACTGACATCGCCCCGGTTGCGCAGCACCCGGCTGACCGTCATTTCACTGACGCCGGACGCTTCCGAAACGTCGCGAAGGGTAAGGGGGCGGCGATTTTTAATTGGGGGTTTCTCGGTCACGAATGCATCCTTGAACATATATGGCTGCACACATGTTAGCGATAAAGTGTTTCTTGGCAATGGCCTCTTTTCACTAAGATGTTAGGCTAACAGGCTCAGGCCAATCGGGCGATCAAGGCGTCGTGAATAAAGCCACCACCCGCGACCATGCCGGCCAGTTTGGGCGTTGGGTTGTTGAAACGGGCGGGTTTGTCGGACCGGTCACTGACTGTTCCGCCTGCCTCTTCAATGATCAGACTGCCTGCCGCGACATCCCATTCCCATGTAGGATGTAACGTCATCATCGCGTCAAACCGACCTTCGCCGACCAGCGACATCCGGTATGCCAGTGATGATCGAAACTTCCGTGTGATCGGCGGCACGTCGGCATTGATCCAACGTGACGGGTCGAAATTCGGTTTCGCAGCCAGAACGGTTGCGCCTGTCAGATCGTGCTTTGGGCTGACAGCCAAAGGCGCGCCATTCAGCGTGGCCCCTTCGCCAAGGGCTGCGGCATAAAGTTTGTCACGCAGTGGCAGATAGACCACTGCGGCTTCGATGCGGCCATTTCGCGCGATGGCAAGGGAATGGGCCCAGGTGGTTGAGCCTTCGATGAAGGACCGCGTACCGTCGATTGGGTCGACGATGAACACCTGTTCGGCGTGCAACCGGTCGGGGCCGTCGTCGGTTTCTTCCGACAACCAACCGTAATCTTTGCGTGCGGCGGTCAATTCCTCGCGCAGCAGTTGGTCCACGGCCAAATCCGCCTCGGTCACGGGGCCTTGGCCGCCAGGTTTGTCCCAGCGATCCGCAGTGCCGTGGAAATAGCGTGCCGCAATCTTGCCAGCCTCGATGGCCGCGTCTGTCAATAGGGAAAGATCATCAGTCGCCGGCAATGGTCATTCCTTCGACCAGCAGACTGGGGACCATGCGACTTAGATGAGCTTCGGCGTCATTGGCAGGGATGATCCGACCCAGCATCTCGCGCAGGTTGCCCGCGATGGTGCATTCGTTGACCGGATAGGTGATTTGCCCGTTCTCAACCCAGAAGCCTGACGCGCCGCGCGAATAATCCCCAGTGGTCGGGTTGATGGTCGACCCGATCATTGAGGTTACGATCAATCCCGTCCCCATCTGGGAGATCAGCGCGTCCCGGGTCGTTTCGCCCGGCGTTAGGGTCACATTCGAGATCGAGGGCGACGGCGGTGACGACGTCCCGCGTGACGCACTGGCCGTGCTTTTCATGCCCAGTTTGTTGGCGTTTGCGAGGTCCAATGTCCACCCAGTCAGCATGCCATTGTCGATGATTTTGCGCCTCCAGGTTGCCAGACCTTCACCGTCAAACGGACGCGAGCCAGAAATGCGGGGCCGGTGGGGGTCTTCGATCAGGTCGATGCCGTCTGGCAGCACCTGCTCTCCCAATGCGTCGCGCAACCACGACGATCCGCGTGCGACCGAGGCGCCATTCACGGCGGACAACAAGTGGCCGATCAGCGACGATGAAATGCGTTCGTCATACAATACCGGGAAAGCACCGGTTGGGGGTTTGCGTGCCCCGGCCCGTTCAACTGTGCGCCTGCCCGCCTTTGTGCCGATCTCGTTTGCAGATGGTAGGTCGGCCTGAAAACTGCGTATTTCGCCAGCATAGTCACGTTCCATCGTCGCACCCTCGCCCGTGATGGCGACCGTGGAAGTGGCCCGATGCGTGCGACCATATCCGCCCGAAAACCCGTTGCTGGTGGCCAAATGGAACTGGTGGCGTCCATAGCCTGCGGAACTGCTTGAAACCTGCGTAACGCCGGTGACGGCAAGCGCGGCAGCTTCCGCCTCGGCGGCGTCACGTTCAAGGTCTGCAGGGTTCGGTTCAGCGGATGGATCCTGAAGCTCCAGCGTGGCCAAATCCCAATCGCGCGCGAGCGCGTCGGGCATGGCCAAAGCGATATGCGAGTCTTCCGGGGCTTCTTTTGCCATCGCGACCGCGCGTTCCGCCATCGTTTCGATTGTGTGGGACGAGGTATCAGACGCCGAAACACAGGCCTGACGCTGCCCGACCAACACGCGCAAGCCGATGTCGATGCCCTCGGATCGTTCTGCGTGCTCAAGCTTGCCGCCCAGCACATCGATTGAAATCGAGGTGCCATCAACAGCCAGCGCATCGGCCCCGTCGGCACCAGCCTTGCGGGCGGCGTCAAGCAATTGTTGTGTCAATTGATCCAGCGCATTTGTCATTTTGGTCCCTTTCGCGGTCGTGCCCCTGAGGTAACGATCCAAAGGCGCGGTCGCAAGACGTGTCTCTGGCCTAAGCGTGCGCGCTGGGCTAGCACTTAGGGGGATAGGAGGATCGACGATGACAGATATGACCGGGAAAACCGTACTAATCACCGGCGCAAGCCGCGGGATCGGCGAGGCTGCCGCCCACATCTTTGCCCAAGCGGGTGCAAACGTGGTGTTGACCGCGCGTGGAAAATCTCAGATCGACGCGATTGCCGCATCCATCGGCGATCGCGCCCTCGCGGTTCCGTGCGATGTGTCGAAATGGGACGACGTGAAAGCGGCGGTTGATGCGGCTGTGCAAAAATTCGGCACGGTCGATGTGCTGATCAACAACGCTGGCGTAATCGAACCGATTGGGCCGCTAATTGACTCTGATCCGGCGGAATGGGGGCATGTGATCGACGTGAACCTGAAGGGCGTTTACTATGGAATGCGGGCGGTGATGCCGATTATGGCGGCGCAAGGTGGCGGGTCTGTGCTTACGATCAGTTCGGGCGCAGCGCATAATGCGCTGGAAGGCTGGGCCCATTATTGCGCATCCAAGGCAGGCGTTCATATGATGACCAAAGCCTTGCATAAGGAAGGTGCAGGCAAAGGTATCCGTGCGATGGGCCTGTCGCCCGGAACCGTCGCCACCCAGATGCAACGCGAGATTAAGGGCTCGGGTATCAACGCCGTGGCGCAACTGGCGTGGTCCGATCATGTTCCGCCAGAGTGGGTCGCCCGCGCGCTTTTGTGGATGTGCAGCGATGACGCCAACGAGTTTCTGGGTGAAGAAATATCGCTGCGGGATGACATCATCCGCGACCGCGCGAAAGTGCGCGGATGATCGACCTAAAAAAAGACAATGGGGTCTGGATTGTGACCCTAAATCGCCCCGATAAGGCCAATTCGCTGACCAAAGCGATGCTGGAAGAGCTGGCACAGATTTCCATGGATGCCTCTGGCGATGCACGTGTGTTGGTATTTACCGGTGTGGGCAAAGTTTTTTCCGCAGGGGCCGATCTGGACGAAGCGCGTGCAGGACTTGCCGTGGATGGTGTTTGGGAACGCTTGTCAAATGCGGTTTCTGCCGCGCCATGTCTGACGATTGCCGCCTTGAACGGAACATTGGCGGGCGGTGCGTTTGGCATGGCCCTGGCCTGTGACATTCGCATTGCTGTGCCTGAGGCGAAATTCTTCTATCCGGTCATGAAGCTGGGCTTTCTTCCGCAGCCGTCCGACCCGCGTCGCATGGCCGGGTTGATCGGGCCTGCCCGAACCAAAATGATTTTGATGTCTGGGCAAAAGATCCAGGCGGATGAAGCCTTGCGCTGGGGTCTTGTTGACCGGCTGGTGCCAAACGATGCCCTGATGGAAACAGCGCTAGAGCTTGCGGATGACGCCCGGTCCCAAAGCGCCGAACACGTTGCTGAGATCAAGCGAATGATTCCGATGGTAGGCTCTAACTCATCTTGATACTGGTTGACCAAGCCTTCTTGCCTATGGCCGCAGCATAGTAATTCACTGGAATCGGCACAAAATACCAGACGCTACAGAGCACAGAATCCTTGCCCTTTAAGGCCAAACCGCTATCCATGCTGCATAATTCTGCAAGTATTCATGTTTTGATAAGGGGACGAACGTGGAGAACCGACCGGAAATTCTGGATCAGGCGATCGGCTATTTTAATCAGGCGTGGGAGATTGCGGAAGGTTGGCTTCTTTCCCCCGCCGCGTGGTCACAGCTTGGATTGCTGGTCGCGGCTTATCTTGTTGCGCGGTTGGTTGACCGAAAACTGAAGCCATATCTTACGCGCCTGCTGACGCCCGCTGGCGAAAAGAAAACCCTCGTATCGCAGGTGCGCCTGTTTCTGCTGATGTTCTTGCCGCTGACTCTTCCGCTTTTGGCGTGGGCGTTTACCGGGCTGGGTGAACAGGTTACGCGATCTATTTTTGGCTCTGGCGCAGTCATCGCCTTCGGCAAACGTTTCTTCCTGTTTCTGGCCGTCCGGGCGTTTGCGCGCAAGATCCTGAAGGACCCGTTCCTGAAGCTTCTGGGCAAATACGCTTTGATCCCAATCGCCGCGCTTTACACTGTCGGGCTGCTTGACGTGGTCATAACCAAGCTTGACGAAACCGTTGTGCCGCTGGGAAACATGAGCTTTTCGCTTCTGTTCGCGATCAAGTTCGCGGTGCTTAGCGGCGTCATCTTCTGGCTGGGTCGCTGGTCACACGAACAAACTACGCAGGCGATCAAGAAGCAGGAAGAAATGCGACCCGCCACCCGCGAGCTTGCTGCCAAGGCCGCCGAGATTGCCATTTTCGGCGCGGCATTCCTGATTCTGATGAACATCATGGGCATCAACCTGACATCGCTTGCGGTGCTTGGCGGCGCGATCGGTGTGGGTCTTGGCTTTGGATTGCAGCAGATCGCATCGAACTTCATTTCTGGCGTCATCCTTCTGCTTGAAGGGCAAGCAACGGTTGGCGATTACGTTGAACTTGATGGGGGCGAGGCTGGGACGATTGTCAAAATGACCGCTCGCGCTGCCATATTAGAGTCTTATGATGGCCGTTGGATCGTCGTCCCGAACGAGCACTTTATTACGACCCGCGTGATAAATTACTCGGACTCGGGCAGCGCCAACCGGTACGAGGCGCCATTTTCCGTAAGCTATGATGCCGACATAGAGGCGATTCCGGAGATCATAGAAGACGCTGTGTCCAAGCTGGATTTCATTTTGACGGACCCGGACGAACACAAGCCCGATTGCGAGCTGCGCGCCTTTGGCGACAGTGGTGTGGATTTCGCGGTGGAGTTCTGGGTGAACGGCATCGACGACGGGCGTAATAAATTTACCCCCCGCGTGATGATGCAGGTCTGGAAAACCCTTAAAGCCAACAATATCGAAATTCCGTATCCGCACCGCGTGGTCGAGATGAAAGCCGCGGACCAGGAAACGGCGTGACGCACGCGCTGGTCATTGGGGCCGGGCCTGCCGGGCTTATGGCGGCGAGTGAACTGGCGCGCGCTGGATTATCGGTGACGATTGCCGAGGCAAAACCTTCCCCGGCGCGCAAGTTTCTGATGGCGGGAAAATCCGGGTTGAACCTCACGAAGTCTGAACCGCTCGACACTTTTCTCAGCCAGATTGAAGGGCCGGCATCTTTGTGCGACATTGTTGCCGATTTTGGACCAGAGGCGGTGCAGGCTTGGGCCAATGGTTTGGAACAAGCGGTGTTCACCGGCTCGTCCGGTCGGGTCTTCCCCAAATCAATGAAGGCGTCGCCCTTGCTTCGCGCGATGCTAGCCGAGCTTGACGCCTTGGGTGTTGTGTTGAAACGGGGTTGGTATTGGACCGGGGTAAGCGGAAAAGACATGATGTTCCGGACCCCGGAAGGTATGCAGTCACTGACGCCCAATGTGACCGTTCTGGCCTTGGGTGGCGCGAGTTGGGCGCGACTGGGGTCGGATGGGAAATGGGTGTCTATCCTTGCCGAAAACGGTGTTTCTTGCGCCCCGTTTCAGCCATCCAACATGGGTTTTGTGGTGAATTGGAGCAACCACATGGCCCGCCATTTCGGCGCACCCGTCAAAACGGTTCGTCTGCGAGCAGGTAAAGCGTCGGTTTTGGGCGAGTTTGTGATTTCGTCCCAAGGTGTTGAGGGGTCGGCGATCTATGCAATCAGCCGCGAGTTGCGTGAGGGTGCCACTTTGCTGGTCGATCTTTGCCCTGATCGAAGCGAAGGCGATGTGGCCGAACGCCTAAGTCGTGGGCGTGGCAAGTCCAGTCTGACCAACTATTTGCGCAAGGCCTTGAAGCTCGACGCCGCAAAAACTGCGCTGCTGCAGGAATTTGCCCGCCCCCTGCCGTCTGATCCCGCTGCTTTGGCAAAAATCATCAAGGCTGTGCCGCTGCGTCACGCGGGGCCAAGGCCGATGGATCAAGCAATCTCCACCGCCGGGGGGGTGCCATTTGATGTATTGGACGACGGGTTGATGATAAAGAATTTGCCTGGTTTGTTTGCCTGTGGCGAAATGTTGGATTGGGAGGCCCCGACCGGGGGCTATCTGCTGACAACCTGCTTTGCCACGGGACGTCACGCGGGGCGCGCAGCGGCAAAATGGGCGCTGGCTCAGCCCTCAGCCGCACGCGCGTAGGCGGGTCGGTTGCGCAAGGGTTTGGCGTAGGCGCGGAAAGCTGCGTTTTCCAACGGGAAGCCCGCGGCGATCGCCCATGTTCCGCAATGGGTTGCCAGAATGTCAGGAACAGTCATTCGCTCGCCCATCAAAAACGGCGCGTCACCTTTGCGGCGCATCAGTTCGCTGATGGACCGTTCAAATTCCCATTTCAGGCTCTGTTTCACCTCAGGAACGCGTTTTTCTTTGGGCAGAACAAAGGTGTGGCGGGCAGCCGTCCACAGGGTCGCGTCCAGTTCATCCAGTATGAATTGCGTGAACCCATCTTGGCGGGCACGTTCAATTGTGCCTGCTGGAAAGGTCAGGTCGCCGTGCTTGTCTGCAAGATATTGAATGATGGCCGTGCTGTCGGTCAGGACGGCATCGCCATCCAGCAGGACCGGAACCTTGCCTGCCGGATTGAACTGTCGCAGATCGTCGGATCGCGAGGCATGTGTCAGGCGGTCGTAACTCTGACCCAGTTCCTCAAGCATCCACAAAACGCGGAATGTGCGCGTGACGTTTGGGCCGATCACCGTATAGCTCATTTTTTTTCGCCTAACATGGCTAGGCGAATCAATGTGCGCTCCATCAGCGCCATGACGGGTGCTTTCTGCGAAGAGCGGAGTGTCAGGTCGGTTTCGACGAGCATCTCCAGCGCTTGTTCCAACCGCCTGATGCCCCATTTTTGTGCCTGTCGCACCATGCGGTCGCGGCTTTTGAAATGCACGGGCGGGCGCAGCCGATTGATCCCCTGCGCAGGCCCGCCTGGGTCCGATGATGCAGCGTGAAGCGCGCGGAAATGGCGGGTCGCGCCGATACACAGGCCAACAGCCTGCACGCCCTGCGCCTGAAGTCTTGCCAACACAGGGCCAATTTCGCCTTTGCGACCTTCGGCGACGGCGTGCAGCAGGTCGTCCAGCTCGGCCTCGGTCGAGGCGGGGGCGACGGCCAGCACGTCATCGGGGGTCACGGGAGCGCCGTCCCCTAGCTTGTAAAGTCCTAACTTTTCAACGGTCTGACGGAAATCACCTGGATCAAGCACGCGTGACAATCCGGTCAAGTCGTTCATCGCCTCGGTCTCTACGCCCGAGATGCCAGCGCGTCTCAGGTCGGCTTCGATCTCGTCACGGGTGGGGGGATCGTCGTAAATGCCAATGGCAAAGGCGTTCGGGTGCGTTTCGAACAGCTTGCGCAATGCGCCGCGGGCTTTCAGATTGCCAGCGGTGACAATGACTTGCGCGTCACCTTCCTGCCAATCGTCCAGCGCGGTGGTGATGACCTTGGTGGCCGTTTCGGTCGCATCCTCGACAAATGCCACGCGGGGACCGGGGAAGAAGCCTTGCGACTTGATGGCGTCAGACAAAAGGGCGGGGTCTTTGCGCAGCTCGCTTGCCGGAATGCGGGTCAGACGCATTTCTTCTTCGCCTTGCGGGCCGATCAGATTGGCAATCAGTTCCTGCCGCTTCAGGGCAATGCGCATAGCGTCTGGCCCGAAAATCAAAACGCCCGTGCGGCCGGGATCGGGCTTGGCAAAGTATTTCGAGGCATCGCGCGGCGCGAGCTTCATTCGCCCCAACCTGCGTAAGTTGCGGTGAACCGAGTGACCATCATATCCGCCAGCGACACCATCAGGCGGCGATTCGCGTCGCGTTCGACCGACGCGGTCGACACGGTGGAGCCTTCGGTGGAATAGGCTGTGAAGTTTGACAGGCTGCCTGACTCCACCACCTTGCCAGTGGCGTTCGAGGTCACGGAAAACTCAATCGCACCAAGGATTTGTGTGCGGGTGATTTCCTGTCGTGGGGTAACGCCCACGTCTTCGGATCGGGTTGTGATGGAATAATCCAGCGCGTAGGGGGCAGACAGATTACGACCCAACCGTTCTTCCAGTCGCTTCACCAGCTCATAGCTGTTGGCATTCGACGGCGCGGCAACGGTGACCGCCCCGCGCAACCCGTCAGCCGACCCGCCCGGCGCATAGACGGGGGCAAAACCGCACCCTGCCAATGCCGCAAGCGACAGGCAGGTGGTCAGAAATAGGCGGCGATCAGACGACGACATTCACAATACGTCCCGGCACAACGATGACTTTCTTGGGCGCCTTTCCATCCAGCACCCTGATCACAGCATCCTCGGCCAGCGCCAGTTTTTCAACCTCGGCTTTGTCCATATCCTTCGGCACGCTGATTTCTGCGCGCCGCTTGCCGTTGATCTGGATTGGCAGGGTGACCGTGTCATCCACCAGCATCGCCTCGTCCGCTTTGGGCCACGGGGCTTGGGCGACAAGCCCTTTGCCGCGCTGGTGATGCCAGATGTCTTCGGACAAATGCGGCGTCATGGGCGACATCAACTGCGCCAGCGTCATGATCGCTTGCTGTTTCGCGGCCTTGCCAGCGTTTGATTTCGCCAGCGTGTTGGTAAAGGCGTAAAGCTTGGCGATGGCCGCGTTGAAGCCGAAGCTTTCAATGCCCATCGTCACATCATGGATGGCCTTGTGCATTTCGCGCAGCAAATCTTCGTCGCCGTCACCGGGCGTGTCGTCCATGTCGGCGACGCGATCAGACAACAGCCAGACCCGCGAAAGATGTTTATGCGCGGCTTCCGCACCCGAGGCGGTCCATTCCACATCGCGTTCGGGGGGCGAATCGCTCAGCACGAACCAGCGGGCGGTGTCGGCGCCGAAGGATGAAATGATGTTGGCCGGATCAACGACGTTCTTCTTGGACTTCGACATTTTGGCCGAGGGGATAACCTTAACCTCTGTTCCGCAGGCCCCAAGGCGCGCCCCGCTTTCGGTCCACTCGATGTCTTCGGGCAAGTGATACACAGGCCGGTCGTTTTCATCGCGCGTGACATAGATCTCATGTGTGACCATGCCTTGGGTGAACAACGCGTTGAACGGCTCGATCGCTTTGTCGGGCAGATGGCCACATATATTCATCGCGCGGGCGAAGAAGCGGGAATAGAGCAGGTGCAGGATCGCGTGTTCGATGCCGCCGATATACTGGTCGACATTCATCCAATAGGACGCGTCGTCCATATCCGTGGGCGTGTCGGCATTCGGAGACGTGAAGCGCGCGAAATACCAGGACGAATCGACAAACGTGTCCATCGTGTCGGTTTCGCGCTGGGCAGGCTTGCCGCAGGACGGACATTTGCAGTCGCGCCATGTGGGGTGACGGTCCAGCGGGTTGCCGGGCACGTCGAAGGTGACGTCCTCGGGCAGCTTGACCGGCAAATTCTCTTTCTTTTCAGGCACAACGCCGCAATCGGGGCAATGAACGACGGGAATAGGGCAGCCCCAATAGCGTTGGCGGCTCAGCCCCCAGTCGCGCAGGCGGAACTTTTCGACCCCTTGGCCCCAGCCGGCGTCCTCGGCGAATTTGATGGTGGCCTCGATGGCCTCGTCACCCGTGGCTTCGTCCAGATCGGCGAAATGGTTGATCCATTTAACTTTTTCCGTCTTGGGCGGCACGAAAGCTTCTTTTTCAACGGGCGAGGGGTCTTCCAGCGACAGGAACGTGTCGATCACTGGCAGATCATACTTGCGGCAGAAATCAAGGTCGCGCTGGTCATGGGCCGGGCAGGCGAAGATCGCGCCGGTGCCGTAGTCCATAAGGATGAAGTTGGCGATCCAAACCGGCAGTTCCCAATTCGGGTCCAGCGGATGTTTCACGCGGATGCCGGTGTCGTAGCCCAGCTTCTCGGCAGTTTCGATGGCCTCTTCCGTCGTGCCGCCCTTGCGCATTTCGGCGAGTTTTGCGGCAATCTCGGGGTTTTCGGCCTCAAGCGTCTTGGAAATGGGGTGGTCAGGCGAGATACCGATGAAGGACGCACCCATCAGTGTGTCGGGGCGAGTCGTATAAACCTCAATCTCGCCGCCATCGGTGCGTTCAAAGCTGAATTGCAGACCCTGCGATTTGCCAATCCAGTTGGCCTGCATCGTGCGCACCTTCTCGGGCCAGTTGTCCAGACCGTCCAATGCGTCCAATAGCTCGGCCGAGTAATCCGAGATTTTGAAGAACCACTGCGTCAGGTCACGACGCTCGACGGGGGCGCCCGACCTCCAGCCGCAGCCGTCGATCACCTGTTCATTGGCCAGAACGGTCATATCGACCGGATCCCAGTTCACCGTGGCGTTTTTGCGATAGACCAGCCCGCGCTCCATGAAATCAATGAACATCGACTGCTGCTGGCCGTAATATTCCGGGTCGCAGGTGGCAAATTCGCGGGACCAGTCGATGGACAAGCCCAGAGGCTTCATCTGACCCTTCATGGTCTTGATGTTGTCATAGGTCCACGTGCCGGGGTGGCCACCCTGCGCCATTGCCGCGTTTTCCGCAGGCATTCCGAACGCATCCCAGCCCATCGGATGCAACACACTGAAACCACAGGAAGATTTATAGCGCGCGATCACGTCGCCCATGGTGTAGTTGCGCACATGCCCCATATGGATGCGGCCCGATGGGTAGGGGAACATCTCAAGCACATAATACTTGGGGCGGGTTTCATCGCGCGTGGCGGTGAATATTCCGGCCTCATCCCAGGCTGTTTGCCATTTCGGTTCGATATCGGCGGCGGTGTATCGCGACATGGGGTCGTGTCCTTGATGTAGAAACGCCGGGCGTGTGGCCCGGCGCTTGTCTTATTCCTATGGTCGGTCCGGGTCTAGAGCTTGCCGTCACGAATACGAAGCTGGCGCGCGCGGGTCAGGATCGCATCTTCGACCTTGCGCACTGCTTCGGCACTGGCCGGACCGGAGCTTGTATAAAGCGCAACTGACAGCGACCGGGCGTCCAACGCGGGGTCGCGCACATAAACGGTGGCTTTATGGGCGGTGCCGCCACCGGGCGGACGACCAAAGCCAAACACGATGATACCCGAGAACGGGTCAGCCGCCTGAACTGGCATGAAGCTCAGCACATCCAGCGAGGCATTCCAGATATAACGGTTCACCTCGACGGTGGTGTTGGGGTCGTCCACGTTCTTGAACAGATCCCAGATCGTCGCGCGCGGCTCTTCCGCCTTGGGCGTATGCTGCAAAGTCTGACCGCCGCCGCCACAAGCAGACAGCCCGAGCACGCCAATTAATGAAATCCCGAATGCGACAGACTTAAAAATGCGCATGAAAAAGCCCCGTTTCCTCAATTTCCTCTTGTTAGTATATAAGGCCTAAGAGGCGAGCAAGCGTTTTCCCAAAAGCCGCGTATGCGTGCGAAAACGCTGGAAAAGACCGGAAATGCAGAGAACCGTGATATGGGCATGGCGTAACTGTGGCATAGAAGCACCAATTCCGGTCGCAATCCCAAAACTGGTTTCGCATTTCTTGCAAACATCGGCCGAAAGGTAGATTGCATCATGCATACTCAATTCGGATTTCCCTGAATTGAGGTGAACCTTTGAAACACATGAGGGAAAACGAAATGAAAAAGATTCTCTTCGCTTCGACCGCGCTTGTAGCTTCGGCTGGCTTTGCTGCGGCTGAAATCAGCTTCGGTGGTGAAGCCGGTATGGGCTTTATCTACGAAGACGTTGCAGTTGGTGACGACTGGACCGTTGATTTCTACACCACACTGAACATCGACATGACCGGCGAAACCGATGGTGGCCTGGGCTTTGGTGTTGACCTTGACCTGACCTTCGACAATGGCGGCTCTGCTGCTACTGACAACCAAGTTGTCTATATCGAAGGTGGCTTCGGTAAGTTTTCGGTCGGTACCGTTGGTTCGGCTGCTGACGCAACACTGGGTCTGTCGGACATCGGTTACTCGGGTCTGGGCGTTGATAACGTCGCAGAAGAGCTGGTTGACGCTGGCGACGCAGGCAACCTGATGTACCAAGGCACCTTTGGTGACTTCGGTGTGGCACTGTCGCACGACCTGAACGGCACCGAGGTCACTTCGATTGCAGCCACCTACACCATGGGTGACTTCAATGTTGGCCTGGGTTACGACGACTGGGGCAACGTGAACACGTCGAACTCCATCCACGTGAAAGCTGGCGCCAATATCGCTGACTTCTCGCTGAACGCTCTGTATTCGCGTAACTCCGATCTGGACGTGACCTCTTATGGTGTGACCGCTGGCTACACCATGGGTGCTGTCTCCGTGACTGCCGGTTACTCGGAAACTGACGCGGCTGTAAACGCTGTTAACGCTGGGCTTGGTCTGGTTACCGGTGAAGCCTACGGTCTGGGCGTTGCCTACGACCTGGGTGGTGGCGCGTCTGTCAACGCTGGTATCGCCGAAGTTGGCGGTGTGACCAAAGCTGACATGGGTATCATCATGACCTTCTAATCCTAACGGATTATTTGATTAGGGAAGAGCGGGCCTTGTGCCCGCTCTTTTCTTTTGGGACACCTGTATCTGAACAATCAGACTTGGGGGGTCCTATGCCACTTTCCGACATCACCGACCGCATCGCCAAAGAAGAGGCGCGCGTGGGGCGTGCGCCCGGATCGACGCATCTTATTGCCGTGTCTAAGGTTCAGCCACTCGACCGCGTTGTTGCCGTTTTGGAAGAAGGTCATCGGGTCTTTGGCGAAAACAAGGTGCAAGAAGCTGCGGGAAAGTGGCCGGATCTAAAAGAGCGTTTCGACGGGGTCGAGCTGCACCTGATCGGACCGCTGCAATCTAATAAGACCCGTCAGGCGATGAGTTTGTTCGACGTGATCCATTCGGTTGATCGCCCCAAGCTGGCCCGCGCCATCGCCCGCATCGCCGAAGAAGAAGGGCATTGCCCGAAACTGTTCATTCAGGTGAACACCGGCGAGGAGCCTCAGAAGGCCGGAATCATGCCCGACGATCTGGACGCCTTTGTCGCCGAATGCCGCGACTTGGGTCTGCCCGTCGTCGGTCTGATGTGTATCCCGCCCGTTGATGAAGAACCCAGCCTGCATTTCGCACTGCTGGCCAAGATGGCCAAGCGCAACGGGTTAGAGCAGCTTTCCATGGGGATGAGCAGCGACTTTGAAAGCGCGATTGCGCAAGGTGCGACGCATGTCCGGGTAGGGTCTGCGATTTTTGGCGAGCGGGACTACGGCTAGCGCACGATTATCCGGCTGCGTGGTGTCCAGCGCGCGACGATCCAGCGCAGATCGTCGGGTGCAAAGGCAAGACACCCGGCGGTTGGGTGGCGCGGTTTGCGCCATTGGTGAATGAAGATGGCAGACCCCTTGCCGGGCTCCGCGACGGGCCAGTTCCAGTCACTTATCAGGACAAGATCATAAAGGCGCGGGGGCATGCGCAGGGCTTCGTGGCTGAACGGGTAATCCTTTGCCGTGACCCAATGATTATAGGCCGGGTCGTTTGGATCATCCGACCAGATGTCGCGCGGCCCAATGGGGCGCACCGGAATTGAGCCGGTCTGTGGGGGTGTCGTCCGGTCCCCCCGAAAGCCACCACCAACCATCCGCCAGACCCCGCGTGGCGTGGCCAAATCGCCTTCGCGCTTGTCATTGGTCATGCCACCGCGCCCGATTGCGACGGGAAAGCGTCGCCCCATGAACCGCGCGCCCCAACGTGTGACAACCATGTCGCCGCGACGGGGGATCACAGAAGATGCCCCGATTTGGCCGCCTTGGTCGCCAGATAATCCGCGTTGTGTGTGCCTTTGCCCACTTTCAGCGGCACGCGTTCGGCGACGTGGATGCCAGCACCCTCCATCATCGCGACCTTGCGCGGGTTATTTGTCATCAGGCGCACGGATGAGAACCCCAGAGACTTGAGGATTTCGGACCCAATGCGGAAATCGCGCTCATCATCCTCAAAGCCCAAGCGGTGGTTCGCCTCGACCGTGTCAAACCCTTGGTCTTGCAGGGAATAAGCGCGCATCTTGTTGGCAAGCCCGATGCCGCGCCCCTCTTGGTTGAGGTAAAGAAGAATGCCGCGCCCTTCCTCTCCCATCCGGGCCAACGCCGTGTGCAGTTGCGGGCCGCAGTCGCATTTCAGGCTACCCAGCACGTCGCCGGTGAAACACGCCGAGTGCAGGCGCGCCAGAACCGGTTCGTCGCGGGACGGGCGCCCGATTTCAACCGCGTAGTGCTCTTCGCTGCCATCGTTTGGGCGGAAGATGTGCAGGCGACCGGCGTCGCTGACGGACAGGGGCAGGCGGGCGTGGATGACGGCAGACAGGGACAGATCGTCCACGATGGCGTCGTCCAGCGATATGGTCGTCAGGTTGTCCTGAGACGCGATTTGCGGCGCGTTAGAGACGTCTATAACCAACGTCGCCGGCAACAGACGGGCGGTTTTGCACAGGGTGATCGACAGCGCCTCTAGCGTATCATCCCCGCCGCGAACGGTTCGAAACGGCCCTTTCATCGGGTGGGTCAGGTCATCGGCCGGGTCTGCGACGGTCGCGATCCAGTCGCAACCCGCGTCCCGAGGCAGCTCGATCCGGGCAACCTGATCGGAATAGGCGCGTGCCTTCAACGTGTCCGCCCGGCGCGGGGTGATAGAAAGCACAGGCGCACCAAGGGTCCGCATGTCCGCCAACCGTCCCGACGATAGCGTTTCAGCCGCCGCCACCAGCACCGTGCGCCTCCCACGGGTCAGCACCACCGGCACCCCCATGCGCAGATCCGCACGGGCGCGGGCTAAAAGCTCGGTCTGATTGGGGGCAAGCGTCATGGTGGTCCTTTCAGCCCCATAGTTAGTGGGAACTGTCACGATATGAAACATTTACCGGCGAATTGACACGAGGCCGTGAGGCGTTTGTTGCAAATCTTGCCAATCGCGCGAGCGGGCAACATGTCTAGTCAAAGCACGACAGAGGAGCCCGGATATGTCCACGCTGAAAAAGATACTGTTGGTTGATGATGACGAAGACCTGCGCGACGCGCTGGCCGAACAGCTTTTGATGACCGAGGACTTCGATGTGTTCGAAGCCGGTAACGGCGCCGAGGCGATCACCAAATCGAAAGAGGCGATTTATGACCTTGTGATCCTTGACGTGGGCCTGCCTGACACGGATGGGCGCGAGCTGTGCCGCGTGATGCGTAAGCAGGGCGTGAAATGCCCCATTGTGATGCTGACCGGCCATGACACCGACTCCGACACCATTTTGGGTCTGGATGCGGGGGCGAATGACTATGTCTCCAAACCCTTCAAATTCCCGGTGCTTCTGGCCCGCATCCGCGCCCAGCTGCGCCAGCATGAGCAGAGCGAAGACGCCATCTTCCAGCTTGGGCCGTATACGTTCAAACCGTCGATGAAGATGCTGATCACCGAGGATGACCGCAAGGTTCGCCTGACCGAGAAAGAGACCAACATCCTCAAGTTCCTATACCGCTCAAGCGATGGCGTGGTGGCGCGCGATGTGCTGCTGCACGAGGTCTGGGGCTATAACGCAGGCGTCACAACCCACACGTTAGAGACACATATCTACCGCCTGCGCCAAAAGATCGAGCCCGATCCGTCAAACGCGCGGCTGTTGGTAACGGAAAGCGGCGGGTATCGGTTGAACGCCTAGAGTTCCTCCCGTGCCCGAGGGGTGCGCTTTGCGGGATTGCCGCGACTTGTGCACATGGGCACATCCTCCCTGATGGACTGGCCGGGCCTTCGGGTCCGGTCTTTTTTTGTTGGTTTTGTGACGAAACCTGGGGATCAATCACCTTATTGGAAGTTCTTAATAATGGATGGAAATCTAGTAGATTTCTATCTGGGGGTGATATGTTAGGCGACAAGTTGTCTATCAGATATGGAGCTAATCGATGTCCATCATTGGTTATGATGAGCCAGAAATTCCGGACGATCTTTTTGAATGTGCCTTACTACTAAGAAACACAATTGTCGGCCTTACTACTGAGGGCGGTTCAGATATTGAATACAAACTGGCTAGAAAGAAACTAATGGATGACCCCGCCTGCAAGAGGCTTCTGCCAGATTTCGTTCGTTATTCAAACGACGCGATGTCTGTTAGATCAGCACTTTCGAGTGTGGCGAGTGGTTCGGGATCGTGGGCGCTACGCCGAAAACACGTCAACGACCACTTCCTTCCAATATTAAAGTATCTTGAATCTGGAGGAGGGGGTGCGGACGCGGCGATTACAGACGTGCTTACCGACTATGATGCTCCCGCTGTTCAAGCTTTTTGGACTAAAGCATTGGAAAGACGGGCAACTGATCCGGAGGGCGCAGTGACCGCTGCGAGCACTCTTCTTGAAGAGGTGTGTAAGCATATCATCGAAGACAGTGGCGGTGATTGGGGTCACCGTTGGAATGTACCAAAACTTTATGCCGAAGCATCAAAAGCACTAAATCTTGCACCGTCACAACATCAGGAAGAAGTGTTTAAGACCATCCTAGGAAGCTGCCAGAGTGTTGTTCAAAGTATTGGATCTTTACGCAACAAAGGAGGGGATGCTCATGCGGGCGGACGTTCGCGTGTTCCGTTCAAGTCGCGTCACGCGGCCTTAACCGTTAATCTAGCAGGGTCGATGGCGTTGTTTTTAATAGAGACTTGGCAGGCTAGGGTCGAGGAAGGCGAAACTAGCACCAAATAATTCACCCCTCCGGCCTCATCACCTTATCCCCCATCAAATACCGTGGCCCCGCGCCCTTCTCAGCCGCTACATCGTCAGGGTTATAAAGCGCACATCGATCCAGCGATAAACACCCGCACCCGATGCAGCCGTCCAGCTTGTTGCGCAGGCGGGTTAGGGCCTCGATCTGTTCATCAAGCTCGGCGCGGAAGTCTTGGGAAATATCGGTCCAGTCCTTTGCCGTGGGGGTTCGACCTTGCGGCAGGCGGGACAGCACCTCTCGGATGTGGTCCAAGGTGAACCCAAACTTCTGCGCGATCATCACGAAGCTCAACCGCCTGATGTCCGAGCGCAAAAACCGCCTTTGTCCGCCCGCGTTGCGTTCCGGTGCGACCAGCCCTTGGGTTTCGTAATAGCGGATCGCGGACACGGCCAGCCCTGTGCGGTTTGCCAAAGTGCCGATCGAAATCTCGTTTCTGCGGTCCATGGGAATCCCTAAAGAAAAAGCTTGAGCTAAAGTTAGCTTTAGGAATTATCAACCGAGTCGCAAATGAAATCAAGGAGGCCAAAATGGCAGTTCTGGAACATGTGAATGTAACCGTCAGCGACCCCAAGGCGACAGCCGCGTGGCTGGGTGCGGTGTTTGACTGGAAAATCCGTTGGGAAGGCGATGCGATGTCGGGTGGGTACACCGCCCATGTGGGGGATGAGGGCAGCTATGTGGCTCTATACACGCCCAACAAGGCTATAGGTGACCCGCAGCACTCCTATACAACCCGCGCCGGGTTGAACCATGTGGGTGTGACCGTGGATGACATCGACGCGATTGAAACACGGGTGAAAGCGGCCGGGTTTACGCCGCACAACCACGGGGATTATGAGCCGGGGCGGCGGTTCTATTTCGATGACCATGATGGTGTGGAATGGGAAGTGGTGTCTTATGCCTGACAAACGGGGGCGGGCGAAACTCGCCCCTGTTCACTTTTTGCCCCGTCCTCTATGGTCGCCCCAAACGCGCGTTCACCGGAGGATATCATGAGCTTCACCCTTGCCACTTGGAACATTAACTCGGTGCGCCTGCGCGAACCGATTGTGCAGAAGCTTTTGAAGGAAGAAGGCCCCGATGTTCTGTGCCTTCAGGAATGCAAAAGCCCGGTGGACAAGATCCCGACCGACGGCTTCGCTGCGCTGGGCTACACCCACATGGTGGCGCGCGGGCAGAAGGGGTATAATGGCGTTGCGATCTTGTCCCGCCTGCCGATGAAAGAGGTGGTGAGCTTCGGTTTTGCCGGTCTTGATCATGCCCGCCACATCGCGGGGCAGTTGGAAAACGGGGTCACCATCCACAATTTCTATGTGCCCGCAGGCGGCGACGTGCCGGACCGCGAGGTGAACGAGAAGTTCGGGCAGAAGCTTGATTACCTGACAGACATGCGCAACCAGTTTGCCCGCGAAAAACCGGGCAAGTCGATCCTTGTGGGTGATTTGAACATCGCCCCGCGTGAAGATGATGTCTGGAGCCACAAGCAGCTTCTGAAAGTCGTCAGCCACACGCCGGTCGAGGTTGAAGCACTGGCCGAGGTTCAGGACGCCGCCAAATGGGTCGATATCACCCGGCAGGATATCCCCGAGGGGCAGCTTTACAGCTGGTGGAGCTATCGTGCGAAGGATTGGAACGCGGCGGATAAGGGGCGGCGGCTGGATCACATCTGGGCCACGCCTGACATCTCGAACGCGGGTCACGCTTCGCGGGTCTTGCGCGATGCGCGCGGCTGGGAAAAGCCATCCGACCACGCCCCGGTCTTTGCCACTTTCGACCTTTAAAACCGGCAGGGTAGGGGTCATATAGACCCTAGCGAATTTGAAGGAGCTTACGCGATGGAACTCGAACTTGGTGGTGCACCGGCCGCAGTTGATCTGATCAAGGATGTCGGCGAAGCAACCTTCATGCAGGACGTGGTCGAAGCCTCGCAGGAGGTTCCGATCATCGTTGATTTCTGGGCGCCGTGGTGTGGCCCGTGCAAAACGCTTGGCCCCGCGCTGGAAGCTGCCGTTACCGAAGCGGGTGGCAAGGTGCGGATGGTCAAGGTGAACGTGGACGAAAACCAAGCGATCGCAGGCCAGTTGCGCGTGCAGTCGATCCCAACGGTTTACGCATTTTGGCAGGGGCAGCCCGCCGATGGGTTTCAGGGGGCCGTGCCGCCGTCGGAAATCAAAGAGTTTGTGAACCGAGTGGCTGCGCTGGGCGGTGATGCGGATAACGGGCTGGCGGATGCGATTGCTGCCGCAGACGAGATGCTTGAGGCTGGCGCAATTGACGACGCCGCGCAAACCTATGCCGCGATCCTGGAAGAAGACCCCAACAGTGCCGCCGCCTTTGGTGGGCTGGCACGCGCGCATATTGCGGCTGGCAAACCTGACGAAGCAGAAGCTGTCTTGAACGGTGCCCCCGCCGAGATTTCTGACGCGCCTGAACTTGAGGCTGTTCGCGCGCAGATCGAACTGGCGCGGCAGGCGGAAAACGCAGGTCCGGTGACCGAACTGCGCGCTGCGGTGGACGCGAACGCTGATGATCACCAATCCCGTTTTGATCTGGCGGTTGCCCTGAATGCGTCAGGTGACGTGCAAGGCGCCGTTGACGAATTGCTAGAGCTTTTCCGCAGGAATAGAGACTGGAATGACGGGGCCGCCAAGGCGCAACTGTTCACGATTTTCGACGCGCTGGATGCGAAAGACCCGGTTGCGCTGACGGGTCGGCGCAAGCTGTCGTCGATGATCTTTGTGTGATCGCGCAAGCCGCGCTACACTGGTCCCATGATCTCATCCGCTGACCTGCCCGATTTCCTGCCGCTGTTCCCGTTGCCGGGAGCGTTGCTATTGCCGCGTGGCCGCTTGCCCCTGCATGTGTTCGAGCCGCGTTATTTAGCGATGTTTGACGATGCCCTGAAAACGCCCGAACGGTTGGTCGGAATGATCCAACCGATGGGAGAAGGCGAAGGCGACGACGTCCGCTTGCACACCATTGGAAGTGCCGGGCGGATCACCTCGTTCACAGAAACCGAAGATGGGCGCTATATGATCACGCTGACCGGTGTGTCGCGGTTTCGGTTGGGTGCAGTGCAGCAAGGGTTTACCCCCTATCTGCGCGCCGAAGTGGATTGGCGCAGTTTCGACCGCGATCTAGGCCAACCCGAACATGATCCAGAAATGGACCGCGATGCCTTCTTGAAATTGCTCGAGCGTTACTTCGATCTGGAAGAACTACAGACCGATTGGGAGAGTTTGAAAACCGCAGAAGATGAGCTGATGATCAACGCGCTGTCGATGCTGTGCCCGTTTGACCCAGAAGACAAACAGGCGCTGTTGGAAGCGCCATCGCTTAGCACCCGCCGCGAAACCTTGGTGACGCTGATGGAATTCAGCTTGCGCAAAGGCGTGGGTGAGGAGAAAGTTCAATGACCGAAGCCGCATCCCCCCAGTTTGACCGCCGCATGATCGAAGCGCTGGTCTGCCCCGTCACCCAGACGCTGTTGCGTTATGATGCGGAAAAACAAGAACTTGTGTCGAAAGCGGCGCGACTGGCCTTTCCGATCCGGGGCGGTATTCCGGTGATGTTGGTGGACGAAGCGCGCAAGATCGAAGACTAACGCGCTAGATTTGGCGACCTTGCAACAGACGGGGCAGATCGCCGGTCAACCCGGCTGCTTCACGTATGAAGCCACGACGCAGACCCGGCATCGCATTCACAACCCCAAGCCCAAGATCGCGGGTTGCACGCAGGATTGGGTTGTCGTTTGAAAACAGACGGTTGGTTGCCTCGGTCACGGCAACCATTTGGGCCACATCAAAACGACGCCACTGCTGATAACGCTCAAGCACATCAATCCGTCCAATGTCTTCGCCACGGCGGCGGGCGTGTGTCAGCACCTCGGCCAAGGCGGCCACGTCTTTCAGGCCCGCATTCAGACCTTGCCCCGCAATCGGGTGCAACCCATGTGCGGCGTCGCCAACAAGGGCCAGTCGGTCTGACACGAAAGCGTCGGCAACCGTCAGGTTCAGCGGATAGGTGAACCGTCCGCCTGCCAGACTGATGTCGCCCAGAAATGACCCGAAACGGGGGCGCAACTCGTCAAGATAGCCTTCGTCATCTAGCGCGTGGATGCGGGCAGCCTCCTCGTGGGTTTCCGTCCAGACGATCGAGCTTTGGTTGCCCGGCAGCGGCAAGATCGCCAAGGGGCCTGATGGCATGAAAAACTGATGCGCTGCACCGTTATGCGGCAGCTCGTGATCAATCGCACAGACCAGCGAAGTTTGCCCATAATCATGCCCGTGCCGGTTAATGCCGGCACGTTCGCATGTGCCTGACCGCCGTCCATCGCAACCCACAACCATGCGGCCCGTTAGATGCTTGCCCGACGCAAGTTCAAGCGTGACCGAGGCAGGGTCGACCTTCTGCGCAACCACGGTTTCCTGGTCGATTAGGGTCACTTTCGGATGCGCCTCGACTGCGTTCAGAAGGGCGCGTGACAAGAAGCGATCTTCGACCATATAACCCATCGGGCCTTCGTCGATTTCGGCGTGGTCGAACTCTAACACAAACGGGCTGGGGCCTTCACCGGGGCGACCGTCGGAAATGCGGATATCCAGAAGCGGTTGGGCGTTTGGCGCAACCGTTGGCCAGACTCCAATCGCGGATAGCAACCGCTGTGAGGCCAGCGCCAGCGCATAGCCGCGTCCGTCAAAATCTTCACCGCCGCGCGCCGTCTTGGGCAGCGCATCGACAATGGTGACGGTGAAGCCGGTATCGGCCAACGCCAAGGCAAGCGCCGGGCCGTTCAACCCGCCACCAACGATCAGGATATCGGCATCAAGTTTCATGTGCCCTTTGTGAACCCGTCGCTGGGGATTGTCCATGCGCCGTTGCGCCGCTACCGTCACTCAGGCACAGGACAGGAGGGTCTGATGAGCAACCAATGGCTGACCATGAGCATGGGCGACCTTGGCCGGGGAATCGGCGCAGGAAAGATCGACCCGCTTGCCTTAACCCAGACCTATCTTGAGGCGATCAAGGCGCACAAGTTTGCAGATCGTATCTATGCCCGCCCAACGGAATCCCGCGCCTTGGCCGAGGCTGCGGCGGCGTCAAAACGCGCAGCTTCCGGTCATCGCTTGGGATTGCTGGATGGAGTGCCGATCAGCTGGAAAGACCTGTTTGATACAGCAGGCGTCGCGACCGAAGCGGGATCGGCACTTTTGAAGGGCCGGGTGCCGACGCGGGACGCGCAAGTGCTGCGCAATGCAACGGCGCAGGGTCTGGTCTGCCTTGGCAAAACGCATATGAGCGAACTTGCCTTTTCAGGCCTTGGTCTGAACCCGGTGACGGCAACCAGCCCATGTGTGAACGATTATGATGCGGTGTCGGGCGGCTCCAGCTCGGGTGCGGCAACATCGGTGGCGTTTGGTCTGGCAGCAGGCGGAATAGGGTCTGATACGGGCGGATCTGTGCGTATCCCTTCGGCCTGGAACGATCTCGTGGGATTGAAAACCACTTCCGGGCGGCTGTCTTTGGACGGCGCTGTGCCTCTGGCTGCCAGTTTCGATACAGTCGGTCCGCTGTGCCGCACTGTGGAAGATGCAGCCCTTTTGCTTGCCGTATTGGAAGGGCAGTCTGCACCCGATCTGCGCGGGGCAAGCCTGAACAATACGCAGCTTTTGGTGCTGGAAAATGGGTTGGACGGCGCGCGGGATGAGCCGCAAGCTGGGTTTGAACGTGCGCTAAGCCGCCTGATAGCCGCAGGTGCGAAGGTCAAACGCGCTAAACTGTCAATTGTCGACGAAGCCCTTGCCATGTCGGGCGTCCTGTTCACCACCGAAGCCTATGCCACCTGGCATGACGAGATTGAAGCCCAGCCGGATCTGATGTTTGGTGAAGTCCGCGAACGGTTCCGCGCGGGCGGTCAATTCACCGGCGTTGAATTTGTGCGGGCATGGCAGAAGCTGGAGGATATTCGTAAGCAATACCATGCAGCGGTTGCAGGTTATGACGCTGTGGTGTTGCCCACATCCCCGATCATGCCCCCGATTGCCAGTCGGTTGATGGCCGATCATGACTATTACGTTGAGGAAAACCTGTGGGCGCTTCGAAACACGCGCATTGGAAACCTGATGGGATCGTGCGGGCTTAGCCTGCCGACGGGCCTGGCGTCGACCGGGATCATGCTATTGGGTGCGCCTATGGCTGAAGAACGGCTGTTGCGTCTGGGTGCCGCAGCCGAGGCCGTGTTGGCCTAAAAGCCACAGCGAAACCTCACAAGCACCGAAAATCCCGGCGTTTTTCTGGACCCGCCGGGAAATGCGGGCTATCTTTGGTCCAAACGGGACGAAACGATCCCGAGATCTGAGGCAGTATAGTGACGTTCCAATGACGTTTCCCGAGCGGTATTCCAGCTTGCCCGAATATGCATTTCCGCGCCTGCGGAGCCTTCTTGACGCCCATACGCCGGGCGGCGAAGTGACGCATATGACCATTGGCGAGCCCCAACACCCATTTCCCGAATGGGTGCCGCAAGTTATTGCACAACACACTGAAGAATTTGGGAAATATCCGCCTAACGAGGGATCGCCCGAACTGCTGGCGGCAATCACAGATTGGTTGAAGCGACGTTATGGCGTCCAGCTGGACCCGACCAAACAGGTCATGGCGTTGAACGGCACGCGTGAAGGTCTGTTCAATACACTGATCGCGCTGTGCCCCGAACAAACCGCGCGCGGCGAAAAGCCCGTCGTTCTGATCCCGAACCCATTCTATCAGGTCTATGCTGTCGCCGCTGTGACCGTTGGGGCCGAACCGGTTTTCTTGCCTGCAACCGCAGAAACCAGTTTTTTGCCTGATTACTCGCAGGTGTCGCCAGACATTCTGAACCGGACCGAAATTGCCTATATCTGCTCGCCCAGCAACCCGCAGGGGGCAGTGGCCGATCGCGATTACTGGGCCAACCTTATCGCGTTGGCCGAGAAATACGATTTCCAAATTTTCGCGGATGAATGCTATTCAGAGATTTATCGCGACACACCGCCGGTTGGCGCGCTTGAGATTGCAAGCGAAGGCGGTGCAGACCCCGAACGGGTGGTGTCGTTCCATTCGCTGTCGAAACGATCAAACCTGCCCGGCCTTCGATCAGGATTTGTCGCGGGCGGGCCACAAAGTATTCAACGTGTGCGCCAGTTGCGAGCCTATGCAGGCGCGCCACTGCCACTTCCCTTGCAACGCGTTGCCGAAAAGGCGTGGGCTGACGAGGCGCATGTCGCAGAGAACCGCGCGCTGTATCAGGAAAAATACGCGATGGCGGATGAGATTTTCGCGGGCATCGACGGCTACAAAGGCCCAGACGCTGGTTTTTTCCTGTGGCTACCGGTCGACGACGACGAAACGGCCGCAATGAAGCTTTGGATCAAGACTGGCGTGCGGGTTTTGCCCGGCGCTTATCTGTCGCGGGATGTAAATAATCAAAACCCCGGTAAGGGGTATATTAGGGTCGCAATGGTGGCCCCAAAACAAGAAATGCAGCGCGGGTTGATCCAGCTTCGCGACTGTCTCTTTAAGTAAGGACGTGGTGGTATGGCGTATCAGGCAAAACAACGGGATCCGATCTTTGACAGCAACACACAGGCTGTGATCGAACGACGGGGGAAAGAGCTTCTGGGGCTGGGGTTGATCGCCCTTGGCGTTATCGTGGCCATGATCCTTGGCAGCTATTCGCCCGAAGATCCCGGCTGGATGTCCGCCACCGACACGCCCGCGCAGAACGCTTTAGGGCGAATTGGTGCCTTTATTGCCTCGCCGCTGGCGGTCATTGCCGGTCTGGGCGCGTGGTCTTTGTCGTTGATCCTTGCTGTGTGGGGTCTGCGCCTGACCTTCCATATCGCTCAAGACCGCGTCATGGGCCGACTGATATTTGCGCCAATCGCTGTTGCGCTGTGCTCAATCTATGCCTCGACACTGGTGCCAGGCGTGGGCTGGACCCATTCCTTTGGGCTGGGCGGGTTGTTTGGAGACACGGTGCTGGGCGCGTTGCTGGCGGGTCTGCCAGTCGGGGCCGGGCTTGGACTGAAAATTATGTCGGCTGTGTCGGCCATCGCGGCGCTTGGCGCGGTGTTGTTTGTCATCGGGATCGACCGGTTCGAAATTCAGCGCTTTGGCCATTTCCTGATTGTCGGTCTGGTGATGACCTATGCTGGCGTCATTTCGCTGCTTGGCAAGGGCGCCAAAGGGGCGGCTTACGGTGCCGCTGCGACCGCGCGTCAAATGCAGGCGCGTCAAGCTGCGCGCAAAGAAGAGCGTTTGGCACAAGCTGCAGATGACGACCAATATGGCGAAGAATTCACCGCCCCGCCGCCGCTTCGCGCCGCGCGCGTCACGCGACCAGAGCCGCCGGTGCACGGTGGCGTTACTACGACCTATGACGAGGTGATTGGAGAACCCGCCCCCGCGCCATCAAAGCCGGGTTTGCTGGAATCACTGTTCCGTCGCACACCTGATCCCCAACCTGAGTTGATCGAACAACCCACCTTTGACGGGGAAATTCCCGAAGGTCTGGGTGGCGAGGATCGCATCCGTGCCAAGATCGCTTTCGCTTTGAAAAACCGCGCACATCATCCGACATTGGGTGATCCGACACGGGCCGAACCACCGCTTGCGCGGGCCGTCGCCCGCCATCGCCGTGGCCCCGACCCGATGATCTTGAACGTCAACCCGCAGCCGGAACAGATGGATAATTCAGGCGAAATAGACACTCATTTTGCCGATGAGGCGCCGATGATGGAAGATGACGATCTTATCGTCGAGGATCTGATGGATCCCGACACCGCCGCATCCGAGCCCCGCGTTTACACGCCCGCCCATGCCGGCCTGTCGCAGCCCGCCAAAAAGGTTGTGCAGCACACCGCGCCCAAGCCCACGCCGCCGTCCACCCGCGCGAAGGCCGAGGCACAACCGCAGTTGAAATTCGAAGACAGCCATCCCGGTTACGAATTGCCGCCGTTGAACCTGCTGGCAAACCCGGTGACCATCGAACGTCATCACCTGTCGGATGAGGCACTGGAAGAAAACGCGCGGATGCTGGAAGTCGTGCTGGATGACTATGGCGTCAAAGGCGAAATCGTGTCGGTCCGTCCCGGCCCCGTCGTCACCATGTACGAACTGGAACCTGCACCGGGTTTGAAAGCCAGCCGCGTGATTGGTTTGGCCGATGACATTGCACGCTCGATGGCGGCTTTGTCGGCGCGTGTTTCAACTGTGCCGGGCCGGTCGGTGATCGGGATCGAATTGCCCAATGAAAAACGCGAGATGGTGTCGTTTCGCGAAATCTTGTCGACCCGAGATTTCGGCGACGGCAATCACGGACTGCCATTGGCGCTGGGCAAGGATATTGGCGGCGATCCGATTGTCGCAAACCTTGCCAAAATGCCTCACCTGTTGATTGCGGGGACCACCGGGTCTGGTAAATCCGTGGCGATCAACACGATGATCTTGTCGCTGTTGTATCGTCTGACGCCGGAAGAATGCCGGATGATCATGATCGACCCTAAGATGCTGGAACTTAGCGTTTATGACGGCATCCCGCACCTGTTGTCGCCCGTTGTGACCGACCCGAAAAAGGCGGTTGTTGCCCTGAAATGGGTCGTGGGCGAGATGGAAGACCGGTATCGCAAAATGTCCAAGATGGGCGTGCGCAACATCGAGGGCTATAACGGTCGTGTCGCCGACACGCTGGCCAAAGGCGAGATGTTTGAACGCACCGTGCAGACCGGTTTTGACGACGACACCGGCGAGCCGATTTTTGAAACTGACGAGTTCGAGCCCCAAAAGCTGCCCTATATCGTGGTGGTCGTCGACGAGATGGCCGACCTGATGATGGTGGCTGGCAAGGAAATCGAAGCCTGTATTCAACGTCTGGCGCAGATGGCGCGGGCGTCGGGTATTCACCTGATCATGGCCACGCAGCGTCCGTCCGTCGACGTGATCACCGGGACGATCAAGGCCAACTTCCCGACCCGGATTTCGTTCCAGGTGACCTCAAAGATCGACAGCCGCACCATTCTGGGCGAACAAGGGGCCGAACAGCTTCTGGGCATGGGCGACATGCTTTACATGGCTGGCGGCTCAAAGATCACGCGCGTTCACGGGCCGTTTGTGTCAGATGAAGAGGTCGAAGAGATCGTCACCTATCTGAAAGGTTTCGGTGCGCCCGAATACGTCGGCGGCGTGGTTGAAGGCCCGCCGGACGACAAGGCTGACAATATCGACGCTGTTCTGGGGCTGAACACTGGTGGGAACACCAATGGCGAAGATGCCCAATATGATCAGGCGGTGGCGATTGTGATCAAGGATCGCAAATGCTCGACCTCTTACATCCAACGCAAGCTTGGCATCGGTTACAACAAGGCCGCGCGTCTTGTTGAGCAGATGGAAGATCAAGGTTTGGTGTCTGCTTCGAACCACGTGGGCAAACGCGAAATCCTGATCCCTGAGCAATAAAACCAAGGGCGCGCCCGCAACGACGGGCCGTCGCTCAATAACACAGCATCTTTTTAAGGCGTGTTATCGCCTATCATCTTCTGATCGGGCTTAATCTTCCCATATAAAGCGGGATAGAGTACGCCCGAGCAGTAAAGGTAGGATGAATGACCCCCTTACGTATGATGATGGCCGCCGCTGTGGTGGCCCTTAGCGCGGTTCCGGCAACGGCTGAAAAACTGTCACTGAACACAATCTCGCAATATCTGAACAAGTTGGATACGGCCAAAGCGCAGTTTACCCAGATCAATGACGACGGCACGATATCGACCGGGACGATATATTTGAAGCGTCCGGGCCGGGCACGGTTCGAATACAACGCGCCCACCGACGCTCTGGTGGTGGCAGGCAGCTCGCAAGTCGCAATCTTCGATGGGAAATCGAACGCCGGGCCGCAGCAATACCCGCTGAAGCGTACGCCGTTGAACCTGATTCTGGCGCGTAACGTCAACCTTAATCAGGCCAAGATGGTGGTGGGCCACAAATACGACGGGACCGCGACCACGGTGCTTGCGCAGGATCCGCAGAACCCCGATATCGGCACGATCGAGCTGAAATTCACCAGCAACCCAACCGAGTTGCGTCAGTGGATCATCACCGACAATGCTGGATCAAAAACCACAGTCATATTAGGTGAGCTATCAAAAGGCGTGCCGCTTAGAAGCTCGCTGTTTTCGATAACCGTGGCGATCGAAGACTGGTCGCGCTAACGGGTAGCCGAGCCTGCAGGGCCTCAGCGTCGACAGGTAGCCAACTGATGTTGATACAGGATAGCGCGCGCGTTTACTTCTGAAGCGATCCGCACAAGCCAGGATTTCGACTTGTAACTGCCGCGCAGATAGCCCGTTCGCCCTTCATGATAGGCCAGATACTGGTTGCGCGCGTCGGTCAGCGGGATCCCCGTCTTGGCGCGCGTTTCGTTCATGTACCATCCCATGAAATCCGTGGCGTCCTTGATGTCGGTGCGTCGTGCGCCCCTGCCACCTTCGGCGCGTTGGTACTCTTTCCACGTGGCATCCAGCGCTTGTGCATACCCATAGGCCGAGCTTTGACGCCCCATAGGCAAAACACCGAGCGCGTATTTCATTGGCGTACGCGCATCCCTGATGAATTTCGATTCCTGATAGATCATCGCCATCAGGACTGGCACCGGCACTTTCCATTTGCGCTCGGTGCGTTTCATTGCCCGATGGATGTTCGGACGCTGGTTGATAATGCTGCAGGCATTGTTCAGATTTCGCGGTGCTTTGGAGTCACCCCCACACGATGCCACGAATACCAAAATCAGTGCTGCGCGAAGAAGTCTGCTCATCTGCCTCTCGCAATCTTTTGTTTTTTGTAACCATAGCCGAAATACTCGGTGCTGGGAATTGCAAGAATGCTAAAAATTTCCTACCAGCGGTGCCCCGCGCAGGGGGTTGAAGTGCGTTGTAAGCCCGCGTCTTACACAATTTGTTTCGCAAAAACCGGGGTTGCCTGCATGGACAAACACCCCCCAAAAGCGCTAATTATGAGTTAGGAGCTTTGCTAAATGTTAAAGACGCGCGCCAAATACTCGCTCGGACAGATTGTCCGTCACCGGAAGCATCCCTTCCGGGGTGTGGTGTTTGACGTGGACGCCATGTTTTCGAACACCGAGGAATGGTATGACGCCATTCCCGAAGAAAGTCGGCCTCAGAAAGATCAGCCTTTCTATCACCTGCTCGCCGAAAACGACCAAAGCTATTATGTTGCTTATGTATCCGAGCAGAACCTGATTGCTGACTATTCAGGCGAGCCTGTCGGCCACCCGGATGTCCCCGAATTCTTCGGAGATCTTGAGGATGGTCAGTATCCGATGCATGTCCAAATGAACTGATCGCGCTTAATAGCCAATTGCGCATCCGTCTTTCCGTCCGTCCGACGCACCGATTAACACCCCACGATCATGGTCAATATGAATGGCTTGTGCGCCGCCGATTGGTGTTTCGGGTATGTTGATCCTGTGCCCAATTTCCGCCAGTTGTGCCCGCACATCCACGCCATAGCCGCGTTCCAGTTTCAGAACCCCACCGTCCGAGAAGGCGCGCGGGGCATCGATTGCGGTTTGGGCGTCCATGCCGAAATCGACCATATTGCTGAGGAAGCGCACATGCCCATTCGGTTGATACGCGCCACCCATCACGCCAAACGGCATCGTCACCCGCCCGCCTTCACGAAGCATTCCGGGAATAATCGTGTGCATCGGGCGTTTGCCGCCTCCCGCTTCATTCGGGTGCCCGGCGGTCAGGTTGAAACCGGCGCCGCGGTTTTGGAACAAAATGCCGAACTTGTCTGACGCCAGTCCTGCGCCAAATGCGTGGTATATTGAATAGATCAGCGACACCGACATTCTGTCTTTGTCGACAACGGTCAGGTAAACGGTGTCCCGGTGCGTGGCCTCGCTGGTGTCAGTCGCTGTCACCATCGCTCTGCGCAGGTCGATAAGTGCCGCCAGATCAGCCGCTGTGTTGGCTGACAGCATGTGCTTCAGCCGGGTGGTGTCATCTGGGTCGGCGATGATCCGGTTGCGCGCGTCATAGGCGAGTTTGGCCGCTTCTGCCTCGATATGTGCACGTTCGGCACCAAATGGGTCGAGGGATGGCAGATCGAATTGCGACAAGATATTTGCCATCAGGATCGCCGTTGCGCCTTGGCTGTTTGGGGGGTGCTCGATCAGGTCAACTTTTTTGTAAGTGCCGGAAATCGCGTTTGTATAGAACGCTTGCGGTTCTGCGAAATCGTCCAGCTCATGGACGCCACCCATAGCCTTCAAGCTGGCAACCATATCATCGGCAACTTCGCCTTCATAAAAGCCAGCACGCCCCTTTGCCGCGATGGCGCGAAGGACCTGTGCCTGTTCAGGGGCTCGGAACACATCGCCTACGCCGGGTGGCGCGCCGTTAACCAAGTAAAAATCGCGCGCCACGCCAGACAGGCACCCGTCGCGCGCGGCGATCTTCCAATCCAGTGCGACCCTCGGCGCAACCGGCACGCCGTCTTCTGCATAGTGAATGGCTGGGGCGAGGGTTTCGGCCAGCGACAACCGCCCCCAGTCTGCTGATAACATGCAAAAAGCGTCAATCGCGCCGGGAATGGTTACCGCATGAACCGAACGTTCGGGAATGCGTGTGTGGTCCTGCGCGCGTAAAGCGTTCGCCGAAAGGCGGCGGGGCGCGCGCCCGGACCCATTCAGCGCGATGATGTCCTTCCGCCCCGGCACGTCTAGCAGGACGAAACAGTCGCCCCCGATCCCCGTCATCTGAGGTTCGCAAATGCCCAGCAGCACCCCGGCGGCTATGGCGGCGTCAACGGCATTGCCACCCGCCTTCAGAATGTCCAACGCGACCTGTGCGGCCAGCGGATGAGACGTGGCGCAGATGCCGTTGGTGGCAAGGACGGGCGACCGTCCGGGCAGGTGAAAATCGCGCATGACGCCTCGCTGTTGGTTCTCGCGAAGACTAGGAGATGAGGCGGCTTTTGCCAACGCGCCACAAGAAATCGGGAACAGGCACCGCTGTCAGCTAACTCGCGTGTCCGCCAGGGCAATTGTGAAATCCAACCGATTTCGGATGTCACTGCGAACATAATTCAGATCTTGCGTCAGTTCTTTAATCAGAAACCAGCCAAACCCACCTTCTGGCAGGTCGTCGACCGGGCCGGCAAGGCTGTGAGACGGGGTTTCGGGCAGGCCATCATCAGGCAGCGGAACGCCATCATCCAGAACCGTGAAGTGCAGACGGTCTGCCCCGCGTTTGACCCGCAATTCGATCACACCGGATGTGTGGTGCGCGTAAGCGTGTTCCACCACATTGTTCAACACCTCAGCCAATACAATTTCGATCACGCCCCTTTCGTCTATGGTCAGGTTCAGATTGGTCAATCCTGACATAGATGCCTTCAACGCACCGCGCACGGCCACCGGATCGGCGGGAAAAACAAGCTTCATCTCGTTTTTCTGCGGCGTTAGAGCCGATTGATGAAGATCTTTCGCATGGCCCATAAAGCAAAGCGCCTCAGCCGGCATTCGCAAGACCGCCACCCAAAGCGGTGTCGACATTCGCGTGAATGGTGAAAACTGTATCCATGCGGGTCAGTTTGAAAACCTTCTGAACGGTGCTGGACAGGTTCGCCAGTTCGAAGGATTTGTCGGGCCCGACTTGCTTCATCGCGGCGACGATGGCCCCCAGCCCGCTGGAATCAATGAAGTCGACCTGCGCCATGTCGACCAAGATGCGATCTGGGCCACCTTCGGTCAGTTCGCGCATGCGATCTTTGAAGCTGATGGCGATGGCGGCGTCGATTCTGTTTTCGCTAACAGTGATCACACGCGCCTTTGCCGTGTCGATATGAGTAAGTTCCAACTGTCTTCTCCTTCACGCGATTGGTAGAACTACAGTCTAGACGGCGATCGTTACCATTCGGTAAGCGTGATCAGGAATTTGCAATTGGGACGGAGAAGACGATGAAGAACGTAGTTATCGCAGGTGCCGCGCGCACGCCGATGGCAGGCTTTCAGGGGGCGTTTTCGGGGGTTGCGGCCTCGGCATTGGGTGGTGCGGCCATCAAGGCTGCGCTTGCGGACGCCGGCGCCAAGTCTGGTGACATCGAAGAGCTTCTGATGGGCTGCGTTCTTCCCGCAGGTCAGGGTCAGGCCCCGGCGCGTCAGGCAGGGTTTTCCGCTGGATTAGGCAATGAAGTTCCCGCGACCACGCTGAATAAGATGTGCGGGTCAGGGATGAAAACCACCATGATCGCGTATGACCAAGTCGCGCTGGGCGGCACCGATATTATGGTCGCGGGCGGTATGGAAAGCATGACTGAATCCCCTTATATCCTACCAAAAATGCGCAGCGGCGCACGTATTGGGCATGGCGCGGTCGTCGACCACATGTTCCTTGATGGGCTTGAGGATGCCTATGACAAGGGGCGCCTGATGGGCACATTTGCCGAGGATTGCGCAGAAAGCTTCCAGTTCACCCGCGAAGCGCAGGATGAATATGCGCTGAAATCGCTGTCAAACGCGCTGGACGCGCAGAAATCCGGTGCGTTTGAGGGTGAAATCGCGCCCGTAACCATCCAGACCCGCAAGGGCGAGGTTTTGGTGTCCGAGGATGAACAACCCGGCAATGCACGGCCTGAAAAGATCCCGACGCTGAAACCGGCCTTCCGCAAGAATGGCACCGTGACGCCGGCCAACAGCTCGTCGATTTCAGATGGCGCTGCGGCTCTGGTTGTCGCGTCTGAGGAGGCTGCCAAGGCGCAAGGCCTGAAAATTCGCGCGCGCATTCTGGGTCACGCCAGCCACGCGCAGGAACCCAACCTGTTCCCCACCGCGCCCGTTCCTGCCGCCAAAAAGCTTTTGGCGAAGCTTGGCTGGTCGACGGACGACGTAGATCTGTGGGAGGTGAACGAGGCCTTCGCCGTCGTGCCGATGGCCTTCATGCACGAAATGGGTCTGACCCGTGACAAAGTGAACGTAAACGGTGGCGCCTGTGCGCTGGGCCACCCAATCGGCGCCTCGGGCGCGCGGATCATCGTGACGCTTTTGAACGCGCTTGAAAAACGCGGGCTGAAACGGGGCGTTGCGGCGATCTGCATTGGCGGCGGAGAAGGCACAGCCATCGCGATTGAACGCGTATAAGCTCGACCGTATACAAAAGGGGCGCGGATCATCCGCGCTCCTAGGTTTTCGGAGCCCCCATGCCACGCGTCGAGTACAAAGAACTTGCACAGACCATCGCATCCCTGACCGAAGGGGAGCGTGACGAGGTTGCCTTGATGGCGACTGTGACATGCGAAGTGCATCACGCAGATGATCGGTTCGACTGGACGGGGTTTTACCGCGTAACAGAGCCTGATTTGTTGAAAATCGGTCCCTATCAGGGTGGGCACGGATGCCTGCAAATCCCGTTCTCACGCGGGGTCTGCGGCGCGGCGGCGCGCACGGGGCAGGGGCAATTGGTGCCGGATGTGAACGCGTTTCCCGGCCATATCGCCTGTGCGTCCTCGACCCAGTCCGAGTTGGTATTGCCGGTCTGGAACGGGGCGGGCGACCTGATTGCGGTCTTTGATATCGACAGCAATCAACCCAATGCGTTTACTCAAGACGATGCAAATCAATTGGCCGCTATCCTGAGCGACACCTTCACGCGCTAAGTGGCATTGAGAATTTCCACTTGCCTCGAATCATCTCTTCGCCCCATCGTGAAAAAAGACGTGAAATTTTCACGTGGGGTTTCAAGCCGTGAGGAATGTTCAGGATGCTGCACAGTGATCCCGCCTCAAACAGAAGCCTCGGCGCGGATATTCGCGCGCTGCGCAAGTCGCGCGGGTTGACGCTGACCGAGTTGGCCGCTGCGCTTGGCCGCTCGGTCGGGTGGCTTAGTCAGGTTGAGCGTGACAAATCCGACCCATCGATTTCGGACTTGCGGGTTATTGCCAAGGCGCTGGGCGTGCCGATGTCGCTGTTATTTACGCATACTTCTGCCTTGGCTGATGAGCAGGGATATGTCGTGCGTGCGGGAGCGCGCCGCCCGATGGGGTCTGGCGACGAGGGGCTGATTGAAGAACTGCTTTCGCCGGACCTGACGGATGATTTTGAAGTGATTCATTCCACGTTCAAGCCGCGTTCGAAAATGCAGACACCGGCGCTGCGCCCAACGCAAGAGCTTGGCTATATGGTGGCCGGAAAACTCGATCTGACAATCGGTGGCCGTCGCTTCACAGTCGCGCGTGGCGATAGTTTTCGCATTCGCAACGAGCTGCACGAATGGGCCAACCCCTATGACGAACCTGCCGTCGCCGTGTGGGTCATCGCCCCACCGGTTTATTAAGGAGATCGCCATGCTGAAAGGAAGCTGCCTCTGCGGCAATATCCAATTCGAAACGTCCGCGAAGCCGAAGGGCAATTCGATGTGCCACTGCGGTCAGTGCCGCAAACAATCCGGCGGCATCTGGTCGTCTGCCTATGTGCCGGAACGCGACCTGACAATCACAGGCGACGTGACCTGGTATGCCGCCAGCCCCACGGCCAAGCGCGGCTTCTGCGCTTCCTGCGGGTCGTTTCTGTTCTGGAAAGCCCATGACGATGACACGATCAGTTTCTCGTTGGGTGCCATCGACGGCCCGACCGGTCTGACACTGGAAAAGCACATCTATGTTGCCGACAAAGGCGACTATTACGACATCACAGACGGCCTGCCGCAAAGCGCGCAGTGACACCCTAAATGGACGGAGCCCAAAAATGTCTGATTTTCCCACCAAAGCCCGCGTCGTCATCATCGGCGGCGGTGTCGTCGGCGCCTCGTCGCTGTATCACCTTGCCAAGAAGGGTTGGACTGACTGCGTTCTGCTGGAAAAGAACGAGCTGACGGCGGGGTCTACATGGCACGCGGCGGGCAATGTTCCGACCTTCTCAACCTCATGGGCGATTATGAACATGCAGCGCTATTCGACCGAGCTTTATGCGCGGTTGGGCGACGAGGTGGATTATCCGATGAACTACCACGTCACCGGGTCGATCCGTTTGGCGCATACGAAGGAACGGATGCAGGAGTTTCAGCGTGCAGCCTCGATGGGTCGTTATCAAGGAATGGATATCGAGATCCTGACCCCGGATGAAACCAAGGCGCGGTATCCGTTTCTCGAAACGCATGATCTTGTGGGTGCGCTGTATGATCCGCATGACGGTGACATAGACCCGGCGCAGTTGACGCAGGCTCTGGCAAAAGGCGCGCGCGATATGGGCGCCAAGATTGTGCGGTTCTGTCCGGCAAATGGCGTCACCCAGCACGTTGACGGCACGTGGACCGTCCACACCGAAAAGGGCGACATTGCTTGCGATTATGTGGTGAACGCCGCTGGCTATTATGCCCAACGTGTGGGCGAGTGGTTCAAGCCCTTCGGCGGGCGCACCGTGCCGATGATGGTGATGAGCCACCAATACCTGTTGTCTGAGGAAATCCCTGAAATAGAGACGTATACAAAGGAAACTGGGAAGAAGCTGCCTTTGCTGCGGGATGTGGATGTGTCGTACTATCTGAGGCAGGAAAAGCACGGCTTCAACCTTGGCCCCTATGAGCCTAACTGCCGCGCTCATTGGGCAACTGACGACGACCCGATGCCCGACGATTTCAGCTTCCAGCTTTGGAACGATGATCTGGACCGGATCGAGGATATTGTCACGGATGCGATGGAACGTGTCCCTGCGCTGGGCACAGCAGGCGTGTCGCGCGTGATCAACGGCCCGATCCCCTATGCGCCCGATGGGTTGCCCCTGATCGGCCCGATGCCCGGTGTGAAAAACGCGTTTGAGGCGTGCGTATTTACTTTCGGCATTGCCCAAGGCGGTGGGGCAGGCAAGGTGCTGGCGGAATGGATCGTCGACGGGGCGACCGAATGGGATATGTGGGCGTGTGATCCGCGCCGTTACACTGACTACACCGATCACGACTATTGCGTGCAGAAAGGGATGGAGGTTTATGGCAACGAATATGCCATGCATTTCCCCCACCACGAATGGCCCGCCGCACGTGACAAAAAGCTGTCACCCATCCATGATAAAGTGATCGCCGCTGGTGGCGTAATGGGTGTCTATAACGGCTGGGAACGCGCGAATTGGTACGCCAAGCCCGGTGACGATACCTCGCTTGAGGCAACGCATACATGGGGTCGCACAGGTCCGTGGGAGCAACGTATCCGCGAAGAATGCGAGGCCGTACGTGACGGTGTGGGCGTGCTGGACCTGCCGGGGTTTTCCCGCTTCAACCTGTCGGGCGATGGCGCAGCGGAATGGCTGCGCGGCATGTGCACCGGGGGTTTGCCAAAAATTGGCCGGATGAACCTTCTCTATTTCGCCGATACCCGCGGGCGCATCCTGACCGAGATGTCGTGTATGCGCCACGCCGACGACTTCTTTACCCTGATCACCGCCGCCACGGCGCAATGGCATGACTTCGAAGTGCTGGCCCGCGCGTTGCCAGCGGGACTTAGCCTGACGGACCATACAAGAGACTATTCCACCCTGATTGTCACTGGACCCAAGGCCCGTGATCTGTTCGAAGGTCTGGGAACCCAGGCCGATCTGACCGCGCCTTGGCTGTCGCATCAGCCCGCGAGCGTGGCTGGGGTCGACTGCGCCCTCGCGCGGGTCAGCTTTGCCGGGGAACTGGGTTGGGAAATCCACGCCGAGAACGCCAATATCCCCGCACTTTACGATGCAGTGATCGGGGCGGGTGCCAAGCCCTTCGGCATGTATGCGCTGGACAGTCTGCGGCTTGAGAAAGGGTATCGCGCGTGGAAAGGCGACCTGTCCACCGACTACACCATGTTCGAAGGGGGGCTGGATCGTTTCGTGCGTCTGGACAAGCCGCAAGACTTCCCGGGCAAAGCGGCGCTGCGGGCCGAAGCCAAAACCGGCCCAAAGAAGCGCTTTGTCACGATGATCGTCGACGCGGGGGATACCGACGCGCCCTATATGTCGTGCATTTGGCATGACGGTCAGATTGTCGGCGAAACCACGTCTGGCGGCTGGGGCTATCGCGTGGGTGCCTCAATCGCGCTGGGTATGGTGCGCGCTGATCTTGCAACCCCCGGCACCGAGCTTCAGGTCGAGATCTACGGCGAACGACGTCCAGCAATCGTGCAGCCCGACCAACCGCTGTGGGATCCGAACAACGAACGGCTGCGTGTGTAATGAACGCAATGCCGCCCCCACCGATCCTTGTCGATATTCTGGTCGCGGACGGCTTCGTACTGACCGAATTCACCGCCGTCGTCGAGCTGCTGCGCACCGCCAATCGTGTGTCCGCACGGGAAGCGTTTCGATGGCACTGGCTGTCGCGTCGCGGCGGCCCAGTCACCTGTCGCGCCGCGATCACCATCGACACGGAACCGACAGACGCCAAGCCATCTGCGAACTACGTGTTCGTGTTGGGCAATTCGAACCCTGACGCGCCCGACCTGTCCCTGGGCAAAGAGATCAGAGCCTATCAATGGTCCGGCGCACGGGTGTTTTTGCTGTCAGAAGCCGCCAGCCGCTATATCGCCGAGACGGGCGAGCAATTGATGAGCCATACGACCCACTGGGAAAATCGCGCGCTTCTGAACGAACGTGGCACGCCGGGCACCGGGTCATATGCGCTGGCTGCTGATGACGGAAAGATCACCACCAGCGCCGGAATGGGCGCGACCTATGACCTTGTGTTGGGAATGCTAAGCGGTCACATCAGCGCGGCCTCGGTCGCAACGGTTGCGGATATTTTCCTGCACGAAACGATCCGCACATCCTCGACCCTTCAGCCATTCGGTGGGAAAGAGCTCACGCGCACCGGCAATCGGTCGCTCGACCAATGCGTCGAACTGATGCAGGCAAATTTGGAAGACCCGCTGCGGATTTCCGAGCTTGTGGGATACCTCAACATCTCAGAGCGTTCGCTGGAACGCCAGTTCCGCGCACATTTTGGCACGACGCCGAATACCTATTATCGCGAGTTGCGGTTGAACCACGCCAATACCCTACTTCTCAAAACCTCGATGAGTGTTCGCGATGTCGGGCTGGCTTGTGGATTTCCCAATGGGTTTTCGACTCTATTCCGGCGGCATTTTGGTGTGACACCGATGGCGCTTAGGCGAACGCGGGTCCGATGTGGATGAGATAATTCCGACAAAAATGGCGGAAAAAGAAGATTTCGATCCTCACAATCGTGCAACCGTCAAGCTAAACCCAACAGGAGTGTTGCTATGAGTCCTCCCACCCATGCCCGTGTTGTCATCATCGGAGGCGGCGTGATCGGTTGCTCCGTTGCCTATCACCTTGCCAAACTCGGCTGGAAAGATGTCATTTTGCTGGAACGCAAGCAACTGACCTCTGGCACCACGTGGCATGCGGCCGGATTGATCGGACAACTTCGGACGTCATCGAACATGACCAAGCTCGCCAAATACTCGGCGGATTTGTATCTGGGGTTGGAGGCAGAAACAGGCGTTGCAACCGGGATGCGGCAGTGCGGGTCGGTGTCGGTGGCCCTGACCGACGAGCGGCGCGAGGAACTATACCGCAGCGCCGCCATGGCGCGTGCCTTTGGTGTCGCGTGCGAGGAACTATCGCCTGCCGAGGTGAAAGAGCGTTACGAGCACATCAATCTTGAGGGCGTGACAGGTGGCATCTGGCTGCCCACCGATGGGCAAGCGGACCCGGCCAACATCGCTTTGGCGATGGCCAAGGGTGCGCGGCAAAATGGTGCGGTGATCAAGGAGCGCACGAACGTCACCCACATCGCGCGTGATGGCCGCAAGGTCACCGGCGTTGACTGGGTATCGGATGATGGGGCGGAACAGGGTCACATTGCGTGCGATATGATCGTCAATTGCGCGGGCATGTGGGGCCGTGAGGTCGGCAAGATGGCGGGCGTGAACGTGCCGCTGCACGCCTGCGAGCATTTCTATATTGTCACCGAAGGCATCAAAGGGCTGACCCAAATGCCGGTGCTTCGGGTGCCGGACGAATGTGCCTATTACAAGGAAGATGCGGGGAAGATCCTACTGGGCGCGTTTGAACCTAACGCCAAGCCATGGGCGATGGAGGGCATTCCCGACACGTTCGAATTTGACCAGCTGCCCGAAGACTTCGACCATTTCGAGCCGATCTTGGAAGCCGCCTGCAACCGGATGCCGATGTTGGCCGAGGCTGGTATTCACACCTTCTTCAACGGCCCGGAAAGCTTCACGCCGGATGATGCCTATCACCTGGGTCTTGCGCCCGAGATGGACAATGTTTGGGTCGCTGCGGGCTTTAACTCGATCGGCATTCAGTCGGCGGGCGGTGCCGGGATGGCGCTGGCGCAGTGGATGGAAGACGGGCAAAAACCCTTCGATCTGGGCGATGTGGATATCAGCCGAATGCACCCGTTTCAGGTAAATAGACACTATCTTTATGAGCGGTCGAAAGAGACGCTGGGCCTGCTATATGCCGACCACTTTCCATACCGCCAGAAAGCCACCGCGCGCGGTGTGCGGCGCACCCCGTTTCATCAGCACCTGCTGGATCAGGGCGCCGTCATGGGTGAAACCGCAGGGTGGGAACGCGCCAACTGGTTCGCCCGCGAAGGGCAGACGCGTGAATACGAATACACATGGGGTCGCGCAAACTGGTTTGACAATGCCGCCGAAGAACACCGCGCTGTGCGCGAGAATGTCGGTATGTATGACATGTCGTCCTTCGGCAAAATCCGCGTCGAAGGCCCGGATGCTGAGGTGTTTCTGAACAAGGTTTGCGGGGCAGACATGTCGGTGCCCGTCGGCAAGATCGTCTACACCCAGTTCCTGAATGCACACGCCGGGATCGAGGCTGACGTGACCGTCACCCGCCTGTCGGAAACCGCCTATCTGGTCGTCACGCCTTCGGGAACGCGACTGGCAGACGAGACCTGGATGCGCCGCCATGTCGGTGATGCCCGCGTTGTGATCACCGATGTGACCGCAGGCGAAGGTGTGCTGGCCGTTATGGGGCCAAACGCCCGCACTTTGCTGCAACGTGTCAGCACGGGCGATTTCAGCAACGCTGTTAATCCTTTCGGCACCGCGCAAGAGGTCGAACTGGGCATGGGTCTGGCCCGCGCCCACCGCGTGTCTTACGTGGGTGAACTGGGGTGGGAGCTTTATGTCTCATCCGAGATGGCGAGCCATGCGTTTGAGACCCTGTTTGAAGCCGGACAAGACATGGGGTTGAAGCTGTGCGGGATGCACATGATGGACAACTGCCGGATCGAAAAGGGCTTTCGCCACTTTGGCCATGACATCACCTGCGAAGACCACGTGTTGGAGGCTGGGTTGGGATTTGCCGTGAAGGTCGAAAAGCCCGACTTCATCGGCCGCGACGCCGTGTTGGCCAAGAAGAAAAGCGGGCTTGAGATGCGCATGGTGCAGTTCAAGCTGACCGATCCCGAGCCGCTTCTCTATCACAAGGAACCCGTCATCCGTGATGGCGAGATCGTGGGATACCTGAGTTCTGGCGCTTATGGCCACCACTTGGGCGGCGCGATCGGTATGGGATATGTGCCGTGTCAGGGTGAAACAGTGTCTGATATTCTGGCCTCCACCTACGAGATCGACGTGGCCGGCACGCGGGTGAAAGCCGAAGCGTCGTTGAAGCCGATGTATGACCCGAAATCGGAACGGGTGCGTGAATGAGCTTTGGCGACCAACCTTGTTTGGAAGGAAGGACAATCGCGCTGCGCGGCTTGCATGCATCGGACCGCACCGGGCTGTTTCGCGCAGCATGTGACCCGGAAACCTGGGCTGGCCACCCCGCGCGGGATCGGTTCAATTCTGACGTGTTCGACCCTTATTTCGACTTCCTTCTGAACGCAGGCGGTACGTGTGTTGTCATGGATTTGACAAGCAACGATCTGATCGGATGTTCGCGCTACTATGTTGGCCCAGATGCGCCCGACGATATCGCGATCGGGTTCACGTTCCTGAACCACAGTTTCTGGGGCGGAGCGGTGAATTTTGAGCTTAAAACCCTGATGCTGGATCACGCCTTTTCGACCTTTGACCGGGTCTGGTTTCACATCGACCCGACAAATATTCGCTCGCAAAAAGCCACCGCAAAGCTTGGGGCAGTTTTGATGGCGAAAAGGGAGCTCGAACTAACCGGAGCCGGGAAAAAGGCGACATGGCTTTGTTACGCTCTTGACCGGGACGCCTGGACGCGCGTGAAAGCTGCCAAGCGATGAACCATCACGTTTCGTTATGAAACAGCGCACGGAAATCCCGCTATCGCTTCCCGCCCCAACTGCCCTACAAACAGGGGAAAGGAGCGCGCGATGACGACGAAGCCAGAAAATGTGGATACCCCGCAGGGGTTGGGGCTGGCCATTTCGGCCTATTTCCTGTGGGGGTTCTTGCCGCTCTATATGAAAGCCGTGGCACATATGCCTGCAATCGAGGTGGTCGCGCACCGGGTTATCTGGTCTGTTCCGGTCGCGGGGGTCATCCTGATCGCCACAGGTCGTACCCGCGCCTTGCGCGAGGCGATCGCAAATCCGCGGATGCTCATGTTAGCGGTTTTGACTGCGGGTCTGATCTCGGTAAACTGGGGTATCTATGTCTGGGCGATTGCGCATGAACAGGCCCTAGAGGCCGCGTTAGGCTATTATATCAACCCGTTGTTCTCGATCTTACTTGGCACGGTTTTGCTGGGCGAACGGATGAACCGCGCGCAGATGGTTGCCGTGGCACTGGCCTTTATCGCTGTCGTGATCCTGACCCTTGATGCGGGCAGGCTGCCGGTGGTGGCGATTGGCCTCACGCTGACATGGGGGTTTTATGCGCTGTGCAAGAAATCCCTGCCCATCGGCCCCAATCAGGGCTTCTTGCTCGAGGTGCTAATCCTGCTGATCCCCGCGCTTGGGTGCATGGTGTGGCTGACCGCGCAGGGGCAAAGCCATTTTCTGCTGACCGGTCTGGACACGGCACTGTTGCTGGGCTGCGGCGTGGTGACGGCAGTTCCCCTGATGCTCTATGCCAATGGCGCTAAGCTATTGCGGCTGTCGACCATCGCGATCCTGCAATACATCGCGCCGACAATGATCTTTCTGGTCGCGGTGTTCGTGTTTGACGAGCCCTTTGAGGGCGCAAAGCAGATCGCCTTTCCGCTGATCTGGCTGGCGCTGGTGATCTATACCACGTCGATGCTGCGCGGAATGCGTCGTCGCCGCTGAGCCTTGCCCGCACGCGGCCCACAGGCTATCTGGCGCGCATGTCAGATGAATACGCCCCGCCTAATGACCCCTTGGTGATCATCCACCAAGACCACGAACTGTTGCTGGTCAACAAACCTGCGGGGCTGTTGTCGGTGCCGGGCAAGGGTGAACATCTGGCCGATTGCCTGATCGCCCGCATTCAGGCGGTGTTTGCTGACGCATTGCTGGTGCACCGACTGGACCGTGACACGTCAGGCATCATGGTGTTTGCCATGACCCCTCATGCCCAGCGCCATCTAGGCCTTCAGTTCGAGAAGCGGCAGATCAAGAAAGCCTATGTGGCCCGCGTCTGGGGCCGTGTGGCCGAACGCGAAGGCACCGTGGACCTACCGTTGATCGTTGATTGGCCCAACCGCCCCAAGCAACACGTGGATTTCGAGAATGGCAAGCAAGCCATCACTGACTGGAAAGTCCTGAAATACGAAGACACCGCGACCCGCGTTCGCCTGTTTCCCCAAACCGGGCGCAGCCACCAATTGCGGGTGCATATGAAGGAAATCGGCCATCCTATTTTGGGCGATCCGTTCTATGCCGACGGCCCTGCCCGTGCCGCCCCGCGCCTTATGCTGCACGCCGAAAGCCTTCGCCTGCGTCACCCGGACGGCGGAAAAGGGCTGACCTTCAAGGCCAAGTGCTCATTCTAAAAGGGGTATGACCAAGGTTCAGTTCCCCTTGCCGCTCCGCCCGCTTCCTGCTTGACTGCAATGACCATCAAGGAGACGCACATGTTCCAGCCCGTAATCTCTGGTACCGGGGTGTTCACACCCGAACAGACCATCACCAACGCCGAACTTGTCAAAGCGTTCAACGCCTTTGCCGACAAAGAAAACGCCAGAAATGCGGATGCAATTGCGGCGGGCGAGGTAAAGCCGGTGGGGTATTCCAGTGAAGAGTTCATCGTGTCTGCGTCCGGTATTCATCAGCGCTATGTGATGGACAAAACCGGCGTGTTGGACCCTGATATCATGCATCCTACCTTGCGCGAGCGCTCGGATGACGAGCCCAGCATCATGACCGAAATGGGCGTGGATGCGTGCAAGAAAGCGCTTGCCAAAGCGGGGCGGGACGCCAGCGAAGTGGATTTGGTTATTTGTGCCGCCTCGAACCTTGAACGGGCTTATCCGGCGGTTGCGATTGAAATTCAGCAGGCCTTGGGTGCGGGTGGTTTTGCGTTTGATATGAATGTGGCCTGTTCCTCGGCCACGTTCGGCATTCAGGCCGCGGCGGATATGATCCGGTCGGGGTCTGTGAAGCGTGCACTGGTGGTGAACCCCGAAATCTGCTCTGCCCATCTGGAATGGCGCGACCGCGACTGCCATTTTATCTTCGGTGACGTTGCCACGGCAACGCTTCTGGAACGCAAGGAAGATGCCAAAGGCGACCATTTCGACATTCTGTCAACACGCTGCCTGACGCAGTTTTCCAACAACATCCGCAACAACAACGGTTTCCTGCGCCGCACCCGTGAAGGTGCGATGGAAGACCGGCGCGATATGCAATTCATGCAGAACGGCCGCAAGGTGTTCAAAGAGGTGCTGCCGATTGTCTCTAAACACATCCTTGAGCACATCGGGGATATTGGCGTGATGCAAGGCGACCTGAAGCGCCTTTGGCTGCATCAGGCCAACAAGTCGATGAATGATTTTTTGGGTAAAAAGGTCTTGGGCAGAACCCCGGAAGAGGGTGAGCAGCCAAACATTCTGCAAGATTATGCAAATACATCATCGGCAGGGTCGATCATCGCGTTTTCCAAGCATTCCGACGATTTGAAGCCGGGCGACACCGGCGTTATCTGCTCGTTTGGGGCGGGATATTCAGTTGGCTCTGTGGTGGTGCGACGCGCCTAACCCATAAACATCCAGACGGCACAATGTGATCCGAACCCACTATTGTCGCGTATCTATAGCAACAGACTCGTTTTTGAGCGGGTCTAATGTGACGTGACACAAAACGAAGGTGGGAACCCATGAAATTGAAACTAACGGCTCTCGCCTGCGCTTTTCTGATCGGCTGCGGTGGTGCGCCTGATCTGGACGACCCCAAGCTGAGTTCTCGTAACCTGAACCTTGAAGAGTTCTTCGAAGGTAAAACAGTCGCGCGTGGACAATTTCAGGACTTGTTTGGCAATGTACAGCGACGGTTCGACGTCAATATTCAAGGCACATGGGATGGCCAGACCCTGAAATTGGTCGAAGATTTCACCTATGCCGATGGCAGCACCGAACAGCGGATTTGGACGCTGAAAAAGACCGGGGACGACACGTGGATCGGATCGGCCCCCGGCGTGATTGGCGAAGCCAAAGGCGAAGAGCGCGGCGATACCTTCAACTGGGCCTATCGCATTGACCTGCCCGGACGGGACGGCAAGGTTATGCGCGTGGACTTCGACGACTGGATGTGGCTGTTGTCCGATGATCGCGTTCTGAACCGTGCTTATGTGAAAAAATACGGCATCACGATCGGAGAGGCGATCATTGTGTTCGAAAAACTGTGACGACGCCGTAGAATGGAAAAAGGCCCGCATTTGCGGGCCTTTTCGCGGTTTGGGGTCTTGCGGATCAGTCGTTCGACCAGCCCGAGACCGCCTTGACCTCAAGGAAATCTTCGATCCCAAGGACACCACCTTCGCGACCATTGCCGGACTGCTTGTAGCCGCCGAAGGGTGATCCTGCCGCGCGCGACGTCCCGTTCATTTCGACCATGCCCGCCCGCATCTGACGGGCCACACGGTTGGCGCGCGCGCCGTCTTGGGTTTGCACATAATTGGTCAGGCCATAGACGGTATCATTGGCGATCTCGACCGCTTCTTCTTCCGTGTCGAATGGGATCATGGCCATGACAGGGCCAAAGATTTCCTCGCGTGCGATGGTCATCTGGTTATTCACGTCCGCGAAGATTGTCGGTTTGACGAAATAGCCTTTGTTCAAGCCATCAGGCCGTCCCGTTCCGCCGGCAATCAGGCGCGCGCCTTCGTCTATCCCGACCTGAATCAAGTCTTGAATCTTGTTCCATTGAAGCTCACTGACCACCGGGCCGATGTGACGGCCTGACTGGCTGGCGGGGCCAACTTGTACCTTTTCGGCGGCTTCACTGGCTGCTTCGATCGCCTGCTCATAAACGCCGCGTTGCACCAGCATCCGCGACGGCGCGTTGCAGCTTTGCCCGGTGTTCTGCATCATATGCATTACGCCACGCTTCACAGCTTTTTCGTCGGCATCATCAAAAACGATATTGGCACCCTTGCCGCCCAGCTCAAGGCTGACGCGTTTCAAGGTGTCGGCGGCGGCCTTCGAAATGGCGATGCCCGCACGGGTCGACCCGGTGAAGCTGACCATATCGACGTCGGGGTGGGTGGACAGTTGCGTGCCGACGCCCATACCGTCGCCGTTCACCATGTTGTAGACACCGTCCGGGAAGCCGACCTCGTCAACAATCTCGCTCCAGACGATCGATGATAACGGGGCGATTTCGGATGGTTTCAGTACCATTGTGCAGCCCGCAGCCATCGCGGCCACAACCTTCAGCGACACCTGGTTCATCGGCCAGTTCCAGGGCGTGATCAGCGCGCAGACCCCGATGGGTTCATACAGCAGCCGGTCATTCGGCGCATGAGCACCCAACATCTTGTCGAATTCGAAATCCTTGAACGCCGTGATGAAGTTCTGGATGTGGAACGTGCCCGACCCCACCTGCGACGTGCGGGCCAGATCAATAGGCGCGCCCATCTCGATGCTCATCGCTTCGGCCAGATCGTCCGAGCGTTTCTGATAGACCGCCAATAGCTTCTCGATCAGGGCCAGCCGGTCTTCCTTTTTCGAGAAACCCCAGTCGGCAAAGGCGGCCTTCGCAGCAGCGACGGCGGCGTCAGTGTCCGCCTGATCACCCAGCGAAATGACCGCGCAAACCTCTTCGGTCGACGGGTCGATGACGTTCAAGTCTTTGGCCGCCGCCGGGGCGACCCATTGACCATTAATATAGAAATCGCGCTTCTCGATCATTCCAGTCTCCTTGGTCGGATTTGGGTGCACTCTGGCATTGCGATTTGTCCGACGCAACCCACGGAAACAAAATTTGATCAAATTTTTAGGTGCGACGATTTGGTTGCGTTTGAACCCAGTCAGGGTCTTTAAATGCGCATAAGAGATCGTAACTTAAGATCAACCGAAATGCTTGGACAGGAGAGACCAAATGGGACTTCGCATTAACGACATCGTGCCAAATTTCACAGCCGAAACAGATCAGGGTAAAATCACCTTCCACGACTGGATCGGGGATAGCTGGGCGATTCTTTTCTCGCACCCCAAAGATTACACGCCTGTCTGCACGACAGAGTTCGGCGCGGTTGCGCAGCTTGCCGACGAATGGGCCAAGCGCGGCACCAAGGTGATCGGGCTGTCCGTCGATAGCGCGGAGGAACATGTCAGCTGGAAAAAAGACATCGAGGGCTATTCGGGCGCCAAAGCGGGCTTCCCGATTATTGCCGACGAAGACCTTGCCGTGTCGAAAGCCTTCGACATGCTGCCCGCCGAAGCTTACCTGCCCGACGGTCGCACGGCCGCTGATTCCGCCTCGGTGCGGTCGGTGTTCATCATCTCGCCGGATAAGAAGGTTCAGTTGATCATGACATACCCAATGTCCGTCGGCCGGAACTTCGCCGAGGTTCTGCGCGCCCTTGATGGCCTGCAAGCCACTTATGGCACACCGATTGCCACCCCTGCGAACTGGATCAAAGGCGAAGACGTGATTGTCGCCCTGACGCTTTCGGACGACGAAGCGAAAGCAAAATTTGGCGACGTGGATATCAAGCTGCCCTACCTGCGGACCACTGCAGACCCAAGCTAAATCCAAGCTGGTTTACCAATGGAAAAGCCCGCAACTTCGGTTGCGGGCTTTGTCTTTTCTGCGAACTGTCCACCACGGCTATCCGGCGTCTTGCGCAGCCTTTATCGCCTGAGACAACACGGCTCGATCACCGATATGGTTGGCCAGAATCAAGACTAGGCGCGCATTCAGAGCATCGCTTTCTTCTTTCGACAAGTTTTCATGCGCCGCCAGAAGCTCGGCATAGAAATCGTCGGCACGATTGATGTTCGGCGTCAGGATAAGGTCGGTCATCGGCGTTACTCCTTGCCAGTTGCACGGCGGATGGCCGCGCGGAACAAGTTTTCGTCAAAGCTGGGGCGGCGTGCGGCCACATGCTGATCTGGCCTGATCAGATAGACGGCACTTGGCGCATCGCCCAGATACCGCTCTTGCAGCGCTCCCGTCTTGTCATCTTTTACGGACAACGCCAACCGCGTGACCTCGACCCCTGCTTCTTCGATCACGTCTGGCGCCTCTGCGTCAATGGTCAGAAGAGTGAACTTGTTGCCCAGCTTGGGCAGCAGGAATTCGTCGCCTAACGGCGCATCAGGGCAAGACGATCCTGGGCGGGTCTTTATCGGCCCATCCAGAGCGTCGGCTGAGTTCAGCGGCGATCCGTCGTAGGTGCAGGGCACGGACAAGCGGCCCGAATTCACAAGCGGCCGGGCAAATTCATACTTTTCGGATAGGTCCAGAACCGCATCGCGCAAAAGGCGGCTGGTCGTGGATTTGGGTGTGATGAAATCAGTCGAGCGCGTCGAATTCAGGATGTTTTCATCGGCGCCGTGAATACGTTCCACGTCATAGCTGTCAAGCAGCGCTTCATCGGCCGTGCCATCAATGACCAACTTCAGCTTCCAGCCCAAGTTGTCAGTGTCTTGCAGGCCCGAGTTCGCACCGCGTGCGCCAAAAGGTGACACTTGGTGGGCTGCGTCGCCCGCAAACAAAACGCGACCGTGGCGGAATTTCTCCATCCGGCGACACTGGAACGTGTAGATTGAGACCCATTCAAGCTCAAACTCCACATCGTCGCCAAGCATCGCCTTAAGGCGCGGGATCACATTCTCGGGCTTCTTCTCTTCTTCCTTGTCGATGTCCCAGCCAAGTTGCAGGTCAATGCGCCACACGCCATCGGGTTGCTTGTGCAACAGGGCAGATTGGCCGCGGTTGAAGGGCGGATCGAACCAGAACCAGCGTTCGGTCGGGAAATCAGCGTCCATGATCACGTCGGCAATCAGGAAGTTGTCTTCGAACACACGCCCCACGAAATCCAGCCCCAGCATTTGACGCGTCGGTGATCCAGCGCCGTCACAAGCGATCAGCCAATCGGCCTCGATGTTATAGGGGCCGTCAGGGGTGTCGATTTCCAGCGTCGCGTGATCTGGATGCGTGCCAATGGCTGTCACTTTGTTGCCGCCGCGGATTTCGATCGGCGCGCCTTCGGCTTCCAACTCGCGCACGCGGTTCACCAGATATTCTTCGAAGTAATATTGCTGAAGATTGATGAAGGCCGGGCGCTGGTGGCCTTCTTCGGGCAGCAGGTTGAAAGTATAGACCTCGCGTTCATCAAAGAAGACTTTACCAACGTCCCATTTGACGCCTTTGTCGACCATCGGTTGACCGCACCCCAGACGATCAAGAATCTCAAGCGGCCGTTTGGCAAAGCAGATCGCCCGAGATCCGCTGCTGACCTTGTCGTTGTCGTCAACGATGACGACCTTGACCCCCTGCTGCGCCAGATCAATCCCCATGGCCAGCCCGATAGGACCGGCCCCGATGATCACGACCGGGTGGCGCACGGGCACCGATGCATCCTGATCGGAGCTGTGTTGATAGGGATACAGCGGGACTTCAAAAATCTTGTTCATAGGTTTTCCTCCGGCGGGCGGCGTGCTTGTGCCAATTGTAGCGCATTTCGTTGCCAAAACAACGAAGCTGGACGGGATGCGCTGATATGCGCGTCAACGCACCCCTTGCGCTTAGCCCTGCAGCGCGTCCCACATTTCCAGATCGCGCTGGGCGGTCCAGATGCGGGGGGTGTCAACGCCGCGCGCTTCGTCATAGGCACGGGCCACGTTGAATGGCAGGCAATGTTCATAGATCGCATAATCGGCGAACTTGGGGTCACATTCGGCGCGGCAGGCATCCCATGCTTCCTTGAGCGAGCCTCCGCGTGCCGCGACCTTGGCCACCGGGCGATAGGTGCTCTCCACGAAATCGCGGGTGTTCTCGATGGCGGCATTTACCATCTCTTTGCCGACCAACGCGTCGCCACGTCCCGGCGCAATCGCGTCCACGTCGAAAGCAGCGATACTGTCCAGTGTATCGCCCCAGTCGCTGAAATGCCCGTCACCGCAATAACAGGCCGAGTGGTATTCGACGATGTCCCCTGTGAACATCACGTTCTGGTCCGGCACATGGATCACGATATCACCCGCCGTGTGCGCACGCCCCAGATGCATCAGATCAACGCGGCGATTTCCAAGATAGACGGTCATGTCATCGGAAAAGGTGGTGGTTGGATAGGTCAGGCCGGGGATGCTTTCGTGCCCCTCAAACAAGCGCGGGAAGCGTTGGAATTCGCTGTCCCAGTCTTCCTGCCCGCGCTCAACGACCATCGCGCGGGCGGCGTCGCCCATAATGATCTGATCCGCGCCATAAGCGGACGCGCCCAACACGCGCACCGCGTGATAATGGGTCAGGACAACATGGCTGATTGGTTTGTCGGTGACCGTGCGCACGCATTCGATGACCTTGTTGGCCAGCCGGGGCGTCGCCTGAGCTTCCACAATCATCACGCTTTCATCGCCAATGATGACGCCGGAATTCGGGTCACCCTCGGCGGTGAAAGCGTAAAGCCCTTCGCCGATCTCATCAAAGGTGATTTTCTTTTCCGTCATGTCGCCTTGCGACGCGAATGCCTTTGCCATGGTCCGGTTTTCCTTTCTGGACAGGGGTGGGGGATCGTGATTCCCTCACCTCATGTTTGATCGTCGATATCTGCCCTATTGGGCCGTTGCTTTTGTCACCATCGCTACGCTTGTTACGCTGCTGGCGATGGGTCGGAATATCTCATGCCCCTGCGGTTACACATTGCTTTGGTATGCAGGTGATGATAGCGGGCAAGGGTCGCAGCATTTGATGGACTGGTATACACCAAGCCATCTGATCCACGGTTTCCTGTTCTACGGCGCAACCTTCCTGCTGATGCGCCGTTTTGCCCTTGGTTGGCGGCTTCTGGTCGCCACCATCGTTGAAGGCGCGTGGGAGGTGGCCGAGAACACCGAGGCCGTCATCAATCGCTACCGCGAATTTACCGTATCCGGTGAATACTGGGGCGATAGCGTGGTAAATTCCGCCGTCGATCTTGGTGCCATGTTCTTGGGCTTCTGGCTGGCGTTGCGCCTGCCAATCTGGGCGAGCATCTTGATCGTCGTGGGCTTCGAGGTGCTGACAACCTTTCTGATCCGCGACGGGTTGGCGTTGAACATCATCATGCTGCTGGTGCCATCCGAGGCGATCCTCGAATGGCAGTCTGCAGGGGGATGATGCCCAAACACGCATTTACTTGGGCCACTTCACGGCGGGCAGGATTTTCCCAACACAATCGCCGAACCCGATCTGAAACCCGTCACCCTTGGCAGCCCCGCGCAGGGTCAGCGTGTCGCCATCTTCGATGAAGGTGCGCGTCTCGCCGGTGTCCAGCGTGAAGGGCTCGCGACCTGCCCAGCTCATCTCCATCAGTGAACCATATTCCGTCTTGGTCGGGCCAGAGATCGTGCCAGACCCCAAAAGGTCACCCACATTCATGCCGCAACCCCCGATGGCGTGGTGACACAGTTGCTCGGCGGCCGAATAATACATGCGGGTGTAGTTGGTTTCTCCCACAACGCTGGCTTTGTTCGCGCCGTCGGGCTGCATCAGCACTTGCAGCGAGATGTCATAGAGCCCGTCTTTGGAACCATCGAGGTATGGCAGCAACTCCTTCTCCCGCTTGGGTGTTGGCGCGCGGAACTCTTCCAGCGCGGCTGCGGTCACAATCCACGGGCTGATCGAGGTGCCGAACGCCTTGCCCTGGAACGGACCAAGCGGCTGGTATTCCCAACCCTGAATGTCGCGGGCCGACCAGTCGTTCAGAAGCACGTAGCCGAAGATCATATCGTCAGCCTCGTCCACTGTGATCGGCTGGCCGAACGCAGACGGCTTGCCGACAATGGCCCCCATCTCAAGTTCAATGTCCAGACGCATCGAGGGGCCGAAGCTCGGCATCTCGGCATCTGGCGCTTTGCGTTGGCCGTTCGGGCGGTTGATCGGCGTGCCGGAGATCACAACCGAAGATGCGCGCCCATTATACCCAATCGGGATGTGCAGCCAGTTGGCGGGCAGATCGGGTGACCCGCGCAGGATCGCGCCCATATTGGCCGCGTGCTGACGACCGGCATAGAAGTCGGTGTATTCAGAGACGAGGAACGGCATATGCAGGTCCACGTCGGCCTGCTTGACCAACAGCGGTTCGACCGCCGCGCGCTCGGTCGAGCCTTCGCGCAGCAGTTGTCCCATACGGGTGCGTAGGGCAGCCCATGCATCCGATCCCTGCTCCATCAACTCGTTCCAGAACGGGACGTCGAAGACGGGGTTGTCGCTAATTTCGATCAGGCCAGCCTCTTCTGCTGCGGCCACATCAAAGATCATATCCCCGATAGCGACGCCACAGCGCGGCTCATCATCCCCGACCGAGAAGACACCATAGGGCAGGTTGTTCAGCGGAAAGGGTGTGTCGGCGGAGTTCGCGCTTTCCACCCAGGATTTTTTCAGTTTGCTCATGTGATCCTCACTCGGCGTCCGGCTGTGCCTCGGGTCGTGCATCGGCGAAGGCGGGTAGGGCCAGACAGGTTTCTTCAATCTCGGTCAGACGCGGATAGGGGGTCAGGTCCACCCCCCAGCGCCGCGCATTGTAGTATTGCGCGACAAGGCAGATGTCCGCCAGTGTCGGCTTGTCGCCAAAGGAAAAGCGCGTATCTTTGCGCACCATCTGTTCCAGCGCCGCAAAGCCCCTGTCCATCCAATGGCACATCCACGCTTTCTTGTCTTTAGGTCCAGCGCCGAAAGTGTCGCCCAGATGGGCCACGACACGCAAGTTGTTCACCGGGTGAATATCCATCGCGACAACATGAGCGGCAGCAAGCACATGCGCGCGCTCAACCGGGTCAGGCGGAAGCAATGCGGGGTCGGGCTGTAGTGCCTCCAGATAATCGATGATCGCCAAGGACTGCGTTAGAACCGTTCCGTCATACAGCACCAGTGTCGGCACCAGATGGGCGGGGTTCATTTCAACATACGCTGGCGAATGTTGCTGCCCGCCATCCTTCACCAGATGAACGGACTCAAGATCCGCGTTGATCCCTTTCAGGTTCAACGCAATGCGCACGCGGTAAGCCGCGGTGGACCGCCAATAGGTATAAAGCTTCATTATTTCTTACCGGGCGTGCCGTCGAACTTCTTCTCAAGGCTCTCCCAGCAGTCGATGTAGTCGTCCTGCAAAGGTGCCTCGTTCGCGGCGAAGGCAGTCAGGTGTTGGGGGAAGCGGGTTTCGAACATGAAGGACATGGTGTTTTCCAACTTATCAGGTCCAAGGTTCGAATTCGAGGCACCCTCGAACGCATCACGGTCTGGCCCGTGCGGAAGCATCATGTTGTGCAAGCTCACGCCGCCGGGGACAAAGCCCTGCGGCTTTGCGTCATACTGACCATAGATGTTGCCCATCAGCTCGGACATGATGTTCTTGTGATACCATGGGGGGCGGAAGGTGTTTTCCGCCACCATCCAGCGGTCGCGGAACAGAACGAAGTCGATATTCGCCGTGCCGGGTTGACCCGAAGGCGCGGTGAGGACGGTGAAGATCGAGGGGTCCGGGTGATCGAACAAGATCGCGCCGACCGGGCAATAGGTGGTCAGGTCATATTTGTAAGGCGCATAGTTGCCGTGCCATGCGACCACATCCAAGGGCGACTGGCCGATCTCGGTCTTATGGAACTGGCCGCACCATTTGATGGTGATGGTAGAGGGCACTTCGCGGTCTTCAAATGCTGCGACGGGAGCTTTGAAGTCACGCGGATTGGCCATGCAGTTCGCGCCGATGGGGCCACGCCCCGGCATCTCGAACTTCTGGCCGTAGTTTTCGCAAACGAAGCCGCGCGCGGGGCCTTCCAGCAGTTCGACGCGGTAAACAAGGCCACGCGGGATGATGCCGATTTCCTGCGGGGCAAGGTCGATGATCCCAAGCTCGGTATAGAAGCGCAGCTTGCCTTCCTGCGGCACAACCAGAAGCTCGCTGTCTGCCGAGAAGAAATAGTCGTCCACCATGGATTCCGTCACCAGATAGACGTGGCTCGCCATACCTACTTGCGTGTTCACATCACCCGCCGTGGTCATCGTGCGCATACCGGTGATCCAGTTCAGACCCTCGGTGGTGGGCACGGGGTCCCAGCGATATTGACCCAGCGAAATCACGTCCGGGTCCACATGCGGCGCGGATTTCCAATAAGGCACGTCGATCTTCGTGTAGCGTGCGGAATGTTTCACCGATGGGCGAATGCGGTAACACCACGTCCGTTCAGGCGGGTTGGCCGTGAAAGCGGTGCCCGACAATTGCTCGCCATACAAGCCGTATTCGCATTTCTGCGGGCTGTTCATCCCTTGCGGCAGAGCACCGGGCAGCGCCTCGGTTTCGAAATCATTTGCCCAACCGGGCATGTAATGGGTTTCGGTGCCGACCGACGACACCGCGCGCGTCATGTCGCGCCCAGAGCTTTCCTGGTTCATCTGAAGCCTCGTTTCAATGCCCGCGAAGGGCGATCCTGTTTGCGTCGCAATCGTATCGTTGCGATCGAAATGAAGTCAAGGGAAAGGGGCATTTCACAGGTGAAGTATTGAAATGCTGACAATTTGAAAGGTTAAGCCCGTATCAACTTCGCGCCGCTATCACTGGTCCCGGGTGAAAAAAGAGGTGGTGAGATGCGCGCGAATACGAATGCGCCAGTTATCATCAAGAAGGTGAAGAAAGTCAGTGGTGGCGGACACCACGGCGGCGCATGGAAAGTGGCCTATGCCGATTTCGTGACCGCGATGATGGCGTTCTTCCTTCTGATGTGGCTTTTGAATGCAACGACTGAAAAGCAGCGCAAAGGGATTGCGGATTATTTCAGTCCGACCATTCCGATCACCCGCGTTTCCGGCGGCGGTGACGGGTCGTTTGGCGGCGATAGTGTCTTCGTCGAAGAAACCTTGTCGCAGACCGGAAACGGAGGCGTGCCTCGTGATCCCACCATGGTCGACGGCGGCACCGGCGACGACGCTGCGCAAAATGCAGCGCTGGAAGAGTTGGAAGAAATGCTCTTTGCCCGCAGTGGTGAAAGTATGGCCAGCGACGGCGTCGCGCGCCATATTGTGACACGTGTCACAGATGAAGGCTTGCTTGTCGAACTGTTCGACATCGAAAATGCTCCGCTGTTCACGCCGGGCACCAGCACGCCGACCGAGTTGCTGACAGAACTGATAGCCATCGTCGCCCGCGTTTTCGCACTGGTCGAAAATAAAGTCGCGATCGAAGGGCATGTCGCCGCACAACCGGTCGTGGTGGTCGAAAATACATCCTGGTCCTTGTCCGCGGAACGCGCCACCCAAGTGCGCAAGATGTTGGAGGGCAGCTCTTTTCCGCCTGCACGCATCAACCGTGTCACGGGTCACGCAGACCGCGACCCTGTGGTGCAAAATGTTATGGCTGTGCGTAACAATCGCGTGGAATTGATCCTGCTGCGCGACGGGCGCTAGGCTGATCGCGCGGGCCGGGTACGGCGCGAACTGCCGCCAATTTTAGCCGTTAGCTGCCTGTTAAGGTCAGGTCTTTAAGGATGGTCGTCGACATAGAGGTAGATGCAGCAGAAAGGCGCACCATGACGATTTCCTCCTCACTAAGTGCCGGCGTCGCCGGTTTGAACGCGCATGCAACCAAACTGGCCACGATTTCGGACAACATCGCGAACTCTTCGACCTTTGGGTATAAAAGGGCGACGGCCGAATTTCAGAATCTGGTGATTGGCGGCTTGGCCGGTGCGGGCACCTATTCTGCAGGCGGGGTCCGTGCGACCACCCACCGTCTCATTGATGAACACGGGCCGTTGATCTCGACCTCAAATCCGATGGACATCGCCATTGGTGGACGCGGTATGCTGCCTGTGACACAAGAGGTTTACGCCGATTCCAATCCCGGTGAACGTCCCATGATGATGACCACCACCGGGTCGTTTCGCACCGATTCGGAAGGTGTCTTGAAGACTGAAACCGGGCTGGTCCTGCTTGGCTGGCCAGCAGATGCGAACGGCAATGTCGCCACTTTTCCTCGGGACACCGGGGTCGGGCTTGAGCCGATCGTTATCAACGCGAACCAGACGGCGGGCGATCCAACCACAGCGATGAAGCTGGGTGTGAACCTGCCCGCCGTTGAAACCGAAGCCGGCTCGGCCGCGGCGGCAATCCCCCTGTCGGTTGAGTATTTCGGCAATCTGGGCACCTCTGAAACACTTGATTTCTCGTTCACTCCAATTGTACCTGCCACCGGGTCGTCCAACCAATGGACGATGGTCATCAATGACAGTGCTTCAGCCGGCCTTCCGGGCGGCAGTGTCATCGGTGAATACACGCTGACCTTCGACGATTCGCGCGCGGATGGCGGATCGCTCGCGTCGGTCGCGGTGGTGTCCGGCGGCGCATATAATGCAACGAATGGGACACTTGGTTTGACCGTTGCGGGCGGACCGATTGATTTGACGATCGGCAAGATTGGCGACCCAAACGGGTTGACCCAGCTGTCCGACAGCTTTGCCCCGGTTGCGATCACCAAAGACGGCTCGCCAGTCGGCAATCTGACGGCCGTTCAGATTGATGAACACGGCTATATTCAAGCCACCTATGACACCGGTTTCGTGCGCACAATTTATCAGGTGCCACTGGTCGATGTACCAAATCCGAACGGTCTGATCTCAATGTCGAACCAAGCCTATCAGGTATCCCCTGATAGCGGTTCGTTCTTCATGTGGAATGCAGGCGACGGCCCGACTGGCGAAGTGGTTGGCTTTGCGCGGGAAGGGTCGACCACCGATGTGGCGGGTGAACTGACCAGCCTGATACAGACGCAGCGCGCCTATAGCTCCAATGCCAAGGTTATCCAGACAGTGGATGAAATGTTGCAAGAAACCACCAACATCAAGCGTTAACAACGGACAGGAAGCCAAGGTCTGATCCATGAGCATTGCAGGAGCTTTCTCTAACGCCCTTTCGGGGCTCACCGCATCGTCACGCGCGGCCGAGCTGGTCTCGTCCAATGTCGCCAATGCGATGACCGAAGGCTACGGTGCCCGATCGTTAGAGCTGTCGTCCCGAACACTGGGCGGATCCGGGTCAGGTGTGCGCATAGACGGCGTTCGGCGGCAGGTAGATGAGGTTCTGATTGGTGATCGGCGTTTGGCGGATGCCGCCATCGGCTATCACGGTGCACAAGAGCAATTCCTTGAGGGTCTCATGCAGGTGATTGGCACACCTGACCAGCCGGGGTCGTTGTCTGGCCACATGGCCCAGTTCGAGGCTGCGTTGATCGAAGCTGCTGCGCGGCCGGAAAGTGACGCCCGCCTGTCGGCTGTGTTGAACGCAGCCGAAAACCTCACTGGGCACCTAAAGGGCACGTCAGATCATATTCAGAAAGTACGGCTTGATGCGGATCACGCGATTGCACGGCAGGTCGCAGCTTTAAATGCGGGGCTCGAAGATGTTCGATCGATCAACGTCAAAATACAAGAGGCACGGTCGCGGGGCGTTGATCCATCAGGTTTGATGGATTTACGTCAAATGAAAATTGACGAGCTTTCCCCGATTGTGCCGCTGAAACAGCTGCCGCGCGAAAATGGCATGATCGCCCTGATCACAACCGGAGGGACGCTTCTGCTTGACGGCAAGCCGGCCCAACTTGGCTTCACTTCCGTCAACACCGTCGTGCCGGAAATGACGCTTGCTGGCGGCGCTCTGTCGGGACTGACCATCAACGGCCTGCCAGTTGATGTCGGCGGTGGTCGTAGCCTTATCGCCGGCGGATCGCTGGCTGGCCAATTTGAAGTGCGAGACAGCGTAGCTGTGACCGCGCAGCAACGCATTGACGGCTTTGCGCGCGATCTCGTTGAAAGATTCCAAGACCCAGCCCTGGACCCGACCCGCGCGCCGGGTGGTCCAGGCATGTTTACTGATGGCGGCGCGGCTTTCGTTGCAACTGACGAAATCGCCTTGTCGAGCCGACTGGCGATCAACGCCGCTGTGGACCCCGTTCAGGGCGGCGCGCTTTGGCGGTTGCGCGACGGGCTTGGAGCCGCTTCGCAAGGGAACGTCGGGAACGCCTCGTTGCTGAATAAATTGGCAGACGCGCTGGGCGCCGCACGCGTTCCCGTATCGGGCGGTTTTTCCGGAGTGGCGCGCGCATCTGCGGGACTGGCCTCGGACCTACTGTCGCTTGTCAGTTCTGACAAGTTGCAATCCGAAACACGGCTGGGATTTGCCACGGCCCAGCATCAAACCCTGCGCCAGATGGAGCTGTCGAAGGGTGTCGATACAGATGCCGAGATGCAAAAACTTATGCAAATCGAACAGGCCTATGCCGCCAACGCGCGCGTCATTTCGACTGCAGACGAAATGATCCAGACAATCCTCGCCATCTAGGAGATGAAACATGTCATTTGCGACCTACGGTGACCTCGCCAGCACGTTTCAAACGCGCCACCTGTCCGCACGGCTCAAACACGACATGACGCGCTTGGGGCTGGAGCTTTCGACCGGGCGCAAAGCGGATGTAGCGACCCATGTGGCGGGTGACTTTGGCCCAGTCGCCGGGATCGAACATAGCCTCAAACTGTTGGTCGCACACGCCGAAAGCACGGCTGAAGCAGCAATTTTGGTCAGCGGCAGCCAAACCGTTCTGGGCAATATCCAAGAGCAAGCGCAAGCGCTATCCGGCGGTTTGTTAAGCGCGATCAGCTCGCAAAATGTAGGGTTGATCCAATCAACAGCCGTTGACGCGCGGGAAAAATTCTCTTCTGTTATTTCCAGTCTAAACACCAACCTTGGTGATCGAACGCTTTTTGCCGGGGCGGCGACGGATGGCCCGGCCTTGGCCGATGCAAATTCAATCATGTCCGACCTGATGGCCGCGATTTCCGCAGAGACCACGGCCGCAGGCGTGTCCTCTCAGATCGACGATTGGTTCAAGGCTTCGGGCGGTGGGTTTGAAACAACGGGATATTTGGGCGCGAGCGAAGAACTGGGTCCATTCCGGTTGCGCGACGGCGAAACGGCATTGCAACCGATCAAAGCAAGTGACTCAGAAATCCGTGACCTGTTAAGCGCGCTGGCCAAGTCCGCCGTCATCGCCGAAGGGGCCCTGGCGGGGAACGCGCCCGCCCAAAAACAGTTAGTGACGCAATCGTCGAATGAATTGCGCGCGGCTGACGATCAACTGACTTTGCTGCGTGCCCGGGTGGGTGGCATTGAGGCGCGGATCGAGACGGCCTCGGTCAGAAACGCGGCGGAAAAATCGGCGCTGGAACTGTCATACAACCAACTAACGGCGGCGGACCCATATGAAACAGCGACCGCGTTGCAATCGCTCTATGGTCAGATGGAAAGCCTTTACACGGTGACCGCGAGGCTATCAAACTTGAATTTCACGGATTATATGCGATGACCCGACTTCTAGTTTTCATGCTCGCACTATTGCTTTCGCCACCTGCAGCGCATGCCAATTCGGTGCGTATCAAGGACCTTGTCGAATTTGATGGCGTGCGGGGAAATGATCTGGTGGGCTATGGTCTGGTGGTTGGCCTGAACGGCACTGGGGATGGGATCCGAAATGCGCCGTTCACCGAAGATATTATGTCGAATATTCTAGAGCGGCTTGGCGTGAACATCACGGGCGAACAGTTTCGCCCGAAAAATGTCGCGGCTGTTTTCGTGACGTCTGCGTTACCACCGTTTGCTCGCGCCGGATCCCGGATTGACGTGACGGTTTCGGCCATCGGCGATGCCAAAAGCCTGCTTGGGGGAACGCTGATCATGACACCGCTCAACGCGGCGGACGGTGAAATTTATGCTGTCGGCCAAGGCACGGTCATCGCGGGCGGTGCCTCGGCAGAGGGCGATGGGGGCAATGTTACGAAGGGCGTGCCGACAAGCGGCGTCATACCAAATGGCGCGCGGGTCGAGCGTGAGATCGATTTTGACTTCACCAAACTGAAATCAATCCGATTGGCGTTGCGAACGCCAGATTTTACGACCGCCGAACGCATTGAGCGTGCAATCAACGGCAAATATGGCCGTTTGGTTTCACGAATGCTGGATAGCGGCACGGTCGTCGTCGATATCAGCGCGACGCAGGCGATTTCACCAGCACATGCCATCGGCGCAATAGAAAATCTGGGAGTGGAGCCGGAGCGCAAAGCCAAAGTTGTCGTTGACCAGCGATCAGGGACCATCGTGATGGGGTCGGATGTACGGATCAGCCGTGTGGCAGTTTCGCAGGGTAATCTGACGCTCAGGATACAAGAAGACCCGATTGTCGTGCAGCCGAACCCCTTTTCTAACGGCGAGCCGATTCTGATCCCGCGGACTACCGCGTCGATTGAAGAAGAGCCGGGTATCGGTTTGGCAGAAGTCGACGGCGGCACCTCGCTATCCGATGTTATTGCTGGCCTGAACGCGCTGGGCGTCGCGCCGCGAGACATGATCGACATTTTGAAAAGCATCAAAGCGGCGGGCGCACTTCATGCAGATTTCGTGGTGCGTTAAGTCGCCAAGTCGTGTGACGGAACAGTAATCCAACGGTGTTCGCGGGTATCGTAAACGCACTGCGCCTTCGTGGGCGTTATGGTGCAGATTGTCAGTTTGAACTTGTAATCTGCCTAAATTCGGTCAAAAATCCACAAATCTGTGTGTAAATGTGGTATTAGCCACACTTAAACAGGCCATAACTGTGTGGTTTTGGAGCGTGCTGTGGCAGAAGACACCAAACATTCTTACCGCGAGCTGGAATTGCTGGATGCAATCCGCAGGGTTGGGGGGTTTGCCAAAAATTCTGATCTTGCTGGCGCGCTAAGCGTCTCGGAAGAAACGGTGCGCCGAACCATCAAAGCGCTTTCCAAATCCGGTGCTGTCGCGCGGGTTCACGGTGGTGCTTACCTTGTTGGCACGCAAAGCGATCCCAGTTTTTTCAAGCGGATTGAACAACATGCCCGCGAAAAGCGTGCAGTGGCCAAGACCTTGTTGCACAATGTCGATGACGGAATGACCCTGTTTCTGGACGTGGGCAGCACCACCGCATTTGTGGCCGAAGAACTGCGTGCCCGCGGCAAGCTATCGGTCACAACCAATTCGGTGCAGGTCGCGCAGACATTGGTGGGGCATAATGGAAATCGCGTCTATCTGCTGGGCGGCGAAATGCACGCCGACGAACTTGGCGCGTTTGGCCATGTCGCCGAACAACAGGCGCGGAACTTTTGTTATGATCTGGCTGTACTAAGCGCCGATGCGCTGCACCCCAAATATGGCTTCCTTTACCTGAACAGAGCCGAAGCAGATTTGGCGTCGGTGGTGATTGACTGTTCGGAGACGGCCGTTGTGGCAATGACCCATCACAAGTTTGGCACGAAGGCGCCTCATCAAAGCTTCTTGCCCGAAAAGATAGATCGAATGGTTGTGGACCAGATGCCGGACAACACACTCGCGCGCCAAATGGAGCTATGGGGCGTTGCCATAACGGCTGTACAAGAAGAGGTCTTGGAATGCTGATGGGCAACGATACAATGATGGCCCATGCTGAACAGATCGCCAATCTGGCCGGTCAGGCTGCGCTGGGCTATTTCCGTAACCTGCTGGAGGTTGAGCTGAAGGACGATGAAAGCCCCGTCACTCAGGCGGATCGTGGTGTCGAGTTGCAGGTGCGTGCCTATCTGAAAAGCCATTTTCCGCAAGACGGCATACTGGGCGAGGAATTTGGTCAATCAGATCTTTCCCGCGACCATGTGTGGAGCATCGATCCAATTGATGGCACCCGGTCCTTCCTATCAGGTCACCCACTGTTCGGATTTCTATTGGCGCGACTTCACAAGGGCACGCCCAATATCGGTGTTATTGGCATGCCAGCATTGAACGAGACGGTGATTGGCGAGCGGGGCGGTGATGCGACGCTGAACGGAGAGAAGATCAGCGTCTCGTCACAAACCGCGCTGGATCACGCCATTCTTTTTGTGAATGAAGGCGAAAAGATTTTCATGCGATACCCCGAGGTCTTCAGTCGCCTTATGTCGGCAGGGCAGACGCGGCGGTTTGGATATGATTGTTACCCGCACGCGCTGGTCGCCATGGGACATGTCGATGCGGTTGTGGATGACGATCTGCAACCCTACGACTATCTGCCATTGGTGCCGATAATCGAGGCCGCAGGGGGCATCATCACCGACTGGAACGGTTGCGCATTGACACTGGCTTCGGGCACGTCGGGTGTCGTGACTGCGGCGACGGCAGAATTGCACGCCGACCTTTTGAACGTGGTAGGTTCCTAGCATGGCAATTATCAGTTTCTTTATCAGCCTTGCTGGTGCGACCATGCTGTTATTGTTTGCCGTGCGGATGGTCCGCACCGGGATCGAGCGCAGCTTTGGCGCATCGTTCCAGCGGGTGTTAACCGGCAGCCACAGCCTAATTGGTGCAAGTGCGACCGGCGTCTCGCTTGCGATTGTTTTGCAAAGCTCGGCGGCGGTGGCGATCTTGACGGCCGGATTTGCAGCCAGCGGCTATCTGGCGTTTCCGACAGGTTTGGCAATCGTTTTGGGGGGCGATCTGGGATCAGCGCTGATCATTCAGGTTCTGTCATTCAAATTGGATTGGCTGGTGCCGTTGCTGCTGGCGGTTGGCGGCTGGCTGTTTGTGAAAGTTGAAGACAAACGAGGTCGCCAATTAGGACGCATCCTGATGGGCGTGGCCTTCATCCTCATCTCGCTTCAGTTTTTGCGAGAGGCCGTTGCCCCAATCCGCGACAGCTCGTTTCTGCCTGCGGTAGCGGACTATCTGGCCCGCGACTTCCTGACGGCCTTCATTGTTGGTGCCGCCTTGGCATTCGTGATGCATTCCAGTGTTGCGGCCATTTTGATGTGCGTGACGTTGGTTCAGATCGGCGCGATACCGTTCGCAGCCGCGCTGTCTTTGTTGCTTGGCGCAAACCTCGGAAGCGCCTTCATTCCGATCTGGCTAACCCGGGGGATGTCAACGGTGGCGCGGCGCATACCCTTTGCAAACCTGATGTTACGCGGCAGCTGGTCATTGATTGCATTGTTGGTCATCAATCTTTTGGCCGACCCAGAACACTTGCTTTTGGTCAGCCCCGGTCAATCGCTGATCTACGCGCATATTGGGTTCAACCTGTCCCTTCTGTTATTGGCATTGCCATTTTGCAGTCTGCTGGAGCGGCCGATTTCGGTCATGTTCCCGAGTGATACGAGCGGACAACTGGTTGGTGGTGACGTGCCAGGCAGTGCGCTGGACCCCGCAGCGCTTGATACGCCGCAGCAGGCGATTGCCAGCCTGAAACGCGAGCTCTTGCGCATGATTGGGCTGGTAGAACATATGTTTCGGACCCTGCCACGAATTTACGAGGCGACAGATAATTCTGTTTTGCGGGCGACGCGTGCGCAGGATGATAATGTGAATGATGCACTGTCGGGTATCCGGTCCTATGTCGCCAGCATGCCGCAGGATGCCTATCCCAAAGCGGACACCAAAGTCGTTCGGGGTTTGATGGAATATGCCATTCGCCTGGAAGCTGCAGGGGATGTCATCGCAATCAAACTCACGTCGGTTGCGAAGGAAAAACTGGATGGTCGCCTGCGGTTCTCGGAAGAAGGCTGGGCCGAACTTGTGCGGATGTACGAAGCCGTCTGCGCAAATTTTCATCTGGCCAGCAATGTGTTGGTGTCTGACGATCTGGAAAGCGCGCGTTTGCTGGTGGTCGAGAAAGCTGACTTTAAACGGGCGGAACGCAAAAGTCGCAAATACCATCTTGCCCGCCTGCAAGACGGTCGCGCCGAAAGCTTTGAAACCAGCGACATCCACCTTGAGACATTGCGCGCCCTGCGGGACATTAACAATCATATCGCCGCGATTGCCTATCCGATCTTGTATCGCAACGGGCAACTGTTAGAGACGCGCCTGATCGAAGACCTGGACCCTGAAGAGGTGTCCAACTGACGCGCGAACTATGGGAAGGCATCAAGGTGTCGCAAAACGTTGATCAAGTTCGGCCAAGATCTGCGTTGCAAAAAAAAACGAACACGCGCGGGCGTATCACGCGCAGGTCTTGAATGGTGATGTCAGTATAAGGTGAGCCGATCAAATAGTAGGTATAATCGATTTTTCTTGTCGTGAGAACCTGCCAAACTGGCTCGAAACAGATGGTGTGGAAGATGATCGATCCCGCCAGCAACAACAAAAGATCAACAGAGGAGATGACTATGAAACACACAGCGAAAAGGTTAACGACCTTTTTGGCGGGCGTCGCATTTGCCACCGCTGCCTTCGCCGAAACTGAACTGACCGTCTACACAGCGGTCGAAGCCGAGGATTTGGCCCGTTACGCCGAAACGTTTAACCAAAGCCACCCGGACATCAAGATCAACTGGGTGCGCGATTCTACCGGGATCATCACCGCAAAGCTGCTTGCCGAACGCGACAACCCACAGGCAGATGTTGTCTGGGGGCTGGCGGCAACGTCGCTTTTGCTTCTGAAATCCGAAGGCATGTTGGAACCATACGCGCCAGCAGGGGTCGAAAACCTTGATCCGAAATTTGTGGATGGCGACACCCCACCGGCATGGGTTGGGATGGACGCTTGGGTCGCGGCGGTCTGCTACAACACTGTCGAGGCTGAGAAAGCCGGGCTGACGCCGCCCACGTCGTGGAAGGACCTGACTGATCCGATGTATGCGGGTCACCTTATCATGCCGAACCCAAATTCGTCCGGCACTGGGTTCCTTGACGTTTCCAGCTGGCTGCAACTGTTCGGTGAAGAAGGCGGATGGGAATATATGGACGCGCTGCACGAAAACATAGCGCGCTATACGCATTCCGGCTCGAAACCCTGCAAGCTGGCTGCTTCAGGCGAAATTCCGATCGGTATCTCGTTTGCATTCCGTGGGGCCAAGTCAAAAGCTGCGGGCGCTCCGTTGGAAATCATCGTGCCGTCTGAAGGCGTCGGTTGGGATATGGAAGCCACGGCTATCGTCGCGGGCACGGCCAATCTGGAAGCGGCGCAAACTCTGGTCGACTTCACAGTCACCAAAGAAGCCAACGTGATGTATAACACCGGCTATGCTGTCGTCGCCTATCCGGGCGTTGCGCAACCGGTCGAACACTTCCCCGAAGGTCTTCTGGATGCAATGATCGACAATGACTTCGAATTTGCTGCAAACAACCGGGCTGCGATCCTTAAGGAATGGCAGGGCCGCTATGACGGCAAGTCTGAACCCAAGTCCTGATCGTTTTGAGCGGGGGACAGGATTTGCCCCCCGCTCACTCCGATGCGTTCCCTTCTTTGAAACAAACAGAACAGACCCGGCATACGCCGGTCGGCACACCTGTACGTGAAAACCGTTGAGGTAAGGATCCACTCCGTGACACAACACCACGCTTCTGATGAAACGTATCTGAGCATTGACAACCTGTGGAAAGCCTTTGGTTCCTTTCTGGCACTGAAAGACATCACACTGGCGGTCAAGAATGGCGAATTTGTTTGCTTCCTCGGGCCTTCCGGCTGCGGCAAGACCACATTGCTGCGCGCGATTGCCGGGTTGGATTTGCAAACCAAAGGCACTGTGATGCAGGGCGGAAAGGATGTGTCGAACCTGCCGCCGTCCGAGCGCGATTTCGGTATTGTCTTCCAGTCGTATGCGTTGTTTCCCAACCTGACGATCGAAAAAAACATCGCCTTTGGTCTGGAAAACACCGGTCGCGGCAAAGCCGAGATTACCGCCCGCGTCGCCGAGTTACTTGATCTGGTCGGTCTGCCGGAACAAGGAAAGAAATACCCGGCACAGCTTTCTGGTGGTCAACAACAGCGCATTGCTTTGGCGCGCGCGATTGCAACCAACCCTGGCCTATTGCTGCTGGATGAGCCGCTGTCCGCACTGGATGCCAAGGTGCGCGTTCACCTGCGCCACGAGATCAAGGAGCTTCAACGCAAGCTGGGCGTGACCACCGTCATGGTGACGCACGATCAGGAAGAGGCGTTGGCGATGGCCGACCGGATCGTGGTCATGAACCATGGCGTGATCGAACAAGTCGGATCCCCTACCGAGATCTACCGCGAACCCGCCAACTTGTTCGTTGCCGACTTCATCGGCGAAATGAACCAAATCACCTCGATGGTGACCAAGGGCGGGCGGCTCAGCGTCGGGGAAAAGACCTTTGCCTGCCACGAGCACAGCTTCAGCGACGGCACCCCCGTCGTTGCCGCGATCCGCCCCGAAGACATCATACCGCATGAAGAAGGCTATGACGCTGATGATCCCAACCGCAATTGCATCGACGTGCTGTTGCATGAAATGGAATTCCTTGGGTCGTTCTGGCGGTGCCGTTTGCGCAACGAACGGTTCGGCGCCTCAGAACTGATTGCCGATTTTTCGATCAATGCCGTGCGACGCCTCCGGCTTGGTGAAGGCCGGCAGATGGTTATTGAACTTCCGACAGATCGCCTGATGGCGTTTGACCGCCCGGAGGCAAGCTGATGGCCGGAATTTCAGACGCAACACAGATGCCCGCTGGGCCGGTCGTCAAAGGCAAGTTGAGCCGCGACGACATCCTAATGCGTGGCGGCATGATGGTGATCGCGCTTTACCTTATTATCACGCTTGCTTTGCCGCTCTACGCGATGCTGTCCAAGTCCTTTTCGACCTATCGCGTCGAGCTTTCGCAATACGAGTTTCAGATCAGCGACGATGCGGGTGTCTTTGATGGGACCATTCTGAACGCAGAGGTGTTGAACCAGCAAACCGGCGCGATTGACCCGGCCGAACTGAACACCGGGTCCGATGGTCGCTTGCCCGTCACCGGATTGTTTCCCGATTTCAGCTTTCGCAGCCCGGTCATGTATCAGGTCCGCAATACAAGCGACGAGGGTCGTTTTCTTGTCGGATCGACCCTGCAGGATGGAACCGATTGGGTAACGCTTGACAGCAACACCTTCCGCCGCGTGCAGTTGCGACCTGTGAAAGCGACCGGGTTTGACAACTTTATCAACTACTTCTCGACGCCCGCGCTGTTCAACTCGATCAAGAACTCTCTGTGGATTGCGGTGGTCAGCACGATCGTGACCGTGACCTTGGCGTTTTGGTTCGCCTATGCACTGAACCGCAGTTGTATGCGCTACAAGGGTGTGTTTCGGCTGATCGCCATGGCCCCGATCCTTGTGCCGTCGCTGTTGCCCGGCATCGCGCTGGTCTATCTGTTTGGCAATCAAGGTATCGCGAAAGAGCTTTTGTTTGGGGCCAGCATTTATGGCCCGATTGGGATCGTGATCGGATCCATATTCTTTACGTTCCCACATGCGTTCATGATCATCTCGACCGCGCTGGCGATCTCGGACGCGCGCCTTTATGAAGCTGCCGCCAGTTTGCGGGCCACGCGCTGGCGCACGTTTTGGACGGTGACCATTCCGGGCGCGCGCTATGGCCTGATCTCGGCGGCGTTTGTGGTGTTCAACCTTGTGATCACCGACTTCGGACTGCCAAAGGTGATCGGCGGTCAGTTCAATGTACTGGCGGTGGACATCTACAAACAGGTGATCGGCCAACAGAATTTCGAGATGGGCGCAGTGGTGTCCGTGGTGCTCGTCATCCCGGCCATCTTTGCGTTCGCCATCGACCGATTGGTGCAGTCGAAGCAGGTGGCATTGCTGTCGGCGCGGTCTGTCCCTTATCAGCCGCAACCCAACCAGCGCACGGACTTGATATCGTTCATCTATTGCGCGTTCGTTGGCCTGTTCATCGTGGGTATTCTGGCGATCTGCCAATACGCCGCCCTGATCAAATTCTGGCCCTATGATCTTAGCCTGAGCCTCAACAACTATCAGTTCGACAAGATGGATGGCGGCGGCTGGGCGTCTTACTACAATTCGATCAAACTGGGCCTGTTCACGGCCGTATTCGGCACTGCGATCGTGTTTTTCGGAGCCTATCTGGTCGAGAAAACCAACGGGTTCAGAACTGGCCGCGCGCTCTTTCAGATGTTCGCCATGTTGCCGATGGCCATTCCGGGGATGGTGCTGGGCTTGGCTTACATCTTCTTCTTCAACAGTCCGTCCAACCCGCTGAATGCGATCTACGGCACGATGGCGATCCTTGTGATCTGTTCGGTGACGCACTTTTATACGGTGTCGCACCTGACGGCCGTCACGGCATTGAAGCAGATGGACCGCGAGTTTGAATCGGTCTCCGCGTCGCTGAAGCAGCCCACGATGAAGCTGTTCAGCCGGGTCACTGTGCCAGTCTGCTTGCCGTCGGTTTTGGACATCTCGATCTATCTGTTCGTCAATGCGATGACGACGGTGTCTGCGGTGGTGTTTTTGTATTCGCCCAAGACCTCGTTGGCCTCCATCGCGGTGCTGAACATGGATGATGCGGGCGACATTGCCCCGGCTGCTGCGATGGGTATGATGATCTTCTATACCAACGCGGTTGCGCGGATCATTCACCTGCTGGTTTCAAAAGGTGTGCTTGTCAGAACGCAGGCGTGGCGAACGCGTTGATCGGCGATTGGTAAAATGAGTGGCAGCGCCAGCTTAGTTGGCGGCGCTGTTGTTCTTCTCCCGCTGTGCGGTGCGCGCGAAGTCCATGAAGGCGCGGATTACTTTGATGTCGCGCCTCTGCCTTAGATGGACCAGAGTCTCGCTCATCTCGATGTCCGCGTCGGTCAGTTGAATCTGGGTCAGCCGGTCATCATGGCCGTATTCAGCCTGCGAAACAAAGCCGATTCCTGCGCCTGACGCGACAACTTCGCGCACAGCTTCACGCCCCTCGGCGACGATGGCTGGATCCAGCGTCAAGCCCTGCTTCTTTGCCGTCTCTTCAAGCTTCTGGCGGGTTTTCGACCCCTGTTCGCGAAAGATCAGGGGCAGCTTCGACAGATCTTGCAAGCTTAGTTTGGGCTTCGATGCCAGGGACGATCCGCGCGCCGCGAATGCTGTGATCTTGGTGCTGCCAAGGTTCAGAGCTTCCATATCGCTACCGGGTGAAAGGCTACCGACGATACCGATTTCTGCGTTATAGGCCCGCAGTTCTTCTAGAATTTCTTCGGTGTTGCCGGTGCGCAGCGTGACCGAGATATTGGGATAGCGCTTGCGAAAACTGCCTAGGAAGAAGGTGATGTGATGGGCGCTGTCGGCAACGATGCGCAGTTCGCCATCCACAGCGGCACTGGTCGAGGACATGTATTCTTCGATCTGCTGCTCAATCTCAAAATACTGCTTGGTGAACAGAAACAACTGCGCGCCCTCCTCGGTCAGCCGGACGCGTTTTCGTTCGCGGTGGAACAGCAGCGTGTCGTGATCCTGTTCAAGCTTTTTGACTTGTTCCGAGATCGCAGGTTGCGTCAGCAACAGCGCTTCGGCAGCGCGTGAAAAGCCACCCAGAAGGGCAACATAATGGAAGGCTTTTAGCTGGCTGTGGCGCATGAAATTCCTGCATTTTTAGACATAAGAAAAACCTATGCTTTGATTGTTAATTGCAATTTCACATATGGATAAAGTTACTGCAATGCTGTTCTTGAGTTCCCCCTTTCGGAGATAGATCATGACGGCCTCTGACATCGAAATCGAACCGCCGCGTCTGGGCGAACCCTATCTTCTGACACCCGGCCCGCTGACCACGTCTTATGCCGTCAAGGAGGCGATGTTGCGCGACTGGGGAAGCTGGGACGATGACTTCCGCGCCATGACCAGCGATATGCGCGCGCGCCTGCTGGCGTTGCTGGGCGAAGGCTCTGATGAGTTCGATTGCGTGCCGATGCAGGGCAGCGGATCGTTCTCGGTCGAGGCCATGTTGGCGTCCTTCATTCCGCGTGACGGTAAGGCGCTGGTGCTGGCAAACGGCGCCTATGGGATGCGATCTGCGCAGACGCTGGAGTATCTTGGGCGCGAGCATATCGTGCTGAACAAGGGTGACTATCTTCCGCCGCGCGGTGATGAGGTCGCGCAGATCCTGGCCGATGACCCCGCGATCACCCATGTCGTCGCCATTCACTGCGAAACCAGTTCTGGTATTCTGAACCCAGTCGAGGAAATCTCGGAAGCAACATACGCTGCCGGACGGAAGCTGCTGGTCGACTCGATGTCCGCCTTTGGGGCGATCGAATTGAAGGTCGCGGATATCCGATACGAGGCGATGGTGTCCTCTGCCAACAAATGCATCGAAGGTGTGCCGGGCTTTGGCTTCATCATTGCCCGTAAATCCGAGCTGGAGTCCGCCAAAGGTAATAGCCATTCGCTGAGCCTGGATGTCCACGCGCAATGGGCGCATATGAACAAGACCGGACAATGGCGGTTCACTCCGCCCACCCATGTCGTTGCAGCATTTCTTGAAGCTCTGCGCGGCCACGAGGCCGAGGGCGGCGTTGCCGGTCGTGGCGGGCGTTACACGCGCAACCGCGACGTGATGGTCGACGGCATGCGCGAACTTGGGTTCGAAACCCTGCTGAAAGATCGCTGGCTGTCGCCCATCATCGTGACCTTCTTCTGCCCGGCGGATGAAAACTTCGTCTTTGACCACTTCTATGAGCTTATGAAAGACAAGGGGTTCATCATCTATCCGGGCAAACTAACGGTTGTCGACAGTTTCCGCGTCGGCTGCATCGGTCAGATGGATGGAAACGTCATGCGGCAGGTTGTAACTGCCGCGAAGGAATCGTTGGACGAGATGGGCGTAGAAAGCGCGGCACCTCCTGCAATTGCACTTGAAGAACGCGCCAAGCTGGCTGCCTGAATACGAAGGAAAGACTTAATGACCATTCAATCCCCCGTCGTTGCAAACGGGCGTGCCTATCCTGCTCCGAAAACCTGTGCGATTGCGATTTGCCTTGATGGCTGCGAACCGGAATATCTGGACAAGGCGATTGCCGATGGCTTGATGCCGACCCTGAAACGTATGCGCGAAACCGGCACCGACCGGCTGGCGCATTCGGTCATTCCGTCCTTCACCAATCCCAACAACTTGTCTATTGCCACCGGGCGTCCGCCGGTCGTGCACGGGATTTGCGGCAACTATCTTTACGAGCCGGAAACCGGCGAAGAGGTGATGATGAACGACGTGCGCTTCTTGCGCGCGCCGACGATCTTTTCGCAGTTCTACGAGGCGGGCGCACGGGTTGCGATTGTGACGGCGAAGGACAAACTACGCGCTTTGCTGGGAGCTGGTCTGAAGTTCGACGAGGATCGCGCGAAATGCTTCTCGGCCGAGAAGTCTGACACCTCCACCCAAGCCGAACATGGTCAGGACGCGGCCAGCACATGGCTGGGTATGGCGCAGCCAGAGGTCTATTCAGCCGAGCTTTCCGAGTTTGTGTTTGCCGCCGGCGTGAAGCTTCTGCGCGAATGGAAGCCGGACGTGATGTATCTGACCACCACGGATTATGTGCAACACAAATATGCCCCCGATCAGGCCGAGGCCAAGGCGTTTTACGAGATGTTCGACAAATACCTAACCGAACTTGACGCGATGGGTGCGGCCATCGTCGTGACCGCTGATCATGGCATGAAACCCAAGCACCACGCCGATGGTTCGCCCTCGGTCGTGTATGTGCAGGACCTGCTGGATGGTTGGCTGGGTGAAGCCGCCGCGCGTCTGATCCTGCCGATCACCGACCCCTATGTTGTGCACCACGGCGCGCTTGGCTCTTTTGCCACCGCCTATCTGCCTGATGGCGCGGACCATGATGACATCATGGCCAAGCTGCGCGCAACCAACGGGATCACCGATGTGCTGACCAAGGCCGAAGCGGTTGCGCGCTTTGAACTGCCCGGCGACCGGATTGGCGACGTGGTATTGGTGTCAGGTGAAAACATCTGCATTGGCACGTCTGAGCACCGCCACGATCTGGCGGCGTTGAACGAACCCTTGCGCAGCCATGGCGGGCTGACCGAGCAAGAAGTGCCCTTTATCTGCAACCGCGTTCTGCCCCTGCCGGAACGCCCGGTGCTGCGGAATTTCGACGCGTTTTTCTATGCCACCGAAGCCGCGGCGCTTTGATATGAAGGATAACGTGATGAGCGAAGACGATATTCGACACGAAGGGATGCGCATCGGGGGCGAGATCGTGTTCACCGACGATGTCGTCCCGGTGAAGTATCCATACACCGATGAAGTGATTGGTACGGTTGCAGCAGGCCAAGCCGAACACGCGCGCAAAGCATTCGAGATTGCCGCGAACTACAAATCGAAATTGTCACGCTATGAACGGTCGCAAATCCTGCAGCGGGCAGGCGAATTGATCGGCGAGCGGCGTGAATTTCTGGCCAAATGGCTGACGTTGGAGCTTGGCATCTGCCACCAGCACGCCATTTACGAGACCAAGCGCGCGCAGGATGTGTATCAATTTGCCGCCCAGCAGGCGATGAATGATGACGGCGAGATTTTCTCGTGCGACCTGACCCATAACGGCAAAGAACGCAAGATTTTCACCAAGCGCGAACCGGTGAAAGCGATCAGCGCGATCACACCGTTCAACCATCCGCTGAACATGGTCAGCCACAAGATTGCCCCGTCGATTGCGACCAACAACTGCATGGTGTGCAAGCCGACCGAACTGACGCCCCTGACCGCGATTGCGCTGGCCGATATCCTCTATGAGGCGGGACTGCCGCCCGAGATGTTTCAGGTTGTCACTGGCTGGCCGCAGGACATCGGGGAAGAGATGATCGTCAATGAAAATATCGACATCATTACCTTCACGGGTGGTGTGCCGGTGGGCAAGATGATCGCCGAAAAGGCGGCCTACAAACGGCAGGCGCTGGAGCTTGGCGGCAACGATCCGTTGATCGTCTGCAACGATCTGAACGACGCCGATCTGGACAAGGCTGCGACCATCGCGGTGGCGGGGGCCACAGGAAATTCCGGGCAACGCTGCACAGCCATCAAACGTATTCTTGTGCAGGAAAGCGTCGCCGACAGGTTTGTTCCGCTGGTGCTGGCTAAGGCCAAGGCAATCAAGTTCGGCGATCCACAAGACCCCAAAACGGAACTGGGCTGCGTGATCCATGCGCAGGCCGCAGAGCTTTTCGAAAAACGTGTGTTCATGGCCGAGAAAGACGGCGCGAAAATTCTGTATCACCCCGGACGCGACGGCGCGCTTCTGCCACCCATCGTGGTGGACCACGTGCCCCATGACAGCGAATTGGTGATGGAGGAAACCTTCGGCCCAATCATCCCGATCGTGCGTGTGCCTGACAATGATGACGAGGTTATGGCGATCTCGAACTCGACCCAATTCGGGCTGTCATCGGGTGTTTGCACCAACGATCTGCACCGCGCGATTGCCTATATCAACGGTTTGGATGTCGGCACTTGCAACATCTGGGAACAGCCCGGCTACCGTATCGAAATGTCGCCTTTTGGCGGGATCAAGGACAGTGGCAACGCCGTCAAGGAAGGCGTGATCGAGGCGATGAAGTTCTTTACCAACGTGAAAACCTATTCGCTGCCCTGGCCAAACTAGGGGTCGCGGCTCATATTTCCTCCCTGACTGTGAGGCTCAGATATCTGAGCCTCACCTTTTTCAATTGAGGCACCATGACCAAGAAAATCGTTCACACCGAAGGCGAATCCAACACGTCAGACGCCCGGCAGTCTTGGTTGAAGAAATCCATCGGCCCGAACTCTGCTCCGCTTCTAAAACGCGACGCCAAGGCGTTCATGCACCAAAGCCTCTCCAGCCCGTGTGTCAGCACCATTGCCAAGGCGGACGGTATCTGGATCGAGGATGCAGATGGTCGCAAGTTCATGGATTTTCATGGAAATTCTGTGCATCACATCGGTTACGGTCACCCCAAGCTGATTGCTGCGATCAAGGCGCAACTGGATGATCTGCCCTTTGCCCCGCGCCGCTTCACCAACGATCCGGCGGTCGAATTGGCTGAAAAGCTGGCCGCGATTGCGCCCGGCGATCTGGGCAAGGTTCTGTTCACCACCGGCGGTTCAGACGCCAATGAGGTGGCGTTGAAAATCGCCCGCGCAGCGACGGGGCGGTTCAAGACCATCTCGTTCTGGGATGCGTTTCATGGGGCAGGTATGGGGGCTGCCAGCGTGGGGGGCGAGGCGACGTTCCGCAGCCACATCGCGGGGCCGCTTCTGTCGGGCACCGAGCACGTCGCACCCTTCGCCTGCTACCGCTGCCCATACAATCACGAAAGCCCTGACACCTGCGGATTGGCCTGCGCCAAGATGGTCGAGTATGTGTTGGAACGCGAAGGCGATGTGGCGGCGGTGATCGCTGAACCCATGCGTGCGGTGCCGTATGTTCCGCCCCCCGGTTTCTGGAAATCTGTGCGCGAGGCGTGCAACCGCCACGGCGCGCTGCTGATCATGGATGAAATCCCGACCGGGCTGGGCAAGACGGGCAAAATGTTCGCGTTTGAACATGACGAGATCATCCCCGACATCGTCACCATGGGCAAAGCGCTGGGTGGTGGCATTCTTCCGATTGCCGCTTGCGTGGCTCGCAAAGAATTGGATGTATGCGGAGACTTTGCCATCGGGCATTACACGCACGAGAAGAACCCGGTTACATCCCGCGCCGCCCTGACCACCATCGAGATCATTGAGGAAGAAGGATTGGTCGCCCGATCCGCCGAGCTTGGCACCCACGCGATGCAAGTGCTCCGGGATCGTTTGCAAGATGTCCCGATTGTCGGGGACATTCGCGGTCGCGGCCTGATGTTCGGCGTTGAAATCGTCGAGGATCGGACCTTGAAAACCCCCGGCAACGCGCGGGCTGAACGGATCTATTACACCTGTCTCGAAGCGGGTCTGAGCTTTAAGATCAGTCAAGGCTGCGTGTTGACCCTGTCGCCGCCCCTGACCATCGCGCGTGACGATTTGGACCGCGCGCTGGATATCGTGGTGACGGCCATCAAAGACGCGGCATGACCGCTCAGGTCGCCTTGATTGTCCTCTCGGCGGCCTTCCTGCATGCGCTGTGGAATGCGCTGGTGAAAGGGGCAGGGGACAGGGTGATCATGTTGGGCATGATTGCCTTGGGGCATGTGGCATTTGCCTTGACCTTCATCGGGTTCGTGCCCTTCCCGGACCCGTCGGCATGGCCGTTTATGGTCGCGTCCATCGTGATCCACTGGCTGTATTTCTACTTCCTGAACGTCGCCTATCGTCTGGGTGATCTGAGTTTCATCTATCCCGTGGCGCGCGGCTTTGCCCCGGTTCTTGTCGCCTTGGGCGCGCAGTTCTGGGTGGGCGAAACGCTTCCGCTTCAAGCATGGATTGGCATCTTCAGCGTCTCGGCGGGGATCATATTTCTGGCCCAAGGCGCGTTTGGTAGTGCCATGTCCAGAAATGCGCTTCTGGCCGCCTTGGCGATTGGCGGCACGGTTGTGGCCTACACACTGGTCGACGGGTTCGGAGTGCGAACCTCCGGCCACGCGCTGGGCTATATCGGCTGGCTGTTCCTGTCGAAAATCCTGATCGTCCTGTTCCTGTTTCCAAGCCGGATGGACCGGCTGCGCACACAACCGCCCAGAACTTTGCTGATCGGGTTCATGGGGGGCGTCGTGTCTGGCACAGCCTATGCGCTGGTGCTTTATGCCAAGACCATCGCGCCGCTGGGCATCGTGTCCGCGCTGCGCGAAACGTCGGTGATCTTTGCCGCCCTGATCGGGGTGCTCTGGTTCGGCGAAGGGCCGAGGGCACGGCGGCTTTTGTCGGCTGCGGCTGTCGGGGCTGGGATCATCTGCATCGGGCTGGTGCGGTAGCCCGCGCCCTAATCGGCAAAAACCACGCCCTTGGTTTGAGCGCGCAGACGGGGGTCGTGGGATTTGATCAGCACATCGCGCCCTTCCAATACCTCAAGACAGCGGGCGAGTGTTTCTTCCTCCAACCGCTGCATCGCGTCCTCGGTATAGAAGGTCAGATGCGGTGACAGGATCACGTTCGGGTGGTCAAACAACTCACTCATGGGATGGCCTGATCTGGCCAGGGGTTCTTGGCTGAACACGTCCAGCCCCGCCCCTGCGATCCAGCGCTCGCGGATCGCTTGGACAAGAGCAGCCTCGTCCACAATCGCGCCACGCGACACGTTGATCAGGAAGGCCGAGGGCTTCATCATGCAAAGCTCTGCCTCACCGATCATACCGCGGGTATCGTCGTTCAAAACCGCATGGATGGTCACGAAATCGCTCTGCGCCAACAGGTCATGCAGGTTGTCGATCTTTGTCACACCCAGTTCGGCCATGTCCTCAGCCGAGGTATGTGGGCTGTAGGCAATAACATTCGCGCGGAACCCAAGCCCGGCCATGCGCGCCATGCTGCGCCCGATCTTGCCCAACCCGACAACGCCGACCGTCTTGCCCGCGATGTCAGAGCCTAACCAAATGGGTTCCGGCCACGCCCATCCCTTGGCGGTCATATGCGTGTTCAGCGCGCACAGTTTCTTGGCCAGCGCGATCAATAGGGCAAAGGCGCCTTCCGCCACAGTGTCTTCTGCGTATTCAGGAATATTGACGACAGGCACGCGGTGTTCAATTGCTGCAGGTATGTCGATCGCGTCGATCCCCACGCCATATTTGACGATGCCCTTCAGTGATTTTGCATTCTCGATCACCCGCCGGGTGATCGGCGTGTAACACATCAAGATCAGGTCGGTGTCGCGGGTCGCTTCTAAAAGCGCGTCTTCCGTGACGCCATCCGGCAAGAGCACCAGATCATACCCAGCGGCCACAAGCGCGGCATCCAGTTTTGGTGTCTGAAGCTCGCTGTCCGTGCGCGCGATTTTCATGGGGCATCCCTGCTGTGTTGTTCTTGTTGAAAAGGCTACTGGCTGCCTTGTCGAGGCGCCAATGAAAACAAGCCTGTTTCAACGGATAAGGAGAGGTGTTGCTTTGTCGGCGCGGTGGCCACAGACTGCCAACGAACGATGCCAACCTGAAAGGATCTATCATGTCTTCTTGGCTTCCATCCCTGATCACCGAAACCCCGGAACAAGGCTATGAACTGGCGGTCAAACTGTCGCGCGTTGCAGTCAAGATGACCCAACCAGACGCTGAAGCCCGCGAACGGATGCGCCCGGAATACGCCGAAAGTTCGGATGCGCTGATCGCTGTCAGCCAAGTTGTTGCCACCCATTTTGCAACCATTGCTGCGGCCAATGGGTATTGGCGGGACGCGAGCTAACTCCACCGCGATAGGAAAAGGTGCCCAGACTGCTTAGGGGGTTTAAACCACCGATCCTTGCTGAATTGGCATGAAGCAATTGTATGCGAGAAAGAGGGCTTTCGGATGGTTTGGATCGACAGATGTTTGCCATTTTGGCCCGGCTAAGTAATTTATTTGACGCCATCCCAATCATAGACGACGACCCCACTGGTCTCGCGCGCATTGAGCCGTTTATATAGTGCTCGTGCTTCGATGTTATCGGCCTCGGTCGCAAGCCAAATACTCTGGCACCCGCTATCACGGGCTGTTTTCAGCAAGAGTTCACAAAGCGACGTTGCAATACCACGCCGCCGCATATTCTCGCTGACGCCCACTTCATTGATGAAAAACGCAGGCTGTTTGTCGGGGTGAAGCAAAACAGTGCCCGACGCGAACCCAACGGTTCTGGCACCAATCGTCGCGAACACCATCTGGTGTCCGGGGGCAGCCAAAAATGCAGCAAGCTGCTTCGGATCGACACTGCTGTCGAAAACGTCGCTTCCCGCAAGCAAATGCGCGTTATGGGGTCCAAGTAAGTGGACGGATATCTCGTCGCTCATAGCGGGGAAGATAGTTTCGGAATTGCAGTCCATCAAGGACCGCTAAGTTCGCACCATATGACTTCACCGTGTGACTTCGTCTGCAGCACAGCGAGTGACAGCTAACCCGAACCGGCCACTGATGACTAACACGGCCATTTCGAAGGTAAGCCTGATGTGACGGATGTCGCTACGGGCATGAAGCGGGGTGATGCAACTCCGGACGCGGTGGGACAAGTGTGGTTTTTTATGTTATGTTTACTACCATAGATTTTATTTTTTATGCGCGACGCGCTGAGGCGATTTGATATGCGTGCATTTTCGGCTCTGTTTTTGGCATTTTGCCTGGTGGTTTTGCCGGTTGGGTTTGCTCAGCCGCAAACGTCAACCAGTGCTCCGCGCGGCGTCGAACGGATTCCGGGCTACACTGGCCTTTACGTGGCCGATGCCAACAGGTTTATGGCAGGCGCTTTTCTGGTGATCATGCTGACCCAGCCAAGGGATGTGCGGGCCTTTCTCACCAAGGTTAAAACTTGTGCATCCAACCGCCCGCTGGTCGCGCAGCTCAGGGAAGAACGCCTGCGCACGGCAGTGATCCCGTTTCAGGAGGTCTTTCCGGCGCTAAGAGCGGGCGCGTGTGATATCTTTATCGGAACCGACTTCGATCTCGCCCAACTTGACCGAAGGATCGGTCAAGGTCCCGGTTCGCCAGGTACCACCACGCCCAACCAACCAGATGAGGAAGAACCCGACGGCGATGTCATTGTCGACCGAACGCCCCCGGAAATCGCCCCGCTTCGTCAGGTTTTTGAGGGTCCCGGCCGCACCATAAAAGTGAGCGCAAAGATCACCGACGGCGAAAGCGGCATTCGCACCGCCTTTGTCGTCATGGCGAATGGCGGACGGGTGCAAATGTCGGCATCCCAAGGCGCGTCGACCTATTCCGCGACCGTCAATCTGCCGCGCGATTTCGACAGCCAAATCGCAACAATCGTGGCGACCAACAATGCCAACCTCTCGGCGCGGGCGCGGTTTGAGCTGCGGCTTTTGCCGTGGTGTGGCCCGCGCGAGGCTGTAAGTCAGGCGCTGGTCAAGAACGTACAGGAAAATCTTGCCTGTGTAGGTAATTCGCCGGGCGGAAGCGATGGCGCGCTTGGCCCCAACACCTGTAGGGCGATTGAGGGTTATCTGCGCGACAGGATGCCCAGTTTCAATGAAGGCCGCATCCGCTGGGAAACGCTGCGGGAAGAGCTAAGCCGCGCCTGCCTGGCCGCGCAACCCGTGGTATTGGACGTCCCCGGCCCGATTGAGGTCGACAGCCCGCAAGCAAATGTCCGCATCAGTCTGCGTCAGCCGGGGCTTACAGAAACGATCCGCATCACGGGTCCGGGGGTCGGCACGCTAACGCGACCATGGCTCAGGCAGCCGCTGATCTTTGATCTACCAATGCCACTGCCCGGTCGCGATGCGGTCTATCAGGTGCAGGCGCTTGGGCCAAACGGCAATGCGTTGGACACTGCGACACTGCGGCTGATCCGCCCGCCTGCCGCGATTTTGGTGCGCCCCTCGGGGATCGTCACAACCAATGATGTGCGGACAGATTTCGCCGTCTCGGTCACACGCGGCGCATCAGAGGTTGTTCGTATCGAAGCCCGTCCCGCCAATGCAGATCCAATTGGCCAACAATATTCCGGCGGCTCTACGCTTCTTTCGCTGCGCTCGCCTGACCCCGGCGCATCGCATCGCGTGACCTTTGTCGCGTTGGATCAAAGCGGGAATGTGCTTGCCGAACAGACCGTCACAGTCACCCGCCCGGCCCCCATTGCGCCGCCGCGCCTGACCCTTGAAAGCCCCGCCGGAAACATCGTCGATGCTGCGACCGTGCGCTTGCAGGTTGTCATGGAGGAGCGCGGCGCGGCTGACGAATTGATCCTTCGGGGCGGGCCAGACATGGCAGAACTGGCCCGCGCGCGCGTTGGTGACAGGGTTTGGGAAACAACGCATGAATTGCCGCCGCCGGGTGAAAGCATTGGGTTTCAGGTGCAAGCCGTCGATCGCACCGGCAAAGCTCTTGCCGAGGACGAGGTGCGAATTGAACGCCCGCCTGTCCGCATGCAGGTCCAACCAACGGGATTGTTTGAGGCCAACGAGGATGACATGACGGTCCAGGCAGAGATCACGGCGGGTGCGGATTGGATCGACGCCATCGTCGCCCGATCTGCCGATAATGACCCGAACGCCCCCATTCTTGGTGAGGGTGCTCTGGCGCAAGGGCGGGCCAGCCTACAGCTTGACATGCCAGAGCCGGGTGGCACGCGAACGGTCGAGATTGTGGCGATTGGCCGTGACGGACAGCCTTTCGCCCCTGCGCAAATCACCTTGGTCCGCCCGGCCCCTATCGCGCCCGTCACGCTGCTTGTTACGTCGCCTGACGGCTTCGCCATTGACGCGCAGAGCACGCGATTGTCGGTAGAAGTTGTCAACCCCGCCGCAACGGCTGTGATCGTTGTCTCAGACGCCACAAACGGCCAAGTTTTGGAACGTGTCCGCTATGGTGGTGACGACTGGCTTGGACAGGTGAAAATGCCTGAGCCGGGCTTTGACAGGTTGGTTGTGGTCGAGGCGCAGAACGTCGCGGGCGAAACGCTCGCCCGCTCACAAATCACGCTGCTGCGACCAGCTGCGCCGCGCCCCGAACTCCCGAGTTGGGCTTGGATCGGTGGGCTTATCCTTGCTGCGATCGCCGTCGGCTATCTTGCCGCCCGGATCGGCGGTCGCGCGCAAAAAAACCCTTCTGACCCGACTGTGCCACCACCCCGCCCAAGGATATTTGCCGAACCCGATCACGATCCGAAACTTGAGATCGAACCGACCTCGCCGCCCACGCTTATGCTGCGCATCCAACTGGACGAGGCGCCAGAAATCGAGATTGAGATGGAACCGGAAAAAAAGGAGCATCGCGATGAACAATGAAGCATCCGAAGAGCAAAAGGGACTATCCAGCGAATTGCCCGAAGCGCGCCTGAAAGAGGTCATCGAAGCGGTGGGTCTGGCGATGACAAAAGGCGATGGCGGAGTAAGCCTTAAAGCCATCGACCCGGACGGCTCAACTTTGAAAGTGGCGCTTGAGAAAGCGGTCAATGATGCGCTGGCAATTTCACCGCTGGAAGAGTTGATGAAGGCGTGGAAGGGCCTGCGTCAGGTCGCGGACCTGATTGGTGCCAAAGGGCCTGAGGATAGAAAGCCGCGCCATGTTACCATCGCCAGCCACACGCTTAAGGCCAGTTTCACCCCAAACATCGTGATCGAACTGGGCAAGTTGGTCAAAATCCGCAAACTGCCGGTTCCGGTGGCGTTCAATCTGAAGATTGAGGGGCTGATCATCACGGTTGTCGACCGTCGAATAGTCGCCATCGCAGCAGGGCGTGCCAAGCCCACGGTCACCGTCAAGGTCGAAGGCGTCACGATACTCAAAGAAACGCTGCCCACTATCGACCTGCCGCTCGAGATGAAATCACAGGTCGACGACGAACAGGTCGCTGAGGTGGGTTAGGGTAAAAGGCCATCCCGGCCCAGTAGGTTGGCGACCTGCCTGTCGCCCCGCTTACGCTGATCCGAAATGGTCAGACGCATTTTTCCCATAGTTCGCTCCTTAACAACTCTGCACCTATTGGGGCTGTCATTTGCCAGGCTGGTTTACGACGCACATGCAGCCGCATAAGCCTCTTCAAACAGCATCCCCCAACTGCTGCCATACCCATTGCGCATCATTTCGGCCATGTCTTCGTAGCCTTCCCAATTGCTGTGTATCAGCTCCACCCGCGTCGTCGTCGCGCTTAGGGGTGTAAAGTGGACATCGACCTGCCCCGACTTGGCGGCAGGCAGCCCCATATGGAAATCAAGTTGCAGGTGATGGTGCGGAGAAAACTTGGTGAAAGTGCCCCAGTGATGGGTCACATCGTCAATGGCTGTTTCAACAATCTCACCGCCCAATTGCGCGTCGACCGTTAGCATTTTGGCCGGTCCGCCGGCCTGCATCAGCGACATGGAGCGCTTATCAAGCGGCCACCAAGCCGGCATGTCGCAGAATATGTTGAACGCTTGCTGTTGCGAACACGAAACTTCGATGGTTTTGGTCACTGGTTCTAGCATGTGGGTGTCCTTCAATTGGCTTTGTTGCGGCGGTGGACCTCAGCTGCATAGGCCCCCAACGCATCGGTCCAAAACTGGTTCAAGTAGCTGCGCAGTTCGTCCAATCCGTCTTTCCTGACTGAGTAAAAGCGATGTCGTCCTTTCGGAACCGCCTGCACGAGCTTTGCACGTTCAAGAACTTTAAGATGTTGAGAAACAGCCGGACGGCTAACGGCTTGACCCTTTGCCAATTCGGAAACTGTACATGGCTCTTTCCAAAGCGACTCGAAGATCAATCTCCGCGTAGGATCAGCAAGGGCCGAGAGTGTATTTGCGTAAGTCATAGCTAACATGTAAGCAATGACTAACTTGAAAGTCAAGCGACAGGCGGAGACCATCAACGAGCCCGGTTTGATGACTCCTGTTTCAGGTTGATAGTTGCAGAAATCATCAAGCAGATCGTGTTCCGGCTCGAACCTTCCCATCGACCACAGCGAGCGGAAGGTTCGAACCGGAATAGTTGTGTCAAACTTATGCTGACGACACGCGCGGCTCATGTCTTGATGTTGATTGGCAAAAACCTGAGCCCAACGCCGTGAAAAGGCCGATCGATTATGCCTGCCAGGTGGCGCGTCAGTTGGAGCGCTCTTTCAAACGGAACACCGTGAGCGTGACAAAAACACCGCCCAGCACCAAAGAATGTGCGATGGCGGAGACGCCAAATGCCAAATAACTACCAAGTGCTACCGCGAAAATCACGCTCCACATCCAAGCGAGAATTTGCATGACCATGTGTGCGGCCACCAAGTTTGTCGTCCTCAATGGGTTGTGCTCGACGTCCATAACCGCGTCCCAGCTCGTTCTTAAAATGTTGCTTTCCATTTTCTTTCCTCCTGTAACTGCTACGAAGAGTTGAAAGTTTTGGATCAAACTTCAGCGCAAAGTAACAATGGCGGGACGTTTCAGATGGAAGAAAAACAAGCACTTGTTGTGGGTGCATCTGGGGGCGTCGGTCGTGCCTTGGCGGCCGAGTTGGAAAACAGAAGCTATCACGTCAGACGGCTCTCGCGGCAAGATGACGGCTTGGACATTACCAACGAAGAAGATGTGTGCGAAAAACTGGGACGGTTGGACACCAAGTTTGATCTGGTGATTGTGGCCACGGGCATCCTGTCCAGATCTAGCGGGCCGGAAAAGTCGATCAAGGCTTTGTCTGCCGATGAAATGGCGATGCTGTTTGCGGTGAATGCAATTGGTCCGGCGCTGGTGCTTAAGCATGCCAAACAGCTATTTAGGCGTGATAAGCGCGTGGTGTTTGCAGCCCTTTCTGCGCGCGTTGGATCGATTGGGGACAATGCTTTGGGCGGTTGGTATTCCTATCGCGCCTCCAAAGCCGCGTTGAACCAGCTTCTCAGAACGGCGTCCATAGAACTGAAACGCACGCACAAACAATTGATCTGTACCGCGTTGCATCCGGGCACCGTCGCGACCGAGTTCACCCGAAACTACCCGAACCACGACGCCGTGCCGCCCGCGCAGGCGGCATACAATCTAATTGACGTTATCGAGCAGCTTTCGCCGGAAGACAGCGGCCATTTCTTCGACTGGGCCGGAAAGGAAGTGCCGTGGTAGTCGCGTCCCCGATGGGAAAGGACCGTTGCGCCCCGACGTGTCGGTGACGTTGTCGTTAAGCGGTTCTCGGACCGTCGTAGAAAGCCGTCTAATCCGTTCGCCCGAGCGAATTCCGCTCGGATCGAGTGTTCATCAGGCAGCGAAGCATGGCGGCGAGGTCGCTGCTGCGCGCCAGCCTCGTCTGTTCCCTTTTCAACTCCCGCTCGCTGCGTTGATTCTCGGGCGCGTTCAACACGCGCGCGGTGCGGCGCAGGTCGTCCTGCGCGATGGCCGTGCAGGGATCGACGGGTTCGGAAGGCCGATCTTGGGCCGTTGCGGGCATGGCCAGACTTAGGCAAAGGATGGTGACGCGGATCATAGGGCACCTCATGGCAGGATCTGGGTGTTAACGGTTGCGGTATTGTCGTCCTCCAGCAGTTCGACCGGGCCGGCGCGGATGGTGGCGCGGTTTTCGACGACCGCCAATGCCGGGCTGCCGTCTTCGCCCCCGGCCGCGACGGCCGCGCCCCAGAACCTGATCGTGCGGGTGGTTCCTGCGGCGATGCTGCCAACGTCAAACTCCGCCACGGATTCGGTCAAGGACGGATAGTTGATCGACAGCAGAGCGCCGGTCGCGGGCAAGTCCAGCGGAGCGGGCAGCAGCCCAATAATGCCATCCGCGTTTAGAAGGCCCAGAGACATCTCGTCCACCAGATAAACGTCGGTAGCCGTCGCCGGGCCGAGATTGCCGATTTCGACAGTATAAAGGATGAAGTGAAGCTCTCTGGCGCCCATCCGTAACACGAAGTCTTGTGCGGTCTTGTCGACCGACAGATCCACACCCAGACCGCGCTCGGTGATCTGTTCCACATCGATGGAGCTTTGCGAAGCGACGTTGCCACTGTTGTCCAGCGCGGCAGTTGAATAGACGACGGTGACGTCCAGACGCTCGGTGCTTTCGACCACAACGAAGCCTTCGTAGTAGGTTGCGCCGCCCAATGTCGTTTCCGACAGGGCGTTGCGATCGATATCGGCGCAGTCGGTCTTGACCGCCTGATCGTAGCCGAGGTCGTCTTCGCCGATTTCCAAGATCTGCCCCGGTGTCTGTTCGGCTGGCGGATAGGCCAGCGCCAGTTTCTTGTGGATCAGCGCTGGCGTCGCGCCCGGATTGTGGATGTTGACCGTGGTGGCGTAACGACCCGGTGTCAGACGGCCATCGTCTGCATCAGTCTGGGTGCCGCAGACGACCTTGGCCGAGTATTGCCAAGCGAATGGTTTGAGTTCGATGTCGAGGTCGTAGGTCGCCCCGCTGCCGTCATCGGCATCCGAGACGGCGACATAGTAACGGCCCGGCGCCAGGGTTGTGACGATTTCCTCGGTGCTGCCTGTCCCCCAGCCCGCGCCATCAGGGTTCAGCATCAGAAGGCCGTCATTTAGCAGGTAGACGTTCAGATCGCCGTTCCGCGATGTCGGCGTGAGGCGGATCACGGCCTGCGCGCGGGTGTCCGTTTCGAACCGGTAGATATCTTCCACAGGGTCGCCGCGCACCGCCAGCGTTGGGCTTTCGCTGTCCGAGATTTCACCCTGCACGATCGTCGGCGGGGTCAGGGCTTGATGATCCTCAACCGCGTCGTTGTCCTCGATCTCGGCGATGAGACCGGCGGGCGAGGGCGGGTTAAGTACGATCATGGAAGGGATCGGCATGACGTTATTGATCAGTTGGCGCGTGTGAATCGCCACATTGGTCTGGTTCATGTCCCCGAACATGATGTTCGAGAAAGTGATCGGCCGACCTTCGTCGGTATTGGCGTTCGAGCCGTCCATCAGAACAAAGTGCAGGTGCGGCCCTGAGCTGTTGCCCGAGTTGCCGACAACACCCAGCAGATCGCCCTGCGTGACGGTGCAGACCTGTCCGGCCGGGCACATACCCAGGTTGTTGAGAGCCGCGAGGTTGTTGGGGATCGACCCGGCTTGCATGTGCGAATAGCGGGTGAACTGGCCGTTACCATGGTCAATGGTGACGGAGTTGCCGCCGCGCGGCACACCGGCCAAGCGGACGCCCGGGGATGGATTTTCGGGCTGGCTGCTATCCAGCGTCACGATGTTCCCATCTGCCGCCGCAATGACCGACTGGCCCCAGATATAGGCGGTCGCGTTGGTGTTGGTGGCGATCGGGTTGCACGCCGCGTCGAGGCCGACGTTGCTGCCACCGTCTTGGTCGCGCACGACAATATCGTAGGCGTGGCGCTGATCGTTGGATGCGGACGCCGTGTTGAGGGACTGCACCAGCGCACGGTGCGAGGTTTCAATGTCGCCATAGCGCAGCTCATGCCCGTTGGAAACGTAATAGAATAGGTCCGGGGCGGGCGGTGCGGTTTCGTCGTCGCCCACGTCGTCATCGTCGATGAGGGCGCAGGCTTCGTCGTCCGGTAAGGGGACAACCACCTGCGTCGGAGCAAGTGGAAAGATATAGGATTGCAGTGGATCCGGTAGAGGAACCGCAACCAAGTTCGGCGCGGGAATGTCGGTCCAGGAGATGGTCCAAACATCGCCCGACGCGATCTCTCGCAGATCCAATTCGACATCAACCGTCGCGGGAGGGGTGCCGGTGAAAGGCATCTGCCGTTCGTCATCCGGCAATGCTTCATCCGGGAAGGCGAGGATGACGCGGGTGTTGGCGGGCAGCTGATTGGCATTGGAATCGAGACTGCCGTCCTCCAATAGGCGCATCAGGGCAAAATTGCGCTCGTCATCATCCGCTGTAGCGCAACCGCCGAGAACGATACGGTTGCCCGAGGCGACCGCTATGGAGGATGCGAAGCTTCCGTCCTGGTTAGGTGTGTCGGGGTGGGCATGGACCACAACGCCGCCATCTCCAAAGGCTGCATCGGCAGCCCCGTCCGCCCCTTCAAGCCGGATGGCTGCGAATGCGTCCACGGTAGCCAGCGACGCGACGATGCGATCCTGCGAGTCAATGACCACATCCGTCGCACCGACCAGGCCGCCAATGCCAGCATCGGTGACGAACTGGCCAGTGCCGCTGAATAGGGGCTGAAACGTATCGTCTGGCGCGCCCGATGGCAGCAATCGCGAGAATGCCGCCTGAGCGTTGATGCCGTCACCCGTCGACACGCTGCCGACAGTGACGATCCGGTCCTCGTCGTCAATTACCATCGCGCCCGGATAGGCCCTGTCGAACCCGAGGAAATCGACCTCGACCAGACCGTCGGTTCCGAACGTCTCATCAAGTGAGCCGTCGTCGGCAAAGCGTGCGACGAACCATGTGCGATCCTCCAGTGGGCCGGGTTCCGGCTCCAACTCCTGCGGAGGGCCGTACCAACCCGTGGCGTAAAGGCGGTCAGTGCTGTCATAGGCAAGCGCGGTGTAAGTTGAAACCGTGTCCGCCGGCAGAAAATTTGCGACGCGCAGGCCGAAGTCCGCGGCAAGATCGCCGCCAAGGCCGAAAGTCGCGAGCGCCGCGCGGTTCCGGTCATCGACGCGGATATAGCCAGCCGCGACAGGTCGCGAGCTGTCGTCTATGGCCAGGGCGCGAATGGCACCGCCATCCGTCTGAGGTTCAACGATCCTGACCCCGAAAGGAAAATCTATCGCGCCGTTCACGTCGATCCGGGTCAGCGTCCAGAAGGAGTCGACCTCACCGTCCTGCGGGACGTTTTCAAGCCACGAGGCGCCGCCGGTCCAAATGTCGCCAACAGGCGATGTCGCGATGGCAGCGATTCCGTGACGGATTGCATCGTCTTCGTTGAATGGATGGTCGATTTGCACGGAGAGCAACCCGTTGCCGGAGAACCCGTTGTCTCTGCCGCCAGCAGCGTCGTACCGGCCAAGTAGCGATCCGTTGGGGAATATGCCCACGGCTGGAAATATCGGTGACGAGGTTCCGGTGCCGCCCGCATAGAGCAGTTGGTTCGAGTCGATCTCGATATCGCGGATACATTGCGAGCCGAACGATCCCATGTCGTCAAGCCGCCCTCCGGTATCGTTAAACGCTGCAGGTACGGCTGTTCCCAAGGTGGCGTTTGTGCGGCTGAGTGTTGCGAAGGACAAATCGCGTGACCCCACGGTCGCCGAGGCGACGTCCGCGCCGCCTGCGTCGCGGTAAGTGACACGGGCCTCTTCCAACGCAACGTCCTCGTTCCCCGTGGTGAAGTCGAGGTCGAGGCTGAGCCACACGCCATCGTCAAATGGTTCCCAGCCGCCGATAAAGGACGGCGTGGGGGCGTTATCAAGGGGCTGAACTCGCATCGTCGACGTGGCAATGCCCGACCCGGCCGGGGCGGTCACGGTCTGCGAATGGGCAGGCAGGGCGAGCAGCAGGCAGACCAAGGGCAGCGCAAGATGCCGCAGCGACGCCATCCCGGTGGTCATCTTGGGACGTTGTTTCATAGAAGCCCCCAATCTTCGATGTGAACATTTATTGTATCACAATTGCGCTCAATTACCCAGATAGTTGGGATTGTCGCTTCGCAATCAACAGGCGAATGCGGTGCCAAAGGTTCTGCGTGCGCGTGCAGCAATATCTGGGCGTGTTCGCTATAGGCGCATCCGAGCTTTCGCTGCCCATTCACTTGGATCCGTTCTTCGGCCGGAATTTCTGACCAAGACGGGCTGTTGTTCTTCCCTTCAAAAGCAGAGTAGTCTGGACTGAAGCTGCTGTTCATATTGGAGATCAACCTGAATGACGCCATTCGCAATTGCCGGTGTGCAAATGTATGTAAACGCATTGCAACCAAACGTGGACGGAATGATCCACCGTCTGGATATTTTAATGGCGCGCTTTCCCTGGACCCAGATGGTTTTGTTCAGCGAGCTGGCCGCTTACGGACCGCTAAGCAAATTCGCCTTGCCGCTTCATAATGAAGCGATCGACCGGTTTCGCGAAGCTGCGATAAAGCACAAGATTTGGCTGATACCCGGGTCAATGTTTGAAAAAACCGAAGATGGCAAGATTTTCAACACGTCGACTGTCATCAACCCACAGGGCGAAACAGTCGCGACCTACCGAAAGATGTTTCCTTTCCGCCCGTATGAAGCAGGCGTTGAGGCAGGAGCCGGATTTTGCGTGTTCGACGTGCCCGAGGTTGGCCGGTTTGGTTTGTCGATCTGCTATGATATCTGGTTTCCCGAAACGACCCGGCAGCTTACCAGCCAAGGTGTTGAGGTATTGCTGCACCCGGTTCTTACCGGCACCACCGACCGCGATGCCGAACTGGCCATCGCACGCGCCACCGCAGCCCAATTTCAGTGCTATGTGATCGACGTCAACGGTCTGGGCGCTGGCGGCGTCGGCAAATCCTGTGTGATTGATCCCACGTCAATGGTTCTGCATCAGTCTGCTGGACAAGAGGACATGTTCCCGATTGAATTGGATTTGGACCAAGTGCGCCGTCAGCGAGAAACCGGAATGAAGGGGTTGGGTCAGGTTTTGAAAAGCTTCCGCGACCGATCTGTCGACTTTTCAGTTTATGACCGCGATAGCGGCACCGACTCTTATTTGAAGACTCTCGGGCCTTTGGAAACACCGTCGCAGGGTTCGCGTGCCGGACTACATGTTGATGTTCCAGGTCATACGACACCTGCGTTGGGCGATGACACCGCACCAGTGCAGGCAACACCACCGCACCATTCTGCTAAGATACGCAGCGGCTGAACCTGACGTCCTTCTCACGAGGGGTTGCGCTTCAGTCTGACCTGTGACCGATTTTGAGGGGAAACATTTGATGCAATCCGTGAGCGACTACTACTCTGCGATACAACTGCGTTCCGACCGCTGGAGCGCTTTGCGCGACGCCACAGCGGCCCTTTCGCGTGACGCCGAGGGCGCAAAGGCACAGGCGCTGGTGCAACAAGTCACGCATCTATTCGAGTCTCTGGCCCTGATTGAATCCTATTGGGCGTTTCCGGGTGTGCAAGCGTTTGACAACATTCGCCGCCAGTTCGAGCATCGGAAATATGACGACGTTGCCTTTTCGGTTCAGCGCATCACGCGGGCGCTGACAACGGGCGCCTATCGGCGCAGGCATGTGCCTTTGGAACGCGACAGTGTTGATACCGACGAACATGAAGACGAGGTCGTGCAGTCTTTGGAAGCGCGCGCTCTAGCCAAGCCCTATTTCGAAGTGATGGTAGTCGATGATCTGAACGAGCATCAGGAACGCTGGCTAAAGAACAATTTCTCACGCATGCGCCGCATGGAAGACCCGTTTCATTATGAAATCGTGGTGGTCCCAAGCCTGCAAGATGCCTTGATCGGGGTGCTGTTTAACCACAACATTCAGGCCATCGTTGTGCGCCCCGGTTTAAAAATGGATTCTCAGGTCGAACTGGCCATCCTGACGCGCTATCTGAATCGCGCAGGCGGGATTGAGGATATCGAGGCGTTAGAGCCCGAAAACTATGGACCTGAACTGTGCAGGTTGATCGCAAAAGTCCGCCCCGAACTTGATGCCTATCTGGTCACGGATCGCTCGGTCGAGGATATTGCCGGGCTGGATCTGGGGATCTGCCGCCGCGTGTTTTACAATCAAGAAGACTTTCTTGAACTTCATCTGAACATCCTGCGCGGCGTTCAAGCGCGTTATAAAACGCCGTTTTTCACCGCTCTGGTCGAGTATTCAAAGCAGCCCACCGGTGTATTTCATGCCCTGCCAATCAGCCGCGGAAAATCCATTTCTCGCAGCCATTGGATTCAGGATATGGGCGCGTTTTACGGCCCCAACATCTTCATGGCAGAGACCTCGGCCACATCAGGTGGTCTGGATAGCCTGCTGGAGCCGCACGGCCCCATCAAAGAGGCGCAGGAACTGGCAAGCCGCGCGTTTGGCTCGAAGCAGACATTTTTTGCCACCAACGGCACCTCGACCTGCAACAAGATCGTGGTGCAGGGTCTGATTCGGCCGGGCGACATTGTTCTGGTGGATCGCGATTGCCATAAATCGCACCATTACGGCATGGTGCTGGCCGGTGCGCAGGTTGTTTATCTCGATAGCTATCCGTTGAATGAGTATTCGATGTATGGCGCGGTACCCCTGCGTGAGATCAAGCATCAACTGCTCAAACTAAAGGCCGAGGGCAAGCTGGACCGCGTGCGGATGCTGCTGCTGACGAACTGCACGTTTGACGGCATCGTCTACAACGTCGAACGGGTGATGGAAGAATGTCTGGCGATTAAACCCGACCTTGTTTTTCTGTGGGATGAGGCCTGGTTCGCTTTTGCCCGGTTTGGTCCGACCTATCGCCAGCGCACCGGTATGAATGCGGCAAACAACCTGCGTGACCGATTGCGCACCGAAGACCACGCACAGGCCTATCTTGAACAACAAAAGCAGCTTGAGAAAGCCGATGAAGAAACCATCCTGAACACGCGCCTCATCCCGCCACCGGACGCTCGAATTCGTGTTTATGCGACACATTCGACCCACAAAACCCTTACCTCACTGCGGCAGGGGTCGATGATCCATGTCAACGATCAGGACTTCAAGGGCGAGGTCGAGGCCAGCTTTCGCGAAGCCTATATGACCCATACCTCAACGTCGCCGAATTATCAGATCATCGCCTCGTTGGATGTGGGCAGACGTCAGGTTGAGCTTGAGGGCTTCGAGTTTGTTCAAAGACAGGTAGAGGCCGCGATGTCGATGCGCCGGGCGATCTCAACCCATCCTAAGCTGCAGAAATACTTCAAGGTTTTGACGGCCGGCGACATGATCCCCGAACAGCACCGCGAAAGTGGGGTTCAAAGCTACTATGATTCCGAGCAGGGCTGGACCGACATCTGGGATTGCTGGGAACAGGACGAATTCGTGCTTGACGCAACCCGCGTAACCCTTGCCGTTGGGGGCACCGGTTGGGATGGGGACACGTTCAAGACCAAAATTCTTATGGATAAATACGGGATTCAGATCAACAAAACCTCGCGCAATACGGTTTTGTTCATGACCAATATTGGCACAACCCGATCATCCGTCGCCTATCTGATCGAAGTTCTGGTCGAAATCGCCTCAGACCTTGATGACCTGCTTGATGATGCCTCGATCATGGAGCGGCGCGGATTTGAAAAACGCGTCAACACTCTGATGCATGATCTGCCGCCACTGCCCGATTTCAGCCGGTTCCACGACAGCTTCCGCACGGATCAAGCAACATCCGAAGGCGATATCCGCTCGGCATTTTTCCTGAGCTACGATGAAAAGAACTGTGATTATCTGGAGCTTGATGGGTCACTAAAATCCGCGTTGGAAGGCGGCGATGATGTTGTGTCGGCCTCGTTCATTATCCCCTATCCGCCTGGCTTTCCGATCTTGGTTCCCGGACAGGTCGTCAGCCAGGAAATCTTGGCTTTCATGCGGGCGCTGGATGTCAGCGAAATCCACGGATATCGCGAAGATTTGGGGCTGCGGGTATTTACCCAAGACGCCCTGAAGCAACAGATGAAAACGAATGCCGCGCGACTGAAACTGAATGTCGCGCGACACAAATAAGACCAAAAACAGGGAGAACGACAATGCCAACAGCTGTGCTCAAGAATATATCTGAAATCAGGCGTCATTTTCACCGCAACGAGGACCCGATTTATTTTATTTCGGCGACCAATTTCAACCTGTTGGGTTTGGATGAATGGTGTAAGAATTTCAAATACATATGCTATATCGACTGCTACGATGGCAAGCATCCCAACGTGTTCTGTCCGTCCGAGCAGCCGCATGCAGAATTCCAGTCGATCGAGGATATCAACAACTACCTTCTTCAGCACAAGGAAGTGATCGACCTTGTGAAGCGGCGTGGCGGCAAGCCGAAATTTGTTTTCCTGATGTTCGACGAGGAAACCGAGCGTCTGGCCAAAGAACTTGGCGCCGACGTGTGGTTTCCCAAGGCTAAACTGCGCACGAAGATGGACAACAAGATCGAAACCGTGCGCATCGGCAACAAGGCCGGGGTGCCGTCGGTGCCCAACGTGCTGGCCGAAGTCAAAGACTACGACGATCTGCGCAAGACCTGCGAGAAAGCAGGCATCGGCCATGATCTGGTGTTGCAGTCAGCCTTTGGGGACAGCGGTCACACGACGTTTTTCATCAAGTCAGAGTCTGACTTCCGCCGTCACGAACATGAAATCGTGGGCGAAGGCGAGATCAAGATCATGAAGCGGATCGACTGCCGCGGATCCGCGATCGAGGCCTGCGCCACCAAGCAAGGCACAATCGTTGGCCCGCTTATGACCGAGCTTGTCGGCTTCAACGAATTGACACCGTATCGAGGCGGCTGGTGTGGCAACGAAATCCTTTCAACGGCATTTCCCCCCAAAGTGCGCCAGAAAGCCCGCGAGTTGACCTTTAAATTCGGCGAGCAGCTGCGCAAAGAAGGCTATCGCGGCTATTTCGAGCTGGACTTTCTGATCGACAAAAAGACCGGTGACATCTGGCTGGGAGAGCTGAACCCGCGGATTACTGGCGCGTCTTCAATGACTAACCATGCCGCCTTTGCGCATGCCGACGCGCCGCTGTTTCTGTTCCATCTTCTCGAGTTTTCGAAAAAGAAATTCGAGTTGGATGTGAACGAGCTGAACAACCGCTGGGCCGATCCCGCAATGATCGACAGCTGGTCGCAGATGGTCATCAAGCACACCGAGGATAGTGTTGATATCGCGACCGAAGTGCCCGAAACTGGCATATATAAAATGCGTGAAGACGGCAGTATCAATTTTGACCGCTTCGACTATCACCGCCGCGCAGTTGAAAGCGAGAACGAGGCATTTTTCCTGCGCATTCTGCAGCCGGGTGATTACCGCTATGAGGGGGCTGACATCGGTATTCTGGTGACGCGTGGCCGCTCGATGACGCCCGGGTTCAAGTTGAACGAGCGCGGCAAGCGTTGGATTCACGGCATCAAGCAGGGCGTGTCTGGTCGCCCCCTTCCGGTGGCAGAGGCGGGGCCGGCACTTGCCGATCCAGCCTTTAAGATCCTGTAGGCGGAAAGGGATCAATGCGACTGAATTGGCGCGCGATATCCGAAGCGAAACCCGGTCCCAAATGGGCCGGGTTGTTTCAGGAATATTGGCCCGCCTATCATCGTTGGTGGATGAGCGAAGGTGCTGAAGCTCGACCTGGATATTGGGACAGCTTGCAAGCCCTGAAAAAGCACATGCCCGAGATGCTACCACTTTATGAAGAGCTTTGTGAACTGGCTGGTGGTTCGGACCACGCAGCGCGGTTTCTGAGCTTTTATTGTCCGCCTGCCTACTTGTCCGGCTGTTCTCAGGCAATCTGGCCGGGGGCAGAGCCGGTTCTGGTGCGCAATTACGATTACAGCCCGCACGCCTTTGACAGCCTGATCCTGCACACCAAATGGCAGGACAGAACCGTGATGGGCACCAGTGACGGCCTGTGGGGGCTGGTTGATGGTATGAACGACGCGGGCCTTGCGATCTCGCTTACGTTTGGTGGGCGTCGGGTGGTCGGTGACGGCTTTGGCGTGCCCTTGATCTTGCGCTATGTTTTGCAAACCTGTGAGACTGCGGAAGAAGCCGGTAAAGTGCTGGCGCGCGTGCCAACGCATATGAGCTATAATGTAACGGTGGTGGACGCCAAACGCCGATATCTGACGGCGTTGATGGCGCCGGATCGACCGACGCTGATTACCCGCGCTGCCGTCGCGACCAATCATCAGGAAAAGGTGGAATGGGCAAGCCATGCGCGCCTTACAGCGACGGTGGAGCGTGAACGTTTCCTACTTCAGCGCCTCACGTTACACACTGAACCCGAAGAAAAGTTCATCGGTGCATTTCTGAAACCACCGCTTTATTCTGCGGCGTTCGACCATGGTTTCGGGACGCTTTACACAGCGGTCTACCGGCCGAGAAAACAGGAAATGGAGATATACTGGCCAAAAGCACGTTGGCCGCTGGATCTCCGAAAATTCCAAGAAGGCGAAAAACAGATTTTCACGCCAACACTGGCTGTCTGAGTATTGACCGGGTCTTTCTGGTTCGAACCTTTGCACCATTCGAGCGGATTTGACGACGGACCCAGCGTGGGGCGGGCATGTAGATTGGTCACGCGGAACCGAACCAATGGGCGTCGCATCCGCACCGACAAGCAAGCCGTTTGATCAGCCTTCCAGATAGACCTCAATGGCAGCTTCAATACCGTCAGCCCATATTATTCGTAACCACTTAGAGAACGCCGCGGCAAAGCGGGAAACTGAGGCCAGGTCGCCATAATACCGACGCTGCTCAAGCCAGATCATCGGATTCGATTTCGCGGCACTGGCCACGGTCTGAAGCTCATCCCAGAACGGGTCGTTTGGTTCAATCTGACTTCCGTCTTCTCGCGTGCCTTCGCACATGCGCGCCCATGCTGCTTCGACCAGTGCGAGCCCATCAATGGGAGTTCCTGCGGCGAGCCCTTCGCGAATGGTCGGAATCACAAATCCCAAGTGTCGCGATGACCCATCGAAGGCAACCCGGCGCGTCGTGTCCACAATTCGCGGATTTGAGAACCTGCGGTCAATCAGTTCGACATATGCCGCGGGCGTTATTCCCGGAACCGGTTTCACATGTGGGGTGATTTCATCAAGGGCAATCCGCGTAAAAAGCGCGTGGATTTTTTTGTGCGCCATGCAGTCGGCGATTGTCGCGATCGACAGAATTTCACCTGGACCGGCAACGATTTGGTGGCCGCCATTCAGGACGCGGATTTTCATCGCTTCGTAGTCATGGACGTTGTCGGTGAACGTCGCGCCCACTTTGCTCCAGTCGGGTCTGCCGGCGCAGAAATCGTCTTCTATCACCCATTGGCGATAGTTTTCGTGGGTGACGGGCGCTGCATCGTCGATGCCAAGCGACCTGACCAATTCAATCTCTTGCGGCCCCGTTGCCGGGACGATGCAATCGACCATTGAGTTGGGGAAACTACAGGTTTGATCAATCCAGTTGGCCAGATCAGGATCGGACAGGCGGGCCAGCGAAACCACGGTCTGACGCAGGATGGCGCCATTGCCTTGAAGATTGTCGCAGCTAAGCCCGGTGAAGGGCCCGACGCCCTGATCACGGCGCAATTTCAGTGCTGCAACCATCGCCCCAAACGCGGTCTTCGGGGTGTCGGGGTGTGCTGCGTCATGCTGGATGTCAGGATGCGTCGCGTCGAACGCCTTTGTGGTTTGGTCAACGTAATACCCACCCTCGGTCACGGTCAGGGCCACGATCCGGATGTCGGGCTGAGCCATACGTTCGATCAGCAACCGGTTGCCCGGCTGCACTGGCACATAGTCGATCATTGGGCCGATGACTTCGGCCGAAGTTCCAGCAGGATCCAACTCGACCAGAGTTGTCAGATAGTCCTGCTTCGCTAGTTTCAGGCGCTGATTTTCGTCATAAGGCCGCACGCCGGCCCCAATAATTGCCCAGTCAAGCGCCGCGCCTGTCTGCATCAACCGGTGCAAATACCAAGCTTGATGCGCGCGGTGGAAGTTGCCAAGCCCGATATGCACGATCCCCGGCGTCAGTTCGGCGCGGTCATAGCTGGGGCGGGACACAGACGCTGGCAAGTCCGACAGATTGTCGTTTTTCAGGGGCGCGGCGGCCGGTTTCCGGGTCTGATCGCTCATCAGCTCATCCAATTCCCACCATCGACGCCGAAGGTCTGGGCCACGATGTAGTCAGCTTCTGCACTTGCCAGAAACACGGCCATTCCCGTCAGGTCAGACGCCTTTGCCATACGGCCAATGGGAACGGCGTCTCCGACTTCCTTCTTTTTCTGGCCAAGCGGCTTGGCTTCGTACTTTGCGAAGAAGGCATCGACGCCATCCCAGTGCTCACCATCCACCACGCCCGGAGCAATGGCGTTCACGTTGATACCGTGCTGTATCAGATTAAGCCCGGCCGACTGCGTCATGCTGATTACGGCCGCTTTCGAGGCGCAATAAACAGCGACCAGCGCTTCACCCCGACGGCCTGCCTGACTGGCCATATTGATAATCTTGCCGCCTTGTCCACGGGCAATCATGTGCTTGGCGACGGCCTGCATGGTGAACAGCACGCCTGATACATTGATCGCAAAGACCGCGTCGAAATCCTTGCGGGTAATTTCGTCAATCGGGGCGGCGGTAAAGATGGCTGCGTTGTTGATCAGGATGTCGATATCGCCAAGCTGCTTAACTGCCTTGGTTATTGCAGCGTCGATGCTGTCCTGACGGGTCACGTCCATCTCAATAGCAATGGCCGAACTGGCAAGCTCTTGCGCCGCCGTCTGAGCGCGGGCGATGTCGATATCGGCAATCGCCACCTGCGCGCCTTCGGCTATGTAGGCCTTGGCGAACTCAAACCCAATTCCGCGTGCAGCGCCCGTGATCAGGGCCGTTTTTCCCTGAAGCCGTTTCATTCCAGACGCAGCCCTTGTTCGTCAAAGCGATGCAGATGGGCAGGGTCCGGGGTCAGGAACACCTTGGCACCGTAACCTACGGTCATCTCGCCGCTTGCGCGCACGGTCAACGGCTCTGGAAAGGCATCGCATTTGACGTGAAAGAACGTGTCCGAGCCCAGATGTTCTGACACACCGACCGTGCCTGCCCATTCGCCGTCGGTCTCGGAAATCGCGATGTGTTCTGGTCGCGTCCCGATGGTGCGCGCATTATGCTTTGCAGCTTCGGGCCCTTCCAGCAGGTTCATCTTGGGCGAGCCGATGAAGCCCGCGACAAAGGTGTTGCGCGGTGCGCGGTAAAGCTCTAGCGGCGAGCCGACCTGTTCGACCCTACCAGCATGAAGGACGACGATCTTGTCCGCCATGGTCATCGCCTCGACCTGGTCATGGGTGACATAGACCATCGTGGTTTGCAGTCGCTTATGCAGTTCCGAGATTTCCAGACGCATACCGACACGCAAAGCGGCATCGAGATTCGACAGCGGTTCGTCAAACAAGAAGGCTGCTGGCTCGCGCACGATGGCCCGGCCAATGGCAACACGTTGACGTTGCCCGCCCGACAGTTGACCTGGGCGTCGATCAAGATAGTCGCCCAGGTTCAGCACCGCGGCAGCCCCATCGACCCGCCTGTCAATCTCGACCTGATCCAACTTGGCCATGCGCAACGGAAACGCGATATTCTTGCGCACCGACATGTGCGGATACAAAGCATATGACTGAAACACCATCGCCAACCCGCGCTTGGCCGGTGGCACGTTGGTGGCGTCCGCCCCATCGATACGGATATGCCCACCCGAGCTATCTTCGAGCCCTGCGATCAGACGCAAAAGTGTGGATTTCCCGCAGCCAGAGGGGCCGACAAAAACGGTAAACTCGCCATCTTCAATGGTCAGGTCCAGTGGTGGAATGACCTCTACCTCACCGAAGCTTTTGGACACTTGATCGAGTACAATACGTCCCATGATCTTTCCTTATTTCACTGCGCCGAAGGTCAGACCCCGGACAAGTTGTTTCTGACTGAACCAGCCAAGGATGAGGATCGGCGCAATGGCCATGGTCGAGGCCGCGCTGAGTTTCGCGTAGAACAAGCCCTCGGGGCTGGAATAACTGGCGATGAACGCGGTCAGAGGGGCGGCATTTGCCGCCGTCAGGTTCAGCGTCCAAAACGCCTCGTTCCAGGCCAAGATGAAGTTCAACAATAGGGTGGATGCGATGCCCGGGATCGCCATGGGCGTCAGAACATACAGGATTTCATCTTTCAGGGTCGCGCCGTCCATCCGTGCGGCTTCCAGAATCTCGCCCGGAATTTCGCGGAAATAAGTGTACAGCATCCAGACAATGATCGGCAGATTGATCAGCATCAGAACGATGACCAGCCCCGCGCGGCTGTCCAGCAGCCCCATTTTGATGAACAGCAAATAGATCGGGTAAAGCACACCAACCGCCGGTAACATCTTGGTGGACAGCATCCACAACAGAATGTCTTTGGTCCGCTTGGAAGGCACAAAAGCCATGGACCAGGCGGCCGGGATCGCAATGATGGTGCCAAGGATGGTCGACCCACCGGCAATGATGATCGAATTCCACAAGAACCGCATGTAGTTCGACCGTTCTTGAACGACTGCATAGTTCTCTAAGGTCCAGTCAAAGTTCAGAAAGATCGGCGGGCTTGCGATGGCCTGTGCCTCGGTCTTGAAGCTGGTCAGGATCGTCCACAGGATCGGGAAGAAGATCAGAAATCCGACCGCCCATGCCAATGCCGTGTTCAGAACTTTGCGTTGTGATGTCGCTGCGCGTGCCATGTCGTGCCCTCCCTATGCGTCTAGGTTTTTGCCAACGATGCGCATCAGGAAGATGGCAACGATATTGGCCAGAATGATTGCATAGACACCACCCGCCGATCCCAATCCGACGTTTTGGCTTTCCAGCACACGCTGGAAGATCAGGTAAGACAGTGTCTTGGTGCCGAACGCACCGCCTGTTGTCACGAAAATCTCGGCAAACAGAGCCAGCAGGAAAATGGTCTGGATAAGGATCACGATGGTGATCGCACGCGACAGGTGCGGCAATACAATAAACCAGAACCGTTTAAGCACCGGCGCGCCGTCCATTTCAGCCGCCTCCAGTTGTTCACTGTCCAGCGATTGGATGGCCGTCAGCAGGATAAGGGTCGCGAATGGCAGCCATTGCCACGAGACAATCATGATCAGCGACGGCAGTGACGCCTGGCTGAGCCATTGGACAGGTTCGGCGCCAAACGCCCGCCAAAGATGGGCAAGGAGGCCGTTCACCGGGTCCATGAACATGTTCTTCCACACCAGCGCCGATACGGTCGGCATGACGAAGAACGGGGCAATGACAAGGATGCGGACAATGCCCTGACCCCACATGGGTTGGTCCAGAAGGATCGCGAGCAGGACGCCCAGGACGATGGTGATTGCTAGAACACCACCGACGATGATCAAGGTGGCTTGAATGCTGGGCCAGAAAGAACTGGAGCTTACAAACCGAACGTAGTTGTCAAAGCCGACCCATTCCAGCCCGTTAGCCATCGAGTCGCCACGCAGTGGCAGGTATTTCTTGAATGAAAAGAACAGCGTCATGGTCAACGGAACCAGCATCCATCCGAGTAGTAGGATCACTGCAGGTGCCATCATCAATCTGGCTGCGGATCTTGAGTGCTGGGTGGCCATGACACATCTCCTTCGTTGACGGACGATGCCGCCTGAAACGAGGTCAAATTATGGAGGTTTGATCTTGGGGTCGAGGGGCGGACCTAATCGCCGCCCCCCGTAGGCGTAGCTTTGGATGCTTAGCGGTAGCCCGCAGCCTCCATGGCGTCGTTTGTGATCGCCTGCGCTTTTTCTAGCGCTTCTTCTACGCTTTGCTGACCTGCATAAGCTGCCGAGAATTCTTGGCTGACTTCGGTTGCAATACCGGCAAATTCAGGGATCGCGACAAACTGGATGCCGACATACGGGACCGGCTTGACGGTCGGGTTGGTCGGATCAGCAGCCTGGATGGAATCCAGCGTCATCTTGGCAAACGGAACGCTCTGATAGTTCTCGTTCTCATACAGAGATGTGCGCGCACCCGGAGGCACGTTGGCCCAGCCTTCATTGCCCGCGACAAGCTCGATATACTCTTTCGATGTCGCCCACTCGATGAACTCCTTGGCGGCATCGGCTTTCTGCGTGCCAGCAGGGATTGCCAAAGCCCAGGCCCAAAGCCAGTTCGACTTCTTGTCGACACCTTCGCTGTTCGGTGCCAGTGCGAAACCGACCTTGTCGGCCACGGTTGAATCGTCCGGGTTGGTCACGAATGACGCTGCAACGGTTGCGTCGATCCACATGCCGCATTTGCCTTGCTGGAACAGCGACAGGTTTTCGTTAAAGCCGTTGGTCGCATATCCCGGAGGGCCAGATTCTTCCATCATGCCAACATAGAAGTTAAGCGCTTCGGCCCATTCTGGCTGATCGAACTGGGCGTTCCAGTCTTCGTCGAACCAACGTGCACCGAACGAGTTTCCGGTCACTGTGATGAAAGCACCGCCTTCGCCCCAGCCGGCCTTGCCACGCAGACAGATGCCGTTGATTTCGTTGTCACGGTCGGTCATGGCGGCGGCGGCTTCGCGGATGAACTGCCAGGTCGGCGCATCGGGCATTTCCAGCCCGGCCGCTTCCATCAGGTCGGTGCGATACATGATCATGGAGCTTTCGCCGTAGAAAGGCGCGGCAAAAAGTGTTCCTTCGTGGCTCAGACCTGCGCGCATCGCGGGAAGGATGTCGTCCACATCGTATTCGGCAGACAGATCATCAAGCGGGACCAGCCAGCCATTTGCCCCCCAGATCGGTGTTTCATACATTCCAATCGTCATGATATCGAACGCACCGCCCTTGGTGGTGATGTCTGTAGTCACGCGTTGGCGCAGGACGTTTTCTTCCAGCGTTACCCATTCGACTTCGTGCCCGGTTTTGGCGGTAAAGTCTTCGGTATAGCCTTGCATTCGGATCATATCGCCGTTGTTCACAGTGGCGATAGTGAGTGTTTCGGCATACGCAGCGCAAGTCGTTATGACCGACATCGCTGTTGCTGCACGAAGTACATTTGCGAGTTTCATTCTTATCCTCCCACGGAATGAAAGTTACCCTATGACCATACGGGGAAGACTTCCGCGTCGTCAATCTTAAACTTAACGCGCGTAAAAATAGTAAATAGCACCGGGCAAAAACAATAACTTAAGCAGAAGCGCGCATTATCAGTTCGCCGTCAAACAGGGTCGATTTGCGTTCTGGCGCTCGATCGCCCGATTCGATTAGGGCCAGTATTGTTTCGACGCTCTTGGTGGCGATGGCGGTATAGTTGTGTGAAACGGTCGTCAGTGTTGGACAGGTAAACCGCGAAAACGGATGGTTATCGTGACCGGCAACGCGCAACGAGCAATCGGCGCTCAAGCCAACACGCAGCCCCAACTCGTAAGCGGCTGCCAAAAAGCCGATGGCAAGCCTGTCGTTACTGCAAAACACTGTGTGCGACGGCAAATTCCCCTCTGACAAGGTCCGCTTGCCTTCTCGATAGCCGATCTCCTCGAACTCCCAACCCTCGCCTTCCGCTTGGATGATGTGTGGGCTATGCCCCATACGCTCCATCGTCTCGACATAGGCTGTCCGTCGCTTTCTGGCATTCGGGTTCGGAGGCGTCTTCATTTCAAAGAACGCGGGCGGTTCACCCGTTCTTGTCAAATACTCCAACATCATTTCTGTTGCTTGGGCGTTGTTGTGCCCAACAAATGCTTCGCCAGCACTTTCAAGATTGGTGTCGAAATTTACGGTCGGCACGTCTTCGCAGAACCGTTCAATTGCCTTCTTGTCCGACGTGCGGCCCAGCGGGGCCAACAACACGCCGGCCGGTTTAATCGACAACAGGGATTCCAGATTTTCGACTTCCAGATGTGGATCACCGTGCGAGCTCAGCAATATCGGGCGAAACCCGGCGGCGATAACCATTGTTTCAATGCGCCGCGCAATCTCAGCGAAAAAAGGGTCCGCAAGATAGGGGACCACAACGCCCAAATTCTTGGTCAGCTTCCGATTTTGGTTCATCGCAAAGATGTTGGGACGGTAATTATGCTTCTTCAGCGACTTTTCGATCTTTTCACGGGTCGATGGGCGCACGCTGTCCGGGTCATTGAAATACTTCGATACAGTCGGCCGAGAGATGCCGCTGATCGCCGCAAACTCTTCCATGTTTCGGATCTTCCGGTTGCTCATTCTGGCACCTCAAAATTTTACTGGAGTTTACATTTTCTTATCGCGCGCGAAAAATCAAACATCTATTTGAGCAAGCAACACCCAGCAGGATACATGCAGAACTTAATATCGCACTGGATACACGTCGCCCGACACCCACTTCGCGCCATCGTCCCGCAGTTCGGGCTCTGCTTGGCGATACCAGGTGAACCGCACAGCGCCGCTTACTTTCCAAGAAAAGCCAGTGGCCTTAGCGCAGATGGAGCGCCTTGCAGATTGCGCCGTCCGTTTGCCGGTAGTCGGAAAAGCCCATAGCTTCGTAGTAAGCTTGGCCCTCGGTGTTGGTCGCACCAATGAATGCCTCAATCGCGGGGACACCGGATTTTTGTGCAGCTCGCAATGTGTAAGCGAATAGCGCTTTGTCGATCCCACGCCGCGCAGCGTTCGGGCTGATATGGGTTCCGATCAACGCCCATCCTGCTGGCGCGCCATATTCATTTCCGATCTTCGCCAGTTTTAAAGATTGAAACCCCAAAATACGTCCTTCTTCATCGTCGGCGACAAGGCACTCAATCCTATTGGGGCGAGCAATGTAGTTGTTCAATGCAAATTCGGGGTCATCTCTATTGCTCCGCTTGCCAGCCCTAACAAGATCATTGAGAACATCGGCAATACCAACGGCGTCATCTGTTTGAGCAGGGCGAACAATCATTGGCTAAACACTTTCGCGGGTTCCATTTGACAGAACATTGCGATGACTTTCGAGGCGTTTTCAAGGTCGGCGACGTCCGCCCTTTTCCATTGAATGCGCGGTTTCAGCCGGACCGAATTTGCAGCGCGACATTCTTCGGGGTCAGCACCTGAACGGTCGATATCAGCATGTCCATGGGTTTGGTTAGGAACTGACGGTACGTAAGGAATGCGATGAACGCGCTATTTATGTCTGATTGCAAATCGAGATGCAGGATGAAATCCAGCCTCTGATCCAAAATCGGACTTCGATTATCTTGATCTTGATCGTGGGCCACAAACACATCAGGCATAAGCCCGTAATGCTCAAGCGTCATTTGGAGTGTTTTAATGATCACTGCAATCGCAACCGCGTTATCGTGGTTGCGAAACAGGGAGGATTCGCCATGAACAATGTCACCGGGAGTACCGTCGCCTATTACGATCCCGACGCGTGTGATCTTGAGGAGTTCTCCTCACTCATTGGTCAAACCACACGCGCCGAGGACGTGCCGCATGCCTCAGCAATCGAAAAGCAAATTCCCATCTATGATATGGCGGACCTGCGTCCAGCTCTTGAAGATGACCGGGCGCGCAAGCAGATTATGGCGGAATGGGCGACAGTTCTGCGCATTGGTGCCGGGGTCATCGCCCTCAGGCGGGCTTATGCCGACACCTCAGTGCTGGATGACGCGACCCGGATCTATGAACGCATCATCAGCGAAGAAAAGCAGGGAGCTGCCGGCGGAGGCGATCATTTTGCGGCTTCGGGTGTTAATGACCGAATCTGGAATTCACTTCAGAAACTCTGCGAAGTCTCGCCCGAGGTGTTCTTGAATTATTTTGCCAATACCGCCATCGCCGCCGTCTGCGAGGCGTGGCTTGGACCGAACTATCAGATGACGGCGCAGGTGAACCTTGTGCATCCGGGTGGAGCAGCGCAACAGGCTCACCGCGACTATCATCTGGGTTTTCAAACCGCTGATGTCAGTGCGTCCTACCCGGCACATGTCCACGATGTTTCGCCAATTCTGACGCTTCAAGGTGCCGTCGCGCATTGCGACATGCCCTTGGAAAGCGGTCCAACGAAACTGCTGCCCTTCTCGCAGGCCTATCGTCCGGGTTATGCGGCTTGGCGTAGGGACGATTTCCGGGCTCTGTTTGAACAGCGCCACGTTCAGTTGCCGCTTGCCAAAGGAGATGCAATCTTTTTCAACCCCGCCCTGTTTCATGCGGCCGGCGCGAATACGAGCCACGACATTCACCGGCTTGCCAACCTGTTGCAGATCTCGTCAGCCTTCGGCCGCGCCATGGAAACGATTGATCGGGACAAGATGTGCAAGCTGCTGTTCCCGCACGCTGTTCAAGCCAGGGCCGAGAACAGGTTGAGTCCGGCTGAACTATCCGCTGCCGTAGCTGCAACCGCCGAGGGATACGCATTCCCCACAAACCTTGATCTGGATCCACCGATGAATGGGCTGGCGCCAGAATCTCAAGCAGCGTTCTTCCAGCGCGCCCTGTCAGAAGGCATCAGTGAAGACGAGTTCGGAAAGCGACTGGACCATATGAATAACGTAAGAATGGCGTAGCGTTCTGGATCATCTTTGACAGTCTACCGCAGTGCCATAGATCCCCAGATGGCATGCCAATAGAACGCCGCCTGAGCGCAAGGGGAATGCCCTTTATCTTCGACGCAATTCAGCGGCGCGGGCGTGGCCTTCCATCCCCTCTACCCGGCTGATGCGCGCGGTTCGTAGCGCGAGTTCGTGGGACGCCTCTTCATTGCAGCGTTGCCATGTAACGGTCTTGGTAAACTTATGCACCGACAAGCCACCGGTATAGCGGGCCGCGCCACTGGTTGGCAGAACGTGGTTTGGCCCTGCGGTCTTGTCGCCAAATGACACTGTTGTTTCTTTGCCCAGGAACAATGATCCATAAGCTGACAGTCGGCTTAGCCACCAGTCAAGATCGTCAGCCTGCACCTGAAGATGCTCGGGTGCATACTGGTCGGCCACGTTCGCAGCTTCTTCACGGCTGTCACACAGGACCACCTCGGCGCGGTCGTCCCAAGCGATACGCGCAGCCGAGGCATTAGGCTCTGGCAGGCAGTCGATCAACTCGGGTACACGGGCCATGACGCCTTCGGCGAGTGTCCTGTCTGTGCTAACCAGCCAGACGGGGCTGTCCGCGCCATGTTCGGCCTGGCTCACCAAATCCCATGCCACAGTTTCGACCGAGGCAGTCTGATCCGCGATGATCAGAGAGTCGGTGGGGCCCGCAAACATGTCGATACCGACATTGCCAAATAGCATCCGTTTGGCTTCGGCCACATAGGAATTGCCCGGCCCGACCAGAATGTCAGCAGGCTTTGCACCGAACAGCCCTTGCGCCATGGCAGCGACGCCCTGCACGCCGCCAAGGTTCAAAATCAGATCCGCGCCACCAAGGTCCATCGCATAGATAATCGCATCGGGAATGCCCGTTTGGGGACGCGGTGGTGATACGGCCGTGATGTGTGCCACGCCCGCGACTTTGGCGGTGGTGATGGTCATCAGCGCGCTGGCGACATGGCTGTAACGCCCGCCAGGAACATAGCAGCCCGCACTTGACACCGGGATTTGCCGCTGTCCTGCGATCAGCCCCGGTATGACCTCGATTTCGCATTCGCCCATTGTGGCTTTTTGAGCTTCGGCGAAACGTTTTATGTTGGCGTGGGCAAACTGAATATCACTTTTGAGGCTTTCGGGAACACGGTCGCAGGCCGCCTTGCGCGCGGCATCTGACAGGACGATGTCCCCGGACCACTGATCGAGCGTTTGACCGTATCGGCGCACAGCATCTTCACCTTCGCGCTCAATGTTGATCAACATGATCGCGACAGTGTCGCGGATATCGTTGCTCTCTGCATGAGGGCGGGGTTCTGCTTTTTTCAGAAAGGCTGTCGCCATAGTATCTACTCAATTCTTCAGGGTATGGTCATGGTTAGTCTCGGTCAGGCAAGCCGACCACCACGACAATACGGCGCCGTAGATATTATAGACCACACGCTTAACCACAGATCCGCGAATGGTCTGGATCATAGGGTGATGGGGCAATCACCTCAGCGTTTACTAAATCGCCGCACAGGTCCAGATGCATGGTTCTGCCAACACATGCCAATTCGGGGTCAACATAACCAAAAGCCAGATTAATTCCGACCCGATGGCCCCATTCGCCCGATGTTACCGTGCCTGCCACCCGGTCGCCATGCATCAGCGATGCCCCGCCATGAGCCGGCGCATGCGTCGCGTCGATTTTTAGCGTCACAAGCCTTTTTGACGGTCCCGCAGCCTGACGTTTCCGCAGTGGTTGCCGGCCCACAAACTCGGCCTTGTCCAGCTTCACGAACCGATCAAGCCCGGTTTCAAATGGGTCGAATTCGGTAAGAAGGTCCGCTTTCCAGTGCAGGAACCCTTTTTCCATTCGCATGGAATCTGCGGCACGCGCGCCGAACAGTTTCAGCCCATGCGTCTTTCCGGCCTTTCGCAGCGCCAGATAGGCGGCATAGAGTGACGCATTCGGCACGTGGATTTCATAGGCGAGTTCCCCCGAGAAGCTGACGCCCAACACAGTGGCGGGGGCAAACCCGATGAAACACTCGCGCACGCTTAGCCACGGAAAGGCGTCCTTCGACCAGTCGCCTCGGGCGCAAGCCGACAGCACGTCGCGTGCCTTTGGCCCGGCCAATACCAGAATGGTCTGGTCGTTGGTCAGGCTACGGATTTGAACGTTTTCATTGTCTCGCAGATGCCCCGTCAGCCAATCCATGTCGTGAAATTCGCTTGCTGCGGCCGAGCCATACCATACCCGGTCACCCCCTCGGTCACTGGCTGGCAAGTTGGCCACCGTCGCTTCGCCTTTGACCATGCCTTGATGGTTCAGCAGATACCCAAGCCCGACGCGTCCCGGTCGTTTGGTGACATTGCCGCAGAACATGCGGTCAAGGAACACATGGCGATCCACGCCGGAAATTTCGAAGCGGTTGAACCCGTTGACTTCACAAAGGCCGACATTCTCTTGGACGTTCTTCACTTCGGCGGCGATGACGTCGAATGTCTCGTCAAAATGGAAGGACAGCCTGGGGCGAAAATCATCCGTTGGCTTGATGTAGTCCACCCTTTCCCAGCCATTGACGACCGTGAATTCGGTCCCCTCGGCCGCAAGTATAGGTGTCAGCGGCGTCGTCTTGGCCGGGCGTCCGGCGGGGCGGTGTTCGTGTGGGAAGTGAAAACGAAACTCGTTCTGATAATCCTCGATTGACTTCAGAGCCGTCAGTTCGACATTGGCATGCCCGGTAAAGCGGCGGGGATCAATGCACCACGTGTCATAGCATGCCTCGCCATGCACGATCTGCTGGGCCAACAGCCAGCCAAGGCCGCCGCCTTCGCCAAGCCCGGCCCGCAGCCCGATGATACAGAATGCGTTTCGCTTGCCGGGGATTGGCCCGACCAAAGGCGCGCCGTCGATCGTGTATGTGATCGGACCATTGACGACCGTGTGGATGCCGACCTCTGTCAGTGCCGGCATGCGTTCGAACGCGCCTTCAAGCACATCGGTCACCCGATCCAAATCGTCAGGGCACAGCGCGTTGACGAAGTTCGGATCAATCCCGTCCATGCCCCATGTTTTGCAGTCTTGTTCATAGAACCCGACCAGCAGACCGTTTTTTTCCTGCCGACAATAATAGTCCGAGATAGGGCAACGCAGAAGTGGCATCCGGTGGCCAGCCTCTTTGATTGCAGGCATTTCTTCGGTCAAGAAATACTGATGCTCCATCGACGCGACGGGGTGATGAACCCCCATCATCGCACCGACTTCATTCACACGGTAGCCACCAGCGTTTACCACGATGTCACAGTCGATATCGCCGTGTTCGGTGTGCACAGTCCACGTGTCGTCCTTATGCTGCGTCAATCCGGTGACTGGTGTGTTGCGATAAACCTCAGCGCCTGCGTTGCGGGCGCGCCGCGCCAGTGCCTGACACAGTTGCGCGGGGTCGATATCGCCATCGCGCGGATCCCACAGCCCACCGATCAGGTTGTCCGTGGACATCAGAGGGTGGCGACGGGCACATTCTTTGGCGTCAATCACTTCGAAATCGACGTCCATCCCGCGTGCCATCGACGCAAAATGGCGATAGCCCTGCATCTGTTCTTCGGTGTTGGCCAGCCGGATGCCCCCATCACCATAATGGTAATTGATCGGGTAATCCGGATCGCTGGCCAGTTCTTTGTAAAGGTTGATCGAATGGGACTTCAGGCCGACCATGGTCTGGTTCATGCCAAAATTCGTGACCTGTGCTGCCGAATGCCAAGTTGTTCCGCTGGTCAGCTCGTTGCGTTCCACCAGCACGACATCGCTCCACCCTTCCTGCGTGAGGTGATAAAGCGTTGAACAGCCAGCTATTCCGCCGCCTATCACAACAACTTTGGTGCGGGATTTCATTGAGGGGGCTCCAACATGCGTTTCCAACGATAGGGTCGTGGCTTGTCGCAGTTCGCAATCTTGGCAGCGCCTTTCAGATAAAATCAAAAGTTATATGAAAGAAAATCACACTACTGAAAGGGATCGCGACGCGACCGGCCATGGCGCTTTCAGGTGATGAGGTTGAAGCTGTCTGCAAGCCAAGGAACGCTTTGATGAAGTGGGCCAATCGCATGTGTGTTCACAAGAGTGCGCACATTGTTGTCGACAAGATCGCACATCGACCGTGAACAGTCCGGTGTCAGCACGATTGCCAAAGTTCGTGCAAACCCCTTGCCGGGAAAGCGGTGCAATCGCAGCTTTGGCTGGAACCGTTTGGCCCGTGAAAACAGAAGCGGGGTGGAAATAGTCCAGCCAGCACCGGCAGCCACCATCGCCATCAGCGTCTGATTGTTGTCACACTCAAACCTGTTCGCCGATGACAAGCCATGCCTGCGAAGATGTGCTTCAATCTGGCCCGCGATGACCAGATCGCCGGAAAACCGCAGGAACGGAAGTTTTGTGCGCCCCTCGACGACATCCGCAAGCGATTGCTCGGCGTCTATCGGAAGAACCATCACAAAAGGATCATTCAGAAGCGGAAGGACTTGCAGGTCGCGAAACCGCTCTGTCGGAATGCTGGCAATGCCGAGGTCCAGCTGACGGTTGCGCAGCATCTCGATGATCGAATGGCTGGAACCGGTATGATACAGGAAGTCGCAGTGCGGCATGTTTGTCGACAGGTACACAGCAAGGTCAGGAATGATGTCGCTGTCGAAATCCTCGATCGCGCCCAGTCGCAAATATCTCGCCTCGGAAATGCTTCCGGCCGAAGCTTCCGCCTCGGCTTTGCGAATGGAGTAAAGAGCGTCATCAATGTTGCGCAGAAATACGTGCCCTTTTTGGGTAAGAACCATCGGTCTGCGCGCGTGGTTGAGCAGCTCGACGCCCAGATGGTCTTCGAGGTTGCGCAGATGGTGCGAGACGGTGCTGACCGTAAGTCCGGTTTCTTTGGCTGCCGCCTGCAAAGAGCCCTTTTGGGCGCAAATCTGGAACAACTCCAGCCATTTCAAGCTCAGATTTTTGCGAATGGGTTTTCGTGGCATGGTCACAGTCCTGACGTCTACCAGCGGCGCGGCTGATTCTCAAATTTAATGAGAATAATAGTCTCAATAATTCGAAACTGGAAGAAATGCGTCTCTGGAACCGGCAAATTGTGAAAGCGTTCCAACCCGAAGCATACGAGCATGAAAGGGCGCAGCGACAATCAACAGGTGGACACACATCCAAAGACGTTTGATTGCCGCGTGATAAGAGACCTCATGTTCGCAAGACCAGAATGTGGTTGATGCTGGATCAAAAAAAGACTGCGACCTAAACGCCAACAAGGTGGAAAGGTCAACATATCCACAGGGAGTTAGATATGAAATCGAAGACGATAAACACCGTAATTGCTGCGCTGTCAGCTGGTGCCGCGATGCTTGGCGCCACGCAGGCCGCGGCCGAAGAAATCACCGTCGCGTATTTCCTCGAATGGCCAATGCCATTTGAATACGCCAAGCAGATGGGTACTTACGAAGAAACCCTCGGCGTCGACATCAACTGGGTCAGCTTCGAAAGTGGCGTCAAAATGTCTGCCGCAATGGCGTCGGGCGATGTGCATCTGTCAGTCAGCCAGGGTATGCCGCCCTTCGTCGTCGCCACCTCGGCTGGGCAGGATCTTCAGATTCTCGACGTTGCGGTCAGCTATGCAGACAATGATAACTGCGTCGTGCGGTCCGAGCTTGAGATCGACGCCTCAAACGCCGCAGAACTGGCCGGAAAACGAGTGGCGGTACCCCTCGGGACAGCTGCGCATTACGGGTTTCTGAAGCAGATGAGCCATTTTGGTGTTGATGTCGCCAGCATGGACGTCGTCGATATGGATCCACCGGATGGTGCGGCTGCTATCGCCCAAGGCGCGATTGATATGTTCTGTGGCTGGGGCGGTTCGCTGCGCCGTGCGCTTGAACATGGCAACGTGCTTCTATCCGGTGATGAAAAGACCGCGCTTGGCATTCTTGTTTTTGATGTCACATCTGGCCCGGCAGGCTGGGTCGCCGAGAATGGCGATATGGTCGCAAAGTTTCTGAAAGTGACAGCAGACGCGAACGCCATGTGGGCGGACGAGGCGAACCATGCAGAGATGCTGCCTCTTATCGCTAAGGACGCGGGGATGGATGAAGCAGCCACGATGGAAACGATCTCGACCTTCAGCTTTCCGAGCATCGAAGAACAGTTGGGCGAAGGTTGGCTTGGTGGGACGGCCCAGAGCTACATGAAGGAAGTCGCAGACGTCTTCGTGGAAGCGGGGTCAATCGACAGCGCGCTTGAGACTTACGAAAATGCCGTAAACACCGGTCCGCTGACCGGCGCTGGCAGCATGTAAGCAGAAAACGCGATGACGCGAGAGCAGAATCTCTCGCGTCATCGCATTGTTCACAAGAGTTCTTGAGGGGTCCGATGGCCACACTTTCGATCGAAAACATCTCTATGCGTTTCGACCTTCCAAACGGCACCCATGTCCAGGCGCTTAAGGATGTTTCGCTTGAGTTGCAGACAGGCGAATTGCTGAGCGTTCTTGGGCCATCCGGTTGCGGCAAGACCACATTGCTGAACATTGTCGCGGGATTTCTTGCGCCGACGGAAGGGCGCATCGAACTGAATGGACACGTCGTCACTGGCCCGAATGCCGAACGCGGGATGGTGTTTCAACAAGGTGCCCTGTTCGAATGGATGGACGTTCGCGGCAACGTAAGTTTCGGCCCGCGAATGAAAGGCCAAACCGAACCCGAGTGGGCCGGACATGTCGACCACCTGCTTGACGTCACCGGTTTGGGGGACTTCAAAGACAAGGCGATCTATGAGCTTTCCGGCGGAATGCAGCAGCGCGTGGCGCTTGCCCGCTGTCTTGCCAACGACCCCGATGTGATCTTGATGGACGAACCGCTTGGTGCGCTTGACGCGCTTACGCGAGAAAAGATGCAAGGGCTTGTTCTTAAACTTTGGAAAGAAACCGGCAAAACCATCATCCTCATCACCCATTCGGTGGAAGAAGCAGTGTTGTTGGGCGAACGCCTTCTGGTCATGGCCCCACGCCCGGGCCGCATCCACAAGGAATATAATCTGCCCTTTGCAGATATGGGTGTAGATGCAGATTTACGCGAAGTTAAACATGCAGAAGGCTATGCTGACACCCGCGAAGAAATCCTCGAAATGATCTGGGACATGGAAGAAGAAATCATGGGCCGCACGGAGGACACGCAATGATTGGTTTGCTTATCCTTGGAGTCTATGTGGCGATCTTCACGGTGTCTTTTTTGGTGGTCAGGTTCTTCCTGCGACGCTCGGTTCAAGATTATACATCGTTGAAAACCGTGACGTTCGGCGACGAAAGCGCTGTGACCTCGAACCGGATCGCGTCGATTGTGTCGGTGGCGACGATATTCCTGATCTGGGGGTCGTTTACGGGTTCTGATTGGGTTCCCGGTTTCCTGCATGCGCCGGGGCCGTTTGTGGGCGATACCTCCTTCACCTACACGCTGGAAACCGAAGACGGCGCACGCGACGATGCCACCGTGTCGGTCCGCGTTTTCGATTTTGGCGAAACGGCTGAGAAATTCACGGTTGAAGAGGGCGAAGGCATCGCCAAAAACGACGCGGTGGCGATGAGCGCCTCGCGATCGACCACGATCTTGTTTGACAGAAACGACGAGGTCAAACGCAGTGAAGGCGCGCGTGTGGTGGCCATTGATGGAGTCGAGATCGGTGACAGCGGCTCGATCAAAACAGCGGCGGGCCGTTTTGCCCTGACCGACAAGGGCGCAATCAGCTTTGCGCCGCCCAGAGGCCTGCAAATGGAGCCGATCTGGCTGCCGCCGCCCGAGGCTGTGGTGGGCCGCGCGATCGAAATCTCAAATGAGGGCTATCGCGACAGCACATTGTGGAAGCACCTTGGCTATTCGCTATTTCGGGTGATCGCTGGTTTCTTCTTTGGTGCGCTCTTGGGCATCCCGCTGGGATACGCGATGGGATTGTCCAATTGGTTCCGCGGCTGGTTCGAACCGATCGTAGAATTCATGCGTCCGGTTCCTCCACTCGCCCTGATCCCACTGGTTATCATTTGGTTCGGTATCGGTGAGTCCGGAAAGATTATCCTGTTGTTCCTGGCCTCGCTCTGGATCATGGCGATTTCAGCTCGTGCAGGAGTGTCAGGGGTGAATATCTCAAAGGTTCACGCGGCCTATTCGCTTGGTGCAAGCAAGTTTCAGATCATGCGCTACGTGATCATGCCCAATTCACTGCCCGAGATTTTCACAGGCGCGCGCGTGGCAATGGGTGTGTGTTGGGGCACCGTCGTGGCCGCCGAGCTTGTCGCTGCATCGGAAGGTGCGGGTATGATGATCATGGTCGCCTCAAAATTCCAACTGACCGATATCGTGTTAATGGGGATCATCCTTATCGGTGTCATTGGCTTTGCCATCGACATCCTAATGAGCAAGGCCGAAAACCTTCTGGTGCCTTGGAAGGGCCGAAGCTGACGAAAACGAGCATTCCATCGAACGAAATCGGGCAAATAACTTTGGTTGCCGAGACCCTCGAATTGCCACCAGCAGTAAGCTATATACCGACCCGCCCATGGCGACTGGTTGAAGGATCCGTCCGCCAGACCCTCAACGCTGTTCGGTTCAAACGGCCTGTGTGGATGACTTCTACATCGCAAGACATTCTTGAAGCTGATTTTGGCACTGGCCCAATGCAGATGCGTGTCTGACCTGTTTGCGGGGCCCACGTGGCTGCTGGCCCTCTTCGATCTTTGACAGCGTAAGCCTTTGCAATAAAGGGTCTTGCCAGACTTTGAGAAGAGCACCCGCCCGATAACCACCATACCCCGTGCCGCTGGGCGACGCGCCGGGCACCTATGTATCCCAACGCCGACCCTCGAGAGTTCCATGGGTCGGCTTCTTTTTGCGCAGGGTTCGGGTCGGAACGTTTTGCAAACAGTCATATTATACTTGCGACCTTAACATTGGAGTTCCCGATGACCTTTCAAATTCATCCACTTCCCAAAGCGTATTTCGAAGACCTGTTCTCACTGTCAGACGCCGACCTCAAAACAAGGAATATCTTGAAAGTAACGGCGGATTCTCAGCCGGGTTTCCCCTGTCGCGTAAGTCTGCAAGACGCAAAGATCGGTGAGGAATTATTTTTGCTGAGTTATCAACATCTCGGTGGCAGCACACCCTTTGCTGCCACGCACGCGATTTATGTCAGAAAGGATGCAACACAAGCCCATGTCGACATTGACGAAGTTCCCGCAGTTCTTGCGCGGCGTGTCCTTTCCGTTCGTGGGTTCAACAAGCAAAAAATGATGGTTGATGCGGACGTTGTGAATGGCGACGACCTTGCCCAGAGCTTGAACAAGTTATTCGAAAATACCGAGATAGAGTTCGTCCATATTCACAATGCAAAACAGGGTTGTTTTGCGGCGATGGCTACCCGCAATTAAGGAATTGTCTTCAGCTTGACGATTTCTATGACGGGCTTGTCTTCTGACCGGGCTGGCAGGCCGTAACTTAGCGCGGTTTCTGGCTAGCGCACCCGTCCGGAACCCCATGTATGGCGTGCATAACGGTTATGATTTGAAGTTTGCGTTGCACCGCCTCATGTATCGGGATCGGCGATGTTGCCGTGCAAAATGAGAGTAAAGACCATGAGTTCGCGCATATCCCTGGTATCCCCGGCACAGATTGATGCCGACAGATACATCATTAAGGCCCGTCAGATGCGCAGCGAGTATATCGCGCAAGCTTTCAAAACCGGCCTGTCCTTTCTGCGTAACTTGGTTTCGCGAAAGAGCATTCCCAAAACAGCCCCCGCGTAAGCTCGGCGCTTAGAAAACCGCAGGCACGCCCTCGTCGCGTTGAGACGGTCTGTACGCACGCGCGTTGGGCTCCTGTTTACTGAATGGCTTTGATCCCCGGATAGGCCGCGCGGAACGCGTGATACGCCCCTTCAAATGCGGCGCTTTGTTCTTTGTCGGGGCGCACTTCATCATGAATGTCTGGCGGCGAGATAACGCTTTCCGACGCGGCACCAGTGGATGCAATCATACCCAACCGCGCCGATCCAAGTGCGGCGCCGAACTCTCCCGAGCCCGGTAATTCAAGCGGCACACCAAGAGTTGTCGAAATCAACTGCAACCAATATCGTGAAGCACTTCCGCCGCCGATCGCTATGATCTTTTCCATCTTCGCGCCTGTCGCCGCGAGCGCGTCGAAGCTATCACGCAAGCCAAATGCCACGCCTTCAAGAACGGCACGGGTCAGATCTTCTTGTGTGGTGCCGGTAGACAGCCCGGTAAAACCGCCGCGGATTTCGGCGTCATTATGCGGCGTCCTTTCGCCCGAAAGATAAGGTAGAAAGCGCACCTTCCCCGGAGCATGAACACTGTCCCCAAGCGCCGCCGTTAGTTCGGACGGGGTCTTGCCGATAATACGGGCGAGCCAGTTGAGGCTGTCCGTCGCCGAAAGCATCACACCCATCTGATACCAGCGGTCGGGGATGGCATGACAGAAAGTGTGCACTGCCGTCTCGGGTGCGGGCCGATATCCATCGCGTGCAGCCAGCAGCACACCAGAGGTGCCAAGCGACACGAAACCCTGCCCTTCATCCAGCGCGCCAATGCCGCAGGCCGCTGCCGCGTTGTCACCAGCGCCGCCCGCGACTGTGACGGCATTGCTCAGCCCCCATTGCTGTGCCAGTTCATTGCGCAGTGTGCCCGCCGCGTCCGACCCTTCCACAAGGCGGGGCATCTGGTCGCGCCGCATGTGGCTTGCCTCTAACAGTCGGTCCGACCAAGCCCGCTTTCCGACATCCAACCAGGATGTGCCGGCACTATCGGACATGTCGGCAACGTAATCGCCGGTCAGATAGTAATTCAGATAAGCTGCGGGCAGCAGAACCTTGGCGATTTTCCTAAAGATGTCGGGTTCGTTGTTGCGCACCCATTGCAGTTTCGGGGCGGTAAAACCCGGAAAGACGATATTGCCCGAAAGCGCACGCACACCGTCCGCTTGATCCAGTTCTGTTGCCTCGGCATGAGAGCGTGTGTCATTCCACAGAATACACGGCCGCAATACCTCTCCGGCCTCGCCCAAGAGCGTGGCACCGTGCATATGGCCCGCAACTCCAATCCCGCGCAGGTCAGCAAACGAAGGGTAGGTTTCGCGCATTTCATCGACGGCAGCACCCAAAGCAGCAATCCAGTTCGCCGGATCCTGTTCGGACCAACCCGGGTGCGGGTGCTCAACACCATAGTGACGTTCCGTTGCGCCGATCGGCGCGCCGTCTGCATCCACGAGCAATGCCCGCAAACCAGAGGTTCCAAGGTCAATACCGAGAAACGTCATTCAAACACCTTTCAAGTGTTGTTGGGTCACTATTTCTAAGCCGTTTTCGTCAATATCACCAAACCGCATTTCAAGAGAACGGTTCACAGATCGAACCGAGCGAGGCCACGGAAGCTTTGATATTCGCCTCAACCTTGGACGAAACGCGACGATCCGAGATATGATCATGCCACCGGTCAACTTCGACATTTTGCCGCCTGGTCGGTTTTCCGTGCAAGGTCGTGAAATCCTGCAGGTTTAGCCACGCTTGACTGGGGTAACTCCGACACCCGATAATTCCACTGAAGAGCGAAAGTGCCAGCAAAGCAGGGGAAGGATCCGATTATGGTTGGGACGATCATCCTGGGTTTGGCGATGACCGTTTTTTGGGCGATTGGCTGGCAGGAAACGTCGATTTGGGCGTTCGTTATTGGTGCAGCTTTACGCTTGATCACTATCGGATATCAGACGTCCATGATTGCCAAAGGCGTTACCGGTGATCCAGGCTTACGAGAAGCGTCTGTTGCTTATGTGCAAAGCAATGAGCCTCGCCGGTTCTTCGCGCAATTCGGCCTGACGCGCGTTTCAGAAGCCGCCGCTTGGCCATTTGTGGAATTGCTCAATATCTTTTTTGGCCTGGTCGTTCTTCTTCTGACCCCGGCTCGCAACAATATGACGCGGGAACGAACAATCTATTATGTCGGGTTCCGTTGTCCCCCTCCGCTGCTTTCATTGGCGGCGCATGGCCTTCAGGCGTGGTTTCTGACTGCGCAATATTCACCAGCGACGCAGACCAGTGTCGCTTTCAAAGCGGCGGTTGCGATCCAGATCGCGGGATTTGTCGCGCTTGGTCTGCATTTTTTGGCCCAGCGGAAGTTTATGAAGAACTTCTCGACATCCGGCCTGTCACCTTCTGCCTATGTCGCGGCCAACACGGTATTGGCGATTGGGGCGGCGGCGATGGTGCGGATCGTTGCCGCCATTGCATTTGGCGCAAGCGCACCTACCGTTAACGGCGAGGAGTTGTTTCGGGCCGTGCGGGCGCTCGCGATCAACGAAGACCTGTTCGATATTGTCGATGTTCTGCGCAAGTCCGAAACCTGGGATGCGTTTACAAGCGAAGTATCCGCGGCGGCGGCAGGGATCACATGGCTCGGATCACTCGACGCCTTCCTCTCAACGTTTGTCGTTGTCACACCCATCCGCGCATTGTGGTCAAGCATCACTTACAAACGAGACGACGATGATCGGTTCAACCGCGCTTTGTATTTCTTGACGGCGGGCCGCAACGCGCGGGCCTGCGCAGAAGCCGACAAGATGGACAGCGTCGCAGAGGCGGCATCAGTCAAAGCGCTCGCAGCCCTATGTGATGGCGACTACGAAGCTTTCGTACATGAACTTGATTTGGTTGACGGTTCTGCGAAATTGGCGGCCGCAGGGCGTGATCCGGACACGTTGCGGCATATCCATTTCATAGAAGCGATGTCGCTTGCACCGATCAACGCGGAGCGGTTCGCCGACCTGCTTGAAGCCTTTTGGCAAGAGCGAAAACGATTGGCGTCGGTGTTGATACTCTCTTCGTGGATCGCTGAAAGTCATGGAGGGCGTGAAGCTTTGGAGAAGGCTGCTGCGGGTCGATCTTGGGGCGATGCCATCAGCGAAGTTTTCACCTTAATAGAGGAGCATTTGAAATCTGGTGACGGTTTCGCAGAGGCTGTATCAGAGCGGTATTCGCAGCAGCCAGTCTCTCTCGCGTTGGCCGTGGTGGTTGCATACCAGCACTTTGGGTCACTGGTGAAAAACCCCGCCAGAAGAGAGAGAGCGCGCAAGCAGATCGAAATGGCGGTCAAGGAAATTACCAAACAGATTCAATCTGCCGACAAGGGTGATGGCCTTGCCTTTGCCATGCTTGGACAGTTCTACGGTTTGCCGGCCCACTTCAAGACGAGCTTCGGGGTTGAGCCGGTGGCCTGGACAGCGCTTATTGACGCGATGGAACGAAAAATGGTGGCCTCTGGCCTGAAACTCACCCCAGCTTACGGCAATATTCGATCAGCAAATATCCAGTATTGACGCAGCCAGCGCCAAGAACAAAGATCCTGCGGTCGCGGGATGCCATGATGTCTTGAACGTGTCGACGGATTACGACCACTGCGCCTTATCGAAACTTCCGGCTTGCAGACTAAGGCGCATGCTTTCTAAAGCCCGACCATATTCGGCTCAGACACATCGCGGTTCTTGGTGTGCAGCGTCCTTGTCGCTAACATGCCAGTATGAAACGTATTTTAAAACTTCTCACAGCACTCGTTGCCGTCCTCGCCATCGCGGTTTTCGCGGCGCGACTTGCTTTTCCGCTGCCCGACATCTCTGGGCGCGCTGACAGTCTTGCGATCCCGGCTGACCCCAATACCCTGCTTGGACGGCTGATGGTTGGCGGTGCCGTCGAACACCCCGGCCAGTCCGGCGTCATCCCGCTGCAGGACGGAACTGACGCTCTGGCCAGCAGACTGGCTCTGGCCGCGACGGCCAAGCGCTCGATAGATGCGCAATACTATATCTGGCATGATGACACGTCGGGTATATTGCTTCTTGAAGCTTTGCGTCAGGCGGCAGAGCGCGGTGTAAGGGTGCGGCTGCTGCTGGACGACAATGGCATCCCCGGTCTTGATAGCTTCGTGACAACGCTAAACGCGCACGACAATTTTGAGGTTCGCCTGTTCAACCCATCCACTGTGCGCAGCCCTAAGATGCTGGGATACACATTCGACTTTCTTCGCATGAACCGCCGCATGCACAACAAGTCGTTCATCGCCGACGGTGCCACCGCGATTATCGGCGGGCGCAACATAGGGAACGAGTATTTTCAGGTCGGTGACGATGTCTTCTATGTCGATATGGACGTCTTGGCGACGGGTGCGATTGTTCCGCAAACGGCGGCGGTCTTCGATGAGTATTGGAACAGCGAATCGGTCTTCGAAGTGGAACATATCATCGGCGGCTCCGATGATCTGGCCGCGTTTCAGGCGCGCGTTGCTGACGTGACAGCAAGCGCCGAAGCGGCCAACTTCAACGAGGTCGTGCAAAGCAGTTTGGACCGCTATGCACAAGGCGCCGCCGCGATGGAGTGGACAAACGTACAACTCGTGGCAGATGATCCGGTCAAGGGCCTTGGTATCGCCACACGTGACCAACTGATGATCACACGATTGGGTGAAATCCTAGGAGAGGTTGAACATCGGCTTGATCTCGTTTCCGCCTACTTTGTTCCCGGAAAGCCCGGCACGGAGTATTTTGCAAACCTTGCCCGCGCTGGGAAAGACGTGCACATCCTGACCAATGCTCTGAACACCACCGATGTGCTTATGGTGCACGCCGGGTATTCCAAGTATCGCCGCGAGCTTCTGGAGGCGGGCGTCAGTCTCTATGAATTGAAGCTGCGCGGCGAGATGACGCCAGAGGCTGAACTTCAGATCAAGCCCTTCGGCCTGTCAGGGGCAAGCTTGCATGCAAAGACTTTTGCCATGGACGGGACACGTATTTTCATCGGATCGTTTAATTTCGATCCACGCTCGGCCACGCTAAATTGCGAGATGGGCTTCCTTATCGACAGCCCAACCCTTGCAAAGCGGGTCAGTGACGGCTTCGATGGTCCGCTTCAAACAGTGACGTATCAACCGGAACTGACACCCGAAGCCAAGATGGTATGGCAAGAGCACATACGCGACAGCAAGACGGTGATCTATCAGGAAGAACCTGGCGCGACATGGTTCCAGCAGATCGCCATGGTGTTGATCGGAGTGTTGCCGATAGAGTGGCTGTTGTGAAAATTGTGCTCACCGGTAAAGCCCGAGTCGTCGCGGCGATAGCTGGACATCATCTGAACTTCAGCCAGCAGGCACGGTCAGCCCAGCCTCTTGGATGTATCTTCCGCTAGGTTTCCGTCTGCCATTCTTGAAAATGCCTTGCGCCAGCCTAATGCCAACTCTGACAGCTCCGCCAGTTCCTTTGCATCGTTTTGGGCAATATGTTTGGTCAATCGCGCATCGGTCACCGCGGCAACTGTCCATTTCGGTTGCACCCGTTCGATCAGCTGAATTTGATCTCCTTGACAGACATGACCCGCCTCCAGAACTCGGTAATACCATCCGGTGCGAAGGGTTTTCTGGAACAGGTGGGCCATCCGGTCCTGGCCCGTGTGCAGGTTCAGTTTCCAACAAGGCTGCCGTCCTTGGCTTATCTGAACGATTGCTGTTCCAAGACGGAAGATGTCGCCGATAAAGGCGCTATCTTCCCGCAATCCCGTGGTTGAGATGTTTTCGCCGAACGCTGCGGGGCGGGTGTTTGGGGCAATCAAACCTTCCGCCTGCCAATCCGCGTAGTGATCGGCGGCGTAGTGATGCACGGCCTTTTCTGGTCCGCCATGCACTGCCAAGTCTGCCTGTTGATCCTTCTTGAACCCGGTCAGGGTCAAGGACTGCGGACCCTTGATGGCGGTCTTGGCGATGGCCGAGGCAGGTTTACCCGGCCAACGGTTCCGGGCCGGACCCACGAACAGCCCTTCAATCGCGTATGTGTCAATCGTGGTCATCATGCGGGCACTTGCTCATGGCATATTTGTTCGGTCTCTGCATCGTTTAGCGCCACACGCAAAAGCGTGCAGTATCCGCCGGTTTCCATGGGCTTGAAGTGCAGGCAGGTGCGACAGATGCCGAACGGTTTTAACCCATTCTCACGCACAGCCGCGTTCAGCAAGCGCCGCATCGACGCCTCGATGTTTGCAAGATCGTTCTGGGGCAGTTTTTCCAGGGCGGCGAGCAAAAGCGATCCGGTTCCACCCACGCTGCGGCCCATATCCGTCAAATGATAGCTGGTTGACCGCTTGTCTGTGCTGGACCGCTCTTCGGAAACAAACCCTTTGCGCATCAGCGCTTTCAACGTTTGCGACGTTGTCCCCCGCGTGGTTCCCAGAAAGTCAGCAACATGCGAAGGCGACCGCGAAAAGCGATTGGCCCGGGCAAGATAGTCAACTGCCGCGCGCTGCGCGGGATTAAGCGCGCCATCCCAGTTCTGTGCCGCGTCCAAACGACTCAGCCGATTGATCAGTGCGCGTATCTGTTCATTTGATTTCATGACCTTTTATAGCGAGTCGATATCATCATTGCAATAATAGCGACTCGCTACTATAATGCTGACACAATCCAACACAGGAGCCTAGACCATGACCAGAACCCTTCTTCCGATCCTTGCGCTGTCCGTGACCGCTTCAGCAGCCTTCGCCGATGGTGATCACGCGGTCCATCAAGATGGTGCAGTGCTGTCACAACCTGACGAGGCTGTCGTCGCTTCGTTCGACATCCTTGCCGCCCACGCACATCGCGCGGCCAATCAGGTAACCTTTCAAATGACCACGAATGGCGTCGCGGGTGCAGACACGCCAGAACCGGTCGGCGCGCTTGGTGATGCGCCTGTGCATTCCTATGTCTGGCCAACTTCCCTTGATCCGGCCGCTGTCGGGTTTGAAGGCGAAACCGGCATCCTTGCTCTTGCCGCAACAAGTCACCCCGACTTTGACGACACCCCACTTGTCGACGAAAATCAGGACGGCGACCCTGCCAATGACGGCCTGATCTGGCACTCTCACTGGGTCGTGCTGACGCCAACGGAAAACTGTGGACCGGGAGCGCTGGCCGTGCGCGATATCGCTGAAGGCGAAACCCCGAAAATGCCAGCGACGTGGCCCGGCCTGCCGATCTTTCTGGACAGCCCCGGCTTCACCCCGCTTTTCGACGGGCCAGAAATCAAACTAACCGTCGGCTTTTCCAGCGATGTCGAACTGGCTGGCGCGACCTATGACGGAGTGACCGCTGCATTGCGCGTCAACGCCAATATCCACGCCCCGCTTCTGTGCGTCACGGATGTATTTGACATCGCCTCGGGCGACCTTTCGCTGCCGGGTGTCCTGCAATAGCATTACGAGGACAAGCGGCTCTAAGTGCGGCCGCATCACCCCAACGTCGGGCAGGCTCAAATGGAAACAGACATAAAGCCAGACGACATGCGCGATGATATATGACGCAACGGCACTTCAAATCACCGTCACGTCCGCGCCTTCTCGAACGCTGCCCAAGCTGCCTCGAACGCCGCGAAGTCAAAACCTTCCTTGCGGGCGGGACCAAGCACCAGATGTTCCGTGTCCTGCATCTTGACGATCGCGCTTTCGAGGTGGTCCACCACCTCTGGCGGCACAACCACAGCACCGTGGCGGTCGGCGTGAACCAGATCGCCCGGGCGCACTGTCAGCCCAAACACCGTTACCGGCACGTCCAATGCGGTAACGTGCACGAAACCGTGGCTTGGCCCGACGCTGCCCGCTACCACCGGATAGTCTGCCGCCATATCACCCAGATCACGCATGACCCCGTTGGTCAGCGTGCCGGACATGCCAAACCCTTTGTGGATGGTGGTGTTCACCTCGCCCCAATATGCGCCGATGGCATTGGGGAAATCCTCGTCCTCGATCACGCAGACCGAAGGGGCAGGGGCGTCTGCCATCTGTTTGTAATACGCCATCCGGCGCGCCTTGATGACCTCTGGCGGCTCGCTGGGCGGTGACACAGCGGCGATTTTTGCGGTGCTGGCATAGCCTACGACCACGCCTGTCGGCTCGTTGATTAGCATCGTTCCACGGGTGAACCCATCAAAGCCCCGTTGGCCTTGGGCGACTTCAATCGCGTTGCAAACCGTCGGTGTGTCGACGCGGCGCAATAGGGTAAGCAAACTGTCCTTCATGGTGCCTCCAGCCAGCGGCTCAAGGCCGCGTTGGTTGCTTGGGGTTGCTCTAGGGTCGGCAGATGGCCGGCACCTTCGATGATCTCAAGCGTCGCGCCCGGCACAAGCGAGCAGATGAGTTCGTGGCGATGGATCGGACACAAAGTGTCTTCCCGCCCGCACAGCGCTAGTGTCGGAACCTTGATCGCGCGCAAAGTATCCTGTTGGTCAGGCCGCGTTTGCAGCGCGCGTGACTGGCGCACGAACACATCCGGCCCAAGCGCTTCGGCCATGTCCATGCACAGATCAAGGATCGCGTCCCGCCCGGGCCCAGCCGCCAGATAACGCGGCTTCATCTCGTCACGCATGATCGTGCGCAATTCACCTGCCTTGGCACGCGCGATCTGCGGCTCGCGACCTTTGGCGATGGCGGCGTCCTCGGCCTTGGGGTTGGTATCCAGAAATGCGATCCGGTCGATCCGGTCGGGCGCTTGGCGAAACACCTCCATCGCGACAATCCCGCCCATCGACAGCCCGGCCAGTGCGAAGCGCGGCGGCGCGTGGGCCAAAACTTCTGCCGCCAGGTCGGCCATGTTATCCGACGCGCCAATCGGCGCAACCTGCACCGCCCGCGCGCTTGAGAACGCAGCGATCTGTGGCGCAAACAGCCGTGCGTCACACATCATTCCGGGCAAAAGAACCAGCGGCGTCATCGGACCAACGCCGCCCCTTCGGCCAAAGCGCCCAACTTGGCATAGGCAATGTCAGGGTCCACCGCACCAAAGCCCGCGAAGGTGCCAAAGCCGCAATCCGAGCCCGCGATCACACGATCCGCCCCGACGATATCCACGAACCGCCCGATACGCTCAGCCACCAGATCGGGGTGTTCGACGAAGTTCGTCGTCGTGTCCACCACACCGGGCACCAGCACCTTGTCATCAGGAATATCCGCCTTGCGGTCGCGGAACACGGACCATTCATGCCCATGGCGTGGGTTGGACGTTTCGAATAGAACATAGCGCGACTTGGTTGCCATAAGCGTGTCGAACATCTTCGCCATCGGGATGTCGCAAACATGCGGGCCTTCGTAGTTGCCCCAGCAGATATGCACGCGCACCTTGTCAGCAGGCACGTCTTGCAGCGCGTGGTTCAGCGCCTCGACATGGCTGGCCGCAACCTTCAGAAACTCGTCATCCGACAGGTCGTTGAACAGCATATGCCGCGACAACGCCAAGTCGGGGCAGTCCAGTTGCAGATCAAGGCCGGACGCCACGATCGTCTCGTATTCTGCCTTCATCGCATCGGCGAGCGCTGCCAGATAAGCCTCGCGTGTTTGGTAGTGATCGTTTTGCAGGAACAGTGAAATGACCCCCGGCGACGCCGCGTTCATGAACCCGCGCTCGACGCCATGTTCCGCCATCGCAGCCTTGAGGTTCGCGATGTCCTTTTCCAGCTCTCCCTGCCCCTTGGACTTCACCTCGCCGACGCACATGGGCCGCGCATATTGCGGCGTGCCCCCATCGTCGGCCAGCCGCTTCAGGAAGCTCGGGAATTGTTTCAGGTCCGCAGGCGCGTTGCGCGGGCTGTCCCCGTCAAACCCGGTATAGCGGTCCTTGACATAGGTGGCATAGCTGATCTTCGACGTCTCGCCGTCCGAGACGATATCCACGCCCGCCGCCTTTTGCTTGGCCACGGTGTCGCTGACCGCATCGGCCATCGCCGCGTCGAACGCTTTCGGGTCATAATCCACGCCGTTTTCGCGGGCGAAGATATAGTCCACCACATTTTGCGTGCGCGGCAGCGATCCCACATGGGTTGTTAGAACTTTGCTCATGATTGCCCTTTCAACGGTCTATTGCGTGCGCATCGACCCCACGTTCAGGGTCGATGCAATCTGTTAGCCTGTCCAGGTCAGCCCGGCGGGATCACCTGTGGCGACCACGTGATACAGTGATGCTTCGCCGCTCATCGACGGCAGCGCGTTATGTGGCAGGTTTTCCGGCACGCTCATCGTGTCACCGGGGGCAAGCGTGGCAGAGCCTCCGTCCCAATTGACCCGCCAATGCCCACGCATCGCCATCAACACTGACGGCTTATCATGTTGATGCATCGTCTCGCTGGCAGAGCTACGGGTGATCAAGTCCACCTCAAAGCCCGGCTTGTCGCGCAGCAGACCGGTTTCCCCAATCACCTTTACGGGTTTCTTGTCCGCCAGCGCCATCATATCCAGATAACGAGCGACGTGGTTGGGCAGCACCTCAGCGGTGGTGGGTTCAGGCCGCTTGGCCAGTTCAGCCGCCGACATCAGCGGCATCGGTTTCACACCATCGGGCAGAGTTTGCCCCTTCTTGCCGTCATAAAGCTTGCCGTTTTCGCCCAGCACCAACCCGTGGCCAGCGGCGTCTTCGATCACTTGCGGCGCCCACATGACACCGCCACCGGCATCGTCGCCGCCAAGGATCGCCATGATCATCCCATAGTCTGTTCCGATATTCTCGAACCCGCGGAAGATGGCGGTGGGGATGTTGAAGATGTCGCCCTCTTCCAACGTCACTTCGCCCGCATCGCCCCAGCGACCCCAGAAAAAGCGCCAGCGGCCTTTGAGCACGAAAAACACCTCGGCTGTGTGGTGGTCATGTAAGGAGTTGCGACACTTGGGCGGTTGACCCGCCGCGCCGATGTTGAACCCGTGCGGGATCGCGATATGCACGTGCTGGTCGGGGGATTCAGAGACCCCGCCGCCGATAATAGTGAAGTTTTCCTTCTGGTCGCTGCCCGGCGTATGGGCGTCGATGAAGGCGGTTTTGCACGGTTGCAGATCGCCGTAACGAACAATGCGAGCTTCCATGTCTTGAGGTGTCATTTGATGTGTTCCTGACTGAAATTCTGTGGGGATAGGTTTATGTCGCCGTCCAATCTGCTTGGTGGTCGCAGGTTCAGTCTGCGCGCACGGCGGCTGGCCAGGTACTCGTGCCTGCGCCGAAGAGTGCGCGCGCGACGTTGCATCAACTTTCCCCCATGTGCAGCAATATCTGCTTCCAGATCGCCACTTCGTCGATCAGCGTGAATTCGCGGCGCAGGCCCCATTCGCCCCATTCGGCGTGGGTGATGCCCATCACATGCACCTCGGCTCCCGTGGGCGCGCCGAAAAAGCCCGGGCCGCTGTGCTTGCCAGTCAGCGACCAGCGCACGGCGGCGCGGTTGGGCGTGCCCGGATCGCTGCGACCAATCTGGTGATGAATTTCGAAGGTCGCGGTAGGGAAGGACGACCGCAGGCGCATCCAGTCCGTCTCTGAGAAGTCCCACGACCAGCCGTTGCGCGCACCCCAATGTTCGGTGCAGACCGCGCGGTCATATTCGCTGCGGATGACGGTGAAGTCCTTGGCCATAATCCGTTGCAGGATATCGGCCAGCTTCCCACCCCATTCGTTATCGTTTCCCCGCCCCGTGTAAGGTCCAGTCACGTCATGGGATGGGTGAAAGGGCCGTGTGCACTTGTCCGGCCCGCCTTCCTGTTCAATCTGCCACGCGGCATAATCCTTGGGGTCCCACCCCAGCTGGCGCGCAACGCCGCCCACATCGCGTATCAGCCATTCATCGTCGATCACGTCGTCCTTGGCCGCGCAATCGGCGATGGTGCGGACCTGAAACGCCTTGCCCGTCGGCGGCCCGAACGCCCCGTGGCCCGTATGCGTGCCGCCCGTTACGATCCGGTGAGACGACAGATATCGATCGCCCTCTTGCGACCAAATCACATCCTCGCCCAGCAGGTAACGGTCGGGAAATTCGGCCAGTGTCGCGAGCGTTCCGTCGATCACGCTGGCGTTCCCCGTCACAAGCCCCGAGGGAAAGCGCATCGGGATGTCCTTGCCATAATAGTGGTGCAAAGTTGCCAAGCCGCGATCTTCCCAAATCTCTTTGGTGATCTTCAGGATATAGTCCGGCAAGTCATTGAACTGGTTTGAAAAACCCTTCATTCGTGCAGCCCTGTTTGAAGCAATATCTGTTTCCAGATCGCGGTTTCGTCGATCAGTGTGTGTTCGCGGCGGATGGTTGGATCGCCGGTGCCGAAGGGGCCGAAATCGGCGTGACTGATCCCCATGATATAGACCTCGGCACCCGTTGGTGTGCCAAAGCGGCCCCAGCCTGAATGCTTGCCGTGCAACGACCAGCGGACAGCCGCACGTGGCGCCATCAGCGGATCGTCTCGCCCGATCACGTGGTCGATGGTAAAATCCGCATCAGGAAATGCCGCGCGCAGGCTCATCCAAAAGTGGTCTGCTTCGGCCCAACCCATCGCGTCGTGCCCGGCGGGGTAATGCAGCGCGCAGGCACGGTCATAACGGTGCGCAATAACTTGCATGTCGGCGGCCATGATCGCGCGCAGCGTGTCAGCGTAACGCTGGCCCCATTCGTTGTCATTGCCCCGCCGCGTATAAGGCCCTGCCACGTCATTGGCGGGGGTCATCGGTTGCACACAACGCTGAGGCCCACCTTCGCGCGCGATAAGATCGCGGGTCCAGTCGACAAGATCCGCACCCATCTGGTGCACGATGGCCGACTGGTCGCGCACCAACCATTCGTCATACACCGCGTCGTCGCGGATCGCACAATCCGCCAAAATGCGATAGGCGAGCCGCCGCCCTGTGGGCGCGCCATACATACCCGGATGGGTGTGCGTCGCGGTGCAAAACAAGCGATGCGAGGACAGGTAAGCGTCCGAGGTTTTCGTCGCACCGTCAGGGTCGTCACACCAGATCACGTCCTCGCCCAGCAACTCGCGGTCAGGAAACTCGGCCAGCGTCGCCATGGTCGCTGCAATCACGTTCGAATTGTCGACCACCACCGATGCCGGGGAACGCACAATCAGCCCATCTGCATAGCGTTTGCGCAGGGAGCCGATTTCGCGGTCTTCCCAAATCTCCTTGGTGATCCCGATGATAAAACCGGGCACGTCACGCCATTTGCTGTCAAAGCCCCGCATATCCTATCCCTTCGCCGAAGCGGTCGACCCGCGCAGGACCAACACCCCTTCAAGTTTCGCCCGATGCGCGGGGCGCGTCGGGTCTTCAATGCGCTGCATCAACGCCTCGACCGTTTCAGCCACCATGCGGTTGATCGGCTGGCGATAGCTGGTCAGATCGTAAGCAGGCCAGGCGGCAATCGGCACGTCGTCGAACCCTGCGACGCTGATGTCTTCTGCCACCCGCAAGCCCAGCTTGAAGCGCAAGGCGTCCATCACGGCGAAGGCCATGTGGTCATTGCAGACGAAAATCGCGTCGGGGCGATCTTTGCCCGCGCACATCTCAAGCGTGGCGGCGCGGGCGGTATCATACAGGAAGTTGCCAACCTCGCGCATGGAAAGATCCAGCCCGGATGCGGCCAGCCCGTCGCGAAACCCCTGCTCGCGGTCACGCTGGGTCGACGCCTCTTCATGGCCTGCGATATAGCCGATGCGTTTGTGACCCTGCTGGGCGAAATGGGTGCCGATTGCAAACCCGCCGCCATAGTTGTCGGTGGTGACCGCAGACATGCGCAGGTCGTCTTGTTCGCGGTTGAACAGAACGACAGGAATGCCGTGTTCAGCGCAGCGGGAGCTGAGGCTGGAGGACATGGAGACTGAGGCAAGCACGATCCCTTCGACTTGATAATCAAGGATCTCCTCCATCACCGATTGCACCCCATCCCCCGCCGTAGGCGACGCCATGAAGATCAGCACGTGATAGCCAAGCTCTTGCAGCGCGTTGGACAGCCGCTCCACCGCTTCAGGATAGAATTGATTTTCCAGATAGGCGACCACCAGCCCGATCATCCGACTTTTGCCGGTGATCATTGCGCGCGCCATTGCGTTGGGACGGTAGCCTAACTCGGCGGCAGCTTTTTTCACCTTTGCCACGGTCGCAGGTGACGCCGATGCGCCACGGGTAAACACCCGGCTGACGGCCGATTGGCTGACCCCTGCGCGTTCAGCGACCTGAAGAGAGGTGATTTTGCGCGCCATCAATCTGCCGTCCATCCGCCGTCGATCAGCATATGGGTGCCAGTCATCAAGGCGGACGCATCCGACGCCAGATAGACCACCGGCCCCATGATGTCAGTGACCTCGCCCACGCGCCCAAGCTTGATTTTTTCTTCTATCCAGCGGACCCGTTGGGGGTTTTCAAACGTCGCTTCGGTCAGCGGCGTGCGAATGAAAGTCGGGCAGATCGTATTGACGCGGATGCCCAACGGCCCCCATTCAATCGCCATCGACTTGGTGAAGCCTTCCACCGCATGTTTCGTGCCACAATAGACGGCACGGTCGATGCCGCCGACATGCGCCATTTGGCTGGTAATGTTGATCAAAGATCCGGGCCTACCCGCTGCGACCAAGCCCTTGGCCACGGCCGTCGTCAGGAAATACGCACCTTTGAAGTTCAGGTCCGACACAGCGTCGAAATCAGTCTCTTGGGTGTCCAAAGCAGGGCTGTGGATGGCAAGTCCGGCAGAGTTCACCAGAATGTCGAACGGCCCTGCCTTGGCCACCGCCGCTTGCAGGGTTGCTACGTCCGACACGTCCAGCGGCAGAATACTGACGTTGAACCCGGCGTTTTGCATCTCTTGCGCCGTCGTTTCCAACTTGCCGACTGACCGCGCGGCCAGCGTGATGTCCGCCCCGGCTTCGGCCAACGCGACTGCGCACGCCAAACCAATACCCGAGGATGCCCCCGTGACCAATGCGCGTTTGCCAGATAGATTGAAAGATGGAGTCTTGGGCAGGCTCATTCTGCGGCGTCCTTATAAGGTGCGGCTCCGCCATACGGCACGTTAACGCCACCGTAACGACGCACGCGGACGTTGCACTGTTCGGCATGGCCGACGAACCCTTCCAGAAGGCAGAGGCGCGAGCCATAGGCGCCAATTTCGGCGGCGGCAGCGTCAGTGGTGATCTTCTGATAGCTATGCGTTTTCAGATACTTACCGACCCACAACCCGCCCGTATACCGCCCCGCTTTTTTGGTCGGCAGCGTGTGATTGGTGCCGATCACCTTGTCACCATTGGCGACATTGGTGCGCGGCCCAAGGAACAGCGCGCCGTAGCAGGTCATATGTTCAAGGAACCAATCGTCGCGGTCGGTCATGACTTGCACATGCTCGCTGGCGATATCGTCGGCGACGGCCAGCATTTCGTCATAAGTGTCGCACAGGATCACCTCGCCGTAATCTTCCCAGCTTTTTGATGCAGTGTCGGCGGTGGGAATGATCTTCAGCAAGCGGTCAATTTCGGACAAGGTGTCTTTCGCCAGCTTTTCAGAATTGGTTAGCAGGACTGCAGGTGAGTTGTAGCCGTGCTCGGCCTGGCCCAGCAAATCAGTCGCACACAACTCCCCGTCGACGGTATCATCAGCGATCACCATGGTCTCGGTCGGGCCCGCGAACAGGTCGATACCAACGCGGCCAAACAGTTGGCGCTTTGCCTCGGCGACGAAGGCGTTGCCGGGGCCGACGAGCATATGCACCGGCTCGATCGTTTCGGTGCCAATCGCCATCGCGCCGACAGCCTGAATGCCGCCCAAAACATAAATTTCATGCGCGCCACCCATATGCATCGCGGCGATTACCGCTGGGTTCGGCTCGCCCTTGAACGGCGGGGTGCAGGCGACGATGCGCGGCACCTTGGCGACGCTGGCGGTGGCGACCGACATATGGGCGGATGCCACCATGGGAAACTTGCCGCCGGGCACGTAGCAGCCCACCGATTGCACTGGGATATTCTTGTGGCCAAGGATCACGCCGGGCAACGGCTCCACCTCGATATCAAGCATGGAATCCCGCTGCGCCTGCGCGAAGTTGCGGACTTGATCTTGGGCAAAGCGTATATCGGCCATGTCCCGGTCCGAGACCTTGGCGATGATAGACTGAATGTCATCGTCCGACAGGCGATAGCTTGCGGGGCTATAGTTGTCGAACTTTTCGGCCATTTCACGCACGGCTGCGTCGCCACGGGCTTCGATCGCCTTCAACCCGTCTTCGACGATGGCACGAACCTTGGCATCATCCTCGGCGCGGGCAGCTTCGGAACGGGCGGTTTTCAGGTGGCGAATGGTCATTTATTGCGTCCTTATGCGGGATGTTGCGGCGTTGCCGTGCCGTCGTCGTAATGCTCCCAGCCATGGCCATCGAACACGTCGCGGCCAAGCTGGGCGAGAACCGATGGAAAATCGACCGAGACCCAATTGTCCTTGATCCGCCCGTCTTCGACCTTCCAGAAATCCATATACGGGATTTTCACGCGCTTACCGGTCGCTTTGATCCCCATGAAGGTGCCGCTATGCGTCGCTTCGATATGACCGAAGCACGAGGCCCATTCGCCTTCGCAGACGAACTTTTCGGTCTTGTAATCGCGTTCGGTGAAGGCGGCGCGTATGGGCAGTTGCCAGTTGTTACGAAAGGCCGCGAGGTCCGGCTTGGTACCGCAGCCCTGGTTGCCCATCCAGCGAAAATCTTCATGGAAATGGGCGGCCATATCGTTCGAGTTGGCGGCCAACGCCGCCTCCATCCGCAAGATAACCTGACGGGTCGCTTCCGCCTGCTCGGTCGGTGTCATCACAGGGCAATCCTTTCACCAGAGTCCGTGTCGAACAGGTGGCAAATACTGGCCGGAATGCTGGCCTGCACGATTTCATCGATTTCTGCGCGATATTCTTTGTTGGTCTTGACCGACACCAAAGCGCCACCGAGCCGCCACGAGATCATTGACGCTTCGCCCAGCAATTCGATGGAATACATCGGCGCAGAGATTTGGCCGCCTGTGTCGACGATTTCGGCATCCTCAGCGCGAAAGCCCAGCGTGACGTTGCCCGACGGGCCAGTGGGAAGGCCTTCGACCCTGATACCGTCGCCGGCGAAGGTGCCGCCGTCCAGCGTGCCTTCGACAAGGTTCATTGCAGGCGAGCCGATGAAGCTGGCGACAAAGGTGTTGGACGGGGTGTCATAAATGTCCGTCGGCGTGCCAACTTGCTGAATCTTACCCGCATTCATCACGACGACGCGGTCGGCCAAGGTCATGGCCTCGATCTGGTCGTGGGTCACATAAACAGTGGTGGTTTTCAGCTTCGATTGCAGGTTTTTAATCTGCGCGCGTGTGCTGACCCGCAGCTTTGCATCAAGGTTGGACAGCGGCTCGTCCATCAAAAACACCGTGGGCTTACGCACGATGGCGCGACCAAGGGCGACACGCTGGCGCTGGCCGCCCGAAAGCTCGGCAGGGCGGCGGTGCATGAAATCCTCAAGCTCGGTCATGCGAACGGCTTTCATCACCATCTCATCATGCTTTTCCTTGGGCACCTTACGGACGCGCAGCGGAAAGCGGATGTTTTCATAAACCGTCAGGTTGGGGTAAAGGCCATAGGATTGGAACACCATGCTGATGTCGCGATCCTTCGGCTCCAGATCATTGACGACACGGTCGCCCAAAATGATCTCGCCCTCGGTGACATCTTCAAGTCCTGCAATCATCCGCATGGTTGTTGATTTGCCGCAGCCGGATGGCCCCAGCAGCACAAGAAACTCCTCGTCCGCGATGTCGAGATTGAAGTTGTCGACACCGACAAAGGCGCCCCAACGCTTGTTGACGTTCTTGAGTTGAAGTCTGGCCATATCTAAGCCCCTATCCTTTGACGGCGCCAGCGGTCAGGCCGCTCACGATTTGACGTTGAAAGAACATTACCATCACGAACAGCGGTGCCGTGGCCGAGACAACGGCCGACACGGCGAACATGACGTTGCCCTTGGTTTGAGTGGTCCCGAGGAAGCTGGCAATCTTGGGCACCATTGTCTGGTTTTCCTTGCTCAGCAGCATCGTGGTGACAGCGAAGTCATTGTAAGCCAGCAGGAAGCTGAACAGACCCGTTGTGATAACCCCCGGCCACATCACCGGAATGATCACGTGTCGGAACGCTTGAAAGCGAGTGCAGCCGTCGACCATCGCACTTTCGTCCAGATCCTGTGGGATGTTCTTGAAGAACGAATGCAGCATCCACAAGGTAAAGGGCTGGTTGAGAGCCACAAGAACGATCACCGTGGTATAAAGATGCCCCCAAAGGTTCCATTCAAAGAACGGCAGCAGATAGCCCGAAACCAACGTGATCGGCGGCATCGCACGGAATATCAGCGCGAACAGCAGGAACCAGAAGGCATAGCGGTGGGTCGAACGCGCAAGAGCATAGCCCCCCAGCGTGCCGCAGGTCAGTGAAACGGTAACCACGAACAGGCACACAAGCGTGGTGTTAAGCGCCGCGCGCCAGAATTCTTCCTGTATCCAAGCACCGTGATAGCCCGCGCCGGTGAAGCTGCCGCCTGTTTCGATTTGCGTCATGGTTCCGAACAGAGCGTTGGCCCAGTTCGCTTTGGAAAAGAAGTCACCTTCGACCTTGAACGACCCCCAAAGAGTCCAAAGAAACGGGAATGCCGCGATCACCAACCAGATCACCAAAAACGAGGTGGCCATGATCCGAACCGAGGGCGGCTGACGATTAGCTTTTGACATGGGCTTACGTCCTCTTACTTGCGGTCGAAGTCGCGCCATGTCCGAACAAGGACGGGCGACAAAAGAATGGCGATGCCGATGATGGTCAGCACCGATGTTGCAGCAGCCGAGGACAACAAGCGCGTCTCGCCTCCCAGGTCGTTAAAGATCGCGTAGGACAGCGAAGTGGCATGTGCGGAGGCCTGGAAACTCACAATCGGCTCGAACACACGGAAGTTGTCCATCAATTGTATCAGTGCAACGAAGGTGACCAGCGGCAACAAGTGCGGCAGGACGACAAAGCGGATACGTTCCCACCGGGTCGCGCCGTCGACCATCGCGGATTCAAGCGTGTCGGTGTTGACCGTCTGCAGGCCAGCATAGAAAACGACGAACGCGAAGGGTGCCGCGTGCCAGATGCCATAGACCATCAGCATGATCCACATCAGCCCCGTTGACGCCTTGACCGACAGGGTCGGATCGTCCGTCAGCCACTGCAAACCGGTCCCCAGAATCCCGCGGGCATCGACCATCCAAAAAAGGATCAAAGAGCCAACAAGCGGCGTCACAATCATCGGCAGCAGCGAGAAAAAGATCGTCGGGCCCTTAAGGGCGACGGCGACAGAATTGACCGCGATGGCAATGAAGAAGCCCAGGATGATCGTCAGCGGTGTGACGACGGCCGTGTAGGTCAGGGTAAAGCCGAGCGCCTTGTAAAATGGCAGGTTCATCAGGCTGCGACCGAAATCGGGCAACCCGTCCGCTCTGACCCAAGCCGCGGCGACTTCGCCGAAGGCAAGGTGGTTGCGGTCTGTGTAAATACTCAATCCCGCGAACTTGCCCATCGGTTCGGCTTCGCGAATGGCGGCGGTGGCGACCTGGTCGACCGAGGTTTCCATCTTGCAGCCAAAGGGCCCGCAATTTTCCACCTCAACAACGACCTGCTCGTGCGCGCTGTAGAATGACTGGGTCACGACCGACACAATCGGAAAGGCAATGAATGCCAACATCAACAACGAGGACGGAAGAACGAACCAGAAAAAAGAACTGTGTTTCATAGCGAAGCTGCCTGTTGTGAATGGGGGCAGTGAAAAGGGCGCGACGGCTTCCACCGACGGATCGACGCGCCCTTCTGAAAGTCAGGCTTAGTTGACGTAGCCTTGTTCTTTGGCAGCAGCCGTATAGGCCGCTTCGATATCCGCCAGCGTCTGCTCGGCACTTTCCTTATCGGTCAGGAAGTCGGCGATGTTGTCACCCGCAGCCGTGTGCAACAAACCCATATAGGGCAGCATCGGGTAAGGTTTCGTGCCTGCAGCGACAGCCGCCAGAACGCCTTCGGATACAGGCGCGGGCTCGTATCCGTCGATCAGCCAAACGGCCTGATCCATTGTGGTATCATTCAGGATCGCAGGCGAAACAGCATAGGTCAGGGCTTGGAAGGTCGCCGCGGCATCCTCGTCGCTGATGTTCTTGGCGACGGTCCAGCCGTCCCACCACAGGGTGGACGCGGGCACACCGCTGTCGCCGACCAAAAGCGGGCCTGCAACCTTGGTGTTCTCATAGACCTGCGGCTCGGAACCTTCGTCATCCATGAGAATCTGCATCCGGCTGCCCCACATGTGCATCAGCGCGACGTTGCCTGCTTCCCACTCGGCCTGCGTGCCGTTGGAATCGTGGGTCAGATAGTCGGGGTTCATGTATTTGGTCAGCGCTTTCATCATTTCAAGCGTCGCAACGCCTTGCGGGTTGTTGATCGCAACATTGGCTGTGCCGGGCTCGAAAAACTCGCCGCCGTGGCCCAGATACATGTTGTTGAATTCTTGCGCGAGGTTCCAACCAGCCGCGTAGGGTCCACCAACGGGATGCTCCATGATGCCAGCGGCGCGGATCGCTTCGGCGGCTTCCAGTACGCCCTCATAGGTCGTGGGCACGTCCATACCGACTTCCTCCAGAACGTCGGCACGATAGGCCAGCGTCTGCGCGTTCGCCATGAATGCGACAGCCATGACTTTTCCGTCAACGGTGATCAGCTGACGCTTGGGGATGTCTTGCCCGTATTCCGCGACAAGTGCGTCCAACGGTTGGATGACATCTTCATTGATCAGCGCCACGATGGATGAATTTGCAACAACCGCGCTGGTATATTCAGCGGGGTTGCCCGACATGCCAGCAACGTTCAGCGTCTGGTGATCCGCAGTCAGGTTCGACTCGACTTTGACGCCCGCGCATTCAGCGGCAGCGCTGGCGATGGTTTGGATCGCAGGAAATTCATTGCCGATGATGTTGACGCGACCGCCGTCGATGCTGCATTCGGCCGTCGCGGCCCCGGCAGCGACGACCAGAGCGCTGGCAGCGACCGTCGATTTCAAAGTGATGTTCATTCCGATTTCTCCCGTTGTTGGCGGTATTCCCATGCCGTCCAAGAGGCACCGCCAAGACAATTTTTAGTTGATCAGGCTTTCTGGGCAGCCTTGATCCTTCAACGGTAGCGGTTGATGAATACGCTTGCAATATTTTTCATTCCAAGCATCAATAGCCACGTCCACAGGCAGATGAGGAACACCGTGCCAGATAGAAATCTGAACAATAAAACCGCAGTTTACGTTGGGTTAGGCCGCCTTGCTGAAGCTGGCGTTGCCGGCCTGACGAACAACATCAGTGCGCTTTATCACCCCGACATTCACCTGCGTGCGTCGCATCCAATGAACGAATCGCATGGTGCCGATTCGTTGATAACCACGCTGTGGACGCCACTTATGACGGCACTTCCTGACCTTGAACGCCGCGACCAGATCGTAATGGGCGGCAGCTTTGAGGGGCGCGAATACGTCGCCATGACCGGGCATTACTGCGGAACTTTTCGCCGCGACTGGCTGACCATCCCCGCGACCGGTCGCCCGATCTATCTGCGTTATGGCGAGGTGCATGAACTGCGCGACGGAAAGATCGTGCAATCCAACTGCCTGTGGGATGTTCTGGACGTGTTCCGGCAGGCCGGTTTCTGGCCGCTGGCCCCAAGCCTTGGGACCGAGGGCATGTGGCCCGGCCCGCTGACCGCCGACGGGCTGCTGCTTTCAGTGCAGGATAGTCAGCAATCACAGGCGAGTATCGCCCAAACGTTGGCGATGCACGACACGCTTGGTGCTTATGACGACCTGAAAAGCGAGGGGCGCGAAGGACTTCTGAACATGCCGCAGAAGGACCACTGGCACCCGAAAATGATGTGGTATGGACCCTCTGGCATCGGCACGACACGCGGGCTGCAGGGCTTCGTCGACTACCACCAGCTGCCCTTCCGCAAGGCATTCCCAAAGCGCATGGGCGGCGGCCAGTGGGACGAGATTGCCGAGATGAAAGCCAAGCATGGCGGCGGGCACTACATCCGCGTAGGCGACGGCCCGTATTCCGTGACGGGCGGCTGGCCAAGCGTTTTCGCAAACCACGTCGGGAATGACTTTCTTGGTGTGGGGCCGACGGGTCGCGCCGTAACCATGCGGGTGATGGACTTTTACCTGCACCACGAGGGGTTGATACGCGAGAACTGGGTGCCGCTCGATGTGCTGGACCTGCTGTTGCAGATGGGCGTCGACGTGCTTGACCGGATGCAAAGCCAGTTTCGCCGTGTAAGTTAGTATTAGATCCTTGCAAGCGTTTGCAGTATCGCTGCTATCGCCATAGGTTTCTTTGATTATTCGCGGGCAAGGCAGCGTCCAAAAAAAGCGGCGTGAGTGAACCCAAGCGCGGAAAAGGCGAGCGGTGTTGCGCCCTCTCCTTGTATCGCGGATTTTGCGCAAGGATGATGAGCAATCAGTCGGTTGCCTTAGCCATCAAAGCGCCCTGACCGCGCCGTCGGCCAAAAAAGAGTCAGATCAGGTCGCGGGGGATGACCCTGCGCCATGTGCGTTTGCGCAGTTCCTCGCCGTTTTCCAGCACGCGCAATGTGCCGTCGAGGTGAAATTCTGTCTCGGTTGATGACAGTTCAAGCCGGGTTTCGGTGCGGATGTTCCAGCCGTCGCGGACGGTGTCATAGCTCTGGTCGATGATCGAGCGGGCTGACAGCGGGTCGTCGTCCCGGATGCGCTGTTCCCGCCGAAGGGAGTGGGCGGTATGGGTGCCGATATCGTCAAAACGCAGGACGCCTTCGCCGAACACGCCGCCGACGCCATCGGTGACATAGACCGTTTCGCCCGTCATGTGATCCTGCAGACTGGTGCGGGCGATGGAGCCGGGATCAAGCTGGGTAACAGGTGTAAGCGGCCCGTGCGCGGGGTCAGGGAAGGTCATCTGGTGCACGTCGCCACCTGCGCGGCGGGGCAGGGACAGGCATGCATCTTCCAGCGCGACGGTCAGTGTCGCGGCATAGGGCGCGGGCCAGACGATGGGCCAATAGGCGGTGCCGACCGAGACCCTGATCCTGTGCCCCGGCGCGAACCGGTGACCGCAGATATTCAGCGCGACACGGACCTTGATGGGCTTGCCGGGCTCCAGCGGTTGCGGGGTTTCGTGCCCGTCGCGATGGGTCAGGTTCAGGACCTGATAGCTGACGCGCAAGACCTCTCCGCTTGGCAGAACGTCGCACAGGCGCACCGCGATTTGCGCCACCGGGCTGTCTGATGTCAGCGTCAGGTCAAGATGGGGGCGGCCCAGAACCTCGACCTCTTCGGTCAGGATCTCGGTGTCGAAATTCAGCGACCCGCCATCGTCAAGCCGCTGATCCGTCGGCATTTCACCGGGCACACCGGCGGCCATCCATTCACCCGCCGCCTTGCCGTGGCTTTGCGGCGATCGGATCGAGACCTCGCCCGCGCCGGGTGCGTCTGCAAGCCCCGATTTGGTCAGCCACAGGGGCATTGGCGTGACCTTGTTTGAGGGCCATTCCGCCTCGCCGACCCAACGGCCGGGTTGCATGGGGCGGCTGCCATCGGGCAGGGTGGCGTCGTTCACATAGGCGCGCAGCTTGGGCTCATCCATCACGCCGGTGTCGATGCCCTTGAGCCAGTGATCCCACCAGCGCACGGCCTCTTGCAGCCAGCCCATCGCGGGGCCGGGGATGCCGTCATGGGGATAGACATGGCCCCACGGGCCGATGATGCCGCGACAGGGGACCGAGAGGTTTTCCAACATCCGCGGGACGGAGTTGGTATAGCTGTCAGCCCAGCCCCCGAAGGCCAGAACGGGGCAGGTGATGGCAGCGGAATCTTCCTGCACCGAGCCATGTTTCCAATAGGCGTCATAGCGTTGATGTTCGGCCCAGATGGCGGGGAAGAAGGGCAGGTCGTCGATGCGTTTCAGCCAATCTTCGCGCCAGCTTTCGCCGACGATTTCAGGGTCAAGAGGGCGAGCCTGATAAGCCAGCATGATCGAGCCCCACCACTGGTTGTCGTTCAAAAGGCAACCGCCCATGAAGTGAATGTCGTCGCGGAACCGGTCGTCGGTGAAATAGACCGGGATCACGGCCTTCAGTTCCGGCGGGCGGCAGGCGGCGACTTGCAGGCAGTTGAAGCCGCCCCAGCTTTTGCCCATCATGCCGATATTGCCGCTGCACCAGTCCTGCGCGGCGATCCAGGACAGCACCTCAAGCGCGTCGTCCTGTTCTTGCGGTAGATATTCGTCGGCCATGTGACCGTCGGAGTCGCCCGACCCGCGCATATCAACCCGCACCGAGGCGTAACCATGTTCTGCAAAATAGCCGTGCATCGGCTCGTCCCGCACGCGGGTGCCGTCGCGTTTGCGATAGGGGATGTATTCCAGCACCGCAGGCACCGGTTCATCCAGCGCGCCTTCGGGCAGCCAGATGCGTGCGCCCAAGCGGCAGCCGTCGGACAGGGTGATCCAAACATGCTCCAGTATTTCGGTGCCCATCGCGTCTGCCTTTCGTTTGGGGTAATCTCGTCGCCGGCATTGTGTTGCACGCGCGGGGCATTGTCGACCGATGAAGAACCAAGTTCGATTGCCTGTCTTTTTAGATTGGCGTCACTTTCATTCTGAAGGTCAAATGAACGGAATTTGCGCGTCAGAGACTTTGAAGCTGAATGTCTCGTTCAGCCAAAGCCCAATCCCTAAACGCCAAAACCTCGTCTATCATGTTTGCCCGCGCTTGCGGGCCGATCAGTAGATAATAATCATGGTCGTCCAGCAATGCAGTGTCAGAGACTTGCACCAGCTGGCCCGATTCCAGATCGGACCTGATCATGACGGTAGCGCAAAGTGCGACGCCTTGGCCGGATAAGGCGGCGCCGCGCAGAAGATTGAAGTCCTCAAAAACTGGACCGCCAAGGGCTGTCGTTTCGCGTATCCCCTTGTTTTCGAGCCAAGATCGCCAACCTGTTTCATCGCGGTCATGTAAGAGGCCGAATTTGCGTATTTCCGCAGGCTTCAGCTTACGACGACCAGATTTCTGCAGCAAATCGGGGCTGCAGACAGGCACGCTTGTCCCGGGCAGAAAAGGCATAACCTCTACACCAGCTATTTCAGGAGGGGTTGCAGAAAAAACGAAAGCCACATGGGTTTCACGAAAGTCGATATCCTGACCATGCATTGCATAGATCATGCGCGTGGCAACCGTGGGATGCAGCTCTTTGAATTTCATCAGTCGCGGGATCAGCCAGCACATGGCAACGGAAGGAATCGCCGCGATGACCAAGGGCATTTGCGCGCGCGACACGCTGGCGCGGTGACAGGCAGCATCAATTTCAGCCAACGACGATGAAAGTGATCCCGAAAGTTCCAAGGCATGCGGCAATAGTTGGGTGCGATTGCCCTGCCGCTCAAAAAGCGGGGCGCCAAGCCAATCTTCAAGATGGCGGACCTGATGGCTGACCGCTGATTGGGTCACACAAAGGTGGTCAGCAGCGGCGCGAAACGAACCCAGCCTCGCGACGGCCTCAAAAACTCGCAGCGCGTTTAGTGGAGTCGTGGACATATGACGCCCTCAGCATAAGTTTTCCTCACCCTATACGTGAAAAACCATCCTTTGACCAGTGCTGCATAATTGGGTCAATCTTCACGTATCACTGGTCCTGGATGGGCCATAACAGCATAGGGGGTTCCATGAAGCGCGAGAGATTTCAAGACTACACCAACAATGGCACCGCTGCGCCGCAGACGTTTTCTGCCGCAGAAATGCAGCGGCGTCTGGACGACATACGCGGCTACATGAGCGAGCAGAACATAGATGCTGCACTGTTCTCATCGTATCACTGCATCAACTATTATTCCGACTTTCTGTACTGCTACTTCGGTCGCCGCTATGGCTTGCTGGTCGATCATAACATCGCAACGACAATCAGCGCCGGGATTGACGGCGGGCAGCCTTGGCGTCGGACCTTTGGTGGCAAAAACATCACCTATACCGATTGGCAAAAAGACAATTATTTTCAAGCTATCCGCAAGCTGACCGGTGGTGTCAAACGTTTGGGAATCGAGTTTGACCACATCAACATCGATACACTGAACCTGCTGAAATCTGAATTCCCGAACATGGAATTCGTTGACATTGCCGCAGCTTCGATGCGCCTGCGGATGATTAAATCAGCTGAAGAGATCGCTCACATCGAAAAGATGACGCGTATTGCAGACATTGGCGGCGCGGCATGTGTCGAAGCAACAGCCGTCGGCGTGCCAGAACATGAGGTCGCTTTGCATTCCACCGCGACGATGGTGCGCGAAATCGCGAACGTCTGGCCGGATGGAGAGCTGTTGGACACATGGACATGGTTCCAATCCGGTCTGAACACCGATGGGGCGCATAACCCTGTGACCAGCCGTAAGATCGAAAAAGGTGATATCCTGTCGCTGAACTGCTTCCCGATGGTCGCAGGCTATTACGTGGCCCTTGAACGCACCCTGTTTGCCGAAGAGGCCAGCGACGCCCACATCGCGATGTGGGAAGTCAACTGCGCGGTCCACGACCGGGGCAAGGAGCTTTTGGTACCGGGCGCGAAATGCTCGGACATCGCCAAAGAACTGAACGCCATGTACGCAGAAAAAGACCTGCTGCAATATCGCAGCTTCGGCTACGGCCACTCGTTCGGCGTTCTGTGCCACTACTACGGTCGCGAGGCCGGACTGGAACTGCGCGAAGATTGCGACACGGTGCTTGAGCCGGGGATGGTCATTTCAATGGAGCCGATGATCACCATTCCAAACCACTTGCCCGGCGCCGGTGGTTACCGCGAGCATGACATCCTGGTCATTACCGACGACAACAACACGGGCAATCGCAACATTACCGGTTTTGCGTACGGCCCAGACCACCTGATCGTTAAAAACTAACAACAGAACCAAGACCAAGACCAATGCCTCGGCCTCGCAAGCGGCCGGGGCTTTCGTAACCTCGGGCAGGCTGCTTCTGTTCGCGCAGGCGGACTGGGTGGTCGGGATTTCGACAGGCCGCGCGGTCGCAACCCCGCCCAAACGGCGTCTCCACTCAATTCAGGTAGAAAATGTGGTCACCCGCGCTCGCACCTGGACGTCGCACATCCCGCATAACCAACCCGAATGTTTCAATCTGAGGCGGGGAGGTTTCTGGACGAGCAGGGATTGTAGCAGCGGCCGATAGAGCAGTTGCTAACTATCCGAACTTTGGCTGTGCGGGACAAAGCCGCAATTGGTCGCGCACTGAAATTCCGGTATATGACGCCCACCCGAATGAAGTGGAGTTCAATGTGTCTGCGCAACTTGGACGTATCATTATCTACACGAAGAGGACTGAGGAGCTGGTGGCATTCTATTGCCAGCATTTTGGTTTTGAGGTGCGTCGGCTGGACGGTGATCGGATCGTTGAACTAGTCCCCAAAGGGGCCGGAGCGAGTATTCTTTTGCACCCTATGTCGGAAGGCCGGAAGGAAGGCCAAACGCTTGTTAAGCTGGTGTTTGATGTAGAAGACGTTGAGGGTTTCTGCCGTGTTTCAAAAGAACGAGGGTTGCCATTCGGATCTATTCATCGTGCTGACGGTTACTGCTTTGCCAATACCAAAGACCCTGCGAAAAATTCAGTGTCTATTTCAAGCCGTGCTTTTGTAGAGCGGTAGGTCCGGGTTCAACGCGGCCAGCGACAACGTGGCTGACTGGCAGATTTGGGCTGCATTCGGTGGTCCGGGTGCCTTTTGGTTTGCCCTCAAGAACCAACTTTTTAGCGCCCAACCCAATACCATCTGGATATTTGGCCCATAATCTGCTTCCATTTACACGTTAAAGAAGGGGCTATCTCATGCGTTTCGTTGCAGCATTCTTTCTGTCGATTTTCCTGTCATTTCCAGCAACAGCCCAAGATCGCGCCTCGACTATCTTGATCTTGGACGGCTCAGGGTCGATGTGGGGGCAGATAGACGGCACAGCAAAAATCACCATCGCACAGGAAGTTATCGGCGATTTACTACAGACCATTCCGCAAGATCAGATGCTTGGATTGACGGTCTATGGACATCGGCGCAAAGGGGATTGCTCTGACATTGAAACGCTGGTGCCAGCGGCTAACGGCAACCAAGGGGCAATTTCCAGTGCTGTGAATGCGATCAAGCCAAAGGGGAAAACCCCGATGACTGACGCTGTGATCGCCGCCGCGCAATCGCTGCGCTACACCGAAGAAAAGGCAACGGTGATCCTTGTGTCAGACGGGATCGAAACCTGTCATCCTGATCCTTGTGCCGCCGCCCGTGCCTTGGAAGAAGCAGGGGTCGACTTTACCGCACATGTTGTTGGGTTCGACATCAACGACCCGGATGCGGTTGCCCAGATGCAATGCCTAGCCGCTGAAACCGGCGGGACCTTCCGATCGGCCGATGACGCGAGCGAATTGGGCGCAGCTTTGGTTGAAATCGCCGCCGCACCCGAACCCGAGCCGATGCCGGTCGCGATCACCTTCCGGGCCACGTTGGGAAAAGGCGGACCAGTCATCAACGAAGGGCTGGTTTGGTCTTTCGCTCCTGACGGCACCGGCAATCAAACTGACCCGCTGGGCGAAACGGGTCTGGATTTGTTGCCGGGAGCTTATTCGGCGTCGGTGTTGCGCTTGGAAGACGAAGCGACAGCAACGGCAGATTTCACAGTCGCCGGGCAGGCGAAAACCATCACACTCGAACTGCCAGAAATAAGCTACCAAGCGTCGCTGGAGGCCGCCGAGACCGCGCCCATTGGTGCAACAATCAACGTCGCTTGGGATGCCGAAATCGGTGAACAGGACTATGTGACGGTTGTGCCGCCTGACGCCAAACTAGGGAAATACCTGGACTATGCCTATATCTCTGAAGGTAACCCCGTTGCGGTACGCATGCCGCTGGAGTCCGGTGCGTATGAGCTACGCTACATCCGCAGTGTCCCCGGCAAGCAAAGCGTATCGGCCACGCGCGCAATCACCATCACCGACCTAGCGGTCACGTTAGATGCGGCGGACGAGATTGCTGCCGGGTCCGAGTTGGATGTGACATGGGATGGCCCCGACTACGAAAACGACTACATCGCGATTGCGGCCCTAGATGCCAAGGACACCGCTTACGAAAAATATGCCTACACCGTGCGTGGCAACCCCGCTCAGGTGACGTCACCCATAGAACCCGGATCTTACGAAGTGCGCTATGTGGCGCAGGGCAATCCAGCACGGGTATTGGCACGCCGCCCCTTAACGGTTGTCGCAGTGACCGCGACCCTAGATGCACCTGATGAAGTCGTGGCGGGCAATGCAACCAATGTCGAATGGAATGGGCCGGACAACAAGAACGACTATATCTCGGTCGCGGCGTTAGATCAGCAGCCCCACAAATACACCAATTATGCCTATACCACGCGTGGAAACCCTGCATCGGTTAAAATGCCGCTCGAACCCGGCACGTATGAATTGCGCTATGTCGCGGCTGGCAACCCGGCCAAGGTGATCGCAACGCGTCCAATCGTGGTGGTCGCAGCGCAGGTCACACTGGACGCACAAGCTGAAGCAATCGCCGGCTCGCCAGTCGATGTCGCATGGGTAGGGCCGGACAATAAGAACGATTACATCTCGGTCGCGGCGGTGGATCAGGCACCTCACAAATACGAAAACTACGCTTATACGACCCGAGGAAACCCCGCGTCAGTGAAAATGCCGCTGGAGCCGGGTGACTATCAGATCAGATATATCGCCAGCGGCAATCCCGACAAAATACTGGCGACCCGCGATATCAGCGTCGTGGCCGCGCAGGTTTCGCTTGACGCGCCAAGTAGCGCTGATGCTGGGGCGACGATTGACGTCAGTTGGGATGGACCCGACAACAAAAATGACTACATCGCAATCGCAACACCAGATCAGCAGCCCAATAAATATGCGCATTACACTTACACCACACGCGGCAACCCGACGAAGCTCAAGATGCCGCTAGAACCGGGGCAGTATCAACTGCGCTATATTGCCCATGGCAACCCACAACGTATCCTTGCAGCGCGTGATATCAACATCGTTGCGGTGAATGTGGTTCTGGACGCCCCAGAATCTGCTGTCCTCGGCACAGAGGTTGACGTGTCCTATGTCGGCCCAAACAATAAGAATGACTATATCTCGGTCGCCGCGATTGGGTCAAAACCCGGCGAATACTTAAATTATCAATACACTGAACGTGGCAACCCCGTCAGGCTGACCGTGCCCGATGAAACAGGCACTTATCTGATCCGTTATATTGCCCACGGCAACCCGCAAAAAGTGCTGGCGCGCCGCTCGTTGAAGGTCGTTCAGGCCAGCGAAGTTGTGACGGAAACCGCAGTGCTTGAGGCCGCCGATACCGCAACGGCCGGAGGTCAGCTTGAGGTCTTCTGGGTCGGGCCAGATGCGGACGGGGATTCCATCGCGATCACCAAAATTGGCTCCGAAACAGCCGAAGTGACAGCGACGACAGCCAGCGGAAACCCCGCCGTGCTGCAATTGCCAAGCGATCCTGGTGAATACATCTTGCACTACATTTCTGGCCAAGATCAGAGCTCGATCGGTAGACGTCCCGTGACCCTGCAGTGATATCTAAACGCATGGTCCAAGACGTCTTGCGTCGGGTTTGAAACGCCTTTCGATCTAGGCCTGCGATTTGTTTGCCTTCGCCCGATTTTTGTTCTGAGCTTCAATTGGTGGTAAGAATTGTCATTGGAGAAATGTTGGGGGGATGCAAATGTTGACCCGAATAGCTCTTTTTGTCTCGTTCACGGGCGGGCTCTTACTTGGAACAATGGACCCGTTGCGCGCGCATGGCATCGGCAATAACAGCGTTACGGCCCAGTCTGACATGTGCGGATGCAACCCACTTCCGCTGGAAGGCACCTATAATGGTCCCTCGCCGATGCAGTTGTCTTTTGTAAGCGGCACCGCAAATTCTTGTCCTACGCAAATTCGGATAACAACGACCCGGCCAGGCGGACCCGATCCAAACATCATTCTGACCTGCGATAAGTCGACCCAGAAGTGGACTGGCAAAGAGACCATGCCCAAGAACATGGGCGATATTATCTGGGAGCTGTCACCGATTGCATCGATGAGCCAGTTTCCCGGATCATTTTCGGCCTCGGACATGGCTGCTGTCACGCTGAAATTGCCACCCAAATTACACGCAATCGGAAAGGCCGATCGGACCGTGAACGTTGTTGCTGAATCTGGAAAAGCTGCGCCGTGCCTTTGCCGGTTGGTCGAATTGGAAAAACAACATGTCGAAAGTTACATCGCCGCCAACACCGATTTATCGCTGATTGCTCACGCGCAAGCCACTGGGATGAATGGGGCGGATGAAAGGACCGGGTTTTGGATGGACAGTCAACGGCGGCTTCACAAGGCAGCGGGCAATCAGGCATTGTCATTTGCCGACCTTGTGACCGGAGTAGTAGACGGCACGGTCACGGTCGCACCGGATGGAACGGTCTCGGTATCAAGTGACACCAGCGCGCAAAGTACCGCGAATGCCGCCGATTACTCGACTCGAACCATGCAGCCGAACTCCCTCGCAGAAACGGATGTTCGCAGCTGCAAGATTACTTTGCCATCGGCTGCTTCAGCCGCTGCTGAATGCATTCCAGACATCGTTCTGACGGCTGCTTACGAACATGAAAGCCAACACCAGGCGACGTGCGAAGCGCTTCATTCTGTGACCACTTACAAAGCGCCTGATGGGACGCTGTATGACTGGATCAAAGACAAGGACACTCTGGGCGACGTTCGTCACGAAGGCGTACGTCTTCCAGTATCGGGATATGCCGCCTGGTCTGCTGATCCCGTAAATCAAGCCAATGATGAGGCGGGCGCTTACACCGAGGAGCTAAACGTTCTTAACGGATGGTTGTCGAAGTATTGTCCTTAGAAAAGCATTGGCTCTCTGAAAAGTTGCGCTCGCTCATTCCACACTAGGTTTGTGGATTTTCAAATGGCGTTCGATGAGCTGTTTCTGCAACTCATCTGGCGGGATGCGACGGGCTGGCACCGGGACATGATCCACTTCGGTGACTTCCGGAAAAAGGGTCAGGATATCGTCTCGCGCTTCAGAGCCGAGCGCCCTTAGCGCGTCGGGTCCAGTAAGCAGGCTTTCGGTTGGTGCGCCTTCTGCAAAGATGACCTCGTGTTGGTCGAAAAGCATGTGGAAATATGTGACCGAGCGAATTGTGTCATCGACGAAAATGTTCGGCAGATCCGTAAGCTTTATCGCCGGTACGAAAACGTCCTGCACAGCAAACACCCGTTTAACGATTTGCGAACGCACAAGCTTCTGGTGCTGTCGCGAAACCAAATGATCGCGCGGGGGCAGCCCGGCCCCCAACGCTCCCGCAGAAATCCGGCCGATCATGGCGCAGGGCTCACGGTCCTGACTGGACATTGGGCTAAGCGTCCATCTCTGCGGCGCGGCTTCCCCAGACTGGCCAATCATCCATCGTGCAGCATTTCCATTTCCAGAATGACGGCAGTGCGGACCAATGGGTCATTCATTCCCATGATCCAGTTGCCAAGGCAAACTGCCTATCTAAGATGCGCGTATGATTGATCTCCTGCTTAGCACGCTTCCCATTCTGACGTTCATATCAAGCTCCATTCTTTTGGCGCTTGTTACATATCAACTCATCAATCCGAATTTCAGATTTTGGCCGCCTCCTGAAGGCCAACCAAGAAAAAAGATAGTGTTTATGACCCTGTTTCGGATCGTGGTCTACGGGTCAATCATTTTCTCGATACTCTATGTTTGGCGCATCGGGTTGCCTGTTTCTGCGCCAGCAAAGTTTCTGGCCATCCTGTTGTTTGCTTGCGGCTTCGCCATTGCATTTGGCGCAACGATAGCGCTTGGTTGGGCTAACGCATTTGGGTCGAAAGAAGGGCTGCGCACCGACGGGTTATTTCGATACTCACGTAATCCAATTTATATTGCTACTTGGTTCGGCCTTGCCGGGTGGGCTTTGCTCATCCCTGTTTCATTTGCAATCGCAACGTTGATGATTTGGGCACTGATCTATTTGGTTGCCATATTCATAGAGGAACGTTGGCTTGCGCGGGAATACGGGGAACAATTCCGCGAATATCGCCAAGCGGTTCGGCGGTTTTTCTGATCAAAAAGCAAACGCTGCTTCAACCTTTTAGTTACATGGCAACAACTGGTTGATGTCCATTCTGCGAATGGCCGTTGACGATGACTGTGAGAACACCAATCAGGTAGCGTCCATTCCTGCATCGCGCAGCATCTCATCTACGAACAGCGGCGATGCGAGACGAAGTGCGCTTTCACAGCCGATGAATGAATGGTGGTTTCCGCTGTGAAGCTCTGTAAGCCGCGTGGTCGGAAATACGCCACTGCCGACCCAGAGGGTTATGGGCCGAAGGCTACAGCTTACCGGCAGGCTCCTGCGAAACCCCTATCGAGGCAGGCCGACGCCCTGCCATACCTGAGGAATTCTGGCTCCTAGGGGTTCGGGCTAAACCGAATGTCCCGTCGTCGCGTCAGGGTGAAGGCGCGGCCTTCCCCCTCGGGCAACCCCATTAGACAAGGCCGTGTCCTCGCTGCGCTGCGGGCCGCACCACTTTTGTCGAATAGCATTGCCACGCCCCCATCCGCGTTCGCCACGTGGCAGATCAGCAGGAACAGGCGGCTTCGCCGTCTGTCCTGCAAATCAGCCCTGCTTTTTTTTAAAAAGGAAGTCAGATCAACGCAACAGGCCAAGCGGGCAAATGAGGGGATTGGGTCACGCTATGACACTTGGGTCAGGTTCGTATGACATTCCACAAATATGTGGAACGTCACGAACCTTTGACTCTTTTGGCGCCCAAAACCTCAGGAAACAAGAAAATCACGTCATTCAATATTGACCCAAACGTCAAGCAATTCTGACCCAATACGAAAAGCGGCCCTTAGTGCAGAGCGCGGCGAAGGTCAGGAACGAGCCCAGAGTGTGAATTCGATTTTCTCGCTGCGCGCGTTCGCAGCGAGAAAAAAGCGGCAGATGTATGATCATCCGCGCGGGCATAAGGGCGACAGTCGGTGGCATTTCATGATGTTAGGACGGTTTGCCTCAAACCAAGATAGCCTCGCTCAATTAAAAGTAGAAGGTTGCATGAATCCTCTGTGAGGAGCGCTTAGGAGACGTTTAAAATACTTGCTGCAATCGTATAGCCCACGCCGTGGACTGTGCGGATCAAGGGCGCTTCACCGTCCCCTTGGCCCAGCTTGCGGCGCAGACGCACCATGTGAGCGTCGATCGCGCGATCGGTGACGGCGGTGGAGTTGCCGTAGAGCGCCTCAAGGATCTCCGAACGCGCCAGAACTTTCCCCGGGGTGTCCGTCAACGCCAGCAACAAGGCGTATTCCGTTGACGTCACGTTGATCTCGGTGCCGTCGTCTCTCAGGCTGAGCATGCGAGACACCAAGTCTATCCGGAAGCCGGAAAAATCGCGATACCGTTCCGGGGCGCCTTCGAGAACGGGGGCATCATCCGCGCCGCTTCTGCGCAGAACTGATTTGACGCGTGCCAGCAATTCGCGGGGCTCGAACGGCTTGGTGATATAGTCGTCCGCCCCCAGCTCCAGCCCAATAACCCTGTCAAAAACATCATCGCGCGCCGTCAGAACAATGATCGGCAAGTTAGAGTGTTTTCGAAATTCCCGCGTGAGTTCGAACCCGTCACCATCCGGCAAACCGATGTCGAGAACAATCAGGTTAAACTCCTGATGTTCCATAGCAAGTCCCATCTGACTTGCCGTCCCGGCGGTTGTGACCCGATAGCCTTGCTTGCTCAGAAAACGATCCAAAAAAGATGTCAGCTGCCGGTCGTCATCGACGACAAGAATTCTCTCAGCCATTGACCTCACCCCTCTTTCAGTCCTTCTTGATGTCGCTCAAATACACCGGCAGTGCAACCGGTTCGCCTGATCGGGAAGAAGACGATGCCTATTACACGGAGCAGATTAATCGGCTTGGCCGCGTCTATTCTGCTCATCTCTACTGTTGTAACGGGTCTGTTTCTTGGCATGCAAACCCGGGCTCAATTCAAGGAAGTTGCCGCCAGTTGGGCCGGATACACCGATGAAACCGCCAAGAAGGGTGACTGGATCAGCTCGCTGCGGGGTTACCTTGGCTATGGCGGTATCATTCATAATTTCAAAAACTACGTGCTACGAGGGGAAGAGGTCTATCGAAGCCGCGTTGTTGTTCAACTGGAACAATTCGACGCTGTGCTCAGTAACTACCTTGCTGAACCTTTGCCGGACGAAGAACGCCTTGCCCTGACCGCCATAGCCGCCACAATCGCGCAGTATGAGGCGAAACTGCCAATAGCAACCAAGGCCGCGCGCGAGGGTTGGCCTGCTGCACAAACAGATGCGCTGGTCCGCGTCGATGACAGCGCCGCAATCTTTGCGCTTAGCAAGTTGGAGCAGATTTGGCAGCAAAACCGTGATCTGAGCACCAAACGTGTCGCCGCGGCGGTTTCCACCGGGCAAACTCTTATTGGTGTTGGCTTCGTGTCGATGTTCGCGCTTGTGACGGTTGCCCTGTCGCTGGGATTTCTCATGATGCTGCTTCTGCGCGATATGCGGCAAGCGATGGACAACTTGTCGGAAGAGTTGGTCCACAGACGCCGCCTTGAACAGTCACAAAAGCTGTTGGCAGAGACGGTCGAGCAAAGCCCCGCAACAATCTTGATCACGGATACCGATGGCCATATCGAATACGCCAATCCGAAATTCATTGAAGTTACCGGTTGGAGCCTGAACGAGTTGACGGGCAAAACCCCCAGAATGCTCCAGTCCGGCGATACACCGGACACGACCTATGGCGATATACGCAAGAACCTGATGCGTGGCGAGCCGTGGCACGGTGTGTTTCGCAACTTGCGAAAATCAGGCGGCAGCTATTGGGCGGAAACCACGATCTTACCGCTCAAGGGCGCAGACGGCATGGTGCGTAATTTCATTGGCATCGGAGAGGATATCACCGAAAAGCGCCGCGCTCAGGAGCAAGTGACCCGTGCCCAGAAGATGGAGGCCGTGGGCCTTATGGCAGGCGGTATCGCACATGACTTCAACAACATCCTGACAACAATCATTGGCGCGGCGCATATGGCCTCCCTGGATGCGGAAGAGGGCAGTGACCTCGCTGGCGAAGTTGAACAGATCGACATCGCCGCCCGGCGGGCGCAAAGTCTTGTGCGCCAGCTTCTGACATTTGCCCGCCGCGAACCGGGCGTTGCTGTTGCCACCGATCTTTGCGCCGTAATTGGCGAAGTTGCCCGCTTGCTGCGCGCCGCCATGCCGCCCACGATTGTTATTGAAACGCCAGATCGCGACTGTCCAAGCTCTGTTCTGGCGGACCCGACCCACCTGCACCAGATCCTTATGAACTTATGTTCCAATGCCGCTGAAGCCATTGGCGGTAAATCCGGATTGATCAAAATTTCGGTCAGCCCACCAGAGACAGAGCCGCCGGGGCTGGCTGCGCGCAACGACGGCTGGGTCAGACTTACCGTCGAAGATGATGGCCAAGGCATGTCACAGTCTACTTTGGAAAGCATTTTCGCGCCGTTTTTCACAACCAAGCCAATCGGCAAGGGGACAGGTCTGGGCCTGGCTGTTGTTCAAGGGCTTGTTCAGGAGATGGGCGGGCAGATCACGGTCGACAGCAAGCAAGGGCAGGGCGCGCGCTTTATCCTGTGGTTGCCAGCGGCTGGTCAATTGGCGCTGGCCAAAGTCCCACAAGCCGAAGCCCTGCCACGCGGTCGCGGCCAGATCCTGATCATTGATGACGAAGTCGAAGTCGCGTCGATTTTCCGGCGCCTTCTGCAGCGTCTTGGCTATCAGGTTGAAGCTTTCAGCCATGCCACATCGGGCCTTGCAAGGTTCCGCGACAACTCGGATCGTTACGATCTGGTCATCCTTGATCTGGTGATGCCGGAAATGTCGGGTGATGAAGTGGCCGCTGAAATCCGCGCGCTGCGCCCGCAATGCCCCATCTTGTTCTGTTCTGCCTATCGCAAAAGCGATCTGGACTTACATGGTCCAAAGCCCGGCTTCCTAAATAAGCCTGTCGAACCCTCACAGCTTGCACAGCGCATCAAAGAGATGCTGCAAACAGCCTGACAGTCGCCCAAAACGCGCCGTCACAAAATGTCACAAAATATCGCAAATTGTAACTCTGCCCGAAACAAATCAGCGCAAGTGCCTGCCTATGCTTTTGGGAGCAATCAGGGGTGATCTGCGTCTCAGGACATGTGTTTGAACGCCCTTGATCGCTCTTGAGCCGCATCAACTGGGAGGTCTTTGCAATGCGAAGCAGGCACTTTACGAGATATCAGATGTTGAAAGGAACCGCGGCTTTGCTGCTTGTTCTTGCGTCAGCCCCTGCAACAGGTCGGGCCGCAGATTTTGCGCCTTTACCCGCACCCAATGAGGTCAACCAAGCCAAAGCAAAACTGGGCGAGATGCTGTTCTTTGATGACCGCCTTTCTGGCGATGTCGGCAATTCATGTTCGTCCTGTCACGACCCTGTCAATGGCTGGGGCGACGGTCAGGCGCTGTCTGACGCCTATGCAGGCGGCGTGCACTTTCGCAACGCGAAATCCCTGTTCAACACCTCGTTCAGCAACGTGCTGATGTGGGACGGCCGCCTTGACGGCGCCGACATGAGCACCGTCTCGCGCGATATGATGACTGAGAGTCACACCATGCACATGGACAGCCGCCTTGCACAGGAACGGCTGAAGCAAGTGCCGGAATATGTTGAAATGTTCGAGGAAGCCTTTGGAGGTGATCCTTACGGTGGCAAGATTTACAGCGCGCTTGGCGAGTATCTCAAAACCATTCGAACCGAAGGCGCGCCCTTTGATGCCTATCTGAATGGCGACCAGGCTGCGCTTTCTGAAGCAGCAACGCGCGGCATGGATTTGTTCGCTGGCAAAGCAGGCTGCATCGAATGCCACAATGGCCCAACGCTCTCGGATGGTGGTGTTCACGCCACGGGCGTTCCCGGCAACACCGAGCTGCAAGAGGATGCAGAGCGCCAGATCATTATGCTGCGCTTCTTCGCCACCCTTGGCACGCCGAACTACATGAACTTGCGTGAAGATGCAGGGCACTATGCGGTCACAAAAGATGATGGCGACGACGGTAAATTCGCGACGCCCTCGCTCTGGGATGTGGGCCAAACTGCGCCCTACATGCATTCCGGCGTCCACGCCACACTGGCTGATGTTGTTGATTTCTATAACGCAGGGAACGAGCAACTGCCCGCGCTGGACCTCACCAACGAAGAGGCGGCCGATCTTGTCGCCTTCCTTGAAAGCCTGACAGGTGACGCGCCGAATGTCGCCGTTCCAGAACTGCCGGACTACGCCATGCGCGTTGTCGGCGAGAATTGAGGAGGTGCCCGATATGAAAAATAAAGCAAAGCAACTGCTGGGGCAGGTCGCCCTGATCTCGTTCGTCAGCACAGCCGCGATGGCGCAAGACGTCCCGCCGCTGGCAACCCTCGGCCCGGCGCCGATTCCTGCCGATAACCCGATGACCCCAGAAAAGATCGCCTTGGGCGAAAAACTGTTCTGGGATGGGCGCCTGTCTGGCAACGGCGCGATGCCCTGTTCGGCCTGCCACCTGCCGGATGCGGGCTGGGGCACTGCTACTCCGATATCGTTCGGCTATCCGGGCACGCAGCACTGGCGCAACAGCCAGACGATCGTGAATTCGGCGTATTACAACAAGCTGTTCTGGGATGGCGCAAGTCGCAGCCTCGAGTTGCAAGCCAAGGCCGCGGCTGGCGGCGGAGTTGCTGGCAACGGTGACGGCTCGATGATGGAAATGCGTCTGCGTTTCGTTCCGGAGTATGTTGCGGCCTTCAAAGAGGTGTTCGGCACGGTGCCGCACATTTCCGCGGCGTGGATGGCAATTGCCGCCTATGAGCGCACGATTGTCACCGACGCCACAAAGGTGCCTTTCGACCGTTTCCTTGCGGGCGATGAAACGGCAATGAGCGATGAAGCCAAACGTGGGATGGAGCTTTTCAACGGTAAGGCAAACTGCATCTCGTGCCACAACGGTGCGCTGGTTTCAGACCAGAAGTTTTATAACATAGGCGTCCCAGCGGCGGCGGAATTCGAAGAAGACCCGCTGTATCAGATCACCCTGCGTTGGGAGCTCTACCAGAAGGGCGGGCGGCATGAGGACTACAAAACCGGAGCCGACGATCTGGGACTTTATCACCAGACCAAACGGCCGGATGACAAGCACAAGTTCCGCACGCCGTCCTTGCGCGAGCTGCGCTGGACAGAACCCTTCATGCACAACGGTGGCTTAGAGACGCTGGCCGATGTGGTCGCCTTCTATAACGCAGGTGGCGGCGAAGGTCAGACAGCAGGTCTGACACCGCTTGGCCTTAGCAGTGAAGAGGAAGCGGACCTGGTCGCTTTCCTAGAGGCGCTGTCAATGGATGAGCCTCTGCTTCTTGATGAACCAGAGCTTCCCGAAACCAATACATGGGCGGAGTTTGCAAAATGAACAAGCCAGTAGAAGCCAAAGGCGCAGGCCTAAACCACGCCTGCCAATCCATTAGCCGCAGAAACTTCCTGATCCTTGGCGGCGCATCTGTAACCGTGCTGGCCACGGTGGGCCGCGGCGCTGAGGCGCAAGAGCTCGTCTCATCGTCTTATACGCGCAAGGTTATTGGCAAAGTGTCCGCGCTTGAAAAGGGCAAGGCGATTTCTTTCAACTACCCGACCGATGATATCGAAAACCTCGTGATGATGCTGGAAGAAGAAGCCGGCGGGGGCGTGGGTGAGGCGCGCAACATTGTCGCCTTCAACACCATCTGTCCACATATGGGCGGCTACATGGGCGAGGCTGAGTTCAAGTCGCAGCACTCTGTGCTGGGGCCGTGCCCCTTGCACTTGTCGACGTTCGATCTTTCGCGTCACGGGATGATCGTTTCGGGTCACTCTTCGGCCAGCCTGCCGCAAATCATCTTGGAAATTGACGGTGACGATATCGTCGCAACAGGCGTGATGGGTCTGTTTTACGGCTACAGCCAAAACCCCTCGGGCGCTTGAGGCAAGGAGACAAAAATGACTAGCAATGTACAAAACAGAAATTCCGTTCCGCTGCCTCCTCCCAATGCTGAGGTGATCACGACTGCGTGCAGCTATTGCATCGTTGCGTGCTCCTATAAAGTCTACCGCTGGCCAGTTGGCTCAGAAGGTGGGACAAACGCCGACCAAAACGTCTTTGGCGTCGATTTTCCAAGCGGCGGTGTGCCTTGGATCGCGGAATCGCAGCACAACATCGGTATGCACGAAGGTCGCCAACACCATTTTGTGGTGATCGCGGATCCGGATGCAGAAGTGGTCAATCGCGACGGCAACCATTCGGTGCGCGGCGGAACGCTGGCACAAAAGATCTATAATCCAGAAACGCCAACACGCGACCGTCTTAAATACCCGATGATCCGCATTGGCGGTGTTCTGACGCCGGTCAGCTGGGATCTCGCCACCGATGTGATGGCGGAAGTGTCCAAACACGTGCTTGAAAAACATGGTGAACATGCGTGGGGGATGAAAACCTACAGCTATGAGTATTTTGAGAACACCTTCGCCATTCGCAAACTGGTAGACCGCGCCATTGGCACACCTGTCTATGCGCCGCACGACAAACCACAAAATGCAGAAGACGCCGCAGGGCTTGACGATGCTGGTATAAACTCGTTCGCGGCCTCCTATGATGATTGGGGGAAATGCGATGTGGCGTTCCTGTCTGGCGTCGACCCGTATGAAACCAAAACGGTGCTGTTCACCGAATGGATGATGCAAGGCGAAAACCCGGACAAGACGATGATCTTCGTCACCCCGCACAAGACGATGGGCGTTGAATACGGCCTCAAGAACGGTGGTCTTTGGCTTCCCATCATTCCCGGTACAGACACGGTGCTGCATCTGGCGCTTGCCAAGATCATCATCGACAATGGCTGGCAGGATCAGGAGTTCATCGACAATTGGGTGAACACGAAGTGGGAAATCGAAAGCGGCTTTGGCCGTGGCACGCGCAACACCCGCTGGCAGTGGCGCACCACATGGGGGCGTTGGCAGTCCGACTGGGAAGATTTCCAGAAATTCATAGCGAACGAGCCCGCCGCAGAACTGGCCGAGGCTTCGCGGATCACAGGCATTGACGCCGAGTTGATCCAGCAAGCAGCCGAGATGATCGCCAAACCACGCGAAGACGGCACACGGCCTAAAACCTCGTTCATGCTGGAGAAGGGCAACTACTGGTCTAACAACTACATGAACACGGCATCGCTGGCCTCTGTTGGCCTGATATGCGGCGCGGGCAACCGCCCCGGCCAAGTGATCAGCCGTGGCGGCGGACACCAGCGCGGCGGGATGAACCCCGGCGGAGGCAAAGGCTTCCTTTCGCCCGAAAAACACCCCGGGCGGCGCAAGAAGGCGCTGAATGTGGACCGCTGGGTGATGGACGGCAAAGTGAAGTTTTTCTGGACCATCGGGTGCACATGGTTCGCGGCCATGCTGGCAAGCCAAGAACTGGCCAGCCGTGTTGCAGACCTCACGGTGCGCAATGAACATCAGCCCCGCTCGGTTGACCGCGATCACCTGATTGAAGTCTTCAAAGCGCGCGCTGACAGTGGCGGCATGATGCTGGTGGATAGCGATATCTACCCTGTTGATCCGCTTAACACGCAATATGCCGATATCGTTCTGCCGGCTGCCGGCTGGGGCGAAGTGGACTTCGCGCGCTGTAACGCCGAGCGTCGCCTGCGCCTGTATGCCAAGTTCAATGACGCACCGGGCGAGGCGAAACCCGATTGGTGGGCGATCGGCCTGTTTGCGCAAAAAATGGGCTTTGCCGGGTTTGACTGGAAAGAGTCAAACGACATCTTCGAAGAAGCCTCGCGCCATTCGCGCGGCGGCGTGCTCAGCTATCATGTGCTGGCGCAAGAAGCGAAGAAAGAAGGCAAGAAGGCGCATGAAAAACTGCGCGAGTTGGGCACCACTGGTATCCAGACGCCGATCAGACTTATTGACGGTGAAATGGTCGGCACGAAACGCCTGCATGATGCGTCCAATGATTGGGGTGAGGTTGAAGGCGATACATACGACCAGAAGTGGCTGTATGCGTTCGGCACGCACACCGGGAAAGCCAACATGCTGAAAACCCCGTGGGAAAATGACAGCTGGTCCGATTTCTACGAGGCGATCAAGCCCCGCGCCGAAAAGGGCGAGATATGGATTACCAATGGTCGTGTGAACGAGACCTGGCAATCTGGCTTCGACGACCTGCGCAAACCATATCTGGCGAAGCGCTGGCCATGGCCGCACATCGTAATCCACCCTGACGACGCAGCCCCAGCGGGCATCGAGTCGGGCGATTTGGTCGAAGGTTTCAACGACACGGTCTATGTCCAATCGGGCGAACCGGTCGGGGTTAAGTCGGACGACCTGAGCTTTTCCAAGCTCATGGAAAACGGCCACATCAAGACCACAACAGGCCAGTTCGTCGCCGTCGCCATCGTCTCGGACGAGATGCGCCCGGGCGTTGCCAAGGCTGCGTTCAACTACCCGGGGTCTATGGCAAACTCTGTTTGCCACGCAGTGCCAGACCCTGTTTCTGGCAACTATCGTTACAAGCTGGGCCGCGGTGTGCTGCGTAAGATCGGCGAGAGTGCCTACAAGGACAACTTCCTTGAAATGTCGCTCAAGCCACGTCCTATCAGCTGAATGATCGCGCCGCCGCCGGGGTTTACGGCGGCGGTGGTCTTTTATTGGCGACACTTGGGCTTATCTTACGTTCAGCGAACGGAATTGAGTGTCACACTCACGGACGAAGACCCAAGCCGCGGTTTCTAAAGCTCTGCTACGAATGTTGGCTCTTGCTATTGGCCAATGCCGTCGCAGCGAAAGGGTGCTTTGTCCGCGTCTCGACTGTTTGGGCAGACCGTAGCGAAAGCCAGTTTGAGATCTGCCGAGATCGGCGCGTGTGAACGACCGGTTTGGTGAAACGTACTGTGCTTCCAAATATGCGATGCTGCAATTGCGAGTGTTCTCTGCGTCAGCAATAGCTGCACCGGCACAAGTCTGGTTTGTCCCGCATTGCGGTCGTCGTAGAATGGCGTCTCGAATGGCAGGTTTCGCAACCGGTGGGTGATCGGCGGCGGTATAACAAAGCGTGAACGACGTCTAAGGGGTGTTATGTGAACCGACCGCAGGTTGAGTGGGCTACTCGCCGCCACTTGACGTGAGCTATCCTTCATGGCCACACAGATTCATTGGTGACAAACCGGGCGGTGCGAATGCGCCGCCCAGCATCAAGTCACGCGATTCATTCTCCGCGGGTTTTCTCGGTCAGAAGACAAGACCACATCACATCATTCAGATGTTGACAGCCGATCGTACTCTACTGAGCATCACCGCCACGGGGACTTCGTGCGAACTCAAATAAAGGGTTCGAACCGGATATCCGCGGTTTGACCACAAACATCCGGTTCGTGGTGAATTGGGTCAGTTTATGACGCAAAGGTCAATTTCGTCTGACGTCCTACAAAATAGAAAATGGCGCTCTGGGGAGGATTCGAACCCCCGACCCCTTGATTCGTAGTCAAGTACTCTATCCAGCTGAGCTACCAGAGCGCGGTAGGCGGGGATTTAGCGGTCCCGCGCGGGGTTTGCAAGGGCAAATTGGGAAATCGGGATGTCTTTTACGGAGAGTGCAGGGGCCATGGCGAAGACATGGGTGCTCGGTCATGTTGCCCGCCGGAATGCCTGCCTTTCGCGCGCGCCCAAATGCGGATTAGGACCAACGGGCGAGCACGTCTTCCACGGATTCTGGCTGCCGTTCTTCCCCAGCGACTGCCCGTCCGTCTGACGTTGACAGCTTTGGCGCGGCCTCTGGTTGGACGACGCCACTGATCGTGGTGAAAGCATTGCGGGCTTTGTTGTGGGGGTGGTTGGGCGCTTCTGCAAGCGACAGGACAGGTGCACAGCAGGCGTCTGTGCCTTCGAGCAATGCTGCCCATTCATCGCGTGACTTTTGCTTGAAGCGTTCGGCGATGGCGCCTCGCAGTGTGGGCCAGCCTTCAACATCCATTTGTTCGGGCAGATCGTCACTGTTCAACCCCAATCGCGACAGAAGCTCGGTGTAAAACTTGGCCTCCAGTGCGCCGACGGACATGTGGCCGCCGCAGGCGCATTCATAGACGCGATAGAAGGGCGCGCCGCCATCCAGCAGGTTTGCTTCGCGTTGATCCGCCCAAAGATGCGCACCATGCATCGAATAGATCATTGCCATCAGATGCGCGGTGCCGTCGGTGATTGCGGCGTCGACAACTGACCCCTGGCCCGCTTCGCGCGCAGCATGAAGGGCGGCGAGCATCCCGGCCACCAGATACATCCCGCCGCCGCCGAAATCGCCCAGAAGGTTCAATGGTGGCACCGGCGCGTCGCCCCCAATTGCGTGAAGCGCGCCGGTGATCGAGATATAGTTGATGTCATGCCCTGCTGCCTGCGCCAGTGGCCCGGATTGTCCCCAACCGGTCATCCGCCCATAGATCAGCTTTGGGTTGGTTTGCGTGAACGCCTCGGGGCCTAGGCCAAGACGTTCCATCACGCCGGGGCGCATGCCTTCGATCAGCATGTCGGCATGGTTGATCAGGTCACCGGCGGTGTCGCGGTCGGTTTTGTCCTTTAGGTCCAACTCGACAAACCCGCGCCCTCGGTTCAGCACGTCCATCTTCTGCGGGATAAGTGGTTTGAGGTTGGGGCGCTGGATGCGGACGACGTCTGCCCCCATATCCGCCAGCCACATCGCGGCGAATGGTGTGGGGCCAAGGCCCTGAACCTCGACCACCTTCAGGCCATGCAGTGGGCCGTGTCCGCGTTTTTTTTCAGACATCAATCGACCGGGCGATCAGCTCTTTCATGATCTCGTTGGTCCCGCCATAGATCATTTGAACGCGCGCATCCGCGTAAAGGCGCGCGATCGGGTATTCCATCATGTAGCCATAGCCACCGAACAGTTGCAGGCATTCGTGCATGACCTCGTTCTGCACTTCGCTGCCCCAGTATTTCGCCATCGAGGCCGTGGGCGCATCAAGCGTGCCGTCAATAAGCCGTGCAATCCCGTCATTGACGAAGCTGCGCAGCACCTCGGCTTTGGTCTTGCATTCGGCCAGCTTGAAGCGCGTGTTCTGAAAATCCATCACACGTTGTCCGAACGCTTTGCGATCCTGCGTGTACGCGATGGTTTGTTCCAGCGCGAAATCAATCGCACCAAGGGCTTGGATCGCGATCAACAGCCGCTCCCACGGCAGTTGTTTCATTAGTTGATAGAAGCCTTGGCCTTCCTCGGACCCAAGCAGGTTGGTCTGGGGGACTTTCACATCTTCATAGAACAGCTCGGATGTGTCATTGGCCTTCATGCCCAGCTTTTTCAGGTTCTGGCCGCGCTTGAAGCCGTCGCACTGATCCGGCTCGACGACGATCAATGAAATACCTTTCGATCCGGCGTCCGGGTCGGTTTTGCAGACCGTGATGATTAGATCGGCAGCCTGCCCATTGGTGATGAAGATCTTTGACCCATTGATTTTGTATTGATTGCCGTCCTTCTCGGCACGGGTGCGCACAGCCTGAAGGTCGGACCCGGTTCCTGGCTCGGTCATGGCAATCGCGCCGACGATTTCGCCCGACGCCAGACCGGGCAGCCAGCGTGCCTTCTGTTCGTCAGTGCCATAGGCAGTGATATAGTGAACCACGATTGACTGGATGCCATAGCCCCAGCCACAATCGCCCGTTCGGGTTTGTTCATAGATAACAACGCTTTCAAAGCCCATATCGCCACCTGCGCCACCGAAGTCTTCGGGAATGGCGCCGCCCATGATCCCGGCTTGACCGGCTGTGCGCCAGAAGTCGCGGTCAACGATCCCCTCATCGACCCAACGTTCGATGTTCGGTGTCAGCTTCTCGGCAAAGAACCGGTTGGTCATGTCGGCGAACATACGGTGTTCGTCGCTGACCCACGCGGCGGATGGTGTGAAAAGGCTCATGATCGGCTCCGACATAAAAGGGCTTTTGTTAAGTATAGCCGACCGGATTTCGTTAAGGCTGGTAACGTGGCGTTACAAAGGTTAGAGGAACTGCGAGGCTATTCGTGCATTTGCGCGACAATCCACTGCAAACCGCTGATCCTTGTCGGTTTTACGTGATTTGTCCGTAAGGATCGCGTATTTGAACAAAAAAAGATGTTGAACGGAGATGGCAGTGAGCATTTCTCGGGTGGATTTTTGTAAACTGGCAGTCTTTGGTCTGACGGCGGCGATAGCTACGCCGGCTGTGGCAGAAGTTGGCACGCTAACAACAAGTTACACCATCTACGGGACGCCTGGTCTGATCGCGATGCCGACGGCCGAGGCTGCGGCCGACAGCGAATTGGCGTTCACCTATTCGCAGTTCGGGCCCAACGCGAACGGCACGCTGAGCTTTCAAATCACGCCCCGCCTGTCAGGCAGCTTCCGCTATTCGAAGATCGCCGATTTTCACCCGGTCGTTGGCGACTATTTTGACCGAAGCTTTGATGTCCGTTATCGCGTGCTGAACGAAAGCAAGTATTTCCCGGCCGTGTCCGTAGGTATTCGCGATTTCATCGGCACCGGCATTTATTCCAGCGAGTATATCGTTGCGACCAAGTCAATCGGCGACCGGCTGCGTGTGACCGGCGGTCTGGGCTGGGGCCGGATGGGCAGCTATGAACCGATTGGCACCATCGGCGGCGGGCGTCCCGAATGGAACTTTGGTCAGGGCGGCACCCTGAATGCGAGCCAGTGGTTCAAGGGCGATTTCGCGCCATTTGCCGGTGTGTCTTACAAGGTCAACGACAAGCTGACGCTGAAGGCGGAATACAGCTCGGACGCATACGTGCAAGAAGTTGCGGCCGGTGTGATGGAACATAAGTCGCCGTTTAACTTCGCCGTCGACTATCAGGTGTCACCTGCCATTCACGTCAACGCCTTCTATCTGGCAGGCGATACTGTCGGCGCAAATGTCGTTATTCGCCTGAACCCGCGTCAACCGGTGGCGCGCTCCGGAAATGAACGCGCGCCGTTGCCGGTCAAGCCGCGCCCCTCGCGCAGCAATGCAGACGCATGGAGCACGGGCTGGATTTCGGACCCGACCAACGAAACCGGTATCCGCAAGGCAGTTGGTGATGCACTGAATAAGGAAGGCATCACGCTGCAGTCCCTCGCGCTGGGCACGACGCGTGCCGAGCTGAAGGTCGATAACCGAAAATTCTATTCCCCGGCGCAGGCCGTTGGGCGTACCGCGCGGATTCTGACCCATGCCCTGCCGCCCTCGATCGAGACATTTGTCATAACGTTGGTGGACAAAGGCGTTCCGCTGTCCACAGTCACCATGCGCCGCAGCGATATCGAGCGGTTGGAACACGCGCCCGCCATTGACATGTTCAACCGCGTTTCGATTGATGAAGCGACGCCGCGCGCGGTTCGCAATTCGGAACTGGTCAGATCCGACAGTCGGTTCCGCTGGGCTCTTGCCCCCTATTTGGGGCTGAGTTTCTTTGACCCGGCAAGCCCGATCCGTGCTGATTTCGGCCTAAAGCTGAGCGGGTCATATGAGATTGCTCCAAATATTTTCCTGTCGGGGTCTGTGTCGAAAAGTCTGTGGGGAAATCTGGCAGAAGGCAAGGCAGGCTCTTCCAAGCTGCCACCTGTGCGGACACAAGGCTCGCTGTATGCCTCAGAAGGTGATCCGGCGATTTCTCATCTGACGGCAACCATGTACGGACGGCCCGGAAAGAACCTTTATAGCCGCGTTACAATTGGATATCTTGAAAGCATGTTCGGCGGCGTGTCGGGTGAGGTGCTGTGGAAGCCTGTCGACAGCCAGTTTGCTGTGGGTGCTGAGCTTGCCTGGGTCAAGCAGCGCGAGTTTGACCAGTTGTTCAGTTTCCAAGATTACAGCGTCGTTACCGGGCATGTATCGGCTTATTACGATTTCGGAAATGGGTTCACCAGTCGCCTAGATGTGGGTCGTTACCTTGCTGGTGACTATGGTGCAACGTTGTCAGTCGACCGGACCTTCGAAAATGGGTGGAAGGTCGGCGGCTTTGTGACCAAGACCAACGTGTCCGCAGAGGACTTCGGCGAGGGATCGTTCGACAAAGGTATCCGCCTGTCAATTCCGTTTGAGTGGGCTTTCGGCACCCCGTCACGTGGTGCGTCGACAGCAGAACTTAGATCGCTGTCACGTGACGGTGGCGCACGACTTGAGGTCGATGGCCGACTGTTCGAATGGGTCGATGAAGGTCACGGTGATGCCCTAGCTGCCCGTTGGGGCAAGTTCTGGAGATAAGTGTGTTCAGCCCTCTTTCCAAATTCCCCCTTCGTGCGGCAAGTCTGACGCTTTGTGCTGCGTTGGTGCTTGGCGCGTGCGGCTCGGACACGTCCGAAGTTGAACTGCCAAAAATTACCGCAAGCCTGCTGAAAAGCTCTGGCAAGCAACTTGGCGCTAAGCTGGGTGGGTCCAAAGGGACAAAGACGACGGGGGCGACCGCGGCTGCCGCTGATCCAAACGCTATTGTAAACAAGGCCTTGTCGGCAACCAAAGGGCCGATCGCACTGGTCGTTCGCATCGACACGAAGGCGGTTTTGGCGATCAGCCCAGTCGGCAGAAATGGCGATTACGTGACATGGGGAAGTGTGCTCGGCCAAGGGATGACGTTCAAGCGCGGTGTGCTGGCTAACACGCGGGGATTGGGCGAAGACCTGATGGCGTCGCGTATCGATCCGGCGGTGTCCGCAATCACCGGACGTCGGGCGGCCACTTATAAGCGCGAGCATTTCTATCTTGGCAATCTGGGTCAAAGTACAAACCTATTGGTTGATTGCACGTTGACCCGTGTCAAATCGGAACGTGTGAGCCTTGGGGCGATTAATTCTAACGCGGTTGTCATGAAGGAAAGCTGCAAGCGCGGCGAAATCTCATTTGACAACGTCTATTGGGTTGACGGGCAGGGGCGTGTGTTGAAATCCAGCCAATGGGTGGGACAGCGGATCGGCAGTCTTGCTATTCAGAACTTGCGACTGTGATCAACCGGAAGCGTTCGGGCTAGCTGCGGGCATAAGCGTCCTCGTATCGAATGATGTCGTCCTCACCCAGATAAGGGCCGGTTTGCACTTCGATCAAAACGGCATCGGTGACGCCATTGTTTTCCAGTCGGTGAACTTCGCCCGTTGGCACGTATGCAGACTGGTTCGCCGACAGTTCGATGGTTTGGTTGCCAATTGTCACGCTGGCAGAGCCTTCGACCACCACCCAATGTTCGGCGCGATGAGTGTGGGATTGCAGCGACAAGACACCCCTTGGGTGCACGGTGATAAGCTTCACCTTGAAACCCGGACCGGAAACCAATTCCTCGAACCATCCCCACGGTCGGAAATCTTGCGGTCGGATCGTGGCCTGCGGTGCTGCCTTGCTTTGCAGATAGCTTACGACCGCCCCAATGTCGTTTGAGCGACCGCGGTCTGCAACAAGCACAGCGTCCTTCATCGCCACGGCAACCAAATCGCGCAGCCCAACGCCGACGATCGTTTGCGCGGGGCTGTCGGACATAAGCAAGCTGCCTTCGCAGTCTATGCTATGGGCGTCGCCGATCGTCACGACGCCGGATTGCTCCGGGTCGGCCCCACATTCCTCGCGCCAGAACCCTTGCCAGCTTCCCAAATCAGACCAATGACCGTCATACGGCACCGCGCAGATATTGTCCGCGTGTTCCATGACGGCGTAGTCCAATGATATATCGCGCAGACCCTTCCACGCGGTCTTGTCGAGCCGTGTAAACCCCAGATCGAGCCTGCTGTGATCAAGTGCGGCTGACACTTGTGTCATGATATCTGGTGCATGGCGGGCAAACGCGTCTTGGATATCTGCGCAGTGAAACAGGAAAATGCCAGCATTCCACAGGTGGCAACCACTGGCCATCATGTGCGCGGCTGTTTGCAGGTCTGGTTTTTCCTTGAACGAAAGAACGGGTGCTGGCTGGTTAAGGTCAGTGTCAGTATTGCCAAGTTCAAGATAGCCATAGCCGGTTTCAGGTCGGTCGGGTTTGATGCCAAACGTGACCAACTTGCCGGATTTCGCAGCGGCCACGCCTTTTTCAACGGCGGCGATAAAACCGTCGGTATCGGAAATAAGGTGGTCTGCAGGGGCAACGATGCAAAGGGTGGTTGGATCTCGCTGTGCTTGCGCTTTAACTGCAGCAAGCACGGCACCTGCCGTATTACGGGAAAAGGGCTCAAGTAATATGAGCTCGGGCAGGGTGCCGATTTCACCCATCTGTTCGACGATATGAAAGCGATAGCTCTCGTTGGTCACGATGATTGGTCGCCCGAAACCCGGCGATTGAAAGCGCTGCACGGTTTGCTGAAACAAGCTGCGCGAGCCGTCGATTTTCAAGAACTGCTTGGGATAGCTTTCACGGGATATTGGCCAAAGGCGCGTGCCAACACCGCCTGCCAAAATAATCGGCGTGATCTTTTGCAATTCAGAGCGTCCTTCGCACCGATGAGCGGCGTTTCAGCCAATGGTGGAATCATGACCTCTGCAAACAAAAACGGCAAGCCCAGAAGGCTTGCCGTTTCAGATTGAGAACTTCTTGCGAAGTCTTCAAATTATTCCGATTCGTCGGTCGAGTCGTCCGAAGCAGCAATGATGCCAGCTACAACAGCCAGACCCAGCAGAGCCAGACCGGTGTTGCCGATCGAGCTACCAGCTTCTTCAACTACAACTACTTCTTCTTCCACAACTGCGTCGCCGTATGCGCCAGCGAAAGCAGGTGCGGACAGAGCGATCATGCCAGCAGCGGCAAGGGTCATCACTTTTTTCATGTTTCATACTCCATAATTAATTAGCGGGCAGCGCCGATTTAGCGAGCCGTCCATGTTTGTTTTGCATACCACGAATGCTATTGGAAGTCTGTTCTTGCATTCGATACCCCCCACGCGCAGAACTTCGCCGCCCTGTGGCAACGATGCAATAGTCCCCATTATCCAGCGAAGATATGGGTAAGGAAAACCGAACCACAGTACTTCGATCCGGGCTGAACACCGGCCCCAACACCGCCGTAACGCAGTTTTCGGGCAAGGATGTTCTTTCTATGTCCGGGTGATTCCATCCATTTTCGAACAATCAAGCTGGCAAGACTGTTATAACTATGCCGCCCGATCCTGCGCCCACCATTGGTTGTAAAATGGCACTGTTGAGACGAGCGAATCATGAATTTGTTGCCGTCGATGCCGTAAAGGTGGACCCAGCCAATGTTTTCCGCACCGGTGCGGAACCGAACACCTGATGCGCGCAGGCGATCTTTTAAGGTGCGGCTGAACGCGCCACTGGCCTTGTGGCTCAACTTCTGACTGCGCGCCATCCACTTGGAATGTCGCGCGGCCTGTTTTCTTAAACCAGATGCCGGGGCTAGGGCAGGAAGCCCGCGTCGGCAGCGTTCCGCGTTCACACGGGCTGCGACGGACTTATCAAGCAGAGTTTGGTTTAATCCCTTGATAGGAATGGCTTTTTCGGCGCCAGATATTTTCGGAACAGTACATGATGCCGCCGCAGCCACGGACAGTGAAGCAAGCGAAAGAAGCACCGCGGCGCCAAGGGTTTTTAGTGTTTTTCCGAGCATTTTTCAGGCCTATTCATCTTGTTACGCCCCGCAACGTGCAAACCTGCCATGGCACGGGCATGACGGGAATAGGGCGATGTCTGGATGGGCGAAGCTTCGCCGTCCGTTGACAGGGTTTGCGCGATGCATCATCCCGTCGTAGATTATCGAAAAACAGAGGTTTCGAGCCGATGAAAATTGCAATGATAGGCACCGGGTATGTGGGCCTGGTTTCTGGCGTGTGTTTTTCAGATTTTGGTCATGAAGTTATCTGTGTGGATAAAGATCCCGCCAAAATTGAAATGCTGGAAGCTGGTCGGGTGCCAATCTACGAGCCTGGTCTCGAAGATCTGATGGCGAAAAACGTTACAGCAGGCCGACTTTCCTTCACTCTAAACCTAAAAGAGGCCGTTCAGGGCGCAAAAGCGATTTTTATTGCCGTCGGCACGCCCACGCGGCGCGGTGATGGCCATGCGGACTTAACTTATGTGTTCGCGGCCGCCGAAGAGATCGCTGATTCGCTTGAAGATTATGCTGTCGTGATCACGAAATCGACGGTTCCAGTTGGCACCAACCGGAAGGTCAAACAACTGATCCAGAAAGCGCATCCCGACCTTGAATTCGACGTGGCCTCGAACCCGGAGTTCTTGCGCGAAGGCGCGGCCATTGATGACTTCATGCGCCCCGATCGGGTCATTGTCGGGGTGCAGAACGAACGTGCGACCGAGATCATGGCCAAGATCTATCGGCCGCTCTTCCTTAGGGATTTCCCGATTGTCATAACCGATCTGGAAAGCGCCGAGATGATCAAATATGCGGCCAACGCCTTTCTGGCGACCAAGATCACCTTCGTGAACGAAATCGCGGCCCTCTGCGAACGGGTCGGGGCAGACGTGAAGCAAGTGTCAAAGGGCATCGGTCTGGATGGCCGTATTGGCAACAAGTTCCTGCATGCCGGGCCAGGCTATGGCGGCAGTTGTTTTCCGAAAGACACAAAGGCGTTGGCGCGTATCGGTCAGGAAGCCGGAATGCCTATGCAAATCACCGAAACGGTGATTAACGTCAACGACGAAACCAAACGGCGGATGGTCGACAAGATCACCGATCTGTGTGGCGGCGCGGTTTCTGGCAAGACAATCGCCGTTCTGGGTGTGACCTTCAAACCCAACACGGATGATATGCGTGACGCGCCCAGCCTGACGATTGTTCCAGCGCTGATCGGAGGCGGTGCGAAAGTGCGTGTGGTGGACCCTCAGGGGCTAAACGAAGGTGAGGCACTATTGCCGGGTGCACATTGGTTCGAAGATGCGTATAAGGCTGCTCAGAATGCGAATGCTGTTGTGATCTTGACGGAATGGAACGAGTTTCGAGCCTTGAATCTGAAGCGCCTGGCCAAACGGATGGAAACGCCAAGAATGGCTGATTTGCGCAACATTTATTCGCCAAAGGATGCAAAAAAGGCCGGCTTTGTCGCATATTGCGCCGTTGGGCGGCGCGGCTTTGGACCGGATGGCTGGGATGGTTGAAGTCACGTATACTAAAGCCGAAGTAGGTGAGCGGGAAGAAGTGGGGATGAAGCGTCTTTTCGACATAGTTCTTGCGTTGGTGCTTTGCATTCCAGTGATCCCGACGCTTGCCGTGCTTTATGTCGTCGTCACGTTGCGTGACGGGCGACCGTTCATCTATCGCTCGCAACGGAATGCCACGTTCGACAAAACCTTCGACCTTTTGAAAATCCGCACGATGCGTACTGTGCCGGACCATGAAAATGTCGGCATCACGGGCGGCCACAAACAAAACCGCATAACACCCATGGGCAAGTTCCTGCGCGCCCACCGTCTGGACGAGCTGCCGCAAGTCTGGAACGTGCTGAAGGGTGAAATGAGCTTCGTTGGCCCGCGCCCGCCCGAGCCGCGATATGTTCAGGCGCGTCCCAACATCTATAAACAGGTGTTGCTGGATCGCCCCGGCATTACCGGACTGGCGTCGATCATTTTTCACAGTCACGAAGAAAAAATGCTGGCTGCGTGTGAGTCATTGCAAGAAGCCGAGGGCGTTTACCTTAGGCGCTGTGTGCCCCGCAAGGCCGCGCTTGACCACATCTATCACTTGAATAAATCACTGCGTCTGGACCTTTACATCCTGTACCTGACCGCAGCAAAGTTATTTCCCTTGCCCGGTCGGCGCGCAAAGCGCATCCGGGGTTAAGGCCTGAATTTCCTAACACGCCCGCTCGATAGTATTCACCGGCCGGGGTCACAATATTGATGGAGCCGCATCCATGAAGGTGGAAAAGACCAAACTTGAAGGTGTTGTGATCGTGACGCCTGCCCGCCACGGCGACAACCGCGGGTTCTTTAGCGAAACCTTTTCAACCCGCGCGATGGAGCAGGCAGGCCTACCGTCCACTTTTGTCCAAGACAACCTGTCACGCTCGGCCACCAAGGGCACAGTGCGCGGGTTGCATTGCCAAGCCCCTCCGCATGCGCAAACCAAGCTGGTGCGGTGTCTGCGCGGCGCAATTTTGGATGTTGCGGTTGATGCGCGTCACACATCCCCAACCTATGGCGAATGGGTCGCGGTTGAGCTGTCGGATGACAACGGCTCTGCCCTGTTGGTCCCTGCAGGATTTCTGCACGGGTTTATAACGCTGACCGACAATGTGGATGTTTTTTATAAATGCTCGGACCATTACGCGCCCGAGACAGAGATGTCCGTGCGCTTTGATGACCCGGACCTTGGCATTGATTGGGGCATCCCCGCCGATCAAGCCACGCTAAGCGGTAAGGACGGCGAGGCTGGGTCAATGGCCGAGTTTTCCACGCCGTTTGACCTTCACGGTGGTCCGCGCACGTCATAAGAAAACGCCCGCAAGGAAAAAACCTGCGGGCGCTTTTATTGGGGTGTCGGGGATAGTTGATCAGACGGCGCTTCCGTCGCGGACTTTCAGCCACGATGTTCCATCGCTGTAAGCGAGCTGCGCCCCGCCTGCGATATCTGAGACAAAGGCGATGCCGCCCGCGCCGACCGTGCTTGCGGCGGGCAGGTTGCCAATCGTCACTGGTGTCAACCGCATGACCCCGTCCACATCCAGCTTTGCCGCCGGGCTTTTACCAATGCCGACATCGCCCGCGCCAGTTGCGACGATGGCATCGTTCCAGCTGCTCCCATCCGCACTGGTTTTTACGCGAAAATCATCATCCCCTGTCAGTCCGAATTCGGCACGACCGGACCAGTTCGATTGAAACAACAGCGACGCAGTGTCGCCCGCGCTTGCCTTGTTGATCTTCAGCTGGTGCGAAGTGCCGTTATGGGACAAAAGCGTGGCATCCGCCGCGACCGCCAGCTTGTTGGTGGCGTCTGCGGTTGTGTTCACCCCGACAAGATCAAGGTTGTTTGTCGAACGCGCCGTGTCGACCCAAGTGACGCCGTCAAACCTGATTTCTTGTGCGGTGCTTGTGACGTCTGCGCGCCAGCCAGCCAGCGGTGTGATGAATTGCCAGACGCCATCCTGTAGCCACGTTACGTTGTGATCTTTGCCGGCCCAGTCGCCCGTTGCACCCGCGGGCACGATGTGGCGATCACCGTCGGTTGCCGCAGGCGGCGGGCTTAGCTCATCGGCTGAGGTCACGTTCAGTTGTACAAGGACATCTAAGATACGCACAGCTTCATTATGCGTGACATGCTTTTGCGCCTGCGCGGCTTGGATAAGGGGCAGTGATAATACGGGCGACGTGTCGGGCATATCGGGATCTCCGTTGCGAGTTTGCTTCCGACGATTGATCCGGTGAAAAGGTTAAAGAGAGCAGACCGAACAGCACGCACCAGCGCGCGGGTTGCCATGACTGATCAAAACCAGATCAGCGCGCCGTGCAAGTCGTCGAATGTCAAAATGTTCTCAATGAGCAACGTGTCACCATTGCCAAAATCGAGAAGCGCACCTTCCGATGTGATTTCACCATAAGACATTAGATTCTGATAGGGATCGTGATTTCCGCCAGCAAGTTGCGTAGTGATGCGCAGTTTGTCCTCGCGAATATCGAAGTCAGTTATGCGGTCATCACCTTCGGTGAAAACGAAGACATCTGCGCCAGATCCACCGATCAAAATGTCGCTTCCAGCACCGCCATTGATGCGATCGTTTCCGGCCCCGCCGTTCAGACGGTCGGCCCCTTGGTTGCCAAACAGCCAATCGTTGTCAGCGTTTCCGACCAGAACGTCATTGCCTTGCCCGCCGCGAAGGACATCGTTTCCGCGCGAACCATATAGCCAGTTGTCATTGGCATCCCCATAGAAAATGTCGCCATATTTCGTCCCATGGAGGATTTCGATATCGTAAAATTTGTCGCCAGCCATACTGCCGCCACCGAGGCCTGCGTATAACCAAACTCTTGCCGGAGAGGTTTCCCAGGTCATGATGACACTGTCCCGGCCTGCGCCTCCATAGAACCTGTCACTGCCGTGCCCAGCAAGCATCCGGTCGTTTCCGTCCTGACCAAACAGTGCGTCATTCCCACCGCGTCCGTGCAGAAGATCGTTTCCCGACCCGCCAAAGATCGCGTTCGCTAAACCGTTGCCATACAGTTGATCACTACTGGAACTTCCGATGATGTTTTCAAACGAAGCAATTCTGTCGGTTGCTGCGGCACCCCACGTCCGGTTTGTTGCGATATCTACACCGACCGCCTGCGAAAAACTTGCATAGCTGATCGTGTCTCGACCCGGGCCGCCATGCAACACATCTGCACCGGGCCCACCGTCGAGTGTGTCGTTGCCCGATTGCCCCAGAAGCCGGTCGGAATGGTCGCCGCCGAACATAACATCATCACCCGAGCCGCCGAGTAGCAGGTCGTGCCCGCCGTCACCATACAACGTGTCGTTGCCCCAAAAACCTTTCAGGATATCGTTCCCTCGCCCGCCGGTGATGGTGTCTGCGCCCAGGGACCCTATGATGTGATCATTGCCCGGGCCTCCTATAACCACTTCAATTGATTGATAAGATTGGCCGTGTGCCGCAAAGCCGCCTTTGCCGTTGGCAAGATTTACAGAAACGCGCCAAGCGGCTGTCGAAAAGTCTATTGTGTCTGTTCCGCCTCCCCCTATGAACTTGTCCTGACCTAGACTGTAGTGGAAAACGTCATTTCCATCCTCACCAAAGAGTGTGTCATTGCCAGCGCCGCCATCAATCACATCATCACCAGATCCACCCTGAATTAGATCGTTTCCCGACCCGCCGTTAAGAGTATCCTGGCCCGCGTTCCCCAACAGAATATCGTCGCCATCAAGGCCCGAAATGTTGTCGTCACCGCCGTCACCGGTAATTCGATTTCCCCCATTATCCCCGGTGATATTGTCGCCAAAGTTGGTTCCGATTAAATTTTCGATCGAGTGGAAAGTGTCACCCATGGCCGCGCCAGTTGCTGAACCAGTGGCAAGGTTGACCGTAATACTTTGTCCAGCCCGACGATAATCAGCGCTGTCCTGGCCGTTGCCTCCGTCAAGAAGGTCACCACCATCGCCGCCTTCCAGAATGTCATTGCCATTGCCGCCAAAAAGTTCATCATCTCCAGCGTCACCGGACAAGAAATCATCGCCATTCCCACCCAACAGGATGTCAGCACCGCCGTTGCCTTCGATGGTGTCCGAGCCACTGCCGCCGTTGATCACATTTGAACCTGCGTCCCCGGTCAGGCGGTCATTGTGGCCCGAACCCGTCAGCCCCTCAATGCTGATAAGAACGTCACCTGCGGCTGCGCCGGCAGTCAGCCCGGACATCAACGAAACCTGCACACCGCTACTCGCTTCGGTGTAGGCTGCGGTATCAAAGCCTTCCCCACCGTCCAACAGGTCGGCGCCCACGCCTCCGTGAAGGATGTCATCCCCTCTGCCGCCGCGAAGGCTGTCATCACCGCCGCCGCCCATAAGCAAGTCATTGCCATCACCACCATCTATGGTGTTTGCAGCATTGTTTCCGCCCAGTGTGTCGTCGAAGCCAGTGCCGATCAGGTTCTCGACCGAAAAATACATGTCTCCTGCCGCTGCACCGCTGGTGTTGTTAGTCAGCATATCAATCCATGCAGATTCGGTGGCCGCTTGGTAAGACACCGTGTCCGTTCCGTCGCCTCCGTTAAAGATGTCCGCCCCCTCAGACATCAGCATAAGATCGTCACCACCAAACCCGTTTAGTGTTTCTGTTCCTTCGTCGCCCTGAAGAATGTCGGCCGCGCCGGTGCCGTTCAGGGTTTCGGGGATGTGGTGAAAGCCGCTTGGCGGTCGGTCCAAAGATAACGTGTCTTCGGTCGTGAAATGGGACGCATTTAGCGAACCACCCCCATCGCGATATACATTCAGAACTTCGTTGCGATAGGTGATCTTTGCGCCCCATGACATCGATTGGATCGCAAGGGAATTCGCATCGTAAAGCATGAAATACCCAGACAAATCTATCTTGTCTGTTCCGGGCTGGAAGTCCGTAATTGTGTCCGGCATATCGTCGGCGGTTAACACGAAAATGTCCGCGCCATTGCCGCCGGTCATCGTGTCGACGCCGATACCATCAAGCAATATGTCATCGCCGTTCTGACCGAAAATGGCGTCGTTTCCCATACCGCCGGAAATCATGTCATTCGACGCGCTACCTGACAAAGTTTCGCCAGTGCTTTCGCCCATAATGGTTTGGCCGATTGGGCCGGGGTCGACATTGAAAACCGTAATACCCGCTTCCGTTTCGCTGGTTGCATATATGCGGATTTGCCCACCGACATAAGCCGCTGACAGCGACGCGACGTTCTGCAAAGAAGATGCGTTGGTGTCGGCGACCGTGTCTAACAAAACAAGGGTGCCACCCGGGGCGAGTGTAAACAACGACAACCCATCATCGGCCCCGCCAGCGATGATGAACAACTGGTCACCGACTTGCACTGACGTCATTTCAGTTACGGCGTCGAAGCGCGTCCAGTCGTTGTCGATCACATGATCAACAGGTTTCAGAGTTCCATCGTCAAAAACCTCCAGAACGGTCAGTGATGAAGTAAGAGCGCTGCTGAGAACGACGTATTTCGTGCCGGACACCTGACCCGTCACAAGGGACGTAGGGGCCGAGACCGGCAGGAACTCATCCGCGCTCAACGCTGTCACTTCGTGCGGTGTGCCGTTGGCGTCCAATCGATAGCTTTTGATGGAGTTGCTGTTTTGGCCGGCTGAAACTAAAAACGTGTCTCCCGCAACGTCGACGGTCACAAAGTCGACGATGTCCGCGGTATTGCTACCGCCGAACGAGCTGTAGCTGTTGACCAAGTTGAACGTGTTGGAAGCATCAACTGTGTAGTGATTAAAACCCTCGCTTGTCGCATTCGCTGCATATACGTGGGTGTCCGCACCGAGCGTCGTCGAAGTAAATGCAGATAAGTTACCTATTCCGCCCGAGTTCCACGAAATGGATGCTGAGTTGCCGAGTGAACCCGAAGGGTTGAGAGCAAACCCATCAAGCGTCCAGTCATAGGTTCCGTAGGCAACAAATTTCTCTTGGCCCGCATAATCCAAGAACTCGATCTGCGCGATGGGAGAGGACATTTCCGAATAGGAATACGCGGTCTGATCAATCAGTGAGGTTGCACCATTGGCCGCAATGGAAAACACCATTGCGCCACCGCCCATGCCAGTCGTGGTATAGAGATTTGTACCGCTGCCGTTTGTGGCAATGGCCATATCTGTTATGTTTGACGCATACCCCACACCGGGGCCAGAAATGACCCCGATGAACCCAAACTTGTTCACCTTAAACCCCGATCTTCACCCTGCAACAGAATTGCAGATATAGGGTGCCAAGCGGGGGTTAAGGTCTTCTATACGAAACAAGGCGCAGCCATGGAAAACGCTTACAGTTTATCGTTAAGGCGGCAAGGGCTGGGTGCCATGGCGGGACGGGATTGTCTCGCTCGCCAACGCAGGCCGGGCTGTCAAATTCGTCGCGCGAGCGACGCAAACCACAACGCGGCCGTGCTCGCACGGGTTTGTCGGTACAATTTCAACTTCGACATGCACTGCATACGCTGGCGAAGCGGCAGGTCGTGCAGGCTTGCAAATTCTTCAAGAACGGCTCGGTTTTCTTTGGTGAACCGATGCGATGATCGCCGCATTGCCGCGATGTTGATCTTGTTCCATTTGGTATAGGTGCCGCTGAGCAGCATCGCCATACGCTTCAGCTTGGCGCGTTTACTGTCATTTGCGCCAATCTGATTAACCTCATGCTGCCGATAAAGCAGCGCCGGTTCGTCGTCGTGAAAAAGCAACCCGCCCGCGCCAGAGACGATTTGATACGCCCACCAATCGTGGATGATAACCTTCTGCGCTTCCTGTGCTGCCTCTGCCAACAGCTTGGTTGCGGCCTTGTTCAAAACGATTGTGTTGCCCGCAGCGACGTTCTGGACCAGCGCGTTTCGAAAGCTAAGTGGTCGTGGCCGTGGCGCAGAGACACGTCGCCCCCCCAGTTGTTCGTCGGTGATCCACGTGCGCGCACAAAACAATGCGGGCTGATTATCATCAATGTTGCCCAATTTAGCCACAGCACGTTCAAGTTTTTGAGGAAGCCAAACATCGTCCTGGTCGCTAAAAGCTGCCCAATCGCCATCCTGTATGTGTGCGGGCAGGCGTTCGACCAGTGACATGAAGTTGGCAGCAGCCCCGTCGCGCGGCCCTTCCAGCACTTTCAGCCGATGTCCCTTGTTGGAGAATCGTTCCAATATCTCGCGCGTGCTATCAGTTGATCCATCGTCACTGACAAGGATGGACCAGTTCTTGTGGGATTGATCGGCGAAGCTATCAAGCTGTTCTTCCAAGTTCAGCGAACCATTATAGGTCGCCAGCATGATCGTGATATGTGGGTTAACGGACATCTACTTGTGAAGCTCGCGTTTGCTAAGACTGCTCGGCCAGTTTTAGCAAGTATCGACCGTAGTCGTTTTTTGCAAACAGCTCGGCGCGTTTGATCAGGTCTTCATTGGTAATCCACCCGTTGAAATGGGCGATTTCCTCAAGGCAGCCAACTTGTTGTCCCTGCCGTTTTTCCAGCGTCCGCACGAAGTTCCCTGCATCCAACAAGCTGCCATGCGTCCCGGTGTCAAGCCAAGCGTATCCGCGACCCATAAGCTGAACCAAAAGCTTGTCTTCGTCCAAATACGTCTCAAGTAGCGTTGTGATCTCAAGCTCCCCTCGGTCTGAGGGTTTCACGCTTTTGGCCCGTTCTGGTGCAGATCCATCAAGAAAATAAAGCCCTGTGACCGCAAAATTCGAGGCTGGCACATCTGGCTTTTCAATTATTGAATCCACTTTGCCGTTCTTATCAAAGCCAACAACGCCATAGCGCTCGGGATCTGCGACTTGGTAGCCGAACACAGTTCCGCCGTCGGTCTGCTGACTTGCATTCTGCAACATTTCCTGCAGCCCGTGCCCGAAGAATATATTGTCGCCCAGAACCAACGCCGATGGTGCGCCGTCCAAGAAATCTTCGGCCAGGATAAAGGCTTGTGCCAGACCATCGGGTGATGGCTGCGCGATGTATTCGAACCGCATACCCAACTGGCTTCCGTCACCAAGCAGGCGTTCGAATTGGCTTTTGTCATGGGGGGTTGTGATGATGGCAACATCGCGGATACCCGAAAGCATCAGGACGCTTAGCGGGTAAAAAATCATTGGCTTGTCATAGATCGGCAGAAGCTGTTTTGAGACACCCATCGTGATCGGATAAAGCCGCGTTCCTGATCCTCCAGCGAGGATAATGCCTTTTCGGTCCGTCATAATTCGATCCCTTGATCCTATCTCAGACATGGGTTTCTATGCCCAAATCTTTCAGAACTTTTATCAATCCCAACTTCCAATCGGGACACTTAATACCGAAATCCTTCTCTAAAGCCAGACAATCCATACGAGAGTTCAACGGTCGGGCGGCGGGTGTCGGATAATCCTTTGTCAGGATTTCTGTTACATCAACGTTGCGCCCAGCGAGCGCGAAGATTTCAGATGCGAACTTGCTCCAACTGGTGGCGGGTGCGCCAGCAAAATGAAATGTGCCGCCTTCCTGGCCCGAAACCATAGCGTCCGCCATTGTCAGCAGGGCACTCGCAATGTCTGCGGCTGGCGTAGGTCCGCCGATCTGATCTGACACGATGCTTAGGGCATCCCGTGTCTCAGACAGGCGCAGCATTGTTTTCACGAAATTGTTGCCATGCGAGGAAAACACCCAGCTGGTGCGCAAAATGGCGTGATGACCCGCGGCGGCGCGCACGCCTTCTTCGCCCAGAAGTTTTGAGCGACCATATGCATTACACGGCGAAACCGGGTCATCTGTGGCCCAGAAATGCTGCCCTTCGCCGTTGAAAACGTAGTCGGTCGAAACATGTAGAAAGGGGATGTTTTTGGCAGCCGCAGCTTGTGCCATGGTACTTGGCGCGTCGCCGTTGACGACGTTTGCAAGGGCTTCTTCATCTTCGGCCTTGTCGACAGCAGTGTAGGCTGCCGCGTTGATAACGACGTCGGCCTGCGCATCCTGAATGATAGACGCACAGCCCTTGGGGTCCGAAAGATCCGCGTCGTCCCGCCCAAGTGCGACAACATCTGCTTGTCGCGAAAGTTCTGTCGCGACTTGTCCTGTTTTACCAAATACGAGCACTCGCATCGACGTTCCTCCGCTCGGCTCAAACTACCCTGTTCCAAGACGGCTGCCGACACCGTCGCGATTTTGAAGCGCGCGCCACCAAGCCTCGTTTTCCAAGTACCATTCGACAGTCTTGCGAAGCCCTTCCTCAACCGTGACTGACGGCCGCCATCCGAGTTCATTGCGAATTCTGGAAGGATCAATCGCATATCGCGCATCATGGCCCGGGCGATCCGTCACGTAAGTGATGAGATCAGCATAACTGCCGCCTGCGCGCGGTCGCAAATCGTCGAGAATGTCACAAAGGGTCTTCACCAATTCCAGATTGGTGCGCTCGTTCTCACCGCCAATGTTGTAGGATTCACCGACCGCACCTTTCTGCAGGACGAGAAGAAGCGCGTCTGCATGATCTTCTACATACAGCCAGTCGCGGATATTCGTGCCGTCGCCATAGATGGGCAGTGGCTCGCCCGCCAGTGCTTTGATGATAATGACGGGAACAAGTTTTTCGGGGAAATGGAACGGCCCGTAATTGTTGGAGCAATTGGTAAGAACAACGGGCAGCTTGTAGGTTTCGCGCCACGCCCGCACCAGATGATCAGATGCTGCTTTCGATGCAGAATATGGGCTTCGGGGGTCGTAAGGCGTCGTTTCTGTGAATTGCACAGATGGGTCAGACGGCAATGACCCGAAAACCTCATCCGTGGAAATGTGATGGAAACGGAAGCTGTCAGGGCTGCCTTTGCTGACCCAGTATTTGCGCGCCGCTTCGAGCATATTGAACGTGCCGCTAATATTGGTTTCGATAAAGTCACCGGGACCATCAATGGATCGGTCGACATGACTTTCTGCGGCTAAATGCATGACAGCATCCGGTTGGTGGGTGTCGAAAACTCGGTCTACATCTTCGCGATTGCGGATATCGACATGTTCGAAGTGATAAAGAGGGCTTGCGTCAACGCTGGCAACGTTATCCAAACAAGCGGCATACGTAAGCGCGTCAAGATTGACGACTTCATGTCCCTGCGCAACAGCGTGGCGGATAACGGCAGATCCAATAAAACCGGCGCCTCCCGTGACAATCAATTTCATCTCAAAATCCTTCTCTGCCTTCTCAATGCCTTTTCGCGCGATTGGGTTAATCCGGTTTGCCAGCTATTCAGCAAAGCCAACAAAATCGCGACTAATCGAAAACCGGCCACTGTGACCTTCTGCCAAAAGTCGCCGCTGCGCACCAGTCCAAACTGGTTTGGCACCGCCCCAAGCTCACGCCAGCCCAGTGCGTCAACCAACCGGTGTGCAAGGTGAGGCGCATCACAAGCAGGTTCTTGCGGGGACATCGTTGTTATTGTCTCCTTTGGGTCATTACGATAGGAGACTGGCAAATACGTTGAAGTCAGAGAGCCCCATGAAAAACGCAAGCGACAATCAATCAAGCAGCAAGCCGGTGCTCGCGACCAAGGTCAAGAATTCTACGCTGAGAGCAACAGGCGTCACCGTCAAAGGTGCCCAGCGTACGATTGTTATTCTAGGGGTCGAAAGAGGCGGCACGTCGATGGTCGCCGGCGTCATCCGTGCACTGGGTGTGGATTTGGGTCGCTCCTTAGGTCACAACCACGAAGACCCCAGATTCCTTTCTGAAGACCTACAGGTCCTTAAGGACTATGTCGCAGAACGTAACGAAGCGGCGGATGTCTGGGGGTTCAAGATGCCGAAGGCGATCAAGAACCTGGAATTCTGGGACAATACCCTGAGAAACCCTGTTTATGTTATCGCCTATCGCAATCCGCTTGCCATTGCCGACAGCTGGATTCAGCGTGAAGCTGGCAAACTTGTTGGCATCATGAAGCGCATCCAAGTCTACCAAACAGCGGTGGTCAGTTTCTTGGAAACCACCAGTTCTCCGGTCTTGTTGGTCAATTACGAAAGGTCCGTCCAAAACAGAGAAGCCGGGGCGGATTTTGTCGATGAGCTTACCTCGTTTCTGGCATTGGACGTTCCCGACGCAAAGCGGGATCAAGCCGTCGCGATGATCACCGGCGATGGTGGTGGCTATGTCGATCTGCCCGAAGCCTATTTTGCGACCCAACGTGCTGAGCAACCCGCGACGACAAGCAGAATTCCGACAGTGCCGTCGGGCAATCACGCACCCGAAGCAGACGGTTGGATCAGCCAAAGCAAACCCGGACGGCTTTGCCCGAAATTGGAAAGGGAAGGCGGGGAAGCATTCCCACGATTTTTCCGCATGGAGCTTGACTTTCAGCCTGGCGAGAAATTCCAACTAGGCCACGATAAGATAATCATGTTCTATGCATTGCAGGGGCCGCAACGAGAGGTTCGCCGAAAGGCTATCGACCTCAAGCCCGGCCTGAACTTCTTTGATGTTGAAACAAGCGGTAAAGTGATGGATTTGGCCTTTAAGTCGAACAAATGTCCAAGCCGCTATCGGCTTGACGTTTCAGTTCTTGAGGCGGTGGTTGAAAATGTCGAAGACGATCAACAGTGGGTTGGCCAAGGTGAAGATGAAGGCTTGGTTGGGCGCTTCAAAGGCCTCAAAAAGCGCATCAACCGAAAACTGAAAAAGTAACCGATCATCTTGGGCATAGCAAAAAGCAAACTGGACATCGACTTGACCAAGTCCAATCTCAGACAATTTGTTTCGGGTGAGAACAGCGTATCTATCAATATTCCTGTGAAAAACGGGCTGCCGCATTTCAAAGACGTTTGCGAAATGCTTGCGCAGCAGGATTATGATTTCCCGTTCGAAGTGGTTTGCGTTGATAGCGGTTCCACCGATGGCTCTGACGCCTTGGCTGAGGCGAGCGGTTTTCGTGTTGTTCGGATTGATCCGAAAGACTTTGGTCACGGAAAAACAAGAAATTACGCCGCAAGCCTAAGCAAAGCTGACTATCTTGTATTCATCACCCACGATGCGATCCCGAATGATAAAGATTGGCTGTCGACCTTGATCGCGCCAATGCGAGCGGACCCGAAGGTCGCAGGTGTTTTCTCACGCCATGTCGCACATTCCGACGCTGACCCGTTTGTGACCTGGGAGCTAGAGCAGCACTTTCTGGGCTTATCAGACTTCCCGGTTGTCGAGATTGCCGACCGGGAAGAATACGACGCCAATGAGGGTCTGCAACAAATCTACCATTTCTATTCTGATAATGCGTCAGCTATGCCCCGTCGTGTCTGGAAGCAGCATCCCTATCCAAACGTTCAATTTGCAGAAGATCAGATCTGGGCAAAAGAAATAGTCGAGGCTGGATATCGCAAGGCGTTCGCTGAAGGCTCTGTCGTGCGCCATTCGCATAGCTTCGGTCCATTTGAGACATTGCAAAGAAGCTTTGATGAATCACGCGCGTTTCGAAAGCTTTTTGGCTATAGACTTGGTAAGTCCCCGATACATGTCCTTAAGAGCGCTGCATACTTAGCCAAGCGCGATCTGGGCCTAGCGGTTCGAAACGGATGGTGGAAATCCCATCCAAAAAAAACAGTCTCGCGGTTGTTCGAGGCATTCGCACGCCCCTTGGGGCATTATTTGGGTTCTCGCGACAGTTTGCCCGACTTTATCACGCGACATCTGTCGCGCGATGACTGGATAAGGAACCTTTGAGTTGGTGAACATTCGTAATGCCGCCGAAAAATTTGCCCGCATTGCCAAGCAACACGGCCTGAAAAGCGCCGTTGTCGCCGTGCATCGCAGGTTGGTGCATGGTGAATCGAACGTGCAAACCGGGAAGTCTGGGAAAATCGACTTCATCAGTAGCTACGATAGCATTTTAGGCGAAGCGCATGGTCAGTCCGATGGCGCGGAAAATGTTGCTGAGAATACGATACAATGGGTCATTCCGAACTTCGGATTTGGGTCCGGCGGGCATCTGAATATTTTTAGATTCATCAATATGCTGGCCGAACGTGGTTTTGACCAACGGCTCGTCATACTGCCCCCCTATAATTGGAAGTCGCCCGACCAAGCGCGCGCTGCAGTCAAAGAATGGTATTTTCCGGTGAACGCGGAAATCGCGCTGGGCGTGGAAGGCTTTCAACCCTCTGCGGTCACATTTGCCACGGGCTGGCAGACCGCCTATTGGGTGTCAAAACACAGAGCAAGCAAAGAGAAGTTCTATTTCGTTCAGGACTTCGAGCCGTATTTTTTCCCGGTTTCATCTGAGTATGTGATGAGCGAAAACACCTATAAACTGGGTCTGAAAGCCATCACGGCTGGGTCGTGGCTTTCTGACAAGCTTTCGTCTGAATATGGCATGAAGTGCGGTGCAGTTTCCTTCGGCGTCGATAATGATTTCTACTTTCCATACGAGCCTCGCGAGCGGAAGACTTTCAACATTCTGTTCTATTCACGCCATGTAACCCCACGGCGGTTCTTTGAAATTGGACTGACGGCCCTGTCGCGCGTTTGCGCGGCCAATCCGAACGTTTCTGTCACGTTCGTCGGCGGCGATGTCAGTGGTGTCGAAATCCCTTTCAAGCACGTAAATTGTGGCGAGCAGAAACTTGAGGCCCTTCCTGATCTATATTCGCAGAGCGATCTGGCGCTGGTTCTTTCCGGAACCAACCTATCGCTCCTGCCGCTTGAGATTGCGGCGTGCGGGTGCCCGGTGATCATGAATGACTCGCCCTCCGCCCGGTGGCTGTTGCCTGAGGATGCAGCGACATATGCTCCGATTGATCCCGAGTTGATGGCTCAGGAAATCCTGAAGCTGGTTAATGATGCGGACCTGCGCGCAAAGAAAGCTGCCCGAGCGCGTGAAATCGCGTTGGCCTCTTCTTGGGACGCAGAAGGTGACAGGTTTGTCGAGCTTCTGAACCAGCTGCGAACAGAAAAAGGGAGTGCGTGAATTGGCCAAAAAACTCGCTCTGGTTTTAGGTATGCACAGGTCTGGAACATCGATGACCATGCAGGCCTTGGCGTCCATTGGAGGGAAGGCTGGCGGCGCGATGATTGCCGGCGATGATCACAACAAAAAGGGTTATTGGGAAGCATCCGAAGTGGTGGCTTTTCATGACGCGCTTCTGAACGAACTGGGTCGGAGTTGGGGGACGCCCGAACACATTATCCCTGTTCCTGAAGATTGGTTTTCTTCAAAGGCTGCTGACCAGGCGCAATCGAAAGTCGGCGCAATTCTGGAGGAACGTCTTTCGGGCCTCGAAGACGGCGAACTTCTTGCAATCAAAGACCCCCGCATGTCGCTGTTTCTTCCACTGTGGGTGAATGCAGCCACGCAGCTTTCGATCAAGCCGCGTGCGATTGTCTGCCTGCGCCATCCGGAATCTGTCGCAAGAAGCCTGCAAAAACGTGACCAAACGAGCCGCGAGATGTGCTTTTCCATGTGGTTGACTTATACGGTCGCAAGTCTTGCATATACGCAAGACGTGCCTCTGTTCCTAAGCCAATATCAGGACTGGAACAAAGACACTGCGGGAAATATGAAACGCCTATCCGAATTTGTGGGGCTGGAAACTCAATCAACGGAAAACCCATTTGATCGGGGAATGGCAAACAGCATGGAAGCTGGGCCAACCGGGAATTCATTGGTTGACGGCTGGTGGGACGAACTATCAATAATCTCGCACGCGAGCGACCTGCCAACAGAACTTTTCGACCGCGCAAGGGGACATGTTAACAGCTCTCAGCAAATGCTGAGTTTGGCAGCGGCCATACGGGCCGAAGTCGGAGACACGCCCACATTCGTCGCCAAACGCGACCTTGAATCTTACCGGACTGGTTTTGCTGACCTTTTGCAAAAGCACAAACAGCTGGGCGAAGAGCGCGACGCACTTGCAGCCCGCGCGATAGAGCTTCATGACTCCCACGAGTCATTGGCAGACTTGTATTCAAAGGTTCCCCGCCCGATCCGATGGATAACGCGACATCGCAAAACACGTCGTTGACATTGGTCTGCGGCGCACGCGTTATGGCGTTGCGCGGTCTTGAGCAACGAGGCCGCTTTGACAACTATTCCCGGTGAGGCTCATGGCGACATCTACAGTATTGGTTATTGGCGGCAGTGGGTTCATTGGAAAAAATCTGGTCGAACAGCTGCTCAAAGATGGCGCACAGGTGCGGTCCCTTGATCTTGGGCCAAGTGGGATTGCGCATGACCGTCTTTCGACTTGGTCGGGAAGCTTCTTGCAGACTGAACTATTGAACGAAGTGATGATGGGCGTGGAATGTGTCTATCATCTTGCGGCCACAGCAATGCCGCGCGAGGCGGACCTGAACCCCCATCGAGATTGCCTTGATAACGTTGGCGGCACCTTGGGTGTTCTGGATGCAGCACTTGGGGCAGGGGTTAAGCGGGTGGTGTTCTCGTCTTCCGGCGGCACCGTTTACGGACCGACAGATAGTGTGCCCATCAAAGAAGATCAGCCAACGCATCCGATCAATGCATATGGTGTGTCCAAACTAGCGTGTGAAAAATATCTCAGGCTTTACGATGGTCGTATGGGAAAGGAAGGTCCTCTTTCCACGGTCTCGCTGCGCATCGCAAATCCATATGGTCTGCATCAGAACATCAGTAAAGCGCAGGGCGCGCTTACGACTTTCTGCGCAAGGGCGGCTGCAGATGAACCCATTTCGATTTGGGGGGACGGCGAAGTCCAGCGAGATTTCATAAACGTTAGTGACGTCGCGCGTGCGCTCATTGCCGCGGGAATGTCCGATGTTTCCGGCCTTGAGATCAACATTGGCTCAGGTAAGGGTACGTCTTTGAATGCCCTGATTAAAGAGATCGAGGCTGTTCTGGGTCACCCGATCAACTGCGAATATCTGCCCGCGCGGTCAATCGACGTAAAGCGCAATTATCTGGATATCTCAAAGGCTGAGAATTTGTTGAACTGGCGCCCCGAGGTCAAGCTTCAGGACGGCATTCGACAATTGCTGGATGGGTTTCGCGGGCGCATAACGCAATAGCCGAGCCGTAAAACCTGGGTCGCATATCCAGCGGATTGATTGCCCCGGACTTCCAATCGTCACTGATTGTTCAGGATCTCGCGGTGATAGCGGCCCAAAAAGATAAGGCCAAGCAGCACCAGCACCATTGCCGTTCCGTAGACAAAGAGCGGGTTCACCCATGTCGCGTCGTAGGTCGCATAAAACCCGGTCCGCATCTCGCCGATCACGTGAACCAGCGGGTTGTACATAAGATATCCGCGGAATGGTTGCGGCAGGCTTTCTGGGATGAAGAAGATCGAAGAAATGATGAAAAGTGGTCGGTTGATGATCACCCACAACCTTTCCCAAAGTGGGTATTTGGACAACACAAAGCAGTTGAAAACACCTACGCCAAGGCCAATTGAAAGCGCCATGCACAACGCGTTCACGATCGCAGGATAGTACAGAATATTCCCAGTTTCAAAAATGGTCATAATACCAAAAATCAACAGGTAAAAGACCATAAGGTGCGTCAACCCGTTCAGTAAGAAACGTCCAATGATCGCGTCCAGATAGGTCACTGACGGGTAAAAAAGCAAAGCGCGCGAAAAGCGAATTGATTGACTGATCTTACTCGCAAGGTCAGCGTACATCATGAACGGCAAAAAACCCGTGGCATAGAATAGTGGGAAATTGTTACCCAACGCAGGCGATGCGAACGCCAACGAGAAGGCCAGTGTCATGATGGCCAGACCACCCATCGGCTCTAACACAGCCCAAGCATAACCGCCGGGGGTGCGACCATGAGTTGTTGCCATCTCACGCAAGACGAGCGCTAGGATAGTGCGCCCGGTTTTGTAATTGCGGGCATGCAGCCCTTTCGCCGAAAAACTCATTCCTTCTCTTGACCGGAAAGGATCGCGCTTCGCAAGCAGAATTATCAGTGCATCAGCGGCCGATGTGGCCCTTTTCTAAGCGATTGTATCAGTGTAAGGATCGGCAATGTCGCAGAATAGTGGATATGATCTTGAACGATAACACGTCAAAGCCAGAGCTGTCCTTTACCTCTCAGCGCGATAATACAAAGCAGAACATTGCTAAGGAGGATAAAGAGCCTGAAAAACCGCAGGACTCTTCGGCGACGCCGGCTATTGCGACGCCACCCAAACCAACGCCGTTCGCACAAAGGCCGCTGGCCAAACCTGCCAGGCTAAAGTCTCGTCATCGTCGAATTATTATCAGCTTTTTTCTGGCAGTCCTCACGCCGATTCTGGTGACGACGTGGTATATGTATGCGCGTGCCAAGGATCAGTATGTGTCCTATGTGGCGTTTTCAGTCCGGTCTGAAGATATCAGTTCCGCTCTGGATGTTTTCGGAGGCCTTGGCGCATTTGGCTCTGGTGGCTCTGAAGATACTGACATTCTTTATGAATTCATTCAAAGCCGCGAACTTGTGCATTCCGCCGACGCAGAGCTTAACCTGCGCGAAATCTACTCGGCATCGCACGACGTTGACCCCGTATTTTCGTTTGATCAAAACGGTACAATTGAAGACCTGTCAGATTATTGGAAGAGAATGGTGAAAATCTTCTATGACAGCGGAACCGGCTTGATTGAACTCAGGGTTCATGCGTTCAGCCCGGAAGATGCCAAGAAAATTTCTGAATACATTTTCACCAGAAGCTCGGCGATGATCAACGAGCTAAGCGCTGTTGCGCGATCAGACGCGACACGTTACGCACGCGAAGAACTTGATAGATCGGTTGGGCGTCTGCGCGTTGCGCGCCAAGCCGTCACGGAGTTTAGATCGCGCAATCAAATCGTCGACCCAGCTGCTGAAATCGGCGCGCAGACCGGATTGCTGACCGCATTGCAGGCGAAACTGTCAGATGCGTTGATCGCTTACGACCTGCTAAAAGAAAGTGCAGGCGACAACGACCCGCGCCAGGAACAGGCTCTTCTGCGCATCGAAGTGATCCGCCAGCGAATTGACGAAGAACGTCAAAAGTATACCAGCAGCGATACCGAAGGGCGGGACTTTTCCTCGCTGGTTGGCGAGTATGAGGGCTTGGCCGTAGATCGAGAATTTGCGGAACAGACCTATTTGGCGGCCTTGGCGTCTTACGACTCGGCACTCACAGAAGCGCAGCGCAAAAGCCGTTACCTTGCCGCATATATCAAGCCCACACTTGCGGAGCGCGCAGAATACCCAAAACGCATGACCATAATCATGCTGATCGGCGGTTTTTTGTTCTTCGCGTGGGCGATTGGCACCCTTATCTACTATGCGATTAAGGATCGCCGTTGATGATCGAAGTCCGCGACCTTTGGAAAACTTACTATGTGAAAGGGGAACCCAAGTCGGTTGCGCGTGGGCTCAACCTCTCTTTTCCATCGCGCGGGTCGGTCGGGCTGTTCGGGCGCAACGGGGCTGGGAAATCCACTCTGTTAAGAATGATCGCAGGATCCGAAGATCCCGATAGCGGTGACATTATTTCGGACGGAACGATATCGTGGCCGGTTGGATTTGCCGGAAGTTTTCACGGCGAACTGACGGGCGCACAAAACGTGCGATTTGTCGGACGCGTTTACGGCGTCGACACCGATGACCTTGTCGAATACGTCCGAGAATTTGCCGGACTCGGTGCCCATTTCAATGCCCGATTTCAAACCTATTCTTCGGGTATGAGATCCCGATTGGCTTTTGGATTGTCGATGGGCATCAAATTCGACACTTACTTGGTCGACGAAGTCACCTCTGTCGGCGATGCGGCGTTTCGTGAGCGCAGCACCAGCCTCCTGCAAGAGCGGATCAACGAAAGTGCCGCCATCATCGTGTCTCACTCGATGCCTTTGATGAAAAAACTCTGCAACAAGGGGATCGTTATGATCAACGGGCACGCTAAGCTGTTTGATGAAATCGACGAAGCCATTGAAACGCACGAAGCTGCGATGAAAGGTGCGACGCCAGATTGGGCCCAAGCTTGAGCGACGACCTTGCTTTTTAGGCACGTGCGCTGCGCTGTATTACTGTTACCTCAAAGTTCTGCGTGCCGGTCTTCAGCGAAATTCATCGCCCCCTTTGCTCGCTCACATACAAAAACTTAGTGAGAGGTGGAAATGTAGGCGGCCGTTAACCAATTGGAATAATTAGACCAATTTGACTTAAGATGGTGATGTGCAGCGCTGGTGTCCAAGGTGCATCAGGGCACGAGATATTGTAGTAATTGCTTGTTCTGTCTGGCCGGAATCAATAGTGTCGCGCTCACTGCTCGATCTGTGTAGTAGCCGTTTTTAGGGACACCGACATGCGTTTTGTTATCATCGCTATCTCAGTTCTTGTATTGGCAAGCTGTGGCTTGCCCAGAGGCGGCGCTATCCAGAACGAAGTTATCGGGAAAGAAGCTCAGAAAAAGTCGGATATTGCTGTTTATCGGGTATCGCGCGAAACGCTGTCGTCTATTTCCCATTGGCCTAAGCCAAGCACCAGCTCATCCTGTTCCTGGCTGAAAAGAGGCACACCCGCCGCCGAAAAACCAATCCGTCCGTTTGACCGCGTGGACGTTGTTGTTTGGGACAGCGAAGAGAACTCGCTGCTGACGTCAGCCGGGCAGAACACCGTTCGTATGCAGGACATGCAGGTATCGGCCGCCGGTACCATTTTCCTGCCGTTCGTGGGAACCGTGCATATTGCCGGTTTGCCACATTCTGCCGCACGCTCGCGCGTGCAACGCAAGTACGAAGAGGTGATCCCAAGCGCGCAGGTGCAACTAAATGTCAAACAGGGCACACGCGGCACCATTTCCATGATCTCTGGTGTAACTCGCCCCGGACCAATTGTGGTTGATGACCCGAATTTCACTTTGCTTAACGCAATTTCGGCAGCGGGTGGCCCCTCTGCTCAGATCCCAAACCCTCAGCTAAAACTGATCCGGGGAAGCAATACCTATTGTCGCCCTCTGGAAAGCGTGCTCGGCAACCCGCAATATGACGCGTTGTTGTTACCGGGCGATAAAGTCGCGATTGAGAATGATGACCGATATTTCCGCTCGCTGGGTGCGGCGAGCCGCGAGGCCATTGTGCCGTTTGAAACAGCGGAGGTTTCTGCGCTAGACGCGATGTCCTTGATCGGCGGACTGACCGATACGCGCGCCAACCCGAAGGGAATTCTTATTCTCAGGGAATATTCACCAAAAGCAGTCCGTGCGGATTCGTCTGGCCCAAGCAATGCGCGGAGTGTTTTTGTCATTGACCTGACCACGGCGGACGGATTGTTCAGTGCCGGTAAATTCCCGATACACCATCAAGATACTGTGTTGGTCACGGAAAGCTCGGTCGCATCAGCAACGCTGTTGCTTGGCTTGATCCGTCAGCTGACCGGCGCTGCATTTGATGCCAGCCGTCTTTAAGCAGGCCTGACACCACGCTGAACGGTTGGCTGGATGGCGCTATGTTTCGCGTCCAAGGTGGCGTTCGCCCCGTGATCTGGACAATGCGATCTGTTTCTGGCGCTCTCTGAATCGTTCGCGTCGGGCATCGTCGAATTCATCAATGCACTGGTGACAACTCACGCCATCCTCGTATTTGGGGCGGGTCTTGTCATCAGGTAGAATTGGCCGTCGGCAGGCGTGACAAAGTTCGTGCGGGCCTTCGGCAAGGCCGTGCTCGACGGATACGCGATTGTCAAAAACGAAGCACGCACCGTCCCACTTACTGTCGTCGGCAGGCACGTCTTCAAGATATTGCAGAATTCCACCCTTAAGGTGATAGACGTCGTCGACCCCCTGACTGATTAGGAAATTGGTCGACTTCTCACAGCGAATGCCACCGGTGCAAAACATCGCAACGCGCTTGTTGTGGAAGCGGTCCTTGTTCTTGTCCCACCACGCGGGGAACTCGCGGAACGTCTTGGTTTTCGGATCAACCGCGCCTTCAAACGTGCCGATGGCAACCTCGTAATCATTGCGGGTGTCGATCACCACCACATCGTCTTGGCTGATCAGATCGTTCCAGTCCTCAGGAGTAACATAACGCCCGACCGAGGCGCGGGGGTCCACGTCGGGAACGCCCATCGTCACGATCTCTTTCTTCAGGCGCACCTTCATCTTGCCGAAAGGCTGGTCCTGCGCGGTGGATTCTTTCCACGACAGGTCCGCACATCCGGGCAGGGCGCGGATGTGCGCCAGGATCGCGTCAATGCCCGCGCGTGATCCGGCGATCGTGCCATTGATGCCTTCCCGCGCTAGCAGAAGCGATCCGGTGATCCCTTCGCGCTGTGCAACCTCAAGCAACGGGGCTTGCAGGGCGGCCGGGTTGTCGAAACGGGTGAAGTGATAAAGTGCAGCGATTGTATACATAGACGCGGCATACGCCCATGTTTTCAAAGGATCAAGACCGCCAATTGCTTGACCCGCCCGAATGCGATCCTTACCCATTAAGTTTAACGGAGGATCGCCCATGCGTGATGCAAACGAAGCCCTGATCGTGATCGATGTGCAAAATGACTTCTGTCCGGGCGGTGCGCTGGCTGTCGCTGGCGGTAACGAGATCGTTCCATTGATCAACGAGATGTTGCCAGAATTTCAGGTCAAGGTGTTCACGCAGGATTGGCACCCGGCGGGCCACAGCTCGTTTGCATCCTCTCATGATGGGAAAGAGCCCTATCAGACCGCCGAAATGCCTTACGGCACGCAGGTTCTTTGGCCCGATCACTGTATTCAGGGCAGCGTGGGGGCAAGGTTTCACGACGATCTGCATCGGGACAGGGCTGATTTGATCATCCGTAAAGGGTTCCGGGCCGAGATCGACAGCTATTCAGCCTTCTTTGAAAATGACCAAACCACGCCCACCGGGCTGGAAGGGTATCTGCGCACGCGCGGGGTTGAGAAGTTGACCCTTGTTGGGCTGGCCACCGATTTCTGTGTGGCATATTCGGCCATCGACGGCGCGCGCCTTGGGTTTGATGTGAACGTGCTGGAACAGGCGTGCCGTGCGATTGACCTTAATGGGTCACTGGACGCTGCCCGCAGCGATATGCGCGCCGCAGGCGTGACGTTGGAGGCATAGATGCCCGATATTGCAACCCGGGTTTACAACCATCACTGGAAGATTGACCCAATCGTGCGATCCTTGATCGACACGGACTTCTATAAACTTCTGATGTGCCAATCGGTGTTTCGCAACAAGCCAGACACTCAGGTGACCTTTAGCCTGATCAATCGCACCAAATCCGTGCCGCTGGCCGATCTGGTCGACGAAGGCGAGCTGCGCGAGCAGTTGGACCATATCCGCTCGCTCAGCCTGACACGCGGGGAAAGCACTTGGCTGCGCGGCAACACGTTCTATGGCAAACGCCAGATGTTCCGATCGGATTTCATGGAATGGTTCGAAGGGATGCGCCTGCCGCCCTATCATCTGGAGCGGGTTGGCGATCAATACGAACTGACCTTCGAAGGGACGTGGCCCGAGGTCATGATGTGGGAAATTCCCGCCTTGGCGGTGTTGATGGAGCTTCGGGGCCGCGCAGTGCTGCGCGACATGGGCAAGTTTGAACTTCAGGTCTTGTATGCCCGCGCGATGACCCGGATTTGGGAAAAGATCGAACGTCTGCGAGAACTTGACGATCTCCGGTTGGCCGATTTCGGCACCCGCCGCCGTCACAGCTATATGTGGCAGGATTGGTGTGTGCAGGCGATGATGGAAGGTCTGGGGGATCGTTTTGTCGGCACCTCGAACTGCTCCATCGCGATGAAACGCGATATCGAGGCGATAGGCACAAATGCGCATGAACTTCCCATGGTCTATGCCGCGCTGGCTGACGGAGACGAAGCACTGGCGCGTGCGCCCTATGATGTGCTGGCGGACTGGCACGAAGAACATGACGGCAATCTGCGGATCATCCTGCCGGACACCTATGGCACGCAGGGTTTTCTGGATCATGCGCCCGATTGGCTGGCCGGTTGGACGGGTATCCGGGTCGACAGCGGTGATCCCGCCACCGGGGCTGAAATCGCCATCAAATGGTGGAAGGAACGCGGCGAGGATCCGACCCAGAAAATGGTCATCTTTTCGGATGGTTTAGATACGGACAAGATCATAGAACTGCATCAACAATTCGCGGGTCGTGTGCGCACCAGCTTTGGTTGGGGCACACTTCTGACCAACGATTTCCGGGGGCTCGTGCCGGGGGATAAGCTGGCGCCATTCTCGCTGGTGTGCAAAGCGGTTGAGGCGAATGGGCGCGCCACCGTGAAGCTGTCAGACAATCCCAGAAAGGCGATGGGTCCGGCGGATGAGCTTGCCCGTTACAAACGTGTCTTTGGGGTGGGCGAACAGCCGCAGATGGACGTTATCGTCTAGATGCTGCACGGGCCGGATTAACCTATGCGCCCAGAAACGCCCGCGCTGCCCTAACGGCTTTTTCCGCATACTCTCTGACTGCCGGGCTTTCTGCCGGATTGCGCGGCACAGCCCAACCCATCGACGCAAAGCGGCGCATCATGATGAACATCGGCAGCAACGCTTCGGCCTGATCCGAGAACGCACGATGCGCGCGATAGCCAGCGATGGCAGCGTCGCGAATGGCGTCGGCGGCGGGTTCATCCTCGTTCTGGGTCATCATCACGGCCAGATCATAGATACGGAACCCGAAGCCCGCATCGTCGAAGTCGATCAGGGTCAGATCACCATTATGGACAAAGATGTTTTCGCGCAGGGCGTCGGCGTGGATCAGGCCGAAATCGGCGCCATCTTTGGCAAAAGCGGTTGCTATGTTATGGGCCACCGCGCGGGCGCGCAGAACCAGTGCGCGATCTTCGTCAGACAGCGCGGGGCTTTCCCAGAACTTGCCCCAGAAGGGCGTATCGCCAAGAAGGCCCGGAATGTCCCAACGGTGGCGATCAAACCCATCCGGAAGGGTCATCTGGTCGGTCAAGTTGTGCAGCGTTGCAAGTTCGCCCCCGACCTTGCGATACAGCGCGACCTGCTCGGCTTTGGACCCGGTTAAAGGCACGCCGCCTTCGCCGATGGGTGCGCCGTCCACCCACGTCACAACGGTCGCGATTTGTCCTGCGCCCAGATCGGCAACGGTGTCGCCGGATAGCGTCGGGATAGGGGCGGGCACGCGCATCCCTGCTGCCGCCAGCCCTGCCATCCAGTCCAACTCAGACCGGATCGCGGCTTTGCTTTGATAACCCGGACGGTGCAGACGCAGCGCGGCGGGGCGGCCGCCCACCCGAACCTCGTGCACCACGTTCTCGCGGTCCTTGATCATACGGATGTCTTGTGCGCCCCATGCTTCCAGCGCCTGTTTCAGCGCGCTCATATCGGCAGCGCCTTCAAGGCTGTGTCAAGCGTTTCAACCAGCAGATCGGCCTGCGCGCGGTCGAAACACATGGGCGGGCGGATCTTGATGCCGTGATAATGACGGCCGACCGAGTGCAACAGAACCGCCCTATGCCGCATGTCGTCCACCAGTGCCGCGCAGAAATCGGCGGCGGCTGCGGTGTCGCCATCTTTTGCGAACTCGACCCCCAAAAACAGCCCGGCTCCGCGCACATCGGCGATCATCGGATGATCCAGCTGTCCCAGCAGGCCAAGTGCATAGTCGCCCGTATCGCGGGCGTTTTCGACAAGGTTTTCTTCCTCCAGCACATCCAACACCGCCATCGCAGCGGCGGCCGAGACAGGGTTGCCGCCAAATGTGTTGAAATAACCGAACCGGGTGCGGAACTCGGCCATGATCTCGGGCCGGGTCACGACCGCCGCGACGGGGTGGCCGTTGCCCATCGGTTTGCCCATCGTCACGATGTCAGGCACCAGCCCGATCCGTTCGTGTCCCCAAAAATTCCGCCCCGTGCGGCCAAAGCCCGGCTGCACCTCGTCCGCGATGATAATGCCGCCCGCACGGCGCACCACGTCAACGGTGGGGTCAAGGAAGCCGTGAGGCAGGTCGGGAAAGCCCTCATTGGCGAAGAAGGGGCACAGGATCAGTGTGCCGAACCCGTGGCCATCAGCCTCCAGCGTATCAATGGCGGTCTGGATTTCATCCGCGAAGGCCTGCGCCTGAGCTTCAAGGCTGCCGCTAAGCGGCGCGATCGCATCGGGCGAAGGCACTTTCCTGACCCAATCCACCGCCCCGCCTATGGGCGTTTTCTTGGCAGACAGATGAGACACCAGGTCGGTGTTCCCGTGATAGGTATTGTCGGTGCAGATGATCCCCGTTTTGCCGGTCACGGCGCGCCCCATGCGCAGGGCGATGTCGTTCGCCTCGGACCCCGTGCAGACCATGATCATCGCGTCCAGATCGTGATCCATTGTGCTGGTCAGGCGTTCCCCGTAGTCCAAGATGCCCTCGTGCAGATAACGGGTGTGGGTGTTCAGCGTGGAGGCTTGGCGGGAGATCGCCTCGACCACTTTCGGATGGGCGTGGCCGACATGCGGCACGTTGTTATAGCAATCCAGAAACTTGCGTCCGTCCGCGTCCCACAGCCACGCACCTTCACCGCGCATGATATGGACGGGGTCGGCATAGAAGGTCGTCATATTCGGCCCAAGAAGCCGTTCACGACGTTTCAGAATAGTGGCAGTGTCCGACATTTTGCGGCTCCGGTCAGGTTAGTCTTCGTCGATACGCCCGCGCAGAGCTTTGACTTGGCCCCGACGGGTTTTGCTTTCAAGTCGGCGTTTCTTTGACCCCAATGTCGGCTTGGTCGCAATGCGTCTTTTTGGGGCCACCAGCGCGCGGCGGATCATCTCGGCTAGGCGGTTTTGTGCAATCTCGCGGTTGCGCGCCTGACTGCGTGTATCCTCGGCTCGGATAATTATGGCACCGTCGAGGGTCCATTTCCGACCTGCAATCCTTTTCAGGCGCGTCTTCACGGGTTGTGTCAGGCTGGGGGATCGCGCGGCTTCGAACCGCAGTTCGACAGCGGTCGACACTTTGTTGACGTTCTGCCCGCCGGGGCCAGAACTGCGGGTGAAACTTTCACTCAGCTCCCAATCTTGCAGGGCGATATCGTCGGTCACGCGGATCATGGGCATACCCTAGCGAATTGAATCCAGCACGGAAATCACAAAAGAAAAGGGCCGCCCGCTTTGGGACGACCCTCTCGAGAATTAAGGAGGTGGGACCGGTTAGACCGCCGGTAAGGCTGGGCCAAAAAGGGTCCGCATTTCCCACCGGGGGCTGCCCCGGAAAGTCGCGACCTAGATTGTCCCGGCACCTCTCTCCGTTGTATCTCTTGACATGGACACCTCCTTTCTCGCTGTTTCTATATCTAGGAGGTTGCCACAGATTTTGCGTTTGTCAAAACTTTTCACGCAGGATTTGGTGAAAGTTTCGTGACAATGAGGCGAAATGGAACCAGCGCGAATAGTGCAAGCGCCAGTTTTACAAGCCAATCGGCCACAGCAAGCGACATCCAAAGCGGCACCTCGGGTCCTACGCCGATCAACGGCAAAACTTCGCCAGCCCAGCTGACGTCATTGGCAGGCTCTAGGAATGTAAGACTTGCCGAGAACGCGATCGTGAAGAAAATCGCCGTGTCGACTGAGCCACCAATGATGGTGCTTACAACCGGCGCACGCCACCATTTCCCATCGCGCAGACGATCAAATATCGCCACGTCCAGAAGCTGTGCGGTCAGGAAGGCCATACCCGAACCGATGGCGATGCGCAGGGTCACCAGCGGGCCGAATTCGCCCATGATCTGTGTGCCGATGAAGCTACAGATTACGCCAGTGACGAACCCGGCAAACACCACCTTACGCGCCGATGCGGCGCCATAGACGCGGTTCATCACATCCGTCACAAGAAAGGCCAGCGGATAGGTGAAAGCCCCCCATGTCAGCCATTGGCCGAACAGATGTTGCACAAGAATGTTAGAGGCCACGACAATGGCGGCCATGACGATCACGCCGGGAAGGATACGTTTCATCTGTTGATCCGTTTTAACAAGGTTGCGGAGACTTGGTCCCTGCAGGTCAGGAACGCGCTGCGCTTAACCCCTCATTGTGTTTTGGTCAAGTGGTCTGTTTTGGCGCTGGCACTGTCGGGGACCACGTATTCCACGATCTCTGTCACCTGAAAGAACATGAAGTTATCGTCCGAGATCATGGTCAGGCGGATCAGCCCGTCTTGATCTCGCCAAACCGCCAGCCCCTCAAGATTGTCGTGCGCGCCGACCTTGCTTTGCAGCAGAATGGTTTCGTTGGTCAGGCTATCGGGTGCAATGTCGAACCGGCGCACGCGGTTGGTAAAGCCAAGGACGCTTCCAAGGTGACGTTCCAACACATAAAGGCGGCCATCTGGTCCAATATCTGCGCCAACCGGCAAAAACGGTCGGTGACGCGGGATCGTAAACTGAGTGTCCCATGTCTTTGATCCCGGTCGCAACCGATACAACGTATGCGGGTTGTTTTGCTTATCCGACCCTTCGGGAATCATGAAAAGCGTGCCGTCAGGGTGGATCGCCAATGCCTCTTGCGCCGAATTTCCAGCCATCCTTTTGGTGGCTGGGTTGTCTGGAATGTCTTGGCCTTTTGCCTGTCCCCGCACATATTTTGTGATGCGATGGGCAACTTCGAAGCTGACATATACATCGCCATTGGGCGACACCGCCAGACCCTCACTGTCTGTCCAGGCCCCCCTGAGCGCGATACCCCGTGGCGATGTCAGCTTCTTCAGCTTGCTATGCGCAACCTTGGTGATCACACCGCTTTCACGCAGGAGCTTGCCGCGAGTGATGTGACCACGATCAGTCAGCGCAACGAAGGTCGCGCCATCATCGCTGACTTCAATTCCCGAAAAGCCCCCAAACGCGGTGTCATCACCGCCATACCACCGCGTGGCGGACACAAGTTTCGCCTCGGACACGGTTTGCGCCCCAAGATCAACGGCAAATAGTGCGACAAGTGCCGCCAGCGCGCCTAGCGCGAAGACAAGACGGAACGGCATTGGTTGGGTAAGTCCCTTAGCGTCAATTCTCGACGCGGCTTGCTGGGTGTCGGTGGCGCAGGTGGCTGCGGTTTGGGATTAAGGATTTCATTGGCCCAGTTCGCTGCATCCTGACAGCCATCGCCGGGCGGAGGAGGGGCTTGATCGACGCAACCGCGCATCCCCTTCGGACAATTTAGCCGCACATGGAAGTGATAATGATGGCCCCACCATGGACGGATTTTACGCAGCCATTTGCGGTTGCCTTTTTCGTCGTTACACATCTGAACTTTGGCGCCGGGAAATACGAAAATTCGCGCGACGCGAGGATCTTTGGCGGCAGTCTTTAGAATGGCATGATGCGCGCGCGTCCATGATTTGTTGACAAACGCACCTTTGGCGCGCCGCATCGAAATGGACGAAAGGTTTTCGCGCGCATTCACCGACAGGTTCAATCGCTTGGCAGGCAACATCCAGATATCGGCATCCAGCCCGATCTGATGTGACCGGTGGCCGCTTAGCATCGGGCCGCCACGCGGCTGGCTCATGTCACCAATATAAAGCCCGTTCCAGCCGGGCTGCTTTGCCGCTTTGCGTGACAGGCCCTTAACGAAGTCAATCAGTTCTGGATGACCCCAGTTTCGGTTGCGTGACAAGCGCATCGCCTGCCATGTGGGGCCGGATTGGGGCAGCTGCGCGCCGCCCGCGAGACATCCTTTTGCATAGGACCCAAGGGGAGTTGATTTCTGTGCCGACCCGGCCCGCGCCGCGCCAAACAATTGCTTTGCCGCTGTTTCGGCGGTTGCATTGTCGGGGGCAGTCAACGTAGCCGCAAACATCAAAGCGCCCATCGCAATCAATTTTCGAATGAATTTTTTGAACATAGACCTGCTACCCTTCACTGCTCGCCCTCTGGTTTAACCCAGATCAGAAGAAAAAGCCCTAACGCAAACAACCCGATCAGCGGAGACACGCCGAGCCGCGCACTGCCCGTCATCGTCGTGAACCAAGCGATCAGGGCAGGTGCCATGAATGACGTCGCACGACCCGACAACCCATATAGGCCGAAACTTTCTGTCGGCGCTTCGGGGTCCACATGGCGCACCATCATTGACCGACTGGCTGATTGCAATGTGCCGCCCATGCCACCGATCAACATGCCGCATCCGAAAAAGATGATGTCGGGAAGGTTTGATCCGTCGGGCAGGGGAATGCCAAAGATCGCCTCGCGAGTCATGTTCACGATCAGGAAGCAAACCGTCATCAGAACCAGCACTGAACCGATGATGACGGGTTTCGGGCCGCGCTTCTTGTCAACACGCCCACCCAGCCAACTGAACAGCGCCGCCGCAATGCCTGAGATGATGCCAAAGACGCCAATCAGAACGATGGGCCAGTTTAGAACAAGGCTCGCGTACACCCCGCCAAATCCATAAAGCCCATTCAACGCGTCTCGATAAAACATTGAACTGCCCAGATAGGCCGCAAGGCTTTTCTTGTACCTCAACCCCCGGATGGTACGATCCAGAATGGCGAACGCACCCGACAGGCTGTGCTTGGAACCACGTTTGGGTCTGTCCTTGACCCACAAGGCATAGGGGATCATGAAAACGATGAACCAAAGCGCTACAAACGGGCCAACAAACCGCGTGCCTTCTCGCGCTTCGGCATCCAGCAAGCCCAGACCCGGCGCGAGGCCAATCAACGTCTTGCCGTTAGGTTGTTCGACGAACAGGGTCAACATGATCGCCAGCGCAACCAGCCCGCCGACATAGCCGAACGCAAATCCCGAGCCGGAAATCTCGCCCACCTCGTCTTGATCAGCCAGACTGGGAAGTTGAGAGTTGGTGAAAACCAGCGCGAATTCAGCGCCAATGAAGCCAATGCCAAACATCAGGATCATGGCCCACATGTTCGACCCATCGGGCTGTGTCCACCACAAGGACGCAGCGCCAATCACATAAAGAAGGCCAAAGAACGCGACCCAAGGGCGCACACGCCCGGCAGTGTCAGCCAAAGCTCCCATGATCGGTGCGCCAAATCCGACGATCAGGCCAGCAGCGGCCAACCCCCATGACCAGATACTTTGCGCCTTCGCGTCGGCGGCAAGTTCTGGCAGCCCCTGGCCCATAAAGAACTCGGTCGCGACGGCGGCGAAGAAGGGGCCAAAGATGAAGGTCAATATCAGGGTGTGGTAGGGTTGGCTGGCCCAGTCGAACCAATACCAGCCCCAGATACGCCTGCGCGTCGAAATCTCTGCCATGCCTACTCCCTGTTTGAAGTGATCAAACAGGGAAATCTAAGCGCGGGCAAGCGTTCTCATGCCTCGGGTGGCCAGGGGCGCTGGGCTTCGGCGTCGATCCAAGCCTGCACCCATTGCGGCAACACTGGTGGCGGGCCGCCATACCCCAGCGCTTCGACCACGCGGGCGGTGGGCACGATGCCGTTGCGATCCGTCACCGCTGAGCGATAGACAATCTGGTTCGCACACTCGCCGTGCAGCCACATACTTTGCTCGACATAAATGAATCTATCGCCCCAGCCGACAACACGGCTGCGCATTTCGAACCTGACAAAGGTGCGAATCCGCTTGCGATATCGAACGGAAGCCCCTGCCATGGTCAAACCCCAGCGGTTCTTGATCAGCATTCGGCTAAGCCCTGTGCGTCCCGCCAGCGGAATGCGCCCTAGGTCATAAAGTGTGAGCGTCCGCCCATTGTTCAGCTCGCGCCACAGGTCGATGTCCCACGGCCAGCACATATGATGGCTGACATGGGTGCCGGTGATCGGCAGGGGCTTGGCCCGCGCGTTTATGATCAGGTCTTTGGTCATGCGGATGAACGGATACATGGCGGCTCCTTCAGGATGTGGCTGACCTGCCCTTGGCCCCGGCAAACGTCAACCGAAACCGCGCGTCACCCTTGCCCTGCGTGGCAACCTTCCCTAGATGGAACGGACAACCCAGAAGGAGCCCACATGCAGTCCTTGTTTCAAATCCTGATGTTGATCGTGGATATCGCCTGGTTCATCTTGATCGCGCATATCGTGATGTCCTGGCTGATTAATTTTCAGGTCCTGAACCTGCGGCAACATATTGTGGCGCAGGTCTGGTATGGCCTGAACCGAGTGTTGGAGCCGGTGTATTCCCGCATCCGTGGGTTCCTGCCGCAAATGGGTGGGCTGGACTTCGCGCCGCTGGTTGCGTTGATCGCGCTTTATGCGATCCGGATTATTCTGATTAAGAACGCGTCTGCATTCTACTAAGCCCCTTGTTCCGAGCGGTCGCGCATGGGAATGTGCCCTCAAAATAACGAGCAGCACAGAATGCCCCGCGATCTGGACCTTTTGAAATCCGTTTTTGGATTCGATGAATTTCGCCCCGGACAGGCCGAGATTGTCGAAGCCGTTTCGCTTGGCGAAAACACTTTGGCGATCATGCCGACGGGCGGCGGCAAGTCGCTGTGTTTTCAACTGCCTGCGCTGATCCGTGACGGTGTGACGGTCGTCATATCGCCTTTGATTGCCCTGATGCGTGATCAGGTGCGGGCGCTTCAGGCAGCTGGCGTGACTGCAGGTGCGCTCACTTCGGGCAACACGCAGGAAGAAACCGATGCCGTTTTTGATGCCTTGTCACGCGGCGAATTGAAGCTGCTGTACATGGCGCCCGAGCGGTTGGCGTCGGGCGGCACGTTGAACCTGCTACGGAGCGCTGGCGTCACGATGATCGCCGTCGATGAAGCGCATTGTGTCAGCCAGTGGGGCCACGATTTCCGCCCCGACTATCTGCGGATCGGAGAGCTTCGTCGCACGTTGGATGTGCCCTTGGCCGCCTTCACCGCGACGGCAGACGAAGAAACCCGCGTCGAAATAATCCAAAAACTGTTTGATCAGGCGACGCCGCGCACCTTTCTTCACGGCTTCGACCGTCCGAACATTCATCTGGCGTTCGCTGCCAAAGACAGCCCACGCAATCAAATATTGGCGTTTGCAGCCGCGCGGAAAGGACAGTCAGGTATTGTCTATTCCGCGACCCGCGCGCGCACCGAAACCTTGGCCAAGGCGCTGCGCGATGCGGGCCACCCGGCGGTATATTATCACGGCGGAATGGACGCCGAAGACCGGCGCGAGGTTGAACGGCAGTTTCAGCAAGAAGACGGGCTGATCGTTGTTGCGACTGTGGCCTTTGGCATGGGCGTCGACAAACCAGATATCCGCTGGGTCGCCCATTCCGACCTGCCAAAGTCGATCGAGTCCTATTATCAGGAAATCGGTCGTGCCGGTCGCGATGGCGCGCCCGCCGATACGCTGACGCTGTTTGGCGCGGACGACATCCGGCTTAGGCGCTCGCAGATTGACGAAGGGCTTGCCCCCGCCGAACGTCGTGGTGCCGACCATGGCCGCCTGAATGCGCTTTTGGGTTTGGCCGAGGCACATGGCTGCCGTCGCCAGCAACTCCTGACCTATTTCGGGGAAACAACCGCGCCTTGCGGCAATTGCGATCTGTGCACCACGCCGCCCGATCTGTTCGACGGGACGGTCGATGTGATGAAGGCGCTGTCAGCAATTCTGCGTACGGGCGAGTATTTCGGGTCTGGTCACCTGATCGACATTCTTCGCGGCACGATGACCGACCGCGTTCGCGACCGGGGCCATGACGGCCTGCCCACCTTTGGCGTCGGCAAAGATCACGACAAACGCATGTGGCAGGCGATTTTTCGGCAAATGTTGGGCCTTGATCTGGTGCGGCCAGACCCCGAACGCCACGGCGCATTGCGGATCACCGAAAAAGCGCACCCGGTTTTGCGCGGCGAAGCGCAGGTTGAATTGCGTCGCGACACGTTGAAAAGCACGTCGCGACGACCGGCGGCCAAGATGATGGTGTCGGACGAAGACGCACCCTTGCTGTCCGCCCTGAAAGCCAAGCGACGCGCACTGGCCGAGGCGGCGCGCGTTCCGGCCTATGTGGTCTTCAACGATAAAACCTTGATCGAAATGGCCGAGAAACGGCCCGCCGATCTGGATGAAATGGCGGGGATCGGCGGGGTTGGGGCGAAGAAGCTGGAAAGCTATGGTCACGCGTTTCTTGAGGTGATCGCGGGTGAGGCCCCTGCCGACCTGCACCCGCAGCGGCGCAAGCTTGCAGGGCGCGCAGCAGGCGGGGTATTTGACCAGTTGCATGTCATCGCAACGGATTTGGCCCGTGGCGAAGATGGCACAGGCAAATACTTAACCGTGACCGCTGCCACGTTGCGCCAGATTGCTGAACGAAAGCCTATGAGTATTGCCGAGTTGGGCCGAATTCAGGGAATGAACCAACAAAAAGCGGATCGGTTCGGTGCCGCTTTCATTGACGCGCTAACAGAGGGGGCCTGACATGTTGGTTGTTGTCTCTCCAGCCAAGCGGCTGGACGAAAAACCTACGAAACCGCCCGAAGGAACGCGACCCGTTTTCAAGACCCAAGCGATGCTTCTGGCCGATACTGCACGGGATTTGTCGAGCAAAGACTTGCAACGGCTCATGCACATTTCGCCAGCGTTGGGTGCGTTGAATGTCGAACGGTTTTCGGCTTTCGGAACCGGCGCTGGCGAAAAACCGGCGATCCAGATGTTTGCAGGCGATACCTATGCCGGGCTGGATGCCGCAAGTCTGGACGATGACGAGCTGCGCTATGCCCAAGACCACCTTTCCATCCTGTCGGGTCTCTATGGTTTGCTACGCCCCATGGATCAGATCGCTCCGCATCGGTTAGAGATGGGCACGCGCATGAAAAACCCATGCGGCAAGAACCTGTATGAGTTCTGGGGCGACAGCATTGCGACTGAATTGACACAGCGGGCCAAAGCCACGTCCAGCGACATCTTGGTCAATTGCGCCTCGGTCGAATATTTTTCTGCAGTTGATTTGCAGGCGCTTGATCTGCGGGTCATCACGCCGCAGTTTTTGGACACGAAAGCCGGTCAGCCCAAAGTGATCAGCTTCTTTGCCAAGAAAGCGCGGGGCGCGATGGCGCGGTTTATTGTGCAAAATCGCGTGCGCGACCCTGAGGCCCTGAAAAGTTTTGATCTTGGCGGATATAAGCATCGACCTGACATGAGCGACGGCGACGACTGGGTTTTCCTGCGCGACGAGGGCTAGCAGCAATTTCCCGGCAAGGGGCAGCGTGCGTCGTCTGGGCAGTTTGCCAGGATTTCGTGCAGGATTTCCGGCTTCTTCAACGGTTTTGTCAGATGTTGATCCAACCCGTGTGCCAAGATTTCCCGATCATCGCCAGTCAACGCATGGGCGGTCAGGGCAACGACGCGAGTTTTATCCATACCCTGATCCTGCTCAAGCGTTCGGATGCGTCGCGTGGCTTCCTTTCCATCCATTTCTGGCATCGAAATATCCATAAAAATGATATCAGGCTGGAAGTCCAAGAAGGCTTCAACCGCTTCGATCCCGTTATTGGCAAACCGCAGGTCCATATCCAGTTCTTTCAAAAGCTTTGTGAAGACGAGTTGGTTTGTCTTGTTATCCTCGGCGGCGAGGATGCGCATCTTTCGAAAACCGGATCGATCAGCTTTGGACAGCAATAATGGCGCATCGGAACCAGCTTCCAACATGTCGGCGGATTTGTTAGACGAGTGCGTGCCGACTTGATTGATGATCTCGAACACCGTGCTGCGAATTAATGGCATCTGCAAGACACGCGTCGCAAGGGCGGCGTCTTGGCTCTGCTTGGCTGCTGTCGAATGCGGGGCCGTCAGAAAATAAATCGGCGCGGTTGGGTTCTGACTGCGGAAGGTTTGGATCAAGCACTGGTCGCCCCGATTTCGGGCTTTGGCGCTGCATTGTTCATCTACCAATATCAGATATGCGTCGCGTACCAACGCTGCATCAGTGTTCAACGGATCAAACAAAGCAGTGCGCAGCCCCGTCGCTTCCAGTCGTTTTTCCAAAATGGCGCGGTTCAAGCGGTCTTCCATAGCCAAAACAACCGTGCCCGGGTTTTGGGGTAATTTCGGCGGCTCGACGGTTTCTTCTACTGGAAGGGTGATGTGAAATCCGAAACAGGATCCAACATCCTCTTGGCTTTCGACCCAAATTTCGCCCCTCATCAGTTCGACCAGTTGGCTGGTGATCGCAAGGCCAAGACCAGTGCCTTCGAACTTGCGGTTGCGTTCGGTGTCGACCTGATTGAATTCGCCAAAGATGTGACTTTGCATGTCTTCGGGTATGCCGATGCCGCTGTCTTCGACGGTGATGTGAACTTTTTGTTCATCACACTCACCCAATGGCAGCCCGATGGCGCGCACCAGCACATGCCCCTCTGACGTGAACTTGACCGCGTTTCCGATCAGGTTGGTCAGAATTTGGCGTATTCGCACGACATCGCCAAGGAACTTCGACGGCATGAACAGGTCGAAATCCAGAATTAACTGGATGCCCTTTTCTTGTGCTGCGGGCTGCAACAGGGTCACGACATCCAAAATCACCCGCTCCAGATCGAACGGCTCGGGTTGAAGGGTCATTTTGGCAGCTTCGATTTTTGAATAATCGAGCACATCATTGATGATGGTCAGAAGGGCCTCGCCTGACTGCCGGATCGTATTTACAAACAAGCGTTGCTCATCATCCAGATCGCCGTCGGCCATGATCTCGGCCATCGACACAACACCGTTCATCGGTGTGCGAATCTCGTGGCTCATATTAGCGAGGAACGCGGATTTGGCACGGTTCGCGGCTTCCGCCCGATGTCGCGCATCGCTGAGTTCTGCCTGATATTTGATTGTTTCGGTGATGTTCAGCCCAAGGCTGACCATATCACCATCGCGCGACCGGCGGTCGACCAGTTTGATATGGGTTCCGTCCCACAGCCGCAGCACGACGGGGTCACATGACGGCGCACGCCAGCGGTCCAGCATCATATCACGCCAAGCAAGTGGGCGCATGTCGCCAATATCTACAATCCCTTCATCCGTCGCGATGTGCAGGATGTCGGTATAGGGAATGCCGGGGGTCACGCAACTTAACCCATCAAAGGGCTCAAGATAGGCGCTGTTGGCGGCGATCATCTTGTCGTTTTGATCAAAAACCGCAAACCCATCTTCGATGGTTTCCAGCGAATCCCATAGACGGCGCTTGGCGATGACAACTTCTTTGTTGGCCCTTTCCAAGTCTGCGCGCACTTGCGAGTTTTCGCCCTTGATCTCTTCCACCGCGACGCGAGTTTCCATGATTTCGTCCGAGAGGGTCAGCGCGTGTTTCGACAGCACCCGATTCGCGTTTGTCAGTTCGGCTTGCTTCTGGGCTAAAAGCCGTTCTGCGGCCATTCTGGCCCGCCGTTCCTGCGCAAGTATGTCTTCGATCTTCATTCCCGGTTCTCCGGTCCCGTGTTCAATGTGACTCAGCATTGCGGAACAGGGTGAACAGGGTCTTAACGGCAGATCAGAAAACGGTTGGCGCAACAAAAAAGCCCCGGCGCGAGGGCCGGGGCGTTGCTGGATCCGGGTTGGATCAATCTTTCTTGTCTTCGCCTTCATCCTCGTCGTCACTGTCCGGCAAGTTGAAGAAGCTTTCTGCATCCGGCAGCGGTGCTTCTTTTTCGTCATCCGGGGCGCCCGACAGGGTAAACGTCTCAAGCCCTTCGATGGCGCTGGGCATTTTCGGCTCGGGGTCCATCCCAAGGCTCTGCTCGGTCGACACCAGCTTGCGACGCTCGTCATCCGTCATCACGCCGCCTTCTTTGGCTTTCTTGGCAGCCGCTTTCTGAACCGCAAGATCCAGTTCGCTTTGCTTGCACAATCCCAACGCAACCGGGTCAATTGGCTCCATATTCTGGATGTTCCAGTGCGTACGCTCGCGGATCGACTGGATCGTCGGCTTGGTCGTGCCAACCAGCTTTGAGATCTGGGCGTCTGCCAGTTCAGGGTGGAACTTCACCAGCCACAGGATCGAGTTCGGACGGTCCTGACGCTTGGACAGCGGAGTATAGCGCGGTCCACGGCGCTTTTCTTCGCCGGCCGCAGCCGCATAGAACTTTTGCTTCAACTTGTGCAGCGGATCTTTCTCGGCTTTCTCGATCTCGCTGGCATCCAGCTGGTTGTTGGCCACGGGATCAAACCCTTTGACCCCGGTTGCCACATCGCCATCGGCGATGCCCTGAACTTCCAACTCGTGCAGGCCACAGAAATCGGCGATCTGCTTGAAGCTTAGTGTTGTGTTGTCCACCAGCCAAACGGCTGTGGCTTTTGCCATGATCAGTTTGCTCATCTGAACACTCCCTAAAAATTTGCCCCGGATACAACTTTCCCGCGCCCTGGCTGGGCTGCCTGTGTCGCGTGGACTTTGTCAGGCCGGTTTCCGTTGTCGGGGAACTTGAGGCCTATATAAGGGGGAAGCGTTAAAGAGGAAAGACAAAATGCGGCAGGCCTTTTTTGGTGGCATTCTATGGCTCGCATCTGGGCTGGGCGTATGGGCCGATGGTGAGCAGGCGGGCGATTTCGACTATTACGTTCTGGCGCTGAGCTGGTCACCAAATTGGTGCGCCGTCGAAGGCGATCAGCGCGGGTCCGAGCAATGCGACCGGGGCCGAGACCTTGGCTGGGTCGTGCATGGTCTGTGGCCGCAATATGAGCAGGGCTGGCCCAGCTATTGCCATACATCCGAGCGCCCGCCATCGCGAGGCCTGACCAACGCGCAGGCTGATATTTTCGGGGCCGGTGGGGCCGCTTGGTATCAATGGAAGAAACATGGCGTTTGCGCGGGGCTTGAGGCCAAGGAGTATTATGACCTCGTCCGGCGCGCCTACGGCATGGTGAGCCGCCCCGAGGTGCTGCGCAAACTGACCAACCCGGTTCGTCTGCCAGCGTCCGTGGTGGAAGAGGCCTTCCTGCAAGCCAATCCCGACTGGCACCCCGACATGCTGACCATCACCTGCCGCGCCGACCGCATCCAAGAGGCCCGCCTGTGCCTGACTCGCGACCTGGAACCGCGCATCTGCGCCCGAGACGTGCGCCGCGACTGCAGGGCGCAGAAGGCGTTGTTGGACCCGGTGCGGTAGGGTTCAGTTCAAGCTAAAGGATCCGCGAATGAGTCTAAGAAAAGCTATCAAGTCAGATGCTTCAAGCATCGCGGCGATCTCGATCGAGGTGTGGCTTGGAACGTATTTGAAGCGCGGTGTGCGCGCGGTTTTCGCGGACTATGCTTTGGACGAGTTCACGACCGCCAATGTCGAAAAGCTCATATCGGACCCCAAACAATTCACTCTAGTTTCCGAAAATGAAGAGGGGATCGACGGCTTTGTCAGGGTGTCCTCGGACAGCAATGCTCCGGTGTCAGGGTGCTCGGATATGGAAATATCCACCTTGTATGTCCAGCCCCGTCATCATGGAAAGGGAGTTGGAAAACGTCTGCTGAATGCAGCGGTCCAACATTGCCGAGCGAATAACGCGGAATCGCTGTGGCTCGCGACCAATGCCGATAATGATCCTGCAATAGCATTCTATCTCGCGCTCGGGTTTGAGTGTGTGGGCGAAACCTATTTCTGCATTGGGCGAGAGCGATATCTCAACAATGTCTATTCACGTCACTTGATATGATTCTGTCGTGAAGCGAAGCGTCTTCACGCCCCAACCTCCAACACGATCTTCCCGATATGCTGGCTGGTCTCCATCCGGGCATGGGCCTTGGCGGCATCCTCCAGCAGGAAGGTTTGGTCCATCACGGGCGCGACGCGGCCTTCGTCCAGCAAGGGCCAGACTTTCTCGGCCAATTCCTCGGCAATCCGGGCTTTGGCTAGGTCGGATTGCGGGCGCAGGGTTGATCCGGTGATTGTCAGGCGTTTGGCCATGATCATGGCGAAGTTGATCTCGGCTTTCGGGCCGGACAGGAAGGCGATGTGGACCATGCGACCCTCAATCGCCAAACATTTAATGTTACGCGCGATATAGTCGCCGCCCACCATGTCGAGGATCAGATTGGGGCCGCCTTCAGGCTTCATCACCTCGACGAAATCCTCGGTCTTGTAGTTGATGGCGCGTTCAGCTCCCAGATTGCGGCAGACAGCGCATTTCTCGTCCGAGCCTGCGGTGGTGAACACCCGCGCACCAAAGGCGTTGGCCAGTTGGATCGCGGTTGTGCCGATGCCGGAACTGCCGCCATGCACCAAGAACCGCTCGCCCGCTTGCAACCCGCCGCGCGTGAACACGTTGGACCAGACCGTGAAGAAGGTTTCGGGCAGGCAGGCGGCCTCCTTCATGCCCATGCCGTTCGGCACACGCAGGGCGTGGGCGGCTGGCGTGGTGATATATTCGGCATAGCCGCCGCCGGGCAGAAGCGCGCAGACCTTGTCGCCCACGGCCCATTGCGTGACACCTTCACCCAGCGCGACCACCTCGCCTGAGGCTTCAAGGCCGGGCAGGGGGCTGGCGGTTGGGGGCGGTGCGTATGATCCTGCCCGTTGTAGCGCATCCGGGCGGTTGACGCCGGCAAAAGCCACGCGGATCAAGATGTCACCGGGGCCGGGTGTCGGGATCGGCTGGTCCGACAGTTGCAGAACCTCGGGCCCGCCGGGTTCCGTGATCTCGATTGCGCGCATGGTGTCAGTCATTCTTTGCCCCTGTGTCTTCCGGTTCCCAACGTCCCGGGTAATTCGGATTGGGTGCCCCCGGCGCCTTGATCGTGTCAAGGATCTTGCCTGGCCCGGACATGAACGCCTTGTAAAGTGCGCTGTCGCGGGCTTGGCCTTTGATTTTCTCAATCTTCATCACATCGTCAATGCGGCGGTCCAGAAAGGCCCAAGTGGCCTCGTTCCCTTCGCTTTCATCGCCCAGCCAGAACAGCACGACGGACGAATAGACCGCCGACAGCGTTGCGCGTTTGGTATACCAGTTCAGGTCGGTCGAACTGTCGCCCAATGTCTCCCAGATCAGACCACAGGTGGCCCATAGCGCGGCGGCACCGTCGCCTGCATTCTGCGGCAATGCGAAGAACGCCATGCCTTTGCGCACAAGCTCCTTGTCCGCGACCTCAAGCCGATACCGCACCCCCGCCGCGATCCGGTCGCGAAACCGCATCTCGGCCAGATCGGCGGCCTTGAGCCGGGCCACCATGTCGGTATCCCCCTTACGGTGATACGCCAGCGCCAGATCCAGTGCGCCGCGGGGAAACATGGCCCGCGCCTCAGACTCGGTCATATCGCAATCCTGCGCGGCGGCGATTAGGGTCGCATCGCTCCACCCATCAAACGGAACATGCGCGATGGCGGCTTCAAGCATCTTTTCTTTGTCGGTCATCTTGTCTGACATCGGGCGTTCCTCGCGGATGAGGGTGAACTGGACAAAAGCGGCAAGGGCTGCTAGACGGGCGCTTCCTGCAATTCTGCAAACTCTAACTTAGAAAGGTGGTGACAACCACATGCAGGTTTCGGTACGCGATAACAACGTAGACCAAGCGCTTCGTGCGCTGAAGAAGAAACTTCAGCGTGAAGGTGTCTTCCGCGAGATGAAGCTTCGGCAGCATTTCGAGAAGCCCTCCGAGAAAAAAGCTCGCGAAAAAGCGGAAGCGATTCGCCGTCAGCGCAAGCTGGCTCGGAAGAAAGCACAACGCGAAGGTATGATGTAAATCATCCCCAAGCGACCCGGTGAGTGGGTTGTCAACCGCTCGCCAAAAACGACCCCCGCAGCATCCGCTTCGGGGGTTTGTTTTTTGGGGAGGCCGATGGGGCGGTCATTCGGTTGACCAAATGACGGGAAACCAGTCTTCGCGCAGTTTGTGGCCCGCTTTCATCTCGTGCCCCGGAAAGGGCGGGGATGTGCGGCCCGGTCGCTCGACATATCGCGCATCATCACCGATCCAGCGCAGGCTAAGCGCGCGGCGGCGATTAGGTGAAAAATTGCCCCTTGCACCATGTGCTGTCCGGAAGTCGAAGATCACCGCGTCGCCCGGCTCCATCTCCCATTCCAGCACCTTCATGTCGCCGGGGTTGGTGTCGGGGTCCGGCACCGGCAACCAGTCTCGTTTGTCTTCGTAAAAATCGCTGTCATCCGCCCAACTGACTGGCCGCACCATGCGGTCCCATTTGTGGCTGCCTGCAATGAAGCGCAACGAGTTGTCGCGGACCGGATCAAGCGGGATCCAAAAGCTGGCGGTTTGCTCGCCTTCGACAAAATAGTACGGCCCGTCCTGATGCCATGGGGTGGGCTTTGGCGTTCCGGGTTCTTTGACCAGCACGTGGTCATGGAAAAACTGTGCTGTGTTGCTGCGCATGGCTTGGGCGGCCAGTTTGGCAACGGGGCTTTCGCGCACGATACGTTCAAATTCAGGGATGCGCGTCCAGTTGACGTAATCGTCGAAAAAGCGACCCTCTGATACGGCGTTTTCTGACGCGTATTGTGAGGGGTTGGACATATTTCGCTCAACGCCTGCGCGCATAGTGTCGACCCAATCCATCAGCGCACCTCGGATGACGACGGCCCCGTCGCGCTGGAAATCTTCGATGTTTTTGTCCGTGATCATTTGGCTCTCCATGCATCCAGAATGTAGCGGCTGGTCATCAGGTCCAAATGTGCGCCGCCACCGTTTTTATAAAGCGTGATGTCGTCAGGCTGGCGCGTGAATACGCCGTGTTTGTGGTCATAAAGGTCGCCCACAACGTCGCCCTGCTTGATCACGCCACGCGCGAGTGGGTCTTTGAATTCGCCAATATGATCCAGAACGGTATCACGGCTGTCCATGAACGGACGTGCGCGGGTCAGGGCGGTATCGTCGGCCTCGCGCATGTCCGCGCGATAAGCGCCGATCAGGTCCAGATGTTGTCCGGGGCGCAGCCAGTCGCCCTTGATCAGCGGGTCCGCGGCCATGGTGGCCGAGGTGATGATATCGGCCTGCGCGACTCCGTCTTCCAGCGAGGCTACCACGTCTGTCTTGTCGCAGTCGTCTGCAAAGCGCGCGGCCCCGTCTGGGCTGCGGTTCCAGATCAGGAAACGCGCTTGCGGGAACATTGCGCCATAGGCTTCGCGCAGGTTTCGCCCAACTGTGCCTGCGCCCACGATCAAGATCACCTTGCTGTCAGGCCGCGCCAAAAGTCGCGCGCCCAGAACACTGTCGCCGGCGGTTTTCCATTTTGTGACCAAGTGAAAATCGACGATGGCGTCCAGCAACCCTGTGACGTCGTCATAAAGGTTCACCGCGCCGTGGATCATAGGCTCGCCCCGCCCTGGGTTGCCGGGCATGATATTGGCGGTTTTCACCGCGATTCCTAGTCCGTCGATCCAAGCTGACCGGGTCAACATCGTGTCGTCCCCGCGATACAGGAACGTGTCGCCGATTTCGGCCTTTGGGCGGGCGTGGCCTTGGATCAGGGCGTCGGTCAGGGCGCGCCAATCCAACAGCTTTTCGGCCTCAAATGGGATCATATCGGGGGTCATAGGTCCGCCTCGTTGATCAACTCGCGCGTGATCAGAAAATTGACCCAGTTTTGCGGGTCCGTGAAATGGTGTGTTTGCCAGCCGCGCTGTGCGGCGGCGGTGATGTTATCAGCTCGGTCATCTACAAACAGAAGGTCGGAGGCCGGGACGCCGCAATCCTCCTCGACCATCTCATAGATGCGGACTTCGGGTTTTATCACGCCCATATGGCCCGAGATATAGCGGCGGTCGAAATCGGATAGGAAGTCGAATTTCGCCTCGGCCAATTCAAAGGTTTCCCGTCCAAAATTAGACAGGGCAAAGACCGGTATATTGCGCGCCTTCAGGGCGTGCAGTGTTTTGACAGACAGATCAATGGCCGGTTGTGCCATGTCCAGCCAACGGTCATGCCACAACAGAATTTCAGTGCGAAACTGCGGATAGGCGTCGGCGGTTTCATAGATGATTTGGCGAAACCCCTCGCCCCGGTCGACCCGATCATTCATGGCATGAAGATCGACGGCACCAAACATCTGACGACGGCGATCAGGCCCGATCCACTGGTCATACAGGTCTTCCGGCTGCCAGCGGATCAGAACGTTTCCGATATCAAAGATAACGGCGTTAGGTTGGGTGGCAGCGGGATCAGTTTGGGTCATGCTCAGACCCTAGCGCAGCAAAACGGGTTTGCAAGCGAGGTTTGCAGATGCGCCGCCGGGCCGTTCGCTAACTGCGGTCTGACGTTCCGTGGAAAGCGACCACGTTGCTCAAGTCCTCAGCCGGGATGTCGGCAGACACGCAGGCATGGGCATTGGACAGGTGGTTGAATATCGACCCGTCCGAAAAGAACGTAGACCCGGTGACAAAGACGACCCGCGCGTCGGGCGCACGGAACGCGACATAATCCGCCACAGCAAGTCCCTTGCCACCGTCGAAGCCCGCGTTCAGGACAACCACATCAAAGCTTTGCTGGTCCAATAGGTCGGTTGCGTTGCCCGTCGTGTGCGCGCACGCGGTCGCAATACCTTGCCGAAGCAAGTGGCTGGACCAAAGCTTGGCCAGATCCGCATTGGCTTCCACGATCAGAACCCTCATTTCTCGTACTCCACCTTTCAGGATCACATCAACAAGGCCGCATATCTATCGGCAAGCGGTGAAATGGTTAATGGGACATTTCGCGCAGGGTTGTCAGGGATGATGTTTGCCCAGAAAGCGTGCCGCAAATGCCATTGTCTTTCGTGCCAATTTCCGCTTCAAACCCTGCAGGACATGGGAGCGCGCAATGACCACCTGGATTACGATCTGTGACACCTGCAAACGCGAAGACTGGGATGCCGCGCGCGATCCGCTGACGGATGGCGAGGTTCTCGCGGCCCTGATCGAAGAACGAGCTGAGGGATCTGAGATCAAAACCCGTCGCGTGTCATGCCTGATGGGGTGCGACAACAGCTGCAATGTGGCGATCCAGGCTGATGGGAAGCTTGCCTACACACTGGGCAAGTTCGACCCGACTATTGAGGTCGCACAGGGCGTTGTGGACTACGCCAAGGCACATGCAAGCAGCGTATCGGGGTTGGTGCCCTATGGTGAATGGCCCCAAGCGGTGAAGGGGCACTTTGTCACCCGGCACATGCCTCTGCCAGACGACCAATGAACAAAAAAGCGCAGATACGCGATCACGGCGGGGGGTTGGACGCTGCCATTGCTCAATATGGCGGTCAGCGAGACGGCTGGCTTGACCTGTCCACCGGGATCAACCCAGAGCCATACCCGGTCGGTGCTATCCACCCCCGTGCTTGGGAAATCCTGCCCGACAAAGGCGCGTTTGATGCTTTGGAAGCGGCCGCCCGTCGGTTCTGGTCGGTGCCAGATGGCGCGGCCGTGTTGGCAGCACCCGGAGCTTCTGCGCTGATCGCACGTATTCCGACCCTGCGCCCGCCCGCCCGCGCGGTGATCGCTGGCCCAACCTATAACGAACATGCCGCCGCTTTCCGCGCACAAGGCTGGCACGTGTGCGACGATGGTGAAGGCGCTGCTCGCGTCATCGTCCACCCAAACAACCCGGACGGTCATGCCTGGCGCACGCCTGCTTTTAGCCAACGCCTCACCGTGATTGACGAAAGCTTCTGTGATGTCGATCCGCAAGCCAGCCATATTCAGGCGGCGGCGCGCCCCGGCACGCTGATCCTGAAAAGTTTCGGCAAGTTCTGGGGGCTGGCCGGATTGCGCCTTGGCTTCGCCATCGGAGACGCCGCCTTGATCGCCCAACTGCGCGAATCCATCGGGCCTTGGCAAGTTTCTGGCCCCGCGCTGGAAATCGGCGCGCGTGCTTTGGCGGATCACAACTGGGCGGACCAGACCCGCAGGCGGCTCGTCCAAGATGCCGCGCGGCTTGACGGGCTGATGATTAACAAAGGGGCAGCACTGGTCGGCGGCACGTCGCTGTTCCGGCTCTATGATGTCGGTGATGCATCGGCGTGGCGGGATCGTCTGGCCAAGGGACATATCTGGTCGCGTATCTTTCCTTATTCTGACAGGTGGGTGCGGCTTGGGCTGCCGCCCGCCGCCGGTTGGACCCAGTTGGAGGCCACGATATGAGTTATGCTGCGATTCTCGCCCTTGCGCTGCTTCTGGATGCCCTGTTGGGCGAACCGGATTGGGCATGGAAGCGCGTGCCACATCCCGCTGTCTTGATGGGCAAGGCGATTGATTGGCTGGATGATACTTTTAACGAGGGCGAAAACCGGCTCGCGAAAGGTGCGCTGAGTATTCTGGCATTTTGCCTGATAGCCGCGATGATCGGGTGGGCGATTGCGGACCTGTCATTTGGCGGAGTGCTTGAAGTCATCGTTGTTGCCATCCTTTTGGCGCAGAAATCCTTGGCCCAGCATGTGCAGGCCGTCGCAGATGCGCTGCGGCAATCCGTGGTCGAGGGGCGCGCATCCGTCGCCATGATCGTGGGGCGTGACACGGCAGATATGGATGCCCCCGCCATTTCCCGAAGTGCGATTGAAAGCGCGGCCGAGAATTTCTCGGACGGTGTTGTCGCCCCAGCCTTCTGGTTTCTGATTGCAGGGCTTCCGGGGATACTGGTCTATAAGCTGGTCAATACAGCGGACAGCATGATCGGCTACCGCACCCCGCGTCACGAGGCGTTTGGCAAGTTTGCAGCCCGACTGGATGACGTGATGAATTGGGTGCCCGCACGCCTGACGGCGTTGTTGTTCATGGCAAGCCGCAACCAGTGGCGCACGTGGAAAACAATTCGCCGCGACGCCCCCCTGCACCGGTCCCCCAATGCAGGCTGGCCCGAAGCCGCCATAGCCGCGGCGCTTGATGTCGCGCTGTCCGGCCCCCGGTCATATGAGGGCGAGAAGCGGGATTTTCCTTGGGTAAATGGCGACGGTGCCCGCGATATCGGACCGAAAGAAATCGACCAATCGGTTGATATGCTCTGGTCCGGTTGGCTAGCGCTTCTCGTTGTTGTGATCTTTCTGGCGGTTGTCACCTAGCGCCATTCCGGTAACGTGCACCCAAGTTCAAGAAACGAGGGCTCACCATGCACGAGATACTGATCGGTGCCACTTTGGCGATTTTTCTGGGCGCCGCACCTGCGTCAGCAAGCCTCGTGAAATGCGGCGGTGGATTTCAAAGCTTCACCTCTGCCATGAAGAACGAGGCGATCGCTCGCGGTCATGACCCGGCCACGGTCGACAATTTCTTCGCATCGGTCCGGCACGACAACGCCACGCTGAACGCCGACCGTTCTCAGGGAATTTTCCAACGGCCCTTCATTGATTTCTCGCGCCGACTGATCAGCAATGATCGGATGGCTCGCGGCAAGTCGATGATGAAGAAATACGACAGCATCTATCGTGTGATGGAAAGTGAATATGGCGTTAGCCGTGGAGTTCTAACGGCGTTTTGGGCGTTTGAAACCGACTTCGGTGCCGTGCAGGGCAACTTCAATACGCTGAATTCTCTGATGACCCTGTCGCATGACTGCCGCCGCCCGGAGTTGTTCCAGCCACAGGTCTTTGCAGCACTTGAGCTGTACGAGCAGGGAGCCTTCAACCCCGCGACCTCAAAAGGCGCTTGGGCGGGCGAGATTGGCATGGTCCAAATGCTGCCCAGCGACATTATCGAGGCGGGTGTCGATGGGGACGGGGACGGCAAGGTGGACCTGCGCACGTCCCCTGCCGATGCGTTGTTGTCGGGGGCCAATATGCTGCGCGGTTTGGGCTGGCGCGCGGGCGAGCCGTGGTTGCAGGAAGTAACGGTTCCGCAAAACTTGGATTGGTCCAAAACTGGCCTAAGTCATATAATGACGGTCGGGCAGTGGGCCGAACTCGGTGTCAAACCGCGACATGGGGTTTTGGGGTCATCCGGCCTGAATGCGTCGATCCTATTGCCGCAAGGTCGAAAGGGCCCAGCCTTCATCGCCTATCCGAATTTCAGCGTCTATTTTGAATGGAACAAAAGCTTCGTCTATGTGACGACCGCCGCCTATTTCGCGACCCGACTGGAAGGCGCGCCAGTCTATAACGCAGGTAATCCCGATCCAGCATTTTCCGGCCAACAAATGAAAACGCTTCAGAAAAAGCTGAAAGCGCGCGGACATGATGTTGGTAAGGTCGATGGCATTCTGGGCGCAAAGACCCGTGCCGCTGTTCAAACAGAACAGGCCCGACTTGGCCTGCCCGCAGACGCATGGCCGACCGCGCAGTTGTTAAAGGCTCTTTAGACGCTACAGCGCGCCGGCTCAAGACAACTGGTCTTCGAAACTCTTGACCAGTTCCGTCCAGATATCAAACATCTCGTCGAAATCGTCCGAGCTGACACCGGCATTGCCGGTATAGATATCGTATTCCAGCTTTTTTCTGCCGTCCGAGTCTTGGTAAACGCGGCCATAGCGTTGGTCTGCGTTCCAGGAGTTCAAATCCTCGGCCGAGATTTCATTTTCCGCAGTGTAGCCCGCGTAGAGCTGCAGTGAATTGCAGTTTTTGTTGTCGTCGCAGCCATAGAAGAAGACGGCGAATGTGGTGCCGTAATACTGGATCTCGATCAACGGATCGCCGACGCTGTCCTCGGTCAATGTGGCCGGGGCACCGATCTCTTTGAAATAACCCAAAACACTTTGCGGGTCAGAGGCTTTGATCGGATCGGCAAGAGCGCCCGTCGCCAAGAAGGCGGCAATTGCTGCGGTCGCTGAAAGCAACGGGAAATTCATAATATCACTCCGGCTAAACTCGTTTAACTGACCCTAGGCGGCTTCGTCAGATGGCGCAACGCAGAGGTCAGGCGACCAGCGCTTCGGCATTTTTCAGATCGACACTTACCAGTTGGCTAACCCCCATCTCGGCCATGGTCACGCCGAACAAGCGGTCCATCCGAGACATGGTCACGGCGTGGTGGGTGATGATCAGGAATCGCGTGTCGGTACGGCGGGTCATTTCGTCCAGCAGGTCGCAGAAGCGCGTGACGTTTGCGTCATCTAGCGGCGCATCGACCTCGTCCAGCACACAAATGGGGGCGGGGTTGGCTAAGAACACCGCGAAGATCAGCGCCAGTGCGGTCAGGGTCTGTTCGCCGCCCGAAAGCAGGCTGAGCGTAGATAATTTCTTGCCAGGCGGTTGGCACATAATCTCAAGCCCGGCGTCAAGCGGGTCGTCGCTTTCGACCAGCACGAGCTTCGCCTCGCCACCGCCAAACAGATGTTTGAACAGGTTGCCGAAGCTGTCATTCACCTGCTCAAAAGCGGTCAACAGTCGTTCGCGACCTTCCTTGTTCAAGCTGGCAATCCCGCTGCGCAACTTCTTGATCGCCTCTTCCAGATCGGTCTTTTCTTTCAGCAGCGTGTCGTGTTCTTCCTGAACCTCTTTCGCGTCTTCTTCGGCGCGCAAGTTCACGGCCCCCAAGGCATCGCGTTGGCGTTTCAGACGGTTCACATCATGTTCGATCTGCTCGGCTGACGGCATCTTGTCGGGGTCGCCGTCAAGGCTTTCCAACAAGGCATCCGGCGTGGTTTCCATATCCTCCGCAATCCGCTCGGCAGCGTAGGTCACGGTTTCGCGAGCGGCGTCAGAGCGTGCCTCGGCGCGCGCGCGGGCCTCGCGGGCTTCGCCGGCGGTGCGTTCAGCGTCGCGTTCGGTGGTTGTCGCAACGCGCTCTGCCGTTTCGCATTCGGCCAGCTTGTCGGCGGCGGCCTTGCGCCGTGTCTCGGCTTCGCCAATTGCATCTGCCAGTTCGTCCCGTTTGGCGGCCAACTCGTCGGGCGCGGCGTTTGCTTCTTTCAGCTCGGCTTCGCTTTCGCTTTTACGTTCTTCAAGCTCGGCAATTCGTTTCCCGGCGGTTTCAAGGCGGTGCCTCCAGCCAGAAACCTCTTTTATGATCTCCTGAGAGCGGCGGGTGCGGGCTTCGCCTTCGCGGCGCAATTCATCGTGGGCCGAGCGTTTGGCCATCATCGTCATCCGCGCGGCTTCCACGGCCATCTTGACGTCTTCAACTTGCGAACGCGCCGCATCCAGATCGCCCAAATCAGCCACGCCGCGTTCGGCTTCAATCAGCCTTTGGCGCGCGCCCATCGATTCTTCTTCGTGACGCGTCAAGGCCATCCCAAGGTTTTCCAGCTTGCCGCCCGCAATATTACGGTCAGCTTCTGCGCGGGACAAAGCGCGGTTGGCTTCGGTGACGGTGCGGTCTGCGTCGCGGCGGGCATCGCGTGCGCGCTTGTCGGCGTCTGTGGTTTCGACCAGCTGAGCTTTCAACGCTTCATGGGCTGCGCGTGCACCATCCGCACGGGCGGAGGCCTCTTCGAGATCCTGCTTCAATTCCTGCAGGCGGTTCAACTGCTCAAGGCGCAATGCGGCCGTAGAGGGTTGATCTTCGGCACCGGCGCGGAACCCGTCCCAACGCCATAGATCACCTTCCATCGACACAAGGCGCTGGCCAGGCTTCAAGTCAGTCTGAAGTCGGGCGGCGTCTTCTGTGCTGACCAGACCAATCTGACTCATCCGGCGGGCCAGGACCTCTGGCACGGTGACGTAATTGGACAAGGCATTGACGCCATCGGGCAGGGGTTGCGCTTGCGCATAGGCGGGCAATGATGCCCAACCGGACGGCGCGTCACCGACAATTTCAGGCGCGCGCAGATCATCCGCCAAAGCCGCGCCCAGCGCCTTTTCGTAGCCCGGCTTCACCCGCAGATCATCCAGAACCTGACCGCCCTCAGATGCATCACGTTCGACCAATCGCGCCAGCGCCTGCACTTCGGCATGCAGCGCGTTTACTTCGCCTTCAGCCGAGGACCGGGCGGCGCGGGCATCCGCCTCGCGGGCCTGCGCTTCGTCGCGGGCTTCATCGGCGGCGACCAGTGCTGCCTCTGCTGCCTCTGCTGCCTTCGCCGCCGTGGCTTCGGCGGACTTGGCAGCCTCAAAATCCGCGCCTGCTTTGTCCAGCGCACCTTTGGCCTCATCCATCGCGGCACGGGCGCGTTCGGCCTCTGCCTCGCTTTTTTCAAGCGTCTTGCGGCTGTCTTCCAGCAGGCGGTGGGCCGATTGGTGACGGGCCGATAGGCGGGCCATGTCTTCGGTCAGTTGGGACAGATCGCCTTCACGTTCTTGCAAGATCGCGGCACTTTCCCGCGCGTCTGCATTGGCCGCGTCCAGCGCTGCGTCATGCCCACCCGAGGCTTTGGTGATCTGCGTCTGCTCCCACTCCAGCCGCTCGATTGTTTCGCCAGCGTCCCTGTTCAACCCGCTTTCGCGTTCGATGTCACGCGACAGTTGCGTGATCCGCGCCGTCAGCGTTTCAATGCGCTGGCGGGCTTGGGCTTCCTGATCTGATAGCTGATCGCGTTGGACCTGAAGGCGTTGCAAGATGGCGGCGGCGACGGCTTCTTCCTCGCGCAGCGGCGGCAGTTGGTCTTCTGCTTCTTGCCGGGCTTTGGTCGCCGCGCGTGACGCACCTTCGGCGGCGGCGGCCGCCTTCACACGTTCGGTTAGCTGGGCTTCGGCCTCGGCGCGGGCGGCGTCTGCTTCTTTCCAGCGACGATACAGCAACAGCCCTTCGGCGCGGCGCAATTCGTCGCCAATGGTGCGATACCGTGCGGCTTGTCGCGCTTGCCGCGCCAATTGTCCTAACTGCGAGGCCAACTGCTCAACGACATCATCGACACGCGACAGGTTGGTCTCGGTCCCTTTCAGCTTTAACTCGGCTTCATGGCGACGCTGATAGAGACCCGAGATGCCAGCAGCCTCTTCCAGAATGCGGCGGCGAGATTTCGGTTTTGCGTTGATCAGTTCGCTGATCTGCCCCTGACGGACAAGCGCAGGTGAATGCGCCCCGGTTGAGGCATCGGCGAACAGCATCTGCACGTCCCGCGCCCGCACATCCTTGGTGTTGACCTTATAGGCCGAGCCCGCGTCCCGTGTGATCCGGCGCACAATTTCCACGTTGTCATTGTCGTTGAAGCCCGAGGGCGCCAGTCGCTCGCTGTTGTCCAGTAACAGCGCCACCTCGGCAAAGTTGCGGGCGGGCCGGGTCGAAGCACCAGCGAAGATCACGTCTTCCATCCCACCGCCCCGCATCGCGGTCGGGCGGTTTTCGCCCATGACCCAGCGCAGCGCTTCGAGCAAGTTCGACTTACCACAGCCATTGGGTCCGACAACGCCTGTCAGCCCGTCCGCGATCACAAGATCGGTCGGGTCCACGAAGCTTTTGAAGCCATTCAGTCGGAGCTTTGAAAACCGCAAGCGGTCTGCCTCATTATTGATTCTTCTCGGACACCGAGTTTTTCCGGGGATTGGGGGCAAGTCAACGATAGACCGCGACATATGGATGATTTCGGCGGGTTATCCACAAGATATTGCATTCGTTGCGACCCATCAGGCCGTTCGTTGCTGCCAAAGCGGCGCGTCTGGCGGGTTTCTGTCTTGACCCCGCCAAGCCGCACGCTGCAATTTGGGGCTTGGAGGGCAAAGTGCAATACAAGAAACATTCCACCGTTGGCGTGACCATCAAGGTCATCCCCGGCGATCCCCGCGCGCCCGACGCTACAGCGCTGCTGATGCAAAGCCATGCTTTGATGGAGGAGCTTTTTCCGCCGGAAGACAACTTCTACCTCGATATTGGCGACCTTTGTGTGCCCGAGATTTCCTTTTTCGTGGCGCGTGAAGGCGATCAATTGCTGGGTACCGGTGCGTTGGCCGACAAAGGTGACTATGGCGAGGTGAAATCGATGTTCGTCTCGCCCGAGGCACGCGGCAAAGGGGTTGGAGAGTTGTTGCTGGCGCAGATCGAAGTAACCGCCCGCACCAAAGGTTACGCGGCCTTGAAGCTGGAAACCGGCGATGTCCTGCACGCCGCCCACCGGCTGTATGAACGGGCGGGGTTTGCCAAATGCGGGCCTTTCGGGGATTACCCGGCAGCCAATAGCTCGGTTTTTATGACGAAGAAGTTGTGATGGACGCTCAGCCCTTCTTGGGTTTTTCGGCGGCAGCCTTCATCCGCTCAAGCAGTGCAGCTTTGTCGTCTTTCCGGTTAAGCGGATTTTTCTCGGTGCCGCGCGCATTATGTTCGGCGTGGCGGGGGTTGCCTTTGGCGGGCTTGGGCGCGCCGGCTGCTTTGTAATTCATGGTTCAACCTTGATTGGGCGAGGGTTCGACGGTCACATACCACCAATCCGCAAGGGACGCGATATGCATCTTCTGGCCGCCACTCCCGGCTTCATCGGCGATTGAACGTGGGCCATGGGGCTGCGGTCCAACTTAGTGTGTGGACGGCTGGAGGCGCTGAAATGAAACCACGTCGAATGAGCCCAGACGAAGATACCGCGCCGATCCTTGCGCTGCTTCGAAGGGCGTTTGCCGATATGCACGGGCGCATTGATCCGCCCAGTTCACTGCATCAGTTGACCGAGGCAGGGATCGCAGATCAGGCCCGCACGGGTGAGGTTTGGGTCATTGGCGACAGGGCCTGCATGTTCCTGACGCCGCACCCGGACGCCACGCCCCCCGCGCTATATGTCGGAAAGCTGGCCGTTGACCCGGTCGCGCAGGGGCAGGGCTTGGCCCGCGTCCTGATTGCCTTGGCCGAGGAACGGGCCGCCGCGCTGGGCCTGACGCGGCTGGTCTTGCAGACGCGGATTGAGTTGGAGGAAAACCACGCGATTTTTAAGCGCATGGGATTCGTTAAAGCCCGCGAAACCGCGCATCCAGGCTTTGACAGACCCACGTCTGTTCGGTTTGAAAAGACAGTTCGCGAGTAGCTGCGTGGGCTTAGCTGCAATCAATCTCGGCTCGTTGGATAGCTTGATCGCCGGACAGTGATCCTTCAACGACCCGGCATCCAGTGGCTTGTTCAATGGCTGTTTTCGAGCGCGCCAGTATGATTGGAATGCGTGGCAGGGCCTCAAAACTCGTGCGATAGACCTCGACCCAGTTTTCGCGCCGGTGAACCGAGAAGGTTGAGCCTTCCACAGTCACTTTCTTCACGCTGGTATCGGACGACATGAACTGCGGGCTAGGGCTGTCACAGGCGCTGAGGGCTACCCCAATGCCTACAACTGCAACAATTTTTCCGAATTTCGTCAAACCACACCTCCGTTTTTCAGCACGGTGCGTGGGTTTGGTTAACAACTGGTGAATCTTTGCGAGATCAGGGTGCGACAACTTGGCTGGCCCTAGGGCTTGCGTCGGGAACCAACCAGTTCTATAAATATTCATAAATATGAATATGAATGGAGAAATCCGATGCAACCCAATCGTCCAGCGGACAAATACTCGCCGCTATACTTCCTTGCCTCTGTCGGTGCAGGTGGCCTGTCGGTCACCTTCTTCATGTATCTGATGTTCTGGGTGTCCCATAAGGGCCAACCGGTGCCGGTTTTCGAAGACATTCTGGCCGCTTTCAGCACCGGAACCATCGGCATGAAGGTCGCCATCGCCGTCGCATGGGCCGGCATTGCAACCTTCGTGTTCCTGAACCTGAAATACCTGTTCTGGAACCTGAAAGCGTTCTCGGCCTTCCGCAAAACCGATGCGTATGAGACGCTGAAAAACTCGAACGCCGAAACGACCATCCTTGCCATGCCTCTTGCATTGGCGATGAGCGTGAACGGCTTGTTTGTCGCCGGTTTGGTTTTCGTGCCGGGCCTATGGTCGATCGTCGAATATCTGTTCCCATTCGCGATGGCAGCCTTTCTGGCCATCGGTATTCTGGCGCTGATCTATATCGGTGACTTCCTTGGGCGCGTTCTGACTGAAGGTGGCGTGTTCGACGTGACCGCGCATAACAGCTTTGCGCAGATGCTGCCTGCCTTCGCGCTGGCAATGACCGCCGTTGGCTTTTCGGCGCCTGCCGCAATGAGCACCAATACGGTGGTGGTTGGTGTTGCGTTGATTGGGTCGACCTTCTTTGGGGTGGCGTCCCTGACCTATGCGGCGCTTGCATTGTTCACTGCGTTCAACTCGATGCTGCACTATGGCACATCGAAGGAAACTGCGCCCACTCTGTTGATCGTAATCCCGCTGATGACCATTCTGGGCATCATGGCCTTGCGCCAAAACCACGGCCTTCACGCCACGTTCGAGGTGCACGGCACTGCGGGCGAAACCATGATCTTCCTAGCCCGTCTGGTTGCCATTCAGGTCCTGTTTGGCCTGTTGGGTCTGGTAATGCTGGCACGCCATAATTACTGGAAAAGTTTCGTCTTTGGCAACGAAACCTCGCCTGGTTCCTATGCGCTGGTGTGCCCCGGTGTGGCACTGTCAGTTCTGTTGCAGTTCTTCGTGAACACCGGAATGGTGCAGGCTGGCGTGCTGGATAAGTATTCGGCCACGTACTGGGCGGTCACGGCCATTGCGATAGCCTTCCAGTTCGCCATGGTCGCGCTGGTGTTTCGTCTGAACAAACAGCATTTCGGGCGCGCATCGGGGCAGGCTGTTCCGGCCGAGTAAATCGTGCAAAGACAAGTTGCAGGGGGGCGTGTCGGAAACGATGCGCCCTTTTGCTGTTGACCAACGCTGCATCCAAGATGGGTTAAACCTTGTCCTTCCTCGCTTCGCCCTGCGCCCGTAATGCGTCAATCGTCAGACCGGGTGTGGCGACCTGCGGGTCCAAAACGAGCTCAATCACCGCCAGTGTGTTGGCGTCTTGTGCCCGTGCGAAGGCGGCGGCGAAGTCGACGCCATTGGTAACCGTTTCTCCGTGCCCGCCATAGGCCCGCGCCAAGGCGGCGAAATCGGGGTTGGCCATATCGGTTCCCGAAACGCGGCCCGGATAGGTGCGTTCCTGATGCATGCGGATTGTGCCATACCGCCCGTTATTGGCGATGATCGCGATTGGTTTTGAGCCGTGCTGGATGGCCGTCGACATCTCGTTCAAGGTCATCTGGAATTCGCCGTCCCCCAACCACGCAACGACCGTGCGATCCGGGTTCTCAAGGCTGGCCGCCACAGCTGCCGGAAACCCGTATCCCATCGAGCCAGAGGTCGGTGCGAGCTGCGTGCCATGCTGCTTGAAGCAGAAATAACGATGCAGCCAAGTGGCATAATTCCCCGCTCCATTGGTGATGATGGCGTCATCCGTAAGGTGTTCGGACAGCCAAAGGACGATGTCTTCCAACCTGACGTCGCCCGGTGTGGTGACTGGCTTCTGGAACGCCTCATAATCCTGCCTTGCGGCCTTGGCCCAAGACTTCCATGCGGGCGCGTCTATGTCATTGGTTTGGACCAAGGTTTTAAGCGCATCTGGACCTGTAGCCACCAACGCCAGATCGGCATGATAGACGCGGCCAAGCTCGTCCGGGTCGGGGTAGATGTGCACGATACGCTTGCCGGTGGCTGCGGGGTTCAGCAAAGCGTATCCTCCGGTCACGCTGTCGCCCAGACGTGACCCCAACACGATCAGTGTATCGGCCTCGGTCAAGCGGGCACCCAGCTTTGGGTTCATTCCAACGCCCAGATCACCCACATATTTTGGGTGGCGGTTGTCCATGAAATCCTGCCGCCGGAAGGCGCAGGCCACGGGCAGGTCAAAACTTTCAGCAAAGCGGGATATGTTCTGGGCGGCGTCTGCGGTCCAACCCGGCCCGCCAGCGATGACCAGCGGGGCTTTCGCATCAGCCAGAATGTCTACGATGTCTTGCGCATCCTGCACCGTGACGTGACCGTTGGTGCGGGGCATGGCGGGACGGTCAGGCACGTCTGCAACGGCGCTCAGCATATCCTCAGGCAACGCCACAACCACCGGGCCGGGACGACCCGAGCGCGCCGTATGAAAGGCGCGCGCAAGGTATTCGGGCAGGCGGTCGGTCTGATCTACTTCGCACGCCCATTTGGCGAGCGTGCCGAAGACAGCGCGATAGTCCACTTCCTGAAACGCTTCACGGTCGCGGTGGCCGCGTGCGATTTGCCCCACGAACACCACCATCGGTGTGCTGTCTTGCTGGGCAACATGGATGCCGGATGCCGCATTGGTCGCGCCCGGGCCACGAGTGACGAACAGAATGCCGGGGTCGCCGGTCAGCTTCCCATGCGCCTCGGCCATCATTGCGGCACCGCCTTCTTGGCGGCAAACGATGTTTTCGATCTCGCTGTCATGCAACCCATCCAGCGCTGCCAGAAAGCTTTCACCGGGCACCGAGAACACCCGCCGCACGCCTTCCGCCTTCAGGTGATCGACCAATATCTGTCCGCCATGCCGCATGATCGCGCCCCTTATTCCCCATTCAGCCGTTGACCTGACGGTTTGCGCGCCGCACTTTTGCGAACGCGAAACAGGAGGCTGAATTGTCTAAACACCGTTTGCTTGGCATGTCCGGGTCACTGCGTAAAGACGCAACGAACCGGTTTTTGATCCGAAACGCCGCACGCCTGTATGGCGACGCGGATTATACCGAGGCCGATCTTGACCTGCCCCTTTTCAACGCGGATGACGAGGCAGCGCATGGCGCACCCGAAAGCGTCATCCGATTGGCCGGGCAAATCGCGGTTGCGGATGCGGTCGTCATTTCGACCCCGGAATACAACAAGATGCTGTCTGGAGTTTTGAAGAACGCCTTGGATTGGGTCAGCCGCATGAAGCCTCATCCTTGGGACGGCAAACCGGTCGCTGTGATGTCCGCGGCGGCGGGGCGGGCGGGCGGCGATCGCGCACAAACCTCGTTGGTGTCTGCGATGACGCCGTTCCAACCGCGCCTTATCATCGGTCCCGAAATCGCCGTGGCGGGCAGCAGTCGGGAATTTGATGCAGATGGGCGTCTTACCAATGACCGCTACGAGGCGGCGCTTCAGACGTTGATGGAGAAGTTGCGCGCCGAGGTGGATCAGGGCTAGAGGCTGGCCGCGACTTTGAAATCCTCGGGGATTGTGTCGCACCCTTCTAATACCAGATCGGCCATAACCTCGCCCACCTTCGGTCCCATGCCGAACCCGATTTTGAACCCGCCATTGGCGATGAAATGGTCTGGTCTGTCGGGGTAGTGCCCCAGCATCGGTGCACGGGTTTTGGCACGCGGGCGAACGCCTGCCCAGCGTTCGATAACGGGCGCGTTCTTGATGGCAGGGCACACGACGCGGGCACGCGTGATCACGTCCTCCAACGCATCATCACAGCTGGTCGGGTCGTCAAATTCACGCTCGCTGGTGGAGCCAATGGCGACGGTGCCATCTGTGTGGGGGATGATGTGCAGGGCATCTGCGAACAGCTGCGGCAGATCGGTGGCGTCATGACGTAGCATGGCACTTTGCCCTTTCACGCCGTTGCCGACGGGTTTGCCAAGTTCTTGTGACAATGCCTCTAGCCCCCGCCAACCGGTGGCCCAGACGACGCGCCCTTCTTCCTGTGCCTCTTGCACGACCTCTCCCCCTTTGGCTTGAACCGCACCGGCCAAGGCTTTCGCGGCGCGACGAGGGTTCATCCGCGCGGTCAGGGTGTCGTGAATGACATATCCCGTTGCGCTGTCAGGTGCCCAGCCGGGGAAGTCGGCGACTGGTCGAACGTCCCACACGGCCTTGCCCTGCCAAAGGGTGGCGGCCTCGTCCTTTCGCTCGCGGGCTAGGGTCAGCAGGCGTTCATCGGCTACGGGTTGCAGGCGTCCCGTGCGGCCATATCCGGATGACAGGCCCGAGGCGGCTTCGACCTCCCTCCAATAATCTTCCGCCATGATCAGGCTGTCGAACTGAAAGGCTTTCTTGGCGTTCCAGTGCTCCGGCACATGCGGGGCCAGCGCGCCGACCAAGCCACCGGACGACCCGGCCCCGACGCCATAAGGGTCAATCACACGCACCTTCGCGCCACGCTTCACGCAGCTCCACGCCACCGAAAGGCCGAAAATACCTGCGCCATAGATGGTCACATCCACGATTGCCAAAACATCGGTCCTTCTTCATGGTCGCGCGCGTCGAGTGGAGTTCTAGGGCATGTCATGACGAAGAGCCAGATTGCAAACATCGCGTGGAAAGAGGGCGGCGTGCCGGTGGCAACGCAGTTTGACGACCCCTATTTCTCACTTGATGACGGTCTGGCGGAAACGCGGCATGTGTTTCTCAGCGGAAACGACCTTCCCGTGCGGTTTGCACCGGGGTTTCATGTGGCCGAGCTTGGCTTTGGCACCGGGTTGAACATGCTGGCGACCTATCTTTCGTGGCGCGATGCCGGATCGCCTGCTGGTGTGCGGTTTACCTCGTTCGAGGCCTTTCCGATGGCAGCAGATGACATCGCCAAGGCTTTGAACGCGTTTCCCGAAGCGCAGTCGGTTGCCGCACCCTTTCTGTCGGCATGGGCGGCCGACGCGCGGTCGTTTGACGTTGGCGGTTTTGCGGTCGAGGTTATCGAAGGCGACGCGCGGCAAACCATGACCACATGGGATGGCAAGGCTGATGCGTGGTTTCTGGACGGGTTCTCGCCTGCAAAGAACCCGGAACTGTGGGGCGATGATCTGATGATGCAGGTCGGCGCCCACACCACTCCCAATGGCACGTTTGCGACATATACCGCCGCAGGTTTCGTGCGCCGGGCCCTAGACGCGGCGGGCTTTGCCGTGGAACGGTCGCCGGGATATGGGCGTAAACGGCACATGAGCCGCGGCACCATGCGCCCCTGAGGAGACACCAGATGGACCAAAACACCCGCGCGGGCATCTGGCTTATGGTTGGGGCGACCTTCGTTTTTGCAATGCAGGATGGGATATCGCGCCACCTCGCCGGGGCCTACAGCGTTTGGATGGTCGTGATGATCCGCTATTGGTTCTTTGCAGCGTTCGTCATCTGGCTGACCCGACATAACGGTGGGCTGCGCCAAGCTTTGCACCCCGCGCGGCCTTATTTGCAGATATTCCGCGGCGCACTGCTGGCGTTGGAGATCTGCGTCACCGTGTTGTCCTTCGTTCTGCTGGGGTTGGTGGAAAGCCACGCGATTTTTGCCTGCTATCCGCTGCTGGTCGCCGCTTTCTCTGGCCCAGTATTGGGTGAAAAAGTAGGCTGGCGACGCTGGGCAGCCATTGGCGTCGGGTTCGCCGGTATCCTTGTGATCTTACAGCCGGGCTTCGGAGTTTTTGCGCCTGAAGCGATTGTGCCGTTGGTCGGTGCGTTGATGTTTGCGCTTTACGGGCTGCTCACCCGCTTGGCCGCAAAAACGGACAGCACGCAAACCAGCTTTTTCTGGACGGGCATTGTCGGCGCCGTGGTTATGACCGCAATCGGGGTTTCTTTCTGGGAACCGATGATCGCGCCAGATTGGGGTTGGATGGCGCTTTTGTGTGTGACCGGCGTTCTGGGTCATTGGTTGCTGATCAAATGTTACGAGTTCGCCGAAGCCAGCGTCGTGCAACCCTTCGCCTATCTTCAACTGGTCTTTGTCGCTATCCTTGGCGTGTCTCTGTTTGGCGAGGAACTTCGCACCAACGTGATCATCGGTGCCGCGATCGTGGTCGGGGCGGGCATCTTCACCCTGCTGCGCAGTCGCCGGGCGACAAGACCTAGTTCTTAAGCTCTGTCGACAGCGACAAGGGCTCGGTCTTGCCAGTCAAGCGCGCGCGATAAACCGGCAGGCTTTCGGCAACCCGCATGACGTAATTCCGGGTTTCACGAAATGGGATGTGTTCGATCCAGTCGACAATGTCAGTGGAACTTGCCCGCACATCGCCCAACTGTTTTGACCAACGAACGGCGCGCGTTGGCCCCGCGTTATAAGCGGCAGCAACAAGCACGGGATTCATACCGAAATCCTCGATCAGTTTTGCAAGATATTCTGATCCCAAACGGGTGTTGTAAGCTGGATCGGTGATCAGGCGCGATTTGGAATACGGCAGGCCAACGCGCTTCGCCATGTCCGAAGCTGTGCCGGGCATGAGTTGCATCAGACCGCGTGCGCCGACGCCCGACATAACGCTTGGATCAAATTCGCTTTCACGTCGCGCGATAGCTAGTTCAAGGGCGCGGGGCACGGTTTTGTTGCCCCGGCCAATGTCCGGCGTAGGGTAATACGGGCGCGGGATCGTCAGGCCGACGCGGGCGGCTTGTTTGGCGATCATCACCTGTAAATGCGGCTCATCCACACTTTCGGCCCACGCGCCCAACTGACCGATTTCTTCGCGCGTCAGGCTTTCGGCCAGATGCACCGCGAAGCGCTCGGCCCAATAACCTTCGCCAGCGGCTTGCAGCAGGCGGGCGGCCTCCATCACCGATCCGCCCCAAAACCCGGCCTGCTTGAAGGGCGGGAAAGGTTCGATCCCGGTCAGAGTAGGATCCATCGGGATGCCGGCCTTTTCAGCCGCAAGAAGGCCATAAAAGCTGGTTTGATACTCACCGCCGAGTTCATACGATGCCTTGGCTGCGACTGCATCGCCCGCTGCCTCATGCGCGCGACCCAGCCAATAGCCTGCGCGGCCCATGCTGATGGGGGTATCAACGCCCAGCCGGAAGGTCTGAAAATGTTCAAGCGCGGTGACGGGGTCGTTTAGCTTGCGCAACGCCACGTAGCCCGCGAGCCATTCAAGGTCGTTCTGATCCGATCCACCCGACAAGTGGTGAAAGGACGCCAGTTGATAGGCTTGCTGATCTTTGCCTTCGCGCATTGACCAACGCGCCAGCACCCTGCGCCAACTGGCCCAACGCTGCGGCTGTCCAAGCTTCATGGCACTGTCCGAGCGTGACAATATCAGGTCGATAGCATCCTGATTGCGCCCTTTGGTCGCTCGCCAAAGGAACCTTTCGTAAGCCAGCCCCGGATCATCGGCCAACGCGGCTGGAACGGCAGAAATCAACGCGTCCACGCCGTCTTTCTTTTTGCGCAACGCCAGGCGAGCTTTAGCCAGCGCCTGCTGATCTTTCCCAACCAACGGCAGCATGCGCGTGGCCTCGGCGGTGTCGCCACGCCACAATAGCGTGTCGAGACGTTCCCAGTGATACGGTTTCAGTGTGTCGCCAAAGCGGGCGATAAAGGCGTCATGTTCATCTTCGTCCAGCGACAGCGTCGACCAAGCCAGAATGATCTGAGCACGGGCTTCCTCGCCCGCCTCGGTTGCGGTCAGAGCTTCGGCCAAACGCAAAGCGCCCCTGCCGGTCTGTGGGGGTTGCGGCTTGAAGAACGCGAGCACCTTCTGCGGATCATAAAGGTGCGGAATCGTTTCCTCGGACTGCTTGCGCAGATATTTCAGTCCCGGCCAGTCGGGATGTTTGGCCAGAAAAGCGCGGCTGTCTTCAAAACTGCCTTCGCCCCGGCGCAACCGATGCCATTCCAGTATGTCGCGCACCAACGGGCCGCCGGACTGGGCGTCGGACATCGCTTCCGACCAATTGTTGGCTCGGGCTTGGGTAACCGCCTGTTTTAAAGCGGAAACCGCGCCAGCGTCTTGTGCGCCAGCGCTTGACGGTGTGACGACAAAGGGTGCCAACGACAGGGATAAGACCCCAAGAATGTGTTTAAAAATTCTGCTCATTCGGAAAAACTAGTTATGCATGCGCGATACGCAACACACAAACTTGGCATTTGTGCTGAACCCGGCTAGTTTCCGCCGCGTTTGGGGTCGCGATTCATTATCGGCCGCAGTAACCTGAAAACACAAAATTGGAGCGTGTCATGTTCAAAGGATCTCTTCCTGCCCTGGTCACGCCGTTCAAGGACGGCGCAGTGGATTTCGACACGCTCAAACGTTTGGTCGAATGGCACATCGCAGAAGGGTCGCATGGGCTGGTGCCGGTGGGCACGACCGGCGAAAGCCCGACGCTGAGCCACAAAGAACATGAACAGGTGGTTGAGGCTGTCGTATCCGCCGTTGCGGGCCGGGTGCCGGTGATCGCCGGGGCTGGGTCAAACAGCACCGCCGAAAGCCTGCGTCTGGTCAGGCACGCCAAGGCGGTCGGCGCTGACGCAGCTCTGGTTGTTACACCTTATTACAACAAGCCAACGCAAAGCGGTCTGATCGCGCATTTCGCAGCGGTGGCCGAGGTTGGCATCCCAATCATCATCTACAACATCCCGCCCCGCTCGGTCGTGGATATGTCGCCTGATACGATGGGCGAGTTGGCCAAGCTGGATATGATCGTGGGCGTGAAGGATTCGTCTGCCGATCCTGGACGTATCGCGATGCAACGCATGACCTGCGGCAAGGATTTCATCCAACTTTGCGCCGAAGACCCGGCAGCGGTTGGTTATAACGCCATGGGCGGCGTTGGCTGCATTTCTGTCACCGCAAACGTGGCATCGAAGCTGTGCAGCCAGATACAGGAAGCCACCCTTGCGGGAGATTTCGCCAAGGCGCTTGAACTGTCGGATAAGGTGATGCCGCTGCACCGTGCGATCTTCCTTGAACCCGGCGTGGCCGGGGCGAAATACGCGATGTCGCGGTTGGGCCTTTGTGATGGCGAACTGCGCCTGCCAATGGTTGAGGTGACGGATGGCACCAAGGCACAAATCGACGATGCCCTGCGCCATGCAGGTTTGCTGAACTGATCAAAACAGCCCGGTCGTCTGCGAATTGCGGATGGCCGGGCTGGACAGCGCTCAAACGAACGCCTACATCCGCGTTATGGCCAAAACGAACGACGACCCCAACTATAAAGTGATCGCCGACAATCGGCGCGCGCGGTACGATTACGCGATCGAAGAAGATATCGAATGCGGCATCATTCTGATGGGGTCCGAGGTTAAATCTTTGCGGCAAGGCGGTGCCAATATCGCCGAAAGCTATGCAGAGGTCGATGACGGCGAGCTTTTCCTGACCAACGGATATATCGCGCCGTACAAGCAGGCGATCACGTGGGGCCATCAGGAACGGCGTAGGCGAAAACTGCTGGCGTCCAAGCGCGAGATTGCCAAGATGTGGAATGCGACGCAACGCAAGGGCATGACTCTTGTGCCGCTGGTCATGTATTTTAATCACAAGGGTCTGGTGAAGCTCAAGATCGGTATCGCCAAAGGCAAGAAGGCCCATGATAAGCGGGCAACCGAGGCTAAGCGTGATTGGGGTCGACAGAAGCAGCGGCTTTTGCGGCACGGGGACTAGGGGGCGTTGCCCCTCTGCGCTTTGCGCATTCACCCCAGGATATTTCGAGCCAGAAGAAGCGGTGAGTCAGGTTATGCCGAACCCCGAATAGGGTAGGAAGCGCACCATTGTTCCCGGTGTGATTTCGGCTGCCTCATCGGGCAGTTCTACCAACCCGGTGGCCCAGCCAAGACCCGAGATACGGCCCGAGCCTTCGGATTTGAAAGCCTCGACATGTCCATCATCGTTCAGGCGGGCGCGCAGGTATTCACGTCGGCCAGACTTTTTGGTCTTGGAGAAAGCGGCAGGAAGCAGGAAGGATTGTGGTTCCAGCCAGTTGCCTCCGGCCAACACCGAGAATGCGGGGCGCGCGAAGATCAGTGTGGTGATCAGGGCGGCGACGGGGTTGCCGGGCAGACCGAAGACGGGTGTGCCGTTCCATTGTGCAAGGGCAAGGGGGCGGCCGGGTTTGATCGCGATGCGCCAATGGTGCAGCGATCCGGTTTCGCCCAAGAGTGCTGAGACATGGTCTTCGTCACCAGCAGACGCGCCGCCGGACGTCAGGATCACGTCCGCTTTTGTTGCGGCATCGTTGAGGGCTTGATGCAGGATGTCCCGGTCATCGGTCACATGGCCCAGATCGACCGGTGCATAGCCCCACCCTTCCACCAGAGACAGCAGCATCGGACGGTTGGCGTCGTAGGTGCGGGCAATATCCATTGTCGTGCCGGGTTCAGCCAATTCGTCGCCGGTGGACAGCACGCCGACGCGCAAGCGGGTGTGCACTTTTGCGTTGGAAAGGCCGAGGGCCGACAGAAGCGCCACGTCCGGCGCCCGCATTTTTTGGCCAGCGGGCAAAGCTAGTTTGCCTGCTGCCACGTCCTCGCCAGCTGCGCGGGCGTTTGCGCCGGGTTTGACGCCTGCGGGGAAGCTGAGGGTGCCGTCATTCACTTGCACGTCTTCTTGCATGACCACCGTATCGACCCCGTTGGGTAGAAGAGCGCCTGTCAGGATGCGGATTGCTTGGCCCATCGGAACGGTCTCCGCAAAAGGAGCGCCTGCGGCGGCGCGGCCATCGACAAGGGGCATGTGCACCACGTCGCCTGCGGGAAGGCCAGCGAAGGCGAAAGCATACCCATCAACCGCCGCATTCGCGCCGGGTGGGTTGGAGCGGATGGCCATATGGTCAGCAGCCAAGACGCGACCGCGGGCCTGCCCGACCGGAACGGTTTCGGTACCTGCGACGGGTTGCAGGCGATCGCGCAGCGTGGCCAGCGCCTTGTCAACCGGGGTCCAGTTGACACCGGGGGGCAGGGCGAAACAGTCATTCGCCAGTTTGGGTATTGAGCGTGGGGCCATGCCGGTGGCGGTTTCAATGAAGGCCGCGATGGCTGGGGTGTCATCGAGATCAAAGATAGGCAGGTCGAGATCGGGAAGGGGAACATCGCTGGCCACCGCGCGAATGGTGTCGTTCTTGGGGGCCAACAAAGTTTCGCCCGTAGCGGCACGGTGCGCTTCGATTTTCGGATGGGGCGCGTTCTTGAAACCTTCGACCAGCACCAGATCACAGGGCGTCAGGCGGGCGATCAGTTCGGCCAAGCGCGGCTCGTCCGTGTCGCGCAGCTCGTGCAGGATTGAAACGCGGGCGGCCGAAGCCAACACCACCTCTTGTGCGCCTGCCTCGCGGTGACGGTGGGTGTCGGTGCCGGGTCGTTCCAGATCGACGCCGTGATGGGTGTGTTTCAGGGTTGAGACACGCAGGCCTTTCGCGGTGAAATGGGCCACCAGTCGTTCCATCAACCCTGTTTTGCCGGAGTTTTTCCAACCCGTAACACCGAAGATTTTCATGGGGCGGTCTCCAGCAAAATTTGGGCTCGGGCGAGGTCTTCTGGTGTGTTGACGTTGAAAAACGGATCGAAGGGGTCGGGATCGAATACGGCCTGAGCGGCCCCATGCTTTTCTGTCCACTGGACCACCTTGCGCAGCCCGCCTTCAAGTGCGGAGCGCAGATCGTCGCGCAGTGCCACGTCCCATAATCCAAAGGTCGGTTGACGCATGGGCCCGCGATCCGGGTCAAGGGTTGCGGCAAGCGCGATTGGGGCGTGTGCATCGGTTGCTGCTTGCGTCAGCCGGGAAACAAGGTCGCGCGGAAAGAATGGCGTGTCAGCGGCGGCGGACACCACATGGGTTGCGCCCTGCGCCGCCGCCCAATCAAGCCCCGCGAGAACGCCTGCGAGCGGCCCTGCGAAACCGTCAATGCTGTCGGGCAGGACTGGCAGGCCCAGGTCTGAAAAGCGTGCTGGATCACCATTGGCATTCAACGCCAGCGCCCCGACCTGAGGCGCGAGGCGGGCGATCACCTGAGACAGCAGCGTTCCGTCACCCAGCGGTAGCAATCCCTTGTCGCCGCCGCCCATCCGCGTCGCCAATCCGCCTGCAAGGATGATCCCAACGGATTTCGTCATTCCCCGCCCCCCTTGCGGCGATGTTTTCGATCCTCGTGGGTCACATGGGCAGGGTCAGTGTCGCGGATCAGGCGGCCCTCGCCGGACAGGCAGGTGAACCGTTGCCCCCGCATCCGACCAATCAGGGTCAGGCCGACTTCGCGCGCAATCTCGACACCCCAGGCGGTGAAGCCAGAGCGTGAGACCAGCGCTGGGATGCCCATCTGGGCGGTTTTTATCACCATTTCCGAGGTCAAACGCCCGGTGGTGTAGAGAATTTTATCAGTGCCGGAAACACGTTCAGACAGCATCCAGCCCGCGACTTTATCGACGGCGTTGTGGCGGCCCACGTCTTCCATATAGACCAGCGGGCGGTCTTCTTGGCACAGAACGGTGCCGTGGATCGCGCCTGCTTCCAGATACAGTGACGGCGTGCGGTTGATCTTTTGTGCCAAGGCATACAGCCACGAGGTTTTCAGCGATGTTGCGGGCAGGGTCAGGCCGTCCAACCCCTCCATCATATCGCCAAAAACGGTGCCAACCGCACAACCTGACGTGCGTGTTTTGCGGGCAAGTTTGTCCTCGTAATCGGTTTCGCGTGCGGTGCGCACCACCACGGTGTCGATATCTTCGTCATAGTCGACGCCCGTGATCTGATCATCGTCTGACAGCATTCCCTGATTGCGCAAGAAACCCAGTGCCAGATAGTCGGGATAGTCGCCAATGGTCATGGCGGTCACGATTTCGCGCTTGTTCAGAAAGATCGTCAGCGGGCGCTCTTCGACCACAGATATGCAAGTGGGCGCGCCCGTTTCATCGTGACCGTCCACCGCGCGGGTCAGGCGGGTGGCGCCAGGATCCGGGGCGATCAGGTATTCGGATAGAATGTCGTCGGTGGTCAATTGCAACTCCTGTCGCGACGCCGTAAGCGTGAAGGGGTAATCTAGGACCCGATGATGACTTCGTCCAACCCCAAAAGACACTTCTTGCGTGGCGCACGCGATGCGTTGCCCTTCATTCTGGTGATTGTTCCGTTCGCGCTGCTTTTTGGCGTTGTGGCGACCGAGGCTGGATTGAACGTGGCGGAGGTTATGGGCTTTACGGTGTTGGTCATCGCGGGGGCGGCACAGTTTGCGGCTGTCCAGTTGATGACCGAAAACGCGCCGACCCTTATTGTGATTCTGACAGCTTTGGCGGTGAACCTGCGAATGGCGATGTATAGTGCGTCGCTGACGCCATATCTGGGCAGTGCGCCGCTTTGGCGACGTGCGCTGGTGGCTTATCTTATGGTCGATCAGGCTTATGCCCTATCGCAGATCAAGTTTGAGCTGGAGCCAGAGCTGACCGTCACAGAGCGCTTCGCTTATTACATCGGAACGGTCGTCCCGTTGGTCCCGTTGTGGTATAGCGCAAGTTATGTGGGGGCCGTCGCGGGCGCGCAAATTCCGGCCAGCTTCGCGCTCGATTTCGCGCTGCCCATCACTTTTTTGGCGATGGTCGCGCCGGCGCTGCGCACTGTTGCGCATGTCGCGGCGGCCGTGACCTCTGTGGTTCTTGCATTGCTGATGGCGTGGATGCCCTATGGTTCGGGCCTATTGGTGGCTGCCATCGGCGCGATGATCGTCGGCGCGCAGGTCGAGCTTTTGATGGCGAAAAGGGCAACGCGATGACCGTTGATCACAGCTCCGTTTGGCTTGTCATATTCGCGCTGGCGATTGGCAGCTTCCTGATCCGGTTCAGCTTTCTTGGGCTGATCGGTGACCGGCCGATGCCCGAATGGGTGCTGCGCCACCTGCGCTATACGCCGGTGGCCGTGTTGCCGGGGTTGGTCGCGCCATTGGTCCTTTGGCCCGCCGCGACAGGCGGATCACCTGATCCAGCCCGCCTAAGCGCAGCCTTGGTCACATTGTTGGTTGGATATTTGAGCCGCAACGTGTTGGCCGCGATCCTGTCCGGCGCGGCCACACTTTACGGAATGTTGTTCCTGCTGGGCTAGTCGCGCGGTCAGATGCCGCGCGTCAGGATCTCGCCGTTTTCTTCCGGATCATCGTCATAGAACTTGCGTTCGCTCACTCCGGGCAGAGCCCCGAACTGGTCCATGATTTTCTTCGGGAACATCGACGGCGAGATTGACTGGAAACCGGGAAGGCTGCGCAGGATCGCAGCCACCGACGTGGCGCATTGCGCTTTGGGCACAGCGCCATAGCGTTCCACCGCGCGGATCGCCATTTCCGCCACTTGCGGGCTGACCGCGATATCCTGGCGCACCACATGATAGGTGATGCGCGCGTGATAATCGACGTAGAAATCGACCGCTCTTTCGGTCATGCCGTAATGCACATCGTGCCGTTCGGGCAGGTTCGGGTGATGCCACGTGCCTGCTGGGTCAAAGATCAGCCGCTCTGACCCGTTGATCAGCAAGGATGAATGCGCGCCCGCACCAGATTTGTTCGAAATCACCGTGAACAGCGTGATCGAGGGAGGGGCCGCGTGGCGATATTTCGCGCGCGCCACCGCTTTGTCACTAGCCCAGACATTGTCTGCGCCGCCGCAAGCCGCAAGGGTCAACAACAGCGACAAAGCCATGATCAATCGCAACATTGGAAAATCCTACCTACTCGGACCGGGCGGGGTATCAGGCGTTGAATATCGCCAGCAGGACCAAGATCACCACGCACACCACGACCGTGCGCGCTGCGATTTTGACGAATCCCTCAAAGGTTTTTTCCTGCGTGCTGGTGTCCATCGTTCCAACTACGTGATCAGCCATTATGCGTCTTCCTGTTCCAAAATATGCGTTGTTCCACCGAATAGCCGATTTGAAACCGCCTGTCACGGCCTGCAATGCACGTTATCCTTCTGGCGCGCCACCTTCTTCAAATTCTGCGGCCAAGCGAAAACCAATGCGCTTGGGTTCCGCACTTTCCACCTGTTTGGGCAGGGCGCGCAACATGACCGAAAGTTGGCTGATATGTTGGATCAGTTGGGTTTTCGTGCCCCCACCGTCTGACCCGTAAAAGGTCAGGACATCCGGGTCGAAAAACCCAATACCCTCGATTCTGAGAATACCCGCGTCCCCGCCGGTGAAGCCCATGGCGACCTCGTGTTCGTTGTCCAGCTGTTCTTCGAAAGTCTTGATATAGAGAATCAGTCGCTCATAGGCCCATTGGGCAGGGCTTTTCTGCTCCAGAGGCGTTTCAGCGACTGCCTTCGGCAGCGGCTGGTCTTCGACCACGACCGGACCATCCTCGCTGCAACTGACGGTGTGGGCGCGCGGTGGATTGGCGCGGGCGGTTTGCTTTTTCTTCGTCATCTGGCCTCGCTAAAGTTCGCAATTCACGGGTCTAATAGTGGCACAAGCGCCCCATGGCGTCACGTTGCGATCGCGTGATCGGATGCGTGATGTGCTTGCGAGCGTCGTAAATGGGCGCGCTGGGCCCAAATTGGTCTGCAAAGTTGGGCATGTTAGTGGGGAGGAAAATATGAAAATCGGTTTCGTGGGGTTGGGAAATGTCGGCGGGAAACTGGCGGGCAGTTTGCTGCGCAATGGGAAAGACCTGACGGTTCTGGACCTTAACCCTGATCTTGTTGCTAACTTCGTCGCACGTGGGGCCGGAACGGTGGCCAACCCTGCTGAGCTGATGCGCGCGTGCGACGTGGTGATCACATGCCTTCCGTCCCCCGCAGCTTCGGACGCGGTGGTCAGTCAGATGTTGGAGGAGGTTCGGGCTGGCAAAATCTGGTTGGAAATGTCCACCACCGATGAAGCCGAGGTCATACGTCTGGGCGAAGAGGTCATCGCGCGTGGCGGCGATGCTGTCGACTGCCCCGTGTCGGGCGGATGTCATCGCGCAGACACCGGCAACATCTCGATCTTCGCGGGCTGTGAGCGCGCGACGTTTGAGCGGGTGCTGCCGCTTTTGACCACGATGGGGCGGCGTGTTCTGCATACGGGCGAACTGGGTTCGGCCTCGGTCCTGAAGGTTATGACCAACTATCTTGCGACCGCCAACCTGCTGACCTGTTGCGAGGCATTGGTGACGATGAAAGCTGCCGGGCTTGATCTTGCGACGACCTATGAGGCGATCAAGATCTCATCTGGCACGTCATTTGTGCATGAAACGGAAAGCCAAGTGATTCTGAACGGTTCACGCGATATTTCCTTCACCATGGACTTGGTGAAGAAGGACATCGGCTTGTTTCAGGCGATTGCTGATCGGGCAGGCGTGCCGCTCGAAATATCACCCTTGATGGTCGAGATTTTCAATGACGGCATCGCGCGCTTTGGCGAACGTGCGCGGTCAGACGACATCATCCGCAGGCTGGAAGAGGCGACCGGGCTGGACATCACCGCCCCCGGCTTTCCCGCCGAGATGGTGGATGATGAGCCAGAGGAGCCGGGATACGAAGTGCTGCCGCGCGGGCGCAGCTAAGCCTTCTGCCACAGCCATGCACCATCGTCACGACGGGTGCGTGTGACGCGCCCTTCGTGCAGCAGGTGGTTCAGGTGGCCCACTGCTTCGACCAATGCCAGCCCGTATTCACCACCCGATATCTCGCGCTTGAACAGCGGGGGGAAACAGTCGCCGGCCACGTGGGGATCGGCCAGAAAGGCTTCCAACCGGTCCAGCGCGTTGTGGTGATTGGTGATCAACTGGCGCATTCGGGTGGGCAGGCCGGTGAAGGGCAGTTTGTGGCCCGGCAAGACGAGTTGGTCCGGGGTCGCATATTGCGACAGGCGTTCGCAGGCTTCCAGCCAGTCACCGACCGGGTCGGCCTCGGGCTCAGTCGCATAGACGCCAAGGTTAGGGCTGATCGTGGCCAGAAGCTGGTCGCCACCTATCACCAGCGCGCCATCCGTCGACCAGAGTGTCGCGTGTTCCGGCGCGTGACCGTTGCCAATCCGCACATCCCATTCGCGCCCGCCAAAATGAAGGCGACTGCCTTCTTTGATGCGTATAAAGCCCAAGGGCATGTCGGCTACGATGTCGGCATAGTTGAAGGGGCGTTCGGTGAGCCGCTTTTCATAGACGTCAGGGGCCATGCCCGCCGCGCGCCAATAAGCCAGCGTTTCGTCCACTGGCACCATTTGCTCGTCCAGCAGCAGCATCCGCGCAAACAGCCATGCGGTGCGCGTGGTCACCAGCTCGGCCCCGTGGTCGCGTTGCAACCACCCGGCCAGCCCGACGTGATCGGGGTGATGATGGGTCACGATCACCCGCGCGATGGGCTCGCCCCCCAACGGTCCCGCCAACAGCTTTTCCCAGATGCGGCGGGTTCGTCTGCTGTCAAAACCAGTATCGACAATCGTCCAGCCCTCGGGGTCTTCGAAGGCAAAGACGTTGACGTGGTCCAGCGCCATCGGCAGCGGTAGGCGCATCCAAAGGACGCCCTTAGCGACCTCAACCGCTTCGCCCTCGCCGGGAATGTCCGGGAAGGGAAAAGCCAGCGGCGCGCTAGGTTTGGTGGTCACGATGCCAAATCTTCCGGGCTAAGGGCATAGAGCCCCGCAGCCCCGGTGCGCGCCTGCGCGAAGTGTGCGGTGTGCTCGGGCAACAGCCGGTTGATGTGGAAACGGGCAAGCTCTGAACGCGGCCCCTTGCCACCCTCGGCAATCGCGGCGCGCAAGTGGTAATGCGCGCCAAGAACACGTGCAAAGCCCATCAGGAACGGGACGGCACCGGCGAAACGGTCTTGCATGTCGGATTGTTCGACCATCCATTCGGTGGTTTCGCGCAGGTCTTCTGCGGCCGACCAAACAGCTTCGGACATGTTGGGGAAATCGGCGCGGGCAGCTTCGGCCTGCGTCTCGATCTCATCCAGCAGGCGGAAGGCGGCCTCGCCCCCGTCCATCATCTTGCGACCGACAAGGTCCATTGCCTGAATGCCGTTCGTGCCTTCGTAAATCGCGGTGACACGTACGTCGCGGGAATGTTGGGCTGCGCCGGTTTCTTCGATAAATCCCATGCCGCCATGCACCTGCACGCCCAGATGGCTAACAAGCATTCCAACCTCGGTGCCGTAGGCCTTGACGATTGGCGTCAGAAGGGCGGCACGCGCCTTCCATTCCTCGTCGCCCGTCGCATGCGCCATATCTATCGCAAGCGCCAACGACATCGCCATAGACCGCGCCGCGAATAGCTCGGTTCGCATTTGCGTCAACATGCGCCGCACGTCGGCGAAGTCGATGATTGCGCCAGTGCCCGCCTCTCCCAAAGGTGTACGGCCCTGTTTGCGCTCCATCGCATATGCCAACGCTTCCTGATATGCACGTTCGCCTACTGCATAACCCTGCACGCCCACGCCCATGCGGGCATTGTTCATCATGGTGAACATTGCGGCCATGCCTTTATGCGGCTCGCCGACCATCCAGCCCTTTGCGCCCTCAAATGACATGACGGCGGTGGGGCTGCCGTGCAGGCCCATCTTATGCTCAAGACTGACGACCCGCAGGCTATTTGCTTCGCCCGGATTGCCATCGGCATCGGGGATAAACTTTGGGACAAGAAATAGACTGATGCCCTTTGTGCCCGGTGCGCCATCGGGCAGACGGGCCAGCACCAAGTGGCAGACATTCCCGGTGATGTCGTTGTCTCCCCACGAAATGAATATTTTCTGGCCTGTGACCGAATAAGTGCCATCGCCATTGTCTTCGGCTTTTGACGACAGCGCGCCCACATCTGACCCGGCTTGCGATTCGGTCAGGTTCATTGTGCCGGCCCATTCACCGCTGATTAGCTTGGGCAGATACAGGTCTTTCAGCGTGTCCGAGGCGTGGTGTTCCAGCGCCTCAATCTGGCCTTGCGTCATCAAAGGGCACAATTGCAGCGACAGGCAGCTTGCCGACATCATGTCGTTCACCGCTGTTTGCAGGGTCAGGGGTAAGCCCATCCCACCATATTCAGGGTCCGCCGCCATGCCGATCCACCCACCTTCCGCGATTGCCTTGTAGCCATCCGCAAAGCCGGGTGACGTGCGCACGACGCCATTTTCAAGCACAGCCGGGGTCAGGTCGCCATTGCGGTTCAGGGGGGCAAGGATATCTTCGCACATCTTGCCAGCTTCGGTCAGAACCGCCATCGCAACATCCGGGGTGGCGTCGGCAAACCGCTCGGTTTCGGGCAGCTGATCATAGCCGATGACGTGGTCAAACAGGAACTGAAAATCGTCGGTTGTCGCGCGGTAGGTCATAATCGGTCCTCGGCAAATCTCTTGGCATCTGGGCAATAGGCCATTAACTGGGCCGTTAATCCTCTTTACTGAAGGTCAGTGGGACGGCAAAGGAAAACGCAGCGTCATGAGTGCGGACGGCTTGGATACGGAAATTCTATCGGCGGACATAGCCGGTGTCGCGGGGGCCGCAGAGCTTTTGCGGGCAGGCGCGCTTGTGTCCTTCCCGACCGAGACGGTTTATGGCCTTGGCGCTGACGCCACGAATGACCACGCTGTTGCGCGGATATTCGACGCCAAAGGGCGCCCCCATTTCAACCCGCTGATCGTCCATGTGCCGTCGCTGGAGGCGGTTTCTGAAATCGCAGTGCTGAGTGGCCCAGCCCTTGATTTGGCGCAGGCATTTTGGCCGGGGCCGCTGACCCTCGTTCTGCCATTGAAGCCCGGTGGCCCTTTGTCGGCGCTTGTATCAGCTGGCCTGCCAACCGTGGCCGTCCGCGTGCCAGCCCACCCGTTGGCGCAGAAACTGCTGGAGGCTGCAGGTATTCCCGTCGCTGCGCCGTCTGCCAATCCGTCGGGACGCATCAGCCCGTCCACTGCGCAGCACGTTCTGGACGGTCTGTCCGGTCGGATCGCGGCGGTGCTGGACGGTGGCCCGTGCGAGGTCGGGTTGGAAAGCACGATCGTCGGGTTCGACCCCGCCCCGGTCCTGTTGCGCCCCGGCGGCCTGCCGGTCGAAGCCCTCGAAGCCGCGCTGGGCGGCGCGATTGCCGTCCGGCAAGCCAGCGCAGGCATCACAGCGCCCGGTCAATTGTCCTCGCATTATGCGCCAAACGCGCAAATGCGTCTGAACGCCGATGAAGCGAGGCCGGGTGAACGTCTGCTGGGGTTTGGCCATGTTGAGGCTGATCTGAACCTGTCGCCGTCCGGCGATCTGGTCGAAGCGGCGGCAAATCTGTTTCGGTATCTGCACCAGTTGGACATCGAAGGCGACGCCCCGATTGCGGTGTCGCCCATTCCTGATCACGGGATGGGGCGGGCGATCAATGATCGTTTGCGGCGGGCCGCGGCGCCACGCAACTAGGCGTGACCGCCTTGCGCGGACAAGAGCAGCGGATCGACACCAAGCTTTGCCAGCGCCGCCTTCCATTTTCCGTCACTGTCGTCGGAAAAGACGATGGCTTGCTCTGCGTCACATGTCAGCCAGGCGTTTTGCTGGATTTCCGCTTCAAGCTGGCCGGGCGACCAACCGGCATAGCCAAGCGCGGCCAACGTATTCGCCGGGCCAACGCCGTTTGCCATAGCCTCAAGAATATCGCGCGTCGCGGTCATTGAAAACGCGTCATCGACCTTAAGGGTCGAGGCGTCGTTGTCATATTCGCCGGAATGCAGGACGAACCCGCGCGCGCCTTCGACGGGGCCGCCGAAAAACACGTCCGTCGCTTTGGTCATCGAACCCGCCTCGATATCGAGTTGCGTCAGGATATCACCCAGTGACACTTCGGGGGCAGGCTTGTTGATAATCAGCCCCATCGCACCTTCCGGCGAATGGGCGCACATGAAGACGACGGAATGTTCAAACCGCGGATCGCCCATGCCGGGCATCGCGATCAGAAGCTTGCCGCTTAGGTCCATTGATATGTTGTCGGTTGCACTCATACCCTCAGCAAAGCGCCGCATGTCGCGAAAGGCAAGCAGTGAATGGTAACGTTGACTCCCTTAAATGTGATTTCACATTGGTCGCCCCCCGCTTATGTATCATTGCATGAGTATTAAGACCGCCATATCCGCCGCCCTGATCGGGCTTGCGACCCTTGCCGCGCCCGCGCAGTCTGGCAGCGGTATGCCGCCAGCAGCCGATGATGTCGTCAAGATCGACGTTTTACCCGGTTGGCGGGATGCATCTGGGAACCATATGGCGGCCCTGCGGTTTCGTCTTGCCGACGGTTGGAAAACCTATTGGCGTGCGCCCGGCGAGGCGGGTATCCCGCCCAGCCTGAACTGGAAGGGCTCGGGCAATCTGGCCGGGGTCAAATTCCACTGGCCCACCCCCGAGGTGTTTCTGACAAGCGGCATGCAGACCATCGGTTATTCGCACGAGCTGGTGTTGCCCATGACGCTTGTTCCCAAACAGGAAGGCCAACCCATCACGTTGAAGGGCAACGTTAATTTGGGGGTTTGTCTGGATGTGTGCATGCCGATGGACGCCAAAATTTCGGTAACCTTGGCACCGCAGGCAAGCGGCGCACAAGCGCCGATCAAGCGCGCCTTGCGTCAGCGCCCCGACACCGCGAAAGAGGCCGGTTTGCGCCGTGCCGTTTGCGACGTTGAACCGATTGCGGACGGGCTGCGCGTCACCGTGAAGATCGACATGCCTAAGGTGGGTGCGAACGAGGTTGTGGTGGTCGAAACCGCCGACCCATCGGTCTGGGTGTCAGAGATTTCCACATCGCGCAGCGCAGGCGCATTGACCACCGTCGCCGAACTTGTCCCCAGCACCAGCAAGCCCTTCTTGCTGAATCGCTCTGATCTGCGCATGACCGTGTTGGCCGAAGGCCGCGGCGTTGATATTCGCGGCTGCACCGGAAGCTAATCATCCCAACGACGGTTTTTCACCGCCTGTCTGATGGTCGCCAACGCGCGCCATCCTTCAGCCTTTGGCGTTGCGACCACGCCATGCTCTGAATATACGGATCACTGACAAAGCCCATCGGGCCAGAGCGATTGGCTGCCGTCAATATGCTGGCTGCAGGACTGCCGGAGGAAAAGCATGACCACCCCTTGGCTTCACATCGTCGGCATAGGTGAAGATGGCATCGCGGGCCTGACCCCTGCCACTCGCGCAGTCGTTGATGCCGCCGAGGTGATCGTTGGTGGTGCGCGCCATCATGATTTTATCGAAGGCGACGCGGAGTTGCTGGCGTGGCCCTCGCCCTTCAACAGCCTGATCGACGAACTCACCCAGCGCGCGGGCAAGCGCGTGGTGATGTTGGCGACGGGTGATCCGCTTTGGTTTTCAGTTGGCGCAAAGATCGGGCGTCATATCGACCCGGCGCAGATTGTCTATCACCCGCAAGTGGGCGCGTTCCAACTGGCCGCTGCACGGATGGGCTGGTCGATGGCGGATCTGGAAACGCTGACCGTTCATGGGCGGCCCGTTGAGCAGATGATCGCCTTCATCCAACCCGATGTACGGCTTTTGATCCTGACCACAGGCGCAGAAACGCCCGAACAGATCGCGCGGTTTTTGACCGAGCGCGGCTTTGGCAAATCCCGTATGACAGTGCTGGCCCATATGGGTGGCAAGGACGAGGCGCGCTTTGACGGTGTTGCCGAAAGCTGGGACCATGATGTGCCCGAGTTCAATACCCTCGCGGTCGAATGCATTGCCGCCCCCGACGCCGCCCTTCTGCCGCGTGTGCCGGGCCTTGCAGACACGTTGTTTCAAAGCGACGACACCATGACCAGGCAAGAAATCCGTGCGATCACCTTGGCCAAGCTGATGCCGATGCGCGGCGCGCTGTTGTGGGACATCGGTACAGGCTGCGGATCTGTTGCCATCGAGTGGATGCGCGGCGCGCGCTATGCTCGTGCCATTGGGATCGAACCGCGGGCCGACAGGCGCGCCATGGCAGCCGCAAACGCCTTGGCGCTGGGCGTGCCAAAGCTTGACCTTGTGGACGGCGAAGTGCCAGCCGCGCTTGGCGGTTTGGAGGCGCCAGACGCGATTTTTATCGGCGGCGGGTTGTCTGAGGCTGTGTTTGACGCGGCTTGGACCGAGCTGAAGCCTTTGGGGCGCTTGGTGGTGAATGCGGTGACGCCCGAATGCCAAACGCTTTTGATCTCCCTGCATCAAAAACACGGCGGCCAGCTTGTGAAGCTGACAGTCGAACGCGCCGAGCCGTTTGGGTCCGATCAGAGATGGAAGCCGATGCAACCCGTCACGCAATGGAGCCTGATCAAGCGCTGACCCGAAAGATGATCCAAAGATGGCCGCGCGACGTATCTGACCCATGACCCAGACCCAGCCCAAGGATATGCGATGACCGACACTAGAGGTTCTGCCGCGGTACTGTTGTTTCGCGATGACCTGCGTTTGTCGGATCATCAAGCGCTGACAGCGGCAGTGCAGGCGGGACATCGTGTGACCTGCGCCTTCATCCACGACGCAAACGCGCCTTATCCGCCCGGTGGTGCGCGTCGCTGGTGGTTGCATCATGCGTTGGCGGCGTTGTCCCACCAGATTTCCGCGCGAGGTGGGCAATTGGTCCTTCGATCCGGGTCCGCGGCCAAGGCGCTTGCCGATTTGATAACGGAAACCGGCGCGCGCGATGTGTATTGGAGCAGGCGTTACACCCCGGACGAGGTTGCGGCGGACACAGCACTCAAGGCCGAATTGGCAGCGCAGGGCTGCACGGTGCACAGCCATGCCGGACGTTACCTGTTGGAACCGTGGCAGGTTGCGACGAAAGCAGGCACTCCGTTTCGTGTGTTTACACCGTTCTGGCGGGCGTGCCGCGAGCGGATCAGGGCAACAGGTCTTGGCGACCCTCTGCCAGCACCTGACGCCATTCGGTTTACCAACGCTTTGCCGTCAGAGGTGCTGGAAGGTTTCGATCTTCTTCCTGCATCCCCGAACTGGGCCGTGGGCTTCGATCCGGTGTGGCAACCGGGCGAAGACGGGGCGATGGCGCGTTTGGATGCGTTCTTCGACGAAGGCGCAAACGGGTATGCCGAAGGGCGCGACTTTCCTGCACAGCCACATACCTCGCGCCTGTCGCCTTACCTGCAATCAGGCAATATCAGCCCGCGTCAGGTCTGGGCCACCTTAGAGCGGGCCGAGATGTTGGGGCAAATGTCGGGTCGTGACGCCGAAAAATTTCGCGCCGAGCTTGGCTGGCGCGATTTCGCAGCACACCTGCTTTTTCACAACCAAAATCTGGTCGATACCGAATTTCAGCCCAAATTCCGCGCCTTCCCTTGGCAATATGACCAACCAGCGCTGACGGCGTGGCAACGCGGCCAGACCGGATATCCGATTGTCGATGCGGGGATGCGAGAGCTTTGGCAGACAGGTTACATGCACAACCGCGTCCGCATGGTTGTGGCGTCCTTTTTGGTAAAGCATCTGCGCATCGACTGGCGGGCCGGGCGCGACTGGTTTTGGGACACACTTGTTGACGGCGACCTTGCATCGAACGCGGCCAGTTGGCAGTGGGTGGCGGGCTGCGGGGCAGACGCCGCACCCTACTTTCGCGTCTTCAACCCAATGACGCAGGCGAAGAAATTCGACTTGGGCGGGGACTACATCCGTCAGTTTGTGCCGGAAATTGCCAAACTGCCAGACCGCTATCTTGCCGCCCCGTGGGAGGCACCAGCGGATGTGCGCAGCAAGGCCGGCGTTGAAATTGGCAAGACATATCCAGCCCCAATGGTCGATCACGCCACGGCGCGCCGCGCCGCATTGGATGCGTTTGAAAGCCTGCCCAACCAAGGTGGCGGCGAGACCTGAAACGGACTGACGGGCCGGGGCGCAATCCCACTCAACCCCAAAGCTTTACTTGACCGTTACCTATTCCATGCCATCATGGCGTGGGTTTGGAGGGGAATATGCTGGAGTTTTTACCAAAAGAGGTGCGCGAGGGACTGGAAGCTGCGCGCAAGAAAGACCTTAAAAAGAAAAGCCGACTGCGCATTCGTGTGAATGAAGAAGTCTTCCCGGTGCTCGATTTTTGGGAGTCGGGATTCGCTCTTGATGCCGAACGCGCCCCGCATCTGCGCGGCCTTGTCGATCTCTATGATGGCTCACGCCACCTGTATCAGTGCCTGATCATCGCGTCAGATGAAGAAGATGGGCAGATGAAATACGATTTCAAACGCAAGGCAGAGGCGCATGACCGCGCCCCGTTGGATTTTGCCCGCGAAGAAACCGCACCTGTCGCTCTGATCGAAGGTCAGGGTTAAGGCCTGATCTCCACTTCGGTTCCAATTGGTGTAACCGCCCAAAGCTCTTCGATTTCCTCGTTCGACAAGGCGATGCACCCTTCGGTCCAGTCTCGGTCCATTAATGCCGCGTTTTGCAAGTTGTTTGGCTGGCCGTGAATGAAGATGTCGCCGCCGGGATCAGAGCCGTCCAGTTTCGCGCGCGCGATGTCTTGTGGCAGGGGGTAGTTGATGCCCAGCGACAAATGGAACGCACTTTCGTCGTTGCGTCGGTCAATCTTGAAAACACCCTCAGGCGTTTTGCCGTCGCCTTGGATCAGCTTGTCCCCGTCGGTCGCAAAGCCAAGTGCGACCTTATAGGTGCGCAGGGCCTTGCCGCGCTGCAACACCGTCAGTGTGCGCTGGGACTTTTCGATCACGATGCGGTCGATCTGACCGCTAATCGGCTCAAGCGTCGGTGGCGGGGCGGGCGGCGCATAGCGATCCCACAACAACATTCCCACGGCCCCGATAATCAGAAGCAGCGAAAGTCGTAACAAAAAGCGCAGGAAGCTATGCATTCCGCGTCTTTGATACTATTCATGCGGGCATTCAAGCGCGATCCGCGTCTGCGAATTCGGTTCGGCGAAGGTCTGCCGGTTGGGGTTTATTGAAGGTCGCTAAAGGCGTTTTTCATGCGCGCGACAGCCTCTTCAACCCGCGCGCCTTGGGTGGCAAGATTGAAGCGCTGGAAGCCGTCGCCGCCCGTGCCGAAACCGGGACCGGGGCTGACGGCGATCTTGGCGTCATCCCGAATGCGCGCGGTCACCTCATCATGCGACATGCCGGTGGCCGAGAAATCGACCCATGCCAGATAGGTGGCTTGCAGCGGCATCGAGGTGACGCCCGGAATGCTTGTGATCCCTTCGTCAAAGATCTTTTTGTTATGCGCCAGATGCGTCATCTGCTGGTCGACCCATATCGCGCCATCGGGCGAATAGGCTGCGGTGATCATCGCGACCGCCAACATGCCGGGCGCATAGTCCAGCGTGCGAAGCCGTTTGCGCATGGCTGCCCTTAACTTGGCATCTGGGATAATCATATTGCCGGTGCGTTGACCCGCGATGTTAAAGGTCTTTGATGGCGCCGTCAGCGCCACCAATCGCGGCAAAACATCCGGCACGGCGACAGCGGTTGGGTGAAAAGCATTGCCGGGATAGACTAAGTCGTGATGAATTTCGTCGGACACCAGCAACAGGTCGTTGCGGTCCGCGAAATTCGCCACTGCGCGCAGTTCTTCGTCAGTCCAGATGCGGCCCGATGGGTTGTGCGGTGAACACCACAAGATCATCTTTTCGTTTCCGGTCAGGCGCGCCTGCGCGTCATCCAAATCAAGCTCGTAACGGTCGCCGTTCAGAACAAGCGGGCATTCGACCACCTTACGTCCGTTCTTGCCAATCTTCGCGGCGAATTCGTGATAGACGGGTGTGAAGATCACGACCCCATCGCCGGGATCCGTCCAGACATCCAGGCACAAGGCAATCGCGTTGCCCAACCCTTGGCTGGTCAGCACCCATTCCGGGTCTACATCCCAGCCGTGCCGGGTTGTCATCCACCACGCGACGGCGTTCAGGTAATCCGGGTGCTCCCACGAATACCCGAAAATACCCAAGTCCGCCGCCTGTTTCACCGCGTCGATCACGCAAGGGGCGGTGGGATAGTCGCTGTCGGCGGTCCACATGGCCAGCCCGTCTTTTGGCGACACACCAAACAGAGCCTCCATCTTGTCCCACTTTGACGACTTGGTGCCGCGACGGTCGATGATCTGATCGAAATTCATATTGTTTCCTTCTTTGCGGCACGGTAGCGGTTTGGACGTCAGGTGCAAGTCGTACGGCTGTCTTTCTGGCGGGCGGATTCAAGGCTTCGCAGCGCGGCAACCATTGCGCAGCGGCCACCCATACCCTAAATCGACCGCATGAGCATTAAACCTATCCTCCTTCACCCCGATCCGCGGCTCAAGAAAGTGGCCGAGGCGGTGCCCGATCTGTCTGACGACCTGCGCAAACTGGCCGATGACATGTTGGAAACCATGTATGACGCGCCGGGTATCGGACTGGCCGCGCCGCAGCTGGGTGTCCTGACGCGGTTGATCGTAATGGACTGCGTGCGTGACGACAGCGAGCCGCCGCAACCCATGATCATGTTCAACCCCGAGGTCATCCTGTCCTCAGACGACCTGAACACCTACGAGGAAGGCTGCCTGTCCATCCCCGAACAATTCGCCGAAGTCACGCGGCCAAAAGAGGTTGCCGTGCGTTGGATTGATCGCGACGGCAATGTGCAGGAGCGTGATTTTGACGGGCTCTGGGCAACCTGTGTGCAGCACGAGATTGACCACCTGAACGGCAAGCTTTTCATCGATTATCTGAAACCGCTGAAGCGCCAGATGATCACTCGCAAAATGCAGAAGTTAAAACGAGAACTGGCGCGAATGTGACCCACCGCCCGTATCTGAAATATCCGCATAAATGCTTGCGCACAGCGGCGAGCCCTGTCGACACTGTCACCGATGAAACCCGTGCCATTTGGGATGAGATGATTGAGGCGATGGACGCCATGCCCGGAGTCGGGCTCGCGGCCCCTCAATTGGGGATTATGCTGCGACTGGCTGTGGTGGATGCATCCGACGAACGCGGCAAGGCTGTGCGCATGGCGAACCCGGAAATTCTGCACCGCTCGATTGAGTTTCGCGACCACGAAGAAGCCAGCCCAAACCTTCCCGGCGTCTCGGCGGTGATCAGTCGTCCGCGCGCCGTCACGGTGCGGTTTCTGAACGACAGCGGCGTTGAGGAAGAGAAAGATTTTGTCGGCATCTGGGCGACCTCGGTTCAACATCAGATCGACCATCTGAATGGGCGGATGTATTTTGACCACCTCTCGAAGATGAAGCGGGACATGTTGATGAAGAAGGCAAGGAAGCTGGCGCGATGAGACTTGTTTTCATGGGCTCGCCCGAGTTCTCGGTTCCGGTATTGGAGGCGCTGGTTGACGCCGGTCACGATATCGCCGCCGTCTATTGCCAGCCGCCGCGCCCAGCGGGTCGCGGAAAGAAGCCCCGCCCCGGTCCCGTCCATGCCCGTGCGGTCGAATTGGGGTTGGACGTGCGCCACCCTGTGTCATTGAAAAGTGTTGATGAACAAGAAGCGTTCGCCGCGCTGAATGCCGACGTTGCTGTGGTGGTGGCCTATGGCTTGATCCTGCCGCAAGCGATCCTAGATGCGCCCAAGCATGGTTGCCTGAATATCCATGCGTCTTTGCTGCCGCGCTGGCGTGGGGCGGCACCAATTCATCGCGCGATCATGACGGGTGATAGTGAAACTGGCGCGTGCATCATGCAGATGGAGGCTGGACTTGATACCGGTCCTGTTTTGCTGCGCGAAGCCACGCCAATCGGCGCCGAAGAAACCACCGCCCAACTGCATGACCGACTGTCCGCAATGGGTGCGCGCCTGATCGTCGACGCTCTTGATCGCTTGTCCAAACTGACGCCTGAGCCGCAGCCGGACGAGGGCGTCACCTACGCCCATAAGATCGACAAATCTGAGGCGCAGATCGACTGGACCCTCCCCGCGGTCAAGGTTGATCGTCTGATCCGTGGGCTTTCGCCCTTTCCGGGTGCGAAATGTGAGATGGCGGGCGAACAGGTGAAGCTGTTGGCTTCGCGTGTGACAGACGGGACTGGTGCGCCGGGTCAGGTGCTTGAGGGCTTGGTGATCGCCTGTGGAACTGGCGCGATAAAGGTGCTGCGCGCCCAACGCCCCGGTAAACGCGCGATGGAGGCCGGCGATTTCCTGCGGGGGTTCGATATGCCCGATAAGGTGCGATAGAGCCTTACATTCCGGGCCAATGCCCCCCATATTCAGAACATGTCCATTATAATGTTGATCATCTTTGGTGCTGCCGCCGGGTTTCTAGCGACCCGGATCATGGATTTGCGCACTGATGTGCCAACCACCATCGCCATTGGCGTCGCTGGCGCGCTGATTGGCGGGTTCGTGCTGCAGTTCATCGCAATGATCGGCGGGCTTGCCTTTGGCTTTGTCGGCGCACTTGTGGGCGCAATTTTTCTGATTTGGGTGTGGCAGCGATACAGCGGACGCTCCTGATACTGGGCGTCGCGGATTAATCATTGATTAACCAATCACGACGAAGCTTGCGGGTATGGCGACTCGGCTTCTTATCCTTGCTCTGACATTGCTTTTAGCGACCGGCGACGTCGCCCTCGCGGGTGCCTGGCCACGCGAAGAAGGCGAGGCGTTTGTGTCAGCACAGGTGCGCCAAGATGCAGATACGCTGGACGATCTGCCGGTGATCAACCTGTATGGCGAATACGGTTTGACTGGTCGTTGGACGGTTGGGGCCAAGCTGGATTATGCCCTTGCAAGTGAAGACATCACGCATGTGAAAGCCTTCGGCCGCTGGCATATGCAGAACGACGGCGGGTCTTGGCAAAAAGCGATTAGCCTGAGTGTAGAAGGGACCGAGGAGGATCCCTATGTCTCGCCCGCGATACATCTGGGCCGTGGATTTGACACAGCGTTTGGCCCCGGTTGGCTGGATGTTGAGGTCAGCGCCAGTGTGTCCATCTTGGACGCGGATGTTGACCTTGGTGGGTTCGCGTTGGTCGGGCTGAAACCGCACCCGCGTTTGATGACGATGATGGCTTTGGATGTCACCCCGATAAATTCTGGAACGCAGGTGAACGTGATCCCGTCGGTCGCATGGCAATACAAGCAGGGCAAACATTTACAGCTTGAATGGACCCACGCATTGGATGGCATCATCAAAGACGAGGTGGCGGCAGGCATTTGGTTGGAGTTTTAAGGCAAGCTAGCCCTTGAACGGCTCCATCCCTGCACGGGCCAGTTCGTCCGCCCGCTCGTTCTCTGGATGACCGGCGTGGCCTTTGACCCATTCCCACGTCACGTGGTGACGCGCTTGGGCTTCGTCCAGACGTTGCCAAAGCTCGACGTTCTTCACCGGTTTTTTCGACGAGGTTCGCCACCCGTTGCGTTTCCATCCGTGAATCCACCCGGTGACGCCGTTTTTCACATAAGCGCTGTCAGTGATCACGGTGATCGCGCAGGGCTTTCCAAGCGTTTCCAGCGCCATGATTGCGGCCATCAACTCCATCTGGTTGTTGGTCGTCTCGGCCGCGCCGCCCTTGAGCTTGCGTTCTTTGATCACTGCGCCACCTTCGTGGGCTTGCAGTAAAGCGCCCCAGCCACCGGGGCCGGGATTGCCCGAACAGGCGCCGTCTGTGTATGCAAAGAACTCAGCCATGTGCCAATACCACCATCCAGTCTGAAATCGTTCCTTCCAACCCGCGCCCCGCACCAAGCGTGCGAGATTGCAGGATAAACCCGCAGCGCGTCAGCGCTGTCTCGAGCTCATCCTGCTGGTAGTAGCTATAGAAGCGTCCCAACCGGTCGCGGCCCTCGCCTTTACCCAGTTTCATGCCGATATGAAAGAGCCCGCCGGGGCGAAGTGCGGTATGCAGTTGGACAAGGGTTGGCTCCAACGCGGCGCGGGGCAAATGCAGCAAGCTGAAATTGGCCCAGATGCCGTCGTAAGCGTCAATCGCATCTATATCCGCGAACAGGGCTTGCCGGGCGGTGACCCCATTGGCGCGCGCCCGTTCCACCATAGCAGAGGACCCATCGACCGCATCAACAGTATGCCCCGCAGCTTGCATCTCCACAGACGACAATCCGGGGCCACATCCAAGATCAAGCACATGCGCGTTGGCAGGCAGGTGGCCAAGAAACGCCCGCAGACCCGGCGACGACTTCTCAGCCACGCGTGTTTCATAGGCACCAGCCTCGGTGTTATAGACGGCCAGAGTCTCACGGTCTTCGGTCATGCTGTTTCGCGCAGAACGCGTGGCACCTTGAATTCGATATCTTCCTTGGCGGTTTCGACGCGTTCAACGGTGACGTCGAAACGGTCGCGGAAGGCGTCGACGACCTCGTCCACCAGAACCTGCGGGGCGGACGCCCCTGCGGTCAAGCCGACTGTCTTGATGCCGTCTATGGCACGCCAGTCGATCTCGGTCGCGCGCTGCACAAGCATGGCGTATGCGCAGCCATTGGCGCGCGCCACTTCGACCAGCCGACGTGAATTCGAGCTGTTGGGCGCGCCGATCACCAGCAGTGCATCGACCTTGGGCGCCACGGCCTTCACAGCCTCTTGCCGGTTCGTGGTCGCGTAACAGATGTCTTCTTTGTGCGGCCCGACGATTTGGGGGAAACGCGCGCGCAAAGCTTCGACCACACCTGCAGTGTCATCCACGGAAAGGGTTGTTTGGGTGATGTAAGCCAGTTGCGCAGGGTCGCGGGGGGCCAGGGTGGCAACGTCGTCTGCGGTTTCAACCAACAGAACCTCGCCATCGGGTAATTGCCCCATCGTGCCGATGGTTTCGGGGTGACCCGCGTGGCCGATCATGACCATTTGCAGGCCGTTCTGGTGGTGGCGTTCAGCCTCGATATGAACCTTGGACACCAACGGGCAGGTCGCATCGACAAAAACCATCTCGCGACGATTAGCTTCTGCAGGTACGGCTTTGGCAACGCCGTGGGCCGAAAAGATGACCGGGCGATCATCGGGGCATTCGTCGAGTTCCTCGACAAACACCGCGCCCTTGGCACGCAGCCCGTCGACGACAAACTTGTTATGCACAATTTCGTGGCGCACATAGATCGGTGGGCCCCATTTTTCGATCGCCATTTCGACGATCTTGATGGCGCGATCGACCCCGGCACAGAAACCGTTAGGGGCGGCAAGATAAAGCGTGAGAGCAGGCTTGGTCATGGCATCCTCCGATGCGGGGATGGGTACGCATTTTGCGCGCCAAGGTCCAGTGCGAAGCGGACTTGAACACGCAAACGTAAAAAGGCCGAGAACGAATCCCGGCCCTTTTGGTTCACTTTGAGTGGCGGTATTATTCTTCAGTCCGCTCGGGACGATCAAATTCGCGCGGCGGGCGACCGATCACATCCTTCAGCTCTTCCAGCTCAATGAAGTTGTCGGCCTGGCGGCGCAATTCGTCGGCGATCATCGGAGGTTGGCTGCGGATGGTCGACACGACCGACACACGCACGCCCTGACGTTGCAGCGATTCGACCAGAGGGCGGAAATCGCCGTCACCCGAAAACAGAACCGCGTGGTCGATATGGGGTGCAAGTTCCAGCGCGTCCACGGCGAGTTCGATATCCATGTTGCCTTTAACTTTGCGACGCCCCATCGAGTCGGTGTATTCCTTGGCCGGCTTGGTCACCATCGAAAAGCCGTTATAGTTCAGCCAGTCCACCAGCGGGCGGATTGGCGAATACTCCTCGTTCTCAAGAAGGGCAGTGTAATAGAAAGCCCGGAGCAGTTTGCCCCGTCGCATGAACTCCTGACGGAGAAGTTTGTAGTCGATGTCAAAACCAAGCGATTTGGCGGCCGCGTAAAGGTTTGAACCATCGATGAACAGCGCAAGCCGTTCGTCTCGGTAGAACATAATAATTTCCTTTCCAATTCGCTTCGCCGAATAATCCCGTGAGTGGTATTTAAGAAATTAACCAACGAACAAACATAAATCGCAATCTAGGGAACCAGTGTCGTGCCGCAAGCAATTAATTTGCAATCAACCTGTCCAAAAGTGCTGGTTTCGTTAGGAAGTAACGCTACGTCATCGTTAGGAGAATCGGAAAAAATAATACACGACGCAATTGAATACCTGACGGAACAGGGTTTGAGAATCACTAAATCCAGTAGGTATTATAGCACGCCTTGTTTTCCGGTTGGTGCCGGACCCGATTTTGTGAATGCAGCGATCAATGTTGATACTGATTTGCCGCCAGAGGACCTGTTATCTGCTCTGCACGGGGTTGAAGCTCACTTCGGGCGCGAGCGTCCGTCGCGCTGGGCACCGCGTACGTTGGACCTTGACCTGATCGCGTATGGCGACTCAGTTTTGCCTAACAAATCTGTGTTGTCGCATTGGATGGATTTGCCACTGGATGACCAAAAAGAGGTGGCGCCAGATCAACTGATTCTGCCGCATCCGCGTATGCATGAACGTGCTTTCGTGCTGATTCCCCTCGCTGATATTGCCCCCGACTGGTGCCATCCGATCTTAGGCAAGACCGTGCAGGAATTGGTCAACGACCTGCCTGACGCAGAAAAAAAGGACATTAAGCCCTATTTGACCCCCTGATCCGTTCTTGTTTTTGCTTGTATCTGCGCGGCAACGGCCCTAGATAAGCGTTTCAAATCCCCTTGCAAGGAATGGAGTTTGATCATGGCCCGCGTGACGGTTGAAGATTGCGTAGACAAAGTACCGAACCGATTCGAGCTTGTAATGCTCGCATCGCACCGTGCCCGCGAGATTTCGGCAGGCGGCCAAATTACCGTGGACCGCGACAACGACAAGAACCCCGTCGTCGCGCTGCGCGAAATTGCAGATGAAACGCAGACCGCTGATGAATTGCGCGAGCGCATGATCGAAAGCAACCAGACTCAGATCGAAGTTGACGAGCCTGAAGAAGACAGCATGGCGCTGTTGATGGGTGCCGAAGCCGCTGACAAGCCGGCTGACGATGATCTGTCTGAAGAAAAGCTTTTGCGTGCACTGATGGAAGCGCAAGGTCAGGGTTAAACGGATCTAAGATCCCCGCGGGGTGGCGGACCGGATGAACGACCTTCCAGATCTTGACCTTGATCTTGACGGGCTGATCGAACGGATTCGCCGCTACAATCCTAAATCCAGCGGCAAACTGCTTCGCGCGGCGTATGAATACGGCGCGCGCATGCATGATGGCCAGACCCGCCATTCGGGCGAGCCGTATTTCACGCATCCCTTTGCTGTCGCAGAAATTCTTGCGGATATGCGACTGGATGACGCCACGATCATTACAGCCCTGTTGCACGACACGATCGAAGACACCCGGTCCACCTATACCGAAGTGACCGAGCTGTTTGGGATTGAGATCGCAGAGCTGGTCGATGGCGTCACCAAACTGACCAATCTTCAGCTCAGCTCGTCCGAGACCAAGCAGGCGGAGAATTTCCGCAAGCTGTTCATGGCAATGTCTAAAGATTTGCGCGTGATTTTGGTGAAGCTTGCCGACCGCCTTCACAACATGCGCACGATCCGCGCGATGCGTCCTGACAAGCAGGTTCAGAAAGCGCGCGAGACAATGGATATCTATGCCCCGCTTGCGGGCCGGATGGGTATGCAATGGATGCGCGAAGAACTGGAAGACCTCGCCTTTCATGTGCTGAACCCGGAAGGTCGCAACTCGATCATGCGGCGGTTCTTGCGGCTTCAGAAAGAAAGCGGCGATGTGATCGAGAAGATTACAAGCGACATCCGGCTGGAATTGGACAAGGCGGACATCACAGCCGAAGCCTATGGCCGCGCGAAGAAACCGTATTCGATCTGGCGCAAGATGCAGGAAAAAGACCAGAGCTTTTCGCGGCTGTCCGACACATACGGCTTTCGTATCATCACAGAAAGCGAGGCTGATTGTTACCGGGTGTTGGGTGTGATCCACCAGCGGTGGCGCGCCATTCCTGGGCGGTTCAAGGATTATATCAGCCAGCCGAAATCCAACGGCTATCGGTCGATCCACACCACGGTTTCTGGCCGGGATGGCAAGCGGGTCGAAGTTCAAATTCGCACCCGTGAAATGCACGATGTAGCTGAGGCAGGTGTCGCAGCGCATTGGTCTTACAGGGACGGCGTGCGTGCCGAGAACCCGTTTGCCGTTGATCCTGCGAAATGGATTTCGTCCCTGACCGAACGGTTTGAGGCAGCCGAGGATCACGATGAATTTCTAGAGCATGTGAAGCTCGAAATGTATCAGGATCAGGTTTTCTGTTTTACCCCCAATGGCGAAGTTGTGAAGCTTCCGCGCGGGGCTACGCCGCTGGATTTTGCCTATGCGATCCACACGCGCATTGGTGACAGTTGCGTTGGGGCAAAGGTTGACGGCATCCGCGTGCCGTTGTGGACCCGGGTCAAGAACGGCCAGTCGGTCGAGATCATGACAGCCGAGGGCCAAAGCCCGCAGGCCACGTGGATCGACATTGTCGTGACCGGTCGTGCCAAGGCGGCCATTCGGAAAAGCCTGCGCGGCGTCGATCGCGAACGATTCGTGCGGCTGGGCCGGGAACTTGCGCGTGTCGCGTTCGAACATGTTGGGCGCAAGGCAACAGACAAAGCTCTTGCGACGGCAGCAAAGCAGCTGCGTCTGGAAAATGTAGAGGAACTGTTGGCGCGCATGGGATCAGCAGAGTTGCAGGCCCGCGATGTGGTGGCGGCACTCTATCCCGAAAGCGTCGAGGCCGAGGATGAGATTGACGGTGACTCGGTTGTGGTCGGTCTTGAAACCGGGCAGGATTTCGCCCGCGCACAATGCTGCCAACCGGTGCCGGGTGAACGGATTGTCGGGATTACCTATCGCGGCAAGGGCGTCATGGTGCACACCATTGATTGCGACGCGCTTGCGGATCTGGCCGAAGACAGCGCCCGCTGGGTCGATCTTCACTGGCATTCCGGGCAGCACCCGCCGATCCACACCGTTAGTATCGAGCTGACCATTTCCAACGACGCTGGGGTGTTGGGGCGAATTTGTTCATTGATTGGCGAGCAAAAGGCCAATATCTCGGATTTGAAGTTCCTAGATCGAAAACCTGATTTTTACCGCCTTCTTGTTGATGTCGATTTGCGCGATATTGAACATCTGCATGCCATTATGCTGACATTAGAAGCCGATAGTGACGTTGCCGAGGTTCACCGACACAGGGACATCGACCGTAAACCGTAACCGCCATTGTTGGCCGAAAGGGATCACCCGTGTTCAAGAGAAATCCGCGCTCATACCTGCGTACTATTGCGGAATTTTTCTACCCACGCGGCGGGTGGTATCGCGCATCGCGCTATGTGATCTATCGTGTTAGACGCTTGCCGGACCCGGCGCACCGTATCTCGCGCGGGATTGCGGCAGGGATATTCGCCTCGTTCACACCGTTTTACGGGCTGCATTTTCTAACTGCCGCTATCCTGTCCTGGACTATACGTGGCAACGTTCTGGCCTCTTTGCTGGCGACATTTATCGGCAATCCGCTGACATTTCCCCTGATTGCCGAGATTTCGGTCAATCTGGGCAATGCGATGTTGGGCCAGCCGTCCAGTGTCCACCTTCCTGAAATCATTTCGCAATTCGCCGCTGCGACGACGGACTTTTGGTCAAACATTAAAGCGCCCTTCACAGGCGGGGTTGTGGATTGGACCAATCTTTCCGAGTTCTATGATCGCGTATTCCTTCCCTATCTGGTGGGGTGTCTCTTTCCCGGCATTGTTGCAGCGACAATTGGTTACGCTCTGTCAAACCCTGTCATCCATGCCTATCAGCGTCGTCGTATCAAGAAGCTGAAAGAGCGATATGAAAAACGACTTAGGGCTGCGCGAGACGAGGCTGGCGAAGCGCAGAAAAAAACGTAAGACTTGGCGCGTCGACATATTGCGAGCAACGAAGGGACGCGACATGATCAATCAGACCGCCAAATTGCGACTGGGCATAAATATTGACCACGTCGCAACGGTGCGCAATGCGCGCGGATCGGCATACCCTGACCCAGTTCGTGCCGCAAAGCTGGCCGAAGCAGCCGGAGCCGACGGCATCACCGCCCATCTTCGTGAAGATCGTCGCCATATTCTGGATGATGACATCGAACGGCTGGTCGCAGAATTGACAACACCGCTGAATTTTGAATGCGCTGCGACCGAAGAAATGCTGGCCATCGCGTTGCGTCACAAACCCCATGCGGTTTGTCTTGTGCCCGAAAAGCGTGAAGAACTGACCACAGAAGGCGGCTTGGAAGTGGCGCGTCAGGACAACAAGCTGGCCGAGTTCATCGCCCCGCTGCGCGACGCCGGGTGTCGTGTGTCGCTGTTCATTGCCGCAGATCCTGAACAAATCAAAGCCTCTGCCCGCATCGGCGCGGCGGTGGTTGAACTGCATACGGGCGCTTATTGCGATCTTCACGCCGAGGGTCGGTTTGACGAACGAGACGCAGAACTTGAGCGTCTGCGTGACGGCGCGACGCTCGCCCATTCGTTGGGGCTAGAGGTGCACGCGGGCCACGGTATCACCTACGACACGGTTGCCCCTATCGCCGCGATGCCCGAGGTGGTCGAGTTGAACATCGGCCACTTCCTGATTGGCGAAGCGATCTTTCGTGGCCTTCCCGAGGTCATCGCCGACATGCGCCACTTGATGGACGAGGCGCGGGGATGACACCGCCACCGCGCCTGTTTCGGAGGTCCGTATGATCCTTGGCATCGGCACCGATCTTGCAAATATCGACCGGATCGCGGGTACGCTTGACCGGTTTGGCGACCGGTTTCGCAATCGTGTGTTTACCGAGATTGAGCTGGCAAAAGCCGCGCGCCGCAAAGACGAGGCGGGAACATTGGCAAAGCGCTGGGCGGCGAAAGAGGCATGCTCAAAAGCGTTGGGAACCGGGCTTGCCATGGGGATCAGCTGGCGTGATATGGCCGTCAGCAATATGCGCACGGGCCAACCCGTGATGGCCGTCACCGGATGGGCCGCCGAACGTCTGGCCAAGATGACACCCGCCGGGCACGAAGCCATCATTCACGTTACCCTGACCGATGATCACCCTTGGGCGCAGGCATTTGTGGTGATCGAAGCGCGGCCCATCGAAAACGTGCCCACATAAGGGCCATATGCCCTGCCAAACTTGACACTTCCCCCACATCCGCCCATATCGCCACACATCCCCAATGGGCCGGCAAAGATCGGTCCGACCAAAGAGGCAGACGTAATAATGGCTGAAAAGAAACAAGAGGGCATCTTAGAGACGATCAAGACGATCTTCTGGGCGCTTATCATCGCGGGCGTATTCCGCACGTTGTTTTTCCAGCCCTTCTGGATTCCCACAGGATCAATGAAGGATACGCTTCTGATCGGCGATTTCCTGTTTGTGAACAAAATGGCCTATGGCTATTCGCGCCATTCCTGCCCGTTCTCGTCTTGCCCTATTTCGGGCCGCCTGTTCGGGTCAGAACCAGAACGCGGCGATGTTGTTGTGTTCCGGCATGCAACCCTTGGCACCGACTATGTCAAACGCCTGATCGGCCTGCCCGGCGACAAATTACAGGTCAAGGACGGTATCCTGTTCATCAATGGCGAAGAGGCCAAGCAAACACCCAACGGCACGTTTGAAGAGATTAAGCAGGCGCAGGGCCGGTTTGCGACCTTCCCCCAATGCGCCAACAGCCCCGTTGGCGAAGGCGGCAACTGTATCAAAGAAAAATCCGTTGAGACATTGCCCAACGGCGTCACCCATTCTGTCCTGAACGTACGCAACACGCGCCTGGACAACACCAACGTGTTCACCGTTCCGGCAGGCGAATACTTCTTCATGGGTGACAACCGAGACAATTCGACCGATAGCCGCGTTAGCCCGAATGCAGGCGGCGTGGGCTTCGTGCCTGCCGAATACCTTCTGGGCCGCGCCGACCGCATCATGTTTTCGGCAGCGGGGAAGCGGTTATTCTATTTCTGGACATGGCGCTCTGACCGGTTCTTCAAGGCGATCGAGTGAAGCTGTCCAGCGATCTTCAGGCCTTTCAAGGCCGCATCGGGTATGAGTTCAAAGACCCCGAGCTGTTGATCCGCGCGCTGACCCACGGCTCGTTCTCGTCTGCAACCCGACCTGACAACCAACGGCTGGAGTTTCTGGGCGACCGCGTGCTGGGTCTGGTGATGTCCGAAAAGCTTTTGCGCGATGATCGGGAGGCGCCCGAAGGCACGCTTGCGCCGCGCTATAACGCGCTGGTGCGCAAAGAAGCCTGCGCAGATGTCGCGCGTCAGATTGATCTTGGCGACGTGCTGAAGTTGGGCCGGTCCGAGATGAAGACCGGCGGGCGGCGCAAGCTGGCCTTGTTGGGCGACGCGATGGAGGCCGTCATTGCGGCGGTCTATCTGGATGGCGGGCTGCAAGCGGCGCGAACAATGATATTGTCGCTCTGGGGTGACCGCATCGACAAGGTTGAAGATGATGCGCGCGACCCCAAGACCGCGTTGCAGGAATGGGCGCAGGCGCGCAAAATGCCGCCACCGGAATATGTCGAAACCGGCCGCGAAGGCCCTGACCACGCGCCGATGTTTACAATCACAGCCAAGCTGTCCAATGGACGGTCGGCCGAAACCAAGGCCAATTCAAAACGCGCCGCCGAACAAGCGGCCGCCCGCGCGCTGCTGAAGCAGCTGGAGAGCAAGAAATGACAGATCAACCGCAACGTGCCGGTTTCGTCGCCCTGATCGGTGAACCCAATGCCGGGAAATCGACGTTGACGAACTATATGGTGGGGGCCAAGGTCTCGATCGTGACGCATAAGGTGCAAACCACGCGGGCGCGCATTCGTGGTGTGGCCGTCGAAGGTAATTCGCAGATTGTTTTCGTCGACACGCCGGGCCTGTTCCAGCCGCGTCGCCGTCTGGACCGCGCGATGGTTGCCGCCGCGTGGGGCGGGGCTGCGGATGCGGACATTACCGTCTTGCTGGTCGAAGCCCATCGCGGCGTGACCGAAGGCGTGAAGCGCATCCTTGAGGGGCTGGAAGATATCGGCAAAGGCCGCACCGTCGCGCTGGCGATCAACAAGATCGACAAGGTGAAGGCCGAGGTGTTGCTGGCCTTGGCGAAGGATTTGAACGAGCGTTATAACTTTGCCGAAACCTTCATGATCTCTGCCGAAAAGGGCCATGGCGTGGCTGCGCTTCGCACTTGGCTTGCAGAACGCCTGCCCAAGGGACCGTGGCTGTATCCAGAGGATCAGATCGCCGACCTGCCTATGCGCATGATCGCCGCCGAAATGACCCGCGAAAAGCTGACCCTGCGACTGCATCAGGAATTGCCCTATCAACTGACCGTTGAGACCGAGAACTGGGAAGAACGCAAAGACGGCTCTGCCCGTGTGGATCAGATCATCTATGTTGCCCGCGACGGTCATAAGGGCATTATCCTGGGCAAGAAGGGCGAGACGATCAAAGCCGTCAGCCAATCCGCCCGCGCCGAGTTGGAGGAGTTCATGGGTCGCAAAATCCACCTGTTCCTGCAGGTGAAGGTGCGCCCGAACTGGTTGGATGAAAAAGAGCGTTATTCAGAAATGGGCCTTGATTTCAAGGACGGGAACGCTTGACGCGACTGACCGCAGAACTTTGGGTTGCCGCCTATCTGACGCGGTTGCGCCTGTCTGATATCCCGGTATTCATTACCCAAAAGGGTGACGCCACTGCCGGGGCTGTCTTGGTGAAAATGAACACGCTGGACGGGCAAGCCGTCGCGTATCAACGCAGCTTTGATTTGATGACCGGGGACCGCCGTTGGGTCGCTCTCGCTGATGGGGTCGAGGCCGATGTTGACGCGGCATTGACCCGACAGAAAAGTTTCGATCCGGATGTGTGGGTGATTGAAGTCGAAGACCGTGAAGGGCGCCACCTGTTGGATGAGCCGGGGCTATCTGACTAGCACCATTGCCAAACCTGTATCGAAGGCTAGTCTGACGGCAGGAGGGTGACAGGCATGGATTGGCGGGACCAAGGCGCGCTTTTGTCCGTGCGTAAACACGGTGAAACCTCGGTGATCATCGACGTGTTCACGGAAAAACACGGGCGTCATGCGGGCGTCGTGCGCGGTGGGACAAGCCGCAAGATCGCCCCCATCTTGCAACCCGGCGCGCAGATTGATGTCGCTTGGCGCGCGCGGCTTGAAGAACACATTGGCAGTTATAATGTCGAGCCGATCCGCAGTCGGGCTAGTGTTTTGTCGGATCGCACAGCCCTTGCGGGATTGAATGCGGTCACGTCGCTGCTGACCTTTGCGCTGCCCGAACGCGAAGCGCACCCGGCGCTGTATCGTCAAACGCAAGCCATGTTGGACCTGTTGGGCGCGAATGAAGCTTGGCCGACCGCCTATCTTAAATGGGAACTCGCGTTGCTTGAGGAACTGGGCTTTGGGCTGGACCTATCTACCTGCGCCGTGACCGGATCGATGGATGATCTGGCCTATGTCTCGCCAAAAACAGGGCGGGCGGTGTCGGCTGAGGCGGCTGGTGAATGGGCTGATCGTCTGCTGCCATTGCCACCTGATCTATTGGGTGGGGGCAGTGGTGCGCGCGAAAACGTGGTTCAAGGTCTTGAAACCACAGGGTTTTTCCTAATCAACTGGTTGGCGCATTCGCACGGCAACAAACCCCTGCCCGACGCGCGCGCGCGGCTTGTTGATCGCCTGAAGCGCGAGGCGCGCGACGAACAGATTCGCGCGGATCAGCGTTGAGCTAAGAATACCATCTGGCGACCGGCTTCGTTTGACATGATCAACATATCGCCCGACGTCTCGACCTGGCGCATTTGCGTCAAAGCGGTGAAATAGTTGCTTTCTGCGTCCATATCCTCGCACGCCATGCGGGTCGCGGCGATGGGACCGATTTCGAACCACGGATAGGGCGCTTTTTGCTCACTTGAGTACGTATTGCACGGCGCCTGCCCGTTGATCAGCCCCGGTTTTGGGAAAGAGATTGTTGCGTCTGCGTCGAAGGGTTTTCGATCAATCTCAAGCAGCTTCCACACAGCTTTTCTGTCGGCAAAACCTGATATAGTTTCATCCTTGCACCCCACGAGAGTGAGAGCGGCGAGCGTCGCGGTGATTAGCAATGTATTTTTCATGCGCCCAACTTACGCCCGAAGTGGCGGTATGCCAACGCGATTAAGCGTCGCGGAGCGCAAGAATTGCGGCCATCAAGGTCGACATTGCGTTCTTATTGTCAAAGGTATCGGACGCCGACAGGGTTCCCATGCCGACATAGGCCCCATAGATGATCCGCGCGATGTCCGGGTTGGTCAGGTCCAATTCGCTTAGGATATCATTTAGAAAGGCCACCCGCTTTTGGTCTACTCGCTGTACGGCTTGGGAGACAATCGGGTTGCCATACGCCCACGCACGGATTGCAGGTTCTGCCGCGTCGCCACCATATTCTGGGCCCGCCGACACGGCGATATCGCCGAGTTGATACAGCCGCTTCACCGGGTCACTTTCCAAAGATAATTCCTGGGTGATTGCGTCGACCGATTGCTCTTCCCACAAGGCGAGCATGCGTTTGTGGAAATCGGGAACATCCTTGAAATGCCAATAAAATGAACCTTTTGTGGTCTTCAAAGCCCGCGCAAGGGGTTCTGCCTTAAGTGCGTCGGGTCCCTGAGACGCCAAGGCGCGAAAGCCTGCAAGGATCCAATCTTCTGCTTTCAGGCGTGTCTTTGTCTCTGACATTACATACTCCAAATCGCCACATACGGTGGCGTATTGACAACTTATTGAATTGGGTTACCATACGCAAGCGTATATATAAGGAAAGCCCTATGAAACAACCGCTTTTTGCCAACGCCGCGCTGACACTTCTAGCAGCACGCAATTTACCGGGGGATGTAACATGAGCGTGCTGGCATCCATCCTAATCGCGACGCTTCTTGTGATCGCAGCTATCCACATGGTTTGGGGCGCGGGTCTCACGTGGCCGGTGGCGAACGAAGCGCTATTGGCGCGCACAGTCGTCGGGCAGAAAGGTATCGCGCATATGCCGCCGGGTTGGGCGTCGTTTGCCGTCGCGGGCGCATTGGGCGTGGCGACCGTGATCACTGCTGACTTGATCGGATGGGTTGGCCTGCTACCCAGTTGGATCACTCGCGGCGCGGTCTGGATGATGGTTGCGGTCTTCGCGATCAGAGGCGCGGCGAGCTATGTGCTTGCGCTGCTACGAGTGCCGGTGGAAGAGCCGTTCGCACGGCTAGACCTGATCTTGTATGGCCCGCTTTGCTTGGCGATCGCCGCCGGACTTTGGGTGCTGCTTTAAGCCAAAAGGCGACGCGCAATCACCTGCGCCTGAATTTCGGCCGCGCCCTCGAAGATGTTCAAAATACGAGCGTCGCAGAGTACGCGGCTGATCTGGTATTCCAGCGCGAATCCGTTGCCACCATGGATTTGTAGCGCGTTGTCTGCACAGGCCCACGCAACGCGGGCGCCCAGAAGTTTCGCCATACCAGCCTCAAGATCACAGCGCTGGTCGTGGTCCTTTTCCCACGCCGAAAAATAGGTCAGCTGACGCGCCACCATGATTTCAACCGCCATCATTGCCAGCTTGTTGGCGACGCGCGGGAAGTTAATCAGGGACTTGCCGAACTGCTTGCGGTCCTCGGCATATTGCATCCCGATTTCCAGCGCGTTCTGCGCCACGCCGATGGCGCGGGCGGCTGTTTGAATGCGTGCGGCCTCGAACGTTTTCATCAACTGCTTGAAGCCTTGACCTTCCTCGCCGCCCAGAAGGTTTTCACCTTTCACTTTGAAGCCGTCAAAGGCCAGTTCAAATTCTTTCATACCACGATATCCCAGCACCTCGATCTCGCCGCCGGTCATGCCATCGGAGGGAAAGGGGTTTTCATCGTCGCCGGGCTGTTTTTCAGCCAGAAACATCGACAGGCCGCGATGGTCGGTTGAATTCGGATCGGTGCGCGCCAACAGGGTCATGACATGGGTGCGCGCGGCGTGGGTGATCCAGGTTTTGTTGCCGGTCACTTCGTAGTCACCGTCGGCGTTTTTCACCGCACGGGCGCGCAAAGATCCAAGATCGGACCCGGTGTTCGGCTCGGTAAATACGGCTGTGGGCAGGATTTCTGTGGACGCGATTTTGGGAAGCCACAGTTCCTTCTGTGCGTCGGTGCCACCCGCAAGGATCAACTCGGCTGCAATCTCGGACCGCGTGCCCAGCGAGCCAACGCCGATGTAGCCCCGTGAGAGTTCTTCGGACACCACTACCATCGAGGCCTTCGACAAACCCATACCGCCGTATTCCTCGGGGATGGTCAGGCCGAACACGCCCATCTCCGCCAACTCTTCAAGGATTTCCATCGGAATATAGTCATCCTTCAGGTGCCACTCATGCGCATTCGGAACGACCCTGTCATCGGCGTAGCGGCGGAACGTCTCGCGAATCATCTCAAGCTCTTCTTCAAGACCTGATGCGCCGAACGTGGCGTGCCCAGCATTATCGCGCATTAATTCAACCAATCGCGTGCGGGCGGCTTGGCTGTTGCCGTTGGCGAGCAGCGTGTTGATCGCGTCGGTGTCCAGTGCCGCTGCGTCTAAACCCATATCCGACAGGCGCGCGAACTCGTTCTGGCTCATCATGATACCGCCCTTCATCTGGGCGAGGTATTCACCGAAGGCGATTTGCAGGATCAGCTTTTCCATCTCGCCCAAACGACCTTCATCGTTCAAGCGGCTGGCCCAGGCGTTCATCTGGCGCAGGCTTTCGGTATAGGTGGCAAACCACGACAGCGCGTGCGCCGCGGCCTGATGATCTTCCAGCTTCGCACCGGATATCCGGTCGCCATCGGACACCACTTCGCGGACCGAGGTCTTGGCCGCTTCAAAAACGGTTTCGACCGGCGTTAAAGCATCTGCCGTGAGGGTCAAAAGATTGTCGATCAGGACGCCTGTCATCACTGTCTCCTGTCATAGGATTGGCCGGGATTCGGCTGGGTATTTCGCACTTGCAGAGAAATAATCACTTTGCAGGTGCAGCGCAATAAAAATACGAAAACGTAATTGTAAACGAACAATAGTGACGCAAAAATTTCTCTACTGCGCCTGCAGATTGGCTTCGGTAAAAGGAAGTGAACAGGATTGGATCCCATGGGAATAGTGGCAGAGCTATCGCAGATGACCCTTCTTCTGGCCGCGCTGGTTGCCCTTTGTGCAGGCTTTGTGAAGGGCGCAGTGGGGTTTGGAATGCCGCTGATCATGATTTCAGGTCTGGCGACGATGCTGCCTGCAGAACTCGCCTTGGCCGCTTTGATTGTGCCGACCGTCGTGACCAACGGATATCAAGCCTTCCGGCACGGTTTTCTAGAAGCCTGGAGGGCGGTCGAGAGGTTTCGCATCTTCCTGATCGCATTGTTGGTGTTTCTGACACTTAGCGCTCAGTTGGTTACCGTCTTGTCGCAGTCATTGCTGTTTATCATCATTGGTGTGCCGGTCGTGGCCTTCTGCCTGTTGCAGCTGAGCGGTTGGAAACCGACCCTGAAACCTGAGAACCGCACGCGAGATGAAGGTCTGATCGGCGCGTTTGCGGGCGTATCGGGTGGTTTGTCAGGGGTCTGGGGGCCGCCGACCATCGCCTATCTGACCGCCATAAATACCCCCAAAGCAGAACAGATGCGGGTTCAGGGCGTGATCTATGGGGTGGGGGCAGTTGCTCTTTTCGCGGCGCATTTGAAATCTGGCGTTTTGAACACACAGACGATCCCCTTATCCGTTGCCCTGTTGGTTCCAGCGATAGCGGGGATGTTTTTGGGAGGGCTACTGCATGATAAGATGCCTCAGGCGACGTTCAAACGAGCGACGTTGATTGTATTGACTGTCGCTGGGTTGAACCTCATCCGACGGGGGCTGTGGGGGTAGTTTGAACGCAAAACGCGCCCCGGAAATCGAGGCGCGTTTGTGAGCGTATCGAAATGCCGTTTAGCCGATTGCGACGGCTTTCACGTCGTCGTCGATATCGCCTTCGTATTGAACGAAGTTTTTTGCAAACATGTCGACCAGCTTTTGGGCCTGTGCGTCATAGGCTGCTGTGTCTTGCCATGTGCGGCGCGGGTCCAGCAAAAGATCTGGCACGCCTTCGACGGTCACCGGCACCTCAAAACCGAAGCTGTCATCCTTGCGAAATTCAGATTTTGCAAGGGACCCGTCCAGCGCGGCGGTCAATAGCGCACGGGTGGCACGAATTGGCATCCGTGACCCGGTGCCATAAGCCCCCCCGGTCCAACCGGTGTTGACCAGCCAACACGTCGCGCCGTGCTTTGCGATCTTGTCGCGCAGAAGCGCGCCGTATTCAGCCGGGCGGCGCGGCATGAAGGGTGCGCCAAAGCATGTCGAGAATGTCGGCTCGGGCTCGGTCACGCCCTTCTCGGTGCCCGCGACCTTTGAGGTGAAGCCTGACAGGAAGTGATACATTGCCTGTGCCGGTGTCAGCCGCGCGATTGGGGGCAGAACGCCAAACGCATCGCACGTCAGCATGATGATGTTCTTGGGATGTCCGCCAATGGCCGATTTCGACGCATTGGCGATGTAATGCAGCGGATAGGCACAGCGCATGTTCGCGGTCAGGCTGTCATCTTCGAAATCGAGTTCTTTGGTCTCTTCGTCAAAGACCATATTCTCGATCACGGTCGCAAACTTGGTGGTCGTGGCATAGATCTCGGGCTCGGCCTCGGCAGACAAGTTTATGGTCTTGGCATAGCAGCCACCTTCAAAGTTGAAGGTGCCGGTGTCTGACCAGCCGTGTTCATCATCGCCAATCAGTGTGCGTTCGGGATCGGCGGATAGGGTCGTCTTGCCAGTGCCCGAAAGGCCGAAGAAAATCGCGGTATCGACCGGATTGCTTTTTGCATGGTTGGCCGAGCAATGCATCGGCATCACGCCTTTTTGCGGCAGCAGATAGTTCAGAAGCGTGAAGACAGACTTCTTGTTTTCGCCTGCATACTCGGTGCCACCGATCAAAATGGTCTTGCGGTCGAAGTTCAGCGCGATGACCGTTTCAGACCGGCAACCGTGGCGTTTCGCGTCAGCCTTGAATGATGGGCAGTTGATGATGGTGAACTCGGGATCGAAATTGTCCAGTTCGTCGCGGTCGGGGCGGCGCAGCATGTGGCGAATAAACAGTCCGTGCCAGGCAAGCTCGGTCACAAGGCGCACATCCAGCCGATAAGCGGGATCAGCCCCACCGAACAAGTCTTGCACGTAATAGTCCTTGCCCTTCATATGGTCGAGCATGTCGTCGTACAGGACGTCGAACTTGGCAGGGTCCATTGGCGGGTTGTTTTCCCACCAGATATGCGGCTCGACGCTGGGCGTTTTGACGACGAATTTGTCCTTGGGCGAACGGCCCGTGTGCTTGCCGGTCGTGACCAGCAACGCACCGCCCTGTCCCAGACACCCCTCGCCACGCTCCAGCGCGGCTTCGATCAGAGCAGGCTCCATCAAGTTGTAATAGATATTGCCAAGCCCCTTGATACCTTGGTCTTCCAAGCGGCGTACTGGGTTCACCCGTCCAGTGGTCATATTATGCTCCTGTCGCCGATCCGTTTGCGTCCGGCGTGTTTTGGTTTCACATGAGACCGCGCGACCCGGGCCACGCGCGCCGACCCTCATGTGAACGAGGGACGGTATTCGCCCTATAACATGGCGTCTTTCCAATGGAACAGGTCGCTTTGGCGCAGTTAGCGCAACCAAGGACGTGTTTGCGCAATCATCTTGCGTAAGCTGCTGGGAAGTAATGCCTTAAATTCGCCTGCATTTTGCGTAATTCGTTGCGCGCGCGCCAGCATGGATTAACGATTCGCAGTTCCTTGTTGATTCGCATGGCCGAAAACAGGACAATGCCCCAAAATAAAACTGAAATGAGCAGGGCAAGGAGACCACTATGTCGAGGATCGCATTGGTGGACGATGACAGGAACATCCTGACATCCGTCGCAATGACACTCGAGGCCGAGGGCTTCGAGGTGGAGACCTATAACGATGGTCAAAGCGCACTTGATGCGTTTATGCAGCGAATGCCGGATATGGCTGTGCTGGACGTCAAGATGCCCCGAATGGACGGGATGGATCTGTTGCAGCGCTTGCGCCAGAAAACCAAAACCATGCCGGTGATATTTCTGACGTCCAAGGATGACGAGATCGACGAGGTGCTGGGGCTGCGGATGGGGGCGGACGATTATGTCACGAAACCCTTCAGTCAACGGCTTCTGGTCGAACGCATCCGCGCGCTTCTGCGCCGACAAGAGGTGATCGCCAAGGATGACGCGGGCGACGTCGAAGAAAGCAAATCGCTTGTTCGCGGCGAACTGACGATGGACCCTCTGCGCCATGCGGTGGCTTGGAAGGGCAAAGACGTGTCGCTGACCGTGACCGAGTTTCTGCTGCTTCAAGCGCTGGCGCAACGGCCCGGCTTCGTTAAAAGTCGCGATCAGTTGATGGATGTGGCTTATGACGATCAGGTCTATGTCGACGACCGAACCATCGACAGCCATATCAAACGCTTGCGCAAGAAGATGCGCACAGCTGATGATGATTTCTCGGCGATCGAAACACTGTACGGCATTGGTTATCGTTATAACGAGGAATAGCGCCAGGTGCGTTTGACAAGATGGTGACAAAGGTGAAGGACACCAAAGCCACATCCCGAGGTGATCTAGTTCTGGGCGAAGACTGGGTCTCGCCAAGTGGCGAGATGGACTTCGAGCTGCACGATAAGCGTGCGCAACGGGGTATGATTGCGATCAACCGGTCGCCATTGGCCCGGAAAATCATCACCTTTAATCTGCTTGGATTGGTGGTTTTGGTTGCGGGTGTTCTGTATCTGAATCCGTTTCGCGACAGCCTTCTGATCCAGCGGGAACGCGGGTTGGTGGTCGAAGCCGAATTGATCGCCGATGTGTTCGAAGCCCAGTTGGTACAGGCCAGCGACAATCAGGCCGTGGCCACGCCGGAGGGCGACGAGGTTCTGTTTCCAGAAAGTGAAGCTGTGGCAGAAACCGCCGCAGCTGTCGACGCTGTTGCGCCCAACTATGCCGAGACACTGTCAGATTTGCAGTTGCCGGTCGGTCTGGAAGTTTTCGTTTTCGACGCAGACGAGGCGCTGCTTGCCCGGTCCGTGGGTGTACCGCAGGCCGAGCCGACTCCGGTTGATGGGCTAAGGCGCGACGTGGGATCGACCATCATCACAGACCTGCTGAACTCTGTTTGGGAGGGTGTTTCGGGCATTATCGCGAAAGGTGATGGTCAATCCTTACCGCTGGACACCGAGGTGATGGCGCGGACGTTGTATCCCGGTGCCATGAATGGCGCGACGCGGGTATCAAACGGGGTGGATGCAAACGGCGGCACGGTGTTTTCAGTTGCGACACCCATTTTGCAAGACGGAGTGCCTGTGGGCGTGGTGGCGATTACCAGCGCGACCGGCGAGCTGGATTTGCTGGTCCGGGCCGAACGTGAGCAGTTATTGCAGATGTTTGTCATCGCTATTCTGGTTTCTATTGGGCTGAGCCTCGTTTTGGCCTCGACCATCGCGAACCCCTTGTCGGACCTCGCCGCCGCCGCCGAGCTGGGGCGCGACAAGGACACCAACAGTGCGCGCACCGGGCGTGTTCGCATCCCTGACCTGACCGCCCGCCCTGATGAAATCGGCCGTCTGTCTGGCGCGCTGCGGGGCATGGTCGCCGCGCTATATGACCGGATCGATTCAAACGAACAATTTGCGGCAGATGTGGCACACGAGATCAAGAACCCGTTGGCAAGCCTGCGGTCTGCGATCGGCACATTGCGTCTGGCCAAGAAAGATGAACATCGCGGCAAGCTTTTGGATGTGATTGACCATGATGTGCGCCGACTGGACAGGCTGGTCAGCGATATCTCGAACGCTTCGCGGCTGGACAGCGAGTTGGTGAAGGAAGAGGAGGAATCCTTCAACCTTCTGAAAATGCTTCACAACCTGACTGAATATTTGGGCAACGAGGGCAGCGACAAGGGCGTCGAGTTTATCACTGACCTTCCGCCGGACCCGATCTTCATCCGGGGGCTTGAAGCGCGACTTGCGCAGGTCTTTGTAAACCTGATCACCAACGCGCTTAGCTTCTGCGACGAAGGCGATGCCATCCGCGTCTGGGCGCGTCGGCGCGAGAACCGCGTGTTGGTGGTGATCGAAGACACAGGCCCCGGCATCCCCGAGCAGGCCTTGAACCAGATTTTCAAGCGTTTCTATTCCGAACGCCCCGAAAACCAGTTTGGCAATAATTCAGGCCTTGGGTTGGCAATTTCGAAACAGATCGTCGAAGCACATGGCGGCGTGATCTGGGCTGAAAATATCCGTCCGACCGATGCCGATGTCACCTCGGACCCGCTGGGTGCGCGGTTTGTGGTTGGCCTACCGGTTTGAGCGAAGGCGGCGTTACCGGGCCTCTCGGCTTCCACGCCACAACGATAGCGGTTGGCGAGTCTGCCGCGATGATCACCGGCCCGTCGGGGTCTGGAAAATCCTCATTGGCGCTTGAACTGATCGGTCTTGGCGCAAAGCTCGTTGCGGATGATCTGAGCTTGGTGGAGCTGAAAAATGATGTTTTGCACGTGCTTGCACCCGATCGGCTTCAGGGCGTGATCGAGGCGCGCGGCGTGGGGCTGATCCACGTTCCGTGGATATCTTCTGCCCGGCTGCAGCTTGTCGTTGATCTGTCCGAGAATGAACTGGAGCGCCACCCGCAGTCACATCGGGTCACAACTGTTGCCGGATGCGACATCGACCTTGTTTTGCGGGTTGACGCGCCCTATTTCGCATGTGCCGTATACCATTTGCTGCGCAATGGCGGATATGCCGAAACAAGTTAGGCGATGATGATGACTGACAATACCACCAGTGCTGGGCAGAAAGTCGTTCTGGTCACCGGACCTTCGGGCGCGGGGCGGACCACGGCGATCCGCGTGCTGGAAGATATCGGCTATGAGGTTATCGACAATCTGCCGCTGTCACTGATCGGTCGGGTGCTGGCTGGGCCTGCCTTGGACCATCCGCTGGCGCTGGGCGTGGATGTTCGCAATCGTGATTTCTCGACCGAGATGATGTTGCAGGTGATCGAAGACCTGCGTGAAGACGATAACCATGATGTCGAGGTGCTGTATCTGGATTGTTCGCGCGATGTGTTGATCCGCCGCTATTCGGAAACGCGCCGGCGCCACCCGCTGGCCCCCGCTGAAACACCTGATCACGGCATCACTCGCGAGATCGAGCTGCTGGTACCCGTGCGCGGTCGTGCGGATGTGTTGATTGATACCTCGGACCTGTCGCCACACGATCTGAAAGAAGACCTGATGCGATGGCTGTCGCAGTCGGGGGCGGAAAATCTGGCCGTGTCAGTTCATTCATTTTCATACAAACGCGGCGTGCCACGCGGGCTTGATATGGTTCTGGACGCGCGTTTTCTGCGCAACCCGCATTGGGAACCGGCGCTGCGGATGCTGGATGGTCGCGCCGAGGAAGTGGCCGACTATGTATCCAAGGACCCACGGTTCGACGAATTCTTCACGCGAGTCGCGGAACTGGTCGAATTTTTGATCCCCGCCTATGGCGACGAGGGCAAATCGCATCTGGCTATCGGGTTTGGATGTACCGGAGGGCAACACCGCTCTGTTGCCCTGACGGAAAGATTGGCAAAGACGCTTGCACACAAGGGCTGGCAAGTGTCAATTAGACATCGGGAATTGGAACGCCGCGCCGAAGCGGGGCAGGCGTCGAAGCAGTCGGGGTAACGAGCGTGATCGGTATCGTGATCGTCGCGCATGGCGGGCTTGCCAGGGAATATCTGGCAGCTGTCGAACATGTGGTCGGCAAGTTGAAGGGTGTGCGCGCTATATCGACCGCGGCGGATTGTGACCGCGACGGTAAGCAGGACGAAATCGCCAAAGCGGCGGACGCTGTCGATCAAGGTGATGGGGTCGTGGTGGTGGTCGATATGTTCGGGGGATCACCCGCCAACCTGTCGCTTCCGGCCTGCTGCAAAGCTGACCGAAAAATCCTTTATGGTGCCAATCTTCCCATGCTGGTCAAGTTAGCAAAGACCCGACATCTGCCAATTGACATGTCCACACGTAAGGCGCTTGCAGCGGGGCGAAAATACATCGACTGTATCGATGGTATACAGGAGGTCTAACGCATGAGCGCCAGCCGCGAATTGGAGATCGTCAACGTCAAAGGATTGCACGCGCGTGCGTCCGCGAAATTTGTTGATACAGTCGAAAGCCATGAAGCGTCCGCGCGCGTATCTAAAGACGGGATTGATGCTGAGGGGGACTCGATCATGGGTCTTTTGATGCTCGCGGCCTCGCAGGGCACCAAGATCCACGTCGAAACATCGGGTCCGCAAGCTGCTGAGTTGATGAATGCTCTGACCGATCTGGTTGCCGACAAGTTCGGCGAAGGCATGTAAGGCGCGTGTCGGTGGTGAGAATGGGACAGGACGTCGTGAACAACGTTGAAAGCGAAATGGTCAATGGCGGGCAGGAAGACCTGTCTCACGACCATTATGATCGCCGCAACCTGACCTATGCCAATTCGCTGAACAACCCGATCCAGTCCCTTATTATTCGCGTCGTCGAATGGTTCACCGGCAAGGTTTCGATCCTGCGAATGGTGCGCAAGCTCGAGAAACGCGGCGCGCCGAAAGGGCAGGCGTTCTGGGGTGCGTGTCTGGATGTAATGGGCATTCGGGTCGAAACCCCGGACGCACAGCTGCAGAATATTCCCTTGGATGGCCCGGTCATCGCGGTCGCCAATCACCCACACGGGCTGGTGGACGGGATGGTTCTGGCCGAACTGATCGGCCGCCGCAGACAGGATTACCGCATCCTCAGCCGCTCGGTCTTGGATGGGCTGGATCAGGTCGCGTCGTCCTATATGATCCCGGTGCCGTTCCCGCATGACCCTGATGCGCAACAAAAAATGGTCGAGATGCGATCAATGACCATGGCGCATTTGAAGGCCGGGGGACTGGTGACGTTATTTCCGTCAGGCGTTGTCGCGTCGTCCGATACGTTGACCGGCCCCGCGATCGAACGGGAATGGAACGTTTTCACAGCCCAACTGATCCGCCGGTCCGGCGCAAAAGTCGTGCCGATCTTCTTTCCCGGTGCAAACTCGCGCTGGTATCAAATGGCCAACCGCCTGTCGGCCACAATGCGACAGGCTTTGCTTCTGCACGAGATCGTGCGCAGCTGCAACGAGCCGAAAAATCCAGTCATTGGCTCGGTTTTGACTGATCAGCAGATGGCAAAACTGCACACCAATCCGCGTGGTTTCATGACGTGGTTACGGGCACATACGCTGGCGTTAGGCAAAAGCTGAACCAGATGTGGCGCGCCACGAGTTACCGGGTCGGCACAGGCGTTTCACCGCGATAATCATAAAATCCGCGCTTCGACTTGCGACCCAACCATCCAGCTTCGACATATTTGGTCAACAGGGGGCAGGGCCGGTATTTCGTGTCCGCCAACCCGTCATGCAGCACGTTCATGATCGCAAGGCAGGTGTCCAGCCCGATGAAATCGGCCAACTCCAACGGTCCCATCGGATGGTTGGCCCCCAATTTCAACGATGTGTCGATGCTTTTGACGGACCCCACGCCTTCGTAAAGGGTATAAACAGCTTCGTTGATCATCGGCATCAGGATGCGGTTGACGATAAAGGCTGGGAAATCTTCGGCGCTGGCCGCGGTCTTTCCGAGCCGCTCAACAACAGCATGGCACGCCTTGAATGTCGGCTCGTCCGTGGCGATGCCGCGGATCAGTTCCACAAGTTGCATCACCGGAACAGGGTTCATGAAGTGGAAACCCATAAACCGTTCTGGCCGATCCGTGCCGCTGGCAAGTCGGGTGATCGAGATGGACGAGGTGTTTGACGTCAAAATCGTCTCAGGCTTCAGGTGCGGCAAAAGCCCATCGAAAATCTTCTTTTTCAAGGCTTCGTTTTCAGTTGCGGCCTCGATGATCAGATCTGTCGATCCAATATCGGGCAGCTTCATCGTGGTCGAGATCAGACCCATCGCTTTGTCGCGATCATCCGAGGTGATCGCCTCGCGCGCGACTTGCCGCTCCATGTTCTTCGCAATGCGAGCCACAGCTGCGTCCAGACTGTCTTGGCTGATGTCGTTAAGGCGGACCTCGTACCCCGCCAGAGCCATAACATGCGCGATGCCGTTGCCCATTTGTCCGGCGCCTACGATGCCAATCGTCTCGATGCTCATCTCGTCCCTTTCATTGTTCTGCAACAGAGTATGCGGCGGCGCGGCGGGCGCGCAAGGGTTAAGCGCGCCTTAAGGGAATTACCTGCATTTGAAGATTAGCCAATTGGAAACCGCATTGTGCGAATCATCGCATGGGTGAAAATTATTGGAGTGGGTGGAATGGTTTACGATACCTTGGGGAAGGGCCCCCTGAATTACCAATTGTGCAGACACGGCACGTCGAAAATCCTGTTTCGTGGCCCCAAGAAGAAACTGACGAGCCCGTATATTGCTGTGCTGGGCGGGACCGAAACCTATGGCAAATATGTCGAACACCCCTACCCAGACCTGTTGCAGCTGGAACTTGGAATGCAAGTGGCCAACTTTGGGTGTCTAAATGCTGGTGTGGATGCTTTTTTGCACGATTACGGCGTGCTAACGCTCAGCAACAAAGCCCGTGTCACGGTGCTTCAGGTGACGGGCGCGCATAACATGTCGAATCGATTTTATGCCGTCCACCCGCGGCGCAATGATAGGTTTTTGCGCGGCTCGAACCTGTTGAAAGACCTGTATGGCGAAATTGATTTTACTGAGTTCAATTTCACCCGCCACCTTCTGTCGGCGTTGCGTGAAACATCGGTAGACCGGTTCGCCTTGGTCGTAGAAGAATTGCGCACCGCGTGGGTCGCCCGAATGAAGCTTCTGATCTCAAAGTTGGATTGCGACATCGTACTGTTGTGGCTGGCGGATCACCGGATCAAGGATGGTGGTGCGAACGGCTTTTACGGCTCTGACCCGTTGTTCGTTGATCAACAGATGATGCAGGCGGTTGCGCCCTTCGTGCGCGAAGTCGTTGAAATTGTGCCAACCCAGCAAGAGATGGACGAGGGGCGCGAAGGTCTGGTCTATGCCGATATGGACGAACCTGCCACGCGTGACATGCTGGGCATGATCGCCCACCGCAGGGCCAGTCGCGCGCTGCATGATGCAGTTGATCGCATTATCTGAGACTGGATCGAAGGAAAAAGGCCCGCCGGGCTGGGCGGGCCTTTCAATTATGGTCTGCTCAAGTGATCAGAGCTTTTCAGTCAGCGCTGGCACAGCGTCGAACAGGTCGGCGACCAGACCGAAGTCGGCCACCTGAAAGATCGGTGCTTCCTCGTCTTTGTTGATCGCGACAATTATCTTCGAATCCTTCATGCCAGCCAAGTGCTGGATCGCGCCGGAAATACCGACCGCGATGTAAAGATCCGGGGCGACAACCTTGCCGGTCTGACCAACCTGCCAGTCGTTCGGGGCGTAACCCGAGTCGACCGCTGCACGCGAGGCACCAACGGCGGCACCCAGCTTGTCAGCCAGCTTCTCGATCAGCGCGAAGTCATCTTCCGAGCCAACACCACGCCCACCGGACACGACAACACCAGCCGAGGTCAGTTCGGGCCGGTCGCTTTCGGCAACCTTGTCTTCGACCCATTCCGACAGACCGGGGTTATCAGCGGCCGATACGGTCTCAACCGAAGCCGACCCGCCTTCGCCAGCCGCATCAAAGGTCGAGGTGCGGAAGGTGATGACCTTCTTGGCGTCCGACGATTTGACCGTCTGAACGGCGTTACCCGCATAGATCGGGCGTTCAAACGTATTGGCGTCAACCACGCCCGATGCGTCCGAGATCACCATGACGTCCAGAAGTGCTGCCACTCGGGGCATCACGTTCTTGGCGTCGGTGGTGGCTGGGGCGACGATATGTTCGTAGTCGCCAGCCAGCGAGACGATCAGCGCGGCTGTGGATTCAGCCAGCCGATGACCCAGCGAGGGGTCTTCGGCGACCAGCACCTTCGACACTCCGTCGATTTTTGCGGCAGCGTCGCCAGCAGCGGCGGCAGATGCGCCAGCGGCCAGAACCGTCACGTCACCCAGTGCTTTCGCGGCGGTGACAGCCTTGGCGGTGGCGTCCATCGCCAGTTCGCCATTGTTGACTTCTGCGAGAAGAAGAACAGCCATTATACAGCCCCCGCTTCTTTAAGTTTCTCTACCAATTCGTCAACCGAACCCACGATGATGCCTGCGGCACGCGCGGCAGGTTCGGTGGTCGAAACGATCTCAAGGCGCGGTGTGACGTCGACGCCGTAATCGGCGGCGGTTTTTTCGTCCAGCGGCTTTTTCTTGGCCTTCATGATGTTGGGCAGCGACGCATAGCGCGGCTCGTTCAGGCGAAGGTCAACGGTGACGATTGACGGCATGTTGACCTTGATGGTCTGAAGACCGCCGTCCACTTCGCGGGTCACAACAGCCTTGTCGCCGTCGATGTCCAGTTCAGAGGCAAACGTGCCTTGCGACCAGCCCAGCAGGGCCGACAGCATTTGGCCGGTGGCGTTCATGTCGTTGTCGATGGCTTGCTTGCCGGCCAGAACAAGGCCCGGCTGCTCTTCTTCCACGACTTTCGCCAAAATCTTGGCCACGGCCAGCGGTTCGATGTCGTTATGAACATCATCAGCAGCAACCACCAGAATGGCGCGGTCAGCGCCCATCGCCAGCGCGGTGCGCAGCGTTTCCTGGCTTTGCTTTACGCCGATCGACACGACGACAATCTCGTCGGCCTTACCGGCTTCTTTCAGGCGGATGGCCTCTTCGACGGCAATCTCGTCAAAAGGGTTCATCGACATTTTTACGTTTGCAAGATCGACACCCGATCCGTCCGCTTTCACACGAACCTTCACGTTGTAGTCAATCACGCGCTTCACAGGCACAAGCACCTTCATTGGCGTGTATCTCCCAATTAAGCCCCGGATGGGGCGGTCTCAGTTCTTCTCCCGTTTACCGGGTCGGGGGCGCCGAAAACAGCGCAAAATCGTCACGTTCTGCCTTAAGGACGCCGCGTTCTATCGTTTTGGCCGCGATTCATTGCGAGAATGTTTCCGCTGTTCGGCATCCAAGGGGTTTTGCCGCGCCAGGGCTGGAAGCCGACTTAGCGGTTCGCGCCCGGCACCCAAAGCACATCCGACTTGCCGTCGTCATTTGCCACGCGTGACGCGACGAAGCACCAATCTGACAGACGGTTGAGGTATTTGACCGCGGCCGGGTTCACATCTTCTTGCGTCGCAAGTTCCGTGGCCATGCGTTCCGCGCGGCGGCTGACGGTGCGGGCCAGATGCAGATGAGCGGCCAGCGCGGACCCGCCGGGCAAGACGAAACTGCGCAGCGGTTCCAGCGCCTTGTTCATCGCGTCGATCTCGGCCTCGAGCCGGTCAACCTGCGCGTCAACCATCCGAAGGGGCGGGTATTCAGCCGTATCGTCTTTGTCCATATGCGGGCGGCACAGGTCTGCGCCCAGATCAAACAGGTCGTTCTGGATGCGGGCAAGGGCGGCGTCCATGTCACCGTCTGCATGAAGGCGCACAAGACCAATCGTGGCATTGGTTTCATCCACTGTGCCGTAGGCATCAACGCGGGCCGAATGTTTTGGCACGCGCGAGCCATCGCCCAGAGCCGTTTCACCTTTGTCGCCGGTGCGGGTGTATATCTTGTTCAGGACAACCATCAGCCGTTTCCTCCTCTTAGCCAGACGAACAGCAAGATCAGTGCGATCGCGATGGCTTGTGCATAAATTCGATACCGCATGAATCGGTTCGAGTGCTTACGCGATGTCTCTCCGCCGATGCCGAACGTGCCGATTCCCATAAACAGAATAATGGCAACGCCGCCAACCGCGACAACAACTAAGACAAAAAGCGGATCGTCGAACATGCTGCTTCCTTGGGTCAGTGCATTGCGTTTCAGATAGCCCCGAAACCGCCAGATTGCGAGGGCAAATCCGCGGCGTTCACCCGTTCGGCGTTACGCGGTCACCAAAGCGGGTCGACAACAGCCGACGCGCAATCCCAGCGATCCGCGTGGCCGTCGTGACGTAATAGCGGGGCTTGGGGCGAGGACTTTCCAGCGCGTGGATCAGTTTATCGGTGACGGCAGAGGCCGGCAGTTCGAACGTGTCTGGCGTGCCGCTGTCGTCATAAAGCCGTTCACGCAATTTGTGATACAGCCCTGATCGTGCGCTGTTTTCCCAATCAATCCAGCGTTCGAAATGCGGTTGCGCGTTTTGGCGAATATTCGAGGTGATCGGGCCGGGTTCAATAAGGATCACCTTTATTTTGGTTCCCCGCATCTCAAGCCGCAATGTGTCGGTCAGCCCTTCAAGTGCGAATTTCGTCGCCACGTAAGCGCCGCGCCAAGGCAGGGCGGCGAAGCCAAGAACTGACGAATTGTTGATGATCCGGCCATGGCCCTGCGCCCGCATCACCGGAATCGCCAAGCGTGTCAGGTGGTGATAGCCGAACAGGTTGGTTTCAAAGATCAGCCGCAGCGCATTCGTCGGCAGGTCTTCGACGGCGCCGGGGATCGCGAAAGCGCCGTTGTTGAACAGCGCGTCCAGCGTGCCGCCAGTGCGATCCAGCGCCTCGGCCATTGCGGCCTCCATGTTTGCCTCGTCGGCGTGGTCCAGAAGGAAACTTTCCAGCCCTTCGGCGCGCAGGCGTTCGCAATCAGCCTCTTTCCGGCAGGTGGCAAAGACGCGCCAGCCGCGTTTGGCTAAGGTGTGTGCTGCATCATACCCGATGCCCGATGAGCAGCCGGTGATAAGGATAGATTTGCCTGAAGTTTTCATGGTGGGGTCCTGTGCGCGTGCAGGCGACACTTAAGTCGGCAGAAAAAGTTGGGGTCAACGAAAAACGACGCGCCCTTATGTTCGGGCACGTCGTTTGGTGCGTTTAATTCTAGGTTGGCAGCCCGCTCAGGATTGCGGTGCCAGAAATTTTGAGGCCATGAAGCCGCGCGCGCCCGTGTCCACGACTTTGATCTGGCTCCAGCCCCCGCCGACAGGGCCCATATCGAAGACTTCTGTACCGCGCGAGAGCTTCGCAACCACGCCGTGGCCTGTCGAAGGCCCGGCGCGCATGTTCACCGCACTGCCGCTGACCAAGGCAGTTGGCAGCGCACCAGATATGTTGTTTCGGACGGCCGCGGGCGTCGGCTTTGTCGCTTTTGACGCCATCAGGCGGGCGGCAGCTTCTGCAATTTCTGCGGGCGTTTGCGGCACGGTCGCGCTTGTCAGAGTGACCGGAACTGCAACCAAACGTGTTTGCTTTGGCGGTACGACAGCAGGAGCGGCATTTGCAGTTGCAATAACCTCGCCCTGCGCAGTCTCGGGCGATGCTGCGATCCCCGCATCAAGCACGGCGGATACGGGCAGGATTGTTTCTTGCGCGATTGTTGGTTCGCGCCCAATGCGGTCGGCAGGCAGATCACCGTCCCGTCCAAATTGGACCATCGAGATGCCAATAACACCAATCGTCAGGCAACTTAGTTTAATAATTCCCACAATACTTCCCCTTAACCATGTACCCTTGACGAGATCTTTTTGATCTTCTGTTCGACTATTTAACGCACAAACCCTTGCTCGGTTTCGATTGCCAGTCCCTTACCGACATGATTCAAGCAGGAGTTCGTCTAGTTGGTGTTAAAAAGAACACCGAGCTATCTAAAATAATAGGGGAAAGATAAGCATCCTTTCCCGCAGTAGCTTTACCCTTCCAACAGCACTCGATACACATCATTTATGACCGATTTGACCGATGACAGCAATAAAAACTCCCTCTCTATATCAGAGCCGCTTCGCCGTGCCATTGGTGATCGCTATCTGACCTATGCCCTGTCCACGATCATGCACCGGGCTTTGCCTGATGCGCGGGACGGGCTGAAGCCGGTGCACCGCCGCATCCTTTACGCGATGTCGCGTCTGAAACTGGCATCCGGTGGTAAGTTCCTGAAATCAGCTAAGATTTCTGGCGATACGATGGGGGATTTTCACCCGCACGGCGACGCTGCGATCTATGACGCGATGGCGCGTTTGGCACAGGATTTCGCGGTGCGTTATCCGCTTGTCGACGGGCAGGGCAACTTCGGCAATATCGACGGCGACAACCCCGCCGCCAGCCGGTACACAGAAGCGCGGATGACCTTTGTCGCCGAGGCGATGTTGAACGGGCTGGACGAAAACGCCGTCGATTATCGTGACAATTACGATGGCCGCCTGACCGAACCGGTCGTTTTACCTGCCGAGTTTCCGAATCTGTTGGCCAACGGCTCGTCCGGCATTGCGGTCGGCATGGCCACCAATATCCCGCCCCATAACATCGCCGAATTGATCGACGCCTGCCTGCATCTGATCAAGGTGCCGGATGCGCGCGACGATACACTGTTGAACTATGTGCCCGGCCCTGATTTTCCGACCGGCGGTGTGATCGTCGAGCCGTCTGAAAACATTGCGCAGGCTTACCGCACCGGGCGTGGATCGTTCCGTCTGCGCTGCAAATGGGAGGTCGAGGATCTGGGCCGCGGTCAGTGGCAGATCGTCGTGACCGAGATTCCGTATCAGGTTCAGAAATCGAAACTGATCGAAAAGATTGCCGAGGTGATCCAGACCAAGAAGGTTCCGATCCTTGGTGATATTCGTGATGAAAGTGCCGATGACGTTCGGATCGTGCTGGAGCCGAAATCCAAGAACGTGGATGCCGAGCTTCTGATGAACCTGATGTTCCGCAACTCGGACCTTGAGACGCGGTTCAGTCTGAACATGAACGTGCTGATCGATGGTGTGACGCCCAAGGTCTGCTCGATGAAAGAGGTGCTGCGCGCCTTCCTTGATCACCGCCGCGATGTGCTGTTGCGCCGCTCTGTTCATCGGATGGAAAAGATCGACCACCGGCTTGAAGTGTTGGAAGGCTTCATCGTCGCGTTCCTGAACCTTGATCGCGTGATCGACATCATCCGTTACGACGACGACCCGAAAGCCGCGCTAATGCGCGAGGATTGGGGCCGCGACCACGTTCGCGCCATGAACGAGTCAGACTATGTGAGCCCTGCGCCGGGCGAAGGTGAACTGTCCGAAGTTCAGGCCGAAGCGATCCTGAACATGCGTCTGCGCAGCTTGCGCCGTCTAGAAGAAATCGAGCTTGTCCGCGAGCGTGACAAGCTGATGGAAGAACGCGCTGGGCTTGAAGACTTGTTGGACAGCGACGACCTGCAATGGACGCGGATTTCCGACCAGTTGAAAGAAACCAAGAAGCTGTTTGGCAAGAATTACGAAGGCGGTGCCCGTCGCACCCAATTTGCCGAGGCGGGCGTGGTCGAAGACGTGCCGCTGGAAGCGATGATCGAGAAGGAGCCGATCACGGTCGTCTGCTCGCAAATGGGCTGGATTCGCGCGATGTCGGGTCACATTGATCTGTCGCGCGAGTTGAAATTCCGCGACGGCGACGCCCCCCGCTTCGTTTTCCACGCTGAAACAACCGACAAGCTTCTGGTGTTTGATTCGCAAGGTAAATTCTTCACGCTGTCGGCGGCAAACCTGCCTGGCGGGCGCGGTATGGGTGAACCCCTGCGCCTGATGGTCGACATGCCGAACGAGGCCGAGATTGTGGACCTGTTCATTCACCAGCCGGGACGACGCCTTCTTGTCGCCTCGAACGAGGGGAACGGCTTTATCGTCAACGAAGATGACGTTCTGGCGCAAACCAAGAACGGCAAACAGGTTCTGAACGTGGGCGGCGCAACTGCCAGAATTTGCAAGCCCGTCGATGGCGACCACGTGGCTGTAATCTCGCAAAATCGCAAACTTCTGGTGTTCCCGGTTGCCGAGATTAACGAGATGACGCGCGGCAAGGGTGTCAGGCTTCAGAAATACAACAGCGCACGGGGCAAACAGGGGGTGCTTGAACTGGATGGCGGGCTGTCGGACATCAAGACGTTTGACTTGGATGCGGGCTTGTCCTGGCCAGCAACCGGCGACCGCACGCGGACCGAGCCTGACATGTCGCCTTGGTTGGGCAAACGTGCCGGGGTTGGCAAAGCGCCGCCGCATGGCTTCCCGCGCGACAACAAGTTCGACTAACGGATGCCGCCGGCCAGACTAAATATCACCTATTCAGGCCGAAAAGGCCCGATGCTGGGGCTGGCCCTCAAGACCGGTATCCTGACCATCCTGACGCTTGGCTTCTATCGGTTCTGGGCCAAGACCCGCCTTCGCCGTTATTACTGGAGCGCCATTCGCCCCGGCGGCATCCCCTTGGAATATGTCGGCGACCCGCTTGAAAAGCTGCTGGGATTTCTGGTCGCCGTGGTGTTCATGGCGTTCTATATCGGTGTGGTGAACCTGATATTGATGTATTTCAGCTTTACACTGTTTAAGGGCAACGTCGCGGCCTATCTTCTCAGCTTTGTCGGGCTGGCACCGATCATTTTTTTTGCTCAGTATCGCGCGCGCCGATATATTCTGGCCCGCACCCGCTGGCGCGGCATCCGATTTGGTCTGGAGCCGGGCGCATGGGGCTATGCGTGGCGCGCCATTGTGCATTGGGTGCTGGCGGCGTTGACCGTTGGGCTGTCATGGCCCCTGACCACACTTTGGCTTGAGAAATACAAGGTCGGCCATACCTATTATGGTGATCAGGTTTTCATTCAGGGCGGGCGTCGCGGCCTGCTGTTCGGTTCGATGAAGCACATCTATTATCCACTTGGCCTGTCCGCGGTGGCGGGCGTTATGGGCGCGCTGTCTGAAAATCCGGCATGGTTTGCGATGTTCTTGCTGACCGGTCCATGGCTTGTCTATGGTTTGGCCTATTGGCGCGCCGACAGCTTCAAACGCATGACCGAGGCGAAAGAACTCGGGCCAATGCGATTTCGCACGGCCCCGCGACCTTGGGCGATTGTCGGTATCTATGCGCTGGGCTGGTTGTTGATCTATCTGGTGTTCACCGGTTTGGTGCTGATCTTAATGGGGGTCGCTGTCATGATTGTCGGCGGCAGGGGTTTTGATGTCGAGAACATCGAACAGTTCGAGACGGCTTTGGCGGCCGGCGCGCCTGTATTGATACTGGCCTACTTCACCATTTTTCTGGGATATCGCGCGATGACCCATGCTTGGATAACGCTGCCAATCGCGGCACATTTCGCCGAAGTGACCCAACTCGTGAGCGCCGATGACCTGCACCTGATTGCGCAGCGGGACCGTGATGAGTTTGCCGAAGCCGAAGGCTTTGCTGAAGCCTTGGATGTGGGGGCAGCGATTTGAACCATACACAGGACCAGCCCTCGGGCTTTGCCGATTTCGTTGCCGGAGAACGTGCCGTGCTGACGCGTGTGTCCGTGCGCGAACTGCCCGATGGATTGGAGCTTATGTTACCGGATGGTCAGCCGCTTATTTGGCAATGGTCCGATCTGCGACGCCTGCCGGATCAGGCCGACAGAGATGCATTGGTGATCGGTCGGTCGGGGGACATGGTCGCGCGACTGTATCTTCGGGATGAGGGTTTGCGAAAGGACGTCCAATCGCGTGCCCCGCACCTGAAAAAGCGCGATCGGACCATTTCATTGTCAAAGCTTGCGGTTTGGGTCAGCGGGGCGGCGGCATCGGTCGCGGCGATCATCTTTTTCCTTGTCCCGGTGATGGCCGCACAGCTCGCGGTGATGCTGCCGCCTGAAGGCGAAAAGGCTTTGGGCGACACCACGTTCGAACAAATCCGCATGGCGCTGAATGAAACAGGGCTGGGCGTCACGCCCATCTGCGAAGGGTCCGCGGGAAATGCGGCGATGCAGGCAATGTATGACCGTCTCAATCCTACATCTGATCTGCCTTACGATGTGCAGATCCACGTTCTTGATCATGATATGGTCAATGCTTTTGCTTTGCCCGGTGGGCGTATCGTCTTTTTTCGTGGATTGATAGAACAGGCGGAGAACCCGGAGGAGGTCGCCGCCGTTCTGGCACACGAAATAGGCCATGTCGTGAACCGCGACCCGACCCGCGATGCATTGCGTTCGGCTGGCTCTCTGGGGGTGCTGGGTCTGTTGTTTGGCGATTTTGCAGGCGGAACAATTGCCTTGTTTCTAGCCAACCAGTTGATCAACGCGTCCTACAGTCAAACCGCCGAGGCGACGGCGGACGACTATGCCCACGACCTTCTGGATAATGCAGGTGTTTCACCCGCAGCGCTGGGCACGATGTTTGAGCGTTTGCGCGAAGAACATGGTGACGCCGAAGGTATCGTGGCGCACTTCATGTCGCATCCACAGATGGGCAAGCGGATTGCAGCGGCACAGGCAGCGGTCGTGGAAGGCCGAAATTACGGCTCAATTCTTGATGAAGGCGAGTGGCAGTCTTTGCGGACGGTCTGTGGCGGTGCGGCCCCAGTGCAATCCGACCCCGAAACCATGGACAAGAAGACTTGGTCCCGGGATGATTAACGCTGCGATGTAAGGCTGTTCGACGCCGCGACCAAACCCAAATGAAACAATCGTGGCTTTCGCACCAATCCGCGTTCGGGAAGTCTTGATTTTCCCTGCGCGACCGAGTAGTGAGCGCGCGATAATGAATCCGGGTTCGGCGGAACCCCATCAGATACAAGGCTTATGGCACATGGCTAAGGAAAAGTTTGAACGCTCCAAACCGCACGTCAACATTGGCACGATTGGCCACGTTGACCACGGCAAAACGACGCTGACGGCGGCGA
>NZ_JALPQG010000004.1 GCF_023195695.1 Aliiroseovarius sp. S1339 | reverse complement strand
TGGCGCGGATCATCTCGCCTTCGGTCAGCGTGTCACCGATGCGCAGCTGGCCGTGGTTGGGGATGCCGATGATGTCGCCGGCCCAAGCCTCTTCCGCCAATTCGCGGTCAGAGGCGAGGAACAGCACAGGGTTTGACACCGCCATCGGCTTTTTCGTGCGCACATGGGTCAGCTTCATCCCGCGTTTGAAATGGCCTGACGCCAGCCGCACGAAGGCCACGCGGTCGCGGTGTTTGGGGTCCATATTCGCCTGAACTTTGAACACAAAGCCCGCGACTTTGCCTTCCTCGGGCGCAATGGCGCGGGGGCTGGCCTGTTGGGGCTGCGGCTCGGGGCCGTATTGGGCGATACCTTGCATCAGTTCCTGCACACCAAACGAGTTGATCGCCGAGCCGAACCAAATTGGGGTCATGTGGCCTTCCAGCACGGATTTGGGGTCAAGGGTGGGCAGCAGTTCGCGCGCCATCTCAACCTCTTCCAGAAACTTTTCCAGCATGTGCGCGGGGACGTGCTCGGCCAGTTTGGGGTCGTCCAGCCCGTTGATCTCGATGGTTTCGGCCACCACGTTGCGGTCGGCGCGGTCCATCAGTTCCAGCCGGTCGTTCAGCAGGTCGTAGCAGCCCAGAAAATCGCGGCCCATGCCGATCGGCCAGCTTGCGGGCGTCACGTCAATCGCGAGGTTTTCCTGAATTTCATCAATGATATCAAACGTATCGCGGCTTTCGCGGTCCATCTTGTTACAAAATGTCAGGATCGGAAGATCGCGCAGGCGGCAAACCTCAAACAGTTTCTGCGTCTGGCTTTCCACGCCTTTCGCCCCGTCGATCACCATGACGGCGGCGTCCACAGCAGTGAGCGTGCGGTATGTATCTTCCGAAAAGTCCGAGTGGCCCGGCGTGTCGACCAGATTGAAGCGATACTTGCCGAAATCAAACGACATGGCCGAGGCGGACACCGAGATGCCCCGGTCCTGTTCCATTTTCATGAAGTCAGATCGGGTGCGACGCGATTCACCTTTGGCGCGCACCTGTCCGGCCATCTGAATGGCGCCGCCGTAAAGCAGGAACTTTTCGGTCAGGGTCGTCTTGCCAGCGTCCGGGTGGCTGATGATCGCGAAGGTGCGACGGCGCGCAATCTCGGTCGGCAATTCGGGGCGGTTTGATACGGTGTCTAACATGGGTTCGCATATAGCGACGGGGGCGGAGGGGCGCAACAACCATGGGTGCTTTCCTCGCGCGGGCGGCCCTGCTAGGTCTTGGAAAAGCGCGGGCGACAGACGCGCCTTCAGGAAATGGGAGAGACCGATGGATCTGGGAATTTCAGGCAAGCGGGCGCTGGTATGTGCGTCCTCAAAAGGGTTGGGGCTTGGATGCGCGCGGGCTTTGGCGCGGGAAGGCGTGTCGCTGGTGATGAATGCGCGCACCGAAGGGCCATTGCAGGACGCGGCAGAAGCGATTCGGTCAGAGACTGGCGTAGACGTGGTGACAGTCGCCGCTGACGTGACGACAGAGGACGGGCGAACGCGCGTTCTGGACACTGCAGGCGATGTGGAAATTCTGGTGACCAACGCGGGTGGCCCGCCGCCGGGCATGTGGTCGGATTGGGATCGTGACGATTTTATCGCAGCTTTTGACGCCAACATGCTGACACCGATCGCTTTGATGCAGGCTTTGATCCCCACGATGATCGATAAGGGCTGGGGTCGGGTCGTGAATATCACCAGCCAATCGGTGAAATCTCCGATCCCTGTGCTTGGCCTGTCCAACACCGCGCGCACGGGCCTAACGGGCTTTGTGGCGGGAACCGCGCGGCAGGTGGCGGGGCAGGGTGTGATCATCAACAACCTGCTGCCGGGTATTCATGACACTGATCGCGCGGCGGCTTTGGACAAGGGCGTGGTCGAGGCGCATGGCGGATCGGTTGACGAGGCCCGCGCGGCGCGTGCGGCCACGATCCCGGCTGGTCGCTATGGCACGGCTGAGGAGTTTGGCGCGACCTGCGCCTTCCTGTGCTCGCAACATGCGGGGTTCATGGTGGGGCAGAATGTGTTGCTGGACGGTGGGGCAGTGAACGCGACGTTCTAAGCGGAGCGGATCAGACAGGCTGACGGGCGGGCGCAACCTGCCCGTTGTGATGGCGCTTGTTTTGCCCCTTGCCCTCATCCCGATGATCGGCACACTGACGCGCGAACAGGACAGGCTATTTCGGTCGTTGAAGGAGACGCGCTATGCAGATGAACAAATTGGCGGGTGGCAAGCTTGAGGTGAGCGCGTTGTGCCTGGGCTCGATGCTTTGGGGGTCCACCAACACTGAAGCCGAGGGTCACGCCCAGATCGACATGTCTTTGGACCACGGGATCAACTTCATTGATACCGCCGAGATGTATCCGGTGAACCCGATCAAAGCCGAAGCTTGCGGACGCTCGGAAGAAGTGATTGGCAGCTGGATCGCCAAAAGCGGGCGACGCGATGACGTGGTGATTGCCACAAAAGTGTCGGGTGACAATCCGGGCTGGAAGCGTGGCGGCAAAGGTTATAACGGCGCGATCATCCACGAGGCTGTGGACGAAAGTCTGGTCAAGCTGAACACCGACTATATCGACATTTATCAGACCCACTGGCCCATTCGCGGCAGCTATGCGTTTCGCCAGAACTGGACCTTTGATCCGTCAAATCAAAACCGCACCGAGGTTGAGGCGCATATGCGCGACGTTTTGGGTGCTATGGCCGAGGTCGTGAAGGCCGGCAAGGTGCGCCATTTCGCTCTGTCCAACGAAAGCGCGTGGGGCACCGCGCAATGGTTGCGCATCGCGCGCGAAATGGGTGCGCCCGAGGTAATCTCGATCCAGAACGAATACAGCTTGATGTGCCGTCTGGCCGACACCGATCTGGCCGAGCTGTGCATGAACGAAGGCGTGCGCGTGCTGTCCTATTCACCGCTGGCGACGGGGCTGTTGAGCGGGAAATATCAGGACAACGCCGTGCCGAAAGGGTCGCGGCTGGACCTGTCACCGGGTCTGGGCGGGCGTGCCACGCCACGCGCATTTGAAGCCGTTGATGTGTATCTGGATGTTGCGAAAAAGCACGGGCTGGACGTCGTTCAAATGGCGCTGGCTTTCGCGGTTTCGCGGCCGTTCATGGGGTCGACCATTTTTGGTGCGTCCTCGATGGAGCAGCTCGCCCGCATCTTGGACGGAAAAGACCTGACACTGTCAGACGAGGTGATGAAAGACATCGACAGCGCGCACCGCGCCCACCCGATGCCGTTCTGACAAGACGTGCCCTACTTGTGTTAGGTTAATGGCGCGACCAGCTCTAGACACTCAGGGTATCAGGGAACCGGAAGGAACAGGACCATGGATCGGCGGCAGATGTTAATGACGGCAGCCGCATTGACGGCAAGCGCGGGGCTGACCGCCTGCGTGGGCGGGGGCGGTTCGGGTGTCGAATTTCACCGCAGCAAGACCCGGCAGCTTAGTTCAACCACACGTTTCAACGCGGCCCGCTTCGCTGGACGCTGGGTGATCCGGGGTGAATTCGTTTATCCCGGCGACAAGCCATCCTTCGGGGCGGTCAACTTTGCAGAAAATGGCGGTGCCATTACCGCTTTGGACGTCTATGGGCCGTCTGGGTTGCTGGACCATTATTCGACAAAACAACCTGCGCCGGGCCGCATTTCGGTCGGATCAGCGCCGTTTGACACGCAATATTGGGTGCTTTGGGTCGATGCTGATTACCGCACAGCCGCGATCGGCACGCCATCAGGCAGCTTTGGCTGGATCATCGACCGGTCCAACTCCGGTGGCGAAGACCGGATCAAGGCGGCGCGCGATGTGCTGGGGTTCAACGGCTATAACCTGTCGCGGCTGAAAACCCGCTAGGCGTAAGCTGGCATTCGCGGCCTGACCATGCGAAAGGTGCGCGATGCAAGCTTGGATCCCCATCACAATCGCTGCGGCGTTTTCGCAAAACCTGCGCTTCATGCTGCAAAAGCGGCTGAAGGACACACGCTTGTCGGCGACCGGGGCGACCCTTGCGCGGTTCGTCTATTCCGCGCCACTGGTGGCGGTGATCCTTGTGATTTATCTGGGCGTGACGGACCAAAGCGCGCCTGTGCCCGGTGGGCGGTTTTTCCTGTTCGCGTTTACGGGAGGTATCGCGCAAATCCTTGCCACAATCTGTGTGGTGGCCTTGTTCGCCGAACGCAATTTCGCCGTCGGCATCACATTCAAAAAGACCGAGGTCGTGCTGACCGCGCTGGTCGGGTTGGCGGTGTTGGGCGAAGGCGTCGGCGTTGCGGGTGGTTTGGCCATCGCGGTCGGGTTTCTGGGTCTGATCTTGCTGTCGGACCCGCCAACTGGCGGCAAAGCTGGGTGGATGCGGTTCTTTAACCGGGCGGCGGCACTGGGGCTTGGGGCCGGGTTCCTGTTCTCTGTCTCGGCTATTGGTTATCGCGGCGCGGCCCTATCGCTGCCTGTCCAAGACGTGGTGGCGCGCGCCGGGTTCACCTTGGCCGTCGTCACCGCATTTCAGTCTGCTGTCATGCTGATCTGGATGACTTTGCGCGAAAAAGGCGAGATCACGCGCGTTTTCACCGCATGGCGGGTTGGCGTTCTGGTCGGCCTTAGCTCAATGATCGGCAGCTTTTGCTGGTTCACCGCTTTCGCGTTGCAAAACGCGGCGCTGGTCAAGGCGTTGGGGCAGGTGGAGCTGTTGTTTTCTTACGCCGCAACGCTGTTTGTGTTTCGTGAAAAGGTCACAGGGCGCGAATATGCCGGGACCGCGTTGATCCTGGCCTCCGTTTTGGTGCTGGTGCTGTTCCTGAAGTAGCCGTCAGCCCGCCGCCGTCAGGGGGCCAACGCCACCAAGACGCTCAAACAAGCTTTCTTCGTCAGAATTGTTGAAGAACGGTACCTGTGCAGGCGCACCCAATTCGGGCAGGTTGCCAACGATTTCGGCCAACACCACCTCGGTTATGAACGGCAGGTCGAAACGGCGCACATCGTCCAGCGGAATCCATTGAAGATGGCTTAACTCGTCAGAGGCGCGCGAGAAATCGTCGATATCGGTGCGCAACTCGTCGGCGTCCACCGCAAAGAAGCGCGCATCAAACCGGCGCGGGCGGCCCTTGGGTGTGATCGCGCGAAACACGAAGGCCATACCAAGGGCAGATGGGATATAGCCTGCTTTTGCAAATTCTTCCCATCCATCAGGAACTTTGCAGGGCCAGTCGCCGGGCGCACCCAAAATTTGACCCGTTTCTTCCCAAAGCTCGCGAATGGCGGTCACCAGCAGCGCCGATGAGATCGAGGGGTCTGCGTGTTCACCCAAGCGCGTCAGGCAAGGCTCGGCCCCCTTTTCAGCCAGCGGCACCTGAGCATCTTCTGCATCAAGCGCACCGCCGGGAAAGACAAACTTGTTGGGCATGAAGGCCGCTTTGGCCCCGCGTTGCCCCATCAAGACCTGCGGCCGTGTGGTCTTGTCACGGATCAGGATGACTGTGGCCGCATCCCGTATGATTTTCGACTTGTCAAGTGCCTTGTCCATGATGTCGCCCTATGAATCTCGGTCGTGTTTGAAGCCGTGCATTCGTTTTGCCCATTGGAAACCGACCATAAACCCCTTGAACCGGGGCAGCAGGTATAGTGACGCAGCCACTGTGCCGACTGTGAAGATTGAGGCCAGCATCATCGGCTCCTGCACAAAATTCACATAGGTGATGTGCAAAAGCGGCGCCATCAGATGGCCCACCACAAGGATCGTCAGGTAAGCAGGGCCATCATCGGCGCGGTGGTGATACAGGTCTTCGCCGCAAACCGTGCAAGTGTCCTGCACCTTCAGATAGCCCTGAAACATTTTTCCTGTTCCACAGTTGGGGCAGCGTTTGCTCCAGCCCTTTTTCATCGCAGGCTTTAGGTCGCGTTCCTGACCGTCATCGGCAAGCGGCTGGGTGTTCATTGTGGTCACGTCGCTCATTCATGTTTCCTCTGTCGCGCACCAAGCCATTCTAAGGATTGAAACGCGGAAAACCATGCCGCGTTTTGCTGTTGCGGCGCGATGCCGCGATTTTTTTCGCCAAACAGCGACGGAAACACGCCCCTGCCGCGTTCAATGGGTATGACGCCGGACAGATACAGACTTGGCGCGAACAGGCAAAGGAAAAAGGAACACATTATGACTGTTACAAAAACAAAAGCAGCAACGGCAATCGCACTGGCTTTGGGCGCGGCCCTGACACTTGGTGCGACCTCCGCGGTCGCCTTTGGTGGCAAAGACGGTGGCGGGATGCAGGGACGCAATGGCGGCTTCATGCAAATGGAATTCGCTGATCTGGACATGGACACCAGCGGCCAGATCACGGCCGAGGACCTGAAAGCCCATGCCGCGGCACATTTCTCGGCCACTGATACGGACGGAGACGGCGAGCTGTCGGTTGCGGAAATGCAGGCGCACCGTGCGGCTAAGATGGCCGAGCGTCAAGCAAATGCTGGCGGCCAAGGCAAGGACAAAGGTCCGATGGCAGAAAAGCGCATGGGCTGGATGATGGAAAAGATGATCTCCAAGCGCGACACCAATGGCAACGGCACGCTCAGCCTTGATGAAATGGCTCCGGACCAAGCCCGCATGGATCGCATGATTGACCGATTTGACACCGATGACGACAACGCGATTTCACAAGCCGAGTTTGATGCGGCGCAGAAGGAAGCCTTCATGCGCGGTCATGGCAAGCGCGGTCACGGCAAGGGCGGCAAAGGTCAGCGTAACGGCGGATAACGCCCACCTGTGCCCCTGCGTTTCGCGGGGGCACCCCCGCCCGTTGTCACCAAGTGGCAGACGGGCTAGGCAGGACGAATGGAAATGGCCTTGGACGCTTACGCAGAAGCTTCGGACGACGCGCTTCTCGTTCTGTACGGGAACGGCGATCCGATGGCGGCTGAGCTTCTGACCCGCAGGCTTGCGCCGCGGGTTCTGGGTTATGGCACGCGTCTTTTGGGCGGCGACCGGGCGGAGGCTGAGGACGTAACACAAGAAGCGATGTTGCGTTTGTGGAAGATCGCTCCGGACTGGCGCACAGGCGAGGCGAAGGTGTCAACGTGGCTGTTTCGAGTGGTATCAAACTTGTGCACTGATCGGCTGCGCAAACGGCGCAATGTGGACATCGACGCGATTGAAGAGCCAGCCGATGACACGCCTGGTGCAGTTGACAAGATGATCCAGGCAGATCGCGTTGCCGCCTTGCAAACCGCGCTCAACGCCCTGCCGGAACGTCAAAGAATCGCCGTGACCCTGCGCCACATCGAAGGGGAAGCAAACCCCGAGATTGCGCAGATCATGGACATCAGCATCGAGGCCGTCGAAAGTCTGACGGCCCGGGGCAAGAAAGCGCTGGCCACAGCACTTGCTGGCCAGCGAGAGGAGTTGGGATATGGCACAAACTGACAAAGACATGCTGGATGATACGGCCTTGGACGCGTTTTTTGACGCGGCCCGATCTGATATTGCCGCACCTTCTGACGCGCTTGTGTCGGCAATCCTTGCAGATGCCGAGGCACATCAGCCGCAATGTGGCAGTCATGCGGGCACGGCGGTTGATCCGGGCGCGTCGCGGGGGTTCTGGGCTGATTTGGTCGCAGCGGTTGGCGGCTGGCCTTCCCTTGCCGGAATGGCGACGGCGACAGTGGCCGGGGTCTGGATCGGTTTTGCCGCCCCGATCCAACTTGAAACGATGTCCGGCGGGTTGATCCTGACTGGCGACTATACGTTGGCCGACGAGTCCTATGCGTTGGAGGATTTGGCCCCCAGCTATCTGGGAACCAGTTTGTTATTGGAGGATGAGGGATGAGCGCATCGAACAAACCACCCGTCGCCACACCACAGCTGAAGCGGCGCAAGTGGCCGCGTATTCTTCTGGCGGTATCGCTGATGTTTAACCTGTTGGTGGTTGGGCTTGTGGCCGGGGCCAAATGGGGCGGCCACCGCGATCACGGCTTCGATATGCACGGCCCAAACCGTGGTGCGATCCGCGACTTGGGCTTTGCTCCGCTGGCTGGTGCATTGGATCGGTCAGATCGACGCGAGATCGGCAAAGCCCTTCGTGAACGCAGCGGGTCGTTTGCCGACAATCGCAAGGCGCTGGCCAGCGAATTCCAGACCATACTGACCGCGTTGCGCGCCGACCCGTTTGATCCGGATACGCTTATGTCGGTCATGGATCAACAGTCCGAACGGCAGCGTCAACGCGGTGAACTTGCCCGGTCAGTGCTGGTCGAGCGGATAGATCAGATGAGCCCCAAAGAACGTCAAGATTTCGCCGACCGTATTGAAAGATCTATCCAGGACAGGGCACGCGCGTCTAAGCGGCGTCCGACACGAAAGTGACCTGATTGCGTCCGTCGGACTTGGCGCGGTAAAGCGCTTGGTCGGCGAATTGCAGCAATTCATGCGCGGTGCCGGATGACCCGAATGTGTCGCCCGACACGGCCACACCGATCGACAGGGTGACGGCGATACCGTTGGGCGTTGCGCCCGTCGCGACTGGACAATCGCCAACAGCGCGACGTAGCCGTTCCGCCATCGCTTGGGCCTGTGCGCGGCTGACACCGGGCAGGGCGATCAGAAATTCTTCGCCGCCATACCTTGCCAACAGGTCCATGTCGCGCAGATTGTCTTTCAGGCGTCGCGCCACCTCGACCAGCACCTCGTCGCCGACCGGGTGACCGAACCGATCATTGATAGATTTGAACCGGTCAAGATCCAGAACCATGATTGCATAAGGCTGGTTCTTGCTGCGCGATTCGCGTTCCAGCCGATCCAGATAACTTTGTGCAAAGCGACGGTTGTGCAGACCAGTCAGCGGATCGCGAACGGCTAAGGCCAGACTGGTATCAAAACTTTTGCGCAGGTCGTCGCCTTCAAACTTGCGCGCCAGAAGGCGGTGCAAACGCAGTGCCAACTCGCGGGCATCGAACCCCGGTCTTAAGACAGCATTCGCGCCCAGATCAAGCGCCATAGAGGAGGGCGAGGGGCTTTCGCCGCAATCCTGAACGACAATGACCGAATGGCGCGTCGTTTGGCGCGACCGCAACTCGCTGACCAGTCGCAGACCATCAGATGTCTCGCTGAGTGTTGAGGCGATGACAAAGGCGTCCGGTACACCGCCGAAGCCACTGACATCCTCCAACGCTTGCGATGGCGTCATGATATCAATTCGGTGGCGGATTTCGGTTGCCAGATGCATGCGCCAGTAAATGCCAGTTTCGGCATCCGGGGCGATCAGCGCGACGCGGGCATGACGTTCAAAAAGCGCGGGTGCTTCTGCACAGCCGAAATCACGTGACAGGTCGCGCCGCCGCAGCACTTCGTCCTCGGCCCCGCGCGCCCGGATCAGATTGCGCACCATGGCCATCAGCGTGGCTTCGTTCAGCGGCTTGGAAAAGACGTCATCAGCGCCCGCCATGATGGCTTCCAGCCGCGCGCGTTGGTCATCTTGATCCGACACCACGATGATCGGGATGGAACCTAGCGTGGCATCCGCTTTCAACTGGCGACACGTCGACAGGCTGCAATCGGTGCGGCCCCGACCCAGAATGATGAGGTCAGGCTGGGTGTCGCGTGCCAGTGTGGCCACATCGGCGCATCGGTCCGCCTGAATAACCTCGTAGCAGGCGACGGTCAGTTTGACCTTCAACACGATGCGATTGGTCGCAAGGTCATCCGCGATCAGGATTCTCTCACTCATATCGTCAACTCGCCCTTGTCATTGTGCCTATTTGAATGGTCTGTTCACCTTGCTGCCATATTGGTTAAGAAAACCTTTCCAACCGTTAAGGAGTATGAGGATGAAGCTGGAAATCGCCGAGGCAACGGCCCTGAATGTGCTGGGTTGGCTTGTCTCAGACGAAGAGCTTTTGCCAATCTTCATGGGCTCGACAGGGGTCGATCAGGACGCCCTTCGCCAAAGCGCAGGGGATGCCGCCTTTTTGGGGTCGGTGCTGGATTTTCTGTTGATGGATGATGCTTGGGTGATGCGGGTGTGTGATGCCTTGAATATCCCCTATCAGCAATTGGCAGCGGCGCGCCAAGCCCTTCCCGGTGGCGCGCAAATCCACTGGACATAAATCGTAAAGTAATTGAAATACAATATGATAGGTTCAGTACCAGAGTGAGGTTTTATGCCAGTTGACGCACTGCTTTTCGACAAAGACGGCACGTTGTTCCTGTTCGAGGCGACTTGGGAAAGCTGGGCGCATGCCGTGCTTTTGCGGCTGACCGATGGGGACATAGGTCGCGCCCGTTTGATCGGCCGGGACATCGGATATGATGTTGACGCGCAAAGCTTTCAGCGCAACAGTGTCGTCATCGCCGGCACCCCGTCCCAGATCGTCGCAGAGCTTCGGCGACATGTCGCCTATTCCGCCGAAGCGTTGGAAACACTCCTTAACGAAGAAGCCGCCGTCGCGCCCCAGATCGAAGCCGTCGCACTTGCGCCCTATCTTGCGAGCCTGCGCGCGCGCGGACTGAAGATCGGCGTCGCCACCAATGATGCCGAACGTCCCGCACGGGCGCATCTGGAGGCTGCTGGTGTCACCAATCTGTTCGACTTCATTTCCGGATATGACAGCGGCTATGGCGTGAAACCCGAACCGGGCCCCTGTCTGGCATTTGCAGCCGCGACGGGGATTGCGCCCGATCGTGTTGCGATGGTCGGCGACAGCCTGCACGATCTTCACGCTGGGCGGGCGGCTGGAATGAAAACTATCGCCGTGTTGACGGGGCTGGCAAGCGAACGGGAATTGGCCCCATATGCTGACATTGTTCTGGACGATATCGGGCATATTCCCGGTTGGCTGGATGCAGCGCACAGCTAGACACCAGACCGGTATATAGGTCGGTTGCGCATTTCCGGTTTGTTTACACTCGGCTGATAACGTGGCGTTTGAAACGAGTGCGTTATGACAATACATGGTTTGATTTTCTGGTGTTTCGAAGGGTTCCTCATATTCACATATGGGGCTGGGCGGTGGCGTGACATCATGCGCGAACTGGACCTTGGATATGACAGTTTCGAGCCGCTGTTTCGTTATGATGTAGACCTTGCAAACGCGTTGGTAACAGAAGCCGCGCGCCAGTTGGACAAGCCCGCCGATACCTTGCTTGAAGATTTCGGCACCTTCCTTGTAACAGATGAACGGGTCGAGCGGGTCCGCCGTTTGCTGCGCTTTGGCGGTGTCAACTACACCGATTTTCTGCATTCGCTTGAAGACCTTCGGGGCAGGGCGCAGCTCGCTGTTCCGGATCTTGACCTGCCAGAAATAGAAGTGGATGAGATCACCGCCGAGGAATTTCAAATTACCTGCCGCAACCTCTCGCACGGCGTAGGATATATTCTTCTGGGCGTCCTTCGGGCGTTGGCGGACGACTACGGCGCGCTTGCTTATCTGGAACACCTCGGTCGTCAGGATCAATGCGAAAAAATCTCGGTTCAGTTGCTGGAAATGCGCCACGGCAAGGGGCGCGCCTTCCACCTTGCCGCTGAGGGCATGTCATGATCGCAGAACCATCAATTCCGATTGAGCCGCATACGTTGGACCAGATGATGCCGATGCACCTGCTGCTTGATAATGCCGCACGCGTTAGCCATGCTGGCCCTACGATCGTCAAAGTGTTCGGCACCGATTTGGTGGGGCGCAGCGTCTTTTCCTTATTTGAACTTCGGCGTCCACGGGTGGTTCGCTCGATGGACGACGTTCGGGCAATGGGCGACACCAAGGTCTATCTGCGCCTGAAAGACGGGTCAGGCACCACGATGGTGGGTGCCGTGGCGGTGTTGCCGGGCAACAATCAAGTGCTGATGAACCTGTCTTTCGGCTATTCGGTCGTTGAAGCGGTAGCGCGTTACAAACTTGCGGGTTCAGATTTTGCGCCGACGGACCTGACGGTTGAAATGCTCTATCTGGTGGAGGCGAAAACCGCCGCGATGGAGGCGACCACACAACTTGCCCACCGCCTTCACAACGAAAAGGCAGAAGCCCAGGTCGAAGCGATGACCGATGGGTTAACCGGATTGCAAAACCGGCGTGCCTTTGATGCCAATTTGAACCGTCACATTGCGAAGGGTGCGCAGTTTTCGCTGATGCATATCGACCTCGATTTCTTCAAAGCGGTAAACGACACGCTGGGCCATGCAGCAGGCGACGCAGTCCTGCGCGAGGTGGCTCGGGTACTGACGGATCAGACGAGGGAAACAGATATGGTGGCGCGCGTCGGCGGCGACGAATTCGTCATACTGTTTGGTAGGCTTACGGATGAGACGGTGTTGGAAAACATCGCCAAGCGCATCATCGCGCGGCTTGAACGCCCAATGGTTTTTGAGGGGCAGGGATGCCGAATTTCGGCCAGCATCGGTATCGCGCGCAGTAACGACTACGATCCAGTCACTGCGGAACAGATGACCGCCGATGCCGATCTCGCGCTTTACATGTCAAAAGACAAAGGCCGCGCGTGCATGACCCTTTATCGACCCGAATTCCGCGTGACCGTACAACGTGCCTGACCATCAGCGAACGGAGCCACATCCTGATGCCGTTCTAGGTGGCTGATGCGCAAATTCGGCACCAACCTCAAGCTGGTTTAGGGGGCGTTAAAGCAAGAGCGCTCGCGGGAAGCGATCGCGGGTGAGGGATCACACAGGTCCTGTCCGCACCTCTGGCCTGTTTGCTGTTAAATCCCGTGCACCGACGCAGGCGTGATTACTGGTGTTCACAACCGTCCAGAGATTCGCGACGTATTCAACCGACGCCGCACCGCGCAATAATGCAGAAAATCCGCAGGTCAGCACGACGAGTAAGATGCCTTGATCCAACGCTGTTTTCAAACCTATGTGGAGAAAGTGGCAGCCCGTACGAGAATCGAACTCGTCTTTCCAGGTTGAAAACCTGGCGTCCTAACCGATAGACGAACGGGCCACTCTGTCGGTGAGGGGGTTTTTATGAGAAAGGTCCGGGCCGTGCAAGGGGGATTCTCAGCTTTTTTGAAAAAACTGGAAGGTCCATGAAAATCAGGCTTTTGCGGCATCCTCCAGTCGCAATTGGGGACTGGTACGGCCCTGCCATTGGTTGAGCTCGAGTCGCCCCGCCAAATGGAAACGTTGGCCTCCATGTTGTTCCAACATCGTGCCAAGCGGGCTGTCAAATGCACCAAATGCGATGGCGTCGATCCGGCTGCCAAGTCCGTCGCCGAAACTGACTTTCAGGTGGTTTTGGCCGACCCGCTTGGCAAACAGGATCTGTACGTCCGGAAAGGCAAAGCGCGGCGCAGGGGCAGACGCGCCGAAGGGGCCGGCTTGCTCTAACGTTTCGATCAATTCGACGGTGGCGGCGGAAGGCATTAAAAGACCGTCGATTTTCAGGTCGGCAGCGCCTAAATCACCGGCTCCTTGCTTGGCGAGCAGCTCTGACAATCGCTCCATCGCAGGGTCCAACTGGTCGCGTGTCAAGCTAAGTCCGGCGGCCATTTTGTGACCGCCCCCTTTGGCAATCAGACCATCGGCGGCAAGCCTTTGGATCGCAGCACCAAGATCAACCCCGGTGACAGACCGGCCAGACCCCTTGCCTTCGTCCCCGTCAAATCCGATCACCACGGCTGGACGGTTGGTGGCTTCCTTCAGACGGCTTGCGACGATGCCGACGACGCCGGGGTGCCAGCCGTCAGCGGCGGCCCAGACCAGTGGGGCGTCCACGCCGCGTGCTTCGGCCTGTTCGATTGCGGCGTCTTGAACGCGTGCTTCAATATCACGCCGTTCTGCATTGAGTTCATTTAGTTTTTCCGCGATTAATCGGGCTTCGTTCATGTCGGCGGTCGACAAGAGGCGCGCGCCAAGATCAGCCTTACCGATCCGCCCGCCCGCGTTCACCCGAGGCCCCATCAGATAGCCAAGATGATAGGCGCGCGGCGCTTCGTTCAGGCCAGCCACATCAGCCAGCGCGACCATGCCGGGGCGGGTGCGCCGCGCCATGATTTTCAAACCCTGCCGCACAAAGGCCCGGTTGGCATCGGTCAGCGGGGCAACATCGGCGACGGTGCCAAGGGCCACAAGATCAAGCATGGAAATCAGGTCCGGGCCGGGGCGTCCCGCTTCGCGCAACACGCGTCCCAGTTCGACCAGCAGCAGGAAGACGACGCCCGCTGCACACAGGTATCCGGGCGCGTCAGCTTCGTCTTGTCGATTTGGGTTCACCACAGCGTTGGCGTCGGGCAGAGCCTCGCCGCCAAGGTGGTGATCCAGCACCACGACATCGGCCCCTTTGGCGCGGGCGGCGGCGATCGGCTCGAAGCTTAATGTACCGCAGTCGACGCAAATAATCAGGCTGTGGTTTTGGGCCAGTTGCTCCATCGCGGGGGTGTTGGGGCCATAGCCTTCGTTGATCCGGTCGGGGATATAGAGGGTGACCGCGCGCCCGAAATGGCGAAACCAGTCAATCAGAAGCGCTGCCGAGGTTGCGCCGTCAACGTCATAGTCGGCGAAGACGGCGACGTTTTCTTTCTGATCAAGGGCTTGCAGGACACGGGCGGCGGCGACCTCCATGTCTTTCATCTTACGAGGGTCGGGCAGCAGGTCACGCAAGGTTGGGTCCAGATACCCTGCGAGTTCCTCGGCGGGCACACCGCGCCTAGCTAGCACTTTGCAAAGCGGGGCGGGCAGGTCGGTGTGTTGGGCCAATGCCTCGGCTTGGCGGTCCACTTCGGTTGACGGGCCAATCCAGCGGCGCCCTGAGATCGAGCTATCGACACCCAGAAAACTGCTCACGCCAGCACCTCCTCCGTTGTGCAGACATCGGCGAATTCGCCGTTCATATGATCAAGCGCGGCGGAATGGATGTCTTGCGCCGTGGGCGGCGGGCCGTCGCGCCAACCTGTGTCGGCATTTCCTGCGAAGGCCGCGCAGGCGTCATGGGGCAGGCTAACGTCAAAGCCAAGGTTTGCGGCCATGCGGGTGGTGGTTGAGACGCAATGGGGCGTTGTCAGCCCGCAGATCACCAGCGAGGTAATGTTGGCGCTGCGCAATCGATCCTCAAGATCCGAGCCGATGAAGGCCGAGTTCACACGCTTGGTCAGCACCGGCTCATTGGGCAGGGGTGTCACCTCGGTTTTGAAGTCAACCGCGCCGCCTGTTGGGTTTAACGGGCTGCCGGGGGTGACAGACAGGTGTTGGATGTGAAAGACGGGCCACCAATTGGCCCGCCAATGGGTCAGAAGTCGCGCGGCGTTTGCTTCGGCATGCGGGTTGTTACGGGCGCCCCAAACGGGATCATCAAACCCCTTCTGGATATCAATCAAGATGAGCGCCCGTGCGTCTGCCATCAGCTGGCCGAGACGGGATTGCGATAAATCATCCGGCGCACAGACCCGGTTTTCGACCGCATGAGCAGCGTTTCGGTGGTCAGAAAGCCCGGCTCGCGTTTGATGCCGGAAACGACCGATCCATCGGTCACGCCGGTGGCGGCAAAGATCACATCTGCAGTGACCATTTCGTCGCGGGTATAGATGCGGTCCAGATCGGTGATGCCGGCCTTGGCCGCGCGGCCGCGTTCGTCGTCGTTGCGGAAGGTTAGCTGCCCCCACATCTGCCCACCCATGCATTTTAGGGCCGAGGCCGCCAGAACGCCTTCGGGTGCGCCGCCGCTGCCCATATACATGTCGATGCCGGTAATCTCAGCCTCGGCGCAGTGGATCACGCCAGCTACGTCACCATCGGTGATCAGGCGGATGGCCGCGCCGGTTGACCGGATGCCTTCGATCATGTCTTCGTGGCGGGGGCGTTCCAGAACACAGACGGTGATATCCGCCATGCTACATCCCCGCGCTTTTGCCAGCGCCTTGACCCGTTCAGCGGGTGCCATGTCCATGCTGACCACATCTGTCGGATAACCCGGCCCAATCGCCAACTTTTCCATGTAGACATCAGGCGCGTGCAGCAGTGTGCCGCGCGGGGCCATGGCGATCACGGTCAGCGCGTTGGGCATGTCTTTCGCGGTTAGCGTGGTCCCTTCCAGCGGGTCCAGTGCGATGTCCACGGCGGGGCCGTCACCGGTGCCAACCTCTTCGCCGATATACAGCATCGGGGCCTCATCGCGTTCACCTTCGCCGATGACCACGGTGCCGTGGATGTCCAGCAGGTTCAACTGATCGCGCATGGCGTTGACCGCGGCCTGATCGGCTGCTTTTTCATCGCCGCGCCCCACAAGTGTGGCGCTGGCCATCGCGGCGGCCTCGGAAACACGGGCCAGACCCAGCGAAAGCATACGATCTTGGAAAACGACTTTATCGGCCATGAGGGGCAATCCTTACTGTCAATGTTTGATCACGGGTTTAGAGCCCGTGGGGGGCAGGGGCAAGGGATTTGCCGGGTTTTCGCCCGTTTATGCAGCACGCGCGTCACGGCTTCGGATGAGCCCCTGAAACAGCAGCGCAATCATCGTGCCATTCAGAATGTGCCAGATGAAATGCGTGCCAAGCGGCCAGATTGCGCAGAGGTGCATGTCAAGCGTGCGCAGCGTCAGGGACACCATGAACGTCGCAGTGGCAGCGGCAACCCAAGGGGCAATCGGGTGACCCTTTCGATGGCTGAGAAACGCGAAGGCCAGCAGGGCAAGAACCGCTGGCAGGTATTGTTCGGACCCATTCAGAAGTGTGTTTGCCGAGGCAGAGTGGTCATGGGTTTGCGTGGATGGCGTGGACGCCGCGCTGGTCTGGCTGCCGCTTCCATCACCACCGAAGGCAAACAGCACAGCGATTACACCGACAATCAGCGCCAGCCCAATCGCAATGCGGCCGGGGCGCACGCCGCCGATCCGGTGGATTGCGACCAGCACGAACAGCAACACGAACGTCCAGATCGGCATCACATCGGCCAGTTCAGACCATGTGTTTGCGAAGGTGTGAAACAGGAAGCTGCCGACGCCGATCATCGCTGCCAGCGCGATCAGGATCACGGTCATTACATCCGTGCGGTCCCGCTTTTTCGCCTCGACCCAGCCCCACAGGGCGGCGGCGATGAAGGACAGGTTCGACAAGGCATTCAGCGGCTCGGCCCAATATTCGGGCCCGGTGCGTTCGCAATAGATATCGATGGCGGTGAACCAATCCATCGCGCGGGTCTCAGACCTCTTCGATGCGAATTGCGACAGGGTCGCCGTCAACCACCCCGGTTTTCGCCAGACCAACCAGCGCCGTATCCAGCGCGTCGCGGGTACATTTGTGGGTCACGATCAGCACAGGTGCCAGTTTCTGGTCATGGCTGACCTGACGCATCCGGTCGATTGAGATGCCAGCGTCGCCTAACACCGCCGCCACCTTCGCCATCGCGCCGGGTTTGTCCAGCAGAACCATGCGCAGATAGAACGGCGCAGGTTTCATTGCTTTCACGCCCGTCACCGGGCGCAGCGTGTCCGCTGGTTGGCCGAATGTCGCAACCTTGAAGCCGCGCGCAATGTCCATCACATCGCCCATGACGGCGCTGGCGGTCGGGCCTTCGCCCGCTCCGGGGCCTCGCAGCACGACCTGTTCGATTGCATCGCCTTCGATCACGACCATGTTGGTGCCGCCTTCAAGCTGCCCCAAGGGCGAGCCGTCGGGCACAAGGCAGGGGCTCATGCGCTGTTCCAGCCCGCGGCCTGTCATCTGAGCGACCCCCAGAAGCTTGATGCGATAGCCCATTTCGGCGGCGTGTTCGATGTCTTCCAGCAGGATACGTTGGATGCCTTCAAGCTCGACCGCGTCAAAATTGACCTGCGTGCCAAAGGCAATGGACGACAGGATCGCCAGCTTATGGCCCGCGTCGATCCCGCCCACGTCAAGGTTGGGGTCGGCTTCCAGATAGCCCAGCTCGGCGCATTCTTCGAACAGAGCATTATAGCCGCGTCCGGTCGCCTGCATTTGGGTCAGGATATAGTTGCACGTGCCGTTCATGACGCCCATGACGCGGCTGATCTCGTTTCCTGCCAGCCCTTCGGTCAGAGCTTTGATGATCGGGATGCCACCTGCGACGGCAGCCTCAAACCGCAGACGCACATCGGCCGCTTCGGCGGCCAACGCAAGCTCCTGCCCGTGATGTGCCAGCAGGGCCTTGTTGGCGGTGACGATGTCTTTTCCGGCGGCAATCGCGGCTTCGCAGGCGTCTTTGGCCGGGCCTTCGTGCCCGCCCATCAATTCGACAAACACGTCCACATCGTCGCGTTTTGCCAGCGCGACAGGGTCGTCTTCCCACGCATAGTCAGACAGATCGACGCCGCGATCTTTGTCGCGCGACCGGGCCGAGACCGCGGTGATCACGACGGCGCGCCCGGCGCGATCTTCCAGCAGGGCCGCTTGCCGGCGAATGATCTTGATCACGCCGATGCCGACGGTGCCAAGACCTGCAATCCCAAGGCGCAGGGGGCTGTTGTCACTCATGTCACTCTCCGTCGGCTGAAATGGTCATTTGGCGACGTGTATCCAATGGCCGCCCGCGGTGCAATCCGCAGGGGTCAGGTTTGGGGAATTTTCTGGCGGTGGCGGGTCGGCTTAGGACGGGTCCAGCGCATCCTGCAACTCGCCTTCGGTCGCCGGGTCAACCACCGAGGTGCCACGCATGGCCGCAGCGCGCGTGCGCAGATCGGCGGCGCGTGCAGCCAATGCCGATATCCCGTCGTCGCCCTGCTGGACCGGCAACTGCGACTGTATCTGGTCGACCGGGACAATCTTCGGGAAAGGCGCGTTTGCGGCTGCACCCGCAGGGAAATCCGGCGCAGGCGCGCAGGCCATCAGCAGGCCGGGCAGAATCGCGGTGAAGATCAGGGGGCGCAGGGGCATGGGTGGCGGTCTCCAATTCAGGCCCGTTGGGCTGACGCGACCATAGCTTTGCGGTGCAAGTGCTGCAATGGGTTGGATTTGAACAAGTGTTCAGTTATCAAAGCCCCATGGCACGCAAAACCGGATCACACAGCGAAATCACAGGCCCGAAGGTGCGCAGGGCCGCGCTTGCGCTGTTTGCGCAGCATGGTTTTGCCGCCGTGTCGATGCGCCAGATCGCGGCTGAGGTCGGCGTGCAGGCCGGGGCGCTTTATCTGTACACCAAAGACAAGCAAAGCCTGCTTTATGACCTGATGCAGGCGCATATGGATGACCTGCTGGCCGCATGGAAGGCTGAACCCAAAGGCGACGGCGCGCTGGCGCAGCTAGAGGCCTTCGCCCGGTTTCACATCCGCTTTCACCTTGAACGCCCCGACGCGGTGTTCATCGCGTATATGGAGCTTCGCAACCTTTCGGACGAAAACTTCGCGGCGATCGAGGCGCTGCGCCGCACCTATGAGGGCGAGTTAGAGGCGATCTTGCATGCAGGGCACGGCGAAGGTGTGATCACCGCGCCTGATATCCGCCTGACGACGATGGCGCTGATCGCGATGCTGACCGGCGTCAACACGTGGTATCGCGAAGGCGGGCGGCTGTCGCGCGAGGCTGTTGCCGATATCTATTGGGACATGGTGCGCGGTGCCGTCGGCGCTTAAACCTGCGCGTCTGCCACTGGACTCTGGCGGCCTTCACGCCGATATATAGATCATGTCACTGCCACCCGGTTTCCTAGATGAATTGCGTAATCGTCTGAGCCTGTCACAGGTTGTCGGGCGCAAGGTCATTTGGGACCAGCGAAAATCCAATCAGGCCAAGGGTGATATGTGGGCGCCATGCCCGTTCCATCAGGAAGCAACGCCGTCGTTTCATGTGGATGACCGCAAAGGGTATTATTATTGCTTTGGGTGTCACCAGAAGGGCGACGCAATTTCCTTTGTGCGCGAGACGGAAAATGTCGGCTTCATGGAAGCGGTCGAGATTCTGGCAGGTGAAGCCGGGATGCAAATGCCCGCCCGCGACCCGAAAGCACAGGAAAAGGCGGATCACCGCACGCTGTTGGTTGAGGTGATGGAAATGGCCGTGAACCATTTCCGGCTGATGCTGAAAACCGGTGCAGGCACGGCAGCGCGCGAATATCTGACGCGGCGGGGGCTAAGCGATGCCGCACTGGACCGGTGGGAAATAGGTTATGCGCCAGATGCGTGGCAGGATCTATGGGATCACCTGAAAAGCAAGGGCGTCGCCGATGACCTGATCCTTGGGGCTGGGCTGGCCAAGCCCAGCTCGAAGGGTGGCAAGCCCTATGACACCTTTCGCAATCGCATCTTGTTTCCGATCCGTGATGCCCGTGGGCGTGCGATAGCCTTTGGCGGTCGTGCGATGGACCCGGATGACAATGCAAAGTACCTGAACTCACCGGAAACGGACCTGTTTGACAAAGGCCGCAGCCTCTACAATCACGGCCCGGCGCGCGAGGCGGCAGGCAAGGGGCAGCCCTTGATTGTAGCCGAGGGTTATATGGATGTGATCGCCCTGTCCGAGGCCGGGTTTGAGGCAACCGTTGCCCCGCTTGGCACAGCGATTACCGAAGACCAGTTGCGCCTTTTGTGGCGCATCGCACCTGAACCGATCATCGCGCTGGATGGGGACAACGCTGGTTTGAATGCTGCCATGCGGGTGATCGACAACGCGCTGCCACTGCTGCAAGCCGGGCAGAGTTTGCGGTTCTCTCTCATGCCTGAAGGCAAAGACCCGGACGATCTGCTGAAGGAAAGCGGCCCGCAAGCTATGCAGGCCCTTATTGACGGTGCGATCCCCATGGTTGATCTGCTGTGGCGGCGCGAAACCGAAGGCAAAAACTTCGACAGTCCCGAACGCAAAGCGGCGTTGGACAAGGATCTGCGCACAGCGATTGCCCGCATTCAAGACCCCTCGATCCGATCACACTATGGTCAGGCGATCAAAGACAAACGGTGGGAGTTGTTCCGCGCGCGACCCAAAGGGCAGGGTGCAGCGCGTGGTTCATGGACACCCGGCAAAGGGCGCGGCTGGACGCAAACGCCACCAGTGCTGCAATCCACCAAGAGCTCGCTGCTGGCGACCGCGGACGATCAAGCGCAAGAGGTGCTGCGCGAGGCGGTGATCCTTGCGGTTTTGATCCGTCGGCCTGACAAGCTGGAACTGGTGGAAAGCCGGATGGAGCGGTTGGATATGATCGGCCCGGATCATGGCGCTTTGCAGCGTATCCTGTTGCGTCACGCCCATGAAGGGGCAGAGGTTTTGGAACGCACTATCACCGAACGAATAGGGGTGGCTGCCCTTGAAAAACTCTATGCGCTCAACCATGTGCGCATTAACCCCGCAATGCGCCATCCCGACGATGACGAGATCGTCGAGGCTTGCCTTAATCAGGAACTCATGAAGTTGGAGGCGTTACGCGGGCTAAAACGCGAGGTGGCTGATGCTGCCCATGATATGGACACGCTGCCGGACGAGGGCATGACATGGCGTCTGGGGCAGGCGGCCGAGGCGCAGCGCAACGCGCAACGCAGCCAGACCGAAGACAAAACAACTTATGAGGTCGCCGATAACGGGACGCTCATGAATCGCACCGAACGCGACGCGCTGGACAGGCTGTTGGCGCAAATCGACCCCTCAAAAAGTAAGGGGAAATAGCAACACTGCCGACAGGTCTGGCCTTTTGGTAAAGACCCGGCAAAGAATACGCGATACATGGGTTGGCGAATCACCGATTCGAGGTGATGATTCGGCCAACCCGAATCACCTACGTGGTGGGACATCATAAGGGCACCGCCCGATGTTCCATATCCGCCAAGCCAAGTGCAAGGAGGGCCCATGGCCGCCAAGGACACCGCCAACGACCGCAAAGACGACCAGGACGACGAGCCAATGGCCGACGTCAGCCAAACAGCGGTCAAAAAGATGATCGCCGAGGCGCGCGAGAAGGGCTACATCACCTACGACCAGCTCAATCAGGTGTTGCCGCCAGATCAGGTCAGTTCCGAGCAAATCGAAGACGTAATGTCGATGCTGTCCGAAATGGGCATCAACATCATTGAAGATGAAGAAGCGGAAGAAGAAGAGAAGGGCTCGACCGATCTGGTGACACAGGCGGGCGCGCGCGAAGTCACCGTTTCCACCGCAGAAACCGAAAAGCTTGATCGCACCGACGACCCCGTCCGCATGTATCTGCGCGAAATGGGATCGGTTGAACTGCTGAGCCGCGAAGGCGAAATCGCGATTGCCAAGCGGATCGAAGCGGGTCGCAACACAATGATTTTGGGGCTGTGTGAAAGCCCTCTGACCTTCCAGGCTATCACGATCTGGCGCGACGAACTTCTGAGCGAAGACATTCTTCTGCGCGACGTTATCGACCTTGATGCCACTTTTGGCAACGCGATGGAGGAAGACGACGATACGGCAAGTGTTGCGGGAGCCCCCAGTATTGATGGCGCGACGACGTCTGATGAAAAGAAAAAAGCCGAGCCGGAACTGGACGCTGATGGCAACCCGATTGTCACCGATGACGATGATGACGACGAAGATGAAGCCGCCAACATGTCGCTTGCCGCGATGGAGGCTGCGCTAAAGCCGCGTGTCCTTGAAACGCTGGAACTGATCGCGCGCGACTATAACAAGCTGTCGGAAATGCAGGATTTGCGGATGTCCGCGACCCTGAACGAAGATGACAGCTTCTCGAAGAAAGAAGAGGGCGCTTATCAGAAACTGCGCTCGGAAATCGTCGAGTTGGTGAACGAACTTCACCTGCACAACAACCGGATTGAAGCGCTGGTTGACCAGCTTTATGGCATCAACCGCCGTATCATGTCGATTGACAGTGCGATGGTGAAACTGGCCGACCAAGCCCGGATCAACCGCCGTGAATTCATCGACGCCTATCGCGGGCGTGAACTGGACCCAACGTGGCTTGAAGACATGGCGAACCAATCGGGTCGCGCATGGCAGGGCTTTATCGAACGCTCGACAGACAAGGTCGAACAGCTGCGCGGTGACATGGCGCAGGTCGGTCAGTATGTCGGCGTCGACATTCCCGAGTTCCGCCGTATCGTTCAGCAGGTTCAAAAGGGCGAAAAAGAAGCCCGCCAAGCCAAGAAGGAAATGGTCGAGGCCAACCTTCGTCTGGTCATCTCGATTGCCAAGAAATACACCAACCGCGGCCTGCAATTCCTTGATCTTATTCAGGAAGGTAACATCGGCCTGATGAAAGCGGTGGACAAGTTCGAATACCGCCGCGGCTATAAGTTCTCGACCTATGCGACGTGGTGGATCCGTCAGGCGATCACCCGTTCGATTGCCGACCAGGCCCGCACTATCCGTATTCCGGTGCACATGATCGAAACGATCAACAAGCTGGTGCGGACTGGCCGTCAGATGCTGCATGAAATTGGCCGCGAACCGACGCCGGAAGAGCTGGCCGAGAAGCTGCAAATGCCGCTTGAGAAAGTGCGCAAGGTGATGAAGATCGCCAAGGAACCGATCAGCCTTGAAACCCCCATCGGGGACGAGGAAGACAGCCAGTTGGGCGATTTCATCGAGGATAAGAATGCCGTGCTGCCATTGGACAGCGCCATTCAGGAAAACCTCAAGGAAACCACGACACGGGTTCTTGCCTCACTGACGCCGCGCGAAGAACGTGTGCTCAGAATGCGGTTTGGTATTGGCATGAACACCGACCACACTTTGGAAGAGGTGGGGCAGCAGTTCAGCGTGACGCGCGAACGTATTCGCCAGATCGAGGCGAAGGCGCTGCGCAAGCTGAAGCACCCGAGCCGCTCGCGCAAACTGCGGTCTTTCCTGGATCAATAAAGCATATCGCGCGGCCGGACTTCGGTTGCGCGCCACATTTCTGCCTCATTTGCAGCACGAGTCCTTCGTCACCCGGCGTCTGCGAATCTGCAGCATGATGTGAGCTTTGGGCGCGATGCGCTGGCGTAAGCCTATCTATTCGCGAATAAAATATTCTCTTTTCCCCCATGAAACGAAACCCGGCAAGGAAACAGTTTGTTTTCACCGTTTTATAGGCGTGGTGCATCGGTTTCCTTTGAAATGGGGCGGAAATGTGGCGACAATGTGAAGATATTGAACGATCACTTTGTTTTACCGCAAGAGCTTTTTGACTGGGGAATATAATGCGTAAGATGGTAGGCGCGCAGACATACGCAATGGGTCCCGAGGGTCCGACCACGAACTTTCATGAGCGGCTGGCACAGTGCAATCGTCGACCGGACGTTAGATCCGGGCGGCTACTTGCGCTTTTGACACTGGAAACCCGGCGGCAGGATGGACACGTAGTACGACGTCCCGCTCTGCTTCCGTTCTAGAATCCCGCGTTTTCCGGCGCTTTGGGGCAGACCACTCACGCGAACAAAGGCGGTGGGGTGCCGGCCCGGCCGACCTGACTTTGATCGCTTCAGGTGTCGGAAAAACGAAGGAAGGGGGCCTTGCGTGCGTCACCCAGGTGGCGTCATATCGAAGCCATGGGACACGGTTTTTCGATAGAGACGCAAGGCCCCGGCCTGTATGAATTCACGGCTGATGTTGTCAGGTGGCTTGAAGACCAGCACTTAGGCGACGGCCTGCTGACGCTGTTTGTCCGGCATACGTCCTGTTCGTTGCTCATACAGGAAAACGCCGATCCCGAGGTGCAGACCGATCTGCAAAACTTCCTGCATCGCATGGTGCCGCCGACAACCGACCCGTCCATGTCTTATCTGACCCACACCTATGAAGGTCCGGATGATATGCCGGCCCATATCAAGGCCGCGCTGTTGCCGGTCAGCCTATCCATTCCGGTGTCGGAAGGGCGCTTGGTCTTGGGAACGTGGCAGGGCATTTGTTTGTTTGAACATCGCAATGCGCCCCACACGCGATACGTCGCTGCGCATGTGATGCGCGACGATTGATCCACCTCAACGCCAGAATCTGAATACTATTGTAAGCTGAAGCTAGCCGCTTTTTTTGAGACGGCGAGGGGGCAACGATGTCTCCAAAATCTTTGCCCTTGGCTGAAACATGTTGGGAGGATTTGAAATGACTGCATTGAAACCAAAAATCGGAGTAACGGTTGTCGCCGTGCTTTCAAGCGTTCTCTTCGGAGGAATGGCAAACGCACAGGACATTAGCTTTGGCAAAATACTTTTCGAAAGAAGCTGTACCGTCTGTCACGGCACGGTCGGATTGGGGGATGGTGACATCGGACAGATGTTTCAGGAACGTCCATCCAATCTGCAACTTCTCGCTAAAAACAATGACGGGATCTTCCCACTTGAAAGGGTCTACAATTCGATCAGTGGGGTTCGCGAGATTCAGGGCCACGGTGATAGAAACATGCCGGTCTGGGGTTCGATTTACGAAGCAGAAGCAACGCCCAAAGCGTTTCATCCAGGCATATCGGCTGAAGAGATCGTCCATGGCCGCATTTTAAGCTTGGTCTATTATCTGCAGTCAATTCAGCAGTAGGCTGACTGGACGGCCGCAAAATGAAAAGCGCCCCGGCTATTGTGCACGGGGCGCTCGTTTGGTCTCATATGGTGCGATCAGTCTTCCAGCAGGAAGGTTACCATCAGGTTCACCTGGTAATGGGCAACCTTGCCATTTTCGACTTTGACGGATTGTTCTTTCACCCATGCGCTGGCGACATTGCGCAGGGTTTCCGAAGCGCGTTCGACCCCCTTAGCGACGGCATCGTCAAAGCTTTTTGGCGAGGTGGCGGAAATTTCGGTCACGCGTGCGATAGACATGTGTAGTCTCCTAAAATTTGAATTTGCAGCACAGTGTGCCAGTCTGCGCACGTGTTGTAGGGGAAGGGAAATCAAACTTTCCCCTTTTCATGGGGAATCGCGCATGTTGGGGGGCGGATTTCCCACTACACAAGACCTAGAGGCTGCCCTATAGTGCCTGTGGATAACTGGGCGAAAGACCCAAATACCGAGGTCAAGACAGAGAAGAGGAAGGCCGATGCGCTGTCCGTTTTGCGGAAATATTGATACCCAGGTGAAAGATAGCCGCCCAGCGGAAGATCACGTCGCCATTCGCCGTCGCCGGTTCTGTCCGGCCTGCGGAGGGCGGTTCACCACCTACGAGCGCGTGCAGCTACGTGACCTTGTTGTGGTGAAAACAAACGGTCGGCGCGAAGACTTTGATCGCGAGAAGCTGGAACGTTCAATCCGCATATCAATGCAGAAACGCCCAGTAGAACCCGAACGCATTGATCAGATGATTTCGGGTATCGTGCGACGGCTGGAAAGTCTGGGCGAAACAGACATTCCGTCAAAGACGATCGGTGAAATCGTGATGGAGAGCCTGGCCCGGATCGACACGGTTGCCTATGTGCGTTTTGCCAGTGTTTACAAAAACTTCCAGGCTGCCGACGACTTTGACAAGTTCGTAAGCGAGCTTCGTCCAGACGTCGCGCCAGAAGACGAGTGACCCAATCTGACCTGCGCTACATGCGTTTGGCCCTGTCGCTCGGGCGGCGGGGTCTTGGGCGTTGCGCGCCAAACCCGGCGGTGGGCTGCGTGATCGTCAACGGTGGCCGGATCGTCGGACGTGGTTGGACCCAACCCGGTGGGCGTCCCCATGCGGAAGCGGTGGCTCTGGCGCAGGCCGGGCAGGCGGCGCGCGGTGCGACCGCCTATGTCACATTAGAGCCCTGCGCCCATCACGGAAAAACACCGCCCTGCGCGGCTTCGTTGATCGACGCGGGCGTCGTGCGGGTTGTTGTTGCGATCAGCGATCCCGATCCGCGTGTGGACGGTGACGGATTGGATATGTTGCGCAGCGCTGGGGTTGAAGCTGAGGTCGGCCTTTGCGCGGATGAAGCCCGCGCTGATTTGGCGGGGTTTCTGACCCGTGTGACGCAAGGCCGCCCGATGGTGACGCTGAAACTGGCCAGCTCGTTTGACGGGCGGATCGCCACGGCATCGGGCGATAGCCAATGGATCACCGGAAAACGGGCGCGCCGCCATGTTCATGCGATGCGCGCCACCCACGATGCGGTGATGATCGGGGCGGGAACAGCGCGGGCGGATGATCCGGCCTTGACCGCGCGGGGGCTTGGTGTTGCCCACCAACCGATCCGCGTCGTGCTGTCGCGCCATCTGGACCTTCCGCTAGACAGTCAGCTTGCCCGAACCGCGCGCGATGTTCCGGTCTGGATCTGCCATGGCCGGCGCGCAGCACCCGAGCTTGTGTCGGCATGGGCAGGGATCGGCGCGGAAATGATCGAGGTCGGTGAAGCGCAGGGCGCGCTTGACCCCATGTCCGTGTTAGAGGCGCTTGGCACGTGTGGATTAACCCGCGTCTATTGCGAAGGGGGCGGAAGTCTGGCGGCCTCGCTTCTGTTGGCGCATGTGGTGGACGAGCTTGTGGGCTATACCGCCGGGGTGGCGCTTGGGGCCGAAGGGCGGCCGTCACTGGCAGCGATGGGGATTGGTCGGCTGTCTGATGCCCCGCGCTTTGATCTGGTTGAGACACGCGCCATCGGCGGTGACATTCTGCACCGTTGGCGTCAGCGCCAGAGATAGGCGTAGCTGGCGAAAAACCCCTGCAGTTTTGCCAAGAGCCGGGTGCCAAATGTTGCGTTTGAACGTGTGCCAGAAGCCAGACGGTCCACCACCACCTCGACCGGGCAAGCCGTTCCGGTCACCGGGTCGTGGTAGCGTGGATAGTCGATCATGACGGCATGGGTCAGCGCGATCAGATCAGGCCGCGCGGTGCGGCGGTCGGGGATGTCGCCCAGATCGATGGTCAGCCCCCAACCCGCATAGAACGGCGTGCCAAGACAGGTGACTTTTCGCCCGCGCAAAAGGGCTTCGAACCCAAGTGTCGAAGTCATGGTCCAGACCTCGTCCACCGCTTCGATCAGGCCGATAGGGTCGGCATCATCCGCTACCAGATCGGCAAGGGCGCGCGCGTCGTCGGGCGCGATCACGCCTGCGCGCAGTCCTGCTTCGACGTCCGGATGGGGTTTGTAGATAATCACGGCATCTGGATTGTCGGCACGCGCGCGCTGCAACAACGCAAGGTTCGTCGCGATCGCGTCGGTGCCCAAGCGGATCGAGGCGTCGTCTTCAACCTGACCGGGCACCAATATCCGGTGGCCATTGGGCAGGTTTGAAAGCGCAGCGGGCAGGGGGCGGTCGAGGTTGTACTTACCCAAACCCAACTCGGTAATTCGGGCGATCAGACGTTCCGCCCTTGCGCGGGCATAATCGGGCAGAGTGGTCGCATCTGAAATCAATCGTTCCAGCCGACTTTCGCGGGTCGGGTCGTAATAGATGCCCAAATCATCGCGCACCAGCGATAGCGGCGGCACGAGCTCGGCCCCCAACCCGCGCGACCGCAGGAACCCGTCCTCGATCCGCAACAGGGGGGCGTGGGGCAGGTGTTCGGGCTGTGCTTTACCTGCCCACACCATCAAAGGTCGTCCGACATCGGTGGCTCCCTTAGCGGCGCGCGCTGCATTGTCGTCGAAGATCATCGCCGGACCCGCAGCAAAGAAATCCGACAAGGGGCGGCGTTTCCACAGGCGCATCCCGCTGGCGACATAGCCCCTGTGATCCTCGCGCCAAGCGCGGGCGCGGGCTTCCAACGTATCAAGCACTGTCTCAATCTCGCACAGTGTATCGCGAAAGGGGTCGTACCATGTTGGATACAGGATCATCGCACCCGCAAACAATTGCGCGCGGGTCAGCGTGCGTTGGCGGCGATCCACCGGGCGGTCATCCACGGTCAGTCCCCAACCCGCATAGAAGGGCTGGCCGAATACGTTGGGCTTGTGGCCCGCCAAGATGGCTTCGAACCCAAGGCCAGAGCTGACGGTATAAACCGCCTGCGCGCCTTCAAGTAGCGCCCAAGGGCTGACAGGGTTCGCGATCAGCAGCACCTGATCGTTCTCATCCTCTACCCCGTAATGGCCTTCGCGATGGCCCAGCGTGGTTTCGGGGTGGGTTTTGATCAGGATGCGCGCGTCGGGGTGGTTCAGCCGTGCGGCGACCAGCATTTCGCGAAACGTGTTTTCGGACGCGCCTGCATGGGTGATCGAGGCGTCGCCGCGTGTCTGGTCAATCACCAGCACATAAGGCGCGTCGGGCACGGGCAGGGCCGGGTCAAAAGCGTTGTATTTCGACAGATGTGCGCGGCGCATCCTGTCCATCGCATCGCGCGCCCGGCGCAAAATGTCGCTGTTGTCCAAGGGATCCGTCGCCAGAATGTGTTCCAGACGCGATGGCTGCGCGCTGTCGAAATGAACCCCCATATCGTCGATCAAAAGGCCCAACGGCGGCTCGCCCGAGCGGCCGGGCTGGATGGATCGCAGGAACGCATCCTCCACCCGGATGACAGGTGCATCGCGGCGGCTGGCAACGGCCTCGCCCCGCCCGGAGGTTGGGCTTTTGCCCCATGTGCCGACATGTTCGCCCTCTTTCGGCAGGCCGACGCGGACGTCCCAACCCGCCAGCGCAAGAATGCGGCGGATGCGCGATTGGGTCAGAAAACCACCATTGTAAACGTAAAGCCGCCGAAGGGGTGACCCTTCAGCGGCTTTCACGATGTCTTGCGATTGGGCCATACTGCCCTCGGGATTAATTGCTGGACCCGGACACGGCTTGGTTCAGCGACGCGATCGAGCCTGCTGTTGCCAACGACCCGGTCAGTGCGGACAGTAGCTTTGTCCATTGCGTATAGGGCGCTTCGGTCACATAAACCGTATCACCGTCACGGATGATGAAATCACGAGCGGTGAACATGCCGTTGGGTTCAGTCAGGTTCAGCACATAGACCATGCGCTGTGTTCCCCTTAGGTCATTGCGCCCCAGAACATTATTGGCAATGTCGGCGGTTTCGTCACGCAAGATAAACACGCCTTTGGGGTCGGCGGCTGCCGATGAAAGGCCGCCCACTTGTGCAATCGCCTCCATCGCCGACAAGGTTTGTGTCTCAAACCGGACGCGGCTTTGGCCGCCAGTCGCGCCCAATGCGGTGTAAGAGCGTGTGTCTTCTTCGACCAGAATGCGGTCACCGCCGCGCAGGGCGATATTGGTTTGCGGGTGATCGAACAGATCCTGGAACCACACTTCGCCGGTTTGGTTGCCACGGTTGACCTTGATCTTTGCAATCTCGGGTGAAATCGCTACGCCACCAGCCTTGGCCAGCATGGCGTTCAGCGTACGGGTCGGGCGTTCGATCGGATAGACGCCTTGGCCGCCGACAGCGCCTGTGATGGTGACGGTGGAGCCGTCACCGGCAAGGCGTCGCACCAAAACCTGCGGGTCGGGTGTCTGCTCAGCCAGTTTGCGGGTAATGATCCGGCGGATCGCCTCAGGCGAATTGCCTGAGGCTTTGATGCGGCCAGCATAGGGAATGAAAATGAAGCCAGAGCCGTCGACTTGCACCTCTTCCAGCGACGCAGGCGCGCCTGCGGTGGTCAGGATGCCATTGTCCACGTTTTCCCAGATCGAGATGCCCAGCGTGTCGCCCGCCTGAATCGTATCGGATCCGACCAGCGGTGCGTCGGCGAAATTTTTGCTGAAACCCAGTTGCGGAACAACAGCTGTTGCGCGGTTGACGTGATCATTTACCAATACGGTGATGGCGTCATTTGTTCCCTGGTCTGATCCAGCGATCAATTCAGCCCTGTTCGGACCGGTTCGGGGCAATCCACATGCACCGAGCGATACAACCAACGCACAAAGGACCGCTGTGCGGACCCATCTCTTGCCAACGATGTTCACTGCTCGGGCTCCTTCTTTACGTGATGCCTCGATTTATACTCCGCGAACCTACGGGTCAGCGACTTGTGAATCCAGTATTTCCTAGCTGAAGTCCTAATTTACGACGCGCAACTGTTGCCGAGGTGCCGCTGTCCCACGCTTAAGCGCCTGATAGGGATCATCGGCCGCCAGCATCATATCAACCACCTGTCGCAGAAGTTGACGCCGCCCGCGCGACGCGTAATAGCCGCCGGTAACCTGACTGGTTTCCAGCAGATAGTGGCGATAGTCGCGATAGGCGCGGCTGTCAGGGCGGGTCGGCAGGGCGAAGAATTCCTCGATCGGTTGCGTTGAAATAAATTCGGGTTTGTCATAGACGGCAGCGCCAAACACCTTCAACGGCAGACCGCGCCACAACACCTGTTGCGCGGCGGTCGAATTCACCGTCACTGCCGACCGCGCGCCATCCAGCAGCTTCGCCAACTTGCCACCGCGCACATAATGCACACGGTCGCTGACGCCGTATTGCAGTGCTATGCGGCGGATTTCCTTGCGCTGAGGCACGCGCCCATCTTCCAGCGGGTGGGCTTTGAACACAAGGTGATGATGGGTCGGCGCGCCGTTGGCGAATCCTTCAATAACCACTTCAAGAAAGTCAGACATAGTATTGAAAGGGCTGTGCTTTTGAAAGCTCGAGTCATGCTCTAGCTGGAGCAGCGCAAGATGATATGGAAAGCCGCCATACTTGATGCGTAACGTCGCGGCGATACGGTCTGCGGCAATAAATGGCATTAACAAAAGTCGCATCAAATATAGGTTCAGTTCGTGCCCGACGCCAAGCGCCCTGTGCGGGCGGAAGTGGCGATAACGGCGATTCGCAAACATCACGAACCAATGATACAGTGCGCCATAGAAGACATGGTGGCGCATGTCGCCCCAATGGGCAGGCGCTTCCGGGATATCAAGTTCTGCATTGGCCAACGTTTCGCGCATCTGCTCCACGCTCATCTGCATAAGATGCGAATTGCCGTTCGAGCCTTCACGCTCATAGGTGACCCAATAGGGGCGCAGGTAGCCTTCTTCAAACACATGAATGCCCAGCCCGCGCGCGCGCGCAATCTCGACCGCTTGCGCGTGGATTGGGCGGGTGTCGCCGTAAAGGACGATATCGGTGATGGCGTGCTGATCCAGAAGTTCGGCAAACCGGTCAGGCCATGCTGCAGGCGGGTCACGGAAGGGAAGGAAGGTGGCGCGGTCCCGCCAAAACACCTCGTCCCCTTTGTTAAAGCCGACGCGCCACACTTTGGCACCGGCCGCGCGCAGCATTCGTCCCAATTGCCAAAAGAACGGCCCATGCGGACCCTGCAGGAACAGGAAACGTCGTTCTTGGCCGGTGATCATGCTCATCTGGTGTCCATGTGTCTGCTTCATGCCATCTGCCCCGGTTGTCCAAGGGTTAACCCTTTTTTGGACTGCCTTGCCTTTTATTGGAAGGGGAACCTTTCAGTTCTGTTAACCATCCCTTTGGGCGATATTATGGCCGGGCATAGATGTGGCGCACGCGCGCGCAGTGCGAACCGCTTGGCAAGACCGCCGGGGCGCGCTAGGTCAAAGACAACACATGCCGATGGCAAGGAGAGATCATGTTCACAGGCATCATCACCGATATTGGCCGCATCGCCGCGCTGGAGCAAGCGGGCGACATGCGCGCGCGCATCGAAACTGCCTATGACACAAGCGGCATCGACATTGGTGCGTCCATTGCCTCGGACGGGGTGTGCCTGACGGTCGTGGCGCAGGGCGATACTTGGTATGACGTTGAAATATCGGCAGAAACCGTGTCGAAAACCAATCTGGGTGATTGGGCCGTCGGGCATAAGGTAAACCTTGAGCGCGCGCTGAAAGTGGGCGACGAGCTTGGCGGGCATATCGTGTCGGGCCATGTGGATGGCGTGGCCGAGATCACCGCGATGACCGACGAAGGCGACAGCACCCGTGTGCGGTTCCGCGCGCCGTCCGATCTGGCGCGGTTCATTGCGCCCAAGGGGTCTGTGGCACTGAACGGTACGTCTCTGACCGTGAACGAGGTTGAGGGCGACGACTTTGGCGTGAACCTGATTTCACATACGAAAGAGGTGACAAATTGGGGGCAGGCGAAGGTCGGCGACCGGGTGAACCTGGAGATTGACACGCTGGCGCGCTACGTTGCGCGGCTCGCGGACTGCGGGTAACCGGACGCGGTTCTCTTTGACATATTCGGATGCAGGCATATGATCGGCTGAACGCCTGACCCAAGACGGAGCCATCCATGACCCTGATCCGCCCGACCCGCCGTGACCTTCTGCGCTTAGCCGCCATCGCACCCGCCTTCGCCATGCCCGCCACCGCGCGCGCCATGTTGGGGGCGCCGACCGCTGGCAACCCGGCACATTTCAGCTTCACGCTGGGCGACGCGCGACTGACCGTGGTGTCGGATGGCTATTTCTCGCTGCCCGGCAGCGGGCTTGCGATCAACGCGCCCGAGGATGAAAAGATTGCGTTTCTGAAGGATCATTACCTTGATCCCGAACGTGGCTATTCCCACACCAACCACCTTTATATCGAAACTGGCGAGGCACGGGTGCTGATCGATGTCGGCTCTGGCACCCGTTGGTTTGACACGACCGGGCGGTTGATGGGCAACTTGGAAACCGCCGGGATCGACCCAATGGGGATCACCCATGTGGTGATCACTCACGCGCACCCGGACCATATCTGGGGCATTCGCGACGACTTCGACGAACCAATTATCCCCGACGCCGAATACATCATCGGCGAGGCCGAGCGCGCCTATTGGCTGCAGGACGGTCTGGTGGATCAGGTCAGCGCCGAACGCCAGCAATTCGTGGTGGGCGCGGTCAACTCGATCAACGCGGAAGGTGTGGAATGGACTTTGGCAGGTGACGGGACCGAGGTCGTGCCGGGCGTGCGACTGCTCGACAGCCCCGGCCACACGCCGGGCCATCTGTCGGTCATGATCGACAGCGGCGGGCAGCAATTGATCGCCACCGGCGACGCGCTGACCAACGCCTACACCAATTTCGCCCATCCCGACTGGTATAACGAGACGGATGACGACGGCGACATGACGGTGACCAGCCGCCGCAAGATCCTCGACATGGCGGCGTCTGACCGGATTGCTGTGCTGGGCTATCACTTCCCATTCCCCGGCGTGGGCCATGTGCGCCGCGTGGGCGAGGCGTTCCAGTTCGTTCCGGCGCTTTGGCAGTTTTAACTTCCGGCTTGATTTTTCTCTCGTCACACATAACTCTCCCCTTGATTGAGTGGAGAGTTGTTTATGTTCGAGAATGGTTTAGCGCCGAAAACCGACCTGCCAAAAGTCGCGTTGCTGATTGATGGTGAAAATATTTCAAGCGCCTTGGCGGGCAAGATCATTGTCGAGTCCGGCAAGCTGGGCGAATTGCGGCTTCGGCGTGTTTACGGGAATGCCACACTGGTCAAGGGCTGGGACACGGCAACCGGGATAAGGTTGGTGCATTCCGGCACTGGGAAAAATGCAGCCGATATTGTTCTGGCTTTGGACGCCATGGAGCTGAGCTACGAAAGCAAAATAGATGTGTTCGCTCTTGTCAGTTCTGACGGGGATTTCATGCATCTGGCCGATCGGCTGAGGGAGCGCGGTTTTAAGGTGGTTGGGATCGGTGAGAAAAAAGCACCAGATTGTTTTAGGAAATCGTGTAGCTCTTGGGTGACGCTTGCGGCCCCTGTCGCCCCTAAAGCGAATGGTATTTCGGCTACCAAAACAGCAGTCACAAAGACAACGGCAGCGAAACGTCCCACCGATGACAAGGTGGCGAGTAAGGCAGGTGTTAGTTGCTGGGCAGCGATTAGCCCAAACAACCCCGTTGCTCCCTCGTTTGATGATGAAGTGCAGCGGATTGTCCGCGCCCATCCGGAAGGGATCACCATGTCTGGTGTAAACATACAAATACGTTCCGGTCTTTCGGGAAGGATTTCGGATCAGAAGCAGAAAACGTGGGAATCCTATTTCAAAGCTCGTCCAGGCCAATACGCAATCGACAGGTCAGCCTCTCCAAGCCTAATCCGGGACGTTTCCCATGCGGATTCGCGCATTGCGGCCTGTATTGAAGGCCACCCCGATGGCTTGTTGATCGGTCAAATAAACACGCAGATGGTAAAAAACGCTGACGTAAGGCTTGCAGATGTGATGGAAAATACATGGCGGCAGTATTTTAAAGCGCGGCCAAACCTTTATTCGGTGAAAGGTACTGGTCAGGATACTCGGATCAGGCTGAACAAAGCGTGACGTGATACTTTCCCGATTATGGCTTTCCACTGGCAAACGCATCCCGCCTGCGCTAGTCACGGGCGCGAACCTGAGGGGAATGCGCCATGTCTGATCGTAGCACATATGAAACGCCCGGCCCGGTCGAGGCCAGCTTGTCGGATGCCATCTCGTCCGCAGAAGAGATCATCGAAGACGCGCGGGCGGGTCGGATGTATATTCTTGTCGATCACGAAGATCGCGAGAACGAGGGCGATTTCGTCATTCCCGCCGATGCCTGCACCGCCGACGCCATCAATTTCATGGCCACTTACGGGCGCGGGCTGATCTGCCTGCCGATGGAGGCCGCGCGGATCGAAGCGCTGGGCCTGCCGATGATGTCGATGCATAACTCCTCGCGCCACGAAACCGCGTTCACCACCTCGATCGAGGCCCGCGAAGGCGTGAGCACAGGTATCTCCGCCGCTGACCGCGCGTTGACAGTGTCAGTTGCCATCGACCCCGAAAACGGCCCAGCCGAAATCGCGACCCCCGGTCACGTTTTCCCCCTGCGCGCCCGCAATGGTGGCGTGTTGGTGCGGGCAGGGCATACCGAGGCCGCGGTGGATATCTCGCGTCTGGCCGGGCGCACCCCTGCCGGTGTGATCTGCGAGATCATGAACGAAGACGGGACGATGGCACGGCTGCCGGAACTGGTGGACATCGCCCAAAAACATGGGTTGAAGATCGGCACCATTTCGGACCTGATCGCTTATCGCCGCCGTCACGACAATCTGGTGCGCGAGACCTCGCGCGAAAACGTCACCTCGCAATATGGTGGTGACTGGGAGATGCGGATTTTCACCGACCTGACCCACGACATCGAACATGTGGTGCTGATCAAGGGCGACATCACCACGCCGGACCCGGTTCTGGTGCGGACCCATGCGCTGCAGGAAGCGCAGGATGTGCTGGGCCTTGGCCCACGCCCCGCAGATGAGTTGCCCCGCGCCATGCAGATCATCGCGGACGAGGCCAGGGGCGTGGTCTGCCTGTTCCGTGAACCCCGCAAGACATTGCATGCCAATGACGATGATGACGGCCCGCGCACGGTGCGTCAGATCGGGCTTGGCTCGCAAATCCTGTCAGCCCTCGGTCTGCATGATATGGTGCTTCTGACCGACAGCCCTGATACCCGCTATGTGGGGTTGGATGCCTATGGCCTGACCATCACCGGCACTCGCCCTATTCAGAAGGATTGACCCATGGCCAAAGCTGAACAGCATTACGTTCTCGACCGTCCGAGCTTCGATAAGCCGGTGAAACTTCTGATCGTCGTGGCGCCTTACTACAAAGACATTGCCGACAATCTGGTCGCCGGTGCGAAGGCCGAAATCGAAGCCGCAGGCGGTACATGGGATCTGGTCGAGGTGCCCGGTGCACTGGAAGTGCCCACCGCGATAGCGATGGCCGATCGTCTGTCGAATTTCGATGGCTACGTGGCGCTGGGCTGTGTGATCCGGGGCGAAACCACCCATTACGACACGGTCTGCAATGACAGCTCGCGCGCGATCCAGATGATGGGGCTGCAAGGGCTGTGCATCGGCAATGGCATCCTGACGGTGGAAAACCGAAAGCAGGCCGAGGTGCGCGCGGACACCAAAGATCAAAATAAAGGCGGCGGGGCGGCGGCTGCGGCCTTGCATCTGGTCGCGCTTTCGCGCAAATGGGCCGGCGCAAGCAAAGGTATCGGGTTCAAGTCGATCTCGGACTCGATCAAGCTTGCCGGTGACACGAAGGATACCCCAACCGCATGACGCTTTCCGGCAATCAGAAACGCCAGATGAAATCCGCCGCCCGCTTTTTCGCGGTGCAGGCGCTGTTCCAGATGGAAGCCTCGGGGCAAACGGCCGACCGGGTGATGGTTGAGTTCGAAAACCACCGCTTCGGCGAGGAATTCGACGACTATGCGATGGTCGAAGGCGACAGCCGCCTGTTTCGAAAACTGGTCGAGGATGCGCTGACCCATCAGGCGAAAATCGACCAAATGACCGATCGGGCGCTGGTGGCGAAATGGCCGCTGGGGCGTATCGACCCGACCCTGCGCGCCTTGTTCCGTGCGGCAGGCGCCGAGTTAATCCAAGGCGAAGCGCCCCCAAAAGTGGTGATCACCGAGTTCGTGGACATCGCCAAAGCCTTCTTCCCGGAAAGCGACGAGGGCAAATTTGCCAACGCCGTGCTGGATCATATGGCCCGCGAGGCAAAGCCCGAAGCGTTTTAACGCCAAGAGCCAATACCGAACAGGTTAAAGTTCTGAGCGTCCGCCCGCCGACCTTGACCCCTGCGACGCCATGCCTCTTTCGCTTTGGCGCGGCTGCGCTACATTATTATTGGTGCAGCGAAAGGGATTGTCATGCCAAAACTCGTCCGCCTTTACATCAAACAAGTGCTAATCGGGTTTGGCCTGTCTGCAACCTTCGTCGCGTTGCTGCTTTACACAAATGTCGGTAACCTTTGGCACCTCGTCTCAACTTCTGACATCGGTTGGATCGCCGTATTGATGTTGTTCATGTTCAATGGCATCGTCTTTGCGGGCGTCCAGTTTGCCATTGTGATCATGCGGATGGAGCATGACGACACGCCCAAGGGCGGCAAGCGTGAGCCTGTTGCCACGACGATACCAGTGCGCATCGAAGCGCGAGCGCGGCAGCAGTAGATATCGTTTTCCAACATACCCCTGTGACTTTTGACCCAGCAGCTTTTGGGCCGACTCACTGTGATGAATTCGCAGTCTATCGTGAATGAGGTTTCTTATCGCGCCACTTCTGGCGTCTCTGCCAACGCTCTGTGCCGGTCAAACAACCGCACCGCCACCGGCCTCGTGTCTTGTCCCTGAGAAAGAGGTCGCGACCACAGCAGATCAAAAGCAGATCGCCCAACTCTATGCGGCGATTGCGCCCGTTCTCGACACGGTTTTCCGGGGCTTGGGAACGTCGCCCGACAATATGCCAAATATCTGCCTTACTGATCATTCTGGTTCGTCCTTGGGGGAGTATTTTGGGGCAGCGCACACCGTCGTGTTGCACCGTGACATACCCACTTCGCTAAAACAGGGAATTTTGCTTCATGAACTGCGCCACGCTGATCAGTTTCGACGCGGATTTTGCCCTTCAAACGACATCTCAATGGAAGCCAACGCGCGTGCCGTCGCAGCGATGGAGGCCGATGCCAGTGCGATCAGTTTGCTGGCCGCGTGGGAGTTGTCTGGTAAGGGTAATCCGCAGATATGGGAGGCACTTTTGTCTTGGCCCATGCAAAGCGACATCGCCGCACGTTTCGCCCAAGAGATGAAAGCATCGGGGAACACAACCACCGCCGTAACGATGGCGTTTGCACAATGGTATGATCTGGAACTGCGTTGGCATTCATACTATGTCGCCAGCTGCAGTGACTTTCTTGACCGTCAGGACGAAAGCCACCTCTTGCCCAGCTACAACGCTTTGCCCCAGAGCTTCCTGAACGATTTGTGCGTGATGTCTGATGGCACGCCTTATCCGTGCGACGATACGAACAGGCGTGCCAGATCGCGATAGATGCGTCGGCCACCGTGCAGGGCTTGCCCCGAAAAGAAAGCCCTAGGATCACATCTTCTGGATTGACTGGATATAGAACACCAGCTCTAGAATGCGAGCGCGTATCACCTGTTCGCCACCATATGGCCCGTAGGTGTCTCCGATATCCTCAGAATAGCGCGCGCCCCAAATTGGCATCGCTTCTCCTCCATGGCCTCGGACCTGTTGGCGTCCGTCGATGATCTGAAAAACTTTGAGTAACGGAAATACGCCATCGTTCTCTTTTGAGATCAGCGTCAGATTTGTAGGCGGGACGTTCAGGTGCATAGCCATTTCACCGCCGCCAAGGCCGTCAGATCCGTGACACGACTGACAGGAAATGCTGTATTCTTTGGCGCCTATCTCGTGCCCGTCCCCCATCGCGGGTGACAATCCCGCCAATAAGGTAAGTCCGCCGACCATTGCGATAGCCGTTGCTGCTTTGGTGAAATGTGAAATAACATTCATAGAAACTCTCCTCCCTTTCTGCGCCTGCGAAACCTTGCAAAGCGCGGTTGATACGAAAGAACCGATTTGGGAATAAAATGTGTCAGCGAAATCTCAGTCCTTTCCCGTGAACACATCTATTATAAGCCTCGCAGAAATCAGCGCTGTGATCTGGCTCATTGCAGCTAGGGGTGCCGAGGCCTAATTTAATAATTGATAGACAGACTTACTTGCGAGGACACGACCCTATGAGACAATTGATTCAGGCGGGCTTTTGTTTGGCTGCAGCCTTTTTGCCATGTGCGATGCAGGCGCAACCCACAGAGGAGCGGATCATTTGCATCGGAGAGGCAGGCGATACCGTCACGGTCGCGCTTTGGACCCCATCGCAATTTGACCAGCCCCTTCATTGTATCCGCGCCGACTATACGCCCGAAGATGCAGTGTGTGCGCCGAACGGTGGCTGGGGGTTAAGCAGCGACGCCGATGTGCCTGAGTTGGTTGACATCACCAGCGATTGGAAAACTGCCCACACGCATCTTGCTGGGAAAGTCACGGCGATATCCGGGCCGAAAGCCGTTCTGTTTAATGCGCAGCACGGCGTCGGTATCGGAAGCAACCTTAGCTATGAGTGGAAGTTCACCTTGGATAGACGGACGGGCAGTGCAACTTGGTTCACCAAGGATGGCGACAAGTTTGTGTATGCCTGCAACGTCCAAAGCTGAGTTGAAAGCCGTTTCCTAAGGCTTTTCCAGTCGCAACAACCGCCCACCGGACTTATCCTCCAACACCCACAGCGCGCCGTTGGGGCCTTGCTCGACGTCGCGCACGCGTTTGTTCCAGCTGAACCGCTCGGCCTCTTGCGCATTGGTGCCGTCGATCTGAACCCGGATCAGGGCTTTGCTGACAAGGCCGCCGATGAAGGCGTTGCCTTTCCAGTCAGGGAACATCTCGCCGGAATAAATCGCCAGACCCGAGGGCGCGATGCTGGGCACCCAGAACGCGTTCGGGGCAGCAAATTCGGGGCGGGTGTCGTGATCGGGAATGGTTTTGCCGCTGTAATTGTCACCCATCGACACGACCGGCCAACCATAGTTCAAGCCCGGCTGGATCAGGTTCAACTCGTCCCCGTGGCGCGGTCCCATTTCGTGGGTCCAAAGTCGGTCTTCCGCATCAAACGCGATACCCAATAGGTTGCGATGGCCCAACGTCCAGAAGCTTTTCGCAAGCTCGCCCTGATCCTGAAACGGGTTGTCGGACGGGATCGTGCCGTCATCGTTTAGCCGGATGACCTTGCCAAGCGCCATGTCCCAGCGTTGCGCCGGGGTCTGTTCCTGCCGGTCGCCCGAGGTGATGAACAGCTTGCCATCCTGCGCCGACCCATTCGGGCCAAAGGCGATCTTGTGCGAGAAATGGCCCGCACCCGAGCGGTAAGGATACTGGCTCCAAATCCTTTCGATGTCGGACAAGGCAGGCTGATCGCCCAGCGAAAGCGTCCCACGCACCACGACAGCCCCGCGTGTGGCACCGTCATCCTGGCTTTCGATATAGGACAGGTAGATCAAGCTGTTGGTGGCAAATTCCGGGTGCGGCACCACATCGCCTAACCCACCTTGACCGCCCACCACCGGGGTAGGGACGCCGCTGACGGGGCGCGTGGTGCCATCTGTGGACACCAGCCACAATTTGCCCGGTTTTGTTGTCACCAACATTTGCGTGTCGCTGATGAAGCTCATCGCCCAGGGGCTGTCGAAACTGGCGACCGGCGTGGCGATCAACGTGCCGCCTGCTGATCCCTCGACAGTGAACGCATCAGCGGCTTGCGCTGATCCCCAAAAAGCGGTCAGGCTGAACAACAGGGCGACGGCCAGCTTTTTCATGGAATCCTCCGGCAGGTATGATTGCATTGTCGCGAGTAGTTTAGGGCAAAAAAACCAACCCTTGCGAACAAAAGGGCGTGAGGCCACGCTGGCCAGCGTGCGCCATCAGGCGCGGCCGTTTTGAAGAAGGGAAAAGGTGGCGGAACCGCACGCATCCGTCGGGGTCTGAATTCCCGAGGACCTGTATATACAGGTGGGCGCCGGGTAACCGAACCAGGGTCCGGACAGAGCCAGCTCCCTCGGAATTGCTTAAGGCCACTGGAATTGTACCCACGTGGGACGAGAAGGGCAGAAGCCGCCAAAGCCTAGATAGGCTGCGCGGCGGGCCGTTACAAGGGGAGAGATTTGGCACGCCAGCGCCCCCCATTGACATTTTGTTCACCAATTGTTCATGTTGAACCTATGGAGATGCCAAACCAAACCCTGATGCCCGGCCAGTTGCTGGCGCGCGGCGTGTGTCGCCACATGTTAAGCCATGGTTTCGTCACGGTCGAAGAACTGGTGCCGGCGCGTGGTCTGCGGGTCGATGTGATGGCGCTTGGCCCGAAAGGCGAGATTTGGGTGATCGAATGCAAATCTTCGCGCGTTGATTTCACGTCGGACCAGAAATGGCAGGGTTATCTGGAATGGTGCGACCGCTATTTCTGGGCTGTTGACGGCGATTTCCCGACCGAGCTTTTGCCGGACGCCACCGGGTTGATCATTGCAGACAGCTATGACGCCGAAATCATTCGCATGGCACCAGAGGACAAGCTTGCGCCCGCACGCCGCAAGGTGATGGTACAGAAATTCGCCACCCACGCGGCGCGACGTCTGCATGGGTTTCGCGATCCGGGGGTGGCGGGGTTGGTCAATGTGTAAGGGGGCAGGGGCGTTGCCCCTCTGCGCTGCGCGCATTCACCCCAGGATATTTCCGGCCAGAAGAAACAGGTTATTTCTTTTTTGATTTGTCACTGTCGGCCAGGGCGCGGGCCTGTTGGGCGGCGACGCGCAGTTCTTCGGCGATTTCCTCGGCCTCTTCCGGCTCGAAATCCATTGGCAGTTCGACGCCGCCACCTTCGACGTAAAGGCGCACCATCCCAAGCGAAGTTGGTCCGATCTGAAGGTTTGCGTCGATGTTGCTTTCGTCGTTGATGCCCATGTCTGGCCTCCTGAAACTATCACCTTGGGGTTAGAGGCCTTTCGTGCATTTTTCAAGCGGCGACCTCTTGCAATGCCCGCGCGTGGCAGGTAAATGCATCCAGCGTGCCGACATAGCTCAGTAGGTTAGAGCGCTTGATTGTGGATCAAGAGGTCCCCCGTTCGAGCCGGGGTGTCGGTACCATTTCAACCTTTTAAGATATGTGACTTGTGAGGCTGCTCAACGCACCTGAATGCGCTTGATCAGATCGCCAGTGTCTTGATCAAAGATCAGGACTTCATTGCCAGATACAACCGCATACCAGTCTGGCCCGAACGTTATGGCGTCTGCCGTGACACCATCAGGCAGGGTAATCTGGTCGGGCAGGGCAGGTGCAGACATTTGATCGGGCGATGTTTGCGAGAAACGCATGACAACCACGCCCACCAGCACTACAAGGCCCACAATCGTGGTGAGGGTCATGGCCGTCACCAGAGTTTTCAGATAGCGCACGGTGCCGTGGCCCACAGAAGCCTCTAGCGCTGCGTCCAGATCCTGTTCAGGAGTGTCGTTCATGTCGTCCTCGCACCGTATCGTCGCGATCATCATCGCAGAAAACCCGCCCAAGCGCCTTGATAAGGCGATTGCCCGCGATGTGCCAGAGGAAGCAAGCCTGTCGCGGTCGCGGCTGTCGCGTCTGATCGCAAGCGGGGCCGTAATGCGGGATGGGGCCGTCGTGGATGACCCGCGCGCCAAGGTCGCGGAAGGCGAGGTGTTTGAGATCCGCGTGCCGGAAGCCGAAGAAAGCCATATTGGACCTGAGGATATCCCGCTGGATATCGTTTATGAAGATGCCGACCTGATTGTGGTCAACAAACCCGCCGGCATGGTGGTGCATCCCGCGCCCGGCACGCCCACAGGCACGCTGGTCAACGCGCTTTTACACCATTTTGGCGGAGAATTGTCCGGTGTGGGGGGCGAAAAACGCCCCGGCATCGTGCACCGGATCGACAAGGACACATCTGGGCTGCTGGTTGTGGCCAAATCGGATGCGGCCCATCACGGGTTGGCCAAACAATTCGAGGCCCACAGCGTAGAGCGCCATTATCGCGCCGTTACTCATGGTGCCCCCGACAAGGCCGACCCGCGTCTGGGCGGGATCAAAGGGACGAGCTTTGAAAAGGGCAATATCCTGAAAATCACAACCCAGCTCGCGCGCCACAAGACAGATCGGCAAAAACAGGCGGTGCTGTTTTCTGGTGGGCGTCACGCGGTGACCCGCGCACGCACGGTTGAGGTGTTCGGCACCCCCGCCCAAGCCGCGCTGATCGAATGCTGGCTGGAAACCGGGCGCACGCACCAAATCCGCGTGCATATGGCCCATGCGGGTCATGGGCTGATCGGCGATCCGACCTATGGTGGGCGACGCAAGCTGAACGCCAAGGTCATTGGCGAGGCAGGGGTCGAGGCCGCGCGCACTTTTCCGCGCCAAGCGCTGCACGCTGCAACGCTTGGGTTCCAGCATCCGGTCTCGGGCGAAAACTTGAGCTTTGAAGCCCCGATGCCCGCGGATATGGTGGCCCTGATCGAAACATTGCGGGCGGGCATTACAACGACCTGAACGCGGCGGGGCAAAAAAACCTTATGACAGACCTTTCCTGGGGATCTTGGGGTGCAATCTGGGCCGTCCTGCTGTTCATGCTGGACCTTGCAACCATTGCCCGTGCCGTGACGCGTGAACATCGATCAACCGCATCGCGATTGGCATGGAGCGTGGTGATCATGACCCTGCCATTGGTCGGTGTGATTGCGTATTTCTTCCTTGGCGATACCAGCGCGGATCGAAAATCTGAAAAGAAACTCAAATATTTACGCCGCGAACTTCCCAAACTTCCGGCGGGCAATCTGCCGCGCGCCGAGCTTCCGTTGCTGTACCGGCAAGCCTTTGCGCGCGCGGCGTCGGTGAATGGGTTTCAACCGGTGTCGGGAAACCATGCGACCACGACCACCGACAGCAATGAAAGCATCGACTGGTTGGTCGCCGATATCGACGCGGCGACCGATCACGTGCACATGCTGTTCTATATCTGGCTTGCCGATAACAACGGCACCAAGGTTGCCGAGGCCTTGATCCGCGCTGTCGGACGTGGGGTAAAGGTGCGGGTGATCGTTGACGGTCTTGGATCGCGGCGGCTGTTATACGACCCGCTCTGGGCCCGGATGAAGGAGTGCGGTGTTGAGACGGTCGTCGCGTTTGCCTTCCGCTTCCCGTTGATCTCGGCCTTCATACGCAGGTTGGATATTCGCAACCACCGCAAGATTGTGGTGATTGACCATACCATTACCTATGTCGGCAGCCAGAACTGCGCGGACGCGGCGTTTCGGGTAAAGCCCAAATTTGCACCATGGGTCGATATCATGCTGCGCGTCACAGGGCCGGTCGCGTGGCAGGCACAACGCCTTTTTGTGACCGATTGGATGGTTCATGGTGGCGACGACATCGCCGAATGTCTGGATCACACGCCCACCATGGCCGAAGGTGGCTTTCCAGCTGTCATGGCGGGGACGGGGCCTACGGAAAGTGTGCAGGCGGTTCCTGACATGATGCAAATGCTGCTGGCGTCGGCCCAGCATGAGGTGATCATCACCACACCCTACTATGTGCCCTCCGAAGCGCTGCACCAGCAGATTTGCGCGGCTGCCCTGCGCGGCGTCCATGTGCGCCTGAATGTGCCGGCCACCAATGACAGCCTGATCGTCGCGTTTGCGTCGCGCAGCTTCTATCCATCAATGCTGAATGCTGGCGTGGAAATACACGAGTTTCAGCCGGGTCTGCTGCACGCAAAGGTGCTGAGCGTCGACGGAACAGCAGCGCTTGTCGGGTCGCCCAATCTTGATCAACGCAGTTTCGATTTGAACTATGAAAACAGTATGATGCTGGTCGATAAGACCGTCGTGGGTGACATCCGCACTAAGCAAGAGGCGTTCTTTGCCATGTCGGTCCCGGTTCAGCGCGCCGCCGTTGCCGAATGGACCGTGCCCCGGCGCATTTTGATCAACAGCATCGGCATGCTATCGCCGCTTTTGTAATAGGTTTGCAACTTACCGCACGAGGCTGTGAGGTTTCATGTCATCCCCTTCACTTTCGCGGGGTAGGGGTTCATATGTTGTTCACGATATTCGACGACATATCACTTGAATTCGTCAGGCGGGGTCTTATCTCAATGTTAAGCCCCGCAACATTGACGGGACAAGTGGGAGAGAGATCGCCAAGATGAGCAACTATAAAAATCTACCGGCCCCGACGCCAGAAGGCGGATTGAACCGTTATCTTCAGGAAATTCGGAAGTTTCCGATGTTGGAGCCTGAACAGGAATACATGCTGGCCAAACGCTGGGTGGACCATCAAGACCGTGATGCAGCCCACCAAATGGTGAATTCGCACCTGCGTCTGGCGGCCAAAATCGCCATGGGCTATCGCGGCTATGGTTTGCCGCAGGCCGAAGTGATTTCGGAAGCCAATGTGGGTTTGATGCAGGCCGTGAAACGGTTTGACCCTGAAAAAGGGTTCCGTTTGGCGACCTATGCCATGTGGTGGATTCGCGCCTCGATCCAGGAATATATCCTGCGGTCCTGGTCGCTGGTGAAGCTAGGCACGACCTCGGCGCAGAAAAAGCTGTTTTTCAACCTACGCAAAGCCAAGGCCCGCATCGGCGCGTTGGAAGAAGGCGACCTGCGCCCGGAAAACGTGGCCCGCATCGCCAATGACTTGAACGTCACCGAAGCCGAAGTGATTTCAATGAACCGCCGCCTGTCGGGTGGGGATGCATCGTTGAACGCAACCGTGTCTGCGGATGGTGAAGGATCCATGCAATGGCAGGATTGGCTGGAAGATGAAAGCGCGGATCAGGCCGGTGATTATGCCGAGCAGGACGAACTGACAGTCCGTCGCGAGCTTTTGGCGCAGGCGATGGATGTGCTGAACGACCGCGAAAAAGACATTCTGACTCAGCGACGTTTGCAGGACAAGGCGATCACGCTTGAAGAACTGTCGGGCGTCTATGATGTCAGCCGCGAACGCATTCGCCAGATCGAAGTGCGCGCCTTTGAAAAGCTGCAAAAACGGATGCAGGATCTTGCCGCCGAAAAAGGGTTGCTAGAGGAAGCCTGACACTTCGCGCCTGTTGTTTACGATCTGACCGACCCGCGTTACGCTTGGTCGTTCATTTCATTTTTGGGGGACGAGCGATGGGCGATGTGCTGAACTGGGGTATTCTGGGGGCGTCAAATTTCGCGCTCAAACAGATGGGCCCCGCAATCCATGCGGCGCCCAACGCGCGGCTTGTGGCGCTCGCGACCTCGAACGCAGAAAAATCAATTGGATTTAAGGCGTTCTGTCCTGATCTGAATGTCCACGACAGCTATGAGGCGTTGCTGGCTGACGCGGATGTCGATGCGGTCTACATCCCGCTGCCCAACCACCTGCATGTGAAATGGGCGCAGAAAGCCGCGCGGGCAGGCAAGCATGTGTTGGTCGAAAAACCAATTGCCATGAAAGCCGAAGAAATTGACACACTGATCGCCCTTCGCGACGAAACTGGCCTGCTGATCGCCGAGGCCTATATGATCGTCCACCACCCGCAATGGCTGCGCGCCCGCGACTTGGTGCAATCCGGCGCAATCGGTCAGGTTGATCACGTCGACACGGCGTTCAGCTATGATAACCGGGCCGACGTGAACAATGTGCGCAACAAGCCCGACATGGGCGGGGGCGGCATTCGCGATATCGGCGTCTATACCTATTCCTCGGTCCGGTTCGTCACAGGGGCCGAGCCCACTGATCTATCGGCGCGCATCAAGACAGAAAACGGCGTGGACACCTGGGCGCAGGTGGTGGGCGAGATGGCCGGGCCGCTGGGGCGGTTCACATACTCCGCCATGACCTCAATGCGGCTTTGCCCGCGCCAAGAGGTGGTGTTTCAAGGCGAAACCGGCCAAATCCGTCTGACCGCGCCCTTCAATGCGGGCATATTCGGGCAGGCCGAACTTGAGCTGCGCCGCCATGATGGCACCCGCACCATTGAAAATTGGCCGCAGGCGAACCAATATATACTGCAGGTCGAGAATTTCGGCCGCACGGTGCGCGACGGGGCGGATTATCCATGCCCGCTGGAATTTTCGCGCGGCACACAAGCCATGATCGACCGCGTTTTTGACGTGGCCGTTGATATTAGCTGACGGAGGCAACAATGGCAGGCGGTTGGGCGCGCGACGGCGCGGTTCAGGAACAAATCGACGCTTCGATTCAAGATGAGTTGGCGCGGATGCGGGTTAACAAGCCCCCCGTGGGTGAAAGCCGCACCCATTGCGCCGAATGTGAAGAAGAAATCCCCGAGGCGCGACGCAAAGCAATCCCCGGCGTGAAACTGTGCATCGATTGCATGCAAGATCGCGACGCCGCCTTTAAGTCTCGCCCCGGTTTTAACCGGCGTGGCTCAAAGGACAGTCAGTTGAAGTGAGTGGCAAATGAGCCCCATCCATGATGTGGTGGGGCCGGTATGCCGCAACGGGCTCTTCAAGCGTTGCCCGAACGCAGCGCGGCTCGGCAACCTAACACTCGGAGAACAGTCAATAAACGGTTTGCAGTTGGAGCAAGCAGCGGCAGTGATTTGTCGGAAATCTCAAAAAATGCTATTATGGGAAGGTATTTTCAGAAGGAGATACCTCAATGAAACGCTTTTTTTCCAAAGTTTTTTCCAGTTTACGACCAGTTAATTTGCTTGCCTTGCTCGCCGTATCGCTGTTGGCCACACCAGTTTATTCGGCCACCGTTACCTATGATATCGCGATGGGGGGCCAGAATAGGACCTTCACCGCGCCAATGGGGGGCGGGGCTGTCGGCGACTTCTCGATTACCCTTGGGGGCGTCACGTTTGACACGCCAGACGCTGTAATGCCGCCGCTTTATGATCCTGTAGACAATGACATCGCAGCGGCGGGCAGTTTGTTCGGTTATTTCTCGAACTCGGTCGCCGCGCCGGGCTGTCCGGTCGGCAATTGTGTGTTGGAGTTTGAAACGGCCGTCGACAATATGACCCCGCCCGCCTTTGCCGCCTTCAATGCTGTTGCATTCGATGGGATCATATCGGCCGGTTTCTATGTCATCACGGTGGCTCCGGTGCCCATTCCTGCGGGGTTGGTCCTGTTGATCACCGCGCTTTTGGTGATGATCGGGCTGCGCAAGTTTGGCCGTGCGCAATGGCGGACGCATCGACCTGCATTAGCTTAGGTATGACCGGTCCGGTCAGCTGGGCGGTAGGGGCGCTGCCTCTTGCTCTGTGTGAAATGTCACGTTGTCTGACTTTTTCGTCCCAACATTAACCTGTAGGGCCTGCAAGCTCTTAGTATTGCAGTGAAAATTGGGCGGTGAACTGGTATTTGACGATGTGAAAAATGTTTTGTGTAAGTCACTTGCCTGAGATGAAACAAACTCACTCTGTCGGCAACCAATAGGCTCTCATTTCGGGGCTGAGATTGTGCCAGCTTATTTCAACAGGAGATTATTATGTATGTATTTAAAGCACTAACAGGATCGCTTTTTTCATAAGCGCGGCCTTTTTTGTTGCCCCAGCAGTTTATGCCGGAGACCCGCCGCAGACTGTTGATGAAAAGTTGCCGGGCAACCCAAAGCCCACTGCATGTGTCGACGAACGCCCGAAGGTGCAGACGACATGGGCGAGATCGTGGAAGACAAGGTCACGGAATCTTTTTTGGAACACCTTGATCACGAGGGGGTTTGAGACGACGGCAATTGCAATAGTACTGTGTTTAACTGCTAGACGAGTGATGCGTGAACCTAACCCTTTCAGTGCAAACCGGTCCTGCCGCCGCAGAGAGGCGATGGAAACAGCTGCGCGCCAGGCATGGGCGTTACCCTGCTTGACTGGCATCCCGGTAAGGGGTCAGAAACCCGGCTTTGCAAGTCATTGTTGGTCGGCTTTCCACACCCTGCGTCTTCGGCTGCGAATATTATTGGTCAGGAAGAGCCGGTCAGACAAACTGTGTCCGTGCGTCGTCGGAAAAAATCAAGGCGCCGTAAATTCAGCGCCTTGATAAAATCTGTCTTGGAAGGTTGGACTTATTCTTCCATCGCCTCCAGCTCGTCGATGAAGCCTTCGATCATCGCCAGCCCCTTGTCCCAGAATTTCGGGTCCGAGGCGTCAAGGCCGAACGGGGCCAGAAGCTCCTTGTGGTGTTTTGATCCGCCGGCTTTAAGCATCTCGAAATACTTGTCCTGGAAGTCCGCGCCGCCGTCTTCATAGACCGCATAAAGCGCGTTCACGAGGCCGTCGCCAAATGCATAGGCATAGACATAGAAGGGCGAATGGACGAAATGCGGGATGTAGGACCAGAAGGTTTCGTACCCATCCATGAATTCAAACGCCGGGCCAAGGCTTTCGCCCTGAACGCTCATCCAGATTTCGTTTATCTGGTCGGGGGTCAATTCACCACCTGCGCGGGCTTCGTGCAGTTTGCATTCGAAGTCATAAAACGCGATTTGGCGCACGACCGTGTTAATCATGTCCTCAACCTTGCCCGCCAGCAGGACCTTCTTTTCAGCGGTGGTCTTGGCCTCGTTCAGCAGTTTTCGGAAGGTCAGCATTTCGCCGAAGACCGATGCCGTTTCGGCCAGCGTGAGCGGGGTGGATGACAGCATCTCGCCCTGATCGGCCGCCAGCACTTGATGAACGCCGTGACCCAGTTCATGCGCCAGAGTCATCACGTCACGCGGTTTGCCCAGATAGTTCAGCATCACATACGGGTGTACATTGGTCACAGTCGGATGGGCGAACGCGCCCGGCGCCTTGCCCGGCTTCACCCCCGCGTCGATCCAGCCTTTCGAGAAGAAGGGCGACGCGATCTCGGCCATGCGCGGATCGAAGTCGGCATAGGCGTCCATCACGATTTTCTCGGCCGCAGGCCAATCGACCAGCTTGTCGTCCTCCATCGGCAGGGGCGCGTTGCGGTCCCAGACCTGCATCACGTCCAGCCCCAGCCATTTGCGCTTTAGCTCATAATAGCGGTGGCTCAGGCGCGGATAGGCGGCGACCACGGCGTTGCGCAAGGCTTCGACCACTTCGGGTTCGACATGGTTGGCAAGGTGCCGCCAGGTCTGTGGGGTGGGCATCTTGCGCCACGTATCCTCGATATCTTTTTCCTTGGCCAAGGTGTTGTGAACGCGTGAGAAAAGTTTGATGTTCTCGCCCAGAACGCGGGCGATTTCGCGCGACGCGGCTTCGCGGGTTTCACGGTCTTGGTCGGTCAGAAGGTTGGCTGTCGCCTCAAGACCACGTTCCTCACCGTTCACCGTGAACATCAACGCCGCGACGGTTTCATCAAACAGAGTGTTCCAAGCGGACGCGCCGACCGAGGATTTATCATGCAGAAACTGCTCCAACTCGTCGGACAGTTGATAAGGCCGCATTGCGCGCAGGCGGTCGAAGATGGGTTTGTAACGGGCCAGCGCTGCGTTGTTGGCAAACCAGCCGTCCAGCACCGCGTCGTCAATCCGGTTCACCTCAAGCGAGAAAAAGACCAGCGGCGCGGTGAACACGGTGATCTTTTCCTGACAGTTCTGGAAAAACTGCGCCCGGTCTGCGTCGGTGGTTTGCTGGTAATAGCGCAACCCGGCGAAGGACATGATGCGCCCGCCGATCAGATCGATCTTTTCGTAGGCCTCTATGCAGCTCAACATTCCGGCGGCGTTCAGATCGGCCAGTTTGCCCTGATAGGTCGCGGCAAATTCCGCACAAGCCTTTTCCAGCCATGCCAGATCGCGATCCAGTTCGGGCGCTTCTTGTGATGCATAAAGGTCCGACAGGTCCCATTCGGGCAGCCCATCCAGCGGCATATCACCGGTTTGTGCATTGGCATCGCGGACGGGGAAGGGAAAGGTGGTAAGCATCGGACCTCCGGTTGTTGTTCGGACCAAGACATAAGGCGGGGGCTGGGCAGTTGCAATCCGCCCCGGTCGGGCGTGCAGCTAGCCGCAACAAAGGGCGCGAATTGGCCGATTTTCCCCGTCTAGGGGTTTTGACCCGGCCCATTGGTCCCTTTATAGGAGGGAAGCAGTTTTTTTAAGGACGCGTGCGTGATCAGATTCATTCTTGGCATTTTCGGTGCCGTGTTTACCGGCATTACGCTGGCCATCTTCATGGCTGCGCTGGCGATTGGCGGCGTTTTCTGGATGTATTCCAGGGACTTGCCCAGCCACGAGCAGCTTGCCAACTACACACCCGCCACCATCAGCCGGGTCTATTCGGGCGAAGGCCAGTTGATGGACGAATTCGCGCGCGAACGTCGCTTGTTCGTCCCGTCCGATGAGATTCCTGCCCTTGTGAAACACGCCTTTATCTCGGCCGAGGATAAAAACTTCTATACACATGCCGGTTTTGACCCCCGCGGCATCGCGGCGGCAGCGATTGAGGCCGCGCGAGGGGGCAAGCTGCGCGGTGCGTCCACCATTCCGCAGCAGGTGGTGAAGAACTTCCTGCTCAGCTCGGAACGCTCAGCCGAGCGCAAGATCAAGGAATTGATCCTGTCGGTCCGTCTGGAAAGCACCTTGTCCAAGGATGACATTCTGGCGCTGTATTTGAACGAGATTTTTCTGGGCCAGAATTCCTATGGGGTGTCTGCGGCGGCGCAGACCTATTTCAACAAGACGCTGGACGAGTTGGAGCCGCACGAGGCAGCCACGCTGGCCTCGATGCCGCAAGCGCCCAGTAACTTTCACCCAGTGCGGGCGAAGGAACGTCTGTTGTCGCGGCGCAACTACGTGCTGCGCGAGATGTTCCAGAACGGGTATCTGGACAAGGCGGTTTATGAGGCCGAGGTGGCGAAGCCGCTGCGTTCCGTTCAAAACGGCGACTTCCCGGCGTTCCGCGAGGCGCTGCCGCCACGTGATTACTTCTCGGATGAAATTCGTCGCCAGCTAAGCCGCGATTTCGGGGAAGAAGAATTCTTCACCGGCGGTATGACCGTGCGTGCGACCGTCGATCCCAACTTACAGGATGTGGCGGCCAAAAGCCTGCGCGTCGGCCTTGAAGGATACGACCGCAGCCGTGGCGTCTGGCGCCCCACCGGGGTGAAGCTGCCGCAAGAAATGCTGGGATCGGAAGACGCTTGGCGTGCCGCATTGGCCGAAGCACGCTTCCCGCGCGACGTTGAGGGCTGGCACCCTGCTGTGGTTCTGGAAGTGGGCGGAAATGACGCGCGCATCGGTATTGAAGGCGTGGATGAAGACGAAGATGGCCACTGGATTCCGGCCAAGGACGTGACATGGGCGCGTCGCCTTCAGGAAGATGGCAGCCTTGGGCGCCGGGCCCAGGTTGCAGGTGATTTGGTGAAAGTGGGCGAGGTCGTTCATGTGCGCCAGATGACCAGTGATGAGGACGGAAGTTTCATTCGCTGGACCTTGCGTCAGGTGCCGGAAGTGCAGGGCGGTTTTATGGCGATGGACGTGAACACGGGCCGTGTTCTGGCGATGCAGGGCGGGTTCAGCTATCAGCATTCGGTGTTCAACCGCGCCACCCAAGCGACGCGCCAGCCGGGGTCAAGCTTCAAACCCTTCGTCTATGCCGCCGCGTTGGACAGCGGGTTTTCCCCTGCCACCATCGTGATCGATGCACCGATCGAGGTTGTCGCGGGCGGCAAGATCTGGCGACCCAAGAACTATTCGAACCGTTTCTATGGCCCGACGCCCCTGCGCACCGGGATCGAACAGTCGCGCAACCTGATGACCGTGCGCCTGGCGCAGGAAATCGGGATGGACACGGTGGCGGGCTATGCCGAGCGGTTCGGCGTTTATGACCGGATGAACCAGTTTCTGGCGAACTCACTGGGCGCGGAAGAGACGACGTTGTTTCGGATGGTTGCCGCCTATGCGATGTTTGCCAATGGCGGCGAACGGGTGGAGCCGACACTGGTTGACCGCGTGCAGGACCGTTGGGGCAAGACCATCTATCGCCACGACAGCCGCCAATGCGCCGATTGCAGTGATCCCGCCCTAAGTGCTGGGCGGGCGCCGCAGATCGTGTCGGATCGGGAACGTGTGATGAACGCGATCACCGCCTATCAGTTGACGTCGATGTTGCGGGGCGTGGTTGAACGCGGCACGGCGCGCAGCGTGGTTAACCTGCCAGTGCCCACGGCGGGTAAGACCGGCACGACAAACGACGAACGGGACGCCTGGTTTGTTGGCTTTACGTCGAACATCGTTGCTGGCTGCTATATTGGTTATGATCGCCCGCGCTCGATGCCCGGCACCTCCGGCGGTGGCATGTGTGGTCCGGTGTTCCAGCGCTTCATGCTGGAAGCGATCAAGGAATATGGCGGCGGTGAATTCAAAGTGCCGCCGGGCGGCCATTTCATTAAGATCGACCGTTTCACCGGCGCACGCCTTGCGCCGGATGCCTCGGGCGATCACGTGGTGGCCGAATATTTCCGCGACGGGGAAGAGCCGCTGTTTGGTGTGATGTTTGATGGTGGCTTTGCGATGGGGGCCAACCTGCCCATGTTTGATCGCGGCGAATCCGATGAGGGCACGACGAAAGTCCAGACCTCGACCGGGAAGACCGTTGTGGTGCCGGGCAAAGCAGATTTCGGGTCGCTATCATCTGGCGGGCTTTATTAGGCCGATAGTTGGATGGACCCATCTGCGAGCGTTAACCATTCATCTGCCATCTGACGCATTTTGCCCATTGTCATTCCGGCCCCGGACCACGTATGGTCCAAGTAAGGTGGATCGCGCGTTCGCGCCCGACCACCGACAAGAGTTTCGCTGTTTTGTCGACCGAACGCAGGCCTATGCCGCAGATCGGGACGGAATAGACCGAGAATGCCCCGGAACGCACCCAATTTGGGCTGGCTGCCGGAGCGAGAAATTGACGATCAAAGTCCGTTGCACCCAAAAGGGCATAGTCTTTGATCCGAAAATCCGCCCGATGTCTGACAACAGGCCGGGCACCTGAATGGGTCGCACATGGGCTTTCTGGCAAAGCCAGGTCCCGCAAACGCGACCGGAGAAGAAACGCGATGATGCGTCAGAGGATCGAGCAAGCACAGTCGGCAGGGCGCAAGCCCCTCGCCGCGTTGCCGCATTCCACGTATCGCTTCGCCCTGACAAGTCACCCTGAAAACCGTGCGCTTCCGCCAGGAAGGGCGCGCCGATTGGGGTGCAGAAAGAAAACATGGCTAAGAAGATGCTTATCGACGCCACCCACGCGGAAGAAACCCGCGTTGTGGTGGTGGATGGAAACAAGGTCGAAGAATTTGACTTCGAATCCGAAAACAAACGCCAACTAGCAGGCAACATATATCTGGCAAAAGTGACGCGGGTCGAACCTTCGTTGCAAGCGGCCTTTGTTGACTATGGCGGAAACCGTCACGGCTTTTTGGCGTTCTCAGAAATCCACCCAGACTATTATCAGATCCCCGTTGCGGATCGCGAAGCGCTTTTGGAAGAAGAGCGCGCCTTTGCAGAAGCAATGGCGTCCGAGGATGAAAAACCTCGCTCGCGCCGCCGCCGGTCGCGGTCCCGCGGTCGCTCGCAGGCGGAAGAGGCCAAAACCGATGACGCGGTGGCGACCAAAGAGGTTGACGCCACTGCGGAAACCTCTGGGGAAGCGACTGGGTCGGGCATGGATGTGATCGACCTGGACGACGCCAACGGTGATCCGCTTGAGGGTCAATCACCGATGGAGCTGGTTGGCGAAACGCCGGTTGAAGAACCCACCGATGACGCCAGCACCGATGTTTCTGATGACGACGCCGTCACCGATGCGGATACGTCAGATCAACAAGACAGCGACGATTCCGACGACGACGACGATGATGATGATGCGCCGCTTGATGCGTCTGAAAAAGACGACCAGATCGAAAGCGTTGCCGATGACGATGCGGCTGAGGATATTCGCCCACGCCGCAAACCGCGCGCCAAGCGTTATAAGATCCAAGAAGTGATCAAAGTGCGCCAGATCCTTCTGGTGCAGGTCGTGAAAGAGGAGCGTGGCAACAAAGGCGCCGCTCTGACCACCTATCTGTCGCTGGCAGGCCGTTACTGTGTCTTGATGCCCAATACCGCACGTGGCGGCGGGATCAGCCGCAAAATCACCAATGCCCCCGACCGCAAGAAACTGAAAGAGATCGCGGCTGAGATCGACGTGCCGAAAGGTGCGGGCCTGATCGTGCGCACCGCAGGGGCCAAGCGCACCAAGTCGGAAATCAAGCGCGACTATGAATATCTTCAACGGTTGTGGGAACAGATCCGTGAACTGACGCTGAATTCGTCGGCCCCCGCCAAGATCTATGAAGAAGGCAACCTGATCAAACGCTCGATCCGCGATCTGTATTCGCGCGAGATTGATGAGGTGTTCGTGGAAGGCGAGGCCGGGTATCGCACCGCCAAGGACTTCATGAAAATGATCATGCCGTCCCATGCCAAAAACGTGAAATTGTATCACGAGCAAATGCCGCTTTTCGCGCGCTATCAGGTGGAAAGCTATCTGTCGGGAATGTTCAGCCCCACGGTTCAGCTGAAGTCCGGCGGCTATATAGTGATCGACGTGACGGAAGCGCTGGTCGCTATCGACGTGAACTCTGGTCGGTCGACGAAAGAAGGCTCGATCGAGGAAACGGCGCTGAAGACCAACCTTGAGGCCGCAGAAGAAGTGGCACGCCAACTGCGTCTGCGTGACCTTGCTGGCCTGATCGTGATCGACTTCATCGATATGGATGAACGCCGCAATAACAATGCGGTCGAAAAGCGGCTGAAAGACAAGCTGAAAACCGACCGCGCGCGCATTCAGGTGGGCCGCATCTCGGGCTTCGGGTTGGCGGAAATGTCCCGCCAACGTCTGCGGCCCGGTATGATCGAGGCGACAACCCAGCCCTGCAACCACTGCCACGGCACAGGTCTGATCCGATCAGATGACAACCTAGCTTTGTCGATCCTGCGTCAGCTGGAAGAAGAAGGCGTGCGTCGTCGGTCGCGTGAAGTTCTGGTGAAAGCGCCGGTTGGCATCGTCAACTTCCTGATGAACTACAAACGTGAACATATCGCGCAGATTGAAGCGCGTTACGGTATGGCCGTGCGCATTGAGGCCGACCCGTTCCTGATCTCGCCCGATTATTCGATTGAGAAGTTCAAGACCGCGACCCGCACCGTTCCTGAAGTCTCGGCCCAGGTTGTGTCGGTCGACGCGTCATTGATGGATGACATCGACGATGCCGATGTGGTTGAAGAGGCCGAGGTGGTTTCGGAAGCAAACGGCGAGGAAGAGATCAAGCCGAAGAAGCGCCGTCGTCGACGTCGTCGGCGCAGGTCGTCCAACGGCGAAGATGGCCGTCAGGACAACCAGAATGGCGACAACGCTGCCGAGAATAGCGACAATAGCAGCAACGGCGAGGCCAAGGTTGCCTCCGACGCAGAGGGCGAGGCGGACAAGCCTGTGCAGGACGCCGACGAGAAACCCAAGCGCAAGCGCGCACCGCGTCGACGGGCCAATAAGGCTGATGAAGTTTCGGCTGATGCGTCTGAGGCCGAAGTTCCGGCAGAAGGTGTGGCAGAATCTCCTGCAGTAGACGCCGAAGCTGTCGCCAAACCCAAACGTGCCCCTCGCAAACGGGCGGCCAAGCCCAAGGCCGAGGAAGCTGTGAGCGATGCAACGGCAGAGGCGGACGCGGACGAGACACCCGCCGAAAAGCCGGCCCGCAAGTCGCGCGCCAGAAAGCCTAAGGCAGAGGCCGCTGAAGCCGCTTCGTCGACCGAGGTCGCGACAGACGAGGATGCCAAGCCTAAAAAGGCCACGCGCAAACGTGCCCCCGCAACCCGGAAGAAAAAGACGGAGGATGCGACACCTGCTGCCGCTAGCGAGTCAGACGCGAAACCGGCCCAGGCCCCGGAAAAAGCGCCCGAGCCTGTGATGGCCAGCGCCGAACCTGCTCCGGCAGCCGAGGCAAAACCAGAAGACCCACCAAAGCCGAAACGTAAAGGCTGGTGGTCACTGGGTGGCTAAGCGTTGAGCACAGGAAGGCCGGGCAATGTCCGGCCTTTCTTACGTCTTAGCCCTTGCGGATAAAGTAATGGGTAACCTCGCCGTGCTCCTGCTGGCTCACAAGCGTGTGTCCCTGTTCGGCGCAGAAATGCGGCACGTCAATCACTGCAGCAGGGTCGGTTGCTTGCACGCGCAAAACCTGACCCTTTTCAAGCGATTTCAAACGCTTGCGGGCTTTAAGCACGGGCAGGGGGCATAGCAGCCCCATTGCGTCAAGATCGTCGTCAAACTCCATATCTTTCCATAGGCGGTCGGCGTGGGTCTGTCTATCTGTTGGAGACCGCTAAACTGCACCAATATGTCGCGCAGTTGTGACGAACATGCAGGTGACGCCATCCTAATTGCGCGCTATGTGGAGGATATGTTTGGATTTGAACTCATCGACGCGAGCCTGCTTCCGGCTTTGATCATTGCCTTTGTCGCCGGAATTCTGAGCTTCCTCAGCCCGTGCGTGCTGCCCATTGTGCCGCCCTATCTGGCCTATATGTCAGGGGTCAGCATTGGTGAAATGAGCGAAGGGAAATCTGCGTCGCGCAAAGCCACCCTTGCCGCGCTTTTCTTCGTTATGGGGCTGTCTACGGTCTTTCTGTTCCTCGGCTTCGCGGCCTCGGCATTCGGGGCTTTTTTCCTGCAAAATCAAACGATTTTCGCGACCTTTGCAGGTATTGTCGTGATGGTGTTCGGCGCGCATTTTTTGGGCGTCATCTCGATCCCCTTCCTAAACCGCGACGCGCGGATAGATGCGGGCGATCAGGGCGGCAGCGCCTTTGGGGCCTATGTTCTTGGCCTTGCCTTCGCCTTTGGCTGGACCCCCTGTATCGGTCCGCAACTCGGCGCGATCCTATCGCTTGCGGCATCCGAAGGCTCCGTCGTGCGGGGCACCACGTTGTTGGCGATCTATGCCGCCGGATTGGGTATTCCGTTCCTTCTCGTCGCCGCGTTCTTCCCGCGCATGACCCGCCTGATGAATTTCATGAAGCGCCATATGGAACGGATTGAGCGGATCATGGGCCTGTTGTTGTGGACCATTGGTTTGATGATGCTGACCGGTGGGTTCTCGCGCTTCTCATATTGGTTGCTTGAAACCTTCCCGGCGCTGGCCGTGCTGGGCTGACCGCCGGGCCTATCAGATAAGGGCTTAATGTTGCCCGACTATCCGGCTAATGTTCGGGGGAAATCAGTCAGGCTGGGCCCATGGAAAAACACGACGCCCCCCCATCCCACACCACCCAAGAGGTGCGCCGCCGCCGGGTGTTCTACATCCCCGGCTACGATCCGATTCACCCCCGCAGATACCGTGAGCTTTACCGAAAGGAAGGTGCGGCACAGGCGGCGATCTCTGGCTATCAGATCGGTCTGATCGGACGACAAGGGCCGGGCACCTATGGCTGGCAAGTGACGGGCCGGATCGACGGCGCCGAGACCGAGGCAGAATTCGATGTGCTGTTCTGGTCTGACATTGTGCGCGACAGTATGGACCTGAACATCGCGCAGACCTATTTGCTGATGGCACGCACGGCGTGGACCTATGTCAGCTCGGGCGCATTGTGGCGGCTCATGCGTCTGCGCAAAGGGCCTGTGATCGCCGCGCTTTACCCGGTGGGGATGTTGATCCTGCAATTGGTGCTGGCGCTGCTTCTGGGCCACATTCTCGGTTTTACTGCCGCGTTTGTTGCTGGACATCTGACGCTGATGTCCGAAGCGATGGTTGTCGGATATTGGGTCGTCCTCTGCCTAACCGTGATCGTTCTGCTCAAGTGGTTTCGCAAGATCGACAACAAGCTTTATGTCTACTACCTGATGCATGACTACGCCTATTCCGCGCGTCTGAAAGGGGCGAATTCACCCGAGTTAGAGGCGCGCATGGCACTGTTCGCCGACCAGATCGCCGAGGCGCTGAACTCCGATGTCGACGAGGTTCTGGTGATCGGGCACAGCTCAGGCGCACATCTGGGCGTGTCGATATTGGCAGACCTCCTGCGCGCCGGGCACGTGCCGGATGGTGGCCCGGAGCTTGCCTTTCTGTCCCTTGGCCAAGTGGTGCCGATGGTCAGTTTCCTGCCTGACGCGCACAGGCTGCGACGCGATTTGCATGAACTCAGCGCTCAGTCCCTGATTGCGTGGGTTGATGTGACCGCTCCCGGCGATGGCTGCGCCTTTGCGCTGTGCGACCCTGTCGCCGTGTCCGGTGTCGCGCCGGAAACTGGGAAGCGCTGGCCGCTGGTCCTGTCTGCCGCGTTTACCAAAACCCTTAGCCCCGCGCGCTGGAAAGAATTGCGCTGGCGTTTTTTCCGCCTCCATTTCCAATACTTATGCGCGTTCGATCGACCCGGTGATTATGACTATTTCCAAATCACAGCGGGGCCGCTGACATTGGGGCACCGGTATAAAGACCGCCGACCCTCGGCCAGCCGAATCGAAACGCCTGTGTCGAAATACACGGGTATGGCGCCGTGACAGATCGCATCCCCCCCAAACCCCCGTCACGCGACGAGCGGGTGTCGTTGTGGCGATACGCGAAGCTGTTTCGCCGCGATATCCTGTCGGCGCAGCCCGCGCGCCTGTATCGCGCATGGATGGCCGAGTTCCGCACGCCGTTTTTCCGTAGCTATCTGTGCAACGACCCGTCGCTGGTTGATCTGGTGCTGAAGAAACGGCCTGACGATTTTCCAAAATCCGACCGTATACGTGAAGGCTTGGCCCCGCTGCTGGGCAATTCAGTCTTTGTCACCAATGGCGAGGTCTGGAAACGCCAACGCCGCATCATTGACCCGGCGTTTGAAGGGGGACGGCTGAAAGAGGTGTTTCCCGCGATGTGGGACGTCGCGGTGGCCACCGTGGACCGTTTGCACCCTTTGGCCAACGGCACCCCGGTCGAGGTTGAATCTCACGCGAGTCACGCGGCAGCAGACGTTATTTTCCGCACGCTCTTTTCGATCCCGATAGAAAATCAGACTGCTGCGCAGGTGTTCGATAAGTTCCGGGAACACCAGCGCGCGCAACCTGTGTTAAATCTCGGCGCGTTGTTGCCCCTGCCGCGCTGGATGCCGCGTTTCCACAGCCGCAAAACCAAGCAGACCGCAAGCCAGATACGCTGGTTGATCCGCGACCTGACCGCTGCGCGTCAGGTTGCAATCGACCAAGGCACCGCACCCGACGACCTTGCCACCAAGATTATGACAACAACCGACCCTGACACCGGCGACAGGTTCGACACCGCTGAGATGGTCGATCAGGTGGCGATTTTCTTCTTGGCTGGGCATGAAACCAGCGCGTCGGCCTTGGCGTGGGCGCTGTATTTGCTGGCGCTGTATCCCGATTGGCAGACCCGCGTCGCCGAGGAAGCACAGGCGCAGATTGACCCGGAAAAAGCTGAATTTTCTGTGATGTCCAAACTACGCCTATCACGTGACGTGTTTCGCGAAACGTTGCGCCTGTATCCGCCCGTGCCGATGATGGTCCGCGAGGCACGCTGCCCCGAGCATTTCCGGGGCCGTGATGTCCCCAAAGGCAGCCAGGTCGTGCTGAGCCCTTGGCACCTCCATCGCCACGAACGCCTGTGGGATCAACCCGATGATTTCGACCCCGGCCGGTTTCAGACCGAAAACGGGAAGGCGTGCCTGCGCAACGCCTATATACCGTTTTCCAGCGGGCAGCGGGTCTGCCCCGGTGCCGGATTTGCGATGATTGAGGGGCCGCTGATCTTGTCGATGTTGGTGCGCAGTTTCCGCTTCGCACTGGTTGCAGATCGTCCAGCAAACCCCGTCGCGCATCTGACCGTGCGCGGGAAAGATGGGATATGGCTATCGCTGACGCCCAGATAATGGTCGCCGATCCTCACCGAAAACCTACTCTACGGTGACCAGACGCCACCTTTTCCCCCCTATGATTGCCTTGTTGTCGGCCATTATGTCCCCATCTCAGTTGCACGAACAGTCCTGGGGGAGGATGCAATGATCCAGTTTTATTCAAGTTTCAACAAGCCGGATGGCGCGCGCAATCAACGCTTTTTGAAGTCCTATACGCTTGCCGTCCCGGCGTGGCGCAAGACCATTGTGCAGTTTGAGACTGAAGAGAACGATGAAGGCTTGTCGCGAAACGAGGTTGAAGAACTGTTCTCAGATATCTTGCAGCGCAAATCCGATGATGATTGCCTGACCCCTCAGGATGCAAAGCAACTTCGCCATGACACACGTTTGCGCCAAGCCTTGACCGCCCAACACTAATCTATGGGCGGTTGTCTGTGGTGGTTCAGTACATAGACGCGGATGGCCGAGGCCAACCCCCGGTCCACACCGCGCGCCTCGTCCACCTCAGCGGCCAATGCGTTCAGGGGCAGGCCGCGCGCCTTTGCGATGTCGCGGAATGCTTGCCAGAACTCCGGCTCTAACGATACCGATGTCCGGTGCCCGTGCAGGGTGAGGGAGTGTTTTTCTGGCCGTGCGCTCATGTCTTGTCTGACTGTGTGTCGCCGTCGCGTTTGTGACCGTTGAGGTCGCGGGCCAACTTCTCAGCCCGCGCTTTATCCAGCTGTTTGTCTGCCAATGTGCGCCCAAACTTCACGGCATTTTCATTGGCTTGGGCACGCTTCTTCACGCGGTTCTTCGCCTTGCGATGTTTGGACAGGCTGACCGGTTTCCCCATCAGGCCTTGGGGCCGATCATCTGTTCGGGGCGCACGACTTTGTCGAAGGTTTCTGCATCCACGAAGCCAAGCGCGATGGCCTCTTCCTTCAGGGTGGTGCCGTTCTTATGCGCGGTCTTGGCCACTTTCGTTGCGTTGTCGTAACCGATCGTCGGGGCCAGGGCCGTGACCAGCATCAGGCTTTCCTTCATCAGCTTGTCGATGCGGGGTTCGTTGGCTTGAATACCGTTTAACATCCGTTCGGTGAAGCTGTCGGCGGCGTCGCCCAGAAGCTGGATCGACTGAAGCAAATTATAGCTCATCATCGGATTATAGACGTTCAGTTCGAAATGCCCCTGCGAACCGGCGAAGGTCATCGCCGCATTGTTGCCCATGACATGCGCGGCAACTTGGGTCAGCGCCTCGGCCTGTGTGGGGTTCACTTTGCCCGGCATGATCGACGAGCCGGGTTCGTTTTCCGGCAAGATCAACTCGCCCAGACCCGAGCGTGGGCCGGAGCCAAGGAAACGGATGTCATTGGCGATTTTGTAGCAGCTGCCTGCCACTGTCGCCAAAGCGCCCGACATGAAGACCATCGCGTCATGGGCGGCCAGAGCCTCGAACTTGTTGGGGGCGGTGACGAAGGGCAGGTCGGTGATGCGCGCCATGTTGGCGGCAACCTCTTCGCCCCAACCAACCTTGGTGTTAAGCCCGGTGCCGACGGCGGTGCCGCCTTGGGCAAGCTCATAGATGCCGGGCAGGGCAAGCTTCACCCGCGCGATCCCTTGACGGATCATGTGGGCATAGCCCGAAAATTCCTGCCCCAAGGTCAGAGGCGTCGCGTCCTGCGTATGGGTGCGCCCGATCTTGATGATGTCTTTGAACTCAGCCTCTTTGGCCTCAAGGCCCGCCAGCAGTTTTTCCAGACCGGGCAGCAGCACGTCACGCACAGACATCGCGGTGGCGATGTGCATGGCGGTGGGGAAGGTGTCGTTTGACGACTGGCCCATATTGCAGTGATCATTGGGGTGCACGGGTTCTTTCGACCCGATCACGCCGCCCATGATTTCAATCGCGCGGTTTGCGATCACCTCGTTGGCGTTCATGTTGGACTGGGTGCCGGACCCGGTCTGCCAAACGACCAACGGAAAGTTGTCGTCAAACTTGCCGGCAACCACTTCACCCGCCGCCTGAATGACCGCGTCGGCAATTGCTCCGTCCATCGCACCGGATTTCTTGTTTGCTTCGGCACAGGCCTGTTTGATCACGCCAAGGGCGCGCACAATGGCGACGGGCTGACGCTCCCACCCAATGGGGAAGTTCATCAGCGAGCGCTGCGTCTGCGCGCCCCAATATTTGTCTGCGGGAACCTCTAGTGGGCCAAAGCTGTCGGATTCGGTGCGGGTCTGGGTCATATCTTGGCGCCTTTGTTATAAAACCGTCGCTGTTGTACCCGATTGTACACCGATTTCAATGCTGGTAGCGCCCGAACCGCCCGTATTTTGAGTGGTTTTGACGCTGAAATTCGAACGCCCTGAACCCATCGCCAGTGACCTGTTGGCCATTACTTGCGGAAACTGTCCAAGCTGACGATTTCTGCCTTTTTGGGTGTAACTTCGGCTTTTTCGGCATCCGGCGTGACGCGTTCGGGGTCTTCGACCGGCGAGTCCTCTTCTGCCAACTCGCCATCGTCGCTGGCTACATGAAGATCGGGGTGGTGTTCGTCCTGCATTTCAAAGCGCAAGCCAAATTCGACCGAGGGATCGACGAAAGTGTTGATCGCGTCAAATGGCACGAAAAGAGTTTCGGGCGCATCGCCGAAATTCAGCGTGACGGAAAAGCCCTCATCGCCGACATTCAGGTTCTCAAACCAATGTTGCAAAACGATGGTCATGTCGTCGGGGAAGCGATCGTTCATCCAATCGGCAATCTCGACCGCATCGTGGTTGGTGTCGAAATTTATGAAAAAATGATGCTCGCCGGGCAAACCGGTCTTTGACACGTTGTCCAGCACCTTGCGGATCAAGTCACGCATGGCGTCATGCATCAGGTTTCCATAGTCGATGGTGTCGGACATGTATGTTCTCTCCCGTGGGGTTGGGTCCAGAATAAGGGATTCGGCGGTGAAGAAAAGGCGCAAGATGGTTAAGGGCAGAGCATGGGAAGACCCGCGCCGACACCGGCCATGATCGCCAGGGTCAGCGGCAGGGACAAGCGGAGTCGTAACAGCAAGAATGCGGCAAGGCTGGCAAGGGCAACGGCAGCAAGGTTCAGGCTGGAAATGACAGGCAGGGTGGGGGCAAAGGCGGTGTCGGCGCGCGTTACGTGTTCGAAAAAGACGTGCAGTGCAAACCAGAGCGACAGGTTGGCGATCACGCCCACGACAGCCGCTGTGATGGCGCTGAGGGCGGATGTCAGGCGGGGCCGTGTGGTCAGCCATTCAACATGGGGGGCTGCGGCGAAAATCCACAGAAAGCAGGGTACGAAGGTGGCCCAAAGGGTCATCGCGGCGGCGGCCAGCGCAAATGCCGGCCCCGACAGCGTGTACCCGGCCATGTAGCCCACAAATTCCGTCACAAGGATCAGCGGCCCGGGGGTGGTTTCGGCCAAGCCTAATCCGTCCATCATTTGTGCGGGGGTCAGCCAGCCGTGGGTGTCTACGGCCTCTTGCGTCATATAGGCCAACACTGCGTAGGCACCACCAAAACTGACGACGGCGAGTTTTGAGAAGAACAGGCCAATCTTTGCAAGCGTGGCCGCCCCCGATGCGTAGGATACGGCAATGGGGGCAAACCAAAGCGATAGCCAAAGGGTGGCGCGCAGTAGCGTTTGTCGAAGCGATGTCGGTCGGGCTGGCGCTTGCGCCGCACTTGCACCCGATTTCGCACGCCACATCATACCGTAGGCGGCGGCAATCAGGATCACCAATGGGAAGGGGGCGTTAAAGGCATAGAGTGCGACGAAGGAGGCAAGCGCAATCACCCAATGGTCCGCGCGTTTCAGCGTTTTTCGAGCCAGCCGCAGGACGGCCTGGCTGACGATAATGACCACGGTGGCTTTCACGCCCAGAAACAGCGCCTCGATCACCGGGAGCCGTCCCCAATTGGCATAGGCAAAGGCCAGCGCCAGCATGACCGTGGCCCCCGGAAGAACGAACAAAAGCCCAGCGATCAATCCGCCAAGAACACCACGCAGCCGCCAACCAGCGTAGGTGCACAGTTGCATCGCCTCGGGACCGGGCAGCAGCATACAGAACGACAGGGCGTTCAGAAATTGCTGTTCGGTCAGCCAGGGACGATCGTCGACCAATTCCCGGTGCATCACAGCGATCTGCGCGGCAGGTCCACCAAAGGACATAAGCCCAATGCGAGTGAATACGCGGATCAGATCAGAAAGGCTTGGCGTCATGGCCGGATAGGGCCTTGATCCGCCCGCCGTGGCAAGCAAAACCTGTGTTAGGCCGCAATTCCTTCGCCAGACAGGCACAAGGCAAGGCTGTCGGGGGGCAGGTAGCCGAGCTGTTCAAAGAACGTCAGGAAATCAATTTGATTATAGGCTTCGACAACCTGCCCATCCTTAACGCGCGCCATGATCTGGCCAGTTGTTTGTACGGGCAAGCGATCTGCCAGTGTAACAGCGAAAACGGTGAACGTCGCCCAGACCCAGTCGCCCATTGCAACGTCGCGATCAAAGCGAATTTCGCTGATTTCGACCTGTGCCAGAACGGCTTCGGCCAACACCCGGAAGTCATCGGGTCCGACGCCGAAATCCATCACGCCCTGCGCTTCAATGTCGGGCGTGAACAAGCGGTCAATCGCGTCAAGGTCTTGCTGGACCCAGACCGTGTCATACCATTCTTTCAGAAGCTCTAATGAGGGCATGCGACGCTCCTTCCAATATCGTTGTTTGCGAGTTCTCTCATCTGCAAATCTATGGCGGAACGATTAATGATATGTAACCAGCGCCCGAAAAAGCGCCGTCACTGCCGAAATGAAAAAGGAAGTGCAGGCTTCTGTTGCCAGGTGCCTGCGAACCCCGCCTTACGCTGCTAGGCGCAAGGGCTTAAATCGGCAACTCGAACTGCTTACGCAGCCAGAGCCATAGCCGGAGCTTTGTTGTCATTTGCAACTAGCTTTAGTGAACCGATAACGGTGGTATCTCACCGAGACAAAGCAAACCCCTTTAGACGTCCGTCGATCCTATTTCGTCCCCATGATCCCCAAATGAGGGATGTTTGGTGGAGACGCCGGGTACCGCCCCCGGGTCCGATCCGCTTATTACGAGCGCGTTTATGTCCATAGTCCCCGAAGGGACATGAAACATATAGGCGATGATGGCAGCAAAGAGAAGACGTTGGCACGAAATTTATCTTGGCCATGGGCAGATGGGCATAGGCTCTGCACCTTAGGATGCGCCCCCCGGATGGCGGTTTGCAGCCGAACACCAGCAAGAAAATTCTCAGCAAGTTATCGCGGTACTGGCGGGTGTGTTCTGGCAGTGGAAAGCCGGTTTTTCGGCGCTGATCCGCCACGCGTTGAGGCGAGGGGTTGGGCAGGGTCTGTGTACGGAACCACTCACATGGAACCAAAGGAGAAACTCCCATGTCTCTACCAAACCAATACGAACAGCAGATGCTGGACCTGATCAATAAGGAACGCGAAGGCGCCGGATTGAACCAGCTGACATTCAACGGGCTGTTGAATGAGTCCAGCGAAGATCACAGCAAATGGATGCTGGACACGAACCAGTTTTCCCATACCGGTGAAGACGGATCGTCGCCGGGCGAGCGGATGGCCGATGCGAACTATCCGTTCGAAGGCAATTTCGGATCGGGCGAGAATATCGCGTGGCAAAGTGAACGCGGTGAAGAGGGGATCGCGGATGACGTGGTCCAGCTGCACGAGGGGCTGATGCAGAGCCCGGGGCACCGCGCGAACATCCTTAGCCCGACCTTCACCGATATCGGCATTGGTATCGAAGAAGGAGCGTTCACCGAAGGTGGCCTGACCTATGATGGTGTGATGGTGACCCAGAACTTTGGCAATACGGATGCCGACACCTCTGAGCCGACGCCTCAGCCTGACCCGCAACCTGAGCCTGATCCGCAACCTGAGCCTGATCCGCAACCTGAGCCTGATCCGCAACCGGAGCCGGACCCGCAGCCAGAACCGGATCCCCAACCTGAGCCGGAGCCAGAAACGCCCGACCAGCCTTGGGATGTTTCATGGTTGTTTGAGGCTGATCGCGATGGCGACGGTGAAAGCGATATTTTCGTGTTCGTGGAAAATGTCGACGATAGCCAAGATTTGCAGGACGGCATTGACTGGTTGATCGAGCAATTGGGCAATTGGGACTATGATGACGATGATGCGGGCGTTAACACCGCCGACATAGACACGGACGTCCCAGAGGCCGGGGCAACCGAGGTTGCGGATGCCAGCCAAGATGGTGATACGACCGACGGTCAGGATGTGTTCCCTGCCTGCTGGATGTATGGCGTCGCCTAATCGTTCCTGTGTCTGACCCGGCTTGCCATCGCGCAGGCCGGGTCTTTCTTTGTCTTCACCGAGCGGTTTCAGGCATGGCCGAGCGTGTGCGGGCAATTATTGCCAAGCCAATCCGTGCTCGGAGATAGGCTATCTGCGGTCTTTGGATTGGGTCAGCCGACTGCGGCCAAGCTCGACTGTATATTCTGCAAGCTGCCCCAGGCTGGCTTCGGCGGTCGGGCCATCTTGACCCTCAATTGCATCTGCCAGTTGCGTGTGAAACTCAACGATCCGATCCCGATCCCTCTGTGTATAGGTGATCATGTTCATCAAGGGCTGCATCGCCTCGACCGCGCCCGCCAGTTGATAGGACAGCACCGGATTGCCCGCGCCATCGACCAATGCGCGGTGAAAGGCCACGTCAGATGCACAGAACGCCTCGTCCGTCAGGCCGGGCTGGGTTTGGCGGTGGATTTCGGCGCGCATGGTGGCGAGGTGATCTGCGGTGCGACGCTGGGCCGACAGGGGGGCACAAGCGCGTTCCAGTGCATAGCGGGCTTCGCAGGCAGTTTCGAAATCCACTTGGTTCATCGACAGCAGCAAGGTTGAGGTGGTGATTTGCTGGCCGTAGGCTTCCTCAAACGACATTCGGTTCACGAACGCCCCACCGGATGCGCCGCGTTGGGTGCGGATCAGGTTTTGGGCAGCAAGGCGTTTCAGTGCCTCACGGACGGTAGAGCGTCCAACACCAAATTTGTCGCACAACTCGGCCTCGGATGGCAGGCGCTGATCGACCAGCAGGCTGCCGTTGATAATTGCGTCGCGAATGGCCTCGGCAATCTGCTTTGAGAGGTCCTGATTGTCGTCCAGATCAGTTTTCACGCTACGTCGCCTCTTAATTGTCTGACAATTCATTTGCCGGAACGGCAATTGTCAGACATTATCATTCCGACTCGCAAGATGGGGGAAGCATGTCCGTTTCGTCAAGGATAAGAACCATGAGCGCGCCGCATTGGCTGGCGCTGTTCGGGTTGATCCTTGTGGGGTGGGGGCTGCTTTATGCGATGGCGCTTCCGCCGGACGCGCTGGAATTGTCGCGCATCTATGGGGCGGACTTCTGGCGGTCGCTTTGTCTGGTTGAACCCGACAAGGCTGGGTTCCTTGGGCTCTTCGCCATGTGGGCGGTGATGTCGGCGGCGATGATGGCCCCGACCGCCTTGCCGACCTTCGCCACCTATGACGACATGATCGCCTCGGGCGCGGGGTCACGGCGCGGGTTTGGGGAATTGGTCTCGGGCTATCTGGTCATTTGGCTTGGCTTTGCCGTAATCGCTGCTGCGGGACAGTTGATGCTGTTTCGCGCGGGGCTGTTGTCGCCTCTGGGTCAAAGCATCTCGCCTTGGCTCACGGGTGCGCTGTTGATCGGGGCAGGGGCCTATCAGTTCTCGACCCTCAAAGACGCCTGCCTGTCGAAATGCCGCCAGCCGATGAGTTTCTTCATGCAATACTGGCGCGAGACGCGGTGGAACGACGCAGCCCTTGGCCTGCGCCTTGGTGCGATCTGCCTTGGTTGCTGCTGGGCGCTGATGCTTTTGGGCTTTGTCGGCGGGGTGATGAACCTTGCCTTCATGGGGCTCGCCACTCTCATCATGATTTTTGAAAAACTGCCGGATCTTGGCCGCTATCTGACCCGCCCCTTGGGCTGGGCGCTGATCGCGGGCGGGGTCTTGGTGCTTGTCCAGGGAGGATAACATGGACGGAACACAAGTCGGTCAGGTCGAATGGACCATCAAAGGGGAGCTGATCCTCAACTGTAACTGCACGGTCTTTTGCCCGTGTGTGGTGAGCCTTGGCAAACACCCGCCCACAGAAGGGCATTGCCAGACATGGGGCGGGGTGCGGATTGATAGCGGGCAATACGGCGATATTGACCTGTCAGGCTTGAACCTCGGTCTGATGATCGAAATCCCCGGCAATATGGGGCGCGGCAACTGGAAAGTGGCGCTGTTCGTCGATGAGCGCGCCAGTGACGATGCCTATGAGGCGCTGGTCACCATCTTCTCGGGTGCTGCCAAAGGCACGACGGGGCTGTTCCAAATGTTGGTGGGCGAATTCCTTGGCGCAGAACGCCAGCCGGTCACGTATGAGACCGAGGGCAAGACCCGCCACATCACGGTGGGGCGCAAGATCGACGGCGTCGTGCATCCGGTTGGCGGGGCGGACCCGGACGAGGATATTGTCATCCGTAACACCCAATACTGGATGGGGCCGGACATCACCGTCGCCACAGCCACCAAAGGCAAGCTGCGCGCGCATGGGCGGGTGTGGGACTTCGATGGCCGCTCGGCCGAGATCTGCCAGATCGACTGGAAAGGTCCCGGTCGCTAAGGCGGCCGGAGTTCTGGCACGGAAGCTCGACCCATGGCCCTGATCTCACCCTCCCGCCGCTTGCGGCGCACGCCCTTCAGCCCCGGTGTCGAAGCTGCCGGGGTGAAAGGCTATACGGTTTACAATCACATGCTGCTGCCGACTGTTTTTCGGTCGGTGGAAGAGGATTATCGCCACCTGAAAGACGCTGTGCAGGTCTGGGATGTGGCCTGCGAACGGCAGGTCGAGCTGCGCGGCCCGGATGCCGCCCGCCTGATCCAGATGCTGACCCCGCGCGACCTGTCAAAGATGCAGGACGGGCAGTGTTTCTATGTGCCTATGGTCGATGAAACCGGGGGCTTGCTGAATGACCCTGTGGCGGTGAAGCTGGATGACAACCGGTTCTGGATCTCGATCGCGGACAGTGATCTTCTGTTTTGGGTCAAGGGGCTGGCCTATGGGTTTCGGCTGGATGTGCTGGTGGATGAACCCGACGTCTCGCCCTTGGCCATTCAAGGGCCGAAGTCCGACGATCTGGCGGCGGCTGTCTTTGGCGACGCGGTGCGCGATATCCGGTTCTTCCGCTACAAGCGGCTGGCGTTCCAAGGGCGCAGCCTTGTGGTGGCGCGCTCGGGCTATTCTAAGCAGGGCGGGTTTGAGGTTTACGTCGAAGGCGCTGACATCGCCATGCCGCTGTGGAACGCGCTGATGGAGGCGGGCAAAAGCATGGATGTGCATGCCGGCTGCCCCAACGGGATCGAACGGATCGAGGGCGGGCTTTTAAGCTATGGTAATGACATGACCCGCGAAAATACCCCGCACGAGGCCGGGCTTGGGCGCTTTTGTTCGACCCAAAGCGCGCTGGGCTGTGTCGGGCGCGATGCGCTTTTGCGCGTGGCCAAGGAAGGCCCTGTGCAACAAATACGCGCAATCGAGATTTTGGGTGGCGTGCCCCCGTGTGATCGGGCGTGGCCCCTGATGGATGGGGATAAGCAGGTGGGGCAGGTGACTTCGGCCGCGAACTCGCCTGATTTCAACACCGGTGTCGCCATAGGTATGGTGCGTATGACCCATTGGGATACGGGCACCGAACTTGATGTGATGACGCCTGACGGGCCGCGTGCCGCGACCGTCTATGACACTTTCTGGATATAGGGAAACAACGATGTTTAAAGCACTTGTGATGGAGCAGAATGACGACGGGCTGGCCTCGGCAGAGATCAAGGAACTCAGCGAGGATCAACTGCCCGAAGGCAACGTGACCGTCGCCGTCGAATACTCGACCGTGAACTATAAGGATGGGCTGTGCATGTCGCCCAAGGGCGGCGGGCTGGTGCGCAATTATCCCCATGTGCCGGGGATCGACTATGCGGGCACCGTCGAGACCTCAGATGACGACCGCTACACGCCCGGCGACAAAGTTGTCCTAACCGGCTGGCGTGTGGGCGAGGTGTCGTGGGGCGGGTATGCTCAGAAGGCCCGGATCGCGGCAGACAAGCTGGTGCCGTTGCCCAAGGGGCTGGACACGCGTCAGGCGATGGCCGTGGGCACGGCGGGCTTCACGGCGATGCTGGCCGTGATGGCGCTGGAAGATCACGGATTGAAACCGGGGCAGGGACCGGTGCTGGTCACGGGGGCTGCTGGTGGCGTCGGCTCGGTTGCGACCGCCATTTTGGCCAATCTGGGTTACGAGGTCGCCGCCGTCACCGGGCGCCCCGATCAGGCGGACTATCTGAAAGGCCTTGGTGCCACCACCATCGTGCCGCGCGAAGAGCTGAACGAGACCGTCAAGCGCCCACTTGAGGCCGAGACTTGGGCTGGTTGCGTGGATGCCGTGGGCGGCGACATGCTGGCGCGCGTCTTGGGTCAGATGAAATACGGGGCGAGCGTGTCGGCGGTTGGTCTGGCCGGTGGCGCTGGGCTGCCTGCCACAGTCATCCCGTTCTTGTTGCGTGGTGTGAACTTGCTGGGCATCGACAGTGTGATGCAGCCTTACGAGAACCGCCTGCGCGCCTGGACACGGATTGCGAGTGATCTGCCGATGGACAAGCTTGAAGCGATGGTCCAACCCGCAACGCTGGCGGACCTGCCGGGCCTTGGCGCGGATATCCTGAAAGGTCAGGTCAAGGGGCGCGTGGTTGTCGATGTGAACGGCTGACGGCTGTTGTGACCACCCGCCATGTGCCTCTGCATGAGGCGGTTGGTCGCGGTGCGAAATGACGCATTCTTTTCTTGGAATGTAAGGCCTAGGTCATGTGGTGAGGCGCACAGCCTCGCCCGCTCCGTGTCTGTTCGACGCCGGGCCGGGTTCACCCGTTTTCAAGGATAGATCACATGACCAAATTCTCGATCAAAACCACCCTGACCGCCGCCGCCCTTGGGCTGGCAGCGTTTGCTGGCACGGCCCATGCCGATGAAGCGGACACGCTTGTCACGATCCTGACCGCGCCCGAAGCCCAGACCCAGATGATGGCCATGGTGCTGACCATGAAATCTGCCGAACAAGGGGCCATGCCTCATGTGATGTTGTGCGGTCCCGCTGCTGATCTGGCGCTGAAAGAGGCCCCTGAAAGCGCAACCGCCCCGCAAAAACCGCTGGGCGTTGGCCCGCAGCAATTGATGCAAAAGATCATGGGCCTGCCCGGTGCCAAGGTTGAGGTTTGCGCGATCTATCTGCCCAACAAAGGCGCAGGGCCCGAGGTGCTGCTTGACGGTGTCACCGTCGCTGCGCCCGACGCCATGGCCGCCGCGATGCTGGACGCTGATGCGCGGATGAGCTTCTAAACAAAAAGGGGCGAGGCCGGTTTTGGCCTCGCCCCCGCTAATGCCAGTGCCCGTGGCAAAGTTCAGCCTTGACCGGTTGCCAGTTGGCGGATAGCCAAAAAGGGTCCGGGATCAACGTGTTGGCATCAACCAAAACACCCGACTGCCTTGGGGAGAGCCCCTTTGGCTGGCTGGAAGACCTGCCAGATCAGCATGTGCGCCTGATCTGTCAGGCGCACCCCGCGAATGACAGACGTGAAGGAGCCACCTTATGGCTGAACTGGACATCAACTGGGTGCGGGCACAGTTTCCCGCCTTTGCCGAGCCAAGCTTGCAGGGGCAGGCGTTCTTTGAAAACGCGGGCGGGTCATATACATGCAAGCCCGTTATCGACCGGCTCACACGCTACTACCACCAACGCAAGGTGCAGCCCTACGGCCCCTATGAGGCCTCTCGCTTGGCGGGCGAGGAAATGGACGAGGCGCGCCGCCGTTTGGCCGCCATGATGGGTGTTGAAACGGATGAGCTGAGCTTTGGCCCCTCGACCACCCAAAATACCTATGTGCTGGCGCAGGCGTTTCGGCAGTACCTGACGCCCGGCGACGCAATTGTCGTGACCAATCAGGACCACGAGGCGAATACCGGCCCTTGGCGCCGTTTGGCTGACGAGGGGTTAGAGATCCGCGAATGGCAGATTGACCCCGACACCGGGCATTTGGACCCAACGAAGCTGGATGATCTGCTGGGTGACGGCAAGGTGAAACTGGTCTGCTTCCCCCATTGCTCGAACGTGGTGGGCGAGGTGAACGATGTGGCGGCCATCTGCGCCAAGGCCAAGTCCGCCGGGGCGTTCACTTGCGTCGATGGCGTCAGCTACGCGCCGCATGGGTTGGTGAATGTCGATGCGCTGGGCGCGGATGTCTATCTGTTCTCGGCCTATAAGACCTATGGCCCGCATCAGGGGATCATGGTGATCCGCCGCGCGCTGGGCGACGTCCTACCCAACCAGGGACATTTCTTCAATGCGGACGCGCTTTACAAAAAGTTCACCCCTGCGGGGCCGGATCACGCGCAAATCGCGGCCTCGGCGGGGATGGCAGATTATTTCGAGGCGCTGGCGACCCATCACCGCATCACCGGCAACCCAGCGACGATCGCGGCAGGGGCACATGATTTGATGCGTGCGCATGAAGCGCGCCTTTTACAGCCGCTGCTGGATTACCTGACATCGAAGAACTCGGTTCGGCTGTTGGGGCCCGCACAGGCGGAAAACCGCGCGCCAACGGTGGCCGTTGCTGCACAAGCGAACGGAGCGGACCTTGCCGAGCGGCTTGCCCCGCTGGGTATCATGGCCGGGGGCGGGGACTTCTATGCCACCCGCGCCTTAAGGGCGCAGGGCGTGGACCCGGATCACGGGGTTTTGCGGGTCAGTTTCACGCATTACACATCAGAGGCTGAGGCAACGAAATTGATCGAATCTCTTGATAGTGTTCTCTAATAAAAGTGAATATTGTCAGATAATTATGATGTATTGCTAACGCAATAACCGCAAATGTTCCGCGTAAGGTGCCAGATATCAATTTCAAATTGCGGGCCACGGGTCACGCAGGCGCGCGGCAAACCCAATCGGCCGCGCATGGCAATAGTGATCTTGGCACGCTGACCCCAAGGTTCGCCGCGTAGACCTTGGGCAGACCGTCTTCATGCCCTTCGCACCCGCAGCAACGCGTACTGCACCTGCATAGCGACCATCTTGTCAGGCCCGGCGTCTCCGTCCTAGCCTTGTCATAGTGGGTCAAGACGATGGGGGGCGATATGATCCTGACCAGCACAGCGGGGCAGAAAGACCTGCCTCGGTATTTCGTAAATGTGTTCGAGACAGCGGGCCGGATGAACCGGGGCCGCCTAGATTTCGTAATGCCGGATGGTCGCAGATTTCGTGCAGACGGCGCGCATCCGGGTTATGTCGCTGAGCTGCATATTCACGACAACGACGTTTTCGCGCGCCTGATCCGCGAGGGCGATCTGGGTTTTTGCGATGCCTATATCGACGGTGGCTGGTCAACGCCGGATCTGCAGGCCTTTCTGGACTTGCTGCAAGATGACAACGACGTTCTTTATGACGGTTTTCCCGCCCAGATTTTCCTGCGCGCCTATGAGCGACTGCGCCATCTGATGAATTCGAATACCAAGAGCCGGGCGAAAAAGAACATCAGCTATCACTATGATTTGGGGAATGATTTCTATGCGCTGTGGCTGGATGACACGATGACCTATTCCTCGGCGCTGTTCAGAAGCGGGCAGGACAGCCTTGAGAAAGCACAGGAGCAGAAATACGCCTTGATGATAGATCAGATGGGGGTCGGGCCGGGTGATCATGTTCTGGAAATTGGCTGCGGTTGGGGCGGGTTTGCCGAACATGCGGCGCGCAAAGGTATCCGGGTGACCGGGTTGACCATCAGTCAGGAACAGCACGATTTCGCGGTTGAGCGTCTGCGCAAAGCCGGGCTGTCCGATCTGGTCACCATCAAGCTGCAGGACTATCGCGATGAGACGGGTCTTTACGACGGCGTCGCCTCGATCGAGATGTTTGAGGCGGTGGGCGAGAAATACTGGCCGGTGTATTTCAACACGGTGCGCAAATGCCTGCGCCCCGGCGCGCAGGCCGTTTTGCAGATCATCACCATCACCGAAAAACGCTTTGAGGTCTATCGGAAAGGCGTTGATTTCATACAGAAATACATCTTTCCGGGTGGGATGTTGCCATCTAAGACTGCGCTGAAGGCCGAAGTTGAAAAAGCCGGGCTGGCCTTCCGCGATCAGGTCGCTTTTGGGGAAAGTTATTCAGCGACGCTGAGGCGGTGGCACGATGTGTTCAACGCCAAATGGGCGCAAGTTTCCGCCCTTGGATTTGACGATCGGTTCAAGCGCATGTGGAATTTTTACCTAACCTCGTGTGCAGCGGCGTTTCAGTCCGGCAATTGCGATGTTGTGCAGGTCACTTTGGCAAATCCTGAATAACACCGACACATCGAGAACGTGCCTTCGGCACTACAGCGCATAAGATCATGGTCAACGCGCCATAAAATGGCCATAACCCCCTGCAAAAACTGCCACGCAAAGGCAGAACGCGCAGGAGTATGAAATGCCAACAGCCGCAAAACTTGTCGCCGCAGCTATTCTGGCCGTTACCGGCTGGTTCTGCGCCGAGCTGATAAAACCGCTGATGGAAGAAGGGCGCGATCTTTCGAAATTGTCGCCAATCTGTGCTGCGGTTGGTCTGGTCGTTGGTTGGAAATACCTTGGGCCGCGGGCAGATCGCCGCCTGGGCAGTGTTGGTGCCAATGCGTTCACCACCGCTTTGGTACAGACGGGATTGACGCTTTTCATCTTTGCATTCACGGTCATGATCAAGCAAAGCCTGCGCAAGGCGTATGACGGCCCGATCGAGGCGTTGCAGGATATTTTCATGATCAGCGTCGATTTTTTCCAGAAGTATTTCACGTTCGAAGTGATCGGTGCGGTGCTGCTTGGGGGCGCGCTGGCGTCTTGGTGCGCTATCAATGCGGCTCGCAAGTGGGGCTGACCACGTGACCACCATGTTTTTCTATGGCACTTTGTGCCATCTGCCCTTGCTCGAGCTTGTGCTTGAGGGCGAAACTTATCGCGCGCGCCCCGCAAGATTGACAGGTTACCGCGTAAGCTGGGTCAAGGATCAGCCTTTTCCAACCATCGAAGCCGACGCTGGTGCAAGCGCCGAGGGCTTGTTGGTCGAGGGCTTGACAGAGATGGCCAAAGCCCGATTGGATTTCTATGAGGGCGGCTTTGACTATGCACTGAAAGACGTGGTCGTGACGCCGGACGATGGTGCTGAGCAGGTCGCCGCGAAGGTTTATTTCCCCACGCCCGGCCTGTGGACCCCGGCAGCCCCGTGGTCTTTGAGCGACTGGGTGGCAGGTTGGGGTGATGTGACGCTGGAGGCGGGGCAGGAGGTCATGTCCTATTTCGGCGACGTCTCGCCCGAGGTGGTTGCGCAGCGCTTCGCGATGATCCGCACCCGTGCGGCAAGCCGGGTTCGTGCGCGCGCCAGCACAACGCCGACCACGCTTCGCGCGGCCTTTGGGGCAGGGGATATAGACATCCACGCAAGCCACCGACCCTATTCGCGCTTTTTCACTCTGGATGAACAAGACCTGTCGTTCCGCCGCTACTCTGGCGAAATGGGCGAGACCGTGAACCGGGCGGCGTTTGTCGGCGGGGATGCGGTTATTGTGCTGCCCTTTGACCCGGTGCGTGACAATGTGATGTTGGTCGAACAATTTCGGATCGGGCCACATATGCGCGGCGACCCGCATCCTTGGACGTTAGAGCCCATCGCGGGGCGCATTGATGCAGGCGAAACACCGCAAGACAGCGCCCATCGCGAAGCCCAAGAAGAAGCGGGACTGAAGCTTGATCGCCTGCTGCCGCTGCCACATCACTATCCCAGCCCCGGTTCCAACACAGAATACTTCTATACCTATGTGGCGCTATGTGACCTGCCTGATGCGGCCGCCGGGATCGGCGGTGTCGCCAACGAGGCCGAGGATATTCGCAGCCACGTCATCCCATTTGAACGCCTAATGGATCTGGTGAACAGCGGCGAGGCCGCCTGTGGCCCGCTGGTGCTGTGCGCGCTTTGGTTATCGCTGAACCGTGATGATCTTCGCGCGGGAAGCTGACCGCGGCCCCTTGAACCCCCCATTGCCAACCCCTACAGATTGTGGGGAAACCGCGACAAATGGGGCATGACATGGATATCAAACAGGACCTAGAGGCGACCGTTGGCAACACGCCACTGATCCGGCTGAAAAAAGCATCCGAGGAAACCGGCTGCGAAATTCTGGGCAAGGCTGAATTCATGAACCCCGGCCAGTCCGTCAAGGACCGCGCGGCGCTGTATATTATCAAGGATGCGGTGGCGCGGGGCGAATTGAAGCCCGGCGGCACTATCGTCGAAGGAACGGCGGGCAACACCGGCATTGGTTTGGCGCTGGTCGGGGCCTCGATGGGGTTCAAGACGGTGATTGTAATCCCGGAAACCCAGTCCGAGGAAAAGAAAGACATGTTGCGGCTGGCTGGCGCTGAACTGGTGCAAGTGCCCGCCGCCCCGTATCGCAACCCGAACAACTTCATCCACTATTCGCGCCGTCTGGCCGAGAAGCTGGCAAAGACCGAACCCAATGGCGTGATCTGGGCCAACCAGTTTGACAATGTCGCCAACCGCGTCGCGCATGTCGAAACCACTGGCCCGGAAATCTGGGAACAGACTGGCGGCAAGGTCGATGGCTTTGTCTGTGCGGTCGGGTCCGGCGGCACGCTGGCGGGTGTCGGCATGGTGCTGCAACCCAAAGGCGTGAAAATCGGCATCGCTGATCCGATGGGGGCAGGGCTTTACAGCTATTACACCACCGGCGAAATCGCGATGGAGGGAAGCTCGATCGCAGAAGGCATCGGGCAGGTGCGGATCACCAAGAACCTTGAAGAGTTCACCCCCGACATGGCGTGGCAAGTGCCGGATGAAGAGGCGTTGCCGATCATTTTTGACCTGTTGCAAGACGAAGGTCTGTGCCTTGGCGGCTCGTCCGGCATCAACGTCGCCGGCGCGATCCGTATGGCGAAAGAAATGGGGCCGGGCCATACAATTGTGACCGTCCTGTGCGACTATGGCACGCGCTATCAATCCAAACTGTTCAACCCGGAATTCCTACGCGAAAAAGAACTGCCGGTTCCTGAATGGCTGGATCGTGGCCCCGTCATGCTTCCCGAGGTATTTGAGGAGGTCGAATGACCCGCATTCTGACGGCCGGCTTTGCGGCCATTTTCCTTTTTCTGACCGCGTTTGGCGCGCTGGCGCAAGACAAGGATGCGGCGGCTGAAACCCGCATCCCGGCCTATGTAGTTGCGGCGGACGGCTCGCCCGATTACGCCGCTTGGGACCGAACGGCCGAGCGAGTCGAGGGTGCGATCGAACTTGGCCGCGCCTCAGACCAGGTGTTGGAAGGATTGCGGGTTGAACTGAACGACTGGCGCACGTTGTTCGCCGACGCGCAGAAAGAAAATTCGATCCGCATCAACACTTTGAAGATGCAACTGTCGACACTCGGCCCTGAGCCCGAAACGCCCGGTGCCGAACCGGCAGTGCTAACCCAGCGCCGGAGCGAGCTGACCGAGAAATTGAACGCGGCCCAACTTCCAGTGCAAGAGGCCGAAGGGGCATATTCCCGCGCCGATGTACTGATCGGGGAAATTGACGCACTTGTGCGGTCGCGCCAAACCGACCAGATGCTGGCATTGGGGCCAAGCCCGCTCAATCCGGCGCTTTGGCCGACGGCGCTGTCCGACCTGAAACTGACAACAGACCGTGCCATCGCCGAAACGCGCAAGTCCTGGGGAAGCGAGGCCCAGAGCAAGGACCTGCGCGCCGATCTGCCGCTGACTCTGCTTTTGCTGGCGGTCGCCCTGGTGCTTCTGATCCGCAGCCGATTGTGGATCATGCGGCTTGGCAGCAAAGTGCGTGACCGGCGCAAGGGTCCGTCACGCGGCGTTGTTGGCTTTCTTATGTCCATCGGCCAAGTCGTAGCGCCTGTGATCGGGATATACACCCTGATCGAAGCGCTGAACCGGGTCGGGGTACTGGGGCTGCGGGGGCAGGTGATCGCCGACGCGTTGCCTTGGTTCGGCTTCGTTCTGTTTGGCGGCCTTTGGATCGGCAATCGGGTGTTCATATCCGATGGCGATGGTGTCAGTCTGGTCCATCTGGCGCGCCCTAGCCAACGCATCGAGGCGCGCGTCAATGTCGCCCTGTTGGGGGCGTTGCTTGGCCTGTGGCCGATCCTGACAAAACTATCTGATCACGAAGGTTATTCCAGCGGCACATTTGCCGTTCTGGGTTTACCCGCGATCGTTGCTGCTGGTTATCTTTTGGTTCGGATGGGGCGGATTTTGCGGCGGCACATCCTTGCCCACTCTGACGGCGATACAAAGACTTTCCGCGAACGGGCTGTAGTTTTGATGGGTCGGGTTTGCGAAATGGTGGGCTTTGCCTCGCCCGTTCTGGCGGCAATTGGCTATACGACTTTAGCGTCGTCAATTCTATTCCCGACAGTTTTAACCATGGGCGTCATCGCCGTTCTGGCGCTATTGCATGTGTTCTTCACCAACCTTTACGGTGTTATACGCAACCTTGATGAAGAGGCGGCCGCGCAGGCATTGGTGCCGGTGTTGGTGACATCAACGCTGGTGCTTTTATCGATGCCCATTCTGGCATTGATCTGGGGCGTGCGCCCCACCGAGCTGACCGAGCTTTGGACCACCTTCCAAGAAGGCTTCCAACTGGGCGAGGCGCGGGTCACCCCGCGCACCTTCATGATTTTCGCGCTGATCTTCGCAGTGGGCTATGTGGCGACCCGTGCCACACAATCCGCCCTTCGCACCTCGATCTTGCCGAAAACGAAGCTCGACAAGGGCGGGCAGAACGCCATTTCCGTCGGCGTCGGTTATCTGGGCCTGTTTCTTGCGGCGGTCGTTGCAATCACGACGGCGGGGATCGACCTCAGCTCAATCGCTATCATCGCCGGGGCGTTGTCGGTCGGCATTGGTTTTGGCCTTCAGACCATTGTGTCCAACTTCGTATCTGGCATTATTTTGTTGATCGAACGCCCGATTTCCGAAGGCGACTGGATCGAGGTGGGCGGCCATATGGGCTATGTGCGCGACATTTCGGTGCGCGCCACCCGGATCGAAACCTTCGATCGCACCGATGTGATCTTGCCCAATAGCGACCTTGTGTCGGGTGTTGTGACGAACTACACCCGCGGCAATTCCATCGGGCGTGTGATCGTGCCGGTTGGTGTTGCCTACGGCTCTGACACCCGCCGGATCGAGGCGATATTGCAAGAGATCGCCGAAAACCACCCGATGGTCACCGTGAACCCATCCCCCTCGGTCGTGTTTCAGGGGTTCGGTGCCGATAGTCTCGATTTTGAAATCCGCGCGATCCTGAGCGATGTGAACTACATGCTTTCGGTCAAAAGCGAGATCAACCACGAGATCGCCCGCCGATTTATGGAAGAGGGTATCGAAATTCCTTATGCGCAACGCGACATCTGGATTCGCAACCCCGAAGCGCTGACCGGATCGCCCGCCGCCCCTGCAGCCCCAACAGCGCCTACCGCGCCCGTGGCAGACAAGCCCGCCAAGCCGCCGTCCAAAGAAGCGCTGACGGTTGATGACATGCATGAGTCCGACAATAGTGACGGTGACGGTGACGGTGACGGTGACGGTGACGGTGATGACTGATGCGCTGTTCCGCCAAGACGCCTATCTGCGACAGTCTAAGGGCATCGTCGTGGCTCATGCCGACCGCGGCGTGGTTCTGGATCAAGCCGTTTTCTATCCGACCGGAGGCGGACAGCCCGGCGACCGTGGCCGTCTGACATGGGAAGGCGGGGCGATGGAGGTCGTGAACACGCTGAAAGCAGACGCCGACGACATCGCGCTTGTGCCCGCCGACGGCGACGCATTGCCACCCATCGGCGTGCAGGTGAGCCAAACCCTTGATTGGGACCTTCGTGCGCGTCACATGCGGATGCACACGGCGCTGCATCTTCTGTCAGTCATCATTCCACTGCCGGTCACCGGCGGCCAGATTGGCGCCGAAAAATCGCGTCTCGATTTCGCGATGGAGGATCCGCCAGAGGATAAACAAGCGTTGGAAGACGCGCTGAACACGCTGATCGCGCGTGATCTGGAAGTCTCCGAGCGCTGGATCACCGATGCAGAGCTTGCGGCCAATCCGGGTCTGGTCAAAACGATGTCCGTGCAGCCGCCCAAAGGGGCCGGGCGCGTGCGTCTGGTGCGGATCGGTAAGGGTGACGAGCAGATTGACCTGCAACCCTGCGGCGGCACCCATGTTGCTCGCAGTTCCGAAATCGGGCGTATCCGGTTTGGTAAGGTCGAAAAGAAAAGCCGCCTGAACCGGCGATTCAGCATTCATTTAGACGATTGACGATCCCAGCGGGGAGGGTTTGATGAAACCGCAAATCGTTTGCCAGATGGATGGTCCACATTTCTGCCATCCTATCTGAACCACGCGCCGAGTGATCATCAGCCCGGATATGACGCTGCCATGGCATAACGACCATGATACCGCCCTTTGGCACGTTTTCAACCATCTCGCAACAAGGACGATGGCGTGTATGGCTGGCCAAACGAGGGCTGGCTGCCCGCCAGATTGAGGCCCCGCAATATCCTGAGGGAAAATCGCAATGACGCCTTGAACCCGCTTGGGCTTTTGCTGTAGCAACGCCCTCGGAGCGGTGGCCGAGTGGTCGAAGGCGCACGCCTGGAAAGTGTGTAGGCGGGGAACCGTCTCGAGGGTTCGAATCCCTTCCGCTCCGCCACTCACCCCAACTTCTGTCAGAAAAGACGCTATTTCCTTTTTTGATGACGACTTTCCGGGGTCTTTCGCTGTGCCATATGCGTGGGAGACACCCGTGCCCCAGTCGATCAGGGTCGTAACTCTCGGCCGTCTCCGCCGCCAGCATTACGCGCTTCGGTCAGGCCTGTTTTCCCTTCTAAAAGGAACATTTACAGCGGGAACAGGGAATGAACCGCGTATTCCCACGTATACCTGCGCGTGATCTGTGCGCAAAGTTCCATCGACAGGTCATAGTCAGCCAACCCAAATTCTTCGACGAAGCGCGTCACCGGCATCAGCCAATAGCCCTTGGTGAATATGCCAGCCACGCCTTCGAGCGGCTTGCCAAGCGATTTGGACAGGATTTTCGCAGCCTTGGCGTGGTCCGGGGGCAATTGACGCCTTATGGCATCTGCCATCAAGAACACACGATCCTTGAGCCCAAAGGTGGCACACCGGCCGCCACTTCATCCGCAAACCGTAACACGTCGAAGTCGGGATAATTCTGTTGGATCTCTTCACCGAGCCGCACCGCACAATCGCGGTCGAACCAGTGCTTATGTTCTTGGCCATGGCTTTCTCCGATCCTATTGCGGCAGCGCAGAGGGGTCATAGCCGCTCGCGAACTCTTGCGACGGCGCAATCGGTGTCACAAGATCGACCAGTACGCCGTTTGGATCGCGATAAATTGCATGGCGCTGACCATGTGGTTCATCGCGCAATTCCTGCGCCACACTTACACCTGCTTTGTGAAGCCGTTCGTGTTCGCCGTCTATATCGGCAACTTCAAAAGTAAGGATAACGCCTTTGGTTTTACCTCGACCTTCGTGCGGAATTGTATCGTGATCATACCGCAAGATGGCGAGGTTGATCGCGTCGTTTTCTTCGCTTTGCAGGTGGACATACCAGTCGCTCTCAAACATCGCTTTGAAACCAAAGTGCTGTGAATAGAAAGCAGCGGTCGCGCCGACATCCTGGACCTGAATGAGTGGATAATACTGAATTGTGTTCATGGTGCCCTCCCATTAAGTTAAATACAAAGTGTATGTAACATGATAATTTAAAACATGCAAGTTGTATGTAAATGAACTATCGTCAGCGCTAACCATCTCGTGAGGAGCGATCCATGACCAACGAAGCCGAAGCCTTGCCGCACCGAACTCAAGCGCAAAGACGCGCCGAAACACGTGGCTTGCTTTTGAATGCTGCAAGAGAGCTTTTCTTGTCGAAAGGCTATGACCAGACGGGGATGCCAGAGATTGTTAAGAAAGTGGGCCTTACGCGCGGTGCTCTTTATCATCATTTTGACAGCAAGGCCGATTTGTTCAAAGCCGTCGCCGAAACAGAGGCACAGTCGATTGGGCATGCGATTGGCTTGGCAACAAAAGATGTGGCGGACCCGGATGAAGCGATGGCCGTCGGAACCAATGCCTACTTTGATGCGATGGCAGCTCCGGGCAGGGCGGAGATATTGCTGGTGCTCGCCCCCGCAATCATGGGGCCAGAGGCGGCCGAGAAGTTGACTGCTTCGGAAGGACGCGCAGAGCTGCGCGCCGGGCTATCGCAAGCGATGCCCAAACTGAAAGCCGCAGAGTTGGATGCCCTGACCGACATTCTTTCCGCAGCCTATGATCGGGCCGCGCTTCAAATTGCCGAAGGTGGAAATAAGGACACTTACACTGCAGCCCTTTCGCTCGTTGTGCGAAAATTACTGGCGGCCTGATGCCTGTCGCGTTGCGCAGACGCACAAGAATTGACCGCAGCATTTGGCCAAGATTAAAAGCCGCGCTGACGCTCAGTCAGGCCCGGTTTTCACATCTGTGCGGTCTCTCATGATTTGGGTGCAGGGATATGACCCCACTTGGTCAGATCGGCAAGCGTGTCCCGGATGCTGTCTTGTGGGCTGCGAAACGTAATGCCCATCTCGCGCTTAATCTTGGCGTTATCAAAGCGCGGAACCCCGCCCAGATTGGTGCGCAGGTATGACCCGATGCCCTTGGGTTGGCCATAGCTGGCCAGTTTCATCAATGCGGTCCCTATGGCGCCGGTAAATGCGAGTTTGGGTAGTTTGGTGTGGCCATAGCCAGCGCTGCGCAACAACGCGACGATCTCGGTCATGTCCATATTCGCACTGGCCGCCAGATAGCGCCCCGACGGAACGTCGCCAGACAGAGCAGTGACATGCGCATCGGCCACGTCGCGGACATCCACGATGCCCCAGTTCAGTGCCATCACCACCTGATATACCCCGTTGATGACATCGACAAAGATCTGGTTAGAGGTGTTGATTGCCTTCGTATGCGCCGGACCAATCACCAAAAACGGGTTGATGACCACCAGATCAAAGGGGGGCTTTTCAGTCTCCATGAATTTCCACGCGGCCCGTTCTGCCATTGTTTTAGAATAGTAATATGGGTTGCGGGTCAGCGTGCTTTTGTCGTTCCAGTCTTCTTCCGTCAGAATACGCCCATCAGGTTCATCAGTGATTGCCGCCAATGATGAGGTCAGAATAACACGGCGCACACGGGGGGATTTGGCGGCAGCCCTCAGCATCGAGACCGTGCCCTGCACGGCTGGATCGACCAAATCGCGTTGCGCGTCATCGACGTTCATAACATAGGGGCTTGCCATGTGCATAATCACGTCAACGTCGACATGCGCCGAAAACGGGTCCGGGTCAGTCAGGTCGGCCGCGACAAGCGTCAGGTGTTTCGGCGCACCGGCCATCGCGCGCAGATGCGCGATCTTTCCGGTGTTTTCCGGATCGCGCACGGTGCCGATGACATCATGGCCGTCCGCCAGCAAACGTTCGATTGTGTGGCCTGCGATGAAGCCGCTTGCGCCGCTGACGAGCACTTTGTCGGACATGAGGAGAACTCTATTGATTCAATGCGAATTGAACGTATAAGTATCTATACGTTCAATAACTGTCAAGCCGATGCCAATGACTGATATACTCAACCTTTCGCCAGTCAAGGCGGCCCGCCGAAACAAAATTCTGAATGCGGCCCAGCATATCTTTGTGACGCAAGGCTTTCGCGGTGCCACTATGGAAGGCATTGCCGCGGCTGTTGGGATGTCGAAAGTCACGGTCTACGGCTATTTCAAGGACAAGGACGCCGTGTTTGCCGCCGTGGCGGATCGCCTTGATCGCCAGCTTGTCGAGGTGGTCAAGCTCGAGTTGCGCGATGGGCAGACTCTTAAAGAGAAGATCGCAAATGCGTTGATCGCCAAGCACCGGGTGGTTTTCGATCTGGTTAGAACATCGCCACATGCAAGTGAACTTTTTGCCGCCAAAGATCGCACCAGCCAGCAGCGTTTTCGCGATTCAGATCGTGAGATTGAGGGGCAGATTGCCGCATTGCTGGGAGCGGGGCCATTCGGAAAAAAAGAGGCATCCACCATCGCGCGGGTTTTCTTTGCAGCGAGCCAAGGTATCGCAAATCGTGCAGAGCGGTTCGATGAGATCGAGGAGGGCATCGGCTACCTGACCCAGATCATAGGCCCAAAAGGATAGGCCGCTGGTACGCGGGGGGCGTTCCATCACGTCTGTTTCATTTTTTCGCCCATATCTCGCTCGCCGCCCATCAGCAGACCCTTTGCAAATACAGCGGCAATCATGTCGCAATCCGTTCGATACAGAATTTGCACGCGAGACTTTTCGCAGGGTAAGACCTGTTCCGGCGTCGTGGGTTGATCGCCAGTGCCACGGATGCAAGACTGACGATTGTATTCTGGATGGATTTGCCCGCACCTCGCGCAGGCCGAGATTTTCCGGAATAGGATCGTCGCTTCTTATGGTGGCGCCACCCGGTAACCAGCGGCAACATCAATGTCGCCGAATAAAGGATGGGAAATGTTCAAGAAAATACTCTCGCCCGTCGATCTTGCCCATGCGGACAAGCTTGAAAAGGCGCTGGCCGTCACTGGCGAGCTGGCGCGGTCCTACGGGGCAGAGGTCTGCTTCGTTGGCGTGACGGGACCAACGCCAAGTGAACTGGCCCGCAACCCCAAAGAATATGCCAAACAGCTTGCGAAATTCGCCGCCGAACAGGGCACTAAACTTGGCGTCGCCACGTCGAGCCACATGATCGTAAGCACTGACCCGGCGGTTCAGATGAACCAAGAGCTTGAGGCTGCCGTTGACAAAATCGGAGCCGACTTGGTGGTTATGGCGACACATCCGCCGGGCGTCAGCGACTATTTTTGGTCGGGGCATGGCGCACATCTGGCCGCGCACAGCGACGCTTCGGTGATGCTGATCCGTGGTTAACCGATCTCGTCGAGACGGAAATAAAGAAGGAAAGGACGTTTGATGGCTGACCAATCAACAGACACCGACGAAGCCGCGGGCATACCGACGCCCGATGGTACTACCCACCTCATTGATACCGAATACGAGATCGGCGAGGACAACGTCGAAGGCAACGTCGGACCTTTCGGCTTTGATATCCACAACCCGGTCTTCCTGATCTCAGGTCTTTCGATTGTGGCCTTCGTTTTCTACACGCTCGCTTTGCCCGAACAGTCTAATAGTCTGTTCAGCTGGCTTTTTGGCGCAGTAACAAAGGGTTTTGATTGGTTCTTTATCAGCGCGGCAAACATCTTTGTGCTGTTTTGCCTTGTTCTGATCGTTACGCCATGGGGCAATGTGCGCCTTGGCGGCACCGAGGCCACGCCCGATTATACTTATGTCGGCTGGTTCGCCATGCTGTTCGCCGCCGGGATGGGCATCGGTCTGATGTTCTATGGCGTCTCGGAACCCATGAGCCACTTTTCGTCGTCTTTCGGCGGGACCGCGGCTGAGAATGGCATGCGAACGGATTGGGCACCGCTTGGCGGAGCCGAGGGGGATGAGGCCGCTGCCGTCCGGCTTGGCATGGCTGCGACAATCTTCCATTGGGGTCTGCACCCTTGGGCGATCTATGCCATCGTCGCGCTGTCGCTCGCGCTCTTTTCCTATAACAAGGGTCTGCCGCTGACGATCCGTTCGGCCTTCTATCCGATCTTCGGTGATGCGGTCTGGGGCTGGGTCGGGCACGTTATCGACACGCTGGCCGTCTTTGCAACGCTCTTCGGGTTGGCAACTTCGCTGGGGTTTGGCGCGACGCAGGCGAATGCAGGGCTGAACGAGTTGTTCGGCGTTCCCGTGGGCGCGACGACCGAGGTCATCCTTATCTCTGTCATCACCGCGATCGCTTTGATTTCAGTATTGCGCGGTCTGGATGGCGGCGTGAAGGTTCTGTCCGAAATCAACATGGGACTGGCATTCCTGTTGCTGATCTTCGTGCTTCTGGTCGGGCCGACGATCTATCTGGTGAAACTGTTCTTCAGCTCTTTGGCAGCCTATATCCAATATCTTCCCGCACTTTCGAACCCGATTGGGCGTGAAGACGTGAACTTCAGCCAAGGCTGGACTTCGTTTTACTGGGCTTGGTGGATCAGCTGGTCACCCTTTGTTGGGATGTTCATCGCCCGTGTCAGCCGTGGTCGGACCGTGCGTGAATTCATCATCTGTGTTCTGTTGATCCCGTCGATGGTCTGTGTGCTTTGGATGTCCGTCTTTGGCGGCACTGCATTGTACCAGGTGGTAAACGAAGGCTACACTGTGGCACAGGACGCGTCGCTTGAGCTGAAGCTGTTCAAGATGCTGGATGTCCTGCCTCTGGCAAGCATCACGTCGCTGGTTGGCATCATTCTTGTTGTGGTGTTCTTCGTGACGTCCTCAGACTCCGGGTCGCTGGTGATCGACACAATCACGGCAGGGGGCAAGATCGACGCTCCGGTGCCGCAACGGGCCTTCTGGTGCATTTTCGAAGGCGCTGTGGCCATCGTTTTGCTGCTGAGCGCGGGCGGCTTGCAGTCGCTTCAATCCATGGTGATCTCGACGGGCTTGCCCTTCACCGTGGTGTTGCTGCTGATGTGCGTCGCAATCGGCAAGGGATTGGCGTCAGAGAGGCGATCAATCAAAGACGCGGATTAAACGCGAAGGCCGCCCCTGATCGGGCGGCCTTTTTGCACAAGTACCGTTTCTGACAGGCGTCTCAGAACCGCAGCGACAGACAAGACATGCCGCCATCAAGCTTGGCGCATTCTGAATTGTTGATCTCAACCACTTCATAACCAGCCTTGGCCAGCATGTCTGCCGTACGCGGGAAGCCCGCTGGGCACAGCACAAGCTGGTTGAACCGAATGCTGTTGGCGGCGGCTTCCTCGCCGTCTGCGACGTGCAAAACGTTGTAGCCCTTGAAACAGCCTGAAGCGTCCAGCCGTTTGGTCGACAGAATGGTGTCGCCGTCCAAAAGGGAGCAGTCGGTTTTGAAATGAAGCACGCCGGGCGGGGTGAACACTTCGCGCAAGGCATGGCCCCATTCGGAAGTAATTGCGGTCAGTTCAGCGACACCCGCCGCGTCCGTTCGATCAGACCGGCCCACCAGAACCTCGCGCCCGGTTACCAGAATATCGCCACCCTCGATATGCCCCGGCCCGTTGATCTTTCGAACGTCATCGTAAACGTCGCGCAAGGTCGGTTCCATCTCGGCAACTTCCCCCATACGGCTGGGCGCGCCGGGACGCATCAGGATGGCACCTTGCGGCAGGCACAGGGCAGTATCCTCGACAAATTGCGCATCGGGATAAGCCTCAAGCGGAGGCAGTTCGATCACCTCGGCCCCCGTCTTTTTCAAGGTTGCAACATAGTGGGCGTGATCTGCCAGCATTTGGTCAAGGTCAGGTGCGCCAATATCTTCGGCGCGCAGGCCATCTGCGATGCTCGCCGCAGGACGGCGTGTTATGGCGCGGGTAAATTCAAAGGATGGGTTGGTCATCATTGTCTCATTTCTTTAAGAGGCATGCGCGACGTTGGGCGCGCGAATTTCGATCAGGGTCGGTCCGCGTTCGCAGGATGCGGCTTTCAATGTGCTGGCGATGGTTTTTGCTTCAGGTCCGCATTGCCAAAACGGCATACCGCAGGATCGGGCGACATGTTCGAAATCAGGCGGGGTCGGGTCGCAGCCGACCACTGTCACGTCGACGGCCTGCATCGACGTTGCGATTTCCTGATAGCCATGATTGTTCCAGATCACGAACGTGATCGGCAAGTTTTCGTCCACCGCGCACATCAGTTCGGGCAGGCTGAATTGCGCACCACCATCGCCTGCGATGCAGATTACCGAAGCGGAAGGATCAGCCAGTGCGGCACCAATGGCGGCCGGAATGCCATAGCCAAGCGCCCCAAATCCAGTGGCTGCGTTGAACCAGCCGCCGGGGCGGTCGTGGTCGTAATAAAGGTTGCCCGCATAGATCGGATAAGCGGAATCGCCGACGATGATTGCATTGGGTACGGCTGATCTCATGGCGCACAGTGTGTCACTGAGCGTGCGCATTTCGGGGCCGATTTCTTCAAACGCAGCGCGGCGGGTTTTGGCTGCGTGCTCAGCACCGTCTGCACAAGGCGCGTTGGTTTCAAGTTGTGCTGTCAGGGCTGTTAGCGCCTGTGTCGCATCTCCCAAAACTGGCACATCGGCTGCGTGACGCGCCAGTTGATCGGGGCAAAGGTCAATACGGATCAGCGAGCGCATTGCTGGCATTTTGCCGGTGGCGTACATGTCGTAATCTGTCTGACCAAGCTCCGTGCCGACGGCGAGAGTCACGTCTGAGGCTTCGATCAAATCTCGCACCGCCGTCAGGCTGGGGCTGGCAGGAACGCCGAGCGGGTGGTCATACAGAACGCCGCGCGCATTCACGGTTTGCACCACCGGCGCGCCCAGTTTTTCTGCGAGTTTGCGGATTTCGGTTGCAGCAAAGCGCGCGCCTCCGCCTGCCAGAATGACCGGCGTCTGGGCGTTGGCGAGCATCTCTGCAGCTCGCGCAATCTGGTCTGGGTCTACGATCGACTTGGGTTCTGGGATGGCAGGCAAGTCGGATACCGTGTGGGCCTGTCCCGCGACATCCAAAGGTATCTCGATATGTGTGGGGCCGGGTCTACCGGACTGAAACGGCGCAAAGGCGCGCTCGAGCGCGGGGGCCAGATGGTCTGCACTCTCAACACGCTCTGACACCAACGCCACCGTTCGTGCTAAGGCTTGCTGGTCGGGTAGTTCATGCAAATGTCCCAAGCTTTTGCCAAGGCTGTCCATTGCATTCACACCTGACACCACCAGCATCGGCACGCTGTCGGCGCGAGCCTGTCCCATCGCAGTCAGCGTGTTGGTCAGGCCCGGCCCGGTGATCACGAATGCCACGCCCGGTTTGCCAGACACCCGCGCATAACCGTCCGCCATAAACCCCGCGCCTTGTTCGTGCCGGGGCGTGACATGGCGAATGCCGGACGCGGCCAATCCGCGATACAGCTCGATTGTATGAACGCCCGGAATGCCGAAGACGCACTCAACCCCGCGCACGGCCAGATGTGCGACCAGCGCTTCGCCAATACTTGTCATGCTGTTTCCAGTTCCAACTGTTTGGCATGTTGGATGATCCGGTCGCAGGCGGCATCGAACTTGGCGTCGTCAACAGTAAGCGCGACCCGAACCCAGCCATCCAGCGTGGTGCCGAAAGATGCGCCCGGCATGACCGCCACGTTCCCATGTTCCAATAGGTGCAGCGCATAGTCGTGACCGCTTAATCCTGTCGACGAAATGTCGATCATGGCAAACATGCCTGCCAGCGGTTGATGGACCTTCAGATTGCTGTCTTTCGTCAGGCGGCGTTCAAGGTGCTTCGCGCGTGCCGCAAATCGCTGACGCATTCCCGGTGCGACCTCAGACCCTTCGCGAACGGCTTTTTCCGTCATGTCAGCAATGAATGGCTGGTTGCCAAACAGCATGGTTTCCGACAGGGGCAAAAGCGCTTCAGTGAACGCGGCGGGCGCAACGCACCAACCGCTTCGAAAGCCCGGTGCCGCATGGGATTTTGAGATTGACGAGACGACAATCACACGGTCCGCAAGTTTCGGTCGCGACAGCGGCGATACAAAAGTCGACCCGTCAAAAACCAAATCTTCATACACCTCGTCCGATATGATCCACAGATCATGTTCAATCGCCAGTTCTCCAATGGCGTCGATATCGGACGCGGTTAGTATGGACCCAGTGGGATTGTGTGGCGTGGTTAACAAAATCGCGGCCGTCTTGGGGGTTATGCGCGCCGCAATGTCACGTGGGCTGATGCGAAACCCATTCTCAGAGTGCAGGGGCACGGGCACCATGTCAGCGCCGCTTGCCCGGATCACACCTTCATATGTGGCATACATCGGATCACCCACCAGCATCTCGCACCCTTTTTCAGCAACGCCCATCACCACGGCAAAAAGCGCCGTCTGTGTACCGGGAAAACACATCACCTGGTCCGCACGGATATCGCGGCCTGACGATTGGGTGTAGCGCTCTGATAGTGCCGCCCTTAGTCCAGCTTCCCCGCGCCCGCTTGAATAGGTCGTGCGACCCCGCCGCATGGCATCCGCTGCGGCTTCAATTAATGGGGCAGGGGTCGCAACGTCCGGCTCACCTATCGTCACGTCGATGATGTCTCGGCCCTGCGCGACAAGCTCTTTTGCCTTGAGGTAGACTTCCCACTTCGCCCCACCCAGACCCGCTAGGCGGCGCGTGATTTCTGCATGTCTCATTACTGGCTTCCTGTATCTTGCAATTCTACACCGATGATCGCACCAACCGACTGCAATCCGATTTCGGGCAATTCACCCGGCTGAAACGCACTGGGAAGGGCGCCGCCCTCCATCCACAACCCATCAATCACCGCGTTGCAGGCAATGGCCAAGTGGCGCAGCTGCGGCGGTGTCGTGGTGATCTTTGCCTCGTTCAAGGCGTCGGCAATCAGGGCCTCCAGCCGGTCGCGAAAATCATGATAGGTCTGTTCGTGAATCTGCCGCATACGCGCGTCTTCCCGGACTTTGTTCAGAAAACTGGCCCAAAGCGAAACCGAGCCCGGATCGACAACAGGTGACGTCAGACCAGCCTCGACAAAAGCCGCCAATCGCACTTTGGCCGATGCGCCATCCGGTACGTTTGGAGCGGCTGTCAGGTTGGTCATGTGGCTCATGTGATGGGCATAGGCCGCCGAAATCAGGTCTTCCTTTGACGAAAAGTGATACCGGATCATGCCCTGCGAAACATTCGCGCGGTCGGCAATAGCGCGCACTGTCGCCCCCCTAACGCCTTGCTCGGCGATCAAGGCGAGGGTCGCCAGAACCAACGCATCCCTGCGATGTTCGGCTGGTTCGCGCCTGAATTTAGGATGGTTTTGGGTCACGGCAGGTCTCTGCTTTTTTAATTATACGCTTGCATAGTTACGGAAAGCGCGCCTTACTACAAGCGGGAAATTTGGGGGAAGTTGATGGCAGTGTCAGATTCGGCAGCCAAAGAAATTCAGGCACCAGACGAACAAAGCGAAGCCATTCGCGTGACCGATCTGCATAAGTCTTTTGGCTCACTGGAAGTGCTCAAGGGCGTTTCCCTGACCGCGCACAAGGGCGATGTCGTGGCCATCATTGGGGGCAGTGGCTCGGGTAAATCCACCTTCCTGCGATGCATCAATTTTCTGGAAACGCCCACCTCTGGCCAGATCGTGGTGAATGGCGAAGAGATTTTGATGCGCGCAGACGGCACACCCGTTAAGCGGCGCCAAATTGAACGTGTGCGCACGCGCCTTGGTATGGTGTTTCAGGCCTTTAACCTTTGGACCCACCGCACCTTGCTGGAAAATGTCATCGAAGTGCCGATCCATGTACTGAAGGTCCCTCGCGCCGAGGCGATTGAGAAGGCCAAGATCCTGCTAGATCGCGTTGGGCTTGGCGACAAGGCCGATACCTTTCCATCCTACCTCTCTGGCGGACAACAACAGCGGGCGGCGATCGCGCGGGCTTTGGCGGTTGATCCCAGCGTGATGCTGTTTGACGAGCCGACCAGCGCGCTTGACCCTGAACTTGTCGGTGAAGTCCTGACCGTTATTCGCGATCTGGCGGCCGAGGGGCGGACCATGCTGCTTGTCACGCACGAGATGAAGTTTGCCCGCGAAGTGGCGACCCATGTCGTTTATCTTTTCGAGGGATGCATAGAAGAACAAGGTCCACCTGCCGAATTGTTCGGCAATCCGAAATCTGCAAGGCTGCAACAGTTCTTACAAACAGTCGGCTAACAAAACCAAAACCAACAATGGGAGAAAACTAATGAAATTCAAGACTCTATTGGCCGCAGGGCTGACGGCGAGCGTATTGGCAGCGGGTGCTGCTTCGGCGCAAGAAGTGAAGATCGGAATCGCCGCAGAGCCTTATCCGCCCTTCGCCTCGCTTGACGCGTCCGGCAACTGGACCGGCTGGGAGGTCGAGATTATTGGCGCGATTTGTGCGGCTGCCGAACTTAACTGCGTGATCACACCCGTTGCGTGGGACGGTATCATTCCGTCGCTGACAGGTCAGCAAATTGATGCGATTATGGCGTCGATGTCGATCACCGAAGAGCGTATGGAAACGATTGATTTCAGCGATCCCTACTACAACACACCAGCCGTGATTGTGGCTGACAAGTCCATGGACATTGAGCCGACACCTGAATCATTGGCAGGTAAGATTGTGGGCATTCAAGCTTCAACGATCCACCAATCATACGCCAATGCCTATTTTGGCGACGCGGCAGAAGTTCGCGTCTACCAAACTCAGGATGAGGCGAACCAAGACCTGGTCGCAGGCCGGATTGATGCCACGCAGGCAGACAGCATTGCGATGGCCGATTTTGTCGGCTCCGATACGGGTGCCTGTTGCGAGATCAAGGGGCCGGTTGCCAATGATGAAGCCATTCTGGGCAAGGGCGTTGGCGCTGGTATCCGCAAAGGTGATGATGCGCTGCGCGAAAGTCTGAACGCTGGTATTGCCGCCATCCTCGCGGACGGCACCCACGCCGAGATCACCTCGCGCTACTTCACGACCAGCATCTATAGCGAATAAGCGTCGCTTTGGAGCTGATCCTCGAAACGCTTGGCTTGGCCAGAAGTGCAGAGCTGCTTGCGCTCAACCCTCCGGGGTGGGGCGGGAACCTTCTGCGTGGCCTTGCTAACTCACTCCAGATCGCTTTTGGCGCATTTGGCTTTGGGTTGGTGATCGGGCTTTTCGGGGCGTCTGGTAAACTTTATGGCGGGGTGGTCGTTCGTGATCTCCTCGCCATTTATACGACTGTGATCCGGGCGGTGCCCGAATTGGTGCTGATCCTGATCCTTTATTACGTTGGCACGGACCTTATCAATCAGGTGTCCCAGGCCATGGGATACGGGCGCGTCGAGATCAGCGGCGTCGTTGCAGGCATTTGGGTTTTGGGTATTGTTCAGGGGGCCTATGCAACCGAAGTGCTGCGCGGCGCAATTCAAGCGGTTCCTAAGGGCCAGATCGAAGCGGCGCGGGCTTACGGCATGCCGCCCACGATGATCATGCGCCGGGTCACAATCCCGGCGATGATGTCTTTCGCCACGCCCGGACTGGCCAACTTGTGGCTGATTGCCACGAAAGATACCGCGCTTCTTGCAATTGTCGGCTTCAGCGAGTTGACGCTGGAAACCCGCCAAGCCGCCGCCAGCACGCGCGCATATTTTACCTTCTTTCTGGCGGCAGGCGCGCTTTACATGATGGTCACGCTTTTCTCGGGCGCGATATTCGCTCGGATTGAAAAATGGGCGCGCCGCGGCCAACCCTCGCTGCGGGGGACAAGCAAATGATAGATTGGCGCAGCTTACTGCAACCACACCGGATTGTGCTGATGGCGTTGTTTGCCGGGCTGGTGATCTGGTGCGCGGTCTCCCTGCGCTGGGACTGGATCCCGGAATACACGCCACTGGCCATCGAAGGCGCGTGGCGCACGATCTGGATATTGGTTGTCACCACCGTTGCGGGGTTTCTTTTGGCGATCCCCCTTGGCCTCGCGCAAGCGGTGGGGCCGTGGTATCTGTCTGCCCCGGCCAAGACCTTTTGCACCATCATCCGTGGCACGCCGCTGCTGCTGCAAATTTGGCTGCTCTATTACGGTTTGGGATCGCTTTTCCCGCAAATCCCATGGATACGTGGAAGCGAGCTTTGGCCCTATCTGCGCCAAGCCTGGCCTTATGCGGTGCTGGCCCTGACCTTGTCTTATGCGGGCTATGAAGGCGAGGTGATGCGCGGTGCATTCTCAGGTGTAAACAAGGGCCAGCTGGAGGCGGCGAACGCATTTGGTATGCCCCGGTTTACGATGTTTCGCCGAATCTGGTTGCCGCAGGCGATCCGTAATGTGCTGCCAACTTTGGGTGGCGAAACGATCCTTCAACTGAAGGCCACGCCACTGGTTGCAACGATCACGGTGGTCGAGATTTATTCGGTCTCATCACGCGTGCGATCAGACACGTTTATCGTTTACGAGCCGCTGATATTGCTGGCGGTATTTTACATGATCATTGCGGGGATCATCACGCTGATGTTTCGCCGGTTTGAAAACCAGACTGTTCAGCGATAGCAGACTAACCCCCATCGACGGCCTCGCCCCCCAAAAAGAGACGAGGCCGCAATGATCAGTTCAGATCGGTCAGGTCCTGATATTCGCGATAGTCCGCAGCATAGGCGCGGTAGCTGTCGATCACGCGCTTGAACATCTCATCCTCTGCCGATTTCTCGGCATAGACTTCGTCCGCGGCGGCGCGCAGCGCGTCAATCACAGGGTCAGGAAACCGTTTAACGTCCACACCCTTGGCGCGGAATTCCTCAAGCACTGCGCTTTGCGCGCCTGCGGCAGCCCCCAGCGCATAAAGGTTGGCATCCGAACATGACACTTCGATCGCGGTGCGCTGGCTATCTGTCAACGCGTCCCACTTGTCTTTGTTCATATAGAATTCGATGAAGCCTGCAGGTTGGTGCCAGCCGGGGAAGTAGTAGTTCTTGGCGACCTTATCGAAGCCCAGAAGCTTGTCGACCTGCGGAAAGCTGAGCTCGGTCGCATCAAGGCGGCCTGTTTCAAGCGATGTGGAGATTTCGCCGGTTGGCAGCGACATCGCGTTTGCACCCAGCTTGGCAAGGATTTCACCGCCCAGCCCGCCGATCCGGATGTTGAGGCCCTGCAAATCTTCGGGCGCATTAATCTCTTTCGTGTACCAGCCACCGGCTTCAGACAGGATCACGCCACAGGCCATCGGCACGAGGTTATAGGGCGCGTAAATCTCTTGCCAAAGTTCAAGACCTCCTCCGTGTTGTAGCCAACTGATGTACGAAAGCGGATCGCCGCCAAACGGCACGGACCCAAACAGCGCTGCGGCTGGTTCTTTGCCACTGGCATAAGCCGCGAAGGACCAACCTGCATCAATCGCCCCGACGCTGACATTGTCGAAGATTTCGAACGGAGGCGACATCTCGCCCGCCAACAAGTAGTTGAATTCGACCTCGCCGCCGGTCAGCGCGGACACATTCGCCACAAAGCGTTTGGCCGTCGGGTCCAGCACCGGCAGCCCGCCAAAGGCGCCCTGCAGGTTGTAGGTTTCTGCCGTCGCACTTGTTGCCGCGAGAGCGGCGACTGCCGCGAGCATCAATGTCTTCTTCATGAGTTTCTCCCTTTCATGAGGTGAGTCCGGTGATCAAACCGGGGAACAGGATCAGCAGCACCAGCACCAGCACTTGTAACGCAATGAAGGGCAGGACGCCGCGATAGATTTGCGGGGTGGTCAGCGCATCGCCAGCCGCGCCGCGCAGATAGAACAGTGAAAAGCCAAAGGGCGGGGTCAGGAAGGATGTTTGCAAGTTCACGGCCACCAGAATGCCAAACCAGATCAGGAGTGTATCGCCCGACAGCCCATTGCCGAAATCCAAACCCGCCACGATGGGCGCAAAGATCGGCATCAGGATCAGGGTGATTTCCAGCCAGTCCAATACGAACCCCAACAGGAAGATCGCGGCCATCACAACCGCCAGCACGGTGTACGGCTCGGACCCGAAGGCCATGATGCCCGCTTTAACCAGATTGTCGCCGCCAATGCCTTTGAACACGGCAGAAAAACACGTCGCACCGATCATCACGAACAGGACGACGGACGTTGTAATGACGGTCCGCGTGGCGGCCTCTTTCAGCATCGCGAAGCTGAACTTGCCATACAGAAGCGTGATCAGGACTGCGCCAAATGCACCAAGGCCACTGGCTTCGGTCGGAGTGGCAATGCCTGAGACGATGGAGCCAAGCACAGAAATGACCAGCACCAGCAGCGGGCCAAGATCAAAGATCAGTTGCGGCACCGAAATGCGGTCATGTTGAACCAGCGCGGGTAAGCCACGCGCGCCCCAAATGATGAAAGCACCATAGGCCAGCACCAGCAACAAGCCCGGCCCGATTGCGCCTGCAAACATATCTGGCACGGGGGTTTGCAACTGATCGCCCAATACGATCAGCATCACCGATGGAGGGATCAGAATTGCCAGCGTGCCAGAGGCTGCGATCAGCCCGGCCGAGGTTGGTTTATCAAATCCCGCCTCTTCCAGTCGGGGCAGGGCCAGCAGGGCAAGCAAAACGACTGACGCCCCAACGATCCCCGATGACGCCGCAAGCAACACGCCGATGACGAGGACCGAGAAGCCCATGCCAGCCGCACTTCCGCCCAAAGCGCGTTGGGATGCGCGAAGCGAACGTTCCGCCGCGCCGGAGATTTCCATGATCAATCCCATCAGGATGAACATCGGCACCGCAACCAGCAGCCAGTTTGACAGGACGTTTGCATAAATCCGACTGACCAGCAGGTTAAAGAAGGCGACCGGCAGATCGGACAACAGAATGAAAATCGCCGCTGACCCGGCAAGCGCCATCCCAACACGGTATCCGGCAAAGATTGCAGTCAAGGTCAGACCGGCCATCGCCAGAGGCAGAAAACTTTCGCTCATCGGATGGATCTGATCAGGCGGAAGGTCTCGATCAGAATCGCGAGGGCCAACAGGCCCAGACCTAAGGGTAATACGGCTTTTATCAGCCAAAGGTCGTTCAAGCCGCCATTGCGCGATCCTTCGTCGGAAGACCAGGCCCGCTGCATGAAGTTCCAGGCCGCTGGTAGGCCCAACGCGAAGAACGGCACAGCAAAGACCAAATTTCCCGCCAAGTCGATGCGCGCTTTCACGCGGTCGCTGCTGCTTTGATATAGAAAATCAACCCGCACATGTTTGTTCATCAACCAGACCATCCCCGCCGGTGTCAGTCCAACAATCACCAGTAGATGCCATTGCAGATCAAGCAGCGAATTCAGCGTGATAGCCTTGCCGAGGACAGGCAAGGACGCCTCAAAAGCTGTGATCGGATTGATGTCCAGCGCGCTGAACAGAACCTGCACGACAATCCCGCACATCATCACGATCAGCGCGACAGCCAGCGCACCCATCGTCGCAGATTGCAGGCCTTTGAACATAGCGTCCCCCATTTCGCGTCACATGGAACGACATATTTTCACGTGGTGCAATCCTTCCCGATGAAATCAATGAAGCGATGTTATCCTCGACAGGATCGCGGCGATGGTAAAGCGGGGCAACAGTGTGCAGGCCTGACTTTACCAGGCCGGGATGCATGGACGTAATCTCAACTGGTGCTCTGTTGTGGTCGCCCAGTCGAAAGCGTGATAATTCGCGTTGCATGTGTTTTGTGTGAAAGCGTCCGCGATTGTCGTACCACCCAAAAGGCTCTATTATAAACTGTGTCGACAACAAGGTGCCCGATGACAAGAAAGCCCAAAGCGGTAGAGCGTAAACGAGGGTCGGGCGTTCAGATCGTCTATTCCATTTTGCGTGATGATATCCTTGATCTGACGTTGCCGCCGGGCAGCCCGATTGATGAAATTCAACTGTCAGAACGGCTTTCAATGTCGCGCACGCCGATCCGCGAAGCTTTGGTGCGACTGGCGAGCGAGGGGCTGGTGACCACACTGCCCAACAGGTCGACCGTTGTATCCAACATTGACTTCATGAACCTGCACACGTTTTTCGACGCGATGACCCTGATGTACCGGGTTACCACGCGCTTGGCCGCGCAGTGTCATACGCCAGCTGATATGGATGCCATTCGCGCCCGTCAGGTCGACTTTGCAGCGGCGGTTGAAGCGCAGGACGCCTTGGCGATGATTGCAACGAACCGCGAGTTTCACGCTGTGATCGCAAGGGCAGGGCGCAATCCTTATTACGAGGCGCTGTGCCTGCGGTTGTTGGACGAGGGGCGGCGGTTGTTGCGGATGTATTATTCGTCCTTTGATGACCAGTTGCCCAAACAATACGTTCAGGAACACGAGGATCTGATTGACGCGATTACTGCGCGCGATGTGGACCGGGCGGACGCCTTGGCGTCGGCCCATGCCGACCAGATCGTTCAGCAGATTCAAACGCTAATCGCGCGCGACAAAAGGCAGCATATATCGTTGTAATTTAAAGTGAAAAATTGGAACGCACCTTTGGAAATATTTTCTGTCGACAAATAAAATACAAAATGTATCATGCCGACAGCCCGGCATCTACTACGAACGCGAAAGCGCACAGATTGGCTGGCCGGATTTTTTGATGGGGGACACGATGACTTCGACTATCTTTTCAGGCTGCATTCCGGCTTTGATGACGCCTTGCACCGCAGACCGTAAACCCGATTTCGACGCGTTGGTCCGCATGGGCAAAGAGCTGATCGCGAAAGGAATGCGCGCTGTTGTGTATTGCGGGTCGATGGGGGACTGGCCGCTTTTGACCGATGAAGAGCGTATGCAAGGCGTCGAACATCTGGTCAACGCAGGTGTGCCTGTGATCGTCGGCACCGGTGCGGTGAACTCAAAGCTGGCAGCGGAACATGCGGCACACGCCCAAAGGGTTGGCGCGCACGGTTTGATGGTGATCCCACGGGTTCTGTCGCGCGGGCCCTCCATCACGGCACAGCGCGCGCATTTCAAAGCGGTTCTGGCGGCCGCCCCCTACCTTCCGGCGGTGATTTATAACAGCCCTTATTACGGCTTTGCGACACGCGCCGACCTGTTTTTCGACTTGCGCGCGGACCACCCCAATCTGGTAGGGTTCAAGGAATTCGGCGGTGCGGCTGATCTGCGCTATGCTGCGGAAAACATCACCAGCGGTGATGATGACGTGATCCTGATGATCGGCGTCGACACCACCGTCTTTCAGGGGTTCGTAAATTGCGGCGCAGCCGGTGCGATCACCGGCATCGGAAACGTGTTGCCGGAAGAGGTCTTGCACCTTGTCGCATTGTCTCAAGCCGCTTCAAAAGGCGACGTCGATGCACGCCGGCGCGCGCTGGAGTTGGAAGCAGCTCTTGCTGTGCTGTCCTCTTTTGATGAAGGGCCTGATCTGGTTCTCTATTATAAACATCTGATGGTCCTGAAGGGCCATGCGGAATACGCGCTGCACTTCAACGAAACCGATGCGCTGAGCGACAGCCAACGCGGCTATGTCGAGGCGCAATACGAGCTGTTTTGCACATGGTACGCAGCTTGGAGCAAGCAAGGTGGCGCCGTCGCAAAATACGCGGTTTGACGGCGAAATGAAAAAGGCCGACTGGATTCGGAGGGCTTTTCCCGCCTGATCTAGTGCCCACATTGCCGAACCCATTGAAAGGGATATGACAGATGACATTCGTTCCTCATGGTAAACACCTGATTGCTGGCGCATGGATTGCGTCGGGTGAAAAGTTTTCGTCCTCGCCGGCACATGGCCCGTCGCATGTGTTTTCTGTCGGCACCACAGATCTTGTGGACCGCGCCTGCGAGGCAGCTGAGGACGCGTTTTGGACTTACAGCAATACAACGCGCAGTGAACGGGCCGCGTTCCTGAACGCCATAGCTGACGAGATTGACGCGCGCGCAGCACAGATCACCGAAATCGGAACGCAAGAAACCGGACTTCCAGCCGCGCGCCTGGATGGCGAGCGCGGGCGCACAGTCGGACAGTTGCGCCTGTTTGCGCAGCATATTGAAAATGGGGATTATCTTGACCGTCGTCACGATGCAGCCCTTCCTGATCGACAGCCTGTGCCGCGCCCCGAGATCACCATGATGCAGCGCCCGATTGGGCCTGTGGCGGTGTTTGGTGCGTCAAACTTCCCGCTGGCATTTTCGGTCGCCGGCGGCGATACGGCGGCGGCGTTGGCGGCTGGGTGTCCCGTTGTGGTCAAGGGCCATTCCGCACATCCCGGCACGGGCGAGATCGTCGCAGAAGCCATCCACGCCGCCATCGAACGCACAGGTATGCCCAAAGGCGTGTTCTCGCTGATCCAAGGCGGCGATCGCGCCGTTGGTCAGGCCGTCGTGCAGCATCCGCTGATCAAAGCCGTCGGCTTCACCGGCAGTCTGGCTGGTGGGCGCGCGCTGTTTGATCTTTGTGCAGCCCGTTCCGAGCCCATCCCATTTTTCGGAGAGCTTGGGTCGGTGAACCCGATGTTCATGATGCCAAAGGCGGTTGCCGCGCGCGCCGACGAATTGGGGCAGGGGTGGGCCGGGTCTTTGACGATGGGGGCGGGGCAATTCTGCACCAATCCTGGAATCGCTGTGGTTATTGACGGGGGTGACGCGGATCGCTTTGTGAAAAGTGCCGCGACGGCCTTGGAAGGCATCGCCGCCCAGACCATGCTGACGGATGGCATTGCGAAAGCCTTCTGCAATGGGCGCGATCGCGTCCAAGGCGATGGGTCTGTGCGTCGGGTCTATGTGGCCGATAGTGCGGATCGCGACGCGGGCCCTGCCTTGTTTGAAACGACCGGCTCCGAGTTTCTGGCAAACCCCGCCTTGCATGAAGAGGTTTTCGGCCCATTGGGTCTGGTGGTTCGTGTGGCGTCATTGGCCGAAATGGAAACACTGGCGCGCGGGTTGCAAGGTCAACTGACCGTAACGCTGCATATGGACGATGCCGACGCTGACGCCGCGCAGACTTTATTCCCCGTGCTTGAACGCAAGGCTGGCCGCTTGTTGGCGAACGGCTTCCCGACCGGTGTCGAGGTTGTGGATTCCATGGTTCATGGTGGGCCCTATCCGGCAAGCACGAATTTCGGCGCGACAAGTGTCGGGACGCTGTCGATCCGTCGGTTCCTGCGACCTGTGGCGTATCAGAATATGCCAGCCGCGCTGTTGCCGCGCGATGCGGCGGTTTGACAGGTCTTCGATTAAGTGAAACCTGGCGGCAATGATGAATGCCGCCACGGGATCAACCACCCAAACACCGGTGCGCATTCGTAGCGGTCACAGCACACCCGGCAGGCGCGACATGAGCGGTTGCCGGGTTCTTCCCACTCTCCAGCCTCCACGCGGCGCGTTACAAATTTAGAACAGGCGGCGCAGATAAGCTGTGTCAATGATCCACCTCAGTTTCCCCTGGAATACTGCGTGCCAGTCTTGTGTATGTAGCATGGCCCCGTGACCGTCGGTCCGGTGGTCTGGATGTGGCGTATTTCGGCCGGATGGGGGTCCCATGAAAGTGAAAGAATACCTCAAGATTGAAAGTGCAGCAGACCTGAGCCGCTCGGAAGTCGGGCGATTGGGCACAGCCATTCTTTTTGTAGTGGGTGTGATAGTTTACACGGGTACGCGTTTTGCACATGTCGACCAGCTTTACCTGTTGATCGCTGCCGCAGTGATCGGGGCCTATATGGCAATGAACATTGGCGCAAATGACGTTGCCAACAATGTCGGCCCGGCGGTGGGATCATTCGCCCTGACCTTGACCGGGGCGATCGTGATTGCCGCCGTTTTCGAGGCTGCAGGTGCCATCATCGCGGGTGGGGACGTGGTCTCGACCGTGAAGAAAGGGATTATCGACCCGGCCGATGTGCCTGACCCGGATACGTTTATCTGGGTGATGATGGGCGCGTTGATCGGTGCCGCGCTTTGGTTGAACGCGGCCACATGGTTGGGCGCGCCCGTCTCGACGACCCATTCGATTGTGGGCGGTGTGATGGGGGCAGGGATCGCTGCCGTCGGCTGGGATGTCGTCAACTGGGATTCGATGGGCAAAATTGCACTGAGCTGGGTTATTTCGCCCCTGACTGGCGGCGTTGTTGCGGCCCTATTCCTTTTTTTTCTGCAAAAGACGATTTTTTTCAAAAAAGACCCCGTCGAGGCCGCGCGCAAAGTTGTTCCCTTCATGATCGGCATCATGGCATGGGCCTTTACCACCTATATCGCGCTTAAGGGCGTAAAAAGGCTGATCGAGATCGACTTTTTCAACGCCGTTCTGATTGGTCTTGTTGTGGGGCTGGCGGCAATCGTTCTGGTGCGCCCGATGATCAACAGGGCCGCGCCAAAGCTGGAAAATAACGGCAATGGGGTGAACACGCTGTTCACCGTCCCCCTGATCATCTCGGCAGCACTGCTGAGCTTTGCGCATGGCGCCAATGACGTGGCCAACGCGGTCGGGCCGCTGGCCGGGGTGGTGGACGCACTAACCAATACGCAAGGGGGGGCCTCCAAAGTCTCTATCCCATTATGGGTGATGGTGATCGGCGCGTTGGGCATCTCGGTCGGGCTTGCCTTGTTTGGCCCCAAGTTGATCCGCACCGTCGGCTCTGAAATCACCGAACTGGATCGCTCGCGTGCGTTCTGTATCGCACTGGCCGCGGCGATCACCGTGATCTTCGCCAGTCAGTTGGGCATGCCGATCAGTTCGACCCATGTGGCCTTGGGGGCCGTCTTTGGCGTGGGTTTTTTGCGAGAATTCCTTGAAAGCCGGATGAGCCAGGTCGTCGAAGACGTGTTAAATCAAAACAAAGGCGAAAAGGATTTCGCGCTGGTTGAACAGGTTTTGATGTCCTTCCTGAACGCGCCGCCCGAAGACAAGCAGCGCATTTTGGACAAGTTAAAGAAAATGGGCCCAGAGGCGGTGATTGACGCCGCCGAGCGCAAGATGCTTCAAAAGGCTTTAAAGCGTCAGTTGGTGCATCGTTCCTCGCTTCTGAAGATCGTGTCGGCGTGGATCATCACCGTTCCGGTGTCTGCCGTGTTGGCGGCGCTGTTCTATTTTGTGCTGCGCGGCATGATGCTGCCATAGGAGCCCGCATACCGTCATGATGAAAAAACTCCTTTTGCCGGTTATCCTGCTGGCCCTGAGCTTTGGCTTCTGGGCCAGCCGAGATTTCCAGGAAATTGCTGCCGGCGTCGCTATTTTTCTGTTTGGTATGTTGATGCTAGAGGACGGCTTTAAGCTGTTCAGCGGTGGATTTCTAGAAGCCGCACTGGAAAAAGCGACAGGTTCCGTCGCCAAATCAATGGGGTTTGGCATCCTTACGACCACGATTATGCAATCCAGTTCGCTGGTCTCGGTGATCACGATATCTTTCCTGTCGGCTGGGCTTATATCTCTCATAGGTGGTGTTGGGATCATTTTCGGGGCCAATATCGGCACCACCACGGGCGCATGGCTGGTCGCGGGGTTTGGTCTTAAGGTCAATATCTCGGCCTATGCACTGCCGATGTTGGCGCTGGCCATCGTGCTGGTGTTTCAGAAAAACAAGTATCTGCGCGGGTTCGGATTTGTCCTTGCCGGGCTTGGTTTTCTGTTCCTTGGCATCCACCATATGAAAGAGGGGTTTGTATCCTTCAAAGACCAGTTTGACCTGACCCGCTTCGCTTTGACGGGGTTATTGGGGCTGGTGGTCTATACGCTGGTTGGTGCGACAGCGACCGTGGTCATGCAATCCAGCCACGCCACGATGACCCTAATCATCACCGCCCTTGCGGCTGGGCAGATATCCTATGAAAACGCGTTGGCGCTGGCGATTGGCGCGAATGTCGGCACGACGATTACAGCTATTATCGGCTCGTTTACCGCCAACTATCAGGGAAAACGGCTGGCGCTGGCGCATCTGATCTTCAATCTGCTCACCGCTGGCGTCGCGCTGGTATTCATTGGGCCGATCCGCGTGACCGTCGATTTCATCTCGGCTGGGGTGGGCATACCGGACAATGATTTCACGCTTAAGCTTGCGGTATTCCACACGGTGTTTAACACGCTGGGCGTGGTGATCATGCTGCCGCTTCTTCATCGCCTGATTGCTTTTCTGGAACGCACGATCAAGCAACCCGAAGAAGATCTGAGCAAACCAAAATATCTGTCCGAGGCGGTCGATGAGTTTCCCCAAACCGTCGAGGTTGCGCTGCGACGAGAGGTCAAACATCTGTATGACAATGCGGTCGAACTGATCGTGCACGGGCTAAACCTGCATCGCACCGAGCTTTTTGAAACGAAGGACATCGCCGCAACGGTCAGGGCAAGCCGCAAGCCGGTCGAGTTTGATATCGACGAACGCTACGAGGCGCGTGTCAAAACGCTTTATTCTGCGATTGTCGAATTTGCCACCCGTGCAGGCGCAAAAGGCATGCCCGAAGATGTCATGGAAGAGATTTATTCTTTGCGCGACGTGGCCGGACGGATCGTCAGGGCCGTGAAGGCGGTGAAGCACCTGAGAGGCAACGCTACGCTTTATACCGAACGGCCACAGGGGACGATCACCGAGCTTTACAACCAACTGCGCATTGAGATTGCGCGCATCATCGTCGAAATCCGCAAACTCGATCTGACTGACCCCGAGGATCGGTCAAGCCTGTGGCTGGATCAAGAACGGGTTCAGGTGGAAAGTTCCGGGCGCGAAGCCAATGATCGGGTCGAGGCATTGATCCGAAACCGGAAACTTGATGCCGCCGTAGCTACGTCGTTTCTGAACGATTCCAACTATGCCCAATCAGCGATGCGCGACCTGCTTGGGGCGGCACGGGCCTATTACATCGAACGCGAAGACGCGATGGCCGAGGTGGAACGCATATTGGCGCTTGATGACGAGGAACTGACAGCCATTGTCATGGGCGCGTTGAATGAAAAAAAGAAGGAACAAGCGCCATGACCAACAGATCTTATCATACGGCTATTACATTCGGTCGACATATTGTGTCGTCGCAAAAAGGGGGCTGCAATGGGACTTGAAAGCGCTGTTGAGAAACTAGACAAGTATTACGGTCGGCTTGAAAAGGGTAAGGCTGAGAAGATCAAACCCTCGCATGTCGAAAAAATCATGCTGAAGCTCGAAGCCAAGGCTCAGTCGCTTCAGGCCGAGCTTGGCGAGACTGCGAAAGAAACGAAAAAGCAACGGCTTGAGCGAAAACTTGAGATGGTCAGAGAGCAGTTGGAGCGCGCCCGCTGGCTGAAAGAAACAATTCGCGAAAAATAGGGCCGCTGGTTTGTGTCAGGTCATCGCGCGCGCTAGGTAAGCCGGTAAGGTGCCAAGCTGGCCGCGAAGGCTTCCATGAATTCCAGAGAGATCATGGATGGCTGCTTCAGTGTGGGGCGCACCAGCGACAGTCGGTGCGGAATCGTGGGGGTGAACGGCCGGTGGTCAAGGCCATGGCCAACATATTTCGCGGCATCCAGCGCGCTGACGATCGAGACGCCAACGCCCTGACAGACCATTTCGCACGCCGCTGTAAACTGGCGCGATTCCACCAGTGAATTAATCGCCGTGTTTTCTTTCTGAAATGCCTCGTTCAAATCCCGAAAAAACGCGCTGTCACGGCGGGTGTGGATCAGGTTCTCGTCCGTCAAATCACGCGGGCCGATGACCTCTAACCCGGCCAGATTGTGCCCGGTCGGAAACACACAGACGGTGCGGATGTCGATATGTTCGTATTCGACCGCTGGGTGGCCTTCGAATCCGTCGGTGATGCCGAAATCATATTGCTCGCCCACCATCCATTCCAGAATGCGTTCGGGCCGGTCGGGTTCCAACGTGAGACTGACACCGGGCCGATCTCGCAGAAAAGCCGCAACGACGCCGGGCAGGTGGCTGGTGGCAAAACCGGGCAGGCAAGCAATTCGCAAATGGCCCGCTTTCTTATCTGTGATGTTCTGACTGGCCTCCGATATCTGGTGCATCATGTCTAGCACGCGACGGATATCTGGCAGCAGAAAGCGCACCTCTTGCGTGGGCACCAACCGCCCGTCGCGACGGTTGAACAGGTTAAACCCCAAGACATCGCGCAGATCGGACAGAAGGCGACTCACGGCGGGCTGGCTGACGCCCAATTCCTGCGCACCACGTGTCATGGACCCGTGATGTGTGACGGCCATAAGGGCCTCTAGCTGACGCAGTCGCAATGGGTGTGTCATGCAATCTCCCTTCTCTTACTGGCTGAGCATAGCGGTATAATGCTGTGTTATAAAACCGTTGCAGTAAATGCTCTTGCATTATGTCAAGCGGGATGTAACCCTTTTGCAAGACACGCAATATGGCCAGATGGCTTGCGTGGTTGAACCTGGGAAAATGCACCGCTTTTTGGTGCAAGGGAGGATGAAGTGAAGAAACTCGTGTTTGGCGCACTTGCTGCCGCAACCACTGCGATGTCCCCAATCGGGGCATACGCTCAAACTGAAATCCAATTCTGGCACGCCTTTACTGGCCGTTTGGGCGAGCTTGTGGCCGCACAGGTGGACCAGTTCAACGGCAGTCAAAGCGACTACACCGTCGTTGCCAGCCACAAGGGCAACTATTCGGAAACCCTGAACGCCGGGATCGCGGCGTTTCGTGCGGGCGAACAACCCCATGTTCTGATGGTGTTCGAAGTTGGCACCGCCACGATGATGGCGGCGGGCGGTGCGATCAAGCCCGTCTATGAGGTGATGGCCGAAAGCGGTGCCGCGTTCGATTCTGACGCCTACATCGGCGCTGTCAAAGGCTATTACACCACCACAGACGGCCAGATGCTGTCCTTGCCCTTCAACTCGTCCACGCCCGTTCTGTGGGTGAACCGTGACGCGATGGAGGCCGCCGGGGTGGACCCCGACACTGACCTGTCCACGTGGCAAAACGTCGATGCGGTGCTTGAGCAGTTGAAGGCTGGCGGCGAAGACTGCCCGTTGGTCACCGCATGGCAAAGCTGGATCCATCTTGAAAACTTCTCGGCCTATCATGACGTGCCATTTGCCACGCAGGACAACGGCTTTGCCGGTCTGGACACAGAGCTTGCTTTGAACGGCGAAGCGCAGGTGGCGCATCTGACAAAGATGGGCGAATGGGCCAAGGATGGCGAATTCATCTACACCGGTCGGCGTAATGAAGGCGGCGCAAACTTCCGTGCCGGCGAATGCGCGTTGTTCACCGAAAGCTCGGCCGGTTACGCGGGCATCAAGGACGAGGCCCAATTTGCCTTCGACGTGCGCCCGTTGCCTTATTGGGAAGGTGTCGGCAACGCGCCGCAAAACACCATCATCGGGGGCGCGTCCCTGTGGGTGATGCAGGGTCACGAGGCCGAGGAATACAAGGGCGTGGGTGAATTCCTGTCCTTCCTGTCTTCGACCCCGGTTCAGGCGCAATGGCATCAGGACACCGGCTATCTGCCGATCACGGTCGCCGCGGGCGACGCCACCAAAGAGGCTGGGTTCTACGAAGAAAACCCAGGCACTGATATTGCGGTGATCCAGATGACCGCCAAAGAGCCTACCGCCAATTCCAAGGGCCTTCGTCTGGGGTCGTTTGACCAGATCCGCGGCATCATCGACGAAGAGCTGGAAGGCATCTGGGCCGGTGACAAAACCGCGCAAGAGGCGATGGACAGCGCCAAGGAACGCGGCGACGCGCTTCTGCGCCGGTTCGAGCAAGCCAACAAGTAAGTCACGCATCAAGACGGCGGGCCATTTCGGCCCGCCGTTTCCATTCCGAGGGCTCACATGGAAAAACGCGTCACATTTCGCGGGTGGCTTTTGCCACTGTGTCTGATTGCGCCGCAGGTCATCATCTCGGCGGTGTTTTTCTTTTATCCGGCGGGGCAGGCGATCTGGCAGTCGCTGTTCATTCCCGACCCGTTCGGGCTGTCGATGCAATATGTGGGCTTGGGCAATTTCGAATATCTGCTGTCGGACAAGTTCTATCGCGCGTCCTTCGTGACGACGGGAGTATTCTCGATCCTCGTCACGCTTGTCTCTATGATCCCGGCGCTGTTTCTGGCGGTGATGGCGGATCGTCTGATCAAGGGGGCGGGCGTCTACCGCACGCTGCTGATCTGGCCCTATGCGGTCGCGCCTGCTGTGGCCGGGGTGCTGTGGCTGTTCATGTTCAACACCCGCGTCGGCGTGGTGTCGTGGTATCTGGGCAATCTGGGGTATGACTGGAACCACGTACTGAACGGCAACGAGGCGATGGGGCTGGTCGTTGTCGCCTCGGCATGGGGGCGGATCAGCTATAACTTCCTGTTTTTCTTTGCCGCCCTGCAAGCGGTGCCCCGTTCGGTGATCGAGGCTGCCGCGATCGACGGCGCGCGCTTCTGGCGGCGCTTCTTCACCATCGTCTTGCCACTTCTGTCGCCCACCACGTTTTTTCTGCTGGTGGTCAACGTGGTCTATTCCTTCTTTGAAACCTTCGGCGTGATCCACACCATCACCTCGGGCGGGCCGCAACAATCCACCACGATCCTTGTCTATAAGGTGTTTGCGGACGGGTTTGTCGGGCAGGATCTAGGCTCATCCTCGGCGCAGTCGGTGATCCTTCTGATCGTGGTCGGCCTGTTGACCGTCCTCCAGTTCAAGTTTGTCGAGAAAAGGGTGCATTACTGATGGCCCGCGAAATACATGGCATGGTGGAAAAACGCGGGGCAGGGCTTTGGCTGACTCATGTTTTGATGATCCTGGGCGTGTTGATCATCTTCTTCCCGATCTGGCTGGCCTTCGTGGCCTCGACCGTCACGCAGCCGGAAATCGTGCGTCCGCCGATGCCGCTTTGGCCCGGTGATCAGTTCTTTGAAAACTACAAGGCGGCGCTGTTTTCCGGCGTCAACGTGCCGGTGGCGACGATGTTGTTCAACTCGCTGGTGATGGCGATTGGGATTGCCGTGGGCAAGATCATCATCTCGCTTCTGTCCGCCTTCGCCATCGTCTATTTCCGCTTTCCGGGGCGGACGTTCTTTTTCTGGATGATCTTCCTGACCCTGATGCTGCCGGTCGAGGTGCGGATCGTGCCGACTTACGAGGTCGTCGCTGGCTTCGGGATGCTCAACAGCTATTCCGGGCTGATCTTCCCTCTGATCGCCTCGGCCACCGCGACCTTCCTGTTTCGCCAGTTTTTCCTGACCATCCCCGATGAACTGGCCGAGGCCGCGCGCGTCGATGGTGCCCGCCCGATGCGGTTCTTCTGGGACATCGTCGTCCCGATGAGCCGGACGAACGTGGCCGCCCTGTTCGTGATCCTGTTCATTTATGGTTGGAACCAATACCTCTGGCCGCTGCTGATCACCACGGACCCTGAAATGAATACCATCGTCATGGGCATCAAGCAGATGTTCCCGTCGGGCGACGATGTGGCGGATTGGCCGGTGATCATGGCGACCTCGATCCTTGCGATGATCCCGCCTGTGATCGTGGTGGTGTCGATGCAGAAACTGTTCATCCGTGGTCTAGTAGATAGCGAGAAATAATTCATGGCGACTGTCACGCTGAAAGATATCAAGAAAAGCTTTGGCCCCGTGGACGTGATCCACGGCATCAGTGCGGAAATTGAGGATGGCGAGTTCATCGTGATCGTCGGCCCATCAGGCTGTGGCAAGTCCACACTGTTGCGTATGGTGGCAGGGCTGGAAACCGTGACCTCGGGCGAGGTGCTGATCGGCGGTGAACGTGCCAACGAGAAAGAGCCGATGGACCGCGACATCGCCATGGTGTTCCAGAACTACGCGCTTTATCCGCATATGTCGGTGGCGCAGAATATGGGCTACGGGCTGAAGATCGCAGGGCTGCCCAAGGATGAGATTGCCCGCAAGGTGCGCGAGGCGGCAGAATTGTTGCAGCTTGAGGCGTTGCTGGACCGCCGCCCCAAACAACTGTCCGGCGGTCAACGCCAGCGCGTCGCCATGGGCCGCGCCATTGTGCGCGAACCGGCGGTGTTCCTGTTTGACGAACCGCTGTCGAACCTCGACGCCAAGCTGCGCGTCCAGATGCGTTTGGAGATCAAAGAGTTGCAATCCAAGCTGGGCATCACCGCGCTATACGTGACCCATGATCAGGTCGAAGCCATGACCATGGCCGACCGCATGATCGTCATGAATGGCGGCGTCGCCGAACAGATTGGCACGCCGTTAGAGGTCTATGAAACCCCGCGCACCCTGTTTGCCGCGCAATTTATCGGAAGCCCGGCGATGAACATTCTGGATGCCGAGGTGGTCGGGGGCAGTGTGCGGCTTGGCGATGCCATCGTTATCACAACCGACCATCAGGACGGCGCTGTGAAACTCGGTATCCGTCCCGAACATCTTGTGCCAGATGACAACGGCCCGCTTGAATTGGCGGTGCAACTGTCCGAGCCGTTGGGGGCCAACACATTGCTGCATGGTCATCTTGAAAGCACGGGGGTTGCGTTCACCGCGAGCCTTCCCGGCGTGCATCTGACACAAACCAAGGGGAAGGTGATGCGCCTGTCGGTTTTGCCCGACCATGCGCATCTGTTCGACTCTAAGACCCAGTTGCGGATCGTTGGGTAAGGTGCGTCAGGCCGACGGCCCAACCGGCCAGATCGTTTGATAGCAGATCGCAAGGCGGGTCAGGTCATCTGCGCTTATGTCAGCCTCCTGCCACGCCTTTACGGACACGCCCAGCATTCGAGGCATCAACATCGGCCAGATTTGTGTGTCCTCGGTGGTGAATTCGGACCAGAACGTGCCCTGCACACCGATGATCTTGTCGGCGAGCGCCGGATCAGGGACGGGATTCCAATTGATCGTATCGGCCAGCGAGATGAAGGCGGCCCAACTTGCCCCCCAATCGTCGGGATCGGCGCTATGCGCCATGTCCAGATAGATATGCTGCGCCGGTGACATCACCACGTCATAGCCCGCGCGCGCGGCGTCCAGACCCGGTCCTTGTCCGGTCCAGCTGAACAGGATGGCGTCATGCCCGATGCCACCGTTCGACCCCTGCGCGGCTTCTTCCCATGCGGCGGGACGCTGGCCGTTCTGAACGACGGTTGCGGCCAGTTTTCCTATCGTCCAGCCTTGCAGGTCATGCGTGGTTTCCAACCCCTTTTCCTTCATCAAGGCGCGCGCCTTGGGCGATCCCATCCATGTGTCCTCGGGCAGTTCATCGCAACCCAGATGCAGATGGCCGAAGGGGAACAGGTCGCCAACTTCCTTCGCAATGGCCTCTAACACCTCCCATGTCTTTGGCATGGCGGGGTTCACGCAATTGCCCTGATACCCCTGAACCGAGGTCCCGGGGCCGTTGTCCGCCGGATCACGGGTGTCGGGAAACACGTGGGTCACGGCAATCGCATGGGCCGGGGCTTCGATTTCCGGCATCACTTCGATGTTCAGCGCCGCAGCGTGGGCAATGATCGCGCGTGCGGTGTCCTTGGAATAGCTGCCACCAGCCTCAATGGCCCCTGCGAAGAGGGCGGGCAACAGGTGGCCCTCGCCACAGAATTCCGTCTTGCGCCAAAGTTCGGGAAAGCTATCGATTTGCAGGCGGAACGCCTCGTCATCCGCGAAGTGCCAGTGGAATCGGTTCAGTTTCAGAAGCGCCATCAGGTCCAGAAGATCCAGAATGGTCTGCGGTTGGTAATAGTGGCGCGCCGTGTCCAGATGCTGCCCGCGCCAGCCGAAACGGGGCGCGTCGATCAGGACACCGCAAGGCAGTGGCCCGGCTTGCATCAGGGTTAGGAGAGTGATGCCAGCGTAAAACCGTCCCCCGTAATCGCCCGCAGTGATCTGAACGCCGGTGGACGTGATTTCCAGCCGATAGGTCTCAGCCTGCATGTCAGCGGTCTTGATTGCAACAGGGAACGACCCGTCGAAGGACCAGCCCCGCCGTTGCCCAAGGTGTGCGACCGCAGTGAACGCGTCGTCACTGCATCGCACGCCGGTCACGTCAACCGTGCCGCCGCTTGGCGTCCATTTTTTCGGTTGCGGCACAAGGGGCAGGCCGTCAAAGAGGCCAAGGTCGGGCAGGGCGGGCGAAACGCAGCCCTTGGGATGATAAGGCAAGGCGATCACCTCGTCCCGCATGCGCAGATAGGGGCCAAGGGGCAACCATGCCCGGTTCGCGGCCCGGTGCCCTTGGGTGTATTCCACCACAACGTCATGCGGTTGCCCAGTTTTCAGGTCGGGCAGGGCGACCTCGGTGAAGCTGCCCATGCCGCGCAGCCGTTCGCCGCCTTCGGTGGCTGTCATCGGTGACATGCCGGAAAAGCAGAAGATCGGGGCCGAAAGGTCCCGATCCGAGGTGATGGTGCAGATCATTTTCGCACCATCCAGTCGGCAGGTATAGTCCATTTCAGTCCAACCTTAGTTCAGACACAAAGTCATATATATCAGAGCGATAGAGGCCACTTGTAAACTCAATCGGGCGACCCGTGTCCAAATAGCCCGTCCGTTCGATCTTCAGCACGGCGGCCCCTTCGGGCAAGTGAAACATCTGTGCGTCCGTTGCGGTCAGATTGGTTGCCGTGACCCGCTGAATAGCGCGGGTGGGTGCCTGACCCGTTTTGCGCAGCAGCGCGTAAAGCGACACGTCGATCTTTTCGGGATGGGGCAGGATATCACCCGGCAGGGATGAGCGTTCCAGCGCCATCGGTGTCCCGCTGGCGCTTCGCAGGCGCTCGATCCGTGCCACGCGATCATTCGAGGACAGGCCCAGCGACATCATCTCTTCGCTGGTGGGACGAAACAGTCCCAGCGACAAAGTTTCACTGGTCGAGGTCATGCCGCGCGCCTGCATGTTCTCGGTGAAAGAAACGAGCGAGGACAGCGATTGCTCCAACTTGGGCGCGGCGGCGCGCACGAACGACCCAGCGCCTTGCCGTTGTTCGATCAACCCATCCCCGACCAGCTCTGCAATTGCTTTGCGGACGGTGACACGGCTGACATCTGCGGCTTCGGCCAGATCACGTTCGGGCGGCAATTGATCATCCGGAGCCAGTTCTCCGGACTGGATGGCCGCACGTATATGTCGGTGCAATTGCAGATAGCGCGGACCACGTCCGGCTTGAAACCACTCTGAAGGGTCGAGCCAATTAATTTGCACTTGCATGAAGCATCCAATCCATTTGGTATCAAAAAGTAATACCATAGTAGTCTGACTTGCAATCCCTTAATCCCCCATCTGCTGCTTGGCAAACGCTAAGCAATTGAAAAATCGTGAAGTAATACTAGATTAGATAATTTGGTATTATAATGGTAGCTAAAAGAGGGGCGTTTTGGTATTAAATAGTATGCGCCTCGATTCGGTCGGGGCATCTGTGGGGGAAAAATTAGTGGCAGACGTGACGCAAGCAGTTGGACGGGCGATCGAAGCCAATGGTCGCAAGACCATATCCGAAAGCCTTTTCGCGTGGCTTCTTGTAGGGCCGGCGATGATGTTCATCGCCGTGATCGTTGCTTGGCCCTTGGCTGAAACAATCAGACTGTCCTTCATGGAAGCCGGGCTTGGCGGTGAGAAATTTGTCGGGTTGGCCAATTACGAAGACCTTGCCGGAAGCCGCAAATTTCACCAGACCATCGTGCGCACCTTCTATTGGATGTTCCTGTCGGTCGCTCTGAAGCTGGTGCTGGGCCTGATCGGGGCGACGCTTTTGAATGCGGCCGTGCCGGGTCGGGCGCTGTTCCGCGTGCTGGTCATGCCGCCTTGGGTGATCCCGATTGCAATCGGCTGTATCGGTTGGCTTTGGCTATATAACGGCTATTTCGGCGTGCTGTCGGGCATGATGATGCGTCTGGGGATCACGGATGTGCCGTTTGAATTCCTTGCCCAAAAGCAATCTGCCTTCTATTCCGCCATCGCCACGGATGTCTGGGTCGGCGTGCCAATGGTTACGCTGTTCTTTCTGGCCGCCATGCAGGGCGTCAGCCGCGATCTGTACGAGGCGGCGTGGGTCGACGGGGCAGGGCGCTGGTATCGCTTCCGCCGCATCACGATCCCGCAAATCATGCCAGTGATCGTGTCGATGTCGCTGCTATCCGCCATCTTCACCTTCAACAGTTTCGAGATTATCTGGATCCTGACCGAAGGTGGCCCGCGTGGGGCAACCACCACCCTGATCGTCGACACCTATAAGACCGCCATCGGCAACTACAAATTCGGAGAAGGCTCCGCCCGCGCAGTGATCATCGTGCTGCTGCTTGGTCTGTTCTCACTCGCCTATCTGTTCTTCCTGAACAAGGTGAACAAGAAATATGGAGTGAAGTAAGATGATGGATCGCTACACCAAGCTACAGATTGTCGGCATCTACGCGTGCCTTGCGATCTTCCTGACCTTCATCCTCCTGCCGTTCTTTGAGATGTTCATGGCCTCGCTGCGCCCGTTGGAGCATCTGTTTCGCAGCCCCTATCAGTTCTGGTCGGATGATTTCAGCTTTGATGCTTACAAGCAGATGTGGGTGACGGTGCCGCTGTTGGGCCGCTATATCTTCAACTCGATCTATATCTCGTTCATGGTGACGGGGCTGACGATGATCTTTGTCGTGCCTGCGGCCTATGCGTTCGCGCGGCTGCAATTTCCGTTCAAAAATGCGACGTTGGGCATTTTTCTGGGCGTCAATATGTTCACCGGTGCGGTGCTGCTGATCCCGCTTTACCGGGTGCTACGTACTTTGGGGCTGTTGAACACCTATTGGGCGATGATCGTGCCCGGTGTGGCCTTCCTGATCCCCACCGGCATCTGGCTTCTGCGCTCGTATCTTGAAAAGATCCCGCGTGAGCTTGAAGAAGCCGCCTTCGTGGACGGGGCGTCGCGCCTTTATACCCTGCGTCGTGTGGTGCTGCCGCTGGCGACACCGGGGCTGATCGTGGTCGGTGTGGCCGTCTTTATCGGTGCCTATGCGCAGCAATTCCTGTTCGCAATCACTTTCAACCAGACCCGCGAGCTGCAACCGCTGCCCGCAGGTCTTTACGAATTCATCGGCTATCAGTCGGTGACCTGGAACGAGATGATGGCCGCGGCCTTGGTGGGTGTTCTGCCAGTCATGATCATCTTCCTGTTCCTGCAAAAATACCTTGTCGCAGGCCTGACGGCCGGAGCGGTCAAGGAATAATCCAACCAAGGGAGAGACCAAAATGAATGTAACAAAACTGTCATTGGCAGCACTGCTGCTGTCAGGCTCGGCGATGACCGCCTCGGCTGATACGGCTGAACTGCACTTCATCATGTGTGGCGGCGAAGTGCGCGAAGCGGATCAAAAGACCGTGGACGAATTTATCGCCAAGCACGAAGGCGTGACTGTCAATCTGGAAGCCGTGCCGTGGGGCACCTGTCAGGACAAATCGCTGACGCTGGCCGCAGCGGGCGATCCGCCCTCGATCGCCTATATGGGGTCGCGCACCTTGCGCCAGATGGCCAACAACGACTTGATCGTTCCGGCCCAGATTTCGGCTGATACGCCTTATCAGGAAGGTGTGTTGAACACCGTCACCATCGAAGGACAGACCTGGGGTTATCCGCACGCGTTTTCGACCAAGGCGCTGTATATCAACTGCGGTATCGTCGAGCAGTCCGGTCAGGAATGCGTCGCACCCAAAACCTGGGACGAGATGTATGCAATGGCCAAAGGTGTGGTGGACAACACCGACGTGGCAGGGGTCGGCCTTGCCGGTAAAGATTTCGACAACACGATGCACCAGTTTCTGAACTATCTGTATTCGAATGGTGGCGTGGTAATCGATTCAGCCTCTGGTGAAAACAAGCTGGACAGCCAACAGACCCGCGAAACGCTGGAGTTCTATGGCAAGCTGGTGGACGTGGCGCAGGAAGGCCCGACCGCTTGGGAACGTGATCAGCTGAAAGACCTGTTCAACGACGGCAAGATCGCCATGTATGTCCAAGGCCCGTGGGGCCATGGCCAACATAACGAGGACATCAACCAGTTGGTGGCCCCGGTGCCCGCAGGCCCGTCGGGCGAAAGCGGCACGATCCTGATCACTGACAGCATTGTTGTGTTCAAAGGCACAGGTCACGAGGATCTGGCCCATGAACTGGCGCAAATGATCACCTCGGGCGACAGCCAGTATGATCTGGACAGCACATGGGGTCTGACGCCGATCCTTGACTATGCCGCTCTGGGCAAGACGGATCTGTATTATGAAACCGGCATCTGGCCGAACTTCACCGCGACGATTTCGACAGGTGGTCCCGAGCCGCTGGTCGAAGACTTCAAGTCGCTGCAATCGGTATTCACCAACATGGTGCAGGGCATCATCCTGAAAGATGACACCGTGGACAACCTGGTGACCATCGCCGGTGAAGAGCTGGACGAAGCGCTTTAAGCCAATCCTCCCTGGTTTGGGCGGCGCATGGTCGTCGCCCGGACCATCTTTGACTTGAACAAAAGGATGCCCAGACCATGGCGACACTCGATCTGAACGCGATCAGCAAATCCTTTGGCTCGGCCAAGGTGCTGCACGACATCAGCCTTGCGATTGAAGACAAGGAATTCGTTGTCTTTGTTGGCCCGTCAGGCTGCGGCAAATCCACCCTTCTGCGCATCATCGCGGGGCTCGAAGAGGCAACATCCGGCCTGATCATCATCGGCGGCGAGGATGTCAGCAATGCCCATCCCGTGGACCGCGGTATCTCGATGGTGTTTCAGTCCTATGCGCTTTATCCGCACCTGAGCGTCTATGAAAACATCGCCTTCCCGCTGCGCGTTCAAAAACTGGATGCGGCAGATATGGACAGCCGCGTGCAAAAGGCTGCCGCGATCCTGCAACTGACGGACAAGTTGCAGTTGAAGCCGGGGCAGTTGTCGGGCGGTCAGCGCCAGCGGGTCGCCATTGGCCGCTCGATTGTGCGCAACCCCAAGGTTTTCCTGTTCGATGAGCCTTTGTCGAACCTCGACGCCGCGCTGCGCGGCGATATGCGGGTGGAACTGAGCCAGTTGCACCGAGAACTGGACGCGACCATGGTTTACGTCACCCACGATCAGGTCGAGGCGATGACCATGGCCGACCGGATCGTCGTTCTAAATGGCGGCCGCGTTGAACAATTCGGAACCCCGATGGAGCTGTATCATCATCCGGCCACCAAATTCGTGGCATCTTTCATCGGCCAGCCCAATATGAACTTGATCCCGGCCAGCGTGGCAGGCGTGGACGCATCAGGCGTCATGGTTGAGCTGGATGGCGGCCACCGCATGGCGTTGCCCGTGGCCTCATCCACCGTCAGCATGGGTGACAAGGTCGAGGTCGGCATTCGGCCGGAACATGTGAACATGGGCGACAGCGGTCTGGATATTTCGGTCAATGTTCTGGAACGTCTTGGCGGCACCTCGATCACCTACGGCACCATTGGCAATGGCACGCGGTTCTGTGCGGCCTTGCCGGGTGATGCTGCGATTGAAGAGGGCAGAAATCTGACCCTGTGTGTTGCCCCCGAAAACTGCCACGTGTTTGACGCCAATGGCGACGTATTGCGCCGCCAGGCTGCACCGGAGATGGTTGCATGAAAGTCGTCACGGCCGGGGTTGGTCTGCGCGCAGGCCATGTCCTTTCGATCCTGAAAGAAACCATGCCAGAGGTCGAGTTTGTCGGGTTCTATGACCCGCAACCGGCCCATCTGGACATGATCGGCACGAATGTTCCGCGCTTTGACGATGTGGCCGGAATGCTTGCCGACACCAAACCCGACCTGTTCTTCGTCGGTTCGCCCAATGTTTTTCACCTTGAGCATATCAAACTGGGGTTGGAAGCTGGCGTGCGGATTTTCACCGAAAAGCCGGTGGTGACAACGCGGGCGGACACGTTCGAACTGGCGCGCCTTCTGGCCGAGTACGGCACGGATCAAGTGATGGTCGGGCTGGTATTGCGCTACTCGCAGCACATGGTCGATCTGCGCGCCGTGCTGGACCGGCTAGGACCGATAGCTTCGCTTGAGGCAAACGAACACATCCCGCCCTATCACGGTGCATTTTTCATGCGCGACTGGCGGCGCAAAAGCGCGCTGTCCGGCGGTTTCATGTTGGAAAAATGCTGCCACGATCTGGATATCTACAACATGGTCACCCGCTCACGGCCCATGCAGGTGGCGAGCTTTGGCGGCAAGAAATCCTTTCTTCCAGAGTTCGCCCCAACAACCAACACCGAGACCGAGATCGCGCAGCGCAAATCGAGCGTCTGGGAAAGCGCCCCGGATCCTTACAACTCGGACGGCGACATCATCGACTTTCAGGCCGCGATCCTGCGCTATGAAAGCGGTGCGTCGATGGCGTTTCACACCAATCTGAACGCGCCCGACGATCACCGGCGGTTCTGCATCTTCGGCGCGATGGGGATGGCCGAAGGTGATTTTGTGCGTGGCTATCTGAAGGCGACGGCGCGCGATGGCACGGTCATTGCCGATCACGACTATACAGCGATGGATCAAAAACATGCCTCGGCCCATTACGGTGCGGATCACATGATGGTCGCTGACATCGCGGATTTCCTGCGCGGCAAGACAGACAGCCTGCCGGTCGGGGTGGTTGACGCGCTGGAGGCCGGTCTGGTCGCCATGGCGCTGGACGAGGCACGGATCAACGGCGGTGTGGTCGATCTGCGCAGCACATGGGAAGAGTTTGACAGTTATGGACTGCGCGCATGAGCATTGAGACGAAGACCCACGGCCACCTGATGGCCAGCGAAAGCGCCGAGGCCATGGATGTGTTCTGCCGCGCCGCCACGCAATCGGTCGATGCGGGCAAGCTGGCAGAGGCGAAGGCGATCTATACCATCGCGCGTGGATCGTCGGACGCCGCCGCCAACATCCTGTCTTACGAGCTGATGCGCGAGCTGTCGGTGCCTGTCACCTCGTTGCCGCCCTCGGTGTTTTCGTTGGGCAAAGGGGTCTGCTTTGACGGGTTCGGTGCGCTTGTTATCAGCCAGTCTGGGGCCAGCGAAGATCTCGTGCGCGCCGCCAAAGGCGCTCGGGCCAACGGTGCTGGCGTGGTCGCGATCACCAATCAACCGGGCAGCGCCGTCGAGGCGGCGTCGGAAACCACCGTGTCCATCGAGGCCGGGCCGGAACTGGCCGTGCCGGCCACCAAAACGGTGATTGGGTCGATCGGTGCTGGCATGGCGCTCTTGGCCGGGATGGTGCCGGATTACAAGGCGTGGACCTCGAAATCTGTGGCCGCATTGAAAGACGTATCCACCAACCACCCATGTGCCAACGCCCTGCAAGCCGCGCTGTTGCGGGCGCGCAATGTCTATGTGATCGGGCGCGACACCGGGTATGGCGCGGCGCATGAGGTTGCGTTGAAACTCAAGGAATGCTGCTCGCTTCATGCCGAGGCGTACTCGGCTTCCGAGGTGCTGCATGGCCCGCTGCAACTGGCGACCAATCCGTTGATGGTGCTGATCCTCGACACCGGGTCAGACCACATTCAGGACAGCCTTGATCAGGCCGAGGCGCGGTTCATGGGCGTGGGCTGTGACGTCCATCGCATATCGCCTGCAGATATCGACCTGCCCGACCTGACACCCGCCGCTGCCGCTGCGGTGCTTCTGGCGGTGATGTATCCGGTCATCCTGAACACCGCGCTCGCGCTGGGGCTGGACCCCGACGCCCCCGAAACCCTTTCGAAAGTGACGCAAACGACATGACCAAATCTTTAGAAAACTGGGCGACCTGGGCTGAAATTCACCGCCAGCCCGCGATCTGGTCCGCGTGGGGTGAGGCGCTGGACGTGGACGGATTGCGGGGCTGGATCAGCAGCCTTGAGTATGACGAGGTGTGGTTCTGCGGGGCAGGCACCTCGGCCTATATCGGTGACATCATCGCGGCGGGTGTGCCGGGGGTGCGCGCTGTGCCCAGCACCGATCTTGTGGCCACGCCGAAAGCCTTTCTGAATGGTGTGAAGCCGTTGGTGGTCAGCTTTGGCCGATCCGGCAACAGCACCGAAAGCATCGGTACGCTGGACGCGCTGGATGCGCTGGCACCGGATGCGCCGAGACTGCACATTACCTGCAACAAGGATGGAGCTTTGGCCACGCGTCCGTCGCAAGGGCCGCAAAAAGTCATTGTGCTGCCTGACGCCACGCATGATGCAGGGTTTGCGATGACCAGCAGTTTTTCGACCATGCTTTTGACCGCGCTGGCGCTGTTTGACGCGCCGTGTGATGTGGCTGCGCGTATGGATGCTTTGGCGGGTCAGATGGCTGCGTTGCTGCCAAAGCTACGCGGCATGATGCGCCCTGACCGCGCGGTCTATGTCGGTTCTGGCCCTTTGGCCTTTGCGGCGCGCGAGGCGGCGCTGAAGGTGATGGAATTGTCCGCAGGCCAAATCCCGGCCCTTTGGGACAGTACGCTGGGGTTCCGCCATGGTCCGAAATCTTTCGTTACCGACGGCACAGCGATCACGGTGTTCACCAGTCCTGATGCGCCAACAAAAGACTATGACGCGGACCTAGTGGCAGAGCTTCGGGCGCAATTTCCGTCCGCGCGGGTCACCTCGGTCGGGCCGGGCGGGGATATCGACATTCCGATGCCCTTCGGCGCCACATGGGCGGTCCCGCTTTGCGTCGCGCTGGCGCAGGTGACGGGGGTTGAATGGGCGGGCGCGCTTGGGCTGAACGTGGACGATCCGTTTTCGGGGCAGGGCACGCTCAGCCGTGTTGTGTCTGGCGTAAAGCTGTATCCGGTGGCGTCATGATAGCGACCGGCATTGACCTTGGCGGCACCAAGATCGAGGTGCAATTGTTCGGCGATGACTGGGCGGTTGCCCATCGCCATCGTGTGCCGACGCCTTCTTACTACGATGAACTGGTCACGGCAATTGCCGATCAGGTTCGCTGGGCGGATGAGATTGCAGGCGGAGCCGTTCCCGTGGGCGTCGGGGCCGCCGGGCTTCTGCACCCGGTGACCGGTCTTGCCCTGACGGCGAACCTTCCTGCCTCGGGCAAGCCATTCCAGCGCGACATTGAGGTCGCGATTGGGCGTCCCATTACCTATGTCAACGATTGCCGCGCTATGGCCCTGTCCGAGGCGGTGTTTGGCGTCGGGCAGGGGCAGCGCACGGTCGTCGCCCTGATCCTTGGCACCGGCATCGGCGGCGGGATTGCTGTCGATGGCACCATCCTGCAAGGCCCGACGATGACCGGGGGCGAGTTTGGGCACACCGCAGCCCCCGCGCATCTGGTTTCCAAATACAGCCTGCCGGTCGTGACCTGTGGCTGCGGTCGTCAGGGCTGCATCGAGACTTACATAGCCGGGCCGGGGATGCGGCGTCTGGCCAAGGCGCTGACTGGCGAAGACATCGAACCACCCCAGATCGCCGCCCGTCGCACAGGCGACATGGCGCAGGTCTGGTCGGTCTGGTGCGAAATGACCGCCGAGCTTTTGCACACGCTGACCATGATGGTCGATCCCGATCTGATAGTTATGGGCGGTGGGCTGAGCCAGATTGACGGTGTGGTCGATGACCTGACTGCTGCCGCCGAGCGGGTGCAGATCGGTGATTTCGGCTCCGCGAAACTGGTTCTGGCACAGGGTGGCGACACCAGCGGTGCCCGTGGGGCTGCCTATGCGGCTTGGCAAGCGGAGGGTTCGCATAATGGCTGATGCGCTGCGTGACATCATCGCCCGCAACCGGGCGGGCAGGCGGGCGGCGATCCCGTCCGTGTGTTCGGCGCAACCGGATGTGCTGCGCGCCTCGCTGATGCGGGCGCAGGCCCTGGATCGCCCCGTGGTGATCGAGGCGACGAGCAATCAGGTCAATCAGGATGGCGGCTATACCGGGATCACCCCCGACGGGTTCATCGGTTATGTGCACGATATTGCCGACAAGGCCGGTGTGGATCGCGACCGGATCATCTTCGGCGGTGATCACCTTGGCCCACAAGCGTGGCGGTCGTTGCCCGCGGATGCCGCGATGGAGAAGGCCCGCGTTCTGGTGCGTGATTACGTCAAAGCCGGCTTTCGCAAGATCCATCTGGACTGTTCGGAAGGCTGCGCGGGCGAGGCGGCGCAGCTTGACGATGCGCAAACCGCGGCACGCTCCGCCGATCTGGCGCGGGTCTGCGTCGAGGCGTGCGACGGTGACGCGATAGGTCTGCTCTTTGTCGTCGGTACAGAAGTGCCCCCACCGGGTGGCGCACGGATGGACGAAGATGGCGACATTCCCCCGACCGATCCGGCAGCCGCAAAGGCCACGCTGGCCGCGCATGGCGACAGCTTCGGCGACATGTCCTCGATGATCGGCGGTTTGGTCGTGCAACCGGGTGTCGAGTTCAGCCCGACCGCCGTGCATCACATGCCGCTGGACCGCGATCCCGGCCTGCTGGCTGCGTTGGACGGCTGGCCCGGTGTCTGTCTGGAGGCGCATTCGACCGACTATCAACACCCCGCCGTTTTTCCGCGACTGGCGGAGCTTGGCTTTGCCTTCCAGAAAATCGGCCCGGCGCTCACCTTTGCATATCGCGAAGCACTCTATGCGCTGGACCAGATCAGCTCAGCCCCCGGCGCGCTTCAGACAGTGATGGAGCGGGTGATGACCGAAAACCCCGCCTATTGGCAGGGGCACTATCACGGGGATGCCGACGCGCTCTATCATCAGCGCCATTTCGGGCTGGCCGACCGCATCCGCTATTACTGGCCTGATCCTGCGGCACAGGCGGCCGTGGCGGTGTTGCGGGATGGGTTCGACAGCCCGATCCCGGTTGCAGAGCTGCGCAACGTGTTCAGCGACGCGGTGCTGACGCGGGCCGAGCAACTGACGGGCGATCAGGTGCAGCGACTAATAGACGCGCAAATACAGCTTGCGCTCGATCCCTATTTCTTTGATGAGGCGGCATGATGGACCACTGGATCACCCCCGAGCGCCTGTTTGATGGCCGCGATCTGCTGACCGGCAAAGCCCTGCGGATTAGGGCCGGTCGTGTCGTTGACATGGCGGACTCCCACGCCGAGGCAATCGCTGTGCCGGGCCTTTTGACGCCCGGTTTCGTGGATTTGCAGGTCAATGGCGGTGGCGGCGTCCAGTTGAACTCAACCCCCACAGCAGACGGGATGGATGTTATAGCCGACGCGCATAGGCGGTTCGGGACGGTGGCGCTTTTGCCGACGGTCATCACCGATTTGGCTGATGTGATTGATCGGGCGGCGGATGCCGCGATTGCCGCGAAAGGGCGGCCTGGCATTCTGGGACTGCATATCGAAGGGCCGCATATTTCGATGGTGCGCCGGGGCACACACTCGCCCGAATTGGTGCGACCGCTGGACGAGCGCACAATGAATACGGTCGCGCGCCTGCGCGATGCTGGCGTGGCGGTAATGATCACGCTGGCCCCGGAAGCGGCAAAGATGGACCAGATCAAGCGTTTGGCGGCCATAGGGGCGGTCGTGTCGCTGGGCCATACGGACGCCACCTCCGAAATGATGGTGGCCGCGTTCAATGCCGGGGCCAGCTGTGCTACGCATTTGTTCAACGCCATGTCGCCGATGGTCGGACGTGCCCCCGGTGCTGTGGGGGCCGTCATTAACTCGACCAGCTACAGTGGCATCATCTGCGATGGCCACCACGTCGCGGATGAGATGGTCGGGATGGCGATCCGCGCACGCCCCGTTCGGGACCGGATGTTTCTTGTGTCAGACGCGATGGCGACCGTGGGTGGGCCGACCCATTTCAGCCTTTATGGTCAGGAAATTACGCTGAAGGATGGTCGTCTGATCAACGCAGAAGGAAGCCTTGCCGGGGCGCATGTTACCCAAGCCGAAGGGGTCAAACGATTGGTCGACCATACGGGCACCTCGTTGACCGATGCACTTCGCATGGCGACCTCTGTTCCCGCTGACTGTATCGGGCAACCCGAGATTGGTAGGCTTGACGGGCGTTTGGCGGACGACCTGATCCTGCTGGACGACGACCTATTGATGATCACAGACCTTGCCGCCCATCTGGCCCAAACAGGCGGCGCGTTGGCCGCAGGTTAATCCCGCGAAAATGCGAAACAAAACCAGCTCATCGGCGGGATTGCGCACGTTTGGGAAAGAAATTTCCAAAGCAAAGTGATCCGCTTTCAAACCGCTCCCGTATCCTTACCACAACATCACAATGGTACTTAGAAAAGGATACATCATGTTTCGCAGAACCTTTCTTTCGATCACCACCGCGGCTATTCTGGCAACGCCGGCTCTGGCTGACAACCACTCCATGGACATCGTGGACACGGCCGTCGGGGCTGGTAGCTTCTCAACCCTCGTGGCCGCAGTCGAGGCCGCTGGCCTTGTTGAGACCCTTAAGGGCGAAGGACCGTTCACCGTATTCGCACCAACAGATGACGCCTTCGCTGCGTTGCCCGAAGGCACGGTTGAAACCCTTCTGATGCCTGAGAACAAGGATCAGCTGACCGCGATCCTGACCTACCACGTTGTCCCCGGCAAAGTTATGGCAGCCGACATCGCGGGTAAAAGCATGGATGTGGAAACCGTAAATGGCGGCATGGCCATGGTCGACGCGACCGACGGTGTGAAGATCGACGGCGCAAATGTCGTTCAGGCAGACATCGAGGCCTCGAACGGTGTGATCCACGTGATCGACGCGGTGATCATGCCGAAATAAGCCAATTGGCTTGTGAGAGGTGCCCGGCAGCGATCCCCTTGCTGCCGGGCTTTTTCTTCCTGTCCGACATGGAACAAGTTCGAAATAACCCGCGACTTGTTCAAGCCTGCATTCTGACTAGAAACAGGCGGAAAAAATAACGATTACAAGTGATTGCCCAACTCATCTGTGATGCCTTAGGTTCGTGTGTTGGGTCTTAGATCAGGTTGTTGAGCGCACGCGGTTGGCTTTATGTTGTCGTTGGCAGTGGCCGACCTGAACAACGCAACGGGCGGATTTCCTTAAAAACTTTGATTTGGGACGAATGTTCGCCCTAAGCTGATGTAAGGGTGATGCTTCAAGCGGATAACATCGCGGCGCATCACATATTGGGGGGCAGGATGGATCCGATAGTCTTTTCGCTGGAGATGGGCGTCGTTTGCGCCATGTTGGCCTTAACAGTTTTCCTGTTCGTGTCCGAAATTGTGCGCATTGATCTGGCGGCGATCCTGATCCTCGTGATCCTTGGGATCCTGAGCTACATCCCTGCCATGTCCAATCTGGCCGAGGTTAATCATCTTTTTGATGGCTTCGCCTCGAACGCCGTGATTTCGATTATCGCAGTGATGATCGTGGGGGCCGGGCTGGATAAGACCGGGCTGATGAACAAGGTCGCCGCGACGATCATGAAGCGTGGCGGCGCGACCGAGGCCCGCATTCAGCCCATCGTGGCAGGCACTGTTGGCATCATTTCAAGCTTCATGCAGAACGTGGGCGCGGCGGCTCTGTTCCTGCCTGTCATCAGCCGCATTTCGACGCGATCCGGTATTCCCCTGAATCGCTTGGCAATGCCGATGGGGTTCTGTGCGATCCTTGGGGGCACGATGACAATGGTCGGATCTTCGCCGCTGATCTTGCTGAACGACTTGATCCAAACCTCAAACAACAGTCTGCCGGACGACCAGAAAATGGAGCTTTTCGGCCTGTTTTCGGTCACTCCGATCGGCGCGGTGCTGATCCTGTGTGGGATTCTGTATTTCCTGCTTCTGGGCCGTTGGGTGCTGCCCGAAGGTGGATCTGCCAGCAGCACCTCGGTCGGGCAGGGCATGTCGGCCTATCTGAAGCGTGTTTATGGGATCAAAGCGAAAGTTTATGAGGTCGACGTGCCCGCCAACAGCCCGCTGGTTGGGCAAATCCTTGCGGACGTCAATCTTGAAAACAACCTTTACATCATCTCGACCTTCTACCGCGGCAAGACCTCGATGGTGCAGGTTTTGACGGCCGAAATTGCTGCGCCCTGTCGGCTGGCGATCATCGGCAAAAAAAAGGTGGTCGAGGAATTTGCCAAGAAGTATGGCCTGTCGATCTTTCCAGAGCTTGAGGTTTTCGTCGAGGAATTCGCGCCGACCAATGCCGGCATCGCAGAAATTGTTATCCCGCCCGAAAGCAAACTTGTCGGAAAATCACCCCGAGAATTGCTGTTGCGCAAGACCTATGGCCTGTCCCTGCTGGCCATCCATCGGGGCGAAGAAACGCTCAGTCATGTCGAAACCGAGGAGCATGAACCCACCGCCATTGGTCTGGTCGAATTCCAAGTGGGCGACATGCTGGTTGCACACACCCGCTGGGACAACCTGACCCAATTGAAAGACAACCGGGATTTCGTCATCATCACGTCGGATTTTCCACAAGAGGAGCTGCGCCCTCACAAGGTGGGCTGGGCGCTTTTGTTCTTCGCCATCTCAATCTCGATGATCCTGTTTACGGATATCCGGCTGTCGCTGTGCCTGCTGACCGGGGCCGTCGGGATGCTGCTGGCGCGCGTCATCTCGATCGACGAGGCATATCAGGCGGTCGGCTGGAACACCGTATTCCTATTGGCCAGTTTGATCCCATTGGGGCAGGCGGTGCAGAACACAGGCACGGCGGAATGGATCGCGCAGCAAATCCTGACCCTTCTGGATGGCTGGCCGTTGTGGGCACTGCAAACGGGGATCGCGATCCTTGCCACCGCGTTTTCGCTGGTGATGTCGAATGTGGGGGCCACCGTGCTTCTGGTGCCGCTGGCGGTGTCCATCGCGGTCGCCGCCGGGGGCGACCCGGCGCTGTTTGCTTTGACGGTGGCGATCTCCACCTCGAACTCGTTCATCATCCCGACCCATCAGGTGAATGCGCTGATCATGGGCCCGGCGGGCTACAAGGTGAAGGACTTTGTCAAAAGCGGAGGGATCATGACGGTGATTTTCCTCGTGGTGTCACTCGTCATGCTGAACGTGGTGTTCTGATCCCTCACTTGCCCTTCCACACCGGGTCGCGTTTTTCGGCAAAGGCGCGCGCACCTTCCAGCTGATCCTCGGAGCGATAAAGCTTCTCGACCGTTTCAAACTGGCTCTTAGTGATCCGATTCATCGCGTCCTGAAACTTCATATCCTCGGCCTCGCGCACAACTTCCTTGATCGCGGCGTAGACAAGGGGCGGACCCGAGGCGAGCAGGGCCGCCAGTTTGCGCGCCTCGCCCATCAGATCAGCGGCCGGGTGGATATGATTTACCATGCCCCACCGCGCGGCTTCTTCAACATCCAGCCAGCGCCCGGTGAACAGCATCTCCATCGCGATGTGATAAGGGATGCGCTTGGGCAGCTTGACGCTTGCGGCATCGGCCACGGTGCCCGAGCGGATTTCAGGCAGCGCAAAGCTGGCGTGATCGGCGGCCAAGATGATGTCGGCGGACAAAGCCAGCTCAAGCCCGCCACCACAACAAATACCGTTCACCGCGGCAATGACCGGCTTGTTCAGCCCGCGCAGCTCCTGCAAGCCGCCAAACCCGCCCAGCCCGTAATCGCCATCAACCGCGTCGCCATCCGCCGCCGCTTTCAGGTCCCAACCGGGGCAGAAGAATCTTTCGCCCGCACCGGTCACAATCGCCACGCGCAGGTCGGGGTCGTCGCGAAATTCGGTAAACACTTCGCCCATGATGCGGCTGGTGGCCAGATCAATCGCATTGGCTTTCGGGCGGTCCAGAGTGACTTCAAGCACATGGCCATTGCGGTGGGTTTTGATGGGGGTGTCGGTCATTTAGGGGTCTCCGTTGCGGATCAGGGCGTCTGCTGCCACGGCGCTATTGGGGGTCACGATAAGTGGGTTGATCTCAATTTCTTCGACAGGCATGGCCATCACATGGGCCTGCACGGCCATCACATTGTCAAGTACAGCGTCAATGTCTGCGGCGGACGCACCGCGATAGCCCGCAAGCAGCGGTGCGATCTGCAGACGCATCAGGGCTGCGTGAATGTCGGTGCGACTTGCAGGCACCAAAAGCGATTGGCTGTCATTCAGGATTTCAGTCAGAACGCCACCTGCGGCGACGGTCAGCACATAGCCATGCGCTGGGTCGCGGGTCACGCCAACCAAAAGCTCGGCGATGGCACCTGTGACCATTTCCTCGATCAAAAAACTATTGCAAGCCATCGCGTTTGCGGCGGCTTCAACGGCCTCCCTGCTCAAGAGGTTTAGTTTCACAGCCCCCATTTCGGATTTATGCGCGAGCCCTTCGCCTTTCAAAACCACAGGGAAGCCGATTTCCGCCGCCAAATGGGCAGCGTCTTTGGGGGTCTGAGCGCGATGCGACTGCGGGATACGCACGCCGCGAAGCGCCAGTGCCGCTTTCGCCTCAGCTTCGCTCAGCGTTCCACTTCCTTGCGGTCCGGTCAGGAAAAGAGGTTCCGGGGCAGGGTGGTCGTGCCCAAGCGTGGCGGCCACCTCGATCGCATCGATCGCATGATCCAATCCAGACAGTGGCACAATGCCTTTTGCGACCAGACGCAAGGCAATGTGCTCCGGCATAGTTTCGGGCAGAGAGGACACGATGCCCATCGGCACGCCGCTTACCTCGCGGGCATGCTCAACTGCGGCGATCACAAGATCCCACGCCGCCGCCGTGCAGCGGTCGTCGCGCGGAAAATCGAGAACGACGAAGCCAAAGCCCAAATCTGAGGACATCATTGCAGTGAATGCATCCGTCATCGCCTGACGATTACCCCAGATATAAGTCTGGTAATCCAATGGATTGGCAAGCGCGACCATAGGGCCAAGGGCCGCGCGCAGGCTCGTGGACTGTGTGGGTGTCAGGGGCGGGAAGGCGACATCACTATCATGCGCGGCGTCGGCCACAAGGCTGGCTTCGCCACCGGAGCAAGACATTGACGCAATCCGGTTCGACACGAGCGGACCGGCGACATGAAGAATTTTCAGCGCTTCCAAAAAGGACGGCAGCGAATGAACCTGCCCGATCCCAAGCCGCGCCAGCAAGGCGCGCGCGCCAGCGTCGCTGCCCGCAAGGGACGCGGTGTGCGAGATCGTAGCGGCCTGCGCGTGGTCGGACCGTCCAACCTTCAGCGCGACGATGGGTTTGCCAAGCGTGCGCGCCTTTGCAGCCAGCGCCTCTAACGCGCGGATATCGCCAACGCCTTCGATGTGCAGCCCCAGCGCGGTTACGCGAGGGTCATCCAGCAGGGCCGCCCCGATCTGCGCCAGACCAGTTTGGGCCTGATTACCGGCGGTTACCACATAGGCAATCGGCAACCCACGTGTCTGCATCGTCAGATTGATCGCGATGTTTGAGCTTTGGGTGATCAGCGCTACGCCCGTCTGGCAAGGCACACCGCCGTGTTGGTCAGGCCACAAAGCCGCCCGGTCGAGATAGTTCAATAACCCATAGCAATTGGGGCCGATGATCGGCATGTCGCCAGCCGCAGCAAGCAAATCCGCTTCAAGATCCGCGCCATCATCGCTTTCGGCGGCCGCCTCTGCGAAACCAGATGCAAAGCAAATGGCGCCCCCCGCATCACGGGCGGCAAGGGCGGCAATCACTTCGAGGGTGGCGTGGCGGTTGACCCCCACGAAACTGGCATCAGGCGCGTCAGGTAACGCATTAACAGACGCGAAAGCTGGCAGACCGCCAACATTATCGCGAGAGGTATGAACGGGCCAGATCGCCCCTTGAAACCCGATCTTGCGGCATTGCGCGATCACATCAGCGCACCACGTGCCGCCGCCAACAACGGCGATGGATCGGGGCCGCAAGAGACGAGAGAGATTACGAGGCATGGAAAAAACGCTCCGGCTGCGCTGTGCCAAAGTAACGGGCACTAAGTGAGGGGTGCCGCCCCTCTTGGCAGTTGGCCAATTCGCCCCGGGACATTTTGGGCCAGAAGATGCAACGAGTTGTTAGCCAAGCTCGGTCATGGAGGAGCTGCGGTACAGCATCTGTGTAGGATTCAAGAGACTTTTTCATTTTAATTACCTACGCCGAAATTGACAGAAATGACCAGCCTGGGATGAGCTGTCGTTTGTTGTGCACTGCATGAAAGGGTAAAGGGTGGCAATAGCGGACTTGTGCATCCGTAGCTAATGCTTACGCTACATCTTCTCGCACCCACAGCCAGCCTTTTTGCTGCGATGCAACCCAAGAGGCGATAGCGGAGCGGATATCCAAAGCAGCCGCTTTTCAGCGGTTGACGATCCCAATCAATGCCGCAGCTTCCGCCGCCAACGGGCCGCGTGGTCTTGAAGTGACACAGCCTTTTTTTCGGAAACAGATACGAGCCTTTGGTTAACCTGTTGAGCTGTCTCCGCATGGCCTGCGAGCAAGGCAGCTCCGGAACTGGTTCCTGTTGTGCCCGATGAGCGATACACATCCGACTTCGCTGCGACTGCCAGCATCTCCAGTAAAAGTTGGTTCTTGGCAAACGGCCCCTCGACAATGATCGCGCGATCGTGGCCAATACTGGCAAGACATTCTGCAGTCACCAACGCAAGATAGAGCGCAACCGCGGCACCGCGCGCGCCGGTTCCGATCTCAGGCTCGGTTCCTTCCCAGACAAACTGATCCCACTTGAGAGCACTGATTTCATCCGCGGATGCGGGTAACAACATGATTTGGTTTGTAAGGATCGTAACCAAATCTTCCGGCGTGGGCTCGGGATAGGAACCGCCCGTCGCGATGTCGTGGATTCTTCCCCCCATGAAACGTGCCGATGGCGCGGGCGTTCCCAAGGCCGTCACATTAATGAGCGTGTCGAGGTTGGGATCTAGCTGAACCGGTTTCCCTCCAATCGACATGGCGATGACCCAAGTGCCTGTCGAGATGACGCTGAACGGCGGTTCGTTTCCAAGCACATACGGAAGAAGCGAGGCGTTTGAATCGTGAATGCCGCAATAGACCGGCGTATCCCGCGACAATCCAGTTTCTACCGCAATTTGCGGCAGTAAAGGGCCCAATACGTCTGATGGCCTGCGAACTGGGGCGAGTTTCTCTGCAATGCCCATTTTGTCGACCAAGGATGAAAACCCGCCCTGATGCGGATTCCAAAGATCGGTGTGGCACCCCAGCGACGTGACGTCCGTGGCCGTCACTCCGGTCAGCTTGGCCCCCCAATATTGTGGATAAGTAACGATGTGGTGCGTTCTGTCCTTGAGTTGGGGGTCCATCCTGAACTGCCAGTATAACTGGGCACCGATGTTCAGCCCGCCGGCCAATCGCGGTGATCCGGTCTCGGCGAAAGGCGGGCGAATGCCATCATATTCGTTCGCGACCTCATCCGGTCCAGAGTATTCGTAGTCTAAGATTGGCGCGGCGAGTTCCCCATCTTGATCCAGCAGTGCCGCGGAAGCTCCGTGAGTGGTGATCGAGATCACATCAATCCCATGTTCGGCATGAAAATCACGCAAGCTGTTGAGCAAGAACCTCCAATGGCCGTCGACATCGAAATGCGGCCATGGCGGACCCGGCAAAACCGTGTTTGGACGCGTAACAACTACGATTTCCGCCAGATCAGCCTGATTGACCAGTGCCAGTTTGGCATTGGTTTTACCTATGTCGATGACGGCGATGTGGCGGCGCGTCATGGCAGGTGAAAAACGGTTTCAAGCGGTATCGCCACGGGTTCGTCGCTTGGATGGGTTTCCATGATGTCGGCCATATGTGCCCACCACTTCTTCATCACCGGATGTTTTGGCAGATCATCCATGCCGTGTTCATCTTCGCGCCATAAAACCCCGAATAGCGCATTCGTTTCCGCATCAAGGTGGATCGAGTAATCAGACACGCCCACCTCTTTCAGAAGCGCGGAAAGTTCGGGCCAGATTTCGTTGTGCCGTTTGATGTATTCTGCACGACAGCCGGGATTCAGCGTCATCTTGAAGGCGACTTTCTGCATCAATCTGCCCTCCACATCGACCACAAGCGAGGCAGCGCGATAACCCCGATCAGCAACGCGCCGATGACGATGGACATGACGATGCCGGGGACGTTCAAAAGCCCCAGTCCGAAAGTGACAAGCCCCATCACAAAGGCGGCGATCACGACCCCGATGATGGTCCCCGATCCGCCAAGAATGCTGACGCCACCCAAGACAACCATGGTGACGACCTCAAGTTCCCAACCTGTTGCAATCGACGGTCTGGTCGATCCAAGGCGCGCGGTCAGGCACACAGCGGCGACGCCCGACATAAGGCCGGTCAGCAAAAACAAGATAAACTTGACGCGATTTACACGAATGCCCGAGAACATCGCGCCAGTGGCGTTGTTGCCAATCGCATAGACCGCGCGACCAAAGTTGGTTTTGTGCAGTAGAACCGCATAGATCACGGCGATGATGGCAAAAAGGACGAATTCAAACGAAATCACCCACCAGACATAGCCCTGACCGAACCATGAAAAGCTGGCCGGATAGCCGCGGAAGGCTTGATCGCCAAGCACGATGAAGCTGATGCCACGAAACAGGCTCATGGTGCCGATGGTCACAACGATCGACGGCAAGCCCATACGGGTGACAAGGAGGCCGTTGAACGCACCGCAAAGCACTCCAACACCCAGGCCGATCAGCACCAGACCCGGCGTTCCGACACCCATCTGCACCGCAGCACCCATCGCCGTTGAGGCCAGCGCGATGATCGAAGCAACGGACAAATCAATCTCGCCCGAGATGATGAGCAACGCCATCGCAAAGGCGATCATTGCCTTTTCGGTGAAGTTAAAGGTCGCATCGCTTAGGTTCCACGCATTCAGGAAGTAGGGCGAGGCGAAGCTGTTGGCGACAAAGATCGCGATGGCAACCAGCAAAAGAAGGGTTTCCCAGCTTTTCAGCTTTTGCTCCATCGGAGAGCGGAGACGATCGGGGATAAGGCGTTCGGTGGTGCTCATGTTGCATGCTCCGCACGTTTCAGGATTATTCGGCCCTTTTCGCGATTGGCTTGTGCGTTCAGCGCGACGGCGATGATTATCGCGCCGCCAGAGATAGCCAGTTGCCAGAAGGGCGAGATGTCGACGACGGGCAGGGCGTTCTTGATGATGCCAAGGAACAAAGCCCCCAGCAGCGCACCGGCCACGGTGCCGATGCCCCCCATGATCGACACGCCGCCGATCACGCAGGCCGCGACCACGTCCAACTCAAACCCACCAGCGATATCAACATAGGCCACGGCAAAGCGAGACACCCAGAGATAGCCGGTAAGGCCCGCCAAAGCCCCCGAAATTGTGAAGGCCCAGAATTGGGTCTTGCCAACATTGATCCCGGCATAGGTCGCTGCATGGGGATTGCCGCCCGCTGCATAAAAAGCGCGTCCAAGTGTCGTGCGGGTCATGACAATCGTGAACAGGATCACCGCGATAATCGCCATCCAGCTCAGCACCGGCAGGCTCAGAAAGTCCGTTCGTGGCAAGGCTTTGAAAGCGGGACTCATCTCGTGGCTATTGACCCATTTGCCGTCAGACAGAAGGAAAATGGTGCCACGAAAGATCGTCATGGTGCCCAGCGTCACAACAATAGGCGGGATTTGCAGTTTCCAGACAAGAATGCCGTTGAACATTCCCAAAAGCGCGCCCAGCCCGATTGCAACGGCAAGGATCACCGCCATCGGCAAACCAGGCGCGGCGACGTTAACCATCGACACGACCATGCCAGTTAGGGCGAGGTTGGCCGCGACGCTCAGGTCGATGCATTTCGTCAGGATGACAATCATCTGACCAATCGCGAGCAAGATCAAAGGCGATGTGTCGTTGAAAACGTTTGCCAGGTTTGCAGGCCGGACAAATCCGGGAAAGCGCGTTGAGATCAGAACCAGCAGAAGGACAATCGCCCCAATCAGCAGAGCCTCGCGCGATGTTATCAGTCGTTTCAGCATGGCGTGTTCCCTCAGATACCGGCGGCGTGGCGCACAAGTGTTTCGGGTTCCAGTTCGTGATCTGCCAACTCGGCGACAATGCGCCCCTCGCGCATCACGATCACGCGGTCAGACATACCCAACACTTCGGGGATTTCTGAACTGACCATGACGATGGCCAGACCTTGCGCGGCGAGTTCTGCCATGAAGTCGTGGACGGCGGCTTTAGACCCGATGTCTACGCCCTTGGTCGGTTCATCCAAAATGATGACCTTAGGGTGTGTGGCAAGCCATTTGGCGATGACAACCTTCTGCTGGTTGCCGCCTGACAGGTTGCCGACATGTGTATCCAACGATGCCGCCCGCAGGTCGAGCCGTTCGGCATACTCGCGGGCGAGTTTGAATTCTTCAGCCAGACGCAAGAAACCGTTGTTGGAAATGCGACCCAGCGACGGGAGCGTGATGTTCTGGAAAATCGGAAGGTCAAGAACGGCCCCCTGCTTGCCGCGGTCTTCGGGCACATAGACGATGCCGTTATTAACGGCATCTGCCGGGGATTTGATCTCGACGGGCGTGCCGTCGATCTCGACCGCCCCTGCCGATGGGCGCGTGATGCCGAACAGGGATTGCATAAACTCGGACCGCCCGGCACCGACCAACCCATAGAACCCAAGAATCTCGCCCTTACGCAAGGTAAAGCTGATATCATCAAATTCGGTCGGGTGGGCGTAGCCCTGCACGGACAAAACTGCGTCCCCGACATTGGGCGTGCGTTCGGGAAAGATCTGGCTGACATCCCGACCAACCATCATCTTGACCAAATCCGCTTCGCTCACATCCGCGATGGCGCCGTCACCGATCAGCTGGCCATCGCGAAAGACGGTGTAATTGTCCGCAATCCGGAAAATCTCGTCAAACTTATGGCTGATAAACAGGATCGCTTTGCCCTGTGCTTTCAAGCTTTCGACGAGATCATAAAGCTCCTCGATTTCCTTGTGGGACAGCGCGGCGGTGGGCTCGTCCATGATAACAACACGCGCGTCGATCGAAAGCGCGCGCGCAATCGCCACCAGGTGTTTGTTGGCAATCCCGAGGTCTTTGAGCTTGTGGTCAGGGTCGATATTCGCGCCGATGCTTTCCAGAAGCGCTCGGGCCTTTTCTGTCATGGTCTTCAAATCAATGAGGCCCAGGGCGTTATGTGGGGCATGACCCAAGAATATGTTTTCAGCGACAGACAGTTCGTCAAACAGGACGGTTTCCTGATGGATCGCCGTGACGCCATTGTTGGCCGCCGCCTGTGGGACCGGGAAAGGCGTTGGTTTGCCATCGACAAGTATATTGCCGCCGTTTGGCTGATAGATGCCCGTCAGTATCTTGACCACCGTGGACTTGCCGGCACCGTTTTCGCCAATCAGCGCGGTCACTTTGCCGGGATAAAGGCTAAGCGACACCTCGGACAGGGCTTTGACACCCGGAAAGGTTTTCGTCACCTCGTGCAAAGCCAATACCGCCGGTTCACCGGGCATGTCTTTGGGCGGCGCGTTGCTGCCTGGTTGCGTGAGCATCAGAACCTCGGTGTGTTGCAGGTTGAGGTGGTCCGGCGCCACGTAGGGTGCAGCGCCAGAGATCGGTTCAGTTCAGTTGGATGTCGCTTCGTTTAGAAGATCGACTTGAACTGTTCGATATTGGATGCGTCATAGACAAACGGATCAGCCATGGCGGCCGAGTTTGTGTCGTCCAAAGTAATTGTCCCAACGCGACCAATCGAGATTTCTGCACCCGGCTCTGCAGCTGCTGCACCCGAGGCCAGCGCATGCGCGATGTAGGTTGCGGAATAGCCCAGATCGATCGGGTTCCAGATTGCAAAGGACTTGGACGCACCGCTTTCGATCGCGCCAGCCATCTCGGATGGAAGGCCAAGACCGGTCACATTAACCTCACCGATTTTGCCTGCGTCAGCCACGGCTTGCGCGGCGGCCACGATGCCCACGGATGTCGGCGCGATGATGGCGTCGAGGTCCGGGTAGGACTGCATTAGGCCAGTGGCTTCGCGATAGGATTTGTCGGCAAGGTCATCGCCATAAACCGTCGCCACCACATTGATGCCGGGATAGTCGCCCATCACCTTGGTCATCTCTTCAATCCAGATGTTCTGGTTCGTCGATGTGGTGGTTGCCGAAAGAACTGCCACATCACCGCCATCGGGCAGATGATCTGCAGCGAGTTTGATAATCATATTGCCGATCAGCGGGTTTGACGATGGGTTCAGGTGAACCTGACGCCCTTCTGGCGCCACGCCAGAATCCCACGAGATAACGGTAATGCCACGTTGCATCGCCTTCTGCAGGGTTGGGACCAACGCGTCTGTATCGTTGCTTGAGACCGCGATGGCGTCCACACCTTGTGCGATCAACGAATTGATCACCTCGATCTGCCCTTCGGCCGTGGTATCGGTTGGTCCGGTATAGATAATCCCTACGCCGCCCAGTTCTTCGGCGGCTTCCTTTGCACCCTCGGCGGCGGCTTCAAAAAATCCGATCCCCAGCGCCTTGACGACTAGTGCGATCCGCATGTCGTCCTGCGCCATGGCGGATGTGCCAAACAGGCTTGCTGCAAGGCTGAGGCCTGCGGTGAGTTTGGTAAAGTTGCGACGTTTCATTGGTTTCCTCCCTAAAGTACGTTCGCTTTGGCAGCCCCTTACGAGGCCACGACTTTCTGAGCGCCTCCAGATTGGGTGACGATCAGGGTTACTTCGGCGGCCTCAAGCATGGCGGCCGCTTTGTCTGAAATCTGGTCATCGGTGATCACGATGGTGATGCGGTTGAGCGGACACAGAACAAGGCTTGAGCGTTGTTCGAACTTCGTGCTGTCCGCCAAGACGATCAGTTCATCCGCCTGTCCGATCAGTTTTTGCTCCGCCTGGATCAGCAGCGGGTCTGCTTCCATCAACCCCAGCGGGCCAAGCCCTTGCGCCCCCATGAACATGCGCCGCGCACAGAAGTTGCGGGTCACGTCATTGTCAAAGGGCGACAGAATGATGTTCTGTTCGCGGTAGATGGTGCCGCCTGACAGCATAATTGTGTTCTTGGAATGCTTGAGCAGATGCTCTGCAATCGGGAACGAATTGGTGAAGACCTGCATGCGACGGCCAGCCAGCGGGTGGACCATCTGAAACGTCGTCGTGCCGCCGTTGATGATGATGGCGTCTCCGTCTTCGCACAGATCCACAGCGGCCGCTGCGATCGCCTGCTTTTCCTCAATCCGCAAGGTTTCGTTTACAGAAAAAGGACGCCCGGCGAGGCCAACAAACTGGGGTGGGCTGATCGCCTCTGCCCCACCACGCACGCGGCGCAGTTGTTGTGCCTGATCAAGCGTCGCGATGTCACGACGGATCGTCGCCTCTGACGCGCCGGTCAGATTGCATAGCTCACTTACCGTGACAACTGGTCGATCTTCGACGGCTGACAGGATAATCGTGTGGCGTTCTTTTTCGTGCATGTCGTCCTCCCTGATGTCACAGCCTGTCCAGATTCGAAGCATCTGTCAATCATAAACAATCATAAACAATCATTTTGCACTGCGGCATGACTGTTTATGATCGAAAATGATTGACAGTTAGCCTCTCCCCATTCACCTTAACGGGAAACTTAGTCGATGGGCGCCCTGCGCCGACAGGGAGGAAGAATGTTGAAATCATTGGAAAATCAGCTGCTTGATAGCCGTTGGGACGACAAAGCAACCAAAGGCATGAGCGAATCGGAGCTTCTGCTTTACCGCTCAAACATCCTTGGATCAGACAAACGCGTGACCAACTACGGTGGCGGCAACACATCGGCCAAAGTGATTGAGGTTGATCCCCTGTCAGGCGAAGACGTTGAAGTGCTTTGGGTGAAAGGATCGGGCGGTGATATCGGGTCCATCAAGATGGATGGATTTGCCACGCTCTATATGGACAAGTTGCAAGCGCTGAAAACCCTTTATCGCGGCGTCGAGTTCGAAGACGAGATGGTTGGCTACTTGCCCCATTGCACCTTCAAGCTGAACCCTCGTGCTGCATCCATCGACACCCCCTTACACGCTTACGTGCCGCGCAAACATGTTGATCACGTCCATGCTGATGCAATTATCGCCATTGCAGCCTCGAAGAATTCCAAAGAACTGACACAAGAGATTTTCGGCGACCGGATCGGCTGGCTGCCCTGGAAAAAGCCCGGTTATGAGTTGGGCTTGTGGCTTGAGAAGTTCTGCGTGGAAAACCCCGACGCCGATGGTGTTGTGCTGGAAAGCCACGGCTTGTTCACATGGGGCGACACGGCAAAGGAATGCTACGACCAGACCATCGACGTCATCAATGTCGCGACGAAATGGCTGGCAGAGCGTAGCGAAAATGTCGCCCCGTTTGGCGGGTCTATCCATGACAGCCTGTCATCTGAAGAACGTCGTGCGGTTGCCGCCCGCCTGATGCCTGCCATTCGCGGCTTCGTATCCGGCAACCAGCACATGGTCGGCCATTTCAACGACAGCGAAGCGGTGTTGGAGTTCGTGAACGCAAAGGACATGGAACCTCTTGCAGCATTGGGCACGTCCTGCCCCGACCACTTCTTGCGCACGAAAATTCGCCCGCTCGTAGTGCCGTTTGATCCTGCGCAACAAAACACCGACGAGGTTCTAGCCGGTCTGCCTGAACAGGTTGAGGCATACCGCAAGGATTACGCAGCCTATTATGATCGCTGTAAACACGATGACAGCCCCGTCCTGCGTGACCCGAATGCTGTCGTCTATCTTGTCCCCGGTGTCGGTATGATTACCTTCGCCAAGGACAAGGCAACAGCGCGTATATCGGGCGAATTCTATGTCAACGCGATCAATGTGATGCGCGGCGCATTTGCTGTCAGTGAGTATCAAGGTCTGCCCGAACAGGAAGCCTTCGATATCGAATACTGGTTACTGGAAGAAGCCAAATTGCAGCGCATGCCAAAACCCAAATCCCTTGCGGGGCGGGTGGCTTTGGTCACTGGCGGTGCGGGCGGAATTGGTGCCGCGACAGCCGAGCGTTACCTCGCCGATGGGGCCTGCGTTGTGCTGGCTGATATCAACGAAGACGCCTTGACGTCGACCCAAGACAATCTGACCAGCCGTTATGGCAAGGATGTGGTCCGCAGCGTTGTGATGAACGTGACCAGCGAAGAGGCCGTGGCGGCGGCGTTTGCCGATGCGTCGGTCGAATTTGGCGGGGTCGACATTCTGGTGTCCAACGCGGGCATCGCGTCGTCTGCGCCAGTAGAAGAAACCACGCTGGCGCTGTGGAACAAGAACATGGATATCTTGTCGACTGGGTATTTTCTGGTCAGCCGGGAGGCGTTCAAACTGATGCGTGTCCAAGACATGGGCGGATCGGTCGTGTTTGTCGCGTCTAAAAACGGCTTGGCAGCATCGCTGAATGCGTCTGCTTACTGCACGGCAAAAGCCTCGGAAATCCACCTAGCACGGTGCTTGGCTTTGGAAGGTGCCGAGGCCGGAATTCGCGTCAATGTTGTGAACCCTGATGCGGTGTTGCGCGGGTCGAAAATCTGGGAAGGTGACTGGCTGGAACAGCGTGCCGACACCTATGGCACCGACAAAGATGGGCTGGAAGAGATGTATCGCCAACGCTCCATGCTCAAACGCTCTGTCCTTCCGGAAGACATTGCCGAAGCCTGCTATTTCTTCGCTGCCGACACATCTGCCAAGTCGACCGGCAATATCATCAACGTAGATGCTGGCAACGTCCAAGCGTTCACGCGGTAAGGAAAAACCATGACCTACGAAACAGCAAAAGCCGCCTTTGCCGATTGGGGTGTCGATACCGAAGCCGCCTTGGAGCGAATGAAAACCATCCCGATTTCGATGCATTGCTGGCAAGGCGATGATGTGGTCGGGTTCGAGAAGAAAACGGGTGCTTCCGGTGGCGGAATTCAGGCGACCGGCAACCACCCAGGCCGCGCCCGGACACCGGACGAGTTGCGCGCAGATCTCGAGTTTGCCTATTCGATGATACCGGGCCGCCACCGCCTTAATCTGCACGCGATGTATCTGGACACAAACGCGTCGCCGGGTCGCGACGAGATCGAGTATGAGCATTTTGCCCCTTGGGTCGATTGGGCAAAGGATCAGGGCATCGGATTGGATTTCAACCCGACCTTCTTTGCCCATGCCAAGGCTGACGACAATCTGACGCTCAGCCACCCCGATCAGGGCATCCGCGACTTCTGGATCGAACACGGCAAACGGTCCCGTGACATTGCCGCTCAGATGGGGGCGGCGCTGGGATCGCCTTGTGTTAACAATATTTGGGTGCCTGATGGTTACAAAGACACGCCGATTGACCGGATGTCGGCACGCGCACGGCTTGAAGGCTCGCTGGATGAGATGTTCGCGCCAGCGCAAGACAAAGCGGCCATGCTGGACGCCGTAGAAAGCAAGCTGTTCGGCATCGGGGTCGAAGCCTGCACGGTTGGCAGTCACGAATTCTACATGGGGTATGCGATCCGCAAAGAGATATTGCTATGCCTTGATATGGGGCATTTCCACCCGACAGAGAACATCGCCGACAAGCTCAGCTCGGTCGCCTTGTCCGTGGATGACATCCTGTTGCACGTCTCGCGCCCGATGCGTTGGGATAGCGACCATGTCATCTTGCTCAGCGATGATATTTTGCAAATGGCGCAGGAACTTGTCAGCGCCGACCTGCTGGGGCGGACACATATCGGGCTCGACTTTTTTGATGCGACCATCAGCCGGACAGCGGCTTGGGTGATCGGGACGCGAAATATGCAAAAAGCGTTGCTGCGGGCGTTGCTGTTGCCGCTGGATCAATTGAAAGCTGCAGAAAACGCGCTCGATTTCACCACACGGCTCACGGTTACTGAGGAGTTCAAGGATATGCCGTTTGCCGCAGTTTGGGGGGAATTCTCAGCGCGCGAAAATGCTCCAACTGGCCGAAGCCTGATTGAAGAACTTGACCGCTATCAGAGCAGTGTTTCTTTCCGAGATTGAGGTGCGGCGGCGGAGTTGACGACCTGAGAAACGCCACATCCCGACTGCTCTATCGCAACTGAAGCGAATAACTGTGCCGCGCAGAGTCCGCGATTTGCGGTAGATTTCAGCAGCCATTGTCCGGGCGCAGGGAGCGCGTGCCATATCCGCTCGGCTCTAAGCCAATTACCGTGACCCAGCCCCGCACCAATCGTCCATACTGGCGCGTTGAGATGTGCGGGCGGTCATGAAATCGGCCTGGAAACAAGAAGCTGCAACCAACGATGTCCTGAAGGCACTTGTTTTTCCCGGTCTTGCCAAGCCGACCTAACCCGTCTCGACCCTTTCAGGCATCACGGCCTTTGCGTGCAGGACGGAAATGATGTCGACTCAGATCGAATTCCTGCCGTAACATCCGATTGTTTCTTGTCAAAAAGAGCTCCCAATGGCCACGACACTTCGTACGATCAGCGAGCGGATGATTGGGTATAGATTTCAGCGGGCAAAACTGCCTGCATTGGTCCGACCTCTTTTTGCATCGGCGTTTCTGTTATTGGTCGCTCACGCGGCCTTGGCCGACAGGACTTTTGTTCTTGTCCACGGCGCTTTTGTTGGAGGGTGGTATTGGGACCCGGTCGCAAACGGCCTACGGCAGAAGGGGCATCGCGTTTTCGCTGTTGATCTCACAGGACATGGGACCAAGGCTGACGAGAACGGACCAGATGTCACAATCGATCAGCACATCAGGGATGTGGTCGAGGCGATTGAGGATTCTGGCGAACCTGTCATTCTCGTCTCTCACAGCTATGGCGGACGCCCAGCAACGGGAGCTTGGGACGTTGCGAGAGATCAGATAGCCGCCGTGATTTTCGTTGAAGCCGTTGCGCCCTATGGATCCGGCCAGTTCGCGCTGCCCGATGAGCGGAGCCAGCGGGCGGAACTGGTGAAGAACAATCCGGTTGCGATCGAAACGGGCCTTCTTCAACCCGGACCGCAATTGCAGCTACGCTACCCCAAACATACGATCGTCCCACAATCCATTCGCGCGCTCTACTCTGCGGTTCCGCTTGCCTTGGGACCCTTGCCTGACACGCCCGGCGCGTATGTAGTGGGCTCTCATTGCCAAGCACCTATCTTCCGGCAATACGCGCGCAAGGTGGCGCAGGAACGTACCTGGACCATTTGGGAGATCGAAAGCGGCCACGATGTGGTCGGCGACGCCAGCGAAATACTGACCCGGTTGCTCGATAAACTCGCGCAAGAGTTGCCGACTGCGAAATGACGCGAAACGTCACGTGCGAGCATTTTGGTTGTTGGCTTCGACATCCACTTTGACCCGCCGTGGGGTCGCGTGGCTATCTGTAGTGCCGCGCGATCGATCAAAGGCCGCTTCGACGGACCGCGTCGCAGCATAACAATGGCTTGATGAATGGCAGGTCTGGGCCGCTCTCGATGGTTCCCCTAGTTTCACACAACGCAGATGCTGCGCCGCAACCGAGGGCGGCAGAGGGCTCAGAGTGTCACTTGAACGTCGGGAAAATGCTTTCGAGTTCGGAGGAGACCGCAATGTTTGCGTATTTCTGGCCCATATCAAAAAGATTTGCATCATGTGGTCCTAGCGCCCGATCACCGACGCAGTCCGACAATACCAGTGGGCGGAAATTCAGGCTCGTCGCATCCACGACAGATGCACGAACACAGCCGCTGGTCGTCGCCCCGGCAAAAACCAGAGTGTCCACCTGCCGATACTTTAAGATTGAGGCCAGCGCGGTATCGAAGAACGCCGAAGCCTGCGTTTTCTTAATGACGATTTCACCCACCTGAGGGGCGAGGAAATCTGCAACATGACTGCTGATAGATGCTTCTGTAAGCTCCTTTAATCTTGGCGCTTTCTCGCACCAAACGCCGCAATCAGATTCATCCTCTGCATATACAATACGCGTGAAAACAACCGGTAGCTTTGCCTTTCGAAAAAGCTCCAAAACAGGTTGGGTGTTATGGGCCGCCTCCAATACGTTGCCACCTCCAAACATTTCCGGATCTAGAAAACCGTTAACGAAATCAACGATCAACAATGCCGGAGATCGGCCAATTGAAATCGGTTGGCCGAGGTTTTGCCGTTTGTAGATGTCAGTGTCGCCCATGGGTTTCCATCCCAGTGTCATTGCGGCTCGTCAGTCAGGCGCTTAGCACTTTGGCTTGCATGACAATTACCACACATGGTTGGTTTTTTGAATGGTGGCTTCGTCCGCGGTTTGTGGCTGCTGTCAGCGTGAGCAGCAGCGGCGACAAGCCTTGGACTTAGCCGAGGTTCGAGATTGAAGAACCAACGTCTGGCTGGTGTCTGGGTCCGGATTTACTGAGAGACTAAGGACTGTAGATTGAAAACAGACACCAAAGCCTGATAGGCACGCTGGATGTTCGGTGTGCTGCGCGCAACATCTGACGAAAGCGCGATCATTGGGCATTGGCTTTCAATATCGCCAAGGTGCTTTTCGGACAAATAGCTATCAAACATGTGTTGCGCCATCTCAGGCGAAGGGTTTGTCGGATCTATCCCTGCCTCTTCCCGCCAAACAGAGCCGCGCCCCATCAAAAAGCTTTCAACGGCAACGCAGTACAAAGCCCCTTTGTTTTTGAAGTGTTTGTAAAATCCGCCGCGGGCCATGCCCGCTTTTGCCATCACCATTTCAATCGTTACCTTTTTGAACCCATGAACATTAAAAAGGATCCTTGCGACCTCTACGATCCTATTCTTGGACCTCAAGGTATGTTCTTTGCTGTATGGTACGATGCGCGTCGATTGGTTCTACGTATCATAGCAGAGCCGTGAAGATGTTCTTGAGCATAAATAGATGCGTGTCAGGGTGCAAAGAACAACGGCGTTTCCGCAAAGGAGAAACACCAATGGCGAAGTTCATGTTTGCATTTCACGGCGGCGCGATGCCGGAAAGCCAAGAAGAAGGCGCAATAAACATGGCGAAGTGGGGGACTTGGGTGGAAGGGCTTGGTGCATCAATCGCTGTCCCAGGCAGTGTCGTTGGTGGGGCAAGCACGGTTAGCGCATCGGGCGTCGCAGATGGCGGCGGATCAGACCCGTTGTCAGGCTACATGGTGGTTGTTGAGGCCGACCAAGTCGCGGCTTTAGACATAGCAAAAAACAGTCCTATCGTTGAGAATGATGGCTGGGTCGAGGTCGCCCAACTTATGGAGATGTAGCAATGACAGCAGACCAAAGCACCGGGCAGTGTCTTTGTGGAAAAATCCAAGTTGAGGTGATTGGCACCCCCGCGTTTTCGGTCTTGTGCTACTGTCAGGACTGTCAGCGTATTTCTGGCGGCGGTCTACTTGCCGCAGGTTGCGTTTCAACAATCCAGCGTTAGTTTGACCGGCGTATTGGTGTCGTAACGTTGGGTATCTGACGCGGGAAATGAGTTACGGCTTTGCTATTGCCCCGACTGCGGTTCGCCGATTTACAAAGCCACATCAAAAATGCGCGATACCCTGTTTGTTGCGGTAGGCATTCTTAGCAACCAAGCTTTGTTTTCAGAGCCTCATCAGGCGTTTGCCGAAAACTGCCAGCTGTGGGATCGAAACGGAACGTCGCAGACCAGCGATGCCATTGATGGAAAAGCAAAGGAAATCGATGGGAAGTAATCACGCAAAAGGCTCAACTCCGATCCTGTTGTGGATCGTGGGCATCGTCGCAATCGTTTGGAACGGCCTTGGTTGCGTGAATTTGTTTCAACAGATGAGCCCAGAAGGCCTTGCCACTTTGCCACCGGACTATCAGGCGTTCGTCGAAGCGCGGCCAACATGGACGCTGATCGCGTTCGCTGTCTCGGTCATTGCAGGTTTGTCCGGAGCCGGGCTTCTGCTGATGCGGTCGGACAAGTCGGTTTCAGCATTCGTGCTGTCTGGAGTTGGGGCTTTGGTTGCAACTATTCCGACACTCGGCGCGGGTATGGCCTCTGTCCTTGTGGGCAGCGCCTTATTCATTGTGTTGGCAGCGTTTTTCGCATGGTATGCGCTGCGAAAGCTCGGCTGAGGTTCCGACAAAGCGGCCGAGCCAAACAATCCTGAGGGGACCCAATTCCCAAGATCTGACTTTTGCGGCATCGCAACAAATGATTAATATGGGCTCTTGCCCGAATTCGCCGCGGAGAGACGAACGGAAGCTTTTCAATGATCGCCCGCAAGGCTTTCTGTCTAGGCCGTTAACACTTGTGGATAAGACCTATACACGGATTCCAGCAACCAGAGAGCTTGTTAAGACTACAGTTTTTCGGATAGCTGTAGTTGCCGCCACGCTGAACGACATTGCGTACCGTACCCCCCCCCTCGGGATTTGCGTTTCCCGCGCCAGACGCCGGAGTTGCAATTCATAGGTGCCACTCCTGCAAGTGCCACTGTTTTTGCGGCATTAGTGGTGCCAAATTCACTCAATTCAGCAATCAATATCGCAGCACCAATGAATGCAATACCCGGAATAGATGTTAGAAATTCAAAGCGGCGGCGAAGCTCGTCGCCCTGGTGAACTGAATTGCGAATGTCTTTTTCAAGAGCCGGTTGGTGGCGTTGGCACATTTTGATGTGGGTGCATATCTGACGTGCGATAGCTGAAACGCTGGTTTCCTTGGGTCCGGCCGCACCATTTCAGCAAAGAGCGCAAATGTTTTGACACGCAGGGGGGGATGCAGGTGATCTTCCTGCGTTTCTTCCGGCCCTAAATATCCTCGCCGAAGGTATGATACCTTTACGCTCCCAATGGCCTGAACAGATCGCGGCTGATGATGTGGCGCTGGATTTCGGATGTACCGTCCCAGATGCGCTCGACACGCGCGTCGCGCCAGAACCGTTCAATCGGGAAGTCGTTCATCAGGCCCATACCGCCGAATATCTGCAGCGTGGTGTCGGTGACGCGGGCCAGCATTTCCGAGGCATAGAGCTTTGCCGACGCGATTTCGCGGTTGGCGGGCAGGTTTTGGTCCAGCCGCCACGCACCGGCAAGGGTCAGCCAGTCGGCTGCGTCAATCTCGGTGATCATGTCGGCGATCTGAAAGCTGACGCCCTGAAATTTTGCGATGGGTTGGCCGAATTGCTTGCGTTCGGCTGCATAATTCAGGGCCATGTCAAAGCAGCGTCGCGCACGCCCGACGCAGAAGGCGGCCACCGTCAAGCGGGTCGCATAGAGCCATTCGTTCATCACTGCGAAGCCGCCATCGACTTCGCCCAGCACCTGTGCGTCGGGCAGGCGGCAATTGTCGAAATCGAGGATACAGTTCTTATAGCCCTTGTGGCTGACGGATGCATAGCCGTCGCGCACGGCAAAGCCCGGTGTGCCGCGGTCGACAAGGAAACAGGTGATGCGTTTCTTCGGTCCGCGCGGGGTTTCGTCTACGCCAGTGGCCACGAAAACAATAAAGAAATCCGCATGTTCCGCACCAGAGATGAAGTGTTTGGAGCCGTTCAGAACCCAATCGCCACCATCGCGAACAGCTGAACATTTCATGCCCCGCACGTCGGATCCCGCGTCGGGTTCGGTCATGGCAAGCGCGTCCATCTTCTCGCCCCGCACGGCGGGCAGCAGGTAGCGGTCACGCTGATCGCCGGTGCAGGCCATCAGAATGTTCTGAGGCCGCCCGAAGAAATGCGTCAGCGCCATCGACCCGCGGCCCAACTCGCGTTCGACCAGCGTGAAATCGAGGTGCGACAGGCCCGCGCCGCCGACCTCTTCGGGGAAGTTGCAGGCATAGAATCCGAGGTCGATGACCTTCTGCTTGATCTCTTGCCCCAACTCGTGCGGTACCTGCCCGGTGCGTTCGACCATGTCCTCGTGGGGGTAGATCTCGTTCTCGACAAAGCTGCGCACCGTCGAGACGATCATGTCCTGTTCTTCTGACAATCCGAAATGCATCAGGTGGCTCCTTTGGCATGCAGGGCGGCGAGTGCTTCGACGCGCGCTTCGACATCGGCGCGGGGCGGGCAGGATTTGCGGGTGGTCAGGTCCACATGCAGCAGGAATTGATCGCAGGTTGCCAGCAGCCCGCCATTCTTCGCGCGCCGCATCTCGTGCCACAGGCGCAGCTTTTTGCCTTCGCCAAGGGTCACGGTAGTGTCGACATAGACCGCTTCGCCCGCATGGCATTCGTCGATGTATCTGATGTTGGTTTCAGCGGTGAAATAGCTGAGGCCCGACGCGATATAATCCGCATCCGCGCCAACATGCGCCATCAATCGGTCGGCCGCATCCGAGAACACCTGACCATAGCGCCCTTCGTTCATGTGGCCGTTATAGTCCGTCCAGTCCACAGGCACGTCACGGGTGACGGTGCGCAGGGGAACGGTGTCGGTCATGGCAGGCCACAGGTCCGCCTCGTGCTCGCGGATCACGCGGCCCGCGCCGGACCCCGGCCCGCGGGCCTTCAAAGCGCGCAGCATCGAGACGAGGTTGTCATCACGCAGCCGCTCCAATTCGCGGATCGACATATGGCCGGATTGCGCGTCCGACTGGCCTGCGATCAGGTCAACCAGTTCATCGGTGAATTCCGGCACGTCCATCAGCTTGGTCCAAGGCCACGTCAGGCAGGGGCCGAACTGGGCCATGAAATGTTTCATGCCAGCCTCGCCGCCCGCGACGCGGTAGGTTTCAAACAATCCCATCTGCGCCCAGCGAAGGCCGAAGCCCATGCGGATCGCGTCGTCGATTTCCTCGGTCGTTGCGATGCCGTCCTTGACCAGCCAGAGCGCCTCGCGCCAGACGGCCTCAAGGAAGCGGTCGGCAATATGGGCGTCAATTTCCTTGCGGACTTTCAGGGGGAACATGCCGATGGACTGAAGGATGTCGGCGGCACGGGTGCAGGTGCCTTCATCGCCCACAAGCTCGATCAACGGCAGAAGATAGACCGGGTTGAACGGGTGCGCGACAATCGCACGCGCGCCTTTTTCGTTCAGTTCCGACGGTTTGAAGCCCGATGTTGATGAGCCGATGATCGCCGTTTCCGGCGCGAGACGCATCAGGTCTGCAAAGACTTTGTGCTTTAGGTCCAGCCGCTCCGGCACGCTTTCCTGCACCCAATCGGCACCTGCGACGGCTTGGGCCAGATCGTCGTGATAGGTCAATTTGCCCTCTGCAGGCAGCGCGGTTTCGTAGAGGCCCGGCAGCGCGCGGCGGGCGTTGGTCAGAACCTCGCCGATCTTGCGTTCAGCCTCGGGGTCGGGGTCGAACACGGCGACGTCCCACCCGTTCAGAAGGAACCGCGCGGCCCAGCCGCCGCCGATGACGCCGCCGCCGATGATCGCCGCCTTCATTTCGGGGCTCTTTTCACAAGGCCCAGCTTTTCGCGCACGTCCTCGGGACCAATCACGCGGGCGCCCATGCCTTCGATGATGCCACGCGCGCGGGTCACAAGCTGTTCGTTGGTCGCAAGCTCGCCTTTGCCAAGCCACAGGTTATCCTCAAGCCCGACGCGCACGTTGCCGCCCGCCAGCACGGCCGCCGCGACATAGGCCATCTGGTTACGCCCCAGCCCGAAGGCCGAGAAGGTCCAGTCGTCGGGCACATTGTTGACCATCGCCATGAAGGTGTTCAGGTCGTCCGGCGCGCCCCACGGCACACCCATGCACAGCTGCACAAGGGCGGGGCTGTCAAGCACGCCTTCTTTCACCAGTTCCTTGGCGAACCACAGATGGCCTGTGTCGAAGGCTTCGATCTCGGGTTTCACGCCAAGATCGGTCATCATCTGACCCATGGCACGCAACATGCCGGGGGTGTTGGTCATGACGTAATCGGCCTCGGCGAAGTTCATGGTGCCGCAATCCAGCGTGCAGATCTCGGGCAGGCACTCGGCCACGTGGGCGACCCGTTCGGCGGCGCCGATCATGTCGGTGCCGGCTTCGTTCACCGGCATGGGCGCGTGGGTCGGGCCGAAAGTGATGTCGCCGCCCATGCCCGCGGTCAGGTTCAGGACCACGTCGACATCGGCGTCGCGAATACGCTCGGTCACTTCGCGGTAGAGTTTCAGGTCGCGCGACGGCGTGCCCGTCTCGGGGTCGCGCACATGGCAATGCACGATGGCAGCGCCTGCTTTCGCGGCGGCAATCGCGCTGTCAGCGATCTGCTTGGGGCTGCGCGGCACATGAGGGGACCGGTCCTGCGTGCTGCCTGACCCGGTCACGGCGCAGGTGATGAAAACATTGGTGTTCATGGTCAGGGGCATGGGATCCTCCATCTGGATGTGCCGAATGGTCCCACCATGATGGGCGGGATTGACGGGCGTGATATGCAGATTTATGCAAAACTATGCAGAATTGGTCGAAATCCAGCACGAAGACACGCAAGATCGGCTTTCTGCTGTATGATCGCTTTTCCAACATGGCGCTGGCGAACCTGTTAGAGCCGTTGCGGGCGACCAATACGCTGGTGGGCCACTCGGCCTTTGAATGGCAAATATGCACGCCTGATGATTGGGTGGTTCATTCCTCCAGCGGGTTGCCAATTATGCCAACGGCGCGGCTGTCGGATATCGGGCAGGGCGATTTCCTTTTTGCGATTTGCAGCTATGATCACCAGACCCATGCGACCCCTGCCAATGCGAAGATTTTGCGAGCCTTGGCCGGACGGTTCCAAACCATGGTGGGCGTTGATACGGGGGGGTGGGTGTTGGCGGCTGCAGGGCTTTTGGACGGCTGTCGCGCGACCATTCATTTCGATCTTCTGGACGCCTTTGGCGAACGGTTCCCATCCATAGAGGTCGAACGCGCCCGCTGGGTGCGCGACGGCAATCGCATCACATGCAGCGGCGGGATGGCGGCATATGATCTGACCTGCGAGTTGATCGGCGAAGATCACGGCGCGGCCTTGTTGCTGGAACTCACCCAGATGTTCATGTCCGAAAGCGTCACCGCGCCCCACGCTTTGGCGCGCGTGCGCGGTGATCGTCGCGTCGAGGCCTGCCTGCGCGAGATGGAGGCCAACATCGAAACGCCGCTTCCCATTCCCGAGCTTGCCCGCCGGTCCGGTTGTCGCCAACGCGATCTGGAGCAACGGTTTGAACGTCATTTCGGCGCGTCGCCGCAGAAGGTCTATCGTCGCTTGCGCCTGAATTCGGCCAGACGGATGTTAGAAGCGGGCGGGCTGTCTATCGCCGAAGTTGCGCTGCGCGCAGGATACGCTGACGCCAGTGCGTTCAGTCGCGCCTTTCGGGTCGAATTTGGTCTGTCGCCACGGGTCGTCGCGCGTGGGGCGGCGATCACAGCAGGGGCTCAACCCCGATGATCGGGCCGTGCAGGGCGAGCAGTAGGGCATAAACACCAATCGCAATTGCGACGCGGATAACCCCGCCGCGCGTCACCACGATTTCGCGGCGTGTGTTGGAAAGCGCGGCCCATCGATCCGCGCCCAAAATGCGCTTTTGCCGCCGGTCGATGATGCGCATTCCCAGCAGGGCAAAGCCTGCAAACACCACAAACAAGATCACATGGGCCAGATTTCCATTGGGGACCATGTGCCCGAAAGCCCACAGGAACAGCGCCACCAGAAGCGGATGTCGCAGCCAGCCGATCAGGCCGGGACGGTCGGGGTCGAAGCGGTCATTCTGTGCCCCGCCGAAGGACAACGGGTTTGGCCGACCGATGGCCAACGCGGCAATCAAGCAGACCAGAAACATCACGGTTAGCGTCACATGGTTTTGCCACGGCGCCCAATCCCACAGCCCCACGAACGGTGCGCGCCCTGCCGCGATGATCACCCAAGCCAGCACAGCAATCGACAGCAGTGAATAGCTCAACGTAAACCCGCGCGCGCCAAGCTTTGCCACAAGGCGGGATTTCACCGCTGGACGCACTGGGATGGAATGCGTCAGAAAGAACACCACGAACGCCAACACATATTCGACCCAGCCCGACATGAGAGCCTCCTGCCTAGATAAGCGCCTTTCGTCAGCGCGAAATTGATTGTTATTGATTGTCTGAACGCGCCAGGAAATGGGCGCAACCCGAAAGCGCGGCGTAGTCATCTTCGACCAGCCGGATTGAGAAGGCATTGAGGAAGTTGCTGAACCGCCCCTTATCTGTCAGGGCCGCGTCAAACCCGCAGCGGTCAAACCAAGGCGCGATGGCGCGCGACATGCCGCCGACCAGATAGATGCCGCCAAACGGCAAAAGCGTCAGGGCAAGGTCACCGACCACGCCTCCCAAGGCCGCGGTGAACGCGCCGATGGCCTTGATTGCGGTCGGGTCATCTGCTTGGGCAGCGGCGAAAACCTCGGCGGTGCTGGCGGTTTTGTTTTGGCCTGCCTTGACCGATGCCCAAGCGTAGCATCGCTCAAGCCCGCGACCCGACAAGACATCTTCGACCGCGACATGTCCGAGTTTTGCATCAAGGAATTGCGACAGGTCCCACTGTTCCTCGCCACGTGCGGCAAAGGTCAGGTGCCCGGCTTCTGACGGGGGCACGAACCGCCCCTTGGCCGTCTGAAACACCGGGGCGCAGTTGAAGCCAGTGCCGACGCCGATGACCAGCATGGCGGCGTTCGGATTTTCGTCGTCACCCTGTTTCAGTGTCACCAGATCGGCGTCAGCGATGTGCCCCAGCGCGTGGCCTTGCGCTTGAAGGTCGTTCAATACCGCGCTGCGACCTGCGCCGGAGACGTTCGCCAAGGTCGCCTTGTCGATCTCCCAATTCAGGTTGGTCAGTCGGCCTGCGCCGTCCTTGACCGGCCCTGCAATGGCGACGGCAGCGCGGTCGCAAGTGGGCTTGCCTTGACCTTGCAGATAACTCGCCAAAAGCTCCGCAAGACTGGCGTGATCTGTGTTGCGGTGTTTGACGATGCTGTCGGCCAGAAGCTCTTTACCGTTGGCCAGGGCGACACGGGTGTTTGTGCCACCGACATCGGCAACAAGCGAATAGGGGGTCATGGGCGCGACAAGGCCTTTCTGAGGGAGTGATAGGACGCTTTTGGCGTGCGCTTCAGTGTTTCAAAATCAACATGGACCAGCCCGAAACGCGGCGCATAGCCCAAAGCCCATTCATAATTGTCCAACAGCGACCACGTAAAGTAGCCTTTTACCGGAAGGCCCTTTTTTACGGCCGCTTTGACCACATCGAGGTGGTCGGCCAGATACGCTGTTCGGTCGGGGTCATGGGTCGGGTCGCTGTCGCGCTCGACCAGTCCGGCCATGCCGTTTTCGGTCACATAGATCGGCATGTCGCCCGTATAGTCCGTCGCCACCATGTCAAGGAAATGGACCAGCCCGTCGGGAAAAACCTCCCACCCCATCGCGGTTTTGGGCAGGGGGCCTTCATGCTCGCGCGTGGCGGGCCATGGGGCAGGCACCCGATCAGCGGGGCCATAAATCTTGCGGGTGTAATAGTTGACGCCGATCCAGTCGATGGGTGCGGTTATGGTCGCAAAATCGTCCTGCCAGCCTTGCGGTAGGTGCGGCTCGATCCCTTCCAGAACCTCGTCGGGATAGACGCCTTTGGTAATGCCCGAGATGAAGAACCGGTTGTAAATCGCGTCCTGCACACGGGCGGCACGCAGGGCGTCCGGCGTGTCATCGATGGGGGCGGCATATTCCATATTGCACACGGCCCCAAGGTTGGACATGTCCAGCCCCCGCATCACTTCGGTCGCGCGACCGTGTGCCAGCAACACGTGATGCATTGCGCGGGCGGTGGCGCGGATGTCGCGCAGGCCGGGGGCGTGGTGGCCCTCAAAATGGCTTAACCACGCGACGCACCATGGCTCGTTGATTGGCGCGGCGGACCACAGGCGGTCGCCGATGCGGCCCATGATCACCTCGGTAAAATCAGCAAACCAGCTTGCGACGTCGCGATTGCGCCAGCCACCCAGATCGGCCAAGGGCGAGGGCAGTTCCCAGTGATAAAGCGTCGCAGCGGGTTTGATCCCGCGTTCCAGCATCCCGTCCACAAGCCGGTCGTAGAAATCGAGGCCGTCGCTGTTGGGCGGGCCGCGCCCGTCCGGCAGCACGCGCGCCCACGAGGTTGAGAAACGATAGACGTCAAAACCCGCGTCGCGCACGAGGTCCAGATCTTCCGCCCATCGGTCCAGATGCCCGCAGGCAATCGCGCCGTTTTCTGCCCCCGCCACATTGCCCGGTGTGGCGGCAAAATCATCCCAATGCGTGCGCCCGGCACCACCCTTCGCGTGACCTTCGATTTGATAGGCGGAAGTGGCGGTCCCAAACAGAAAATCGTCAGGAAATTCAGTGCGATGTGGCAGCATCGTAAACTCCTTCTCTCACAAGGGTTTCGTGATCTTGCTGACCCGCCCAAGGTGGCGCCACTGTCAGCCCGTTTCGACTTTCAGCCGGGCTGCGGGCCCGGTCGATTGGCCCAGTGTCAAGTCCGCCTCAAGCAGGATTTCGTGTGCGGTGTCGCGCCCCTGCATGATGTCGATCAGCATCTGGGCCGCCTTGCGCCCCGCATCGCGAACCGAGGATCGCGTGGCGGTATAAACTGGGATATCCGCGCCGTTTCGGAAATAGCTCAGGTCATCGTCATGGGTGATCAAAGACACGTCGCGGCTCATGGTCAGGCCCAATTCTTCGATCCCGCGTCGCACACCCATTGCGGTGATCATTGAACTGACGAGAAACGCCGTTGGGGGATTGGGGCCAGCTAGCAGGGACCGGGTCAAGTCGTGGCCCTGCGCCTCAGTCATTTCGCCTGCGAACATAAGAGCAGGGTCGGGGGGTATGGCGCGTGCTTTCAGGGCCGCCTCATAACCTGCGCGGCGACGAATGGCGAAATCCATGTGCTCGAGCCCGTTCACCAAGACAATGCGCGCGTGCCCCAAATCCAGTAGGAAATCGGTGGCCCGCTGAAAGGCGCTTTTGTTGTTGACGTCAACCCACGCATAGGGCGCTTGGGCATCCGAACTGCGCCCATGCACAACAAACGGCAGACCCAGCGCGTTTAGCAATGGAATGCGCGGATCATTCAGGGTGGGGGCGTGCAGGATGATGCCGTCCACATTCCGTTTGGTCAGAAAACTGCGATAGGCTGCGTCTTCGTCATCATCTGGAACGACGGATAGCAGCATGTCATACCCGTTGCGGGAATAAACCTCGCCTGCGCCCGCGATGAAGTCGCCAAACACCGGGTTGACCATTTCGTGTTTCGAACTGATCGGGATCACGTGGCCGATGGCCATCGCGCGGCCTGTGGCAAGCGCTCTGGCCCGTGTGTTGGGGGCATAGCCGTGTTCGCGGGCGGCCGCTGCGACCCTCTTTCGCGTCGCTTCCGACACTTCGGGATAGCCGTTCAGCGCGCGGCTGACGGTGGTCTGGGACAGGCCCAGCAAACCCGAGAGTTCTTTCAGTGTCATAGCGTCGGCACCGGCTTTCAAAGCGGTTTGAATAGCTTTGACGTTACCCACCACGAAGGCCTGCGTCAAAGGAAGTTTTATATTTAACATTGAAAATAAAGTATTTTGGTGATTTTTACGTTTGCGCTAACGTGATGATTGACAGGTTGATATTTCTGCGCAACCTTGGGCTATTCACAGCGCTTTGGATGATTTGGCGAATCTGCCATTCTTGGCCGCTTTGGGAATGTCATCCGGCGCATAGGTGCCGGGGTCGGGCAGCCGACCGAAATACCTAATGGGTCCGAAAGGGCCGTAGGGAGGAAAGAATGAAAAACGTATTTTACGCAAGCGCGGCGGCGCTGGCGCTGATGGCTGGTATGGCGCAGGCTGATGGCCATCTGAAATTTGCACCGGGCGAAGGCGCGTTTAGCTGGGACAGCTATGAGGCGCTGAAAGAGATGGACCTGTCGGGCGAAAAGATCTCGATCCTTGGTCCGTGGCTCGGCCCGGACAAGGAACTGGTGGAAAGCGTGATCGCCTATTTCGAAGACGCCACGGGCGCTGACGTCGAATATGCCGGGTCCGATAGCTTCGAGCAGCAGATCGTTATCGACACCGAAGCTGGCAGCCCGCCCAATATCGCCATCTTCCCGCAACCGGGTCTGGCGGCTGATCTGGCAGGCAAGGGGCTTTTGTCGCCGTTACCTGAAGGAATGGCGGACTGGGTGCGCGACAATTATGCTGCGGGCCAAAGCTGGGTCGATCTTGGCACATATGCTGGGAAAGACGGCACAGATGCGCTTTACGGCTTCTTTTACAAGGTCGATGTAAAGTCGCTGGTCTGGTATGTGCCCGAAAACTTCGAAGATGCGGGCTATGAAGTGCCGCAGTCGATGGAAGAGCTAAAAGCGCTGACCGACCAGATCGTGGCTGACGGCGAGGTGCCGTGGTGTATCGGTCTGGGATCGGGCGGGGCAACAGGCTGGCCTGCGACGGATTGGGTCGAGGATATGATGCTGCGCATCAACACGCCTGAAGACTACGACGCATGGACCAAGAACGAACTGCCCTTCGACGATCCGAAAGTGATTGCCGCGATCGAGGAATTCGGCGCATTCGCCCGCAATGATGCCTATGTCTCGGGCGGCGCGGGCGCTGTTGCCACGACCGACTTTCGTGACAGCCCGCAAGGCCTGTTTGCATCGCCACCGCAATGCTACATGCACCGTCAGGCCAGTTTCATCCCGACCTTCTTTCCGGAAGGCACCGAAGTTGGCGTGGATGCGGATTTCTTCTATTTCCCGGCCTACGCCGACAAGGATCTTGGCAAGCCGGTTCTGGGGGCGGGTACGGTTTGGGGCGTGACCAGCGATTCCAAAGGAACGCAGGCTTTCATGGAATTCCTGAAATCCCCCATCGCGCATGAAGTCTGGATGGCACAAAAGGGTTTCCTTACCCCACATAAGGGCGTGAACACCGACGTCTATACCGACCCGACGGTCGCCAAGATGAACGACATTTTGTTGAGCGCAGACACGTTCCGGTTTGACGGTTCGGACCTGATGCCGGGTGCCGTTGGCGCAGGTGTCTTCTGGACGGGTATGGTCGATTACGCCGGAGGAAAAGACGCTAGCGAAGTGGCCGCGTCAATCCAGTCGACGTGGGAGTCGATCAAGTAAGTCTGAAATAATAACAATAGGTTCCGGCGGTCAGTTGTTGCCGGAACCAGCCACTCAAATCGCCGCGCAGCGGTGACAGGGGGAGCCATGGACCAGCTATTATTTGCGGTCTCGACGATCATCGTGGGCGTCTTCGGCTGTGTTGCCTATTTCTATTTCTCAAACATTCTGCTTGATCGGATTTATCCTGCAAGCGGGCCCAATGCCGGGGCTAACATCAACAAATCGACGGCGATCCGGCCTTGGTTATTTGTTCTGCCGGCCTTGTTGGTTCTGACCATGTATCTGGTCTATCCGGTGGTTTCGACCTTCTTTCTGTCCATGCGTGATACGCGTGGCGCATTCATTGGGGTCGATAATTACACATGGCTGGCGGGCGACGAGAAGTTTCGCGAAAGCCTTGGCAACAACCTTCTGTGGCTGGTCATTGTGCCTGCAGCCTCGACCTTCTTTGGGCTTGTCGCTGCCGGACTGACCGACCGCATCAAATGGGGGTCTATCGCGCAAAGCCTGATCTTCATGCCGATGGCGATCAGCTTTGTGGGCGCTTCGGTGATTTGGAAGTTCATCTATGACTATCGCGGTGAAAATCAGGGTGAGCAGATCGGCCTGCTGAACGCGATTGTCGAAGCGATGGGCGGCACCGCGCAGACGTGGATCACGCTGCCCTTCTGGAACAATATTTTCCTGATGGTGATCCTGATCTGGATTCAAACCGGCTTTGCGATGGTGATCCTGTCGGCCGCCCTGAAAGGCATCAGCGAAGAAACGATTGAGGCGGCCTATCTTGACGGTGCCACGGCGCTGCAAATCTTCTTCAAGATCAAAATTCCGCAAATCTGGGGCACCATTGCGGTGGTCTGGACGACCATTACCGTCACCGTTCTGAAGGTGTTCGACATCGTCTTCGCCATGACCAACGGGCAGTGGGGATCACAAGTTTTGGCCAACCTCATGTATGACTGGATGTTCCGTGGATCGCCTGATTTCGGACGCGGATCGGCCATCGTGATGGTGATCATGCTGTTGGTGACACCAGTGATGATCTGGAACATCTCAAACGCTCATAAGGAGAACCGCTGATGGAAATGGCTGGCACTAAATCCCGCCTGACTTGGGCGGTCAACCTTGCGGTTGGGTTCCTGGTTCTGCTGTGGATCATCCCGACCTTCGGCCTTCTGGTCAGTTCATTTCGGGATCGTGACGCGATTTCGACCTCGGGCTGGTGGACCGCCTTGTCGGCATCCGAACGCAACGTGATCGTGCGCGCAGATGCCCCTGACAACGCCGCACCTGATGGGGCGGGCTGGGTTCTGTCGGGCAGTGTATTTGAAGGCGGGTCCGGCAACGTCACCGCTTTCGGCATCGCCTCTCGCGCGCCCGAAGCCTTCGCACCCGGCGAGGTTGCGACCCATCCGAAGGGCCATCAAATCACCGTTGAGGCCAACGGGGATTACCGCATTGCCTACAGCGAGCAGCCATCGGGCAGCCGTGGCCAACGCCTGTTTGTGCGCGCCGAAACCCCGCCCGGCTTCACGCTGGACAACTACCGAGAGGTGCTGTTTGCCGAAGGTATGGGCAAAGCGCTGTTGAACACGCTAACGGTCACCATTCCGGCCACAATCATCCCGATCCTAGTGGCAGCCTTCGCCGCCTACGCGCTGGCGTGGATGGAGATGCCAGGCCGCGCCTTGTTGATCGCGGGCATTGTGGGCCTGTTGGTTGTGCCGCTTCAGGTCGCGTTCATCCCGCTTTTGAAACTTCATAATAATATCGGGATCGGCAAGGGATATATCGGGATTTGGCTGGCCCATACGGGCTTCGGGCTTCCGCTCGCGGTGTTTCTGCTCAGAAACTATATGGCTGGTCTGCCCGGCGAGATCATTGAAAGCGCCCGCGTTGATGGTGCATCAGACTTCGCGATCTTCCGCAAGATCATCCTGCCGCTCAGCTTCCCAGCACTGGCATCCTTTGCAATCTTCCAATTCCTATGGGTCTGGAATGATCTGCTTGTCGCCAAGGTGTTTCTGGGCACCGGTGAGGATCAGGTCGTGATGACGGGTCGCATTGTTGACCTTCTGGGATCACGCGGTGGAGATTGGGAAATCCTTGCAGCCTCGGCTTTCGTGTCGATCGCAGTGCCGATTGCCGTCTTCTTTTCACTCCAACGCTATCTTGTGCGCGGTCTGCTGGCCGGCTCGGTCAAAGGGGGCTGAGACATGAATGCTTCGGTCAATAAAAGCGAACTGACGCATCTTGCCAAACAGGCGGACTGGTGGCGCGGCGCGGTGATCTATCAGATCTATCCGCGCAGTTTTCAGGACGACAATGGTGACGGAATTGGCGATTTGCGCGGCATTACCCGTCGTCTGCCTTATGTCGCCACCCTTGGGGTGGGTGCGATCTGGATTTCGCCGTTCTTCACCTCGCCGATGAAAGATTTTGGCTATGACGTGTCCGATTATTGCGATGTGGACCCGATGTTCGGCACGCTCGCGGATTTTGACGCACTGGTGCAAACGGCGCATGGGCTGGGCCTGAAGGTGATGATCGACCTCGTGCTGAGCCACAGTTCGGACCAGCACCCGTGGTTTGTCGAAAGCCGCGCGGATCGTGAAAACGACAAGGCGAACTGGTATGTTTGGGCCGACGCAAAACCCGACGGCACGCCGCCGACCAACTGGCTGTCGATCTTTGGCGGATCGGCCTGGTCGTGGGATGCGCGCCGGTGCCAATATTACCTGCACAACTTTCTTGTGTCCCAACCAGACCTGAATTTCCACGAACCTGCCGTGCAAGAGGCACTGCTGGACGTGGCCCGGTTCTGGCTTGATCAAGGCGTCGATGGCTTCCGTTTAGACACAATCAACTTCTACACCCACGACGCCCAGCTTCGTGACAACCCTCCACTGCCGCCCGAGGACCGCAATGCCTCAATCGCGCCAGCGGTGAACCCGTATAACCACCAAGAACACCTCTATGACAAGAACCGCCCCGAAACGCTGGACTTCATACGCAAGCTACGCGCAGTAATGGAGCCGTCTAACAGCGCCCTGCTGGGCGAGGTCGGTGATGCGCAGCGCGGGTTGGAAATACTGGGTGAATACACTGCCGGCGATGATCTGGCCCATATGTGCTATGCGTTCGAGCTTCTATCAGGCGACCAACCCGACGCTGCCCGCGTGGCCGAGGTGATGGACCATGTCGCCCGCGTCGCCCAAGATGGCTGGGCCTGTTGGGCCTATTCCAACCACGATGTGGTGCGCCACGCGACGCGCTGGAACCTGTCCGAAGACGCCCAACGGCTGTTTGCCACGCTTCTGATGTGCTTGCGCGGCTCGGCTTGTATCTATCAGGGTGAGGAGCTTGGGCTGACCGAAGCAGAGGTTGCCTTTGACGACCTGCAAGACCCTTACGGCATCGAATTCTGGCCGGAGTTCAAAGGCCGCGATGGCTGTCGCACGCCAATGGTGTGGGAGGCCTCGAACAGCAATGGCGGCTTTACCAGTGCCGCAAAGCCATGGTTGCCCGTGGCAGCCGAGCATCTGAGCCATGAGGTCGAACGATCCGAGCAAGACACGGGATCGCTGCTTCACCATTACCGACAGGTGATAGCGCTGCGGCGCGCCCATCCGGCGCTTGCCAAAGGCTCGATAGAGGATGTCAGGGCGGATGGTCAGGTGTTGCGGTTTTTCAGAAACCTGGACGATGAAAAGTTGCTGTGCGCCTTCAATATCGGGGCCACAGAACAAGACCTCGTGTTGCCTGCCGGGGCATGGACATCGGTGGATACGGACCAGACGACTATTGCAGACGGACAAAAGATCAAGCTGCCGGGCTGGCACACACTTGTGATGAAACCCGAGGGGGACATATAAATGGCCGATCTAAAGCTGACGGATGTGGTGAAAAACTACGGCAATGTGAATGTGCTGGGTGACATCAACCTGGACATCACGACAGGCGAGCTGATTGTCTTTGTCGGTCCATCGGGGTGTGGGAAGTCAACGCTTCTCAGGATGATCGCGGGGCTTGAGAAGATCACCGACGGCACGCTGGAAATCGACGGCGTGGTGGTAAACGACGTGCCGCCCAGCCAGCGCGGTATCGCGATGGTGTTCCAGTCCTACGCGCTTTATCCGCATATGACGGTGCGCGACAACATGGCCTTCGCCCTGAACATCGCCAAGAAACCCAAGGCCGAGATCGACGCCGCCGTGGACAAGGCGGCCAAGGCGTTGCAACTGGATCCCTATCTGGATCGTCTGCCCAAGGCGTTGTCGGGCGGCCAGCGGCAACGGGTGGCGATCGGGCGGGCCATTGTGCGCGACCCCAAGGTTTACCTGTTCGATGAACCACTTTCGAACCTTGATGCGGCCCTGCGCGTCGCGACCCGGATCGAGATTTCGCAGCTGAAAGAGGCGATGCCGGACAGCACGATGATCTATGTCACGCATGATCAGGTTGAGGCGATGACGCTGGCCGACCGGATTGTGGTGCTGGCCAACAAGGGCATTGCGCAGGTGGGCAGTCCGCTGGACCTGTACGAACGGCCCCGCACCGAGTTTGTGGCCCAGTTCATCGGCTCGCCCGCCATGAACCTTCTGCCGGGCAAGATCACCGGCACTGGCGCACAAACCGAGGTGACGCTGGACGCAGGTGGTGTGGCGCGCACGGACATTGCCACCACCGACGCCGACATGGGCAAAATTGTGAACCTTGGCGTGCGGCCCGAGGATTTTGTGCAAACCGATGGCGGCGCGATCTTCACCGGCACGGTCGAGATCGTCGAAGCCCTGGGCGAGGTCACTCTGCTCTACATCCCCTCGAAGATGTCGGTGGGCGAGGGGGCGGACAGCGCCAACCAGACCCACCTGATCGCCAAGGTGCCCGGTATCCATGATGACCTGAAAAACAAGTTGGTAAAGCTGACCGCGGACCCGTCCAAGCTACAGATATTCCACAATGGCGTGACGATGCGGGGCTGAGTGACCCACGGCAATCATCTATTGCGCTGATCTACCATTGATTGATCAATATCACCCGGCCTAGGCTAACAGCACGAGGTTTGTTCGAGGTGATTTGATGAAACCGATATTGGCCGTGATCGGTGCGGTGGGTCTGTATGGCGGATCAATCATCGCCGCGCTTGCCGAAACCGACAAGAACGCCTGCTATGGCGAAACGCTGGATGTGATTCTTCAGGTCTATGAGCCCACCGATGACGAAGACGGCGAAGTGCAGTTTGCTTTGCCCAACCCCGCGTCCTGGAATGCTGAACGAAGGGCGCGCGAGGGCGGAGGGTGGCTGAGAGATCTTGAGTGCTTAGAGGAACCGATCTTAATTACCGAGGTCTATGGTTCAGCCATGCGTGGTAAATTTCAGGCCGCTATTGGATGGAAGCCGGGCGATTTGGAGAAAGTCGGCATGCTTGCACTGACCGGCGGCTATTACGGCGAGCTTGTTGAGGCTGGTGAAAAGCGGAATCGTGACCGCTTCGAAGGCCAATGGCAAGATATTCCATTTGGGTTTTCAAGGCTTGACACTGACGCTCGTCCGCTGGTTGAGGAGTATTTTGGGCGCAAGTTTACCGGCGGGCTGATCCGGTTTCCCGACAACTATCAATCCCCATTGGGCTTACCGCTTGAGACAAGCTGTTCTGGGTTTGGCTCCTGCCAAATTCGCTATCGAGCCTATAGCGGCATGTTACTCCACTACAGATTTGGATCATCTCTCGACTACGAGAAGCGCTGGATTCCTCAGGATCAAGCGGTGCGCAAGCTGATTGAAAGCTGGATGGTGAACCCAACACCCAACCACTGATCACCTTGCCCATCCGCGCCCCTGTTGATATTGCGGGGGCAGGTTTTCGGACAAGGGACACACCCATGCGGGCAGAGGCTCAGAACAACGTTGATGCAATCGAAAAATCACTGGCGCTTTTGCGTCAGCGGATCGGTTGGGACACGGCGGAACATCGCCTTGAGGAATTCAACGCGATGACCGAAGATCCGGACCTGTGGAACGATCCCGAGCGCGCGCAAAAGCTGATGCGCGAGCGTCAGGGCCTATTGGATTCCGTAAACAATTACAAAGCGATGGCGCAGGACCTTCAGGACAATATCGACCTGATCGAATTGGGCGAGATGGAAGATGATACAGAGGTTGTCGCGGAAGCGGAAGCCTCGCTCGGGAAGCTGGCCAAAAAGGCGGCAGCGGCTGAGTTAGAAGCGTTGCTTGACGGGGAAGCCGACGCCAACGACACGTTTCTTGAGATCAATTCGGGCGCCGGTGGCACCGAAAGCTGCGACTGGGCGTCAATGCTGGCGCGCATGTATGTCCGGTGGGCGGAAAAGCAGGGCTATAAGGTCGAACTGCAATCGGAAAGTGCGGGCGAAGAAGCGGGCATCAAATCCGCCGCCTATAAGATTTCCGGCCATAACGCTTACGGCTGGTTAAAGTCGGAAAGTGGTGTGCATCGTCTTGTGCGCATATCGCCGTATGACAGCGCCGCCAAACGACACACGTCCTTCAGCTCGGTTTGGGTCTATCCGGTGGTCGATGACAATATCGAGATCGAGGTGAACCCATCCGACATCCGCATCGACACGTATCGGTCCTCAGGCGCGGGCGGCCAGCATGTGAACACGACGGACTCGGCTGTGCGGATCACGCATGTTCCAACCGGAATTGTCACAACAAGTTCTGTGAAGTCTCAGCACCAGAACCGCGATATCGCGATGAAAGCCCTCAAATCGCGGCTCTATCAAATGGAGCTGGATAAGCGGAACGAAGCCATCAACGTGGCCCATGAAAACAAGGGTGACGCGGGGTGGGGTAACCAGATCCGATCATACGTGCTGCAACCTTACCAGATGGTGAAAGACCTGCGCACGGGGCACGAAACCTCTGACACCAAAGGCGTGCTGGACGGCGATCTGGACGCCTTCATGGCAGCCGTACTGGCGCAGGACGTGGCTGGCAAATCGCGGGCCGAGGCAAACCTGGACGAGTGATCGGAAGGGAATGATTGCCGGGTGGCGGTGTGGAGGTCTGTTTTGCGGACGAATCTGACACACTCGGTCCAGTTCGGTTCGATGTTCGAGAAAGAATTGTGGTTTGTCACTAAAGTAGAAGCTGAAGTCGCAAAGACCCCCACAAGACATGCCAGAAAAAGTAGAAAACAAGCCGAAGCGCGAACATCGCCGTGAAACCATAGTGCCAGAAAATCCAGATTTGTGCGGCACTGATTAGGCTGACATTTCCTAGTACCAACCAAGCTTGCAGTCCCGCGTCGAATGAAAAGAACGCCTGAAGAGACGGCTCCACCAGGACTACCGGAATAAACATCCATACTGAAACTTTACTACGTGAGGTTGCGGCAGCCAGCACAGCCAGTGGCACCAAATGTAGGGCAACTTCAGCGACGAGAGCGATTGCCGGATAAAACAGAAAAGATTTTGGCGGCAAGACATTGATATCGTGCGGGAAAGGTATTGCAATGTCGATAAGGACCGGTGGAACAGCGAGTGCCGCACCCAATCCAGCAAGTGCGATAACATCGGCCCGTCGGAACGTCGAAAGCGCTGCCACATCCATAAGGCGTCTTTGTACAAAAAGGAGAAGAGGGTATCCAATTATCGCCGCACAGATCGTTGTCAGCGGCAACGGTAGCCTGCCAAGCGCGGGCAACGGGCCCCCATCGTGCCAGGTCGCAAAAGCCATGGCACAGGCTGACGATGTTATTGAGCTGCCTATGTAGCCAGTGTTTAGCTGCTTGATGTCCCGCGAATTTGCCATGCCTTCAATTTGGCAGCGTCAGTCCAACATCCGTTGATCTGGGTCAAAAGACGGTTCAAGTGTCGTGGAATATTCTGGGCATTCCGGGCTCATAGCCGCCCTCGGCACCTCCATTCCCCGCTCCTTCCTTCATATTCACATGTTCATGAGCTTGACGGGCCGCACGACAGCCGCGACACTCACCCTACGCGCGATATGTTGACACGTGCCGGGAGGACATATGACAGAAACAACCACCTTGGAGGCATCCGCGCCGCCAAACATCGAACCCATCGGGTTCGGCGATATCATCACCGCCTTGAAAGCCGGGGTCAGGGATTTTACGCGCGCGCCCGCGTTCGGGCTGTTTTTTGCGGCTTTCTATGTGATCATGGGAAACCTGATCTATCTGCAACTGGATGTTCTGGAACAAAGCTACTGGATCATTCCCATTGGGCTTGGTTTCCCGTTGCTCGCGCCGTTTCTGGCGGTCGGCCTTTACGAAGTCAGTCGTCGGCTGGAGCTGGGAGAGCCGCTTGATTGGGCACAGATACTGGGCGTCGTTTTCAACCAGAAAGATCGACAGTTTCCGTCCATTGCGATGGTGATCATCATGATCTTCATGTTCTGGGTGTTTGTGGCCCATCTGGTGTTTGCGATATTTATGGGTCTTGAGCCGCTGACCAACATCACGTCGAACTGGCAAGATGCGCTGCTCAATCGCAATGGCATCACAATGCTGGTGGTCGGTACCGGCGTTGGCGCGGTTCTGTCTTTCTGCCTGTTTTCGCTGACGGTCACCAGCTTGCCGTTGCTTCTGGATCGGGAACTCGATTTTATCACGGCGATGATCTATTCGTTTCAATCCGTCTTGCAAAACCTTGCGCCGATGATCGGCTGGGGCCTTCTGATCTCGGTCCTGATGCTGATCGGGATGCTGCCGTTCTTCCTTGGGCTGTTTGTCGTGCTGCCGGTGCTGGGCCATGCGACATGGCATCTTTACCGTCGGGTGATGAGCTTTGACGAATGAGCGGGCAGGGGCAGGCCTTCACACTACGCATCCAAACCCGCACATCGCACAAATAACAAAGGCCGCCCACTGGGCGGCCTTTTCAGTTCCACACGGGGAACAAAGTCAGCTTTTGTCGGTCTTCGGTGCAGCAGGTGCCGCGCTAGCCTGTGTGGTCGACTTGGAGCCGCCAAGCGGGTCATCCTGACGTTGGACCGAGCCTTCGAAATGCGCACCGCTTTCGATGGCGATGGTCTTATGGATGATGTCGCCTTCGACGCGCGCCGACGATGTCAGGCGCACTTTCAATCCGCGCAGGCGGCCTATGATACGGCCATTGATGACCACGTCATCGCCAACCACTTCGCCCCGGACCGTGGCACCTTCGCCGATGGTCAGCTGGTGGGCGCGAATGTCGCCTTCCACGGTGCCTTCCACAAGGATGTCGCCTGTCGACTTGATGTCACCGGTAATCACGATGTCAGATGACAGCATGGATGCGGGCGGCTTTACCTTGGGGGCAGCCGAAGACGACGGCGCGGGCGGAATAGCCGGGGCAGAGGATTTGGACTTGTCAGCCGTCGCCTCGGTTGTGGTTTCCTTGTCACCGGATTTTGGGCCCGGTTCGTTGATCCTGCTTTTAGAGAACATCTTTTGCTGCCTTGATATAGACCATCGGGTTGATGGGCTTGCCACCGACGCGCACTTCATAGTGAAGATGCGGTCCGGTTGAACGCCCGGAGTTTCCAATATCACCAATTCTCTCTCCGCGCGAGACCCTTTGTCCTTTTCGCACGTTCATGCGCGAAAGATGGGCATATCGCGTTTCAATACCGAACTCGTGTTTGATCTTGATAAGCCGTCCATAGCCCGAACTCCAAGCCGCGCTAACCACCACACCGTCGGCGGGGGCATAGACTGGTGTGCCGATTGGCGCGGCGAAATCAGTGCCGTTGTGCATACGACCCCAGCGTGACCCAAAGCCCGAGGTGAAGCGGAACCCAGATTTCACGGGCATCCCGAACGGCATCTTTTGCGCCGCGATGCGATACAGGTTCATCTTGTCCAGCTCGCTCAGGATATTATTGGCGCGTTCGGCGTCGGGATCGGGACCTTGTCCGCGTGTCGACAGAATCATGGGGGTAAGGGGACCACCTTGACCGGAATATCCCCGGCGCACCTGATCAAGGATGTGATCAACTGACATACCGGATTTCGCAAACATCTTATCAAGTGGTTCCAGCGAGATCGTCACGGCGTCCTCTAGCTGGCGGAATATCTGGTCGTTGCGTTCATCACGCAAACGCGCTTCATACAACATGTCTTGCGCGAAGCGTTCGGCCTCGTCCGCGTTATGGGCTACAAGATCACGTTCGGCGGCTGTGCGGGTCAGTTCGGTTGTCAGAAAGGCAAGCGTTGCATTGGTCTGCACCGGGGCCGTCCCGTTTGCACTGGTCGAGTTTTCTTCCTGCGCGGCGGCCAGCATGGTTTCCAAGCTGTCTTTGGCCTTGTCGCGTTCGCCCATTGTGCGGCGCAGGGTGGCTTGAATGACCCCGATGCCGGTCTCAAATTCCTTGCGGCGCTCTTCCGAGGACAGCAATTCGCTCTGCATTTCGGAAATTTCGGCCAATGCGAGGTTAAAGCGTTCTTGCGCGGCGGCTGCTTCTGTGGCGCGTGCGTCGCGTTCTTCCGACAACGTTTGCAGACGCTGTTCATACAGCAGCTTTTCGCGTTGCGCCTGATCGCGCAAATTTCCCGAGCCGATGGAATCCATCAAAAGCACGGCGGTGGCGATGATCGACCAAGCAAAAAACGCAGCGGAACCGGTCCAGCCGACGGCTTGTGTCAGGGGGGATAGCCGGATGAATCGGGTGCTATTTTCGGAACGTAAGAAAAGGCGCTGTTCCGGGAACACGCTTTCAAGCAGGTGATTAACCTTATTCATCAAGCTATTATGCAAGTCCGCAGCCCCGAATTTATCCCTTTGATCCCTTATCCGTAGGAAATCCAGCTTCTTATGGCGACCCCGACAGACCCGAGGTGATTAACGTGGCGAACACATTCACGCAAGGAATTTTGAATTTCCATAACAATTGCCGTGGTTTCAAGCGAGATATCGCCGATCACGCGCGCGTTAAAATGCGGCCTTAGCTGGGGGTGCCGCGTGTTTGGGCAGGCGTTTTTTCGGTCAGTGGCCAATAGAAATCGGGTGGCAACCCGGCTTCGGCACGTTTTTCTTCGTTGAAGGGCGGCTTCAAAGTGCTGTGAAAATAGGTGCGCACAAGGTCGTGAAACGTCTCTTTCGGGTCCAGTTCGTGGCGCCCGCACAGAAAGTGGAACCATTTCGAGCCATAGGCGACATGCCCGACCTCTTCACCGTAGATCACTTCCAGCGCGGCGACTGTGTCGTCCAGCTTGGCATTGCGGAACACCTCGATCATACCCGGCGTCACGTCCAGCCCGCGCGCCTCTAGCACCATCGGGACAACGGCAAGCCGCCCCATCAAGTCGCAAGCGGTATCTTCGGCGGCACGCCACATTCCGGCATGGGCGGCCAGCGCGCCATAATGACTGCCCAATGTTGCAAGGCAATCGCTGATAAGATTGAAATGCTTGGCCTCTTCATCGGCCGCTTTCACCCAGTCGTCATAGAAACCCAGCGGCATCGGTGTGTCAGTGAAGCGCGCAATGATGTCCCAGTGCAGGTCCACCGCGTTCAGCTCAATATGTGCCACGGCGTGCAGAAGCGCGATCTGGCCGTCGCGGCTGCCGGGGCGGCGGCGCGGCACATCGCGGGGGTCTTTCAGTTCAGGCTTGTCGGGCCGCGCTGGGAAATCGGGCGGTGTGGTCGTGCCAATGATCCTTTCACGGTCAGATAGCGGACTGGTGATGATACCGGCCGCGCGGGCGGCAAACCATTCGCCAGCGTAGGTTCGCGCCAGTGCGGTCTTGGTGTGCCCGTCGGGGGTGCGCAAAACCGCATCGGCCATTTCGGCCAATGGGCGCGACAGGGGGAGGTCCGCGTCACTCATCCGCTGACCAAATCGCGCGTTGCGGCCAGCACCTCGTCCGCGTGGCCTTTCACCTTCACTTTATTCCAGACCTGCGCGATTTTGCCATCGGGTCCGATCAGGAAGGTCGTGCGCGTGATGCCCATGTAGGTGCGGCCATAGTTCTTCTTTTCGCCCCATGTGCCGTAGCGTTCGCAAACGTCCCCATCAGCGTCCGACAGCAGCGGCACGCTTAAATCTTCCTTGGTGCGGAAGTTTTCATGCCGTTTCAGGCTGTCTTTTGACACCCCGAAAACATGCGCGCCAAGGGTGCGGAATTCCGCCAATAAGGCCGAGAAATCCAGCGCCTCGGTGGTGCAGCCGGGCGTGCTGTCTTTGGGGTAAAAGTAAAGCACAACCGGTGCGGGCGCGAGGTGCGACAATGTCACCGGTTCACCGCCGTCCTGCGGCAGGGTGAAATCCGGCGCAATATCGCCTGTCTTCAGCATGTTATCCGTCATTGTCTTGGCAATCTCCGTGCTGAGTCACTAATGTTCTGCGAGCTTTCCTTCTATGCCGTTTCGCGTCAGGATGAAAGGTACGAGGTATCGCTGCCAAGCGGCGTTTGGGCAATCAGTATGGACAAAGACGACAAGCCGACAGCAAAGGAAGATGTCGAGAGCGTGGCCTCTGGCTCTGCTGTTGATACGTCGTCTGTTGAAAAAGACCCGCCAAACTTGGATGGCGTGGCATCACTGCAGGATGAAGATGTGGTTGAGCCCGCTGGAGAAGCCGATGCAGGTGACGCCGACAAAAAAACAGATGAAGATTCCGACGAAACTGGCGTCGATGATGATCCGAACGATGCCGAGGAGCAGGACGCCCCGGCCTTAGAGGGAGCGCTTGTCGCACCCACTCGGTTCGCGCGCTGGCGGGGCGCAAAAGCGTCGCGCCAATCTGAGGAGATCCCGCCCGAGGCACGCGCGCGCCGCCGCAAACGCCTGAAATGGCATTTCGGAATCTGGTCCTTCGTGATGGTTTCCCTCGCGGCGGTATTCCTTGCGCTATTATCAATGTCCGTAACGGGTCATGTTTTTGTCCTGCCGGAATGGGCGACCGAGCGGATCGAGACGAAGATCAACAACCAGACCAACCGCGTGAAACTATCACTGTCACAGGTTGAGCTGGGCGTGACCCGGCTGGGTCTGCCACGTCTGCGCTTGGTCGATTTGGGCGTGCGCGATGAAACCGGGCTTGAAATTGGGCGACTGAACGCGGTCGAAGGATCGCTTTTGCTTGGGCCAGTTCTGTCTGGCCGGATCGAGCCTGCTACCCTGTCCCTCAGGGGCGCGCAGATCACCATTCGACGCAGCCGCGACGGGTCGTTTGATTTGAGCCTCGGGCAGGGGATCGGGGCCAGCGGCGACCTGTCCTCGGTTCTTGATCGTATCGACACGGTGTTTATGACCGGGATTCTGTCAAACACCGACCGCATCACAGCGACGAACCTGACAATCACGTTAGAGGACGCGCGGTCTGGGCGCCTATGGCAGGTTACCGATGGCAAACTTAACGTGACGCAGACCGCGAGGGCGGTCGATATGACGCTGTCCTTCGATGTCTTTAACCAGACCGAGGAATTGGCCGAAACGGTGCTGGGCTTTCGGTCAATAAAAGGCAGTTCGGCTGCGCGCCTGACCGCCACATTCAAGAATGCCCTTGCGCGCGACATCGCCGCGCAAACGCCGCTCTTGACCTTTCTGGGGCTGGTTGATGCTCCGATTTCCGGCGCACTGCGCACGGTGATCGACGAAACAGGCGTGGTGTCTGCCTTGGCGGGCACGTTGGAATTTGGCGCGGGCAGTCTGTCGCCTGATCCTGCTGCCAAACCCGTGAAATTCACCGGCGGTAAGGTCTATCTTGACTATGATCCCGAACGCGAGCGGATGAATTTCACCGAAATGTCGTTGCAATCGGATTGGGGTGAACTTCAGGCCGATGGGCATTCTTATCTGCGTGGCTGGTCGGGCGGGTGGCCGACTGAATTGTTGGGACAACTTAATCTTTCACACGCGCGGATCAGCCCGCCGGAGATGTTCGAAGGCCCGTTGACACTGGGGCAGGGGTCGGCGGATTTCCGGCTGAGCCTTGATCCCTTCCGGGTGGATGTGGGGCAGTTTGCCGTCACGCATGACGGCGCGCTGGCGACGGGGTCAGCCCGGATCGGGATCGGGTCCGAAGGTTGGTCAGTTGCGGTCGACGCCACCGCAGCGCGCATTAGCCCTGCGCAGGTCACCGCCTTCTGGCCGCTGGGCGGCGCACAGCGCACCCGCATCTGGGCGCGCGACAATGTCACCAACGGACATTTTACCGATGTGTCCGTGGCGTGGCGCAAAGAAGAAGGCTTGCCCGCCCACACCGCGCTCAGCGCCGCGTTTCAGGGCGTAAGCGTGCGTGCGGTCAAGGAAATGGTGCCCATTGAAAATGCCACGGGACAGTTCAGTATTGATGGGCGGCGCTTGGTTGTGACAGCCGATCAGGGCGTTCTGCGCCCGTTAGACCGCGAAGATACCGTTGCAGGCGTGCTTGACGCGTCGGGCACCAGTTTCGTGATTCCGCAAATGGCGCGCCGTCCTGCTGACCCGTCAGCACCTCGCCCTCCGGTTCCGGCTTGGGTGGATCTGTCTGTTTCCGGCCCGATGAAAGCCGCGTTGCATTTGCTGGATGACAAGCCGTTTCGGGTTTTTCGCGCAAACCCTGATGGTGCCATCGGCCCCGACATGGCCGGCGGGCGGGTCGAGTTGGGTGGACGGATCGACATTGCGATGCAACCAAAAGTGCCACGCAGCGCCATCAACTACGAGTTGGCGGGCACGCTTAACGACGTCAGCAGCGATCAGATTGTTGCTGGGCGACTGCTCAAACTGCCGCGCACTGATCTGGCCGTCTCCAAGAAAGGCATAAGCATCAGCGGGCAAGGCAGCCTGTCCGGTGTCCCGGTTTCTGGCCGCTGGGTACAGGCGTTTGACGCGGGCAAATCAACTGGCAGTTCGACCGTATCGGGCGAAATGACGCTGGATCAGGCTTTTCTGGATGCGTTCTCGATCAAGTTGCCCAAGGGCAGCGTGACAGGGGCGGCCAAGGGGCAATACGAGATCACGTTGAAACGCGGCGAAGCGCCCCGTATCACGCTGGACGCCCCGCTTGTTGGCCTTGGGTTGAACATTGCCCCGCTTGGCTGGTCGAAGACGCAAAATGGCAAAGGCTCGCTGACCTTGCAGGGGAAACTAGGCAAAGCGCCGGTGATCGAGGATCTGACCCTGCGTGCTGCGGGGCTTGAGGCCAAGGGCAGCGTCATCATGGCTGAAGGCGGCGGGTTGGTGGCCGCGCAGTTTGATCGGGTGACGCTGGGCGGATGGCTGGACGCACCAGTCACGTTGACCGGGCGCGGGGCCGGGCAGCCGGTTGCTGTGACCGTGAAGGGCGGTACGGTTGACATGCGCAAAGCCACGCTGGGGTCAAGCAAGCGCGGCGGTGGGGGAGGGCAGCCCGTACCGGTCTCGCTTTTGCTGGACAGGCTCATCATCTCGAAGGGGATCGCCGTGCACGGGTTCGAAGGGGATTTCACCCAAACCGACGGAGGTTTGAATGGCACGTTTCGCGGGCGCATCGGTGGGGGCCCCGAAATCCGAGGCACCGCCGCACCCCAGCCCAACGGCACCGCGTTTCGTCTGACCAGCAAAGACGCGGGCGGCGTTCTGCGCGCGGCAGGCGTTCTGAAATCTGCCCGCAAAGGGGATATGGAGCTGATCCTTGCCCCCGGCGGCAGCAAGGGCGTATATGATGGCGATCTGAAGATCAAAAACATCGACGTGCACGACGCGCCAGCGATGGCCGAACTTCTGTCAGCCATTTCAGTAGTCGGTTTGTTGCAACAACTGGGGGGGAAAGGCATTCCCTTCACCGATGTCGACACCCGGTTCCGACTGGACCCGGACAAGGTCACCATCTACGAAGGCGCTGCGACAGGCCATTCCATGGGCATCTCGATGGATGGATATTACTTCCTGGGGTCCGGTCAGATGGACATGCAGGGGGTAATCTCGCCCTTCTATCTGGTGAATTCTGCCGGGCGAATATTCGCGCGCAAGGGCGAAGGGTTGGTCGGGTTTAACTACACCCTGAAAGGGACGGCGTCTGACCCGCAGGTCGGCGTTAATCCGTTGTCGCTGTTCACGCCGGGTTTCTTTCGCGACATCTTCCGCCGCAATCCGCCGCCGCGACCGCAGCCGGAGTAAGACACAAGGCGGTCGACAGTAAAGCGTTGACGGGGGTCGGGAAGGCCCCTAAACGCGCCGCCATGAAGCTGAGTGATTTTGACTTTGACCTGCCCGACGACCTGATCGCGACGCGCCCTGCGCGCCCGCGCACGTCCAGCCGTCTTTTGGTGGCCACGCCCGATCAGATCACCGACGCGCAGGTCAGCGACCTGACCCAGTGGCTCAGGCCCGGTGATCGGCTGGTGTTGAACGACACCAAGGTCATCCCCGGTCGGTTGTTCGGCACCCGCACCCGCGCGGGTCAAGCGCCCGGCGAAGGGGTCGCTAAGATCGAGGTGACGCTGTTGTCGCCGGACGGGGCCGGGCAGTGGCACGTCATGGCCAAACCACTGCGCAAGCTGCGCGACGGCGATGTTGTCACCTTCTCTGACGACCTGTCGGCCACTTTCATCGGGCGTGACGGCGAACATGCCGTGATCCGGTTTAATCTGGACGGTGACGCATTCGATGCCGCGCTGATAGACGCCGGAAAAATGCCGTTGCCGCCCTATATCGCTGCCAAACGCGCGGCCGATGCGCGTGACGACGTTGATTATCAGACCGTGTTTGCCCGCCATTCCGGGGCGGTGGCCGCGCCGACGGCCTCGCTTCATTTCGATGATGATCTGCTTGACCAGATCAAGGCGACGGACGTCGGGCTAACCCATGTGACCCTGCATGTTGGGGCAGGCACCTTTCTGCCGGTTAAGGTCGACGACATCACGCAGCACAAAATGCACGCCGAATGGGGGCAGGTCAGCGCGCAGGCGGCGGGTGAGATCGAAGCCACGAAAGCTGCGGGCGGGCGCATCATCCCGGTGGGCACCACCGCGCTTCGGTTGATCGAAAGTGCGGCCACCGCGCCCGGAAAGATCGCCCCGTGGCAGGGCGAGACCGACATTTTCATCACGCCCGGTTTTCAGTTCAAGATCACCGATGGTCTGATGACCAATTTCCACCTGCCTAAATCGACATTAATGATGCTGGTCTCGGCCCTGATGGGCACGGATCGAGTGCGCGCGATCTATGATCATGCCATCGCGCAGCGCTATCGCTTTTTTTCATATGGTGACAGTTCGTTATTGCTGCCGTAAGGGCATGGCCACGGAGACTCCCAGCCGGTGACAGACCTTCACATGTCGTGAAACGTCGTTCTCCGGGTGTAGGGCTTTGTTAGTCTGAACTCTGACGCAAACAGGAGAATCCCATGCTTCAGGTCTTATCGAGCTCGTGGGCTCTGCTTCTTGGCATGATGTTGCTGATGGTGGGCAACGGCGTGCAAGGGACGCTTCTGGGCATCCGGGGCGGGATCGAAGGGTTTTCCACCTTCGAGCTTTCGCTGGTGATGTCGGGCTATTTCGCGGGCTTCCTGTTTGGCTCGCGCATGGCACCGATCATGATCCGTCGCGTCGGCCATGTGCGGGTGTTTGCGGCCCTTGGGTCGTTCATCTCGGCGGTGCTGATCCTGTATCCCACGTTCACCGATCCGTGGGCGTGGACCGCGCTGCGTGTGATCATCGGGTTTTGCTTTTCCGGTGTGTATGTCACCGCTGAAAGCTGGCTGAACAACGCGGCTGACAACGAAAACCGCGGCAAGGCGCTGTCGCTTTACATGTTCGTGCAGATGGTCGGCATCATCGCCGCGCAAGGCCTTTTGGTGATTGGAGACCCCGGCGGGTTTATCCTGTTCATCCTGCCCTCGGTGCTGGTGTCCATCGCTTTTGCGCCGATCCTTCTGTCGGTCAACCCGACGCCCGCCTTTGAAAGCATCAAGGGTTTGAGCCTGCGCGAGCTGTTCGAAATCTCCCCGATGGGCTGTGTTGGCTTCATGCTGTTGGGCGGCGTCTTTGCCGCCCAGTTCGGTATGGCGTCCGTCTTTGGTCAGCAGATCGGGCTGTCGGTCGGGCAAATCTCGGCCTTTGTGTCGGCACTGTTTATCGGCGGCCTTGTGCTGCAATATCCGATCGGCTGGATTTCTGACCGGATGGACCGACGCCTTTTGATCCTGATCGTGACCGCTATTGCCATGGTGGCCGCGCTTCTTCCGGTCGTTTTCGGCGTGCGTTATGAAATCCTGCTGGTGGCCTCGTTCCTGTTGGGCGGGATGACCAACCCGCTCTATGCGCTGTTGCTGGCCTATGTGAATGATTATCTGGAGCCTGAAGACATGCCCGCCGCCTCGGCCGGGCTGATCTTCATCAACGGTTTGGGCGCAATCGCAGGCCCCGTTGTGACCGGTTGGGTCATGGGGGTCATGGGGCCGCTCGGGTTCTTTGGCTATATGGCGCTTTTGCTGTTTGGTTTTCTGGCCTACGGGCTGTGGCGCACAACGCGACGGACTGGACCTGCGCCCAAGGATACAGGTGCGTATATGACCATGTCTCCGGCTGCATCGCCCGTAGCTGCGGATATGGCACAGGAAGTCTGGGCCGATGAGGCGCAAGACGACGACAACTAACGCGATAAATGCGGTACCTTGCACTGTAACCCTCACCCGTTAGGGTGGGGGATGCAGGAGGGCCACACAAATGACTGAGCCGAGAGACATCATCGCCTTCTGGATCGACGAGGTTGGGCCGAAGGGGTGGTACGAAGCCTCGGACGCGCTGGACGAAGAAATTCGTGCGCGGTTCATGGCAGATTGGCAAGCTGCGCACGACGGCGCGCGTGATCATTGGAAAACCAGTGCAGACGGAGCGTTGGGCTTTTTGATCCTGACCGACCAGTTCCCGCGCAATATGTTTCGCGGCGACGCGCGATCCTTCGCGACCGACCCCGCGGCGCGGGCCTGCGCTGACTATGCGATAGAGCATGGGCTGGATATGCAGATCGCACTGCCCGACCGACAGTTCTTTTACATGCCCTTCATGCACAGCGAAGCAATGGAAGATCAGGACCGTTGCATCGCGCTGATGGCAGAGCGCATGGCTGAAACGCCTGGGCAGGGTGACACGCTTCATGCGCGCGTTCATCGCGAGATCATCAATCGCTTCGGGCGCTTTCCTTACCGCAATGACGCTCTGGGGCGCGACACAACACCGGAAGAGCGTGCGTTCATTGACGACGGCGGATATACCGAACTGCGCAAAAGGTTCGAGGCCGAGGGCAGGTAGCCGCATTAGTTGCGTGCGCCCGCCACATATGGTCCTTTGAGGGCTTCAGACCTGCAAGGGTTTCGCTTAACGACTAGCGGGTCTTCCCCTACGTCATTGATCTGCGAAAAAATATAGTTTAATGGCAAACTATCTTTGAAGTGAGGAGATACCCCATGGCGGGCAAGGCTTTTGATACAATCGTTGTCGGTGCTGGTCCCGGCGGATATGTGGCAGCAATCCGCGCCGCGCAGCTTGGTCAAAACGTGGCCATCATCGAACGCGAAAACCTTGGTGGTATCTGCCTGAACTGGGGCTGTATCCCGACCAAGGCGCTGCTGCGATCCGCCGAGGTTTTCCATCTGATGCACCGCGCGAAAGAGTTCGGCCTGTCCGCAGGCAAGGTCGATTACGATCTGCCTGCCATAGTCAAACGCTCGCGCGGGGTGGCCGCTCAGCTGTCCGGCGGCATCGGCCACCTGATGAAAAAGAACAAGGTCACCGTGTTCATGGGCGACGCAACCATCCCCGCCAAAGGCAAGGTGTCGGTTAAGTCGGACAAAGGCAGCGAAGAGTTGACCGCCAAGAACATCGTGGTGGCCACCGGCGCGCGCGCGCGCGAATTGCCGGGGCTTGAGGCCGACGGCGATCTGGTCTGGACCTATCGCCACGCCCTCAACCCGCCGCGCATGCCCAAAAAGCTGCTGGTCATCGGATCAGGTGCCATTGGCATCGAATTTGCCAGCTTCTTCAACACGTTGGGTGCGGATACGACCGTCGTTGAAGTCATGGACCGCGTGTTGCCGGTGGAAGACGCCGAGATTTCCGCCTTCGCCAAGAAGTCCTTCGTGAAGCAAGGTATGACGATCATGGAAAAGGCCATGGTCAAGCAGTTGGACCGCGCCAAAGGCAAGGTCACAGCCCATATTGAGGTCGGCGGCAAGGTCGAGAAGCTTGAGTTTGACACCGTGATCTCCGCTGTCGGCATCGTCGGCAATGTGGAGGGGCTGGGGCTGGAAGAATTGGGCGTGAAGATCGACCGCACCCATGTTGTCACGGATGCGCATTGCCGCACGGGTGTCGATGGCCTGTATGCAATTGGCGACATCGCTGGCGCACCGTGGCTTGCCCACAAAGCCAGCCATGAAGGCGTGATGGTCGCGGAGTTGATCGCCGGTCTGCACGCACATCCCGTGAAGCCCGAAAGCATCCCCGGCTGCACCTATTGCCACCCACAAGTCGCCAGCGTCGGCCTGTCTGAAGCGAAAGCGAAAGAGCAGGGATACGACATCAAAGTTGGCCGTTTCCCCTTCATTGGCAACGGCAAAGCCATCGCCATGGGCGACCCCGAGGGGATGGTCAAAACCATCTTTGACGCCAAGACTGGCGAGCTTCTGGGCGCGCATATGATCGGCCCCGAAGTGACCGAAATGATCCAAGGCTACGTGGTGGGCAGAACGCTTGAGACCACGGAAGAAGAGCTGATGCACACGGTCTTCCCACACCCGACGATCTCGGAAAGTATGCACGAGGCTGTGCTGGACGCATACGATCGCGTCATTCATATGTAAGATACGGAAAAGGCCGGACTAAATGCCCGGTCTTTTTTGGTGCGCGCGGATGGCCACACGGGGCTGACCCCTGTTTAGGCCAGAACCTCATCCAGCTTGGCCAAGATTGCCGTCCAGCCTCCAGTATGGTTGTCTCGGCTTTCCTCTGACGGAAAGCGGACGTGCTTTAAGCGCAAGTCTGTCCCGCCGTCTTTTGGTTTAAGATCCAGTGTCACGACCGAGTTTTCGGACGTGCTTGCATGTGATTCCCAAGTGAATTGCAGCTTTTTGGCGCGATCTATGATCCGATATTCACCCTCATGGGGCAGATCGCCCGCGTCGGGCACCCGCATTATGATCTTGAAACGCCCGCCAACTTTGGCGTCAGCGCTGGCCTCGGGCACCGTAACCCCTGCACCGGCGATCATGAATTTTGACAGCATCTTTGGGTCAAGCCACGCGTCGAACACGCGTTCGGGCGGGTAGGGGATGTGGCGGGTGATTTCCAGGGATAGATCAGTCATTTTCGTCCTCCTTCAAGGCAGCTTCGAGGGCATCCAGCCGCAGCGCCCAGATCGAACGCAATTCGGCAAACCATTGATCGATTTCGGAAAGGGGGGCCATTTGCACCTCGATCAGATGCTCGCGCCATTCAGTACGCCGCGTTGCCAACCCGGCCGCTTCAAGCACTTTGATATGCTTTGAAACCGCGTTCAGGCTCATGTCGAAATGGCGCGCAATATCTGTGACCCTTAACGGCCCTTCCTGAGCCAACAGGGTCAATATGGCACGCCGTGTCGGATCAGCCGTGGCTTTCAATACCACGCTTAGGTGGCCAGTGTCCTTTCGTTCAACCATAAGGGTGAATAACTTACCCAATCCCATCAGTCAACCCAAAAGATGAATGATAGCCCAAGCAAGATAGCGCCAACACGTGACTTGCGCTCTGATGTTGGGGATCGCAAGCAATGAACACGCGATGCACGTCTTAAAATTCAAAAAGTAAATATTAGGTGGATCGAATGGTGACGTGATATCAAGTTCACCTTACGTTCTTACTTTTGGCTTGTGTGATCCAACCCGGTCGCCTATCCGTAAACCAACGTGAACAGGGGGCATCATGGCCGAACTGAAAGAAATTCAGGTTCGCGGCGCGCGCGAGCATAACTTGAAATCCATTGACGTGGACATTCCGCGCGATCGGCTGGTGGTGATCACCGGGCTGTCCGGGTCGGGCAAGTCGTCGCTGGCGTTTGACACGATCTATGCGGAAGGTCAGCGGCGCTATGTCGAAAGCCTGTCCGCCTATGCGCGCCAGTTCCTTGATATGATGCAAAAGCCGGATGTGGATCACATTGCGGGACTTTCGCCTGCGATTTCGATTGAGCAAAAGACGACCTCGAAGAACCCGCGTTCAACCGTCGGCACTGTGACCGAGATTTATGACTATCTGCGTCTGCTGTTTGCCCGTGCCGGAACGCCGTTTTCACCTGCCACTGGATTGCCGATTGAGGCCCAGCAAGTGCAAGACATGGTCGACCGCGTGATGAACATGGAGGAGGGCACCCGTGCTTATCTTCTCGCCCCCATCGTGCGGGACCGAAAAGGCGAATATCGCAAGGAATTTCAAGAGCTTCAGAAGAAGGGATTCCAGCGCGTTAAGGTAAACGGAGAGTTGCACGAGCTTGATAGTCCCCCCACGTTGGACAAGAAGTATCGGCACAATATCGACGTGGTCGTGGACCGCGTTGTGGTGCGCGAGGGCATGGATCAGCGGCTGGCCGACAGCTTCCGCACCGCGCTGGATTTGGCCGATGGAATCGCACTGTTGGAAACCGCCCCGACCGAGGGTGAGCCAGAGATTTTCACCTTCTCGGAAAACTTCGCTTGTCCCGTGTCAGGCTTCACAATTCCTGAAATCGAGCCGCGCCTGTTTTCGTTCAACGCACCGTTCGGGGCGTGTCCGGTCTGCGACGGGCTGGGCAAAGAACTGTTCTTTGACGAACGCCTCGTCGTACCGGATGCCACGCTGCAAATATATGACGGCGCACTGGCCCCGTGGCGCAAGGGCAAGTCGCCCTACTTCCTGCAAACCATCGAAAGCATCGCGCGCCATTACGAGTTCGACAAGAGCACACCGTGGAAAGATCTTCCCGAACATGTGCAGCAGGTGTTCCTGTATGGCTCGGGCGAGGAAGAGATCAAGTTCCGCTTCGATGAAGGCGGGCGCGTCTATGAGGTGACCCGTCCTTTCGAAGGCGTCATTCCCAACATGGAACGCCGCTATCGCGAGACGGATTCGAACTGGATTCGCGAAGAATTTGAACGCTACCAGAACAATCGCCCTTGCGGGGCCTGTGGCGGCTTCCGCCTGCGCGACGAAGCGTTGGCGGTGAAGATCGGCGGGCTGCATGTGGGGCAGGTGGTTCAGATGTCGATCCGCGAGGCGCTGGACTGGATCGAGGATGCGCCAAACCACCTGACCGTCCAGAAGAACGAGATTGCCCGTGCGATCCTGAAAGAAATTCGCGAACGTCTTGGGTTCCTGAACAATGTGGGGCTGGAATATCTGACACTCAGCCGCAACTCCGGCACGCTGTCGGGGGGCGAAAGCCAGCGTATTCGTTTGGCCAGCCAGATCGGGTCGGGCCTGACGGGGGTGCTTTACGTGCTGGATGAACCCTCGATCGGGTTGCACCAGCGCGACAATGGGCGGCTTCTGACCACGCTGAAAAACCTGCGCGATCAGGGCAATAGCGTGATCGTGGTTGAACATGACGAAGAAGCCATTCGTGAGGCGGATTACGTGTTCGACATGGGCCCCGGCGCGGGTGTCCATGGCGGTGAGGTGATCGCCCACGGCACACCTGACGACATTGCGGCCTGCGACGCCTCGATCACCGGGCAGTATCTGACCGGCAAGCGCGAAATCGCGGTTCCGACGCGTCGGCGCAAGGGCAATGGAAAGTCGGTGAAGGTGGTGAAGGCCACTGGCAACAACCTGCAAAACGTGACCGCCACATTCCCGCTGGGCCAGTTTGTCTGCGTGACCGGTGTGTCGGGTGGGGGCAAATCGACGTTGACGATTGAAACGCTGTTCAAGACCGCCTCAATGCGTCTGAACGGTGCGCGCCAGACACCTGCGCCCTGCGAAACCATCAAGGGGTTGGAGCATCTGGACAAGGTGATCGACATCGACCAGCGCCCCATCGGGCGCACGCCGCGGTCCAACCCCGCGACCTATACCGGCGCGTTCACCCCGATCCGTGACTGGTTCGCGGGCCTGCCGGAATCCAAGACCCGCGGCTACAAGCCCGGACGCTTCAGTTTCAACGTGAAAGGCGGGCGGTGTGAGGCCTGTCAGGGCGACGGTGTCATCAAGATCGAAATGCACTTCCTGCCCGATGTTTATGTCACTTGCGAGACCTGCAACGGTGCGCGCTACAATCGCGAGACGCTGGAAATTAAGTTCAAAGGCAAAAGCATCGCCGACGTTCTTGATATGACGGTTGAGGATGCGCAGACCTTCTTTCAGGCCGTCCCGACCATCCGCGAAAAGATGGATGCGCTGATGCGTGTCGGGCTTGGCTATATCAAGGTGGGCCAGCAAGCGACGACGCTGTCCGGCGGCGAAGCGCAGCGGGTGAAGCTATCGAAAGAGCTGTCCAAACGCTCCACCGGGCGCACGCTTTATATCTTGGACGAACCGACCACGGGCCTGCATTTCGAGGATGTCAGGAAGCTGCTTGAGGTGCTGCACGAGTTGGTTGATCAGGGTAATACCGTGGTCGTGATCGAGCACAATCTGGATGTGGTGAAAACGGCCGACCACCTGATTGATATCGGTCCCGAGGGCGGCGACGGGGGCGGGTTGATCGTGGCGACTGGCACACCGGAAAAGGTGGCGCAGGTCGCTGAAAGCTACACGGGTCATTATCTGGCGCAGATGCTGACGCCGATGCGTAAAGCGGGCGAGTGACAAACAAAAAGCCCGGCAAATATGCCGGGCTTTTCAGTCTTACTTCCAACTCAGCGTCTTAACCGTCGAAATCGGCTTCCTGCATCAATTTCAGGGCGTCGGCGCGGTGTCCGGCCACTTCCATCAGATTCAATCCATCCGGCGTGAAGCTGCCCCAGTTTTGCACGATCTCGTCGGCTGCGACATCAGGTGCAATCGGGTATTCGAAGTTCTGTGCGGCGTAAATCTGCTGCGCTTTCGGTGATGCGAGGAATTCCATCAGCTTGATGGCGGTTTCCTTGTTGGGCGCGTGTTTGGTCAGCGCCATGCCCGATACGTTCACATGGGTGCCCGATCCCTCGAAGACCGGGAAGACGACATTGACGCTGTCGGCCCATTCCTTTTGTTCGGGGTCTGACAGCATCTTACCCATGTAATAAGTGTTGCCGATCGAAATGTCGCATTCGCCAGCCCAGATCGCCTTGACCTGCGCGCGGTCATTGCCTTGCGGTTTGCGGGCCAGATTGGCCTTCACGCCTTCGATCCAGGCGCGGGTGGCTTCTTCGCCGTTATGGGTCAGGTGTGCGGCGACAAGGCCCAATGTATAGGCGTGGGTGCCTGACCGCGTGCAGATACGACCTTTCCATTTCGGGTCGGCCAGATCTTCGTAGGTGGTGACTTCACCGTCAGCGACGCGGTCTTTCGAGGCATAGACGATCCGCGCGCGCGAGGTCAGGCCGAACCATTCATTGCCCGGATCGCGATAGGCGGCGGGAATGTTGGCCGTCAGGGTTTCGTTTTCGACCGGCTGGGTCAGGTCGGCTTCGACCACGGCGGCCAGACGGGCGAAATCGACGGTCATGATCAGGTCAGCCGGGCTGCGCTTGCCTTCGGCTTGCAAGCGTTCGATCACGCCGTTCTTCAGGAAGGCCACATTGACCGGAATGCCGGTTTCTTCCGTGAAGGCATCCATCAGCGGCTGGACCAGCTCGGGCTGACGGTAGGAATAGACGTTGACCTCGTCCGCGCTGGCAAGGGCGGGGGTCAGGGCTGTGGCCGCGGTCAGGGCCATGGCGAGTGTGCGGACAGTTTTCATCGCGCGATCTCCTTGTTTCGATGACGCTGCTTAAATCCGAGTCTTTTGCTGGGGTCAATACCTGATTAATTTAATCGGGAATATTTTTTGCGGCCCGCTCAGCAACCTTCTCGGCGTCCCACAACGCATCCATTTCTTCCAGCGACGCATTGTCAGGCGCGCGCCCGTCTGCGGCCAGTCGGCGTTCAATCCCCTGGAAACGGCGTTCAAACTTGGCGTTCGTATGGCGCAGCGCCTCTTCCGGCTCGACATTCAGGTGGCGGGCCAGATTGGCGACGACGAACAGAAGGTCGCCCAGTTCTTCGCGCACCTCGTCTTGGCTGAGGCTGTCGCGCGCTTCGGTCAATTCGCGCGCTTCTTCGGAAATCTTGTCCAGCACCGGGCCAATGTCAGGCCAGTCAAATCCCACCCGCGCGGCGCGTTTTTGCAACTTCACCGCCCGAAGCAGGGCGGGCAGGCCGATGGCGACCCCGTCCAACACCCCTTGTTGTGCCTTCTCGGCGCGTTCTGCCGCTTTGATCGTTTCCCAGTCGCGGGTCTGCTGATCGGCGGACTTGTCGCGGGACTCGCTGCCGAACACATGCGGGTGGCGGGCGACCATCTTGTCGGACATGGTGTCGGCGACGTCGTCAAAGCTGAACAGCCCGGCCTCTTCCGCCATTTGCGCATGAAAGACCGACTGAAACAGCAAATCACCTAATTCGCCTTTTAGTTCGTCCCATGCTTCACGTTCGATCGCATCCGCGACTTCATAGGCTTCTTCGATCGTATAAGGCGCGATGGTGGCGAAGCTCTGTTCAATATCCCATGGACAGCCAGCCTTGGGATCACGCAGGCGGCGCATGATCTCGCGCAGGCGATCCATGCCCCCTTGTGGGTCATGGACCAGAACGTCGGAGGGGGAAAGGTCTTGGTTTTTGCTCATTGCGTGGGCGTCCAAATCAGGATTGTCTTGTCTCACCCTTGATAGGAGGAAGTGATGGCGATCATCAACCGCATTGGCGAATTTGCCGAGGATATGAAAACGTGGCGACGCTGGATACACGCCCATCCAGAGCTGGGGTTGGAGTGCCACGGCACTGCCGCTTATGTGGTCGACAAGCTGCGCACCTTCGGGGTGGACGAAATTCACGAAAAAATTGGCGTCTCGGGCGTGGTGGCGATCATCAACGGGCAGGGCGACGGGCCGACCATTGGCCTGCGCGCCGATATGGATGCACTGCCGATGGACGAGGCGACGGGGCTTGGCTATGCCTCGACCGTGCCGGGGCGGATGCATGCCTGCGGCCATGACGGACACACGACGATGTTGCTGGGAGCGGCGCGCTATCTGGCTGAGACTCGTAATTTCAAGGGTCGCGTCGCGCTGATTTTCCAGCCGGCCGAGGAAAATGAAGGCGGCGCGAAATATATGTGCGACGAAGGCATGATGGATCGCTTCGAGATTGCTGAGGTCTATGCCCTGCACAACATGCCGGGGCATGAATTGGGCATGTTTTACACCACGCCGGGGCCGATCATGGCGGCGGTAGACACTTTGACCGTGAAGGTAACCGGGCGCGGTGGCCATGCTGCCTATCCGCAGGATTCAGTCGATCCGATTATCGCGGTTGTTACGATGGTGCAGGCGCTGCAGTCCATCGTCAGCCGCAATCTGTCGCCGATGGACAATCTGGTGATCTCGGTCACGATGATCGGCGGCGGCACGGCGGACAACATCATTCCCGAGGATGCGTGGTTCGGTGCCACAATCCGGTCGTTCACGCCAGAGGTGCGCGAGATGGCGCAAAGACGCATCTGCGAGCTGATCGAAGGGCAGGCGGCCAGTTTTGGGGTCAGCGCCGATATCGACTATGAACTTGGCTATCCGCCCACAGTGAACGACGCCGCATCGGTTAAAAAAGCCGTCGCGGTCGCCAAAGAGGTTAGTGGCGAGGACCGCGTGCGCCCCGATCAGGGTCGCGAGATGGGGGCCGAGGATTTCGCCTATATGCTGGAAGAACGTCCGGGCGCGTATCTGTTCCTTGGGCAGGGCAAGGATCGTGCCGGAGTGCATCATCCCGCCTATGATTTCAACGACGAGGCCGCGCCTTATGGGGCCAGCTTCTTTGCTCGTCTGGTGGAGCGTCTGAGCCCAGTCTAGGGCGCGCTTGTTACCCTCTCTAATTTGATCAAATTATCTGGTCAGCCGCACCGGGCTGTGATAAATCGACGTGAAACAGAGGAGGCGATCATGGCTTTGGAAGATGCAAAAACGCAGGTGGACAGTGCGATAACACGGGACGGCTTCAAAGGGCTGGCGTTTGAAAACACCTTTGGCGGGGTGCCGTCCTTTTTGCGCCGCACCTATACCAAGGATCTGACCGGCGTCGATATTGCTGTCACCGGCATTCCGTTTGACCAAGCCGTCACCAACCGGCCCGGCACCCGCCTTGGCCCGCGCGCCATCCGCGAGGCGTCCAGCCTGCAAGCACCCGATCAGGCCTATGGTTGGGATTTCGATGTGATGAGCGAATTTGCCATTGCCGATTATGGCGATCTGGCCTTTGACTACGCACATGTCGACCAGTTCCCGGCGGCGCTTGAAGCACATGTCACCGGCATTCTGGATCAGGGGGCCGCGTGTTTGGCGCTTGGCGGCGATCACTACATCACCTTCCCGATCCTGCGTGCGCATGTGAAAAAGCACGGACCCCTCAGCCTTTTGCAATTTGACGCCCACACCGACACATGGCCCGATGACGACATGACGCGCGTGGATCACGGGACGATGTTTTATAAGGCCGTGAAAGAGGGGCTGATTGACCCGGCGCGGTCCGTTCAAGTCGGCATCCGCACCCATAATGCGGACACGTTGGGTGTGAACATCATTGATGCGCGCGAGGTGCATGAAACTGGACCGGATGCGGTGGTCAAAAAGATCAAGTCGATCCTTGGCGATCACAAGACCTATCTGACCTTCGATATCGACGGGCTTGATCCGGCCTTTGCACCGGGCACCGGCACGCCGGTTTGGGGTGGCCTGACCTCGGCACAAGTTGCGATCATCCTGCGCGACTTAGCGGGTATCAATCTTGTCGGTGGCGACGTTGTTGAGGTTTCACCGCCGTTCGACGCCTCCGGGGCCACTGCGATCGCGGGCGCTCATGTTGCGATGGAAATTATTAATCTGTGGGCCTTTACGCGGCGAGGTTAATGTTGTTGACGCAGGATGCAGCGCCTGATTGGATTTGACCTGCGAAGAACACCCGGTTTGCAAGACCGGCTGACCACAGGCGCACGCCGCAATCGCCTTGCAGGATTGGGCTTGCAGGGCTTGCGCCGCTCCTCTATCGCTACCAACAGTTGATTGATCCCAATCCGCGGGGGCGGAGGGTCAGGGGGCGTGTGTGAATTATCTTGTTGCTGCAATTCTGGGTGTATTATTTTTGGCGGTTTTAGGACTTGGCTGGGTGCGTCTTTCCCCTTTGCCGGCCGATCGCTTTTCGATGCGTTCCGGACCACAAGAACCCGGCACCCACAAATTACCGGGCGGCGTGAAATACGTGATCCCGCTGCGCATCCTGCCGGAAGGCGCGTTGGACCATCTGGCATGGATCGCATCGGAATCGCCGCGCAGTCGGATAAGGTATCAGGAAGACGACTTGTTCGCCGTTGTGACCCGATCACGCCGACTAGGATTTCCCGATATTACCGTGGCCTGGGTGGCAGATGGTTTGCTGCATATTCATGCCCATTTGGTCTATGGAAAATATGATATGGGCGCGAACGAACAGCGTGTTGAGGCGTGGCTCGACACGCTCAGACATCTTGATGACGACATGGAAGATGAATTCTGATTATAGCGGCGTCAACACGTCCGGGACAGCGCTGGCGGGAAAATCTGCTTCGCTCCGCACTTGTGCGGATACGCAGCTTTTGCCTGTTTCGCGCCACATCGGGACATTCAAGCTCATCTCGCAGCGTGCCATGAAGGCGCGACCATCGACGAACAGGCAAATACTCTCGCCCAACTCGATCCGGCTGCCTGATTTGTCTGTGCAATAACAGTCAATGACTTTGCCACCCGGCGCGGCAACATCGGCCAGAACCGGGGACGCGAGCCATCCGCCCGCAACGATCACAAGGGGCAAAATCCTGAACATGGCTTAGTTTAGCACATCTGCGCCTCTTGACCAAACCTTTGGGATGGGGGACACCGCGAAGATGGTTCCTATGGAAAAACTCTCAGCGATCACGGAACGGTTCGAGTTTCTGGAAGCGCGCATGGCTCAAGGCCTGTCTGGCGACGAAATCGCCCAGGTCGGGCGTGAGTATTCCGAACTGAAACCGGTGGTCGAAGAAATCGCCGCCTATCGCCAGCTTCTTGACGCCATCGCGGACGCCGAAGCGATGATGGACGACCCCGACATGCGCGAATTGGCCGAAGAAGAGCTGCCCATCCTGAAAGAGCGCCTGCCTGATGTTGAACAGGCCATGCGCCTTGTCCTGTTGCCCAAGGACGCTGCGGACGCACGCCCTGCGATGATCGAAATCCGCCCCGGCACAGGCGGGGACGAAGCGTCACTGTTCGCCGCCGACCTTCTGCGGATGTATCAGCGCTATGCTGAGGCGCGTGGCTGGAAGTTCGAGATTATGGAGCAAAGTCTGACCGAATTGGGCGGCGTCAAAGAGGTCGTGGCCCATGTGAAGGGCGAAGGCGTGTTCGCGCGTTTGAAATACGAAAGCGGCGTGCACCGCGTGCAGCGTGTGCCTGAAACCGAAAGCGGTGGGCGTATTCATACCTCGGCGGCGACCGTCGCGGTGCTGCCTGAGGCCGAGGATGTGGATATTCATATTGATCCCAATGACTTGCGGATCGACACGATGCGCGCGTCTGGGTCGGGCGGCCAGCACGTGAACACCACCGACAGCGCGGTGCGGATAACCCACTTGCCGACCGGCATCATGGTCACCAGCTCGGAAAAAAGCCAGCACCGCAACCGTGATATCGCGATGCAGGTTCTGAAAACCCGGCTGTTTGATCTGGAACGCCAGCGCGCCGACGACGCGCGCGCCGCCAACAGAAAGGCGCAGGTCGGGTCAGGGGACCGGTCCGAGCGCATTCGCACCTATAATTTCCCGCAAGGCCGGATGACGGACCACCGGATCAACCTGACGCTTTATAAGCTGGATCAGATTATCGCAGGAGATCTGGACGAGGTGATCGAGGCCCTGATCGCCGAAGATCAGGCCGCCCAGCTGGCCGAAATGAACGGATGACCACCGGGTCGGACCTATTGGTGGCGGCCACGCAGACCTTGCGTGCGGCGGGCGTGGACGATCCCGCCCGCGACGCACGGGTTTTGCTGGCCCATGTGCTGGGCATTGATCGCAGTCGCCTGACGCTGGTTCTGCCCGACGAGGTTGAGGATCATGCCGCCGCCGCGTTTGGCCGCGTCATTGAGGCGCGCGCCGCCCGCCAGCCCGTCGCCCAGATCACCGGCACGCGGGCGTTCTATGGGCGCGATTTTATCGTGACACGCGACGTGCTGGACCCGCGCCCTGACACCGAACTTTTGGTGGACACCGCGCTGGAAACACCCTTTGAAACGGTTTTGGACCTTGGTACAGGATCGGGCTGTATCCTTCTGACATTGCTGGCAGAAAATCAACTGGCAGACGGGCAGGGGGTGGATGTGTCCGCTGCCGCTTTGGTGGTCGCCAAGCGCAACGCGCGAAGCTTAGGCGTCGCGGATCGGGCGCGGCTTACCGAAGGATCGTGGTTCGACGCGGTCAAGAAAGGCGCACAGTTTGATCTAATCGTCTCAAACCCGCCCTATATTTCGGCTGAGGAAATGACCACGCTCGTACCAGAAGTGGCGTCGTGGGAGCCGCGTCTGGCGCTGACACCGGGCGGGGATGGGCTGGCGGCATATCGCGCGATCACCTCGACCGCGCCGCGCCATCTTGTGCCCCGAGGGCACTTGATGGTCGAGATCGGCGCCGGCCAAGCACCAGCCGTCAAAAACCTGTTTGAGGCGGCAGATTTTACCGCGATCCGGGTTCTGAAAGACCTGTCTGGGCATGATCGTGTTGTCGTTGGCCAGTGGGTCGGTGATCAGCCTTAAGACAGCGACTAATACCTTGGATTGGCGGGGATACGCCACACAAACCTGCCAGAATCCGGCAAATTTCGCCGTTTCGGGTGGTTTTTTCCAGATAAGTCTTGTGTTTCGATGGTCCGCGTGACAATCAGGTTTTAGCAGTGTTGCAGTCCTTGCGACAGCCGCTGCTGGTAAGCCCTACAATTCGAACGATATGGCGCAGATTGCTGCCTTGTTCGAAAACACAGCGCGGCCATTGTACCGCGCGCTTGAAACCAAAGCTGGAAAAACAAGCTTATGAGATCGCCGAAATCACGTTCGCGTAATAATAAGTCGAACCGAAACCGGAACAATCCGGGAAATATCATTAACCGCGTCTATGACAGCTCGGGCCCCGAGGGGAAAGTGCGTGGCACACCGCAGCAGATTATCGACAAATACACCCAACTGGCGCGTGACGCGTTTCTGTCGAACGACCGGGTTGCGGGCGAGAATTTCCAGCAACACGCAGAACATTATGTCCGCCTTCTGGGCGAGGCGCAGCGCGAGATGGACGCCCGTCGCCAACAGTCCGAACAGCAAAATCGCGAACGTCAGCAGCGCGAAAAAGAAGAACGTGAGGCGCGCGCCGAACGCAAACAATCCCATGACGTCCCGGGTGACGGCGACCAGCCCGACATCGCGCCCCAGCCGGACGTGGTTTCCGACAGTTCGGAAAGCGGTTTGGTCGAAACACCTGAAAGCAAGCCCAAGAAAGCGCCCGCGCGGGCACGCAAGCCTCGCAAACCGGCGAAGGCTGACGCGCCAGCCGCTGAACAGGTCGACGATCCGTCCGCAGATCGCAGTGCGCCCGACGCACCCGAGGCCGCTGAATAACAACGCGACCTGAATGAGAATTTCGGCCCGGTTCTTGAGGAAAGAGCCGGGCTTTTTCTATCTTGCGTCTATGGCTAATGCGCACCAATGGCCCGCCAAAAGAAAAGCCCCGCAACTGGGCGGGGCGTTCTTTGCGTGGTCCGAGTGGGTGGGCTTAATCGGTGCCGCGATAGGGTTCGACATACTGCAGCGCCATGTCCCATGGAAAGAAGATCCAGGTGTCTTGGCTGACCTCTGTGATGAAGGTATTCACCATCGGACGCCCTTTGGGCTTGGCGTAAACGGTGGCGAAATGCGCCTTGGGATACATCTTGCGCACCAGTTCCAGCGTTCTGCCACTGTCGACCAGATCGTCGACAATCAGGATGCCCTCGCCGTCGCCCATCATCTCTGCATCTGGGGCTTTCAGCACTTCGGCTTCGCCCTGCGACTGGTGGTGATAGGATTTCACCGACACCGTGTCGACGGTGCGGATGTCCAGCTCGCGCGCGACAATCATCGCAGGCGCCATGCCGCCGCGGGTGATCGCGACCACGGCGCGCCAGCCACCATCATCGGGGCCTTGGCCGTCCAGACGCCAGGCAAGCGCCCGGCTGTCGCGGTGAATTTGATCCCAGCTGATGTGAAAGCCTTTTTCGTGGGGCAGGCGGTCGCTCATTTCAGGTGCTCCTTATTTGCGACCAGTGGCCACGTCGATATCTGGGGCGTCAACCGCCTTCATTCCGACGACGTGATAGCCGCTGTCGACATGGTGGGTTTCACCCGTCACGCCAGACCCGAGGTCAGACAACAGATACAGGGCCGAGTTGCCAACGTCCTGAATGGTCACATTGCGGCGCAGCGGCGAATTCAGTTCGTTCCATTTCAGAATGTAGCGGAAATCACCAATCCCAGACGCCGCCAGCGTCTTGATTGGCCCCGCCGAGATCGAATTGACGCGAATACCGTCTTTGCCCAGATCTTCGGCCATATAACGGACCGATGCCTCAAGTGCGGCCTTAGCGACGCCCATGACGTTGTAATGCGGCATAACCTGTTCGGCACCGTAATAGGTCAGCGTCAGAAGCGCTCCCCCATCCGGCATCATCGCGGCGGCCCGGCGCGCCACGGCGGTAAAGCTGTAGACCGAGATATCCATGGTCACGCGGAAATTCTCTGGGCTGGTGTCGACATAGCGGCCGCGAAGTTCGTTTTTATCAGAAAAACCAATAGCATGGACGACGAAGTCCAACTTGCCCCATTTCTGTTCAAGAGTCGCAAACAGCGTGTCGATCGATGCCTGATCCGCCACATCACATTCCACGACAACATCCGAGCCAAGTTGTGCGGCCAGCGGATCAACCCGCTTTTTCAGCGCCTCACCCTGATAGGAAAATGCAAGCTCGGCACCAGCGTCGGCACAGGCTTTCGCGATCCCCCAAGCGATAGACTTGTCATTGGCAAGCCCCATAATCAGGCCGCGTTTGCCCTTCATTAATTCGGTCGACATTCTGGTTCCCCGTCCCGAGATACTGCGATATGCCCGTTTATGCGATCGGTCGTGCATCTTCAAGTCTGTGCACCGGGTTCTGCAATGGAACTGTAACAGAGTTGGCACGGAACCGCGCACGCCATAGGATTGGAATGCAACGAAAAGGAGGCCTCGATGATGGAACGTGGCGGGATATTTGCCGGTGACGACCCCTTCGTTATAGCGCGCAATTGGCTGGCCGAGGCTGAGACGAGCGAGCCCAATGACCCCGACGCCATCGCGCTGTCCACGGTCGATGCCGATGGCCTGCCGAACGCCCGTATGGTGCTTTTGAAAGACATCGAAGATGATGCGTTCGTTTTTTACACAAATTACGGCTCTGCCAAGGCGCAGGAGTTGGACCACGCGGGTAAAGCCGCCTTTGTCATGCATTGGAAAAGCCTGCGCCGACAAATTCGCGTGCGCGGCGCCATTGAACGCGAAGAGGGGCCGCAGGCAGACGCTTACTACGCATCAAGGTCGTTAAAAAGCAGACTCGGGGCCTGGGCGTCGCACCAGAGCCAGCCGCTAGCGTCGCGCGCGACACTGTTGGCAGAGGTGGCAAAAGTGACCGCCACACATGGCACAAACCCGACCCGACCGCCGTTTTGGGGCGGCTACCGCATCCATCCAACTGAAATCGAGTTCTGGGCTGACGGTGCTTTTCGCCTGCATGACCGGTTCAGGTGGACCCGATCGAAAAAAAGTGACTCTTGGTCAGTCACTCGTTTGAACCCTTAAATTAAAGGGGTAAACCGGTGATACATAAGCAGTATTGTATGTGTTTAGGGCTTGCACCCACAATTCAAACTCCGCAATAGTGGATTGGGGATGCGAAATTTTGAGGATGACAATGGCGCAAGATACTGACGTGCATGATCCAATCGTGCTGCGTGGCCAAGTCAAGTGGTTCGATCCAAGTAAGGGGTTTGGGTTCGTGATTGCAGACGAAGGTGGGGCAGATATTCTGCTTCATGCCAACGTGCTGCGCAATTTTGGCCAAAGCTCGGTTGCTGATGGATCGTTGATTGAGATTACCGTGCAATCGACCGAACGTGGCCGTCAGGCTGTGAGCGTGTTGTCGATTGAGCCACCTGAGGGGAACGGCGAACACCAGCTTGAAGAATTTTCCGAAGGTCTCGTGGATCCCGACAGTGTCGGCCCGCTTGAGCCCGCGCGCGTCAAGTGGTTTGACAAGGCCAAGGGGTTTGGTTTTGCGAATGTATTCGGGCGCTCGGAAGATGTGTTCATCCATGTCGAGGTTCTGCGCCGCTCGGGTCTGGCTGATTTGCAGCCGGGCGAGGCGATTGGCCTGCGATCTGCAGCCGGCAAACGTGGCTGCATGGCGGTCAGTGTGTCGTCATGGGACACAGCCGTCGACGTCGAAGACTAAGGTGGCTGGCGCGATGGGTATCGTGGCAAAATTAGGGGCGTCCACCATGGGCGCTCTTTTGCTGTCCGGCATGGCGTGGGCTGGCGATTGCGCGCCTGACCGTGTCGACCTGCGCGGCGATTGGGGTCAGGCCCGCTTTACTGTCGAGCTTGCGGATGATCCGCGCGAACGGGCGCGGGGTCTGATGGACCGTGAAAACATGCCCAGCACCCACGGGATGTTATTCCTTTTCGAACAGCCGCAAGAGGTCAGCTTTTGGATGAAGAACACGCTGATCGCTTTGGACATGCTGTTCCTGAACGCTGACGGGACAGTGGCCCGCATCCACCCAAATGCTGTCCCGCTGGACCTAACACCGATCCCCGGCGGGTCCGACATCCTTGCGGTGTTGGAAGTGAATGGCGGCATCGCCGCGCGTTTTGGCATCACGCAGGGCAGCGTTCTGCGTCATCCGTCTTTGGATCAGACCATTGCGGCATGGCCCTGTGCGGCGCAGGACTAAGCTTGCCTGCGGCACCTAGATTGCGCGCGCGGTCAATTTGCTCTTTTCATCACCCATAACCACGGTTAAGGAGAGGGCGTTCGGGGCGTAGCGCAGCCTGGTAGCGCGACGGTTTTGGGTACCGTAGGTCGCAAGTTCGAATCTTGCCGTCCCGACCATTTCTTCTCAAACCTTGATTTTGGCGATGATCGCCAGTCTGCCCGCTCACGCGGTCGGCCACAATATCTTGTGGTCGTAAACCACGACATCGCGTTGGCGCGGGCGTTGCAGGTGATGGTTTGGGAGAGGGGCTGGCGCACAATCGGGATCGGTGCGTTAAGTTTTGGTCTGACAGACGCACCCGGCACAAATCGCGACCTGATTCTTTTTCGAACACCGCTGATCGACAAAATCTGCCGCCACGGTGGCACCGGAATGTCACACTTGGCGTTTCAGCCCCTTGTTTTTCAGGCAGATTGCCCTCCATGCGGTTTTTATGGCGAATTTCGGCTGTTTACGTTGTTGCAACACGCGCCCGCGTTGACTGGCAATTCTTGCCCTGCGGTTGCGAATTGAGGTGATGCTTTTTCTTTTCGGCGTAAGTCCGCCGATTACTTAAGGAAATATGAAAGCGTCCTCAGAGGGCCGGTTGGCAGGAATCAGTTTGTTAACGTCCCGCTGGCTCAATCACCATTTCAGGTCAACGCAAAAGAGTTGTGGATAGGCCAGAAGTTTTTGTTGACCTGCTAGGGGTCCCTACGCCAAGTTGTGGGCGCTGGTCATCAAGCCACAACATATAGTGGCGGCAGGTTATAGCGGGACAGTGAAACACATATGACACGACCTGACGGGTCGACCTCATCCGGAGCGGCTAATACTGTTCTTCGGGCCGGGAAACGTTTGCCTTGTTTCGCTTCTTCGTGATCAGCGCCAATTTTAGAGGGGTGGATGTGCGCCAAGACGCACCCCACCGCAGCGTAACGAAGGACCGACGGGGCACCATGAAAATTGAACGCAAATTTACCAAAGCCGGGGCAGACGCTTATTCCGAGCTGGATTTCATCACAACATCTTCGGAAATCCGCAACCCGGACGGCACGATTGTGTTCAAACTGGACGATTGCGAAGTCCCGTCTGCCTGGAGCCAAGTCGCCTCGGACGTGATCGCGCAGAAATATTTCCGCAAAGCCGGTGTGCCTGCTGCCCTGAAGCGCGTGAAAGAAAAGGGTGTTCCTGAATTCCTGTGGCGCTCGGTTCCCGACGACAAGGCGCTGGCAGACCTTCCCAAAGAAGACCGCTTCGGCGGCGAGACCTCGGCCAAGCAGGTGTTTGACCGTTTGGCAGGGGCATGGACCTATTGGGGTTGGAAGGGTGGCTACTTCACCACCGAGGCTGACGCCAAAGCGTATTTCGACGAAATGCGCCATATGCTGGCCAGCCAGCGCGCGGCCCCGAACTCGCCCCAGTGGTTCAACACCGGCCTGCATTGGGCTTACGGCATCGATGGCCCAGCACAAGGCCACTATTACGTCGATCACAAGACCCGCAAGCTGACCAAATCCAAGTCCAGCTATGAGCATCCGCAGCCGCACGCCTGCTTCATCCAGTCAATCGGTGACGATCTGGTGGGCGACGGCGGTATCATGGACCTGTGGGTGCGCGAAGCCCGCCTGTTCAAATACGGCTCGGGCACGGGCACCAACTTTTCATCCCTGCGCGCGGCCAACGAACCTCTGTCGGGCGGCGGCAAATCCTCGGGCCTGATGGGCTTTTTGAAAATCGGTGACCGTGCTGCTGGCGCGATCAAGTCGGGCGGCACCACGCGCCGTGCGGCCAAGATGGTGATCGTGGACAGCGACCACCCGGACATCGAGGAATACATCAACTGGAAGGTCAAGGAAGAGCAGAAAGTGGCCTCGCTGGTAGCGGGTTCGAAGATGCACGAAGAGCATCTGAACCACATCTTTGCAGCCATCGGGTCGTGGGACGGGGCCGAGGAAGACGCCTATGATCCCAAGGTGAACGAGACCCTGAAAGACGTCATTCGGGCTGCGAAAAAGGTCGCTATTCCAGAAGTTTACGTTAAGCGCGTGCTGGATTACGCCAAGCAGGGTTATGGCTCGATCGAGTTCCCGACCTATGACACCGACTGGGACAGCGAAGCCTACGCAACTGTATCGGGCCAGAACTCGAACAACTCGGTGCGCGTCACCGACGCTTATCTGAAAGCTGTTGAGGCCGACGCCGACTGGGAACTGATCCGCCGCACCGATGGCTCGGTCGCCAAGACCATCAAGGCGCGCGATCTGTGGGACCAGATCGGTCACGCGGCATGGGCCTGTGCTGATCCCGGCATCCAGTATCACGACACGGTCAATGCGTGGCACACATGCCCGGAAGATGGCGCGATCCGCGGCTCGAACCCGTGCTCGGAATATATGTTTCTGGACGACACCGCCTGTAACCTCGCCTCGATGAACCTGCTGACCTTCCTGAAGGACGGCGTGTTCCAGGCCGAAGACTACATGCACGCGACCCGCCTGTGGACGATCACGCTGGAAATCTCGGTGATGATGGCGCAGTTCCCGTCGAAAGAGATCGCTGAGCGCAGCTATGTCTTCCGCACGTTGGGTCTGGGCTATGCCAATATCGGCGGTCTGCTGATGAACATGGGCTTTGGTTACGACTCGCCCGAGGGCCGCGCGATGTGTGGGGCGCTGACCGCGATCCTGTCGGGCGTGTCCTATGCGACCTCTGCCGAAATGGCGAGCGAGTTGGGCGCGTTTGAAGGGTTCGAGCGCAACAAGGACCACATGCTGCGCGTCATCCGCAACCACCGCACCGCCGCTTACGGCGCGAAAGACGGCTATGAGGACCTGGCGATCAAGCCTTTGCCGCTGGACCAGAAAAACTGCCCCGATGCCAAGCTTGTCGATCTGGCCATGGGTGCTTGGGACGAAGCGCTGGCGCTGGGTGAAAAGCACGGCTACCGCAACGCGCAAGTGTCTGTGATTGCGCCGACCGGCACCATTGGTCTGGTGATGGATTGTGACACCACAGGGATCGAGCCTGACTTCGCATTGGTGAAGTTCAAGAAATTGGCGGGTGGCGGTTATTTCAAGATCATCAACCGCTCGGTTCCCGCAGCGCTTGAAAAGCTTGGCTATGCCTCGTCCGAGATTGAAGAGATCATCAGCTACGCCGTGGGGCACGGCACCATCGGCAACGCGCCGGGGATCAACCACACGACCCTGATCGGGCACGGCTTCGGCCAAAACGAGATCGACAAGATCGAAGCCGCACTGCCGTCCGCCTTCGACATCCGTTTCGTGTTCAACCAGTGGACGCTGGGCGAAGAGTTCTGCACCAACGTGCTGGGCATCCCGACCGAGAAGCTGAACAACCCCGATTTCAGTCTGCTCAGCCACCTTGGTTTTACCCGCAAGGACATCGACGCGGCCAACGACCATGTGTGCGGCACGATGACGTTGGAAGGCGCGCCACACCTGAAGGAAGAGCATTACAGCGTGTTCGATTGCGCCAACCCGTGCGGCAAAAAAGGCAAGCGTTTCCTGAATGTTGACAGCCATATCTATATGATGGCGGCGGCGCAGAGCTTCATTTCCGGCGCGATTTCGAAGACCATCAACATGGCAAATGACGCGACGATTGAAGACTGCCAGAAGGCGTATGCGCTGAGCTGGTCGTTGGGGATCAAGGCGAACGCGCTCTATCGCGATGGCTCGAAACTCAGCCAGCCGCTGGCTGCCGCGCTCGTCGAAGATGACGAAGAGGCCGAAGAGATCCTCGCATCGGGTTCGACCCACGACAAAGCCGTGACACTGGCCGAGAAGATCATTGAGAAAATCGTGATCAAGGAGGTTGCGCGCGGCCGTGAAAAGCTGCCCGAACGTCGCAAGGGCTACACCCAGAAAGCCATCGTTGGCGGGCACAAGGTTTACCTGCGCACCGGCGAATACGAGGACGGCAATCTGGGCGAGATCTTCATCGACATGCACAAGGAAGGGGCCGGCTTCCGCGCGATGATGAACAACTTCGCCATCGCCGTGTCGGTCGGCCTGCAATACGGCGTGCCGTTGGAGGAATTCGTCGACGCCTTCACCTTCACCAAGTTTGAACCGGCTGGGATGGTGCAGGGCAACGATTCAATCAAGAACGCGACCTCGATCCTTGATTATATCTTCCGCGAACTGGCCGTGTCCTATCTGGACCGCACCGATCTGGCGCATGTGAAGCCAGAAGGCGCGGCCTTCGACGATCTGGGCCGTGGTCAGGAAGAAGGCGTCGCCAACGTTCAGGAAATGACGGAAACCGCCGCCACCAAGTCCTTGGAAGTGTTGAAGCAAATCAGCTCGACCGGGTATCTGCGCAAACGTATGCCGCAAGAGCTGATGGTGCTTCAGGGCGGGGCCAATATGGGTGCCACGGTGTTGTCCGGGACCGATCCGGTCGGCGTGCTGAATACGCTGGTGCCGGAAACGACGGGCGTAAAAACGACCGTGACCGAAACACTGGTCAGCGAGACGGCGATTTCGGCCGGGACGATCAACAAGATCGACGCGCGCACCAAAGCCAAGATGCAAGGCTATGAGGGCGATCCTTGCGGCGAATGCGGCAACTACACCTTGGTGCGCAACGGGACCTGTATGAAGTGCAACACTTGTGGGTCGACCACGGGCTGTAGCTAAGACGTTGCGCCGGTTGCGCCCGTACTCCAAGGGGTGCGACCGGTGAAAAACAGGGCAGGGCGGATTTACCGCCAGCCCAAACAGACACGGGGCGGGTGCGCTCGCCCCCTGACGCGGATAGGGCCGCAGGCAACAACAAAGCGGGCAGTAACAATCACGAGCCTTATCAGCGAAACTGGGGCGCCCTTGGGTGCCCCATTCTTTTTTGGGGCGCTGTCTCTGACAGGCGTTTTGCGTCGCGCGAACAGGCGGCTGATTCTCTGGCTTGGTATGGCTGAGTTTACCCAGCGGCACCAATAGACGCGAAAACGCGAAATTAAATCGCATGGCGCTCAAAAATTATATCGGGTTTGGCGGCTTTCTCCGTATAGGCGGAAATTTGCCCTGTTTTTGCCGCATCCAGGTGGTAAAACATCTACTAGAAGTGGAGACGTAGATGTTGGGAATAATCCTATGGTACAACGCCGAAAAGAGCGTTGGCTTGATCTGGTGCGAAGATCAGGGGCCGCTGGCTTACATCGGTCCTGACGTCAGCAAGCCGGAAGGTGTGGACGATCTGAAGCGCGGATCGCAAATCTGGTTCGAGTACGACGAGACCAACGGATTTCGTACGGTGCGCCGGATCGAAGCTGTGTCGGTCGTGATGTGCGGAACAGACCCGGCCAAGGTTCTGGCAAAGTATGATCCACCATCCACACGATCGGTGCTGCGGGTTGTGGCCTGACGCGGTCGCTGGGCCGCAGGGTCGGCCGGGCAACGACTAACGTTATTCATCCTTTTACGGCAATAGAACACGCCCGCCATGTGATCATGACGGGCGCATATACGGTAGGTTAAGGGTTTTCAGCCCTTCGCGCCGCGTGACAGGGCTGCAACGCCGGTTCGTGCCACCTCGATCAGGCCAAGCGGACGCATGAGTTCAGCGAACGCTGAAATTTTCTCTGTCGTTCCAGTGATTTCGAAGACGAAGCTGTCAAGCGTCGAGTCGACCACGTTGGCACGGAAAATGTCGGCAAGGCGCAGGGCTTCGACCCGCTTGTCGCCAGCACCCTCCACTTTGAACAACGCCAGTTCGCGTTCTACCGCCGGGCCTTCGACCGTCAGGTCGTGCACGTCATGCACTGGCACGATGCGGCCAAGCTGCGCCTTGATCTGTTCGATGACGGCGGGCGTTCCGGTGGTGACGATGGTGATCCGCGACAGATGGCCCAGATGGTCGACCTCGGCCACGGTCAGGCTTTCGATGTTATAGCCACGACCCGCGAAAAGGCCGATTACACGGGCCAGCACACCAGCTTCGTTGTCGACGATGATCGCCAGCGTATGACGCTCGATTACATCCGAATTGGGGTCGCGCAGGTCATAGGCCGATTTGCGTGACGAGCCTTTTTTGATCTTGAGTGCAGACATTTCCAGACCCTCCTTAAACCAGCGTCGCGCCTGAGGAACCGATGACGCCTTGCGTCTCGGCTTCACCCAGGAGCATTTTGTTATGCGGCTCGCCCGATGGGATCATCGGGAAGCAGTTGGCGTGTTTTTCCACCAGCACGTCCAGAATGAACGGGCCGTCATAATCCAGCATTTCCTGAATGGCGTCATCCAGTTCGGCGGGGTCGGAGACTTGCCGACCCTTACAGCCAAAGGCCTCGGCCAGTTTGACGAAATCAGGCAGGCTTTCCGACCAGCTTTGCGAATAGCGTTCACCGTGCAACAACTCTTGCCATTGGCGCACCATGCCCAAGCGTTCGTTATTCAGGATGAACTGCTTGATAGGCGCGCGGAATTGAACGGCGGTGCCCATTTCCTGCATGTTCATCAGCCAGCTTGCGTCGCCCGCCACGTTGATCACCAGCGCATCGGGATGCGCGATCTGCGCGCCAAGCGAGGCGGGCAGGCCATACCCCATCGTGCCCAGACCCCCAGAGGTCAGCCAGCGGTTGGGGTCGTTGAAGCCCAAGAACTGTGCGGCCCACATCTGGTGCTGACCCACTTCGGTGGCAACATAACGGTCCTTGTCCTTGGTCAGCGCCTCAAGACGTTCCATCGCATATTGCGGCTGGATTACTTTGTCGTTGCCTTGATAGGACAGGCAGTCGCGCGCCCTCCAATCCTGAATTGTGGCGGTCCAGTTGGTCAGCGCATCGGCGTTGGTCTTGCGTCCGCGTGCTTTCCAGATTTTCAGCATGTCTTCAAGCACATGGCCAACGTCGCCGATGATCGGGATCTCAACATGGATGACCTTGTTGATCGAACTGGGATCAATATCGATATGCGCCTTTTTCGAACCGGGGCTGAATGCATCCATCCGTCCGGTGATCCGGTCGTCAAACCGCGCGCCGACGCAGATCATCAAATCGCAGTCATGCATCGCCATATTGGCTTCATAAAGCCCGTGCATCCCCAACATACCCAGCCAATGTTCACTCGTGGCCGGGTAGGCGCCCAAACCCATGAGGGTCGAGGTGATTGGGAAGCCAGTGGCATCCACAAGCTCGCGCAACAACTGGCAGGCTTCGGGGCCGGAGTTGATCACGCCACCCCCGGTGTAGAAGATCGGGCGCTTGGCGGTTTCCATTGCGGCCACCAGTTCGGTAATCGCATCTGTGTCGCCACGCACTTGGGGGGTGTAGTGGCTGGTGTCAGCTTTCGCAGGCGGGGTGTATTGACCCGTCGCGAATTGCACGTCTTTCGGGATGTCGACCAGCGTCGGCCCCGGACGACCCGCGGTCGAGACGTGAAAGGCCTGATGGATCACATCCGACAATTTGTCAGTCTCTTTCACGAGCCAATTGTGTTTGGTGCAGGGGCGCGTGATGCCCACCGTGTCGGCTTCCTGAAACCCGTCCGTGCCGATCATGAAGGTCGGCACCTGTCCGGTCAGCACGACGATCGGGATCGAATCCAGTAGCGCATCGGTCAGACCGGTCACCGCGTTGGTTGCACCGGGGCCAGAAGTCACCAGCACAACGCCGGGCTTGCCGGTAGAGCGGGCGTAACCTTCGGCGGCGTGCACAGCCCCTTGTTCATGACGCACCAGAATGTGGCGAATGTCATTTTGTTGAAAAATCTCATCGTAGATCGGTAGGACAGCACCCCCCGGATAGCCAAAGACTGTGTCGACACCCTGATCCTTCAGGGCCTGCACCACCATTTTCGCTCCGGTCATCTGACGTGTCATCACTCTCTCCGTTCCACGTGCGTTATTCACAAAAAAGCCCCCGATTTTCGGGGGCGCATGGGGATCCAATATGGTTCCGTTACCGGCCCATGCGCCATTTTCTTACAAGTACGAGGACGCTGCCCATTGCAACATTTCCTTTGTCTTGCCCACCCGTGTAAAGCGTGGGGCTTCCTGCTTACGTGGGCGCGACATTATGAGCGGGGCGAGGGGGCGTCAACCGCGAAATGGGCGAATAAAGTGTCGCAGGTGCGAATATTTTGTAATTTTTGGACTGTTTGATGATGGCTTGGCGTAATTATCGCAAATCTACGACCGGTTTTTGCATCTCCGGGGCCAAATGCCGAAGACCGCCCTTGATACCTATAACGGGTGACGGCGCAGCCTTAGCTGCTGTCGGAGCGCACAGTATCGGGCAATGTGATCCCGGCCACCTGTTCAGCAATCGGATCGGTCGAGAGGGGGTGCAGTTCGGAAGAATAATCCTCGTCCCCCCGCAGCGGTGTCCATTCGCCCTTGCGATAGATTTCAAGGGCTGAGAATTTGGACTTGTAATCCATCTTCGGACTGCCCGGCACCCAATAGCCCAGATAGACATAATCAAGCCCTGCTTCGCGGGCGATCTGGATGTGGTCCAATATCATATGCGTGCCAAGCGAGGTCTTGTTGCGGTCCGGATCATAGAAGGAATAGACCATCGACAACCCGTCATCCAACACGTCTGTCAGGCAGACCGCGCGCAAAGGGCCGATGGGCTCGTCGCCCGGCTCTTGCCCCGCGCCACGTTCAGAATATTCGATGACGCGGCTTTTGATCGGCGTTTCCTCAATCATTGCGGCGAATTCAAACACATCCATATCGGCCATGCCGCCGTCGGCGTGGCGGGTGTCAAGATAGCGGCGGAAAAGGTCATACTGATCTTCGCTGGCCCATGGGGCACGTGCACGGCGTTCCAGATCATCGTTGCGCTTCATGGCGCGGCGCTGGCCCTTGGTTGGCTGGAAGTCAGCCACACGGATGCGGGCCGACAGGCAAGCCGAGCAATCCGCACAGGACGGGCGATACAACACGTTCTGTGATCGGCGAAAGCCTTGCTTTGACAGGGTATCATTCAGGGTGTCGGCATGTTCGCCCTGCAGGGCGGTGAACAACTTCCGCTCCATCCGGCCATCCAGGTAGGGACACTCCTGCGGCGCGGTAACGTAAAACTGTGGTGCAAGCGGTAATGTATGGCGCATGACGCTTTCGAAACTGTACTGGTACTGGAAAGTTAGCGCGGACGACCAGATCGGGCAAGTCCCTGACAGCCGCAAGGTAAATGTACGCGTCTAGCGACCAGCGGCGCGGTTCACGGCGGCGGTGCCTAGCACCATATCCACCAGACCTTGCCCGCGCGGTGTAGTGAACATCATCACGATCGAGATCACTTGCAGCACAAATGTCGACATCGACACGAAATAGCCCAACGTGTGAAGGGCGGCGGTTGATCGGTCGAAGCGTTCGCCGCGGTGGTTGCGCAGCTCAATTGCGGCCAGGCGCATGCCTAGGGTTGCGGATTGGCTGGTCAGTGTGGTGACGCGATAGACGAAGCTGACAGCTAGATAGATCAGGCCCCATAAGAAGAACCCGATGCCAAAGGTCAGAAGGCTGACCAGAACGCAAAGGGCGAAGATCAGAACCACGTCAATCAACCAGGCCAGCAGCCGTTTGAATACCACGTCCTGGTAAAACTCGGCCTGCGTTTCGGGATCGGGCAAGCCCCAATAGGGGCTGCGGCCCTGGGTGTCGCCTTGGAACGCGTGTGGGAAATCAGACATGCATCGGTCCTGTGTTCTTGTGGTGTCAGGCAAAAGGCCCGGCCCATTTGTTTGGGCCGGGCGGGGGCTGACACCTATGAAGGTGTCAGCGATAGGTTTACGACTTTTTCTTCTTCTTGTCGCGGGCCGGTTCGTCCAGCACTTCAATGTCGTCTACATCATCGCCCATGTCATCTGCGGCGTAGTCGTCATCATAGGCCTGATCACGAGCCGTCTGTGCGGCGCTGACGCGTTCGTCCATAAACTGGTCGAACTCGGACTTGTCCTTGGCGGCGCGCAGGCGTTCCAAGAAGGCTTCAAATGCTTCCTGTTCGCTCATCAAACGGCGCAGTGTTTCGGCCTTATAGGCGTCAAATGCGGTGTTGCCCGAGGTCGAGAACCCATGGCGACGAGCGTAACGTGCGTCTTTCCATGCGGTTGTTTCGGTCGAACGGCGGCGGCTGCAAGATTTCGAGAACATGCGTTTGCTCCAGATCATATAGGCAAGAAGGGCCAGCCCAACGGGCCAGAAGAAGATGAAGCCGATGACCATGGCCGCGATCCAAGCGCCTTTGCCGCGCTCGTCCAGCCATGCCTCGCTTCGCGAAAACCAGCCGCGCGGTGCGGCGGGGAAGTCGGTTTGTGCGGCGGTGTTCATGGTAGGTCTCCGTTGGTTGGTGTTTAATGTGAATGTCTTTCACATGATTAAGATGTGGGTATTTCTGCCCTCGCATCAAGTGTTAATGTGAAAGTTTTTTACATTAATTTCATAAACCCTTGCCATTGAACAAAAAAAGCCGCCCCGAAAGGCGGCCTTTTGTTGGCTGTGATGGGCGGGTTAGTGTCGATTCCCGAACCACATACGGCTGATCAGACCATCTTTCAGGGCAAACTGATGATACAGCCAGCCCGCGATATGTGCCAAAATAGTCAATGCAAGCAGCTTTGAGATAATCCCATGCGCCACGCGCGGGGCCAGATCGTCGAAGGTTTCGGGCAGCGGCGCACCCGATCCGCCAAACACGATGTCAGGCAGGCCTGCGGTCAGGGAAATGCCGACGCCGCTCGCCACCATCAGCAAGACAAGCGTATAAAGCGCCCAATGCGCGGCGCGCCCGCCCATGTTCAACAAGGCATTGCCTGTGTCCGCTTTCGGGGGGTGTTGGGTTTTCAGCCGCGTGACCAAACGTGCCAGCATCAAGACACCAATAACCAGACCAACGGTCATGTGCGCGCGCAGGCTGAACATTTTGTCAGGGCTGTCATTGGGCAAGGCGGCCAGCACTTGCCCACCCATGATCAAAGCGCCAATGACCATTGCGGCAAGGATCCAGTGAAGGGCAACTAGGGCGGGGTGATAACGGGTCATGAGACCTCCTGTCTATGCGAGTCACGGCATAATAGTTGCACTTGCAAGATTGGTAAGAAAACCTTGCAAGTGCAAGCTATGGGGCGAATGTCGCGAACGCAAGTGCAGATTTCCGCCGCGATGCGTCAAACGGCCACGAAGTCTGCGCTGTGCGCCGCGCTTGCTTTGATTAACTCGGCCGGAGGAGCACCAAACACGTGGCGCGGCGTGCCCGCTGCCGCCCAGACGGTGTCGAAGGTCAACAGGTGGGGGTCATAGAACGCGCGCACCGGACGGGTCAGCCCCACAGGCGACACGCCCCCGATGGCAAAGCCGGTTTCCGCGCGGATCAGTTTCGCGTCCGCCTTGCCCAATGGCTCGCCCGCCAATGTCGACGCCTTCTGCGCATCAACCTGATTGCCACCAGCAGTTAGAAACAGGACTACATGCCCGCTGCGTTTGCCGCGAAAGATGATCGACTTGGCGATCTGGTCAATCTCGCACCCAATGGCGCGGGCCGCGTCTGCGGCGGTGCGTGTGCCCGCGGCCATCTCGTGAATCTGGGTGTCGATCCCAAGGGCGATCAGGGCGGACTGCACGCGTTTCAGGCTTTTCGACACATCGCGGTCCTTTTCCATATTCGCGTTGAGGCCACGTTATCTAAACCGCCGCCGTGCGCAAGCCACGCCGATCCCAATTGCCACGGGATGCAGTCGCCAGTTGACCCGCCCCTGCCAGAGGGGCAATTTGCGGCCATGAGCCATAAGCCCTTTGCCACCCGCATCACCCGTTGTCCTATTCCCTTTGAGGCCGAACCCGCGGCCGAGATTGAAGCGCTGTTCGCGGATCTGTCGCCTGAACTGCGCGAGGTGCTGGCCGGGACGGCAGGCTGCGCGCCTTATCTGAAAGGGCTGATGGAAAAGCAGGCGGACTGGTTGCGCACAGCGTTGGCCGGTGCGCCCGAGGATGCGATTGCCGCCACTTTGGCCGCAATCTCGCCCGACGCAGATAGCGACAGCGCGCTGCGTGCAACACTGCGCATTGCCAAGCAGCGTGTCGCTTTGCTGGCGGGTCTTGCCGATCTGGCAGGGGTCTATGCGCTGGAACAGGTCACCGGTGACCTGACGGATCTGGCCGACCGGGCAACCAACACCGCAATGCAATTTCAGGTGGGGCATGAAATCCGGCGCGGCAAGCTGCCCGGCATGACGGAAGACGACATTGAGACCACCGGCGGTCTGGCCGCGCTGGCGATGGGCAAGATGGGCGCGCATGAGCTGAATTATAGCTCGGATATCGACCTGATCATGCTGTTTGACGACAGCAGGTTCGAAGGCGCCGATTTTCACGACGCCCGCGCCAGCCACGTCCGCGCGACCCGGAAGATGAGCGCGATGCTGTCCGAATTGACAGCCGATGGCTACGTGTTCCGCACGGACTTGCGCTTGCGCCCCGATCCGGCTGTGACACCGGTCTGTGTCTCGATGTCGGCGGCTGAACGGTATTACGAAAGCCTTGGCCGCACGTGGGAACGCGCCGCCCATATCAAAGCGCGCCCCTGTGGCGGTGACCTTGCGGCGGGGGAGGCCTATCTGACCCGGCTTAGACCGTTCATCTGGCGCAAACATCTGGATTTCGCCGCCATTCAGGATGCTCATGATATGCGCTTGCGGATTCGCGAACACAAAGGGCTGCACGGCGATATCACCTTGCCGGGCCACGATATGAAGCTGGGTCGCGGCGGCATTCGCGAGATCGAATTTTTCACCCAGACGCGTCAGATTATCGCCGGGGGCCGGGACGAAGGGCTGAGAATGCGCGGCACGGTGGAGGGGCTGGCGGGGCTGGCTTCCAAGGGCTGGGTGCCCGCCGATGTCGCCCAGATCCTGACCGGTCATTATCGCTTCCACCGCGCGGTCGAACATCGCGTCCAGATGATGCGCGACGCGCAGACGCACGAGTTGCCGTCCACGAACACAGGTTTTGACCGGCTGGCGCGGATGATGGGGGAAGGGGACACGGATGCTCTGAAATCCCGCATCCATGACGCCTTGTCCGAAGTGCACGCGGTCACCGAAGAATTCTTTGCGCCGGACGGCTCCGCTGCCGACACCCGCGAACTAAGTGAAACAGAAGCCGAGATCGTGCGCCGCTGGAAAACCTATCCCTGCCTGCGGTCCGCCCGCGCGGTCGAGATTTTCAACCGACTAAAGCCTGACCTGCTGGCCCGACTGGCGGATGCACCCCGCCCGCATGATGCGCTGATCCAGTTCGATGGCTTTCTGTCGCGCCTGCCGTCGGGGGTTCAGTTATTCTCGCTCTTTGAAGCGAACCCGACGCTTGTCGACCTGATCGTTGATATTGCCGCGACAGCCCCCGCGCTCGCGGCGTATTTGGGGCATAACGCGCAGGTTCTGGACGCGGTGATCGGCGGCGGGTTTTTCGAGGACTGGCCGGGGCTGGACGCGTTGCACGCGCAACTCGTCGCCCGACTGGAAAGTTTGACGGATTACGAAGCGCGACTGGATGGCACCCGGCGCTGGATGAAAGAATGGCATTTTCGCATCGGCGTGCATTTGCTGCGCGGCCTGATCCCGGCGCGCGAAGCAGGAACCCAATATACCGATCTTGCCGACGCGGTGATCCGCGCGATTTGGCCTGTCGTGGTCGAAAACTTTGCCGTCAAGCATGGCGACCCACCGGGGGCAGGGGCCGCAATCATCGGCATGGGGTCACTGGGTGCGCGCAGCCTGACCGCAACCTCGGACCTTGATCTGATCATGATCTATGACCCAAAGGGCGAGGACATGTCTGATGGCCGTCGACCCTTGGCGACCCGCACATATTATGCCCGCCTGACACAAGCCTTCCTGACTGCGCTGTCCGCCCCAATGGCTGAAGGGCGGCTTTACGAGGTCGACATGCGCCTGCGCCCGTCGGGTCGGCAGGGTCCGGTTGCCACCTCAATCGACAGCTTCCGCGCCTATCAGAAGGACGAGGCGTGGACATGGGAACATCTGGCCCTGACCCGTGCCCGCGTGATCACCGGCCCGGACAGCGTGGCCAAGGCTTACGAGGCCGCGCGCGCCGAAGTGATGGCATTCGACCGTGATCCGGCGAAGGTCGTGGCGGACGTCATCGACATGCGCCACCGAATTGCCGAGGCGAAAACTGGCGGCGGTGCGTTGGATGCGAAACTGGGGGTGGGGCATTTGCAAGACGTCGAGCTGGTCGCCCAAGCCGCCGCGCTGCTGTCGCATGACACCGCGCGTGATCCTGCATCTCAGATCGCCCAAGGTGTCGCTTCGGGTTGGTTTTCTGACGCGCAGGGGCGGGCCATGGCGGAAAGTCATGATCTGATGTGGCGACTGCAAGCGGCCTCAAAGCTGTTGTCGGATGGACCATTGGACCTTGACGCGCTGGGGAAGGGCGGGCAGGACTTGTTATTGCGCGAAACCGGTGCCGAAAGTGAGACGGCGCTGGTTAAGGATTTAGAGAACAAGGCACGGGCCGCTGCCCAAGCCATAGACGAGGTGCTGGCGTCGCCACCGGGTTAAACCCGGCCCCGCCGGATACCAGGGAGGCGTCATGACTGACCTCATCAAAGCCATCGACCCGCGTGGTCTGATCTTTGAAAGCTATCGGATCGAAGGGATCAGAATTGAAGAATGCCGGTCCATTTTTCTGGATTGGGCGCTGTTTGATGACCACGAGATAGCGCAAGCAGACCGCATTACAGCGTTGTTGGCCCATTACGGTGCGCAGGCGCCGGAACACCCGATGACCGCTGTGATGAAGTCGGCGTTGGAGGAGGCCGCGACGCCCAAGCGGCGCGGCGGGCGGAAAGGTCGATTGGGGTGAACCGTGCGTGAGTGAGGCGGAGCAGCCTGCGCTAGGTTACAACCACAGACCGGAATCGGGACTTAGCAACCGTTCGCTGCACGGCCCAAGAACGGTCGTCGAGCGGAGAAATATTTTGCTGGGTGGGAGGCGGTCGAACGCGCCAACGAAGTTGTCAAGCGCTCGAATGCGAAGGCTCCCTGAATGCGATCCGGGGGGTTGGTGCATAGGATCAAGGGCTACACGTTAAACGCTGGAATCGCTGCGCCGGGACCGGCTTTGCCTTGCTTCATCCCCATGCGAAATGGGCGCTTCTTGCGAGAAAGGCTATCAGTCGACCACTGACAGTACCGCCTGACACGCCGCCTACTTCGGCAACATGAAGAACTCTTCGCGGACGATCTTGCCCTCCTCGACCGAATAAACCGCGATCTCGCGCAGGTTCATCAGCCGACCAGTGTCTTTCTGCGTCACCTCGGCCTCGAAGCGCACTACAAACCGGTTGGGCGGATGGACATATGGCCCGTCTGCGTCGAGCTTGTGGATGGTGTGCGTTGCTGCCCAACTCTCTCTTTTAGCTTTGATCGCGCCCCGGCCCTTGGCGATCCGCTCATCCCGCCCGGGTGGCACAACCGCCTCCACCGACTCAGCGTTTTCGGCATAGATGTCGTCGACATGCACAATGCCGCGACGGTTCCGCATCGCCTGAACGAATTCCCGTCCGAGTTTGACTAAATCTTCCATACGTGCCTCCTCTTGCTGTCACCAACCGTGGCACGATTTTGCGACGCGAAACTTGACAGGGATCAATGTGCATGCGGCAATCTGCTTGATCAGCCTAGCCGACATCCGCCTCAGTGGGTGCAAAGGTCAATAGGGGCTTAAACCGGCCAATCCACTCTGCCCAGTCAAGCCAAATCATCCTGCGGGCGCAGCATCAACCAGATCAGCGACGCTCCTGCCAGCGCCAAGAACGGCACCATGGCGATGTTGACGGCGTTCCAGCCCTCGACCGTTGAGCCGCCCGAGCAATTCATCAACCCGCCAGAGGCCAGCGAGGCCACGGTGACGCAGCCAAACACGATCATGTCGTTCATGCCCTGTACGCGGCCGCGTTCCTCAGGGGCGTGGGCGCCGGCCAGCATTGTTGTCGCGCCGATGAACCCGAAATTCCAGCCGACACCAAGAAGGATCAAGGCGATGAAGAAGTTCTCAAGCTCGACACCTTGCAGCGCGACGACGCCTGCCAGCCCAAGGATCGCCAGACCGGTCGCGATGACTTTGCGGGTGCCGAAGCGGGCGATCAGGTGGCCGGTGAAAAAGCTGGGCACGAACATTGCCAGCACGTGGGCGGTGACCACGTTCCCTGCCATGTCGGTTTCAAACCCACAGCCGACAACCGCCAGCGGGGTTGAGGTCATGACAAGGTTCATGAGCGCGTACGAGACCATGCCGCAGATGATCGCCACTGCGATCACCGGGTCGCGCAAAAGCTCGCGGCGCGTGCGACCATTGGGATCGTCCGCGTGCGGTTTAGGCGGCTTGGGAATATCCAGCCCCAAAAACAGGAACGAGCCCACGATGTTGATCGCGATGATCGTCAGATAGGCCCCCAGAAAGGGCACGACCATGGCGTCATTGGTGGCATTAAACAGTTGAGGTCCAATGACTGCAGACGCCAGTCCTCCCGCCATCACATAAGAAATCGCCTTGGGTCGGAATTCCACGGACGCGGTATCGGCGGCCGCAAAGCGGAAAAACCCTTGCGAGGATTGATACAGCCCCATCAGGAACGACCCCAACAGGAAGATGCCGAAATCTGCTTGGGTCAGGGCATAAGCGCTGATCGCCGCGCCAACGGACCCTCCCAGCGTGCCGAGCCAGAAGCCAACCCGGCGGCCATAGGTCTGCATGACCCAGCTGACCGGATTGGCAAAGAACATCGAGCCTCCGACCATCAGAGAAATCGGCAATGTCGCCCAGCAGGGGTTTGAGGCGAGCGATTGGCCGGCCAGACCGGCCATGGTGAAAATCATCGGCATCTGCGCGCCCAGAAAGGCTTGCGCCAGCACAAGGATGGTCACATTGCGCTTGGCGCGGGCATGGTCGGCTGGGGCTAGGGTCGCGTCACTCATGCGCATATCCGTATATGTGGGGTGCGGATTTGACCAGATGGAAAAACCAGCGGCGACGCGGCAATTGACCGCTATGGCTTAGGCGTGGGTCGAACAGGTCGGTGCTGCGCTCAGGGCTGTCCTTAACGATCCTCGGCCGGGCGTCCACGGCCCAGCGGGTCGGTGTTGCGCAGGGGCAGTCCCGCCGCCAGCGCCTGCCAGTCCAACGCTTGACGCATCAGAACGGCAAGGCCCACGCATATGATCGCAGGCGCGCTGATCCCGTCGCGCGCAGCGTCCTCGACGCATGTACCAAGGGTGGTCTCCAGCACTTTCTGATCCGGCGTTGTGGCGTTTGCGGTGATGGCGACGGGTTCGTCAGCCGGGCGACCAGCGGCGATCAGGGCGGTGCGGATGCGGTCCAGATGCTTCATGCCCATATAGATAACGATCACTTGCGATCCGCGCGCAATCGCCTCCCAATCGAGCGCGCCGGGTGCGTTGCCCGACTGGTCATGCCCGGTCACGAAGGTCACGGATTGGTTCACGTCGCGATGGGTCACCGGAATGCCCGCATAGGCCAGACCGCCGATCCCTGCCGAAATCCCGGGAATGATGCGGATCGGCACGCCATGCTGGACAAGGGTTTGGCCTTCCTCGCCACCGCGCCCGAAAACGAATGGGTCGCCGCCCTTCAGCCGCAGTACTTTTTTACCGTCGCGCGCCAGATCAACAAGGTGCAATGAGATATCGTGCTGTTTGGCGGAGGGCTTCCCACCCCGCTTGCCAGCATAGATCACCTCTGCATCGGGGCGTGCCCAGGACAAGATTTCCGGCGCGACCAGCGCGTCATGCACGATCACCTCTGCCTGCGACAGGGCATTAACCGCGTGGATCGTCAAAAGCCCCGGATCACCGGGACCAGCCCCACAAAGCCATACCCAGCCGGGTTGCATTTGCGGCCAGTCAGTCCCCGGCAAGGCGGGGGGCGTATAGGTGTGTGAGTCGCTCATTGGTCATTTATGCACCGGGGCGCGGGGGACGAACAGCGTCCTTGCGGCTTTCAATGGGGATTGGTGGTGCGGCGAAGGGCGCGTTTGCAACGGCGTGGGCATAGTGGGCAAGCCCGGCCTTACCGATCCTGCCCGCAGAACCCGCCGTCGAACCCTGCGCAGGCGCTTTCTAGCCGACAGGAAGGTGCAATGCTTGATAAAGGGGATTTTGTTGGGGGAATGTTCAACTATCGCGCGCGCAGCCCGATTGGAACGGACCATTGGCGGAGGCACTGCTGAATTGACGGAAGGCGCAAACATCCCGCAGTCTGATCGCGGCCTGACAGGTTTCGAAACGTCCGCCAAGTTGTTTGTTGATAATGAAGGTCACGTATGAATATTGTTCTGCAAGTATTAGATACGAATAGGAAAAAGATGCCAGATTTGATCGGTCGAAAAGGCGCGGTGATCGCGCGGCCATCGTGAAGACTCTTTTGCTGGCCGGAACGGAGGAAGCGCGCGCGCTGGCGGATCTGCTGGCCGCTGACGGTATGGATGCGGTTGCATCAATGGCTGGTGTCACGCACGAACAAAGATTGTTTCCGATCCATACCCGCAGGGGTGGTTTTGGCGGCGAGGACGCTCAGGAACGCTTTATGCGGGACGGCGGGTTTACAGCCGTGATCGACGCAACGCACCCATTTGCGACAAAGATTTCCAGCAGAAGCCTGACCATCGCACAACGCATGGGGTTGCCTTATCTTCGCCTGCTACGACCCGCTTGGAAGGCCCAAGACGGTGACCTGTGGCACAGCGTTGAGACACAAAAACAGGTTGCAAAGCTGGTTCCGAAGGCTGCGCGGGTGTTTCTGGCCACGGATGCGCACTCCATTGACAGCTGGGCGGAGTTTGCAAAGGGCAGAACGCTGTTTTGCCGACGCGCGGACCGAACGGATGACCCGTTTCCCTTTGAAGGAAGTTGGATCATAGGGCAGCCTCCCTTCGTGTTGGCCTATGAAATGCGTTTGCTGAAAACTTATGCGGTAGAATGGGTTGTAGCGAGAAATTCAGGTGGTCCAACACGTGCAAAGCTTGATGCTGCCCGCGCCATGGGGATTCCGGTTGCCTTGCTTGATCGCCCGGCGCTGCCGGATTGCGATCATGCGCAAACCGTGCAGGAGGCCTTTTCTTGGCTGACCTCAAAGAGCGCCTGATCCACGGGCCAGACTGCCTGCGTGAAGGTGCGGATTGGCTTTGCAGGACGGAGCCGAGATTTCAAACGGTATTGGATCAGATTGACGACATCCCATTGCGGCTGCGCGACGATGGGTTTGAGGCGCTGATGTTTGCCATTGTCGGCCAGCAGGTTTCCACCGCGTCCGCTGCTGCAACCTGGTCGCGCGTTGAAGCGGCCGGGATGGTCACGCCAGACGCGGTGACCAATGCAACCCGCGACGATCTGACCGCATTGGGCCTGTCGCGACCCAAAATCCGGTATGCCTACGCGCTGGCCGGGGCAGGGTTGGACTACCACGCGCTACGATCCGCGCCCGCCGATCAGGTGATCGCGACCCTGACGGCCGTGCCCGGCATCGGCCAGTGGAGCGCCGAGATTTACGCTTTATTCGCATTGGCCCACGCCGATATCTTTCCGGCCGGCGATCTGGCCCTGCAAGAGGCAGCAAAACTGCTGTTTGACTTGCCCGACCGCCCCAAGGACAAAGCGATGCGCGCCCTTGCCGCGAACTGGTCGCCATGGAGGGGCGTTGCAGCCCGCCTTCTGTGGGCCTATTACCGGGTGGAAAAGCAACGCGAAGGGATCCGCTGATGAACCGAATACTGGATGTGAAACGCCGCGAGGCTGCCTCGGGCACGACCAAATCGGTCGTTGTGTTTCTGCACGGCTACGGCGCGGATGGTGCAGATCTTCTGGGCCTGTCCGACCCTTTGGCCGAACATCTGCCAGACACCACATTCATCGCGCCTGATGCGCCCGAAAAATGCGCGGGCAACCCGATGGGCTTTCAGTGGTTTCCGATCCCGTGGCTGGACGGGTCGTCAGAAGAAGACAGCATGAATGGGGCCAACCAAGCTGCACAAGACATCGATGCCTTTCTGGATCAGGTGCTTGAGGATGAAGGGATAAGCCCCGAACAACTCATCGTTTTTGGCTTTTCGCAAGGCACAATGATGGCGCTGCGTGTGTTGCCGCGCCGGGATGCGCCGATTGCGGGCCTTGTCGCGTTTTCAGGTCGGATGCTCGAGCCTGACCAGTTCCCCGATCACGTGAAATCCAAGCCGCCGGTGCTTCTGGTTCACGGCGATCAGGATGACATGGTGCCACCCGGCCATTTCTCGGAAAGTGGCGAGATCCTGCAGGCGGCAGGTTTTGAAACCTATGGCTTTATCATGAAGGGCACCGGTCACGGCATCGGGATGGACGGGCTGTCCGTCGCGCTGAGCTTTATTCAGGATAAGCTTGGGATTAAGCCCGCCGCGCAGCCAAAGTAACCCCCTGACATTTTCTCGATCTAGCTGTGATGAGCCCCCAGATCATGGGGCTTGTCAGGTTGGCTCACCTATATATAGTCGAGCCAAGAGCATGGGGCGGGTGTCCTCGCCCCGATACGCTGATGCATGGTATGTTTGGGCAAGGATTGACGCGTGATGGACGGAGACTTCAGGACAGAATTTGTGCGCGAGGGGGGCGGCGTGAAGAACCACGCGGCACTTGTGCTCAATGCGGATTACCGACCGTTGTCCTATTATCCCTTATCATTGTGGCCGTGGCAGGAAGCCGTGAAAGCGGCGGTGTTGGATCGGGTCAACATACTGGCCGAATATGACGAGGTTGTGCGAAGCCCGTCGCTGGAACTGCGCATCCCTTCGGTTGTCGTTCTGAAGGACTATGTGAAACCGCAAAAGCGTGTTGCTTTCACGCGCTTTAACCTGTTCCTGAGGGACGAGTTCTGTTGCCAATATTGCGGCGCAAGGGGCGACCTGACCTTTGATCACGTGGTGCCACGCGCAGCAGGCGGCGTCACCAGCTGGGAAAATGTCGTGGCCGCGTGTCAAAGGTGCAATCTGCGCAAGGGCTCTAAACCTTTGCGGCATTCGGGGCTCAATTTGCGTCGCCCCCCACGCCAGCCCGCCGCGTCCGAGCTGCGCAATGTCGGGCGTAAATTCCCGCCGGGCCACTTGCACGACAGCTGGATGGACTTCCTTTACTGGGATGCTGAATTGGACGCGTGACGGGCGGCCAAACAGGCGATAGCGTACCCTTACGAAAAAGGGAGCTTTGCCATGTCTGATCCATTCTTCACACCCATCTCTGGCTTCGATCTACCGCGCTTTGCGGGCGTGGCCACTTTCATGCGCTTGCCGCATGTAGATTTTGACCACCCGCGCTTTGGCGAGGTCGAGATCGGCTTGATCGGCGCGCCGTGGGATGGGGGCACCACCAATCGCCCCGGACCGCGTCATGGCCCGCGTCAGTTGCGCGACATGTCCACCATGATCCGCGCGCAGAACGGGGCCACTGGCATACGTCCGTTTGAAGCCGCGAAATGCGCGGATTTAGGCGATGTGGCCCCGAACCCCGCAGATCTGATGGACAGCTTGCAGCGGATGGAGCGTTTTTACGACCGGGTGAAAGCGGCGGGCATCCGCCCCTTGACCGGCGGTGGCGATCACTTATGCACCCTGCCGATCCTGCGTGCGTTGGCGAAGGACGCACCCGTGGGCATGGTGCATTTTGACAGTCACACCGACCTTTATCATTCGTATTTTGACGGCACGATGTATACGCACGGCACCCCTTTCCGACGCGCCGTGGAGGAGGGGCTATTAGACCCTTTACGCGTTGTGATGATCGGCATTCGCGGCACCGCCTACGATAATGAGGACCGCGATTTCGCTGAAAGCGTCGGTATTCGCGTCATTCCGATCGAGGAATTTCACAAACGCGGTGTTGATGACGTCATGGCCGAGGCGCGCGAGATTGCGGGGACGGGCGACACCTATGTTAGCTATGATATCGACTTTGTTGACCCCGCCTTTGCCCCCGGCACCGGGACACCTGAAATCGGTGGCCCGAACTCGTTTCAGGCGGTCGAAGTCGTGCGCGGCCTAAAAGGCGTCAACATCGTCGGCGCCGATCTTGTCGAAGTCTCGCCCCCGTTCGATGCGGCAGGTGGGACGGCCTATCTGGGCGCGTCGATCATGTTTGAACTTCTGTGCGTCATGACGAACTAAAGCGCGCTTCCCCCCCTTTGACTTGTGGTCCAATCAATGAATGCTAGACTTCAAGCGCGCATGCAGGTAGAAGCCGTGACAAAACCCGTTAGCGCTAACGGCAACTGGAGAAACTCATGGTCTCACGCGTCATTCCTGTCGAACCTTTCGATCTGGTGATTTTTGGGGGTACGGGCGATCTTGCCCGACGCAAAATCCTGCCCGGTCTGTATCGTCGTTTCCTAGATGGGCAAATGCCCGAGGATGCGCGCGTTATCGGTGCTGCCCGTGGCGATATGAACACTGATGGCTACCGCGCCTTTGTAGAATCCGCTGTGCGCGAGTTCGTATCAAAAAAATGGTGTGATCCCAAAGTCTTGAAGATGTTTCTTGAGCGGATTAGCTTTGTTCAGCTTGACGTTATGGGCGGTCAGGGATGGGTTGATCTGAAGGCAATCGCGAAGCAAGATCGCGTCCAAGCATTCTATTTCTCAGTTGGCCCCGGGTTGTTTGGGCCGATCGCCGAACGTCTACATACGCATGGAATTGCCGGCCCTAACGCACGTATCGTGGTGGAAAAGCCGTTTGGCCATGATGAGGCGTCAGCGCGGGAATTGAACGAAACTCTGGCACAGCACTTTGACGAACATCAGATTTATCGAATTGACCATTATCTGGGCAAGGAAACGGTGCAGAACCTTATGGCGCTGCGCTTTGGGAACATGCTGTTTGAACCGCTTTGGAACGCGCAATATGTAGATCATATCCAGATCACCGTGGCCGAAACGGTTGGGGTCGAAGGGCGCAGCAGCTATTACGACAAGTCCGGCGCGATGCGCGATATGGTGCAAAACCACCTGATGCAGCTTCTGTGCCTGACCGCGATGGAGCCTCCCTCGAAGTTCGAGCCAAACGCGGTGCGCGATGAGAAGCTCAAGATCATCCGCGCGCTTGATCCGGTGGCCTCGGAAGACATCGTGCGCGGCCAGTATCGTGGCAATGGCGACGTCGCGTCATACCTTGATGATGCCGAGGCCGACGCCAGCACCACAGAAAGTTTTGTGGCGATGAAGCTGCACGTGTCGAACTGGCGATGGAACGGCACGCCGTTTTACCTGCGCACCGGCAAACGTATGCGGGGTCGTATGTCCGAAATCGTCGTGCGTTTCAAAGAGCCACCGCATTCGATTTTTGAAGAAGACACCGGCCAGACTGCCAACGAGCTGTCGATCCGTCTGCAACCCAATGAAGGCATGGACCTGAAGGTCACCATCAAAGAGCCGGGGCCGGGCGGGATGCGTCTGATCGACGTGCCGTTGGACATGACGTTCGCCGATGCGCTGGGGGAAGAAGCCGCCGATGCGCCCGACGCCTACGAACGCCTGATCATGGATGTTATCCGGGGCAACCAGACGCTTTTCATGCGTGGGGACGAGGTTGAAGCCGCCTGGGCCTGGACCGATCCGATCATCGAAGGGTGGGAAGGTCGCGGCGACAAGCCCAAGCTTTACGACCCGTTCTCGACGGGACCGGAAGAGGCGCTTATGCTGCTGCATAAGGATGGGCGTCGCTGGAGGGAGATCCGCGAATGAAACTGGTCGAATACGCTGATCGCGACATGATGATGTTGGATCTGGCAGACAAGATCGCGTCGGAACTGTCGGCCATGCTGGAGCATGAAGACCGCGCCTCTTTGGCTGTGCCCGGGGGCACCTCGCCGGGGCCGGTGTTTGATGCGCTGTCGGCTGTCGATCTGGACTGGGCGCGCGTTGACGTGATGTTGACCGATGAACGCTGGGTGACTGAAGACAGCCCCCGATCAAACACCGCGCTGTTGAAAAAACGCCTGATGGTCGACAAGGCCGCCGCCGCGTGTCTGATCCCGCTTTATGGTGGAACTGACACGCCCGAGGAGTGTTTGGACGCCCTTGCCGGTGCGGTTCAGGCGGCCATGCCCTTGTCTGTCGTGTTGTTGGGCATGGGCGAAGACATGCATACGGCAAGCCTTTTTCCCGGCGCAGATCGCCTGACTGAAGGCCTGTCATCGCACGCGCCCGCGCTGCTGCCTATGCGCGCGCCGGGGGCGGATGAGCCAAGGATCACGCTGACCGCACCGGTTTTGAATGGCGCAATGTCAAAGCATTTGCTGATCATGGGCGAAGGCAAACGGGCCGCACTAGCGGCGGCGATCAGGGCGGATGACGCGTTTGATGCGCCCGTCAAAGCCGTGCTGCCGGATATGACGGTTCATTGGGCCGCATGAACGGATCAACCTAGTCGGGGAATACAATGAATTTCAGTGATTTGAAAGCCTATCGCACGGCAACTGAGACGCGCTGCATCTCGGACCTGTTCGCTGATGAAGATCGCGCACGGGCGTTTTCAACCCAAGCGCTGGGTCTGGTGTTCGATTGGTCGAAAACGGCGCTGGACGAGGATGGCGTGGCCCTTCTGATGGATATTGCAGAAGAGGCACAGGTCGCGTCGCGTCGCGCAGACATGTTTTCCGGCAAAAAGATCAACGTCACCGAGGACCGCGCGGTGCTGCATGTTGCGCTCAGGGCCGGGGGCGACACCCGGATTGAGGTCGATGGCGTCGATGTGATCCCCGAGGTGCACGAGACCCTTGCGCGTATGCGTGATTTTGCATCGCGTCTGCGATCGGGACAAATCCGGGCACCGGGGGGCGGACGGTTCCGCGACGTGGTGAATATCGGGATCGGCGGGTCGGACCTTGGGCCCGCGATGACGGCGCTTGCGTTGTCGCCCTATCATGACGGGCCGAGGGTTCATTTCGTGTCGAATGTCGATGGGGCGCAGATCGCGGATGTTCTGGCTGGCTTGAACCCGGCCGAGACGCTGGTGATCGTTGCCTCAAAAACCTTCACGACCATCGAGACAATGACCAACGCCACCACCGCGCGCGACTGGTTGGCGCGCGAGGTTGGGCAAGCGGCTGTGGGGCTGCATTTTGCCGCCTTGTCGTCCAACACGGATAACACCGCCAAATGGGGTATCGCTGACGAACGGGTCTTTGGGTTCGAAGATTGGGTCGGCGGGCGCTATTCGATGTGGGGGCCGATTGGATTGTCATTGATGATCGCCATTGGCCCGGACCGGTTCGACCAGATGTTGGCCGGTGCGCGCGCCATGGACGACCATTTCTGCCGTGCTCAGGGGCGCGATAACATGCCGTTGATGTTGGCGCTTGTCGGGATCTGGCACCGTCAGGTTTGCGGCTATCCCACCCGCGCCGTTTTGCCGTATGAACAACGGCTTGCGCGCCTTCCAGCCTATCTTCAACAGCTTGAGATGGAAAGCAACGGCAAACGCGTTGCGCTGGATGGCAGCCCGCTGGACGAGGTCTCCGGCCCGGTGGTTTGGGGCGAACCCGGCACCAACGGGCAGCATGCGTTCTATCAGTTGATCCATCAGGGCACCGACATTATTCCGTGCGAATTCATGGTGGGAGCGGCTGGTCATGAACCCGAGCTTGACCATCAACACCGGCTTTTGATGGCCAATTGTCTGGCGCAGTCTCAGGCGCTGATGCAGGGCCGCTCGCTCGATGTGGCGCGCCAGATGATGGCTGCAAAAGATTTTGAGGGCGACGAGTTGGAAAGGCAAGCCGCCCACCGGGTGTTTCCCGGTAACCGGCCTTCAACCACGCTGGTCTATCCCAAGCTGACGCCCGAAGTGTTGGGCCAGATCATCGCGCTTTATGAACATCGCGTGTTTGTTGAAGGGGTCATCTTTGGCATCAATTCGTTTGATCAATGGGGTGTTGAGCTTGGCAAGGAACTGGCCGTGGCGTTGGAACCGGTGGTGTCTGGTGCTGCGGACGGGGCTGATCTTGACGGATCGACCCGCGCTTTGGTCGCGCATCTGCAAGCCATGAAGAAAAGCCGGACGGTCACCTAGAACATCTGACAAAGCGGTCTGGACCTGCTGTGGGGCCAACTGCTTCAGGCGGCCGACGGTGTTTTGCGCCCTGTGGCCAACTGTTCGATTGAGGCATAGACCTGACCGCGCACAACCGGGTCTTCCATCAGAACCTCATGTTCGCGCCCGTCGACGATATTTAGCTGACCATTGGGCCACCGAGCCATCAGGTCGTGGATCGGGCCGGGCTCAACAATCCGCTCGTTGCTGCCCAACCATGTGATTGCGGGCACATTGGGGGCTGACATGCAAGCCAGATCGCGCATCTCGGTCAGTGCGGCGAACAGCCAACCAGCCGAGGGCCCGCCCAAGGTCAGTTCGGGATGCGCTTTGGCTTGGTCCTGCATCATCGCCCACATATCTGTATCTGTGGTCAACATGTTGTCGGCAAACCCTTCCGCCAATACATAGGTCTGCCGTGCCGTGCCGGGAGACAGGGTCAGTTTCCACGGTGTTTTATGCAACGCCCATGAAAAACCCCAGGCGACGGGGCGCAAGGATTTCGCCAACACGATGCCCCACATCGGTGCGCTGAAACAGACCCCAGTTACATCCAGCCCGTTGTGAAGCGCGCGAAGCCCAATGCAGCCGCCCATCGAATGGGCCAGCATCGTGAACGGGCGGGGCAGGTCGAGGTCGCCCGCCAAACCCATCATTTCGGCCAGATCAAGTTGGTATTCGTCAAAATGACCCACATGTCCCAAGACGCGATCTTCATCGGGTCGGTCGGCCAACCCCTGACCACGCCAATCAATCGTCAGCGTATCAAATCCACGCGCTGCAAGTTCGGCGGCGGTGATGCCGTATTTCTCAACATATTCGGTGCGACCGGGCAACAGCAGGGCGGTGCCGCGCTTGGGCGATCCGTCCTGACGCGGCCAATGGGCCAAACGCACCCGCACGCCATCTGATGCCATGCGCCAAAACGCCCGCCCACCGGGCGGACCTTTTGCAATGTCGTTGAACAGGGGGGCGTCTGACATGGTGTTGTTCGTAGCTCAGCGTTAACCCAGCGCCGCGCCAAGTTGCATCGCCAGACCCATATTGCCGTCAACCGACAGTTTGCCAGTCATGAAGGCGGTGGTCGGGTTCACAGCGCCTGACAGCATGTCCTGAAAGACATCGGCATCTGCCGTCAGGGTCACATCGGCCTCTTCATCACCAGCACGCGCGCCGTCGCCATCGACCATGATCGCGCCTTCGCCGTTAAGCACAAATTTCGCTGTGCCGCCGTCAAAGCCACCTTCGATTTTTTCGTTCAGAGCGGTCACTGCCGCATTGATCACGTCACTCACGTGCTATCCTCCGTTTGCTGCCCGGTCTGGGCGTCATTATCACGGGGATGCTAACGCAGTGTTGAAGCGGGCGTAAATCGCTTTTCGTTGAAGTGACGCATGGGAACACGAACAAGGCGCGGTAATTCGCCGGATACACGGGTTTGTGTTTGTTTCATTCGTGATCTTGCGCGTAGCATACGATATGTCGCGACTGTTCCTCATCCCCGCTTTGGTTTTACACATGACCGTTGCCATGCCGGGCGCAGTGGCCGCGCAGGTCAATTCGCAATCGGGCGAGCCATCGCAAAACACCACATCCGCACCAGTTGCGCCGTCAGGCGATCTGGATCATCTGTTCACTTTGCTGGCCGAGGCGGATGACAGCAATTGGCAGGCGCTTGAGGATGAAATCTGGGATCTCTGGTCACGGTCTGGCTCGGACACGTTTGATATGTTGCTTGAGCGTGGGCGCAAGGCCATGGACGCCGGAGATTTCGAGGCGGCGATCGAACATCTGACCGCGCTGACAGATCACGCGCCCGATTTTGCCGAAGGATGGAATGCGCGTGCGACAGCATTTTTCCTGTCGGGACGGCTGGGGTTGTCAGTCAACGACATCGCCCGCGTGCTAACCCTAGAGCCGCGCCATTTCGGGGCCTTGTCGGGTCTGGGCATCATTTTGGAAGAGCTTGGCGACCAAAAAGGAGCGCTGGACGCCTATCGCCATGCGCTTGCTATACATCCCCGAAGTCCCCGCGTAAAAGAAGCCGTCCAGCGCCTTGAAACCGTCGAGGGGCGGGATATCTGACCAAGAAGTTTGCGCGTAGGCGCGCCTACGGGTTACCGACGAGAAGGGCAGAACATGGTCTCGGACAGCGCGCGGGGTGGCCCGCGGATCACTGCCGTGCTTGGCCCGACCAACACCGGCAAAACCCACTATGCTTTAGATCGGATGCTGGGCTATCGCAGCGGCGTCATCGGCCTGCCGCTGCGCCTTCTGGCACGCGAGGTGTATGACAAGCTGGTGGCCCTTCGTGGTCCCAATGCGGTCGCGCTGGTCACCGGCGAAGAACGCATCGTGCCCGAACGCGCGCAATACTGGGTTGCCACGGTCGAGGCGATGCCGCTGGGCGTCGGGGCGGAATTTGTCGCCATCGACGAAATCCAGCTTTGTGCAGACCCGGAACGCGGCCATGTGTTCACCGACCGCCTGCTGCACATGCGCGGCACGCAGGAAACGCTGTTCATGGGGTCCGACACGATGCGCAGCGCCATTGCGGGTTTGGTGCCCGAGGTGCAGTTCCTCAATCGCGAGCGGTTCTCGGAACTGGTGCATTCCGGCTCGAAGAAACTCAGCCGCATGCCGGGGCGCTCGGCGATCGTGGGGTTCTCGGTCGATAACCTCTACGCCATCGCTGAACTGATGCGCCGCCAAAAAGGGGGCGTGGCTGTCGTCATGGGCGCGCTGTCGCCCCGCACGCGCAACGCACAGGTCGAGATGTATCAGAACGGCGAGGTCGACTACCTGATCGCCACGGATGCCATCGGGATGGGTCTGAACCTTGATATCGATCATGTGGCGTTTTCGGCCCTGTCCAAGTTTGACGGCCACCGGATGCGGCAATTGGCGCCGAATGAGCTGGCGCAGATCGCCGGACGGGCAGGGCGCTATATGAAACATGGCTCGTTCGGAGTGACGGGCGAGGCCGCGCCGCTGTCCGATGAGATGGCCGACGCCATCACCTCGCATTCCTTCACACCGATCCGCAAGCTGTGTTGGCGCAACGGCGATCTGGTTTTTGGCAATGTGCAGGCACTTATCCGCTCACTCGAATTGCCCACCACCAATAGCTGGCTGACAAGGGCGCGGGACGCGGACGATGTGGTTGCCCTGAAGATGCTAGCCGAGGACGCCGAGGTCGCCGCGCGGGCCACCGATGGGCGCTCTGTCGGGCTTTTGTGGGACACCTGCCGCCTGCCTGATTTTCGTGGCATCAGCCATGCAGAACACGCCGGTCTGATCACCAGCCTTTTTTGCGACATACACCAACATGGGCGCGTGCGCGAAGACTGGTTTGCCCGGCAAGTGAAACGGATTGACCGCACCGAAGGCGATATCGACACGCTTTCCAAACGGTTGGCATATATTCGCACATGGACATATGTTGCACAACGACGCGATTGGCTGGATGATGTTGCCCATTGGCGCGGCGAAGCGCGTGCTGTAGAAGATCGCCTGTCGGATGCGTTACACAACGCTTTGACCAAAAGATTTGTTGACCGGCGGACATCTGTCTTGTTGCGGCGGTTGAAACAGAAGGAGAGCCTCGTGGCTGACGTGAATGACAAAGGTGAAGTGACGGTCGAAGGCCAATTTGTTGGTCGACTGGAGGGGTTCCAGTTTAGTCAGGACACCGCCCAAAGCCCGGAAGAGGCGAAAACCCTCCGCGCGGCCAGCATGAAGGCGCTCGCGCCCGAATTCCACCTGCGTGCGGACCGTTTCTATAACGCGCCCGATACCGAGCTTGATTTCACCGAGCAGGGTGGCCTGATGTGGGGCGAGTTGGCGGTTGGTAAGCTGGTCAAGGGCGACGAGATGTTGAAGCCGCGTGTGCAAGCCTTCGTCGATGACGAGGCTGGCACTGATGTGTCCGAGAAGGTCGCACGCCGGTTGCAGCATTTCATTGACCGCAAGGTACAGGCGCTGTTCGAGCCGCTGACCACCATCGAGAGGGACGAGACGCTGACCGGCCTGGCCCGTGGCTTTGGCTTCCGCATGATCGAGGCACTCGGGATCATTCCCCGCGATCAGGTGGCGCAAGAGGTCAAGGATCTGGATCAGGACGCCCGCGCGGCATTGCGCAAGCATGGCGTCCGGTTCGGCCAGTTCACGATTTTCATGCCCTTGTTGCTGAAACCCGCGCCGACGCGTCTGCGTCTGGTGCTGGACAGCCTGTTCAAAGGATTGTCCGAGTTTCCGGAATCACCCCCTCCCGGCTTGGTGACAATTCCCGCCATCGACGGCATCGACCCCAACGCCTACCTGCTGGCGGGTTATCGCCCGGCAGGCGCACGCGCGATCCGGATCGACATGCTGGAACGTCTGGCTGACCAATTGCGCGCTGAAGACAGCCGTGGCGGCTTTGAGACGAAAGCCGACATGTTGTCGATCACCGGCATGACGCTGGAGCAGTTTGCCGATCTGATGCAAGGGCTCGGGTATAAGGCCGAGAAGGCTGAGCGCGTGAAGGTGAAAGCGCCCACAGAAGGGGTTGCTGACGTGAAGGCTGCCGGTGATCCGCCTGCCGAAACGCCCAGCGAGACGCCGACTGAAATGCCCGTCGAAGCTCCCGCTGAAGTACCCGTTGAGGCACCCACCGAAACACCAGTTGAAGCCCCAACCGAAGCGCCCATTGAGACGCCGACAGAAGTGCCCACAGAAGACGCCGCGCCAGAAACTGCTCCCGACGCGGGAGTGGCCGAGGGGCCCGAGATGGAGGTGTTTTATACCTTCAAATGGGGTGGTTTTGCGCGCGCACGTGGTGGCAAACCGCAGGGCGACCGTGCCCAAGGTGACCGTCCGCGTGGCAAACAAGGCGGCAAGCCAAGTGGTAAACCCGGCGGTAAGCCAGGCGGCAAGCCGGGCCGTGGTGGTCCGCGCAAAGGGCCGCAGGACAACAAGCCCAAAAGCTATCAGTCTGGTCCGCGCAAAGAAAAAGCCATCGACCCTGACAACCCTTTCGCAGCCCTTTTGGCGCTGAAGGAAAAGAACTGATTGGTGAAGGCCGACAACTCAGGGGGCGGTGATGCCGCCCCTTCGAACGGTCCGAAGATGCGGGCCGACAAGTGGCTTTGGCACGCGCGGTTTTTCAAGACGCGGGGGTTGGCGACCAAGCTGATCTCGGCGGGTCATCTGCGGGTGAACAGCGACAAGGTGTCAAAACCGTCTTTCAATGTTGGGGCTGGCGATGTGCTGACCTTCCCGCAAGGCCGCGAGGTGCGGGTAATCCGCATTCAAACTCTGTCCACACGGCGCGGCCCGGCCACCGAGGCGCAGGCGCTGTATGACGACCTTGATCCGCCAGATACTCGTAAGAACGCCGTTCCGGATCCTGTGGCGTCCGGGTCAAAACATGACCGCAAAGGGCGCCCGACCAAGAAAGATCGTCGCAGCTTGGACCTTTCGCGCAAGCGATACCTTGAATGATCGCGCTGGCTGCAATATTGGGGTCGGTAAGCCAAAGTGAGGTGTCATCATGACCTATGTCGTCTTAGACAATTGTATTGCCTGCAAATACACCGACTGTGTCGAAGTTTGCCCCGTAGATTGTTTCTACGAAGGCGAGAATATGCTGGTGATTCATCCTGATGAATGCATTGACTGCGGCGTGTGCGAACCCGAATGTCCGGCCGATGCTATCCGCGCCGACACCGAACCGGGCACCGAAAGCTGGGTCGAGTTTAATCGCAAATACTCGGAACTTTGGCCGGTCATTATCGAGCGTAAAGACCCCATGCCCGACGCAGAAGAGCGTGACGGGGAAGAGGGTAAGATGCAGAAATACTTCTCGGAAGCGCCTGCAGAACAGTGATTCGAAAAACCCGCAAAACCGTCTGAATTCATGTGTTATTTGACCGCCGGTCAGTACGCTAAGATACGGAATTAAAAGAGAAAATGATGCTCGCCGCGCCGCAGCGCTTTCGCGGGGTCTTTTTTTATGCTATGGTAGGTTCGAATTTGTTGGGGCAAGCATCACCAAAAACGGTGGAACGGACCGAAAGATGACAGTCAGCCGACGGGTATGTTCGTACCCTTCGGTTTTTTGTCGCGCGGTCAAAATTGCGCAGTCCAACAATAGAATTTAACAGTTACGCGAAGGATGCGTCGTATGAGCAAGAAAAAGCTGGATTTCCGCCCGAATGAGTTTGTGGTCTATCCCGCCCATGGGGTGGGCAAAATCGTTTCGATTGAAGAGCAGGAAGTCGCCGGCATATCGCTAGAGCTGTTCGTCATTGCGTTCGAAAAAGACAAGATGACTTTGCGGGTTCCGACACACAAGGCTACCGAAGTTGGAATGCGTAACCTGGCCAGCCCGGATGAAGTGGCCGACGCGATGAAAACCATGAAGGGCAAGGCGCGGGTTAAACGCGCTATGTGGTCGCGCCGTGCGCAGGAATACGAGCAAAAGATCAACTCGGGCGATCTGATCGCCATTGCCGAGGTTGTGCGCGACCTGCACCGCACCGATGACCAGCGCGAGCAAAGCTATTCCGAACGTCAGCTTTATGAAGCCGCGTTGGAACGCCTGACCCGTGAGGTCGCGGCTGTTGGTGGTGGCGATGAGTTGGCCGCGCAGAAGAAAATCAGCGACGTGCTGCAATCGCGCGCGCCTGCTGCTGCGTAGGTCAAACGCGAGACGAAATTTAACTGCCGCCCGGATCAGACGGGCGGCAGTTTTCGTTTGTGCCTAGCTCAGTTGGACTGCGAAGACGGCGAGCGCCGCGATTTCGGCCACCTGTTGGCTGGCACCCAGAATATCTCCGGTTTGCCCTCCGATTTTTTGGCGTGCAATGCCTGCAAGGATCAATACGGCCAGTCCCACCCACAATAGCAGCGCGAAAATCGCATAGGGTGTCAGGATCAACCCAAACAGTCCCGCAATAGCGAGCGCCAGCCAAGCCGTGTTGGCGGGGACGCGGCCTACGGATTTTGACAAACCGTTGTCGCGGGCATTCGACATGACGGCCATCAAAGCTGCCATCGGTGCGCGGCTGACAACGCCCGTCACCAAAAGCGCCCAAAACGCGCCCTCTGCGGGCAGGATCGCCGCAAGTGCCGTGGCGCGCAGCAGCAACGACAGAACCAGTGCGATCACGCCATAGGCGCCGATGTGGCTGTCTTTCATGATCTCCAGCCGGTGCGTGCGGGTGATGCCACCCCACAACCCATCGACTGTGTCGGCCAGCCCGTCCTCGTGCATCGCGCCGGTTATCATGACCTGTGCCGCCAGAGCCAACCCTGCCGCCCAAAAGGCAGGAACACCGCATCCCAGAGCAATAAAACCGAAGACTGCGGCCACAGCTGCGGGGATCAGCCCCACCAAGGGCCACGCCCATGCAGACCGTGCGCCGCGACGTAATGCCTGATCGGTGTCCAGCCGGATTGGCAGCCGCGTCAGAAGCCCGATGGCCGCCGAAATGTCTGTGGCTTTTGCCAATGCAACGTCGCCTGCGGTCGGAGTGTCATCTTTGGTCATGTTTGGTCTTTTGCGGTCTGGTTGTGTCCCGTGACCATGGGTAAAGAGGGTGACAACGGGAATCAATCGGGAACGACACCATGACGACCATGCCCTTTACGACCCTTGCTGAGTTCACAGCACTGCTGGCAGCGGCGCCCGGTCCCGACAACACGGCGCGCGCGGCAGCAGAGGCACGCAATGGTCAGCTGACCAAACCCCCCGGCGCGTTGGGGCGGCTTGAGGATCTGGCGATCTGGTATGGCAGTTGGCGCGGTACCGGGCGGCCAGCGATCACGGCACCTCAGGTCATTATTTTTGCGGGAAATCACGGCGTGACCGCGCAAGGCGTTTCGGCTTTTCCGGCCGAAGTTACCGAACAGATGGTTTTGAACTTTCAGCGTGGTGGGGCGGCGATCAATCAACTGTCCAAGACCTTCGGGGCCAAGATGGATGTGCACGCTTTGTCACTGGACACGCCGACGGCTGATTTCACCCAAGGCCCCGCGATGAGCGAGGCCGAGGTGGTCGAGGCGCTGCTGACAGGATGGAACGCTGTAGACGCTGACACGGACCTGCTGGTTGCGGGTGAGATGGGCATTGGCAACACGACCTGCGCCGCCGCCATCGCGCACGCTCTTCTTGGCGGCGAGCCTGGCGATTGGGTCGGTCGTGGCACTGGCGTGGATGATGCGGGCCTTGCGTTGAAAGCGCGCGTGGTGGCCGCTGGTCTGGCACAGAATCCATCTGCCAAACGCAATGGGGCCGAGGCGCTGCGTTGTCTTGGTGGGCGTGAACTGGCCGCGGTCGCAGGCGCGATGGCGCGCGCACGGGTTGACCGTATTCCGGTGATCATCGACGGGTTCATCTGCTCTGCTGTTGCCGCGTGCCTGCAAGAGATTTCCCCAGTCGCGTTGGACCACGCGGTCGCGGGCCACAAGTCGGCCGAAGCGGGACATGGCCGCGTGCTGGAGGCATTGGGGAAAGACCCCATTTTGTCACTGGGTATGCGCTTGGGCGAAGGGTCGGGTGCGGCGCTGGCCATTGGGGTGTTGCAAGGGGCGGTGGCGTGTCATTCCGGCATGGCAACCTTTGGCGAGGCCGGCGTGTCTGATGCCTGACCCCTATGTGGGCAAATCAAACTGACCTAACCATGATCCGTCGGCAGGGGCGCATCTTGTTTGACCTGATCCAGAACAATCTGGCTTTGCACGCGCGCGACGGATGGATGGGGCAGCAATACTTCGTGTATGAGCACGTTCAGCGCGGCAAGGTCACTGCAATAGACCCGCATCAGGTAATCTGAATTGCCCGTGAGGGTCCAGACCGAGGTGATTTCACCGCGCAGTTTGACCAGCCGCAGGAACGCACGCGCGGATTCCGGCGACTGGCTTTCCATCTCCACCTGCACGAAGGCCTGCACCTGAAGGCCGAGGCGGGCCGGGTCCAGACGTGCGGCATAGGCGTGGATATATCCCTGATCCTCAAGCCGCTGACGTCTGCGTCCCGCTTGGCTGGCGGACAGGTTTAGATGCTCGCCCAATTCCTGTGCGGTCATCTGTGCGTTCTGCTGCAAGGCTTTCAGTAATTTCCGGTCTATCTCGTCCATATGCGTCGATCCTGCGCTCCTGCCAAAAATGCGCGCAAAACGCGCAAAAATATCGAGATACGATGCGATAAATGCGCAGAATGTTCAATCGAAATGCAGGATACTCGTTACATAACACGTGAACAAACAGGAGTGAGCAAGATGGGTCCGTTTCCACATGATGCCCCGCGCGCAGAGATCAGCGAAAAGAACCCCGCAGGAACCGATGGGTTTGAGTTTGTCGAATTTGCCCATCCCGAACCGCAGGAACTGCGCGATCTTTTTGCCAAGATGGGGTTTGAGCATACCGCCAACCACAAGTCGCGCAAGATCGAGCTGTGGCAGCAAGGTGATGTCAGCTATCTGATCAATATCGAACCGGGTAGCCACGCCGCGAAATTCATTGCTGAACACGGCCCCTGCGCGCCTTCGATGGGATGGCGGGTGGTGGATGCCCAACACGCGTTTGACCATGCCGTGAAGAAGGGTGCCAAGCCCTATGAAGGCGACGGCAAGTCAATGGATGTGCCAGCGATCTATGGGATTGGTGATTCACTGATCTATTTCATTGACCAGTATTTCGACACCAGCGCCTATAACGCAGAATTTGACTGGATATCGGACGCGCACCCGAAAGGTGTGGGGTTTTACTACCTCGATCACCTGACGCACAACGTGTTCAAAGGGAACATGGATGTCTGGTTCAGTTTCTACCGCGACCTGTTCAACTTCGAAGAAATTCGCTTCTTTGACATTCAAGGCAAGCATAGCGGGCTGTTCAGCCGTGCGCTGACTTCGGCCTGTGGCAAGATCCGTATCCCGATCAACGAAGATCGCGGTGAGAAAGGCCAGATCGTTGCTTATCTTGAGAAATACAAAGGCGAAGGCATTCAGCACATCGCGGTTGGCACTGAAAACATCTATGATTCGGTGGATGAAATTGCCCGCCGTGGCCTGAAGTTTATGCCGGGCCCGAACGAGACCTATTATGATCTGTCTTATGATCGCGTCAAAGGCCACGAAGAACCCAAAGACGAGATGATGAAGCACGGCATTCTGATCGACGGCGAGGGCGTGGTCGGCGGGGGCGAAACCCGTATTCTGCTGCAAATCTTCTCAAAAACCGTGATCGGGCCGATCTTCTTCGAATTCATCCAACGCAAAGGCGATGACGGCTTTGGCGAAGGCAACTTCAAAGCACTGTTTGAATCCATCGAACGCGAGCAAATCGAAAAAGGAGAGTTAGGCGACGTCGCCTGACCTCAGACAGCCGCCGCCGTTGTGGGTAGTCAGACAACGAAATGCCCGGTAGTCAGACTGCCGGGCATTTTTTGTTCAGCTAAACGGAAGGACTTCCAACGTGATTGTGCGCGAGCCCTTCTTGTAAACCAGCGCTGAGGCCGAGATTGACAAGACCTTGCCGCCATCCAGCCGGCTTCCGGCGCCCACTTTCACATAACGACCTGACTTCAACCGCACCAGCGCACGGCGGGATGAAGCAGAGCCGTAAATACCGATCAGGCTGACTTTGCGCAGATTGATCGCATTTTTGATGGTTGCCTGTTTCGCGACCGATGTGCGGGTCGGAATGCGAGGCACCACGCTTTGTTGAGGCGATGCAGCAGCGACGGCCACAGACCCATCAGATGCATCGGCGTTGGATGTATTGGCGCGGGCCACAATCTTGTTGAAGCCAGACGGGCGGTGGCGCGGTTCGATCGAGGTTGCGATGGCTTGCCTGGTTGGGGCGATGATGCCTGCCGTCGAGGGGTTGCCTGCGATGTCATTGTCCGATGGTGCCTCGGCTGCTTGCAGGGCGGCGGTGATCGCAGCGGCCTGTGCTGCGGCGCGCGGTGTGGTCGGGCGCACGCGCGGGCGAAGGGCGGCCAGTTCTATGCGCGTGCGCCCGCCAAGTTCCAGCCGCTCATTGCCCTCAATCAGCCCTTCGGGTCGGGCGCGGGGACGAACAAGGGGCAGGGTGGGTGCGGGGGCGACACTATCGTCGACCGCGACTTCAGGAAAACTAACACCGGGACGTAGTGCAGGAACGACCGCTGGTCGGCCCGAAAAGACCGTGATCCCTTCGGGCGACAATGCGCCATCGGGCGTCGCGATAACCAGCCCATCGCTGTCCAGCGCAAATGTTGTGCCAAGCGGAGGTGGCGGGGCCGTGTTGACTGCGGCGGCGGCACTGGCTGCAATCTTGGGATCAGGCAGGGCGACCGCATCCTGTGCGCCTGCGGCCGGGTCGATAGAGGCAATATACAGATCATCCAGATCACTGGATTCGGGGTCGGGCAGCGGCTCGGGGGCGCGCTGCCAGATGCCAGTCGCCGCATAGCGTGCTTGCGCCGCCTCCGGGGTCAGCGGATCGCGCGCGCCGATGCGCGCATCTGTCAGATCGGCCTCATCCTCCAGCCCCGCGTTGACATCGTCCAGTTCACCTTCTTGCGCGTTTGCATCGGGGTCGGTTGAAATGGCGGCTTCGAACTGATCTTCACGCTCGGGAAACAGCCAGGCGGTGCTGTCGGTCAGAAAAAACATTGACCAGATCGCGACGATCGCCATCAAAAGCAATAGGCCAAGCACCAGAAACAGCCCTAGGAATTTGGGTTTTCCGCCCACATGTTGGGTCTGACGCGCGCCGAAAACGGTCATCGTTTCTGCTTCGCGCGCGCGCGGTGACCGTTGCGCCTTTGGTGGCTGTTCGCCTCCGGCCAGATGCGGCGGTGGCGGCGCGACGGCGGTAACCAAGACGCCATCATCGCCACCAGTTTGCCGTTTGCCAAGATTTGGAATGTTGACTTTCGGCCGTCCTGCACTGGGCTGGTCCGCCTTGTCGCGGCGACGGTCTTCAATCTTCTTCGCGGCTTTGCGCCCGATTTTGTTGGCAGCATCGGCGGCAGTGGCCAACCCGGCTGCGCCTTTTCGGGCAACCGCTGACAGCTTTTCGCTGCTGCTGACGTCCGTGGGTGCGGCGCTGGCTTTGGTTGTTTGAGCGGCGGGCTTCAGTGCCGGGTCGTCACCGAAAGCGATCGGGGCTGTGACAGGCACATGCACGGGTTTGGCGTCCGGCGCGTCCGGGCGGCTTTTCCCATCTGGGGCGTCGCGGTCGACACCGAACGAAAGGCGCGGCTTGACGTCAATTTCATCAGCGATTTCGTTAGCGGTTTCGACCGATTCAGTCTCCGTGCTGCCCGGCATCGGTGAAGGATCATCAACACGCCGGGACGAAAAGGTTGGTGCGTCAGATGTGGGTCTTGGCGCCGAAACAGGCGGCATGGGCGGTGGCGGCGGCACGATGCCCGAAATTATGGTGTCTTGCGGGGCAGGTGACGCCGATACCGGTTTCGGGTCATCCGGTTTGGCGGGCGGCTGATCAGCCACGGGTGCAGGTGGTGCAGGGCTCGGGGTAGGTTTCGGGTCTGGCTTTGCCTCAACCTTGGTCTCTGGCAAGCGGACGGGTGTCGGCCGCGACTTGGGTTCAGCAGCGCGCGCAGCAAGAGGCTTAGCAGGAGGTTCGGCGCGCAGGTCAGGCGTCAGGACAGCAGGCGGATCTTCCCTTTCTGCCACTGGCGCGTCCGGCGTGGGCGGGAAAGGCGCAAGCTCGGGCAGGGCGGGGGCATCTGTGCCGCTTTCTTCCGTTTGCTGCGCGGGCGGCGCCGCTTCGGATGGGCCCGGTTTCGTCCGTTTTTTGTCGGGGATCGAGCCCAAAAGATCTGGCACAGGTGTGTGGTCGCGTTCGACCGTTGCGCCATCTGTCACAGTGTTGCTTTTGACCGTGCCAAAGAACGCCTCGCCTGAGAAACTGCCTGAGGGGCGGGCCACGAAGCTGATCGGGTTCAGGCTGTGGTCGTTGGCAAATGCCTCGGCTTCGTCCAGAGTTTCACGGGCGACCACCGCGACATGAACCATGCCGTCATCCGTTGGGTCGGCACGCCAGTCAAAGACCAGATCGTCCACGTCGTAAGGTGTTAACCCCTCAAGCCCTTCGCGGATACGTTCCATGCGCGTCACATCATCGGGGCCGGGCGCGATCATGCTGGTAAACAGAAGTTGCGACTTGGGGACGATCAGCTTGCACGAAAACCCGCCGCTTTCCAGATCAGCGGCTTTGCGGCGCAACAGGTCCAGCCCGCTTGCCTGTTCGGGGTGATCAACAGACACCTCACCAACCAACGCCCATCCGCCCTTGCCGCGATGGACAAGGCCGATACCGTCATGGCTGAGATCAAGCGCAAAATTCGGCTTCATACCGTCTGTCGTCCTGTAATGACCCCTCCCGGAAATTGCCGGGACCCCTAAGCGTGCAAATTCAGCCCACCGACTGGACGCACCTATTTGAAACTACAGCAGGTTTTCGCTTATGAAAAGGGGGCGTCGGGATAGGTCCTTGCACCCGGCAAGGATCGGCGCAAAGTGGCCAAAACAGGAGACTAACATGCGGAAAACGATTGCGATTTTAGGATTGATGATGGCGGTCGCGTCCCCCGTCTGGGCTGATGGTGACGCAGACGCGCGTCTGACCGTCACTGGTCATGGTATAGCTGAGGTGGAACCCGACATGGCGCGGATCAGCCTTGGCGTGATTAAAGAGGCGGTCGAGGCAGGCGATGCGCTGGATGAGGTCGCCAATGTGGCGCAGGCTGTTTTTGCCCGTCTAAGCGAGGTCGGGATCGAGGCGCGCGATATGCAAAGCTCGCAAGTCAACCTATCGCCAAAATATGACTACAACCGCAATTCGGACGGGCCCGCAAAATTGACGGGCTTTGTCGCCAACACCATGGTGTCCGTGCGGGTGCGCGACCTGACCAAGTTGGGGCAGATCATGTCGGCGGTCACAGCAGACGGCGCCAATCAGCTGAACGGGTTGCAGTTTGACCTGCAAGACCGCCGCCCGACCGAAGACGCGGCGCGGACCAATGCCGTGAAGGACGCGATGGCACGCGCGAAAGTCTTGGCGGATGCTGCGGGTGTCGCGCTGGGGTCTGTCGTTTCGATCCACGAGGGGGGTGGCAGGCTGCCAACACCAGTCTATGGCCGCATGGCGATGGAGGCCGCGCAGTCGGATATGCCGATTGCGGCGGGCGAGCTTGAGATCGGATCGAGCGTGACCATGGTGTTTGAGTTGGAGGAGAAATAGGGTAAGGGGTTGCCAACGCTCAGGATAAACAGGACCGGTACATGTCGGATCAACCACTCCTTACATCACCAATGGAGAAGAAAGTCGCGAAGTATTGGCTCTTCGCCAGTGTCTTGTTTCTTCCGCCCCATTTCTTCGGATTTTCGTTTATCCGATTGTTTGATCTGATTCCCGCTGATGTCTTGTCCGAGATCAAGCAGAACCCGGATGGGATGACGGTGGCATTTTTTTACAGGACTCTAGCAGTTTATGAAGTCGCTGTAGCAATCCTGATCTTGTCTGTCGTTTCCTTGATCTTCTCGGGTATTGCGATTGTGCGCGAGGTGTTGATCACCGTCCTGCCGGTGAAGTGGAGCCGTGGGGGCGGAGCGTTTCTCCAATTTGGTTTGGTGTTTTTTGCCGTAGGGTCGTTTAGCTTCGCAAAAGATATCATCACGGTTAACGAAGCCCTACTGCTGAAAACCGGTGGTCCTTGGGGTGCGGCCGTTCTTGCTTATATTGTAATCATTGGCGGTATTTTCGCCAGCGCGTTAAATCTGCTTAAGCCAGAGCATGTGAGACGGCATATGGAACATTATGAAGAACGGCGATACGGAAAGACACCCAAGACATGACAAAAGGCCGCTGAAACAGCGGCCTTTCTCGTTTGCTATTGCTCGGTCCGACTTAGGCCGTGGCCTTCGCCAGTGCCTGATCCAGATCGGCGATGATGTCAGCGGCATCCTCGGTCCCGATTGAGATGCGCACCACGTTCGGCGCAGCCCCTGCTGCCTCCAACTGCTCTGGCGACAATTGCCGGTGGGTGGTCGAGGCTGAGTGGATGATCAGCGACCGCGTGTCGCCAAGGTTCGCCACGTGGCTGAACAGTTCCAGACTGTCCACCAGCTTGACGCAGGCGTCATAACCGCCCTTGACCGCGACGGTGAACAACGCCCCTGCGCCTTTCGGGCAGACGGTCGCGATGCGGTGCTTATAGGGCGAGCTGTCCAGACCTGCATAGGTCACGGCATCGACGCGCGGGTCCGACTCAAGCCAATTGGCAACCTCAACGGCGTTGGCGACGTGCTTTTGCATGCGCAGCGACAGGGTTTCGATCCCCATCAGCGTATAATGCGCCGCTTGTGGGTTCATGGTCATGCCCAGATCGCGCAACCCGATGGCGATAGAATGGAAGGTGAAGGCCATCGGGCCAAGGGCTTCGGCAAAGACCAGACCGTGATAGGCGGGCTCTGGCTGGCTGAGTGACGGGAACTTGTCCGATGCCATCCAGTCGAACTTGCCCGAGTCCACCACACAGCCGCCCATGACGGTGCCGTTGCCGGTCAGGTATTTGGTGGTCGAATGCACGACCAGCGTCGCGCCCAGCGAAATCGGGTTGCACAGGTAAGGCGTGGCCGAGGTGTTGTCGACGATCAGCGGCACGCCCGCCTTGTCCGAAATCGCGGCAATCGCCGGAATGTCGGTGATATAGCCGCCGGGGTTTGCGATGGATTCGCAGAACACCGCGCGGGTGTTGTCGTCGATGGCAGCGGCCACGGCGGCCTCGTCATCGAAATCGACGAATCTGGCTTCCCAACCGAAGCGTTTGATTGTCTGGCTGAACTGCGTGACGGTGCCGCCATAAAGCCGCGTCGACGCGACCAGGTTCTTGCCCGGACCCATCAAGGGAAACAGCGCCATGATTTGCGCCGCGTGACCGGATGAGCAGCAGACAGCACCCGCGCCACCTTCCAGCGCCGCGATGCGGTTTTGCAGGGCGGCAATCGTCGGGTTGGTCAGGCGGGAATAGATGTAGCCCACCTCTTCCAGATTAAACAGCCGCGCGGCGTGTTCGGCGTCTTTGAATACGTAGGCGGTGGTCTGGTAAATCGGCACCTGACGGGCACCGGTGGCCGGATCAGGCTCGGTGCCTGCGTGGATTTGCAGCGTGTCAAAAGCCAATTGGCGGTCGTCGGACATGAAAGTCTCCCTCGTTTTTGTTGCGCGCAGGCTAGGGGAAAGGGCGCGGGGCTTCAACGGGTCTTGCTGATTGAACTGACCAAGGTCGCGGACATTGGAACCGCATTTACGGCGACGCTTTCGGTTGGTCCTTTTTTCGCCCGCTGCTATGGTTTTCAGAACCTTGTTCCGGAGCGCGCCATGCTGACCCCTTTTCACCTTGCCATCAATGTCACCGATCTGGACGCCGCGCGCAGCTTTTACGGCGACCTGCTGGGGTGTAAGGAGGGGCGATCCACAGACAGTTGGGTCGATTTCAGCTTTTTTGGCCACCAGCTTAGCCTGCATCTGGGCACACCATTTGAGACGGCAGACACCGGTAAGGTCGGCGCGCATATGGTGGCGATGCCCCATTTCGGCGTGGTGCTTGGCTATGACAACTGGCGCGCATTGGCCGACACGTTGGACGCGCACGGAACCGACTGGGTCATCCCGCCCACCGTCCGTTTCGAAGGTGAACCGGGTGAACAATGGACGATGTTTTTTCGTGACCCATCCGGAAATCCGATCGAAGTGAAGGGGTTTCGCGACCTGGATCGCGTATTCACAGAATAGATATGGGCCATACTGCGCAGGTTATTGCGCATTTGGCGCGCAAATCTCCACCGATAATCGACCCTGTAAGAAAAGCACTTGTAATTTCGTTGAAGGACCGCCATGTAATGCCTGCGACGTTACCACTATCGACTACACTGCTCCTAAAGGCTCAGTCTCTCGATCTTGTACTGACTTTGCCGACCTGCCGCATATCGTGGGCAGACTAACTAGGAGAAAAACGATGGCTAATGGAACCGTCAAATGGTTTAACGCAACTAAAGGCTTCGGCTTTATTGCACCCGAAAATGGCGGCAAAGACGTGTTTGTACACATCTCTGCTGTTGAACGTGCTGGCCTGACCGGTCTGGCAGACGACCAGAAAGTGACTTTCGACATCGAGCCCGGCCGTGACGGCCGCGAAAGCGCGTCGAACATCGCTCTGGCGTAAGGTTTTACGACCTATAAGGTTGAAGTTCTCTTCAATCTTTGAAGGCGCATCGGCAACGATGCGCCTTTTTTCATGTGCAGATCAGGGATGTTCGGGGAATTGACGTCTCAGCGCCCAGCCCATACCTGATTAACGCATCCAGAACCCTTCGCGTTTGATCATGTTGCGGATCTTCTGTTCGCGCCGGGGCAGGGCAGAACGATCAAACAGCGCGCGCACCTTCTGGCCGCGCCCCTGAAAGATCATCCGTTTCATCGGATCGTATTCTTTCAGGACTTTCTTGATCTTGTTGGGGGCGGCGGCGGTTTCGATCACCTCGATCACATGGTCGTCTTCGCGGGCATATGCCAGCGGCAGGATGCGCCAATGGCACGTCACATCCCCATCCAGCCCATCAAGCTCCGGCCCCGGTCGGCCGCCACCAAAGCTTGCAATCACAAGCGGCAGGGCGATCTGGTCCAGCCACGGGAATAGCTCCTGACAGACCAGCGCGTCGGGCCGGTCATCGCGGATCGCCAACGCATAGTCGAGGAACCTTTGCCCAAACGCGCGCGGACAGGCACCAAAGAACCAGCCCGCATTGAAATACATGTAACGCTGCCAGTATTCGTCAGGTTGGCTCAGATCCAGCGACGCCTCATAATCGAGGTCAAACTTGTCATAAAGCGATTTCCATGTCGCGCCATATCCGGGGCCGTAAAGCTCTACCTTGGGCCACGTTCCTTCGCGTTTCATCGACGCCGATGGGCGGCCAAAGTCAAACGCCACCTCGGACAATTTGCCGGTGATCACGGTGTCGGTGTCGAAAAAGACAAATGGCTCGCCTTCGGGCAGCACCAGCAGCGCCTCGATCTTGTTGCCATTGGGGTAGTCATGGCCGAAATGATGGTTTTCGAACGGCACGATCTCGGCTCCAAGTGCTTCAAGCGCCTCGCGGATATGCGGTTTGATGCCCGGATCGTTCGGCCAGCGGTCAGATGGCTGCGGTTCGGCAACCAACAAGCGTCCGCCGAAACCGGGATCGGACTGGCGCAAGGTGGCGGCAAACAGCAGTGCTTCATAGGATAACCTGCCAGCTTGACCAATGATGACGATATTGAAATCAGGGCGTGATTTCGCCGATTTCCGGGGGGGTTTGACCATCAGTGCTTTGCCTGCTCTTCTTATTTCAGGCAGTATAGTCAGGAAGCAGGCGAGTCTGAAAGCGTTTCAAGCGCTGTCATGTCGCGTGATAAGGTGTATCATGTCCACGGATCGGCGCAGCTTGTTGTAATGAATGGGTTATCAGGTTTGGTTTGAAGGAGCTGAGTATGGCTAGAACAGCGATCGCAACGATCTTGATGATGGGTTTCGGCGCACCCGCACTGGCGCAGAATTTCACAACGGCCGATGAAGTGCGCCCCATTCTGGACGCCACAAAGGGCAGCTGGGTCGCGGTGCGTGAATATGATGGCAAAGACCTTCTGTATTTTACCCACTTGCTGGCGTGGCGCTGCGGTCTGGACCAGATCCTCTATTCTCTGAATGGGCAGCCGGAAAGGGCCTTCAACGCCGAACCTTGTTACGAGGACGAGCCGCAACCAAACGCCATCAAGGTCGCAGACAAACCGCCATATCTGGAGTTCGATCTGAAATCGATTGACTTGGTTACAGTGCGACTGGTGTTTGATGACGGGGCAGAGTCCATGAAAAGCTATGAGCGTGCCGAGATCATGACACCCTGATCTGACAGGTTTGTGGCCTTTGGCCGCAGCTCAGACCAACCCGCCGAAACCACCAAACCGACCTGCGTGAAACGTCAACGGCTGGCCTTCATTGGTTGTGACCCGGTGCACCCGCCCCAGAACAATAGAATGATCACCGCCGTCGACCACATTTTCGCGCGTGCAGTCAAATCGCGCCATGCAGTGTTCGATCACCGGCACGCCGTGATAATCCACACGATGGTCCAGGTCAGAAAAATCCTCGCCCTGGCGGGCGAACCGTCGGGCAACTTCCACTTGATCGTCACAAAGTAGATGCACGGCGAAATGTTCGGCCGCAACAAAGGCGTCGTGGCGGGCCGATACCTTGGCAGGGCACCATAAAATCAAAGGCGGATCCAGCGAAACCGAGGTGAAGCTGTTCACCGTCATGGCCAGTGGTCCGCGTGGTGTTGAGGTGGTCACAAGGGTCACACCGGTTGTGAACAGACCAAGGGCTGCGCGAAATGCGCCTGCGTGGTCCGGGCTTGGCGTGAAGTTGGTCATGACCCTGCGGTTCCCTGTCATCCTGTGTCGCCGATTGCTGGCAACCGGGTCGTTTCAGGGGCGGACCCTAACTTGCGGACAGATGAGTGAAAAGAGCGAATGACGGCGCGCGCGATCCCCCGGCCGTTTTTCTATGCCCACGTGCTATTCGGCAATTGCAAAGCCCGCAATCAATTGGCGCAGACCAAGTGCTGTGCCCGCAATGATCGCAAGAAATGTCACGGGCGCGCCATAGTACAGGATCGCGAAGGCGGAAAGACCTTGGCCAATGGAACAGCCTAACGCGATTACGGCACCCAGCCCCATGATCGCAGCCCCCCCCATCTGGCGCTTCAACTCGCGGGGATCTTCGCAGGCTTCCCACCGGAAATGACCCTTGAACAGACTGCCGATGAAGGCCCCTGCTAAAACGCCAACCACGCTGCCTACGCCGAAGTTCATCTCGGACCCAGAAGAGGTCATCAGATAGATCAGCGTGTCACCCAGCGGTGCGGAAAAGGTGTGGCTTTCCACGGGGATGGCCGAAAACCCGTTGGCAAAGACCCACGCCGTGCCGCCCCAGCCGATCACGATGGCGAGCCCGGCAATGGCGGCCCAGAAGGCGGTGGCCGGGGCTTGGCGCATTTCTTTGCTGGTGAACATGGCAAGGGTCAGGGCCGCGCCGATCCCCACCCCGATGGTGGGCGCAGATAGCCCCAGCATCGCGCCCAGCTTGATGGAAATCGAGGGCAGGGCGGTCGGGTCAGCAACAGTCTGCGGGAAGGCCAATACACGCAGTTGGGCAAGTGGACCAGAAATGGCGACGTAAGCCGCAAGCCCCATAACCATGACAATAACGAAGGCACGAAGATCACCGCCGCCCAGCCGCGCCAACGCGCCAAAGCCGCAATTGCCAGAAAGTGCCATGCCATATCCAAACAGCAACCCGCCAACGACCGAGGCCACCGGGTTCCAGCCAAGTCGCAGATAGACCGCTTCTTGCGCGGGCAACAGACCTGCGCCGATCAACAGATGCGTGCCAATGATTGCCACTCCGATGGCAATGCCCCACATCCGCATCCTGAGGGACGAGCCCGCATACAGCGCGTCTTCGATCGCGCCCAATGTGCAAAACCGGCCAAGGCGCGCGGATAATCCCAGCAGCACGCCGCCGACAAGGCCGATCAAAGCGGCCAGATTGGCGTCACTGATCCAGTCGAACATGGGTGAATGCTCCTGTATCTTGGCCCGGCACCAGGGGCGTGCCAGCCTATTGGTCAGCGGCGGAGGTCGTGCGCATCTCGTCCCGGCGTCGACGATGCTGCGTGCAAAGCGTCCATGTCACGACATTGAGATTTGCTGCTTACTCAGCCGCTTTTTGTGTATCCGCAGGCTCGCCGACGGAACAAAACAGCTCGTAAATCACTTCAAGGATGCGCCGGGGGCGTTCATCGGTCAAAGAGTAATAGATGGTTTTGCCTTCGCGACGCGGGGTCACAAGGCCTTCCAGACGCAGTCGCGCCAGTTGTTGCGACACGGCGGCCTGACGGGCGCGCAAAAGGCGCTCCAGCTCGGTCACGGATTTCTCGCCGGTGACAAGGTGGCACAGGATCATCAATCGCCCTTCGTGGCTGATCGCCTTCAGAAGGGTCGAGGCGTCGCAGGCGCTAGTCATCATCTTGTCCAGCTCGTCGCTCGTCATGTCCTCGCGGATGACAGGCAATGCCATAATCGGGTCCTCTTCTTTCATAATGCTGTTCGCCTGTCTTATAGATGCGTCGCGTTTTTTGCAATCTAGACGCTTGAACAGTTGATCAATCGTGTTTCGGCGGGCACATGGCCCAACCGGGTGGATTAGTTTGTGGCCTGATCCGGGGCAGGGAAGGCGGCGGGCTTGGTGATATCGGTCGTGGTTGGTGTTTGGTAGCTTGTCTTTTCGATCAACATCTTCTCAAGCAGGCTCCAGAAGAAGTCTTCGCCGGGATAGCCTTGCAAGCGGGCGACCTCGGCCCCGTCTTCGATCAACAGGAAGGTCGGGGTGAAGGTGACAGGGTGATCCAGTGCGAAGCCCAATTCTGCCGGATCACTGTTGCGGCGGACGTCATGCAACTGCACCTTGCGCAGCGGTGCAAACTGGCCTTCCGGGGTCTTGGGATAGATCGCGCCCAACTCGCGTTCCCACTTGGCGCACCACGGGCAGCCGGGTTCTTCGACCATCACCAGTTCGGTGGCCGATGCAGAGACTGCAAAGAGGCCCAGAAGGAAAGTCGCCAAGGCGGTGCGTATACGCGACATGATTTCGGCCCGGTTCGGGAAAAGGTTGACGTTGTTTCAATACAACAACTAATTTGAATATGTACTGATTTCAAGGAAAGCCGATGCTCGACATCTCTTTTGCAGGCGCAGCGCTCGCTGGGCTGTTGTCTTTTTTCACGCCCTGCATCCTGCCGATGGTGCCATTTTACCTGTGCTATATGGCAGGAATTTCGATGAACGAGCTGACGGGCGAGGGCAAGATCAGCCAAGGTGCACAGCGGCGTCTTGTGGTGTCGGCCATCGCCTTTGCCTTTGGTGTGACGACGATTTTCATCCTGCTAGGGCTAGGGGCGACCGCGCTGGGGTCTGTGTTTGCGCGCTACAAAGAGATGCTGAGCTATATCGGCGCGGCTGTTCTTTTGGCCTTCGGGCTACACTTTCTTGGCATTGTGAAAATCCCGTTTCTGTATCGCGAGGCGCGACTGGAAAGTAAGGCCGCCCCCAGCACAATCATCGGTGCGTATCTGATGGGTCTGGCGTTTGGCTTTGGCTGGACGCCCTGCGTGGGTCCGGCCTTGTCGGCGATTCTGATGATTGCATCCGGCATGGGGGATCTGTGGCGTGGCGCGCTTTTGTTGGCGGTCTATGGGTTGGCGATGACCACGCCTTTCGTGATTGCGGCGCTGTTTGCACGACCCTTTCTGGCATGGGCAGGGCGCAACCGAAAATACCTTCCTTGGGTCGAGAAGACCATGGGGGTGATGTTGATTGTCTTTGCGCTTTTGATCGTCACCAACAGCGTCAATGCGATCGGACAATTCATGCTCGACTGGATGCCGTGGTTTGGAAATATCGGTTAAAAAACAGGCTTTTTTGTCATATCCTTAACAGCTTATTATGGCAGGTTCCGCACCCCTTTGCGCAACAAACAAACCGATTCCCTTCGCCGCACCTGCGAATAATTCAAAAATTAGAATTTGATGTTGCGGAAAATACTTCGCATGTTAGGTTACACGAAGTTGTGCATACAACGGTTATGGGAGGTATCATGAAGCGGACAACGATCACGCTTGTCGCCCTGCTTGCTGGGCTTGGAATGGCAAACGCCGAAACGGTGGCGCCTGCAGATGTCATGTTTGAAGAAGGGGCGGTTGCCCAGTCTTTGACAGGTGTCGCTGGCAACCCGATGGAAGGCGCAAAAATTGTATCGACAAAATCACAGGGCAATTGCGTTGCCTGCCACGAACTGACCGATCTGGCCGACGTGCCATTTCACGGAGAAGTGGGCCCGCTGCTGGATGGCGCCGGGGACCGCTGGAGCGAGGCGGAACTGCGCGGCATCATAGCAAATGCCAAGATGACTTTTGAAGAGTCGATGATGCCGTCTTTTTACAAAACCGACGGTTTTATACGTCTGGGCAACGCCTATACCGGCAAGGCCCATGAAGGCGATGTTGACCCCCTGCTGACAGCACAGCAGATCGAAGATGTTGTCGCCTATCTGATGACGCTGAAATAAGCGCCCGGATTGGCACGAAACCTATCTACAGGAGACACAGATGAAATTCACACGACGTGAAGCTCTGGCACTCGGTCTCGGCGCAACCGCCGTCGCCATGTTGCCAATGCGCGCGGCCGCCGCCGCGGACGAGGCGATTGCCGCCTTTACCGGTGGGGCAGACGCGGGCGAGGGCGGGATCACACTGACGGCCCCGGAAATCGCCGAAAATGGCAATACCGTCCCGGTATCCGTTGACGCACCCGGCGCGGTTTCGATCCTGTTGCTTGCAACGGGCAACCCGACACCCGGCGTGGCACAGTTTAACTTCGGCGAAGCGGCTGGCAGTCAAGCGGCCTCGACCCGGATGCGACTGGCAGGCACACAGGATGTGGTCGCCATTGCGAAAATGGCCGATGGCAGCTTTGTGAAAGCGACATCGACCGTAAAAGTCACCATCGGCGGCTGCGGCGGCTAATCAGAGGAGCTTGAAGACATGGCAAAAGGTGTAAAACCCCGCGTGAAGGTCCCCAAGTCGGCAAGTGCTGGCGAAGTGGTGACCCTGAAAACCCTGATCAGCCACAAGATGGAATCGGGCCAGCGCAAAGACGGCGACGGCAACCTGATTCCGCGCTCGATCATCAACCGCTTCACCTGCGAACTGAACGGCAAGATGGTGATTGATGTGACGCTTGAGCCGGCGATCTCGACCAACCCTTATCTGGAATTCGACGCCAAAGTCGATGAGGCGGGAGAGTTTAAGTTCACCTGGTATGACGATGACGGGTCGGTCTACGAAGAAGCGAAGCCGATCGCAGTCAGCTAAGCCTGGCGCAAGGGAGGAATAAATATAATGAAAAAAATTCACGGCATAGCAGCATTGGTCGCTGCCTCGTTCACCGGGGCAGCGGTCGCCACAGCCGATGAAAACGCTGAGCTTATCATCAATGGTGATATCGAAATCGTTACCAAAACCGCCGCGCCCGCACATCTGTCGGACGCACTGGACGAAGTTATGTCTGGCTGGCGTTTCCGGTCCGATCAGACGCAAACCATGCAGATGGATGATTTTGATAATCCCGGCATGTTGGGTGTTGAAAAAGGTCTGGATATTTGGGCTGCAGTTGACGGATCTGAGGGCAAGTCCTGTGCAGATTGTCACGGCGAGGCGGAAGAAATGGCAGGCGTCAAAGCCGTCTATCCCAAATGGAACGAAGAGGCTGGCGAGGTGCGCACCTTGCAGATGCAGGTGAACGACTGTCGCGAAAACCGCATGGGGGCTGAGCCTTGGGGCTATGACAAAGCGGCCGCCGTGGACATTGAGGCGCTTCTGGCGTCTGTGTCGCGGGGCATGCCTGTCAACGTCGCCATTGACGGCCCGGCGCAATCCACATGGGAGCAGGGTAAGGAAATTTACTATACCCGCTATGGTCAGCTGGAGTTGAGCTGTGCGAACTGCCATGAGCAGAACTACGGCAACATGATCCGCGCTGACCATCTGAGCCAAGGCCAGATCAACGGGTTTCCGACCTATCGCTTGAAAAACACCAAGTTGAACGGTGCGCATTCGCGCTTCAAGGGGTGCATTCGTGACACCCGCGCGGCAACCTTCAGCCCCGGCTCGGCCGAATTCGTGGCGCTTGAGCTTTATGTCGCCTCGCGCGGCAACGGTCTGTCGGTCGAAGGTCCGTCTGTCCGCAACTAAATCTTTCGCCCCGTCCAGATTATCTGGGCGGGGCTTCTTTATGTAAACATATTCAAACCACCGCATGAATACCGCGCGCTAAGGCGCTGATGAAAAAGGGAAACCGCACATGATCTCTCGCCGTGATTTTCTTCAGGTCTCGATGGCAGCGTCGGCCTTGTATGGCGCATCAGGCTTCGGCAATTGGGCGCGTTTGGCCGCCCAGCAGGCGCTGACCCAAGACGATCTTCTGAAGTTTGACACGTTTGGCAATGTCAGCCTGATCCACATTACCGACATTCACGCGCAGTTGAAGCCGATCTATTTCCGCGAGCCCGAGATCAATCTGGGCGTGGGCGCTGCCAAAGGGCAGATGCCGCATGTGACCGGCGCAGATTTCCGCAAGGCTTACGGGATCGAGGATGGATCGCCGTCTGCTTACGCCTTGACCTATAACGACTTTTCCGCGCTGGCGCAGACCTATGGCCGCGTTGGCGGGATGGACCGTGTGGCGACCGTGGTGAACGCCATTCGCGCAGAACGTCCCGATGCGCTGCTGCTGGATGGCGGCGACACGTGGCATGGGTCATACACCTGTCACCACACGCAGGGCCAAGACGTGGTTAATGTGATGAACGCGCTGAAACCCGACGCGATGACGTTCCACTGGGAATTCACGCTGGGATCGGACCGGGTGAACGAGATCGTCGAAGGTTTGCCCTTCGCAGCCCTCGGTCAAAACATCTTTGACGCCGAGTGGGACGAGCCCGCCGAGCTGTTCAAGCCTTACAAATTCTTCGAGCGTGGCGGCGTGAAAGTCGCCGTGATCGGGCAGGCGTTCCCCTATATGCCGATCGCCAACCCCGGCTGGATGTTCCCGGAATACTCATTTGGGATCAGGGACGAAAACATGCAGGCGATGGTGGACGAGGTCCGCGCGGCGGGGGCAGAACTGGTCGTTTGCCTGTCGCATAACGGTTTTGACGTCGACAAGAAAATGGCAAGCAAGGTCAAGGGGATCGACGTGATCCTGTCGGGTCACACCCACGATGCGCTGCCTGAACCGGTGCAGGTCGAACAGACCTTCATCATCGCCTCGGGATCGAACTCGAAATTTGTCAGCCGCGTCGATCTGGATGTGCGCGATGGCAAGATGATGGGCATCCGTCACAAGCTGATCCCGATCTTCGCCGACGTGATCACGCCGGACGCGACCATCACCCAACTGATCGACGAGCAACGCGCGCCTTACAAGGCCGAGTTGGAAGAGGTGATCGGCACCACCGACACGCTTCTGTATCGTCGCGGCAATTTCAACGGCTCGTGGGACGACCTGATTTGCGACGCGCTGATCAACGAACGCGAGGCCGACATTGCCATGTCGCCCGGTGTGCGTTGGGGGCCGAGCATTCTGCCGGGGCAAGAGATCACGCGGGAAGATATCTGGAACGTGACCTCGATGTCCTATGGCAAGGCTTACCGCTCAGAAATGACCGGTGAATTCATCCACACGATCCTTGAGGATGTGGCCGACAACCTGTTCAACCCCGATCCCTATTACCAGCAGGGCGGCGACATGGTGCGGATCGGTGGCATGGGCTACCGCATCGACATCACCAAGCCGCAGGGCGACCGGATCACCGAGATGACTTTGCTGAAAACCGGCGAGGCGATTGACCCGGCCAAGACCTATGTGGTCGCTGGTTGGGCCTCGGTGAACGAGGCCACGGAAGGTCCGCAGATTTGGGATGTGGTCGAAAGCCACATCAAGAAACAAGGCACTATCAAACTGGACCCGAACAACTCGGTCACAGTGGTCGGCGCCTGATCTATCACGGCTCTGGGTTACACGGCTCCGGGCCATTTTTACAAGCCTATTCATGCATATAGGCGAATGTTGAGATGTTAGAGGAGAGATGCCAAATGAGTGACAGCTCTACGAAATCGGGCGCATCCCGCCGCGCGTTCCTGAAAGGGGCCGCGGCAACAGGGGCCGCGCTTGGAGCCGCAGGGGCCGCACGGGCCGAAGGTGATCCGCTGATCACCGAGGTGCAGGACTGGGCGAGCGGTTTTGGCGACGGTGTTGATGCAACGCCCTATGGCCTGCCGATTGAGTTCGAAGATGACGTGGTGCGGCGCACTGTGGAATGGCTGACGGCGGACACGATCAGCTCGATCAACTTCACGCCCATTCACGCGCTGGACGGCACGATCACCCCGCAGGGCTGTGCGTTTGAACGTCACCACTCAGGCGCGATCACGCTGAAGAAGGAAGACTATCGTCTGATGATCAACGGGCTGGTCGATACGCCCTTGGTGTTCAGCTATGCCGATCTTGAGCGTTTCCCGCGCGTTACGCGCACATTCTTTCTGGAATGTGCCGCCAACACGGGCATGGAATGGGCAGGCGCTCAGTTGAATGGCGCGCAATACACCCACGGCATGATCCACAATATGGAATATACCGGTGTGACTTTGCGCACCTTGTTGGAAGAGGCCGGACTGGACGCGGCTGGCGATCTGGCAGGCAAGTGGGTTTATGTCGAGGGGGCGGATGCCTCGTCGAACGGCCGCTCGATCCCGATTGAGAAGGCGCTGGACGATTGCCTGGTCGCCTTCAAAGCCAATGGCGAAGCGCTGCGGATGGAGCATGGTTATCCTGTGCGCCTTGTCGTGCCCGGTTGGGAAGGCAATATGTGGGTCAAATGGCTGCGCCGGATTGAGGTGATGGACAAGCCGGTGGAAAGCCGGGAAGAGACGTCGAAATACACCGACACGCTGGAAGACGGCACATCGCGCAAGTGGACATGGACGATGGACGCCAAGTCGATCATCACCAGCCCCAGCCCGCAAATGCCGATCACGCACGGTAAAGGCCCGCTGGTTATCACCGGGCTTGCATGGTCAGGCAACGGCGCGATCACGGCTGTCGATGTATCGCTGGACGGCGGTGTCACGTGGCAAGAGGCGCGGCTGGCCGAACCCGGCAAGCCGATGGCGCTGAGCCGCTTCTATCTGGATATCGACTGGGACGGGTCCGAGATGTTCCTGCAGTCGCGCGCTATGGATGACAGCGGCTATGTGCAACCCACCAAGACGCAACTGCGCGAGGTGCGCGGGTTGAACTCGATCTATCACAACAACGGCATTCAGACCTGGCACGTCAATGCAAACGGGGAGGCGAACAATGTCGAAGTTTCCTAAATTCCTGATGGCGACCGCCATTGCCACCCTGACTGCCGCGCCTGCGATGGCGGAAAAGCTTGGCCTTGGTCGCGCGGCCACCGATGCCGAAGTGGCGGCGTGGGATCTGGACGTGTTCCCCGACGGGTCGAACCTGCCGGAAGGCTCGGGTGATGTGCTGACTGGCGAGACGGTCTTTTCGGAGAACTGCGCATCGTGCCACGGCGAATTTGCCGAAGGAGTGGACAACTGGCCGAAACTGGCGGGCGGCGAGGACAGTCTGGCGGATGAAGATCCGTTGAAGACGGTGGGGTCTTACTGGCCTTACCTTTCGACCACGTTTGACTATGTGCGCCGTTCAATGCCGTTTGGATCGGCGCAAACGCTGTCGGACGACGATGTCTATGCGATCGTGGCGTATATCCTCTATTCGAATTATCTGGTCGAAGAAGATTTCACCCTGTCGAAAGAGACGTTTACCGACGTGGTCATGCCCAATGCGGACGGGTTCATCATCGATGACCGGCCCGAGACCGAGTATGGCACATTCACCGAACGCTGCATGAGCGATTGCAAATCCGGCCCGGTCGAAATCACGCGCAACGTCGTCTTCAAAGGCGACCCGAATGCGGGCGCTGATGCGGGCGAGGTGGAAACCACAGCCCCTGCCGCAACGGACGAGGCCGCAGCCCCTGCCGCCGAAGAGGCAGCACCCATGGCTGTCGCCTTTGATGCCGATCTTGCCGCCGATGGCGAGAGGGTCTTCAAGAAATGCAAAGCCTGCCACAAGGTGGGTGAGGGCGCGAAAAACGGCGTTGGACCCATCTTGAACGGTGTCTGGGGTCGAACCGCTGGCACCATCGAAGGTTTTAAATACTCCAAACCCATGATGGCGGCCGGCGAAGGCGGGTTGGTGTGGGACACGGAAAGCCTGTCGGGCTATCTGGCCAACCCGCGCAATTATCTGAAGGGTAACAAGATGACCTTCGCTGGCTTGAAAAAGGATGCGGATATCGAGGCCGTCCTCGAATTTCTGAAGTCACACAGCCAGTAAGCTGATCAGGCTGCAAGTAGAAGGCGCCGCCGGGACACCAGCGGCGCCTTTTCTGTGCGCGCTATTTGGTAAGTGGGCGTGATCGTGCTAGAATTTTCGAAGGTTTCCAGTCTGCCTGGCGGTCTTTCTAACCCGTCAGTCCAACACAAACTCGCGGGAGGGTCCGATGCGCTTTCTAACAGTAATCCTTGGTGTTCTTGCCTTCACAATGGCGACCAGTGCAACAGCCGCTGAATTGGGCGATGACGGCTTGCACAAGCAGCCATGGTTCACCGACAGTTTTCTTGAAATGTCCGATGATTTGGCCGAAGCCGGGGCGGATGGCAAAGACCTTCTGATCCTGATCGAACAGCAGGGCTGTCCCTATTGTCGCGAACTGCACGAGGTCAACTTTGCCCGTGAGCAAATTGTGTCCCACCTGAATGATAATTTCATGGTCGTGCAGCTGAACCTGTTTGGTGCGCGCGAGGTGGTGGATTTCGACGGCGAGGCCTTGGAAGAACGTGATCTGGCGGTGAAATGGGGCGTCAACTTCACGCCGACCGTGGTGATTTTTCCCGCCGATGCCCCCGATACCAGCACCGCCCGCACAGCCGAAGCCTTCCGCATGCCGGGCTATTTCAAGCCGTTTCATTTCCTGAAATCGCTCGAATACGTCTCGACCGATGCCTATCAGGATCAGGTGTTCCAGCGTTACCTTCAGGATGTGTTCCAGCAGATGGACGAGAAGGGCGAAACGCCTGACGTGTGGTGATCGAAAATTCCAGCCAAATGCACGCATCATGATATGAATATTATTGAGTGCGTCAGGTTAACACGTTACGCTTTTTGCATGCGTTGGATTCGACACATTACGACCTGCTTTGCCGCCTTGGCCGTCACAGCGACACCGAGTTTTGCCAACGAGATCGGGGATGCCGACAAGGGCGAGGCCGTGTTTCGCGAATGCTCAAGTTGCCATTCCGTTGGGCAAGGGGCGAAAAACCGGGTCGGGCCGCATCTGAACAGTCTTTTCGGCCGTCGCGCGGCCGCGATTGAGGGGTTCAACTACTCCAACGGGCTGACGCGCATGGGCAAAGACGGGCTGGTCTGGGACTTTGATCTGCTGGATCGCTATGTCGAAAACCCCAAAGCCTTCGCGTCGGACACGCGGATGGCGTATAAGGGGTTGAAAGACGCGCAGCAACGCACTGATTTGCTTGCATTTTTGCGCAGGTATTCCGATGATCCAAGCAACATTCCGGAAGCCGCGCCGACGGCTGCGGGCACCGATCATTCGGTCGACCCCGCCATCCTCGCCATTCAGGGCGACCCGGAATATGGCGAATACCTGTCGTCGGAATGTGTGTCGTGCCATCAGCTGGATGGTGATTATGACGGTATTCCGGGCATTATCGGCTGGCCGGTCGAAGATTTCGTGGTCGCCATGCACGCCTACAAGGACAAGTTCCGGCCCCATCCCGTGATGCAAATGATGGCGGGTCGCCTGTCCAATGACGAGATTGCCGCCCTGGCCGCCTATTTCGAGGCCGCAGGATCATAGCAGGACAAAAAAGGGGCTGGCCGAGACGGGCCGGCCCAACGCGAACGGTGCGCGCGGACCTCGCACCAAACCGGGAGGAATTCGTATGAAACTGAACAGACGTCTATTCATGGGTGGGGCTGCGGCGGGGGCGGCTGTCGCGACGTTGTCGGCACCAATGGCGCATGCCTCGACCGACGGCAAACCTAGGGTGGTTGTTATCGGCGGCGGGGCTGGCGGGGCAACCGCCGCGCGTTACATCGCCAAGGACAGCAACGGCGAGATCGATGTGACACTGGTTGAGCCGACGCGCAGCTATTACACCTGTTTCTTCTCGAACCTCTACATGGCGGGCTTCCGCGAGCTTGGGTCGATTGCGCACAGCTATGGCAAGCTGGCGTCCGAGTTCGGGGTCAACGTGGTGCATGACTGGGCGGTCGGGATTGACCGCGAGGCGCGCACGGTCACGCTGGCCGGTGGGGCGACGTTGCCCTATGACCGCCTGATCCTGTCGCCCGGCATTGATTTTGTCGATGGCGCGGTCGAGGGCTGGGATGTCACCCAGCAAAACAAGATGCCCCACGCCTATAAGGCCGGGTCGCAATCCGAGCTTTTGAAGGCGCAGATCGAGGCGATGCCCGAAGGCGGCACGTTTGCAATGGTCGCCCCACCCAACCCGTTCCGCTGCCCGCCGGGGCCGTATGAGCGGATCTCGATGGTGGCGCATATTCTGAAGGAAAAGAACCCGACCGCGAAGATCATCATCGCCGACCCGAAAGAGAAGTTTTCGAAAATGGCTTTGTTTCAGGAAGGTTGGGGTCGGCACTATGACGGCATGATTGACTGGATCGGGCCGGATTTCGGGGGCGGCAACGTCTCGGTCAATCCGGACACGATGACGCTGACCATTGATGGCGAGGAAACCAAGGTCGATGTCTGCAACGTGATCCCCGCCATGAAGGCCGGGCGTATTTGCGAGATTGCAGGCATCACGGATGGCAATTGGGCACCGGTGAACCCACACACCATGCAAAGCCGTGTGGATGAAAACATTCATGTGCTGGGCGACGCCAGCCATCAGGGCGACATGCCCAAGTCCGGCTTCGCCGCCAACAGTCAGGCCAAGGTGGCCGCGATGGCGGTGCGGTCCGCACTGACGGGATCAAAGCTGTTCCCGGCCAAGTTCACCAACACCTGTTGGTCGCTGATCGACGCAGACGATGGCGTCAAGGTGGGCGCAAGTTACGAGGCGACGGATGAAAAGATCGCCAAGGTGGATGGGTTCATCAGCCAGACCGGCGAAGATGCCACATTGCGCAAAGCCACCTATGAGGAAAGTATTGGCTGGTATGCCGGAATTACCTCGGACATGTTCGGCTGAGTTTGTTGCAAACATTCGTCAGAAAGAATATGTTTTGAACAATGGCGGGGGCGGGCAATCTGCCCCCGGTGCAATCAAAGGTCAGGGCAGGGGCCTTGCCCGCGAAACGTCAAGGAGAGCCTCTTATGAAAAGTCTGCTGACCCTCATCCTGTCCGCTGCCCTATTGGCCGCGCCAGCTTTAGCTGACAACCACACCATGCAGGAAACTGACAATGCCATAACCTATGCGTTTGACGGCGCGTTTGATGACGCGACCTTCGCGGTGGAATCCGCCATCGTCGGCAAGGGACTGGTCATCGACTATGTCAGCCATACCGGTGCGATGCTGGAGCGCACGAAGGCTGATGTCGGTTCGGATGTGACCATCTATGATGGGGCGGACATATTCCTGTTCTGCTCAGCACAAATCAGCCGCGAGGTGATGGAGCCCGACCCGATGAACATCGCCTTCTGTCCTTACGGTATCTTTGTAACCGATAAGGAAGGCGAGGTTCGCGTCGGGTATCGCAAATATCCTGACGGCGACATGCAGAAAGTTCAGGCGCTTCTGGACGAGATCGTGCAAGAGGCCGTTGCGAACTGAAAACAGCCGAAACCCTTGTAAAATCATGCCCCGCGTGCCCGAATGGCAGGCGGGGTTTTTTCGTTACGTGACGGCAGGAAGAAAAAACATTCAAAAAAACGAATGTAAAGCTTGTAGCCGCGCGTGACCCACCCTAATTTAGCAATGCGAACGAAAAACTTGGTGAGGCAGGACATGATCGAAACCGAATTCACACCTCTGGCATCCACACTTGGGGGCGCGCTGATTGGCTTGGCCTCGGTGCTTCTAATGTGGCTGCGCGGTAACGTGTTTGGCGCAACGGGTATTTTGGCCGGTTTTTTGCAACCCAGCAGCTCGACCGACTGGTCGTGGCGCGCCGCCTTACTGGCCGGCATGTTGACTGGCCCGCTTGTCTATCTGTCCCTTACCGGGGGCTTTCCTGAAATTCAGGTGCCTGTCTCGACCTTGTCGATGATTGTGGGTGGCCTGATTGTTGGGGTCGGCGTCACATATGGCTCTGGCTGCACCTCGGGGCACGGGGTTTGCGGCATGGCCCGCTTTTCGCCGCGCTCGATCGTGGCGACGCTGACTTTCATGGCGGGCACCGCGCTGATGGTCTTTCTGACCCGTCACGTCATTGGCCTGTAAGGGGAACGACAGATGAAACTTTTCCTGACATATGTTGTTGGCTTGGTCTTCGGTCTTGGGATTTCAATCTCGGGCATGGCAAATCCTGCTAAGGTCTTGAACTTCTTTGATTTTGCCGGGACGTGGGACCCAAGCCTTGCCTTTGTGATGGGGGCGGCCCTTCTGGTTGCAGCACCAGGTTATGTGCTTGTTTTCAAACGCGAGAAGCCGGTTTTCGCTGAAAACTTTAAGCTGCCCGGCACCCGGCTGATCGACCGCAAACTAGTGCTGGGGTCGTTCACCTTCGGGATTGGCTGGGGCCTGGCAGGGTTCTGCCCCGGTGCCGCATTGCCGGTGATTTCGACCGGCAACCCATCGGTTCTGATCTTCACCGCGTCTATGGTTGCAGGCCTGTTTCTGGCCCGCTGGGTGATCGCAAACACCGCGCGCCGCCGCGACCTCGCGCAAGCAAACTAATCATTGGGCGCCGAGCGCGCCCGCGCAGACTGGAAAGGACATGTCATGAGCGACTATCCCGTCAACACCGCCCTCAAACCAGAGGTAAAAGCCTTCTTTGAGGAGGATTCCAACACCATTTCATATGTGGTGAAAGATCCCGACTCGAACGCGTGCGCGGTGATCGACAGCGTGATGGACATCGACTATGCCGCTGGCCGTATCACGCATGATCATGCCGATGAGATTATCGCCTATATCAAGGCCGAGGGACTTGATCTGGAATGGCTGATCGAAACCCATGTTCACGCCGACCACCTGTCTGCCGCGCCCTATATCCAGCAGCAGTTGGGCGGCAAGATCGGTATTGGAAGCCAGATCACCGTGGTGCAGGAAGTTTTCGGCAAGGTCTTTAACGAAGGCACCGAGTTCCAGCGCGACGGCAGCCAATTCGACCGGCTGTTTGAAGATGGCGACACCTACAAGATCGGCACGATGGACGCTTTCGTGATGCACACGCCCGGCCACACCCCCGCTTGCATGGTGCATGTGATCGGCAATGCAGCCTTCGTGGGCGATACGCTGTTCATGCCCGATGGTGGATCAGCGCGGGCCGACTTCCCCGGCGGGGACGCGGGCGAGCTTTATGACTCGATCCAGAAGGTGCTGGCACTGCCCGATAAAACGCGGCTATTCATGTGCCACGATTATGGCCCCAATGGGCGCGACATTCAGTGGGAAACCACAGTGGCGGATGAAAAAGCGCACAACATCCATGTGGGTGGTGGCAAAACCAAAGAGGAATTCGTGAAGTTTCGCACCGAACGCGACGCCCAGTTGGACATGCCCCGCCTGATCATCCCTTCGCTTCAGGTCAACATGCGCGCAGGCGACATGCCGCCCGCGGATGAGGATGGCAAAACATTCCTCAAAGTGCCCGTGAACACGCTTTGAGCCGATGCTTAGAAAGGCAGAACAGATGCAAATGAAGAAACTGGATGACCGGGTCACGGTTGCCCCGCAGATCACCGTGGGCGACATCCCGGCCATTAAGGCGGCGGGTTTCACTGTGGTCATGTGCAACCGCCCTGACGGGGAAGAGGTGGGCCAGCCAACTTGGGCCGAAATCAGTGCCGCTGCCGAGGCCGCAGGGCTTGCCACATCATTCCTCCCAATGTCGAACCGGGAAGATGCGTTTGCCGTCATGGACGAGTTTCGCCGCGTTGTGGACGAAGCGCCGGGTCCGGTCTTTGCCTATTGCCGGTCGGGCGCGCGCTGCGAAATCCTGTGGATGACCGCACAAGCCAACGCGTAAGCTTCAGGGGCTAACCCGCGCAATCAACTTAGGAAAACGCTCATGAAACCCGAGCTGACACCGGCGGCGCGCGGCGCGGCCCTCAGGCGCTATGTGCCCATTCTGGATTGGGGTGCGCGGTACGACAACGCTGCACTGACCTCGGATCTGGTGGCGGCGGTGATCGTGACGATCATGCTGATCCCGCAATCGCTTGCCTATGCGCTGCTGGCGGGTTTGCCGGCCGAGATGGGGCTTTACGCTTCAATCCTGCCGCTGGTGGCCTATGCGATCTTCGGCACCTCGCGCGCCTTGGCGGTGGGTCCGGTGGCGGTGGTCAGCCTGATGACGGCGGCCGCTGTGGGCAATCTTGGGTTGGACAACCCTGCCGAATACGCCGCCGCCGCGATCACGCTGGCGTTTCTGTCTGGCCTGATCCTGTTGGTGATGGGCGTGTTTCGGCTGGGATTCCTCGCGAATTTCCTGAGCCATCCTGTGATCGCAGGCTTCATCACGGCCTCCGGGCTTTTGATTGCCACCAGCCAGTTGAAACATATCCTCGGGGTTGAGGCGCATGGGCATTCTTTGTTTGAGCTTCTCGGCTCGCTTCTGTCGCATGTCAGCCAAACCAACTTCATTACATTTGCCATCGGGGCGGCGTCTGTCGTGTTTCTGTTTTGGGTGCGCAAAGGTTTGAAACCATTGCTGCTGTCGCTGGGCCTTGGCCCGCGACTGGCGGAAGTTTTGGCAAAGGCCGGACCTGTCGGTGCAGTGGCCGTGACGACGCTGCTCAGCTGGGGGTTTGACCTGCAATCAAAGGGGGTGGCCATTGTTGGCGACGTGCCACAAGGCCTGCCGCCGCTGACACTCCCCAGCTTTGATGCCGACCTTTGGACCAGCTTGTTTGGCTCGGCGCTGCTGATCTCGATCATCGGGTTTGTCGAAAGCATCTCGGTTGCGCAGACGCTGGCTGCCAAGAAGCGTCAGCGCATCGTGCCGGATCAGGAACTCGTGGGGCTGGGGGCGTCGAACATCGCAGCGGCCATGTCGGGCGGCTATCCCGTGACAGGCGGGTTTGCGCGGTCGGTCGTCAATTTCGACGCAGGCGCGGAAACCCCGGCGGCCGGTGGGTTCACCGCGATCGGCATCGCCGGGGCTGCGCTGTTCCTGACGCCGCTTCTGTTCTTCCTGCCCAAGGCCACGCTGGCCGCGACCATCATTGTCGCCGTGCTGAGCCTTGTGGATTTTCACATCCTGCGCGCCACATGGGCCTATCACCGCGCGGATTTCACCGCCGTTCTGGCAACCATCCTGCTGACCCTCAGCTTTGGAGTGGAAATTGGCGTGTCGGCAGGCGTGATCCTGTCCATCGTGCTGTATCTTTACAAAACCTCGCGGCCTCATATTGCCGAGGTCGGGCTGGTCCCCGGCACCCAGCATTTCCGTAACATCAAACGCCACAAGGTTCTGACCCACCCGGAACTGGTGACGCTGCGCCTGGACGAGAACCTCTATTTCGCCAACGCGCGGTTTATCGAGGATTACCTGCTGGCCCGCGTCGCGAAGGGCGGCATCAAGCATGTGGTGCTGATGTGTTCGGCAGTGAACGAGATCGACCTGTCCGCGCTGGAAACGCTGGAAGAACTGAACCGGCAGTTGGGCGACGCTGGCATCACGCTCAGCTTGTCAGAGGTTAAAGGCCCGGTGATGGATCGTTTGAAACGCATAGATTTCCTCGAGCATCTGACCGGTTGCGTGTATCTGACCCAGTTTGCCGCCATGCAGGCGTTGGGGCCTGTGAACGGGGCTGTGCCGATCAGGACGGGGCAGGGCGACGCTGCGTAACATAGGGGCACCTTCCGGAGTTTATTGAACGCTTGTGCAATTCTTGCTATGTCGCAGCAGACCATAAGCGGAGGGCTTGCTATGCAAATCACTGAAAACACCGTTGCTATCGTCACCGGGGGCGCGTCCGGGTTGGGCGGCGCTGTTGCACAAGCGCTGGCCGCAGCCGGGGCGAAGGTTGGCATCTTTGACCTGAACGAAGGCGCCGGGCAGGTGATGGCCGACAAGATTGGCGGCACCTTTACGAAAGTGGACGTGTCCGACCCTGCGTCGGTCGCCGAAGGGTTCAAAACCCTGCGCGCGGCCCATGGTCAGGAGCATGTCCTGGTCAATTGTGCGGGTATTGCACCCGCCTCGAAAACGCAGTCCAAGGGCGAACCCCACGACCCTGCCATCTTTGCCAAGACCATCGGCGTGAACCTGATCGGCACCTTTAACTGCGCCAGCCAAGCGGCGGCGGGCATGTCGCAAACCGACCCGGTGACCGATGACGGCGAACGTGGCGTGATCGTCAACACAGCCTCAATCGCGGCGTTTGATGGGCAAGTTGGCCAGCTGGCTTATGCAGCGTCAAAAGGTGGCGTGGTGGGCATGACACTGCCCATGGCGCGCGACCTGATGCGCGACGGCATCCGCGTGATGACCATCGCGCCGGGCATCTTCAAAACCCCGATGGTCGCGGGACTGCCGCAAGAGGTGCAGGACAGCCTTGGCGCACAGGTGCCGTTCCCCTCGCGCCTAGGTGACCCGGCAGAATACGCCGCCACCGTGCGCCATATCGTCGAGAACTCCATGCTGAACGGTGAGGTGATCCGGCTGGACGGCGCCATCCGTATGGCGCCGCGTTAAGCAGTCATACTCGGTCGCCAGTCGGTGTTGTCCAGTAAGGCCAAGCGTAAAAAAACGTCCGGGCTTAAGGCCTAATCAGACGTTTGGCCCAATTGGCTACGCGCGAACGCCTGATGGTATTGTTAAGTGGCGTCAGTGACGACAAGTAATTCGAGATATCTAGACGATTTGGATTAAGCGCCAATGCCTTTTCCAAATTTGGCACGGCGCCCTTTTGGTTGCCCGCGTTGACCATGCAGCGTGCAATCGCGAAGTAGAGTTCGGGGTTTTCGCGACCCGATGCAATCTCATTTTCGGCAATTGCCAGCGCTTCTGTATGTTTACCCGCCAAAATCAGCATGTTGGTTTGCCGCGCTTTCAGATGCAGTTTTTGATTTGGACGTTTTTCGACTTCGGCAGCTTTGGCAAAAGATGCGGCGCTTTCAAGGTAGTTAGAGTCGCTTTTCTCTTGTTGGGCTTTCAGGACAATAGCATTAACTTCTGCTTTCGCGTCCCAACTGTCCTGCATACGCCCTTGAAATTCGGCGATTTGATCTTCGCTGACATCCAAATAGCTTCTGGCAAGCGAAATGACGATACCTGATACAGCTTCGTCGGACGCGTGGCGCAGGTCTTCTGCGTATGTGGACCAGTTTTTTGTCAGCACGATCTTTTCATAACTGGGAAAATAGCCAACCGTGTCCGACCCGTTGGATACTGCACCAGCGACCGCGCGCAAAACTGACTTAGAATAGCTGTTCGCGATGATAACGTCCTCGTTGGTGAACGTCGATGCAAGCGATACGGGTGAGACAGTAATCAGCACTTTTGCATTCGGGTTGACCTGCTCAATCAAGTTAATTGAGCGCTGAACCAGATCGAGCGATTTTTCATAATCAATGACTTCAAAATCAATGTCGTTTTGATATCTCTTTAGAAAGCTCGGTCGAATTGCAGGGCATTCCTGAATGTAGCGCTTCCGTTCGCGGTCATACCAGCATTCAATCAATCCGAGTGTGATGACCAAGTAATTTGAACTGAACGCTTTGCTGAATACATCAAATACTTCCTGACGGCGTTGGACTGCGCGCTCAAACGAAACCGGAACATATCCGCTTAGCCAGCCATCAATCCACTGGTCGTCGCCGACCTCATAGAGCATTTCAGTGCAATCTGACGCTGCCATAACGCCGTCGCGCGTTAGAATACGGGCCGTCCACTCGATTTCCTGAAAAATGGCGGGCGGCGTGTATTTATTCAAAATGCCTTGTGGCCGGGCGCTCCATTCATGTTTCGGAACACCAAATGACAACATTGGAATGTCATATCCAAGTTTTGACAAAACCTCTTCCATGTTCCGTGCAAAACAGCTTCCGATTGTGAAAACCGTTTCACCCTGCGCGATCTTGAATTTCGGGAGAATTTCAGGGTCGCATTTTTCATATAGTCGGCTCTGCACGTTTTGCCATTTTCCCAAAGCACCGTTCTGTTTCAGGGTGCGCAGTGCCTGTTTCGTGGAAACCATGGAATTTCTTTCGATTGCTGTTTCAATGGAAGGGGAATTGTCGCGCGTATCTATGCGAAGATTAGGTGTAAGTGCAACCCGTTTAAGTGGATATGCACAGGGTCAGAACGCCACATTGAGCGTCGCGGTGAGCGGCCGGACAGCGTGACCCGTACATTGTCGGGTAGGGGTCCGCTTAGGGTCGTTTTCGTACCAACGCTCTGGGCGGTCGAATGGCCCTGCTGGTCGCGGGTCTGCCGCAAGAGGTGCAGGACAGCCTTGGCGCACAAGTCCCGTTTCCCTCGCGCCTAGGTGACCCGGCAGAATACGCTGCCACCGTGCGCCATATCGTCGAGAACTCCATGCTGAACGGTGAGGTCATCCGGCTGGACGGTGCCATCCGTATGGCGCCGCGTTAAGAATGCCGCCGCTGCGCCCCGGCGTCTAACCGCTGGCATTGTGCCGGGCATTCCCCTATGTAGCCCGCGATGAGCTACAACATCGACATACGAAAAGCCGCGCGCCTGTCCGTCGCACCCATGATGGATTGGTCTGACCGTCACTGCCGGTATTTCCATCGGTTGATGACCCGTCATGCGCTGCTTTATTCCGAGATGGTGACCGCGCCCGCCTTGGTGCGGGGCGGAGCCGTGCATCTTTTGGATTACAATGTCGAAGAACATCCCGTGGCCGTGCAACTTGGTGGGTCCGACCCGAAGGAATTGGCGGCTGCGACAAAGATTTGCGTCGCGCGCGGATATGACGAAGTGAACCTGAATGTCGGCTGCCCCTCGGATCGCGTTCAATCCGGCACGTTCGGGGCGGTGTTGATGCGCGATGCGCCGCTTGTGGCCGAGTGTATGAAGGCGATGAAGGACGCCGCCCAAGATATTGAGGTAACGGTAAAATGTCGGATTGGGGTTGATGAGCAATGTGCCGATAAAGTTCTGCCTGCGTTCATCGAAACCGTCGCCGCCGCTGGCGTCAGGCGCTTCACAATTCACGCCCGCAAAGCGTGGCTACAGGGGCTAAGCCCCAAGGAAAATCGCGATATTCCGCCGCTCGATTATCCCTTGGTACATCGGATAAAAAAGGCGTTCCCGCATCTTCATCTGTCGGTCAATGGCGGCATCACCACGTTGGATCAGGCCCGCGCACATCTGGAAATCATGGATGGGGTGATGGTTGGGCGGGCTGCTTATCACGATCCGGCGGCGGTGCTTTTGGGGGCCGATCAGGCAATCTTTGGCGACACGCGCCCTGCGCGCACCGCCCACGAGGTTGTCGAGGCGATGTATCCCTATATCGAAGCACAACTTGCCTGCGGCACACGCCTGCATTCGATCACCCGCCACATGTTGGGCATATTCACCGGTCGCCCCGGCGCACGAAAATGGCGGCGCATCCTCTCGGAAGGGGCCACGCGTGACGGCGCGGGGGTTGCGTTGGTGGCCGAGGCCCTGTCACATGTCCCCGAACACGTTCCCGCAAGCTGAGGCCATCCATGCCAGACCTTTCCCTTCTTATGCCGATGGCCGGGCTTTTGCTGGTCATCGGCGCTTTCGCTGGCGTTCTGGCGGGCCTTCTTGGCGTGGGCGGAGGCATCGTGCTGGTGCCTGCATTTTTCTACACGTTCACGGCGTTGGGATACGCGTCTGACCAGTTGATGCAGATCTGTCTGGCCACATCACTGGCAACGATCATCGTAACCTCAATCCGCTCGGTCATGGCGCATAACCGCAAGGGCGCGGTGGAATGGGACATCCTGAAAACATGGGCGCCGGGCATTGCGGTGGGGGCGGTGATCGGTGTGCTGGTTGCCTCGGGCCTGCGGTCGACTGTTTTACAGGCGATCTTTGGCGGGCTGGGGTTGGTGATCGGGGCGTATCTGGGCCTTGGCCGCGCCAATTGGCGGTTGGCCGAGGTGATGCCGACGGGATTGCGTCGCGCGTTTTTCTCTCCTGCGCTTGGATTTTTGTCGGTGCTGATGGGGATCGGCGGCGGCAGCTTTGGTGTGCCGCTGATGACGCTACACGGTCGTCCGATCCACAATGCGGTGGCGACAGCCGCGGGCTTCGGTGTGTTGATCGCGGTGCCGTCCGTGCTTGGGTTCCTGCTTGTGTCGATAGCCCCTGAGGTCCGTCCGCCGTTCACTGTCGGAGCGGTCAACCTGCCAGCCTTCGCGCTGGTCGTGGCAATGACGATGATCACCACACCTTACGGCGTCAAAGTTGCCCATGCGATGGACCCGAAACCGCTGAAACGAGTGTTTGCGGTGTTCCTGACGCTGGTGGCGCTGAACATGCTGCGCAAGGCTTTGTTGGGGTGAGCGTTACGCCGGACCTTCGGCGCCCTCGGCCCGGAAAGCTGCGATGGTGTCAGCACGCAGAGGGCGCTTGGTCACACCGTCCTGTTCCAGCGTCACAATCACGCTTTCAGACCCGCACATCAGTTCGCCGTCCACATAGGTGCCGTATTCCATCACGAACGAGCTGTTGCGAAAACTCTTGGTGCGGGCCGTGATGACATAGTTGTCGCCCAGATGCAGCGGCTTGAAATAGCGTGCATAATTTGTCGCCAGCACGACCTGCGGGTCGCCCTCATCATAGCTGGTCACATGAACATGGGCGAAATAAGGGATGCGGATCGATTCAAACCACCGGAAATAGGCGACGTTGTTGACGTGGTTCAGCGCATCAAGTTCGTGAAACCTGACCCGGTCGGCCAAACCGTAGTTCCAGCCGCCGGGCACTCCCACGCTTTGCAGTTGCGCGGCGTTCAGGGGGGTGACCAACGGGATATGGGCGAATGGGTCGGACATGAGTGGCCTCTGGCGTTTGCGCCAGCTGCGCTGGTATAGGCACCCGGCAAAGTCAGGAATACTGGAGCGGGTGAAGGGAATCGAACCCTCGTCGTCAGCTTGGGAAGCTGCTGCTCTACCATTGAGCTACACCCGCGATGCGCTTTGGTTATGACACCGGTGATGGGGCGTCAAGTGGAACGGCGATGATCACCCGCGCCGCCGTCTGCGCCGCCGTCCGCCATCTTCGCCGTCGCCGCCACCGGTGTTGAAGCTGGGTTCGGGAAGCTGAACAATAGTTCGCAGGATGGTGAATGGCTCAACCGCGTTGGGCATGGCCGAGGCATTGACGAAATGCTCCTGAAAGCGTGGCTCGACAGCGGTTTCGATCTTTAGGATATTGCGCACGGTTTCTTCGATTTCGGCGCGTGCGGAACGGTTCAGAAGCGCGATACGCGCCCCGGTGCCAGCAGCGTTACCAGCCGACGTCACCTTTTCCAGCGGGCAATCGGGGATCATCCCGAGCACCATCGCGTGTTTGGACGAGATATGCGCGCCGAACGCCCCCGCCAGAACCACGCGGTCCACGTCATCAACGCCGCGCTTGTCCATCAACAGGCGCGCGCCGGAATACAGGGCGGCCTTGGCCATCTGGATGGCGCGAATGTCGCCGTTGGTGACCGCAATCGGTCCCTGATCGTCGTCTCCATCCCACAGGCGATACGAATAGGTGCGCCCGTCGGCAAAGCAACGGTCGGTGCCCGTTTGCTCGGGCGATCCGATCAACCCGCCTGCATCGACAAGCCCGGCCATGCGCATTTCGGCAATTACCTCGATAATGCCGGAGCCACAAATGCCGGTGACACCTGTGGTCGCAATGGCGGCGTCAAAGCCTTCTTCGGTAGACCACAGGTCCGATCCGATCACCTTGAAACGGGGGTCTTTGGTGATTGGGTCGATCTCGACCCGTTCAATCGCGCCGGGCGCGGCCCGTTGACCCGCGCTGATCTGCGCGCCTTCGAAGGCGGGGCCGGTGGGCGAGGAACACGCCATCACGCCGGTTTTGTCGCCCAGCAGGATCTCGGCATTGGTGCCGACATCGACCACCAACACAAGGTCGTCGGACTTGTCGGGCGCTTCAGACAGCGCCACGGCGGCCGCATCCGCACCCACATGACCCGCAATACAAGGCAGCAGATAGACCCTTGCCGAATGGTGGATCGATAGGTCCAGATCATCCGCCCGCAGGCGAAGCGCATTGGACGTCGCAAGCGCAAACGGGGCCTGGCCAAGTTCGAACGGATCAATCCCCAAAAGCAAATGATGCATGACCGGATTGCAGACCACGACCACATCCATGATCAGGCCCTTGTCGATCTCGGCGTCCGAGGCGATTTGGGTGAACAGCGCGTTCAGCCCCTCGCGCACCGCATCCGTCATTTCCTGCGCGCCCGAGGGGTTCATCATCGAATAGCTCACCCGGCTCATCAGGTCTTCGCCGAACCGGATTTGCGGGTTCATCAAACCGGACGAGGCGACAACTTCACCCGTCGCCAGATCGCACAGATGTGCGGCGATGGTGGTCGAGCCAAGGTCTATTGCGACCCCATAGATTGCGCCGTCGAAATAACCGGGCCACAGATGCATGATCCGGGGCGGGTTTTCATCATCGCCCAAGTGCACCGCGACGGTGACCTTCCAGTCGCCTTTGCGCAGGACCGGCTGCATGGATTGCAGGATGTGCAGATCGGCCTTCACATCTTCCAGTTCCCATTGGTCTTTCAGGGCTTGAACTAGACGCTCCAGATCGCCCGATGGTTCGTGCATATCGGGTTCTTCCACCGCGACATAAAACAGCTTTACCAATGGATCGAGCGTGATGTCGCGCGCCTCGGCCCGTTTGCGCACCACTTGCTTGTGCACCTGGCTTTCGGGCGGCACGTCGATGACCACATCGCCCTGCACGGTGGCCTGACAGCCCAGACGGCGCCCCTTGGGCAGACCGCGAATGTCGTCATAGCGCTGCTCGACTTTGTTCCACTCGGACAATGCATCCTCGGCCACGGTGACGCCGTGTTTCGAAAACTCGCCATAGCTGGGGGTGATCTGGCATTTCGAACAAATCCCGCGTCCGCCGCAGACGCTATCCAGATCGACGCCAAGCTGACGAGCAGCGGTCAAAATGGGGGTGCCCACAGCAAACCGGCCCCGTTTGCCGGACGGGGTGAATATGACCAAAGGATCCTGTGACATGCGCGCGTCTTCCTTGCTGAATTTTGCCCAATCTACGAAAGGCACAGTCAGGCGCAATGCCTGCCTGCGTCATCTTCGGGCGCAAAACGTCTTTTTTAAGCAGAACGGGCAGAAACGGGCGGTGATTGCACGTTGTCCGGCTGGTTTTCAGGTCGCGTTTTGCTGTCCTGCTGTTCAAGCCAAGCTAAAATCTGATCGCGATCTCCATCCAGCAGAGGCGCGGGGCCGGGCGACACCATATCCTCCAGACCGGTCATCTTGATCGGATTGCCCGCTGCAAGGAACGGTGTCTTGCCATCGGGGGCGGGCATGTCCACGACCATGTTGCGGGCCAGGATTTGCGGATCCCGCATCGCCTCGGCCACGTTTTGGATCGGGGCGCAGGGGATACCAGCCTCGGTGAACAGCTTGATCCAATGCGCGCGCGGATGGGCAAGTGTCACCGTCTCGATCTTGCGGCGCAGCAGCATGACGTTCTCGCACCGGGCTAGGTTGGTCGCGAACTGGGGCCATTTCGCCCATTTTGGCTTGCCGATTACCCCGCAAAACTTTGCAAACAACGTGTCGTTGCCGCAGGCGATGACCAGCAGACCATCGGCGGTGTGAAACGCTTCGAACGGCGCGATCGAGGGGTGGCGCGCGCCAGACGGGCCGGGGGGAACACCAGTTTCACTGGTGATTGCAACGGCGTGTTCCAAAATGGCAAGCTGGCTGTCCAGCATCGCAACATCGACCTGCTGCCCGCGCCCGGTGCGTTGGCGTTGATATAGCGCCGCCAGAAGCCCGTGGCCCAGAAACATGCCCGCCACGATATCACCGACCGAGGCACCAACCCGCACGGGATCGCGGTTCTTTTCGCCGGTTATCGACATGACGCCACCACGCGCCTGCACAACCATGTCATAAGCCGGGCGTTGCGAGTCGGGGCCGGTATGCCCAAAGCCGGATACCGCGCCATAGATCAGATGCGGATATTCCTCGCTGAGGCTGTCCCAGCCATAGCCCAAACGTTCCATCACGCCGGGGCGGAAGTTTTCCATCACTACATCTACGTGACTTAAAAGCCGTTCAAAAACAGCGCGATCCGCGTCGTCTTTCAAGTCCAGGGCGATGGATTGCTTGTTACGGTTAATGGTGGCGAAGTAAGCGCTGTGCCCATCGCGAAACGGTGGAAAATGACGGGTGTCATCCCCGGTGCCGGGCTGTTCGACCTTGATGACCTTCGCACCCAGATCAGACAGGATCATCGAGCAATAGGGGCCAGCCAATACATGGGTCAGATCGAGGATGGTGATGTCTTCAAGCGGCGCGCTCATCGGCCTGTCCTTTCCTGTTTGCACAGGCTCTGCGTAGAGGTCGCATTTCGCGATGACTTTGAGGTGAGTCAATTACAGCATTTAACCAAGGGGAAGGAGGAGGATTTCTGCACCTCCTTTACCGCATTCAGTGCTGCACCGTTCGACAGCCGCTAGAAACAGACATTAAAGAACGTACGTAATGGGTTGATAAATCATTATAACAGAACTTCAGTTTCAACAAACTGATAGTGTTTGATGGACCGTGATTCAACCAGTTCGGCCTCCATCGGGTCGACATGAGGGCTGGTAATATCGTCGCCGACAAAGGCTTTTAGCGCCTCGATATCCTCCCATACCATGACGAAACTGAACTCTCTGGGTGTGTCAGCAAGCGGTGCGCCTGGGATCACATGGACAAGTCCTTTCGTCCTTTTCATCAATGGAATTGCGGTGTCGTGGAAAAACTTGCTGAACGCCTCTTCCTTTCCGGGCCGTGTAACAACCTGAAATATCCTCACAATCATGGATTCACCCTCCTTTGGTGTGACGCCTGAATGCAGGACCCGCTCAATCCAGTAAGCTTAGCAGATAACACCAACCGGGTCAGCAGCGCCCAACGACTTCTCCAGCAAAAAAAGCCCGCGCATGGCGAGCTTTTTTGTCTGTGATTGGAGGTGAGGAGAGGTTAACCCCGGCGACGACGTCCGCCACGACGACCGCCAGCTGCGCCTGCGGCGCCTGCATTGACCGAGTTGAACTTGATCCACTCGGCCCCGCCGTCATCGTTGTTGGTCAGGAAGTTGGCGGCGCGGATTGCTTCCATTTCCTTGCCAGCCTTCGGTAGGGTCGAACCAAGACCAAACAATTGGCAGAAGGTTTCGTCATCCATGTCGGCCGGGATTGCGATACCTTTGGCTTCCACTTCAGCTTTCTTTTCAGCCAGTTTCTTGGGGCCGACGGGCAGGGCGACCGGGTTCATGATCGCAGACGTCATGCCCGCACCCATCGCCATCGGCAAGAACGCGTTATTGATGCCGTGGCGGTTCGGCAGGCCGAACGAGATGTTGGACGCTCCGCAGGTCGTATTCACACCCAATTCTTCGCGCAAGCGACGCACAAGGGCGAAGACCTGAAGGCCAGCCGTGCCCATCGCACCGATTGGCATGACCAGCGGGTCCACCACGATGTCATGCGCCGGGATGCCAAAATCTGCAGCACGCTCAACGATTTTCTTGGCCACCGCAAAGCGCACATCCGGGTCTTCGGAAATTCCCGTGTCGTCGTTCGAGATTGCAACAACCGGCACGTTGTATTTCTTGACCAGCGGTAGAACCAATTCCAGCCGCTCTTCTTCACCGGTGACCGAGTTCAGAAGGGGGCGGCCATTGGCGGCTTTCAACCCAGCCTCAAGCGCGCCGGGAACCGAGCTGTCGATACACAGCGGGCAATCGGTCACGGCCTGCACGGTTTCAACCAGTTGGCGCATCAGGTCCGGTTCAACGAAGTTGTTATCCGCATAGCGCGGGTCTTCGGCCATCTTGTTGGAAAACACCGCGCCCGAGTTGATGTCCAGCACCGTTGCACCCGCCGCAACCTGTGCCAATGCGTCGCTTTGAACGCGGCTGAAATCGCCCGCTTCCAGTTCTGCGTTCAGAACTTTGCGCCCGGTCGGGTTGATGCGTTCGCCAATCACGCAGAACGGTTGGTCAAAGCCGATAATGGCAGTTTTCGTTTGCGATTCAACGATGGTACGGGTCATTCTTTATCCTTTGGTCACATTGACTGGGGCGGTGTTTTCCCCGCCATTTTCGATGGCCCAGTTGGCATTGGTCTTGATCCCGCCCAGCGGGAAAAAATGCACCTGAGTGATGTTGAAGTCGGGATTGGCCGCCTTGTGGTTGGCCAGTTCGTTCAGAACGTCTGTCGGCTCATAGGGCAGAAGCAGTTTGGTCACATCCATCGCGCGCTTTTGCAGTACTTTCAACGAGGGACCGACACCGCAGGCGATGGCGAACTTGATCAGCGTTTGCAATTTGGCAGGGCCCGCGATGCCGATATGGATCGGTAGGTCGACACCGGCTTCCTTCAGCCCGTCGGCCCATTTGATGATCGGCTTGGCTTCGAAGGCGAACTGTGTGGCCAAGGCCATCTTGGCGTCGGTGCGCTCCGAGAATTTCTGTTTCCAAAGAACGGCTTCCATGACGTTCTTGCGCGATCCGTCCGGGTCGATATCGCGGTTGCCTTCCGGGTGACCGGCGACGTTCAACTGGGTGAAGCCTGCCTTGTCGAACAGGCCGGTTTCAAGCAACTGCATCGAGCTGTCGAAATCGCCATGCGGCTTTTCCACGCCACCGGCCAGCAGCAGGGCTTGCTTCACATTCGCTTCACCCTGATAGCGGGCGATCCAGTCGGCCAGCGTGGCTTCATCCTTGATGATGCGCGCGGGGAAGTGCGGCATGACCTCGAAGCCTTCGGCGTTGATGCGTTTGGCGGTGGCGACCATCTCGTCAATCGGGGTGCCGTCGATATGGGCGATATAGACGCGCGTGCCGTCGGGCAGCAGGTCGCGGAAATCCTCGACCTTCTCGGCGGTGCGGGGCATCACCTCAATCGAATAGCCCTTCAGGAAGTCCTGAAGTGCGGGGGACGTGGGCGTGGCCTGACCTTCGGTCGGCTTTCTGCGGAAGTTCAACAGCGCCATGGCTGCCTCCTTTATGCGGGACAGGCTTACGCCCATCCGTCGTTGCCAATCAGAGCGATCAGGCGCTCTTTGTCATATTCTGCGTCGATCCGGGCCGCTTCAGCCGCCGCGATCTCTTGCGGGTCTCCGTCCACGGAATAGGGGGCGGCCTTGCGCCATTCCGCCAGATAGGCATCGCTGTCTTTCGCGTTCACCTTCATGGCGGCCCGGTCGATGGCTTGTTCGAACCGCTCAGGCAGGGGGGCTTTGGACCCACGACGCCCTTTGCCGACGATGATCTGGGCGGGAATGTCCCTCCAGTAAACGATGGTCACGTCTGGCATGCGATTCTTCCTCCTCCGCTTTGCTGTTTCTACGCGGGGGTTGGGGTTTCCCTGCGTCGTTTTTCGACACCACGCATGTCACAAGCGACGCGCACCGATCTGATTGGCGTTTGTGGGATACGCGAAAAGCACGGGCGGGGCCACGGGTGCGAAACTGAAAACTTCTCAAGATGATTATGTGCGACAATGAGTTTCTGCGTTCAAGATGCAGTGAAGGGATTGTCAGCGACCCTGTGCGGCCCTATCTTTGAGCTAACTTGAAATGGAGGGCGTGACCTATGGCGCCCAAGCGTCCCAATGGTGCGGGCGCGTTCCCAATAGCGGTCGATACCCCCGCGCCGTCACCCGTGGACCCAGCAGGCCTGTATGCGGCGCTGGACCTCGGAACAAACAGTTGTCGTATGCTGGTTGCCCAACCGAAGGGAAGCCAGTTTCATGTCGTGGACAGCTTTTCGAAATCAGTTCAGTTGGGCAATGGGCTAGAAGCCTCGGGCCGGCTAAGTCGGTCGTCAATGTCACGCACAGTCCAAGCGCTACGGATTTGCCGTAAAAAGCTGATCAAGCACGACGTGCAGCGGATGCGCCTTGTGGCGACGGAAGCCTGTCGGCGTGCGTCTAACGGCAAGAGCTTCATGGCCTATATCCGGCGTGAAACCGGCTTGGACCTTGAGATCATCAAGCCCGAAGAAGAAGCGCGCCTTGCCGTCGTGTCCTGTGCGCCGCTTGTGTCCACCAAGACCGAACAGCTTTTGGTCGTCGATATTGGCGGCGGTTCGACCGAGCTTGTGTGGCTTGATCTGTCCAAGGTGCCGCCGTTGGAGCGCCCGCGATCCATCATGCGGATGGGGCGCGGCTTTATCGGTGGGGTCAGCGATTTTCCCGCCGCCAGCGTGGTGGATTGGATTTCGGTGCCTTTGGGCGTCGCCACCCTGCGTGAGATGTTTGATGACGTAGAGGATGACGCGGGCCGCTATGCGCTGATGTCCGTGCATTTTGAAGAACAACTGGCAGGCTTCAGCCCGTTCCACCATGAACCGCCCCGTGAAGGGTTTCAGATCATCGGCACATCCGGCACCGTGACGACCGTGGCGGCAACTCATCTGGGCCTGCGCCGCTATGACCGCACCAAGGTGGATGGGCTGCGCATGACCTCGGACCAGATCGAGCGGGTGATTCAGGGCTATCTGGCGCTTGGCCCGCAGGGGCGGCGGATGAATTCGCATATCGGGCGCGATCGGCAATCTCTGATCATGTCTGGCGCTGCGATCTTACAAGCATTATTGCGCGTCTGGCCGACGGATCGGCTCAGCGTGGCGGATCGCGGCCTGCGCGAGGGCATCCTTTATTCGCAGATGTCTGCGGACGGTGTTTTGGAAGGCGGACCATTCTGATGACAGAAACAGGTGGGAAAAAAGGCGGCCGGGCGCGCAAAAGCTCGGGCCGGGGGCTTCGGGATTTGACCGTGAAGGTGAAAACCGCGCGGGGTCGGACCAACAGTTCGACCCGCTGGCTGCAACGGCAGCTAAACGACCCTTATGTGACGCGCGCCAAGGCTGAGGGCTATCGCGGACGTGCCGCGTTCAAGATCATGGATCTGGACGACAAGTATCGCTTTCTGGTGAACGGTGCACGCGTGGTCGATCTGGGCTGCGCGCCCGGTGGCTGGGCGCAAGTCGCCGTGCCGCGCATCAACGCGCTTGGTGAAAAAAGCGGCAAGAAGGTCGGCACCTTTCTGGGCATCGATTTGCAAGAGGTTGAACCGCTGGCCGGGGCTACATTCCACCAACTCGATTTCATGGAAGACGACGCCGACGTGAAGGTGAAAGAGCTTTTGGGTGGCGAGGCGGATGTGGTCATGTCCGACATGGCGGCTTCCAGTTCCGGCCACAAGCAGACCGACCATTTGCGCATCATCTCGTTGTGCGAAGCGGCGGCGTATTTCGCGTTCGATGTGCTGGAACAAGGCGGCACCTTCGTTGCCAAGGTCTTGGCAGGTGGCGCGGAAGGTGAGTTGCAGAAGCTTCTGAAGCTGAAGTTTGAAAAGGTGGTGAATGTGAAGCCACCTTCAAGCCGGTCAGACAGTTCCGAGAAATTCGTGGTCGCAACCGGCTTCAAGGGCTAGGCGACCACGGGGCAGGGTGCCGCCTTTCGGATGGCCCTTTGCGGCCCATCCTGCGACACTGCGCGAAATTCCACGAACGCGCGCGATTCCCGGCGGGCCATCCCCCCGGCACCGCGCTTTGCAGAAAGGCCACGGCATGAGAGCGCAACCCAAAGCAAGCCATTTCATCGGCGGCGAATATGTCGAGGACACGGACGGCACGCAGATCGACGTGGTTTTTCCCGCAACCGGCGAGGTGATCGCCAAGCTTCATTCGGCGACCCCCGCGATCATCGACAAGGCGCTGGATGCGGCGGAGTCGGCGCAGGCCGATTGGGCTGCGATGACTGGCACCGAACGGGGCCGTATCCTACGCCGCGCCGCGGATATCATGCGCGAACGCAACCATGATCTATCGGTTCTGGAAACACTCGACACCGGCAAACCCTATCAGGAAACCAGCGTGGCCGACGCGACATCCGGCGCGGATGCGTTGGAGTATTTCGGCGGGCTGGCCGGCAGCCTGACGGGCGAGCATATTCCAATGGCAAATGGCGATTTCGTCTATACGCGGCGCGAGGCGCTTGGCGTTTGCGTCGGCATTGGCGCTTGGAATTATCCCACCCAGATCGCGTGCTGGAAAGCTGCACCCGCGCTGGCCTGTGGCAACACGTCCGTGTTCAAACCGTCTGAAATGACGCCGCTCTCGGCGCTCAAAGTGGCCGAGATCCTGATGGAAGCCGGCGCACCTGCGGGCATTTTCAATGTTGTGCAAGGCTATGGTGAAGTTGGTGCCGCCCTCGTGACTGACCCGCGCGTGGCCAAGGTGTCGCTGACCGGGTCCGTGCCGACGGGCAAGAAGGTCTATGCCGCCGCCGCCGCAGAAATGAAGCACGTCACGATGGAGCTTGGCGGCAAGTCCCCGATGATCGTCTTTGATGATGCGAATGTGGAAAACGCGGTGTCGGGGGCCATTTTGGGCAACTTCTATTCCTCCGGGCAGGTCTGTTCCAACGGCACGCGGGTGTTCGTGCAGAAAGGCATCAAAGAGGCTTTCTTGAAACGTCTGGCTGAACGGCTGGACGGGGCGGTCATTGGCGACCCACTTGACCCCAACACCAGTTTCGGCCCGATGGTCAGCCAGGGGCAGCTGAACATCGTCATGACCTATGTCGAGAAGGGCAAAGAGGAAGGCGCGCGGCTGGTCTATGGTGGCGAACGGATCAGCGGCGATGGCTTTTACATGAAGCCCACCGTCTTCGCCGACGTGACCGACGACATGACCATCGCACGTGAAGAGATTTTCGGCCCCGTCATGTCCGTGCTCGATTTCGACACCGAGGAGGAAGTCATGGCGCGCGCCAATGACACCGAATTCGGTCTGGCCGCCGGTGTCTTCACCAACGACCTGACCCGCGCGCACCGTGTTGTGGCCGGGTTTGAGGCAGGCACCTGCTACATAAACACTTACAACGACGCCCCGGTTGAGGCACCGTTTGGCGGTACCAAAGCCTCGGGTGTTGGACGCGAGAACGCGAAAGCGGCCATTGAGCATTATTCGGAATTGAAAACCGTTTACGTCCGGTTGAGCGATCTGGAAGCGCCGTTCTAATGCCCAGCTAAAAAGCTGCTCGCCAGTCCTTAGTTCCGGCTGGCGAACAGATTCGGGTCAGAGAAGGGGACGTAATACCCGGTCGCCGAGATTAGCGCGGTCTTACCCTCCCATTCCCCGTCCGGCAGGTCGAACTGCACCTCGACGCGCTCGCCGTAACCCAGAACGAGGTTCTGACCATCGGTGGCCGCCAGCTCCTCGGGCCAGATTGCGGGGTAGGCGGACTCTTCGCCCATCTCATCACGCAGGATCAGGGTGATCTGGTCGAGATGGGCCAGTTCATGTTCCTTTTCGCGGATCTCAAGGCGTCCTTCGAAATGGCTCAGTTCCAGCCGGTCTGTCCGTTTTTTGTCGGGTGAAGTCGCGCCAAGCAAGAAATGGTCTTCCTCGACCCAGATGTCGCCATCCTGACGGTGGGTGTAGATATACGGGCAACTGCCGATCCCACCACCGGCAAACAGGATGAAGTTGTTCGGGTCATGCTGGCGGAAATCGTAGGTCGTGCCGTCCACCTCGACCGCTTGGATGGACCATGCGGGACCGTATTCAAACCGTTCCACCAGTTTGGGAATGCGCCCCTTGGGCATGTCGCCAGCGGGTAGCGCAAAAAGTGCGTTCGTTGTCTCGTAAGGGTGCACGAACACGATCTGTTGCGCAGCACTGGCGATTGCCTCGTCACGGATCGCCTCGCCCGCGTCGAAATTGTCGCGATATCCTGAAACAATCCAGTCGTAATACTCAGGCAGCAACGGCATCTCGATGCGCACGGGAATGACCAGTTTTTCCCCCGGTGCCAACACGCCCGGTGGCCACAACCGTTTCTCGACTGGCCGTGCTGCCGCAAGCAGCGCTTGCGTTTCGTCATGCAGTCGCAAGGTCATCGCGTCTGTTTCGGCAATGCTGAACGCGCCTACATCCATGGGTTGGTCGCCGACATTTTCGAGCACCGCCACCAGCAAATCGGCGCTGCGGGTGTTGGCGGTGAAGGACCATCCGTAATGTGCGCCGGGCTCGCCTTTGACCAGCGCGTAATTCTCGGGCAACCCGTTGCGCGCGACATAGCGAAGGGCGTCGAGCGTACGATGCTCGATCCGATGCCCGGCGGAATAGCCCGCACCGGAATTGGCAAACAAGCCGCGCTCGGCGCGCTGAGCAAGCTCACCGGCGCTTCGTGCGTCGTTGGAAATATCAAGTGCGCGGCCCAGATAGGCGTCATAGCGTGCCTCGTAGTCGTCCAGATCCGCGAGCGTCAGTGACCGCCAAAGCGTTGGCGCGGTCATCTTTGACCCCGGCTCGATCCAGCTTGCGGGGCCGGAGGACGTGCCCCAATAGGCATGATAACCTGCGGGCACGGCATAACGCTGGAATAGGGATTGGGCGGCATCCAGATCGGGCACGAATAGCTCGCCCGGTCCAAAGACCCGCCAGCCGTCAGCCGGGTTTAGGTCGGGCATGGCACCGGCATCGGTATCAAAGACGGTGATGCCAGCATCGACCTGCTGGGCATAGTCCGCAAGGCTCATGCTAAATTCACCGCCTTCGAAACCAACCTTGCCTGACAGCTCGCTGCCGCCGATCTCCTGGCCGAATTTATCGGTTATGTTTCGGATTTCCTGATGGATCGCGTTGTTGACGATGGCTTGTTGGCCGCCGAGGTATTTTTCCCAGTCCGGCGACAGTTTTCCATTGATCAAAAAGCTTTGCCCAATGCCGCCCAGCCGATAATACACCACGCGGAATTTTGGTTTCCTGTCACTATCGCGATAGCAAACAACAGTGACGTCGCCGCCCACGTTTTGGATAACCGGGCTGCAATCACCGTAAGTGGTCACATCCTGCGCAGCGGCGGCAAAGGGCAGGGCGCTTAGCGCAGCAATCCGTGAGACCGCCCCGATCATTGGCCGCCTGTGATGGTTACGTCGCCGTCAGTGTTTTGAACCACCGGGCTGTTGTCGCCGGTTGTCGTCACACCGTCGCCTGTTGCGTTTTGCTGCTTTGGTGGTGAGCCGGTATCGCTGGCAAACAGGCCGGCCTTGTCAGCCGCTGCAAGCAGCGTCGCAACGGCGGTTACGACCGCTGCAATACCTGTAAGCACGCCTGGAAAGGTCTTCCAGAACGATTTTTCTTCAGGCTTTTTCTCACCTTCGGGTTTTGGTTGTTGGTCAGCCATCGAAGTTGGATTGCGTAAATCCGTTGCCTCAAATTAGAGGGAAACCGGGTTTCAGACAACTATAAGTTCGTTGGGCTGGACTGTACGTTGTGGGGCACGAAATTTTGTGCAAGCCCACAGTCTCGGCGATGCGGACCACAACCATCGCCCCAATCTGCGCGCAGCCGATGCTGGTTTCGCAAGTAGCGCGCCCGGAGATGCGTATTGACGCAAAGTTGGTGCTGCACTCATCAGGCCAGGGACATCGGCGTGGTTAGGCAAAATAGGACGTGGACAACGGCAAGTGGCGGAGAGACAGTCCGAAAGCTGTTGTTTAACAATGCCTTAAGTCTTTGAAGTTGCAAGACTCGATGGTTTTGTGCGTTGCACTTTGTGCAGCAAAATGTGCAGCAAAAATTTCGTTAGCCGTGACCAGACTGAGCGGGTCTTGTTGTGCCGGGCACGGCTTTTCCGGCGTCAACTCTTCGGTGATATGCCTGAGATGCGCCGATGTTGACCAATACCTCGCGCCCGATGTTTGCGCTCTGCGGGCCAATGCGGGTTCTCGAGGACGGCGTTGAGTGAGGCCAAGTGACGAACGCTCCACCCTCTTCACGAGCCAGAGCCTCCGGTAGTCTCGTCTCTGTACGTTCCACTGTGGACATTTGGGCTAAGCCTCAGCACTATCGAAAAAAACTTCCACATGAGAAATGCGTTTCGGGGTGACAAACATGGACGAATTTGAACAACAGCCATTTAGCGATGCAGAGTTTGCAGAAAACCCAGAACAGCGCTGCCCAGTAGTTCTTTTATTGGATACGTCGTATTCAATGAGCGGCGCGCCGATTGCGCAATTAAATGAAGGACTGGCAACGCTTCGCCAAGAGTTGATGAATGACCCAATGGCTGCAAAACGGGTCGAATTGGCGATGGTCACCTTTGGACCAGTCGAGATAAAATCCGACTTTGCCACAGTGGATCATTTCTACCCTGAAACTCTTGAGGCGAACAACGCGACACCGATGGGCGAAGCAATCGTTACCAGCCTAGACATGTTGCGCCAGCGCAAAGATCGGTACCGTGAAAATGGGGTGAAATATTACCGCCCTTGGGTCTTCCTGATTACTGACGGTGGACCCACCGACAGTTGGAGTGAAGCGAAAACCCGCGTGCATGAAGGCGAAGAGAAAAAGGAGTTCATGTTCTATGCTGTTGGCGTTGACCAAGCTGACATGAACGTGTTGTCGCAAATTTCCACACGGCAACCGCTCAAACTCAAGGGATTGGCCTTCAAGGAACTTTTTCAATGGCTGTCCAGTTCGCTTAGCGCGGTCTCACAGTCCAACCCCGGTGATGCTATCAACCTTGAGAACCCCACCGCCCCGGATGGTTGGGCCGTAGCAGGGTAACGGGGTGGCATGGCGTTGGGCGGCAGCGTCCGAAATTGGCACCTCGCACATTCAAAACGACGGCAGACTTGAAGATGCCTACGCCGTTTCGTGCATGGCAAATGACTGCATTTTCGCAGTTGTGTCAGATGGTGCGGGCAGCGCGAAATTTGGAGTCCATGGTGCTTGGCTTGTTTGTCGCACTCTGACGGTGCGTTTCCGCGAGTGGTTGAGGGACAATTCGGAATTACCAAACGACGAATTGTTAGTTGATTGGATTGATGATTTGCGGGATCGGATTGCAGCAATCGCAAATCAACGCGAAAGTACACCCCGACAATTTGCGGCGACTTTGGCGGCTGCATTAATAACGCCAGATGAAGTGCTGACTCTGCATGTTGGCGATAGCGCCATTGTTGGACGACGGGGCACCGATTGGGAGGTGCTTTGTTGGCCCGAAAATGGCGAATATGCGTCCACCACCTATTTTGTTACTGACGACCCGGAACCGCGCTTGAACATCGCCCGCCAGCCAAGGGAACACGATGCATTTGCATTGTTTTCAGACGGCGTGGGCGATTTGGCGTTGTCACACTCAGAACAGGCCGCACATCAAAGGTTCTTTGTGCCGATGATGCGCCCGGTTGACGCAGCGACGGAAGACGGACGCCTGCCCAACCTTTCGTCCAAGCTGAGGGGCTATCTTGCTGGCGCAGCCGTCTGTGAGCGCACTGACGACGACAAAACGCTTGTCCTCATTTCCGGGGGCTGATCGTGCAGGAAATCGTTATCGGGAATAGTCGATTTTCAGTTGCTGAGTTGATTGGCAAGGGCGGCGAAGGTGAGGTCTACGCGATCAAGGGTCGGTCTGGGCAGGCCGTCAAAATCTACAACGCCGGTTTGCGTTCAAAGCGTGAAGACAAAGTGCGTGCGATGGTTGGCGAAGGCCTTGCCATAAAGACTGACCTTGTGGCCTATCCTGGTGAAATCGTCACTGACAACCAGGGCAACTTCCTTGGATTTGTTATGCGACTTGTGTCGGGCTACCGCCCGCTGCACGAGCTTTACAGTCCTAAATCCCGCCAACGCTACTTCCCGAAAGCCGACTACCGGTTCATTGTCCATACTGCACTGAATGTGGCCCGCGCCGTGGGGAAGGTCCATCAAACAGGCTGTGTCATTGGCGACTTGAACCATTCCGGTGTTCTGGTGGCGCAAGATGCGACTGTTGCCCTAATCGACGCTGATAGCTTTCAGTTTCGCTTGAATGGAAAGTCCTATCCCTGCGTCGTCGGCGTGCCGGAATTTACGCCGCCCGAACTTCACGGAAAAAACCTCGCATCTGTAGAGCGTACGATTGAGCACGACAACTTCGGGCTTGCCGTTGCGATCTTTCACCTGTTGTTCATGGGCCGTCACCCATATGCGGGGCGTTATAGCGGTCCAGATATTTCCATGGGCGATGCAATAGCACAAAACCGCTTCGCGTTTTCGCTGACACGCCAGTCCGCTACGCGGACAACACCACCCCCCGGCGCACTGACACTCGATCTATTTCCCGACGCCGCTGTGACTGCGTTTGAACAAGCTTTCGGATTGAACGCTGGCGTGCGTCCTAGCGCGTTGGATTGGGTTGGTGCCCTGACGAAGTTGGAACGCTCACTGAATCACTGTAGCAGGGTCAAGACGCACTATTTCCCAAGCAATGCCAAGGGGTGCGTATGGTGCGCACTGACGGCCAATAGCGGCTTTGACATGTTCCCGGACCTGTCAGCCGTCACGCCGAATATTCCAACTGATACACGCGGGACAGAACAAGCAATCCGCGAAATACTCGCCTTCCGCTTCCCAACGGTTGCTGACCTGCTGCCGCAGGCACCTGCCCCGCGTGGGGCAAGTGCCGCTCTCAGTGAGGCCAAGAGTGGCAAGCGCGGGCGTGCTTTCTTGGGTCTGCTCATGATGGGCGGCGCTGTTGCCGGGTTCATCGTCGCTATTCCCGCATGGTTTGTATGGGTCGGGCTGGCGATTTGGGGGTGGGTTACGTTCTCAGACCGTGAAGTTGAACCCGGCCCCTTCCAGAAAGCCTTCAAGGACGCAGATGAAAAGGTGCAGCGCGAGTTGGAATCATTCGTTCGCCGGAATGGTCTGACGGAGGTTGTGAAGGTGCGCGGCGATCTGGACGCCACAATCGCCGCCTACAAAGGGCATGACGAGGCGCTGACGCGCGAGTTGATGATATTGAAATCCAACCGGGAGTCGCGTCAGCGACAGGCCTACCTTGACGGTTTCTCAATCCGTCGCGCCAACATTTCCGGGATTGGGCCTTCCAAGACAGCGACGCTGATTTCGTTCGGGATCGAAACCGCTGCCGATGTGAGTCGATCATCCGTGCTGAGAGTACCGGGTTTTGGTGACGTCATGACTGGCAAGCTGGTGGAGTGGCGGCGTAGGCACGAATCCCGGTTCAAGTATGACCGAACAGCCAACGCTCAGGACGTCACTGACGAAAGAGCATTGCGTGGGCGTTTCGCGGCTGAGAAACTCAAATTGGAGTCCAGTATCCGCAATGGGCTGGGAACACTTCGCAATGCTAAGGCGCGGCTTGATGCGTTGCCAGCAAAAGCACGTAGTGACAGTGCGCTTTTGGTGGCGCTGGGAACCCGTGCACAGGCCGAACAAGACTTGAATATCCTGGGGGCTTCCGTTCCGACTTCAACAGTGGCGCTGACAGTGACGCCGCCACCCCAGCCCGTGCGACAATCACCAAGAGCGCCAACGCCCAATACTCCACCGACGGCACCACGCGTAGCAAATGCCGGAGGCACACCTGATTGCCCCTACTGCGGAAGGTCCATGGTCCTGCGTAGGGCACGGAGGGGCAAAAACGCCGGGAATCAGTTCTGGGGTTGTTTAGGCTATCCACATTGCAAAGGCACCCGAAACCTGGTCGGAAAATCGAGCTACAACCCATAGGCCACTTAGGCGATCTTTGCGACATAATGGCCGATGCCACGTGTATTGCCTACAACCCCAGCCCTCGCTGCCTTCCGAACGTCCAGTCTATCCCGCCGCCGGACATGCCAACCCCGGACACTTGCAGCCCGATGCGCCGCTCCAATGTGGTGTTCCACGGCACGAGGCTGAACCCTAAGCCGTCGTCGATCATCGCGAAGCGTCCGCTGGCCAGTTGCGTGCTGCCGGTGAGTTGGCCTGCAAACTGGCTGCCGGGTGTCACGGGCTTCCATTTTCTTCCTTGTTCCGCAGCCATCGCGCGCCCGACGCGTTCGACCTCACGCGCCTCGAGGCGCTGGATGAGGTCTCGCGGCGCGCGTATGCGACCATTGCCGAGATCGACTGCATCTCCGCGCGTCACCAGCACGCGCTTGCGTTGGTCCATCGCCCGGCCTGCCTCTGCACCGAAGCCCGTTTCTCTGACCGCGCCCCGCCTCTGCGCGGTCAATTCCCTATCGAGCCAGGTCGCGCCATCGTGGGTTACTTGCCGGTCCAGACTGATTGGCGAGAGCAGGGTCATACGCGGGCCATGGCCGTGGCGTTTGCGATCATGTGCAAGCCCCTGTCTGGGCAGGTCCGTCGGCACTTTCCAGTGATCGTCACTTCTCCGCTCGACGATCCCCGCTCGCCGCAGGGCTTCGAGCCGCCGCACATGGGCCGCGACAAATCGGGCCGGATTGGGGCTGATCTCTTGTTCCCGGGCCATCTCGATGTGCCGCGACGGTTTATAGGTGCCGTCGCTTTTTGTGGCCGCGAGTATGTTCCGGTCAGCCGCTCTTGGCTCCGTTGGCGGCGGTGTTGCCGACACGATCATGCCGCGTCCGATCCCCTCGCAATGATCGGCACGCAGCTCGATCTGGTGCACGCGGCCATCGGTCCCGTCGATGACCAGCTGCATCCGGTCGCCAGACCCGTCGCCCGCGAGTTCCTTGGCAAGAACGCGGCCAGCGATCTGCTGCTGCAGTCCGTCTCGGTGCATCGTGAGCTGTGCCGCCCCGCGCTGCGCCGCCAGATCGTTGGCATCCAACGCGCGATACATCGATTTGATGATATCGCCGCGCTCCCCCATCGCACGCAGCGTAGGTTCCGTGCTGTCGTCCAGATGCCAGACACCCGGCGCGCTCTGTTCAGCAAGACCGAGTTTTTCCAGATACTGCGCCCTGCCGATCAACAGCGCGCGATTCCGCTTCATCGTCTCCAGCATGTCCTTGTCCGGTCGCAGATCAGCAAATTCGTTGTTCGCCCTCTGCTCGGCCATCAGCATCCGGTCGAGCCGGGTAAAGCGCTCGGCGTGCACTTCGCGGCGCAGCTGGTCGGTCACCTCGAGGTCGGTCTGGTGTCCAAGTTCCAGTGTCACGATGTCGGTCGCCCGTTCGCGGACCCCATGCGCGATGTAATCTCCTGCGATGTTCAGAATCTTGCCGTCATCGGTGATCCCCCGGACCAGAATGTGGGTGTGCGGATGCCCGGTGTTGTAGTGATCGACCGCGACCCAATCGAGCCGAGTTTGAAGATCGGCTTCCATCTGCGCCATGATATCTCGGGTCGTCTGGCGCATGTCGGCAAGCTCGACACCGTCTTCTGCGGAGACGATGAATCGGAACTGATGGCGGTCCTCACGGCCCCGGTCGAGGAAGTCCCGACCGTCGGCTGTGTCTTGATCCGCCGAATAGACCTGACCCTTTTCGCCGTCCAGCGTGACACCGTCACGCTCCAGATACCGCAGATGCGCATCGACCGCCTTTGCACTGACAAATGACCGCCCGCGCGACGCACCGCGCTGCGGATTCAGCTTCACGATCCGCGCTTTCACGGTCACCCGACGGGCGCGGGTTCGGGTCCCGTCAGCGCTTCGGGACCAAGGACTCCGGCCTTTCAACTGCGCCGCCACCTTGGCACCCCGGCCACGGGCGTTGAACCGTCCGCTTGCCTTCCTCTTCCCGGCCAGCCTGTTCGGGTCACCGCCCGCCCGGCGGATTGCTCGATGCACGTCGGCCAGGAAGCCTCGTGCCGGGCGCTGCACGCGTGGGGCGCTCTGGGCGCGGTCCCGGACCTTACCGGGACGGATGCGGAGGTCGTTCTCATCTCGGGTCATGGGACCACGATCGACGCCCATTCTGGGTCAATCAAGCAGCGTTTGAGGGGCGTCGAAGCCTGGCGTGCAAAGAGAGGCTGTAGCGGGTTCCAGCGCGAACACACCGCGCGGCGTGCCACGTCTAACTATTGATATCATTGAGAAAAACGGAAAACCCTGCCGCACGGCACGGTGCGGCCCATCGGATATCACGCCGAAAAACAATGTGCAGACAACAGCTTAGGGCCACAGGCCCGGGCAGCGAGGAACTCGCTTTATCTTGCCATCCCCTTCCGTAGCTCCCGTCGGCCCTCCCAAAAAGCCCAATGCGTGATGTTCATCATGCCGCCAACGTGCCTGCGCAGCCAACCGGACCGGGATGATTCGAAGCTCGGCAATATCGCTCTGAGGCATGGCGGTCGCCGGTCGAATTCATCGCGAGACGCCGATGCGCCGGACAATCCAACTGTCCGTTTTGTACGCTGTGGCAAGCCGTTTTGCGCGGACGGTCTGCGTGATCTGCACAAGCCGAACGCATGGCTCCATGCTATCTTGCATGACACCTTTGACTGGCCCTTCCCAGCAGCAGCCCCGTCCGTCCCGGACGGTCGATGCCGCGCGGATCGAGGCGGCGCTCATGAAGGTGTCGAAGCTCGTTGTCCAGGACGCAGCGTTTACACCGATCTTCGAGCGTCTTGAGGCGGAACTGGCCGCAGCCGTGAAGGAAGAGACGCGGCTCACACAAGTGCAGCGCCGGGCGCATGCCTTGCTGGGTCAGAAGGCGATCCGGGCGACAAGCTCGGCGACATGTTCCAGTGACGCGCCCTTGCCATACCGCTCACGATCAAGCCGGTGACCGAAAAGGTCGCGGCGAATGCGATCATCGATCCCGGCGGCCAGCATGCGGTCTTCAAAGGAATGTCGCAACGAGTAGAAGGAGTGGCGCGGCGTCTCCAACATCCCTTTGCCTCGGAGGAATTTGTTCACAGTCGCGCTCAATGTGGCGCTGTCACGGTAGCGCGGAAACCCCTCGGGGAATTCCTTGAAGGCCTCCAGCGATACGCCCGTCAGCGGGATCATGCGGCGGGCGTACTGGCTCTTCAACTGACGGCCTGTCGGTTCAATCGAGATGTGCGGCACGTTATGGTCGAGCCGGATCGTGTCCGCCGTCAGCGCTGTCCCCTCGGACGGGCGAAAGCCTGTGTTCACCATCCCCAACAGCAGGCCGCGCGCTTCGCCGTTCAACCCTTCCAGCGCGCCGGGTGCCAACAGCCTCGTTCTGATCCAGTCTTCGCTGAAGGGCGGGCGGGTCCTTGCCTCGCCCTCCTTGAAGGACAGCTCGCCAAGCGGCAGCGACAACCCAAGCCGCTTCATCGTGTTCACCGTCTTGAGCACGTCGCCCAGATGGATCAGGTCCTTGTTCGCGGAATTCGCCGTCACTTCACCTGCCTCGATCCGGTCGAGCCAGTGCTGGCGGAAGTCGAGCATGTCGTCGCGGGTGATGTTCGCGATCTCCTTGTCACCGACGACCGCAACGAAATTCTTGATGGCTTTGTTCCGGGGGGCTTCCCAACGGCGCAATTGGTCTTCGCTTTTGCCGAAGGTCTTCTCACGCGCAAGCGTCCAGTAGAGCTCGAGCGCCTTGGTGACCGTTATGCGGGGTTCGGGGATGGTGCCGAGAAGGGCTGCAGCCTCGACCCTATCCGGTTGGTTCGCAGGCGCAGGGATGGCCTCAACGCGCTCCAAAACGTCGCCGACCGGAAGTTCCGCCACAGAACTTGCGTCCAGATACCGAAAGCCGCGAACTCGGGCCAGCTCCCGCGCGGCCTCATAGCGGGCCTCCGCGTCGCGGCTATCCCCAGCCAACCGCGCCTCCCATGCCTCAATCATCTGGCTCCACGCGCGATCCGCCTTGCTCCTGGCAACCATCTCGGAGTCCGTATGCAGGCTGATCCAGACCGTTTCGCGTAGCTCAACCCCTCCATACCGGCGCGGAACGCGGCGGCGGAGATGGTAGAGACGGCCTCTCTTTGCAATGCTAATGACGGAAAACCTCCGCGTTTGTGCAGCAAATTGTGTAGCAAAATGTGCAGCAAATCAAGCGGACCGGGAACCGCCATAAGCGCGAAAACGCCGAAATTCGCACTATTATCAGCGCGTTACGAAACAGCGATCTTGGGGTAAATGGCGGAGAGACAGGGATTCGAACCCTGGGTAGGCTTGCACCCACAACGGTTTTCGAGACCGCCCCGTTCGACCACTCCGGCACCTCTCCGCGGGGGTCTTGCGGCGGGGGATAAATCGCCCGCGCGCCATGTGCAAGCCATTTTTTGCACAATTCACCGCCGACCTGCGGTTTCGTGATCGGGCAGACCTTGGCACTTGGTGTGTGCGGGGCTAGTCTGCGGGGGAATTGACCAGCCGAAGGGGCCGTAAGTCCGATGAAACTCAACAGATTGGTGCCGGTGTTTGCCTTTGTTTTCATGGTGCTGGGGGCGGTGCCAGTGGCGCAGGCCGCCGAAGAACAAGACATCCGCGAATTCTTGGAGGTTACGGGCTTTGACGTGGCGATTGCCTCGATCCAGCAAGGGGCCATGGCCGGGCCTGCCCTAACGGGCGAAGATCCCGATATGTTTGGTCGTCAGTGGGTCAAACTGGCGGAGGAGGTTTTCAACCCCGATGAGATGATCTCAGAGGCGGTCGAGATGATTGGCGCCGTTATGCCGGATGAGCTGCTGAATCACGGCGCGGATTTCTACAGCAGCACTCTGGGCCAACGGTTGGTTGAGGTCGAAAACGAAAGCCATATGGCCGATGACACAGAAAAATACGCCGAGGGTGAACGACTGACGGGTGAGTTGCTGGACCAAAACAGCATCCGGCTTGAGTTGTTTCGCGAAATGGGCAAAGCTATTGGGTCGACCGAAACGGCTATCAAATCCATCGTGGAAATCCAAGTCCGCTATCTGATGGCGGCGGTGGCGGCCGGGGTCAGCGACTTTGATATTTCCGAGGAAGACCTGCGTCTGATGCTGTTGGAACAGGCGGGCGAGATGCGACAAAATATCGAAGTAAATAGCCTTGTGGCAAACGCCTATGCCTATCGTGATCTGTCCGACGAAGAACTGATCGACTATCTGGCCGCGTTGCAAGACCCGAAAATGGGGCAGGTCTATGAGATTCTAAACGCCGTTCAATACCAGATCATGGCGGAACGGTATGAAACGCTGGCCAGCCGTCTGGCCGATCTGCGTCCAGAGCAGGAGCTGTGATGAAACCCGGACTGCGGCAAACCCTTTGCGTTGCAGCGGCGCTGTCAGCCCTCTTGGTGCTTTCTGTGCCATCTGTGTCCTATGCGGCCAGCCGTGATGCAGGAGCGGCTGCGCAGACCGAGACACAAGCTTATGACGAACTTTGGTCGCTTCTGCGGCTAGATGATCTTGTCGAGATCATGCGCGAGGAAGGTGCCAGTATGGCGCTGGAGGCCGATGTTGATCTTCTGGGCCATCCCGGTGGTGATCCGTGGCGCAAGCGGGTGCAGGCGATCTATGATTCCGACCGTCTGCAGGTCGAAGCCGAACAGGCGATGGAGGCGTCGCTGGATGCCGCCCACTTAGATGCGCTCTGCGACTTCTATAAATCCGAGGACATCCAGAACGTTGTCGAGCTAGAGATCACAGCGCGCCGGGCGTTTATGGAAGGCGATGTCGAAACCCGCGCGCGCAGTGCCTGGCTTAGCGGTCGCGCCCTGACGCCGCACGAGGACGTAATCGTGCATTTTGTCGAGGTTAACGACCTTGTCGAACGCAATGTCATGGGCGCGCTCAATTCAAATTATGCCTTCTTGCGCGCGTTGACGGATGCCCATCCGGTGCCCGGTGAGAAACTGACCGAGCAGGAAATCCTGTTCGAAGTGTGGTCGCAAGAGGTCGAAATCCGACGCGACACATCCGAATGGCTGTTTGCCTTCCTGTCGACCGCCTATGACCCCGTGTCAGCAGAGGTGCTGGAGGCTTACGTTGCATTTTCGGAAACCGAAGCGGGGCACGCGCTGAACCACGCGATGTTTGAAGCGCTGGATCAGGTTTATGTGCGCCTATCCGCCGACCTTGGTCGCGCGGTGGGAGAGATCGGGGCGCAGCAGGACCTTTAGTCGAAGGACGGGCAGGGGGGGCGCTCAGTCCTCTGGCACGCCGTCCAGCCCCTTCAACCCGTCGACCATTTCGCTCAGATGCGCCTCGTAATTGCGCCATTTTCCGATGGACGAGTTGTAAAGCGGCTGGCGCACCTGCGCCAGTGACAGGGTTTTCACATTCCGGTCGGTCTTGTGAAAATCAAGGCAGGCGTCTTCCCACTCCAACCCGCAGAACTCCAGCAGCTTGCGCACTTCTTGTTCTGGGTTGGCCACCAGCGTTTCATACTCGATCTCGTAAATACGGTCGGGGGCCATGTCGCGCCAAAGTGCCAAATATTTGGTGAAGAGCCGGTAGGTTTCGACAAGGTCAGCTTGTGCATAAGAATAAAGGTGCAATCCGGTTACGAACCGATTTTTGAAGATCGACCACAGATTGTCACGCGGGTCGCGGCGCAATGCGACGATCTTGGCATTGGGCAGTGACAGCCACGCCAAAGGCGCAATCTGATAGGTCGAGATTGTCTTGTCGGTGATCCGCTTCGCCCCCGGCACGCGAATGTCGATGGCCGCCTGATAGTCACGCCCTAACGTTTCTAGCTGCGTCGGGGTCATGTCCGCAATGGTGCCACCGTCGCGGTCGGTCTTCGCCACCGCCTGAAACGCCATCGGGTGCAGGATGCCTAGCTCGTCGCCGCCGGTGACGGTCGAATGGCTGGCAAGAATTTGTTCCACCAACGTGGTGCCAGACCGCGGCAGGCCGGTGATGAAAATGGTCTGGTTGTCTTGATAGCCGACCTTGCCGATCCGGTCCGCGTCGAACCCGTCGAGAAACGCTGTCAGGCGATCAAAATCGCGTTGCGCCTTGGTTTGGTCATGGGGGTGAAGCTTGGCCATGATCTGGTTTGCGCGCGACAGGTAGTGCCAGGCTTTCTCATAGTCGCCCGCATCCTCCATCACTTTCAAAAGCCCATAGCCGAGATCCATGCGCCCATCCTCGGGCAAATCATCGCGCGCCCACAGGGCTTCCATTTCGGCGACTAGGGGGTCATCGGCTGCCAGCTTCTTGCCTTGCGCAATCATCCGGTAAACAGCGCCAGAACGCACACCCCGTTCCACGGCCGCGCGCAGCACCGCGTCGGCTGCGTCCATCGCCCCTTCTTGTTGCAAGAGATTGGCGGCAATGGTGATAACGCGCAGGCTGTCAGGGTCGGCCTTGAGGGCGGCGTCGATCCGTTCGCGGGCAGCTTCTGCGTCGCCCGCAAGTTTACGCGCCACCGCCCCAAGCGCGAGTGTTTCCCCGGTGGGCGGGACAAGACGTTCCAGATGATCCAGATCGGCAATGGCCTGCACGGCGTTTTCCAGCGTCACATGGGCCTGTGCGCGGGTCAAAAGGGCAAGCCGGTTGTCAGGGTCTTGTTTCAGCAGCAGATCCAGACATTCCAACGCTTCGCGTGGCGCGCCCAGATCGTGATAGAGCTTGCCCAGATTGCCCAATACGATTGGGTTATGTGGGATCAGGCGGCGGGCTTGCAGCAGAACCTCTTTTGCCTCGTGCCGCCGTCCGGTCGCCAAGAGGAGTTGGCCCAGTTGCGCGGCGGCTTCGCCATAATCGGGGTCGATCTTTAGGGCGGCGCCAAAGGCGGCCTCGGCCTCGTCCAAGCGGCCCAGACTGGCAAGGGCGGCACCGTGGATGGTCGACAGGATTTCGCTTTTGCCGTGTGTCGCGATCAGTTGATGCGCCTGCGCTTCGGCCTCGGCCATCTGGCCTGCGTTGATACGCGCGACAAGCGCATTAATCTCGGCCGCTGAAACCTTTGAGGACACGCGCGCGGTGCTGGTCTGGGTCGCGTCCATGGCTTTGGCGATGGCCTTACGATCCCGCTGGCCCAGATTGGCGGTTTTCAATTGCGCCTTTGCGTCCTTCCGGGCCTGATCATTCCCATAGGCGGCGACGGCAGTGGCATATGCCTGCCATACCTTCACCTCAGCCGGGGCGAGTTTGACGGCGCGGGCCAGTAGTTGGCTTGCGTCTTTCGGGCGACCCGCCTGCAGATGAATTTGGGCCATGTGAAACGGTATCTCGGCCCGTTTGGGGGCCAGCTTTGATAATTGTGCGAAAAGATCCAATGCCTCGCGCGACTTGCCCGCGCGCGCCAGCCCCAAGGCGCGGTTGAACATGGCCGGGATTTGGTTGGAATTCAGCGGCAGCATCACGGGGCTCCTTGCGGTAAGTTTTTCGCGTCGCAGGCCGAGGCGCGCACGCTGGACATTTCCTTTCTTGGCCTAATATGTCATGACAAGGCCTGCAAGGGTTGTTGACGCGGGTGTCCGAGGGGCAGAATTATCCACGGATATCGTCTTGACTTACTGGCGAATTCGCCCGATAAGCCGCCACTCCTACCGGGAAATTCCCGTGTGGGAGCTTTAACTTTGCCCATCGGGGCGCGCAGTTCGAGGCAAGTGAAGGGATCACCCCTTCGTCAAACACCGGTTCATCCGGGGCCATAGGACGCGGAATATGAAGGAAGATCAAATGTTTGCGGTTATGAAAACCGGCGGCAAGCAGTATAAGGTCCAAGCTGGGGACGTTCTGCGTGTCGAAAAGCTGGCAGCTGATGCTGGCGAAACAGTCCAGTTCAACGAGATTCTGATGGTTGGTGCAACCGTCGGCACCCCCACCGTTGCCGGTGCTGGTGTGCAGGCCGAAATCATCGACCAGATCAAAGGCGAAAAAGTCATTCACTTTGTGAAGCGTCGCCGGAAGCACAGCTCGAAGCGCACCAAGGGCCACCGTCAGCAACTGACGCTCTTGCGCGTGACCGACATCCTTGAAAAGGGTGCCGACAAGTCGGGCGTGAAAGCTGCCATCGGTGCAGGTTCGGTTTCGGGTGGTGCAGTTCATGCTGCCGCTCCGGCCAAGAAAGCCGCGCCGAAGAAAGCTGCGAAGGCTGAAGCACCGGCTGCGGCCGCTGCGGATGATCTGACCGCAATCACAGGTGTCGGCCCGGCCGCCGCCAAGAAGCTGGCCGAAGCTGGCATCACCACCTTCGCCCAACTTGCGGCCGTTGACGTTGACAGCTTTGAAGCCGTCAAAGTTAAACCCGAGTGGGTTGAGCAGGCCAAAACACTGGCCTAATCAGAGCTAAGGAGAGATAGCATGGCACATAAAAAAGCAGGCGGTTCATCCCGTAACGGCCGCGACTCAGCCGGTCGTCGCCTTGGCGTCAAGAAATTCGGTGGTCAGATTGTGATCCCGGGCAACATCATCGTGCGTCAGCGCGGGACCAAAATGTGGCCGGGCGCCAATGTCGGCATGGGCAAAGATCACACGATCTTTGCGACTGTCGAAGGTCACGTCCAATTCCATAAAGGCCTGAAAGGCCGCACCTTTATTTCGGTTCTCCCAGTGGCGGAGGCCGCTGAATAAGCCGAACCTGACAAGGTTGTGAAAAACCAGGGGCCGGCTGTGATAGCCGGCCCCTTTTCTTTTCGTACCAAGCACATATTTGCTGTTCATCGGGATTTCACAATTTGGTCTTATTCCCCACCATATCCTGCGATATGTCCGGGGAAAGACTGATTGACCCGGTGCATTCTGCGCTTTTCAGAGGAGGGGAAGCCATGAAGCATATCGAGATCACACGCCAACCGCTTATAGACGCGGAGCGCTTTGTTCTTCGGCCCGTCCGACGTTCGGATGTTGGGGTGCTTTCCATGTATACCGCCGATGAACGCGTTGCGGCAGGCACGCGATCAATCCCGCATCCTTTGCCGCCCGGCACGACCGAGGCGTTCATCGATCGCGCATTGCAAAATGAACGGATCGAAGATGTTTGGGTGATGGACGCGGCCCAAGCCGAAGGGCGCGAAGTTCTGGGTGTCATCAGCTTGAGCCACTTGGATCGTGCCCAGTCGCAGCTTGGGTATTGGGTCGCGCCGGGGTTCTGGAACTCCGGCATCGCATCTGAGGCCGTGCAAGCGCTTGTCGCAGCCAACCCGCAAGAAAACACGACCATCTTTGCCGAGGTGTTCCAGGATAATGCGGCCTCGGCCCGTGTTCTAACCCATGCGGGGTTTGAATATATTGGCGATGCGGAAAGCCATTGTGTGGCGCGAAATGCCAATGTGCCAACTTGGACCTACATTCGGAAGATGGCGTAACGTCTTGCCATGTCACGTGAAATCAAGATCAACACGGAGCGGTTTACGCTTCGTCCGCTAACTGCTGCGGACGGGGAACATGTGGTGCGCCTGCTGGATGATTACGAGGTGGCGCGCTGGCTGACGGTTGTTCCCCATCCTTACACGTTGACAGATTTCAACGGGTTCCTCGCGCATCTTGCCGACACCTCGCCGCTGGGTGGATTGGCAATTGAAGAGGCGGGTCAGGTGCTGGGTGTGGTCGGTCTGGACCCGACGCTTGGCTATTGGCTGGGTCGTGCCCATCAAGGGCGCGGGGTGATGGGCGAAGCCGCGTTGGCGCTGGTCAACTGGGCCTTTCAGCAGCAGGATATCGACCAAATCGGGTCCGGGTATTTCGAAGGAAACGTGGCGTCCAAGTCTGTGCTGCACAGGCTAGGATTTCGTGACACGGGTGTCGTCGAAGATGTTAATTGCGTCTCGCAAGGTATTGAAGTCAAACTTGTTAAGGCTGAATTGACCCGTGATATGTGGGCGGCATCTCGATGATGACGCGGCTTGTCACCGACCGGTTGATGATGCGTCGCGCGCAACCCACGGACCTTGACGGGTTCCACGCCGTCGTCTCTGATTTCGAGGTGGTGCGGATGACGTCAAGTTGGCCGTGGCCCGCCGATCGCGCCTACACCAAAACACGGTGCGTTCCGATCAACGCGTCAAATGGCATGGCGGGGCCGGTGTTTTGCAAAGGCGAAATCGTCGGGATCATGGGCGCACTGTCGATATATGATGACGGGCCTGAACTAGGCTATATGTTCGCGCGCGCCCATTGGGGCCAAGGGTTTGCGACCGAAATGGCGCGTGCGCTGCTGGACCATGTCTGGGCGCAATATGACTGGGACGTGATTAAAGCCTCGGCATATGACGACAATCCCGCATCGGTGCGGGTTCTTGATAAGCTGGGCTTTCACGAGGTCGAGCCAACGATAGGCACATGCAAAGCGCGCGGCGGTGATTTTCCGCTTCGTTGCTTCCAATTGCCACGACCGCCACTTACGCGGACTTGATAACGCCCCAAACGGCCCTCAACTCTTGAGCCTCGGCTCATTTCCCTCTATCGCCAGTGTCACAACAAGAAAAGGCGCGTGCCCCATGAAGTTTCTCGATCTCGCAAAGGTCTATATCCGCTCGGGCTCCGGCGGCGGCGGCTGCGTGTCGTTTCGGCGCGAGAAATACATCGAATATGGTGGCCCTGATGGGGGTGATGGTGGACGCGGCGGCGATGTGATCGTCGAAGTGGTCGATGGTCTGAACACGCTGATCGATTTCCGCTATCAACAGCACTTCTTCGCGGGCAACGGACGCCCCGGCATGGGCAAACAACGCACCGGCCCGGATGGTGACGACATCGTGTTGCGCGTGCCCGTCGGGACCGAGATCTTGGACGAAGACCAAGAAACCGTGATCGCCGATATGACCGAAGTCGGGCAGCGCTTCGTGCTGGCCAAGGGGGGCAATGGCGGCTTTGGCAACCTGCATTTCACCAGCTCGACCAACCGCGCACCACGCCGCGCCAATCCGGGGCAGGAGGGTGTCGAACGCACCATCTGGCTGCGCCTGAAGCTGATCGCCGATGTGGGCCTGTTGGGTCTGCCGAACGCGGGCAAATCGACCTTTCTGGCGGCCACATCGAACGCGCGACCGAAGATTGCGGATTATCCGTTTACCACGCTGCACCCCAATCTGGGTGTGGTTGGCGTGGACAACGCCGAATTTGTCGTCGCGGATATTCCGGGTCTGATCGAAGGGGCAAGCGAGGGGCGAGGCCTAGGCGATCTGTTCCTTGGTCACGTCGAACGCTGCTCGGTCCTGTTGCATCTTGTGGATGGCACGTCCGAGGATGTTGTCGAAGATTGGCAGACCATCCTCACCGAGATCGAAGCCTATGGCGACATTTTGGGCGGCAAGCCGCGCGTGACAGTCCTGAACAAGATTGACGCGCTGGACGATGAAGAACGGGAAGAAAAACGCAAAGCACTTGAGGCCGTTGCCGGGCCTGTCATGCTGATGTCCGGCGTCGCCCAGCAAGGCACCGTCGAGGTTCTGCGCGCGCTTCGCAAAGAGATCTCCGAGGACCGCATCCGCCAGAAACCCGTAGAGGAGGAAGAGACGTGGCGGCCCTGACAGACGCCAAACGAATCGTCGTCAAGATCGGCTCGGCGCTTTTGGTCGACGCCAAAACGGGCGCGTTGAAGTCTGATTGGTTGCAGTCTCTGGCCACTGATGTGGCGGCGCTGAAGGCGCGCGGGGCGGATGTTGTGCTGGTCTCGTCCGGGTCCATCGCATTGGGGCGCGGCGTGCTGGGCTTGCCGGCTGGCACCTTGTCTCTGGAGCAATCACAAGCGGCTGCCGCAGTCGGGCAAATCCGGCTGGCGCGCGCCTATGAAGAGGCTTTGGCCCCCTTGGGCGCGACCACCGCACAGGTGCTTGTGACGCTGGAAGACAGCGCGGATCGCCGTCGTTACCTGAACACCCGCGCGACGTTGGAGACGCTGTTGTCACTGGGCGTGGTGCCCATCGTCAACGAAAACGACACGGTCGCGACCGACGAAATCCGCTTTGGCGACAATGACCGGCTTGCCGCTCAGGTCGCCGTCACGGTCGGCGCGGACCATCTGGTGCTTCTGTCCGACGTGGACGGATTTTATTCCGGCAACCCAAAGGATGATCCCTCGGCCACGCGTTATGACGTGATTGACACCATCACGTCCGAGATTGAGGCGATGGCGGGTGATGCCGGAACGGGACTGTCCAAAGGCGGCATGAAAACCAAGGTGATGGCGGCGAAAACCGCGACGGGCGCGGGGTGCGATATGACGATCACGCTGGGGTCACGTATGTCCCCGCTGACCGCTTTAGCTGGGGGGGCGGCGTCCACCTTGTTCACCGCCCGCACTGACCCGAAAGCGGCGCGCAAACACTGGATTGCTTCGATGAAATCACGCGGGGCGGTGGTGGTTGATACGGGTGCCGTGGCGGCGCTCAAGTCCGGGAAATCGCTGTTGCCCGCAGGTGTGGCCCAAGTGCGCGGAAGCTTCCAACGCGGGGACCCGGTCGAAATTCACAGCACCGATGGCACCCATCTGGGCGCAGGGCTGAGCCGCTATACCGCCGAAGAAGCGCGCGCCATTCAGGGCAAGCGATCCGACCAGATCGAGGCCATTCTGGGCTATCCGGGCCGTGCAGCCCTGATCCATCGCGACGACATGGCGCTGTAGCGGCCAAAAGCATGAATATTGGAGACAGACCAATGAGCGAAGACATCAAGGCCATGATGACAAAGATCGGACGCCGCGCGCGTGATGCGGCCAAGGTGCTTGCCTTCGCGCCTGCCGAGGCCAAAGAAAAAGCACTGCTGGCGGCGGCGGATGCCTGTTGGGACCGGCGGGCCGAGATCATCGCGGCCAATGAAGAAGACATGGCCTTTGGCCGCGACAAAGGACTGTCGCCTGCGATGATGGACCGTCTGATGTTGGACGAGGATCGCATCAAAGGGATGTGTGACGGCCTTCGCGCCGTGGCGGGGCAGGCCGATCCGGTGGGCGAAGTTCTGGAAGAATGGGATCGTCCCTCGGGCCTGCGCATCAAGCGTGTGCGCACACCGTTGGGCGTCATTGGCGTGATCTATGAAAGCCGCCCGAACGTGACGGCGGATGCGGGGGCGCTTTGCTTGAAAGCGGGCAATGCCGTGATCCTGCGCGGCGGGTCGGAAAGCTTCCATTCTGCGGGTCTGATCCACGCGTGTTTGCAGGACGGGCTGCGGGCCGCCGATCTTCCCGAAGATGCCATCCAGCGTGTGCCGACCCGTGACCGGGCGGCAGTCAGCCAGATGCTGACCATGACGGACTATATCGACGTGATCGTGCCGCGCGGTGGCAAAGGTCTTGTTGGCTTGGTGCAGCGCGAGGCCCGTGTGCCGGTCTTTGCTCATCTGGAAGGCATCGTGCATGTCTATATCGACAAGGACGCCGACCCCGACAAAACCGCGCGTGTGGTGATGAATGCCAAGACACGACGGACTGGGATTTGTGGCGCGGCAGAGTGTTTGCTGATCCACAAGGACGCGGTTGCGCTTGGTCAAAAGGTGCTGGACGATTTGATGGCGGCCGGGGTCGAGGTTCACGCGGGCGCGGGGCTGACCGGCACGCTTGCCGCGACCGAGGACGATTGGGGCAAGGAGTTTCTGGACAGCATCATTGCCGCCAAAATCGTCGCGGATGTGGACGGCGCGATAGAGCATATCAACCGCTATTCCTCGTCCCATACCGACGCGATCCTGACCGAGAATGACGCCACAGCGGCGCGGTTCTTCACCCGGCTCGACAGTGCGATCCTGATGCGAAATGCCTCGACCCAGTTTGCGGATGGGGGCGAATTTGGCATGGGCGCCGAGATCGGCATCGCGACCGGCAAGATGCATGCGCGCGGACCGGTTGGGGCGGCACAGCTGACATCGTTCAAGTACCTGGTTGAAGGCGACGGGACGGTCCGGGCTTAAGGCGACCTAGAACTCGACGCTGATCGAATGATCCGCGATCGTCACACCGGCCGTGCGACCCTGCCGGGCAAGCTCTGGGGCGACGAGCGCGAAATGCACCTGTGCGGGTGGCACATCCGTGCCGGGTTGCGGCGTCGACAACATCGCCCAAAGGTCAGGCTCGATTTTTAGCTTGTTCGCTTCGCCGCGGATTTGCCAATGGTTGCCGTCGCTGACGACACTAATCTGGCCGCCCCATGGCATCGCCGTTTCAAAACATTGCAGCAGCAAGAAAGCCAGCTTGACGGCTGCGCGCGGTTGATCCCCGTTCGGCTGCCAGTCAATCTCGATCTTTCGACCATCCACGCCGGGGGCCAAAGTAGCGCGAATCTCGCTTTCGGCGATCATCTGGTTGTCAGGCGCGGCCCCGAACGCAACGCGGAAATACCGGATGCGCAGGTTTGCGTTTGTCACGCTTTCCGCGATCAAGGCCATTTCCGGACTATCGGCCATGCCTGATAGCTGCAAAAGCTCAACGCCATTGCCGATGGCCCCCAAAGGGCTGATAAGGTCATGGCAGATACGAGATCCGATCAGTGCCGTCAGGTCGCGGTCTTGTTTTGTCATGGGGTGTGCCTTGAAAGGGAAAACGGGATGAGTTTAGGAGCGTTGCTGGAACCGGGCATGTTGGTGCGTCACCCCCAACAGCCGGATTGGGGGTTGGGGCAGGTACAGTCAAATATCGGCGGCAAAGTCACGGTGAATTTCGAACATGCCGGCAAGCAGGTGATTATGTCCGATCGAATTGATCTCATGCCAGTCTTCGAGCCTCCGAAAGCAACGTGAAGTAAATTAACCTACTCAAACACAACCCTAGATGGTATTCGGCCCAGTTGCAAACCCGGACCTGTCGCCATAGAAGCCCAGCAAGGTTAGCAAAACGTTAAAACCGATGCCCCAGCCTGATTTTGTCCTTCGCCTGGCCCAAGACGAGGCCGATCTGATCGCGGCGCAGCGCCTGCGATATGACGTTTTTGTGGACGAACTTGGCGGTAGCGGCGATTTGGTGGATCACGATGCGCGCCTGGAACGCGATGCGTTTGATCCCTATTTCGATCATCTGATCCTGTTTGATCGCGCTCGACCTGGGACACCTGCTGTAGGGGTTTATCGTCTGTTGCGCGGCGCACGCCTGTCTGACACACCCGGCGCGTTGAACCGGTTCTATTCTGAGGACGAATATGACCTGAGCGTTCTAAAGAACTCTGGCCGCAACCTTCTTGAATTGGGCCGATCCTGCCTGCACCCCGACTATCGCGGTGGTAGCGCCATGGTGGTGTTGTGGGGCGGGTTGGCAGACTACGTAGCGGAGCACAAGATCGAGGTGCTTTTCGGCGTCGCCTCGTTTCACGGCACCGATATCGACCTGCTCAAGGCCCCGCTGTCACTGCTGCATCACCGACATCTGGCGCCGGAAGGCCTGCGCGTGAGGGCACAGCCCGCGCAGTTTCAAACCATGAACCTGATGGCAGAGGACCAGATCGACCGGCCCGCCGCCATGCGCGCGGTGCCGTCATTGATCAAAGCATATCTTAGGCTGGGTGGTTTCGTGGGCGAGGGCGCGTATATTGACCATGATTTCAACACCACGGATGTATGCCTGATCATGGACACCGAACAGATGAGCGCGAAGCACACGGCATTCTACACCGGAAAGCCCCGCCCATGACCGCCCTGTGGCATGGCGAGCCAGAGCCGCACAGCTTCCATCCGACCGGCGCGGATTGGCTGCGCATTGTCGCGCGCGGCGTTCCCTTGGCGCTGCTTGTTTTTGGCGGGCTTGTGGTGCTGTTGCTTGTCCGGCTGATAGAGCGTCCCTTTTGCGGCATCAAACGCCCGGTCACGCCCCATATCACGCAATTCGTTTGCCGGATGGCGTTCGTGATCCTTGGCATCCCGTTCAAACCCATCGGAACGCCGATGCGCGAAAAGGGGGCTGTCGTGGCCAATCATGCGGGGTGGTTGGACATCTTCACGCTGAATGCCAAGAAACGCGTCTATTTCGTTTCGAAATCCGAGGTGGCGAACTGGCCGGGGATCGGCTGGCTGGCGCGCGCGACGGGCACAGTTTTCATCAACCGCGACCGGCGCGAGGCGACCCGCCAGATCGAGGTCTTTCGCGAACGTTTATCGGCGGGTCACAAGTTGCTGTTCTTTCCCGAAGGAACATCCAGCGACTCACGCCGCGTTTTGCCATTTAAACCAACGCTTTTTGCGGCATTCTTCACGCCGAAATTGCGTGATTTCATGTGGGTGCAGCCCGTGACTGTGCGCTATATCGCGCCCGACACGGAAGACCCGCGCTTTTATGGCTGGTGGGGCGACATGGATTTCGCGCCGCATCTGGTGCAAACCCTTGCCGCGCGCAAACAGGGCCGGGTCGAGCTGGTCTATCACACACCGGTCAAAGTGTCGAACTTTGCCAGCCGCAAGGACCTGGCCGCCTATTGCGAGACTGTGGTGCGGGGTGGGCTGGGCGATTTGAACGTCGAGGCGTCTTAACGGGTCATCGCCCCCAGCAAGCGGGCCAGCGTTGCCGAAGGATCATCGGTGCGCCAGATCTCTTCCCCGATGGCGAAGAAATCGGTGAACGGGGTCAAGGTGCGAATGATGTCTTCGGTCAGCGCACCTTCGGCCACCACCGGCACCTCGATCATTTTTGACCACCAGTCGAACAAATCAGCCTCGGCTTGGGTGCCGTCGCCTAGCCCTGTCGATCCCGCCGGACCAAAACTGACGTAATCCGCGCCCGCTTCGCCCGCTGTCATGCCGTCATGGCGCGAGGCGTTGCAAAACGCACCGACAATGGCGTCATTGCCCAGATCATCGCGGGTCTTGCGCACCCGACGCGCGCCGTCGCCTAGATGCACACCGTCCAAGCCCAGACGTTCAACCATCAAAGCGTGCTCGGCGATCACAATCGGCACGTCGCGGGCATGGGCAACCTCGCGGCACGTGTCGGCGGCGCGCATGATGCGGTCTTCGTCCTTTGTTGCCAGCGACAGGCGCAGGCAGGCCGTGTCGTGAGCATCCAGCACGCGGGCCAACTGGTCGGGAAACAGCGACAGTTCTAATTCGGGCGGTGTCACCAGATAAAGCTGGGGAAGTTCCATGTCGGTATCGGCCATCTTGCGGTCCTTTTCGTCTGGTGCTTGCAGCTTCATAGACGGCTCTTGCGCCAATGCAAGTGATTCAGACCAGCGCGCCACGCACGCTTGCTCTGGGCCGAATGCCAGCGTATCACGCGGCCAACCAAAAGGAAGGATCGGCGGTGGCGGATCAAATGACGGACAATCTGGGACCTCAGCCTGAAATCGTGCTGGTGCGTCCGCAGATGGGCGAAAACATCGGGGCGGCCGCGCGCGCGATGCTGAATTTCGGGCTGGAACGGATGCGGATCATCGCGCCCCGCGATGGCTGGCCGAACCCATCGGCGGTGGCCATGGCGTCTGGGGCAGGGCGGGTGCTGGACGCTGCCGGGGTCTATGACACGCTCGCAGACGGGATCGGTGATTGCGATTACGTCTATGCCACCACCGCGCGCACGCGGGATCTGGCGAAACCGATCCTCAGCCCCGAACGTGCGATGGCCGAGGCGCGCGCAATGCGGGCGGCGGGCAAGAAAGTCGCGATCCTGTTTGGGCCAGAGCGGACAGGGCTTGAGAATGATGAGGTCGCGCGGGCCAACGCGACAATCTCGGTCCCGGTGAACCCGGAATTTGCGTCACTGAACCTTGCGCAATGTGTGCTGCTGACGGCTTACGAGTGGCGACGACAGACCACCGAGGTTCAGCATGAGGTGATGGAGTGGGCCGGGTCCGAGCGCGCGCAGGCGATCGAGGTCGAAAAACTGGCCGAGCATTACGAGGCGCGGCTGGACGAGGCTGGGTTCTTTTACCCGCCGACCAAAGCCCCCGTGATGAAAACTGCGCTGCGCAATATGTGGAGCCGCATGCCGATGACACGCGCGGATGTGCAGATTTTCCACGGTATTTTGCGCCAGCTTCTGCGCGGCAAACAGGACTGATCAACCCTTTCGAGTGGCTGCCACAACCCAGATGACGGCCAGACCCAGCGATCCGACCGCGTTCAGGTTGGCCATGGTGACGCCAAACATCTCCCACGGGATTTCATCGCAGCGGATCAGCGGGGCGTCGTTGATTTGCGCCAGAAGATCGTCGACCGACAGGTCCGCGACACCGCCGCCGGTGCAGGAACTCGGACCGTCCCACAGTTTGCGTTCAACGCCGGAATGGAAAAAGCCGATTGCGGATGTCGTCGCAGCCGCCAATGCGCCCATCCATGCCAGCACTTTCTGACGCAAACCCAACGCGACACCGCCAATCAGGACGGCGGCGGCATGGGGCCAGCGCTGCCACAGGCACATCTCGCACGGCGCATAGCCCAGCGCCTGAAAGACAAATGCGCCAGCAAGCATCAGCGCGGACGACGCAGCGGCAATGGCGATCCATTGGTTTGCGGTGAGGCGGTCAAGCATGCTCATAGGTATTTCACCATATAGAAGCCGCCGAGCAGGATTACGACGAACAGGATGAACATCAAGCCAAGGCGACGTTCGATAAAGTCGCGGATTGGTGCGCCGAACTTCCACAACAGGGCGGCAACGACGAAGAAACGAAGGCCACGCGCGATCACGCTGGCCACCATGAAGACACCAAAGTTCAGGCCCGTGGACCCCGACAGGATGGTGATGACCTTATAGGGGAAGGGGGTCACGCCGGCAATCAGCACCGCCCAGGCACCCCACTTGTTATAAGTGTCGGCGAAATGGCCGAACTCGTCGGTCTTGCCGTAGAACTCCAACACAGGTTGGCCGACGCTTTCGAACAGACCCCAACCGATGAAATAGCCAAAAGCCCCGCCGATGACAGACGCGACCAGCGCGACCGTGGCGATAACGAAGGCGCGCGACGGGCGGGCAATGATCATCGGGATCATCAAGACATCCGGCGGGATCGGAAAGACCGAGCTCTCCATAAACGCCACCAACGCCAACGCCCAAAGCGCGTGGCGGGTGTCAGCCAACCCCATGGTCCAATCGTAAAGACGCCTGATCATCTGCGTGCCTCTTGTTTTTTCCTCACGAACCATGCGGGCCCTGCCGCGTCAAGAGTGAGCTGCAAGATCATGGCTTGATGCGTGGGGGTTGGCCGTTAAACTGCACAGGTCTGGATGACACGGGATGGCCCCGTGCAAATTACGAGTGCTGGAGAACAAGATGAAGTGGCAGGGACGGCGGGGAAGTCGCAATATCGAGGACCGTCGGCGCGCGGGTGGTGCTGCGCAAGTGGGCGGCTTGGGCTTGCTGGCCGTGTTGGCAATCGGGTATTTCCTTGGGGTCGATGTGACGCCTTTCTTGCAGGGCGGTGGGACCATTGGCGGCGGCGGTGGGGGCGAAATCACCGAAGCCGACCAACAAGCGGGCGAGTTTGTGTCGGTCACGCTGGCTGATACCGAAGAGGTCTGGGACGATCTTTTCCGAACGCAAGTGGGGCAGGCCTACAACCCGGTGACGCTTGTCTTGTATAAAGGCGTGACACAAAGCCCTTGCGGGGGCGCCTCGGGGGCGACCGGCCCGTTCTATTGCCCCGGCGATAACAAAGTGTATTTGGACACGAGCTTCTTCACCACATTGTCACGCCAGCTTGGCGCAAGTGGCGATTTTGCTGCGGCCTATGTGGTGGCCCACGAGGTCGCGCACCATGTGCAGGACGAACTTGGCATTTTGGGGCAGGCAAATGCGATCCGCGCGCAGGTTGGCGAAGAAGAAAGTAATGCGATTTCGGTGCGCATAGAGCTTCAGGCCGATTGCTATTCCGGTATCTGGGCGCGTGAAGTGCAATCGCGCTTTGGCACGCTGGAGCGGGGCGATATTGGCGAAGCGATGAATGCCGCGCGCCAGATCGGTGACGACACACTTCAACGCAATTCGGGCCGCGTGCCAATGCCGCACACCTTCACCCATGGCTCATCCGAGCAGCGTCAAAACTGGTTTGTGCGCGGATATGAAAGTGGCGATATGCGCGTCTGCGACACGTTTTCTGCCCAACAGCTATAAACCTCTGATTGTCGGATGGGGTATCACGGATGTCATCGGGCATGGCTCGGGGCGTCTGATTCTCTCGATTTCCGGTTTCAAACCGGCGCACGCCAAATTCTCCAGGGTCCCGATTGCGGGTTATTTCACAGGTTAAATGGCGGAAAAAAGCAATAAATATGAGATTGTTGCGTTGGAAACGAATTTTGTTTAGGAATATTTCAACGACAGGACTGCAAGCAAAGCCGACCGTTTGGTCGAAAAAACTTGCGTGACTCTGACGAGCCTGTTTTTATCTGTCTACGCGCAGGGTGGAGGAGCTGCCCCGTGTTGGATCAGATGCTGTTCGCGCTGGGAGGAAGCGAAATGAAATTTACAATGAAAACTGCTTTTGTGGGGGCTGTCGCCTTGGGGCTGACAGCCGGAGCCAGCTTTGCGCAAGAGGTCACCCTTCGGTGCCAACATTTCCTGCCGCCGAAAGGCTCAACCCCGCTGTATTTCATGACGCCCTGGGCGGAAAAGGTCGAAAAAGAATCGGGCGGTCGGATCAAGGTCGAATTGTATCCGGCGATGCAGTTGGGCGGTAAGCCGCAAGCGTTGTACGACCAGATCCGCGACGGCGTGATCGACTGTGGTTGGGCGCTGCCGGCCTATACGCCGGGTCGCTTCCCTGAAGCTGAAGCGTTCGAACTGCCCTTCATGACAGGCCGCAATGCCGAAGCCTCTTCGAAAGCCGCGTGGGAGTTTACCCAGAAATACATGCAGGAACGGATGGCAGATGTTCACCTTCTGGCGGTCCATGTGCACGGCCCCGGTGTGATCCACAAGAAGGGCGAGCCCGTGATGGCTTTGGCTGATTTCGACGGATTGAAATTGCGCGGACCGTCCCGTCAGGCCAACGCCCTTTTTGAAACACTGGGCGCAACACCGGTCGGTATGCCCTTGCCGACCTTCCCCGAAGCCCTGTCGAAAGGCGTGGTCGAAGGCGGCGTCATTCCGTGGGAAATCGTGCCGCCGCTGAAGGTGCATGAACTGGCCGACAGCCACACCGAAATCTCGGGCGACCGGTCGCTTTACAACACGTTCTTCATCTGGGCGATGAACAATGACACCTACAACAATTTGCCCGATGACCTGAAAGCCGTCATCGACGCCAATTCGGGGCTTGAAACCTCGGGCTGGGCGGGTGCGTCGTTCGACAAGGGCGATGTGATCGGACGCGAGATCGTGGCCGGCACCGATAACAAGATCCACGAGCTTGATCCGGCGTTGGTTGATGAAATCAAGGTGATCGGCGAGGCGCAGACCGTGGCTTGGGCGGCTGATATGACCTCGAAGGGTCTTGACGGTGAAGGCATGGTTGCCGACGCCAAGGCGCTGGTTGCGAAATACGCTGACAACTGATCGGGTTGCGATGATCGCTTCGGGCAGCCCCGGCTGGCCCGAAGCGATTTTGCGCCCGTTTGCCTGACGCACTCAGACGTGCGGGTCGGGCTTCACACTCACATTTACCAAATTGGCAGGGGACACGCGGTGGCAGTCGCAAAATCAGCACAAGTCCGCATCGGTCGACTGATGGAGGTCAGCAGCCGTTGGATGGCGTATTCAGGCGGGGCCATTCTGGTTGGGATCGCGCTGACGACGGTCCTTTCGATTGTCGGTCGATCACTGTCCGGCTTCGGGTTAAGCCCGATCAAAGGCGACTATGAAATCGTCGAAATGGGTTGCGCGGTGGCTGTGTTTGCCTTCATGCCGTGGTGCCAGCTGAAACGTGGTCATGTGACGGTGGACATCTTTATTTCCAAACTGTCGGACCGCATGCAGGCCGTTCTGGGTCTGATCGGGGATGTGTTTCTGACCGGCGCGGCGTTCATCATCCTGTGGCGGCTCTGGCTGGGATTTGGCGAAAAATTCCCGTTCGGCTCGGACGGGTTGCGCAGCGTGTTTGGCATGGGGTCCAAACCTTTCTTTCCTGAAAGCACCTATGAGCTTGAGATCCCGCTGTGGATCCCGTTCGGCTTGTGCGTGATTGGCGCTGCTTTCTTTCTGATCGTGGCAGCCTTTACGGTCTGGCGGTCCTTCAACTGGGTTCTTGATGGCAAGGAGCAACGGGTATGACCGGCATTGAACTGGCGCTGGTCGCCTTTGCCCTGATGTTGCTGGCCATCTTCCTGCGCCTGCCCATTGGGTTGGCGATGGGGCTGACCGGATTTTTCGGCATCTGGTATATGATGGGCAAACCCGCAGTCACGTTGAGCCAGCTTAAGACGTTGTCTTATGACACGTTCTCCAGCTATTCGCTGTCGATTGTGCCGCTGTTTTTGCTGATGGGGCAGTTTGCCACCAAGTCAGGTATGTCTGGGGCCTTGTTCGAGGCCGCGTCCGACTGGTTGGGGCACCGCAAGGGTGGTGTCGCGATGGCCGCCGTCGGCGCCTGCGCGGGCTTTGGCGCGGTCTGTGGATCGTCGCTGGCGACGGCCTCGACCATGGGGCAGGTGGCCTTGCCGGAAATGCGCAAACGCGGCTATTCCGACGCTTTGTCCACCGGTGTTCTGGCCGCGGGTGGGACGCTGGGCATCCTGATCCCGCCTTCGGTCATTTTGGTGATCTATGCGATCCTGACCGAACAAAACATTGTTAAAATGTTCATCGCAGCCCTTATCCCCGGCATTCTGGCCGCCCTTGGCTATATGCTGACCGTGGCGGTCATGGTGCGCATCAATCCCGACAGCGCGACGACCGCCGAACGGGTGTCTTATGCGCACCGGTTCAGGACGCTTCTTTCCATCTGGCCGGTGGTGGTCATTTTCGGGCTGGTGATGGGCGGCATCGCGGGGGACTGGAACTGGTCCAAAGTTGGCGTTCAGGCGTTGTTTACCCCGACCGAAGGCGCCGCAGTGGGCGCTGTCGCAACCGGCCTTTATGGCATCATGACGGGCGGGCTGAACTGGAAAGGCTTTCTGGACAGCATCCTGTCGACCGCGCAGTCCACGGCGATGATCTTCTTCATCGTGCTGGGCGCGCAGATTTTCAACTCGTTCCTGGCTTTCACACAAGCGCCGCAAATGCTTGCCGAGTGGGTTACTGCGCAGGGCTATGCGCCGCTGATGGTGCTGGCTTTGATGCTGGTCGCCTATCTGATCTTCGGCTGTGTCATGGACAGCCTGTCGATGATCCTGCTGACCATTCCGATCTTCTATCCGATCATCGAGGTGCTCGATTTCGGCCTGACCCCCGAAGAGGCAGGCATCTGGTTCGGCATCCTTGCCCTGATCGTGGTCGAGGTCGGATTGATCACGCCACCGGTGGGCATGAACCTGTTCATCATCAACTCGATGGCGCGCGATATTCCGATGTCGGCGACCTATCGCGGGGTGGCTCCGTTCGTCCTGTCAGACCTGATCCGCGTCGTGGTTCTGGTTGCCTTTCCGGGGATTACGCTTTGGCTGGTCGGGGTCATGTTCTAGAACATGCAAATTCGTGCGGGGCAGGGCAAAAACTTCGTTGACCTTGCCCCGGCGCTTGGGTAATTCCAACCCAGTGCCCAAGTGGCGGAATGGTAGACGCAGGGGATTCAAAATCCCCCGCCTTCACGGGCGTGAGAGTTCGAATCTCTCCTTGGGCACCACTCCGATTTTCGATAAGACAGATGCCACCGCTGGCGAATTGCGCGCGGCGTGGGGCGGGGGCTAGTATGACGGACAAACATTCCCAGAAAATTGCAGCCGATCTGTTGCACCTTAGGGGGCAGGGCTTGTCGAAGGGCGATCCGGTGGCGCTGCCGTTGGTATCCAGCTCGATGTTTCATTTGCCGGGTGATCCTGACGGGGCGGCGACCTATGGGCGGGTGGACAACCCAACGTGGGAGGCTGTGGAACATACGCTTGCGGTTCTGGAAGACGCGCCCTGCGTCGCGTTTCCATCTGGCATGGCGGCGATTTCGGCTGCGTTGTTTGCCACGCTGAAGGCCGGTCAAACCCTTCTGATTCCGTCGGACGGTTATTACGTCACGCGGCTTTTATCTGTCCGATTTCTGGCGCAGCTCGGTGTGACCGTCATTGAACGTCCAACCCGAAGTTACGCTGATGGCGGCTTTGACGGCATTGATGTGATGTTCGTCGAAACCCCATCCAATCCCGGACTGGACCTGTGCGACATAGCCGCGATCGCGCAGGCCGTACATCAGGCCGGTGGCAAAGTGATTGTCGACAACACAACCATGACCCCTTTCGGACAACGCCCGCTGGACCTTGGGGCGGATATCGTTGTCGCGTCAGACACCAAGGCGCCGGGAGGGCATTCCGATCTGCTGATGGGGCATGTGGCCACGCGCGATAATACGCTGCGTGACGCCGTGTTGGATTGGCGCAAAATGTCGGGCGCCATCCCGTCGCCGCATGCCGCATGGCTTTTGCATCGCGGGCTGGAAACGCTAGAGGTTCGGTTTGGACGGATGTGCGACACCGCTGGCGCGATCGCGCAAGTCCTGGCAGATCATCCGGTAATCAACGACATTCGTTATCCCGGTCTGCCCGACGACCCATCACACACGCTAGCCAAGCGCCAGATGACGTCTTTCGGGTTTCTGATCGGCTTGACGCTGGCGGACAAGGACGCTGCCGAGAAGTTCATAACGTCCTGCCGTTTTCTGCGACCCGCCACCTCTTTTGGTGGCGTCCACAGTTCTGCTGAACGGCGCGCACGGTGGGGGGATGATGTGCCAGATGGGTTTGTGCGCCTGTCCGTCGGTTGTGAGCCGTCGGTTGAGTTGCTGGACGACCTTCTGCAGTCATTAAGCACTTTGTAACTTTTTTGCGCGTCATCCCGGCCTCGGACACGGTTGGAATCACGTAATACCGTCGTGCACGGCGATGCTTTGGTTAACACCACATGAAAATTCCACCGTAAGGCGAAGGATCGGCGGAAATGTGACAATATTTGCCCGAAATACGCGGAAAAATGGAAAGTGCACGGGAATTCAAAGCTTTCCTTCATAATTTCGGCGCAAATTGTTAGTAAGTGGTAACCGCCGGAGAGTGTTTTCAGGTTTTTGTTTAGGGGTATTTGAGTTGAGCTTGCGTGACATCAGAGTGCAGGAAACAATCCCGCTCCATTGGACGGGCTTTTCATCTACATCGCCAGTCAATGATCCGATGCGTGGACGTCATTCGCGCAATGGGATCGCGCTGTCCGGTTTGTCCGCCAACACGCGGGTCGAAACGCTTCGCGGCCCAGTCGCGGCACGTGATTTGCAAATCGGCGATCAGGTCAAAGTTCATAGCGGAGGTTTTGCCACACTGCGCTGGGTTGGCACATCGCGCCCGTTGGATGACGCCGGGCTGCCGATGCGTCGCCTGTCCGCGGATGGCGCCGACACAACGACCGTTCTGACTGCTGATCATTTGGTTCTGGTTTCACACCCGAAAATCGAACTTCTGTTCGGCGTGAACGAGGTTCTTTGCCCGGCAAAGTACCTCGCAACGACGGGAATGTTCCTGCCAGATTCCAGCGTGAATCCGGCTTTCGTGCATCTTCTGTTTGACACTTATGAGCTGGTTCAATGTGGCGATGATTGGGTTGAAAGCCTGATGCCGAACATTGACCGGATCCGGGCCGAGGAACAGGATACTGCAACGGAAATCCTGACCCTTCTGCCCAAACTGGCCAGCCATCAAGGTCTTGCATCCTACGTTTGCACCCAACCAGTTCTGGATGAGCGCGAGGCGACAGTGCTGTTTGGATAAACCGCGCCGCCCCCGGGTTCCCCGATCGCTAATGCTGGTTCGACCAGATTTTCCACTCAGCCAATGTGTCTACATCGGAAATGGCATTCTTGTTGGGCAGTGGCACCAAATGATCCGTCAGGCCCTTTAATGCGATCTGTGCCCCGCAATCTCCGACCAGCCCATCAAACCGCGCGAAAAATCGCGATGGGACCAGCACCGGATGACCGGGGACGCGGTCCGCTGTTGCCCCGCGCACGACCCGATCTGGATCGAAGGCGGCACAGACGCGGCTAAGATCGTCGGATGAGATAGCGGGCATATCCGCCAACATGATCACAATACCGTCCAGGCCCGATGGCAGTTGGCGCACGGCCTCGGACAGGCTGTGACCCAGGCCTTGCGCGGCATTCGGGCAGGGCAGCGGTGTGGCGGCCGATGCCTGAACGACGCGCAACCGATCCGGTCTATCGGTCGGCAGCGCCACAAAGACGCGATGCCCTGCGGCCATTGCGGTCGCAATCCGGTCTTGCAACATCGTCTGCCCATCTGGTCCGCGCAGCAACAGCTTGTCGCGCCCCATCCGCCGCGATTGGCCCGCGGCCATGATAAGTATCGCAAGGGTTGGGGCCGCGGTCATGGTCAGCTATTTCTCGGGGATCAGGCCTCGCGGGCTGAAGCGCAGCACCACAAGCAGCAGAACGCCCATCGAGAACAGACGCATATGCGCCGCCGAGTCCAGTAGATGTGACTTCAACGCCGAGCCGTCCGCCATGCCCGAAGTGACAAGCGACATGAACCAATAGCCAATCGGCTCAACCTGAATCCAGAGGAACCAGATCAGGAACGCGCCCAGCACCGAGCCTAGGTTGTTACCCGACCCGCCAACGATCACCATCACCCAGATCAGGAACGTATAGCGCAGTGGTTGATAGGTGCCCGGCGTCAATTGCCCGTCAAGCGTGGTCATCATCGCACCGGCCAGACCACACAGCGCAGACCCCAGCACAAAAATTTGTAGGTGGCGTCGGGTGACGTCCTTGCCCATTGCCCGGGCCGCGACCTCGTTGTCACGAATGGCGCGCATCATCCGACCCCAGGGCGAATTCAGCGACAGTTGCGCAAGGATAATCAGCACGACGAGAACAACAGTAAACAGCGCAGAATAGGATAGCTTTACCGCAATGGTCGATGCCGTGGTCACGTTCATGCCCCATGCGTCCGCCTTGGCCACGAACTCGGCGCTATTTTGCAGGTCGACCTCGTAAGGAACGGGGCGGGGCAGGCCGATTACGTTTTTCACGCCGCGTGCCATCCAGTCTTCGTTCTTAAGCACGGCCAGAATGATTTCGGCGATCCCAAGCGTGGCAATCGCCAGATAGTCCGACCGCAATCCAAGTGCGGTTTTGCCGACAAGCCATGCCGCCCCTGCGGCCAGCAAGCCGCCAACTGGCCAAGCCAATATGGTCATATAACCATGCGCGCGGTAATTGTCCGGCCCACCGGGGTTCAACCCACCAAGATAACCGGTTTGTGCGGGGTTCACGGCCTCGACACCGACAACGCCGGCGTCAAAGACCCAGCGATAAACGACAAATCCCACAATCAGGGTTGCCAGCATGACCAAGCCCCGGCGGCGTCCGGGTGTCATGTGCTTGTATTGCCAGACCATCAGCATGATGGTGCCCGCGCCAAGAATCAGACCAGAGATGATTTTAAAGCCGCCCGCGCTCCACACGCCGGGGGTAGGGGGCATGGCGACCAGCACCGTCGCCAGACCGCCCAAAGCCACGAACCCCATGATCCCAACGTTAAAAAGACCGGCGTAACCCCATTGCAGGTTGACGCCCAAGGCCATGATTGCGGAAATCAGCGCCATGTTCAGAATGGTTAGCGATGCATTCCAACTGCCCGCGAATATCCACCAATCGGTTGTGCCTTGCAGGATGAACAAGAGCGCGACCAGCGCAAACATAAGGGGTGTGCGTAAGGACTGGCTCATACTGATTGCCCCTTGAAAAGACCCGTAGGTTTGAACAGCAGAACCACGATCAGAATGACAAAACTGACCGCAAATTTATAGTCGGTGGACAAAAGCTGTACGAGGCTCGATGGCTCCAGGCTTTCTGGCAGCAGATAGGTCGCGACCTTCTTCCACGCATAGGTCACCGTCACCTCGGAAAAAGCGATGACGAAGCCGCCCGCAATGGCGCCCAAGGGGTTGCCTAGCCCGCCAACGATGGCCGAGGCGAAGATTGGTAGCAGAAGCTGGAAATAGGTGAATGGTTTGAAGCTTTTGTCCAACCCATACAGCACACCCGCGATGGTGATCAGGCCGGCGACGATGATCCAGGTGATCATCACCACACGCTCGGGATTGATGCCAGACAGAAGCGCCAGATCCTCGTTATCGGAAAAGGCGCGCATCGATTTGCCTGTGCGGGTCTTGTTCAGGAACCAGAACAAGGCGGCCACGACGATGACGGCGGTCACGATGGTCAGCCCTTGGCTGGTTTTGAAGGCCAGACCTTCGTCCAACCCAGACCATTCTTTGAAGTCGCGCGCGTTGATGATGAACCGCGCACCGTCGGCAAAGCGTTGATCGTCTGGCCCGATGATGAAGCGCACAACGCCGTTCATGATGAACATCACACCCATCGAGGCCATGACAAAGATGATTGGCTTGGCTTTGACCCGTCGATAGAAACGATACACCACACGGTCGGTGGCAAGCAGCATCAAGGCTGTCCCGACGATCCCGAACGGCAACGCCAACAAGGCTGTGGGAAGGGGATCGATCGAGACACCCATGGACTGAAACCACCACGTGATCAGGATCGTCACCATCGCCCCAAAGGCCATGCTGTCGCCATGTGCAAAGTTTGAGAACCGTAAGATCCCATAGATCAGCGTGACCCCCAACGCGCCCAGCGCCAATTGACTGCCATAGGCCATTGCGGGGATCAGGACGAAATTGGATAGCGCCACGATGGCGTTTAGAAAATCCATCAGAACTCTCCCTCACAGGTGCCCATATAGGTGATCGAGGTGGGGCCGTCGTTGGAATGTGCGGTGAAGCGCGCCACGTCACCGTTGCGCGACAGCAGGTATTCAGCGCCTTCACCAGTGGCGAACACGGTGGTCACCCGACCCTCGGATTTCACGCCGATCACGATAAGATCACCAAAGTCGGTGACGAGTTTTGCATCATCAAGCATCGTGGTCAGCGAAAAGCTCGTATCCTGACAAGGTTCGCTTTCGTAACACTCGGTGGTGAATGTGCAATCCTGCGCCACGGCGGGCAGGGCGGCCAGACTGACAACGGCTGCGGGTAGGGCGTAGCGATACATCCTCAGCCCCCCAAAAACGATTTGCGGACTTCGGCATCGGCCAGAAGCTCTTTGCCCGTCCCGGTATGTGCGTTGGCACCTTGCACCAGCACATAGCCTTTGTCTGCGATTTCAAGCGCTTGTCGGGCATTCTGTTCAACCATCAGGATCGAGATGCCTGTGCGCGCCACTTCGATGATCCGGTCAAACAACTCGTCCATCACGATGGGGCTGACGCCGGCGGTTGGTTCGTCCAGCATCAGAACTTTCGGCTTGGTCATCAATGCGCGCCCCACAGCCACCTGTTGGCGTTGGCCACCAGACAATTCACCCGCGGCTTGGTTGCGTTTTTCATGCAAGATCGGGAACAGTTCAAAGACCTGCGCCATGGTGCCGGAGATGTCGTCTTCGCGGATGAACGCGCCCATTTCCAGGTTTTCCTTAACCGTCATCGAGGTGAAGATGTTCTGGTTTTGAGGCACAAACCCCATGCCCTTGCGCACCCGTACTTGGGGGCTAAGGTCGGTGATATCCTCGCCATCCAGCCGGACCGAGCCCTGACGCAGATTGAGCATCCCGAACACGGCCTTCATGGCGGTGGATTTGCCCGCGCCGTTGGGGCCGACGATCACCGCAATCTGGCCTTTGTCGACGGCGATGGTGCAGTCATGCAGGATGTCTGGGCCAGTCTTCCCATATCCACCGGTCATGCTGTCGCCGATCAGAAAGGCATCGCCCGTGTGCATTTTATGCTTGGTGCCGGTGGCCGGAATCATCGTGCCCTGACCCTTGGGGTTGACGATCGAAGCGTCTTTGTTGCCGCGCTCGGACTGATAGGGGTTCTGGCTCATGCGCCCACCATCTCTTTGTTTTTCAGACCTGTGCCCAGATAGGCCTCGATCACGTGTTCGTTGGCCTTGATCTCGGCCAGCGTGCCTTCGGCCAGCACTTTGCCCTCGGCCATACAGATCACCGGGTCGCAGAGGCGCTCGATGAAATCCATATCGTGTTCGATCACCACGAACGTATAGCCACGTTCTTGGTTCAGACGTTTGATGGCGTCGGCGATGGTATAAAGCAGGGTGCGGTTTACGCCTGCGCCCACTTCGTCCAGAAAAACGATCTTGGCGTCGACCATCATGGTGCGGCCAAGCTCCAACAGCTTTTTCTGACCGCCCGAAATTTCGCCCGCGCGCAGGTCAGCGATGTGTGAAATGGTCAGGAATTCAAGCACTTCATCGGCTTTCGCGCGCAACGCGCGTTCTTCGTTGGCAATCCGCTTGCGGCCAAACCATGTATCCCAAAGGTTTTCACCGGTTTGTCCGCCGGGCACCATCATCAGGTTCTCGCGGCAAGTCATTGACCCAAATTCATGCGCGATCTGGAAGGTGCGCAGAAGGCCTTTGTGAAACAGCTCATGCGGGGGCAGGCCGGTGATGTCTTCGCCCGCCATGGTGATGCGGCCCGATGTCGGCTGCAACACGCCGGCAATCACGTTGAACAACGTCGTCTTGCCCGCGCCATTGGGGCCAATCAGCCCAGTGATCGAGCGTTCCTCGATCCGCATTGTCGCGCCATCCACCGCGTGAAAGCCGCCGAAATGCTTGTGAACGTCTTCGATGACGATCATATGCGCCCCCTCTCGCAACCTTAAGTTGGCTGCTTAACTTACGGAAACAGCCCGGAAAAATCCGGGCTGTTTCTTAATCTGTCAGATGTTGATCAGCGGTATTGAACCGTAACCATCTTGCCGCCTTCGATCTTGATCTGGCGATAAGACCCAGCCGCTTCGCCGCCGTCCACGAATTCAACTGCCGTTGCGCCGACATAGTCAATTTCGCCGCCGTCTGCGAGGATCTGAAGACCTTTCGCAAGCTCGCCGGGGAAGATCTGTTCGCCCGGTGCGTTGGCAACCATTTCAACCTTCGAGGCATAGTCGCCCGGTTCAGCCGAACCTGCCGCCTGCATCGCCAGCAACAAAAGCGCCGCCGCATCATAGCTTTCGCCAGTGAAAGGCGAGGTTACATCGAACTTGTCACCGACCATTTCCACGAATGCTGCGTTGCCGGGGCTGTCAGAGCCCGGAACCTGACCCGATGAGCCTTCGATTTCTTCGCCGAAATTGGCTTCGAGGTTCGACCCGATCATCCCGTCGGGGAAGTGGAACGTATCAAATGCGCCAGTGTCCAGCGCGCCGCGCACGATGCCCGCGCCGCCTTGGTCAACATAACCCGCCACAACCAGAACGTCGCCACCAGCAGAGGCCAGCGCGCCGACTTCAGCGGTATAGTCCGCTTTGCCGTCTTCATGGGCTGTCACGATGGTCACGGTGCCACCAGCAGCTTCGAACGCGGCTTTGAACGCGTCTGCCATGCCTTTGCCGTAGTCGTTGTTGGTGTAGGTTACAGCCACCGACTCGGCACCATTTTCGCGCAAAATTTCCGCCATGATGGCCGACTGGCGGGCATCCGACGGTGCGGTGCGGAAAAACAGACCGTTGTCTTCGGCGGTCGACAGGCCTGGCGATGTTGCCGATGGCGAAATCATCACGATGCCGTTGGGCAGGGCCACATTGGCCAGAACTGCGCCGGTCACGCCTGAACAGTCAGGGCCCATCAGACCTTTGACACCGTCGCTGGTGATCAGCTTTTCAGCCGCCGCGGTGGCCGCAGCGCTGTCGACACAGGTCGAATCAGCGCGCACACTTTCGACTTTCATGCCACCCAGCAGCAGGCCAGAGGCTGAAACCTCCTCCATCGCCAATTCGGCACCATCGGCCATATGCGGCGTCAGGCTTTCAATCGGGCCGGTATAGCCAAGAATTGTGCCGATTTTGATGGTTTCATGGTTGTCAGCATAGGCCGCGCCACCAACAAGTGCTGTGGCGGCTGTCGCCATTAGAAACTTTTTCATTCTTTCTCTCCCAGTTGGAAAATATCCCGTGCTGAGCCTAGGCAAGGCGCACAGAAAAGAAAAGACCGAAGCGATAGGCGGCGCAAAAAAGACCTGCAATCCGGACGGGTTATCGCTTGGGACGGGGCAGAACATAGTAGGCGCTGTCACACCATTCATCATAAATAAAGAGCGTGCGCGTCGCGGTTTTGCTCAATACGAACCCCAGACGGTTCAGCAATTTAACCGATCCAGAGTTGCGCGGGTCAATCTCGGCGGTGATTTCGGTCACATCGGAATGTTTGGTCCACGCGGCGTCGATAACGGCTTGAAGGGCTTCTTGGGCCAGACCTTTGCCCCAATGGTCGGGATGCAGGATGTACCCGACCTCCGCCATCCGCCACAGACCGGCTTTGCCGATCACCTTGCCGTCCAGCTCGATCACGAGTTCTAGCCCGGTTTCGGAATGCGAGGCGATCATCCCGTCCAGCGTGCCTTGCGTTTGCGCCAGATCCGTGTGGGTTTCGTGGCTCCAGAACCGCATGGCTGAGGGGTGGGAAAACACGTCGTGCAAATCGGCAAGGTCTTCGGGAACGGCTGGCCGCAATCGCAATCTTGCTGTCTGGATCAAAGCGTCGCCTTTGCCGCGTGGCTGCCGCGTTCCCGATAGGGCGTGGTGTCATAATGCGACCGATAGCATTTTGAGAAATGCGACGGGCTGGAAAAGCCACAGGCCAACGCCACGTTGATCACGCTCATATCTGTCTGCATCAGTAGATTGCGCGCTTTTTGCAGGCGCAACTCCATATAATACCGCTTGGGCGAGCGGTTCAGATAGCGCCGGAACAGGCGTTCGAGCTGTCGCGTTGACATACCGACATCGGCGGCAAGGATAGACGGCGAAATCGGCTCTTCGATATTGGCCTCCATCTTTTGGATGACGTCGCTGAGCTTTGGGTGGCGCACACCGATCCGGGTTGGCACAGACAAGCGCTGCGTGTCGCTTTCTGTTCGGATCGAGGTATAGATCTGTTGATCGGCGACGATGTTGGCGATGTCTTCGCCATGGTCATCGGCAATCAGCTTTAACATCAGATCAATTGACGACGTGCCCCCGGCGGCTGTCATGATGTTCCCATCAATGACGAAGATGCGTTTTGTCAGTTCAACTTCGTCAAACGCCTCGGTGAAGCTGTCGTGGTTTTCCCAGTGGATGGTCGCCCGTTTGTCATTCAACAGCCCCGCCTTGGCGATGACATGCGCAGCTGTGCACAGCCCGGCCACCTGCACGCCGCGGCGCGCCTCGCGTCTGAGCCAGTTCAGCAATTTCGGCGAACAATGGATTTGCACATCAACGCCAGAGCAAATTATGACCGTGTCGTCGCGCCGAAGCTCGTCAAGATCGCTGTCCAGATGAAAGGATGGTCCTGCCGAGGATGTGACGGTCTGGCCGCCTTCACCCATAATGACCCAGTCATAGACCTTGCGACCGGCGGCGCGGTTGGCGATGCGCAAAGCGTCGACCGCGCCGGCAAAGCTAAGCAGCGTAAACCCTTCGACCAAAACAAAAACAAAGCGTCGCGGTGCGGCGCTTGTCAATGTGGGTTGTTCTGTCATCCGAGTCACCTCGTTTCGGTGGTGTGCACTGTGGTTGGCGGTGACCACAGCAGGTTTGTGCGCCTGCGACAAGGGTGAAACTACCTCTGGTATGCACCGCATGACAGGACTGGCACATCAAGACAGTATCCGACCACACGCCGGTCACATAACTGTATTTGCACGTTAGCGCTGACCGCGCTATTAGGAAGGCCCATAACCCGCGCGTGCGGGACACCATGATTTACGGAGCAAAGACATGACCGAGTGGGACAAGTCGACCTGGCGCAAGAAGCCTCGGGTGCAGATGCCTGACTATACTGACGCGGCCGCACTGGCTGAGGTTGAGGCACAGCTTGCAAAGTATCCCCCGCTGGTCTTTGCGGGCGAAGCGATGCGCCTGCGTGAACAGCTTGGTCGCGCCTCGCGCGGGGAAGCCTTTTTGTTGCAGGGCGGCGATTGTGCCGAAAGCTTCTCGGATTTCTCGGCAGATGGTATTCGCGACACGTTCAAAGTGATGCTGCAAATGGCGATGGTGCTGACCTTTGGTGCGAAGGTGCCGGTGATCAAGGTTGGTCGCATGGCCGGGCAGTTCGCCAAGCCGCGTTCCGCTCCCACTGAAACCGTGGGCGGGGTCGAGCTGCCCAGCTATCGCGGTGACATCATCAACGAACTTGATTTCACCGAAGCCGCGCGCTTCCCTGACCCGCAAAAGATGTTGCAGGCCTATACGCAGGCGGCAGCGACGCTGAACCTGTTGCGTGCCTTTTCGACCGGTGGTCTGGCGGATGTGCATCAGGTGCACGGCTGGACCCTTGGTTTCACTGAAACGGACGAGGCCGAGAAATATCGCGCCATGGCTGAACGCATTCAGGATACGCTTGATTTCATGCGTGCCGCTGGCGTGGATAGTGATCGGGCACATACGTTGCAGACCGTGGACTTCTACACTTCACACGAAGGTTTGTTGTTGGAGTATGAAGAGGCGTTGACCCGACTTGATGCAACCACGGGCAAAACCGTTGCGGGTTCTGGTCACATGTTGTGGATCGGTGACCGCACCCGTCAGCCCGACGGTGCGCATGTCGAATTCTGCCGTGGCGTGGTGAACCCGATCGGCCTGAAATGCGGCCCGACAACGACAGCGGACGATCTGAAGGTTCTGATGAACAAGCTGAACCCGAACAATGACGCTGGGCGTTTGACCCTGATCGCGCGTTTCGGGGCAGGGAAGGTGGCCGAACACCTGCCGCGCCTGATCCAGACCGTGAAGGAAGAAGGTGCCAATGTCGTCTGGTCCTGCGATCCGATGCATGGCAACACCATCAAATCGGCCACCGGCTATAAAACCCGACCCTTTGATGCGGTGCTGAAAGAGGTGCAGGAGTTCTTTGCTGTCCACAAAGCCGAAGGCACAATCCCCGGCGGTGTGCATTTCGAGATGACGGGCGCAGACGTGACCGAATGCACCGGCGGCGTGCGGGCCGTCACGGACGAAGATCTGTCAGACCGGTATCACACCGCCTGCGATCCGCGTCTGAATGCCAGCCAATCGCTTGAACTGGCTTTCTTGGTGGCAGAAGAACTGTCTTCGATGCGCAGCGAAGATGCTGCCGCAGCAAAGGCAAGCTGAGCCATCTGCCAGTGCTGACAAAAAGAAACCCCGGTCCAATTGGCCGGGGTTTTTTCTCGCATTGCTTGAGCGTTGCTGCGCAAGCGCCGGTCCAGCGCTACATGCTAGTCCTGCGGAACGATGCGTAAATGACCGCCGGGTCGCGCCAACGGACCCGCCCGCATGGAATCTGGCGTGCCGTGAAAGCTCGCCGCAAGTTCAGCCATGCCGGGCACCGGAATGCCTCTGTCGCCCGCGTCACCCGATGGACGCATGATATGCCCGTCTGTCTTGCGGTTTTGCCGGTCACCTGTTGGGCGGATATCGACACGGGTGACATCTGGTATTGTGCGATCGGTCGCCTCTGAGGTCGGCGCGCCGCGCATATCCCAATATCCGGGCCGTTTCATCTCCTGTTGTTGGCGATGTTCAGCGTCGCGGGTTTTCTGTGCGGCGGTCTGGTCGACCGTCAGCGGGCGCGCATCAAGCGTGCGGATGTTGAAACGAAGCGGCGCACGCGTCAGTTTGCCGTCGACCTGAAACGCGCCGAGCACGCGGGTGACGCGGCCTTCGCGATCCTTCAGGGGCAGCAGGATCATCTGCGCATCCAGAGATTTCTGGAATATACCAGACTCGCTTTGCAGGGTCAGATTGACCTCGGCGGGCATATCAAACACGCTTTCCAGCGCGTCCTGCACCTCTTGGCGGGCTTGTGGCGTGAAAAACGCGCTGATCGGCATGCCGCGCACTTCCATCGACAAAATGTCACTGACATGCTGACCGGCCAGACGAATGCGGGCATGGCCCGGTGCGATACGTTCCAGAATAAAGGCGTGGGCTAGATTGTCTCCGATACCACGCGGGTCCACATCGTGGCGCGTTGGCATCAGTCGCCCATTGCGCAACCCGTGCCAATAGGCTTCGATCTGTGCGATGGCAGGAAATTTCCGGTCGCGCCGGGCCGAAGCCAGAGCGACCACATTGCCATCTTTTAGGTATTCAATTTTCATTTTCGCGTCCCAGATTTTGAAACGATTTTAATAAAATAGGATGTAAGTAGCGAGCTTGTTCAAATTGTGACCGTTTGTTAACGATTAAAAGTGTATTCCTTACTGAAGTCTTAATATGCCACATTGTAACTGAAATTGGCATAAAAACTTAGCAAATGGTTAATTCGACATGCCAAATTCCATGACAGGCTTTGCCAGCGCCTCGGCCGAAGAAGCCGGATACAGCTGGTCTTGGGACTTACGATCGGTCAATGCGCGCGGCCTGGACATCAAAATCCGGGTGCCTGACTGGCTGGATGGACTTGAAGATACGCTGCGCAAAACCCTGAAATCATCGGTGGCGCGGGGCAACGTCACCGTAAGTCTGAAAATCACCCGCCGGGAAGAGTCGGGATCGCTGTCGATCAACCCCGACGGGCTGGCCCGTGCACTTGGCCAACTGGCCGCCATCGCCGCCGAGGCGGAAACGCGCGGGCTGCAAGTTGCATCGGTGCAACCCACTGAAATTGCTGGTATGCGCGGCGTTTTGGAACAACGCGCCATGACAGACGAAGACGCCGCCCCAGTTTTGGCGGCGCTTACAGCGCAGGTTCCAGCGTTGGTCGATCAGTTCCTATCCTCGCGCGCCCTGGAAGGGGCCGCGATGATGCAGGTTTTGTCTGATCAGATCGACGAGGTGGCGCGCCTTGTGACGGCTGCCGAAGCGCTGGCGGATGCGCGCCAAGAGGCTCAGGTTGCAGGGCTGCAATCGGCCTTGGCGCGGGTGATGGATAACACCGACGGCGCCGACCCCGACCGGGTTGCGCAAGAACTTGCCATGATCGCCGTGAAAACCGACATCCGCGAAGAAATTGACCGCCTGAAGGCGCATATCGACGCCGCAAAACAGCATCTGACCTCGGATCAACCTGTGGGCCGCAAGCTCGACTTTTTGATGCAGGAATTTAACCGCGAGGCCAACACCCTGTGTTCAAAGGCGCAATTCAAAGAGCTGACCGCCATTGGGCTTGACCTGAAGCATGTCATAGATCAGATGCGCGAACAGGTTCAGAACGTGGAGTAGAGACATGAGCGCCCAGAACAATCAGCGACGCGGCCTTCTTATCATCCTGTCTTCGCCATCGGGCGCAGGCAAATCCACTCTGGCGCGGCGGCTGATGGACTGGGATCCGACGCTCAGCTTCTCGGTCTCGGCCACCACCCGCGCGCCGCGTGAGGGCGAGGTGGACGGGCAGCACTATCATTTCGTGGACGAGTCCAAGTTTAGGGACATGGTCATTCAGGGCGAGATGTTGGAGCACGCCCACGTTTTCGGCAATTTCTACGGCTCGCCGTCTGAACCCGTACGCAAGGCAATCGAAACCGGCCGTGACGTGCTGTTCGACGTGGACTGGCAGGGCGAGGTGCAGATCCGAAACTCCTCGCTTGCCTCGCATTCGCTGTCGATCTTCATCCTGCCGCCCTCAATCAAAGAGTTGCGCGCACGGCTTGAGGGGCGCGGGCAGGACGACCCGGCCACGATCGCCAAGCGGATGCAGAAAAGCTGGGACGAGATCAGCCATTGGGGCAGCTATGATTACGTGCTGATCAACGACGATCTGGAAGAAACGGCGCAAAAACTGATCACAATCGTTGAAGCCACACGCCAACGCCGCAACCAGCAACCCGGATTGTTGAACCATGTCCGTAAGTTGCAGGCCGAGTTTGAAGAGGGAAATGAATGATCTACGACTTGGACGGAGTTTCACCTGACATCGCCGACGACGCGTTCATCGCGCCGGATGCCAACCTGATCGGCAAAGTGCGCATTGGCGCACGCGCCTCGGTCTGGTTCGGAAGCACGTTGCGCGGCGATAACGAGTTGATTGACGTGGGCGCGGGCACAAACGTGCAGGAAAACTGCGTCTTTCACACCGATATGGGCTTCCCGCTGACCATCGGTGAAAACGTTACGGTCGGCCACAAAGTGCTTCTGCACGGCTGCACCATCGGCGACGGCAGCCTGATCGGCATGAACGCGACCGTGATGAACGGCGCGGTGATCGGCCAGAACTGCCTGATCGGGGCAGGGGCTTTGGTGACAGAGGGTAAAGTGATCCCCGACGGGTCAATGGTTCTGGGCGCACCGGGGAAAGTTGTGCGGGAGCTGGACGAGGCCGCGATCAAGGGGCTTGAGGCGTCGGCTGTGCACTATCAGGAAAACGCGGCGCGGTTCTTGAAGGGGTTGAAGGTGGGTGGCAGCAAATAGACATCGAAGCCTAAGCGATGCCTTTCATCAATTTGGCCAGCTTCTCAGCGTTAGTAAAATCGTCAAGCCGTTCAACGTCTTTGAACACGAAGTTCGGGTATTCGTTCATGTGTAGTATGATGTTTCTCTTGATCTTTAGATAACGTGGTCGCCGTTTATGTGTGTTGTATGAAATCAACGCTTCTAGTGTCCCATTGTAAGTCGATCGTTCTTTTAGAGGCTCATCAATGATGATTTCAGCATCGACGAAGTCGTGGATCGTTCTTCCTCCTATTTCGCCTCCACGGTTTTCATAGGTTGGTGCAGGATTAACCCGTCCTGCGAAAGATGTTCGAATATACTCGACTTTATATCGAAACAAATGATCGGAGGCGTTTTCGATAAAAAAGCCAATGTTGACGGACTGGAGAATCTTAGGTCCATCTGAGGCGGTTTTCACACCTAAACGTACAATCACTTTATGGAAATAGAGACGCGAGAACTGCCGATAAGTTTTAATAAGGGAATTTGCGAACCAGATGATTCCTAAAGACAAGAAAACTGTGAAAATAGCAATCAACCAAATCTCTAAAGCTGTAGAGTCTTGCAAATACGCAAGAACTGCCGACGTTGCTGTCAACATAACAGATATGATTAATGTGGTGGGCCACCAATCCCACAACCCTTGAAGCATCTCCAACAAGGTGTAGTTCTTGAATAGCTTTCTAAACAAGCGGAGCATTTAAGCTTCCTATAGACTTGGCCGTATGTTGCCCAAACCTTCGTTGAAAGGGGTCGATTAGAAAACAAAAAAAGAGTCGCCCATGGGCGACTCTACTTCCTACAAGTCGGTTTTTTACGCGACCTTTTCGCCAGCCTCTTTCAGCCAGGTCAGCACGTTTTCCGGGGCGCTTTCGCCGTATGGGTCTTCGCCGTGGTTGTCGCAGCGGCCCGGCTCTTCGAACCATGCCTCGACCACACCGTCATTGATGACAGCGGCATAGCGCCACGAGCGGGCGCCGAAGCCCAGGTTGTCCTTGTTGACCAGCATGCCCATGCCGCGCGTGAACTCGCCCGAGCCATCGGGGATGACTTTGACGTTTTCCAGTTCCTGGTTGCGGGCCCACGCGTTCATGACGAAGCTGTCGTTCACGGACATGCAATAGATCTCGTCGATGCCTTGGGCGCGGAAATCGTCAGCGCCGTTTTCATAGCCGGGAAGCTGATAGGTTGAACATGTGGGCGTGAACGCACCGGGCAGCGAGAACAGAACAACGCGTTTGCCGGCAAAATAGTCGGCGGTTGTCATGTCCTGCCAGCGAAATGGGTTCGGACCCTCGATGCTGTCGTCACGGACGCGGGTTTTAAAGGTGATATTGGGAACGCGAACGCCAGTTTGCATGTTGAAAATCCTTTTTATTGAGGTGCGCGCAGAGAATCGCGCGACGCTGTTGCGACACTGGTTAGAACGATTCCAGATCGGTCTCAACGAGGATTTTGGAAGGGTGGCAAAAGGGCGCATGGGTCGGGGCGCGGCGTGGACCGCACCCCGATTGGTTTTCGACGATACGGACCTTTACGCGCCGCTGGCCAGTGCCGCGCGCGCCGCACGAATACCATCGCCATAGGCCTGACTGATAAGGTCGTAATGGACCAGCACGCGGTCAATCACGTCATCTGGCACACCGTGCATGGCAGCCGCCGTGTTGCTGTAAAGACGGGCCTGTTCAGCAGCGTTCATCAGGTCGTGCAGAGCACGCGGCTGGGAATAGTCGTCATTGCCCACCCGGTGATCATACCGCGCCGCATCGCCGGATATGCGCAAGGGCGGCTCCAGCGTGGTCGGATCTTCACGCGCGGCGTCCTCATACATGTTCGGCTCGTAATACGCGTCGGGATGGCCCGTTTTGGGCCCCATGAAGTTCATCTGGCCGTCCTTGTGATAGTGATGCATTGGGCAGCGCGGGGCGTTCACCGGCAAGGCCTCGTAATGGGTGCCCAGACGATATCGGTGGGCATCGGCATAGGAAAAGACGCGCGCCTGCAGCATCTTGTCGGGGCTGTGGCCGATCCCCGGAACGGTGTTGGACGGGCTGAAGGCGGCTTGCTCGATCTCGGCGAAGTAATTGTCCGCGTTGCGGTTCAGTTCAAATTCACCCACGTCGATGACGGGGTAGTCGCCATGCGGCCAAACTTTGGTCAGGTCAAACGGGTTGTAGGGCGTCTTTTCCGCGTCCGCTTCCGGCATGATCTGCACCTGCATTTTCCAGCGCGGGAAGGTGCCGGCCTCGATCGTGCCAAACAGTGCCTCTTGATACCCCTCGCGGGTCTGACCGATCAGGGCGTTGCCTTCTTCGTTGGTGTAATGCGCGTGGCCTTGCTGGGTTTTGAAGTGGAACTTCACCCAGAACCGTTCACCCGCGTCATTCCAAAGCGAATAGGTGTGGCTGCCATAACCGTTCATGTTCATCGGCGTTTGCGGCAGGCCGCGATCCGACATCAGGATCGTCACCTGATGCAGCGCCTCCGGGCTTTGCCCCCAGAAATCCCACATCGCCGTAGGGCTGCGCATGTTGGTGCGCGGGTGGCGTTTTTGGGTGTGGATGAAGTCGGGAAACTTCAACGGGTCGCGCACAAAGAAGACCGGAGTGTTGTTGCCAACCAAATCCCAGTTGCCTTCTTCGGTATAAAACTTCAGAGCGAAGCCGCGCACGTCGCGTTCGTGGTCCGCAGCCCCCAATTCGCCCGCCACGGTCGAAAACCGCGCCAACATCGGCGTCTCAGTGCCGGGTTGCAGGGCTTTGGCACGGGTGTATTTTGACAGATCGCCCGTGATTTTCAGTGTGCCAAACGCGCCCCAGCCCTTTGCGTGCACCACACGTTCGGGGATGCGTTCGCGGTTTTGGTGGGCCAATTTTTCGATCAGTTGATAGTCCTGCATCAAAACCGGACCGCGTTCACCTGCCGTGATGGAATTTTGGTTATCGGGAACCGGAGCACCGGCAGAAGTGGTCATGCGTGTCTTGGACATATCAGTCTCCCTTTCATAATATCTGGGGGCAGTTTGCCCATTGCTGTCGATAAAGAGAAATTGTAATTACTTTGCGTGGTGATAACGTCAGATTATGAATATTACTTTGCGGCAACTGTCATATGTCATCGCACTGGCCGAAACGCGCCATTTCGGGCGGGCGGCCGATCAGTGCCACGTCACGCAACCCGCCTTGTCCAACCAGATAAAGGAGTTGGAAGTGCGGCTGGGCACGCCGCTTTTCGTACGCGAGCGGAAGGGGGTCGAACTGACGTCGTCAGGCCAGGATGTCTTGGCGACCGCCAAACGGATCATGGCCGAACTGGAACGGATGGAGGATGCAGTCCATTGGCAACGCGGCCTGACCGGGCGGTTGCGCCTTGGTGTCATCCCGACCGTTGCGCCCTATCTGCTGCCCGTTGCCTTGCCGCTGATCCGGGGGCAGACGACGGGGTTGGATCTTAGGTTGCGCGAGGCGCAAACCGCTGATCTTATTTCGGATTTAGAGGATGGCCGCTTGGACGCCGCCATTATTGCACTGCCGTCCGGTGTGTCGGGAATGGTGGAAACACCTCTGTTTCGCGACCGTTTCTTGTTGGCTGGAACCGCTGAACATATTGTCGACATTACCCAAAACCACCCGGTACTGCGCCCGGATGTAATCGACCCCGATCAGTTGCTCTTGTTGGATGAAGGCCATTGCCTTGCTGATCAGGCGTTGGAGGCCTGCGGATTTCCACGTGGCGGTCGGCGGGTTGATCTTGGCGCGGCCTCGCTTGGCACATTGTGCCGTCTGGCGGCAGGCGGGCTTGGTGTGACCTTCCTGCCGGAAATGGCGCGCCATGATGAACAGAAGGCAACACCTGATCTGTCTGTTGCCCGATTTGCTGACCCGCAACCCAGCCGACAGATCGGTTTGGTGCGCCGCAACCTGTCGCCGCATATCGAATGGTTCAACACGTTGGCGGGGCTGTTGAAGACGGCGGGCAGAGCGGTTGCAAGCCCTTCGGGCCATGCGTCAGGCTCATAGCAGCGTTGCGGCTTTCAAGGTGACTTGCTTGCCAGATGACGTTATATATTGCTGAACCGATTTTGGCGCGGAGGAAAGCCATGCGTGATCTGAAAATTCCGGAAAGCCGCCACCCTGAAAAGGCGCATCGTCCGGACAATGCCCAGCCGAAAAAGCCCAGCTGGATTCGGGTGAAAGCGCCCGGCGGCAAGGGCTATGCGGAAACGCATAAGATCATGCGCGAAAACAACCTGTCCACGGTCTGCGAAGAAGCGGCCTGTCCGAACGCCGGTGAATGCTGGAGCCAAGGCCACGCCACCATGATGATCATGGGCGACATCTGCACACGGGGCTGCACCTTCTGCAACGTGGCCACCGGCCGTCCCGACGATCTGGATGCGTTCGAGCCGGGGCGCGTGGCAAATGCGGTCAAAAAATTGGGTCTGAACCATGTCGTGATCACCTCGGTTGACCGCGATGACCTGAAAGACGGTGGGGCCGACCATTTCGCCCAGACCATTCGCGCCATTCGCCACCAGTCGCCAGACACGACAATCGAGATTCTGACGCCGGATTTCCTGAAATGTGATCCATCCGTGCTGGAAACTGTGGTCGAGGCGCGCCCGGACGTGTTCAACCACAACCTTGAAACGGTCCCCGGCCTGTATCCACAGGTGCGCCCCGGCGCGCGGTATTTTCATTCGCTGCGCCTGTTGCAGCGGGTGAAAGAGATGGACCCCTCGATGTTCACCAAGTCGGGCATCATGGTTGGGTTGGGCGAAGATCGTCAGGGCGTATTGCAGGTTATGGATGACATGCGCGCCGCCGACATTGATTTTCTGACCATCGGTCAATATCTGCAACCCACGCCGAAACACCATGCGGTCGAACGGTTCGTGCATCCTGATGAATTCAAGGATTACGAGACGGCAGCCTATGGCAAGGGCTTCCACATGGTGTCGTCAACGCCGCTGACGCGTTCGTCTTATCACGCCGGTGATGACTTTGCGCGGTTGCGTGCGGCACGTGAAGCTAAGCTTGCAAGCCTTTGATCAAGAATACAATTAAGGTCTGAAGCGCAATCGCTCAAGTTGCATCCAGTCTGGCGTTCCGAACAGCTTTTCGATCGCGACCAGCACCAGACAGATCGCGATGACCGCAAAAACCAACCTCACCCGGCTGGCCGAAGGCGGTTTTCGTGCCCATTTGGACATGCGCATGAACCAACGGGGGTTCATGACTTAGCTTTCGTCTAGAAACCGAACCTTGCCAATATGGGGCAGGTTGCGGTCGCGTTGCGCGAAGTCGATGCCGTAGCCCACGACAAATTCGTCGGGGATCTCGAACCCGATCCAATCCGCGCGGATGTTCACCTCGCGCCGCGATGGCTTATCAAGCAAGGCGATGGTCTTCAGTTTGCGCGGTCTTTTGGCTTTCAAAAGGCCGACAACATGCTTCAGCGTGAAGCCCGTGTCGACGATGTCTTCCACGACCAGCACATCGCGCCCACCAATTTCGCCTCGTAAGTCTTTGAGAATGCGTACTTCCCGGCTGCTTTCGGTGGAATCACCGTATGAAGACGCCTCAAGAAAATCGACCTCGACCGGCAAATCGAGCTCTCGCACAACGTCGGCGATGAACACAAATGATCCGCGCAGGAGCCCGACGACGACCAGCTTATCGGTGCCGTTGAACTCGTCATGGATTTCCTGCGCAAGCTCTTCGACCCGGGCCGCGATCTGTTTGGCCGAGATCATCGTGTCGATGACATATGGACGCTGTGCCATGTCTTCCCCCTTGATTTCCGGTCGTATTCCTAGGACATGTGCAGGCAAGTTAGAAGGGAAAACGTCGTCATGCCGACACATGGGGAAAAACGCATCCTGCCATATACGGCCGAACAGATGTATAATTTGGTCGCAGATGTTGGCCGTTATCCCGAATTTCTGCCATGGAATTCAGCCGCCCGCGTGCGCCGTGTGACGCCGCTACCGGACGGGCGACAGTTGATGGACGCCGATCTTGTGATCAGCTTCAAAGTGTTTCGCGAACGTTTCGCCAGCCGTGTTTGGCTTGACGAGGCCGGACGCCGGATTGACACAGAATATCTTGATGGACCTTTCAAGTATCTGAAGTCACACTGGATTTTTCACCCCAATGACACCGGATGCGAAGTGGAGTTCTTTGTCGATTTCGAATTCAAAAGCGCGATCCTGCAAAAGGTGATCGGCCTAGTGTTTAATGAGGCGATGCACCGCATCGTCGCGGCATTCGAAAAACGCGCCGAACAGCTTTATGGAACGCAACAACCAACCAGCTGATCGTTCAGGGCGCGCAATATGATCCGTTCGCCTGCACGCCCTTGTGCCTTACCCCTTGCGGCGCTTCGGAGCGGAATCGCCGCCCTTGGCCTTTGCCACGACTTTCGCCGCCGCGCGGGCGCGGTTTTTCTTGCTAGAGGTCTTGCCCTTGGGTGGGGGCGGCCCCTTTGTTGCGTCGTCAGCCGGGCGTTTGGCTCTGGGCTTGTCGCCCGCAGGTTTCGGGCCCTTGCGCGGCTTGCGGTCGTCGTCTTTTTGCTTAGCATAGGCTTTAACCGGACGATCACTGTCTTTGTCGTCCTTCCACTTATGCTTCGGGTTTGGCTTACGTTCGCTGGGCGCATCCCCTTTGGGCGGACCCTTGCGGTGCGGTTTGCGCTCGCTTCTGTCGTCGTCATGCCGGGGGCGGTTGCTGGGCTTGTCAAACTGACGCGGCTTGCCACGTTGTGGCGGCTTGCTGCTGCGGGCCAGATCAGGGGCGGTCGCAAGTTGCTCGACAGCAAATTTTTCGATTGTCATGCCATTGCCGAGGGATTTAAGGAACCCGTCGAGTTTTGCGGCCTTCACCTCAAAATACGACTTGTCATCCTGAAGGCGGATCGCTCCGATATCAGCGCGTGTGATGTTACCGGCCTTGCACAGCATCGGCAGAAGGTGACGCGGGTCAGCCCCTTGATTGCGCCCTTTGGCAAGGGTGAACCAAACGCTCGCTCCAAAGGGTTCGCGCTTTTCGGGTTTGGCATTGGCCGCCGACAGCTCTTCCGGCGCAGCGTGCGCGGTGTGATAAAGCTGTAGGTAGGCGGTTGCCAGTTGCGCCGGGGTGAATTTCGCGACCAGTTCTTCGGCCAGTGCGGCCTCGTTCGCGGTTGGCTCTTGTGTCCACACCTCGTCGGCCAGAATGCGTTTCTGGTCTTCGGCCTGAACCTCTTGCGCCGAGGGGGCGGGGGCCCAAACGGCGGTCAGTTTGGCAAACCGCAGCAGGCGCTCGGCCTTATTGCGTGCCGATGGTGGCACGATCAGAGTGCTGACGCCCTTGCGTCCTGCGCGCCCTGTACGGCCTGACCGGTGCAACAATGTCTCATGGTTGTTGGGCAGTTCAGCATGGATCACAAGATCAAGCTTTGGCAGGTCGATCCCGCGCGCCGCGACATCGGTCGCCACACAAATCCGCGCACGCCCGTCGCGCATGGATTGCAGCGCGTTGGTGCGTTCGTTTTGGGTTAGCTCGCCTGATAGGGACACAACCGAAAAGCCTCGGTTGGACAAGCGTGTTGCCAAGCGGTTGACCATCGCACGGGTGTTGCAAAAGACAAGGGCGTTCGGTGCCTCAAAGAACCTGAGCACGTTGATGATCGCGTTTTCCCCGTCGCGCGGAGCCACGGACATCGCGCGATATTCAATATCGATGTGTTGGCTCTTTTCGGCGACTGTGGTGACGCGCTCGGCGTTTTTTTGATAGCGGGCGGCAAGGGATGCGATGCTTTTCGGGACTGTCGCGGAAAATAGCAGCGTTTGGCGATCCTTGGGCGTTTCATCCAGAATGAACTCAAGGTCCTCGCGAAAGCCCAGATCCAGCATTTCGTCCGCTTCGTCCAGAACCACACTGCGCAGTGCCGACAGGTCGATCGATCCGCGCATCACGTGGTCACGCAGGCGACCCGGTGTTGCGACAACGATATGTGCGCCGCGCGCCAAGGCACGCCGTTCGTCGCGCATGTCCATTCCGCCCACGCAGGACGCAACGACCGCGCCGGTTTTTGCAAACAGCCAGATCAGTTCGCGTTTGACCTGCAGCGCGAGCTCGCGGGTTGGGGCGATGACCAGACCCAGCGGGCTTTGCGCGGGGCCAAACTGGTCCTCTTCGCCCAACAGGACAGGGGCAATGGCAAGACCGAAACCCACCGTTTTGCCAGATCCGGTCTGCGCTGACACCAGAAGGTCGGCACCTTCAAGTTCGGGTTTGGACACGGCGGTCTGGACTTGGGTCAATGTTTCATATCCGCGCTCGGCGAGCGCGTCAGAGATAAGCTGTTTCACGGGCGATCAATTCTGTTGTTTCGATGGGCACGCACACCCACGCTCTGACCTTTAGGGCCGAAAACCGTCAGGCCAAACGCGCCTTTGCGTTTCGTGCCTGTGGGGATGCATCAAGATAGGGGGCAATAGCCTGCCTGAAGCAAAATGTATAGCGCAATAACGCATAGCCGCTAGTCAGTGTCCGCCAAGGGGTGGTGGGTCAGAACAAGGTCTTTCAGGCGTTCTTCCAGCACATGGGTGTAAATCTCGGTGGTCGAGATGTCGGCATGGCCCAGAAGCGTCTGGATCGAGCGTAGATCGGCCCCATGCGCCAGCAGATGCGTCGCAAACGCATGGCGCAACCGGTGGGGTGTCACCACCGAGGGCGAGACGCCGGCGGCCACGGCAATCTCTTTGATCAGCCCATAGAAACGATGCCGGGTTAGATGGCCACTTTTTCCGGTAGATGGAAACAAAAAAGGCGACGGCTTGGTGCCTTTGTTGGCGCGCGCGCTGTCCTCGGCACCGTCGCGCGCTTCAAGCCACTCAACCAGCGCATCGCGGGCGGGGCCGGACAGGGGCACCATGCGTTCTTTGCCGCCCTTGCCTTTGACCAGCAGCATATGCGGATCACCACGGGTGGCTGCAACGGGCAGGGTGACAAGCTCGCTGACCCGCATCCCGGTGGCATAGAGCAGTTCCATCAGGCAGGTGTTGCGCAACCTGCCGGCGGCGCTTCGCCCCTGGGTGCGGGCCGTGGTCAGCAACGCGTCAACCTGATCTTCGCTGAGAATCTTTGGCAGCGATTTTGACCGTCCGGGGCCTTTGATTTTCAGGGCGGGGTTGTCCTTGCGCCACGTCTCTTCATAGGCAAAACGGTACAATTGTTTGATTGCCGACAGGCGGCGCGCGCGCGTGGATTGGGCCAGCCCCATTGTGTCGCAATCGACCATGAAGGTTTCAATGTCCGCGCGGGTGACGTCCTCAAATGCCAACCCTTTGTAATCCGCGAATTCGGCAAAGCCTTTCAGGTCGCGTCCATAGGCCAGCAACGTATTTTCGGACGCATCAAGTTCCGCCGCCTGTGCTTCCAGAAAGGTCGAAATCCAGCGGGCGTGATCGGCGTTCATCCGCGCCTCTCAAGGATCAGGAACTCAATTGCTGCTTGGCGCGCGACCTGTTCCAGCCCGACTTGCCGGAAAAACGCAAGCGCGTCGGTCAGCTCGTCCAGATCGCCATTGCTGCCGCTGGTGAACAGGGCGACGGCGCGCAAGATCGCCTCGCCCAACCGGTCCTGTTCGACAAGCGAGTGCAAACGTACGGGCAGGGAGTTCGCTGTGAAGCCTTCCAGAACCGCGCGGGTGCGGTCATCCATTGGCGTCAATTCTTCAGTTTGGCCGCGCGCGATACCAAGAAGGAGATTGGTCAGCGGGTCATCGGGGTCCGCGCTGGCGGCTTCTGCCACGGTCTCATATTGTTCAGACAGCAGTCCCAACCGAAGCCCGATGTCGCCCGCGGTGCCCGGCAGGTTGCGCGCAGCAATATCTGAGCCGAAGATCTGTGCGAACACCACTTCCAGCCCGCTTGCCTCCAGATGGGCCCAAAGGTCTTCGACTGTGCGCGCAAGTTTGGCGTCGTCGCCCGACGCGAGCGCCTGTTCGACAGCTTTCACCGCGCTCATCCGGTCCCAGATACCACCAGAGGCGGCTGGTTTGCGTTCGGAGTAGAGGCCCAATAGCTGGTTTTCGGTCACAGCCCCCACACGGGCCAGCCGCTCGCCCGCCTCGGCGCGGGCTTTCCAGCCGATATTGGCGCGCAGATCAGATTGGGCGAAGGCCAGCGGCAAGGATGACGTGTTGATATGCAGCCCGATGGCTTCGAACATGCGAAATGTCAGGGGCGAGGGATGATCGGGGCGTTGCAGCTCCGGCTCATCCTCAAACAGGTCAGGATCAAGGAACCGCGCCAGCAGGGCGTCGTCTTCGTCGCTGATATATCCAAGCGCCCGGCCGGTTTCGAGTGTCAGAACGGCGGCGTCCCAATCGCCACTGCGCGCCAGACAAAAGACGCGGGCGGTGAAGGTCGGGCTCAGGTCGGGTGTGGCGCGCAGGGTCGTGCATTGCTGGTCTTCGTTGCCCAACAGCAAGGCGGTGTCAAAAGCCCGGCGAAACACGCGTGGGTTCACCGACCCGGCGCGGGCCAGAAGGGCTTCGGCCTGATCCAACGCGCCCAGCGACAACAGTCGGTCAACGCGCGCCAGAAACAGTCGATCCTCGGCGGCGCTCGACCCTTTGGGGGGATCAAGCTCGGCCAGCATCAGGCGCAACAGAAAGTTTTGCATGGCGGGCAACAGGTCCAGTTCAAGCGCCGAAATGCGCCGCGCCAGATCGTCGGGCCGTGACATGCCCCAAAGATTGCGTGGCAATCCGGTCACGATATGCGGCAGCAGACCGACCGCATCCAGAACGGGCGTTTCCAGCAGCGTCATCGTGACCTCGGCAACCGAGGCCCCGGTGCTGGTCGCGGGCTCATTCAGTGCAGGCGGAAGAATCGCGCTGTCAGCCGACGGCGGCGGCAACGCGATGCTGTCGGACAACCAGTCGATTGCCGACAAAGGTCTTGTCCCCTGCGCAGACTGCGCATGGGCGGCGGGCACCAACCCACCCAGAACACACAAAACCGCGCCAGCCAGACAGGCCACGCGTTTTTGTCGTCTGCGCAATGGCATATCAGCCGCCATCTAACGTCACGGTGCTGCTTTGCGGCGCGGTTCGCGGTGCCATATCACCGAAAAACGAAAAGCCGGTCAGGCCGATCAGGCCTACAACTGCCAAGAAAAGTACGAGCTTGATCAAGCGGATCAGCATATCATTCCACCTATTTTCTGCCTCAAGTGGTATTTTGTCTGATTTATATATGGCATTTCCCGTAAGATCACGCCATTCAGGAAAGAAATCTTTATTTGGGCAGGTGAGCGCCGCTTTGGCATTCAAGGTCAAGAAATCCATCGTCATGGTGGGCATGATGGGTGCGGGTAAAACCGCGGTCGGGCAGGCTGTTGCCAACCGGCTGCAAGTGCCGTTTCTGGACAGCGACGATGAAATTGTGCGCGCCGCCAACATGTCCATTGCCGAGATATTCGCGCGTGACGGCGAAAACTTCTTCCGCAAACGCGAAACGGAGGTGATCGGCCGTCTTCTGGACACCAAACGCGCCGTTCTATCCACCGGTGGCGGCGCGTTCATGTCAGACCGCAATCGCGAAATGATCGCGGCGCGGGGCGTTGCGGTGTGGCTTAAGGCTGACCTTGACCTGCTGTGGGCGCGCGTAAGGCACAAAGACACGCGCCCTTTGCTGCGCACCCCTGATCCAAAAGCCACGCTGACCGAAATTTACGACGCCCGCGTACCGATTTATGCAACGGCGGATTTGTCGGTCGAGGCTCAGCGCGAATTCTCGATTGCCGATATGGCCGATGCGGTGGTGCGGGCGCTTCTGACCCGCTCCGATGTGCTAGAGGAGATTTGAGATGACCACTGTCCATGTGCCGCTGGATGACCGCGCCTATGATGTGCGCATCGCGCCGGGTCTTCTGGCGCGGGCAGGGGTCGAGATTGCCCCTTTGCTGAGCCGCCCCAAGGTTTGGATCGTGACGGAAGAAACCGTGGCAGGGCTGCATCTGACCACACTGCAAGACGGTCTTGCGGCTGAGGGCATCACGTCCGAGGCGCTGATATTGCCGCCTGGCGAGTCCACCAAAAGCTGGCCGCACCTGATGCACACGGTTGAATGGTTGCTGGAAGAACGGGTCGAGCGCAAGGATGTGGTGATTGCCTTCGGAGGCGGCGTCATAGGTGATCTGGTGGGCTTTGCGGCTGCAATGTTGCGCCGTGGCGTGCGGTTTGTGCAGGTGCCAACGTCGCTTCTGGCACAGGTCGACAGCTCGGTCGGGGGCAAGACGGGCATCAATGCGCCGCAGGGCAAGAACCTGATTGGCGCGTTTCACCAACCCTCGCTGGTGCTGGCGGATATCGACGTGTTGGGCACGCTTGCCCCTCGCGATTTTCTAGCCGGCTACGGCGAGGTCGTGAAATACGGCGGACTGGGTGACGGCGCGTTTTTTGAGTGGCTTGAGGTCACCGGCCCCGCGCTGGCGGCCGGTGACATGGTGCTGCGAGAAGAAGCCGTGCGCCGCTCGGTCCAAATGAAAGCCGACATCGTCGTGCGGGACGAGACCGAACAGGGCGACCGTGCCCTTTTGAACCTTGGTCATACCTTTGGCCATGCGCTAGAGGCGGCAACCGGCTATTCTGATCGTCTGCTCCACGGTGAAGGGGTCGCGATTGGTTGCGCGTTGGCGTTTGAAACCTCGGCCCGGTTGGGGTTGATCAGTCAGGAAAGCCCCTCGCGCTTCCGTCAGCACCTGTCAGCGATGGGCATGAAGAAAGACCTGTCCGACATTGCAGGCGATCTGCCCGACACCGATGGGCTGATGGTCCTGATGGGGCAGGATAAGAAGGTTGAACAGGGCAAGCTGCGGTTCATTCTGGCCCGCGCCATTGGTGATGCCTTTGTGGCGGACGACGTGGATATGGGTGTGGTGCGGTCGGTTCTGGATGAAGCACTGGCAGGGCGGAAATAAAACAGCCGCCCAATCGGACGGCTGTAATCGTTGAATTTCTTGTTTTCTCAGAACGGGATTTCGTCGTCGAAACCGCCGCCGCTGCCACCAGCGGGCGCCGGGCCAGAATCGCCGCCACCATAACCACCTTGGTTGCCGCCACCGTAGCCACCGCTTTGACCGCCGCCGCCTTGGCCGCCGCCATCGCCACGCCCGTCAAGCATGGTCAATGTGCCGTCAAATCCTTGCAGCACAACCTCGGTTGAATAGCGATCCTGGCCTGACTGGTCTTGCCATTTGCGGGTTTGCAGTTTGCCTTCAACAAAAATCTTGGAGCCTTTGCGCAAATATTGTTCGCAAATGCGCACCAAACCTTCTTGGAAGACAGCAACCGAATGCCATTCGGTTTTTTCACGCCGCTCGCCCGTTTGCTTGTCTTTCCAAGTCTCTGACGTTGCGATGCGCAGGTTGCACACCTTGCCACCGTTCTGGAATGTGCGCACTTCCGGGTCAGCGCCCAGATTGCCGATGAGCATGACCTTATTAAGCGAACCCGCCATCCGTCGTCCTTCCGATTCTGTAATTCGACCCCATGGTTACACCATGTGGTGGGCCAGATGAAATCGGAAAAACCAGTCGTCCCAGCCAGGTGAGGCAGGCCAGAGACTACAGTTTTTTCTGGCCCGGCGCGCACGCTTGCTGCGAAATTCATGCACCCTCTTTCCCAAAATCGGGAACTTGCGTATATTGCAGGCGAGGGTTTTCGGGGGACAGGCATGTTGCGCAAGTTTTTTTCGACCACATTGGGCTGTATTTTGGGCCTCGCGACAAGTGTCGCACCGATTGGGGGGGCTGCTTTAGCGGATAACCTCTTTTCAAGCTCTGGTGGACGTGCCGCTTTCGCATCGCAGACACGTGTGCTCGATAGCCGCGCGGCCCAGCAATACGCGGCCAGCACCCGGCTGACGCCGAACAAGGGGGCCGAACCGACCTATGGCATCCCGTCGTTCAAAGGAAAATACAAAGGCAAGTTCTTGGCGTTGGCCAAATCGGCCGCGCAACGCCACGGCATTCCGCAAGACCTGTTCTTGCGCCTTGTGCAGCAGGAAAGCGGATGGAATCCACGCGCGCTGAGCCATGCGGGGGCTATTGGTTTGGCGCAGCTTATGCCGTTCACCGCGCGCAAGCTGGGCGTGAACCCACATGATCCGGCGCAGAACCTTGAAGGTGGTGCGCGCTATCTGCGCCAGCAATATGATCGGTTCCGGTCGTGGCGTCTGGCACTGGCGGCTTATAATGCCGGGCCGGAAGCGGTGCAGAAACATTCTGGCGTGCCGCCTTATAAGGAAACGCGCGGCTATGTGCGCGCGATTCTGGGCAGTTAAGCTGGCGCCGCGTACATGTTGACCGTCTGACTGGCCGTTACAGGTGGCGGCCTTCCGGCCCCTCATAGGCGCGTTCAACCTTGGCGACGCGCAGCGTGTAATGCGCATACCAGCGATCTATGCCATGTTTTTGCGCGACCATGTGGTCTGAAACGGCCTTCCACGCGCGAATCGATGCTTCGTCTTTCCAATAGGACACAGTGATGCCAAGACCTGCGCCATCGCGGGTGCTTTCTGCGCCCAAATATCCGGGCTGGGCCTGAGCACGTTCGAAAATCTGGTCTGCCATCGCCTCGTAGCCCGGCGCGGGATCGGCCAGCTGGTTGGTGAAAATCACCGCGTAATAGGGTGGGGTTGGCAGGGGGGCAAAACGTTCCGGTGTCATCTGGACGCGTCCTTCTTAAGATCGCGCCCAGATTAGAGTGGTGATCGTTCCTATTCTACCCCGGACAGCTCTTTTTTATGCAGCCATTCGGCATGTTTGGGCGCACGCTTGGTCTGTGACCATTCATTCAACATGTCCCATTTGACTTCGTCCATCCGGGCCAGCATCGCCTCCTCTTTGGGGTCGGGGCAGGCCAGTTCGACGCGGTGGCCGTTGGGGTCAAAGAAATAGATCGAGTGGAACAGCGAATGATCGGTGACGCCCAGAACCTCGACACCTTCTTTTTCAAGATGTTCTTTGAATTCAATTAACTCTGCGCGGTCTTTGACCTTGAACGCGATGTGCTGGACCCAAATCGGCGTGTTGGGATCGCGACCCATTTCGGGTTTGGTTGGCAGTTCGAAGAAGGCCAGCACGTTGCCATTCCCGGCGTCCAGAAAAACATGCATGTAGGGGTCAGGTTCGTGGGTCGATGGCACATGGTCTTCGGCGATCGCCAGAACGAAGTCCATGTTCAGCATTTTACCATACCATTCAACGGTTTCCTTGGCGTCCTTACAGCGATAGGCGACGTGGTGAATCTGTTCAATTTTCATGATGTTCCTCCAGTTTCGGTGTTAACTATCATAATGTCGTTGCAAATGCAACGATTTGACACAAGTGTCCAAAACAGGTGAAATCTTCTTTGATGGGGCGAAAGAAAGGACGTTGGCGCGGATCATGATGACCGCGCTTGGGATCAAGGGCCAGATCACACTGTCACCCGGCGATCTCGACGACATGACCGGATCGTTTAGCCGCCTTTGCGGAACGCCGAAGGGGTCGCGCCGGTTTGCTTTTGGAAAGCACGGGTAAAATAGGCGGCCGAGGCAAAGCCAAGCGATTTGGCGATGTCTTTGATGGGAATGTGAGTTTCCGTCAACAGGCGACGTGCCTCGTAATGGATGCGGTCTTGCAGGATCGCCGAGGCAGGGCGCCCACAAGTCTTGTTACAGACGCGGCTAAGATGGGTGGGCGTCACGCCCAGTTCCGCCGCATAGTCGCGCACGGTTTTGTCTGTGTGGAAGGCCTGTTCGACCAGGGCGGTGTAGGCGTTGACCAGACGCCCGGTGGCGTTGATCGCGGTCTGGTCGACCTTTGTGTCGGCCAGTTGACGTTCAAGCCACACCGACAGCAGGCCCGCATGGCACATCATGGCGCGACGTGCGGTGTCAGAGCCTTTTTCCATTTCGCGGTGCAGGTCGTCGACCAGCCCGTTCAAAATCATCTGTTTGTCCGTTTCGCGCAGGCGCAGGTGGACGGCCTCGTTGGGCAGGGCAAGTTCGTCTTCGCTGCCTTGCGGAAAGACCACGATGGTTCCGTTAACCTGACTGGACATTTCGAACCCGTGCATCGTACCGGCGGGCAGGAACAGGCAATTATGCGGACCATAGCCGGCCGTCACGCCGTTTACTGTGATCCGGCCTTGCCCGCGTGTGAACCACAACAGAACCGGCGCGCCATAGGACCGCATCGCTTCGGTGCGCCAGCGGCCACCACTTCCCAACCGGGCAAGCGGCATGACACGAAAGGGCGAGGAAATAGCGGTGTTTTTGGTCATTTGTTCTAAGTCTGGTCACATAATCAGGCATAATTTCTCAACGCACTATGGGTATCCTAAAAATCCGGGCCTGTCTCACGATTTTTTCTCAAGGCGAGTTATCCACAGCTTGTTCACAGGGTTTGGGCGACAAATGTGGCTATTTCGGCGGATTGATGCGGAAATTCAGACGGTGATCGTGTGAAATATCGCGTGCCTTGTGATCAGGGCAGGGGAATCACCTGCCACTTGCGCATCCGTTTTCGAAACCACGTCCGTTGCCGCTTGGCATATTGCTGCGAGGCAATGATGGCGCTTGCGCGTGCCTCGTCCAGTGTCAACTCACCATTCAGATGCGAAATCAATTCGGGCGCACCGATGGCCTTGGCGCTGGGGTCTTTGGGGTTCCAGTTCGCAAGGTTGGCGCGCGCCTCGTCCAACGCACCTTGATCCAGCATCAAGTCGAAGCGGCGCGCGATGCGACCGCGCAGCCAGTCACGGTCAGGCTCAAGCACGAAGGCGCAGGCATTCGGCAGCGGCAATAGCGGGGGCGGGGTATCATCCTGCCAGCTTGCCAAACCGCGCCCGGTGCTGCGCTGCACTTCCCATGCGCGCGCCACGCGGGCCGGGTTCTGCTGGTCAATCCGCGCCAGTGTGTCCGGATCAAGGGCCGCCAGCAGGACGGGCGGGCCATCTGTGGCAAGCAATGCTTCACCTTCTGCACGGATATGGGCGGGCGTTGGGGGAATGTCGGCCAGCCCTTCGGTCAATGCCGACAGGTTCAACCCGGTGCCGCCGACGATGATCGGACGTGCGCCACCCTGCAGGATAGGGGCGACGTCACGCAGCCAATGGCCCACGGAATACTCCTGATCACCGGGGATGTGACCATAAAGAAGGTGCGGCGCGCGGGCTTCGTCTGCCTCTGATGGGCGCGCAGTCAGTATCCGCCAATTGGAAAAGACCTGCAGTGCGTCACCATTCACGATCACACCGCCCGATGCCTCGGCGATGGCTAAGGCCAGCGCGGATTTCCCCGAGGCCGTCGGCCCAGCGATCAGAACCGGTTGATGGGCGGGGACGCGATCTGCGATTTTCAGAATGTCATCGCCAGTATCCGGCATCGGCTCCTCACTTGGGTTGCGCCTTGATTGCTTCTTTTTTGCCGCGCATCCGGGATCGCGCATTGAATAATCTGCTTTGATCAGGCATCTTGCGCGCCAACACAATCACGACAACCAGAGAGTGGCAACCGATGAGTGATCAGGCCTCAGTGGTTACGGGCGCAGGCGCTTCGCAAAGCGACACCGACATCCCGCAACCAACCTATAAACGTGTCATGTTGAAAATTTCAGGCGAAGCGCTGATGGGTGATCAAGGCTTCGGCCTGAACCCCCCAACCGTTGAACGCATCGCGCAAGAGGTCAAGTCGGTCCACGATATGGGCGTCGAGATCTGCATGGTGATCGGCGGCGGCAATATCTTCCGGGGGCTGCAAGGCTCGGCCCAGGGTATGGAGCGCACGACCGCAGATTACATGGGGATGTTGGCAACAGTGATGAACGCGCTGGCGATGCAATCGGCCCTTGAAGGGCTGGGGGTGTATACCCGCGTGATCTCGGCCATTCCGATGGATCAGGTGTGTGAGCCTTACATCCGCCGTCGCGCGGTGCGCCACCTTGAAAAAGGACGGGTCTGCATCTTTGCCGCGGGCACCGGTAACCCGTATTTCACCACAGATACAGCGGCAACTTTACGAGCAAATGAAATGGCTTGCGAAGCGATCTTTAAGGGAACCAAGGTCGATGGTGTCTATGATATGGACCCGGTTACCAACTCAGAGGCCGTGCGTTATGATCAGGTGTCCTATGATGATGTGCTGGCCAAGCGGTTGGGGGTCATGGATGCCTCGGCCATTGCGCTGGCGCGTGACAATAACCTGCCGATCATCGTCTTTTCACTGGACGAGCCCGGCGGCTTCAAAGGCATTCTGTCTGGCGAAGGCACGTATACGCGCGTCGGTAACTGAAACAGCCTGATATCTTGGGGCGATTTTTCGCCCAAGATTGAAACAACGCGCATCGTCAGGGGAACCGGACCTATACATTTGATGGGTGGTGGCGCTATACCGGGCCAAAGACGCTCGGTTTGACAAGCGAGAAGAAGACAAGGGGAAGCCATAAGATGGCCAACGAAGAATTTGAACTGGATATGGGTGATCTGGAACGCCGCATGGATGGCGCGATTGCCTCGTTGAGAACTGAATTTGCGTCGCTGCGCACCGGACGCGCGTCGGCATCGATGCTGGAGCCGATTATGGTCGAAGCCTATGGTCAGCGCACACCGATCAATCAGGTGGGCACCGTGAACGTGCCCGAGCCGCGCATGGTCACGATCAATGTCTGGGACAAAAGCATGGTGAATGCCGTTGAAAAAGCCATCCGCGAAAGTGGTCTTGGCATCAACCCGCAGCTTAATGGCACCATTATCATGCTGCCGATCCCGGAGTTGAACGAGGAACGCCGCCGCGAACTTAGCCGCGTTGCCGCGCAATACGCCGAACACGCGCGCGTATCGGTCAGAAACGTGCGTCGTGATGGCATGGAACAGCTTAAAAAAGCGAAGAATGATGGAATGAGTGAAGACGATCACAAATTCTGGCATGATGAAGTGCAGGGCCTGACAGACAAATTTGTTGGTAATGTCGACAAGGCTCTTGAGGTAAAACAAGAAGAGATCATGCAGGTTTGACCCCGAAACGGGGCGATCTTTGATCTTAAAAGTAGAATTGGGCATGTTGATGGGCACCAAAGCCGTGGACAAAGCAGAGAAGGCGCAAAAAACGCCGGCTCATGTCGCCATCATCATGGACGGCAATGGACGCTGGGCAAAAAGGCGGGGCAAACCTCGGCTATTTGGCCACCATGCCGGAGCCAAACGTGTTCGTGAGATTGTCGAGGCTTGCCCGGACCTGGGTGTGAAATACATAACGATTTTCGCCTTTTCGACAGAAAACTGGAAGCGTACCCAGACCGAGGTTGCGGGCCTGATGAGCCTGTTTCGCCGCTATATCCACAAAGAGGCCCGTGCGTTGTTCAACGAAGGCGTGCGCGTGCGGTTCATTGGCGACCGTAATCGGCTGGACAAAAAGCTTATCGCCTTGATGCACGAGCTTGAAACGCTGACCGAAGGCAATGATCGCGTCCATCTGACCATCGCCCTGAACTACGGTGGCCGGGACGAGGTGGCGCGCGCCACTCGACGGATGGCAATGGATGTGGCCGCAGGTCAATTGGATCCTGAAAGCGTAGATGAGCAAACGCTGACAAGTTACTTGGATACATGCGTTTTACCTGATCCCGACCTTGTGATCCGAACATCGGGTGAGGCGCGAATTTCAAACTTTCTGCTGTGGCAATCCGCTTACGCGGAATATGAATTCATCGACACGCTTTGGCCCGATTTTTCGACCGAGGTGTTTGCCGAGGTCGTGGATCGCTTTGCCGGGCGCGAACGGCGCTTTGGCGCGGTTGAGACGGCGGCAGAATAACCCACCATTCTGCCCAAACGTGGCGCGACATTTGCGCCACGTCGCGATCTTGCCCCATGCCCGCATGATCAACCGCTTGAGGGCCGGGCGTGTGAGTGCCATAAACCCGTCATGAAAATCAGTAATCCTTCCACCAATTGGTCCGATCTGGCACCCCGCGTGCTGTCTGCCATTGTCCTGGCGGCGATCGCGATTCTGGCGATTGCCCTGGGCAATCCGATATATCTGATCTTGATTGCCGTCGCGATCGGCTTGTGTGTGGGTGAATTTGCGCGGCTTTTGCAGCCGTCCACGCCAAAAATCTCTGTCCTACTTGGCGGCCTCGCAACGCTTGCCGTTTTCGTTGCGGGTTCTGGCATTAACGGCGCCGATCCGGGCAGGGGTCTGGTGACGGCGAAAACGCTGACGCTGTTGATCCCGCCGCTTCTTGGCGCGGTTTTGATCAAAGAACACCGGCTGTTGTTCCTTAGTTATTGCAGTCTGATCATGTTGGCCGGTCTGGGCTTCATTGCGATGGGCCCGGGGCCGGTTCTGATCTGGTTCTTGATGATTATCATCATGTCGGATGTCGCAGGATATTTCGTCGGGCGCACGATGGGCGGGCCGAAGTTCTGGCCGCGCATCAGTCCCAAAAAGACGTGGTCTGGCACTGTTGCGGGCTGGGTCGGAGCGTTATTGATCGGCCTGCTTGGCGCAACGCAGGGCGTTTTTACGCCCACAGAAGCGTTGTTCGCCCCGCTGATCGCATTTGCTGGCCAGATGGGCGATATCGTTGCAAGCGCAATCAAGCGGAAGGTGGGCGTGAAAGACAGCTCAAACCTCATTCCGGGTCACGGCGGGATGCTGGATCGCTTTGACGCGATGATTGGCGCGGCGGGTCTTCTGATGGTGTTGACCGGGGCTGCGTCTCTTTTCGTTTCAACATGAAAACAGGGCAGGGCGCATGACACCGACATCGCAGCGACGGGTCTCGATCTTTGGGGCGACGGGGTCGGTTGGGCAATCCACCATCGACCTGATCGCCCGTGATCCAGATGGATATGATGTTGTGGCCCTGACGGGTGGGCACAATGTGGCCCTGCTGGCGCATGATGCGATCCGGCTGAAAGCGAACGTTGCCATTACTGCACATGAAAAAAACCTGCCCGCCTTGCGCGAAGCGCTGGCTGGGTCGGGGATAGAGGCAGCCGCTGGTGACGCCGCCATGGAAGAAGCCGCCATGCGTCCCGCCGATTGGGTGATGTCTTCAATAGTAGGTGCCGCAGGGCTTCTGCCCGGTCTGCGGGCGCTTGAGGCGCGCGCGACCTTAGCTTTGGCCAACAAAGAGAGCCTTGTCACGGCAGGCCCGCTGATCATGGCCACCGCCCAAGCTCACCACGCACGCATTCTGCCCGTGGACAGCGAGCACTCCGCCGTTTTTCAGGGGCTTGTGGGTGAAGATATAGCCTCGGTCGAGCGCGTGATTATCACCGCGTCGGGCGGGGCGTTTCGTGACTGGCCGCTTGAAAAGCTAGCGGGTGCTACGCTGGCTGAGGCCAGTGCGCATCCGAACTGGGATATGGGGCAACGGATCACGATAGACAGCGCCTCGATGTTTAACAAGGCACTGGAAGTCATAGAAACAAAAGAGTATTTCGATATCCGTCCAGAGCAGATCGAGGTTGTCGTTCACCCCCAAAGCCTGGTCCACGCGCTGGTGGGGTTCAATGACGGCGCGCTGATGGCGCATCTGGGCGCGCCCGATATGCGCCATGCGATCGGCTACGCCCTGCATTGGCCCGACCGTCGCGCATTGCCGGTCGACCGGCTGGACCTTGCCAAGATCGCCACGCTGGAGTTTCGCGCGCCGGACGAGGTCCGCTATCCCGCTCTGCGCCTTGCACGCGAGGTGATGGCGGCAGGCGGAATGTCCGGTGCCATCTTCAACGCCGCCAAAGAGGTCGCTCTGGATGCGTTCATCGCCGGTCAGATCGGTTTCATGGATATGGCGGGCATTGTTGAGGAGACCTTGACCCGCCTTGACGGCGATGCGTCTTTGGCGCATGGCGCAATGACCCTTGATAATGTGCGCGCGGCCGACCAAATGGGACGCAACACCGCACAACGCGTGATCGACACCCGCCCCTAAGCGGCAAAAACAATAAGAGCAGGAGTGACTCCCCCATGGAACTAACCGGGCTGCTTCCCGATTTTGGCAACCTTGCCTTCACGATCTTGGCGTTTTTGGCTGCCCTGACGGTGATTGTCGCGGTGCATGAATATGGCCACTACATCGTGGGACGTTGGTCCGGGATCAAAGCGGATGTGTTTTCAATCGGGATGGGGCCAGTGGTGTATGCCCGTGAAGACAAGCACGGAACCAGTTGGCAGATCGCGGCCTTTCCCATTGGCGGATATGTGAAATTTCACGGTGATGCGAATGTCGCTTCAGGCAGCGCAGATGACGACGCCATGGCCGTGATGAGCGATGAGGAACGTCGCCACACCATGCACGGCGCCCCGCTGTGGGCGCGCACGGCCACCGTTGCGGCGGGCCCTGTGTTCAACTTCATTCTGTCGATCATAGTGTTCGCCGGGCTGGCCTTGGCGACCGGTGTGGCGCGCGATCCGTTGTCGGTTGCGACCCCTCTGAACGTGCCAGGGATGGAAGACGGGCTGCGCGAGGGCGATGAAATCCTGTCGATCGCCGGCTATGAAATGCCCCCACTGGCCGAGTTTTATACGATTGTTGAGAAATTACCTGAAAGTGCGCTCGTTGACTATCAGGTGCAGCGCGACGGGCAGGTCATCAGCCTGACCGCCACGCACCCGTTCCCGGCCCTTGTCGGGTCGGTCACCCCGAAATCTGCGGCAATCGACGCTGGTCTGAAAGAGGGCGATTTCATTGCCTCGGTCGACGGCATGCCGGTGCCGACTTTCAACGCCTTGCGCGAGGTTGTGGTGAATGGCGATGGCGGGGCAATGACCCTTGGCATCCTGCGTGATGGCACCCCGATGGAGGTCACCCTGACCCCGCGCCGTCAGGATATTCCCAGCGCTGATGGCGGGTTTGAGACGCGGTGGCTGATTGGCATCACTTCGGGCATGGTTTTTGAACCAGCCACCCGCACGCCCGGTCTGTGGGAAAGCGTCGCTTCGGGGGCCGAGCGGGTGGTGTATGTCATCACGTCCAGCCTGTCGGGGCTTTGGCATATGATCACAGGTGCGATTTCAAGCTGCAATCTGTCCGGCCCGTTGGGTATTGCGCAAGTGTCGGGGCAGGCGGCGTCGCTTGGCGCGACAAGCTTCATCAGTTTCATCGCGATGCTGTCGACGGCCATTGGTCTGTTGAACCTGTTTCCCATACCGGTTCTGGACGGCGGGCATCTGGTCTTCTTCGCTTATGAGGCCGTCACCGGCAAAAAACCGTCCGATAAGGTGTTGAATGTGATGCTGGCCATTGGTTTGGCGCTGGTCTTGGCGCTGATGGTGTTTGGTCTGACAAATGATCTGTTCTGTCCGTAGGTTGGTGGGTTGAAACGTGGACAGATCCCGTTTTGCCCCAATTTTGCCTCATTTCTGAAAAGGTCGCGCCGCAATCTTTCGTTAATGTTTGGCAAGGGTCACACGGAGTGACTCGTTGCAGGAGGCGTAATAATGGACCGGATGGATCGCGGAACACATGGGCTGGCCGTACTGGTTGACCTGAACTGGGATCGCTTCTTGTACGCAGGTGCCATCATGGCCGCACTTGGTCTAAGCGTGGCATTGCATACCATCATGTAAATGCAATCTGACAGGCTCGGTGCCTTTGGGGCCGGACGTCTGTGCAACCCGCCGCAGTCTGGCTGTGCGCGGGTTTTTTGTGGTGTGATAGCCTTTCGGGCCGCTCCAGTCTTGCGCCCTGAATGCGTCATCCTTGACCTGTTGGGCGTTGTGTCGCGATTGGCATCGCTTCGCCCCCCTTCGAAAGTCTGGTTTCGCGCTTTGACAAGCCCGCCCCAACCCCTTATCCACATTGGCAATCAGGTGTCTGGGGAAAGAAAACACGATGGCATTAAAAACGGGGTTGAGCAGCAACCATTTCAATAAAGCAGGACGAGGTGCCAAAGGTGTTTTGACTGGCGGCGGACTGGCAATTTTTCTAGCAATTTCCGGGGTTACCGGGGCGGTGCCTCAAGTTGCGGTCGCGCAAGCCTACGCATTCCAAACGATCGAGATCGAGGGCACGCAGCGCATTGAGGCCGCGACCATCTTGTCCTATCTGGGAATCGCCCAAGGCGAAACCGTATCGGCCGCCCGGCTGAATGACGGGTATCAACGCCTTGTCGGATCGGGTCTTTTCGAAGATGTGCAGATCCTGCCACGCGGCAACACCTTGGTCGTGAAGGTCCGCGAATTCCCGACGATCAACGTCGTGTCGGTGGAAGGCAATCGCAGGGTCAAAGACGATGTCTTTACGCCGCTGCTGAAATCCCAACCACGGCAGGTCTATAGCCCCGCCAATGCCGAGCTGGATGTGCAAACCATCACCGAACTGTATCAGGCACAGGGTCGGTTGGCCGCGCAGGTTACACCGAAGATCATTCGTCGTTCTAACAACCGCGTCGATCTGGTTTTTGAAGTTGTCGAAGGCAAGAATGTCGAGGTCGAGCGTCTGTCATTCGTGGGCAACCGCGTGTTCTCGGACAGCCGCTTGCGCCGCGTTCTTGAGACCAAGCAGGCAGGCATCCTGCGTGCATTGATCCGGGCCGACACCTACGCGCCCGAACGGATCGAATTTGACAAGCAGGTGTTGCGCGACTTCTATCTGTCACGCGGTTATGTTGACTTCAAAACCACCGGCGTCACAAGCGAGTTTTCGCGTGAACGCGATGCGTTCTTCATTACCTTCAAGGTGCAGGAAGGGCAGCAATTCCGGTTTGGTAATATCACCAGTTCGTCCGAGATTAATAATGTGGATGCCGCCGAATTCCAGGCAGCCCATAAACTGCGCTCGGGCGTGGTTTACAGCCCGGCGCTGATGGAAAACGCGATTGCGCGTATGGAGCGTTTGGCCATCCGCAAGGGTCTGGATTTTCTTCGGGTTGAGCCACGCGTGACACGCAACGATCGTGCCCGCACGCTGGATATCGATATGGTCTTGGTGCGCGGCCCGCGTATCATTGTCGAACGGATTGATATCGAAGGCAACGCCACGACCCTTGACCGGGTGGTGCGCAATCAGTTCCGAGTGGTAGAGGGCGACCCGTTCAACCCACGCGAAATTCGCGAAGCCGCCGAACGTGTGCGTGCGCTTGGCTATTTCTCGAATTCGAATGTTGAGGCTCGTGAGGGGTCCGCGCCCGATCAGGTGGTCATTGACGTTGACGTCGAAGAAGCCCCGACCGGATCGCTGAGCTTTGGCGGTGTTTACAGCCTTGAAAACGGGTTTGGTCTGAACGTTGCCTTTCAGGAACGCAACTTCCTTGGTCGTGGACAGTTCCTCAGCGCCAGTTTCCAAAGCGGCACGGATTCGTCGAGCTTCTCGTTCAAATTTGCGGAACCCAATTTCCTGGATCGTGATCTGGAATTGGGGCTCGAGGCTTACTATCAGGAAACGTCGTTTGCCTCGTCGTTCTTCAATACGCGGTCGCTGGCATTGCGGCCGTCGATCTCGTTCCCGATCAGCGAATATTCCCGTCTTGGATTTAGGGTCTTCGGGGATGGTGCGGAAATCACCGGCGTTGACCCGGGCAGCTCGCAGATTCTGAAAGATGAAAGCGCGCGCGGCCGGCAGGTCGGCGCAGGTCTCGGGTTTACGCTAAGCTATGACACACGGCGCACAGGATTGGATCCGAACAGGGGCTATCTGCTTCGGTTTGATGGCGACGTGGGCGGATTGGGCGCGGACTATAAATATGCGCGCGCGACTGCTTTGGCACAGGCACAGACCAAGGTCTGGAACGATCAGGTGACCCTGACCGCAACGGTCGAAGGTGGCATAGTCGAGGGTCTGGATGGCGGCTCGTCGCGCGTTACAGACCGTTTCCGCCTTGGCCCGTCGAAACTGCGCGGCTTTGCCACAAACGGGATTGGTCCACGGGATTTGACGGCGATCAACCAAGACACGCTGGGCGGCAACAAATTTGCGGCAGCGCGGCTTGAAGCGCAGTTCCCCGTTGGTCTGCCAGAAGAATATGGCATCACCGGCGGTGTGTTCCTGGACGCCGGCACCCTGTGGGGGCTTGATGACACATTGGGCGGCACGATTGACGACGGCGCTCATTTGCGGTCGGCTATCGGTGCCTCGATCTTTTGGGATACGCCCATCGGCCCGTTGCGTTTCAACTTCTCGCATGTGTTGGCCAAGGAAGAGTATGACAAAGAAAACAACTTCGAGCTCACAATCTCGGCGCAGTTCTGATCGCTCAACGGTGATGATGCCGCAACGCGCCTTGCGCAGGTTGCGGCGTCGTGCCGCCTTGGTTCTGCATCCAGTTGGGCTTGCTGCGGGGCTTGCATTTTTGTCATTGTCCGCGCCCCTCGCGGCGCAACAGACAAGCAGTGCGGTTTCGCAGATCGTAACGATTGACCGTCAAAGCCTGTTTTCCGACACGCAGTATGGCCGCCGCGTCGTGGAATCGGTCGAAGCAGAGCGTGTGCGGTTGGCCAACGAAACCCGCAAGGTCGAAGAGGCGCTGGTCAAAGAAGAACGCCAATTGACCGAGCAACGCGAAACCATGTCGCCCGAAGCCTTTCGCGAGATTGCAAAGGCCTTTGACGCCAAAGTGCAGGCGTTGCGGTCTGAAGGAACCGAACGCGAGCAGGAATTCGTTCGCACGCTGGAAAGTGAACAAGCCGCGTTTTTCGAGCGTATCGGGCCGATCCTCGGGCAGCTTGTGCGAGAGCTTGGGGCGGTGGTGATTTTGGATCGCCGCGCCATTCTTTTGACCACCCAGAATATCGATATCACCAAACTGGCCGTTGATCGTATTGATCAGGTTCTTGGCGACGGCAGCGACTTACCCGAAAGTGTGCCCAAGCAGCCTGAACGAGGAACACCGCCGACAGGCGAAACCCCGCCTGAATCACCGGTCTTTCCGTTGGATGATACCACCATCCCGGATGGCGTTTCGTCGGGTAACTGATAGCAATTGTTTCGTCTGATCCAGACTGATACTCAGGTAAGGCAAAGCCCCAAAGAGGGCCCATGAAATGAAGGACGCGAATATATGTCAGATGTGCCCGCCACCGCAGATATCCAGTTGATCCAGCAATGTATTCCCCACCGCTATCCGTTCTTGTTGGTGGACCGGGTCGAAGATATTCGCGCCAAGGAGTTCGCCAAGGGCATCAAGATGGTGACGATGAATGAACCCCATTTTCAGGGGCATTTTCCCGGCCTTCCAATCATGCCGGGTGTGACGATTATCGAGGCGATGGCGCAGACCTCGGCGGTGATGGTGTCCTTGTCGCTGGGCCTCGTCGGGTCAGGGGCCGTGGTGTATTTCATGGGTATCGACAGCGCGAAGTTCCGTCGCAAAGTGGTGCCGGGCGACGTGCTAGAGCTGCATGTGACCACCATTCGTGGCGGAGCAAAGGTTTGGAAGTTTGACGGGCGCGCCATGGTCGGGGATGAACTGGCGTGCGAGGCGACATTCATGGCGATGATCGACGTGACCGCCGGGAAGGGCTAACCGATGACAGCCAACGGGGGCGTTGATCCCACCGCTCAGGTCCATGCCAGCGCGATCGTTGACGACGGCGCGACGATCGGTCGAGATTGCCGGGTCGGGCCGTTTTGCGTGATCGGTCCGCAGGTAAAGCTTGGGGCCGGGGTCGAGGTGAAATCGCATGTGGTGATCACCGGCGACACCGAAATCGGCGATCATACCGTGATCTTTCCTTTCTCGGTGATCGGAGAGATCCCGCAGGATCTAAAATTTGCCGGTGAAGACACCAAACTGGTGATCGGCAAGCGTAACCGTATTCGCGAGCATGTCACTATGAACACCGGAACGGCCGGTGGTGGTTACGTCACCCGGATCGGAGATGACGGCTTGTTCATGGCAGGCTGCCACGTCGCCCATGACGCCCAGATCGGCAACAACGTGATCCTGGTCAACAACGTCGCGGTCGCGGGTCATGTGGTGATCGAAGACGATGTGATTGTGGGTGGCTTGTCTGGGTTGCATCAATGGATACGGATTGGTCGCGGTGCGATCATCGGCGCGTTGTCGATGGTGACAGCGGATGTGCTGCCCTTTGCATTGGTGCAGGGGCCACGGGCTGAACTCGACGGATTGAACCTTGTCGGTTTGAAACGGCGTGGCGTGGCGCGGGCCGATATCTCGGCGTTGCGCGCGGCGCTCAAGGTTTTGAAAGATGGCGACGGATCGTTCCGCGACCGTGCCGCCGGACTGGCTGGTGGAGCGGATAGCCAATATGTTCGTGAGTTGGTGACTTTCATCACAGGCGACAGTGATCGCGGATTTCTGACCCCAAAATAAGCGAGCCGCAATGACAGATCGCCTTGCCATTATTGCCGGAACCGGGGACTTGCCGCATCGGATTGCCGCCAGCAATCCGGGTGCGCTCTTTGTCACGATCAAGGGCGTCGAAGTCGCGGCCCCCGATGGCCACGATTTGGTTGAAGCGAGCTATGAAAAGCTGGGCGCATTGTTCAAATCCATGCGCGGGGCAGGGGTCGAACGTGTGGTTTTTGCGGGCAAGGTGGACCGACCGAAGCTGAACCCCTTGCGGATGGACCGTGTCACATTGGGCCTGTTTCCACGGGTCAAGGCGGTGCTTGGCAAGGGCGACGATGCCTTGCTGCGGCTGATCGCCGAGGTTTTTGAAGAGCAGGGGTTTCAGGTCGTGGCGGCTACAGACGTGGCGCACGGGCTTAGCCTTGACGTGACCACCATCGGTCGCACACCAAGCGCGCAGGACCGCGTGGATGCGGATCGCGCATGGTCCATTCTGGATACGCTGGTCCGCGAAGACCTCGCCCAAGGCGCAGTTGTTGCGGGTGGGCAGTGTCTGGGGATTGAAACCATTCAAGGCACCGACTCGCTGTTGCGGTTCGTGGCTGAGACGCCCGAGCATCTGAAACAAGGCGCACGCGGTGTTTTTGTGAAACGCCCCAAGCCGGGTCAGGACGAACGCATGGACATTCCGACCATTGGCCCCTCGACCATCGAGGCGGTGGTTCAGGCCGGTTTGGGCGGCATCGTGATCCCGGCGGGCGGCGTGATCGTCATGGACCAGGATCAGGTCGAACGCTTGGTACGCGAATATGATCTGTTTTTGGATGTGCGCGGGGCGGGCGCATGAAAGTCTTTCTGATCGCAGGTGAACCTTCAGGCGACCGGCTTGGGGCGGCCCTGATGGCGGGACTGAAAACGTTGGTCGATGATGTGGAGTTTCTGGGCATTGGTGGCACGGCGATGGACGCTGAGGGTCTGCGTTCGCTTTTTCCCATGTCCGAATTGTCAATCATGGGCATTGCCGAGGTCGCGCCGAAATACTTCCATCTCAAACGCCGTATCCGCGAAACGGCGGATGCCGTGATCACTGCCAGCCCTGATGTGCTGATCACCATCGACAGCCCGGATTTCTGCCTGCGCGTCGCCAAAATCGTGAAAACGGACGAGGTTGAGGGGCTGACCTTCGGACGCGACATTCCGACGGTGCATTATGTCGCGCCGTCAGTCTGGGCCTGGCGCGCGAAACGGGCCGCGAAGATGGCACAATGGATCGACCATGTGCTGGCGCTGTTGCCGTTTGAGCCACCGTATATGGAAGCCGCCGGCATGGGCTGCGATTTTGTGGGGCATCCTGTCGTGGCCGAACCCATCGCGACCGACGCCGAGGCGCAGGCATTCCGCGAGCAACACCAAGTTGGCGAAGGTCCATTGGTGCTTGCGCTACCCGGATCGCGCAAGGGGGAAGTCACGCGGCTTGCCGACCGGTTTGGCGAAACGCTGGCCCGTGTGAAGCGCAGCCATCCCAACATGCACGTCGTGTTGCCCGTGGCGCAGGGGGTCGATGCGTTGGTGCGCGAGGTCACCGCAACATGGCCGGTGCAACCGATCCTTATTCCGGCGGACCAGGCCGACATGAAACGCACAGCGTTTCGGGCAGCCGATGTGGCACTGGCAGCATCTGGCACCGTGTCGTTGGAGCTTGCCGCATCATCGACGCCGATGGTCATCGCCTATGACATGAATTGGCTCAGCCGAATCTTGATCGGGCGGATGTTGAAGGTTGATACAGTGACCTTGGTGAACCTTGTGTCTGAAACCCGCGTGGTGCCCGAATTTCTGGGGGCGGACTGCACCCCGGACAAGATCGCGCCCGCGCTGCTTGCCACTCTGTCTGACCCGTCCGCGCAAAAGGCGGCGATGGACATCACGATGCAGCGTTTGGGCAAAGGCGGCGAAGCGCCCGGAATAAGGGCGGCTCGCGCGGTTATGGATGTGATCGCACAGGCCAACGCCGGCTGACGGCGGCGGCAAGGACAGGCGCGCGTTACTGCGCCGCTTCGCCTTCGCTTAGGATTTCCTGAACCTTGGGAATGATCTGGGGCATCTTTTCCTGCACCAACTTCAGCACCATCGGCGTCTGTCGTTGCGTCACCTGCGGCAGCTTGGTCATCGCAGCCCGGCCAAGATCGGTGGCATAGAAATCGCGAATGGCCTTGATCTCATCAAAGGTGAAAAGATCGGCCATGACCGCAGCCTGATCGCGCATGATCTGGACCATCGGGCCAGTCATTTCATCCTGATACAGCTTGTCGATCTTCGCAATCTGTGCGTCATTGAGCGGGATACCCTTGGCCTCAACATCAGCGACAAGAGGTTGCCACATCGTCTTGATCATTTCATTTATGTCGATATCTTCAAGTGTGGCTTCGATATATCCTGTGGCGACCGTAAGACGCTGTTCATACGTTTCTTCAGCCAAAGCAGGCGCGCCAAGAAATGCGACGGTGACGAGGGCGGGAAGAACTCTGCGCATGTATACTATCCTTTTCGATGTCTGTTTGCCGAATGATCGGCCCGATTCCCGTCTGCCGCCATTGCAATAGTCAAGTCCGGGCGGGAAATAACACCCCGATGGGTCAGCCGCGCCAAATCCAGCCGCCACCAAAGACACGCGGGCCGTCAGTTTCAAAAAACACGCAAGCCTGTCCGGGGCTAACGCCTTCCTCCGAGGTCAAAAGCTCTACCTCAGCTTCGGTGTCCGAGATCGGGCGGATGATCGCCTCGCGCGGGGGGCGGGTCGAGCGGACTTTGACGCCCATGTGCCATTCCTTGCGTGAGGTGAACGGCTCGTCGCCCAACCAATTGATCTCGCGCACCGGGACAGTGCGCGTGGCCAGCATTTCTTTCGGCCCAACCACGACCTGCTTGGCATCAACGTCCAGCCTCACCACGTAAAGCGGGTCCGCCAGTCCACCGATGCCCAGCCCACGACGCTGGCCGATGGTGTAATGAATGACGCCCTCATGCGCACCCAGCACCCGCCCATCAGCATGAACGATGTCACCGGGTTCAGCGGCACCGGGGCGCAGTTTTTCGATCACCGCCGCGTAATTTCCATCAGGCACGAAGCAGATGTCTTGGCTGTCGGGTTTGTCGGCGACCTCCAGCCCATATTTACGGGCAAGCGCACGGGTTTCGTCCTTGGTCTTCAGGTGCCCAAGGGGGAATCGCAGATAATTCAACTGCTCCGGCGTGGTTGAGAACAGGAAATAGCTTTGATCACGAGCCGGATCAGCGGCGCGATGAAGCTCTGGCCCGACAGAGCCATCAGCGCGTTGGATATAATGCCCGGTCGCCATGCAATCGGCACCCAGATCGCGCGCGGTTTCAAGCAGGTCTTTGAATTTCACCCGCTCGTTGCACCGAATGCAGGGGACGGGCGTTGCGCCACCCAAATAGCTGTCTGCGAATTCTTCAATCACCGCGTCTTGAAAGATGTTTTCATAATCGAGCACATAATGAGGAAACCCCATGCTTTCAGCGACATGGCGGGCGTCGTGAATGTCGATACCTGCACAGCAGGCACCCTTTTTGGCCAGCACGGCCCCGTGATCGTAAAGCTGCAAAGTCACGCCAATCACGTCATAGCCTTCTTCGGCCAGCATTGCGGCCACGACCGAGCTGTCGACGCCACCAGACATCGCGACCACCACGCGCGTTTCGCTGGGCAGCTTGGCGAAGCCCAGCGAATTCAGCACTGGCGCGTCTTGGGTTTCTACGGTCGCAGGCATGACCAAATCCTTTTCAAAAGAGATACGGAATATATGAAAATTCGAATGAACAACAAGGGGCAGCTTCACCTCTCTTTAAGTGTAACGGCCGAAAATTGCTTCAGACACAAAAGCGAGGTCTGGAAATGTATCTGAAGAAAGTAGAAGGGCCGCGTGCGGTGACCCTTCCTGACGGGTCAATCATGACGCGGGCGGACCTGCCGCCAAAAACCACACGGCGTTGGGTTGCCAGTCGCAAGGCGGCGGTCGTGCGCGCGGTTCAGTCTGGGTTGATTTCCGAAAAGGACGCACAAGATCTGTATGCCTTGTCGGAGGAGGAGCTGGACGAGTGGATTCGGGCTGTTTCGGATCACGGTGAAGCCGCATTAAAGGCCACGTCGCCACAAAGGTATCGACAACCCTAGATTGTTTTCGCTAAAAGTTCTATGTGGGTAACCGGTGATTAACCATTTCACGAGATGCTGCTTGCAATCGTTAGGAATTTTTTGCGGAGAACCCGAAATATGCGTATCCTTTTGGTGGAAGACGACCCGACTACATCGCGCAGCATTGAACTGATGCTGACCCATGCAAACCTGAATGTCTATGCCACTGACCTGGGTGAAGAAGGCATCGATCTGGCGAAGCTATATGACTATGACTTGATCCTTCTCGATCTGAATCTACCAGATATGAACGGGCATGAGGTACTGCGCCAGCTACGTATGGCGCGGGTCGAAACGCCCATTTTGATCCTGTCGGGCGCAGATGACACAGAAAACAAGATCAAGGGGTTCGGGTTTGGTGCAGACGATTACATGACCAAACCGTTCCACCGGGAAGAGTTGATTGCTCGCATCCACGCCATCATCCGGCGGTCGAAAGGGCATTCGCAATCGGTTATCAAAACCGGGCCAATAGCTGTCAACCTTGACGCGAAAACAGTTGATGTGGATGGGCGCACGGTTCATCTGACCGGCAAGGAATATCAGATGCTTGAGCTTCTGTCCTTGCGCAAGGGCACAACCTTGACCAAAGAGATGTTTTTGAACCACCTTTATGGCGGTATGGATGAACCGGAGTTGAAAATCATCGACGTGTTTATCTGCAAATTGCGCAAGAAATTGTCGACGGCCACCGGTGGTGACAATCACATCGAAACCGTCTGGGGCCGCGGCTACGTGTTGCGCGACCCCGAACCCGTTGAACTAGATGCCCAGATTGCGATGGGGGCTTAGGCCGTCAGACCAGCCTGCGTCTGGCGATCCTCAAGCTGAAAACTCGCTGGCAATGCGCGCTGCAAGGCGCGCATTGTTCTTAACCAGCGCGATATTTGCAACCAGTGAAGCACCATCGGTCGCGTGATAGATACGATCGAGCAGATAAGGCGTGACGGATTTTGCGGCGATGCCGTCCGCTGTTGCGGCCGCCAGTGCCTCTTCTATCACCGGGTTGATCATGGAGGACGGGATCTCGTCCGCTTCTGGGATCGGATTGGCGACCAGTTGACCGCCCTCAAGCCCCATTTCGCCCCGCAGCACCATTGCCTTTGCGATATCGGCAGGATTATCCATCGACAGAGGTGCCGGAAGGCCCGAGCTGCGCGACCAGAAAGCCGGAAAATCAGCCTGTCCATAAGCGATCACCGGCACGCCCAGCGTTTCTAGCACTTCAAGCGTTTTGGGCAGGTCCAGAATGGCTTTTGCACCTGCGCCAACCACGGTAACTGGGGTCTTTGCAAGTTCTTGCAGGTCAGCGGAAATGTCGAAACTGGTGTCCGCCCCGCGATGCACGCCGCCGATCCCGCCGGTGGCAAAGACGTGGATGCCAGCCAGATGCGCCGCGATCATCGTGGCGGCGACCGTGGTTGCCCCGGTGCCGCCGGTCGCCATACACGCTGCCAGATCGGCGCGCGACAGTTTCGCGACGTCTTTTGCTTGCCCCAATGCGTCAAGCTCGCCGTCCGTCAGACCAATGTGCAAACGGCCATCGAGCACCGCGATGGTCGCCGGGACAGCCCCATTTCCGCGGATCACCGTCTCGACGTCGCGGGCGGTTTCCACATTCTGCGGCCATGGCATTCCGTGGGTGATGATCGTGCTTTCCAGCGCGACAATGGGAAGGCCGCGGGCGCGCGCGTCGGAAACTTCGGGCGAGAAATGCAGGTCTATGGTCATGTGTCGTCTTCTCCGGATACATAATGGGCTGCGGTTTGCTGGGCGTGAGCTAAGGCGTCGATCCGGTTTTTACCGGCAGTTTCGGCGGCGATATGGGCGGCCATAAACGTATCGCCTGCACCGGTGATACGCCGCACGCGCACAGCGGGGCAGGGGGTTTGGATAACATCGCCCGCTTTGCTACCGTCTGCTGCAAAACTGCCGCCATCCGTGACCAATACCCGGTTGGCACCTGCGGCAAGCAGCCCCTCGGCGGCCTCCAGCGCGTTGTCGAATGCTTTGCCTGCCAGATATCCGGCTTCTTCACGGTTTAGATAGAGCGTTGCGCCGGGATGCGACATCAGCGGCAGCAGGCGGCGCGCTTTGCCGGGGCTGGCCGGGGCGACGCGCAAATCCGCCGCCGCAAAGCTGGGCCGTTTGGCAATATCGGTCAGCAGCGGAGCCGTCAGATTGCCATCAAGCGCGATCATTCCCGCAAATGGCGCGTCGGTCGAACCCAACGTGCCATCCTCTAACGGGGTCAGGATCGCATCGCCAGCAGCTTCCAGCGAATGCGCATCTGCGAGAGCGGACACAAGCCCCTGTGGACCTTCGATGGCCATATAGATATCCGTCGGCAGACCAGAAGGGCGATAAACGTATGACGTGATAATCCCGCGCGCGCTGCATTCGGTCATCAGCTCTTCGCCTTCGGCGTCACGTCCGATGGCGGTCAAAATAGCGGGGCGCAGGTTGAACCGCTGCACCGTCTTGGCGATGTTCATCGCGACACCGCCCGGCAGGCGGGTGATGCGACCCGGCTCGTCCGAGCCTATATCCATCGGCTGTTGTGTGCGCCCGATCACGTCCCACAGAACGGACCCGATGCAAAGAATGTCGTGCTTCATGTTCATATCCCTGTTCTGCCGAGGATTACGAAGCGATACAAGAGTGGATGCGTCTTTCAATCCGCACGACCCAGCGCGCCAGCAAAATATGGGCAAAACCTTGTTTTTTGGGCTTGTCAGGGCGGGGGCGGGCGTCTATACGCGCCCAATCAAACCACAGGCGGGGTTGGGCCGATGGGGGAGACATCCCCAAAGGTCCGCCGGTTGAGCCGAGGAATGACCACGAAAAGGCAGTTGTGAAAACGACGTCTTTTCAAGGACATGAACCGCTCGTATGGCCCCGTCAAGGTAGAAACCGGAAAGGAAAAGAACATGGCACTGCCTGATTTTTCACTGCGTCAACTTTTGGAAGCTGGCGTTCACTTTGGTCACCAGACCCAACGCTGGAACCCCCGTATGGGCCCGTTCATCCATGGTGAGCGCAACGGGATTCACATCCTCGACCTGACACAAACCCTGCCGATGCTCGACGCCGCCCTGAACGCGGTGCGCGAAACGGTTGCCAAGGGCGGTCGTGTGCTGTTCGTCGGCACCAAGCGTCAAGCCGCTGGTGCAATTGCTGAAGCTGCCGAGAAATCGGCCCAGTATTACATGAACCACCGTTGGCTGGGTGGCACGCTGACCAACTGGCAGACCGTGTCCAAGTCGATCAACCGTCTGAAAGAATATGACGAGAAACTTGAGAACGGTGCTGAAGGCCTGACCAAGAAAGAACGTCTTGGCATTGAACGCGAGCAGACAAAATTGCAGGCGTCGCTGGGCGGCATCCGCGAAATGGGTGGTGTGCCTGATCTTCTGTTCGTCATCGACGTGAAGAAAGAAGCGCTGGCAATTGCTGAAGCCAACAAGCTGAATATCCCAGTTGTGGCTGTGGTTGACACCAACTGCCCGCCGGAAGGTGTGGACTATATCATTCCGGGCAACGACGACGCGGCCCGCGCGATCGCACTTTACTGCGATCTGGTTTCGCGCGCAGCACTTGACGGCATGTCGGCGCAACTTGGCGCGGCTGGCGTTGATCTGGGCGCTATGGAAGAAGCACCGGTTGAAGAAGCCGTTGCGGAAACCACCGAAGAAGCGGCGGCCAACACCACCGAAGAAGCTGCTCCGGCCGAGTAACGACCGCGCACATGCGGGGCAGGGCGACCTGCCTCGCGCTTTTGTCACAGAATTGATACGGGGGTCGGTGCGTCACCGCGCCCAAAACTCCCCCGAGATACCAAGGAGCTGAGATATGGCAATCACTGCTGCACTCGTCAAAGAACTGCGCGAATCCACCGGCGTTGGCATGATGGACGCGAAAAAAGCGCTGGTCGAAACGGATGGCGACATGGAAGCCGCCGTCGACTGGCTGCGCACCAAAGGTCTGGCGAAAGCCGCCAAGAAAGCTGGCCGCACGGCTGCAGAAGGTCTTGTGGCCGTCGCAGTTGCCGATGGCAAAGGCGTCGCCGTCGAAGTGAACTCTGAAACCGACTTCGTCGCCAAGAACAGCGAATTCCAGGAAATGGTTTCGTCAATTGCGTCGGCTGCATTGACTGTGTCCGACGTTGACGCGCTGAACGCTGCTGATCTGGGTGGCAAATCTGTCGCCGACACGATCACCAACAAAATCGCCACCATCGGCGAAAACATGTCGCTGCGCCGTATGGCGTCAGTCGAAGGTGAAACCGTTGTGACTTATGTTCACAACGCCGCAGCTGATGGTATGGGCAAAATTGGTGTTCTGGTTGCTATGAACGGTGGTTCGCAAGATTTTGGTCGTCAAGTCGCCATGCACATCGCCGCAGCCAATCCGCAGGCTCTGAACGAAGCCGTTCTGGATCCGGCCATTGTCGAAAAGGAACGTTCGATCTTGACCGAGCAGGCCCGCGAAAGCGGCAAGCCGGAAAACATCATCGAAAACATGATCAAAGGCCGCATGAAGAAATTCCTGGCCGAAGTGACCCTGTTGGGTCAGGACTTCGTGATCAACCCCGACCTGACCGTTGAGGCCGCCGCCAAAGAAGCCGGCGCTGTCGTCACCGGCTATGTCCGCATGGAAGTCGGCGAAGGCATCGAAAAGGAAGAATCCGATTTCGCGGCCGAAGTTGCTGCTGCCGTTCAAGGCTGATCACGCTTCCAAATCGTTTGAAAAGGGGCCGGCTCGACCGGCCCTTTTTTATGCCGCTGTGTCCTGCGATCAAACATTTCGTCCTTGGTCCAGGGGTCCCAAAAAGCGAAGCGGCACCAACGGGAAGGTTGACGCCGCCAGGAAATCACACGGGACAGGTGCGTTTCTGCTTAGATTTCCGGATATTTAGGTTGCTGGTGTCATGGGCTAAAATACACCCTCAACACCAGCTCCCGGTTTCCCGGAAGAATGAGACGTTGTCTGAAATCACAGTACGTCCACCCCTTCAAGTTCCAACGGCTACAAAGCCACCACTCACGGAACAACTTCATAATGCCTCAAAAGGCTGGCAAATGGAAGTCAGGGTTTCCGTACCGTAAAGTAAAAAAAATGTGATTTTTTGTTCGCGACTGATCGACAATGTTGCAGAATATTCGCTTATAAGATCACTTCGCTCAACTCGATCAACCATTCGGCGAATGAATCTGATTCAGATAGGAAATCTTCAAAATAGCCTGCGCGGTCGTGTCGACCCCCAATTTGGCCCGAGCGATTCGCAAATGCTTTTCGACCGTGGCGGCCGAAACGCCAATGATGGTGGCGATATCCTGATTGGTTTTACCGCTTCCGACCCATTCCAACACCTCGCGTTGTCGTCCGGACAGCTTTGCGCGGTCCGTTTGCTGGGGCAGGGACATGATCTTCAGATGTGCGACATGGTTCATCGCCTCAATCGTCTTGCCATCCCGCGTCCAAATTTGGTCCACGTCATCCTGCGACAATCCCTTTTGCGCCGTCAACGCCATGACACCACGGGCACGTTTTGCGGTTTCGGGAAACGAAATCGTATAGCCCGCCGTGACATCCATCTTTCGGTTGATGGCTCTGACCTGACGCGCGCCGTCGCTCAGCTTGTCCACGTTTTCGTGCACCCATGACCAACTGCATGCACCGCTGTTCTTGGATGCCCATTGGATCATTGGAGAATGGCGATACAGTTCGTCTTCGTCATAAAGCAGCCGCATGTATTCGGGCACATGCGAGTAAAGAATGAGCGAGTCTTCGCGCGGGCCAAGCGACGTCGGCGTCATGAAATGCGTGAACCCATAGACCAGCCGGTCAAAGCCGAACGCCTTCATGGCATGGCAATGCGTATCCCACAGTTCGGCAATCGAACGGCTTTGACAAACCTGAGCCATGTAGTTGAGCAGTCGATCCATTCAGGGTGCCTTTGCCTCGTTGATATGGGCGATCAGCGCATCAATGGCCAACACGTAGCCATGTGCGCCGAATCCGCAGATCTGCCCGACGGCCACCTTGGACAGATAGCTGGTGTGCCGGAACGCCTCGCGGGCATGGATATTGGACAGATGCAGCTCGATCGTCGGAACATTTGCAGATGCCACCGCATCCATAATCGCGATTGAGGTGTGGGTGTAGGCACCAGCGTTCAGGATGATCCCATCATATGCGCCATGCGCCGCGTGAATCTGATCAATCAGAGCGCCTTCGTGGTTGCTCTGAATGATCTCCAGGGCGACTTCGCGGGCGTTCGCGTGTTCGCGACACATAGCCTCAATTTCGGGCAATGTGGTGCGCCCGTATACGTCAGGCTGACGTATGCCCAACATATTCAGGTTCGGTCCGTTCAAAACGAGTAACGAAGTCATCGTCTACTTCCTTCTCTCACGCGCATTCTGTTCCGCAATTGCATGAATTGTCGAGGGAGAACAGGGTTTAGGCAAAAAACCATGCTGCGATGATAAGAGTGAGGTTTTAGAATAACAGGCCTCAGAGAACTGTGGGGCGGTTCGCGGAAAGATTTGGGGTGCACTAATGCAGGGGGTCAAGGTTCGTTGATTATGAAAACAGCACTTTATCAAATGTTTAGTCGGTTTTCCTAATGGGTCTACGATCTTTCTCACGACCGATGGTTACATAATACTGATTATACGATTATTTAATGTGTAGAAGTGCGCGTGTCGGAGTACGTAAATAATGAGACTGAATTAATGAGACTCGTCTCCCCTAAGTTTCAACAACTTAAGTTTTTTGTTCTTTTTAGAAGTTCCCCCTGATCCGGGCGCTACAAGCCGATGTCAATTTACGGTGTAGCGTTCGCCGGCATTGGCACGTGTTGTGGGTACCACTAAGAGCTTAAATTGCATTCTGGTATTCTGAGTAATGGACAGAGGCTCACTCCCTTGGACCTGGTTGACCAAAAGAACACCCTGCCCCAAACACTAACGGCCCATTCCGGCCATTCATCGCATTCGTTTGCACCTCAGTACAACTTCCCAGGAGCCGACATTCGTCGACAGAGCTGCACTATCAGGTGTCTGTTGACCGCAACGCAAGACGAAGCCACCGTTTCTGCATCGTCGGACTCGGGCTGGAACAACGATCGCACAGCGAACCAGTCCTACATGAGATGTTTGCAACTCAGAAGCTCGGCCGCGCGCAAAGCGAACAGCCGAATTGCACGAAACCTCGGCAGAGCCCCATAGTCGACCAAGTAATCGGCCAAGAGGTAAGTTCGGTCGGGAAACCCGGTCCAGAACGAGTCTGAGTGCTTAGATTGATCATGCACCAGCGGCTCTTGTTTTATCACGTTGTTGAAGACTTCCCTCAGCGAATTCTTCACGGAAAGTAGGCGCGAGTAGTCATTTCTATTCTATCGCGGACATCAAGAGATGCAGACAGAGTGACGATAGCTAGCTACAATTATGGTTAATCGCAGTATTTCTTATGGGTGCCTGTCATGGATATCACTCTCATTCGTACGTTCCTAGAGGTTGCCGCAAGCGGCTCTTTCGTGAATGCCAGCGAACGTCTTCTGGTGACACAGTCTGCGGTCAGTCTGCGCGTGGCGCGTTTGGAGGAAAGTTTGGGTAAACAGCTTTTCATGCGATCCAAAGCTGGCGCAGAACTCACACCCGCCGGGCGTGAGTTTGAACGCTATGCTTTGTCACTTATCAAGATCTGGGAAGAAGCGCGTCAGCAAGTTGGGGTGCCCGAGGGCTTTAACAAGTCGCTTAGCATCGGTGCCCAGTATTCATTGTGGCCGCGGCTGGGGTTTCCTTGGATCGACCTTATGCAGGACAGCATGCCAACCCTCAACATTCGTGCGGAACTTGGTATGCCCGACCGAATTATGCGATTTCTGGTTGAGGGGATTGTTCAGATTGGTCTGATGTACAGCCCGCAACTGCGCCCAGGACTGACTGCGCGAAAGATCCTTGACGAAGAACTTGTTCTTGCCGCGTCGTGGCAGGCCAGTCTTGACGACATTTCGGATCACTATGTGTTTGTGGATTGGGGGCCCGAATTCGTCCACGCCCACGCGCTTGAAATGTCACAACTGACCAATTCCGGAATGACAATGTCGCTTGGAGCATTGGCGGCTGACTATGTACGGGTGCGCAAGGCAGCGGCATATCTGCCAGCGCGATATATCAAACGTTACCTCGACCGGGGCGAACTGCACCTGGTGCCTGATGCACCGATCTTTCCATATCCTGTCTGGTCGGTTTGGCGCGACGACCTGGAAGACGACATTCGAGCGGTCGCCGAAAGCGCACTTGTTGCGATTCAGTCACAAATTGACGGCGATCAAAACGCTGTAATCGTCGAACTCGCACAGATTAGCGAGGGCGAAAGCGTCGAAGTTCTTGGGAAGTATGACGAATTTCCTAACTATAAGTAAATATCGTTTTATAGGTGATTATTTTGAATTGTTCTTAAGTTAAGCGGTTCTCTATCTGCTCTCTCAGCAGCAATGCTCCCGTCCTTTTGGGTCGGGTCATACTTTTTGGGGAAAGGATAGACCCATGAAAAAACGTAATGTGCTGGCCGCATCGGCCCTGGCGCTTCTCGTGGCTGCCCCTGTATTCGCGCAGGGCGCTTTGGTTGGCGTTGACACTCTGGATGATCGTATCGACGACATTCAAGAAGACGTCGCAGATGATCTGAACAATGCAGATAAACGCGACCGTCTGAGCAACCAATATGCGCAAGGCTGGACCGGTAGCGTCGCGCTTGGCTTGTCGGCGACATCGGGAAACACTGACACCGCCGATCTCGATCTTGCTGGTCGTTTCCGCTATGGCAACGGCCCTTGGAACCATACTTTTGGCTTCGCGGCTGAGTTCGCTGAAGACAACGGCGTGCGCAACAAGGAAGAGATTTACGCGACTTATGACGTGAACCGCTATTTCAACGAACAGTTCTATCTGTTTGGTCTGGGCTCGGTCCGTTATGACAATTTCGACGCGAACAAGATCGACGCGTTTCTGGGCTTTGGTCCTGGTTACCGCGTGATCAACGAACCCAACATGAGCTGGCGCGTACAGGCTGGCCCCGGCGTTCGTTATGTCGAAACTCAAAGTGGCGTAGGCTCGACTGAAGTGGCTGGCATCGTGTCGTCGCGTTTCTACACCGACTTCACAGAAACGGTATCTCTGTCGATGGACACGGATGTGCTGTTCTCGGACGCGGACACGACTATTACCAATGATCTTGGTGTGAACTTCAAAGTCACCGATCGGATGTCGACACGCGTGTCATATCGCACAGAATGGAACAGCGATCCACTGCCCGGCTTCGAAAGTGCTGACAACTCGTTGGGCGTGTCCCTCGTGTACGGCTTCTGACCTAGCCTGTTTTCCCTCAAGACTTGGGGCGGAGCAATCCGCCCCTTTTTTTTGAAGCGGCCCGTGGGGTTAAAAAGTAGACTGCACATCGGGATGTTGCGAAGGTCGAGAAACTAAGTAAACAGCCCTCGCACGAAGGTTCTTACGCCACCCTACTTTCCAGCCCTTACCTGTCGATGTTCACGACTCCCTTTGACAATGGTGCTGCTCGTCGAAGCGGCCTCTGGTGCATCATGCGGTATGCACTCATTGTCACTTTGGAAGCGTTGGAGGCAGGCATCGACTTGCAAGCCCATGTAGCCAAAACAGCAGAAGCTACAATGCAGCGAAAATCTCCGCTAGTGCAGATCTCACTTCTGGAGTTCGAACTTGAGTGTCTGCTTCTGACGCGTAACTAATTGCGTTTCGCACTTGCAGCGAAAGTCTGCTTCCCGCCTAAACCTCAGAACCACTTAGCCGGAAACATCAGCAATAGCTGATCAAGCTCATCATTTTGTTCTGGTTCGAGTTGGGAGCGGAGTTCTTGCATCGTTGGGTCCCTGCCCCATCTTCTCTCGTGCACGCCTTTGATAGAAAACAGAGTCACTCGGCGCTTTAGTAGCGCTGCCAGGAAGCCATGTGTTTTACGGCGTACTGATATGGAGGACGCGCGGTAAGGTCGGTCCATTGACGTAATGTTGCGAGGGTTGGGTCGCGCTGGGAAGGCGACACTAGAAAAGAGGTCGATCGGTGCGCGATCATACGGATTGGCTTTCATAAGGATATTTGCGAACGCCAAAATGAAATTCTGAAATTCTCGCTTGTTTTTGGTCTTTGACCGCTCAGACAGGCTCTTCTCAAGTTCCATTTCTAATTGGATCGCACCGTTCCAAGCAATCTGCACACGGCGGTTGTCGCGCAGTTGTATGGTGGTTGATGCGGACATATCAGGGAGCCCGAGTTGGGTTCCATAGGGGGAACCACATGCACTACAAGCGAGTATGACGTTGCTGCCGTCAAACACAAATGTCGGTCCTGCCTCGCGATCATTGCAGGCCAAACAATGCGTCGTAAGCGGCCTTCTATGCCTCAAACAGAACGTCCGAGTGATGAGCCGCCACGACAAACGCAGAAACTGATCGTGACCGTTGAGTTGGTCCATGAGTAGACAGCGCGGGCACCATGCGAAGAACGGAACCTTGCTAAAATGATCGCCGCCCATATTGCACCCCCCTGCCCGTCTCAGCCACTTCGTATGAACGCCGGGTTTAGCCGTTGGAAATGTAAGCAACTCCAGCCTGCGTTTGATGGGGTCCAGCGCATCATTAAGGCCGGCTAGAACAACACCGTGATCCAACGCATCCAGATCCTCAGGCAACGCAATCGGGTTCATGTAGTCATCAGACTGGAAAAGGCTTCGAAGGTATGAGCGGTAATCCATGGAGTTCATGGCCGCCGCACGACTTATGAATGATGTTAGGCTTTCCATGTCATAGGGCGTGACCTTCATACGGGCAGGTCCTGGTCGCGATATTTTAGCCAGGTGTCGAGATCCAAACGCTCACTGCCAGACACGATTGCGTAAATCGCAAAGCCAGTAAGAACCTGCATCACGGTTTTGCAGATGCCATGCGTTTTGGTGATGATGGCCTTTCTCAGTTTGGGGTCACTGGATAATCCCCCCTCCTCCTTGACTGGGCACCATCGCTCGAACCCTTCTAGAAATTCGATGAAGTCATCTTCTGCGGGTGTCCATGCTCGATACTTAAGCTGAAGAGACCGCCCGAGAATTTGCTCGTCTTCCATCGCCCATCGCCAAATGCGTGGTGCTCCCGTTAGGACAACCCGGATGTCATATTTGGACATCAGATAGTGGACGTAGTTTTGATACGAGATTCTATGTTTTTTCTCGAAGCTGTTGATACGATGAAAATCCTCCAGGATAACGATACGTGTGCCCACATGGCCGAGAAGTTCGAGAGTTTTCGAATATGATGTTTGGCGAACGAGTGGTCCATATCCTGGGATTTTGAGTTCGGCGCGGAGCGCGTCGCAATAGTCGATGATATCACCACTCGGATGAATGAGTTCATTTACGACGGGGACTACTTGTCTTCCGCTTGGCCCGTTGGTCGTCTGAGGGTGCTGTGATGCGAACTCCTCTAGAATGCGTGTGAGGCCCATCCCCGATGGCGCGGTTATGAACACAAGCTTGTTGTCGCAATCAGACGGGGCTTGAACCAATTCGTCGAGACGGCTTCGAAACGCACGCCTTGCTGACGTATCGAAATAGGCGCCCTTACGGATGTAGTGAATGCGCTCCGGGACCGATGCCTTCGACATGTCGGGAAAGTGCTGCGTAGGGCCCCTGCTCATGACAATTTCCCCCGCTCAGAGAAACCTCGAAACCCGCCGAGATCACGAATATCGCGACCTTGCGGCAAGGAGCTCATTTCAGATGAGGTTGCAGCTTTCTTGCGTTTGCGCGCGTCTGCCAGGATCTGTTTTCGGAAGTCATGCGCCTCCGCAGCGTCTGGAACGCTCAGAGAAGCATTTAGCCGTTCTTCCCGTGTTTTGCGCAGTTTTTGGAACTCATCGACCGACAACGGGTTACGCGGAAAGTGTTCACCTCGCGCTTCGTAGTATGTTTCGTTATCAGCGCTGAACTGAACTATGCGAATGTCGGTTGGATCATATTTGATAGTGATGTTTTGAACACCGCAGTTTTTCATCTTCTGAAGGTGTTCTGAGCGATAGAACATCCCGAACAGCTCCAGCCCTTCCCGCTGGATATTGCGGTTCTCGAAAGGTAAAAAATCAAGACGGAAACGTTCTGGATCAGATGGTAGATGCGGCCGAGACTTACTCTCCCGCCATCTGACGTTCCAGGCGTTCATTGGCGAAGTCAGCAAGCGGCGCTTTCTGTCGTGAACGTAGTCCCGAAGAATAAATTCGAGCAGGAGTCTTTCAACGTCACGTAAGGAGAGCGTCGCCTGCTTTTCAGGCTGATAGGTTCCCTTTTTTTCGATGTTTGAGAATGTGGTTCCGGGAAGGGTGTGAACAAAGGTTTGGATTGTTCCGATGAAACGCTCGACATGCCCACCTAAATGTGGCTGTGCCACAGGGCGGAAAATATGCTCAACACCGTACTGTTCCAACCCCCAGTTAAAGGCTTCTGATTTGAGATCGGTCCCGTTGTCGCTGCTGATCACAAGTGGCAGCCCATAAACAGGCCATTCATAGGGGATTCCCAGTTCAGCGAGGTATTCCGCCTTGGGAAAAACAGATCGATGAAAGGCTTTCATGAGATTGATTGCCGATGGTGCATTCATCGACAGGTAAATTCCGGTTGGCATCCTCGTCGCGATATCAAGCAGAACCGTTAGATATGGTCGTCCTATGCATTCACATGTGTCTGGGTCGACAACCATTATGTCCAACACTGTGTGATCAATCTGAACAACAGCAAGCGGGTCTTTCACTACATATCTGCCTCGGATGATCTGATAGGCTTGCCGAGCTGCCGTCCCGCCATGACGTTTTAGCTTAAGCACTCGGTCTGGGATCGTTTCAATCCGGTTAGTTAGAGCTGTTTTTGAAATCCCTGGGAGGCCCAAATCTGATAATTCACCGTTGATCTGCTTGAGAGCCTTTGCAACGGAGATCTTGTTTCGCTTAAGGAACACCTTGCGAAGGTAGTCATAGACGACTTTCTCAGTCTCATCGCAGAACCTGATACTCATCTTCTTGGGGCCGGGTTTAGAACGTCTAAGGGCAGCAGCACGGTCATTGGCGCGTAATCGATTCAGCAACCGATAAGCGGACGATTTTGAGATTTCATGTGCCCTGCAAAAATCCTTCACAACTGCGTTCGACTGAAAACCGGTATGAATGTATGGGGCTAGGTCTTTACGAAGAGCAAACGCCCTTGCCCATTCGCGCTCATCGCGCGCAATGTCGTTCTTCGACATGATCGTCGCCCTGACAACAAGGCACATCGACAGGCTCGAAAAACCGAGTGACAGCCTTGACTTTGAAGTTTGATTGGAGATGATCGAGAAGACTGGATTGAAAAGTCACTCGATCTTGTGGAAACCTATGTGTTGGAGCACATGGGTTTTTGCTTTTTCAGGGCCAGGTCATGTCGCACCTCCCTCTTGCCTATAGCGATCGGGCCAAAGCAATTCGGGTGTCGTATTCAAGCGATCGGCGATAGCCTGCTCAATACGCTTTGACCGTCTGGCTCCTCGAGCAACGTCCGTGACGGCGGTGTGCGACACTCCAACATCACGTGCGATGGATCTGAGCGTAACACCGGCGGATTTTAGGTCTGCCTTCAGATCGGAATACGAAATGACCATCTTGAACTCTCATAGCTTCTGTGCAGAGTGAAAGCTTCCAATGGATTCGAGTCAAGACTTTGTTATTAAACGATATTACAATATCGTGGCTCGCGTTATAATACCGTGACAAGCTTCCTTCGATTGTTCGGTGAAAAGTATTCCGACGGGAAAACGCATCGTCGATTCCGCGAAGCGACCCCCAATTTACAAACCCAAAAAAAGAGGATGAGGCTTTCCCAAAATACATCACCCCACAACACGGTTTGGCACTCGTGAACCTAGAGCTTCACGGTTGTGTAGACGTCAATGGCGCGAATTACCTTTGCGACATGGGCTTCATCTCGCCCGCTCTGATCACTTGCACAGGCATTCGCGGCCGCACTCTAAACTTTCAGGCGGTCCAACGAGAATTGACTGCGCATATCGAAACAGGAAGAATGCTGGCTGCATTGGCTGTTGAACACCCGTTTATCCTCGAAGCCAGGGAACGGATGAACATCGATCAGTTCCGTTCTCAGGATGCGGTCGTGTTTGATGAAGGCCACCTGAACAAGCTGTCCCCCACAGAACTGATAGACGCAATCAAACGCTCCGCGACAAGTTGGCGACCATAACATTTACATTTTCTGATTGGCGACGAGTAGTGTTCAAGTGATGTGTTCCGCTACTCTACTGTCTCGCCGGGATTTCCCGCAAGGCTGGCTTCGAGCATCGCCAAATGCTCTGAAGGCATTTCTTCGGCAGAGAAAACCCGCAAGTCATCTTTCCGGAAAAGCTGTTCATACTCCCGGACGGTCATCAGCACAAAACGAGGCTTCTTATGCCTGGTGATTGCAACTGGCCCCTGTCTGGCAGCCTCAAGAACATCGCCTAGTGTTTGTTTCAGTGCAGTTGATGAGAAAAAACGCATTCGACACCTCATTTGTCCAAAATAGACATTATAGACAAAACACGTGCGTACAACTCGGAGCATCGTTTGGCTGCAAGCCTGTGCGATCAGATGGATGGCTCATCACGCTTTAATGCCCGCTGTAGAGTGCTGCGATTTACACCAAGGATTTCTGCCATTCCGGACACGGTTTCGCGTTTTGCTTCGATAGCGGTCTTCGCGTGCTGGATTTGCGCCAGCGTTAGCGCCGGCGGACGCCCAAGTCGTTTGCCCCGCTTCTTGGCGGCACGCAGGCCCGCCTTCGTCCGCTCCTGGATCAGATCACGCTCAAACTCAGCCAAGGCGCCCATGATATGAAACACCAGCCGTCCACCTGCGGTCGTCGTGTCGATCCCGTCTGTCAGGCTGCGGAATTCGATACCAAGGTCGCCGAAGAGCTTCAGTAGGTGGATCAGGTCAGCGATGGACCGCCCTACCCTGTCCAGCTTCCAGACAACCAAAACGTCACCCTCACCCAGCAACTCCATAGCCTCGGAAAATCCAACGCGGCTCTCTGCTGCCGTTGCACCGCTCTGCGCTTGGTCTGTGATGATACGGTCGCATCCGGCTTCGGTCAGCGCCTCGATCTGTAGATCGAGGTTCTGTTCCTCTGTAGACACCCGTGCATATCCGATTTTCATCTAAACATTTTGCATGGGGTTTTTGCGGCAGTCCAGCACTTTCGGATTCAATGACTTAGCAACAGCTGGAAAATTGCTGCAAAAAGGGTCCTTTTCGCGGCACAGATGTCGAAACAGTCGTTCATGATTGGCGCGGCGAAAGAGGAAAAAGAGCCCATCTTGACCAATGCTGCAATCGACACGTATGTCTGGTCCGGCGAAGTAGCTTATACTGGCATTTCGATTTTTACTTTAAGAAACAACACATGATCGACTTTAATACTCTTCTCATCTTCATACCCATCGCACTCGCGCTGAACCTTACACCGGGCGCGGATATGCTCTTTTGTTTGGGCCAAGGGGTGAAGTCTGGTCCAAGGGCAGGAATTGCAGCGTCGTTGGGCATTGCGACGGGTTCATTCATTCACGCACTAGCAGGAGGTTTAGGACTAGCTGCGCTGATCGCAGCGAACCCAGTTGCTTTTGAAATCATCAGGTGGGCTGGGGTGAGTTACCTATTATATCTTGCCTACAAGGCATTTACCTCTTCAATTGGCGCTTTGGAGCCGGCGAGGTTGGGCTTCTCTCAGAATTGGCAAGCATGGAAAGATGGGGTTTGGGTTTGCCTTCTGAATCCAAAGGTCGCCATTTTTATGCTGGCGTTGGTCCCACAATTTGTTGATCCCGATAAAGGGTCAGTTCTCGTTCAGTTCTTGGTTTTTGGTATGATCCTAAACATCGGCGGAACAGTGATAAACGCATTGATCGGCGGGTTTGCGGGTGGGATCGGTAAATTCTTGGCCCAAAACAAGAGAGCTGCCAGCGGCCTGCAATATCTCACAGGCTTCGTTTTTGTGGGATTAGCAGCAAAGCTTGCCTTTGATCGACGCTAAAATGAAGCTGGTAGTCGTAACTGATATTTTTGGTAAACCATCACTTCGCGATTGTTTATCTGCAAACCTGACTGAGCTTGAAGAAGTTCAGCGGTTTTCACTCGGGGATTTGTGTCACCGTGCCTATCTATCGGGCGAAGAGCTGCACCATCATTTGTTTACTGAAGGGGGCATAACGGTAGCTGCGTCGGCACTGCGCAACCTAATTTGTGATGGAAGTTTTGGGTTGGGATACAGCGCCGGTGGTACTGCGCTGTGGCAAGCAGTCATCAGTGGAATGCCGTTGGCAGGCCTCACATGCGTATCTTCGACAAGACTACGAAATGAGAGGGCCGCTCCAGTTCAAACACATACATTTTTTGGAGCATTGGACAAAGGCCAGCCGTCCACAGACTGGTTAACAACGGTCCCAAACACATATAAAGTTTTCAGTGGCTTAGAACACAGTTTTTACCTCGATCATGTCGATGATAAGGCGCTAAAGGCGCGTTCTGCTATCTGCGCGGCCATAATGTCGATGGCTGGGTAAGTAAAATGTCAGTAACGGCCTTTTTGATAATTGGCATCGCGAACCAGACATTGGCGCAGCTGCAGCGAATGCTCACTTCGTCCCGCATGTTACCAGTTCGTGCGCCGCGCCGCGAAGGTCTGCTATGGCCCCTGCCCCAGTCTCATTAATGAAAAATGCTAAGTGATTGTTCTCATTGCAGGGGCAGTCTCATCATTAAAGGACTCCGACAGCGCGCTACTTTGAAGTGCGACTCCTATTAGAAAACAACGCGTTATCTAATGGGAGGAATATCGCATGGGAACGGTTTACACGCAACTGAGCTTACAAGAACGCCGCAGAATTGAAGACTGGTGGCTCGCAAAGTCCCTGTCGTCGAGATGGCGCGTGTTCTGAAGCGCCACAAATCGACGATCTTCCGCGAGATCAAACGCAATTTCTGGGCCGATGATGCGTTCCGCAAAAAGTACGCTGGATACTTTGGAATGGCCGCGCACCAGCGCACGCAGCAACGCCGTTCGACGCAACGCAAGCTGATCCGACATCCGGAGCTGTGTCAGAGCATCGTGGCCCGGCTGAAGAGCGGCTGGACTCCCGAGCAGATCGGTAACCGCATGATCCATGAAGGTGCAAAACTGCGGGCCTGCCAAGA
>NZ_JALPQG010000003.1 GCF_023195695.1 Aliiroseovarius sp. S1339 | reverse complement strand
CGCGACCCAACCGCGCCATCAGCGCCGCCGGTGAAGGGGGTTCTAGGCCCAACCAATCAGAGTCGCAACCCCTTTTTAAAGAAAAACGAAGGTTTTTGCAGATTTCCAATTTTTTCTTTGTTTTTGGTAGGTTGCGGTAATGAACGGCAAGGAATTTGGAGCTTTGCGCAATAATATTTGCCGTCCTTCAGGGCTGCCCTTGCGGCACCCGGCCTTATCCAAAGGATTGGAAAATAGGCGGTCCGAGAATTGGAGTGATTCAGCGTAGAATCGACAAATCACCGGAGACAAGCCCTTAGGACGCGACTCGCGATGCACCCGCAGAAGGCTGGCGGCGGGATTTGCTTTTCTTGCGGGCTTGCGTGACGCGCCAGCCAAGCAGCGTCAGGATGACCGCCATATAAAGAAGCGGTTCAACCTCCCACGTCTTGCCGACCATGATGTAATGTACGCCACCCAGAAGAACGGTCGGATAAACCAACCGATGAAGCTTGCGCCACGATGGGCCCAGCTTGCGCACCGACCAGTTGTTCGAGGTGATCGCGAGTGGCGTCATCAAAAGAAACGCCGCCATGCCGACCGTGATATACGGCCGTTTCAGGATGTCTTTCCAGATCTCGGACAGGATCTGCACATCAAGCACCAGCCAAACCAACAAATGGGTGGATATGAAATAGAACGTCAGAACGCCAATCGCACGGCGAAACCGGATCAGGTTCACGCCCGTGATCGCCCGAAGCGGTGTGATCGCCAAACCGACGATCAGGGCTTGCAACCCCAGCTCTCCCAATTCGTGTTCAAGCGCTTTGACCGGCTCAACCCCCATCGCCCCTGTTGCCGCCTGATATAGCAACCAAGCGGGCCACAACGCACCTATGGAATACAGCACCCAGACCGGCACCTTGCGCAGGGTGGTGTTGATCCGGTCCGTGACGCTCATCAGTGGTTCACCACCAAGTCCATGCCGTCATATAGGCTGGCAACGTCGTCAGCGTAGCCATTGAACATCAGAGTCTCTTGCCGCTTCGCAAACAGTCCACCACCGATCGGTTTCTCATAGGCCTGCGACCAACGGGGATGGCTGACCTCTGGATTCACGTTCGAATAAAAGCCGTATTCGCGCGGCTGCAACATGTTCCACGTTGTTTGCGGCTCTTTATCTGTCAGGGTCACGCGCACAATCGACTTGATGGATTTATAGCCATATTTCCACGGCACAACGAGCCGCAGGGGCGCGCCGTTCTGTTTCGGCATTGGCTGGTCATAGATGCCCGTGGCCATCAGGGTCAGCGGATGCATCGCTTCGTCCAGACGCAAGCCTTCACGATAAGGCCATTCAAGGCTGCGAGTCCTTTGCCCCGGCATTTCTTCGGGGCGCAGCAGCGTTTGGAAGGCGACGTATTTGGCCGACCCTTGCACACCAGCCCGTTCAAGAAGCTGTTTCAGCTCAAACCCGACCCACGGGACAACCATCGACCAGGTTTCAACACAGCGGAACCGATAGATGCGTTCTTCCAGCGTGACGTTCTTTAAGATGTCCTCAAGCCCATAAGACCCGGGCCGATCCACCATGCCGTCGATTTCCACCGACCATGGGTCCGTTGTCAGCATATGAGCATTATCTGCGGGATCGGTCTTGCCAGTGCCGAATTCGTAGAAGTTGTTATAGGCCGTGATATCCTCAAGCGGATTGGGCTTCAGATCGACCGAGTATTTCGAGGCACCCAGCGCGGGGCCAAGTGCCAACCCGGCCGCCAGCCCTGCGGCACCGCCCATCAGTTGGCGACGGTTCATGAAATCCGCCCGCGGCGTCACATCGGAGTATTTCAGCACATTTTTATAGGCCATTTGGCGCACCTTTTTTGATCGTCTCCCTTTGATCTAAGGCAGCGCGCGCCCAAATCCAAAGCACAATGGCTCACGTCCGCGCCAGACGATTGTAACATTCAATCAAACAGACGGCTGAACCGAAGGGTAGACTTGGCTCATCGGCACCGAACGCCCATTCTCTTGCACCAGCCTGACATGATGGCGGCCCATCTGACGGGGCTCGGTCACGCCAACGGAATGGGCGATGGTTTCGACCTCGTGCACGATACATTCAGCATAGCGCGCGACCTTTTCAAATTTGTCTTCCGGCACCAAACCTTTCTGAAGACGTCGGTCATGAGTGGTGATTCCCGTGGGACAGGTGTTGCGATTGCATTTCAGCGCCTGAATGCAGCCAAGCGAAAACATGAACCCGCGCGCCGAGGTGACAAAATCCGCCCCCGCACAGAGCGCCCATGCCACGTCGCCGGGATTGACCAGTTTGCCCGAGGCAACCAGTCGTATCCGATCATGCAAGCCATGCCGGTCGCGCAGATCGCACACCAGCGGCAGGGCTTCGCGGATCGGCATCCCGACAAGATCAATCAGCGGCATGGGGGCAGCCCCGGTGCCCCCCTCGCCGCCATCGATTGTGATGAAGTCCGGCGCGTCAGTAATGCCGCGCTCGACAATCCTAGCGAACAGCTGATCAAACGGCTCGACCGATCCGACGACGGTTTTGAAACCAACCGGCTTGCCCGTCACGTCGCGAATATGCGCCACCACGTCCAACAGGTCGTCCCAGTCGTCAATTTCAAGGTGCCGGTTGGGCGAGATCGATGCGACCCCTTCCGTGATGCCACGGATCGCCGCGATCTCGGCCGAGACCTTGGCAGCCGGAAGGATACCCCCCTTCCCTGGCTTAGCCCCTTGCGCCAGCTTCACCTCGAACATCTTCACTTCAGGATGCGCCGCGACTTCGCACAGCTTTTCGTCGGACAAGTTGCCGTCGGCATCGCGCACCCCATATTTTGCGGTGCCTATCTGGAACACGATGTCGCCGCCGCCCTTCAAATGATAATGCGACAAGCCGCCTTCGCCGGTGTTCATCCAGATACCGGCCTTGGCGGCCCCCATCGACAGCGCCTCGACTGCCGGGCGGGACAATGCGCCGAAACTCATGCCGGAAAGGTTGAAGATCGACCTCGCCTTAAACGGCTCGCGCGCCGTGGGGCCAATCACCAGCGGGACGGACTGGGCATATTGATCGCTGACGGGCGGAAAGGCGGCGTTTACGAAGATCGGCGTGCCAGTCACGCCCAGATTGCGCGTAGACCCAAACGCGACCGTGTTGCCATGACCCGAGGCTGCCCGCTCCACCCATTCCCGTTGGGCGCGGTTAAACGGTAATTCCTCGCGATCCATCGCGAAGAAGTATTGCCGAAAGAATTCGCCCAGATTGCTGAACAGCGACCGGAAGCGTCCAATCACCGGATAATTGCGGCGCACCGCATCATGGGTTTGAAACCGGTCTATGAGATAAAGCACCACAAGCACCGCAAAACCTGTGCCCAACAAAAAGAATAGCACCTGCGCCAATAGCTCGATCGCCCAAAACATGGATTGCATGGCATCCCCCTGTGATTCGGGACAAGTTTACCGACCTGCACGCGAACGGATAGTGCAGGAGTGCCGGTCAGCCCTCTTGAATCAGACGAATCGGGGAAAGGAATCACCCGCGAGATGTGATTCCACGCAAGCGCAAAGTTGCACGCAGGTCGATCAGGCGTTTTCTCGGCTGCGAATCGCCCAAATCACCTGCTCAGATAAGAGCCGTTCTGCCGCTTTCGGATACATCAATTTGGTCATGCGGAACTTCGCCTGAAGGTAGAGGTGTTTTTTGCAGATTAGCGCCCAAACAGAGCGTTGCCGCGAAACCCTCAAGCCCCCTGATCTTTTCCATGGTCATCTACTCCTGTACCCAGTTGTTGGGTGCGAACAACAAAACTTGGAGTATTTCGTATGAAAATCACATCTCTTGCCGCCGCACTTCTGATTGCCGGTTCGACTACACTGATGGCTCAGGACGCTGTACTGGATGCAAACGAGGATGGCGAAATCACAATGGAAGAGCTGGTCGCAGCTTATCCTGATGTGACCGCTGAAGCTTTCTCGGCAGCTGACGCAGACGCAAGCGGCACCTTGAGCGCTGACGAACTTGCAGCCGCTCAAGAAGCCGGAACGATCCCGACCGAGATGTAAGGCTCCCCGCCTCTCCCTACTCACGGCAAAAAGCCCCGTCGGTTCATACCGGCGGGGCTTATTTCTTCACGTCAGGCTGGCTTAGTGAACCACCGCATCCTGTGGCGGGTGCTGGTTCGAGCTTGAGACCCGATCACCGATAATCAGCCCTTCGGCCCCGGCAGTTACCGAAATGGTATCGCCGTCCATCACATCGCCTGCCAGCAACATCTCAGCCAACTGGTCCTGCAAGGCTCGTTGGATTACGCGCTTCAGGGGGCGCGCGCCGAACACAGGGTCATAGCCTTCGTCGGCCAGCCATTTGCGGGCGCCATCATCAAGCTCAAGCCCGATATTGCGCCGTGCAAGACGTTTGGCCAGACGCTCCAGCTGGATATCGACAATCCCGCCCATGTCGCCACGGCTGAGGCGATCAAAGATGATCGTTTCGTCCAGACGGTTCAGGAACTCGGGGCGGAAGTGCGCCCGCACTGCATCCATCACGTCGCGTTTGGCATCAGAGGCATCCGCCCCATCCGGCAACTGGCTCAGCGCCTGCGCGCCAAGGTTTGACGTCAGGATAATCAGCGTCTGCTTGAAGTCGACCTTGCGGCCCTGTCCGTCGGTCAGAACACCATCGTCCAAAACCTGCAACAGCACGTTGAACACATCCGGATGCGCCTTTTCGACCTCGTCAAACAGCACGACCTGATAGGGTCTGCGCCGCACAGCTTCGGTCAGAACACCACCTTCGTCATAGCCAACATAACCCGGAGGCGCACCGATCAGGCGGGCAACCGCGTGTTTCTCCATGAACTCGGACATGTCCACGCGAACCATCGCGTTGTCGTCGTCAAACAGGTATTCGGCCACAGCTTTCGTCAGCTCGGTTTTACCCACGCCGGTCGGCCCAAGAAACAGGAACGAGCCAAGCGGGCGGTTCTCGTCGTTCAGCCCCGCACGCGCACGGCGCACGGCGTTGGCAACAGCCGTCACGGCGGAAGACTGACCAATCACACGCTTGTGCAATGCGTCTTCCATACGCAGCAGCTTGTCACGCTCGCCTTCCAGTATTTTCGATGTCGGAATACCTGTCCAACGCTCGACCACACTGGCGATCTGTTCCGGACGCACAGCCTCTTCGACCATCATGTCGGCTTCGGCGCTCTCGGCATCCTCAAGCTTTTTCTGAAGTTCGGGGATCACGCCATAGGAAAGTTCGCCAGCCTTCGCCAGGTTGCCTTCGCGCTTCGCGGAATCAAGCTCAGCGCGTGCACGATCCAGCTTCTCTTTCAGATCACGCGCGCCTTCCAGCTTGTCCCGTTCAGCCTGCCATTTGGCCGTCATCGACCCAGACTTTTCCTGAAGGTCAGACAGTTCTGCTTCAAGCTTCTCAAGCCGGTCTTTCGACGCCTTGTCATCCTCAACGCGCAGCGCTTCCGCTTCGATCTGCATTTGCAGGATCTGACGGTCAAGCGCATCCAGTTCTTCCGGTTTTGAATCCACTTCCATCCGCAAACGGCTGGCGGCTTCATCTACTAGGTCGATCGCCTTGTCAGGCAAGAACCGGTCGGTGATATAGCGGTGGCTCAAAGTGGCCGCCGACACCAGCGCACTGTCGGAAATACGGACACCGTGGTGCAGTTCGTATTTCTCCTTAATGCCGCGCAGGATCGAAATCGTATCCTCGACCGTCGGCTCTTCGACCATCACGGGCTGGAACCGACGCGCCAAAGCCGCGTCTTTCTCGACATATTTGCGGTATTCATCCAGCGTCGTGGCACCGACACAGTGCAATTCGCCCCGCGCCAAAGCTGGCTTGATCAGGTTGGCGGCATCCATCGCGCCGTCGGCCTTACCGGCCCCGACAAGCGTGTGCATTTCGTCGATGAACAGGATGATTTCGCCCGCAGCGCCGGTGACTTCGTTCAGCACGGCCTTCAACCGCTCTTCGAACTCACCGCGATATTTCGCCCCCGCGATCAGCGCCCCCATATCGAGCGCCAACAGCTTTTTGTTGCGAAGGCTTTCCGGCACATCACCGTTGATGATGCGAAGGGCAAGACCTTCCGCAATCGCGGTTTTACCCACGCCGGGTTCCCCGATCAAAACCGGGTTGTTTTTGGTGCGGCGGCTTAGAACCTGCATCGTGCGGCGAATTTCTTCGTCACGGCCAATAATCGGGTCAATCTTACCCTCTTCGGCGGCTTTGGTCAGATCCATTGCGTATTTCGACAGCGCTTCATAGCTGTCTTCGGCGCTGGCACTGTCGGCAGTCCGGCCCTGACGCACATCGTTGATCGCAGCGTTAAGCTTCTTGGCGTCCACGGCACCTGCATCCAGCGCGTCACGCGCTTTGGATTTGATAACGGCCAAAGCCGTCAGAAGCCGTTCAACCGGCACAAAGCTGTCACCGGCCTTCTTGGCCAGCTTCTGCGCTTCGTCCAAAACGCTGGCGGTGGCGTTGTCCATGTAAACTTGGGCGGCATCCCCCGTCACCTTAGACAGTTTGCCGATGGCCGTATCGACGGCTTCACGCACGCGTTCAGGCGACCCACCTGCCTTGCGGATCAGGTTGGCGCTCATCCCTTCCTCATCATCCATGAGGGCTTTCAAGATGTGTTCAGGCACCAGTCGCTGGTGGTTTTCGCGCATCGCGATGGTCTGGGCAGCCTGAATGAAGCCGCGCGACCGTTCAGTGAACTTGTTTAAGTCCATGTCACTCTCCTTTTAAAGCGCCCATTTGCGGAATGCCCACCCTAGCGGCACATCCCTTTCGGGCCTCACAATAAAGATGGGTTGGTCGCGGAAAAATGCAAGACATCGAACCGCAAGATTGGCGCGAAAATCGACCGTTTTCGCGTGTCACAAAGGCGCAGCGGGTCCAGCATGAATTGCCTTTGCGCCCGACTGCAGTTAGGACGGGCCAACCCGCCAAAAGGAGCCCTCCATGTCTGATGACCGCCTGATCGTCGCCCTTGATGTCCCCAACGCGCTTGAGGGGCTGCAACTTGCCGGAACCCTTGGTGACGCGGTGAATTTCTATAAAATCGGGCTGGGCATGTTGACAGGTGGCGGGCTGGCCCTGGCCAACGAGTTGAAAAGCGAACATGGCAAGAAAATCTTCCTCGACATGAAGCTTTTTGACATTGGCAACACGGTCGAAGCCGCCGTGCGCGGGCTGTCGCAGTTTGATCTGGATTTCCTAACGGTGCATGGCGACCCCCACGTGGTGCGCGCCGCGCAAGAAGGCAAAGGTGGCAGCGACATGAAAATCCTCGCTGTCACTATCCTGACCTCGCTGGACCGAAGCGATCTGGATGCTTCCCTGATCAAGTCTGGCGGTATTCCCGATCTGGTATTGGAACGCGCGTCCCGTGCGTTTGAAGCGGGCGCCGATGGCGTCATCGCCTCGCCGCAGGAGGCCAAACTGATCCGCGCCCTGCCCGAAGCAGAGGGCAAATTGATCGTCACGCCCGGCGTGCGACCTGCAGGCGCGGATCGTGGCGACCAAAAGCGGATCGCAACCCCTGCGCAGGCCGTAGCGGACGGTGTCGATCACATCGTCGTTGGTCGTCCGATCTGCCACGCCGACAACCCAAGGGCTGCGGCGCAAGCAATTTTGGCCGAGCTCAACGCTCCTCAAGCGCAGTAAACAAACCAGACCTGACCGGTTTTCGTCAGCTTGATCGCTCACTTCGAACTCGTGAAAACGTGAGCCATTTCTGACCTGTGTGCCCTTGCGCGGTGCGGACAATATCCAGAACATGTGGTTAAATGTGCCCTCCGACGAAGGCACCCGCGAACACCACGACTTCAACCGCTGCATATCCGAGGGCTTTTATGTCTGACACCTACTACAACCCCGACATGTCCACCGTGTTGCGCCTGCGCCGTGCCATTGGGGCGATCGGGCTGACCTTACCGTTTGTGCTGATCGCAAATGTCTTCCTGTTTGATGTGCCGATGCAGGATTCGATTTCCGCCTTCTTCTTCACCGAACTGCGCGAAGTCTTTGTCTCGGCCTCGGCCGGCGTTGGCTTGTTTCTGGTCGCGTATGAAGGTTATTCGCGGCGACCAGACGAAGTTCTGACCGACCGCTTGGTGTCAACGATTTCCGGCGTCGCGGTTTTCACGACCGCCTTCGTGCCCACCTTGTGCCATAGCGAAGTTTGCTACACGCCATTGGCCTTGTTTGACCGATTGATCCCGCCGTCCATGGATCAAATACAGCAAAACATCCACTTTTCGGCAGCCGGGATATTTCTGGTTTGCATGGGCATTACATCGCTGCGGCTGTTCACAAGATGCACGACCGCAAACCCGCTCCTCCACAAACGGCGCAGGAATCAGTGTTATCGCATCTTTGGCTGGACCATCCTTGCGATGGTTGTTTTGATCGGCGTGGTAAAGCTGCTGTTACCCGAACTTGGCGACGTCTGGGACGCCAACTGGAATTTTACCTTCTGGGCGGAAAGCGTCGCGCTGTGGGCGCTTGGGCTAAGCTGGCTTTTGAAAGGCGGTATTCTGGCAGAACAGATGCCATTCTTGTTTGGCGCAGAGGCAAACTAGCCCCTGCTCCAATCTTATCAGTGTTCGTTGATATCGACGTCGATGCGTTTGGACTGCCCTTTGCGCACGCCGATCACCTGACGCAGGATCAACCATGTCACAAGGGATATGGCGGCGAACAAGACCAGCATCCACGGCAAGCTAGGCGCAATCCCGAAGAGCAGAAGGAACCCGACAACCGCGGCGCCAACCGCGAAGCCAAGGAAGATGAAGCCGGGCGCCAACATCTCGAAGATGCCAAGCGCGATCGCCCCCGCGACCCAGACCCACCATGTTGCCCACAACATCAGGATTTTCCTTTTAGCAGCTTGAAGGCGTCGCCAAACACATCCATCGCATGTGCGGGCAGGATTATGGTCTGCTTACCATCGCCCTTGCCGACGGCCACCAGCGCCTCAACTTGCTTCAGAGCCACCTGATACTGTGCGGCCTCAAGCCCGTTTTCCGCAATTGCCTTTGCCACCACTTGGGTTGCATAGGCCTCCGCGTCGGCAGAAATCCGGCGCGCTTTGGCTGTTTGTTGGGCGGCGTAAAGCTCTGCATCTGCGGCCAGTTCGACCGCGCGGCGCGTTCCTTCGGCTTCCGTCACCTGCGCACGCCGCGCACGTTCAGCATTCAACTGCTGCAACATCGCTTCTCGGGTTGCGTTGTCCAGATTGACGTCAAGGATTTCCGCGCGCGTCACCTCGATCCCCCAATCATCAACCGCATCCGCGACCTGTTGCTTGATTTTTGAGATCAACTGCTGGCGGTTCGACTGAACCTCGTCCAACTCCATCTCACCAATGCCGGACCGCACGATCCCCGCCACAGTCGTCGAAATCGCGGCGTCCACATCGCGGATACGATAAACCGTCTTTTCAGGCTCAAGAATGCGGTAGAACACGCTAGTATCGACCTGCACCAGCACGTTGTCCGAGGTGATGGCGTCCTGACTGGCGGTCGGCAACTGGCGTTCCAAAATCGACACTTTATGGCGCACGCGGTCAAGAAACGGCACGATGAAGTTGATCCCCGGCCCAAGCACCGCTTGCAATCGGCCAAAGCGTTCCACGACGTATTTCTCGCTTTGCGGCACGATCTTGACGCCCAGAAAGACAACGACAATCAGGAAAGCGGCAAGCAGCAACAAAACGCTGTTTCCGCCAACCAACTCTGCGGGAATCTCATTCATGGAAAGAACCTTTCACTGTCCGTGTATGCTTTAGAAGATGGTATCATTTGCTTGCTTGTTCAACATTATGAAGCGCAAGTCCAGCAAGCGCGGCCTGCAATCGAGGCTTAAAATGAGGGATCGCTTGCGGGTTCGCCAGCCATGCCTGAGGGTCCATCAGGGCCCAGCGCTGCCCCTCGTCCCCCAATATGATGTCCTGCGCCCTGTGGGCTGGCAGCGTGGCGGCAAACCACCAAGACGTTGTCCCCGGCACCGTCGGGCTGTCGAGTTCACGCCTCCAGATCAGCTCGCCCACACACAGCGTCAACGCGATTTCCTCCCGTGTTTCGCGCAACACGCAGGCTTCAGGCGTCTCGCCTTCGTCACGCCCGCCACCGGGAAAGTCCCACATGTTGGGAAACGGGATGCCCGCAATATTGTCGCGCAGCAGCGTCACAACCTGCCCGCCAATCAACAGAACCAGTTTCGCACCGCTGAAATCACCCATAGTGTCCTCCTCTCCGGTAGCCTAGTATTTGAGCCGCGCCTTTGCATCGGATAAAGTACCACATGCCCGCCTTGTGCCGAGAATGCCTGACCCAGTTTGACGATGGTCGCCGCTGCCCGTCCTGCCGCAGCCCACGGGTGACATCGCATCCCGAATTGTTCGACCTGACCATCGCGCATATGGACTGCGACGCGTTCTATGCATCGGTCGAAAAGCGCGACAATCCCGAACTGGCAGACAAACCGGTGATCATCGGCGGCGGCAAGCGGGGGGTCGTGTCGACCGCCTGTTATGTCGCGCGTATTCGGGGTGTGCGATCCGCGATGCCGATGTTTCAGGCCCTAAAGCTTTGCCCTGATGCGGTGGTGATCCCACCGCGCGGCAGCCATTACGCGGCGGTCTCCAAGCAGATCCGGGCGATGATGGACGACCTGTCCCCGTCAATCGAGCCACTGTCGCTGGACGAAGCGTTTCTAGACATGACTGGCACCCAGAAACTGCATGGCGCGCCGCCTGCCGTGATGCTGGCAGGCTTGGTTAAGCGTATGCAAGACGAATTGGGGCTAAGTGGCTCCATCGGGCTAAGTCACAACAAGTTCTTGGCGAAGGTCGCCTCTGATTTGGACAAACCGCGCGGGTTTTCCGTGATCGGCAAGGCCGAAACCGCGACCTTCCTGCATGACAAACCGGTGGGGCTGATCTGGGGCGTGGGCGGCGTCAGTCAGGCGGCGTTGGAAAAGGCGGGCATTCGCACCTTTGCAGACCTGTTACGTTGGGAACAGACCGACCTTGTCGCCCGGTTCGGGGGGATGGGTGAGCGGCTGTGGCATCTGGCACGCGGGGAAGACAAGCGGCGCGTGTCGGCGCATACGCCGGTCAAGTCGATCTCAAACGAAACCACGTTTTTTGAGGACACATCCGACGTCGCCCTGCTGGACGGCCACCTGTGGCGATTGTCCGAAAAAGTGTCAGACCGCGCCAAAGCCCGCGATATTGCCGGGCGTGTCGTGACCCTGAAGTTGAAGCGCGCCGATTTCCGTGCGCTCAGCCGGCAAACCAATCTGGGCGACATGACGCAATCGGCGGACCGCATCTATCACACCGTCCGGTCATTGTTTGATACCGTCGCTGACAAGGGACCGTTTCGTTTGATCGGCGTGGGATTAAGCCACCTTGGCTCGGCGGACGGCGCTGACCTAAGCGACGACCTTTTGGACCCCCAAGCCGCCCAGCGACGCGCGGCGGAACGTGCGACAGACAAAATCCGCGCCCGCTTCGGCGACAACATCATCGTGAAAGGGCGCGCAATCCGCTAGCGTCACTCCGCCGCCATCGCTTTCTCACACCGCCCAATCTCAGCGATTTCGGCAATAACAGACGCCAGACGCGCCCGGACCTGCTGAAAATCCCCGTTGGGCCGCACCATCTGTTCATTCAGATAAAGCGCCCGGTCAATCTCGACCTGAACGACATGCTGCCTGCGCGACGGGCGACCATAATGCTGGGCCATATATGCCCCTGCAAAGGGTGTGTTGCGCGCCGTTTCGAACCCGGCGCGGATAAAGGCGGCCTCAACCCGGCTGACAATTTCAGGGGCCGCTGAGGCGCCGAACCGATCACCCAGCACAACTTCTGGGCAGCGGCGTGCGCCCTTGCACAGGCTTGTCACGGCCTCGTGCGGCATCGAATGGCAGTCAATCAGGATCGCCTCGCCAAACATCGCGCGACTTCGGTCCAGCAAGGTTTGAAGCGCTGTATGATAGGGGTGCCAGTGATCCGCCAAGCGGACTTGCGCGTCGCGCAGGGACATCTTGCCTCGATAAATCACCCGGCCGCCGGCCACCACGCGCGGAATAACCCCCAAGCCCGACGACACGCGCGGGTTATGGTCCACCCGTCGCAAACCTTTGATCAGGGCTGGGTCCAACTCCTCGGGCCCGCGGTTCAGATCGACATAGGCGCGCGGCGTATTTGCTACCAAAAGCGGCGCGCCATGGTCCGGGGCCACGGCGCATAACCGATCGACATAGGCATCTTCCGACGACCGAACAGCTTGTTCGTCAAGCACACTGTTTGTCAGGAACGCCGCTGGATAATCCCGACCGCTATGGGGCGAGGCAAAGACGACGCTTGTCGTGCGTGACTTCGGCATCGTCAGCGTATATGGGTGTGTCGACATCCGAGGTCCTTTGTGCCTTTGCTACAATGTATATAAAGGCAAAATTTCTCACGTCAAAAGGCCTTGCGCACGACCACGACTCCTTTTATAGAACCGCGAACCGGCGCGGGTTTTCCCGCGTCGCGTTTTTTGGATTGGTCAAATTGACTGGTTCGGAAAGATTTTCGGGGCGATTAGCTCAGCGGTAGAGCACTTCGTTGACATCGAAGGGGTCACTGGTTCGATCCCAGTATCGCCCACCATGAACCGCCTATGGCCAAAAGGTCAGACGGCAAAATGTAGCTTAGGCGCAACCGCAGCGCCGCGTTGAAGGAGAAGGACCATGAAAGTTCGCAACTCGCTCCGCTCGCTGAAAAACCGCCACCGCGATTGCCGCGTGGTGCGCCGTAAAGGCCGCGTCTACGTGATCAATAAAACGCAACGCCGGTTCAAAGCCCGTCAGGGCTGAACGCATCAGCAGCGTTATCGAAAAGGCCGCCCCGTGGGCGGCTTTTTTGTGTTTGACCCCCGAACTGGTTCAATCGCTGACGGCTGAATAACAAACTGCCCGACAACATTTACCTGTGCCGGGCAGTCCTGTCTTATTGCTGTGCTATTAACTCACATGTTGACCAGCAAACGGGCCAGTGTGATCTGGTCCACAAATCCAGTCACTTTGATCCCGCGACTTTTCTGATACTGGCGCAAGGCCTTGCGGGTCTGCGCATTGAAAGTGCCGTCAATCTGTCCGACATCAAACCCCAACCCACTCAGGCGTTGCTCGACGATAAGCCGCGCCGGGCCGCTCTTCAAAAGGGCTTTTTCGCCAGCGGCGGCAGCCTTTCGTTCCGCCTGGCCCTTTTGCGCTTGTTGCAGTTCCGCAATCTTGTTGTTGGCAATTCCGACGAACTGACCGTTCGGATATTTGCGCAGATAGGTCTGGTATGCCTTCACTGAATTTGCGGCCTTCGCGTTGTTCCAAACGGTTTTCTCGGACTTGCTTGCCACAATGCCATCGCCGCGTTGCCACTTGGCAAGTGCAGCATTGGCCTGATCCGCGTGCAGCCCATCTGGATAGCGCTTCAGATAGGCCAACAACCCCTTGATGCTGCCGTCTTTCCCATTTTTCGCCCAGAACGCGTGATCCTGCCGCGTCAGTTCTGCGGCACGTTTGCGGGCTTGCTCATCCAAGTCAGCCGCACGTTTGGACGCCTGCCGTTGCAAGGCTATGATCTGGCGTTCGTTCAAGAACCCGGTTGCTTGGCGGCCCTGATCTTCCTGCCAGTCCGCGATCGCCGCGCGCGTGCCGCGACCGAAGATACCGTCGATGCCGCCGGGGCTGTAATTCAGAATGGTCAAATCGCGCTGAATGTCGCGACGATCGCCATGCCCCAAACCTAATGCATCCTCTGCGCGCTCAGCTATTGAAACTTCACCGCGCGTGAAGGGCGTGTTGTCAGAAAATTGCCCGAACGCCTCAATGGCGGGGTGACTTTTTCGCAGAATGCTCTGCATTGCCGCGCCCGGCGTCAAAGCGGTCTGGTCAACAAACCGCGCAAGCCCCTTTGCCGGTCCTATGAGGACGCCGACGCCCTCGGGAATATCAAGCTCGCCGATGCCCGGCGTTAGCCCCGTGCCAAGCGGAGTATCATTGCCTTGCGGCGCCAGCAGAACCAAGGCGTGTTCGGGGTGGTCGGCCATGCTGCGCAAAATTGCGCTAAGCGGCACCCCGGCCCCACCAATCGACAGGTCATTCAAATCGTAGGCGTAACGCGTGATCAACCAAGTCTCGTCACCGTTATTGGCAAACCGCCCGGAGAGGAAGACCAAAACTCGCTCCGCCGCATCAGCCTCGGTGCGAAACTGCGACATCACCTCCCAGGCATCCTCCGCCCGCTCGGACTGGCTGTCGAGAAAGGTAAACCCTTCGTCCCTCAGTCGACGCTTCAGCATTTTCGCGCTCTCTACGCCCGGCACATCGTCAAGATAGCGATAGTCGCTTTGTGTCAGCAGCAATGCCGCGTCGTTGGCCGATGCAAACCCTGCAGAGCAGCAAAGCGCTGCGACTGCCACTGCTGTTTGAAACCGCTTGGTCATACTCACCTCCACCTAGAAAACGCGCCTATGCGCAAGGTCCCATCCATTGTGAGGGAAAACGAGCCGCATACAACGGGAAAAACCCGCCGGGAACGTCACCGGCGGGAAAGTGGGGTAGGCAATAATGATAAGCTGGCGCGGCGGGCGTTAGTCGTAGACACGCTTGTCGTCGATCACGATGCCATCGTTGGGCAGACTGCCAGGCGCAACCAGTTCGATCTTGCCCTTCAATTTCAGAGTTTCAGCCACCGACTTGGCATAGGCATCGGCGTTGCCACCTTCCGCTTCGACCTGAACGGTCATCGCGTCCATCTCGCCTTCGCGGGTGGCGATGACGCGGGCCTTCGCGATTTCGGTATGTTTGGCAACAAAGTCGGCGACTTGCTCGGGACGCACGAACATACCTTTGATCTTTGCCGTCTGATCGGCGCGACCCATCCAGCCTTTGATGCGCATGTTGGTGCGTCCGCAGGGGCTGGTGCCCGGCAGAACTGCCGACAAATCGCCGGTGGCAAAGCGGATCAGGGGGTAATCGGGGTTCAGCGTGGTGACGACAACCTCGCCCACCTCGCCTTCCGCAACCAGATCACCGGTGCCGGGGCGCACGATTTCGACGATCACACCTTCGTCAACGATCATCCCGTCCATCGCATTGCTTTCATAAGCGATATTGCCCAAATCGGCAGTTGCATAGCTTTGCAGGCAGGTGATGCCACGATCCGCGTATTCCTGACGCAGGCTCGGGAACAGCGCGCCGCCGCCAACCGCAGCTTTGGTGATCTTCAGCGTCACGCCGTCCGCATCCGCGCGATCCAGGATGATCTTCAGATAATCCGGCGTGCCAGCATATGCGGTGGTGCCGATATCTGCGGCAGCGCGCACCTGAAGTTCAGTCTGACCGACGCCTGCCGGAACAACTGAGGCTCCAACCGCCTGCGCGCCGTTCTCAAAGATCATGCCCGCCGGTGTCAGGTGATAACCAAAGCAGTTCTGCACGATATCGTCTTTGCCAATGCCACAGGCATGCAGGAACCGCCCCATCCGCCACCAGTCATGGCTGACGCCGCCGGGTTCGTAAATCGGCCCCGGAGATTGAAAAATATGCGCGGGCTTCTTAACCACAAATCCACCAAAAGGCGGATTTTCTGATTGCCACTTGCTAAGGTCCGACTTTCGCAACACCGGGTATTGCGCCAGATCAGACAGCGAATTGATGTCCGGGCCGGACAGTTGCCACGCGTTGCTGGCGTCTCTGGCGCGAGCGATTTGTGCACGCAAGCCGTCGATCAATGCGCTTGTGCGTTCGTCGTTCGAACGGGTTTCCAGCGCGTCAAAATACTTGGACATGAGCGACCCCTTGTCATCGCCGGGTATCCGCCGGCCCTTCGTTGAAAAATGTCAGTGTGCGGGGCGGTGTTAAGCCAGCCAACGCTTCCGGCGGCGATACGACCGCACATCGCGGAAGCTTTTGCGGCCCTCATCCGACATGCCGAGATAAAATTCCTTAACGTCCGGGTTTTCGCGCAATTCAGCGGCGGGGCCGTCCATCACAACGCGGCCATTTTCCAGAATGTAGCCGTAATGCGCATAGCGCAGGGCCACGTTGGTGTTTTGTTCAGCCAGCAAGAAGGTCACGCCTTCGTTTTCGTTCACTTTTTTAACGATCTCGAAGATCTGTTCGACCAACTGAGGGGCGAGGCCCATGGACGGCTCGTCCAACAAGATCATCTCGGGGCGCGACATCAGCGCGCGACCCATCGCCACCATCTGCTGCTCACCGCCCGAGGTATAGCCCGCCTGACTTTTGCGGCGCTCGCGGACGCGGGGGAAATATTCATAGACCATCTCAAGATCAGCAGCGATCGCGCCTTTGCCGTCCGTGCGGGTGTAGGCGCCCGTCAGCAGGTTTTCTTCGACGGTCAGGTGTTCAAAGCAGCGACGGCCTTCCATCACCTGGATAACGCCGCGCTTGACCAGCTCGGACGGGCCCAGATCGGCGACGTTTTCATTCTTGTGCAGGATTGAGCCTTTGGTGACTTCGCCCCGTTCGGATTGAAGCAAGTTCGATATGGCTTTCAGCGTGGTTGTCTTGCCCGCGCCGTTGCCGCCCAGAATGGCTGTAATGCCACCTTTCGGCACATGCAGGCTGACGCCCTTCAACACAAGGATCACGTGATTATAGATCACCTCGATGTTGTTGACCTCCAAAAGGTTCTCACCTGCAATTTCGGTAGTCTTCTCGGCGTCCAGCATATCGGTCGTCCTGTCTGTGTTCGTTGTTCGGGGATCGTCCGGGCCAGACGGCCCGGACGAAAGGTCATGCACGCGGCTTAGTTGCAGCGTTCTTCGATGTTGTTCTCGGCGGCATAAGCGGCCGAGTCTTCGTCGATCAAAGGTTGGATCACATCCATATCCGACGGACCGAAGTCTGAAATCAGCGACCAGGTGCCAGCGGCTGCGTCCCATTGCTGGATCGCACCCGTGCCGGGGCCACCGTGGTTTTCACAGCTGACGGTGAATTCGGGGCCAAATCCGGGCATACCAAGTTCAGTCATCCGGGCTTCGGTGATTTCCAGAGCTTCCATACCGTCACGCATCATGGATGACGTGATGTCCGGCGTGCCGTGGATTTCCTGTGCCTTCTTGGCGGATTCAGCCAGCAACATCGCGGCATAGACACCGCGGTTGTAAAGGGCCTTGCCGATGTTGTCGCCATTGCCGGCTGCCTTACCTGCATCCACAACATGCTTTTGGATATCAGCAAAAACCGGATAGTCCGATCCAACACCATGGAAGGTCACAGCCTTGTAACCCGTGGCTGCGTCACCGGCGGGAGAAACGTCATGGTCACCACCCGACCACCAAACGCCGATGAAGTTTTCCATCGGGAAGCGGATGTTGGCAGCTTCCTGAATGGCAACCTGGTTCATCACGCCCCAGCCCCACATCATAACGAAATCAGGACGCTCGCGGCGGATTTGCAGCCATTGCGCTTTCTGTTCCTGCCCGGGGTGATCGACCGGAAGTGTCACAAGCTCAAAGCCGTGCTTTTCAGCCAGACCTTCCAGCGTGCGGATCGGTTCTTTACCGTAAGCCGAGTTGTGATAGACCAGCGCGATTTTCTTGCCCGCCAGATCGCCACCGCTAACCTCTTTCAGGTGGTTCACAGCGAGCGAGGCTGCATTCCAGTAGTTGGCGGGGAAGTTGAACACGTGGCTGAACACTTTGCCGTTTGCAGCCGACGTGCGGCCATAACCGGGCGTGTAAAGCGGAATGTCGTCTGCCGTCACTTTCGGGATCAGCTGATAGGTGATGCCGGTCGACAGCGGGTTATAAGCCAGCGCGCCTTGACCTTTGGTGGCTTCGTAGCATTCGACGCCTTTTTCGGTGTTATAAGCCGTCTCACATTCTGGGGCTGATGTCATCACGCCACCGATGCCGCCGTCACGTTCGTTCAGCAGAGTGAAGTAATCCGCAAAGCCATCCGCATAGGGGATGCCGCCTGCGGCGTAAGGACCAGTCCGGTAGCTGAGCGAGGGGAACACCAGATCCGCAAGGACCGGAGTTGCCACCATAAGCGCCGTAACACTGGCTGCTGCGAGTTTCGAGTATTTCATTTGCTTCCTCCCTAGATTAGCAAATTTTCGTGCCCGTTGCGGGTCACATTGCTTTGACCCTCTGAACCGTTTCCTCATTGGTTCAGAGGATAAGATGAGTTGCGCGGGCCCTAGTGCGGGAAGGGCCACAGACGCAGTTTTTCTTTCGTCAGGCGCCATAGTTGCGCCAGACCGTGCGGTTCCACAATCAGGAAGACGACAATCAGGCCGCCCACGATCATGAACTCGAAATGCGCGGCCAGATCGGTCGGCCAGCCAAGTCCCCCCACCAGCACGTTCTTCAAAAACACTGGCATAAGCACCATAAAGGCCGCGCCTGCGAATGATCCGAAGATCGATCCCAGACCACCGATGATGATCATGAACAGGATCAGGAACGACTTGGTGATCCCGAAGGCCTCGCCTGCTTCGGCCGCGCCAAGATAGACCGTGAAAAACAGCGCTCCGGCAATGCCAACAAAAAAGGACGATACCGCAAAAGCCGACATCTTGGCCATCAGGGGGTTCACCCCGATGATCTCGGCCGCGATATCCATATCACGGATGCCCATCCATTTGCGGCCCATCATGCCGCGCGTCAGGTTGCGCGCCACCCATGCCAGCACCACGACAAACACGAGGCAGATCATGTATTTCGCCCAGGCTTCGGTATTGGGGCCGGTCACGATGACACCGAAGACAGAGCGTTCAGGCGCGTTGATTTGGCCCGACGCCGAATAGTTGTAAAACCACGGCACCTTGTTGAAGACCCACACAAGGAAGAACTGTGCGGCCAGCGTGGCCACCGCCAGATAGAACCCCTTGATGCGCAAGGATGGCAAACCAAACGCCACACCTACAACCGCGGTGATCCCGCCGGCAAGTATGATGTGGATCAGGATGCTGACCTCTGGAAAGCTCGTCATCAGCTTATAGCTGGCATACGCCCCCACAGCCATGAAGCCACCGGTGCCCAGCGACACCTGCCCGGCGTAACCGGTCAGGATGTTCAGGCCCAGCGCCGCAATCGCATAGATCAGGAACGGCGCAAAGACGGCGTTGACCCAATAGTCGTTGATGAAGAACGGGACCACCAAGAAGGCCACGAACATCAGGATGTAATAGCCCATCCGATCCAGGCGGATCGGGAAGGTCTGGCTGTCGTCACGGTAGGACGTTTTGAAGTCACCTGCTTCGCGGTAAAACATGGATCAGACCCTCTCGATGATTTTTTCGCCAAACAGGCCTTGGGGCCTGAAGATCAGGAAAATAAGTGCCAGCACATAGGCGAACCAGTTCTGGGTTGCGCCGCCGATCATGGGACCGATGGTGAATTCAAACAGCTGCTCGCCCACGCCGATGATCAGACCGCCAACGATGGCGCCGGGGATCGAGGTAAACCCGCCCAGCATCAAAACCGGCAAGGCTTTCAGTGCGATCAGCGACAGGCTGAACTGGACGCCAGACTTGGCGCCCCACATGATGCCCGCGACCAAGGCCACGAAGCCTGCAATCGACCAAACCAGCACCCAGATGAAGCGCAACGAGATACCAACCGACAGAGCCGCCGAGTGATCATCCGCCACGGCGCGCAGCGCCCGGCCCTGCTTGGAGTATTGCGAGAAAATCGTCAGCGCGGCCACCAAAAGCGAGGCGACGATCGCCGCGACGATGTCCAGATTATCAATGAAGAACCCATAGCCGAACCAGTCGAAGGTGACCTGATCTATGGTGGCGTTCATACCCTGCGGCAGACCGACATCAAGTTTCTTGATGTCTGAACCCCACATGATGTCGCCAAAACCTTCCATGAAATACGCCAGTCCGATGGTCGCCATGAACAGGATAATGTCAGGCTGTCCGATCAGGTGTTGCAGGACGTATTTTTCGACGATCCAGGCGAACAGGATCATAACCCCCGCAGCCAGCACAATCGCGATCAGCGATGGAACCTGCCATGGGAAATGATGCACCTCGGTGCCAAAGACCGCGTTGATCAAATGGGCGAAAGGCACCTGCCCTTGTTGAATACCCACCAGCGTCAGTGCTGCGAACAGCGCCATAACACCTTGAGCGTAGTTGAAGATGCCGGAGGCCTTGAAGATCAAGACAAACCCCAGCGCGACCAGCGCGTAAAGCACCCCGGCCATCAGGCCGTTCAGGGTGACTTCCATCGCAAAGAGTAGCTGTTCAGGCATAAGTCCCCCCTTAATCGTGTGCCACGCCAAGATAGGCGTCGATCACATCCTGGTTGTTGCGCACTTCGTCCGGTGTGCCGTCCCCAATTTTCTTTCCGTAATCCATCACGACCACCCGGTCGGACAGATCCATAACCACACCCATATCGTGTTCAATCAGCGCGATGGTGGTTCCGAATTCGTCATTCATGTCGAGGATAAAGCGGGACATGTCCTCTTTTTCCTCAACGTTCATGCCCGCCATGGGTTCATCCAACAGCAAAAGCGAGGGTTGTGCGGCCAGCGCACGCGCCAGCTCGACCCGCTTTTTCAGGCCATAGGGCAGACGTCCAACAGGCGTTTTGCGGATGTGCTGGATTTCCAGAAAGTCGATGACCTTCTCGCAAATCTCGCGGTTCGCAATCTCTTCCCGCTCGGCTTTGCCTTTCCAGATCGCCTGCTGAAGCAGGTTCGCCTTCATATGGTTCAGACGGCCGGTCATGATGTTGTCCAGCACGGTCATCCCGTCAAACAAAGCGATGTTCTGGAAGGTCCGCGCCAAACCTTGCCGCGCAACCTGATAGGGCTTCATCGGCGGGCGTTTTTCACCACGGAACCAAACTTCACCTTCTTGCGGCTTATAAAAGCCCGAGATGACGTTCAGCATCGAGGATTTACCAGCCCCGTTCGGACCGATGATCGCGCGGATTTCACCTTCGCGAATGTCAAAGCTGATGTCCTTGATCGCCACCACACCGCCGAAGCGCAGGGTGATGTTTTTCATATCCATCACCACCGGGCCAATCGTGCGGCCATCTGCGGTGACATAGCTGTCGGCGTTGATGTCAGTTGTTGTCGTCATTCTGCCGCCATCCCCTGTTTGGTGCCAACCACAGCCGCGTCGCGGATTTCCAAGGTGGCCGTGATCGAGCCCTTGCGGCCATCCTCATAAGTGACCTCGGTTTCGATATATTGCTCGGACTTGCCGCCATAAAGCGCGTCGATCAGTGGCGCGTATTTCTCTTCCACAATCTTGCGGCGTACTTTCCGGGTCCGGGTCATTTCACCGTCATCCGCATCCAGCTCCTTGTGCAGGATCAGGAAGCGGTGGATCTGACAGCCCGACAACATCTCGTCTTCGGCAACGGATTTGTTAACGGCTTCAACGTGCTCCTGAATGGTCGACACCACGTCCGGGTGGCCCGCCAGTTCCTGATAGGACCCATAGGCGACGTTGTTACGTTCGGCCCAGTTGCCAACCGCAGTCAGGTCGATGTTGATGAACGCCGTGCACATGTCACGGTCATTGCCAAACACCACGGCTTCCAGAATGTCGGGATAGAACTTCAGTTTGTTCTCGACATATTTCGGCGCGAACAGACGGCCATCGGCCATTTTGCCAACGTCTTTGGCGCGGTCGATAATGCGGAGGTGACCGTTCACCTTATCAAAGAAGCCCGCATCCCCCGTGGCGACCCAGCCTTCCGGGTCTTTGGTGTCGGCGGTGCTTTCGGGGTTGTTGTAGTATTCAACAAACGTGCCGGGGCTGCGATAGAAGATCTCGCCATTGTCCGCCAGTTTGATTTCAACGCCCGGCGCGGGAACGCCAACGGTATCGTTGCGCACCTCGCCATCGGGTTGCACGGTGATGAACACGGTGGCTTCGGTCTGACCGTATAGCTGTTTCAGGTTGATTCCCATCGAGCGGTAGAACTCGAAAATCTCGGGGCCGATCGCTTCACCAGCCGTGTATCCGACGCGGATGCGTCCAAAGCCCAGCGTGTCTTTCAGCGGGCCATAGACCAGAACATCGCCGCAACGATATTTGAAGTATTCATACGCCTTGCCGCTGTAGAGCTTCAGACCCAGCGGATCTTTGGCCTTGAAGTGCTTGCGCGCATTTTTGCCATGCCGCAGCTTTGCAAAGCCCAACCGGATCGCGTTCTCCACAATCGTTTCGGCGGCAAAACCAATCCCCATTGCATAGCGGAAGCCATGGCGGAGTTTCTGCTCCAGGGTCTTCTTCTGGGTGGTGACTTTGCGGCGCGGCATGCCGAACTTCTCGCCGGCGCCTTTTTTGGCGAAATCCATAAAGTGGTGGAACAGCGCGTATTTCAGATCGCCGCTGTCTTCCATCCGGATCATCACGTTGGTCAACTGGGTTTCAAACACGCGGGGCGGGGCGAAGTAATAGGTCGGCCCGATTTCGCGCAGATCCGTCATCATCGTTTCCGGGCTTTCGGGGCAGTTCACACAGAACCCGCACCACATCGCCTGACCCAGCGAGAAGATGAAGTCACCTACCCATGCCATCGGCAGATAGGCCAAAATGTCTTCGTTCAGACCCAGATTGTCGAATTCCGAGGTGTTCTTGGCGCTTTCGACGATATTGCGGTTCGACAGAACCACACCTTTCGGGCGCCCGGTGGTGCCCGATGTGTAAAGCATGACGCAGGTGCTATCGTAAGTCAGCTCTGCCTCGCGGGCAGCCATCTCGCCTTCAAGGCGGGAATGTGCAACGCGGCCTTCTTCCTGAATGTCACGATACCAATGCAGGTGGCTGTGATCATATTTCCGCAAGCCGCGCTTGTCGTAGTAGATCACATGCTCGATATGTTTGACGTTTTCCTGAACCTCAATGACCTTGTCGACCTGTTCCTGATCGCCACAGATCACGAACCGCGCGCCACAATGGTCCAGCACGAATTCCATTTCTTCGGCAACAGCGTCCTGATACAAAGGCACCGGAACCGCACCGACTTTCTGCGCGGCAATCATCGCCCAGTAATGGGCGGGACGGTTGCGGCCGATGATGGCAACATGATCGCCACGATCAATGCCAAGCGCCAAAAGCCCAAGGGCCAGGTTCTCGATTTCCTTGGCGGCCTCGGCCCATGTCCAGCTCTGCCAGATGCCAAATTCTTTTTCACGATAGGCCGGGCGATCCCCATACTTCTTCACGTTCCGCGCAAGTAGCGCGGGAACGGAAGCAAAGTCGCCTGCTGCGGCTAGTTCCTGTGACAAATTTTCCTCCCACCGTCGGTACGGGCGACGTTCCCGATCGCAAAGCGAATCTTCCTTTGCAACCCTGACTGAAAAAACTTGGCCGTCAAAGGTTTCGCCACTTTTTCGCAATCCTAACGAATTGTTACATGGCGGGTCCAGAGGTGTGCGACCCAGTCAAACTCCTTTTCATGCGCCGGTTCAGGTGTTAGCGAAAGAGCGTAACAGGAGGCGCCATTGGGACAGAATTTCAACGAAACCTCGGCCCTGACTCAAGCCGGTTTGAACCTTATTCAGCAGGCGCTTTCCATCTATGATCGCAAGCTTCGGCTGGTTGTTGGAAACCGCCAGTTTCAGGATATGTTTGACCTGCCAGACCACCTTGCCACCCCCGGTGCGGAGTTCTCGGACACCATCCGATTTCTGGCAGAGCGCGGCGATTACGGGGCTGTTGGTGATATCGAATCTTTCGTCAAATCGCGCGTCGATCAGGCTTTGGCATTCGAGCCACATTATATGGAGCGCACGCGCGCCAACGGTCGGGTGATTTCGGTCGAAGGTCATCCGCTGTCGCAAGGGGGGTGGGTGACTGTCTATACGGACATCACACCAATCAAGCGGCAAGAGGCACTGTTGCGCGCCCGATCCGAGGAACTGTCCGACCAAGTGCTGAGCTATACCGAAGAACTGACCCAGACCAACCGGGCACTGGCCTCGACAATCGCAGCGCTGGAAGAAACCAAACGCGAGCTGACCGAGATGGAAAGCCGCACCCGCCTGACCGCCGAAATGATGCCTGCCCATATCGCGCGCATTGACCGTGATCGACACTACACGTTCTCGAACCGTCGCCTTGGATCCGTCATCACCGGGCGGCCGAGCGATCTGATCGGGTTGCACGCAATCGAAGCCTTGGGCGACGAGGCTTATGCGCATATCTCGCCCTACTTCGCCCGCGCTTTTAACGGCGAACCCAGCGTGTTTGAATTCTCGCACGAAGGGTCAGGACGCCGTATTCGGGTCGCACTAACCCCTGATCAAGACGGTGATGAAATCTCGGGCGTCTACATCCTGTCGATGGACGTCACTGAGGAAGCACAAGCCCGTGCGGCCTTGGCCCAGACCCGCAAACGCGAGCTGGCCGCGCAACTCACGTCGGGCGTGGCGCATGATTTCTCGAACCTGCTGACCATCATCCTTGGGCTGCAAAGCCGTCTGGCCCAGATGCCACTTGGCGATGATGCACAGCAGATGGTTGCCGCCACCACGGCCGCGGTGCGGCGCGGTGGGACGTTGCTGGACCGGATCGCTTCGATCTCGGGCCGGCGCGAGCTGCATTTCGAACCGACCCTCGTGCCCGACATGCTGAATGGTCTGGAAACCCTCGCGCGGTCAACGCTGCCCGATGACATCGACCTGATAATCAACGTCGCGGACTTGAACGACCCGATTGTGCTGGACGCAGGCGCGGTGCAGGACGGGATTCTGAACCTTATCCTGAACGCGACCCATGCGATCGGATCGTCGCCCGGCACCATCCACCTGACGGCCCGCCCGATCCGCGACACATGGGTGGAATTCCGTGTCACCGACAGCGGGCCCGGCTTTTCGCGAAAGGCGCTTGAGCACGCACTTGACCCGTTTTTCACCACCAAGGGCGGCGAAGGCTCCGGGCTAGGCTTATCAATGGTTTATGACCAGACCAAGGTTGCTGGCGGACAGGTGAAACTGTTCAATTCGGCCGACACGGGCGGCGCGGTTGTGTCTGTCCGCCTGCCGCTGCGCAAACCGCTCCAGCCCATATCTCCGCGCCTTGTCCTGTTGATCGAGGATAATCAGGACATTCGCACATCCGTTCGCGAGATGCTGACCGAAATGGGTCATCAGGTGATCGAGGCAACATCCGCCGAAGAAGCACTGGGGTTGGTCGACCTAGACGGGCTTGGTCTGATCCTAAGCGACGTGATGTTGGAAGGCGCGCAGACCGGTCCAGAATTTCTGCAGGGGTTGCGCATGGCAGGTATTGATGTCCCTATGCTGGTCATGACCTCCCTACCCGCCGATGATCCGCGCAGGGCAGAAGCCGGTTTCCCGGTTTTGCCCAAACCCTTCACAAAGGGCGAACTCGCCACGTTCCTGTCTGAAGAGGTCCGCGTATGACCCAGCCATTGGTCGCCATCCTTGACGACGAACCGGAAATCCGACGGATGCTGTCAGAGGCGTTGGAAGACGCCGGTTTTCGCACCGCCAGTTTCGCCCGCGCCACCGAGTTCGAGGCCGCCTTGAACACCATGTCCCCGGATGTCTGTCTTGTAGACCTCGGTCTGCCGGACCGTGACGGGCTGACGTTGGTGCATCGGCTGGCGCTGGAAAGCGGTGCGTCGATCATCATCATTTCTGGCCGCACCCAAGTGCAGGATCGCGTCACCGGGTTGGAGCTTGGAGCCGACGACTATATCGTCAAACCATTCGAACCCGCCGAGGTCGTCGCCCGCGTCCGCGCGCGCCTGCGCGGGCCGAAATCCAGCCTGAAGACGGCGCAAACCGCGACGTTCAACGGCTGGACCGCGCATTTCGACCGTTACATGCTGGAAGACGACAGCGGCGAGGAAACCGCCTTTTCCCACGCCGAAGGCGAAGTGCTGCGCCTGTTCCTTGACGCCCCCAAGCGGCTCATATCGCGCGCGCAAATGCAAGAAACACTGGGTGGTGTCGCCGGTGAAAGCTTCGACCGCGCCATGGACGTCCGCATCTCGCGCCTGCGCACCAAACTTAAGGAAGACCCCAAAAACCCGCGCCTGATCAAGACCATCTACGGCGCGGGGTATATCTTTTTGGGGGATGTGAAGTGGGGATGACATCTATGTCGAGCTTGCCGGGCTTTGCTACCGTTCTAATCCGCGCCTTCTCCATTTGGCTCATCAGGTAATACAGATTTCAACAAAAGGTTGGAATTTGTCGCTTGGAAATGCCGACCTCCATCTGACATCCACCAGAAGGTCGCGCACTGCATTGATTCCCCATTCTGAAATGGCACCTGCCACCACGCATTTCGAAAGCGCGTAATGGAGGACACTTTTCTCGCCGTGACCAAAAAACTCCGAGGGGGTGGACATGGAACCCAGTTGAAGTGGAGTCGATCGGTATTCGACGACAAGTCGCCGAAGTGCATTCGTATCAAACTCGGCACGGGTATCGACTTGCATTGCCAGCCCTTCGTCAAACCAGGTGGGAATTCGATATGTTCGCAATAGGGCACTTGTTCTTTCCGCCACTTCAGCATGAACATATTCGTGCGAAGCGACATCGGGGTTTTGACCAAGCGTGCCAAGGATGATGATGGACGGAAGGAGGGGCGCAAAACGGGTTGTGCCATACTGGACCGAGAGGCTGGCGGCGGGTTGATCCATGCAGTAAACCCAAGGATTCGCAGTCATTTCTCCAAGCAAATTCGCAACAGAATACTCTGCTTTATCAACGAGGTGGGCTGGGCATTCCTCTCCATTGACAGCGCCAGCTATCGCGGCATGTGACCAGCTGTAGTTTGCGCCAAAGTAGATCAGGATGAACAATCCGCAAGAAAGGAACAGATGCCTTGGTCTCAACAGCCTTTTTCGGTTCATCAGAGTCACGCGAAACGCTCCCAAACCGATTGCCGAGACACGGCGAGCGGTTCCGCGATCTTGGTCCAACTCATGTTGCGTTCCCTCAAAGCATCAACCGCATTCGCAAGATGCTGCCGAATGGTTTCAGCGGTTGCACCCAGCCCAGCACGCACCCCGAACGGACGTTCAGTTCGCCAGGTATGTGGATCAAACACCTCAATCGGAACCTCGACCCCATTCAAGAACAGATGGCACGCTTCGACGCATTCATTGCAAATGTGAAGCCCGCCCGGCCCAGCCGCTAATTTCTCGACATCCTTGTCTGCCTTGCCGTAATTCGAGCAGTCTGGATTTCTCATCCCGACTTCCTGCAAAGGCAATCCATACGTCAGGAAGGCCCTGACATAATTCGCGCCAAGGTGTTCCCGACGGAAAACGCTGTTCGAAGCAGGAGTGCCAAGTAGGTTCAAGCGCGAAACCGACTTCCTCGACACTCCCAACTACTCTGCCGCCACCTGCGCCACTTTCTCAACCTTCACCGCCGCGAACTTCATCTCGGCGATCTTGCCATAGGGGTCAAGCGCAGGGTTGGTCAGCGTGTTGGCCGCCGCCTCGACATAGGCAAATGGCAGGAACACCATATTTTCGGCGACGCCATAATCCGCACGGGCCATGATGTCGATTGTGCCGCGTCGCGTGGTCAGGCGGACCATATCGCCCGGCTCAACCCCCATTTCGCGCAGGGTTTTGGGGTTCATTGAACAATTGGCCTCTGGCTCAATCGCGTCCAGCACGGTGGCGCGGCGGGTCATGGAACCGGTGTGCCAATGCTCCAACTGCCGCCCGGTGGTCAGGACCATCGGATAGTCGGCATCCGGCAGTTCGGCAGGGGGCAGGATGGCTGCCGGGGTGAAGCGCGCGCGCTTGTTTGGGCGCGGGAAGCCATCACCGAACACAACCGCCTGCCCCGGATCTTCGGGGGAAAGCGACGGGTAGGTGACGGCATTCTGCGCCTCGAGCCGGTCCCACGTGATATGATCGAGCGACGGCATCACGCGACCCATTTCGGCAAACACTTCACTGGGATGGGTGTATGTCCAATCCAGCCCCAAACGTTTCGCAAGCTCAATCGTGATCCACCAATCCTCTTGTGCCTCACCCGGAGGCGGCACGGCGGGGCGGCCCATCTGGACCTGCCGGTTGGTGTTGGACACCGTCCCGGTTTTTTCGGCAAAGGCAGCGGCGGGCAGGACCACATCGGCATAGCTGGCCGTTTCGGTCAGGAAGATATCTTGACTGACCAGAAACTCCATCCGCTGCAACGCTTCGCGCACGTGGGTGATGTCGGGATCAGACATGGCCGGATTTTCGCCCAGAATATACATGCCTTTGATGCGGCCATCATGCACCGCGTCCATGATTTCGACCACGGTCAAGCCGGGCTTGTCGGACAAGTTGTCCACACCCCACTCGGCGCTGAATTCGGCCAGAACGGCGGGGTCCTTCACCGATTTGTAGTCGGGCAGGAACATCGGGATCATGCCCGCATCAGACGCGCCCTGCACGTTGTTTTGACCGCGCAGCGGGTGCAGGCCCGTGCCCGGACGCCCCACATTGCCGGTCATCAACGCTAGCGAGATCAAACAGCGGGAGTTATCTGTGCCGTGCACGTGCTGGCTGATACCCATGCCCCAGAAGATCATACCGGCCTTGCCAGCCGCAAAGGTGCGGGCGGTGGCGCGCAGCTCATCTGCGGAGATGCCGCAAATCTCGGCCATATCCTCGGGCGGGAACGCTTTCAGGTGTTCGCGCATCGCCTCCCAATTCTCGGTGTGCTTAGCGATATAGGCGTCGTCGGTCAGACCTTCTTCGGCGATCACATGCATGATCGCGTTTAGCATCGACACGTCACCGCCCGGCTTGAACTGCAACATATGCGTCGCGAACCGGCTAAGCGACGTGCCGCGCGGGTCCATCACGATCAGCTTGCCGCCGCGCTTGGTGAATTGCTTGAAATAGGTTGCCGCGACCGGGTGGTTTTCGATCGGGTTTGACCCGATGACGATCGCCACATCGGCGTTTTCGATCTCGTTAAAGGTGGCGGTCACAGCGCCCGAGCCTACGTTTTCCAGCAGGGCCGACACAGAGGACGCGTGGCACAGCCGGGTGCAGTGGTCCACGTTGTTGTGGCCAAAGCCCGCGCGGATCAGTTTCTGGAACAGATAGGCCTCTTCATTGGTGCATTTCGCCGATCCAAAGCCAGAGACCGCGTCGCCGCCATGGGTATCACGCAGTTTGGCAAGACCGTTTGCCGCGAAATCCAACGCCTCGTCCCAGCTTGCTTCACGAAAATGGGTCAGCGGGTTGGCGGGATCGACGTTTAGCCCCTTGGGTGCGCCCTCTTTACGGATCAGGGGTTTGGTCAGGCGGTGGTCGTGGTTGATATAGTCGAACCCGAACCGGCCCTTCACGCACAAACGACCTTCATTGGCGGGGCCATTGATCCCTTCGACATAGACAACCTTGTCATCTTTGACGCGCAAACTGACCTGACAGCCAACCCCACAGAACGGGCAGACGCTTTCGACCTCGCGGTCATAGTCTTCGGTGTCTGTCACTTTGGCTGGCATCAGCGCCCCGGTGGGGCAGGCTTGCACGCATTCGCCACACGCCACGCAGGTCGAGGCGCCCATCGGGTCGGAAATATCAAACACCGGATAGGCATCATGCCCCCGCCCCGCCATGCCGATCACGTCATTGACCTGCACCTCGCGGCAGGCACGGACGCAAAGGTTGCACTGAATGCAGGCGTCCAGATTGACGCTCATCGCGACATGGCTGTCGTCAAGCAGGGGAATGCGCCCGGATTCCAGCTTCGGGAAGCGGCTGGTTTCCACGCCGGTCAGGTCGGCCATGTCCAGCAGATGCGACGAAGCATCATGTGGGGTCTCCGGCTGGTCGGCCATCAACAGTTCAACCACCATTTTGCGGGCCGTCCGCGCGCGGGCATTGTCGGTGGTGACAACCATACCCTCAGCAGGTTCGCGAATACATGAAGCCGCAAGGACGCGTTCGCCCTCAATCTCGACCACGCAGGCGCGGCAGTTCCCATCGGCGCGCAGGTCCGGCACATCCTTGTGGCACAGATGCGGGATCAGGGTGCCCTCGCGCTTGGCCACGTCCCAAATGCTCTCGCCCTTGCGTGCCGTAACCTCTTGTCCGTCCAAGGTGAACTTGATGCCGTCGCTCATGGAAACCTCCGTCTAGTCCTGACCAGTATAAACCATGCGATGGGGCACGTCAGTCCTTCAATCCCGACGCCCCGCACCGATTTTGCGCCAGACCCCCTTTTCGAACTGCACCCAACTGTCTAGCAATAGGCCGAAAGGAGACCCCATGACCACGATTACGCTGATCCGCCACGGCCAGGCCAACAACACCGCAACGGATGAGACTGGCTATGACCGCCTGTCCGATCTGGGCCGCCAGCAGTCGCGTTGGCTGGGCGACTACATGCGCGACACCGGGCAGCGTTACAGCAAGGCCTATACCGGCACGCTGACACGGCACCGCCAAACCGCGCAGGAATGGGGGGCTGACGAATTCACACAGGACGCCCGGCTGGACGAAGTGCGCTATTTCGATCTGTCCGAACGGATGCACACGCAGTTTGGCATTCCGCATCCCCGCACCCATGAAGATTTCGTCGACCACCTGCCACTGACCTTTTCGGCGTGGCAGGAAGGCAAGATCGACAATGCGCCCGAGACGTTCCACGACTTTCAAACCCGTGTCAGCGACGTGATTCACGACATCGCTGAACGCGGCGAGGATGCGATCATATTCACCTCGGGCGGGTTTATCGGTATGGCAACGCGGGTGGTCATGGGGCTTGATATTGGCCCGTTCACCCGCACGATCCTGCCTATTATGAACAGTTCGGTCCACCGGATGCGACTGACACCTGCGGGGCTAAGCCTGATCCAATTCAACGCCGTGCCGCATCTGGAACCCACCGACCGCCACCACGCGCAAACGCATTTTTGAGGAGCTTCGTCCATGACACATCTTTGGGTTCGCGCCGAACAGCGCCTAAATGAAGATCGCGTGGGGCTGACGCCTGACGGTGCGAAGGCGCTGATTGATGCGGGTCTGCACGTGACGGTCGAAGAAAGCCGGGTCCGCGCCATCGGCATTGACGGCTATCGTGATGCGGGTTGTGAGATTGCACCGGAAAACAGCTGGCCCAACGCGCCGAAAGACGCCATCATTTTCGGTCTGAAAGAGCTGCCCGAGGACGGCACCCCCCTGCCCCATCGCCACATCATGTTCGGTCACGCCTTCAAGGGCCAGCATTCCGGCCGCGCGTTGCTTGAGCGGTTCAAGGCCGGGGGCGGCACGCTTTATGATCTGGAATATCTGGTGGATGAAAACGGGCGGCGGGTTGCCGCCTTCGGTTACTGGGCTGGGTTTGCGGGCGCAGCGGTGACGCTGAAAGCATGGGCCGCGCAGCAACACGGAAAGCCATGCGGTCCCGTTGGGGCCTACAAGAACAAGGACGCGTTGCTGGACGAGCTTCGCTCTGAACTCGACGCAACCAACACCCCGCGCCCGACTGCCATTGTGATCGGTGCCCTTGGCCGCGTCGGAACAGGCGCGTCCGACCTGATGGAAGCCATGGGCGTCACCGTCACCAAATGGGACATGGCCGAAACCGTAGGCGGTGGCCCTTTCCCCGAAATTTTGAACCACAACCTGTTCATCAATTGCATCCTCGCCGGGCCGCAAACTCCCGTGTTCGTGCCGCGCGACGCGCTGTCGGCTGACCGCAAGCTGACCGCCATCGGCGATGTGGCCTGCGACCCGGACAGCGACTACAATCCCGTGCCGGTCTATGACAAGGCGACCAGTTGGGACGCCCCCGTCCTGCGCGTTGCGGAAAACCCCGCGCTGGATGTGATGGCAATCGACAACCTACCGTCTATGCTGCCCTTGGAAAGTTCCATCGACTACGCCGGACAGCTTCTGCCGTCGCTTCTGACCCTGACCGATCTAACAACGGGGGTCTGGGGCCGTGCCGAGGCGACGTTCCGCACCCATATGAAGGACATCTGATTTGGAAACCTTGATCGGCAGCACCGCCGGCGTCATCAGCACCATCTGCTGGCTGCCACAAACCCTTCGGGCATGGCGCACGCAACACACGGCCGACTTGTCCCTGCCAACAAATGTGATGGTCTTCGCCTCGATCGCGTTGTGGCTGGTCTATGGCCTGATGCTCGACGCGTGGCCTATGGTCATTGCAAACGCAATCGCCTTGGTGATGGTGGGATCTATCATCACCGCCAAACTGAAATTCGGCTGAAAGGAAGCCCTGATATGACAATCCATTGGTGTGGCACCGGCCTGTCGGCCATCCCCGGCCTGCGTCGCCTGCTAGAGTCCGGCCGCAACGTCGTTGTCTGGAACCGGACCGTCGACAAGGCGCGCGAGGCCGTTGGCGATCTGACCGACAAGATACGCCCCTTCGATCTGGACGCCGTAACCGCGGCCCTTGCCCCCGGCGACATCGCGGTGTCGATGCTGCCCGGCGATCTGCACGTCCCCTTGGCCGAGCGCTGCCTGCAAAGAGGCGCGCATTTCGTGTCCTCCAGCTATATCTCGCCCGAGATGCGCGCGCTGGACGAAGACTTCCGCGACGCTGGTCTGGCTTGCGTGAACGAGATCGGGTTGGACCCCGGCATCGACCACTTGATGGCCCACTGGCTCGTCGCCGATTATCGCGCGTCAGATGCCTTTGATCCGGACAACACGCTGAGTTTCATCAGCTATTGCGGCGGCGTGCCGAAAATCCCGAACCCGTTTCGCTATAAATTCAGCTGGTCGCCGTTGGGTGTTCTGAAAGCACTCCGCTCGCCCTCACGCTCGATCAAGGACGGCAAACCGCTGGACGTCGCGCGGCCTTGGGATGCGATCAGCAGCTACGACGCGCCTTTGCAGCAGGTCGAAAGCTTCGAGGTCTATCCCAACCGCGACTCGATCCCGTTCATGGAGGATTACAAGTTCGACCCCAATTGGAACGTCGATACTTTCGTGCGCGGCACCCTGCGCCTGAACGGCTGGACCGAGGCGTGGAAAGACGTGTTTGCCGAGGTGGAGACACTTGAAGGCGCGGCGGGCGACGCGCGACTGAAAGAAATGTCCGACCAGTTCTGGGACGAGAATTCCTATGACGAGGGCGAACCTGACCGCGTGATCATGTGCGTAGCATTGAAGGCGGAAAAGGACGGGATGCCCGTCTATCACAAGACCTATGTGATGGACGCTTGGGGCGACGAACGCGGCACCGCCATGGCGCGGCTGGTCTCGACCCCCGTCTCACTCGCCGTCGAGATGATCCGAGGCGGCAAAGCCCCCGCTGGCGTGTCCGCAGCGACAGATGATCCCGAGATGATCGAGGCCTGGATGGGGCATGTGAAGGAACTGGCCCAGCATGTTGAGGTGGTGGAGCATGGGTGACAATGGCGATTGGCCGCAACGCGTACAAAGGAACCGCCAATGCTGAAGCCACGACTGCCAACTTCGCTTAGCTGACGGCAACCTATCTGTGATACAGGATGCGCCCGATGGTGTTCATCAATACTTGTGCGGCAAGCGTCGATGTGCACCCCGTTGGGTCGTAGTCAGGCGCAACTTCGACCAGATCGACGCCCACAATGCTGCCACGCCTTGCAAGCCCATCGATTAGCTCCAACACCTCGTAATAGATAAACCCGCCATGGCTGGGCGTTCCGGTTCCGGGTGCAATTGAAGGATCAAAGGCGTCGATATCGATCGTCAGGTAATAACGAGCAGCCTCTGGAATACGATCCAGCATGCCCTCGACACCCAGTTTTCGAAATTGGCGAACAGATTGAATGTCTGATCCCATTTCGCGGGCATCGACATAACCGTCGCGTGCGGTCGAAGAGACGTTGCGAATGCCGATTTGGCTTAGACCCGTTACATAGGGCTTTTCAGCGGCGCGACGCATCGGATTTCCATGGCCAAATCTTACGCCGTGGCGTTCATCGACAAAATCGAGATGCGCGTCGATCTGCACGACATGTATCGGCCCTTGATCGTCAAAGGCATTGATGCAGGGGATGTTGACCGAATGATCGCCCCCCAATAACGACGGGAATTGCGCCCGCTGCAAGAATTTTGCGAACGCCATATTCGATGTTAGCGTGGCTTTTCATCGTATCGGTATGAATGATATCAGCATCACCGATATCGACGATCTTGACCTTCGATGGTTCCAGATAAGTTATGTCATCCTCGTGATCATATGCGCCGGCATGTCCGAAGGAAAAGAGAGTGGAGGCTTCGCGGATGGCGCGCGGACCCATGCGGGCACCTGACCGCCATTGGCACCCGAAATCAAAAGGGGCACCCAGAACGGCCACATCAGCGTCTATTGCATTCCAGTCTTCGATGTATGGATATTTGCCAAACGTACAAATTCCGACAAATGGAAGATTAAGACGCCCGGCCTCATATCCATGTTCCGACATTTTCGAGTACCCTTTCATTTCTTCGAATAGCGTAGCGAGAAATCATCCTAGGAAAAACCTCGATGGCTTTTGTCCGGGTGCTGATCAGGACATGCGTGAAGCAGAGCTTAGACGCACCGTAGAAATCTGCAAAGGGGGCTCAATGCTACCATCTCGCACGTCCACGACACCTCACCCCTTCCCAATCGGCACCACATTCTCGGCCTCGTCTGACAACTCCTCAAAATCGAAGTTATCCAGCCGCGCCGCGCGTTTCCCGGCGCGTTCTGCCGCTGTGGTAATCCCCTCAACATCGCGTCGTGCCTGATCGAAGTGAGTCTCCAACTTGCCCGCGCGCTCGACAACAAGCTCCACATCGCGGTGAAGGTGCTTTAGCATCTTGCGGATCTCGCCCGCCTGTTCACGCATTCGGGCATCTTTCAGGATCGCCCGCATCGTGTTCAGCGTCGCCATGCACGTCGTGGGGGACACGATCCAGACACGCGCTGCGAACCCTTCACGGACCAGTTCGGGGAAGTTGGCGTGCAGTTCGGCATAGACGGCCTCGGACGGCAGGAACATCAGGGCGCCGTCTGCGGTTTCGCCTTCGATGATATATTTCTCAGCGATCGCCTTGATATGCGCCTTGACCGCGATGCGCATGGCCTTTGCCGCCTCGTTCACCTCGTAAGGCGTGTCCGCGGCGCGCAGGGCTTCATAGGCCTCCAGCGGGAATTTTGAATCGATCACAATCGGCCCCGGCGGGTTGGGCAGGTGGATCAGGCAATCGGCGCGTTTTCCGTTGGACAGGGTCTGTTGCAGGTCATAGCTGTCTTTGGGCAGCGCCTTGGACACGATGTCGTGCAGCTGTATCTCGCCAAATGCGCCGCGCGTCTGCTTGTTTGACAGGATGTCCTGAAGGCTGAGCACATCGCCCGACAGCCGCGTGATGTTGTCCTGCGCTTTGTCGATCACCGCCAGCCGCTCCTGCAATTGGGTCAGGCTCTGGGTGGTTTTCACCGTGTTGCCTTGCAGGCTTTCCTTCATCCGCTCTTGCAATTCCGACATGGCGCGGGCAGATTTCATCGCGTTGTCATGCAGCCGGTCATTCATCTGCTGCTGCACATGCGCCAGACGCGTTTCCATCGCCTGCAACACCTGCGCTTGCCCAGTGGACTGCGCATCCGACACAGTGCGCAACCCGCCCGACAGTTGATCCTGCCCCGCACCCAACACCTGCACGGCTTGACCAAGACCGCCCATATCGCGCGCAAGGTCTTGGGCCACGCGTGCCGATTGCCCCGCCCGGCGCACCACGACGATAAGCAGGACGAACATGACCAGCGCTAAGAATGCTCCCCCGATGGTCGCCAGAACCAGCGGGTCGGAAAGGTCATAAGTGGTGTCACCAATCTGGATCATGTGCGGCCAAACAGCCTTTCGATATCTGCAAGTTTCAGTTCCACATAAGTGGGGCGGCCGTGATTGCACTGGCCGGAATGGGGCGTCGCCTCCATCTCGCGCAGCAGGGCGTTCATCTCCTCGGGTCGCATCCAGCGACCCGACCGGATCGAGCCATGGCAGGCGACGCGGGACAACACGGCCTCGACTTTGGCTTGGACCTTGTTGCTGTCGCCAAGGTCGGCCAGTTCGTCCAGCACGTCCTTGATCATCGCGGTGGCGTTTATTTCACCCAGAATGGCCGGCGTTTCGCGCACGGCGATGGCATCGCCGCCGAAGGGTTCGATGACAAGCCCCATCTGGGCAAGGTCATCCGCGACTTCCAACACCCGCGCCACATCACCGGAGGACAGCTCAACAATTTCGGGGATCAGAAGCGCCTGACGCGCGACACCGATTTCGGCCATCTGGCGTTTGAGCTTTTCATAGACCAACCGTTCGTGGGCCGCGTGCTGATCAACGATAACCATGCCGGTTTCGGTCTGCGCGATGATGTAGTTCTCATGCACCTGCGCGCGGGCGGCGCCAAGGGGCAGCGCCTCTTGCGGGGCTTCGCTATCCGCCTCAACCACCGGATCAAAGCGGGCCGAGGGCGTGGACATTTCGGCAAATCCCGGCATGTCAGAGCCGGGGGCCTGCGAGGTATACGCCTGCCGTATCGCGCCCGCGCCGGGGCGGTCCATTTGATAGACCCTCGGGCCGATCGGCTCAGGGCGCATCGCGCCCAAAGTCGCCCCCGCGACAGTCGTTGACGCACGATGTCCCGCGTTTGCCAACGCATGGCGCAGGCCTGATACGATCAAACCACGCGCGATGCCGGGTTCGCGGAACCGCACCTCGGATTTTGCCGGGTGCACGTTCACATCGACCAGATGCGGGTCGCAGGACACGAACAGCGCGGCAGCGGGATGCCGGTCACGGCTGAGGAAATCGAAATACGCCGCCCGCAGTGCGCCGGTCAGCAGCTTATCCTTCACGGGGCGACCATTGACGAACAGGAACTGCGCCACTGCCGCGCCGCGCGAATAGGTTGGTAAGGCTGCAAACCCCGTCAGGCGCAACCCGTCGCGTTCGGCATCAATCTGGATCGCATTATCCGAAAAATCGCGCCCAAGGATCGACCCGAGCCGCCCGCCAAGCGCATCGAACATATCGCCGGTTTCAGGATCGGCGCGGAAGGTCACACGGCCCTCACCGCCACCCGACACATCGCGCAGGGTGAAACCCACATGCGGTTCAGCCATCGCAAGGCGCTTGATCACGTCGGTGATCGCCTGCGCCTCGGCCCGGTCGGTGCGCATGAATTTCAGCCGCGCGGGTGTTGCGTAAAACAGGTCGCGCAGTTCGACCACGGTACCGCCGGACAGGGCGGCGGGTTTGACCGCACTTGTTTCGCCCCCTGCCACCCGGATCGTGGCAGCATCAAACCCATCGGCCCGCGAAATGATGGTCAATCGACCAACCGACCCAAGCGAGGGCAATGCCTCACCGCGGAAGCCGAAGGTGTGAATGTCCAGAAGGTCCGAGCCGTCGATCTTCGACGTCGCATGACGCGACAGGGCCAAAGGCAGATCATCGGGCGCAATTCCGCATCCATCGTCGGTGACGCGGATCAGGGTCTTGCCGCCATCCGCATATGTTACGTCAACCCGCGTCGCCCCTGCATCCAACGCATTTTCAACCAGCTCTTTCACGGCGGATGCGGGGCGTTCCACGACCTCGCCCGCCGCGATCCGATTTATCGCGGCGTCATCCAACTGGCGGATCATCGGGCGGCTGTCAGAGGCGCACGCCGGGCTTATCTGGGGGGTATCAACGGACATACCACAAAACCTAGCATGAACTGCGCCGATTCTACCATTGTGAAATCGCCTTTGCGCCGCGCGATAATCGGCTAATTCGACACAACGCCTTCGGGCTGACCAACAACCACGAAATGCAGTGCTTCCGGGTCAAAGATGCGCGCTGCCACACGCTTGGCCTCGTCCAGCGTCACCGCCATTACCTGATCATTTCGGGTTGCGATGTAATCGACAGGCAAACCCTCCATCTGCATGGACACCATGATATTGGCAATATTGGCGTTGCCATCGAACCGTAGCGGATAAGACCCCGTCAGATAGGTTTGCGCAGCTGTCAGTTCGTCCTGCGTGATACCGTTTTCGGCGATCTTTGCCCATTCCGCGCGCACGACCCCTATTGCTTCACCCATCGAGCCGTTCTGGCTGGAAAAATGCCCCATGATGGTTTCGGACAGGTCGGCATCAGCCAAGTAGGTCCCCACCCCATAAGTCAGCCCGCGCTTTTCGCGCACCTCTTTCATCAGGCGCGAGTTCGAACTGCGCCCGCCCAGAACCTCGTTCAGCACGAAGGCCGCGAAAAAATCTGGGTCATCACGCGCGATGCCATCTTGGCCAAACATGGCGACAGATTGCGGCGTATCAAAGGGCACAACTGTTGTGCCACCTTTCAAGGTGAAGTCGACAAGGTCCGGAAGCGGCGCACCCTTTGCGGGCAACCCGTCGAACAAGGTGTCAAGCAGTTGGCTAAGCTCATCCGCCGAAATATCGCCGACGGCGGCAACATATATCCGATCCAAGGCAATCGCATCTGACATAGCAGCCTCAAGGTCGTCTCGTGTAAGGGATGCCACACTTTCGGGCGTACCGGATCGATAGGTGCCATACGGATGGTCGCCATAGGCCATGCTGTCCCATGTCTCACCCGCAATTGCGTTGGGGTCTGTAACGCGAGCTGTGAGATGAGACATTACTTGCCCACGCACCCGATCAATCGCGGCGTCGTCAAACCGGGGCTCGGTAAGTGCTGCATGCAAAAGAGTGGTGGCGGCGTCGCGGTTTTCAGTCAGAAACTGCGCCGAAACGGTGACCGCATCATCATAGGCCCCAAAACTGAACGAGGCGGCCAAACTTTCGCGCGCTTCGGCAAAGGCGCGGGCGTCCAAATCGCCCGACCCCTCTTCCAGCAGACCGACCATCAGATTCACCGCGCCGCGTTTGCCGGGACGATCCAGCGAGGTGCCACCACGAAACCGGATTTCCAGCGCGGTAAAAGGCAAGCTGTGTTCTTCCACCAACCAAACATTGATACCTGCGGGGGTCGTTACCTCTTGAATGGCAATCTCCGCGCGGGCTGGCAGGGTCACGATCACCAGCGTGGCAAGGGCATAAATCAGGCGCATCATTTCATTTCCTCTCCACCTGCGGGGACAAGCCAGCCGGTTACGGATTTGCGGTCGTCAAACACCTTGCGCGCGGCGTCCATCACTTGGTCAGCGGTGACAGCTTGCAAGACATCAGGCCACGCCTGCACATCTTCGATCGTCAGGCCCGAGGTCAGCGCACGCCCATAGCGCTGTGCGCGCGACATCGCATTATCTAGCGCATATACCTGATCAGCACGGATCTGGAATTTGATACGTTCGAACTGTTCAGGATCAATTCCGGTTTCAAGGAATTCGGCAATCTCGCGATCCAGCGCAGCCTCGGCTTCGGCAAGGCTGGTATCGGCAGTCGGATAGACCACGAGTGAAAATTCACTGTCATCCAGCATCACCGAGCCATAGCCAGCCCCGGCATAGACAGCGATTGGATCTTCAAACTGTAGCGCACGCCCCAAAACCGAGGTGGCCCCATTGCCGCCAAGAATTTCAGCCAGATAAACAAGCTCTGCGGCCTGTTCCTGCGCGCCTGCATCGCGTTCCGGCGCGTGATATTGGCGGAAAACATAAGGTTGCGACACCCTTGCGTCTTCAAATCGAATGCGACGCGCGGCCAGTTGGGGCGGCTCGACCAACCGTTTGCGTTCTGTCAGATCAGGCGTCGGCATCAAGGGGCCGTAATGTTCCTGCGCCAGCACTTTGACGTCATCGGGCGTGACGTCGCCCGCAACGATCAGGATACCATTATTGGGCGCGTAATAGCGTTCATAATAGGCCAACGCATCTTCGCGCGAAAGCTGCGCGGCTTCATGGCGCCAGCCGATGATCGGGGTGCCGTAAGGGTGATTCAGGTAAGCTGCCGCATTCATCTGCTCATGAAACAACGCTGACGGATCGCTGTCGGTGCGCTGTGCGCGTTCTTCCAGAATGACGTTTCGTTCGGTCGCAATATCATCTTCGGTCAGCCGCAGATTGCGCATCCGGTCCGCTTCCATCTGCATCATCAGACCCAGTCGATCAGCCGCGACACGCTGAAAATACGCGGTGTAATCCTGCGACGTGAATGCATTGTCAGACCCGCCATTTTCGGCAACCACACGGCTAAGCTCGCCTGACTCCATGGTTTCGGTCGCCTTGAACAACAAATGCTCCAAAAAATGCGCGATGCCCGAAACGCCGGGTTTTTCATCTGCCGCACCTGCCCGGTACCACAACATATGGACCACAACTGGCGCACGGTGATCTTCGATCACCACGACCTCAAGCCCATTGTCCAAGGTGAAATCTGTGACGCCTTCCTTGGCGGCGGCGGGCGTGCCCAACCCAATGGCAAGAAAAGCAGCAAGTAAGAACCGCATTCGTAACTCCTGTCTGTTGGTGATCAAGTTACGCGCGATGGCGCGAGCTTCAAGGCATGAAAACACAGATGTGATCACTGTCGATCCCAACGGCCATCACAAGACGAAAAAGGGGGCCGTTTGGCCCCCCGTGTTATTGCGCAGCCGCCGGATCGGGCGGGGCCGCAGGCGTCCAAACGCCGCTGCGGCGCATCCGTTCCAGTTCGCGATGCTGGTCCAGTTCGTGCGCCTCGTAAGCGCTGTAATAGACATTCACGCCGAACAACCGCTCAAGCACTTTACCGCGATTTTCCTGACGCCATTTCAGGTCTTCCGCCGCAAGTTGATTGCGAATGCCGGACCCAACGCCATAACGGCTGGCGGCTGTCACAAGCGCGCCTTCACCACCGCGCAGGCCGGTATTGCGCAGCTGTCCACCAAGTGCTGCGACCGCATCCGCGTTGGGTGTCGGGTCGCTAACGTTGGTTCCGCCCGGTGTCGGAGGCGGCAGTGCAGCATAGTTTTCGGGTTCTTGCAGCGGCTTTGTCGGCAGAATCGCAAATTCATCCGGACCCGCCTGGCTGGACCGCAAGTTCATCAACTTGGGATCACCGCCGGAACAAGCAGTCAGAAGAAAACCGGCACCAAGAACGGTCAAAAGCTTTACGGAAAAAAATCGCATGTGACGAAAAACCCTCGTTTCCTACCGCTTCTTAGCCCATCTGGAAACGCGCGTCACGGGGTCTTGTGCGTTGATGAGAAGAGAACCAGACCAATAGCCCCCGCAAATACAAAAATGTCGGCAACGTTGAAGGAAAACGGGTTCTGTATGCCGCAACAGGACATGTTCAGAAAATCGACCACCGCCCCGTAATAGATACGATCAACGACGTTGCCCAGCGCGCCACCAACCAATAGCCCAGCGGATATATGTGCCAGTCTGCCAAGCTTTTCGCGGCGAACCCAGATGACGACCCAAGCCGAGATCACGAAGCTAAGCGCCACCAGCACCCAACGCATGGCCGCGCCGTCAGACCCGAACAGGCCGAAATTAACGCCCGTGTTCCACGCCATTTGGTAAACCAGATAAGGCGGCCAGATCTGGACCACGCCAACGCGGTCCAGATCAAGCACGTAGAGCGCATGATACTTGCTGCCCTGATCAAGGGCGAAGGCCAAAACGGCAGCTATCAGAATCAAACGCATCGTCTGATCAGTGCCGGAAGTGGCGCATGCCGGTGAACACCATCGCAAGGCCTGCGTCATTGGCCGCGTCGATCACTTCATTGTCGCGCATCGAGCCGCCGGGCTGAATAACGCAGGTCGCCCCGGCGGCGGCGGCTTCCAAAAGGCCGTCGGGAAACGGGAAGAAGGCGTCCGATGCGACTGCCGAACCTTTGGCAAGGCTCTCATACAGCCCTAGTTCGTTCGCCATCCGCTGCGCTTTGGCTGCGGCAACATTGGCGCTGTCCAGTCGGCTCATCTGGCCTGCGCCAACACCCACGGTCGCCTTGTCTTTCACATATACGATCGCGTTGGATTTGACGTGTTTTCCGACCTTCCATGCGAACAGCAAATCGCGCATCTGCTCTTCGGTCGGCGCTTTTTCGGTCACAACCGTCAGGTCATCCATGCCGACATAGCCCACGTCCTTGTCCTGCACCAGCAGACCGCCGGAAACCTGCTTATATGCCGTCAGCGGCGCACGCGTGTCGGGCAAGCCATCCGTCAGTAGAAGGCGCAGGTTTTTCTTACCCGCAAAGATTTCGCGTGCTTCATCAGACGCGCCGGGGGCAATCACGACCTCGGTGAAAATCTCGGTGATTTTCTTGGCGGTGTCCGCGTCCAGCGGCTGGTTCAGCGCGACGATTCCTCCGAAAGCCGAGGTGCGGTCGCAGTCGAACGCCTTCTGATAGGCCTCGGCCAGTGTCGCGCCTTGGGCCACACCACAGGGGTTCGCGTGTTTGATAATCGCCACGGCGGGGCTGTCTGCCGGGTCAAACTCCGCCACCAATTCGAACGCGGCGTCGGTGTCGTTGATGTTGTTGTATGACAGTTCTTTGCCCTGAAGCTGGGTCGCGGTGGCAACACCGGGGCGGTTCGAACCGTCGGCATAAAACGCTGCCTTCTGGTGGCTGTTTTCACCATAGCGCAGGGTTTGCTTCAACGTGCCCGCAAAGGCGCGCCGATGAGGCGCTTTCAGTTCAAGTGCCTCTGCCATCCAGTTCGAAACAGCCGCGTCATATGCTGCCGTGCGCGCATAGGCTTTCTGCGCCAGTTTCTTGCGGAATTTCGGACAGGTGGACCCAACGTGCTGGTCCAGATCACCCAACAGCTTGGGGTAATCTTCAACATCCACCACGACGCTCACAAACGCGTGGTTCTTGGCGGCAGCGCGAATCATTGCGGGGCCGCCAATGTCGATGTTCTCGATACAGGTGTCATAATCGGCACCCGAGGCAACGGTTGTCTCAAACGGATAAAGGTTCGCGACAAGCAGGTCGATGGCCCAGATACCGTGTTCTTCCATCGACGCGACGTGGTCATCATTGTCACGCAGGGCCAAAAGGCCACCATGCACCATCGGGTGCAGGGTTTTCACGCGACCGTCCATCATTTCGGGGAAGTCTGTGATGTCGGCCACATCTTTCACGGACACACCGGCGTCGCGCAATACCTTGGCAGAACCACCAGTCGACAGGATTTCAATCCCGCGCTCTTCCAATGATTTGCCCAGATCAATCAGGCCGGTCTTGTCGGATACGGAAATCAGCGCGCGGCGCACGGGATGAAGGTCGGTCATGGCTCTTTGGCCCCCTTGGCGTTTAACTTGGCAGCTCCGCCGCGTCGCCGCTTTCAAGGTCACGCAAAACCGAGGGGGTTTCCTGCGCCTTAGCCAGCGTCCAGCGGATGCGTGTCGCATAATCCATTGCGACGCCAGATAGAACCACTTGTTTTGTTTTCCGGGGCTTCAAACGCGTCTTTTCTAAATAAACGCTGCTTTCCAACGCCAATTCGCCGCGGCCTTCGAACCGAAACACCCAAATCTCGCCGGACCGAAGCGCCATCGACACCGCCGTTCCACCCAAATCAAGCGTTGCATCCACATCTGGATGCAAGTGAAAACGAACACTGTAGGGGATACCCTGCAGCGACACTTGGTCCATCGCGCGATCAAACTGGACCTGATCTGCATCAGAAACAGCGGCAAGCGTATCCTCGCCCGACACACCGCGCCCGTTGTCGGCCATTTCGATGCGCCGCATATGGGTCAGACCGTGGCTTTTTACATAGCCATCATGCGCTGCCACGACACCGGTGCCGCTGGGTTCCTCCAAGCGTTGCAAATGAACCTTTGCCGGGGTCGAGGTCAGAAAAACCTTGGCCCCGCCACCGTAATTGCGCGCCGCCCCTAGCCGCGAGGATGACAGACCCGCCAAACCCAACACGGAATGTGACGGCGTCGCCCGACCCGCCTTGTGCCACTCGGCTCCGAAATGCGCGCCACACCCGCAATTCACCACCAAAGGCCGCCTGCCCGAGGTCAGCTCGAACGCAAGGGTCGACGCATGGGCGTTGGCAGATGCCATCCCCGTCGGAGGGGGGGCTGTGTCGACGATTAAACTTGTTCGCCCCGCGCTAAGCCGGGTGTAGCCCATCGAAAGTCCGGTCGCAGGCCCAGCACGCACGCCCGACGTGGCCAGCGCGTGATCCAGACGCCCCTGCAGCCCACGCCCGCCGCCATGAAACCGCGCCAGCCCGCCATCGGCATGTCTAAGTGCGCGCAAGGTCGGCGCGATCCGTTCAATCGCGCCCACATGGGCCGCCGCCGCTTGGCGACCACTTTCCGACAAGGCCAGCGCGGCCCAGTTCAGAAGCGTGAACACATCCAGTAATTCTTCCGGGTTGCGGGTGGGAATTCCACCTTCACCGTCAATCTGTTCGGCACATTCCCGCGCAAGCGCTTTCACGGCGGGGGCAACGTGACGTTCCATCCCCTCAAGCCCCAGCCCGGCATAGATCAACCCGGTCAGCGCCTCAAACCGAGGCAAGCCCGGCGTGGCCGCATGCCACCGGCGCGACAAAAAAATAGTTTGCTGACCGAGCGAGCGGAAAAACGCGCGGCTTTGGTCGGAATCCATTCCGGCGATCAGGAAAATGGCGTGGTTGATCCAGCGGATCAACCGCCGACCCGTCAGGTCGGGTGTCCAGCCATCGCCAACGCCGCGGCCATACTGATCGATCCAGCCCAAGACCCAAGCTTGCGCCCGTTTGCGCGCCTCGCTGTCGCCGACGCTGGCCAGATCATCCAGCCAGACAAAACCCTGCGTTTCTTCAGAAAAACCCTGACTGGGCGGCGTCACGTCCCACAGACCAGAGTTCGGCGCATTCACAAGATGACCGGCGAACAGATAGTTGCCCGCGATCAACTGCTTGCCGCGCGCATAAGCGCCGATGGTGCGGGGTTCTGGTTGGGAAACAAAGCCGGTCGCAGGACGCGCACGCGCCGCGCGCTTCGCCTGAAAGCGATTCGCAAAACGGGTTTTGAACCCAGAGAAGCCATCTTGATGCACCACGGGGACGCCTCGCCTCAATCATTCAACTGCGTTGAACTACCGCCCCTCTGATGGGGGCTTTCAGCGAAGCATACAGACACGCTTGACGAGAGTCATCGGTGAATTGCCGTGACCTGATTCAGGATTTCCGCAATGCGGTGATGAAGAACCCGTCCATCCCACCCAGCTCAGCCCGGAAATTTGGCATAATGCGCAGACCTTCTGACCCGATCCAGGCGTCCTCGACCCCCGGCACGCGCAGCGCGTCCAGTTCGACTTGCACGTCTGGGTGGCGAGTTAGCGCATCGCGCACCTGTTCCTCTCCCTCATCAATCAGCAGACTACAGGTGCAAAAGACCAGACGCCCGCCCGGCTTCAAGAGCCCGATGGCGCGGTCAATCAAATATTCCTGCAACTCAAACAGGCCGGGAAAGTCGCTGCCATCCTTGGCGTGGGGCAGATCGGGGTGCCTGCGGATCGTTCCGGTCGCAGTGCAGGGGGCGTCCAGCAGGATTGCGTCAAACTGAGGCTCGTCAAATTCCAGCGCGTCGCCAACGACCAACGTCGCCTTTAGCCCGGTGCGTGCAAGGTTTTCAGCCACGCGCTTCATCCGCACCTCGGACACGTCCAGCGCCGTCACATCCGCCCCGGTCGCCGCAAGCTGCATGGTCTTGCCACCGGGCGCGGCACACATATCTAGCACCCGCGCACCCGCATCCGGCGCAAGCACCCTTGCAGGCAAAGCCGCCGATGCATCCTGCACCCACCATTCCCCCGCGTCATACCCGTTCAGCGCCGTCACTTGCCCGGCGTCCTGCAACCGCACCGATCCGGTCGGCAACAGCGTTCCGCCAAGCCGTTTCGCCAGCTCCGCAGCGTCCCCCTTCGCGGTCAGATCAAGCGGAGGCGCCTTCGCCTGCACAGCCTCTATCGCTTCGACCTGTGCCTTGCCATAATCGGCGATCAGCGGTTTGCGCAGCCATTTTGGCAGCCGCGGGACCGGCAAGCTGTCCCATTTATCAGCCTCGTCCGCCACCTTGCGTAAAACGGCGTTGACCAAACCGGCCAGCCGCTCGGTTTCGCGACCTGCGCGAGTCACGCCGACCAAATCGTTCACGACGCCATGCGCGGCCCCGCCCGTGCAGATCTCGGCCACGCCTAGCCGCAGAGTGTTCAGAACCCGCGCGGGCGGACGCTTTTTCATATGCGGCCCCAACATGCGGTCAGCACGATCCATGTTTCGAAGCGCAAGCAGGGTCAAACGTTGGGCGCGGGCGCGGTCTTCGGGGGCAACTTTCGCCAGCCGTTTCGGCAATGCTTCGGACAGCAAGCGATGCTCGTCCAGCACGTCCCCCAACAAATCCACCGCGATATGTCGCGGGTCCACGGCGTCGCTCATCGCTGCCCCTTTGCGTTTCATCTGCGCGCGACCTATATCATGGCACAGAAAGCCACAAGGATCAGGCCTATGTCCGACACGCCATCAAAGCCCCAGACCGAGCAGCGCGACCTGCCGCCCGCCGCCAAGCGCGCCCTGGCCGAAGCCGCGGAACGCCGTAAGAAGACAGAGGCAGAGGCCAAAACTCGCCCGACAGAACTCGGAGGCCGCGACGGGCCTGAGCCGGTCCGCTATGGCGATTGGGAAAAGAAGGGCATCGCGATCGACTTTTGATCGGCCAGCCACCGCTCGGGTTACAGCCCCAACACATCCATCATATCGTATTCGCCGGGTTTCTTGCCCTGCCCCCAAAGCGCGGCCTTCACCGCCCCGCGGGCAAAGATCGCGCGGTCGGTAGCTAGGTGACGCAATACAATACGCTCTCCGGGGGCGGCAAACATCACGTCATGTTCGCCCACAATGTCGCCGCCGCGCACGGCGTGAAACCCGATGTCACCCTTTTTGCGCGCGCCTGTGATGCCATCACGACCCCGGTCTGACGCATCGCCCAGATCGACGCCGCGACCGGCCGCCGCAGCCTCGCCCAGCATCAGGGCGGTGCCTGATGGAGCGTCGACCTTGTGATGGTGATGCGCCTCGATGATCTCGATGTCGAAATCTTCGTCCAGCGCCTCGGCCACTTTGCGAGTCAATTGGACCAGAAGATTGACCCCAAGGCTCATGTTGCCCGCGCGCACGATGGTGGCATGCCGCCCGGCAAGGGCCAGCTTTGCCAAATCATCGTCGCTAAGCCCGGTCGTGCCAATCACATGAACGGCCCGTGCTTGTGCCGCGATCTCGGCCATCGCGACGGTTGCGGCGGGCGCGGTGAAATCTATGACTGCCTGCGCTTTGGCCATTGTCTCCAGCGGATCATCGGACACGATGACGCCCAGCGCCTGACCGCCCATGCAGATGCCAACATCATTGCCAACCCAATCATGCCCCGGACGCTCCAACGCACCAACCAGCCGTGCGCCCTTGTTCGCGTTGATTTCTTGGATCAACATCTGGCCCATCCGGCCCGATGCCCCCATCACAACTATGCCCGGCAAATCGCTCATCTTCGTCTCCTTCGCTTCATCGCTGTCTAGCGCGCTTGCCCTATCTTGGCAAAGCCCTGTTGCGAAGGCGCGCAATCGGGCATAAATGGCCCCTATGGCAAAGAACCGATTTCATGACACAGCCGGCCCAACGCAGCGACAGCTGCGCATCGCCGAGCTGATCCGCCGGACCCTGTCCGAAGCATTGATGCGTGGCGATGTACACGACCCCGACCTTGGGCGCATGTCGATCACAATTGGCGAGGTGCGCGTGACCTCTGACCTCAGCATCGCCACCGTGTTCGCCCTGCCCTTGGGTGGCAAGGATGGTGATCTGGCGATCAAAGCGCTGGCCCGCAACAAAGGCGAGCTGCGTCGTATCTTAGGCAAAGCGTTGAAGATCAAACACACGCCAGACCTGCGCTTCATGGTGGACGAGACCTTCGACCAGATGGACCACACCCACCGCCTGCTGTCTCAGGAAAGCGTTCAGCGCGACCTGAAACCTAAAGTCGAAGACGACGAGGACGGGTCGGAGGACACCTGATGGGACGCCGCAAAAAGGGGCGGGACATTCACGGCTGGCTGGTCGTGGACAAGCCCGCCGGTGTCAGTTCGAACGCCGTGGTCAACAAAGTCCGCTGGGCGATGGATGCCAAGAAGGCAGGTCACGCCGGCACGCTGGACCCCGAAGCCACCGGTGTTCTGGCCGTGGCGCTGGGCGAAGCCACCAAGACGGTGCCCTACATCACCGACGCGCTGAAAGCCTATGTGTTCACCGTCCGTCTTGGTCAGGCGACCAATACCGATGACACCGAAGGCGAGGTGATCGCCGAAAGCGCTGCGCGCCCGTCGGATGAAGACATTCAAGCTGCATTGGGCCAGTTCACCGGACAGATCATGCAGGTGCCGCCGAAGTTTTCTGCGGTGAAGATCGACGGCGAACGCGCCTATAAACTTGCCCGCGACGGCGAAGATGTCGAAATTGCCGCTCGTCCCCTCTGGGTCGAGGAATTGGTGATGCTGGACCGGCCCGACGCAGATCACGTCACGTTAGAGATGACCTGCGGCAAGGGTGGCTATGTGCGCTCAATCGCGCGTGATCTGGGCGAGGTGTTGGGCTGCCACGGCCATGTCCGCGAGCTGCGCCGCATCTGGTCCGGGCCGTTCGACTGCGACGATGGTGTCAGCCTTGAACTGGTCGAGAAGCTGGCGAAAACAGGTGAGCTGGACGCCTATTTGCGCCCGCTTGAAGAAGGGTTGCAAGATCTGCCCGAGCTTAAGGCGACGGACGAGGGCGCGACCCGTCTGCGCCACGGCAACCCCGGCATGGTGATCGCATCAGACGTAGAATATGGCGACGAGGCATGGGCATCCCACGGCTGTAAGGCTGTTGCCGTCGGTATCTATCGCGCAGGTGAATTGCACCCGTCACGCGTGTTCAATCAATAATATCGCGCACCACCGGCTGCGCCTCAGGCCGGTCGCCAATCGAATAGGCCGCCAATAGCTGAGCCTGCGCCAGATCAGCCGCGTCCTTGCTATCGGCATGGACCACCGCAATCGGGTCACCTTTTTCAACTTTTGCGCCCAGCGGCGCAAGGCGCGTTAGACCAACCGCCGGGTTCACTTTGTCGGACGAGATCCTGCGACCTCCGCCAAGTTCCACCACAGCCAACCCGATATCGCGTGTGTCGATTGCGTTTACAAAGCCGGTATGGGGGGCCAAAATATCGCGCTGCAATGCCGCCTCCGGCAAATGTGCCGCATAATTCTCGACGAAATCGGAGGGGCCTCCCAACGCCGTGACCATCTGGCCAAACCGCTCCGCAGCGCGCCCATCTTCCAACGCCGCCATCGCCGTTTCCACTGCTTTCAAGCGGTCGGATTGAAGCCCTGCGGTCACCAACATCTCTCCGCACAAGGCAATGACGACCTCGGCCAGTCGAGTTTCGCGGCGCGCGCCAGTCAAAAACTCAACGGCGTTCACGACTTCGACCGCATTACCTGCAGCGTCCGCAAGCGGTTGGTTCATGTCCGTCAAAAGCGCATGACACGGCAATCCCGCCGCACGGGCGACACCTGTGATCGACACCGCCAGATCGCGCGCTTTGTCGAAATCCGACATGAAGGCCCCATTGCCGAACTTGACGTCCATCACCAGCGATCCCAACCCGGCCGCCAGCTTTTTGGACAGGATCGACGCCGTAATCAGCGGGATGCTTTCGACCGTCGCGGTCACGTCACGGATGCCATAGAAGCGCTTGTCCGCCGGGGCCAGGTGAGACGTCTGACCAATGATGGCGCAGCCAACCTGGTTCACGACCTTCGAGAAAAGGCTATTATCCGGCGTCGCGACATAGCCGGGGATGGACTCCATCTTGTCCAATGTCCCTCCCGTGTGGCCAAGACCACGGCCCGAAATCATCGGCACATAGCACCCGCAAGCTGCGACAATCGGGGCAAGCATCAGGCTGACATTATCGCCAACGCCGCCCGTCGAATGCTTGTCGACCACAGGACCGGGCAGATCAGACCAGTCAAACACGTCCCCACTGTCGCGCATCGCCAAGGTTAGCGCGGCAGCTTCCTGCCGTTCCATTCCGTTCAACAGCACCGCCATTGCAAAGGCGGCAACCTGTGCATCACTTGCGCCTTCGTCGGATATGCCGCGCACCATCTGGGCGATCTCGTCAGAGTTCAAAACCTGCGCGTCGCGTTTCTTGCGGATGATCTCGGCTATCAGCATGGCGTGACCTTTCTGTAGGCTGTCAGTGTCGGTCCAATTGCAGCACGGTGCAAGGGCTTGCCAAATAGACGCGTCAGGTCCAAAACGCGGGCATGATTACGCGTGAGTTTCAGAAGGGCGATGCCCAATCAACGGCCGTCTATTCGGACTGCCAGAAATATCGTTACCAGTTGACGCGTGTATGGGATCCGGCGGGTCGCAAAGCGCTGTTCATCATGCTGAACCCATCCACCGCGACCGAAGTTCAGAACGACCCGACGGTAGAACGGTGCGAACGGCGTGCGCGCACTCTGGGGTTCGGGGCGTTTCGGGTGACGAATATTTTTGCCTGGCGCGATACGGACCCACGCAATATGCGCGCGGCGGCAGAGCCGGTTGGGCCCGCGAATGACGCCGCCATTCTGGACAGCTGTCCTTGGGCTGATCAAATCATTTGCGGCTGGGGAACCCACGGGGCGCATCTGGCTCGCGGCGCTAAGGTCGAGGCCTTGCTGCGCCAAACCAGCAAGCCGGTTCATCATCTGGGCCTGACCAAAGACGGTCATCCCAAGCACCCGCTATACATCGCATATACTCAGCAGCCAGAACCCTGGTTCTGACCTGACCGACCCCTATCGCTCGCACGTTAACGGAAAACGACCGGTGTCACTTCGACATAGATATCGTGCGTGGTCGCACCCGGTGCGCCCTTTAGGATGGCGATAACCTCGCCATTGACGGTGACGATACCATCTTCACCGGTATCGGACGGATGAACGTCATAGTCCAGATCACCAATTGCTTGATTTGGGTCCAGCGACACCCGAAGAAAATCCTGACCCGGTACGAAATCTGTGACCTCGGCGTAATCCTCGCCCGCCTCGGCGTCTGAATAGATCCAGAACACGTCTTCGCCATCGCCACCGGTTGCGATGTCGGCGCGGTCCATGATCAGAGTGTCATCGCCCAGACCACCATCCAATCGGTCCTGATCTCCATCAATGTGCCAGTCGAAATCATGAAGCTCAGCGCCGCTGCGTTCCATCGCATGGCCCAGATGGTTGAGCGTGTCGTTACCATCCCCGCCCGTCAGAATGTCTGCGCCATAGCCGCCATGCAGTTGGTCATTGCCAGCACCGCCGGCGAGCAGGTCGTCGTCAGACACGCGATCCCCCGAGCCTTCAGGGTCTTCGTGGACGCCGCCAAACAGTTGATCGTCGCCGTCGCCACCCAGCAGCGTATCGTCGCCGACGCCGCCATCCAGAAAGCTATCAAGGCTATGCGAGCCATCCAGCATGTCCTCACCGTCACCGCCAAACGCCGCCAGCACACCGCCGCCCGCCATTATGGCATCATCTCCGTCGTTGCCGAACAGGTACGCGGCCCCGTCGCCCGCCATCAGAGTGTCATCGCCATCGCCGCCATCGAGCACGTCAACTGCCGATCCATCACCCGACTGCACGATGGGCGAGCCGTGGAAGTCGTCAATCGACCCCGACCCGACGTCGTCGGCATTGTCATCGGGCAGCTCAGCGTGATCGCCAGAATCTGTGAGGATCGTCTCGTTCAAGTCGCCAAGAAAGTTGCCCAGATCTTCGCGTCCATAATGCGAATCTGTTTCCGTTGCCAAAAGGCGATCCAGCAACGAGGCCTCGTGATGAGGCGTCGCGCCGTCACCCAAACCGTTATTGGGTGTTAGAACCTCATCTGTATCGCCAATACTTTGACCGGGTATCAATTGATCGTCGGTGTTTGGCGTCAGCACGTCAGAATTGTCACTGACGCCGCCATCGCCGGGCACGTCCACAGCGATGAAATCGCCATTTCCAGATGGTGGGGCTGGTTCCGTACCATTCCCCGCAGCATCATCATCTGGGTCCTCAAAAGGGTCTTCTGCAAAGCTTTCGGCCATGAAGGCAACTGGAAGAAGGCCAAGAAATAGTAACGAAAACAACATATAACAGCTCGCTTCCCTAAAAGCGCGATTGAGCGCGGCCGACGCAACAAAACGCGCAACCAATGACTACCGCTTGCGATTGTAGCGCTCTGGCTTCAAACTCCTATGAAAAAGTAGTAACAAACTTAAGTTAATGATTTATTAACAAATGGTTAACACAAGTGCGGCATTAGATTGCAAAGGCAGTGGGACATGACCGAAAACAAGTTGGCCGAACGCGAAGAAGCACTGTCTTTCGAAGTCCGCGCTTTGCGCGCCGAAGTCGAACGCATGAACAACCACCGGTTCATCCGGCTGCACGACAGCCTCTGGAAATTGGGGTTGTTTCAACTGTATCGCGGACTTGCCTTCGGTCTTGGGTCAGTGCTGGGGGCCTCGCTTCTGGTTTCGATCCTGGCGTTCATGCTTGCATCAATTGACTTCATTCCGGTCCTTGGCGATTGGGCCCAGCAGATCATTGATGAAATGCAGCTGCAATAATCCCACAATCGGTTTTGCACTTTTCCTTTGCGTTTAGGGGGGAATCTTCCTATACGCCCGCATTCGATCACATTCTGTGGCCGGATATCTCCATGGGCCTTGCTGGACGACATCCCGGCCTGCGCCATCAACTCTAACCTTTTAAAGGAGACCCCGATGTCGATTACACCTGAAGAAAAAACACGTCTGATCAAAGAGTTCGGCACCAAAGAAGGTGACACAGGTTCGCCTGAAGTACAGGTTGCAATCCTGTCCTCGCGCATCGCGACCCTGACCGAGCATTTCAAAACCCACAAAAAAGATAACCACGGTCGCCGTGGCCTTTTGAAAATGGTTGCTCTGCGTCGTAAACTTTTGGACTACGCCCGCGCGAAAGATGAGGCCCGTTATCAGGACCTGATCAAACGCCTCGGCCTGCGCCGCTAAGCGTCGTTCGATAGACTTGATGAAGGGGCTGTTTTGCAGCCCCTTTTTCGTTGGCACGTCCCTTCTAAAGCCCCTTTACGTCGCGTTTCGCTTGATTGCACGGCTAAGGATTGCCCATGCTTCGCGGATCAAGGGAGGATGAAGATGAAAGCCACACTTGCCATTCTGGTCAATATGGGCAGCCTGCACAGGCTGCTTCCGTTCTGGCTCGTTGGCGTTGCTGCTCTTATCTATTGGTTCTCACCATGGCTGGTTTTGGCAATTGTCTATGGGGTATTCGCGCAGTTTTTCGTCGAATACGCTATGCACCGCTTCCTGTTCCATCGTGAGCCGCCCACCGATCAAGGCGTTTTTAACGAGCTGTATCGCAGCCACATCGGCCACCATGAATTCCCGAATGATGCCGAGTATTTCACTGGCGGCGATCACTGGTATCCGGTGCGGTTTGCCATGATCTCGCTTTTCATCCACAGCCTGATCCTGTGGCCGTTTCTTGGGTTTGGCACCGCAGTTCTGACAGCCTATGTCGCATTGTTCGTTGGATCGGTCAGTGCTTACACTTTCTATGAATACTGCCACACGTTGGCCCATGTGAACGTGCGAAAAGGCTGGTTCGGGCAACGTGTCACGCGCACCCATCTAGCCCACCACTTTCAGGATCACGAAGCGACATATCACGTCAGCTTTGGGATGAACTGGATTGATCGTCTTTTTGGCACCAAACACGACCCTGCCATAGCCCGCGAACGCTATGACCGCGACACAATCCTGTCGCTGGGGATGGACCCGGAAGACCTGCGATTGGTCACGGCGCGCAAGGCATTTGGGATCACCAAGGTCCCGCGCGGCAAGCTGACCCGGCAGCAGGCCTCGCATACCCAATAGGCGTAGTATCGCATCGGGCGCCCCGCGGGCCTGTGTGCGCAAACAATCCTGTTTCCAAACACCCGTTTTTCCTATATGGACCGCCCATCTGAGACGTGACGCTTCGACCCCGGCGCATGACAAGGTAGAGGGGTCGGCGGCAATGGGGCCGCCATGAAAACGGAAGACCCGGAGGGCCGGGAGTGCTTCCAACTAGGAAAACATAATGTTTGACGTAACGACAAAATCGATTGAGTGGGGCGAAGAAACCCTCACTCTGGAAACGGGCAAAGTTGCCCGTCAGGCTGACGGCTCGGTTATCGCCACTTTGGGCGAAACTTCGGTTATGGCCAACGTAACCTTCGCGAAGGAACAGAAGCCCGGTCAGGACTTCTTCCCGCTGACGGTTCACTATAATGAAAAATACTATGCAGCCGGTAAAATCCCCGGTGGCTTCTTCAAACGCGAAGCGCGCCCGACGGAAAAAGAGACGCTGACATCGCGTCTGATCGACCGCCCGATCCGCCCGCTGTTCGTCCCCGGCTTCAAGAACGAAGTTCTGGTGATCTGCACCGTGCTGAGCCACGACCTTGTCAACGATCCCGACATCGTGGCGATGATCGCGGCCTCGGCGGCGCTGACCATTTCAGGCGCGCCCTTCATGGGTCCGATTGCGGCAGCTCGCGTGGGTTATGAGGATGGCGAATACATCCTGAACCCGACTTGCGACGACATGCATCAGCTGCGCAACAATCCCGACCAACGTCTGGACCTTGTAGTTGCTGGCACAAAAGACGCCGTGATGATGGTTGAGTCGGAAGCCTACGAGCTGACTGAGGCCGAAATGCTGGGTGCCGTGAACTTTGCGCACCAGCAAATTCAGCCGGTCATCGACTTGATCATTGATCTGGCCGAAGCTGCTGCGAAAGAGCCATTCGACTATCAGCCTGCTGACTATTCGGACCTTTACGCCGCTGTGAAAGCGGCTGGCGAGGACAAAATCCGCGCAGCTTACGGCAACACCGACAAGCAGGAACGCGTTGCGGCGCTGTCTTCCGCCAAAGACGAAATCATCGCATCCCTGAGCGAAGAGCAGCAGGAAGACCAAAACCTCGGTTCCGCGCTGAAAAAGCTGGAAAGCTCGGTTGTGCGTGGCGACGTGGTGAAAACCGGCAAGCGTATCGATGGCCGCGCACTGGACACCGTGCGCCCGATCGTATCGGAAGCAGGTATTCTGCCCCGGACGCACGGTTCAGCCCTGTTCACCCGCGGTGAAACACAGGGTCTGGTCGTGACCACTCTGGGCACCGGCGACGACGAGCAAATGATCGACGCGCTGACCGGCACCTACAAGTCGAACTTCATGCTGCACTATAACTTCCCGCCCTATTCGGTCGGCGAAGTGGGTCGCTTCGGCTTCACCGGTCGTCGCGAAATCGGTCACGGCAAGCTGGCTTGGCGTGCGTTGCAGGCGGTTCTGCCGTCGGCCACCGACTTCCCCTACACCATCCGCGTTGTCTCCGAGATCACCGAGTCGAACGGCTCGTCCTCGATGGCGTCGGTCTGTGGTGGTTCGCTGTCCATGATGGACGCGGCCGTGCCGCTGAAAGCACCGGTTGCCGGTGTGGCCATGGGCTTGATTCTGGAAGATGACGGTTCCTACGCTGTTCTGACCGACATCTTGGGTGACGAAGATCACTTGGGCGACATGGACTTCAAAGTGGCGGGCACCGAAGACGGTATCACGTCGCTGCAGATGGACATCAAGGTTGCAGGCATCACGCCCGAGATCATGGAGAAAGCCCTGGCGCAAGCCAAACAAGGCCGTCTGCATATCTTGGAAGAGATGAACAAAGCCCTGTCCGCTGGCCGCGCCGAGTTTTCGGCTCACGCACCCCGCATCGAGACGATGAACGTGCCCACCGACAAGATCCGTGAAGTGATCGGCTCGGGCGGTAAGGTCATCCGCGAGATCGTGGAAGTGTCGGGCGCGAAGGTCGACATCAACGACGACGGCGTGATCAAGATCGCATCGCCCAATGGCGACGCCATCCAGAAGGCCTATGACATGATCCACGCGATCGTGGCAGAGCCGGAAGAAGGCGCGATCTATACCGGTAAGGTCGTGAAGATCGTCGATTTCGGTGCCTTCGTGAACTTCTTCGGCAAGCGCGACGGCCTTGTGCATGTCAGCCAGATCGAAAACCGCCGCCTGAACCACCCTTCGGACGTTCTGAAAGAAGGCCAGGAAGTGAAAGTCAAGCTTCTGGGCTTTGACGATCGCGGCAAGGTGCGCCTGTCGATGAAAATCGTCGATCAGGAAACCGGCGAAGAGATCGCTCCTGAGCAGAAGAAAAAAGACGAAGACGCATAAGTCGCTGATCGTTTGAAATTGGAAAGCCCCGGTGGAAACGCCGGGGCTTTTTTCTTTCGATTTCATGGCGTTGTGTGACTTCGATCCAGAAAATCAATCTTCATTAACTTATTTGCACCATTACCAAGAATTGCCTTATTGTCGTGCCAATTGGATACCAAAAGAGAACCGCGCATTTTAAAAAAGGGTTAGTAGGCGATGCAGAATACAGGGTTTCTAGGTTTTGGGGGCGGTTCGGCAGGTGGCCAGCAGATACAATATGCTTTGCCCCGTGTATCGCCCGGTGACTTTTCAGTTCAACTTACACATGGGTTCGCGAAGCACTTTGGCCAGCCTCAAGGGGTTTCGTTCGACCTGAACGCCAGCCGAACGCTGTATTACAACACCAACGGGATTTCCAACTCTGGCAAGTGGTTCGCTGAAAAAGCGCTTGATGCCTGGTCAGCCGTTACGGGTATCGCGTTTGTCGCCAGCAATAGCAGTTTCGCCGACATACGGTTTGCGCAAAGCGATACGTCGGGCGCTTATGCTGTCACCTATATCAATGGATCCAATGACATCGTCCGGGCAGACGTAAACATTCCCAGCTGGTGGATCAGTGGCGACGACTACAACCTGAATAGCTATAGCTACCAAACCTATTTGCATGAGATTGGTCATGCACTTGGGCTGGGGCATGCGGGAAACTACAACGGCTCGGCGACATTTCCGCAGGATGCCAAATTTGCCAATGACAGTTGGCAAATGAGCGTGATGTCCTACTTTTCGCAAACGGAAAACCCGAACGTCAATGCCTCGCATGCCTATGTCCTGACACCAATGGCCGCAGATATCATTGCGATGCACAGGCTCTATGGGCAGCCATCGGGCAGCGACAGGGTCAATACTGGCAACACGATCTGGGGTCGCGATTCTAACGCCGAAGGTCCGGCTTCAGAGTTCTCGTCCCTGCTGCCTGCGATGACTATGACGATTTACGACCAGGGCGGCATTGATACGGTGGACTTTTCGAACACCGGCAAGAATCAGAATATCGATTTGAGGCCAGGATATTTTTCAAGCGTCTACGGCAAAGCCAACAATGTACATATTGAGCGTGCCACATTCATCGAAAATGCAACCGGCGGGTCCGGCGCCGACAAGATCATTGGGAATGCCTTTGCAAACCAGCTCATGGGCGGTGCCGGGTCAGACAGCATCTTTGGGCTTCATGGCGCGGATAGGCTTTTTGGCGATCAGGGTTGGGATGTCATCAAAGGCGGCAACGGATCCGACACAATCTATGGTCAAGACGGGAACGACGCGCTGTTCGGCGAACAGGGCAATGACGTCGTGCAAGGCGGCGACGGCAAAGACAAAATCTATGGGGGCTTCGGGATTGATGAACTCCGCGGCGGTGCCGGGTCAGACGCGATTTATGGCCAACACGATGTAGACACCATTTTCGGCGACACCGGCTGGGATATCATTCGCGGCGGCAATGGGTCCGACACGATCTATGGGGGCGACGGCAATGACGCCCTGCTTGGAGAGCGCGGACATGACGTCATTCACGGTGGGGAAGGTGATGACAAGATCCTCGGTGGCTTTGACAATGACACCCTGCGCGGAGATGCAGGCGCCGACAGGATTTATGGTGAGCATGGTATCGACACGATATACGGCGGAGCCGATCGAGATCTCATTTCGGGCGGCGGCGGGGCCGACAGAATTTACGGCGACGACGGAAACGATGCGCTGATTGGCAACTCAGGAAACGACCTGATCTCGGGTGGGGATGGCGATGACCTGATGGCGGGCGGCAACGGGAGGGACGTGCTGAGAGGTGGTGCCGGCAACGACCGCTTAAACGGCGAAGCGTCGGGGGACCGTCTCAATGGTGGATTGGGGCACGATGTCCTGATCGGTGGACCGGGCGGCGACACGTTCATCTTCAATGACGGTGACGACGTCATCTGGGATTTCTCGGATGCACAAGGCGATTTGCTAGAGATCGACAGCTCACTGGTATCAACGTCGAATGTTGCGAGTTTCCTTGCATCCAACGCGGTCAGCAATGGCAACAATACCACCATAACCTTCGACAATGGCGATACGCTGACGCTTTTGGGCCTCACAGACCCCAACGCATTGGTCGATGATATCTTTTTCTTCTGATTTGCCCGTCGCGCCGCGCGCAAATCCTGCAATACCGCGTACAAATGATCACAATGCGCCCCTTGGGGTCATAGCCAAGGGGCGCATTATGATCGCGGCAATCAGGCCTTACCGTTTTCACGCGTTGCGGAATGGTGCTGTTACTCGCCACCACTTCCTATGTTGTCCGGGTTGAACACGCCTCCGAACCCGGAATTGTTAGACGGGGCAGCATCTGCAGGTGCCGAGCTTTCTTCTTCGTTCTGCAAAGTTCCCGGCGCAAACACACCGCCAAAGCCTGAGTTGTTCGACGGCTTGGGCGCTGTCACTGCCCCCTCGCTTTTGCCTTCGGCTGCTGCCTTCTCTGCGGCATCCTTAGCACGTTGATCACGCAGTTCCTGAATGCGCTGACTGGTTTCCAAACGCTTCTGTTCTTGCAGATCAGCGATACACTGCTTCGGGCTATAAACCGTCGCGGTGCCGATCACCGCGATGGTCGCGACAGCAAAGACCACCAACGTGACGGCGGCTGCATTACCGGTGAAGAAACCGGGCAGTTTGACGCCGCCGGTCACATCGCCAACCGTCGCACCTTCTTTTCGCGCTTTGGCGATGACCTCCTTGCGCTTGATGTTGGCCTCGTTGAACAGGGCCGCAAAGACGGTCAGCACAACGATCATGAACGCCAAAGCCGAGATCGCAGGCGTAATGCCATAGCGCACTTTCTGCGCCAGTTCGATCGTCAGCGTCGGGTATTCGCCGAAGGTGAATGTGGTGGTGTTGTAGTTCTCGAACGAGGCCAGAAACGCCAGCACCGCCGCCGATGCCAGCGCCGGACGCATGAAGGGCAGAAGGATCTTGCGAAATGCTTGGGCATGGGTTGCGCCCAAATCCAATGCGGCTTCGGTCAGGGCCAGGTCATAGCGTTGCAGACGCGCCACCAGGACCAACATGCAATAGCTGGCGATGAAGGTGGACTGACCGATGATGGTCAGAAACAGGCCATTTGACAGGAAGCTATCCGCCCCCAGACCCAGCATCCGGTTGATGCGGTCCCAGAACACCAGTGTCGAGATACCAAGCACCACGCCGGGGATCAGGATCGGCGCGATGATGATCGTATAATAGGTCGCGCGCAGTTTGGGCCAGATTTGCGTTAGCATCAGCGCGCCGGCCAGACCCATCGACACCGACAGGATGATCGTGCCGATCCCAACAAGGATCGAGTTCTTGATGCCGTTCAGGATGCGCTCGTCCTGAAACAGGGCCGAGAACCATTCGAAGGTCAAGCATTCCCAAGGGGTGGCGCGCGGAAAGCTGGGCGAGTTGAACGCGGTGATCGACATGATCACGAGCGGGCCCAGCAGATAGATAAAGAAGATCGCCAGATAGACCCAGATCGAGATACGGATAATGGAATTGTTCATTTGCCGATATCCCCCATGTTCACCTTGAACAGCCGCATGACCGCAAGGACCAGAAGGATACAGGTCACCAGAAGCACTACCGCATAGGCCGCGCCTTGTGGCCAGTCGCTATTGTCATTGAACTGCTGGTAAATCAGCTGGGTGAACCACAGACTGGATGGCCCGCCAAGGATCTGCGGCGCGGCCAGTGCCCCGGCAGACAGCATGAAGACCATCGTGCAGCCCGAACTGATGCCGGGCTTGGCATAAGGGATCACAACGCGTTTGTGAATGCGCCACCAAGGGGCGCCAAGGTCGCGCGCGGCCTCGATCTGGTTGTGATCAAGGCTTTCGATCACGTTGTAGATCGGGAAGATCATCAGCAGGATATAGGCGTATCCAAGACCGGCATAGAGCGCAATATCGTTGCGGATGAAGTCAAACGGCGTGTCGAATATCCCGGAGCCGACCAGAATAGTGTTCAGCACCCCGCTTTCGCCAAAGATGATCCGCAGCGCAAAGGCGCGCAAAATTTCGTTGATCCAATAGGGGATAATCAGCATCAGGGCGAGGATACGGATGTGATTGCCCTTGGTCTGGCCCAGATAATACGCGATCGGATAACACAGGATCAGGTTGAAGATGGTCACGCAGACAGCGGCGACCAGAGTGCGGAAAAAGACCTTCAGGTCGACTGCGTTGTAATCCTGACTACCCCCTTCCGGTCCGAAGACCAGATACTTGTAGTTCTCAAGCGTATAGACATCCTTTGGCCCACCAATTTCAGGCGGGGGCAGGTTCGGACGGAACGAGAAATCGAGCATCGACAGTTGCGGCAGGATGATCAGACCGACGGTCCAGAACAGGACCAGACCCAGCATCAACGACCCCATCAACGTGCCGTTCCGATTGAAGAAGTCTTTCAGGAAACTCGGCATGACTGACGCTCCCTATTCCGCGGCCAGTTCGCCGGCGGGGACGGCAACAGCGTTGTCGACCTCGTATTCCAGCGTCATGGCTTGCCCGGTGTGATCGTCGAAGGATTGACCGTGATTGGGGATCGCGACTTTGATTTCCTTGCCGCCGTCACCTTCCATGAAGATGTTGAAGGTGTTGCCCTCGAATTCTTCATGGGTCACTTGCGCGGTGACGAAGTTTTCACCCTTGGTCCCTGTCGGGGCAAGGTCCAGCGCTTCGGGACGGATGAACATCATCGCGTCATCGCCCACATTCATCTTGCCCAAATTCGCAGTCGAAATGCGCGAGCGCAGGTCGCCCGAGCGGTTGGTGCGGATCAACGCTTCGTTGCCATTGACCTCAAGCACCGTGCCACGGAATACGTTATTCTCGCCGACAAAAGAGGCCGCAAAGGCGGTGGCCGGGTCGTTGTAAATCGACTTGCCGTCGCCGATTTGGTCGATCACGCCAGCCCGCATCACGGCGATGTCGTCTGACATGGTCAGCGCCTCGCCTTGGTCGTGAGTGATGTAGATGAAAGTGATGCCCACCCGCTTTTGAATTTCGCGCAGTTCGGTGCGCATGTGTTGGCGCAGCTTCAGATCAAGCGCGGACAATGGTTCGTCCAGCAGCAATACATCGGGTTCAGCACACAGTGCGCGGGCAATCGCCACGCGTTGACGTTGGCCGCCGGAAAGCTCGCTGGGCAGTTTGTCACCTTGGTCAGACAGGGCAATCATGTCCAGCAATTCATCGGCACGCTTGCGACGTTCCTTGGCAGACGCGCCCGCAATTTCCATCGAGAACGAGATATTCTCCCACACCTTCATCAGCGGGAACAGGGCAAGGTTCTGGAAGATCAAAGCCGTCGGGCGCTTGTTCGGCCCGATGCCCTTCATGTTGTTGCCGCCAATCAGCACATTGCCTTCGCTGGGTTCAAGAAACCCGGACACAGCGCGCAGGATGGTGGTCTTGCCACAGCCCGACGGCCCAAGGAACGAAAAGAAATCGCCCCCCTTGATGTGCACATTCGCGTCGCGCACGGCGACGAAATCCCCAAAGCGGATCCACAGATTTTCGAGATCGACGCCTACTCCGGCACTCATATGGCTTCTCCCCATGCACGGATTGGTCACACCCTTCTTGCGGGGCGCGGCTCCGTGTTCAACGTTTCAGTCTGATGTGTGACGCTCCCCCGCCCACAGGCAGGGGAACGCTGTTTCAAGGCGATCAGGCGCTCTTGAACTTGTTGACGAACTCGGTCCGCACATCGGCATACCAAGGTGCTTCGGCAGGCCATGGGTTCAGGTTGGCCAGGCTTTCACCCGGATAGGCTTCCGAGAAGTTTTTCTTGTAGGTGTCACCCGAATAGGTGTCCGCCCCAAGAACGGGCGAGTTATAGCCATGGCTGTCAATCGCAACGCCCGCAGGCTCCTGACGATAGGCATACTCAATGAAGGCATAGATCTGGTCCATGTTCTCGGCACCGACCGGCATCGACATGCCGTCAACCCATGCCATCGCACCTTCGACCGGCGCTTGATAATGCACAGGTTCACCCGCAGATTTCAACGCCAGCGGCGGGCCGTCCCATGTTTGACCAACCACGACACCTTCGTTCAGAAGGCCGTTTTTCTGCGTGTCGGCGTCGTTCCAGATCAGCTTGATGCGGTCCTTGCGAGCAACGCACCAATCGGTGACCTGACCCCAAACCTTGCGCATGGTTTCTTCGTCTTCATAAGCCGACCAGATCGAGCCCGGCTCCATCTCGCCCGAGGCTTCCATATACAGGCCAGCACCCAGCATCATCGAATGCGCGCGGCCCATGGTCTTGCCAGCGTTTTCTTCCGACCATACGTCGCCGTAGCTTGGCGCATCACCAGCAGGCAGCCACAAATCGGTGCGATATGCGATGCCCTCGGTGCCCCAGATATGCGGCAGCCAATGGGCGCCTGCATCCCCGAAGTTCCATGCGTCCGTGCCGATTTTGGCCATTGCAGGGTTCACTGCGTCGACATTGACCTTTGCCAGGTCGAACGGTTGCAGAAGCTCAAGCGGCCCCCACTGAAGCGACCGGTTATTCGTCGGCGAGATGATATCGAAGCCCTGACCCTTAGTCGCCTTCATCTTGTTGATGATTTCTTCGTTGGATCCGATCCCGGTATAATTTACCTTGATGCCGGTTTCCGCTTCAAAGCCCGCGATAAACTCGGGCGGCAGATAATCCGACCACATCAGGATGTTGACCTCACCCGACGACGCCAGTGCGCTTTTCACATAAAGCGGCGAGGCAAGGGCGGCAGCGCCCATAGTGGTCGCCCCCTTCAGCACAGACCGGCGGCTGAATTTGGTATCAGTTGTCATGTTATTCTCCCGTTGGATTTATTTTCTGTTTTTTTGTTTTGTGCTCACAGTGTTTGTCATTATCCCGACCCGAAATAGCGCCAGCTGATAGCGCCTGATCAGTCCAGTTTGCAACCACGGCCATTGGCACGGTTCTGGCGGCAGACAGTTCCCCCGCAAGAAACTCTTGGAATATCTGTTTACCCCCACTTCTGCACCCCATATTTGGAGTGCCAACCTCGGCGCGCAGGTGGATCATCAATCAAGAAAGAATCGTTTTCCATGACATGCAGCGCTGAGATGATCAGCCAAGTGTCATGCGCCATAGCTGCTTCTGTCAACACTTTGCCAATCAACTCTTTTTCACCAAACCGCCGTCTTCTGGTTGATTAGCGGTGCGCTGCTTCATCACGCCTCGACATGCACGGCACAGAAAAAACTTGCTGGCATGAGGGAATTCGCCAAACTTCAACACGCAAGTTGGGGCAGGCATCGCGGTAGATGCGAGCCGATGGTTGGAGACGCAAATCGGGAATGACAGCATGAGTGAACGGCGCAATGTTCTTTTCATCATCATCGACCAGTTGCGGGCTGATTGCCTGCATGGGGCGCTGGCAGATCACGTTGATCTGCCCAACATGCGCGCGTTGATGGCCGAGGCCGTGACCTTCAACCGCCACTTTTCTGTCACCAACCCGTGCGGCCCGTCGCGAGCATCGATTCTGACGGGCCAATACGCGATGAACCATCGGTCGGTGCGAAATGGGACGCCCTTGCGCCACGACACCCCGACAATTGCCAGCGAAATGCGCAAGGCGGGCTATCTACCGATGCTGTTTGGCTATACCGACACGTCGCACGACCCGCGCGTCCAGGCGCCCACCGATCCCGCCATGCAGACCTATGAATTTCCGATGGCAGGGTTCGCCGAGCAAGTCGAAATGCGGTTAGAGATGTCTTACCCATGGCGTTCCTACCTGCTGAGCAAAGGCTATACGTGGGACAGTTACTGGCAGCTCTACATCCCCGGCGGTGATGGATCACGCCTGAATGCGCCCGCTGTCTATAAGGCCGAAGACAGCGATACTGCCTTCCTGACAAACCGGTTTCTGGACACGATGCCCGCCTATGCGGACGAAGACTGGTTTGCTCATCTGACCTATATTCGCCCGCACCCACCGCTAGTCGCGCCCGCGCCCTATAACGACATGTATGACCCCACGTCCCTGCCCTTGCCCACACGCATCGGCACCCGCAAGGACGAGGCCGCGGTTCATCCCTTCTTTGGCCCCGCGCTGGACAACGCGCCGATTGCGAGCTTTGTCATTGGCTGTTCCGGGGTCACACCGACGGACGACACCATCCAGACTCTGCGATCCGTCTATCTTGGGCTGGCCACCGAAGTGGACCACCATATCGGGCGCGTGATGTCTTTCCTGAAAGAAAGCGGCCAGTGGGACGATACCTTGCTGATCGTAACCGCCGACCACGCAGAGATGCTGGGCGACCACCACGCCTGGGGCAAACACTCGGTCTATGACGCGGCCTATCACACGCCGCTGATCATCCGCGCGCCGGGCGGCAAGGCTGGCCAAGACGTGGATGCCCCAACCGAGTCAATCGACCTCACGCCAACGATCCTCGACTGGGTCGGACAAGAGGTGCCAAATTCGATGGATGGGCGATCCCTGCTGCCGTTTCTAAACGGCGAAACGCCCGATGACTGGCGCGACTATTCCTTCTCGGAACTGGATTTCAGCGAGCCGGAGGCGCTAACGCTTTGGGAAAAACGCCTTGGCACCGACACCAGCAATTCGTCCCTTGGCATCCTGCGGGATGACCGCTTTACGCTGGTCGAATTCGCCGCTGATCTGCCCCCACTGCTGTTCGACCACCACGGTAAGGGCGAGATGGAGAACGTCGCAGAAGATCCCGCCTTTGCGTCCGACCTTGCGCGGCTCACCCGCCAGATGCTGCGCCACCGGATGCGGAACATGGATCACACGCTGTCACTCGACACGATCACCAATGATGGCCCCAAACGGCAAAGCCGCCATCAGCCCAACAGATAATCTGCCACATCTGTCAGCGTTTTCCCACGCGCACTCGGCTCAACCCCCAGACGTTCCATCGGCTGGTCATAACGGTTCAGCCAGATCGTGTGATACCCAAACCATGTCGCCCCGCAAATGTCCCAACAGTTCGAGGACACGAACAGGATCTCGCTGGCCGCACAGCCAAAGGCATCCGGTCCCATCTGATAGACTTCGGGCGCTGTCTTGAACTTTTGCACGCTGTCCACACTCAACACATGATCAAAGAACCCCGCCAGTTTGGCGGCTTTCAAAGCAGCTGCAATCATCCCCGCGCTGCCATTGGTCAAGACCGCCATTGGCATGCCAGCGTCCTGAAGCCGGGTCAGGGCTGCATGGTTTTCGGCGAAGGCCGTCAGCTCTTCATATTCCGCCATCAGCGCGGTTCTGGCGTCGGCTGTCAGGTCAACACCTTGCGCGTCGCACGCATAGTCCAGCGCATCACCCGTCACCTGCCAGAAATCGACGAACCTGTCACACATGGTGCGCAGCCGGGTGTATTCGATCTGCTTGTCACGCCACGTGATGGCGATGGCCGCGCCCTTGCCGGGAAACAACTTTTCCGCCAAAGCACCGACGGAATAAACATCCAGCAGCGTGCCATAGGCATCGAACGCGATGGCTTTGATGGTCATGGGGTGGCCTTTCCTTGGTGTAGCCCGCACAGCCTAGCGGCACCGCGACCCATCAGAAAGGAAGTTTGTCAGCACCGGCGCTATCTGATCTCAATCTCGCCCAGCAGCACCGCGAAACTGGCGCCGTGCATGTCGCGGTCGGCGTGCGTGCCCTGCACGGCGGGGCGCGGCATACTGAATTTCACCACGTTCAACTCAGGCATATCGAACCGTTTCAGCGTGGCGGGATCGGCCTTGAACATGTCCGCGACCAAGCCCGTATCCAGCCCGGAGGAGATGCGCGCGAACGCTTCCGCCGTGCCGCAGAAAACATCGAGGGTCAGCCAGAAGGGACCAGCGTTTTTCGACCGCACTTTGTCGGCGATGTTTTTCAGGGCCGTCATGTGCCGATCTCCTCAATGCTCAAGCGGAAGACGTCCATGGGATCGTCCAGCGCAAGCACATGGTTCAGGCAGAACTCATAAACCGCACCACGCGGCATTTCAGGCGGCGAGAAGGGAAAGGCGAAGGTCGGCATTTCTTCCTGTTCGGTCAGCGGGTGGTGCAGAAGATAGGGGTTCAGCATCTTCGCGACTTCGCGCGACAAAGCCTCGGTTTCGGCAGTGACAATGCCCATCACGCCAAGTTCGGTTCCGCGCTTCGCATTGGTGTCTAGTGGGCCAAGCGTGGCGTCGGCGCCGATAATCCGCAGTTCGGTCTGGAAGTCCCCACCGACGCGCGCCTTGGCTTTGGCGGTGCATTTGGCGTGGATATCATCGACCCAAGCGCGGATGTTCTCGACGTAGTGCGCGTCACGCACCAGAACCAGCGACACGGTTTGAAATCCCGCCCGCCGCGCACCTTCCAGCTTCACGGTGTAAGGTTGGGTCACGACCCATTCGCTGCCCGTCACTCGCACGCGGCGATCATCCAGTGCTTCATACTCAGCGCCTGTGACGTCCAGATACCCGCCGGGCTCATACAGCCGGTAAGGGTCGCTGTTTTCATACAGCATATGCGCCGACACCGTGCGCGGGGTTGCGCGGGCATCCTTGCCCATCGGGGTAATGGTGAAGCCCTCGGCATCGAAATCAATCAGGATGGTGCCGGTGTTGGGGCTTGTCGTCGCCAGCGCACCGCATTCGCCGATCTTGGCGCCGTGCCACACCCCGCCGGGATGACAGCCTCGTGCCAAGGGCAGGGCCGAGATGATGGCGGTATCCGTCGTGCGCCCCGCAATCACGATATCCGCACCTGTGTCCAGCGCGGCCTGTATCTGTTCAGCTCCCGCCAGCGCCACGATGTTCGTGCAGTCGCGCAACAGGTCCGCCGAAATCTCGGGCGCGGGGGCCAGCGGCGTGATCCGCCCACCCTCTAGCGCCGCCGCCATCGCATCGCCATCCTGCCCGCTTTTCAGCACCGCAAGTTTTAACGTCTGGCCGCGCTCACGGGCAATCTCGCGGGTGATGTCCACCAGCCAATCAACCGCATCATCTGCCCCGCAGGTGCCAGCGGTTCCGATAACCAACGGCACACCAGCCTCCGCCTGTGCCGCCATCAGTTCAGCCCATTCCGCCTTGGTCGAGCCGCGCGAATATTTCGAGGCGCCGGTGCCAAGGTAATGGGGGCCCGAATCTGTCGAGCCCCCATCAATCGCAATGATATCTGGCCGCTCAGCGATCCCTCGGGCCAGCGCATCGCGGTCATATCCCAGACCCAACGCACCCGAGGGGATTAGCACTTTGACCATCAGTCGGTAATCCTTTGCGGTTTCTTCAGGACATTGCGCAGGAACATCGGGGCGACGAAGCCCACGACAGCGACCACCCACAATCCAATGGAAATCTTGGACGAGAACAGGAACTGCCATTCGCCGCCCGACAGCACCATGGCGCGGCGCAGCGCGTCCTCCATATGGCCGCCCAGAAGGATACCAAGGATGATCGGCACGGTCGGCACGTCAAGCTTGCGCAGGACGTATCCCAGTGCCCCAAAGCCCACCATCAAGACCAGATCGAAATAGCTGCCCGACAGGGAATAGATGCCGACAAAGCTGATCATCGTGACACCGGGCAGAAGCACCCATGGTGGAACCTGCAAGACTTTCACAAAGATCTTCACCATCGGCACGTTCATCAAAAGCAGCACGAAGTTTGCGATCAGAAGCGATGCGATCAGGCCCCAGACGACCTCGGGTCGTTCGGTGAACAGCATCGGGCCGGGGGTGATGTTCAGCGTCATCAGAAGTGCCAGCAAAACGGCCGTGGTGCCAGACCCCGGCACACCGAGCGTCAGCATGGGAACCAGCGCGCCACCAGCGGCGGCGTTGTTACCCGCTTCGGGGGCGGCGACACCTTTGGGAACACCCGTGCCGAAGCCGCCTTTTTCGCCGGCAATGGATTTCTCGCTCATATAGGCCAGGAAACTGCCAAGCGATGCACCTGCACCGGGCAGAACACCGGCGATGAAACCGACGACAGATGACCGGAGCATGGTCCAACCGGACTCCATGATATCCTTGACCGGGATCGTCACCTTTTCAAGCTTCACGCCGATGGACGTGTTCTTGCCGTGGCTTTCGATGAAGAAAAACACCTCGGCAATGGCGAACAGGCCGACGATGGCAACAAGGAAGTCGATGCCGTCAAACAGGTGCATGTTGCCACCCGTCAGACGCGGCAGGCCAGAGTTGTTGTCCACCCCGATCATCGCGATGCCCAAGCCGATGCACGACGCAATCGCCGCCTTGGCTTGGTTGTTGGACGCCATTCCGCCAAGCGTGGCAAAGGCCAGCAGGTAGAGCGCGAAATACTCGGCGGGGCCAAACAGAAACGCCACGCGCGCCAGCATGGGCGCCAAAAGCATCAGGCCGATGGTCGCCAGAAACGCACCAACGAAGGACGCTACACCCGACAGAACCAGCGCGTCACCAGCCCGGCCCGCTTTCGCCATGGGATAACCATCGAGCGTGGTCATCAGCGCAGGCTCGTCGCCCGGAATATTCAGCAGGATCGAACTGATCCGCCCGCCATACATGGCGCCGTAATAAACGGACGTCATAAGAACCAGCGCCGATGTAGCATCCAGCCCCATCGTGAACGTCAGCGGGATCAGGATCGCCACGCCGTTCGACGGGCCAAGGCCCGGCAGCGCGCCGATGATCGTGCCGATGAAACAGCCAATCACGGCCAACATCAGCGTATAAGGCGACAGCGCGATTTCGAAGCCGATCGCAAGATTTGATAGAAGTTCCATATGGGTGCCCTCAGCCGGTCAGCGATTTGGGGAAGGGAACAAGCCCAAGGCCCAGCGCGAATTTGAAGATCAGGAACAAGCCGACAGACAGGCCAATCCCGGCAAGCACGGCGCGACCTGCGCGCGGCTCGATCTGATAGCTTAGGATGCTAGCGGTGATCGCGGTTGGGATCAGAAAGCCCAGCGGCTTTAGCGCATAGGCGTATCCAACCAGAACAACCACGGCCAAGCCAAGCGATCCGAAGGTGGCCAGCACTGGCCAGTCCGGATCAGGGTCGGGTTTCAGGGCCACGATGATCCCGCACAGCGCCGCAACGCAGCCGATCAGGATTGGAAAGGTCTTTGGCCCCACCGGATCCGCCATGAAGCTGGACTGGATCTGTGTGGCGCTGGCAACATATGCCAGCGCCACCAGGGTCACGACCGCTCCGAAGATACGGTCAGATGCCATTACTGGATCACCCCGATCTCTTTCGAGAGCGCGCGGATTTCAGCCACGACACCATCGACATAAGACTGGAAGTCACCACCAACTTTTGTGAAGGGGGCAAGACCGTTTGCGACCATGGCTTCTTGCCATTCAGCGCTGTCGGCAACCTTCTGCAGACGCTCGGCCCACATGTTGAAGTCATCATCGCTGATGCCCTTGGGCACATAAAGGCCACGCCAGTTCACGGCAACAACGTCGATGCCTTGCTCTTTCGCGGTGGGGATATCCTCAAAGCCCGGCACGCGTTCTTCGGTCAGAACCGCAATCGCGCGTACGTCGCCAGATTTCAGGAAGCCCACAACCTCGGACATATCGCCCGACATCGCTTGGGTGAAACCACCAACGGTTTGGGTGATCGCATCCGCGCCACCGTCAACACCGATGTATTTCACAGCCGTCACGTCCGTGACGCCAGCACGTTGCAGGATCATCAGCGGTTTCAGGTGGTCAAAGCCACCAACTGCAGACCCACCCGCAAACGCGATCGAACCCGGCTCGGCCTTCACGGCGTCGACCAGATCGGTCAGCGACTGATAGGGGCTGTCTGCGGCCACAACGATCACGCCGGGGTCAGCACCGATGGCACCAACAAACCGCACCTGATCAGCCGTCATTCCGGCATAAGCGTTCTGCGCGAGACGGGTCGAGGTCGCCGACGACGCCGCGACAATAAGGTCGGCATCTTCGTTGCGCTCTGACACAACGTGGTTGAAGGCAAGGCCGCCACCGGCGCCTGCCATATTGGTGACCTGAACAGGTTTATCCACAGCACCAATATCAAACATGATTTTGCCGATTTGACGGCAGGTGAAGTCCCAGCCACCGCCGGGGTTGGCCGGTGCAATACACTCAGCAGCGGTTGCTGCGGTCGTGGCACCAAGGCCCAATACGGCACTGGTTGCCAGCGCCTTGAAAAGACGTTTTGTCATTAGTTCCTCCCATTTGACAGGGGCGTTACACCCGCCCATGCTCAGACCCAATCGCCTGAACCTGACACCAACCTGTCACGCACCACAAAAAAAGGGCAACGAATGCGGTTCCTTCTGATCGAGGACAATCCAAAGCTGGCGGGCGTCGTGGTCGAGCGGCTGCAACTGGACGGCCATGCGGTCGACCATGCCGGCACCCTTGCCGACGCTGGCGACCTGACGGCTGTTGCCGATTACGACCTGATTTTGCTGGATATAATGCTGCCCGATGGGGACGGGCGCGATTTTCTGGAACGTCAAAGACAAGCCGAAAAACGCACCCCAGTGATCGTCATTACCGCCCGGTCTGCCGTATCCGACCGCGTGGGCCTCTTGGATCTTGGCGCAGATGATTACATCGTCAAACCCTTCGACTTTTCCGAGTTGGAAGCCCGCGTGCGCGCCGTTCTCAGGCGTCAGGGCGGGGCTGCGGACAACGCAGTGACCTTCGAAGAGACCACACTTGATTCGACCAAAGGAGAGTTGCGGTTTGACGGCGAAACCGTGCCCCTGCGCAATCGCGAACTCCGCCTGCTTGAGGTGTTCTTCGCAGCCCCCGGTCAGGTTTTCTCAAAAACCCACCTGATCGACCGGCTGTTTTCGCTGTCTGATGAAGCATCAGAGAACGCGATTGAGGTCTATGTGGGTAGGTTGCGCAAGCGCCTTGAAGGATCAGGCGCAAAAATCGAAACCGTCCGCGGGCTAGGCTATCGGATGGTCGCGCGGTGAGGATACTCGGATCCATCCGCAGGCGGCTTTTCATCCAGCTAGCCCTTGTCGCGGCTGTGCTGTCGCTGGCGTTCTTTTTGGTCGTGCGCGGCGTGGCCGAACGGGCGGCCGAAGGCACGCAGGATGATATCTTGTCAGCGTCCGCTACGGCCATTGCCGACAGTTTGCGCAGTGAAGGTGGTCACGTGACGCTCGACCTGCCTTATTCGGCGCTGTCGATGCTGGGGTCGATCAACGAGGATCGCGTGTTTTACCGGGTCGTGTCCGAGGGAAAAACACTGACCGGCTATGGCGACCTGCCGCAGCCAGAGGTGCCACCACGCCTCAGCGCGCCCAGTTTCGAGACGCTCGATTATCGCGGGGACGAGATCCGCGCGGCGTCGGTCATCCGCCCCGTTGGCACCGGCACAAACGCCGCTCAGGTCGTGGTGACGGTCGCGCAAACGCGCCAGGGGCTTGCCGCTATTTCGCGCCAGATCACCGCGACGGCCACCGGGATTGGTGTCGGGTTCTTCCTGCTGGCAACGGCGCTCAGCCTGTGGGCCGCTGGGTCGGCACTGGCCCCGATCACCCGCATGACGGGGTCGGTCACACGGCGCGGCCCCAATGATCTGCGCCCGGTGAAAGCAAATGCCCCGGATGAGCTGGTGCCGCTGATCAATGCGCTGAATTCTTTCATGGCGCGGCTCAGATCGTCCCTGTCACGCACCGAAGATTTCATCGCCGAAGCCGCCCACCGTGTGCGCACACCGCTTGCCACCGTGCGCGCGCAGGCCGAGATCACGCATCGCAAGCTGAACAAGCCTGAACACAAGCAAGCCATCCGCGAAATGATCCGCGCCATTGACGAAAGTTCGCGGTCCGCGGGCCAGATGTTGGACCACGCAATGGTGACGTTTCGTGCCGACAGCCTGGCGCAAGACGCGCTGGATTTGCGGGGGTTGATGGAGGAGACCTGCGACCGGCTTGGCCCCACGGCTGACCTAAAAGACATCGCGATCCGGCGCGACACGGGCACGGACCCCGTGGCCTTCACGGGCGATGGTATCTTGCTGCAAGCAGCACTTCAAAACATCCTCGACAACGCGATCAAATACTCCCCGGACTACAGCGATATCACCGCCCGCGTGGCGTTGGATGACAACATCACCCTGTCGTTCACCGATCAGGGGCGGGGGTTTGGTGACACGGATCTGTCCGGCCTGACCACCCGTTATACGCGCGGCGCGAATGTGGGCGACATCGTGGGGTCGGGCCTTGGCTTGACCATCGCGGACGAGGTCGCAAAAGCCCATGGCGGGCGGTTGGAAATCTCCACCAATAAGAAGGGAGAAGGCGCATGTGTTTCGCTGGTATTTCCGCGCGGTTAATGGCGGCGCTGGTGGCGCTGATCATGTCGGCAAGCGTCGCGATGAGCTTCGAGGTCGAAGATCGCAGGCTTTATGAGGCCACGTCTGAACTAGCGCGGATCAACGTTATCTCGACCGCCGATCTTGATGTATTCGACCCAATCATCCGCGCCTTTCAGGCCAGCCGACCGGGGGTGACGATTGACTACACCGTGACCGGCACCACCGACCTGATGGAAGCGCTTTACGACGAAGGGGCGGCGTTCGACCTTGCGATATCCTCCGCGATGGACTTGCAGACCAAACTCGCCAATGACGGGTTCGCACAAAATCACACGCCCCAAACAGCCACCAATCTGCCCATATGGGCCAGCTGGCGCGACCAGCTTTTCGCGTTCACGCAGGAACCTGCTGTTCTTGTCGTGTCGGACAATTTCTTCGGCGACGATGACGCCCCGCAAAGCCGCGACGAGTTGATTGCCTTGCTGCGCGACAACCCCGAGAGGTTTCAGGGCAAGATCGGCACCTATGACGTGCGCCGATCCGGTTTCGGCTATTTGATGGCGACGCAGGACAGCCGAAACTCAGACGCGTTCTGGCGGTTGATGGAGGTGATGGGGCGCTTGGATGCGGAGCTCTACTGCTGCTCAAGCGACATGATCCGGGACGTGGCATCAGGTAAGCTGGCCTTGGCATATAACGTGCTGGGCAGCTATGCGGCGGCGCAACTCAAAAGCACCGGCGGCTTCCAGATTATCGAGATGAGCGATTATGTGAACGTCATGTCGCGCACTGTCCTGATCCCACAGTCCGCCGAAAATCCGGATGAAGCCCGCGCGATGCTGGATTTTCTTCTTGAGTTGAATGCGCGGCAGGATCTGGTCGACGCCTCCGGCCTGCCTGCTATTGATGCGGCCGCGCTGCGGGCGAACCCGTCGCTTAGACCCATCCGGTTTGGACCGGGTCTTTTGGTGTTTCTGGACAGCCTGAAACGGCAGAGTTTCCTGCGCAACTGGGAGAATTCGTTGCTCCAGAATTGAAAAAGGGCAGAGGTTTCCCCTGCCCTTCTCAGTTCTTTCTGGTTGCGGATCAGTCGATCATGCGCACCGCGCCCTTGGCGGCAGAAGACGCCAGCATCGCATAGGCTTTCAATGCCTTCGACACTTTGCGCTTGCGCGGCTGGGCGGGGTGCCAGCCTTTTTCGTCCTGCGCGGCGCGGCGCGTGGCCAGTTCGTCGTCCGACACGGCTAGATTGATCGTGCGGTTGGGGATGTCGATCTCGATCTTGTCGCCTTGCTGGACCAGCCCGATCGCGCCGCCTTCGGCGGCTTCCGGCGAAACGTGGCCGATTGACAGGCCCGAGGTGCCGCCAGAAAAGCGCCCGTCGGTCAAAAGCGCACAGGCTTTGCCTAACCCCTTCGATTTCAGATAGCTGGTCGGATACAACATTTCCTGCATACCCGGCCCACCGCGCGGCCCTTCGTAGCGGATGACGACGACATCGCCTTCCTTGACCTTGCCAGTTAGAATGTCACTGACCGCCGCGTCCTGACTTTCGCAGACATGCGCAGTGCCGGTGAACTTCAGGATGCTTGCATCCACGCCCGCCGTTTTCACGATGCAGCCATCCAGCGCGATGTTGCCAAACAGAACAGCCAGACCGCCATCTTCACTGAACGCGTGTTTCCTTGACCGGATCACGCCGCCTTCGCGGTCGGTGTCGAGTTCCTTGTATCGGTTCGACTGGCTGAACGCCTGCGTCGTGCGCACGCCACCCGGAGCCGCCTTGAACAGGCTTTCCGCCTCGGGGTTGTTGGCAATCGTGATGTCCCACTTCGCAATCGCTTCGGCCATCGTTGCTGTGTGCACAGTCGAACAATCGCCATGCAGAAGCCCGGCCCGATGCAGCTCGCCCAGGATCGAGAAGATGCCGCCGGCGCGGTGCACGTCTTCCATATGAACATTGGCAATATTGGGCGAAACCTTACACAGGCAGGGCACATGGCGGCTGAGTCGGTCCATGTCTTTCATGGTGAAATCGACCTCGCCTTCGTGGGCGATGGCCAGCAAGTGCAGAACCGTGTTGGTCGATCCGCCCATCGCAATATCCAGCGACATGGCATTCTCGAACGCATCAAACGTGGCGATCTCGCGCGGCAGCAGGCCTTTTTCTTCGTTCACGTAATGACGCTTGGTGATCTCGACGATCTTGCGCCCGGCTTCCAGAAACAGGTGTTTCCGGTCCGCGTGGGTCGCAAGTGTCGAGCCGTTGCCGGGCAGCGCCAAGCCCAGCGCCTCGGCCAGACAGTTCATCGAGTTCGCGGTGAACATCCCCGAACACGACCCGCAGGTCGGGCAGGCGTTTTCTTCGATATGCTGAACCTGCTCATCCGTCAGGTCTTCGCTGGCGGCAGCGACCATCGCGTCGACAAGGTCGATCTTGTCCATATCAAGGTCGGCAATGTCGATCTTGCCGGCCTCCATCGGACCGCCGGACACGAAAATTGCCGGGATGTTCAGGCGCATTGCCGCCATCAGCATGCCCGGCGTGATCTTGTCGCAGTTCGAAATGCAAACCATCGCATCCGCACAATGCGCGTTAACCATGTATTCGACGCTATCGGCGATCACTTCGCGCGACGGCAGCGAATACAGCATCCCGTCATGGCCCATGGCGATACCGTCATCAACGGCGATGGTGTTGAATTCCTTGGCAACACCGCCTGCGGCCTCGACCTCGCGCGCGACCATCTGGCCCAAGTCTTTCAGGTGGACGTGACCCGGCACGAACTGGGTGAAGCTGTTGACGATCGCGACGATCGGCTTGCCGAAATCATCATCGGTCATGCCGGTCGCGCGCCAAAGGCCACGGGCACCGGCCATATTGCGGCCATGGGTCGAAGTTCTGGATCTGTAAGCAGGCATGCGGTCCCCACCTTTGCTGAAGTCTGGTTCAGAAAGCGGATTACCATTCCACGCGCGATGACGCCAGCGCAGATTGGCACGTCACGATCGGGCTTGGCGCTGCCCGTTCACCACGTTAGAAGCGACCAGAACGACACCCAGAAAGGCAATTTTCCATGGCGCAACGCAAAGTTTTGGTCACCGGGTCCGCCGGGTTTATCGGCTATCACCTGTCCAATCTTCTGCTGGCCGAGGGGTTCCGCGTGCATGGCTATGATGGGATGACGGACTACTACGATGTGACATTGAAACAGCGCCGCCACCAAATGCTGTTGCAGAATGCCGACTTCACCATGACCGAAGGGATGCTGGAAGATCAGGCGCTGCTGGACACGGTCGTCGACGAATTTGAGCCGGACGTGATCGTCCACCTCGCCGCTCAGGCGGGCGTGCGTTACAGCCTTGAGAACCCCCGCGCCTATCTGGACAGCAACGTGATCGGCACCTTCAACGTGATGGAGGCCGCGCGCCGCCACAAGGTCGATCACTTGCTGATGGCCTCGACCAGTTCGGTGTACGGCGCAAACACCGACATGCCGTTCATCGAAACGGAAAAGGCCGACACGCAGCTGACCATCTATGCCGCCACCAAGAAGGCCAATGAAAGCATGGCGCACAGCTATGCCCATCTTTGGGACCTGCCGACAACGATGTTTCGCTTCTTCACCGTCTATGGCCCTTGGGGACGCCCCGACATGGCGTTGTTCAAGTTCACCAAGGGGATCATCGAAGACACGCCCATCGACATTTACAACAATGGCGACATGTACCGGGACTTCACCTATGTCGAAGATTTGGTGCGCGGTATCCGCCTGTTGATCGACACCCCCCCTGTGCGCCCTAACAGCCCGGACGAGATTGAGGATGGCGACAGCCTGTCGCCCGCCGCACCCTATCGCGTGGTGAATGTCGGAAACTCCGACAAGGTGCGTTTGCTGGATTTCGTCGATACGATCGAGGATGCTTTGGGCCGGAAAGCCCAGCGCAACTATATGGAGATGCAGATGGGCGACGTGCCCGCCACTTGGGCGGATGCAACGCTGCTGCAACGGCTTACAGGTTATCGCCCCGCCACTGATTTTCGCGATGGGGTAAACAGCTTCGTGGCGTGGTATCTGGACTATTATAAGGTCTGATATACTGCGTTTGCGGGGCCAGACAGTATTCTTTGTCCTATTTTACCCCCCTAGGTTGAATTTTAGCTTTCTTTTAACGGAAATTTACGCAATGTTACACCCGCAATGGTTGTGTTGTGGATGGATAACGGACGCATTAGGCGATGAAAGACTTTCCGGACGTGGGACAGATCGCGGTGATCGGGTTGGGCTATGTCGGCCTGCCCCTAGCGGTCGAGTTCGGCAAGAAGCGTCCGGTTATCGGATTTGACATCGACGCTGCCCGCGTTGGCGACTTGCAATCCGGCATCGACCGCACGGAAGAAGTAACAACGAACGACCTGTCCAATGCGCGCCATCTGACTTTCAGCAACAACCCGGACGCGCTGGCGAAAGCCAACATCTTCGTCGTGACCGTGCCCACCCCCATCGACGCCCATAACCGGCCCGACCTGACACCCCTGCGACGCGCCAGCGAAACCGTGGGCCGGGCGCTGTCGGCAGGCGACACCGTCATCTATGAAAGCACGGTCTATCCGGGGGCTACGGAAGAGGTCTGCGTTCCGATCCTCGAAGCCATCTCGGGCCTGACCTTCAACCGCGATTTCTTCGTCGGCTACAGCCCGGAAAGGATCAATCCGGGCGACCGCGACCACCGGCTGCCGACGATTGTGAAAGTGACCTCTGGCTCGACCCCCGATGCCGCCGACCGCATCGACGCGCTTTATGCCCAGATCATCACGGCGGGCACCTACAAGGCCGAAAGCATCCGCGTGGCCGAAGCCGCCAAGGTGATCGAAAATACCCAGCGCGATCTGAACATCAGCCTGGTGAACGAGCTTGCGATCATCTTCAACCGGTTGGGCATCGACACCGGCGCGGTGTTGCAAGCGGCGGGCACCAAGTGGAATTTCCTGCCCTTTCAGCCGGGGCTGGTGGGCGGTCACTGCATTGGCGTTGATCCTTATTACCTGACCCACAAGGCAGAGGAAATTGGCTATCACCCGCAGGTGATCCTGTCGGGCCGCCGGATCAATGACGGCATGGGCGCCTATGTCGCCGGGCAGATGATCAAGTCGATGATGCGCAAGGGGATCCATGTCGCCAAGTCGCGGGTGCTGATCCTTGGGCTGACCTTCAAGGAAAACTGCCCCGATCTGCGCAACACGCGTGTCGTCGATATCCTGGAGGAACTGCGCGATTATGGCGTTCAAGTGGATATCCACGACCCCTATGCCGACCCCGTCACAGCCCGCGCGGAGTATGATATCGATCTGACTCCGGACCCCGCAGCGCACTGCTATGACGGCGTGATGCTGGCAGTGCCGCACCGCGCCTATCTGGATCGCCCGTCGGGGTGGATCAACGGCTATGCCAAAAACCTATCGGTGATCTATGACATCAAATCCGCGCTTCCGCGCGAAATGGCGGATTTGCGGCTGTGATGACCGGGACGCTCCGCAAACTCTGGTCACTTCTGACCCCGCGCGAACGCAGGCGCGGCACGCTGGTGCTGGGCCTCGCGCTGATCATGGCGGTATTCGAGGTGATCGGCGTCGCCTCGGTCTTTCCGTTCTTTCTGGCCCTGTCGGACCCCGGCCTTGTGCAGACGAACTCCTACCTGTCCGCCGCCTATCAATGGGGCGGGTTCACCGATCACCACAGTTTCCTGCTCGCACTGGCGCTTGTCACCTTCGCCTTTCTTATCAGCGGCGCGCTGATCCGCAGCGCGGGGGAATATGCGATGACGCGGTTTGTCCAGATGCGCCGCCACAGCCTTGGCACGCGGTTGATCACCCGTTACCTGCGTCAGCCTTATGCGTTCTTTCTGGGGCGTCATACGGGTGAGATGGCGAAGAACATCCTGTCCGAGGTCGAACAAGTCACCATGTTCGCGCTGGCCCCGGTCTTGCGGCTGACCACATCCCTTGTGACGTTGATGGCGATGCTGGGCTTTCTGATCGTCATGGACCCGATTATTGCCTTCGCCGCCATGGCCATTCTGGGCACGGCCTATACGCTGATCTTCCTGACCATCCGCCGCCTTGTCACCCGCAACAGCGCCCGCCGCGTGGCCGCCGACGAGGCACGATACACCATCGCGCGCGAAGCGTTGGGCGGCATCAAGGACATCCGTGTCCTTGGCAAAGAAGACGCCTATATCCGCCATTTCCGCGCTCCATCTATCGAGGTGTCGCGGATGCAAGCCGCCAACCTCGTGTTGGGTCAGGTGCCGAAATATCTGGTCGAGGCCATCGGCTTTGGCGGCATGTTACTTCTGTGCGTCGCCCTGCTGGCAACCCTCGGCCCCAACGCCAGCACCGCCGCGATCCTGCCGAAACTTGGCGTCTATACCTTTGCGGGCTACCGGATGTTGCCATCCGTGCAGGGCATTTACCGCGCGATGGTCGAGCTTCGCTTCGGCGCTGGCGCTGTGGATGTTCTGTTCAACGACATGCAAGCCTTGCCGGATACCACGCCCCAAGCCGGGAACGTGCAGCCAATACGCCTGACCAAGGCGCTGGAGGTGACGAACGTCAGCTATTCCTATGATGACACGACGCGCAGCCTTTGCGATCTGTCCCTGACCATCCCGGCGGGTTCGTCCGTTGGCATCGTCGGCAGCACCGGGGCGGGCAAGACCACGTTGATCGACCTGCTTCTGGGTCTTCTGACCCCACAATCCGGGCGGATTAGCGTCGATGGCGCGCCGATCACCGCGGCCAACGTTAAGGGCTGGCAAGCCTCAATCGGCTATGTGCCGCAGTCGATCTTTCTGGCCGACACCACCATCGCCGAGAACATCGCCCTTGGCACGCCACGCGCGCAGATCGACATGCAGCGCATCGCCGAATGCGCCCGGATGGCGCAACTGGATCACTTCGTCGGAACGCAGCTTCCCGATGGCTACGACACCCCTACTGGCGAAAGTGGTGTGCGGCTGTCTGGCGGACAACGCCAGCGCATCGGCATCGCCCGCGCCCTGTATCACGACCCCGACATTCTGGTGTTTGACGAGGCGACAAGCGCGCTAGACACTACAACAGAACGCGAAGTGATGAAGGCGATTGCCGGGCTTCAGGGGCAGAAAACAATTGTGATGATCGCCCACCGTATTTCCACGGTCGAGGCATGTGACAAGATCGTAGTGTTAGAAGAAGGCCGCATCGCGGCCAGTGGCAGCTATGCCCAACTGATCGCAAAACATGACGGGTTTCGCGCCTTGGCCGGGGTCGCGGCATGAAACACGCGCATCCTTTGCAACCGGACCCCCAAACCTCACCAAAGCTGGCGTTTCTACTGCCAGACCTGCGCGGTGGTGGGGCGGAACGTGTCATGCTGACCCTCGCGTCCGAGTTCGCGAACCTAGGCTATGCGCCGCATTTCCTTCTGGCGCGGGCCGAAGGCGAATTGTTGGACCAAGCACAGAACGCTGGCTTCCCCGTCACGAACCTAAAAGCCGACCGACTGCGCGGCGTCGCGTCGCCATTACGGCGCTGGCTACGCCAAAACGAGCCGTTCGCATTGATCCCCGCCATGTGGCCCCTGACCAGCATTGCCGTTTGGGCGGCGCGTGGCATGAAGGTGCCTGTCATCACGACCGACCACGCAACGCTGTCGGATCAATATGCCAGTAAGGGCTTCCCGCACCGCCTTGCCCTGCGCACGAGCATCCGCGCGACCTATCCGCTGGCACAGGCCAATGTCTCGGTCTCGACCGGGGCCGCCCGCGATCTTGAGACGTTGGGGCTGCTGCCAAACCACTCGGTGACGGTGATCCATAATCCGATTGCACCACCTACCACCCCAACCGGTCGGGCTGATTGGCCCGCAAAGGCCCAGCACCGGGTCTTGTCGGTCGGCAGTCTGCGGTGGCAAAAGGATTTTCCGACCCTGCTGCACGCCTTCCGACACCTTTTGGATCAAGGCTGCGACGCAGAGCTTGTGATCCTTGGCGATGGGCCGGACCTCGCGATGCTAACGGAAATTGTCCAGTCGCTTGATCTGGCTCAGCGCGTGACCTTGCCCGGCTTCAGCTCCGACACCGGGGCGTATTACGCAACGGCCGATCTGTTCGCGCTTTGCTCGCGCAGCGAAGGTTTTGCGAATGTCATCGTCGAGGCGCTGTCACACGGGCTGCCGGTCGTCGCGACCGACTGCCCGCATGGCCCGGCCGAAATTCTGTCGAACGGCAAATGCGGCACACTGGTCCCGGTTCAAGACGCAGCCGCCTTGGCCCAAGCGATGGCCGCTGCCCTGCACGCGCCGCACGACCCAGACACGTCGCGCCGCCGCGCCAAAGACTTCGCCCCATCGGTCGCGGTGCAAAAATTTCATACCCTTCTTCCTAACCAGCATTTTTCAAACACAGTAGGAACATCATGAGCGCCACTCGTTCGATCTTCGTCACCAACAACGGATTGTCAGACCACATCGGCACCGCGCAAGTGCTGCCCTATCTTGAAGGTCTGTCAGCACGCGGCCATGAAATCGCCTGTCTGTCAGTCGAGCACCCGTCGCACCAAGACGAGTATGAAGCCAGCGTTGCCCCTCGGCTGGCGCGCGCCGGCATCGTTCACAGCCCAATCACCCGCCGCATATCGCCACTTGCCGGGAAGCTTGAGCGGTTCGCGATTCCCACCCTGATGCAAAGCCGCCTGGACAGGTTGGTCGAAACCTTCCAACCGGATCTGATCCATTGCCGCAGCTACATGCCGCTGGGCGCCGTGCTGCCTATCGCCGAACGACGCGGCCTGCCTTACGTGTTCGACATGCGCGGGTTTTGGGTGGACGAACGTTGTGAAGCGGGCATCTGGCAAGGCCCGGTGGGGCGCAGCATTGCGCGCCACTTTCGCAAGCTGGAAACAAGGGCAATCAACGGCGCAACTGCGATTGTCGCCCTGACCAATGACGCAAAGTCGGTGATCGCCACGCGCCGCCCCTCGGCCGGGTCGGTGACCAGCGTCATTCCTTGCAGCGTTGATCAGGATCGGTTTCGGCCAGACAAGGTCGCGCGGGCGCAAACGCGACTGGAGCTCGGCTTTTCGGCAAAGGACGTGGTGTTGGCACATCTTGGATCAGCTGGACCGCTATACCAGATGGGCACGACCTATCGCTTGCTCGCGGCCCTTCAGGCGCTGGGGATGCGGGCCCGGCTTTTGTTGATCGGCAACCACAGTATCGACCAGCATGTCACAGCAGCGCAGAAACTGGGCGTCACACTGAACCCAGCAGATTTGACCTGCCGCCGCGTGCCTCATGACGACGTGCCTGCGTTGCTAAATGGTGCCGACATCGGCCTGTCCTTTCGGATCGCGACCAAGTCCAGCCTTGGCGTGTCCGCCACCAAGGTTGGCGAATACCTGTCCTGCGGCCTTCCGGTGATCAGCAACACGGGCATTGGTGACATCACCAGCATCTTGCCCGACCGCCGGTTCGGCCTGGTGCTGGCACATCATGACACAGCCGCTATCGAACACGCGGCGCGCACCATCGCATCCGCGCCCTTTGCGCCGCGCGCCGTCATCCGCGCCCATGCCGCCGGACGGTTTTCGCTGGATCGGGCCTGCGACCAGTATGATGCGCTTTATCGCATGTTCAACGCCGAAAGGCAGGCCGCATGAAGGCCCCCAAGCCGCGCATTCTGGCTGTCGACGTTTGCGGCACGCTTTATGACACCAACACAACGGCGGGCTTGGTGATCTTCCACCACGCCCGCCGGGGCCACCGTTGGCGACACGCAATTCTGACGGCTTTGTCTCGTCGCAAAGGCATACTGCGGACCGGGCTGGTGGTGATTGCCAAACTGACCGGCTTTGACGCCCACCGCGCCCTTGTTCTGGCAAGCCTTCGGGGCGAAAGCCTGACCTCGGTCCAAGCGTCGGCGACACGGTATGTGACCGACCATCTGCCCAGACACGCCATTCTGGCCACCCATGCCCGCGTCGATCAAATGCGCGCGGCGGGATGGAAACCTGTGCTGGTGTCCAACGCGATTGCGCCCGTGATTGAAGAGATTGCCCGCCAGCTTGATCTGCCCTGCATCGCCTCGCAACCAAGGGTGCGCGCGGGCCGTCTGACCGGTCGGTTGTCGCACGATCTGACCGGTCAGAAACGCAAGGCGGTCGAGGTGTATCTGAACACCTCGCTTGATAAGGTCCATTTTGCCGTGATCACCGACAATAAGTCGGACCAAGATTTGGTCGCCGTGGCAAAGCCCGCTGTGTTGGTCGCACCCGGCACCCCCCGCAAATGGATGAGGGATTGGGATGCCGACATCCTTTGCCACTAAGCCTCAGTGCCTGATCCTGCTTGCCCCGTTCGGCTATGCGTTCCTATCCCGCTACCACTGGCCGCGTGACTTCGTCGTCAACGCGCTGACCGCGTGGGTGCCGGGGGTGATCCTTGTGGCGCTTCTGGGTGATCTGCCTGTTGGTGCGGCAACAATGACCTATCTGTTGGGATATGCCGCCTTCATCTGCATCTACGAGGTCGGTTATCTGGCCAATGACACTATCGGGCTGCGCCACGATGCAACCCCCAGACGGCGGGTTGACCACGACCCTTCCTTCGGTTTCGTCTTGGCTTTCGTCGTGGTTCGCCTTGGGGTCGTTCTGGCAGCAGCCGTGGGGTTGAGTGTCGCAGCATCCGGGCTTTTCTGGGCCGCCATCGCTGCCCTTCTTGCAGCATTGGTCGCCCACAACACACTGCGCGCGGTCGAGCTTAAGTTCTATACTTTCATGCAGTTGTCCCTGTTCAGATTCTCGCTGCCCGTGCTGCCGATATTGATTGTCAAAGAAGACACAGTCGCAATCCTGATCGTCCTTGCCACAGCGCTTTTGCTGTTTAGCCTTCCGCGATTTTTGACATATCTGGATGCAAAAGGTCGCCTGTCGCTGCCCGAACGCAAGGCGCGCAGCTATCACCTAAAAGCCTATATCGCGGTCCTTCCTTTGGTCGCTTTGCTGTCAATCCTGACCGCCGAGCCTGCACCGATGGTCTGCCTTCTCTGGGCGGTGTTGGTGCAAATCATCTATGTTGTGCGGGCAACGGCCCCACGCTGGCGCAGGCAGGGCGCAATGCAGCCGTGATCTATGTTGCCATTTTCGTTACGCTTATTTTGCTTCGCCTTTTGCTGGCCCGCCACCCCCGCCTGCGCGATCAAACCTATCCTATCGTGCTGGCAGCCCTGTTCGCTTTCGTCGCATTCCGGCTTGAGGTCGGGTGCGACTGGAACGGCTATTATCGTCACTTCCTGATCCAGTTGGACCTTGGCCTTGCCGACGCCCTGTCCCACCGCGAGCCGCTGTGGTGGGCGTTGGTTCAATTGGTTGGGCAGTTGGGCTTGGGGTATCCGTGGCTGAACGTCGCCTCGGCTGTGATCTTCTTTGCGGGTGTGCATATGTTGGCGCGACAGCAGCCCGACAGGCTGGGTTTTCTGATCCTTCTGTTTCCCGTTCTAATCATCAACATGCCCATGTCCGGCATCCGGCAGGCCGCAGCCATTGGGATGATGTGCATGGCCTTCGCCGCGTTCAGCAAAGGTCGGGCTGTGGCCTTCAGCCTTCATGCGCTAGTCGCTACCGGCTGTCACGCCAGCGCCGGTGTTTTCCTTTTGATGGCCCCTTTGGTCGGGCGAGATTGGATCAAAGCGCGGGTGCTGGCATCGCTCGCACTCGCCGTGCCAGGAGTGCTTCTTTTGGCAAGCGGTGACGGTGCGCAACTTGCGATATCGCGCTATGTCAACAGCGGGGTCGACGCCCACGGCGCGCTGTATCGCGCCGGGCTTTTGACACTGACCGCGATCTTGTATTTCGTAGCCCTGCGCCCCGCATGGTGTGCTCGATTCTCGAGCGATCACCGGATCGTCGTATTGGGTGCGTTGATGATGTTGGCTGCCCTGCCGCTGGTCGGCGTCTCAAGCGTGATTGCAGACCGGCTTGGATATTACCTCGTCCCGCTTCAGGCCGTGATTTTCGCCCGCATCCCGTTTCTTGCGCTAGGTCGATCAGGCGCGATCCTGTCCGCTGCACTTTACGCCGTTCTGCTGTCGATGCTGACCGTCTGGACCGTTTTCTCGACCCATTTCCATTACTGCTATCTGCCCTATGACAACTGGCTTTTCGCATTGCCCGAGATTTACCAGTTCCCGAATTGAGGTTTGCCTATGAGAGTTCTTCTAACCGTCAACGCCGCGTGGAACGCCCTGAATTTCCGTCGCCCAATTATCGAGGCGTTGTTACGCCAAGGCCACCACGTCACCGTTCTGGCCCCGCTGGACAAATCCACCGAGGCGCTGCGCGCCATGGGATGCGATGTGACTGATCTGCAAATAGACGTGCAAGGTCTGTCGCCGCGCCAAGATGCCAAATTGGTGGGCCGGTTTGCGCGCCATTTCTCAACGCTGCGGCCGGATGTGATCCTAAGCTACACGGTGAAAAACAACATCTTCGGCGCGGTCGCAGCAAAACGTCTGGGAATCCCGTTTCTGCCTAACATCTCGGGCCTTGGAACCGGGTTTCTGTCGGGCGGGACGCTTAGACTGGTGGTGGAAACTTTGTATCGGTTTGCGTTCCGGGACCTGCCAATCTTATTTTTTCAAAACCCAGACGACCGCGATCTGTTTCTGAAACGACGGCTGATAACGGCTGATCAACCACGCCTTCTGCCGGGCTCTGGTGTTGATCTGATCCATTTTGCACCGACGCCACTGCCCGCCAGTCAAGACACCGTTTTTCTGATGATCTCGCGCCTCTTGCGCGATAAGGGCGTGGCGGAATATGTCCTAGCCGCGCAACAAATGCGGGCCCGGCGCGATAATGTGCGGTTTCAGATTCTTGGCCCGGTTGGGGCAGCAAACCGGTCGGCTCTTGGGGCCGCTGATCTGGATCGCTGGGTCAAGGACGGCATCATCGAGCATCTTAGCGAGCACACCGACGTGCGCCCGTTCATTACGCAGGCAGATTGCGTGGTGCTGCCGTCCTACCGCGAAGGTGCGCCCCGCACATTGCTGGAAGCCGCAAGCATGGCCCGCCCCCTGATCGCCACCGATGTGCCGGGCTGTCGGCATGTGGTGAATGACGGTGTTTCGGGCCTGTTGTGCAAAGCGCGCGATGTCGAAAGCCTTCGCCAAACGATGGAGGATTTCGCGAACATGCCCACCGATGCCCGCACCGCCATGGGGCGCGCTGGGCGGGACAAGATGCAGCGCGAATACGACCAGTCGATCGTGGTCGACGCCTACTTGGCCGCCATTTCTGACCTGACGCCGGGCTTGACCCAGTCGACAGCACAACCAGCGATCCGCTTGCGCGCTTAGCCGCAAACCTTGCAACACTCATCACGCCGCAAATTGGCAACACTATGGGTCTACCGTACATTTCTCACATACAACCTAAGGGTTTTTAATGTTGATTATTTGCAATTTTGATATGTATTAACCAAATGCTCTGATCCACCGATCAGACGGACGGAGGACATTATGCACCACAGCGGATTGCGCGCACTTTTTCTTGGCACAAGCCTACTTATGTCGGGCTGCGGCGTGACCTATCACAGCCCTACTGTGCAAAGCCAAGCGGCTGGGCTGGACGTGAAGGTGGTGCCAATCACCGCAAGCTCGGTAAAGCAGGCGAACCGCGCACCCTATAGCCCTTTGGACTTGCCCGATGCGTTTCATTCAATTGCCAGCGGGTCGGGCCTGCGCGGCGCGGGGGCGTTACCGGACATGCCAGCCAGCCCTGACCAATCGCGCCAAAAGATCACCACCAAGCTGCCCGCACAGGTGGCCCCGCCCCGATATCAAATCGGCGTCGGGGATGTCGTAATGCTGGTCACCAAAGGGGCGGCCAGCACGATTGAGGAGCTCGGCGGGCTTCTGACCTCGCAGACCCAACGGAAAGGGTTTACCGTGCGTGACAATGGCATGATCGCTCTACCAGACATCGGGCAAGTCGCGGTCGCCGGAAAGACGCTGGAGGACGCCGAGGACGCTCTGTTCCAAGCCCTTGTCGCCAAGAATGTCGACCCGGCCTTCAGCTTGGAAATCACCGAGTTCAATTCACAGCATGTCGCGATTGGTGGCAAAGTCGCGCGGGCGGGCCTTGCGCCCATCACCCTGAAACCACTGCGCCTTGGCGACGCACTGGCCCATGCGGGGGGCGTCACGGCCAGCGACGTGGATACAACGGCGGTTCGGCTGTATCGCGATGGAACGCTTTATCAGCTGCCCGCCGCGACCCTTCGATCAGATGCCAAAGCCCGCAACCTAACCCTGCTGCCGGGTGACGCAATCTATGTTGACGAAAACTATAACTTGGACCGAGCGATGGCCTCTTACGAAATGCAAATCGCTGCGATTGGCCTGAAACGCGGTGCGCGCCTTCAGGCAATCTCGGAACTTGAAGCGGAAATGTCCGTAAACCGCGACGCACTGGACGAGCAACGCACAAATTTTGCCGCCCGCCGCGAGCTGGGCGCAGAGAAACGCGACTATGTCTATTTGGCTGGCGAGGTCGCGCAGCAGGGTCGCGTGGCACTGCCCTATGGGCGACAAGCCAGCCTTGCGGATGTGCTTTATGATGAAGGCGGGTTTGATACAAAAACCGGTGACCCGGCGCAGATCTATGTCATTCGCCCCGGCACTGGCGCGGATGAAACCAAGGTCACGGCCTGGCATCTGGATGCCACCAACGTCATAAATATCACGCTGGCCACCCGGATGCAGATGCGCCCCAACGACATTGTGTTCATCGAAGAACAACCGATCACCAAGTGGTCGCGCGCCCTCGAACAGGCCTTCCCGATCTTGATCAACAAGTCGGTCAATGGCGATAGCGGCGTGCCTTAGGTTGCACCATAATAGCCGTCGCCAAACCCAGCATAGACCGGGTTGGCGTCTCCATATCCATAGCGCGCCATTTCGCCCGGCCTGACCTGCGACAACACCAGCCCGGTGACCGCGCAATTTGCCATTTGGAACTGCCTCAACCCTTCGCCAACCTGTCGGCGGGTCGTCTTGTCCCATGCCACCATGAAGATAATCGCATCCGCATGACGGGCGATCACCCGTGCGTCCGGCACCACAAGCACCGGCGGGCTATCTATGACAATCATGTCATAGGCCGCGCGGGCTTCTTTCATCAGCTCTTCAAACCGGCGCGAGGCAAAGATGTCTGCCGCGCTGGTTTGCGTGACTTCCCCCAACAAAACATCTGCGCCCAATGCGGGAACGTGGTGCGCGCCGTCTGACAAAGACAAATCGCCTGCCAAAACGGAAACGATCCCGCGTTCGGGCGCGTCCGCAACATATTGCGTCAGAGTGCGACGACGAATGTCACCTTCGATCAGCAGAACGCGTTTGCCCAGCCCGGCTAGGTTCTGCGCAAGCGCGACAGCCTGCGTGGTCTTCCCCTCGCCCGGCATAGCCGAGGCTGTCAGAATTACTTGCGGCGGCTGGTCAATGTTCGACATTAAAAGCGAGGTACGTAGGTTGCGAACAGCCTCAACCACAGCAGCGGTCGGGTGATCGGCCAAAAACGGCACCAATTCGCTGCGATCTTCGACAGGAATGACGGGGATTTGGCCCAATACGGGCTTGCCTGTGGCCTGCTCCAACTCGTCTGCCGTGCGAAATCCAGCATGGAGGAACTGCTTTGACAAAACATAGATGCCTGCCGCAAACATACCGGCCAGCATCGACAGAAGCATGATCAACCCTTTCTGGAGTGACTGATACGTTCCCACTGACGCCGCCGACAGCACGCGCGCATCTGCCTGTTGCAGCCCGCCAAGCGCGCTGGCTTCTTTCAGGCGCGATAGAAGCGTTTCATACAGAACGCGCGTCGCCTGCGCTTCGCGCTCAAGCTGTTGCAATTGAGTCAGATCGGCCCCCTGCGCCGCGACAGCGCTTTCCAATTCGATGATCGAGCGTTGTAGCGCCGCCTTTTGCAATTCCAGCCGCTGCTGCGTCGTGTTGCTCTGCCCCTTGACCTGATCCATAGCCGCGTTGCGTTGCAAACCATTCAATCGCGCACGCGCATCTTTCAATCTGGCGTTCGCGATCGCCAGCCCCTCGACCGAGGTCAGAGCCATTCGCGCACTCATCGCCGCAACAGCTTCTTCACGCGCCGCCAGCTCTTGCTGCAACACACCCACGCGATCAGACAGCCACGTGACCGCGTCCTCGGCCGCAGAAAACTTGGTTTCCACCTGATCCTGAAGGTAAAGCGCGGCGAGTGCATTGGCCATTTGCGCGGCCTTGTTTCGATCTTCCGAGGTTGCAGAAATCGAAAAAATGCGCGTGTTCCGCTGGACCCGCGCCGAGATTGCGTTCTGGACATTACGCAACACCCGCTCATCGGCGTCTGTGTCCGCCGCAGCCAAGGGTCCGTTGCTCGCGTTGGGCAGAAAACCCATGCCCGACCGCAGCGCCGGGTTGAACTCCGCATCACGTGTCAGGTCAAGTTGCTCAACCAACCCCCGAACCAAACCTCGTGACCGGATGATGTGCAGTTCGGTATTCATGTCTGACAGATCGGACGACAATGCCTGTATATCGCTGTTCCGGTCCATTATCGGGTCGCGTGGCTGTTGCAACACAAGCAAAGCCGTCGCTGCATATTTGGGCCGGGCAATGCCAAAACTGTAAATTGCACCCAGCAGCAGACCAACCATGCCCAGCGCAACGATCGTCGCGCGACCCCGCCAGAGTACCCGCCCAATGTGCAAAAGATCCAGATCCTTTGCAGGCGCAAGCCTGTTCTGCGCAGCAGAGCCGTAAGGGCCGGAAAACCCGTGCCGTATGTTCATTCAAAGACCCTCGAAAAATATGTGACCATGGTTGCTTGCCCCGCTATCGCCCAGCGCGTCCGATGACGGTCACCAGCGTGCGCCAGAAGATCCAAGCCTCAAAACGCAGGCTGCGATTGGCGATGTAATGCAAGTCAGCCTCGACCTTTTTGACCGTGGCGGCGGTACCTTCGGCATAGCCGATTTCGGTCTGCGCAAAGCCGCTGATACCCGGCAGAACGGCATGACGATCCCTGTAGCCGGGAATATCGCGCAGAAAAGTAATCGCGTGGTCGTAGCAGTCGGGGCGTGGGCCGATCAGGCTCATCTCTCCACGCAGGACGTTGATAATCTGGGGAAGTTCGTCAAGGCGGCTTTGTCGCAAAGTCGCGCCCAGACAGGTGATCCGCTCTTGTTCCAGCGGATCATTCGCACGCCGCATCCGGGCCGATGGCGTCATTGTGCGAAATTTATACGCCATGAATGGGGCACAGTTTCGACCCATCCGGGGTTGCATGAACAAGATCGGTCCCGGATTGACAACCCTGTTTGCCAGCAAAAGGAAAAACGCAACTGCGCACAGGATCGGAAGAAGAAGCAGGCAGAAAAGGATGTCAAAGGCACGTTTTCCGACGGCATAACCGACCGGCGTAAAAACGCGAGGCATTGCCTGCGTTGGGTCCAAACCGTTCATCTGGCCGGGAGTCGTGCCGAAATCAGACATGAGATGCCTCATGGTTGCGCAATTGCCTCTTTATATCACCTCTAGGTTGTTATCACGATTTGAATAAACTGCAAAACAATTCGAACGCCACATGAAATGGGGTGGTCTCTCTGCCCACAAAATGAGCGGGCAGAGATTGGATATCTAATCTTCGATCGGCACGGGGGACAGGCCAAGCAATGGTATCGCCAACCCTGCGTCAAGCCCGATAACCGCGATCAACCGGTCAGCGCTAAGGCTGGGAAAACTGCCCGGTGACAGCGGCGACCAGATGCGCAGCGCGGATTGCGCAAACGCCGCCGCCGTGACATCTGCGTGTTCGGTATGGTCCGGCGCGCGCAGCGGTTCTGCGGCGGTCTGCGCAAACTGCGGCCCGGCAAGAAGGGACGCCAACGCGTAACGCTCGCCCTGCCCATCTTCCCATGTCGCGCTGCCAAATGTCTGGGCATCTGCGGGCGTGCTGCCGATACACAACGCGAATTGGTTTGCCTCGGCAATCATGTTTTCGGGGCAGGCAATGGTGATACGGATGCTCATATGGACACTCCCATCCGACTCGCCAACCACGCTTCAAGATCCGAGACCTGCGTCGCATTGGGTAGTGCCGCCTCTGCTGCCCAAACCTGCAAACCAAACAGGCGAAATGCGCCCGGAATACTACCTGTCACCTTGCCCAGTCCAACGCGAAGCGGTTGCGCTGCGACCGACTGAGTTGTCAGATTCTGGGCGGTGTCGATAACGACCGCACCGTCCAACCGCGCCGTGACATGCCCAGCGACTGCTTGAACCGTCACGACGTGCTTTTCGTGATCTCCCCAGATTGAGGGCGACGCAACATTGGTGGCCGACACCCCCTGCTGCGCCATGCGGCTGTAATACTGCAAGCGGTCAATATTCGGCCGCACGCCAACCGACATGCCGTTCGTGCTTGTCTTGCTGATCTCAGCAATATTGACACGCGCCGTGCCCGAATTCGACAGCATCTGATAGCCCAGAACCATCGTGACCGGGTTCTTCACGTCAAAAACAGCGGCGGTCAGCAATCCATCATCGACACCGTCGGCCTCGATCCAATGGGCGGTGCCATCGGTGCGATACGTCGGTCGTGCCGCGCTAACCGCCTGCGACAGATCATGGCCGTTGGGGGACAAATCCTGCCAAAGCCCGACCGGTTGGCTGTCGGCAGTTACGGCCAATGTGGCGGCCGCATCTTGAAACAGTCCGCCCGTCTGCGACGGGTCGAAAAAGACGGACGGCGACAAAGCCAAGGGTGAAAACGGGGTCGGCGCGGACCCCGCAGGTCGGCGCATCGCAAGCGCCGGAATATCATAACCCAGCCCCATCATTAGACGAGCACAAAGGCATGAATACCGGTGGCCGTTGTCCCGGTTGCCAACACGCGGCTAACCCCAACAGGCAAAATCGCATTGTCACCCACCATAACCGTCCGGCTGTGCCCGCCAACAGAGACAAACGCAACCGCGCCGCCCGTTTCGACATAAAGTGCGACGGCTACATTGCTAAGGTCCACGGCGTCAGAGGGGGCGACGGGTGCCATATCGGTTGCGGGTCCACGCAGGGAAAGCGAGCGGTTTTCGAAGGGGTTGGTCATCATATGCTCCTGACAGTTTCGCACGTTGATCACCGCCATGCCGAACAGATCGACGGCGGTCACGGATCGTCAGAGTCCTATGGATACTGGGTTGAGAGGGGCTAACCCGCCCGAACGTCGGCGCAAAGTTCTGTTAACCAATGCGGCTACAGCGGTGCGCCTGTGCTCGGTCGCGGCCGCACGCGCGACGGCTGATTTTCCAGCAATTGCGTCCACAAACCGTCCAGCGTGCCCTTTCTGTTCTTCGGGTCACGGTAGATGCGCACCTCAAGATCGGTCGCAAGCCTTTCGTCGACAATGGCCAACCGACCGTCGGCCAACTCGGTCTTGCACAGGCTCAGCGGCAGCCACCCAATGCCAAAACCCTCAAGAATCATGGCTTTCACACTGTTGGCCAATGCGTTTTGGTTCACGACCAGCATCTTTTGCGGCGTGATGGCTTTTTCTACTACGAAGTCCTGTACCGCGCGTAATGCAGACACCGCCCCATAAGACAAAAGCGGCATCGCATCCTTGCTGCCTGCCTTAAAAATAAACTCGGCCTTTCCGTCTGCCTTTGTGCGGGACACCGGGATGAAGCGATCCGACGACAGCGTCAGATGTTCGAAGTTCGCCACCTCAAGCGGGCCAAGGAAATCCATCGACGGGTGCCAATAGGTCAGGATGACATCGCAATAGCTTTGCTGAAGCGCGCTGACAAATTGATCCGCCGCCCACGAGGTCGAGTTCAAATCCGTATCCACGCCACCTTTGCTGACCAGAGGCGCGATCAGGTTCTTGTAATGCGTCATGTAAAGCGATTGCGACGTGGCGAAGCGAATGACATTCTCGCTGGCCGCATCAATGGTCTGGCACCGTTCGATCGTCGCTTCATAGGTGCGCAACATAATGCGGGCTTGCGACAGAAACACCTCGCCCGCTGGCGTCAGCGCCAAGGGCAGGATTTCGCGGTTGATCAGACGCACGCCAATCTCATTCTCCAGCGCACGAATGCGCCGCGAGAAAGCCGGTTGGCTTACATTGCGATCTTCCGCCGCGCGCGAAAAATTCTTGTACGCGACCAATGCTTCAAAATCTCGGAGCCAGATAATATCCAAAGACGCAGATCCAAATCAGGCGCCGGTCACCCTTCGTCCAACCGATTTTCCTCGACTGCGTGGCACGCCACGAGGCTGCCGTCGGGCTGGTGAATGGCTTTCGGCTTTTCACTATCACATCTGTTATTCGCAAACGCGCAGCGACTTTGGAAGGGGCAACCTTGCGGCATGTTGATCGGCGTCGGTATCTCACCTTTCAGGCGGATATGGTTCGGTCGATCGTCCTTCAGCTGCGGCACCGCGGACAACAAAGCCCGAGTATAGGGGTGTTTTGGATTGGAAAACAGGGTGGCCGTGTCAGCGACTTCACAAACCGATCCAAGATACAGCACCGCAACCCGTGTGCCGAAATGTTCAACGACGCTCAGATCATGGGTGATGAACAGATAGGTCAGCCCGCGACTTTCCTTGGCCTCCAGCATCAGGTTCAGAACCTGCGCCTGGATAGAGACGTCCAGCGCGCTGATCGGCTCGTCCGCGATGATGAACTCAGGGTCCACGGTCAACGCGCGCGCAATGGCGATCCGTTGGCGCTGGCCGCCGGAAAATTCGTGCGGGTATCGCTTGGCCCACGTGGGATCGACACCCACAGACATCATCACCTCGGTCACCTTTTCACGCACTTCTGCCGCCGAAAACGAGGGGTTGTGGTGGCGAACAGGTTCTTCCAACGCTTGGCGAATGGTCATGCGCGGGTTTAGCGACGCATAAGGGTTCTGAAAGATCATCTGAATTCTATTGCGCAATGGCTGCATCTGGGCGCGTGACAAATCGTCGATGCGCGATCCGTCATAGTGGATCTCGCCGCTGGTCGGGGTCAGCAAGCCCGCAACCAAGCGCGCGACGGTGGATTTACCGCAACCGCTTTCACCAACGACGCATAGTGCCTCGCCCCGGTTTACATCCAGCGTCACGTTATTAACCGCATGCACAGCGCGCTTTTCGCGGGTGATGCGACCGTTCCGAAACTTGAGCGTTTCAAGCCAGCCCTGATCAAGGTCGAACTGTTTTTCCAGCCCCTTGATTTCGACCAGCGGGGTCCGAACATTCATGTCTTTCATGCGTTCTGCTCCTGTCGCTCGCCTTCGGCCTGAAGCCGTTGAACCTCGTGGCAAGCGACCTGAACCTCACCGTATTGGGCAATTTCGGGTATCCGCGTGCGGCACAGGTCGGTTGCGTATTCGCACCGGGGATTGAAAGGGCATCCGGGCGGAATGTTCGTGAGCGACGGCATGTTGCCCGGAATTTGGCGCAGCTTGTGTCCCGGCAGGGTCTGTTGCGGCAAGGCGTTGATCAGCCCTTGCGTATAGGGGTGCTGCGGGTCGTTAATAATCTCGCGGGTTCGCCCGGCTTCAATGATGCGGCCTGCATACATGACCAAGGTGCGTTCGGTCATCTGACTGACGACGCCAAGGTCATGGGTGATCAGGATCAGGCCGACCTTGTTGGACTGACACAACTCCAACAGCAGTTCCATAATGTCGGCCTGAATGGTCACATCCAACGCCGTCGTCGGCTCGTCCGCGATAATCAGTTCCGGGTCCAGCAGAAGCGCGATTGCGATGATAATCCGCTGGCGCATCCCGCCAGACAGCTCATGGGGGTATTGGTCCAAACGCTCTTCCGGAGAGTTAATATAGACCTCGCGCAGCTTCACGATGGCGATCTGACGCGCCTCTTCCCGGCTGAGCTTGCGATGCGCCAGCAGCGTTTCGACCATCTGTTGGCCGATTGTTAAAACCGGGTTCAGCGTCACCATTGGGTCCTGAAAGATCATCGACATCTTGTCGCCGCGCAATTCGCGCAGGCGCTGGTCGCTCATCTTGACGACGTCTTCACCGTCAAGCAGGATCTCGCCGCGATCCACATAGCCGGGGCGACTGATCAGCTTCATCAACGCAAAGCCGGTGATTGACTTACCCGCGCCACTTTCGCCAACAATGCCCAGACGTTCCCCCTTGGCCACATCGAACGAGATGCCGTTCAAGGCGGTCACGGTTTCGTCGCGCATGGCGAATTTGACGGTCAGGTCGCGAACGGAAAGCAATGACATCGCGTTACCCCTTATAAAGTTTCGGGTTCAGGACATCGCGCATCCAATCACCCAGCAGGTTAATCACCAGCACCAGAACAACCAGCACAACACCGGGGATCACGGTGATCCACCAGCTGCCCGAGAAGATATAGTCGAACCCGGACGAGATCAGCGACCCAAGTGACGGTTGGCTGGGCGGCATACCCAAGCCAAGAAAGCTAAGCGAGGCTTCCGAAATGATCGCGTTGGCCACCTGCACCGTCGAGATGACGAAGATCGGCGACAGTGAATTTGGCAGGATGTGGCGCACCATGATCCGTCCGGGGCCAAATCCCAGCACGCGCGCGCTGTCGACATATTCTTTCTTCTTTTCAGCCAACACGGTTGCCCGCACGGTCCGTGCATATTGCGGCCATTCAGCCACGCCGATCACCGCAATCAGAAAGAACACCGCATATCTGTTAAACACCTCCGTCCCGAACATCGCCTGCGTGACGGCCAGAAAGATAATCGCAACCATCAACGTCGAGAACGATAGTTGAATGTCTGCCATCCGCATCAGCAAGCTGTCCAAGCGCCCGCCGATATAGCCTGCAATCAGGCCGATCGAGATACCAAGGAAGGCCTGCAACGCGACGGCGCAGATACCGATCAGCAACGAAAGGCGCGTGCCATACAGGATCGTGGACCACAGATCGCGGCCCTGATCATCTGTGCCAAGAACGAACTCGGGCAACGCGCCATCAATCCACGCCGGCGGATATTCGGAATTCATGATGTTAATCTGCGCGGGATCATAAGGGTCGTATGGCGCGATCAACGGCGACAGGAAGGCCGCGCCTGCGATCAACAGGAATATGACCATACTGACCATCGCCACCGGGTTGCGCCGAAAGCTGTAGGCCATGTTCGAATTCACGATCTTTGACCAACGCGAGGGTTCCATATTCGGGGAAATCGTCTCGGTACTCATGCGCCCATCCTCGCCAGATTTACGGTCGGGTTGACCAAGCCATAGATCAGATCGACGATTGTGTTGGTCACCACGAAGATGAAGCCGACCACGATCAGATAGGCGACGATCAGCGGGGTGTCGACGCGGTTCACAGCTTCAAGGAACATGAAGCCCATGCCCGGCCACTGGAACACGGTCTCGGTCAGGATGGTATAGGCCACCATGGTGCCGATTTGCACACCGCCCACCGTAATCACCGGCAGAAGCGTATTTTTCAGCGCGTGCACGAAATAGATGCGCCACGGTCTGATACCTTTGGCGACCGCGTATTTCACGTATTCCGATTGCAGCACTTCCATCATCTCGGCCCGGATCAGCCGCACAAACAACGGCAACATGATCGACGCCAGCGCGATTGACGGCAGAATGATGTGCATCCAGCCATCGGCTGTTGCAAAGTTGGTTTCCCAATAGCCCCAGACATGCACGACGTCACCGCGCCCAAAAGACGGGAACCATCCGTAATTGACCGAAAAGACAAAGATCATCAGGATGGCGGTCAGGAACACGGGCACCGAAATACCGATGATCGACAGGCCCATGATAATGCGGCTCAGGATCGAGTCCGGTTTGATCGCAGTATAAACGCCAAGCGGAATGGATAGGCCGATGATGATGATCGTGGCGCCCAGCACCAGCTCTAGCGTGGCGGGCAGTTTCTTCATGATCACATCAAGCGCCGGCTCTTTGAAAAAGTAGGACGTGCCCAGATCGCCCTGAAGCGCATTGCCGGCAAAGCGCAGGTATTGGGTCATAAAACTGTCATTCAGGCCCAACTCGTCGCGCAACTGCTGGCGAACCTCTTCTGACACCGACTGACCAACCAGCTCACGCAATGGGTCGCCAAGATTGCCTTGGATGGCAAACGCGATCAACGAGATGACGAACATCACCGCTATCGCCTGAAAAACTCGCTTCACGAGATAGGCAAACATCAGAACTACCTTATTCGATAGAGGTTGTGTCGCGCGGGTCAGGCTGACAAGCCGAAGACAAGCCGTTCAGGCAATCAAAGCGCAACCAAAGTGCAAACCGGGCCAGTGACATGCACCAGCCCGGTTGCTGTTTTCCTTATTCGACGACCAAGTCACCGAAATAGGGGAAGTTCAGCGCGTTCACGATTTCACCCGTGTTCATGCCAGCCTTTGAACCCCAAGCCAGGTTCTGCCAGTGCAGCGGGATGAAGGCGGCCTCTTCATACAGAATGCCTTCCAGCTTTTTCAGCATTTCGCCGCGTTTTGCTTGGTCGGTTTCCGTATTCGTGGCGATCATCAGCGCATCAGCTTCCTCGTTGCAGTAAGCTCCCGAGTTATACTGACCGTTGCCAGTCGCCTCATCAGGACAAGCCGACAGGAACTGGTGGAAGTTTGCAGAATCTTCCGTGTCCGCATGCCAGCCGATCATCATCATATCAGCCGCACGTTCATCAAACGCGGGCCAGTATTGCGCTTTCGGCATGGTTTGCAGGTCAACTTTGATGTTGATCTGTGCCAGCATCGACGCAACAGCCTGTGCGATCTTGTCGTCGTTCACATAGCGGTTGTTCGGCGCCATCATGGTGATCGAGAAGCCATCGGCATAACCAGCCTCTGCCATCAGAGCCTTGGCTTTTTCCACGTCGAAACGCGGTGTCAAAGCCGGGTCGTGGCCCAGATAGCCTGCAGGGCTTGCTTGCGCACCAACGGTACCGAAGCCACGCATGATGCGGTCAACAATACCGGCGTTGTTCACGGCATAGTCAATCGCCTGACGAACGCGTGCATCCTTGAACGCCTCGACACGATCCTGGTTCATCTGAAACGTGATGATCCGGGTGCCTGCCATGGTGATCAGGTCAACGCCTTCGGCATCGGCCACACGTTGCAGATCGGTCGGCGGAACCGGCGCGATGAAATCAACGTCGCCCGACAGAAGCGCGGCTACACGGGTCGGGTCTTCTTTGATCGGGGTCAGGACGATTGTGTCCACGTTGCCTTTGCTGTCGGTGTCCCAGTAATCCGCAAAACGGTTGAACACGACTTTCACGCCCTGCTCACGTTCGCTGATGGTGTAGGGGCCAGTGCCCGACACGTTGCGCGACGCGAAGCTGTCACCGTGCTTGACGATTTCAGCCTTGTCTTTGCCATCATCGGTTTCGCCTGTGTAAAACGCGCTGTCCATCGGGAAGATGTACGTCGCGGTGTGCAGCACCAACGGATAAGGCTCGGATGTTTTCAGGTCGAAGGTCATGTCGTCGATGACTTCAACATCGGTGAACTGTGCAAAAATTCCTTTGAAGTCGTCACTTTGCTTCAGACGATCAAAGGTCCAGTCCACGTCTTTCGCGGTCAGCATGTTGCCGCTGTGGAACTTCACACCGCTTTTCAGCTTGAAACGCATGGTGGTGTCGTCGATCTGCTCCCAGCTTTCAGCAAGGCGTGCTTCGAACTGAAGATCCTGCGTCCAGCGCACCAGCGGGTCAAAGACCATATGCGACAATTGAAGCGTGCCACCCGAAAGCTGTTCGTGCGGATCCAGCGATACCGGATCGGCGTCATAGGCAACGCGCACGGTATTCTCGGCAAATGCTGCCGACGCCATTGTCGCCACGACGGCCGCAGCCGTCAGGCTTCTGACAAATTTCGTCATTGAATTACTCCCCTGTGTTTGTGACGGCGACGCTAGCCCTGTGTCGGCCACAAGCGCAAATGCTCAAATCGAATAGCCAATGCAGCGGACGCATGAGATGCGCGAAACTCTGTCGGCCACGGGGCGACAGAGTTCTGCCGGTAGTTACGCCAGTTCGGTATTGAAACCCAACGGCATCGCGTGTAGTTATAGAACTATAACCTTGCAAGCGAGGCACCCGATGAACACCCAAACCCCACAGCAATCCACGCCACTTCGTTGGTCAAAACCAATTGCCGTTTTGGCACTGATCTTTGGCGTGATGACGGTCTTTTCCGGCGGCAACGTGCTTTTTGGCCCTGCAGAGGCACGGGATATGGCGGGCAACTACATCGGCTTCGTCGTCTGGTTCAACTTTCTGGCAGGCTTTGCATACATTGCAGCGGCTGTTGGTTTGTGGCTGGGCAAGGGCTGGGCAATCCGACTTGCTGGATTGATCGCAGCAGCGACCGCGATCGCCATCCTAGGGTTCATCCTCGCCATACTAAGCGGCAGCGCGTTTGAGATGCGCACCGTCGGTGCCTTGGCCCTCCGGTTCTCGTTCTGGACAGCAATCGCGCTGGTAATGCGCCGGGGGGTCAAGCAGCCATGAAGGCCCGCAAATCCTCCGATGATCGCAAGGCCGAAATCCTGACCGCGACCTTGGACTTGGCGTTCGAAGTCGGACCTGACCACGTGACAACCGGCAAGATCGCCGGGCGACTTGGTTTGACGCAACCGGCAATTTACAAACACTTTCCTAAGAAAGAAGATATCTGGCAGGCCATCACAGAAACGCTGTGCGCCCGGATTTCCGAAAACACTGCTCAGGGCAACCTGCCAGACACGCCGCCTTTAGAAGCCCTTCGCGGCATGGTTCTGCGCCACCTGCATCTGGTTACAGAATTCCCGGCCCTGCCGGAAATTATGGTGACCCGTGATCCGACCGGCAGGCTGACGGATACTCGCCGTCGCATTCAGGCGGCGATGAGCAGTTTACGCAACGCATTGGCGCTCTGCCTCGAAAAACTGCGCACGGCGGGGAAGCTTCGCCCCGATTTGCGCACCGAAGACGGTGTGACCTTGCTGGTCGGAATAATCCAAAGCTTGGTATTGCGCCTGATCGTGACACGCGACCCAACCCCCCTTGTGCAAGAAGGAACACGCCTTCTTGACCTCCAATTATCGCTGTTTGAACCCGAAGGAAGCCAGCCATGAAAACCGGTTTGAAATTGGCCCTGATCACCCTTCCCATTGCTTTGATCGGCGCAGCTATTCTGGCCTACGTGATATCAAACAAGGCCCCGCCGGAACGAATAGAGCTTGCCGAACGCGCCAGCGCGGTGCGTGTGGTTGCCGCCGAAACCCGGCAAATTGCCCCTACGCTTGTCGGTTTTGGTGTTGTTGCGCCCGCCCGCACATTTCAAGCCATCGCCGAGGTTGGCGGCACCGTCGACTATGTAAACCCCGCGTTGCGTGACGGGCAGATATTGCCCGCAGGTTCGGTGTTGCTGCGGCTGTCACCGACAGATTTCAACCTTGCCATCGCACAAGCCAATGCCAACATTCGCGCCGCCGAAGCGCGCTTGGCTGAACTGGACATATCCGAGGCGAACCAACGCGCCGCCCTAGAGATCGAGCGTGAAGCGCTGGCCGTAAAGGCAGCCGATCTGGCCCGGGCCGATAAATTGTTCACCGCAGGCACCATAACGCAAACCGCCCGCGACGCTGCACGGTCAGCGCATCTGGCGCAGCGTCAAAAGGTGCAAGGCATCGACGGCACGCTTGCGCTGCTACCGACCCAGCGTGCGGTGCAGACCGAACAGATCGCGCTCTATCGAACAAACCTTGCCACCGCGCAACGGAACCTTGTACGCAGCGAAATGACGGTGCCATTCATTGCGCGGGTGGCCACCCATTCGGTTGAGGTCGGGCAATTTCTAAAAGCCGGTCAAGCCGCCGCCACGCTTGACGGAGTTGATCAGGCCGAAGTCGTCGTTCAGGTGTCGATGGACAGCTTTCGCACCCTTGTGCGGTCTGGCCAACGCGGCACGGCAACGTTGCCGTTGGACCCGTCAAGGATGACCGAAACGCTGCATGAATTGGGCTTGAACGCGCTGGTGCGATTGCGACTGGGCGACGAGGTCGTGACCTGGCCTGCCCAGGTTGACCGTATCAGTGACGGCATTGACCCCAAAACCGGCACTGTCGGCGTGGTGGTACAGGTGAACAACGCCTATGGTCAGTCCGGCAACGGCAACCGTCCGCCCCTGACCAAGGGCATGTTTGTGGATGTCGTGCTCAGCTCCGAGCCAGTTTCCGGCATCGTCGTGCCGCGCAGTGCTTTGCGCGACGGGCAGATTTTTCTTGCCGAGGCCGACAACCGGCTGCGCATCGTTCCGGTCACGCCGCAACTGGTGCAAGGCGCGATCGCCATGTTGGGCGATGAAATTGGCGAAGGCAGCCAGATTGTCCTCAGCCCTCCTAATCCTGTGATCGAAGGCGCATTGTTGGACCTGCACCCGGACACCGAATTGATGAACCGCTTGATGGTCGAGGACGCAGCACAATGATCCGTTTCTTCGCGGCGCACCCGACCATCGCCAACCTTCTGATGATCCTGTTCCTAGCGGCTGGTCTGTTCGTCAGCCCCACGCTGCTGCGCGAAACCTTCCCCCGCGCCACCCCAAGCGAGGTCGAGATCAGCGTGCCCTATCCCGGCGCCCGCCCAGAGGAAGTCGAGACCGCCATTTGCGAGCGAATTGAAAACGCGATGAACGCTGTAACGGGCATCGACCGGCAGTCTTGTGAAGCGCGCGAAAACTCTGCGCGTGCCGTGGTGAAGATGCGCGAAGGCGACGACTTCCAAGCCTTTGTCGCGGACGTGAAGTCAGAAGTTGACGCAATCACCGATTTCCCTGATCGGGCCGAGGCCGCCACGGTCAGACCTCTGGGCCTGACCGATTTCGTCGCCTCAGTCGCCATCACCGGGCCAGAGATGCGCACGGATCTGAAGGACTACGCCGAACAGGTTCGCACCGGCATGTTGCGTTGGGGCGGTATTCCCAAGGTCGACATCCGCGGCTTTTCCACCCGCGAATTGCAAATCGACCTGCACCCTGGCGACCTGCAGAAATTCGGAGTCTCGGTCGCGGACATCGCGCGCGCCATTCAGGCAGGAAGTTTGGACCTGCCCGCCGGTAGTATAGAGGCGACCAATGAGACCCTTCTGGTGCGCGTTGCCGAAGAACGGCGCGACACCAGCACTTTGGCTGCTTTGATCGTTCGCTCCTCCGCGCAAGGCGGACAGGTCCGGCTGGGTGATATCGCCGATATTTCGGAAGGGTTTGCGCTGGACGATGACGTGATCTTGTTCGATGGCCGACCTGCCGCGATCCTAGACATCACCAAGACCCGCGCGGATGACAGCCTGCGCACCATGGACGCGTTGAAGGCGTTTCTTGACGCTGAACGCGCGCAGGCCCCGCCCGGCGTGACGCTTGCGATCACCGCCGACGGCGTTTCGGTCGTGCGTGACAGGCTGACATTGGTGGTGGTCAACGGGCTGCAAGGGCTGGCGCTTGTGTTCCTTGTGCTGTGGCTGTTCTTCGGTTTCCGGTTTTCGTTCTGGGTCGCGATGGGACTGCCGGTGTCGTTCATGGGTGGCGTCGCGTTGATGGGATTGATCGGCTATTCGCTGAACCTGATGACAACACTGGGCCTGTTGATCGTAATCGGGCTGCTGATGGACGACGCCATTGTCATTGCCGAAAACATCGCCCGCCTGCGCGAAAAGGGCCGAAGCGCGCTGGATGCCGCCGTCGAAGGCGCAACGCAGGTGTTCCCCAACGTGCTTGCCTCGTTTGGCACAACCGCGATGATCTTCGGCTCGCTCGCGTTTCTGTCTGGCGATCTGGGCGCGGTGCTGCGGGTCGTGCCGGTGGTGATGCTGTTCGTCCTGATGGTATCTCTGGTCGAGGCGTTTCTGATCCTGCCCCACCACCTGATACACAGCCTCGAGGTGTCCACCCACGACACCGGCATCCGGGCGCGCGTTGAAAGCGCGGTGGACTGGACCCGCGACCGCCTTGTCGGGCCGCTTGTCGATCTGTGCATCCGTTGGCGGTATGTCGTCGCGGGTCTTAGCCTGTCGGTGCTGTTGATTTCGGCAAGCATGTTGGCTGGCGGGTATCTGAAATTCACCGCCTTCCCCGAACTGGATGGCGATACAATTGTCGCGCGGGTTCTGCTGCCGCAAGGCACACCCCTGTCACGCACCGAACAAGTCATATCCCAGTTGCAGGACGGTCTGGACGAGGTGAACACCACCCTGACACCCGAACAACCCGAAAGCGCGACCCTGATCCGCCATACTTCCGTCTTTTACGGCCTGAATCGGGACGCATTTGAAACTGGCGCGCATGTAGTCACGCTCAGCGTTGATCTTCTGCCCTCCGCTGACCGGGTCAGCACACCGGATGAAATCATGGAGCTTTGGCGCGACACCGTCGGACCCGTGCCCGATGTGATCAGTTTGAAATATGCCGAAAGCACCATCGGCCCCGCCGGGATCGCGATTGACCTGCACCTGAAAGGCGATGATCTGGAGGCGCTTAAGGCGGCATCGGTCGAACTGCAGGACTGGCTGTGGCAATATCAGGGCGTGACCTCGATCCTGGATGACCTGCGTCCGGGCAAGCGTGAAATGCGCATCACGCTGAAGGATGCTGCCGGACCAATGGGGATCACTGCGGCGATGGTCGCAGACCAGCTTAGGGCGGCCTATCTTGGCAGCACGATCAGCGAAATGCAGATCGAAGGCAGCTTGGTTGAGGTCACCGCCCAATTCGGCGCACGAGAACGCGGCAGCCGTGATGTGTTTGACGGTTTCAACGTGACCCGTGCCGATGGTTCTTACGTGCCGCTGACGGTCGTGGCTGATGTCGAGATCGGTCAGGGATACAGCCGGATCAACCGCGAAGACGGCGTGCGCAGCGTGACCGTGCAAGGCTCAATCGACACCCGCACAGCAAACGCGAGCGCCATTGTCGGTGATACGATGACCCGGTTCGTACCGGGCCTTCTGCAACGCCACCCAACCGTCACACTTGACGTCGAAGGTCAGAACGCCGAGGCGGGCAAAACGCAGCAATCCATGCTCAAAGGGTTCGTAATCGGACTTCTGGGCGTGTTCCTGCTGCTCAGCTTCCTGTTCCGATCCTATGTTGAACCGATCGTGGTGATGCTGGTTATTCCACTGTCATTGCCTGGCGCGATCTTTGGCCATATGGCGATGGGACTGGATTTCTCGATGCCCAGCATGTTGGGTTTCGTCGCGCTGGCCGGGGTTGTGGTCAACAACTCGATCCTGCTGGTAGATTTCATCAAACACGAACACGAAGGCACTGCAAACGTGTCGCAAGCGGCCGCGCTGGCTGCGCGGGCGCGGTTCAGGGCGATCTTTCTGACCACCACCACGACCACCGCAGGGCTTTTGCCGATCCTGACGGAAACCAGCCTGCAAGCGCAGATTCTGATTCCGTTGGTTTCCAGTCTGGTGTTTGGCCTGCTCAGCGCCAGCCTCGTCGTGCTGTTCGTGCTGCCAGCAATTTACGCCATTCTGGATGACCTCAAATTGAGCACTCTGGCGAAGATGTGAAAGGGTTGAAAGATCGAATGCCCGGGCACCAACTCAAACCGCTGTTCGGTGACGATGCCCACCACAGGCGAAAGATACAAACTGATTCCAACGCTTAGTCGTATCCGGCTTGCCACGGTGTTCCGATTGCTTCCGTTTGGTTTCCGACCAACAGAAACACGAAAGCCGCGCCTTTCGGCACGGCTCGCAGCACCCGGATACTTGAGGTGAAAGTGGTGAGCCGTGATGGGTTCGAACCATCGACCTACTGATTAAAAGTCAGTTGCTCTACCAACTGAGCTAACGGCCCACACTATGAGCGCGGTGACTATAGCTGCCAGTTTAGCAGGTCAACCCCAATTTCCGCGGAATCTGTTCGAACTCTGGCAAAAGTTTTAACAAGGGCTTATATCGCGCGTTATGGCATCTGACGGCACAAAAACCCAAGCACTCGACTTCATGAAATGGCATGGGGCGGGCAATGACTTCGTGATCATCGATTCACGGGGGAAAGATGCCGTGGTGACACGCGAATTGGCGGCTGGGCTGGGCGACAGGAACCGGGGTGTCGGGTTCGACCAACTGGCCGATATCCGAAGCTCGGACGCCGCCGATATCGACCTTGATTTCTGGAACGCAGACGGCAGTCGCGCGGGGGCTTGTGGCAATGCTACGCGCTGCGTGGCGCGGTATTTGATGGACGAGACCGGCAATACCGCCCTGACCATCCGCACCGCGCGCGGCATTCTCGAGGCTCGAACTGATGGCGATCAAGTCTCAGTGAACATGGGTACGCCGCAATTGGCTTGGGACGAGGTGCCTTTGTCTCATAACGTCGATACGGCCCACCTGCCGCTAGACGGCGACCCCGCTGCTGTCGGAATGGGCAACCCGCATTGTGTTTTCTTCGTCGGGGATGCCGACGCGGTGGATGTCGCGGCCATCGGCCCGCGCATCGAACACGACCCACTGTTTCCGCAAGCCACCAATGTAGAGTTTGCCGAAATCCGCGCCCGAGACGAGATCAGAATGCGCGTCTGGGAACGCGGCACCGGGATTACGCTGGCCTGCGGATCAGGTGCGTGTGCGACCGCCATTGCAGCGCATCAGCGCGGCCTGACCGACAAGCGCGTGCGGATGGAGCTAGATGGCGGTTGGCTAACCATTGACTGGCGCGACGATGGGGTCTGGATGACCGGACCGACAGCCTTTGTTTACAATGGCCAACTTACGCCCGCCTTCCTGAAGGGGCTGTAGCATGGCCACAACTCCCCCTGTTTTCGCGACGCTGGGCTGTCGCCTGAACGCCTATGAGACCGAGGCGATGAAGCGGCTTGCTGACGAGGCGGGCGTTGAAAGCGCTGTTGTGGTGAACACATGTGCCGTCACCGCCGAGGCTGTGCGCAAAGCCCGTCAGGAAATCCGCAAACTGCGCCGCGAAAACCCCGACGCCAAGGTGATCGTCACCGGTTGCGCGGCACAGACCGAGCCTGAAACCTTCGCGGCCATGGACGAAGTGGACGCCGTGATCGGCAACCACGAAAAGATGGAACCCGCGACTTGGGCGGGCCTTGCCCCTGATCTGATCGGCGAAACCGAGCGTGTGCAGGTCAACGACATCATGTCCGTGACGGAAACCGCCAGCCATCTGATTGATGGGTTCGGCACCCGCTCCCGCGCCTATGTTCAGGTACAAAACGGTTGCGACCACCGCTGTACCTTCTGCATTATCCCCTATGGCCGGGGCAATTCGCGCAGCGTGCCCGCTGGCGTCATTGTCGAGCAAATCAAGCGCCTTGTGGACAAGGGCTTCAACGAGGTCGTGCTGACCGGCGTGGACCTGACCAGTTGGGGGGCAGACCTGCCGGGCGAGCCGCGTTTGGGTGATTTGATCATGCGTATCCTGCGCCTTGTGCCGGACCTGCCACGCCTGCGCATCAGTTCGATCGACTCCATTGAAGCGGACGACAACCTGATGCTGGCCATCGCCTCTGAGCCGCGCCTGATGCCGCATTTGCACCTGAGCTTACAGCACGGCGACGATCTGATCCTAAAACGGATGAAACGCCGCCACCTGCGCGACGACGCCATTGCCTTTTGTGAAGAAGCGCGGCGGCTTCGGCCTGACATTACGTTCGGGGCCGATATCATTGCGGGCTTCCCGACCGAAACTGACGCCCATTTCGAAAACAGCCTGAAATTGGTTGAAGATTGCGACCTGACATGGCTGCACGTCTTTCCTTATTCGAAACGTGAAGGCACCCCGGCGGCAAAGATTCCCACGCAGATCAACGGAACGATCATCAAAGAGCGCGCCGCGCGCCTGCGCGCGGCCGGTGACGCACAAGCCCACCAGCACCTGACCGCCCAACTTGGACAAGAACACCGCATCCTGATGGAAAATCCCAATATGGGGCGGACCGAACAGTTTGCCGAGGTCAGTTTTCAGACCGCGCAGGTAGAAGGCTCCATCGTCACAGCCACCGCAACCAGAATTGACGACCACCGGCTGGTGGTCTGATTCATCGGCGATTGACTGCCGTTTTGACGGGAAAAGTGGACATGCGGCCCCCTCGCCCCTACATTTAATGTGAAGGAGGATCACATGCCCCTACCGCTTGCCCCTATTGCGGCCTTTGCCATCCGTTATGGCACTGTTGCTGTTGCTACTTATGCTTTTGCCCGTTCTATCGAACCTGGGCGGCGCGATCAGCGTCACGAAGATGCATTGGATGATGCCCCTGAAGGCATGACCGCCCACCGTGACAACGAGCAGATGAACGCCACCGCACGCGTGCGGCGTGTGATTCGACTTGGCACGGATGGCCCCGGAATCGAGATTGACGCCGTTAGCCTGACCCGTATCCGTTTTCGGAAGGTCTGATCCATGCAGCTCATCTATTCGCCCGCATCGCCATTCGCGCGCAAAGTTCGGATGATGATTCTGGAAACGGGCCAGCAGGACGGTGTTGAGCTGGTTGAGGTCGTGTCCTCGCCAACCGACCCAAACCCACAATTGACTGCAGCCAACCCGATGTCAAAAATCCCAGCGCTTATCCGCAGCGACGGGCCGACGCTTTATGACAGTCGCGTTGTGACACGGTTTCTGGATGCGCGCGCCGGAAGCAATCTTTACCCCGATGACCGCATCTGGGAGGTTCTGACCCTTGAGGCAACGGGCGACGCCATCATGGATGCAGGCGTCTTGATGGTCTATGAAAACCGTTGCCGCCCTGAAGACATGCAGTTTGGCGGCTGGATGGACGCACAATGGGGTAAGATCGAAGGTGCGCTTGACGCCTTGAACACCCGCTGGATAAGCCATCTGTCCGGCCCTTTGGATATGGCGCAAATTTCTGTCGCCTGCGCGTTGGGGTACCTCGACTTTCGCCACGCGGACCGTGAATGGCGCAAAGGGCGTGATGCATTGGACGATTGGTTCGCCGTGTTTTCTGCCCGCGACAGCTTTAAGGCCACGACCCCTAGCTGAGTCGCTCAAACCGCAAAACGCAGCTCGATCTGGCCGGGTTTTCCCACACTATGCGCGCTGACATGCGGCAACATAACCTTGAAAAGCCGCGCCTGCGCCCTAATGACTTCTGGACGGGGCGCAATTCCTTGGATAAACAGCCGCGAAACGGACTGCTCTTTTGGGCGGTCTACTGTCGTGTCGGTTGCAATTCTGCGACCTAGCTAGGGAGATGCGCTCTTGTCACAAGCCGACGACCACCAAGGATCCCGCCGGGACTTCCTTTATTATGCAACAGGTGGTGCCGCAGCCGTTACGGCCGGTGCCGCAGTTTGGCCAATGGTCAACCAGATGAACCCCTCGGCTGACGTGAAAGCGCTCAGCTCGATCCGTGTGGATATCTCGGGCGTTGAAGTTGGCAGCCAAATCACCGTGAAATGGCTGGGCAAGCCGGTTTTCATCCGTCGCCGCAACGACGAAGAAATCGCCGCCGCCCGCGCCGATGACGAAGCCTCTCTGCCAGATAGCCTCGCACGCAACGACAACCGGGATGCGACACTTTCCGCTGCCGACGAAAACCGCACAATGGACGAAAAGGGCGAATGGCTGGTCATGATGGGTGTCTGCACCCACTTGGGCTGCGTGCCTTTGGGTGATGGCGCTGGTGACTACGGTGGCTGGTATTGCCCATGCCACGGTTCGCATTACGACGCATCTGGTCGTATCCGTAAGGGTCCCGCACCCGAAAACCTGCCCGTTCCCGTCGCCGAGTTTGTCGACGAAACGACGATCAAACTGGGCTAAGGGAGGCTTATATGTCCGGAATTCCTCATGATCATTACGAACCCAAGTCGGGGTTCGAAAAATGGCTGAACAAACGGCTTCCCGTCGTTGGTCTGCTATATGATACGCTGATGATCCCCACGCCCAAGAACCTGAACTGGTGGTGGATCTGGGGCATCGTGCTGACCTTCTGTCTGGTGATGCAAATTGTGACAGGCATCATTCTGGTGATGCACTACACACCGCATGTCGATATGGCCTTTGCGTCTATCGAACACATCATGCGTAACGTGAACGGCGGGCATATGCTGCGCTATGTTCATTCCAACGGCGCGTCGCTGTTCTTTGTGGCGGTTTATATCCACATCTTCCGCGGCCTGTTCTACGGTTCTTACAAAGCACCACGCGAAGTGACGTGGATCATCGGTATGCTGATCTACCTTATGATGATGGCGACCGGCTTCCTTGGCTATGTTCTACCTTGGGGTCAGATGTCCTTCTGGGGTGCCACGGTTATCACCGGCTTGTTCGGGGCGATCCCGTTCATCGGTGAAGGCCTGCAAACATGGCTTCTGGGCGGCCCGGCTGTCGACAACGCCACGCTGAACCGCTTCTTCTCGCTGCACTATCTGCTGCCCTTCGTGATCGCAGCGCTTGTTGCCGTTCACATCTGGGCCTTCCACACCACGGGCAACAACAACCCGACCGGTGTTGACGTACGCACCGGGTCGAAAGAAGAAGCCGAGAAAGACACCCTGCCGTTCTGGCCCTACTTCGTCATCAAAGACCTGGTTGGCCTTGGCATCGTGCTGATCATCTTCTTCGCCATTGTCGGCTTCATGCCCAACTATCTGGGTCACCCCGACAACTATATCGAAGCGAACCCGCTATCGACGCCTGCACACATCGTTCCGGAATGGTATTACCTGCCCTTCTACGCGATCCTGCGTGCCTTCACCGCCGACGTTTGGGCCGTGCAAGCTGCAAGCTTCCTGACCGGCGGTATCGTCGATGCGAAGTTCTTCGGTGTGCTGGCCATGTTCGGCTCCATCTTCGTGATGGCTCTGGTGCCGTGGCTCGACACCTCATCGGTTCGTTCGGGCCAGTATCGTCCAGCGTTCAAGTGGTGGTTCCGTCTGCTGATCATCGACTTCATCGTTCTGATGTGGGTCGGGGCACGCGACACGGAATTCCCGCATGACTGGATTTCGCTGATTGGCGCGACCTACTGGTTCGCATACTTCCTGGTCATCCTGCCGCTTCTGGGTCTGTTTGAAAAACCCACGACGCCACCGGCCACCATCGAGGAAGACTTCAACGCCCACTATCCCGGCGCAGCCGAGTGAGAAAGGATCGAGGATCAATGATCAAGAAACTCGCAACATCCGCCGTCATCGCGCTGGCGCTCACCACTGGTGGTGCGTTGGCAGCTGGCGACGAAGGTCACATCGAAGACATCGCCTTCTCGTTCGAAGGTCCCTTCGGCAAATATGACCAAGAACAGCTGCGTCGCGGCCTGAAAGTCTATACCGAGGTCTGTTCGGCCTGCCACGGTCTGCGTTACGTACCCTTGCGTTCGCTGGCTGACGAAGGTGGCCCGAACTTCACCGAAGACGAAGTGCGCGCCTATGCTGCCGAAAACTTCTCGGTCTATGACGCAGAGCTAGACGAAGATCGCCCGGCCATACCGGCGGACTTCTTCCCGACCGTGTCGGGTGAAGGCATGGGCCCTGACCTGTCGCTGATGGCCAAAGCCCGCGCGGGCTTCCACGGTCCCGCTGGCACAGGTCTGAACCAGCTATTCCGCGGTATCGGTGGCGCGGAATACATCGCCAGCTTCCTGACCGGGTTCACCGGTGAAGAACAAGAAGTGGCTGGCAGCGTGCTTTATGGCAACACCGCCTTCCCGGGCGGCTGGGTGTCGATGCCTCCGCAGATCGAAGATGAAAGCGTCGAGTATGACGATGGGCACAACAATTCTGCCCACCACATTGCTGAAGACCTTTCCGCCTTCCTGATGTGGACTGCCGAGCCCAAGATGATGGCCCGCAAACAAGCTGGCTTCGTCTCGGTCTTGCTGTTGGTGCTGCTGACATCGCTGCTGTATCTGACCAACAAGAAGATCTGGGCGCCGCATAAGGGCAAACATCTGGACCTGTAATTCCAGTTAACTCTGAACAACAAAGGGCGCCTTCGGGCGCCCTTTTCTGCTTCGCGGGACTGGTTGGTCTTACCTACCCAGATAATCGCGCAAGGCGTCTGGCGGGTTGTCAAAAATCTGTGCAGTCGGTACCGGAGCATACGCGCGCCCATCGACCACCAGAATTACATCATCCGACATCACCCGAGCATCTTCGGGGTTGTGGCTGACCATCAGAAGCGTGGCCTTCGTCTCGCGTGCCAATTCGCCAACCAAGTCTAACATTTCAGCCCTCAGCGCTGGTCCCAACGCGTCAAAGGGTTCATCCAGCAACAGTATCGGGCGATCACGCAGCAAGACCCGTGCAAGCGCCACACGCGCGATCTGGCCGCCTGACAATTGCGCAGGCTTGCGCGCGCCTTTGCCCGTCAACCCTACGCGAGCTAGCGCGGCCTCTACCCGATTGCGATCCTCACGCGTCAACCGCAAATCGGGCCGCAGCCCCAAGCCGACATTTTGCGTGACCGTCAGGTGCGGAAACAGGTTGTTGTCCTGAAACACCATGCTGATCGGGCGCGCCGCCGGATCATCGGTCATCGGCGCACCGCGCCACATCACACGGCCACGCGTCAGCGGCTGGAACCCTGCAATCATCGCCAGCAAGGTCGACTTGCCCGCGCCTGACGGCCCCAACACGGCGACGCGCCGCCCCTCTGGCACGCTAAGGTCCGCGGCGAGCGTGAAGTCTCCCATATCAACCCATGTATCTTCAAGTGTCAGCATTCACGCGACCTCCGCGGTCAAATATCCAGAACAGCAAAAGCGACAGGCCGAGTAGAAGCACAGCAGCTGCCGCTGCGTCCTCCATCCGGTACGCCCCCATCAAGCGATAAAGCTGCAAAGGAAGCGTAACACCCTGTGAATCGGCGAACATTGCAATGACGCCAAGATCGCCCATCGACAAGGCCGCCGCCAGACCAAGCGCAAAGCCGATCGGCTGGCGCATACGCGGCAACCACAATAGGCGCACGCGAGTAAGCCCATGCAGCCCCAGCCCATCCGCCAGCGCGCCATAGTCCCGTTCAACACTGGTCAGTGCAGGCACCAAGGCGCGCAGGGCAAAGGGCAGGCTCATCGCGGCATTCACAAGGGCCGTGACCGGCAGCGCAAGGTCCGACGGCTTTACGAAGGGAAACAGAATCAGAAACAACCCCGTTCCAACAACCAACGGCGACGCTGCAATGGTCAGATACCCTAAGCCTTCGACCAACCACGCCCCCCGCTGGACAACCAGTGCCGCAATCGACATCGCCAGCGTCAGGGTCAAGAACGCCGACCCCAGCGCTACAACAAGTGACCGTATCGCAGCCTGAAACACTGAAGGGGGCAGCGACAACAGACCCGGCACACCATTCAGCACCACCATCATTAACGGCAGCAACAGAAACAAACTGGCCAATGTGATGAACACAACATCCATCACGCGTTGGATCGGGCTGTCGTCCCAACGCTGCACCGCGCGATCAAGCCCGGTGCCCATATCGCCGGGCATGGCTATCCGAAACGCGATCAGCGCCCCACCTGCCCCCATCGCAAATTGTATCAGCGCCAGAAGTGCGGCGCGGCCAAGGTTGAAATCGAACTTAAAGGCTTCATAGATCGCAAGCTCAACCGTCGTCGCGCGCGGCCCCCCACCCAGTGTCAAAGCCACGGCGAAGGAGGTCAGGCAGATCAGGAAGATTACCAGAAACGCGCCCGGTATTACCTCACGCAGCATCGGGCGTTCCAATAGGCGTGCGATGTCGGTCGGACCCATGCCAAGGGATGCGGCCAGACGAAACCGCTCGGCCGGGATCGACAACCAGCCTTGCAGGATTAGCCGGGTCGCCAGGGGCAGGTTAAAGAACACATGGGCCAGAATGACTCCGTGGTATCCATAGATCGAAATCGGCTCAAACCCGAATACACTCAGCGTTATGCTGATGATCCCTTTGTTCCCAAAAACCGCGATCAGACCCAGCACGACAACGATGATCGGCAGGATGAACGGCGCACCCAACAGTGTGACAAGCGCCGTGCGCCCCGTGAAACTGCGTCGCGCCAGCGCCCGTGCGACCGGAATGGCTAGCACAACGCTGACGCCCGCCGACAAAACCGCTTGCCATAGGGTAAAACGGATTGCGGCCCAGTCCGCTGGCCCCAATCCCCGCCCGCCTTCCGCCCGCAGCGCCACCGCCAAAAGGGTGCCGAACACCAACACCACCAGTAGCAGTGCGGCCACAAGGCCGGGCCAGTGCGACAGCCAAGCGGGGCGACTTATACGGCCCGACTGTGCCATTTTATTTTGAGAACGCCGTCAGCCACTCGTCCAACGCAGGCTTGCGCAACGCTTCAGCCTCGTCTTCCGAATAGAAGATCGCCTTTTGCGGCACACCCAGCAGGTTGAACTTTTCAGGCAACAGAGAGGCATCCAGTTTCGACGGATACGACCAGTTCGATGTCGCGATTGCCGTCTGGAATTCCTCGGTCAGCACATAGTCAAGAAAGGCGTCTGCCAGTTCGGGCTGATCTGTGGTCTTGAGCTTCGCCGCCATTTCCACAAACAGATAATGCCCTTCTTCAAATATCGCCGCAGACTTGGTCATGTCGTCCTCGGCGATGATGTGATAGGCAGGCGAGGTGGTGTAGGACAGAACCATGTCAGCCTCGCCATCCGTGAACATTCCGTAAGCTTGCGACCAGCCCTGCGTCACCGTCAGGATTTTTGGGGCCAAACGCTCCCAAGCCTCGGGGGCCTTGTCACCATAGATCGACTTGACCCAAAGCAGCAGCGCCAGACCAGAGATCGAGCTGCGCGGGTCCTGAATGACAATCTTAACGTCATCGGGCATGTCCAGCAGCGCTTCAAAACTGGCGGGCGGTGTTTCCATCTTGGTGTTGTCAAAGATGAAGGCCATGTAGCTGAAATTAAACGGCAGGAAGACATCGTCGGTCCACGCGACCGGCATCGTCAGGGCGCTGGTGTCCTGCTCGTGCGCAGCAAACAAGCCAGAGGCCCGCGCACGCGCCGTTACATCCGTATTCAGACCGATCACAACGTCGGCGTCGGTGCGTTCACCTTCTAACAGGATACGGGGCAGAACGTCGCCGGTGATGAACTGCAGGTCGCAGTCGCACTGGGCCTCGAACCCCTGCTCGATGCCGGGGCCGGGCCCCCATTCCGAGGCGAAATAATCAGGTGCATAGACTTGAAGCACGGGCGTATCCGCTGCGGCCGAATGGGCCATCAGTGCAAGTCCTGCAACAAATGAAAGGGTCTTTTTCATGGTATCCTCCAAATGCGCCGAACGGAGTGGCATTTGGGGCGACCAAATTACCTTCCCTCCGCCGGTTCTAGCCGGTTCAGGTTCTACGGGTTCGCAAGTCTTGCATCTCAGCCAGTTTGATCTGGCACCCCGAGGTGGGGCCATTCCTGACGGGTTTGCCCCGGCTTGGCAAGCCCCCCTTGACGTTGGGGGTTTGATCGGCGATGTGAACGCTAACACCGCTATATCGGAGCCGTTCCATGCCGAACGCACAAAATACACCCGCCAGGGGGCTGGGCTTTGCCTTCGCCGCCTTCGCCGTTTTCGCCACTCACGATGCTGTCATCAAGACACTCGGCGTGAACTTTTCAGTGTTTCAGATCATCTTCTTCGCGATGCTCTTTGCGTTTGTGCCGATGTCGGTCCTGATGCTGGCGGATCGACAAGTGGACAACTTCCGCCCACGTCACCCGTGGCTGATCCTTCTGCGGTCGGCCACATCGGTTCTGGCCATGTCCACAGCCTTCTACGCCTTCACGGTCCTGCCATTGGCCGAGGTCTATGCCCTGCTGTTCGCCACCCCCCTTCTGATCACCGCGATGTCCGCGCTTGTGCTGGGTGAAACGGTGCGGGCGCAGCGATGGGCTGCGGTCGTGGTCGGCCTGATCGGCGTTCTGATCGTGCTCAGGCCCGGCGTCACGCAGATCTCGTTCGGCCATATCTGCGCCTTGATCGCGGCGTTCTGTTCCAGCCTTGGGTCCGTCATCATGCGCAAGATCGGTGGCGAAGAACGCACGGCCGTGATGATCCTGTATCCCATGCTGTCGTCGATCCTGTTCATGGCGCTTGTTTTGCCGTTCGTCTATCGCCCAATGGAAGTTGCAGAACTGGGCATGTTTGCCAGCCTCGGCGTGTTGTCCGTCGGTGCACAGGTAATGATCATTGCAGCCTATCGTGCCGCACCCGCCGCGGTGGTGGCGCCCAGCCAATACAGCCAAATCCTGTGGGCAACCCTGTTTGGCGCGCTGTTCTTTGAGGAACTGCCCGACATGTGGGTGGGTGTGGGTGCGTCGGTTATCATTGCCTCAGGGATATTCATTGTGTGGCGCGAAAGCCGCCCATCGGTGTCCAAACGCAACCCGATTTTGCGAGACCCCAACCCGCGCTATGACGCTGGTCCCAGCCCGAAACCCAAACACCGCCGCGAACAGACCTGACGCCGATGCGCTTCCCTTTCGCGCGGGCCTTCGCTATCACGCTTGCAACGAAGGAGCCTGCGCATGTCGATGAACAGTTTTGGTCATATCTTCCGCGTCACCACATGGGGTGAAAGCCACGGACCTGCATTGGGTGCGACGGTCGATGGCTGCCCTCCGGGCGTGCCGCTGGAGGCTGAGATGATACAGGTCTGGCTCGACAAACGCCGGCCCGGTCAGAACAAGAACATGACCCAGCGCAACGAACCCGATCAGGTGCGCATCCTGTCGGGTGTGTATGAGGGTCAGACCACTGGCACGCCCATTCAGTTGATGATCGAAAACACCGATCAGCGCTCGAAAGACTATGGCGAGATCGAAAAGACCTTCCGCCCCGGTCATGCCGACATCACCTATTGGCAGAAATATGGTATCCGCGACCCGCGCGGCGGCGGACGCTCGTCCGCCCGCGAAACGGCAGCCCGTGTGGCCGCTGGTGGCGTGGCGCGTGAGGCGCTGAAGACGCTGCTGCCGGGGCTTCAGATCAAGGGCTACATGACCCAGATGGGCGCTTTGCATCTGGATCGTGAGAAGTTCGACTGGGACGCGATTGACCAAAACCCATTCTGGCTGCCCGACAATACGGCTGTGCAGGAATGGGAAGATTACCTGCAGCACCTGCGCACCAAAGAAAACGACAGCGTCGGCGCGGCGGTCGAGGTCGTCGTGCGCGGCGCCCCTGCTGGCCTTGGTGCCCCGATTTACGCCAAGTTAGACACTGATCTGGCCGCTGCGATGATGTCGATCAACGCCGTCAAGGGTGTTGAGATCGGCGAAGGCATGGCGGCTGCGGGGCTGCGAGGGACCGAGAACGCGGACGAGATTTCGATGGGACCGGACGGCCCTCTCTTCAACTCGAACCACGCAGGCGGCATTCTGGGCGGTATCTCAAGCGGTCAGGACATTGTCGTGCGCTTTGCCGTGAAGCCAACCAGTTCGATCCTGACTCCACGCCAGTCGATCACCAAGTCAGGCGAGCCGATCGAGGTTACCACCAAGGGCCGTCACGACCCTTGTGTTGGCATTCGCGCCGTGCCCGTGGGCGAGGCGATGGCGGCTTGTGTCATCCTTGATCACGTCATGCTGCACCGCGCCCAGATGGGCGAAGGCGTGCGCGGCAAGATCGGATAAGGCTTAAGCCGTCGCCGCTGAAAGCGCCGTATCCATCAGCGCCTTGATATCAGACACCGAGGTGCCCGCCACGATCCGCCCAAGTTCCTGATTGCCTTTCAGCACAACAAGTGTCGAACGCCGCGGGATACGCAGGGATTTCGCAAGCTCGGACTTCCCGTGTTCGTCCCAGTCAACATTGATGAAGGTGATGGATTGGTCGTAAGCCGGGTTTTCTTCCAAAAGCGCATTGATCACACGCTCCTGTGCCGCACAGGTGCTGCACCAACTGGCTTTGAAGTCCAGAAAGACGGTTTCACCATTCTCAAGAGCCTTGGTCACAAGACCCGGCGCATAGTCGGCAATCGCGGCGCGCAGGGTCAGTGGTGCAAAGGCCGCAGCGGCGGTCAGAGTTAGAAAGTCACGGCGTTTCATTGGGGTCTCCTTCAAAGGGATACGGAAAGATCGTTTAGCCAAGCTGGCAGGGCGTTCACCGCCCAGGCTTCAACGACATGGTGAAAACGGAACAGGATCGCCAGACCGACGGCCAGAAAGATCGCCCCCATGATGGGGCGGGATTTCTGCGCAATCCGGCGCATTAGAGCCTGTCTGCGCATGATCGCAGACCGCGCGCCATAGCCCAGCGCAATGATGATGGTCGACACGCCCAGTGCAAACGCGACCATGATTGCGGCCGCCCAAGGAATGCTTTTGCCTTGTGACGCCAGCGAGATTGCGCCGCCAAGCGTCGGGCCGATACAGGGGCTCCAAACCGCACCCAGCAACATGCCACCAAGGAATTGCCCACCAAGGCTTGAGCGGTCGACATCGTCAAAACTTGTATCGGCGTGGGCGGACACGCCTGTGGTTGCTGTTGCAAATCGCTCTGACAAGACGGGCGTCATAAGGATAAGCCCGAAAGCGACCATCAAGATCGCGCCGCCACGCGCGACCATGTCTTCGGTCAGGCCAATCGAATAGCCTGCCACGGTGACGACAAGGCCCAGCGTGACGAAAGACACGCTCATCCCTGCTGCAACCGCGAGGGGTCCGTAACGGCTGGCTTGCAGCGCTGTCGCCAGCACAATCGGCAACACCGGCAAGACGCACGGGTTAATCAGGGTCAGCAGGCCCGCAAGATATCCGAACAAAAGCTCCATGGCATCAAACCTATGGAAATGGCCGCAAATGTCATCTCACGATGGCAACGCGCGCCTTCACGTCTGTGTGGGGTTTTGTTTCGAAAGCTGCACCGCAAGGATGCCAAACGTGATGATGGCAACACCGATAAAATCGGTGGTGGTCAGCGCTTCACCCAGCAAGAGCCAGGCAATTGCGACGCCAAAGAACGGGTTGAGGAAATGGAAGGTTGCTGCCTTCACCGCGCCTATGCGACCCACCAGCGCGAACCAGACCCAAGTGGCCAGCACGCCGGGCACAAGGACGGTATAGGTGAACGCAAGACCCAAGCGCAGGCTGGGTTCGAACGCCGGGCTTTCCAGAAACAGGGCGACGACGGCCAGCACGGCGGACCCCACAAACATTTGCAAGCCGACGATCATCATCAGATTGCCGCCGGACGAGGCTGTGCGCACGGCCAAAGTGGCGGCAGTCAGGGCGGCGGCGGCGATAAAGCAAAGCACCACGCCGGTCACATCAACGCCGCCAGACAACCGCGACCCCATGATCAGGGCGACACCAATCATCCCCGCCAACAGCCCGACCATCGCCAGCGGGCGCATCCTGTCACCCATCAGGATCCACCCCGCCAAGGCCACCATCAGGGGCATGGTCGAGGCGATGATCGACGCCAATCCGGCTTCGATCCATTGCATGGCCACGAAATTCAGACCCAGATACAGCGCGTTCTGGCAGACGCCGAAGATGATCACCGCCCGCCACTGGTTGCGGGTCAATTTCCAGCTTTGCCCAAGGGCGCGTGCAATGATCACGGCAAGCAGGCCAGAAATCAGAAAACGCAGAGCCAGAGAAGAGAGCGGGGGCGCGTCCGCCACGATGATGCGCGCGGACGTGAAGGCCGAACTCCACATCAGGGCAAAACCCAGCCCCATCAGAATCGCGCGCAGATCCATGTCACCTCCGGCAAAAGAAAAGGGCCGCCACTTGGGCGACCCTTTCCGAATTCGTGTCCGGGGACAAGCCCCGAAGGCACCAAGATCAGCCGTTCACGCTGTCTTTCAAAGCCTTCGCAATGGTCATCTTCACGACCTTGTCGGCATCTTTGTGGATCTGCTCGCCGGTGGCGGGGTTGCGCACCATGCGTGCGGGACGCTCGCGGCAGTAAATCTTGCCAACACCCGGAAGGGTCACAGCGCCACCACCAGAAACTTCTTTGGTGATGATGTTGATAACACCGTCCAGCGCGCTCGACGCCGATTTCTTGTCCGAGCCCATTTCTTCGGCCAAAGCAGCGACCAGTTGGGTCTTCGTCATAGGTTTCGACATATAATACACTCCTCACATTTACCCATTTGTTGGGCTTCATTGGGCGCATTTAACTGTATGTAGCGGGGGGACACAACGATTTGTTGCGCCCCTTTCCCCAATAAATAGCGCTTTTTTGCCTGTTTTTGCCCTACCTTCCCTAAAGGAAGGCAGTCTCTTCGAAGCTTCTGAGTTTCCGACTGTGGATTCGCTCGATCGGCATATCGCGTAAAGTTTCCATCGCCTGTATCCCAATAAGCAGATGGCGTGACACCTGTGACTTGTAAAAATCGGATGCCATACCGGGCAATTTCAGCTCTCCGTGCAGCGGTTTGTCGGACACACACAGCAGCGTGCCATAGGGCACGCGGAAGCGAAACCCGTTGGCGGCAATGGTCGCACTTTCCATATCCAACGCAATCGCGCGCGACTGGCTTAGCCGTTGCACCGGCCCCGACTGGTCCCGAAGTTCCCAGTTGCGGTTATCAAGCGTCGCGACGGTGCCAGTCCGCATGATACGCTTCAGCTCGTACCCCTTTAGCTCGGTCACTTCGGCAACGGCCTGTTCCAGCGCAATCTGGATTTCGGCAAGTGGCGGGATCGGCACCCAAAGGGGCAGATCATCATCCAGAACCTTGTCTTCGCGCAGATAGGCATGCGCCAGCACAAAGTCACCCAGCCGCTGGCTGTTGCGAAGCCCCGCGCAATGGCCGACCATCAACCAAGCATGAGGGCGCAGAACCGCAATGTGGTCGGTCGCCGTTTTCGCATTAGATGGTCCCACCCCGATATTCACCAGAGTAACGCCGGATCCATCCACCCGTTTCAGGTGATAGGATGGCATTTGGGGCAGCTTTTCCAGCACCGGCAACACTTGATCGTGTGTTGTAATTTCGTGGTGTCCGGGTCCGACAAACGCATTATAGCCGCTGTTCGGATCGGCCAGCATCTGGCGTGCAAAGGCTTCGAACTCTTCAACATAGAACTGATAGTTGGTGAACAGAACGTAGTTTTGGAAATCTTCGGGCTTGGTTGCAGTATAATGCGACAGGCGCGCGAGCGAATAATCCACCCGCTGCGCAGTGAACGGCGCAAGCGGACCCGCACCGTTTTCACCGATCTGCGCGACACCATTTACGATGTCATCATTGGTGCTGGACAGGTCGGGCACGTCAAACACGTCGCGCAGCGGGAAGCTCATCGCACCTTCTTGTGGTACGGTTATGTCTGGTTCATTTGCCACAGCAAAGTGCACCGGGATCGGCGTATCTGAGAGGCCGATCCAAACCGCGACGCCATGATGTTCGAACAACAGCGATATTTGCTGGATTAAATAGTTTTCGAACAGGTCCGGGCGCGTGATTGTGGTGCTGTAAGTGCCCGGCGCGGAAACGTGGCCAAAACTCAGACGCGTGTCGATTTGCGCGTGGCTGGTCGTGGTCAGGCTGATCTCAGGGTAAAAGGCGCGAAACCGCGTGTCGGGTTGATCGCCAGAGACTGACTGCTCAAACGTCTCGCACAAAAATGTGCAAGCTTGATCATACAGCTCTTTCAGCCGCCGAACGGCAGCCTTGGCGTCAGTGAACGTTTCATGCGCGCCGCTTGGGGGCGTAATCACAGGAATGGAGTGTCCGTTAGCAGGCATCAATGCTCCTCAATCAGGTTGGTCAGTTCAAATCGGGTCACGTCCACAAGACCCAGATCAGAAATGCGTAACTCGGGGATGACAACAAGCGCCAGAAGCGAATGTTGCATATAGGCGTTGTTCAATGTGCAGCCACAGGCGGCCATGGCTTCGACCATCGCATCCGCTTTCGCTGCGACCTCTTTCGCTGGCGCGTCCGACATCAGGCCCGCGACCGGAAGCTCGACCAAAGCCAGCTCTTCGCCGTCCTTGAACACGGTGATGCCGCCGCCAACCTCGCCTAGACGGTTCGCGGCCAGCGCCATATCTTCGCGGCTGGTGCCGACGACGATCATATGGTGGCTGTCATGCGCGACGGTCGACGCAATCGCCATCCGGCCTTGATACCCAAAGCCCGATACCAGCCCGTTGACCACGTCACCCGTTGCACGGTGGCGTTCAACAAGGGCGATCTGACAAACATCCTGCGTTTCATCCATTTGCACCAACCCATCCGCGATGCCAAGATCGCGGACCAGTGCTTTGGTTGGCGCCTGATTTTCCACCACACCAATGACCTTGGCCCGGATCGAGTTTGCGCCCTCTGGGGCCGTGATCTCGAAATCAGCAGCCCCGAGCGTTTTGCCCAGATGGACGGTCTTGCGTGCATATTCGGGCCAGTCCAGATGCGGGCACTCAACCGTGACCTCTCCGCCCTCGGCCACTGTCACGCCGCGCGCGATCACGCGGTTGATCGGCAGCGTCGTCAGATCATCGGTCAGGATGACATCTGCCCGCCTTCCGGGTGTAATAGAGCCTAATTCACGCTCTAACCCGAAATGCGTGGCCGTGTTGATCGTCGCCATTTGCAGCGCGATGAGCGGATCACACCCGCAGGAAATCGCGTGACGCACCACGCGGTTCATATGGCCGTCATTGACCAGCGTGCCCGAGTGGCAATCATCCGTGCAAAGGATGAAGTTGCGCGGGTCCAGACCCTTTTCCGTGACCGCCGTGATCTGGGTTTCAATGTCATACCAGGCAGATCCCAGCCGCATCATCGACCGCATCCCTTGGCGCACCCGCGCAATGGCGTCCGCCTCGCACGTGCCTTCGTGATCATCCGCCGGGCCACCCGCCGCATAGGCATGAAACGCGGGGCCAAGATCGGGGCTGGCATAATGCCCGCCCACGGTTTTGCCCGCAACCTGCGTCGCTGCAATCTCGGCCAGCATTTTTGCATCACCGTTCACCACGCCGGGGAAATTCATCATCTCACCCAGCCCGATGATGCCCGGCCATTCCATCGCCTCGGCCACATCCTCGGGCGTGATCTCATAGCCAGTCGTCTCTAATCCCGGTGCAGACGGTGCGCAGGACGGCATCTGCGTAAAGATGTTAACGGGCTGCATTAGAGCCTCATCATGCATCAATTTCACGCCCTCAAGCCCCATCACATTCGCGATCTCGTGGGGGTCGGTGAACATTGTCGTCGTGCCATGTGGGATCACGGCACGGGCGAATTCAGCAGGTGTCAGCATCCCGCTTTCGATATGCATATGCGCGTCACACAGGCCGGGGATCAGGTGTTGGCCATCGGCCTCGATCACCTCTGTCGTGTCGCCAATACAGTGACTAGCGTCGGGCCCGACATAGGCAAATCGGCCATCGGCAATGGCGACCTGCCAGCCGTCCAGCACCTCGCGGCTGTGAACATTTACCACGCGCCCGCCCCGGATCACCAGATCGGCGGGTTCGCGTCCTGCGGCCACCGCGACAAGGCGGGCGGCGCATTCTGACCAAGTTTTGATAGCTGGTTTTTCCATTGACCCATTGTTCAAATTTCCAATGTTAGCGCAACCCCCAAAACACCCGGAAATTTGCGCTTTCCAATCAGGTCTGCACAGCGATACTGCGCACATGGATAAGACGCTTTTCATCTTCGGCTTTGGCTACTCTGCACGCGCATTGGCGCGGAAATTGGGCGGTGATTTCACCATCATTGGCACCTCGCGCGAGCCCGGCGAGGGCGTCATTCAATGGCCGGGCGGCGACATTGGCCCGGCGTTGTCGCGCACCACGCATCTGTTGATTTCTGCTGGACCTGGCGCAGATGGAGACCCGGTATTACGCCAGGTTAGAGACGATATTGCCCGCATCGCGCCGCAACTTCAGTGGGTCGGTTACCTGTCAACCACAGGGGTTTACGGCGATCACGGTGGTGGTTGGGTCAGCGAGGACACAGCCCTGTCGCCGTCCACAAAGCGCGGGCAACAAAGGGTCAAGGCAGAAGCCGCGTGGCAAGAACTTGCCGCTGACACCGGTCTGCCCCTGCATATCTTTCGGCTTGCTGGCATCTATGGCCCCGGTCGGGGGCCATTTGCAAAAGTGCGGCGCGGCGCGGCACGGCGGATCATCAAAGAAAATCAGGTCTTTTCGCGCATCCATGTGGATGACATCGCGCAAGTGCTTGCAGCGTCCATCGCTACCCCTAATCCGGGTCGCATCTACAACGTCTGTGACGACCTTGCCGCCCCACCCGAGGATGTGCTGTCCCACGCCGCAGACCTTCTGGGCCTGCCACACCCGCCCGCAGAAGACTATGAGACCGCCGAGATGACGCCCATGGCGCGCAGTTTCTATGCGGAAAGCAAACGGGTGCGTAACGATCGGATCAAGGGCGAACTTGGCGTTAAGCTGCTTTACCCGACATATCGCGAGGGCCTTGCCGCGCTGCTAAAAGCTGAGGGTTAGGCCCGCTTTTCGCCGATCTGCGCCACGCCTAGGACATCCAGCACTTTCGCTTCGATATCTTTGGCGGACAGTTTGGCCTCTTCATACATCCGGGCCGGGCTGGCGTGGTCGATGAACGTGTCGGGCAGCACCATAGATCGGTATTTAAGGCCGGCGTCGAACGCGCCCTCTTCCGCCAAAAGCTGCGCGACATGGCTGCCGAAGCCGCCAATTGCGCCTTCTTCAATGGTAATCAGCGCTTCGTGGTCTGCTGCCAGCTTCAGGATCAGGTCGCGATCCAGCGGCTTGGCAAAACGGGCGTCGGCAATCGTTGGCGTGATACCACGCGCGTCGAGCTTTTCGGCGGCTTTCTCAACCTCGGAAAGACGCGTGCCAAACGACAGGATCGCCACACGCGACCCTTCACGGATCATGCGCCCTTTGCCGATTTCCAGCACCTCGCCCTGTTCGGGCAGATCAACCCCAACACCTTCACCACGCGGATAGCGGAAGGCGGACGGGCCGTCATTGATGGAATGCGCGGTGGCGACCATGTGCATCAATTCGGCCTCGTCTGCGGCGGCCATGACGACCATTCCGGGCAGGTTAGACATGAAAGCGATGTCATATGCGCCGGCATGGGTCGCACCATCGGCCCCGACCAGACCGGCGCGGTCGATGGCAAAGCGCACAGGCAGACGCTGGACCGCCACATCGTGCACAACCTGATCATAACCACGCTGAAGGAAGGTCGAATACATCGCGCAGAAGGGCTTCATGCCGCCGGCGGCCAGCGCCGCCGAAAAGGTCACGCCGTGCTGTTCGGCAATGCCCACGTCAAAGCACCGCGACGGATAGCGTTCCGCCATCAGGTTCAATCCGGTGCCATCCGGCATGGCTGCCGTCACGGCACAAACCTTGTCGTCTTTCCCGGCCAGATCGACCAGCGTCTTGCCAAACACCGAGGTATAGCTGGGCGCATTCGACGGTGCCTTGTGCTGCCTGCCGCTTGCCACATCGAACTTGGCGGTGGCATGGCCGCGATCGCGTGCAGCCTCAGCCGGTGCATAGCCTTTGCCCTTCTTGGTGATCACATGGATCAGCATCGGTCCGGTCGCGCGATCATGAACCGTGCGCAGGATCGACAGCAGGCTTTCCATGTCATGCCCATCAATCGGACCGACATAGGAAAAGCCAAGTTCTTCAAATAGTGTGCCGCCGACGGTCATCGACTTGACCATTTCCTTGGCCCGGCGCGCGCCTTCTTGGAGCGGCTCGGGCAGCAGGCTAACTGCGCCCTTGGCAGCAGCTTTCAACTCCTGAAACGGTTCGCCCGCGTAAAGGCGGCTGAGATAGTTCGACATCGCACCCACGGGCGGAGCAATCGACATTTCGTTGTCATTCAGGATCACAAACAAGCGGCGCCCCAAATGGCCTGCATTGTTCATCGCCTCGAACGCCATCCCGGCGGACATTGATCCGTCGCCAATGACGGCAATCGCATCGCCGATCCCATGTTCTGGTGCACCCCCAAGATCGCGCGCCACCGCAAAGCCCAATGCCGCCGAGATCGAGGTCGAGCTGTGCCCAGCCCCGAACGGGTCAAACGGGCTTTCCGAGCGCTTGGTGAAGCCCGACAACCCACCTTCGCAACGCAAGGTGCGGATACGGTCGCGCCGTCCGGTCAGAATTTTGTGCGGATAGCATTGGTGGCCCACGTCCCAGATGATCCGGTCGCGCGGCGTATCAAACACCGCGTGCAACGCCACTGTCAGTTCGACAACACCAAGCCCAGCCCCCAGATGGCCGCCAGTTTCGGACACAGCCGAAATCGTCTCGGCCCGCACTTCCTTGGCCAGCGCCAAAATCTCGCGATCAGACAGCGATTTCATATCTGCCGGAACCGTCACGCGGTCCAGAATGGGTGTTTCGGGTGTGTCGGCCATATTCGCCCCGCTGCCTATCTGTCGCGCTGGATAACGAAACGGGCGGCTTCCCGCAAGGTTTCGGGATCCTCACCATACGGCGCTAAAGCGTCACAGGCCTGTTCCACAAGTTCGGTTGCGCGGGTTTTCGCCGCTTGCAGACCCAACAAAGACACGAAAGTGGCCTTGCCAGCGTCGGCATCCTTGCCGACGGCCTTACCGACAGCACGTGCGTCGCCTTCGACATCCAAAATGTCATCTGCAATCTGAAAGGCCAGACCCAAAGCGGCCGCGTAATCGCGCATTGGTTTGGGGTCTAGCCCCGCCAACAGCGCCCCGGCCTCGGCAGACCAGCGGATCAACGCCCCGGTTTTGCCAGCCTGAAGCGTGGTAATCTCGTCCAGCGTCAACGGGTCCGCAGCAGTTTCGGCGGCGATGTCCAGAGCTTGTCCGTGCACCATCCCCACTTGCCCCGCCGCCCGCGCCAGCGTTGCGACCAACCCCACCCGCGCGTCACCAACCGCATCATTGGTGATCAGCTCGAACGCTAAGCTTTGCAAGGCGTCACCGACCAGAACTGCCGTCGCCTCGTCCCATTTCTTGTGAACGGTGGGCAGGCCACGACGCAGATCGTCGTTGTCCATGCAAGGCAGATCATCATGCACCAGAGAATAGGCATGAATGGCCTCGATCGCGGCGGCGGGCCAAACAGATCGCGCGTCCCCAACGCCGTGAAGCCGAGCAGATTCCATCACCAGAAACCCACGCAATCCTTTGCCGCCGCCAGTTGCATAGCGCATCGGCTCTGCCAGAACGCCGCCGTCGCGGATGGCCCCGTGCAGACAGGCACGCGCCAGTGCACGGGTTTCCGTCAGCCGTTCGGCGAACATTTACAGCCCTTCGACGGGCGTTGCCCCGATCGGGGTTCCATTGGGATCAAGCGTGATGGCAGCGACCTTTTCTTCGGCCTCTTTCAACTTCGTCTCGCAGCGCGCCTTCAATTCGGCCCCACGTTCATAGAGCTTGATCGAATCCTCAAGCGCCACGTCGCCGCGCTCCAACTGGCCGACCACGGCTTCCAGCGCACGCATGGCCTCTTCAAAACTCATCTCGCCTACGGGTTTATCGCTCATGCGCCTCGCTCCATCATCACGTTTACATAGGCCCCGACACTGTCGCCGAGGGCCTGCAGATCATAACCGCCCTCAAGCGACGATACCACCCGGCCATCACAGCATTTATCCGCCAGATCGCAAATCCGATGCGCCATCCACGCGAAGTCCTCGGTTTCCCATTGAAGCCCCGCCAGCGGGTCACGGCGATGGGCGTCGAACCCAGCCGATACGAGCACCAGTTGCGGCTCATAAGGCTCTAACACAGCGGAAAACGCATTCTCCCACGCCTCTTGCATGACCTCGCCGCCGGTCGCCTCTTCCAAGGGCATGTTGAAAATCTGCCCGAACGCGCCCTTCTGGTGCAGCCCGCCCGAACCGGGATAAAGCGGCATCTGGTGAGACGACACAAACCGCACCCGCGATTCATGCCACAGCACGTCCTGCGTCCCGTTCCCGTGATGTACGTCGAAATCCAGCACAGCAATCCGGTCAAGCCCATGATGCTCGGCCGCATGGCGCGCGGCGATGGCGACGGTGGAAAACAGACAGAACCCCATCGGGGTCGCCTTTTCGGCATGATGGCCGGGCGGACGACAGGCGACGAAGGCATTTTGCGCCTCACCTGCCAAAATAGTGTCTATTGCAGCCACATTCGCCCCAATGGCGCGAAACGCAGCCTCCAGCGAGCCGGGGGCCATGAACGTATCGCCATCCAGCTGTGCCCAGCCTTCGACCGGCGCGGCGTCATCAAGTTTCTCAAAATATCGGCGCGAATGCCCAAGGCGCACATGATCCACCGTTCCCATCGGTGCAGTCCGGCGATCAAGCGCGGCAAAGCCAGGCACAGACAGCGCGGCTTCGATAGCCTCCAGCCGCGCAACTTGTTCGGGGTGGCCCGGCGGCGTTACATGTTCAAGGCAGACCGGGTGTGTGTATAGCAAAGTTGTCATGGCGCGACGCTAGGACAATACGGACGGCACAACAAGCCGATGTCTGATCGGGCAATCGCGCCCTCACAATCAATCCGGCGCAAGCATGTATCCCGCACCCCGCACCGTCTGCAAATAACGCGGCTGCTTGGGGTCAGCTTCCAGCTTGCGGCGCAGCCGAGTGATCTGCACATCCACCGCCCGTTCCTGCGCTTGCCCCTGATCGCGACCCAATTGTTCGACCAGCGACGTGCGACTGACCGCATCGCCGGGGGTCGTCGAAAAAATTTTCATCAGTTGCGCTTCGGTCGCGGTCAGACGCACAAGCTGTTCGCCATGCCACAACTCGCCTCGTTCCGTGTCATAGTATTTTTCGCCCAGGTTCAGCACTTTCGGCGCGACCTCTTCCGTGGTCGTCGGCATGCGGCGCAAAATGGCGTTGATGCGCAACAGCAGCTCTTTGGGCTCAAACGGTTTTGCCAAATAGTCATCCGCGCCCGCTTCCAGCCCCTTGATCCGATCCTCGGTATCGCCTTTTGCCGTCAGCAACAGGATCGGCGTCGCCAAAGTCTCGCGCAGCGATCGGGTCAGGCTGATCCCGTCTTCGCCCGGCATCATCACATCCATGACGATCATGTCGAAATCCAACCCCTCAAGCAGGCGTCGCGCATGGGCTGCATCGCGCGCCGCACTGACCCAAAACCCCTGCCGGATCAGGTATTTCTGCAATAGTCTGCGAATGCGTTCATCATCATCAACGATAAGAAGATGCGCTTCGGCCAGATCACTCATCACGTTCATCCTTTGCCCGGTTAAAGTGGCGTCGCAACTCGGGGTCCATCATGGCTTCCAGCACAGAGCGAAAACCCTGCACCGCCTCTGGCCCCGCCTCGCGATAGGCCTGTCGCATACGTTCGCGTTGGGCAGTGGACAATTCCTGCTCAAGCGCAGCGCCGCTTTCCGTCAAAAACAAGTGCCGCTCACGCTTGTCACGCGTGCCAACACGGCTTTCAACCAACCCGTCGTCGATCAATGTGCGCAGAACCCTGTTTAGAGACTGCTTGGTCACGCCCAAAATGGACAGAAGATTGTTCACCGTTGTGCCCGGCGCCCGGCTGATAAAATGCAGCGCGCGATGATGCGCGCGGCCAAGCCGATATTGATCAAGGATGCGGTCCGGGTCGGCGGTAAATCCGCGATAGGCAAAGAACATCGCCTCGATGCCCTTGCGCAACTGTTCATCGGTCAGAAATAGCAGCGATTGCCCGCCCGGTGTCTGCATGTCCGCCATTGCCGACCTCATCACAATTCATGTTACAGGAACTAGTTTTATGTCAGTGTTGTTGACTTTCCAAGAATCAATTGTTAGCGAAATGCTGATTTTGCGTAATTTTATATCCGAACCGGACCTAATCTGCGCAACTTTCGCAAACAGGCCTGCGGGCGACGAACTGGAAAGGACTGGGACATGAGCGGATATGATGACCGTGACGGTAAAATCTGGATGGACGGCCAGTTGGTCGAATGGCGTGACGCAAACATCCACATCCTAAGCCACGCGCTGCATTATGCCTCGTCGGTATTTGAAGGCGAGCGCTTGTATGACGGCAAGATCTTCTTGTCGCGCAAGCATTCTGAACGGCTTTTGAAGTCGGGCGAGATGATGGATATGCCGATCCCCTATACCGTTGACGAAATCGAAGCCGCAAAGCAGGCCGTGGTTGAGGCAAACAACCTGACCAACGCCTATGTGCGTGTCGTGGCGTGGCGTGGGGCGGGCGAAGATATGGGAGTCTCGTCCGCGCGCAATCCGGTGCGGATGGCCGTCGCGGCCTGGGCTTGGGGCGACTATTACGGTGACGCCAAGATGCAAGGTGCCAAGCTGGACATCGCGAAGTGGAAGCGCCCGTCGCCTGAAACCATCCCGACCGCCGCCAAGGCCGCCGGTCTTTACATGATCTGCACCATGTCAAAGCATGCTGCCGAAGCCAAAGGCTGCTCGGACGCGCTGTTCATGGACTATCGCGGCTATGTGGCCGAAGCGACCGGTGCCAACGTCTTTTTCGTGAAAGACGGTGAAGTGCATACGCCGCTGCCAGATGCGATCCTGAACGGCCTGACGCGCCAAACGGTTATTGGTATGTTGCAAGAGAAAGGTGTCACGGTGCACGAACGCCATATCATGCCGGAAGAACTGGAAGGCTTTGAGCAATGCTGGCTGACCGGTTCCGCCGCTGAAGTGACCCCTGTCGGCCAGATCGGCGAACACACCTTCGAAGTGGGCGCCCTGACCCGCGACATCGCGGAAAGCTATGAAAAACTGGTGCGCAGCTAACGCGCATTAACACTTCGTGAACGTGCCCGCCCTATCCTGCCAACAAAACGGGGTAGGAGCCGGGCATGTTCGCACGCCGCGGGGTAATTTTGTTGGTGGTGATCATCTGTGTGGTCGCACTTCCCGGTGCGGCGGCGCTAGGGTGGTATTCGTATACCAAAGACCCGACGTTTCGCCCCCTCGGCGTCACCAAGGCAGACCGGGACAAACAGGACGAAGGCAGGCGGGCCGACATCATCGCACATGTCCGATGGGACGGGATAACTGAAGCCCAATCAAGCGACACCTTTAGGCAATCGCTGATTCAAGCGTTTGACATCAAAAACGTCGATTTACATGCGATCGTCACTGACGCGCCAAACCAAGGCACGTCGGTCACCTATGAGGTCGGTGCCTCGCGTATCGGACCGTTTAAGAAAGCTAGGGCTGTCAAAGGCGTAAACGCCGCAATCGCAGCATTTTATATGCTCGCAGCCCGCCCGTCCGCGCCGACGAGCGACTAGTCGCGGCTGGACAGCTTTCCAACAGCCCAGCGCGCGGCATCCGACACGACTGCATCGTCGTTTTCTGTATGCGCCTGCGCATGGGGCAGTAATGCCGGATCATCCGAATTGCCGATGGCATAAAGCACATTACGCAAAAACCGCGACAACCCGATGCGTTTGATCGGATTGCCAGAAAAGTGCGCCCGGAAGCCCGCATCGTCGAACCCAGTCAACTCGGCAAGCCGGGGGGCAACGAGGTCTGCGCGTGCCGCATACCGCATCTCGGACGCCTCGACTGCGAACTTGTTCCAAGGGCAGGCAGCCAGGCAATCATCGCAGCCGTAAATGTGATTGCCCAATTGCGACCTGAGCGGTTCGTCGACCGGGCCCTTATGCTCGATTGTCAGATAAGAAATGCATCGGCGCGCATCCAGTTGGAACGGCGCGGGGAACGCGTCTGTCGGGCAGGCGTCCAGACACGCGGTGCAAGACCCGCAATTCTCATCCGCCGGTCGGTCGGTCGGCAACTCAAGCGTGGTGAAGATCGCGCCAAGGAAAAACCAGCTTCCAAGCTCTCGTGACAGAAGGTTCGTATGTTTGCCCTGCCAGCCCAGCCCGGCGGCCGCGGCAAGGGGTTTTTCCATCACCGGGGCGGTATCTACGAACACTTTGATCTCGCCACCGAAACTGTCGATCATCCATCGCCCCACCCGTTTCAGGCGTTTTTTGACGATATCGTGGTAGTCGCGGTTTTGCGCATAAACGCTGATGGCCGCGCGGTCGGGCATCCCCACCACCTGCATCGGATCATGCGCAGGCGTATAGGGTTCGGCCAGCATGATGACGGTGCGGGACTCTGGCCACAAAGCAGCAGGATTTCCCCGCCAGTTCATCCGATCGCCCATCCATCCCATATCGCCGTGGCGACCTTGTGCCACAAAGGATTCCAGCCGGTTTGCAATTTCGGGCACAGAGTCAGGGCGGCAGAACCCGAGCTGCGCGAACCCTTCGTTCTGGGCTGTGTCGATGATGGCCTGCCGTATCTCGGCGGTCAAAAATCAAGGTCCGAATAGTGCGGAGGCTGCGGAAAGCCGGGGATCTGATCGGCAAGGATCGACCGGAACGCGGGGCGTGATTTTATCTTGGCATACCATTCGCGCACGTTCTCGTTCCGGTTCCAGTCCACGTCATTGATATAATCCAGTGACGACAGATGGGCAGCCGCAGCAAAATCGGCAAGCGTCATCGCATTGCCAGCAAGCCAGCGGCGCTGTTCCAACAACCAATCCATATAGTCAAGGTGATACTTGATCGCCTTCGCCCCGGCCTTGATGTTGCGACTTTCTGGATAGCCCGCCCCCATCACCTTTTTGTTGACCCGCTCGTAAAGCAGGTTTGCGGTGACTTCGTTATGGAACTTGTCGTCAAACCAACTGACCAGACGGCGCACTTCATACCGACCTTCGGGGTCGGTGGGCAGCAAGGCCGGCGTTGGGTGGCGTTCTTCGATATATTCGCAGATCGGGCCGCTTTCACTTAGCAGCTTGCCGTCCATCTTCAGGATCGGCACTTTGCCAGCCGGGTTACGAAGCAGAAAATCTTTGCTGCGCTCCCAATACTTTTCCTCGACCAGTTCGACCTCGATCTTCTTTTCGGCAAGCGACAGGCGCACCTTGCGGCAAAACGGGGACAGGGGGACGTGAAAAAGTCGGTTCATGGCGTTTATCAGAATTCTTTCTTTGTCCCGTATTGCCGCTTTTGCGCCTTGGGATCAATCCTCGAAACAAGAAGCACGCCCATCCGCGCGGATCGTAGCCGCCCCGTCAAGGATCGATTGCGCGCGTTTGCGCACAAATGGCGATGGACGAGAGGCCGAACGCTCCTTGGGATTGGGCAGTAACGCCGCCAGACGCGCGGCCTGCACCGCTGTTAGCTTATCCGGGCCAACGCCGAAATAATGATGCGCCGCGGCCTCCACGCCAAACACCCCTTCATCAAATTCGGCAATGTTCAAATAGACCTCGACGATACGTCGTTTGGACCAGAACAGTTCGACAAAGGGCGTGAAGCTGGCCTCCAACACCTTGCGCGGCCAGGACCGCCCGTGCCAAAGATAAACGTTCTTGACGACTTGCTGGGTCAGCGTCGAGGCCCCCCGCGCGCCGCCGGCGTCAATCGCGGCCCGGATGGCGCGCATATCAAAGCCCCAGTGCTGGCAAAAATTCGCATCCTCTGCCGCCACGACCGAGCGCGCCATAACAGGTGCGACCTCGTCCAGATCAACCCATTGGTGATCAGCCCAACCCAGACGCATTTTTTCCCCAATAATGTGGGGGGTGGTGGGGGGATTGACGAACGCATAGCCCACAATGCCCAGCGCAAAGAACGCAATGACCGCCAGAAGCGCACGCTTTAACCAAAGCCTGATCCACGCGATGGGATGAAGCTTTAGGCGCTTTTTCTTTTGCGCCTTTCTTTTGCCCGCTGGCTTCTTTTTTTTTGCTGCTCGTGCCACGCATCTTTCAGACCATGATGCGGCGATCCGGTCAAGGCGCGCGGGATGGCGATGGGTGCAAAACAAAGCGCCCACCGATGAGGCGGGCGCTTGTGCTTTTGTCTGGTGTTACTCTGCCAGTATGGCGTCCGCCTCATGGCTCAGCGGCGCGGGCAGTCTTTCCAGCATCTCAATCGGGCAGACCTGAAGGAAGTTACCTTTCTCAAGATCCCAATGCCGCAGGATTTCCGTCGCCAACAGGCTGCGGGTTTCTTCGGCGTGGCGTTCGATCAGCGATTTTAGCTGGGCTTCCCAATGGTCGACTGTGACCGGGTTGGTCACAAGGCTTTCCATGTTCATGTATTTCTGCGCAACGCCATCGGGGTCATACAGATAGGCCATGCCGCCCGTCATACCCGCGCCAAAGTTGGACCCGATGGACCCAAGGATCACCGCGACACCGCCGGTCATATACTCGCACCCGTTCGAGCCACAGCCTTCGATCACCACATGCGCGCCAGAGTTTCGCACGGCGAAACGTTCGCCCGCACGCCCAGCGGCAAACAGGTAGCCGTCCGTTGCACCATAAAGCACCGTGTTGCCGATGATCGTATTTTCACAGGCCACTAACGGGCTGGACAGCGGCGGGCGCACCACAATCGTGCCACCAGACAGGCCTTTGCCGACATAATCGTTGGCGTCGCCCGACACCTCGATCTTCAAGCCCGGAGCGGCGAACGCCCCCAGAGACTGTCCGGCCGAGCCTTGCAGCTTCACCGTCAGGTGGTCAGGTTGCAGGCTGTTGCGCATGCCAAACCGTTTAACGATATGGCTAGAAATGCGCGTGCCGACCGTCCGGTGCGTATTCTGCACCGTATAGGAAAGCTGCATCTTCTCGCCATCTTCAAGGAAGCGATGCGCGTCGCGCACGATTTCTGCATCCAGCGTATCAGGCACCGGATTCCGGTCGCGATTGCGGTTGTACACAATCTTATCCGCGCCATCGACGACCAGCAGAAGCGGGTTCAGGTCAAGGTCATCCAGATGTGCCGAACCACGGCTGACCTGGCTCAGCAGATCAGCACGCCCGATCACCTCATCCAGCGACCGCGCACCGATCGAGGCGAGGATCTCGCGCACTTCCTGCGCATAGAAGGTGATCAGGTTGACCACCTTGTCCGCGCTGCCGGTGAACTTCTTGCGTAGGTCTTCATCCTGCGTGCAGACGCCCACGGGGCAGGTGTTCGACTGGCACTGACGCACCATGATACAGCCCATCGCGATCAGGGCGGCGGTGCCGATGCCGTATTCCTCAGCCCCCATCATCGCAGCCATGACGATGTCACGACCGGTGCGCAGACCACCATCGGTGCGCAACGTCACACGGTCGCGCAGGTTGTTCATCGCCAACACTTGGTGCGCTTCGGTCAGACCCATTTCCCACGGCAGTCCCGCGAATTTGATCGAGGTCGCCGGCGACGCGCCTGTGCCACCATTGTGGCCCGAAATCAGGATCACGTCGGCCTTGGCCTTCGCCACACCCGCGGCAATCGTACCAACGCCCGAGGCCGCAACCAGCTTCACCGTCACCTTGCAGCGCGGGTTGATCTGCTTGAGGTCATAGATCAACTGGGCCAGATCCTCGATCGAATAGATATCGTGGTGCGGCGGCGGTGAAATCAGAGTTACACCCTTGGTCGAATGGCGCAGACGCGCAATCAGGTCCGTGACCTTCATGCCGGGCAACTGCCCGCCCTCGCCGGGTTTGGCACCTTGGGCGACCTTGATTTCCAACTCTTCACACTGGTTCAGATATTCGGCGGTCACACCGAAACGGCCCGACGCCACCTGCTTGATCTTGGCTGACGGGTTGTCACCATTCGGTTCCGGATGGAAGTGTGCGGGGTCTTCGCCGCCCTCGCCCGAATCCGACTTGGCGCCGATGCGGTTCATCGCAACATTCAGCGTCTTATGCGCCTCGGGCGACAACGCGCCCAGCGACATGCCGGGTGTCACGAACCGTTTGCGGATCGCGTTAATGCTTTCGACCTCTTCAATCGGGACTTCCTTGCCCAACGGTTTGATGTCCAGCAAATCGCGCAAATGGATCGGAGGATTGGCCCGCATCCGCGCTGAATACTGCTTCCACATCTGAAACGACGCACTGTCACAGGCAGATTGCAACAGGTGCATGGTCTGCGCTTCCCATGCGTGTGTCTCACCTGACCGGCGGGCTTTATAGAAACCACCTACCGGCAGGACCTGATTACCACCGCCAAAACCTGCGGCGTGCACTTCTTCCAATTTCTTTTGGATGCCGTTCACACCAATGCCCGAAATACGCGAGGTCATACCGGGGAAATATTCGGCAACCGTGGCGCGGCTTAGCCCAACGGCTTCAAAGTTCAGCCCGCCACGATAGGACGAGATGACCGAGATTCCCATCTTCGCCATGATCTTCAAAAGACCCTGATCAATCGCTTCGCGATAGCGGCGCACAGCTTGGGTCAACGTGCAGTCCAACAGACCGCGATCAATCCGGTCCGCCAGCGAATCCTCGGCCAGATAGGCGTTCACCGTGGTTGCGCCACAGCCAACAAGCACAGCAAAATAATGCGGGTCCAGACATTCGGCCGAACGGATATTGATCGAACAGAACGTGCGCAGGCCTTTCTTGACCAGCCAGCTGTGGACAGCGGATGTCGCAAGGATCATCGGCATCGCGATACGGTTTTCGCCTTGAGCCTGATCGGTAAGCACAAGGTGCCCGGCGCCCGAACGCACCGCATCTTCGGCTTTGGCACGGATTTCGCCCAGCGCGATACGCAAAGCGCCTTCGTCACCACCAACCGGGAAAGTGCAGTCAATCTCGACCATCTGCGCGTTGAACACTTCGGTCATCTTTGCGAACTGTTCGTTGCCAACAAAGGGGCTTTCCAGCACGATAATCTCGGTCTGTGCGCTGCTTTCGTCCAGCACGTTCTTCAGGTTGCCAAACCGAGTCTTCAACGACATCACGCGGAACTCGCGCAACGAGTCGATGGGCGGGTTTGTCACCTGACTGAAATTCTGGCGGAAAAAATGGCTAAGCGGGCGGTATTTCGTCGAAAGAACAGCCGAGGGCGTATCATCACCCATTGAGGCCAGCGCTTCTTTCCCATCCTCGGCCATCGGCGCAAGGATCTGTTCCAGCTCTTCCAAGGTATAGCCGGCGGCCAACTGACGGCGACGCAGTTCGTCACCGGAATAGACCGGCTTTTCTTCGACCTCGGTAAAGCCTTCGCCCAGATCATTGATCTTGCCGACCCATTCGCCAAAGGGTCGCGAATCCGCCAATTTGTTCTTAATTTCGGTATCGTGATACAGCTTGCCGTCAACCGTATCGACAGCCAGAAGTTGCCCCGGCCCAAGCGCGCCTTTTTCCACAATACCTGCTTCGTCAATCGGCACCATGCCAGCCTCGGAACCAGCAATCACAAGACCGTCGCCTGTCACAACATAACGCATAGGGCGCAAGCCGTTGCGGTCAAGCCCCGCACAGACCCAACGACCATCTGTCATCGCCAAAGCGGCGGGGCCGTCCCACGGCTCCATCACCGAGTTGCAATAGGAATACATGTCTTTCCAGGCCTCGGGCAGTTCGACCGCCTGCTTGGACCAGCTTTCCGGCACCAGCATGGTTTTCGCCATCGGGGCCGAGCGGCCTGCGCGCACAAGCACCTCAAACACTGCATCCAAAGCCGCCGAGTCTGACGACCCACCCGGAACGATCGGTTTGATATCTTCCGCCAGATCACCAAAGGCGCTGGAGGCCATGCGGATCTCGTGGCTTTTCATCCAGTTCAGGTTGCCCTTAAGCGTATTGATCTCGCCGTTATGGGCCAGCATCCGGAACGGCTGCGCCAACCACCATTGGGGGAACGTGTTGGTCGAATAACGCTGGTGATAAATCGCGAAGGTCGACGTGAACCGTTCGTCCATCAAATCGGGGTAAAATTCGGCCACCTGCTCGGCCAGCATCATGCCTTTATAGATGATCGAGCGGCAGCTGAGCGACGCAATATAAAGCCCGTTGATATGTGCGCTTGCCACGGCTTTTTCGATCCGACGGCGGATCACGTAAAGCTCGCGTTCGAACGTGTCTTCGTCCACGCCTTTCGAGTTCGAGATCATGATCTGTTCAATCTCGGGCCGTGTGGCGTTGGCTTTTTCACCAAGGCAGGTGATGTCCACCGGGACGTGGCGCCAGCCATAGATGTGATAGCCCAAACGCAGAATTTCGGATTCAACAATGGTCCGACACGCTTCTTGCGCGCCGAAATCGGTGCGTGGCAGGAACACTTGGCCAACGGCAATCAACTGATCTTCACGCGGCTCGTGCCCAGTGCGACGGATCTGGTCATGGAAGAACGGAACCGGGATCTGAACATGGATACCCGCACCGTCACCCGTCTTGCCGTCTGCGTCAACAGCGCCACGGTGCCAGATGGCCTTCAGCGCGGCGATCCCTGCCTCGACAACAGCGCGCGACGCCTTGCCTTCAATCGACACGACCAGACCAACACCACACGAGCTGTGTTCGTCTTCTTCGCGATACAGGCTGTGTTCGCTCATGAACTTGCGTTTGGCTTCCTCGCGGCGGACCCAATCGGCATCATATTTCGTCATTCCGGTTCTCCTTCCGCGAAGGAGGCAAATTGTGCCTCTACTTCGGCTTTTGTTTGCGTGACGTGATTGCCCGCAAAGGCAAACCCGTCTGGCTTTCGATCTATGTAAATTTCTTTCGTCATCGACAGACCGCCCATGTCGTCGACCAACCCTGCCGAGATGGCATAAAAATCGTCATGTCCCGGCAAGGTCAGATGATACCAAAGCGTTGTGCCGCAGGTGTCGCACCACGCGCGTTCTGCCCAATCGGATGACGCAAACGCTTTCACCGGGCCCTCGACTTCAAGCGTGCCGGGTTCGACATCAATTTCGACAAAGGCAGAGCCAGCCCAGCGGCGACACATATCGCAGTGGCAGGCATGAAGTTCCGGGGCTTTTGGCTCAAACGAAAGCTGAACCGCTCCGCATAGGCAATGTCCGTTCATCGCTTTACTCCGCTGCGATCCGAGCCGCCAGGCTCAGATGTTCCAAAATGTTCGCCCCGGCTTCCCGCCCGTCGCGAATGGCCCAAACGACCAGCGACGCACCGCGCACGATGTCACCTACGGCCCAGACGCCATCCAGATCGGTCTGATGTGTCTCGAATGCGGCTTTGACCGTGCCCCAGCGGGTCACGACAAGGTCCTTTTCGCCCCAAAGCGTGGGCAGGTCTTCGGGCTCAAACCCAAGTGCTTTGATGACCAGATCAGCGTTTTCGGTGTAATCCGCACCTTCGATCACTTCTGGGCTGCGACGGCCCGTGGCATCGGGCGCACCAAGGCGCATTTTCTGCACCATCACGTCGGTGACGGGGTCGCCGACAAAACCCTTCGGGGCGGTGAGCCAGACGAATTCCACACCCTCTTCTTCGGCGTTTTGTGTTTCACGTTGCGATCCGGGCATATTCGCGCGGTCACGCCGATAAAGGCATTTGACCGATTTCGCGCCCTGACGGATCGCTGTGCGCACGCAGTCCATCGCGGTGTCGCCACCACCGATGACAACGACTTCTTTGCCCTCTGCGTTCAGCTCTCCGCTTTCGAATTCTGGCACAGTGTCGCCGAAGCTTAGCTTGTTCGAACATGTCAGGTAGTCAAGCGCCGGGACGATCCCTTTGCCACCCGCGCCCGGACCGGACAGATCACGGCCTTTGTAAACTCCGGTTGCCAGCAGGACCGCATCGTGTTTTGCGCGGATATCCTGAAAGCTGAGGTCTTCGCCAACATTGCAATTCAAAACGAATTCAACGCCTGCATCTTCTAGCAACTTGACGCGCCGCATGACGATGTCTTTTTCTAATTTAAAGCCGGGAATGCCATAGGTCATCAAACCACCCGCGCGGTCGTGACGATCATAGACCGTTACCTTGACCCCGGCGCGCACCAGAACATCGGCGGCGGCCAAACCACCCGGCCCCGAGCCGATGATCGCAACACTTTCGTCGCGCGCGGCAGAGGGTGTGATCGGTTCGACCCATCCATTGTCCCACGCCGTGTCAGTGATATATTTTTCAACCGCGCCGATGGTGACAGTGCCATGTCCTGATTGTTCGATCACACAATTGCCTTCGCACAGACGGTCCTGCGGGCAGATGCGACCACAGATTTCCGGAAAGGTGTTGGTGGATTGGCTCAGTTCATAAGCTTCTTTCAGACGGCCTGTGGCTGTCATGTGCAACCAGTCGGGAATATTGTTGTGCAACGGGCAGTGCGACTGGCAATATGGCACACCACATTGGCTGCACCGGCTGGCTTGCTCGGCGGCCTTTTGGGCGGCATATTCGGCATAGATTTCGTGGAAGTCTTCACGCCGCGCCTCGGCGGCGCGTTTTTCGGGCATATCCCGCTCGACACTCACGAATTTCAACATCGGCTGCTTTGCCATCCTGGCTCTCCGTCAAATTAGCTCGAACCTGAGCTTCTAATTGGGGTTTGGACGAAATAAAAGACAGTATATCTGACCTTTATGTAGTTTATATAACAGAAAACCTCCCCGATGCGCAATTATTTTCAATTTTTAGGTCATATATACTTCCCCTTTATCGCTCTTCCCTTTCCAGACCGCTGGTTTAGCTTGCCCAGCAACCCATTTTAGAAAGCCGCACATGACCCTTGCCCATCTGTTTCTTGTCGCAGTGATACAGGGAATCACCGAGTTTCTGCCGGTTTCATCCTCTGGACACCTTGCCTTGATTCCCCACCTGACCGGCCTGCCGGATCAAGGGCAAACCATCGACGTGGCCGTGCATTTGGGGACGTTGGGCGCGGTGGTGCTGTTCTTTTGGGCCGACGTCCGCATGGGGCTGGCCGGTATTCCACGCATGTTGACCGGGCGGATCGACACGCCCGGCGCGAAGCTCGCCTTCCTGCTGGCAATTGCGACCATACCGGCGATTGGATTTGGCCTTCTGCTGAAACTTTCGGGGCTGGATGATGCCATGCGGTCGGTCAAGGTCATTGCATGGACCATGATCTTGTTCGGGCTGGTCCTGTATTGGGTCGACCAGAAAGGCCCGGCCGAAAAAAGAGCCGATGACTGGATGCTGCGCGACGCGATTATCATGGGGCTTTGGCAAGCGCTGGCGCTGATTCCCGGCACATCACGGTCGGGTGCCACGATTTCGGGTGCCCGCGCGCTTGGATACGAACGTCCTGACGCGGCAAAGCTGTCCATGCTCATGTCGATCCCCACCATCTTCGCATCCGGTGTCCTGCTGGGGGCCGAGGTCGCGGCAACCGCCAACCTTCAAGTTGCCAAGGACGGTGCCATTGCTGCGGTGCTGGCCTTTGTGTCGGCGCTTTTGGCGCTCAGCCTGATGATGCGCTTGCTGCGGTCCGTCAGCTTCACGCCCTACGTGATCTATCGAATCGCCTTGGGCGTCGTGCTGTTGGGCATTGCCTATTTATGAAAAAGGCGCGGTCGATGCCGCGCCTTTCCCGACCTCGCGCAACCGAGCCTAACCGTTGGTGCGCAGGTTCTTTGCCGAATCCTGAATGGCCGCGAACTGACCATTGTGACGGAAGCGCCAGAGGTAATCCGGTAAGATCGCCTCCATCGCCGTCGGGGTAATCCCCAGATCAGCGAACCCTTTGGCGTCATCCGCGACGACGTTGTCATGCGCCAGCGAGCGCACCTGATCGCGCGTCAGTGGCGATTTGATCAAGCCGCCTGAAATCCATTGAATGAAATCAAAGATCGCAGCCTGCAACTTGGCAATCCCAAAGGGCAGGTTGATCACAGCCCGACGACGCTGAACCACGTCCAGCATCCGGTCAATCGATTCACGCAGGGTTTCGACTTCCGGCCCGCCAAGCTCGTAAATGCCCGGCTTAGCTTCCCCAAGAACGGCTTTTTCGGCGGCGGCGGCCACATCATCCACAAAAACCGGCTGAAAACGCGTGTCGCCACCGGTAATAGGAAGGATCGGCCCAAAGCGGGTCATGCCAGCAAAGCGGTTAAAGAACTCGTCCTCGTGACCAAAGATCACCGAGGGGCGCAGGATAACGGCATCGGGAAACGCAGCCAAAACGCCTGCTTCGCCCTGCGCTTTGGTCTGCGCATATTCGCTGTTGCTGTCTGCATCCGCACCAATCGCCGACAGTTGGACCAACTGCCCCACGCCCTGCTCCGCTGCAATCCGTGCGATACGCTCAGCACCTTCATGGTGAACGGCGTCAAAGTTGTTTTTGCCGATTGAGTTCAGGACACCAACGCAGTTGACCACCGCATCCGCACCGATCATCGCATCGCGCACCGACGCGTCATCGCGGATGTTGCACAAAACCGGCTCGACCTGCCCGACGACGCCATAGGGTCGCACGAACAGGGCTTCGTTTGGCCGGCGAACAGCGACGCGCACACGCCACCCCTGCATGGCCATGCGGCGCGCAATATAGCGCCCGACAAAGCCAGAACCGCCATAGATGGTGACAAGCTTGGACATGGTAGCTCTCCTTGAAAACCTTATGGTTTGAATAGCTTTCCGCGGCGCTCAGAGCAAGGTGCAAACCGAATTCTTGAAAACCCCGCGGATTGCAGTTGACAGTCCCAGCAGGTCACTTTACATCGCGGCCTGACCAACCGTGCCCAGATGGCGGAATTGGTAGACGCGCTAGCTTCAGGTGCTAGTGTCCGTATGGACGTGGAGGTTCGAGTCCTCTTCTGGGCACCATTTCTCTCAAATATCGCAACACCTTTGCGCCGACGTCAGGTCAGGCAGCACCGCACTATTTGTGCGACCTGCTTCTTTATTTTCCCTTCCACTGCTACAAAAAACTGCGTGCAATCGCGGTGCTTGCAAAATTCGTGAAGCATTTCGCTGAGAGGGTCGCACGCGAACGCTTCGAAACCGGAAAGGCGCGGAACATGTCCAAAGATCTCTTCAAGCTGTTTGAAGCTATGAGTAAAACCGAAGGCCCCGCCTTTGCAGAGTGGACGAACACGATGCTGAGATACCAAAGCGACATGGCAAAGCTTTGGCTGGGCACTGCGCTGCATGGTGAAGACGCCGCCGATGAGACGCGCGATCGCCGGTTCGGGGCCGAGGCATGGGATGAAGGGATTTTCCCAATCCTGCGCCATTCTTACGAGCTGACCGCCAAAGCCATGGTTGATATGGCCGATAAGGCGAATTTGCCAGATCAAGAACAGCAAAAACTAAGCTTTTATGCCCGCGTTGCAGCAGACAACATGGCGCCGTCCAACTTTCTACTGACCAACCCCGAAGCCCAGCAGCTTGCCAAGGAAACCGGTGGGCAGAGCCTGCTTGATGGCTATCAAAACCTTCTGGCGGACCTTGAGAAGGGCTATATCTCCACCACCGACGAAGAAGCGTTCGAGGTGGGCAAGAACCTTGCCACAACCCCCGGTTCGGTGATCTTCCGCAACGAATTGATCGAGCTGATCCAATACGAGCCGATGACTGCCAAGACGCGCAAAGCGCCGATCCTGATCGTGCCACCCTGCGTCAACAAATTCTACATCTTTGACCTGAACGAAAAGAAGTCGATGATCCGCTATCTGCTGGAACAAGGGCAGAGCGTTTACACCATCGCATGGCGCAATCCGGGGCCAGAGATGGGCGATCACAGCTGGGATGATTACATCGAAGACGGGATATTTGAAGCGGTGAAGGTTACATCCGCGGTCAGCAAATCCAACGCGATCGACATTTTGGGCTGGTGCAATGGCGGCACGATGTTGACGGCGGCCCTTGCGGTGATGCCCAAGGACCTGAAAGCCAAGCTGGGCACCGCGACATTCCTGTCATCGCTGATCGACTTTTCCGATCCGGGTCAGATCAAGGTGTTCATCGACCAGCCGCAGGTCGAAGCCTATAACCAACGCCTGAAAGCCGAGAAAGTCGCACCGGGCCGCGACATTGCCAATGCGATGGCGATGCTGCATGTGAACGAGTCGATCTGGAACTTCGTCGTCTCCAATTACCTGATGGGCAAATCGCCTGCGCCGTTCGATGTGCTGTATTGGAACGCCGATACCTCGAACCTGCCGGCGAAATGGTACAGCTATTTCGTTGAAGAAATGTATATCGCGAACAAGCTGAAAAAGCCCGGAGCGCTTACCTTGTGCGGCGTCCCGGTTGATACGCATAACATCGACCTGCCGTGCTATTTCCTTGCCGCCGACGGCGACCATATCGTGCCGTGGAAAACGTCCTTTACAGCGACCAAGCTGGTGTCCGGCCCGACCGAGTTCGTGCTGACCACCGGCGGGCACGTGTCCGGCACGGTGATCAACCACCCCGCTAAGACCCGCCGCAAATTCTGGACCGGCGGCAAAACAGGTGGGGATGCGGACAACTGGCACGAGACGGCTAAGCTGACCGATGGCAGCTGGTGGCCGCATTGGCTGGACTGGCTCGACACCCACAACGCCGCCGAACGCGGCCCCAAACCGAAGGCGCTTGGCAACAAAACCTATACGCCAATGGACCCGGCACCCGGCACCTATGTGCTGGAGGGCGTGTAGGATATGAAAGATCTGAACGTCAAAAATCCGCACCCCGAAATAACATTTCAAGCCATCAAGATCGGCAACACGCTCGTGCGGTATCTGCTGCGCGAAGGCTCGAATGACGAGCCGCCCTTGCTGGTCTGCAACGGGCTTGGCCAGTCGATGGAAGTGCTTTTGCCGCTGATTGACGAGTTGGAAGATCGCACTGTCGTCGCGTTTGACATGCCGGGTATCGGGCGCACACCGATGGTCGACGACATCTCCACGATCCCGGATTATGCTGCCTTCGCGATGCAGATTATGGATCAGCTCAAGATAGACCGTTTCGACATCCTGGGCATTTCATGGGGCGGCTCACTGGCGCAACAAATGGCTTTTGATGCACCAGACCGGGTGCGCAAACTGGTGCTTGCCATCACCTCGGCCGGCGGAATTGGCAGTTGGTGGGGCACTCCGATCGCCCTGTCCGAAATCATGTTCCCCATGCGGTATATGAGCAAAGCCTATGGTAACTTTATCGGCCCCCTGATGTATGGTGGCGAAGCGATCTTCGCGCCCGACGACTTCCGCGAGTATTCCAAGCATGCCATCGCGCCCAGCCCAGAGGGCTATTTCTCGCAAGTGCGCGCGATGTGCAGCTGGACCAGTCTGCCATGGCTGCGTAGCCTGCCGCAGAAAGCACTGATCATTGCGGGGAAGTACGACGCGTTGATCCCGATCACCAACCAAATCTTGTTGGCCAATATGATGCAATCCGCCCGGTTAGAGGTATATTCGGCTGGCCACCTGCTGATGTACACGCAACGGCACGATGTGGGCGTGACTATCGGAGCATTTCTGGACGGGTAAGATGCGCCGGGTCGGTCGGACGGCAACCGACTATGCCAGAAGTTCGAACACCTCATCGCGTTCCGACAAGACAAGCAACAACGCCAGATCTCCTGGTTGCAACTGATCCATGATCATGCGCACGCCCTGCGTTGGGCTATCGGCGCCTTGCATTTGGTCCGCGCTTAACCCCGCCCCAATGGCGGCTTTTTCAATCAAGTTGGGCACGTCGCCCAGTTCACGACCGCGCAGATAGCCCGCCAGTTCGGCGGTAACCACAATGTCTGGCTGAAATTGCAAGGCCGTCAAAGTCAGGTCCTGTATGTCCTGATCCGACCTGTCGCCAGCGTGGCTGAGCATGATGAAGCGGCGCTTGGCGGGCAGGCTCGACAAGGCCTCGCAGACCGCTGCAATCGAATGCGGGTTGTGGGCGAAATCCACGAACACCCGTGCGCCGTTATGTGCAAATTCGTTGCAACGACCGGGGTTGTCCTTCGGATCAGGCCTGAAAGTTGACAAACCCTTGCAGATGGCATCGTCCGACAGGTCCATTGCTTTCGCGGCACAGATCGCTTCCAACACGTTCGAGACATTGTATTTCGCGGCCCCGTTCATCGTGATCGGCACCTCCGCCACAGAAATCATCGCCTGTTCCGACTGTCCGTCAAAGAATACCAACGCGTCGTCGCGCAAATAGGCGCAGGGATCGCCATTGTCTCGGGCGCTTTTCACCTGCAGGTTTTCGGAGTCCAAGGACACCCACCAGATTGTCGCCGCCGTGTTGGCGGCTTCAGCAACGACAAAGGCGTCGTCGGCGTTCAGAACCAGCACACCATCCTCGGCCAACGTCCTGTGCACCGCAAACTTCGCCTGCGCCAGTTCCGGAACCGTGTTCACGCCGTATTGCCCCAGATGGTCATTGGCGACATTTGTCACGACGGCCACGCGGGCGCGTCTGGTTGGCAATCCGCGGCGCAGTATGCCGCCGCGTGCCACCTCAAGACAGGCGACCTCGAGCCGCGGGTCGCGCAACAACATGCGCGCGCCGCCGGGCCCGGAATAATCCCCGCGATCCAGAATATCATCACCCACCCGCACAAAATCGGTCGAGGTCAGGCCGCCAACCTTGCCAGCCGCTTTGACTATGGCGGCGCACAGCCGGGTGGTCGTAGTTTTGCCATTGGTGCCAGTGATAAACGCGATCGGCACGTCGTGAAGTGCGGCCCAATCGACTTGATCTGGTTGCGGCAGGGCATCCACAGGCCAGACCTTGCTACCGATGCCATGCCCTATCGAAATTTCGTCGTCATCACACAGGATATCCACACCATGCGCATCCGCCGCGGCGATCAGCGCGATCAATGGCGGGTTCTTCTCTTTCTCCATCACGGCGGCGACATCGGCGATCCTGCTGTCGAAATCGCCGGGCGCCTCGCCCAGCAGATCAGCGGCGCAGAAATGCCAAGCCGTCTGCGCCGCGAAGATTGAGGAATATAACTGATCCATCGGCGCCGATATGGCGAGGTTAACGCCCCCCTGAAACCGGCGCGAGGTGAGGTGTTGCGCTTGCCAGCCCAGCGCGTCCAGCACCCGTCGGGCATGGGTTTGCCACAAAGCGACGATGCGGTCGCCGCTGTCATCCTCAAAGAATATGTCGATCACTGCGCCGGGATAATCCCACAAAAGCCCCGGCCCGGTCAGGCGGCGGACATCATCCACGCGAATATGGTCCGACTGCGCGCAGGGAATATCAAGCGCGTTTTCCAGTTCTTCGATCCGGTCCATCGCCCGCCCCCCGATCAATCAGCGTCTTCGGAGACTTCGCGCGCCAAGCGCACGCCGCGTTCATCGCGGACCAGCTTTTGTTGGGTTTCGAACATCTCTTCAAATTCTATCGCTGTCGCCGGCGTTGTGGTGGTCGCGTGCGTCTCATCACCGGCTTCGTCCGCATTGTGATAGATGATCTGCTTCCAACACCGCGCGCTGTCATCGCCAAGGATCACCAAAAGATCGCCCGGTTCAGCCATCTCAAGCCCGGTGTCCACCGCTTCAACCTCGTCCGGAATGACACTGATCGCGCTTTCGGCCACGCCTTGACGCATCAGTTCGGCCTTGATCATCTGGGGCACTTCGTCAGGTCCGCGCCCGCGACGTCGGTCATCCGCCTTGCAGATGTAGTGGTCAAAGTGTCCAGCCAATATCCGGGCGCTGTCGATGATATCTTCGTCACGCCGATCCCCCGGCATGGCGGCCACGACAATACGGCGGTTCTTCACGTCAAGTTGGTCGGACAACCCGGTCATAGCCCCGATCGCCGCCGGGTTATGGGCGTAGTCCAGAATGACCTTGAACGGATATTCGTCATAGACGTTCATTCGGCCCGGCGCTTGGAAATAGCTGGTGTCAAATGTCCGCAACCCATGACGGATATTGTCCAGATCAACGCCAAAACTATAGGCCATCGCGGCGGCGAACATCGCGTTTTGCACGTTGAACATCGCCTTGCCTTCCAGCGCCGCGGGAATCAGATGCGACCACAGAACGGGCATATGCAACCCGTGGTCGTAGATCGTCAGCATGTCGCCATTCATGCCGCTTTCCAGCACGATCGCCTTGCCCCCGGCCTTGATGTGTTCTTTTACAAGCGTGTGGGCCGGGTTGGTGGTGACGTAGAAAATCGTCTCGACATCGGCATAATCGGCCATCTTCAAACAGTTGATATCGTCTGCGTTCAAGACCGCCGTGTCAGTGGCACTTTCCACCACCACGCGTTTCACGACCGCCAGATCTTCGACGGTGTCGATCCCGCCCAGACCAAGGTGATCAGCAGACACGTTCAAACAGGCCGCCACGTCCGAGCGATTGTATCCAAGCCCGGCCCGCACCAACCCGCCGCGCGCGGTTTCCATCACCGCAAAATCCACCGATGGATCGCGCAATACAATCTGCGCCGATTTCGGGCCGGTCATGTCACCTTTGACACTCAGTTTACCGTCCACATAAACCCCATCGGTCGAGGTCATGCCAACGACCTTTCCGCTGGTCTTCATGATATGGCCCAGCATCCGCGCGGTCGTCGTTTTCCCGTTGGTCCCGGTGATCGCAGCAATCGGAATGCGGCTTTCTTCGCCAACCGGGAACAACATGTCGATCACCCGGCCCGAGACATCGCGCGGCTGCCCTTCTGAAGGTGCCACGTGCATACGGAAGCCGGGGGCTGCGTTCACCTCGACGATCGCGCCGCCGATTTCCTTGTAGGATTTGGTGATGTCATCAATCAGAAAATCGACGCCGCCAACATCCAGACCGACCGCTTTGATCGCACGTTCGGCCATGTCGCGGTTGTCGGGATGCACCACATCGGTCATATCGATAGCGGTGCCGCCAGTTGACAGGTTGGCGGTCGAACGCAGGAAAAACACCTCGCCCTTGGGCAACACGGTTTCGGCGTCATGCCCAGCCTCAGCCAGCAGCCTGTTGGCCTGGGTGTCCAGCTCAAGATGGGTCAGTACTTTTTCGTGACCAATACCGCGTCGCGGGTCTTCGTTTACGATATCGACCAGCCCGGCGATTGTGTTTTTGCCATCTCCGATGACGTGGCCCGGAACGCGCTTGGCAACCGCTTCTAGCTTGTTGTTCACCACGAGCATCCGGTGGTCAAACCCGGTGACAAAGCTTTCGACCAGAATTGCGCGGCTTTTGGAATGCAGCTTGGCTTCTTCAAAGCCTGCGGCGACTTCTTCGTCGGTATTGAGGTTGATCGACACGCCGCGTCCGTGATTGGCGTCCAGCGGCTTCACGACAACCGGGTGGCCAATGCTGCGCGCGGCGCGGATCGCTTCGCGTTCGCTATAGACCATGCGTTGAAGCGGTACGGGCAGGCCAAGATCGTTCAGAAGGTTGTGGGTGTCTTCCTTGTCGCAGGAAATCTCGACGGCGATATGCTTGGTTTCCGAGGTGATCGTGGCCTGAATACGCTTTTGGTATTTGCCATGGCCGAACTGAACCAATGAATGTTCGTTCAGGCGAATCCACGGAATGTCGCGTTCTTCGGCGGCCTTGACCAGCGACCCGGTTGAAGGGCCAAATTCCTTGCGCTGCGCACGCAAGACGAAGGTGCGCAATTCATCTTCCCAGTCGAAATCGGGATCGAATTTATAGTCGGCCTGATCTTTCAGCGATTGCGGCAGCAGATGCATCAACAGGCGGATCGCCAATTCCCCGGCAGCCAGCCCAACATCGCGCTGGCGGTATTGGTAAACCATGTTGTAGTGGCCCGGCTCGCCGGTCGAACGGGTACGGCCGAACGACACATCGGTTCCGGCGACGCCCTGAATTTCCAGCGCGCAATGTTCCAGAACGTGGCCCAGCCAAGTGCCCTCATCCTCGCGCAGGCGGCGAATAAATCCTCCCGGCTCGCGATAGGAACAGCCATGTTCTTCTAGGCCGGGTAGCGCCTCGACCAAGTGATCAATATAGTCGGGCCCGATTTTCGCCGACGGCCAGTTTTCGAGAAATCCCAAATCAATGACGTGTCGGATGACCGGAAAGCTTGCCCAGACATTTGGGCCGACAAATACATTGGTTGAGATTATCTTCATGCGTTCCCCCGTTCGAAAGCTTGTTATTTCCCCCGGCTCACGCGCTATCTGCGTCATTTGGCACCGGAAGGGTGCAGAACGCCACGTGTTCATCCGGCGGATAAGCAAGGCGTCCAATCAGATCATAACGGCATCCTTCACCAAGAACGTCAAGGCGAAGGCCCAGAAGGCTAATCGCCTCGCCCTCGCGCGCGTCCCACATTGAGGAATGAGTCAGGTGGTTGGCATCAACAACCGTCACGGTTCCGCTGCCCACAACCTCCAACACATTGTCGGGCCCGATGAAGGCCGCCGTATCTTCGTCGACCCCAAGCCCGATCAGAAAAGGGTTGTAAGACGAGGCGGTTAACAAGCGGCCAAGCCGATTGCGCTGGGTAAAGTGCTGGTCGATAATCACCGCATTGGTCAGCCCCATTCCGGGCGCCAAGGTGATATTTCCTTCAGCTGGCCCCGAATTGCTGCTGCCCCCTGCGATCATGTGCTCGGACATGATCGATGCCCCGGCCGAGGTGCCTGCAATCGGAACGCCCTCTGCATTGCGACGACGAATCTTTTGCGCCACCAGCGTGCCGCCCAGAATGGCGGACAGACGTAATTGATTACCCCCGGTCATGAATATGCCGGTCGCCCGGTCCAGCATCCCGGCAAAATCAGGGTTGTCACAGTCTGCCCGGCGCGAGATTGGCAAGAACTCGACCTGACCCGCCCCCAGATCAGAAAATATCCGGTGATAGTCCGGGCCTGTTTTCTCCAGCATAGAGGCCGTGGGAATGACCACAATATCCGCGTCCTCTCCGCCCGAAAGCTCAACGAACTTCCGGTGGATTTGCATTTCCTTGACCCGATCCTCGCCCCCGCCAATGGGAATGATGTATCCGCGGTCTAAATCCTCTGACACTGGTGCTGGGCACATGTTGCTGTTCTTTCTTTTCTAATTTTTATCGTGACCCGAAGGGGCTTACATTTCTTCGTAGGTGCCCAAGCGAACCGCATTGTGGTCGCGGACATGCCATGCGCCGCGCGCCATGACATCGCGCACACGCAGATCAGCTTCAAGCACAAGAATATCGGCGTCCATACCGACCGCCAGTCGACCTTTTTGGCGCAGCTTCAGCAGGTCGGCCACGTTGCTGGTCAGCGGTGCTAGGGCTTCGCCCAACTCAACGCCTGCGCGCGCCAACTCTGCCAACGTATCTGGCAATGTTTGTGACAAGCCGACACCAAAACGGGTCAGATTGCCGTCGCGATCAAAGGCGGGCAGACAGCCGCCACCGTCAGAGCTGATGGTGAAACGATCCGTCCGGCAACCCGCAGCTTTGAACTGCAAATAAGCGTCAGCGGCAGAAATGCCGGGTTCGACATGCCCATCTGGAAACGCGGTCGCGTCAATATAGCAGCCGTGCCGCGCCAACGCGACAGCCTGATCAAACAGCGGCTTGTTGCGATTCACATGGGTCGGGTTGAACACACGGGCCGGAATTTCGCAGGTTTTGATCGTCTGCTCCAACATCGCCAGCCCACGGTCGCCATCACCCATATGGCAATGCACAATCCCCGCCTTACCGGTCATCAGACCCGCCACATGCGCTTCACTGGCGATGCGCATGAACTCGTCCAGCGTCGGCTGGCTAGAGCGATGGTCACTGATCGCAAGCTCCCCCACGCCGATCACCGGATCCAGAAAGACGATATCGCCGCGCGCTGAGCCCGTCAGCGTGGTCAAAGGCACGTGATAGCCGCCCGTATGACACCACGCCGACAACCCTTCTTCGCGCAGACCATAGGCCTGCGTGACCAGCGTTTGCGTGTTGCGCGTCAGGTCGTCGGTTCCTAGCACCCCAACCACCGAGGTCACGCCCGCACGCGTGAAGGACGACAGAACCATCGGCGGTACACGGCTTGACGGCCCGGTTTCGCCGCCACCCCCGGTAATATGGGCGTGACCGTCGATGAAACCCGGCACAACGGCTGCCCCGGCCACGTCATGCACGGCAACATCCAAGGGCGCCGCCAGCTCTGGCAGTTCGGCACCCAGATAGACGATTTTTTCGCCAGCAGTTAGAATATGACCAAGCCCCATAGGGGTTGGAGCAAAAATGTGAGCGTTTTTTAGAAGTGTAAGCACGTGTCGAGCCCTGAAGGAATTTAGGTATTCCTAGTAGTGGTTAGTTGCTCAGAACACAAATCAGCAAGCGGACTAGGGATATCCTGTTGTGGATGCCCTGCATTTGACTTTAAGCAGGTCGCTCTCGAATGAATTGGCCCGCGCCGCGGATATCCTAAGGCGGCCTTTGCCAAATCGCGCCTTTGCCGATAGTTTTGAGCTTCGGCCTCGCTTGGTCCGGAGCGCGGGACAGAGGCCGCCTGTAGAAATTAACTTGGATCGTTGATCCACAGACGCTGCATACGTCGCGCACTTGTGAGACTGGAACTGCCCGACTTTTGGGTTGAAAAACGGAAGACAACAATATGATTGTGTGTTGTGGCGAAGCCTTGATTGATATGATCCCGTCGCTTGATCGGTCAGGCGAACAAACCTTCAAACCGCATGCCGGTGGGGCAGTGTTCAACACAGCCATTGCGCTGGGCCGCCTTGGCGTTCGGTCTGACTTCTTATCCGGCATTTCGACGGACTTATTCGGAAAAATCCTTCTGGGCGAGCTGCACAAAAGTAACGTCGCCACCGACCTCGTGCAACTCTCTGACCGCCCGACGACCTTGGCTTTCGTCGAACTGACCGATGGGCATGCCACGTATGTATTCTATGACGAAAACACCGCTGGCAGAATGCTGGACCCAAATGATTTGCCGACCATCCCACAGGCCGCGAAGGCGATGTATTTTGGTGGCATCAGCCTGATCAATGAACCTGCCGCAGATTTCTATCTTGCCCTCGCAATGCGCGAATCCCGTCGCCGTGTCATCGTTGCTGACCCGAATATTCGGGCAAACTTCATTTCGAACGAAAAGCGATATCGCGCACGGCTTGATAACTTGATCGCCTGCGTCGACATCCTAAAAGTATCCGACGAGGATCTGGATTGGATCGTTCCCGGACCCCTGACCCAGATCGAGAAAGCAAAGGCTTTGCGCGAAAGAGGACCAGAAGTGGTGGTTCTGACACGCGGAAGCGCCGGGGCTTGCGCCTTTTTTGGCGATGATAAAATGGTGGAAGTTGCGGTTAAAAAGGTCAAAGTCGCGGATACAGTTGGTGCTGGCGACACGTTCAACGCCGGATTTTTGGCGGACCTGGCGAACAATCATCTGCTGGACCGAAGCCGCATCAAGACAATAGAGGCAGGCGATCTGACACGCGCGCTTGAACATGGTGCCAAAGTGGCCGCAATTACCGTGTCACGACCCGGCGCTAACCCGCCTTGGGCGCACGAGATCGAATGACACTAGAATAAGCAGTTGCAACCCGACGCCTGGTAGCCGCCTTATGGTAAGGCTGCCAAAACCCAGAAAAGCGATAGTGATGCCGAAAGACGCCCTGACAAATGTCGATGTAAATGTGTTCAAAGACAGCATTTGCCGCCACCTGAAGACCTCGCTCGGCAAGGACGCCGAACATGCCTCGGTCTATGACTGGCGCATGTCCTTGTCGCTGACAATGAGGGATCTGGTGGTTGATCCCTGGTTCGCCTCGACCCGCGAAACCTATGACCGTAACTCAAAGCGGGTCTATTACCTTTCGATGGAGTTCCTGATCGGGCGCTTGATCGAAGATGTTGCCATCAATCTGGGCATTGAAGATCTGGCACGCGACGCAATGGAAGCGTTGGGGCAAGACTACGAGCGGGTCGTGGCAGATGAACCGGACGCCGCCTTGGGCAATGGTGGGCTGGGCCGCCTTGCAGCGTGTTTTCTTGATAGCATGTCAACGCTCGCGATCCCGGCCTATGGCTATGGCATCCGATATGAGCACGGGTTATTTGAGCAACATTTTAAGGACGGCGAACAGGTCGAAGCTGCTGAGGGTTGGCTGTCACAACGCCACGCGTGGGAATTCGAGCGTCCAGAGGTTTCGTATCCGATTGGATTTGGCGGCTATGTCAGCGAGACAAAGGGCAAAACCATTTGGCATCCAGACGAAACCGTCCTTGCCTCGGCCTATGATACGCCGATCATTGGCTGGAAAGGCAAATGGGCCAATACCTTGCGACTTTGGGCGGCAAAACCGCAAAAACTCTTTGATCTTGAGAGCTTTAACAGAGGTGACTATCTGGCGGCGAATGCCCCAGAAAGCCTCGCCCGTACAATCTCGCGCGTGCTTTATCCTGATGATACCACCGACAAAGGCAAAGAGCTTCGGCTGAAGCAGGAGTATTTTTTCACCTCCGCATCCATTCAGGACGTGTTGCGGCGTCTGATTTCTGAAGGCTATGCGCTGGACGATCTGGCGGATCATGTTGCGATCCAACTGAACGACACCCATCCGGCCATTGCGGGGCCTGAACTGGTGCGGCTTCTGGCCGATGTTCACGCCATGCCGATGGACAAGGCGATTGAAACGGCACGCGCCTGCCTTGGGTTTACCAATCACACGCTTTTGCCCGAAGCGCTTGAGCGCTGGCCAGAGGGGTTGTTCGCCCGCATCCTGCCGCGCCACCACCGGATTATCGAGATGATCCAGGACACCCACGCCTTTGTCTCCGGAAGCAACATTCGGATCATCGAAGATGGCGAAGTGAAGATGGGCGAGCTGGCGTTTATCATGGCCCATTGCGTCAATGGCGTTTCAGCGCTTCACTCTGATCTGGTCAAGAAGACGGTGTTTTCTGATCTGAACAAAGTCTATCCGGGCCGGATCATCAATCAGACCAATGGTGTTACGCCGCGCCGCTGGCTGTATTCGTGCAACCCCCCGCTGCGCAATCTGATCAACGAGACAATCGGCGACGGGTGGCCAGATGATCTGGAACGACTGACCGAATTGCGCGACCATGTGAATGACGCCAGTTTTCAAGAACGTTTCCGTGCGGCGAAGGCCCAAAACAAGCAACAACTTGCGGCATGGCTGAAGACCCGCGACGGCACGGTTATTGACCCCAACGCCATGTTCGACGTGCAGATTAAGCGCATCCATGAATACAAGCGCCAACTTTTGAACATTCTGGAAACGGTCGCCTTGTGGAATGACATCCGCGACAATCCGCATGGCAACTGGACCCCAAGGGTCAAACTGTTCGGCGGCAAGGCGGCGCCGGGATATGTGATGGCCAAATCCATCATCCATTTGATCAACGATGTGGCCAAGACGATCAATACTGACAAGGTAACCCGCGACTATCTACAGGTGGTTTTTCCTGAGAACTACAACGTCTCAATGGCAGAGATGCTTATTCCAGCCTCTGATCTGTCAGAGCAGATATCGACGGCCGGGAAAGAAGCGTCAGGCACGGGCAACATGAAGCTGTCCCTGAACGGCAGCCCGACAATTGGTACGCTTGATGGCGCAAATGTCGAAATTCGTGAACATGTCGGGGCTGACAACTTCTTCCTGTTTGGCCTAACCGCAGAAGAGGTGGTGAAGCGCCGCAAACAACCTGACTTCGCACGCAAAGCCATTCAGGCAAGCCCCGGTTTGACCCGCGTTCTGGGTCAAATCGCCGACGGTGTGTTTTCTGGCGGTGACAGGGACCGCTATCAAGGCCTGCTGCGCAACTTGTATGATCACGACTATTTCCTAGTGACCTGTGATTACGACAGCTATTTCGACGCTCAGCGCAAGGTTGATACCGCCTATCAGGATGTTGAAGGCTGGACCAAGATGGCCGCGCTGAACACCGCCGGCATGGGGTGGTTTTCGTCGGATCGCACGATCCTTGGATATGCAAAGGACATTTGGAACGTCACGTCGCTAAAGTAAAACTGACCAACACCTGCGGTCCAGTTCCGGAAAGGGCTGTCACAATGATCGATCCAGTTGACGCAAAGCTAATCAACGACGGTGAACATTCCGACCCGTTCTCTGTTTTGGGGCTGCACGAGGTCGACGGCAAGTTCGTCGTGCGCGCCTTTGTCCCCGGCGCGTCCAAGATCGAGGTTCTGGACGCCAAAACCAACCGCAAAATCATGTCGCTGACCCCCGCTGAAAACGCGCCCGATGTGTTTGTCGGGCAGGCGGCCCGGCGCAAAAAGGCGTTTGCCTATGTTCTGCGGATTACCAAAGACGGGCACAGCTGGGTGGCTGGCGACCCCTACCGCTATGGGCCTGTTTTGGGCGAGATGGACGAATACCTGATTGGCGAAGGCGCGCATCTGAACCTTTGGAAGGTGTTGGGCGCACATGTCATGACCCATGAGGGAACGTTAGGCACACATTTTGCCGTCTGGGCGCCCAATGCCAAACGCGTCGCGGTTGTTGGCGATTTCAACGGCTGGGACGGTCGGCGCAATCCAATGCGCAAGCGCGGGCAGACCGGGGTTTGGGAAATCTTCGTTCCGAACATCGGCGAAGGCGAACCGTACAAATACGAACTGCATGACGCCAGCGGTCATCTATTGCCCCAAAAGGCTGATCCCTTTGGGTTTGGCGCAGAACACCCCCCAAAGACCGCATCAGTGGTGCGCACGCTCGAAGGTCACAAATGGTCGGATAAGAAATGGATGACCAAGCGCGAAGCTTTACATCGCATTGACCAACCCATTTCTGTCTATGAGGTGCATCTTGGGTCTTGGCGGCGCGTACCTGACGACGGCAATCGACCGCTGTCATATCAGGAACATGCCGAACAATTGGTGGCATATGCAAAGGACATGGGGTTCACCCATATCGAACTGATGCCAGTGTCCGAATATCCCTTTGACGGCTCGTGGGGGTATCAGCCGGTCGGGCTTTACGCGCCCACCATTCGCCACGGAACACTGGAAGAGTTTCGTGCGTTCGTTGAAGCCTGCCACGCCGCCGATCTGGGCGTGATCCTGGATTGGGTTCCGGGCCATTTTCCGGAAGATCAACATGGCTTGGGCAAGTTTGACGGCACGCCGCTTTATGAACACCAAGATCGCCGGGAAGGCTTTCACCCGGATTGGAACACGCTGGTCTATAATTATGGTCGGCGAGAAGTCTCAAACTATCTTGTCGCAAATGGTCTTTATTGGCTGAAAGAACATCACATCGATGGTCTGCGCGTGGATGCCGTGGCCTCGATGCTTTACCGGGACTATTCACGTAAAGATGGCGAATGGGTCCCTAACAAGGACGGCGGGCGCGAAAACCTTGAAGCGATCGCGTTTTTGCAACGTACCAACACGGTGGCCTATGGCGAAATGCCGGGCATCATGACCATTGCAGAAGAAAGCACAGCCTTTCCCGGTGTCAGCGGCCCGGCGGACCAAGGCGGGCTTGGCTTTGGGTATAAGTGGAATATGGGCTGGATGAACGACACGCTGTCATACATGAGCGAAGACCCCATCCATCGCAAATATCATCACCACAAAATGACCTTTGGGCTGCACTATGCCTTTTCGGAAAATTTCATCCTGCCAATCAGCCACGACGAAGTTGTGCATGGCAAAGGGTCGATGATCGAAAAGATGCCCGGCGATGGGTTGGAAAAATTCGCCAACCTGCGGGCCTATTACGGGTTCATGTGGGGGCATCCCGGCAAAAAATTGCTCTTTATGGGATGCGAGTTTGCGCAGGGGGTAGAGTGGAACCACGATGCGTCACTTGACTGGCATCTGATCGAAAATGATCTGCATGGCGGGATGCAGCGATTGGTCCGCGATTTGAACACACTTTATCGCAGCACCCCCGGCCTGCACCAACTGGATTGCAAACCCGAGGGGTTTGAATGGATCGAGGACGGCGCGGCGGACGAGTCAATACTCGCGTGGGTGCGACACGGGACAAAGGATGCGCCGCCCGTTCTGGTGGTCGGCAACTTCACCCCCGTCGAACGCCAAGGGCGGCGCATTGGGGTTCCCCAAGCCGGGCATTGGATCGAACGATTGAATACCGACGCCGCGATTTACGGTGGTGGGGATCGGGGCAACATGGGGTCCGCCGACAGCGAACAAATCGCCGCATCAGGCCGCGCACATTCCATTTCTTTGACGTTGCCGCCACTATCAACGCTATTTTTCGAGCTGAAAAAGGACGAGTGATCGACACTATTCTTACTGTTTACCGGGAGGGAAACCATGGACCGAGAGTCTCAGCGACTGGCGCAACAATCGATGGCCTTTGTCTTGGCGGGAGGGCGCGGCAGTCGACTTTACGAACTGACGGACAGGCGCGCGAAGCCGGCGATGTATTTTGGTGGGAAAAGTCGGATCATAGACTTTCCGCTGTCCAATGCCGTCAACTCGGGTATCCGACGCATCGGCGTGGCGACCCAGTACAAGGCCCATTCGTTGATCCGGCACTTGCAGCGCGGCTGGAGCTTCTTTCGCGAAGAGCGCAATGAATCTCTGGACATTCTACCGGCATCGCAACAGCTCGATAACGAGAATTGGTACAAGGGCACCGCCGATGCGGTCACCCAAAACGAAGACATCATCAAGGGCTATGCGCCCAAATACATCGTGATCCTTGCGGGCGACCATATCTACAAGCAGGACTATTCGCTGATGATCAACCATCATGTCGAAAGTGGTGCGGATGTGACGGTCGGCTGTATTGAAGTTCCACGCGCCGAGGCAAGCGGTTTTGGTGTGATGAAGGTCGACACCGAAGATCGCATCCTTGATTTCGTCGAAAAACCAGCCGACCCGCCCGCGATGCCCGGTCACCCAGATATGGCGCTGGCAAGCATGGGCATCTACGTATTTGAGACGGAATACCTTTTTAAGCTGCTTGCAGAATGCGCGGCCACGCCGGGTTACGGTCATGATTTTGGCGGCGATGTGATCCCCAAAATCGTGAAAGAAGGCAAGGCCATCGCCCATCCCTTCAGCCGCTCGTGCGTGCGGTCGGATATGGAGGAACAAGCCTATTGGCGCGATGTGGGGACGATTGATGCGTTTTGGCAGGCGAATATCGATCTGACCGATTTCGAGCCGGAACTGGACCTTTATGATACGACTTGGCCGATCTGGACCTATTCGGAACTGACCGCTCCCGCGAAGTTCATTCACAATGAAGAAGGGCGGCGCGGCCATGCGGTATCGTCCATGGTCTCTGGCGGCTGTATCATTTCCGGCTCCACCCTTGATCGGTGTCTGATGTTTACCGGCGTGCGCACACATTCGTTTTCGCAGCTCGAAGGGGTGGTCGCCATGCCTTATGTCGAAATCAACCGAAAGGCGCGCCTGCGCAACGTTGTGATTGATCGCGGTGTGATCATCCCTAGTGACTTGGTTGTTGGTGAAGATGCCGAACTGGATGCAAAGCGGTTCCGGCGATCCCAGAATGGCGTTTGCCTGATAACCCAACCGATGATTGATAAACTGGACCTGTGATGTGAACATTCTTTTCGTTGCCTCTGAATGCGCGCCGTTCATCAAGACCGGAGGCCTTGCCGATGTAATCGGTGCGGTGCCAAAAGTGTTGGCCAATTCGGGCGCAAACGTCAAAGTATTGATCCCGGCCTATCCTGAATTGGCCCCCTTGGTGTCGGACGCAAAAACGGTGGTCCAATTTGATGACCTGTTCGGCGGTCCGGCTGAGATTGTTGAAGTGACCGCAACCGGGATTGACCTGCTTTTGCTGGTCGCACCGCATCTTTATGACCGCGCGGGCGGCATTTATCTGGGCCCTAATGGCCAGGACTGGTCGGACAATGATTTGCGCTTTGCCGCGTTGTCATTCGCCGGTGCTAAGGTTGCAACGGACGGTGTTGGGGGCTGGATGCCCGAGGTCGTCAATGCACATGATTGGCAGGCAGGGCTCGTGCCTGCTTACTTGCGTCAAACGGGCAAGGCTTGCCCACCGGTGGTCATGACCATTCACAACATCGCGTTTCAGGGCGTGTTTGACGCCACGCGTCTGGCCGACCTATGGCTAAAGTCGAAAATGTTCACCCAAGATGGGGTGGAATACTTCGGCAAAATCAGTTTTCTCAAAGCTGGGCTTGCCTTGTCAGACGCGATCACAACCGTCAGCCCCAGCTACGCCTGCGAGTTGCTGACACCAGATTTCGGCATGGGGATGGAAGGGCTTTTGCAAGCCCGCCGCTCCGACCTAAGCGGTATCCTGAACGGGATCGATCTGGATGTTTGGAACCCGGAAACCGACCCGCACCTGCCGGCGACCTACAGCGCACGCAGTCTGAAAAAGAAGGCAGCGAACAAGGCAGAGGTTGAGGCACGGTTTGGCTTGACCACCGGTGATGGCCCCTTGTTTTGCGTTGTCAGCCGTCTGACCTCGCAAAAAGGTCTGGACATGTTGCTGGACTGTTTGCCCGACCTCGTGGCCCACGGTGGCAAGCTGGCAGTGTTGGGCACCGGCGAGACAAACTTAGAGCGCGCATTTGTCGAAGCCTCAAATCGATATGCCGGCTCGGTCGGTGTGATTATCGACTATGACGAAGCACTGTCGCATTTGTTGCAAGGCGGCAGCGACGCGATCTTGATCCCGTCGCGGTTTGAACCTTGCGGTCTGACTCAGCTTTACGGTCTGCGATACGGCACCCTGCCGGTTGTAGCCCGCACCGGCGGTCTGGCAGATACCATCATTGATGCCAACGAGGCCGCGTTGGTCGCCGATTGCGCAACGGGTTTTCAGTTTGCCCCAATCAACGCCACCATGCTGGGCCAAGCGATTGCACGTGCTTGTCATACGTATCGCCAACCCAAGATATGGACCGCAATGATGCGACGTGCGATGCGTCACCCTGTTGGGTGGGACCAATCAGCAGCGGCCTATCAAGCGATCTACGCATCTTTGATTGAGCGGCGCGATTAGGGGCGCGTATTGATGAACACCCCTCAGATATCAAGCGGCACAGCCACCCGGCTTGGTGCACATCACGACGGAAATGGCGTCAACTTCGCTGTGTTTTCAGAAAATGCATCAGCGATAGAGCTGTGCTTGTTTTCACCCGATGGCAAAACGGAAACTGCGCGGATCAAATTGCCCGAACGCACCGGCCCAGTCTGGCACGGATATGTCGAGGGTTTGGCGATTGGCAGCCTGTATGGCTACCGCGTCCACGGCAGCTACGCACCCGAACAAGGCCACCGGTTTAACCCCAATAAGCTGCTCGTTGACCCTTACACGCGCGAACTTCACGGTCAGTTCGAAAATCACCCCGCAACGCTTGGCTATGATGAAGGTTCCGCCCGCGAAGACATCTCGTTCGACGAGGCGGACAGCGCGCCCTATGTGCCAAAATCTGTCATCTCGGACCCCGCGTTGTTTCAAGCCGCCAAACCTGGCAACCGCAAACAGCCCTCAAAAGACCTGATCTATGAAGCCCATGTCAAAGGCCTGACCCAATCCAACCCTGATGTGCCTGAGGCATTGCGCGGGACCTATGAGGGGCTCGCCAGTGACGCCGTGATTGAACACCTTCAAAGCCTCGGTGTCGGCGCGATTGAATTGTTGCCTGTGCACAGCTTTATCGACGACGCGTTTCTGTTGGACCGCGGGCTGACGAATTACTGGGGTTATAACTCGATCGGCTTTTTTGCAGTGGAGGCCAGATATTTTGGTCCCAATGGCTTGACCGGATTTCGCAAGATGGTCGAACGGTTCCATGAAGCGGGCATCGAGGTGATCCTTGACGTGGTTTACAACCATACTGCCGAAGGCGACCAAAGAGGCCCGACGCTTTCGTTTCGCGGGCTCGACAATGCGTCGTATTATCGCCTGAACGCAGGGCAGCCGCGTTACTATGCCAATGATACCGGCTGTGGAAACACGTTGAATGTTGCCCATCCCTATGTGTTGCGCATGGTGCTGGACAGCTTACGGTTTTGGGTCGAGTGCATGGGGGTTGATGGGTTCCGTTTTGATCTTGCCACAACGCTTGGGCGTGAAGCACACGGGTTTGACCCTTGGGGCGGCTTTTTTGATGCCCTGCGCCAAGATCCGGTCTTGTCTGGCGCACGAATGATCGCCGAGCCATGGGATATCGGCCCCGGCGGCTATCAGCTTGGTGGATTTCCACATGAATTTCTGGAATGGAATGACGCCTACCGCGACACCGCGCGGCGATATTGGCGCGGCGATGCGCATAGTGCGCAGGAACTGGGTGCGCGATTGCTGGGCTCGGCTGACAAATTTGACCGCGCCGGGCGGCGCAGCTCATCTTCGGTGAATTTTCTGGCCAGCCATGATGGTTTCACCTTGGCAGACACGACCCGATACGAGAAGCGGCACAATCAGGCCAACACCGAAAACAACCGCGATGGGCATCACACGAATTATAGTGACAATTGCGGCGAAGAAGGCGATAGCGACGACCCAGAAATCCGCGCCAAGCGTTCGCGGCGGCAACGCAACATGCTTGCCACGTTGTTCATGTCGCAGGGTACGCCGATGCTTTTGGCAGGTGATGAGTTTGGCAATTCTCAGGATGGCAACAACAACGCCTATTGTCAGGACAACAAGATCGGTTGGCTAAACTGGGATCAGGCCGATCTGGATTTGCAGGCGTTTGTTGCGGCCCTTTCGGCGTTCCGTCAGGCACATCCATGCCTGCGTCAAACAAGATTTCTTCACGGTGCCAAACGAGCAAGCGATGGACTGCTCGATGTGGAGTGGACTGATTTTGATGGCGGCCCACTGGGCTGGCGCGACCCCGGCTTGTCAAATTTTTGCCTGACCGTGCGATGCTCGGCCGAAGCGCCTGAATACGAGCCGGATCATGACCTCGTGTTCATAGCCTTCAATCGAACGGACGAGCAGCTTTCCGTAAATTTGCCAAAGCCACCAAATGGGCAGCATTGGGTGCGCGGCATCGACACAGATACTGCCGTGCAAAACGCATATCCTAGGCCGGAGTCGGACACGGCGGTCATTGCGCCTCAATCCGTCGTTGCCTTTGTTGTAATATCCGACGGGGCAACCCATGAACCCGATTGACGCGAAACTGGTGACACTTGCGAAACGCTGCAGGATCTTGTCGCAATATAAGGACATGCAGGGTCGCGTGCATGTTACATCGCCTGACACCCAACGCGCCTTGCTGAATTCCATCGGAGTTGAAGCCGACAGTGACGCGACGGTGCAGAAGAGCCTCACGAAACTGAATGCTCAAGCCAAGCAACGTCAGTTTCCTGAAGAGGTGATCGTTGAAAGCGGCAACGCCTTCCAGCTTGCATTTGGTGAGGGCGCGGCTTGGACTCTGCGCGCTGATGACGACATGGCAGATGTGGCGAATGGCATCGCTGGGGGTGATATTTCATTGCCGCCACTGGCATCCGGTGTTTATGAACTTACTACCCGCGTTGGTGATCAGACCGAGGTCGTGCGTATCCTCGCCGCGCCGCGTCGTCTTGCCTCTGTTCAATCGCTCACCGGGGTTGAGCGTCTTTGGGGGATCAACCTTGCGCTTTACAGCCTGCGTTCGACCCGAAACAGCGGGCTTGGGGATTATGAAGACCTTGCAGGCATGGCGACACTTGCGGGGAACATCGGGGCGGGTTTTGTCGGCGTGAACCCGACCCACAATATGGGATTTGCGGACAGCTCGATCAGTCCCTATTCCCCGTCTCATCGCGGCTTTCTGAACACGACCCATATTGCGTTGGATGCCATCCCGGGGTTGGAGGGATCGCGCCGCGCACATCAGATATTGGCGAAAGAGGCATCGCAGTTTGCGTTGCTTCGCGCCTCAGAAGAAGTCTCTTATCAGCCGCACAAGGCTTTGCATTGCCGCCTGATGGACGCGTTGTTTGCGGTGTTCTTGGATGAAGCAAAAGACCCTGCCCCCACCCAGCTTCAGGCCTTCATTCAGGATGCCGGGCCAGAGCTCCAAAGGTTCGCCGAATTTGAAGCGCTCAGCGAGGTCTATGGGTCAGATTGGCGCGATTGGCCTGACGTCCGGCAGGTTGAACCCGACCCAGAACGGATGCAGTTTCATATGTGGATGCAATGGGTGGCGGATCACCAATTGCAAGATACGCAGCGAAGGGCGAAAGCAGCGGGCTTGTCTTTGGGCCTTTACCTCGATCTTGCCGTTGGGCCACGCCGCAGTGGCGCCGAAAGCTGGTGCGAACGGGCAAGCATTGCGCAAGACGTGTCGATTGGCGCACCCCCTGATCATCTCAGCCCAGAGGGGCAGAACTGGGACCTTTCCGCATTTGCCCCAAGCAAGCTGCAGCGCGCAAACTATCGACCGTTTCGCCGTATTCTGGCGCAAACCATGCGGCACGCAGGCGTCGTGCGTATCGACCACGTTCTTGGTCTGAACCGAAGCTTTCTGATCCCTGACAATGGCTGTCCCGGCGGCTATATTCGCCAACCGCTAGAATCGCTGATCGCGATCATCAAAATCGAGGCTGAGCGCAACAATGGTGCCGTTATCGGCGAAGATCTTGGCTTGGTTCCCCCAAATTTTCGAGCCACGATGCGCAATCACGGGTTCTATGGCTATTCAGTGTTGCAATACGAAAAAACCAAGACCGGGCGCTTTCGCAATCCCGCCAAGGGCCGTGCGCAGGTCTTGTCGTGTTTTGCGACGCATGACACCCCGACGGTCAAAGGTTATGAAACCGGGTGCGATATCAAATGGTGGCAACGATTGGGCTGGATTGATGAACACCAAGCGAAATCTGCCCAGCGCGACCGCACCAAGGACTTTGCCGCGCTTACACGAATAGCAGATAGGGCAACCGATTTTCACAGCTCGGTGCATGCGATTTTGGCTAGATCACCCGCCAGCCTGATCAGCATTCAGCTCGATGACATCTTAGGTGTCGCGGAGGCCCAGAACTTGCCGGGTACCATTGACGAACATCCAAATTGGCGCCGCAAATACCCTGTCCGTCTGGAAGACCTATCCAAATTCAAAGGCCTGCGGCAGCTTAGCGATATGATGACCCACGCTCGCCCCACCCGTAAGAAGGAAGCATTGCATGACTTTTCAAACAGTTAGTACAAAACCAATTGAGGGTCAGAAGCCTGGCACATCTGGCCTGCGGAAAAAGACCCGCGTCTTTATGGAGCCGCATTATCTTGAGAATTTCGTCCAATCGGTTTTCGATGCGATCGGCGGCGGCCAAGGCAAGAAACTCGTGATTGGTGGGGATGGTCGCTTTTTCAATGCGACCGCCATTCAGATCATTATCAAAATGGCCGCCGCGAACGGCGCAGCGCAGGTCATCGTCGGGCAAGATGGTTTGCTGTCAACGCCAGCGGCATCGCATCTTATTCGGCTCAACAAAGCGGATGGCGGGTTTATCCTGTCAGCCAGCCACAATCCCGGTGGCATTGATGAAGATTTCGGGCTGAAGTTCAATGCGGCAAACGGCGGGCCCGCACCCGAAGGCCTGACGCAGTTGATGTTCGAGGCGACAGAAAAGATTTCGACCTACAACATTGCAGATATTGACGATGTCGATCTGACGAAAATCGGATCAACAAGCCGCGCAGACCTGCAGGTCGTAATTGTCGACCCGGTCGAAAGCTATCAAGCGCTCATGGAAACACTGTTCGATTTCGACGCGATCCGCGATCTATTCGCGGGCGGGTTCACAATGCGTTTCGATGCGATGCACGCCATCACCGGACCCTATGCCACCGCAATTCTTGAAGACACGCTGGGCGCGCCAAGTGGGACGGTTGTTAACAAAATCCCGCTGGAAGATTTCGGCAAGGGCCATCCCGACCCCAATCCAATCTGGGCAAAGCCGCTGATGGATTTGATGATGTCAGATAAGGCCCCCGATCTGGGCGCCGCGTCAGACGGTGACGGCGACCGCAACATGATCGTTGGTCGTGGCGCTTATGTTACGCCATCTGACAGCTTGGCCATTCTGGCGGCGAACGCCCATCTGGCGCCCGCATATCGGTCGGGAATTGTCGGTATTGCACGCTCAATGCCAACAAGTGCCGCCAGTGATCGGGTGGCCAAAAAACTGGGCGTTGAAGCGTTTGAAACACCAACCGGTTGGAAGTTCTTCGGCAACCTGCTTGATGCGGGCAGGGTCACTATCTGCGGCGAGGAAAGCGCGGGCACAGGGTCCGATCACGTGCGCGAAAAAGACGGCCTTTGGGCGGTTCTGCTTTGGCTGAACATTCTGGCAGTCCGCAAAATGTCCGTTGCTGAAATTCTACGCGACCATTGGCACACCTACGGGCGGGATTACTATTCGCGCCATGATTTCGAAGCGATTGCCACGGACAAAGCGAATGCGTTGATGACTGACCTGCGCGCTCGTTTGACTGATCTTGCGGGGCAGTCGTTTGCGGGGCTGACGGTCGCCTCTGCCGATGAGTTTTCGTATCTTGACCCCGTGGATGGATCGCAAAGCAATCAGCAGGGCGTTCGTGTCTATTTTGAAGGCGGCGGACGCGCCGTGTTCCGCTTGTCTGGCACGGGAACCGAAGGGGCCACGCTCAGACTTTATCTGGAGCAATATGCGCCCCCGGAGGGCGACCACGGCGTTGATCCTCAATTGGCCTTGGGACAGGTGCGCGACGCCGCACAATCACTTTGCCGGATGGAGGCATTCATAGGCCGGACCACGCCTGACGTTATGACCTGAACGAGGGGTTTTCAGGAACCATTTAAGAGCGCGGCCATCAAACCTACTGGAATCCCTCGCCGTGCGGCCTTGACGCCCAGAAGCGCATGAAATATGTCGTAATTCCACTGGGCGGGCGTTGTGTAGTGGTAAGACCTTAGCCTTCCAAGCTAATGACGCGGGTTCGATTCCCGCCGCCCGCTCCAGATAATTTAGCCTCATTCGTTTCCCGGATTAATTCAGGCGAAACCGCAGGTACTTGAGGAAAAAAGCCGCCCGATTGAGGCGGCTTTTTCGTTGGTTGGTCGGGATCACGCGATTGCCGCGGCTTGCTCTTTCTTCTCGTCCCCTTTGAAGAAGACGTAGTAGAAGACCGGCGCGGCCACCAAGGTCAGGACCGAGGCAAAAGCCAGCCCGCCCATGATCGTGACTGACATCGACACGAAGAACGCGTCCGTTAGAAGCGGCGCCATACCAAGGATCGTGGTAATGGCCGCCAGAACAACTGGCCGGACCCGTGAAGCCGACGCCTCGATAATCGCTTTGCGCAGAGGCACCCCTTCGGCGCGTACCAGGTCGATTTCCTCGACCAAAACGATGCCGTTCTTGATCAACATGCCCGACAGGCTCAGCAACCCAAGAAGCGCGGTAAAGCTGAACGGAAGCCCTGTGCCCAGAAGGCCGATAACGACACCGTTCACCGACATTGGCACCAACAGCCAGATGATGATCGGCTGACGGATCGCATTAAACAGCAGGACCGAGATCATCACCATGATCAACACACTTAGCGGCAGTTGTGCGCCAAGGCTGGCCTGCGCTTTAGATGCGTTTTCAAACTCGCCGCCCCATTCCACCGAATAGCCAGCCGGAAGCGATATCGCCTCAACAGCAGCGCGGATTTCGCCGTGGGCTTGGGCGGGGGTCACGTCGGTTGCGACATCGGCCCCGACCGATATGGTTGGCACGCGGTTGCGCCGCTGAACCAGCGTATCCTCAACCCGGTATTTGAAACCATCGGTCAGCTGTTCTATCGGCAGATAAGTGCCCGCCACAGGCGAGAACACGAGCTGGTCGGTCAGGCTAAATTGCTCGGGCAGGGGACGACGCATGATGATCGGGATCTGCCGCTCGCGTTCGCGATACACGCCAGCGCGAAGGCCATCGGTCGCAAACAAAAGCGAGCTTGCGATATCATCGCGGTTCACCCCTGCCGTTTGGGCGCGTTGGGTGGCATAGACGGGCTCGATCACCAATTCCTGCTCGCGCCAATCGGTGCGCAGGTTCAAAAGATTGTCCGAACTGTCGGCCATAACCTGCATCGCCTGATCTGCCAGACCACGCAGCACAGCCGGGTCACTGCCGGAAAAACGCGCCTGAATGGGATCACCGCCACCGGGGCCAAACACCAACCGCTGCACGCGGAATTCAGCCTCGGGAAAGTTTGCCTTTCCGAACGCTTCAAGGCGCGCGTGAATGTCCGGGATCGCGTCCAATTCGTTTGTGCGAATGATCAGGTGGCCATAGCTTTGATTGTCCTTGCCGCCATCATAGGTCAGCATAAATCGCACCGCACCCCGTCCCGCATAGGACGCGACCGTGGTGACGTTCTCTTCTTTCAGCAACCAGTCTTCCATGACCCTAAGGTCATCCGAGATCTGCTGGATCGCACTGCCCTGCGGAAGTTTATAGTAAACAAAGAACAGCGGCGTGTTCGAGTTGGGGAAGAACTGCTGCTTTACCGATCCAAACCCGACAAAGCAGGCCATGGTGATCGCAACAAGACCGGCAATGACCGGCCAGCGGAATGTTAGGGATTTGTCCAAGACTTTCTTGTAAAGCACGAAGAATTTGCCGGAATAGGCATCATCCGCGTCCTGATTGCCCAGCTTGAACAAGTAATGGCCCAACAAAGGCGTGACCGTCAGCGCCAGCACCCACGACAACAACAGCGAAATCCCAATCACAGCGAAAAGCGAGAACAGGAATTCGCCGGTGGAATCCGGCGACAGCCCGATGCCTGCGAACGCCATGATCCCGATCACCGTCGCCCCCAGAAGCGGGATCTGGGTTTTCTTCGCGGCGTCGTCGGCGGCATCAAGCGATGGTCGTCCCCGCTGCATTGAAATCTGCATCCCTTCCGCCACGACAATCGCGTTGTCCACCAACATGCCCATGGCGATGATCAAGGCACCCAGCGAAATACGCTCCATCTCGATCGAGAATATGGACATGAACAGCAGCGTTCCGACCACGGTCAGCAGAAGCGTCGACCCGATAACAACGGCGGCCCGCCACCCCATAAAGGCGCCCAGAACGATGATCACGATCCCGACCGACATCGCGAGATTTTTCAGGAAGTCGTTCGAGCTTTGCTCGACCACCATGTGTTGTTGATAGATCGGGTGCAGTTCGATCCCGTGCGGAATATCGACAGACAGGTGGGCCAGACGTGCATCGACACGGTGGCCGACCTTGACGATATCCTCGGTGTCCAGCCCGGCAATGCCGATGGTGAACGCCTCTTGTCCATTGAAGCGAATGATCTGATCCGGGGTTGCAACGCGCCCACGGCTTACATGCGCCACGTCAGCCACGTTAAATAGCTGGCCATTCACCCCAATACTAAGCGACGCGATGTCGGACACGGTTTCCGACCCTTCGGGTGCCTGAAACATGATCCGCGCGCCGTCTTTGTTCAGCGCCCCGGCTAACGACACCGAATTCGCTTCCGACACCGCGCCGATGATCGCGTTAGGGGGAATGCCCTGATTGACCGACAGGGTCATGTTGGGTTCGATGTAAATTGCCTCTTCCGGGATGCCGGACAGGTCCACACCGGCGACCCCCTCGACCGCCAAAAGTTCGCGGCGCAAGAAGGTGCCAAGCTCGTATTTCTCAGCGTCCGTAAACCCCGGAGCGGTCACGGCGTAATACAGTCCGAACACATCACCGAAACTGTCATTCACGAAAGGTGGGCGCGCATTGTCTGGCAGTTGACGCGACGTGTCACGCACCCGCGCGCGCAATCGGGTCCAGATGTCGGGCAGTGCGTCGGCTGGATAGGTTGACTTGATCTCAATATCGATCCGACTTTCGCCGGGGCGGTTGGTCGAGGTGATCTTGTCGACCTCTTCCATCTTCTGAAGCGCGCTTTCCAGCGGTTCAGACACTTCCGTCGCCACTTGCGCCGCACTGGCGCCGGGATACTGGGTCACCACGACCGCTTGCTTGATCGTAAAAGCCGGGTCTTCCAAGCGACCAAGATTGAAGAAGCCCCAGATGCCGCCCAGCAGCATGGTAAGGATGATCAGCCACGTATAAAGCGGCTTCTCGATCGAGGCGCGTGCGATATTGAGCATAACCGCCCCCTTCAGTTCGTGAAGCCGGTGAACCGGCGGACCGTTTCACCATCGCGCACAGCCGACGCACCAGCGGCGACAATCTCGTCACCTGCGGACAGGCCCGACAGCAGTAGAAAGTCACCATTTGCGGCGGGTTTGACTGTGATCGGCACAGCGGCGATTGTGCCAGTGTCGCCTTCACCCGCAACGAAGCGCATGGCAGACAAAGTGCCGTCGGGCGCGGCGACAATTGCGGTGGATGGGATCAGGATACCGGGATTTTCATGGGTCGCTGACACGCGCACATTCACAGAGGACCCCGGTAAAACACGCAGGTCGTCACGCGGCGCCATCCCGAGAGTCAGGCGATAGGTCTGACCGGCGCTCGCCGCCTCAGCGCTGAATTCGCGCAACTCGACAGGCAGCGGTTCATCATGTGCCGGAAACTCGGCCATGAACTGCACGTTCTGTTCCTTTGAGGCGGTCTGGAACAGGATTTCCGGCACGTCGATCGCGATCCGAATTTCGCTCATGTCATGCAAGCGAACGACAGGGGTGCCCGGGCTGACGGTGACGAAATTATCGACGTTGCGCGTGGCGATAAGCCCGTCGAACGGTGCATATAGCGTCGCATTATTCAGGTTCCGTTCGGATTGCCTTAACGCGATGTCTGCCAGATTCACTTGTGTTGTGGCGTCATCCAGAGCCACCTGGCTGACGGTATTGCCCCGCAGCTTTGTCAGCCGCTCCAACGTGCGTTCGGCCAGATCCTTTTGCACAACCGCTTGTTCCAGCGCCAATGAGAACTGTTCCTGTTCCAGCTGAACGATCATGTCCCCTTCCGACACAACTTGCCCTTCGATCACCGGAAATTCGACGATCTGTCCGCCCACCTGAAACGCCATGTCGACACTTTGGCGCGCAACGACCTTGCCGAAGAAAACACGGCTGAAAGTTTCGTCATTCGCCGTGACTGTCAAAAGCTTGACAGGCTTTGCCGCGTCCTCGGCAATTGCGATTGTGCTGGCGGCGATCAGAGCGAACGTCGCAGCGGTCAATAAGCGTGTGATGAAAGGCATGGGATGTCCCTAACAGGTCGTGTGTTTCTGGATGTTGGCGTGAATTTTCAAAGATGTTCTGGCGAAGCTGTTCAGTTCGTCGGCTGACAGATCCAGCGTTTCGCAAAGTAAAGTGCGCGCCATGACAACCAACGCCGACCGCAGATCGGCACCGGTCTGGGTCAGCTTCAACAGCCACGCGCGCCGATCATCTGGGTCGCGTTCGCGCACCACCAAGCCACGGCTTTCCAACTGGTCGGCGGCGGTGGTCATCGTCGATGGCAACACATTCATTTCGCGCGCGAGCGCGCCGATGCGCTTGGGGCGGTCCAGCCAGACCACAATCTTTCGCTCGAAATGGGGCACGTCGATGCCGCTGTCGATGTCGTCCATCAACGATTCGATAAAGTTGTGCAGCGCGAACACCCCCAGCAAAGCGCCAAGCTCTGGTTCGATCAATGTGTCGATGGTTGAGTCGTGCGACTGGATCATTGGGGCAGCTTTCGAGTCATAACGCCTCCTTGATAAGCTTCATTTTTCGAAATATCCAGAGGGGAAAGTAAAAACATACCCATTAGGATGCATCACCGCCTGACGTCATCCACTTATGCGGGTTGTCCCAACGTAAGCCAAGACTTTACGTTGCTTCGCAGAAATTACTCGGCAATCATCAGCGGGTTAGCTTCAAATCACCGCGCGCATTCGCAGCGGCCAGACAGCGTGCTTTTCTCAAATTGGTAAAGAAATGTTACCAGTTTGAGAAAAACCATTTGAAATCTGGATTTATCTACGTAGTAATTGCGTGGCAGCGCAAAGCTGACCCTTGGTCGGCCCACGTTCGAACAAGAAAATATCGAAAACTCGGAGGAGGAATATCATACATGGAACGACGTAAGTTTCTGAAAGGCGCCGCAATTGGCGCAGGCGCAACGGCACTGGCCACACCGGCACTGGCGCAAGGTGGCAAGACAATGACCATCGTGTCGACCTGGCCGCGCGACTTCCCGGGTCTGGGTGTCTCGGCACAACGCTTGGCCGCACGTATTGGCGAGCTTTCGGAAGGCGCGCTGAAGGTTGAGTATTTTGCAGCAGGCGAACGCGTCGGCGCATTGGACGTATTTGACGAAGTCGCATCCGGCAACAGCCAAGCCTATATTGGCGCCGACTACTATTGGACCGGCAAGCACCCTGCACTGGCCTATTTCACAGCGGTGCCCTTCGGCATGTCCTTCGCCGAGATCAATGCATGGGTCCTGTATGGCGGCGGCATGGAAATCTGGGACAGGGTGCAAGACCAGTTCGGCCTGAAAGGCCTTCCCGCTGGTAACACCGGCACCCAAGCTGGCGGCTGGTTCAACAAAGAAATCGAAAGCGCAGATGACTTCAAAGGTCTGAAAATGCGTATTCCGGGCCTGGGCGGTCAGGTTCTGGCCAAGCTGGGCGCATCGACTGTGTCGCTTCCCGGCGGTCAGATCTATGAAAATCTCGTCTCCGGCACCATCGACGCGACGGAGTGGGTTGGTCCCTATAACGACTATTTCATGAAGTTCTACGAGGCTGCCAAATACTACTATACTGGCGGCATGCACGAGCCGGGCGCACAGCTTTCGCTGACCTCGAACAAATCGTGGTGGTCGAGCCTGTCGGATTGGGAACGTGCGGTGATCACCGCTGCGGCCCTTGAAGAAAACTCGAACTCATACTTTGAATCCATGGCTCTGAATGGTGAATACCTGACCAAGCTCGTGGACGAGCAAGGCGTTGAAGTACGCAGCTTCGACGACGACACTTGGGACGCAATGGGCGAAGCCGCTCAGGAAGTGTTCGAAGAAACCGCAAGCTATGACGCATTGGCAGCCGAAGTGAACGACGCAGTTCAGGCCAAAATGCGCGAAATCGGTCGCGGTATCTCGCTCTTTGAAGGTCAGTTCGTGAACCAGCGTAACCGGATCCTGGATCTGTAATCCAGTCCGGTTGTAGACCTAAAAAACCAAGGACGGGGAAGGCTCCCCGTCCTTTTTCCAAAGGGTCACGCAAGAATTGACCCTAATATGCCTTTCGGGAGGCGACATGGCTAACGACAGCACCCATCCAGACATTCCACGCCACGGAGACCCCGCAATCCTTGCGCGGCTTTTCGGTTGGTGCACGCTTACCGTGCTGGCAGCGTTTCTGATCAACAACGTGTTGGTGGTCGGGTTCGGCTATTCCGGCACGCAAGCCTTTCTAAGCGGCGCGGCGCCCAGCGGTTGGGTGCATGTGGTGCTGTATGTCGTGGCGATTGCCGTGGCAGTGGCCGTGGTGCTGCACGATCGAACGATCTCGTTGCGATGGGACGCCCACCGTATCCATATGTTCAATGTCTATCTGATACGCGCGCTGTTCTGGGCGGTCTTCCTGATCGGTATAACAGACGCCACAATCGCATTTATGCGGGCTGAAGACCTTATCAGGCCGCTGCTTGGCTCGACAACCGCCCAGCTGTTCAGCCGCCCAAGCTGGATCGGATCATGGGTGCACATCCCGCTGATCGTGATCGCTTTCGGCATTGCGATGGTCACCCGGACCCTCGGTTTCTTCTGGCTGGCCTTCCTGATCGTCATCGCCGAGCTTCTGATCGTGATCTCACGCTTTGTGTTCAGCTATGAACAAGCGCTGATGGGCGATCTTGTGCGTTACTGGTATGCCGCGCTGTTTCTGTTTTCGTCAGCCTATACGTTATTTGACGAAGGCCATGTTCGGGTGGACGTTCTTTACGCAGGCTTCGGCAGAACGACCCGCGGCATCGTAAATGGTATCGGCACGATCCTGCTTGGAATGACCACCACTTGGGTTGTGCTGGCGGTTGGGTTTGGTGGCAAACAGTCCATCATCAACGCGCCGATCACCAGCTTCGAGATTTCACAAGCCGGCCCGTTTGGCCTGTACACAAAATATCAGATGGCCGCCTTTATTGGCCTGTTCGCCATCACCATGCTGATCCAATTCGTCAGTTATTTCCTCCAGGCCGTTGCAGACAAACGCGACGAGCCCGGATTTCGCGAAATCATGCAACCTTCTGCGCACTGAGGTCTGACCTATGGAGCTTTTCTTTCTTTTCCTGCTCATCGTGATCATGGCGGGCGCGTTGGGGTCGGGCTATCCGGTTGCCTTCGCGCTGCCCGGTGCGGCGATCATCACCATCGGCCTTGCCGCTGGCGCGGGCTATGTGATGACCGGTTCAACCGACGTTTATTTCCACAGCGGCGGCCCAAATCAATGGCTGTCAGCGGGGGTCACGAACCTCAGGGGGGTGTATTGGGAGGTTGAGCGAGACACGCTGATCGCCATCCCGCTATTCATCTTCATGGGCATCATGCTGCAGCGATCCAAAATTGCTGAGGATTTGCTGGTCACCATGGCCCGCCTGTTCGGCCCCGTTCCCGGCGGGCTTGGCATCTCGGTCGTGTTTGTGGGCGCATTGCTTGCCGCAACCACAGGGATCGTTGGCGCAACCGTTGTGGCGATGGGCCTGATTTCACTGCCTGCCATGCTGCGCAACAACTATTCGCAGTCGCTGGCCACCGGTACAATCGCCGCATCGGGCACGTTGGGGCAAATCATTCCTCCGTCAATCGTGCTGATCATTCTGGCGGACCAGTTGGCATCTGCCACGGACCAAGCCGGAACCGCACGCAAGATCCTGCACAAGGAAGCAACCGGCGAGCTGTCCATGCCGTCCATGTTCGACGTCGTGTCGACCTCGGCTGGCGAAATGTTCTTGGGCGCGTTCATTCCCGGTATGGTGCTGGTTGGGCTGTATATGCTGTACATTCTGTTCTACGCGATCCTGCGTCCGAACAACGCGCCCGCCGTTCACTATGACGGCGCGTATAACTTAGACTTCCTGAAAAACGTTCTGATCACTCTGGTCCCGCCCCTTGCCCTGATCTTTATGGTTCTGGGGTCGATCATCGCAGGTATTGCGACGGTGAACCAAGCGGGCGCCATTGGTGCCGCCGGCGCGATGATCATGGCGGGCTATCGTCTGCCAAAGCCCGGTAAAACACTATATTACCCGGCGCTTCTGGCTATCGCTGCGTTGTTCCTTGTCGGCTACGCGCTTTCGAATTTCGAAATGAACATTAAAGGCATAACCGACAGCACCGACAGGCTTGGTATCACGCTGGGCGTCATCGCAACGATCATGCTGTTGGTTGCGCTTGGCTGGTCCTGTTGGCGCATTTTCAAGATTGAAGACACGTTGGCAGGCGTCATGTTGGAAACCGCCAAGACGACATCGCTTGTCTTCATCATCCTTCTGGGTGCTGCCATGCTGACCGCCGCCTTCCGTGCCTTTGGCGGGGAAGAGTTGGTCCGGGAATTCCTGTTGGGCCTGCCCGGCGGGTTCTGGACTCAGTTCGTAATCGTGATGCTGGTGATCTTCATCCTCGGGTTCTTCCTCGACTTTATCGAGATCGCCGTGGTCGTGGTGCCAATCGTGGCCCCGATCCTGCTGGCTGACCCCGAAGCCAATATTACTGCTGTTTGGTTGGGCGTGATGATTGGCCTGAACATTCAGACCAGTTTCCTGACACCACCTTTCGGCTTCGCGCTGTTTTACTTGCGCGGCGTGGCACCAGCCATCGTTAAGACTGTGCAGATGTATAAGGGCGTCATCGCCTTTATTCTGCTGCAACTTACGGCGCTGGCAATTGTGGGGGCCTATCCCCCGCTGGTGAACTATCTTCCCAACCGGGTCAGCTTCCTGTCGGAAACCAGCCCACCGCCACGCAACCCAAGACTGCAACTATGTCTTGAGGAATATGTGGGCCAGCGGCTGTCGCAAAGCACGGAAACGCAAGATGCAATTGTTGCCGCGCGTGCGCTGGACCTGTCGATCCTGCCCGAAGACCTGGCAGGCGATTTGACCGACAGCTTGGATACCGCCGACAACGCCATCGCAGAACTTGAGGCCGCATTTGATGCCGCCGGACAGGTCGAAGCGGCCGCCGATGATTATCGGCCACAATTGCGACTGGTGCGCGGGCTCGAAAAGAAAATCCGCAGCCGCACTGAAGAAATCGACAAGCTGAAAGTGCGGATCGGTCGGATGCGTGACGAAAGTCAGGCATCGGCGCGCACGGTGCTTGAAGGTAACGTCGCCACCCTAAGCTCCGAGGTCGAGCATCTGCGCGAACAGATCCCGGAAAGCTGGACCGGCGCGCACGATACGTTCATTGAGCTGACCAACGCCGAAAACTCTGCCCGCACGAAATATCGCCGGGCGGCGGACTCGGCCTATGAGGATTCGCTTGAAGTGTTGGAGGTTCTGGATGCAACCGCTGACTTTGCAGCGATGGAGTCGCAATTGCGCGCCTTGAAAGCAACGGTCCAGAACATGCCTGAAGCCGAGGCAGAAGATCTTGCAAGCGAACTGTCCAAGGCCTTCGGTAAGATCGACGGCGCGGGCGACGTCAAAAGTGCGCTGAGCAAGGCCGCGAAGGCGCTGAAAGCAAAAGAACCGGACCGCGCGGAGGCGATGGAGGCCTATGAGGACGCGGTTGCCGAATTCGATTCTCAGATGGCTTGGCGTGCGAAAGCGGACGCAAAACTGCGGCCACAGCTCGCCACCTATCTGGACGTGATCCGAGGCTCGCTGGGCATCCGTGTTCAAGATCGCTTTACCCGTGAACAGGCTTTGGCAATGGCGTCATGTTCTGCGCGCCATCGCGATATCTCGTTGAATTTCTAGAAGATTTTCAATCGCTGGAAAAAGGGCCGGGGCAACCTCGGCCCTTTTTTGTTTGCCGCGAAGGGTAGCTTTCTGCCGCGTGACGTAACATAGTGTCGGAAATCGATGATACTCGGTCGGTATCAAACCTTGCGAAACCCGGCCATCTGGTCAACTCTGTCAGTCAATCCAGAAAAAAGCGGCCAAAAGGCCCACATATTTCACTCAGGGAGCCCTCAATGTCCAACGAACTCGAATATCTTTCTAAGCAGGTCGCCTCGCGCAGACTGTCGCGCCGTCACTTCATGGGACGGGCCGCTGCACTTGGCTTGACCGCCGCAGGCGCGAACACGCTGCTGTCTTCAGCCGGTTACGCCCAAACGCCAGTCAAAGGCGGAACCATCCGCGTCGGCCTTCCGGGTGGCTCGACCACCGACAGCCTTGATCCGGCGACCACGACCAACTCGACCGGCACCATGGTCAGCCGCTTCTGGGGTGAACCACTGGTCGAACTTGCGCCGCAAGGCGGGCTTGAAAACAAGCTGGCAGAAGAAGTGTCGGCCTCGGCAGATGCCAAGGTGTGGACGTTCAAGATCCGCTCGGGCGTCGAGTTTTCGAATGGCAAGCCCCTGACCGCCGATGACGTGCTGGCGACGATGGAACGTCACGCGGGCGAAGACACAAAGTCCGGCGCACTGGGCATCATGCGCGGCATCTCGGCGATGAGTGTTGATGGCGACAAGTTTATCGTCGAACTGGAAACCCCGAACGCCGACCTGCCTTACCTTATGACCGACTATCACCTGATGATCCAGCCCAATGGCGGCAAGGATGACCCGGCAGCGGCGATCGGCACCGGCCCCTATATCCTGAAAGAAGTGGATATGGGTGTGCGTTTCGTGGCCGAAAAGAACCCCAATTACTGGGGCGATCTGGGCCATGCCGACACGATCGAGGTTGTGGTGATCAACGACGACACCGCGCGTATGGCGGCAATTCAGTCTGGCCAGGTCGATATGGTCGGGCGTGTTCCACCACGGACCGCAGATCTCGTGGCCCGCGCGCCCAACATCAATGTCTACTCAACCCCAGGGCCGGGCCATTACGTGTTCATCGCCCATTGCAACACCGCGCCGTTTGACAACAACGACCTGCGACTGGCGCTGAAACACGGCATTAACCGCGAAGAAATGGTCGAAAAGATCCTGTTTGGCTACGGCTCGATCGGGAACGACATTCCGATCAACAGTTCCTACCCGCTGTTCACCGAGATGGAGCAGCGCACCTACGATCCTGACAAGGCCAAGTTCCACTTCGACAAGTCAGGGCACGAAGGTCCGATCCTTCTGCGCACGTCTGACAACAGCTTCCCTGGCGCACCGGATGCATCGGCGCTGTTCCAGCAGTCGCTGGCAACCGCTGGGATCGACCTTGAGATCAAGCGCGAACCCAACGACGGTTACTGGTCCGAGGTCTGGAACGCTCAGCCCTTCTGCACCAGCTACTGGAGCGGGCGACCGACGCAGGACCAGATGTATTCCACCGCCTATCTGTCATCGGCGGACTGGAACGACACACGGTTCTTCAACGATCAGTTCGACCAGATGCTGCTGACGGCACGGGGCGAGCTGGACGAGGCGAAGCGGACTCAGATGTATGGCGATATGGGCACGCTGCTTCACAACGAAGGCGGGCTGGTTTGCCCGATGTTCAACGACTTCATTGATGGCACGACCAACCGGGTCGCCGGCTGGGTCGAAGGTCACAAGGGCTTCGACCTGATGAACTTCTATGCCCCGATGAAAATGTGGGTCGCCGGCTGATATGCCATTATTGCTCAAACTTCTGGTCCAGCGCATTGCGCTGGGCCTGCTCCTTCTACTAACGGTGTCGGGCCTGATATTCTGGGGCACCAACATCCTGCCGGGGGATGTGGCACAATCCATTCTGGGCCAGTCCGCCACACCCGAGGCACTTGCCAACATTCGCGAAGAACTGGGTCTGAACGAACCTGCGCTAAGCCGTTATTTCGACTGGCTGGGCGGGCTTGTTCAGGGCGATCTGGGCACTGCGCTCACCTCTGGACAGGATATCGCTGCCAGCCTTGGCTCGCGCCTGAAAAACACCCTGTTTCTTGCCTTCTGGGCCGCGGTGGTCGCCGTGCCGCTGGCAATCTTTCTGGGCCTGCTGGCCGTCCGGTACCGCGAACGCTGGCCGGACAAGCTTATCTCGGCCGTCACACTGGCCTCGATCTCCGTTCCGGAGTTCCTAATCGGCTATATCCTGATGTATTTCGTCGGCGTTAAGCTGGGATGGGCACCCACCGTGTCAATGATCCATGACGGAATGAGCCTGGGGCAGAAGTTGAGTTCCATCGCCCTGCCTGTCGCCGTGCTGACCATGGTCGTGCTGGCCCATATGATGCGTATGACGCGGGCCGCCATTTTGAACGTGATGCAATCGGCCTATATCGAAACGGCCGAATTGAAGGGACTGACCAGCTTTCAAGTTATCGCCCGCCACGCCCTTCCCAACTCGATTGCGCCAATCGTGAATGTGGTGATGTTGAACCTTGCCTATCTCGTCGTCGGGGTCGTGGTGGTCGAAGTCGTGTTCACCTATCCCGGCATGGGGCAATATCTGGTGGATCACGTATCCAAACGTGACGTGCCGGTGGTGCAGGCCTGCGGATTGATCTTCGCGGCGGTCTATATCGGGCTCAACATGGTGGCGGATATCGTGTCGATCCTTGCCAACCCAAGGCTGAGGCATCCGAAATGACAAGAATTCCCCCGGCCGCTTTGTTCGGCCTGTTCTTCACCAGCCTATATTTCCTGATGGCAATCCTCGCACCATGGATCGCGCCCTATTCGATGACAGAAATCGTTGGCGATGTCTGGGAGCCGTGGTCGGCCGACCACTGGATCGGCACCGACAATATTGGCCGCGATCTGCTAAGCCGGATGATCTATGGCGGGCGCACGACCATCTTTATCGCGACTGCGGCCACATTCATCAGTTTCACCACCGGATCGATCCTTGGCTTCACGGCCGCCGTTATCGGCGGTTGGGTCGATCAGGTCATGAGCCGCTTTGTCGATCTGATCATGTCGATCCCGACCCTGATCTTCGCGCTTGTCGTTTTGTCGGTCATGCCGGTCACACTGACGATCCTGATCCTTGTCATGGGCCTTCTGGATGCCACCCGCGTCTATCGACTGGCACGCGCAGTCGCAGTGGATATCAACGTGATGGATTTTGTCGAAGCCGCCAAGCTGCGCGGTGAAGGCCGGATTTGGATCATCTTCCGTGAAATCCTGCCCAACGCGCTGTCGCCGCTTGTGGCCGAAATGGGCCTTCGGTTCATCTTTGCGGTTCTGTTCGTCTCGACCCTGTCCTTCCTTGGACTTGGAGTCCAACCACCCAATGCAGACTGGGGCGGCATCGTGAAGGAAAACAAGGACGGCATCATCTATGGCATCGCGGCAGCGCTTGTTCCCGCGGTCGCCATCGCGACGCTTGCCATTTCCGTGAACCTAGTGGCCGACTGGGTGTTGAACCGAACCACCAGCCTGAAAGGAGGCCGCGGATGAGCGACGCGCTTTTGAAAGTCCGCGACCTGAAGATCGGCGCGCGCGTCTATCCACCGGGCGAAAAGCCGCGTGATATTGATATCGTACATGGCGTGTCGTTCGACCTTGAAAAGGGCAAAGTTCTTGGCCTGATCGGTGAAAGCGGGGCCGGTAAATCGACCATCGGGCTTGCGACGATGGCCTATGGGCGCGGCGGCGTCGAAATCACTGGCGGCGAGGTTTGGGTCAATGGGCGCGAAATCCTTGGCACCAGCCTTAAGGACCTGCGCAAACTGCGCGGGACCGAGGTCACATATGTCTCTCAATCGGCAGCGGCCAGTTTTAACCCCGCCAAGAAGATCATGGAGCAAGTGATCGAGGCATCGATCCACGCTAGCAAGTTCTCGAAGAAAGATGCCGAGGCCCGCGCGATTGATCTGTTCACCAGGTTAGGCCTGCCCGACCCTGAAACCATTGGCGACCGCTATCCGCACCAAGTCTCTGGCGGGCAGTTGCAGCGCTGCATGACTGCATTGGCCCTGTGCCCGGAACCCGATCTGGTGGTCTTTGATGAACCCACCACGGCGCTGGATGTCACCACGCAAATCGACGTGTTGATGGCGATCAAGAAAGCGATCCGCGACACAGGTGTTGCAGCGCTTTATATCACGCACGATCTTGCCGTTGTCGCCCAAGTCTCGGATGAAATCATGGTGCTGCGCATGGGCGACATGGTCGAACATGGCACCACCGACCAGATCATCAACGCGCCAAAAGAAGAGTATACCAGCGATCTGGTGTCGGTGCGGTCGCGAAAGCACGAAGGCAAGCCGCCTTCAGACAACCCGGTTTTGACCATTGAGCACGTCACTGCGCGCTATAAAGGCACCAACTTTGATGTGCTGCATGACGTGTCGATGGAGTTGCACGCCGGTCAAACGCTGGCCGTTGTCGGCGAAAGCGGGTCGGGTAAGTCAACCACGGCTCGCGTTATGACAGGGCTGTTGCCCGCGCGTGATGGGCAGATCGTTTTCGAAGATCGGGTGTTGTCCGCCGATCTTAAAGGGCGCGCGCGCGACGATCTGCGCGAAATTCAGATGATCTATCAGATGGCGGATGTCGCGATGAACCCGCGCCAGACCGTCGGCACGATTATTGGTCGACCACTCGAGTTCTATTTCGGAATGCGCGGCGCTGAGAAGCACAAGCGCATCGACGAGCTTCTTGACGATATCGAGATGGGAGCCGAGTTCAAAGACCGCTATCCTGCCGAGCTTTCGGGCGGGCAAAAGCAGCGTGTCTGCATTGCGCGCGCCTTGGCCGCGAAGCCCAAGATCATCATCTGCGACGAGGTGACATCGGCGCTGGACCCGCTCGTCGCCGAGGACATTCTGAAGCTTCTGCATAACCTTCAGAAGCGCGAACAGGTCGCCTATCTGTTCATCACCCACGACCTTGCCACGGTGCGCGCCATCGCGGACAGCATCGCGGTGATGTATCAGGGGCGCGTCGTGCGCTATGGCACAAAGGCCGAGGTGCTGTCGCCGCCGTTTGACGACTATACCGATCTTCTGCTCAGCTCGGTGCCGGAAATGCGGTTGGGGTGGCTTGAAGAAGTCGTCGAACATCGCAAGATGGAAAGCGCAGGGAACTGATAGTTGGCCATTGCTGAGATGTGGGCATCATGGACCGAAAACTTCTTCTGATCATTCTCGATGGCGTGCCTTGGCGAAACTGGCGCAGGTTGTTTGGCAATCTGGAAGGCTGGGTGGACAGTGGCGATGCACAGCGCTGGAAAATGCGCTCGGTGCTGCCGTCGACATCGGCCAGTTGCTATGCCTCGATCCACACGGGCGTTGCGCCGCAAGACCATGGCTGCACCGGCAACAACAACGTGTTCCGCCTGGCTCAGCCCGATATCTTCAGTCAGGTGCGCAAGGCCGGTGGTGTCACGGGCGCTGTCACCCACAGTTTCTGGTCCGAGTTCTTCAACCGCGCGCCCTTCGATCTGGTGCGCGATATCGAATACGACGAGCCCGACAGCACCTCGATCAACCACGGTCGATTTCACACGATGACCGGATATGGGTTGATCAACCAGACAACTCCTGCTGACATCGACTTGTTCGCGACGCTGACCATGCTGTGTGAACGGTTCAACCTGAACTATGGCATCCTGCACACTTGCACGCTGGACAGCATGGGCCATCGGTTCGGGCACGACTGTCAGGAAATGGACCACGCCTGCTTTCAAGCGGACGAACAGTTGGCGCTGTTCATCAACCGGTGGCGCGCAGATGGGTATGAGATCATCGTGACCGCCGATCACGGCCAAACCGACCGCGGCCACCATGGCGGGCGCGAAGATTTGCAGCAGGACGCGGCGCTTTACTATTTCGGACCCGCCGCTGGCCCCGATTTCGACGACCGCCTGTGCCAGCTACAACTCGCCCCCACGATCCTGTCGCGATTGGGCGCGCCGATCCCCGACACCATGAAAGCCGAGGTATTTTTGACATGACTTGGGCCATTCCCTGCCCCCCGCAGCCGTCGCTGGCCATCGTTGGGTCTGACGACCGCTTTCCCGTGCGCCGCATCTATTGCATCGGCCAGAACTACGCGGCCCATGCGCGTGAAATGGGGTCGAACCCGGATCAGGACCCACCGTTCTTTTTCTCAAAACCCGCTGATGCGCTGGTCGCGGATGGGGCAACGGTGCCTTACCCGCCCGGCACGGACAACCTGCATCACGAGGCCGAGCTGGTCGTGGCCATCGGCATCGGTGGGGCGAACATTCCGGTTGAAACGGCGCTGGATCACGTCTGGGGTTACGCCATCGGCAATGATCTGACCCGCCGTGACCTTCAGGCTGCCGCCAAGAAAGTTGGGCGGCCATGGGATATGGCAAAGGGCTTTGATCACTCTGCCCCGTGCGGCCCGCTTCACCCCGCATCAAAGACCGGACACATTGGCACGGGCAAAATTCAGTTGACGGTGAATGACGAGGTGCGACAATCCTCGGACCTTTCTGACCTGATCTGGTCCGTCGCTGATGTGATTGCTTACCTGTCGTCCCTGATCACGCTTGCACCCGGTGACCTTATTTTCACAGGAACGCCCGAGGGCGTCGGCCCGGTAATGCCGGGCGATGTCTGCGTGGTCGAGATCGAAGGGTTGGGCCGGTTGACCACCCGGATAGGGCAAGCAAGGGGCTAGTCTCCAATCGACGACATCTGCAGGATTGGGTTGTCGCGCGCACCAAGATGTTCGCGACAGCCGGCGCTGTTTGAATATACTTATTGCATATTGGATTTAATTCACAATATGACGGACCATGCCCAAACTCTTGACGCCCGCACTGATTTCTGGCCGCCTGCATCCAACCATTCAGGAAACCTTGATGAACAACACCCTCTTCACAGGCAGCGTGGTCGCAACGCAAAGGCGTCATATCTAAATGCGCGTGATCGACAGCCATACTGAGGGCGAGCCGACCCGCGTCATTATTGACGGCGGTCCAGACCTTGGCACCGGCAGTGTTGCAGATCGCGCCCAGCGCCTTCGCGACGACCACAGCTGGATATATGCCGCAACCCTGGCCGAGCCGCGCGGGCACGATGCCATGGTTGGCGCGCTTCTGGTGCCGCCGACTGACCCGTCATGCGTTGCCGGGGTGATCTATTACAACACGGTTGGAAACTTGGGGATGTGCGGCCACGCGACCATTGGGCTGACCGCCGTTCTGGCGCATCTGGGGCGGCTGACACCCGGAACCCACAAAATTGAAACGCCAGTCGGTGTTGTCTCCAGCCAACTTCTGGATCGCAACACCGTGCGTGTCACCAATGTCGAAAGCTATCGCCATCAAAAAGGCATTACCGTCGATGTTGCCGGTATCGGCCCCGTCACCGGCGATGTTGCATGGGGCGGCAATTGGTTCTTCCTGACTGATTTTGACCAGATCGACCTGTGCCTTGACAACGTCGCAGCGTTGACCGCGGCCGCCAAAAACATCCGCATTGCTTTGCAGCAAGCAGGCGTGACCGGAGCAGATGGGGCCGAGATTGATCATATCGAGCTTTTCGGCGCACCAAAGACCACGGCTGGGCATGGTCGAAATTTCGTGCTGTGTCCCGGTGGCGCTTACGACCGCTCGCCCTGCGGCACGGGCTGTTCTGCAAAGCTGGCCTGCCTTGCCGCTGACGGCAAACTGGCCGCTCGAAAAATCTGGCGACAGGAAAGCGTAATTGGCAGCGCATATGATTGCAGCTTCGTGGGTCACCCGTCTGGCGGTGTTGTCGCCACTATCCAAGGGCGGGCGTTCATCACATCGGAAGCTACTTTGCTGTTTGATGAAGGCGATCCGTTTCGGGGTGGTATTCGCAACGATGGCCGCTGAAACTGGACCTATAATCTGGATGGCTTCACCGCCTCGGCTAGGAAAATGAATGGCAAAGCAGGTTTTCGACATCGTCGTTATTGGCGCAGGCATCATCGGCGTTAGCGCTGCGCTTGAACTTCAGGCGCGAGGTCGCACGCCGCTGCTGATTGACCGCAAAGGCATCGCTGCCGAAACCTCGCGTGGTAACGCTGGCGCGTTCGCATTTTCCGAGGTCGAGCCGCTTGCCACGCCCGGTATCATGCGGCGTGCGCCGAAATGGCTGCTCGATCCGCTTGGCCCGCTGTCCATCCCACCCGCCTATGCCCTGAAGATCGCGCCTTGGATGCTGAAATTCTGGCGTGCAAGCTGGGCCGATCGGTATGATGATGCGGTTGCGGCGCAAACGCGCCTGATGCAGCACTGCGAAGCAGCGTTTGAACGACAGCTTGCCCGGTTTGGTGACCCCAAAATGATCCGCCGTGAAGGACAGTTGGAACTGTATGAGGGCGCGCAAGACTTTGAACGCGCAAGGCCGAAATGGCAACGACGGGCAGATCTTGGCATCGCGGTCGAACTGCTTCAGGACCCCGATCAGATCGCCAAGATACAACCGGGCCTTAGTCGAAAGTTCACCCATGCCGGTTTTACCCCCGGTTGGTTCAACACCACCGACCCGCAGAAGTGGGCAGAAAGCTTGGCGCGCAGGTATCTGGACCAAGGCGGCGCGTATCAAGACCGTGACATCCACGATATCACAACAACGTCCAACCGCGTTGAGATCATCTCGGACCGTGGGTCACTGGCCGCCAAGCAAGTTGTCATCTGCGCTGGAGCATGGTCCCACAAGCTGGCCGCAAAGATCGGCGACACCATCCCGCTTGAAACCGAACGCGGCTATAACACTACCTTCGCCAACGCCTCGGTCGAGCTAAAAACGCACCTGACATTCTCGGCGCATGGTTTTGTCATATCAAAGATTGGATCTGGGCTGCGCATCGGGGGTGCGGTGGAACTAGGCGGCCTTGATCTACCCCCCAATTACCGCCGCGCAGAGGTATTAGTGGATAAAGCAAAAGCGTTCATGCCGGGGGTGGATCTGACCGACGGCACCCAATGGATGGGATATCGTCCGTCGCTGCCCGACAGCCTACCGGTCATTGGTCCGTCGGGTGCGGGCGACCAGATTATCTATGCGTTCGGCCATGGGCATGTGGGATTGACCCAATCGGCTGGGACGGCAGAACTGGTTGCCGACCTCGCCGCGCGAACCAAACCGGCAATAGACCTGTCGCCCTTCGTCGCCGCAAGGTTCTGACGGCGAACCCTCCGCGACGACTAATGATCCTGCCGCATGATGTTCGTGACAAGCACGTCATGAACAACGGTCCCCAGAATACTGGTTGCAACTTCGCGTAACGCACGACGCAGGTTGGTCAACTTACTGGTCTGGGTGAATACGCCATCAAACCCGCCGCTATTCGCGTGATTGAACATGACCTGCAGGAATTCATCCCTTAGTTTGGGTTCGCGCAGGTAAACAGCCTCGCGGCTTCCTGTTGTGACTTCAAGACTCAAGGACAGCACGACAAGGGCCACCACCTTTTCGTCCCGCACGACTGGAATTACGAACTGGTTGTTTATCTTGACAAACTCGCTGTCGGGATTGACCTCAGGCTCGGCAGGCGGCGCATTGATGTGGTTCGGCTCACCATTGGCATCGCCGCTCGGATCAACCATCGCAGGCTCTGGTGCCGGCTTCAGGAAATAACCCGCACCACCGCCTGCGACCAACCCCAACAACGCAAGCAAAACTGGAAAAACCTTTCCCATAACCTGACCTTTCAGAACGGCAGTATGATGTCGGTGACCTGCTGGCCATAGCGTGGCTGCTGAACGTCACTGATCTGCCCACGTCCCCCATATGAAATGCGGGCCGAGGCGATTTTGTCATACGAGATTTCGTTCTGACGCGAGATGTCTTCCGGCCGCACAAACCCTGTGACCAGAAGTTCGCGCAGCTCGAAATTTACCCGCACTTCTTGCGTGCCTTGAATCTTCAGAACTCCGTTTGGCAGGGTGCCGATCACCGTGGCGGCAACGCGCAGTTCTAACTTCTCGTTGCGCTTTACCGACCCGTTGCCGTTGGACGAACTGCTCGATGACAAGCCAACGGCATTTGCCATCGACGCGCCTTCCGTCAGGTCTTTGTCAATGGATTGCGGCAGGCCAAAGAAGTTCGGAACACCCATTTCTTCGGACGCACCGCGCGCGCGTTTTGAGCTGTTCGAGAACTCGGCCCTATCGTCAATTTCAATAACCACGGTCATGATGTCGCCAGCCGCCTGCGCGCGTCTGTCACCCAGCAGTGATTGTCGTCCACCACTCCAAAGCGACGCCCGCACGGGCGAGTTTTTCGGGGGCGCAGTGCGCGGCAGGGCCGAGGCGTTCATCGCAACGTGCTCAGCGCCCATCTCAACCGGGTTTAGGTCCGGCGCCTTACCGACATCTTTCATCCGGGCGCAGGCCGAGACGGCCAAAATGGTGAGAACGGCAAAAACTAATGGGTGCATGTGGCTTCCTTCGGGCTTAAAAACGAGTGTTTGAGACGGAGACCGTACCGTCGGCTTCGACGGATCCGGTCACTGTGGTGCGCGATGACAGGTTCAGAATGCGCACGCGGTCACCGACCCCTGCGCGTCCAAGGCTGCGGCCTTCTGCCAAAATCGTTAGCGGACCGGCGACATAGGCCAAGGTCACGATCTGGTTGCGCTCGACCAACGCCGGCGGTCCGATGTCGTTGACCATAACGGGCCTACCAGCATACAGGACCACGCGCGTTTCCTGCCCAACCACGTCTTGGATCGCCTGGAACCCGCCCGCCAGATCGGACACAACAAGTTTGAGGTCCGTGGCGGTGACCAACACGTTGGCGCGAATGTTCCGGGCGGCCACCACTGTATCGGCGGTGGCTGCGCTGGCGGTTGCGATGAACAGGATGATGCCGAAAATGACTTTCATCACCGCACCTGTGTCGTTGCAGCCAGCATCTGATCGGCTGCGGTGATGACTTTTGAATTCAGCTCGTAACCACGCTGTGCTTCGATCAGTTCGGTAACCTCGCGCACAGCGTCAACTGTGCTGTTCTCCAGATAACCCTGACGCAACGTCCCGCGCCCATCCTCTCCGGGTGCGCCAACGAACGCGGGGCCAGAAGCGGACGTTTCACGAAACAGGTTCGACCCAATCGCCTCAAGCCCCTTTTCATTGGTGAAACCCGCAAGGGTGAAGGCGCCCATCAGCTCAGGTTCGACCGCATCGTCGAAATAGGCATACACCTCGCCGTCTGCGTTGATGGAAATCGAGCGGGCGTCGCTGGGAATCGTGATTTCGGGCGCAACCGCATAGCCATCCGACGTAACGATCAGACCGTCACCGGACAGTTTCAGCCCGCCGTCACGGGTATAGCCCGACCCGCCCGACGGCAGCGTCACCTCTAGATAGCCCTTGCCTTCGATCGCAAGGTCCAGATTGCCATTGGTTTGTGTCAGAGTGCCCTGCTGAACCAACATCGAAACCGACGTGGGCCGCACCCCCAAACCCAGTTGGATACCGGTCGGCAGCACCGTGCCGTCAGAAGCGTTGATGGTGCCAGCGCGCGCCATCTGTTGGTAATGCAGGTCCGCGAATTCGGCACGCCGCGCGTTGTAACCCGTGGTCGACATGTTGGCGAGGTTGTTCGAAATCGTTTCAACCCGCATCTGTTGTGCCAGCATACCTGTTGCTGCGATGTCCAATGCACGCATGATGAACCTCCTTTATCCAGCTACTGTTTTCAGGACTGCGCGAATGCGCTCATCCTCTTTTTCAAGAAACTTCTGACCCAGTTCGTAACTGCGTTGGACTTCGATCATGCGCGCGACCTCGGCGATCGGGTCGACGTTAGACCCTTCGACATAGCCCTGCAAAATCGCGGCCTCGCCAAGAGCGGCTTCAACACCACCCGGTGCTTCAAAGCGGACACCATCGCGATGCAGAAGGTCATTCTGATCAATCGGCGAATAGAGCCCCAATTGCGCAACGGCCCGACCGTCAACCGACAAGGTGCCATCTGCCGCTACGGAAACTGCATTTGCATCAGGCGGGACAAAGACCGGTGCACCGCCGCCATCCAGCAAACGATAGCCGTCTGCAGTTGACAGCTCGCCTTCAGCTGACGGCGTAAACGACCCGGCCCGCGTCAAGAACTGGCCCGCGGGACCATCGATCATGAAAAACCCATCGCCTTCAATTGCAAAGTCAAATGTCCCGCCCGTTTGGGTCAGCGCACCTTGCTGAAGGTCAAGCGCGCGCGCGTTGGCCGTTGCCATCGAAAGTGATGGATCACCCGGTTCAAGCGCGTGTACATATTCAGAAAAGACAACCCCCTCGCGCCGAAACCCGGTGGTTGACGCATTGGCGATGTTGTTGGCGACGGCCTGGATTTCACGCATCAAGCCTGATTGGCGCGTCAGCGATGTGTATCCGATATTGTCCATGCCCTAGCCCCCTGCGATCAGCGGAATGACCCGCACGTGGAAGAAGCTGACAAGCGTTTCCGTCATGAAACCCATGCTGCCCCAGAACACGACGAGGATTGCGATCAGCTTCGGAACGAAGGTCAGCGTCATCTCTTGGATCGAGGTGAGTGCCTGGAACAAGCCAACAATCAGACCCGACAAAAGCGCAACCGTCAGGATTGGAAGCGAGATCATGACCGCGATCCAAAGGCCGGCCCGCAACGTGTCGTAGAAAATAAACTCATCCATCATCAGACCGGCATCCTTAGGATTTCCTGATAGGCCTCGACGACTTTATTTCGCACGGTGACGGCAGTTTCGACCGCCAACTCGGTCTGCGCGAGAGCTTGCACCAGCGCATGCGGGTCTGCGTTGCCAGACAGGGCAGCCAGCGCAGTTTTCTCACCCTGCTGCACAGTGTCCGCGAAACTTGTCGCTGCAGTCGAAAATGGGTTCGCGCTTTGTTCATTTTTCGGCGTTGGCGTCGCCGCTTGTTTGGATGCCGCATATTGTTGCGATGCAAGGGATGATCTGATGTCCATGGCGCGGGCTCCTATCGGCGCAGAAGTTCAAGAAGGCTGCGCGACATCTGTCGGGCCTGATCGAACATTTTCAAGTTGGCGTCATAGCTGCGTTGCGCTTCGCGAGCGTCCGCTATTTCGATCACAAGATCGACGTTGGACCCCTGATAATGACCCGTTTCATCGGCCATCGGATGCGCGGGGTCATAGATCATCGGCAAAGCGGTTTGGTCCAGCGACACCCTGCCCGAGCGCACGGTGCCAGTGGCCTGTCCGCCGTCCATGACGGCCTCAAAACTGGCCAATTTCCGGCGGTAACCCGGGGTATCGGTATTGGCGATGTTTTCCGAAACATGACGCAGGCGGTTTGCCTGACTTTGCATGCCAGATGCGGCGGCAGCGACAGAGGCTTTGAGATCATTCATCTGTTTTCACCTCACCTGCGGCCCAGCGCGCTGCGCATGATGCCAAGTGATGTTTTGTAAACGGTCAGCGCTAAGTGGTGGTCGCTTTTTGCCTCAGCGGCGGCCATCATCTCGGTCTCAAGCGCGACCGAGTTGCCGTTGGGCGACATCGCCCCGGCGCGGTAAACTGTACGAGGTTCAGTGTCGCTGTGTGCGGCGGTTGTCCCACCGATCATATGACGCGCACGCGTGGTACGCATCGCCCCGCCATCATCCATGTGGAACGTGTCGGCAAAAGACGCGAGGTCTTTCGCCCGGTATCCGGGTGTGTCGGCATTCGCAACATTCTGCGCGATCACCGACTGGCGTGCGGCGGCATGTTTCGCCAGCCCCACGGCTTTGGTCAAGATATCCATTTTTTCGAACATCGGGGCTTCTCCCTCGATTGGCTTCAACCAAGGCTTAACCCTGATTCCTTTAGAAAGGGTTTCAGAGATCGAATGGAGGCGCGTGATGCAGATCGGATTTGAACAATTGGCCGCAGAGATATCCTCGGTGCGACCCGTCGCTGACGTTGGACGCATTGTGGAAATCGGACGAGGCACCCTGCAGGTTCGGGGCCTATCATCCGTCGCTGCACAGGCCGATCTGGTCGAGATTCGGCCAAAAACTGGGCGCACGCGGATGGGTGAAATCCTGAACTTGTCGGCCGAGACGGTAACAATCTTGCCTGACGGGGACGTAGAAGGGCTTCAAATCGGCGATCAGGTTTTCCTGCAAGGCCGTGCCGAAATTGCGCCGAACGACAGTTGGATCGGGCGCGTTATCGACCCGATGGGCCAAGCGCTGGATGGTCGCCCGATTCTGCGGGGCGCGCATGTGTCGCCACTGCGGGGCCAGATAAAGAACCCCACCGAACGTCGGGCACTGGGCACACGGCTGGAAACCGGGTTGGCTGCGTTCAACACTTTCCTGCCGATTGTCCGGGGGCAGAGAATCGGGCTTTTTGCAGGTTCGGGGGTCGGTAAATCGACTTTGCTGGCCAAGCTCGCCCGCGGTGTTCAAGCCGACGTTGTGGTGATCGCCATGATCGGCGAACGGGGACGAGAAGTGAAAGAATTTGTCGATCGCGTGCTGGGCCCTGAAGGAATGAAACGCGCTGTGGTGGTCGCGGCGACTTCGGACCAATCGCCAATGGTGCGCCGCAGATGTGGGTGGGCCGCGATGACGGTCGCCGAACATTTCCGTGATCAGGGTCGACAGGTGTTGTTCCTGGCCGATAGCGTCACCCGCTATGCCGAGGCGCATCGCGAAATTGCACTGGCCTCTGGTGAAGGGGGCAATCTGCGGGGGTTTCCGCCATCAACTGCACAACAGATCACAACCCTTTGCGAACGCGCCGGACCGGGATCGGGCGCAGCGGGTGACATCACCGCGATTTTTTCGGTTTTGGTGGCAGGGTCGGATATGGAAGAACCTGTCGCAGATATCCTGCGTGGTGTGTTGGACGGACATGTTGTTCTGGATCGTAACATCGCTGAGCGAGGGCGATTCCCCGCGATTGATCTGTTGCGATCCGTGTCCCGCGCATTGCCGGAAGCCGCCACGGACGAAGAAAATGCGCTGATCTCGAAGGGTCGCAGACTGCTTGGTCAATACAGTCGATCAGAGATGATGATCCAGTCGGGGCTTTATGCGGCAGGCTCCGATCAAGCGTTGGATGAAGCCATCGCCGCATGGCCCGGGCTTGACGCCTTCCTGACCGAAACTGAAGCGAAGGATAGCGCCGCGAGCTTTCATCGCCTCGCGAGTTGCATGTTGCCTTAGGTCCCTGTCGGCCTGAACCTAGATGTTTTGCAACAAACTCAAAGCAATCGCGCCGCTGGACATGGACGCAGCGCCTGACGCGATCTGCGCCCGTACAAGGAACAACCTGTTAAGCTCGTCCTTCTTGCTCTGATCCGAAAACTGATCGACGGTGTTGTCCCCGAAATAGCGATCGGCCTTATTTCGAAAGGTGGTGAGTTGTTGGTCAATATCGACCGCCCCAAACGCGCTGGGCAGGCCAAACGCAGTCTGGAAAACCTCGCGCAGGGGCGGGTCTCCCATAATCTTGTACCACTTGGTTTCATCAGACCCCGAACCCCGAACGATATCGGACAGTTCATTATCCAGCGTCATCGCCAACCGCATATTCGAATCCTGCTGACCGACTGCAATCTCGAATTGTTTCGACTTGTAGGCGGCTGTAATATTTGAGCCAAAATCCGAAATCTGAGTGCGCGGGATCTCATAGTCACCAAACCCAAAATCCTTGGCAAACTGGAGATACCGTTTGTCAGAAAGTTTGTTGGCAAGATCGCTCGGGTCGAGCGTGCCATCATCCAGCACCTTCTTGACGAAATACGTGCTGTTGATGTCATCGCCCAGACCATAAGCCCCCAAGGCGACACGCAGCAAGCGACGATCATCCATTAGATCATCGCTGGTTTGCACACTGGCGATTTTACTTTCGAAGTACTTCGTATCACGCTGGATTTCTGGCGACGCATCAAATGCTTTCTGTTGCGCCGCCTGTGTTCTTTGTAAAAACGCCCAGCCCGCAGCACCTCCCATTGGGATAACTGGCTGGTAGCTCATGACAGTCGCGCACCCAATAGACGTTCTTCGCGCGGCAACAGCGCCCGAAGTTGCTTCAGCGCGAGATAATACTGATCCTCTAACACTGCGCTTGTCGACTTGGATAGTAAGTCGCGGCTGTCATCATCGGTCAAAACCTGGCTCAACTGTTCAATTCCACGCAAAAGCTGCAATCTTGCCTCGTCTTTCATGATGTCACCCGACAGCACAAGCTGGGCGATATAACAAACCCTCCGCACCGGTGTGTTGGCAGTTTCGGGATGGATCGCATCCCGCAAACGCAGGATGTTGGCGTTCGGTGTCACGATAGACAGGCGCGAACGGCGGTCTCCATTTTCGATGACAGCCCCGTTAATCAGAACGCGTTCTTTCGGACCCAGCTTCAAGACAAGACCGCTCATGGTGCGCCCTCCGACTGGCGCAAACCGCGCATGACGGCCGTGTTGATGTCGACCAGCACAGTGGCATCTTCGTCGCCCGACAAAATTTTGCGGCTGTGATCCGCGGTAAACTCGGCAAGATAAAATACGCGTGCGCGAAGATCATCGGGTAGACCATTTCCATCATCGGCCACATCAGCCGCCAGCAAGGTCCATAGCCGTCGGTTTTCGTGAAGAGCTTGTGCCAAATCGGCAAAGCTTGACGTTCGCGCCCGACCCAGTTGGTGAGTAACCTTTGCAAAGGCTTCATATTCGGTGCCGCGAGAGGTGCGCAGCGGGGCGCGGGACGAGGAATTATAGGCCGTTTTGGCCAAGGCAACAGCGTTCACAGGGATTTCCTTCCAGTGACGAGAAACTAAATGGGGCTAGGGTGAGGGCGCCATTTTGGCGCCCTCGTTAGGTTCTAGCGGAACAGCGACAGGACGTTCTGCGGAGCCTGGTTCGCGATCGACAGGGCTTGTGTGCCAAGCTGCTGCTGAACCTGAAGGGCTTGAAGCCTTGCAGATGCTGCTTCCATATCGGCGTCAACCATTGCGCCGATACCGGCCTTCAGCGAATCCGTGAGCTTACCTACGAAGTCGGACTGAATCTCGATCCGGCCTTCGACCGTACCGAAAGTTGCGGCGGCGTCGATCGACGTCTGGATCATGTTCTCGATGGCACCAAGCGCCGTATCTGCGCCACCACTGGTCGAAACATCCAGGTTGGCCAGACCAGCCAGTCCACCCGATCCGCGCGATGCGCTGAACGAGAAGGCCGCATCCGCATTGGTTTCATTGGTGATCGTAAGGTGGCCGGTGTTGGTGTCGGCATCCATGCTGAAGCTGTTGCTGTCCAGCCCTTGAGATATAAGAGCGTTCTTCATACCCGCAACGAGCGCTTGCGCGGTATCGCCTTCCTTGACGACATAGGTGCCTTGAACGCTTCCGATTGTCAGCGAAAGCTGGTCACCGACAAGCAGCCCCGCCGGGTCAGCATTGTTGATACCGGCAGTATTCGGCTTCACTGCCGCCCCACCACCAAGGAACGCGAAGGTGTCCATTGTGATGAAATCTGCTGTGCCGCCATCATTGGCGTCAATCATACCGGCAGTCCCGCCATCGATCCCGACCGACGCCGCTGCCGCACCCAACGCCACTCCGGCTGTCAGCGACAGGTTTTGCGCGTCGACACCAATCGAGCTGGTGCTGACAGAACCATCAGCCTTACGGTCAAGTGAGGACAGAACATCCACACCCGTATTCCCATTGGAATTGGTATCTGTTTGCGATCCGTCCACCAAGTTCAGACCGTTGAACTGCGCCGCACCAACCACCGAAGTGATTTGGTTACGCAACGCGACAATATCGGTTTGGATTTTGCCGCGATCAACGTTGTCTTCCTGGGCAGCGACGATCTTTGATTTGATTTCAGTCAGCAGATCGGTCACGGTCTCTGACGCTTGGCGGGCAACCGCAACGGTGCTTTCGCCCAAGGACAAGCTATCCGAGATGCCTTTGAAGCCTTTCACGTCCGCTTCCATCACCTTTGAAATTGCCCAAACAGCGGCATTGTCTTTGGCTGACCCGATGGCTTTTCCCGTCGAAATTTCAGCCTGCGTGCCAGCGAGGTTGGAGTTGATGGATTTCAGTGTCTGAAGCGCGACCATTGCGCTGTTGTTCGTCAGAATACTGGACATTGAGTATTTCCTTAAGTCATTGGCGCTTTGCGCCAGATTTCATATCCGCCTGTCGTGGCAGGGTTTCAAAGCCATTCTGACCGTTGCGATGCCGAAATTACGGCACGCGCCATCCCCTCAGGATGCAGAAAAAGGATGGTACGAATTCTCTAAAGGAAATCTGAATCGCCGCGCCTCGTTTGCATTCAATTTGAGACAACTCAGACATTGTCAGGCCTTTCGCTCGAAGCGCGATTCCTGCTTGGACAGATCCTGTGGGCGCCCCGCTTGGCTATAGGTACGCAGCTCGGTCTGGCTGGTTTTTAGGGCATCAAGGCGTTGCTTTACTGACCGAATGCCACGGGCCGCCGCCGCCAGAAGTTGCTGATTTCGGTCAACTTGGTCACGCAGTCGCTCAAGCAGCGGAAAGTCTTCATCCGACGCTTTCAGGGCGTTCAGCAGCCGTTCTTTTTCGGGGAGCAGCCGGGAGAGTTTCTCAATCTCGCCCGCCAGAATCTGCGTGCGTTCCCCCTCCAGCAGGTCCTCAAGTGCATTCAAAACCGCACGGGAGTTAGCGTGTGCCATGATCTTGCTCCTTCAACGCTTCAAACAGAGATTGGGCCAGCCCTATGCCGCCCGCCTTGACCATTTCATCAGCCTGAGCTTGACGAAGAAACGATGAGAACTGGTCTTCCCCAGCGCCGCCGCCAAAGCTGTCGGGTGTTTTGCCAACGCCAGCGGATTTCAGCATCTCCGACAAGAAACTGGCTTCCAGCTTTCGGGCCACGTCCATCAGACGGGCGTCGTCCGGCCCTTTTAGGCCGGTATTTGGCGTTGCGACGGCCATCTTGGCATTACCAATAGGATCCATTTCGACCCTCTCTTTTTAGAACAATTTTCTTGGTTATCTCATCAAGCGGTAAAGAACTGGTAACCCGGGTCTGCAATGGTCAGTACATCGGAGTCAGAACACCCGGATATATGAATGCAGATCAATCAGACCGCTCTTATCGCTGGGCTAAGCGATGCAGACAATCGCCAGAATAACCAACCGGCCAACGCGCAAACGGATGAGGTTGGCACCACCGCCAGCGATGCGGTGTTCTCGCTTGCAGCGGAACTTGTGCCCGCAAAGATCGAACCCATTCGGAACGCGCAACTGGGACTACCCCGCCATGGCCAACCCGAAAGCGTTCCGGAGCAAGAAGGCGTAAGCGCAGTCGATGCGTCAGTAAAGACGAAGGGCGAGGTGGCGGCGGGTCCCGTGATGTCATCCCAAGCGTTAGGAAACACGCCGCCTGCATCTACGCAGGGCGACCGGCCCGCTGATGGACCGCAGGCGCAAGCCATTCCAAAAGGATGGGCGGGTGAAGCGTCGCCTTTCAGTCCGGCGCGCGACGTTCAACCGCAACCGGCAAGGCCGCGCCGCACGGTCGAGTTGTCGAACGACAGCAGAGCTCTCGCCACGCCGGGCAAGGATGCACAGGGACCGCGTGACACCGCAACAACGGCACCGTCGACTTTGACGCCACCACCCCCCACATCCTTACCCATTCAGGCGACCGCAACGCTGCAAGCCCGACAGCTAGTTGTCAAAGACCCTGCCTTTCAGGAGGTCTTCACGAAATCGGAGGAGGCACCGTTAGAGTTTGCCGCCCCACAGTTCCGCGATGCGGGTCAGCAGACCCAACCGCTTCGCACGACACCAGACATGCCACGCATCGTCTCCGCGCAACTGGCCGAGGTGGCGCGTTCCAATCCCGACAAGCCGGTGGAACTGACCCTGAACCCCGAGGAACTTGGGCGTCTGCGATTAACGTTCCGAACTGACGCATCCTCAATGAACGTCATCTTGCAGGTTGAACGACCCGAAACATTGGACCTGATGCGCCGCCATATCGAACAGCTGGCGCAGGATATGCATGAGCTCGGCTATGACGATGTCAGTTTCACGTTCCACCAGCAGGGGGACCCACCCGCCGATGGGCAATCCAAAGGCGATGCACAACCAAACCAAGCGGGCCGTTCCAATGGCTTTGCCCACCAACCGGTGCAGGATGTTGTGCAAATCAGCGTTGGCGAAAATGCCGGCATGGACATCAGAATTTAAGGAGTTCCCCAAATGGAGATTTCGCAGAACATGCCCGCCGCTTTAACGGCTGGCCCCGCCCAATACACGCAAGCCACCAAAAATGGTGACGCCGTGATCTCATCTGATTTCGAGACGTTCTTGAAGATGCTGACGGCGCAGATGGAAAATCAAGACCCTCTGAACCCGATTGAATCATCTGACTATGCCGTGCAACTGGCGACCTTCTCGGGAGTCGAACAGCAGGTGCGGACAAACGACCTGTTAGACGGGCTTGGCACCAAACTGGGCTTGATGGGCCTGTCAGACATTGCGGGCTGGGTCGGGATGGAGGCACGTGTCGCAGCCCCCGTTTTGTTCGATCAAAGCCCGGTCACGCTGGTGCCCCAACCGGCAAACGGGGCGGATGAAACACGGCTGGTGGTTAAGAACGCAGCCGGCGACGTGATGGAAAACAGGGTCATACCAATGACGACTGACCCGGTTGAATGGGCGGGCGTGGATCAATCCGGCGCGCCGTTGCCGCGCGGTGTTTACACGTTTGAACTGACCAGCTTAGGCAACGGACGACACCTTTCGACCGACCCAGTGCAGGCCTACAGCAAAATCACCGAAACCCAGAATAGCGACGGCAAATTGTGGCTGATCCTTGAAAGTGGGCAAAAGATTCAGGCCGAAACCGTTTCGGCCATTCGCGAGCCATAACCAGCGGTTGCCCTTGCCGCTGCCGCGCCCTAGCTTGGCGCCAATTCTCGAAGGGTACCACCGCAATGGACATTATGCGAACGCGGTCAGCGCTGGACCAGCTCAAACGCATCTGGTCTGATGCAGGGGTAATCCCCGATGGCGCCAGATGGGCTGCACTGGCCGGTGGGCGGACCAATCCGATCTGGAAGGTCGATCTGGACGCCCAAACCACTTTGGTCTGCAAGCTTTTTACCCTCAACAGTGCAACACCCTTATTTGCAAATGACGGCACACGGGAAGCCTTGGCCTTGCGCGCTTTGTCCGGAACTCAAATTGCCCCGGAATTGGTGGCCTTCCAGGATAGCAGATTGGGTGAAAGCATAGTTTACAAGCATATCAGCGGAGCATTTTGGCGCGGAGACGTGACGATGGTCGCAAAGCTGATGGCGCGCCTTCACCAGCACCCATTGCCTGAGGGCCTGCCACATATGACGGTGACGCCTGCGTCCCTGATCGCAAATGGGCGCGCGATGGCGGTTGCGGGACAGAATGGTCCGCCGCCTCCACCGGCTGCGCCAGACCTTCCCCCTGCCCGCCGCGCGTTTCTGCACGGAGACATCGTGCCGGGAAACATTCTGGAAACCCGCGACGGGTGTCGGCTGATCGACTGGCAATGCCCTGCCATCGGCGATCCCAGTGCGGATATTGCCATGTTCCTGTCGCCTGCAATGCAGGTGCTCTATGGTCACCGGGCATTGAGCGCGGACGAGATCGAGAAATTTCTGTTGGCCTACGAACGCGAAAGCCGCGACAGCATTTCCATCTCCCGCTACCGCGCGTTGGCACCCCTTTTTCAGTGGCGGATGGCGACCTACTGCCAATGGAAAAGCGCCCTGGGGGATCACGACTATGCGCATGTTGTCGCGCTGGAAATGGCCGCGTTAGAGCAGGCTTGAAACCCACACCGCCACAAGCGCCAATCCACTGCCCAGAGTGACGTAACCCATCGCCCGAAATGGGCGCGCGCGGTCAGGTTCGGGCAAGGGTGTGGATTGCCGGATCAATGCGGCCTCTGCAAGTTCGGGCAGACGCGGGCCGAACCGGGCCAGAACACGCGCCGTTCGCGCCAGATCGCGCAACAATGCTTTAGGGCCGATCGAGCTGGTGATGTAGTTTTCCACCACTGGCTTGGCGACCTGCCATATGTTGATGTTCGGGCTTAGCGAGCGTGACACGCCTTCGACGACCACCATGGTGCGTTGCAGCAAAATCAGTTCGGTGCGGGTTTCCATACCGAACCGTTCGGTCACCTCGAACAGATAGGACAGAAGCCGACCCATCGAGATTTGGGTGGCATCCATTCCAAATATCGGCTCGCCAACTGCGCGCAACGCGCGGGCGAATTCCTCGACATTGCGGTCGGCGGGCACATAACCCGCCTCAAAGTGGACCTCGGCGACACGACGATAGTCACGGGAGATGAAGCCATACAGAATTTCGGCATAGACACGGCGAGTGTATTCGTCGATCCGCCCCATGATGCCGAAGTCGATGGCGATGATATCCCCGTTCGCGGCGAATTTCAGGTTGCCTTGGTGCATGTCACCATGAAACAGACCATCGCGCAGCGCGTGCGACAAGAACAGTTGCAACACCCGTTCGCCCAGCGCGTCCATGTCCAACCCCGAGGCGCGAATGGCGGGCAGATCGTTTGCCGCAAGGCCTTCGCCCCAGCCCAGCGTCATCACCGTACGGCCAGACAGGCCCCAGTTCACCTTGGGCACCACGAAGCCCGCGTCATTCGCCGTATTCTCTGCAAACTCGCTGGCCGAGGCGCTTTCCAGGCGCAAATCAAGCTCGCCCAGCACCACGCCTTCGAAATGCTCGACCACATCGGTGGGGCGCAGACGGCGGGTGGAGGGCAGCAACCATTCGATAAAGCTGGCTGAGAAATGGAATGCATCAATATCGGTGCGAAAGGCGCGCTCGATATGCGGGCGCAAAACTTTGACCGCGACATCTTCGCCAGTCGCAGCGACCCGTGCACGGTGCACCTGCGCGATCGACGCTGCGGCAACGGGTTCCGAAAACTCCGAAAACACGTCGTCCACTTTCACGCCAAGTTCTTTTTCGATCATCCGCCGGGCAACCGCAGACGGGAACGGCGGCAGCTTGTCCTGCAGATACTGCAATTGGTCAGACAGTTCAGCGCCGACAACATCAGGCCGGGTTGAAAGGATTTGACCGAACTTAATATACGCCGGGCCCAGCGCCGTGATCGCGCGGGTCAAGGGCGGCAGGGACGTGTCGCCCTTCTTCCCCAGCCACGCGAAGGGAAACCCAATGACGCGGGCGGCAAGCCTAATGGCCGGCGGCGCGTTCATCGCGTCCAGCACAACGCCCATTGCGCCCGTCCGCTGGAAGGTCGCACCGGTACGGATCAGCCGCCAGATGTTGTGGGGTCCGCGCATCCTAGATTTTCCACCCTGAATGCAGCGCCGCAATGCCCAACGACAGGTTGCGGAACTTTACATTTTCGAAACCCGCGTCACGGATCATTTGCGCGAAAGTCTCTTGATCGGGGAAGTTTCGGATCGATTCGACCAGATACTGATAGCTGTCGGCGTCATCCGCGATCAGCTTGCCCATGCGCGGGATCACGTTAAAGGAATAGAGGTCGTATAGTTTCTGCATCCCGTCATTGGGAAGCTGGCTGAACTCTAATACAACCAGCCGCCCACCGGGTTTCAACACGCGAAAAGCTTCCTTCAATGCATCAGGAATGCGCGTCACGTTGCGAATGCCGAAACTGATCGTATAGCGGTCAAAACTGTTATCTTCGAACGGCAGCGCCATCGCGTCGCCAACCACCCAATCAAGACGATCCGCCTTGTTGGTCGCGTCGGCTCGTTTGCGGCCTTCGACCAACATCGACTCTGTCATGTCCAGCACGACGGCGGAAGCCGCTGGCGCGCGGTCAAGAAACCGGAACGAGATATCGCCGGTGCCACCTGCCACGTCCAACAGCCGCTGACCGTTTCGCGGCGCCAACCAATCCATCATCGCATCTTTCCAAACACGGTGGATTCCCACAGACATGACGTCATTCATGATGTCATATTTCGACGCGACGTTGGTGAAAACGCCGTGAACCATCCCGGCCTTGTCGTCCTCGGCCACGGTCTTGAACCCAAAATGGGTTGTTTTTGTCTCGGAGGTGCTCATCAGGCTTGCCCATTCCTTGCGATTGATCCCTCATATCGTGACGAATGGTGGCACACAATGGAGAGGCGGACGAGATGCCCGAATTACCTGAGGTCGAGACGGTTCGCCGCGGCTTGTCCCCCGTGATGGAAGGCGCGCGGATTGCGCGCGCCGAAACCCGGCGTGACGGGCTGCGTTGGCCGTTCCCCGACCGGATGGCAGAGCGCCTGACGGGTGCGCGCGTGCTGCGGCTTGGGCGGCGGTCGAAATACCTGCTGGCTGACCTCGATACGGGTGAGACGTTGATTACCCATCTTGGCATGTCAGGGCGGATGCTGATCTCGGGTCATCAGTTGGGGGAGTTTCAGCACGACCACCCGGCGCCCGAAAAACATGACCATGTGGTGTTGGACATGGACAACGGCGCGCGGGTGACGTTCAACGATCCTCGCCGGTTCGGGGCAATGGATTTATGCGAGACTGCGACATTGGGCGACCACAAGTTGATCCGCGTGCTTGGGCCAGAGCCGCTGGGCAACACCTTTGACGAGCCATATCTGCAAGCCGCCCTAAGTCACCGCAATTCGCCCATCAAAACTGCCCTGCTGGATCAGGGAATCATCGCGGGACTGGGCAATATATATGTGTGCGAGGTGCTGTTTCGCACAGGGATTCACCCAACCCGCAAGGCCGCGCGCATTGCACCGGCACGGATCGCGGGGCTTGTTCCGATCATCCGCGACGTGCTGTCTGAAGCGATCGAAAGTGGCGGTTCGTCTTTGAAAGACTATCGGCAGGCGGATGGCGATCTGGGCTATTTCCAACACAATTTTCGGGTCTATGGACGCGAAGGTGAATCCTGTGTGACGCAAGGTTGCACTGGAAGAATAAGGCGAATCACGCAATCCGGGCGGTCAACTTTCTATTGCGCGCAATGCCAAAGATAGCTTGATCACCGCGGCGGGCATGCTTACGACTCCGCTTCGACCACCACGGACAAAGGCAGGGGGAACCATGGCCTATAAGAATATTATCGTTGAGACCGAAGATCACATCTGTCTGATCAAGCTCAACCGACCCGACGCGCTAAACGCTTTGAACCTTCACCTGCTGGGTGAACTTGGCGATGCGCTGGCAGACGCCCAGAAGAACGACAAGGTGCGCTGCATCGTCGTCACCGGAACTGAAAAGGCTTTCGCGGCTGGCGCCGACATCAAGATGATGGCGGAAAAAAGCTTCGTTGATGTTTTTGCGGGCGATCTGTTCACCCCGGAAGAAGATGCCATCATGCGCATTCGCAAGCCGATCATCGCAGCCGTGTCCGGCTATGCGCTGGGCGGCGGGTGCGAATTGGCTATGATGTGTGATTTCATTATCGCGTCTGACACCGCCAAGTTTGGCCAACCCGAGGTAAACTTGGGCGTAATGGCCGGTATGGGCGGCACCCAACGTCTGACCAAGTTGGTTGGCCGCGCCAAGTCAATGGATATGAACCTGACCGGTCGTTTCATGGACGCGGAAGAGGCCGAACGCTCCGGGCTTGTCAGCCGCGTCGTGCCGGCCAAAAAGCTGATGGACGAAGCCATGTCTGCAGCCGCGAAGATTGCCGAGAAGTCGATGATCACCGTCATGGCGATCAAGGAAACGGTCAACCGCGCAGAGCAACTTCCGCTGACCGAAGGCATCCTGTTCGAACGCCGCGTTTTCCATTCTCTGTTCGCGACCGAAGATCAGAAAGAAGGCATGGCCGCCTTTGCTGAAAAGCGCGAACCGCAGTTCCGCGACAAATAAAGCAATTATTGGGTTCCCTTTGCGGAAGTTTTTCCGTAAAGGGTGCCGCATACATGCGCGTGAGGCCCGCTTTGGCCAGAATCATCGGTTCTGAACCCGGTTGGGTGCTGGCGCGCAGCTATTGAAATGTAAACCACACCCGATGAAGGGATCAGACACATGGCCAATTCGACCCAATCCAAAAAACGCGCCCGTCAGAACGAGGCTCGTTTTGCTGTAAACAAAGCCCGCCGTTCGCGCATCCGCACCTATCTGCGCAAAGTTGAAGAAGCGATCGAGACTGGCAACAAAGATGCCGCTTCGGCAGCCCTCAAAGCAGCCCAGCCTGAACTGATGCGCGGCGTAAGCAAAGGCGTTTACCACAAGAACACCGCGGCGCGCAAAGTGTCGCGCCTGGCGGCACGTGTGAAAGCGCTGAGCTAAACACGATTCTGGTCGAAAGACCGGTTTTGAAAAACAAACGGAGCGTGTCCGCAAAGGCACGCTCCGTTCGCGTTTCTGGCGATAAAAATTGCATAAGTGAAAGCCACTTGAGATTCGTTTTTGGAAAGAATGAGTCAAGCGCGAAGTTCTATTGCGCGAGCCGCTGACAGGTTGCTAGCTTGCATGCAGCGATTCACATCGCCGACTTGGGACTATGATACAATCAAGGGGTAAACCCTTGAAAAATTAGGTTAAAATTTGACCTGAAGATTGAATCGGAGCCTGTCCGGTTCAGTTAGCGTTAGTTTTTATTCCGACTTGGGGGTTGGGTTAAGAGCGGGCGTTTTCAGAGATTGTCGGACCGCTTAGGCCCGGCACCTTATTTTGTTGTTCTGTCTCCATGCCCGCATGGGCGCTCCCTGTCACAAGACCGATGTCTTGTGCAGCGAGCGCTTATCGGTTTGGTACGCCTTGGTGGGGCGGGTGTGCCAGGTTTCTGTGAGTCGTCAAGCGCTTGGGCGCTTTAGTGTCGATTTGTTTGGGAAAATTGGCTGTCGTCAAACAGCCTATGTAAGAAACCGAGTTGAGGTAATATGACGAACGAAGAATGGGGACTTGTTCGAAGCAAGCTGCAAAAATCTGTAGGGCAGAATAACTACACCAACTGGATTGAACCGCTGGAATTTGCCGATCTGAAGAACGGGGTCGCCACTTTTTTGGTTCCGACCAACTTCTTGGGCAATTGGGTGGACCGCAACTTTGGTGACAAGATTTTGCGCCATATGCTGGGCGAGGGGCTGAAGGTCTCACGGCTGGAATTCTCCGTGCCCGCCAAAGCAACACATACGCCAGCCGCGCAGGTGATGAACGGTGCTAAAGTTGCCCCGGCAACCGTTGCCAAGCCCGATCAGGACGACCTGCCCGGTGCCCCGCTTTACGAACGTTTCACATTTGACAATTTCGTTGTGGGCAAACCGAATGAATTGGCCCATGCCGCCGCGCGCCGCGTGGCTGAAGGCGGCCCTGTCACCTTCAACCCGCTTTTCCTGTATGGCGGTGTGGGGTTGGGCAAGACCCACCTGATGCACGCGATTGCGCATGAAATGATCGCCCGCAACCCCGAGCTGCGCATCGTTTACCTGTCTGCCGAACAATTCATGTATCGTTTCGTTCAGGCGATCCGCGAAAAACAGATGATGGATTTCAAACAACTGTTCCGCTCGGTCGATGTGCTGATGGTTGATGACGTCCAGTTCATAGCTGGCAAGGACAGCACACAGGAAGAATTTTTTCACACGTTCAATGCTTTGGTGGACCAGAACAAACAGATCATCATCTCGGGCGACCGCGCTCCGGGTGAAATCAAGGACATGGAAGACCGCATTAAAAGCCGTCTGCAGTGTGGCCTTGTAGTTGACCTGCACCCGACCGACTATGAGCTGCGCCTTGGCGTGCTGCAAAATAAGGTGAACAGCTATCGCGAGCAATATAACGGTCTGGTGATTGCCGATGGCGTACTGGAATTTCTGGCCCATCGCATTTCAACCAATGTGCGGGTGCTGGAAGGCGCGTTGATGCGCCTGTTCGCCTTTGCCTCGCTTGTAGGCCGCGAAATCACGCTTGAACTGGCACAAGACTGCCTTGGCGACATCCTTCGCGCCTCGGACCGCAAGGTCACGGTTGAAGAGATCCAGCGCAAGGTCAGCGAACATTACAACATCCGCCTGTCCGACCTGATCGGCCCTAAGCGGGTGCGCACAATCGCCCGCCCGCGTCAGGTCGCGATGTATCTGGCCAAGCACATGACGTCGCGGTCGCTGCCGGAAATCGGGCGCCGTTTCGGTGGGCGTGACCACACCACGGTCATGCACGGGGTGAAGCGGATTGACGAGCTGAAGGGCATCGACGACCAGATCGCGGAAGACCTGGAGCTTCTGCGTCGCGCGCTGGAAGCCTGAATAGGCTCGGATTTGGCGGGTTTTAGGGCCCTAAAGCCTTGACCCGCCCGCGAAAGAATCAGACATTCCCAATAACGAATTGAGCCGGGCGGTGAACGTGATATGTTCGCCGCCCCGGTATCTGTCAGGAGTGGGACATGAAGATTAGTATTGAACGCGGCGCGCTGCTTAAGGCCGTGGCACAGGCGCAGTCAGTTGTTGAACGCCGCAACACCATTCCCATCCTTGCAAATGTGCTGATCGAAGCCGAAGGCAACAGCGTGTCTTTCCGCGCGACCGATCTGGATATCGAAGTGGTCGACAAGGCCGACGCCGTGGTCGAACGCGCAGGCGCGACAACCGTATCTGCCGTGACCTTGCACGAGATTGTGCGCAAGCTGCCCGACGGTGCGCTGGTTCAGCTGACCGATGACGGGGCAACGGGGCGGATAACGGTGGAAGCCGGCCGCTCGAACTTCTCGCTGGCGACTTTGCCTAAGGAAGACTTCCCGGTCATGGCCTCGTCCGAATACTCGGCCAACTTCTCGGCCCCTGCGCCGGTTCTGCGCCGCCTGTTCGACAAATCAAAATTCGCAATTTCGACGGAAGAGACACGATATTATCTGAATGGTGTCTACCTGCATGTCTCAGACGCCGATGGCGGCAAGGTGCTGCGCTGCGTGGCCACAGATGGCCACCGTCTGGCACGCATCGACGCTGATCTGCCCTCCGGTGCCGAAGACATGCCCGGTGTGATCGTGCCCCGCAAGACGGTGGGCGAGATGCGCAAGCTGCTGGATGACGATGATGCGATCATCGCGGTGTCCGTTTCAGAAACCAAGATCCGCTTTGCGACACCGGCGATCACCCTGACCTCGAAGGTCATTGACGGCACCTTCCCCGACTACACCCGCGTTATTCCCACCGGGAACACCCGCAAGCTTGAGGTGGACGCGACCGCATTTGCGCAGGCGGTGGATCGTGTGGCAACCGTTTCAAGCGAACGGTCCCGTGCAGTGAAGCTGCAATTGGACGAAGATCGACTGATTTTGTCGGTCAACGCCCCTGACGCAGGCGCGGCTGAAGAAGAATTGGCCGTAGCTTATTCAGACGAACGGTTGGAAATTGGCTTCAACGCCAAATACCTGCTTGAAATCGCAAGCCAAGTGGATCGCGAGAATGCGGTGTTCATGTTCAACTCGTCCGGTGATCCGACGCTGATGCGCGAAGGCAATGACACCAGCGCCGTCTATGTCGTCATGCCGATGCGTGTGTGATCTGGGTTTCGCCAAGCTCCTATGCCTCCGGCGGGGATATTTTCAGTAAGAAAATAAAACGGGTCGGGTGATGCTGGCCCTGCGGGAACTGACACTCAGCCATTTTCGAAGCCACAAGGTCGCCCAACTGTCGCTTGATGGGCGCCCCGTGGCGATCCATGGGCGCAACGGGGCGGGCAAGACAAACATACTCGAAGCCGTTTCGATGCTATCGCCGGGTCGCGGGTTGCGGCGCGCAACGGTGGACGAGATGATCCGTCGGCCCGAAGGGGTCGGCTGGAAGGTCACCGCAACCCTGCAAAGCCTGCACCAAACGCACGAGGTCGAAACCTGGGTCGAAGCTGGCGGCACACGGCAGGTTCGAATTGATGGCAAGATCGCCCCGCAAGTGGCGCTGGGCCGGATTGCACGCGTCGTTTGGCTGGTGCCGGTGATGGACCGTTTGTGGGTCGAAGGGGCCGAAGGTCGCAGGCGTTTCCTAGACCGAATGACCATGAGTTTCGAGCCAAACCACGCAGATGCGGTTCTGACCTACGAAAAAGCGATGCGCGAGCGCAACCGCCTTTTGAAGGATGGTCAGCGGGACGCGCATTGGTTTGACGCGCTAGAGGCACAGATGGCGTGCGCCGCCGTCGACATCATCGCCAACCGAAACGCGGCTGTGGCGCAATTGATCGCGGCCCAAGCGCGAGCAGAAACTGCGTTCCCCATCGCTGATCTGTCTTTGGTGCAACCCGATGACGTTCATCTGCCCGAAACAGAGACTAATCTGGCCCAAGCCTTCGCTGAAAGCCGCCCGCGCGACCTTATGGCGGGGCGCACATTGGTTGGCCCTCATCGGTCGGATTTGGCCGCCGTCTATGCCGCCAAGGGTGTAGCGGCGCGCGACTGTTCAACGGGGGAACAAAAAGCGCTGCTTGTATCGCTTATTCTGGCGAACAGCCGCGCATTAGCGCAAAGTTTTGGTGCGCCGCCAATCTTGCTGCTGGACGAGGTCGCCGCACATCTGGATGCTGGCCGTCGCGCAGCCCTTTACGACGAAGTTTGCGCGTTGGGGGCGCAAGCCTTCATGACGGGCACAGGCCCCGAACTGTTTGCCGAGCTTGGCGACCGCGCAAGCCATTATGAAGTCAGCGAGATCGATGGAAGCTCGCTCATTGAAGAGGTGACGATATGAAAACCAACCGCGTGACATTGATTACCCTTGGCGTGAAAGATCTGGCCCGCACCCGCGCGTATTATGAAGCGATTGGGTGGAAACCATCCGACGTGCAGGACGACGTTGCCTTCTACGACATGAACGGCATGAAATTCGGGCTTTATTCGCTTGAGGGGTTAGCGAAAGATACCGGCCGCAAAGTGGAAGACCTGAAAACCGGCGCAATGACCCTTGCGCAGTGCTTCCCGACCGAGTCTGACGTAGACGCGGCGTTTGAAAAAGCCCTTGCCGCAGGCGCAAGCGAAGTTGCCCGGCCAGAGAAGGTCTTTTGGGGCGGATACTCAGGCTATGTCGCCGACCCCGACGGCCATTTGTGGGAATACGCCATGAACCCGTTTTGGGATATGGATGAAGACGGGCATCTGACGTGACAATCACGCTTGTCGAACTTGGTTTCTATGTTGTCGGCCTGTTCATCCTGTTTCTAACCCCCGGCCCCGTCTGGGTGGCGCTGGTGGCACGCGTTTTGGCCGGTGGATATGCTCAGGCTTGGCCATTAGCGCTGGGCGTCGCAGTTGGCGACATCTTCTGGTCCGTTCTCGCGGCGCTTGGGATGGGTTGGGTCGCGTCCAGTTTCGGCGGGGCGATGCTCGTCCTAAAGGTCGTGGCAGCGCTGTTCTTCATTTGGCTGGGCGTCACTATCATAAGATCCGCTGGCCACGCCGTATCAGGCGACCGAAAACTGACCCGCCCCGGAATTTGGGCCGGTTTCGTCGCTGGTTTGATTGTGATTATCGCCAATCCCAAGGCGATCTTGTTCTATATGGGAGTCTTGCCCGGCTTTTTCGACCTTTCCCGACTAACCGCGACTGATATTGCTGCCATCGGTGTTGCATCATTCGTGGTTCCGTTGCTTGGCAATCTAACCATTGCGTTTTTCATTGATCGGGCACGCATTCTTCTGTCATCACCAAATGCCGTCAGACGGATGAATTTGGCGGCTGGAACCATGCTGATTCTGGTCGGGTTGATCATACCATTCACCTAAGTGAAAAAGCCGACTGATTAACACTAAATCTTGTGTCGGATGGGTGACAACACCCCCAAAAAACCCTATATTTTCCGGAACAACGAACAGGAAGTCCTTCATGGCTGATGACGCGCAGAACGGTGCCGAATACGGTGCCGAATCCATTAAAGTTCTCAAAGGGTTAGAGGCCGTCCGGAAACGTCCTGGTATGTATATCGGTGACACCGATGACGGGTCAGGCCTGCACCATATGGTGTACGAGGTCGTGGACAACGGCATTGACGAAGCGCTGGCAGGTCATGCGGACGCTGTGAATGTTACTATTCATGCCGATAACTCCGTTTCCGTGTCCGACAATGGTCGGGGTATTCCGACCGATATCCACCAGGAAGAAGGCGTTTCGGCCGCCGAAGTTATCATGACGCAGCTTCATGCGGGCGGTAAGTTTGACTCGAATTCCTATAAGGTGTCGGGCGGCCTGCACGGCGTCGGTGTGTCGGTGGTGAACGCATTGTCCGATTGGCTGGAGCTTCGCATCTGGCGCGGCGGCAAAGAGCATGTCGCCAGGTTTGAGCGTGGCGACACCGTCGAACATTTGACCGTTGTGGGTGATTGCGGTGATCGCACCGGAACCGAGGTGCGGTTTCTTGCTTCAACCGACACGTTCTCGAACCTCGACTACCAGTTCAAAACACTGGAAAACCGCCTGCGCGAGCTGAGCTTTCTGAATTCCGGCGTGCGCATTATCATCGAGGATGAACGCCCCGCCGAAAAGCTTCGCACCGAATTGCACTATGAGGGTGGCGTCAAAGAATTCGTAAAATACCTCGACCGTTCAAAGACCCCGTTGATGGAGGACCCCATTTTCGTGACGGGTGAGAAAGACGGGATCAGCGTTGAAGTCGGGATGTGGTGGAATGATGGCTACCACGAAAATGTGCTGCCGTTTACCAATAACATTCCGCAGCGTGATGGCGGCTCTCACCTCGCTGGGTTTCGCGGGGCGCTGACGCGCACGCTGAACCTTTATGCCAACTCGTCCGGCTTGGCGAAGAAAGAGAAGATCAATTTTACCGGCGACGATGCGCGTGAAGGGCTGACTTGTGTTCTGTCCGTGAAAGTGCCGGACCCTAAATTCTCGTCCCAGACAAAAGACAAACTTGTCAGCTCTGAAGTTCGCCCCGCCGTTGAAAGCCTGATGAACGAAAAGCTGCAAGAATGGTTTGATGAAAACCCGCAGATCGCCCGCATGATCGTGGGCAAGATCATCGAAGCCGCCTTGGCTCGCGAAGCCGCCCGCAAAGCGCGCGAGATGACGCGCAAGAAATCCTCGCTTGATATCGCGTCGCTGCCGGGGAAACTGGCTGATTGTCAGGAACGCGATCCCGCCAAACGCGAACTGTTCATGGTCGAGGGTGACTCGGCTGGTGGGTCAGCAAAACAGGGTCGATCCCGCCACAATCAAGCCGTTTTGCCCCTGCGCGGAAAGATTTTGAATGTCGAACGGGCCCGGTTTGACCGGATGCTGTCCAGTCAGGAAATTGGCACCATCATCACAGCGCTCGGCACCGGGATCGGACGCGACGAGTTCGACATCTCAAAGCTGCGGTATCACAAGATCATCATCATGACCGACGCGGATGTCGATGGCGCGCACATCCGAACCCTGCTGCTGACCTTCTTCTTCCGCCAGATGCCGGAACTGATTGAAGGCGGATACCTCTATATCGCGCAGCCGCCGCTTTACAAAGTCAGCCGCGGCAAATCCGAGGTCTATGTGAAAGACCAGCTTGAGCTGGAAGATTACCTGATTGAGCAAGGCATAGACGGCACCGTGCTGCGCCTTGCCAACGGGGAAGAGCTTGCCGGTGCCGACTTGGCCCGCGTGGTCGAGGCCGCCCGCAACTTCCGTCGCATTCTGGAAGCCTTCCCGACCCATTATCCACGCAATATTCTGGAACAGGCGGCCCTAGCTGGTGCATTTGATCCAGGCCGTGTGGATGCCGACCTGCAAGCCGTCGCCGAAAGCGTCGCGGCCCGTCTGGACAAAGTGGCAGTGGAATACGAACGCGGCTGGCAAGGCCGGATCACACAGGACCACGGCATTCGACTGGCGCGCATTCTGCGTGGCGTCGAAGAAATCCGCACCCTTGACGGTGCTGTCCTTCGTTCGGGCGAGGCACGCCGCCTGTCGTCGGTCTCAAAAGACACGCGCGACGTTTACCGCGACAGCTCCACCCTCCTGCGCAAGGAACGCGAGATTTTGGTGCAAGGGCCGATTGATCTACTGCAAGCCATCCTTGCCGAGGGCGAGAAAGGCCTGACCCTGCAACGCTATAAAGGTCTGGGCGAAATGAACCCCGGCCAGCTTTGGGAAACCACGCTGGACCCGGAAGCCCGCACACTGCTTCAAGTGAAAGTGGATGATCTGGCCGATGCCGACGATCTGTTCACCAAGCTGATGGGCGACATTGTTGAGCCCCGCCGCGAATTTATCCAGCAAAACGCCCTATCAGTTGAGAATTTGGATTTCTAGCGCGACGGGCGGCAGTGCGTAAAATTACGCAGGACCTTTCTCTGCGGACCAAAGTAATTGAAGGCGATGTCTCCAAATCGGGGGCATCGCATTACACAAGCGACCACGTCTGCGGGCGCATTCTGCGAGGGAATTCGGGAAAGTGGTGCCGCTGAGAGGACTCGAACCTCCGACCCCATCATTACGAATGACGTGCTCTACCAGCTGAGCTACAGCGGCCCACAAATGGCCACCGGCCAAATCAGCGCGGCAGCGATCGGGGTTCTAGACGCGGGTTGCGCTCTGTGCAAGTGAATTTCATGCTTGCGAGGCAGCACCACACGATTTTACCGAAGGTCGCACACTGATCCAGCCCGAAGTCGTCGTATTGGCGCGACGGGCTAGGTTTTTTGCGTGTCATCTTCCTGCGGGGTGTCGGGTTCACCCTCGACCAGTTCGGCGTCCAGCACCTCGCCCTCATGCTCGATGTCCGGATCAACAAGCTCGGCTGTTTCGTCGGCCGGGTCCGCTTCGCCCACGATCATTGGCAACATCTCGGCACCACCCTGCGTGGCATTGTCAGTTTCGGGTGCTGACTTCCATGCCAGCGTGTCAAAGCCTTGGCATCCATCACAGATCGGGGCCCATGCTGCGTGAACATGGTTGCAGTTTTCGCAGACCCATTGTGGACCGCGTGGCGCTGTGACCGCCCGCGCCAGAAGCGCGCGCACCGTCTGATCATCCGCCCCTTCGCCTCGTTCAATCGCGGCCAGAAGCGTCAGGGCGCGCTGGCTTGGCAGAACATCGGGCAGATCGCCCAGCGCTTTGCGCGCTTCGACGTAATCCTCAGCTGCGATATTCAACTCGGTCACCAGCATCCGCGTTTCAGGATCTCCGTCGCGATGTTTGGTCAGCGCGCGGAACCGCTTCAATCGGTCCGCTGGCGTTTCATCGGGAACGATCTCGGCAAATGCTGCGGCGATGTCTGGATGTGGTTGTGCGGTCCACGCCTTGACCAATACGCGCGTGGCGTAACGCGGTTTGCCGTTTTCGATATAGGTGTGAGCCGCCATAACGGCGGCAGGCACCAGATCTGGCGACAGTCGGTTCGCCTCTATCGCGGCCTCGCGCGCCTTGATGTCATTGCCTTCCAGCAGCACGCCCTTGGCTTCCGACAAGGCCAGCACTGCATCGCGTCGTTTGTGCACATCGCGCGGCAAAGCGCCGTATTTCAATTTCGCACCCAGCGTTTTGCGCGCGCCAGACCAATCATTGTGGCGGGCTTGCAAGCCCAGCAGCACATCTTGCGTTTCGGTATGGCGGGGCTTCAGGGCAAACGCTTTCTGCGCCAACTTCATCGCGGTTTCCGTATCACCTTCGGCCAGCTTGTGTTTCATGATGCCGCGCACGCCGACAAACTGCGTCCGTTCATCCTTCAGCAAACGTTTGTAAACCTCATCCGCCTTGCGTTTGTCGCCTGACATTTCCGCCGCCTGCGCGGTCAGAAGGTTGGTTAGTTCTGGTCGGCGCAGATATTTCTCGGCCCGGCTGGCCTTGGACATCGCGGTGCTGCCTTCACCCGACGCCAGCGCGATCATGCCTTCGGCCAATGCTTCATAGCCCTTGCGTTCACGCGACCGGTCGAAATAACGCGATATCGCTGTCTCGTCCCCGTTCACAAAGCGCACAAACGCGACGATCAGTCCGATCACAACGATCGCAAGCCAGATTGCCACCACCAGAAGCACACCGGCGATAACCGCCTGCAACGGCTCCATGTTGAATTCTGTTGATCCGACCGCAATTCGAATGCCGCCGTCCGTCTCTAGCAAATAGCCTGCCCCAAGCGTCAGCAACGCGATGGCAGTCACGAATAAAATAATCTTGAAAAGAGACCAGAGCATCGTTGCGTCCTTAGTTGCTGTTCACTTGCTGGGCCAGGGCTTGTCCTGCCTCCAGCGCGTCTTTGCGGGCGGTGGCCTGCGCGATCCATGCCTCAAGCGCTGGTTTTCCAGCATCTGGCATGGCCTCAAGCTCGGTCAGGGCCGCGTCAATCCGTCCGTCTTTCAGGGCAGCTTCGGCCCGCGACAAGATTGCGTCGGGGTCGTCACCTTCTTTCGGTTCGAGCGACCTAGCACCCAGTTGGGTGCGTAAAAAGGCCGTCACCCGGTCCATCTGCCCATCTTTCACCGCCGCCCGGATCGACGCATTCAACGCGTCGCGCGCCGCTTCGGGGAAGCTTGCTTGTAGTGCTGCCAGCGTGACGATGCCGTTTTCGGAATGGGCGGCCAATGCGTCAGGCGCATCGACACCCGCATTCTGGGTCAGATCAAACAGGGCATCATCATAGGGCTGCCCGCTTTCAAGCGCCGCCAACACCCGCGACATCGCGGCGCGCGCGGCGGCGGCCTTGGCGGCCTCTGCTGCATTCACCTCAAGCGTTTGCGCATCTTCTTGGGCAGTTCCAATGCGCGCCAGCTCGTCGTCAAGCATCTGGCGCATTTGTTGTAATTCGCGCTCATATGCGGCTGCAGCGGCCGCGGCGGCTTCCATCCCCGAGCCTTCGGGCAATTTCTCTACCGTGTGAACGCGATTTTCCAAGTTTTGCAGCGTTGAAGAGAGCGCTTCGAACTGCGTGCGCATCTGATCCAGCTCGCCACCGATCTCGCCGCGCAACCGATCAAGGCCGGTGTCGCCTTGCAAGGCCGTCAATGCTTCCGACTGCGACGCGGTTGTATTTTCCAGCCCCGCCAGACGATCGCCCAGATCGGTCAGCTTGACCTCGACCGGGTCGACGGAGGGTTGCGAGGCAAAAGGCCACTGGTCCGGATATCGCGCGGCACCAAAGCCCAGCGCTGCCGCAACGGCCCCGCCAAGCAACAGCGGCAAAAAGGTTGAGCCGCCACGCGGCGCGGGCTGATCCTTGGTCACAACGGTATCAGTTGGCTCTGATGAGGCAGGCGCGTCCTCAGAGGATTCATCATCAGTGCTCGCGGCAGGTGCGTCGGCATCGGTCTGATCATCGTCGGGTGGCGTCTGTTTCGATGTCTCAGGTTCGATCGGATCGTCGGTCGTTTTCGGATCAGCGGTTTTGGGTTCGTCAACGACCACGGCATCTTCGACCGGGTCTGGCGTGTCCTTAGCTGGTTTGCGGGATTTGGCCAATTTCGGAACCTTTCGAATCTCTTAATGAAAATCACGGAACGTCTGAGGTCTCAGCTTAGCTTGGGACCCCTCCGCGCTCAAGCAAGGTCAGCGTTGCAGTGCTGCGACAATCCTGCTCACCATAGCCTCGCCCGTGGGCTGGTCGACCACTTCGCACGATCCCCTAGCTGTTTCCGCCGTCTGTCCGTGCCACGCCTCGGCCGCCGCGTCGCTTATTGCTATGACATGAAGGTCGCAGCCCGTCTGCCCAATTGCCTTCCCAACCAACCGCGCAGAACGTGGCGAGAAAAGGGGAAGGATTGCAGGCCTGTCCCCTTCAATAACCTCGCGAGCGGTTTGGCTCAGTGGTTGTTCCGCTTGTCGATAGGTCTGAAAGGCGCAGCCTTCGATGGACAGCTCTGCCAACGCCGCCGGAATATCCGTCGCAACGTGCGACCCTCGCAGATACACGATCTTTCCGGGGTTCGGCTGTGTCCTGATCCACGCGATCAGCGCAGCCGCATCCAACGCACAATGGCGCACATTCCCGCCAGCCTTTGTCGCAGCCTCAGCCGTACGCACGCCAACACAGAAAACCGGCTTGCCAGTCAGCGGCCCATGAATGGCATGAACCGACGTCGCGATCACCACATCATAGGGCGACAGATCGGGCCAGTCGGTGCCGGGCACGATCTTTAGAATGGGCGATAGAACTGCGTGAACCTTGGCACCGACGGCGGCTTCGATCTGCCCCAACACCTGTGCAGAACTGATATCTGGTCGGGTAAGAACCAAGGTCTTTGGGGTGGACATGGGAGGCCTGCCGGGATTGTCTCGTATCACCTGTGGTGTTACCCCGACCCGACCCCTGACCGCAACCGATCCCGCTTGGAAACCAGACGCGATGACGAAAACAGTAACCCTTCTTGGGCTGGAAAGTTCTTGTGATGACACCGCTGCTGCAGTGGTGCGCCACACACCTGGCGCATTGCCGGAAATTCTGTCGTCGGTCATTGCGGGGCAGACCGATCTGCACGCCGATTTTGGCGGCATTGTCCCCGAAATCGCCGCCCGTGCGCACGCCGAGAAGCTGGATATTTGCGTGGAAGAGGCTCTAATTCAGGCCAATTTGCACCTGTCCGACCTGGACGGCATTGCCGTTACTGCAGGCCCCGGCCTGATTGGCGGCGTGGTGGCGGGGGTTATGTGTGCGAAGGGATTGGCGGCCGGCTCCGGCTTGCCGTTGATCGGCGTTAACCATCTGGCGGGTCACGCTTTGACCCCACGCCTGACCGATCAAGCCCCGTTCCCCTATCTGATCTTGCTTGTCTCGGGCGGTCATTGTCAGTTTCTGATTGCCAAGGGACCAGACGATTTCACCCGTCTGGGTGGCACCATTGACGATGCCCCCGGCGAGGCATTCGACAAAACCGCCAAGCTTCTGGGCCTGCCGCAGCCCGGCGGACCCTCGGTCGAGGGTGAGGCGAAAACGGGCGATCCCAACCGGTTCAAGTTCCCGCGACCACTACTGGATCGACCCGGTTGCGACATGAGCTTTTCGGGCTTAAAGACAGCGCTGCTCCGTGAACGCGACCGACTTGTTGCTGAACATGGCGGCTTGCGCCACGCCGATCGCGCCGATCTTTGCGCAGGCTTTCAGGCTGCCGTCGCGGACGTGCTGGCCGAGAAATCGCGCCGCGCGCTGGCCAAGTATCTTCAGTTGTCGCCTGGGACCCCAGCGCTTTCAGTTGCTGGTGGTGTGGCGGCAAATATGACAATTCGCGGTGCGTTAGAGTCTGTTTGTGACGATGCAGGCACCACATTCCTTGCCCCACCCCTTGCCCTGTGTACCGACAACGCTGCGATGATCGCCTGGGCGGGGATCGAGCGTTTTCGCGCGGGCGAGCGGGATGACATGACGTTGCAAGCCCGACCACGTTGGCCTCTGGACCAGCAGGCACCCGCCATGCTTGGATCGGGGAAGAAGGGGGCAAAGGCATGAAGGTTTCGGTCTTGGGTGCAGGCGCATTTGGCACAGCTTTGGCGATTTCGATGGCGCGCGATGGGCGACTGGTGACCCTGTGGGCGCGTGACTTGGCAGACATGGCGTCGGCGCGCGAAAACAAACGCCGCCTTCCCGGCTTCACATTCCCAGAATGTCTGACGGTCACTGACAATCTGGCGCTGGCGGCACAAGCCGACATCTTGCTGTTGGCCACGCCGATGCAAAGCCTGTCCCAGTTTTTGACGGATCACGCGGCCACATTGGACGGCAAGATACTGGTGGCGTGCTGCAAAGGCATCGACCTGAAATCCGGCCTTGGCCCGGCTGAAATCATCCGCCACACCTGCCCCTTGGCAACCCCGGCTATCTTGTCTGGGCCCAGCTTCGCCGTGGATATCGCGGCCGGGCTTCCAACGGCGCTGACTCTTGCAATTGAAGACGGTCACGCCCTGCAAACTGCCCTGTCGACACCGAATATTCGCCTTTATCGCAGCGCCGATCTTATCGGCGTCGAAATTGGCGGGGCTTTGAAAAACGTCGTGGCAATTGCCTGTGGCATCGCGGTCGGCGCAGGGCTTGGCGAAAGCGCACATGCCGCGCTGATGACCCGCGGCTTCGCCGAAATGCAGCGCTTTGCCCTGTCCCGCGGCGCGCGCCCTGACACCCTGTCTGGCCTGTCCGGTTTCGGTGATCTGGCCCTGACCTGCTCGTCCGAGAAGTCGCGCAACTTTGCCTATGGGCTGGCCCTTGGTCGTGGCGATCCATTGCCCGAGGGCACAACGGTCGAGGGGAAGGCGACGGCCAAAGCAGTCTCTAACCTTGCGAAAAAGACTGGGCTGGACATGCCAATCGCCGATATGGTTGTGGCCGTTTTGGAAAATCACCTGACAATTAACGAGGCGGTCAACATGCTGCTGACCCGCCCCCTGAAGGAGGAATAACATGCTCGTAGCCATCATCTGCACCGACAAGCCCGGTGCAATCGAAATCCGTAAAGCCAATCGCGAAGCGCATCTGGCGTATATTAAGAACACTGGCGTTGTCACCCAAGCTGGCCCGTTTCTTGACGTTGATGGCACGATGTGCGGATCACTTCTGATCCTTGATGTGGCAGACAGGGACGCCGCACAGGCATGGGCGGACAACGACCCCTATGCGAAGGCAGGCTTGTTCGCGGACGTCCGTATTGAACAATGGAAGCGGGTGGTCGGCTGATGGCATATTGGTTGTTCAAATCCGAAGTTTCGACCTGGAGCTGGGATCAGCAGGTCGCAAAAGGCGACGAGGGCGAAGAATGGGACGGTGTGCGGAATTACCAGGCGCGCAACTTCATGCGTCTGATGAAAATCGGCGATCTGGGTTTCTTCTATCACTCGCAGAAAGAAAAAGAGATCGTGGGCATTGTCGAAGTCATCGCGGAAAGCCACCCCGACAGCACCACCGATGACGAACGCTGGGACTGCGTCGACATCAAGGCGGTGCGGCCACTGAAAAAACCCGTCACACTGGCCATGTGCAAGGATGACCCGCGCCTGGCAGACATGGTGCTTGTCAACAACTCGCGCTTGTCGGTTCAGCCCGTAACGGAAGAGGAGTGGGGGATCATCCTCTCGCTTTCTGGCGACACTGAGTAGGTTTTGTGGCATAGTTACCAACACCATAAACGCGCGCAGGAGGACAGTTTATGTTGCAGGTATTGATCGCAGCCATCGCAGGTTACGCGTTTGGCGCAATTTGGTACATGGCGCTTGCAAAGCCATGGGTGAAGGCCACGGGCATTGCGGTGGACGAAAACGGTCAACCCACGGACAAGTCGCCATTGCCTTTCATCGTCGCTTTCGTCAGCGCCATCGTCGTCGCTGGTATGATGCGCCACATCTTTGTCATGGCCGGGATTGATAGCGTCGGGAAAGGCCTGACCACGGGTCTTGGTCTGGGCCTGTTTGTTGCCGCACCGTGGATCGTAAACAACGTGATGTTCGGCGATCGGGACAAAAGCCTGATCTGGATCGACGGCGGCTATGCCGCAGGTGGGTGCGCGGTGATCGGGCTGGTGCTTGCCCTGTTCTAGCATGCTGTCAAACGAGAAAGGAGGGGCTGACGTCTCGGCCCCTCCTTTCCACCCCACGTGCTCCCCAGCACCACAAGCGACTTTGAAATTCGGGTCCGGCCATCCTAGCCTTCGAATTCAACCTAGCGTGGGCGATGTCGGTTCGCAACTGTCAAGATCAGACAAAACTATTCAAATTCAATATGTTAACGTCCCATTAAAAAAGGCGCCGCCGAAATGGCAGCGCCTTCTGTCATGATCCGTACAGCTTTAGGCGTAAACGGATTCTTTGCCGAAATGCTTGACCAGCATGTAATAAACGACGGCGCGATACTTGTTGCGCTCGCTTCGGCCATAAGTTTCGATGACGGCGTTGATTGCATCCATCAATTGCGGACCATCAGCCAGACCAAGCTTCTTGACCAGGAAATTGTCTTTCACAGTCTCCAGCTCGCTATCCTGCCCAGCTGCCACGGTCGACGCGTCGGCGTTATAAATCGCGGGGCCACAACCGATGGTCACCTTGGTCAAAAGGTCCATATCCGGTGTCATGCCACATTTCGATTTCAGGTCATCTGCATACTTTGCAATCAGTTCGTCACGTTTACCCATTTTGGTCTCCCATAATTTTACCAACGGGCCGAAGCCCAATTCGACGATGAGACTAGGCCCAATCACCAATTGGTCAAAGGAAAAATTTACACCAGTATTCCCCCTAGGCATCCCGGCCCATTTCGCGCAGGATGCCGCTCATACAAAGTTATGGTAATGGAGGAACCTATGGGTCTTTGGAGTTTTGTTAAAGGCGCTGGAAAGTCGCTGTTTGGTGGCGGTGATGACGCAGGCGCATCGGCCGACACCCTGAATAAGGAAGTGGCCGATCTTGGCATCGACACGACCGGGCTGGATATCAAAGTTGATGGCGAAAAAGTCACCGTATCTGGTGGCGAAAACCTAAGTGCGGAAGATCGTGAAAAGGTCATTCTGGCCGTCGGTAACGTTGAAGGCGTCGGCGAGGTTGAAGCCGATCTGGAAGGCGACCCGACATTCCACACCGTCGAAAAAGGTGACACGCTTTGGGCGATCTCTGAAAAGACGCTCGGCAACGGCGCGCGCTATAAAGAGATCTTTGAAGCCAACAAGCCGATGCTGAAAGACCCTGACCTGATTTATCCGGGTCAGAAGCTACGCATTCCCAGCTGATCTGAATTTGATCACTGCAAGGGCGGCCCGTGTCACAACGGGCCGCTTTTTTGTTGTCTTATCAACCCCTGCGGCAATTTTAGCCTTGTGACAAAAGGCAAGTCGCTGTCTGATCTGATCAAACTTGCAAGCGAGGACATAAGACAAGATGGCATCATATCTAAAATCCACTCCGACCCGTGACGGCATGTTCGGCAATTACGGTGGCGCGATGCTGCCCCCGCCGCTGGAGCCTCATTTCAAGGAAATTCGCGAGGCGTATGACCGCATCTCGAAATCAGCCGATTTCATTGCCGAGCTGCGCCATATCCGCAAACATTTCCAGGGGCGGCCCACGCCGATCTCTTACCTCAAGAACCTTTCGAACCTGTCAAATGGTGCACAGATTTACGCCAAGCGCGAAGATCTGAACCACACGGGCGCGCACAAGCTGAACCACTGTATGGGCGAGGGTTTGCTGGCCAAGTTCATGGGCAAGAAAAAGCTGATGGCCGAAACTGGTGCGGGGCAACACGGGGTCGCCTTGGCGACCGCTGCCGCCTATTTCGGGCTGGAGTGCGAAATTCACATGGGCGAAATCGACATTGCCAAAGAAGCCCCGAACGTCACCCGGATGAAGCTTCTGGGTGCTACAGTTGTGCCTGTGGGGTTCGGCGGACGTTCGCTGAAAGAGGCTGTGGACAGCGCCTTTGAAAGCTATATGGGTCAGGCGGACACAGCACTTTTCGCCATCGGGTCGGTCGTCGGCCCCCATCCCTTCCCGCTGATCGTGCGTGATTTTCAGCACATCGTGGGCGTCGAGTCGCGCGAGCAGTTCCTTGAGATGACCGGCGGGCTGCCAGATATGGTCGCGGCTTGTGTCGGCGGCGGGTCGAACGCGATGGGCCTGTTTTCGGGCTTTATCGACGATGAAGACGTATCGCTGCATGGGGTGGAGCCGATGGGCACGTCGTCCAAGCTGGGCGATCACGCCGCGACCATCTCGTTTGGCGAAGATGGCGATATCCACGGCTTCCGCACCATGGTTCTGAAGGACGAAAAGGGTGATCCCGCGCCTGTGCACACGGTCGCCTCGGGTCTGGATTACCCCGGTGTCGGGCCAGAGCACGCGCATCTCTATCGCACTGGTAAGGCCAACTATACCTCTGCCAATGACAAAGAGGCGCTGGATGCTTTCTATGCGCTCAGCCGTCATGAGGGGATCATCCCGGCACTAGAAAGCGCGCACGCCGTCGCCTTTGCGATGCGCGAAGCACCGAAAAACCCCGGCAAGTCGATCCTGATCAACCTGTCGGGCCGTGGCGACAAAGACATCGACTATGTGACCGAGACCTTCGGATTTGGTGACTAATCCAACTTGGCCCTGCACCCGCAATGGTGTGGGGCCATCCTACCGGCAAAAGCCCCAGCCGGTGTTTTCCAGATGAAGATGGTCGGCGTGCAGTTGATTATAGTCTGGCCCAAGCACCAGCCGAAACCAGTCGCATGACCCACGCCAAATGCGTCGCAGAAATTCTGCTTCGGGGCCGTCGCTATCCCAATCTTCTAGCAATGTTAGTCGGCGACCATCGGCCAGCCGCACACCTGTGATGTCGATGGCGTTGGCCTTGGCATGGCTGCTCCACCGTCCGTCTGATCCGCGACTGGTGCGCATCTTGCGGCAGTTATAGCTGCCGATCTGTGTGATCGCAGCGACTTCGCTGCCCAGCAAATCGCGCGCTGCGGGTTGGACCACGTGCTCCTCCCACATCGTCAGACGCAAAGCCGTGGCGCAGCGCGTTTCGACCCTATTCAACCGCGAATTGGCCAAACCCGACAGCTGCCCACGCCCCGCGATGCCACAGTTTTCGTCCACTTCAAGGTCGCTCATCGGCGCAAACGCGACACCCGCTTGATCCAGAACGGCGCGGCATTCCGCAATGTCACCCAGCGCGCGCATCATCTGAACGCGAGTGACAAACGTGACCGGGGCGGCGACTGTCAGCCGTTTCGTTGGGTTCCAATGATCTGGCAATGGCCCATCGGGTCGTAGCAACACCCACAGCGCCACAAGACTGAACAGCGCGGCTGAGAAAATCGCCGATAAAACAGACAGCGCCACCCAGCGAAGAACGGGGTGGCGCTGTTTCTCTTCGCTCATCGCGCAGAATCAGTAGCGATAATGCTCGGGCTTGAACGGCCCTTCTGGCGTGACGCCGATATAGGAGGCCTGCTCGCTGCTCAGTTTGGACAGTTTCACGCCGATCCGGTCCAGATGCAGACGGGCAACTTTTTCGTCCAGATGCTTGGGCAGGATGTAGACATCGTTCTTGTATTCTTCGCCTTTGGTCCAAAGCTCGATCTGCGCCAGCACTTGGTTGGTGAACGACGCTGACATCACGAAGGACGGGTGGCCGGTTGCGTTGCCGAGGTTCAGCAGACGACCCTCGGACAGCAGGATCAGACGATTGCCAGACGGCATCTCGATCATGTCCACCTGCTCTTTGATGTTGGTCCACTTGTGGTTCTTCAGGCTGGCAACTTGGATTTCGTTGTCGAAGTGGCCGATATTGCCAACGATCGCCATATCCTTCATCGCGCGCATATGCTCGATACGGATCACGTCCTTGTTGCCGGTGGTGGTGATGAAGATGTCGGCGTCCGCCACGGCGTCTTCCAGCGTCACAACCTCAAACCCGTCCATTGCGGCTTGCAGCGCACAAATAGGGTCGATTTCGGTGACTTTCACCCGGGCACCAGCACCGCTAAGCGATGCGGCAGAACCCTTGCCCACATCACCGTAGCCACAGACAACGGCAACCTTGCCGGCCATCATCGTGTCGGTGGCGCGGCGGATGCCATCGACCAGAGATTCTTTACATCCATATTTGTTGTCGAATTTCGACTTGGTGACGGAGTCATTCACGTTGATCGCGGGGAACGGCAACTGGCCTTGCTTCACCAGATCATACAGGCGGTGAACGCCAGTGGTCGTTTCCTCGGACACGCCTTTGATCTGATCGCGCATCTTGGTGAACCAACCGGGGCTGGCCTTCATGCGCTTCTTGATCTGGGCAAAGACCGCCACTTCCTCTTCCGAGGTGGGCGTTTCGATCAGGTCCGTTTCACCGTTTTCAACACGTGCACCCAGCAGGATGTAAAGCGTGGCATCGCCACCATCATCCAGGATCAGGTTCGGACCCTCGGGGAACATGAACGAGCGGTCCAGATAATCCCAATGCTCTTCCAGCGACTGGCCCTTGATCGCAAAGACCGGCGTGCCGCCTGCGGCAATCGCCGCCGCAGCGTGATCCTGGGTCGAGAAGATGTTACACGACGCCCAGCGCACATCGGCACCCAGCGCCACCAGCGTTTCGATCAACACGGCAGTCTGAATGGTCATATGCAGCGACCCAACGATCCGCGAGCCCTTCAACGGTTGGCTTTCGCCGTATTCCGTGCGCAAAGCCATCAGGCCCGGCATTTCGGTTTCGGCAATATTCAGCTCCTTGCGACCAAATTCGGCAAGGTTGATGTCTTTCACGATATAATCTTTGGTCACGGTGTTTCTCCGATACAGAACCCGGTGCGTTTGGCTGGTGCCGTATCATTCTATTGGCGTGCTGGCAATCAACGCCAATTGACTTGGCGCGCAAAAACACCAGAGTGCGCCCCTGAACACGCGAGGAGACCACGAGATGCCCAAACAACCCCGCGCATGGCAACGGATGCTGTCCGGTCGTCGTCTGGACCTGCTGGACCCGACTCCGATGGATATCGAGATCGAGGACATCGCCCACGGGCTGGCCTTTGTTGCGCGTTGGAACGGGCAGACCCATGGCGATTTTCCCTATTCGGTTGCCGAACACTCGCTGCTGGTCGAGGCGCTTTATTCCCGCATGAACCCTAAAGCACCGAACAAATGGCGTCTGGCGGCCCTTCTTCATGACGCACCGGAATATGTAATCGGCGACATGATCTCGCCGGTCAAATCCGCGGTTGGTCCGGCGTATGGAGAACTTGACGACCGGCTGATGACCGCCATCCACGTCAAATTCGGCCTGCCCGCCAAGCTGCCCGATACGATCAAGAAAGCGATCAAGAAAGCGGATCGGATTTCGGCATGGCTGGAGGCGACGCAGATCGCGGGCTTTACGGTTGAAGAATCAAACAAGTTTTTCGGGACGCCCGACCCCAACCAGATTGCGGGCATGTCCATAACACTCCGCCCGCCCGCAGACGTGCGGCGCGACTTTTCCGTTCGCCACAATGTGTTGTTGGGCCAGATGACATGATCACCACGCGACAAGCGCGTGCCGAAGATGCCGAAGGGATGAGTGCTGTGATCACTCCAATCCTAATCAGTTGGCGCAGTGCACGACCCCGTAGCCCAGAACACATGCGGGCCAATTACATCCAGAATCCAGACAATATCCGTTGTTCGATTGCCGAAGACGACGCAGGGCGCATCGTTGGTTTTCAGTCTCTGATCCTGCCCAAGGCGCATAATCCTTATGGCACTCCCCAAGGTTGGGGGGAAATCGGAACCTATGTGGCACTGGACGCCGGACGGGGTGGGATCGGGCGTTTACTGTTTGCAGACAGCTTGGCTGCCGCCCGTGACGCTGGGATCAAGAAGATCGAGGCTTCCATTGGTCGGGATAATCCGTTGGGAATTGCGTACTACGAGGCGATGGGGTTCAAAACGCACGAACTGACCAATACGCTTGATCGAAAGTGCTATATGATCAGCCCATAGCGGCGCAAGTCGCTCCGGCCAAAGCCGCGCCTTGTCGCCAGCCCACAAACCGTTCGCGGCTGAAGGTCAGCACCAGATCATCCCATTGCAACTGCTGCACAACGCCCGCCGAGCAACCGTCAAGCGGCAGCGCGGTGTGGCGCCCCATTTCGCGATCCAGGACAGGCACGACGCCTTTGGGCGAGCGTCCGAAGTCGATCCGTTGTCCGATAGGATCAACCTGCAGCCCGGCAATATCGGGACGGATGGTAACGTCACTGCGTTTCTGTGTGGGTGACCCGCTCGGCGATACGCAGGCCGACAGACCTGCCGCCATCGCAGCTGCAAAAAACATCCGCATCACTTCGGGCTTCGTTTGGCCAAGATACGCTGAAGGGTCCGGCGATGCATATTCAGTCGCCGCGCCGTTTCAGACACATTGCGGTCACACAGCTCATAGACGCGCTGAATATGTTCCCACCGCACACGATCTGCTGACATCGGGTTTTCTGGCGGCGGCGGCAGTCCGTCCGACTTTGCCAGCAAGGCGTTCATGATGTCATTTGCGTCAGCAGGCTTGGACAGATAATCGCTCGCGCCCAACTTCACGGCCGAAACGGCTGTCGCAATCGCTCCGTATCCTGTCAGAACGACAATCCGGGCGTCGGGGCGTTTCTCGCGAATGGTCTCGACCACATCAAGGCCATTGCCATCCTCCAACCGAAGATCGACAACGGCATAGGCAGGCGGACGGGCTGTTGCTATCGCCTTGCCTGCAGCCACCGACCCAGCGGTTTCCGGTGCGAATCCACGTTTTTCCATGGCGCGCGCAAGGCGGCGCAGGAAAGGCTCGTCATCATCCACAAGAAGCAAGGTTGCATCTTCACCGATCGCGTCTAGTTCCTGTGCCGTCATCAGATCAACCTCCGGTTCGCGTCTTATTCAACATTATCTATGCATTAAGCACCGTAAGGTCAATTTATACGCAGCGTTAGCGGCTATTTAGCTGACGCGTCGATGAAACATCCAACGCGGTCCGCCATCGACGCCGGCGTCTCATCCCGCTTGAAGAAGTCGGCAAACCCGGTCTCAGGAAACATGAGGTAAGTGAAGGTCGAGTGGTCCACCAGGTAATAGTCTTCCTGCCCCTCTTCCGGCTCTTGCTTGCGGAAATAGGTTTTATAGGCCTGGCTGGCGGCCTTGACCTGCTCGGGAGTGCCCGTCAGGCCGATCATATCCTCGTGCATATAGCTGGTGAAATCCGCCAGCTGTTCGGGCGTGTCACGCTCTGGATCAACCGAGATAAAGGCCGATTGGACATCATAGCCACGATCCTGCAACAGCCGCATCGCTTCGGCATTACGCGCGTTGTCCAGCGGGCAGACATCCGGGCAGAACGTATAGCCGAAATAGACCAGCGTCGGTTTTGTGATCACATCCTTATCCGTCACCACCGTGCCGGTTTCGTCTATCAGCTCAAACGGCCCACCGATCGACGCCGCGCCGGTGCCAACCGCACCCGCACGACATTGCGCGAACTTGTCAACGTCGCCCGTGGTGACATACCAGGTCACACCCAACAATGCGGCGATAGCAACCGCCCCGCTAACAGCATAAACACGCATCATCGGTTTTCTCCTTGCAAATATGTCGGCATTGATCCGACTTTTGTGCAGGACTAACAAGGGATCAGAATGACGCAACCCCAAACAAGCAAGTTATGGATCACATGACCGACAGCAACAGCAGGTTCCCGACCCAACAGATGTTGCAGCCAGCACCAGAGGTGTTGCAACGTCGCTGGGTGCTGTTGCGCACATTGGTCGCCTTGCGTTGGGCGGCTGTTTTTGGGCAGATCGCCGCAATCGTCGTGTCGATCTATGTATTTTCGCTGCAAATCAACCTTGGGCTTGCTGCGGTGGCGATTGGGCTGGCGGCTATCGCCAATCTGGTCTCGCTGTCGGTGTTTCCCAAGAATGCGCGGCTGGACGAACGTCAGGCCACGTGGATGCTGTTGTTCGACACACTGCAACTGGCATTCATGGTGTTCTTGACCGGCGGGCTTCACAACCCGTTCATCGTGCTGATCGTGGCTCCTGTCACAGTCGCGGCGACCGCTTTGTCGACACGGGCGACAGTGATCGTTGGCAGCGTAGCGATTGCTGCGACGACGGCCGTTGCTGATGTCAACATCCCGCTGCACACCCGATCGGGCGAAACTGTTCTTATGCCTGACCTGTTTGTGTTCGGGATTTGGGTGGCCGTGGTCACCTCAATTGGTTTTGTGGGGATTTACACGCGCCGCATTTCATCCGAGGTGCAATCAATGTCCGAAGCCCTTCAGGCCACCCAAATGGCCCTGTCGCGCGAACAGAAGCTGACCGACCTTGGCGGCGTTATCGCGGCGGCGGCTCACGAGCTTGGCACCCCGCTGGCCACGATCAAACTTGTCGCAACCGAGCTGGTCGACGAGTTGGACGGAAACACCGATTTGCGCGATGACGCCGCCCTGATCGGTCAGCAGGCAGACCGCTGCCGCGACATCCTTCAATCCATGGGGCGTGCTGGTAAGGACGACATGCTGATGAAAAGCGCGCCGCTGGTGACATTGGTGGAAGAAGCCGCCGAACCCCACGCAGACCGCGGGAAAATCCTGGAAATCTCGGTGATGTCGGAATTGATCGACCCGTCAGACGAGCCGATCGTCGCGCGCCGCCCCGAAATCATTCACGGCCTTCGCAACCTGATCCAAAACGCCGTCGACTATGCAACGACAACGGTCTGGATTGAAATCGACTGGACCAAGGACGAAATCAAACTGCGCATCATCGACGACGGGCGCGGGTATGCACCGCAACTGATTGGCTGGATTGGGGATCCGTCCATTCGGCGCAAGAAGCCCTTGCAAGACAAAGGGCAACGCCGGGAATACAAGGGGATGGGCCTTGGCCTTTTCATCGCCAAAACCTTGCTGGAACGCACTGGCGCCCAGCTTAGCTTTGCCAACGGGACCGAGCCTTACACCGGTCGCCCCCATCCCCGCGAGAAATCAGGCGCCATCGCTCAGGTTGTTTGGCCCCGTGACACGGGCGGCATCGAACAAAAACCAACCAAGGGCGGGCTGGGCGAAAACGTTCAGTTCGGGCTTAGCGACTTGCCCGGGGAAAACACCGGTTAAACCTTCGTTAACCATCAAGTGTTTACGGTAAGGCCGACTGCCAATACGGGCGCAACGGATGCGCCGCGGCAGATGGGTGCGCAGATGTATAACACATTCCTTTCAATCGGGATCGTCCTTGTCGCGTTTTTGACCGCCTTCATGGCGTTGCTGGCCTTGTCGGTTGTGGAAACACGACGCCGGAAGAGCCTGCGCCAAGACGCCAGCGCGGCGGACGGCTCGATGGTCTTTCTATTCGATGACGAGGCGATCTGCGACGCAACGCCGTCGGCCCGCCAGATGCTGATGGCTGGTCGACACACAGGTGCAAGTTCTGACTGGCAGCACTTTGCACAACTGCTTCAGTCCCGCTTTCCAAACCTGACTGAACGGATGGGCGAACTTGCCGACCTTGGCACTCTGACCCTGACGTCGCATGATGGCAGCAATCGGATCGACGCAGAATGGCGCGACGGGCTGGCCAAAATCGAACTCATCGACGCAGAAAGCCACGGCCCCACAACCGCAATGGATCGGCTGAGCTTCGACGCCATGCAGCACGAGCTGGAAAGTCTGCGCGCCATGTCTGAACACGTGCCATTGATGGTGTGGCGTGAAGACGAAGGGGGGGCCATCACATGGGCCAACAAAACCTATCTGGATCTTGCAGAAAAAATGGGCGAACCGGGCGACATCGCGATCTGGCCACCGGTAAAGGTATTTCAGCGCACCGAACTGGTTGACGCCAAGGATCTGACGCAGCCGGGCCGGGTTGCCATTCAATTACATGGCGACGATACGCGCCACTGGTTCGATCTGCACGATGCCTCTTTGGGCAATAATAGACTCTATACCGCCGTTCCAGCCGACGGGATCGTCCGGGCCGAAGCCTCGCGCACCGTATTTATTTCGACACTTACAAAGACCTTCGCCCATCTGCCCATCGGTCTGGCGATTTTCGATCGAAAGCGGCAGCTAACCCTGTTCAACCCCGCCCTGACGGATTTGATCGCGTTGCCGGTAGATTTCCTTGTTGGCAAACCCGTCTTGTCCAGCTTTCTGGACCGACTACGCGAAAAGCGCATGATGCCCGAACCAACGGACTATATCTCTTGGCGCCAGCAGATGTCGGACCTTGAGGCTGCCGCGGTCAACGGAACATATGAAGAAACTTGGTCACTGCCGACGGGACAGACCTATCGCGTCACCGGGCGGCCTCATCCTGACGGTGCTGTGGCTTTCCTGTTTGAAGATATCAGTTCGGAAATCTCGCTGACCCGCCGTTTCCGATCCGAGCTTGAGATGGGACAGGCCGCGCTGGATTGCATCGGCGATGCCATCGCAATCTTCAGCGCAGGCGGCGTTCTGTCGATGTCGAACAAGGCCTATAGCGCGTTGTGGGGTGATGACCCGTCGATCACCTTGGGCGACATCCATCTGGGCGATGCGGTGAAGACCTGGCGACAGGTCAGCGCCGACACACCCGTCTGGCAACAATTGAAAGAATTTGTCGCGGCCAATCACGACCGAAAGGCTTGGCGCAACACGGTGCCGCTTGCCGATGGGCGAATGTTGACTTGCGACGTTACACCGATGATGCGCGGGGCGACCATGGTGCGCTTTGGTTTCGACGCGAGCCAAACCAAACCTGCCTCCGCCCAAGACAGGTTACTGACTGCCGAGGCATGATCGGGCTTGCGTCACCCTGACAGAGCGATAAAACTCCTTCCATGTCGCAGGCGTTTTCTCATCAGGTTCAGTTTTCCTCACCCGACCAAACCCGCCAGTTTGCTGTGAACCTGTCCAACCACCTTGGGGCAGGCGACGTGATCTTGCTGGAGGGCGGAATTGGCGCGGGAAAAACGCATTTCGCCCGGTCGCTTATTCAGGCCCGGTTGGCAGAAAATGGCGTCGCTGAGGATGTTCCCTCACCCACATTCACGCTGGTGCAGACCTATGACGCGGGCAATGACGAAATCTGGCACGCCGATCTTTACCGCCTCACCCTTCCCGACGAAATGGAAGAGTTGGGATTGGTTCAAGCCTTCGATGACGCCATATGCCTCGTCGAATGGCCCGACCGGCTGGGCGATCTGCGCCCGGATACCGCCGTGACCATTTCGTTCGAGACATGCGCCGGACCAGACCAAGAAGACCATCGTGTGATCACAATTTCGGGCAGCAAAGATATCTGGCAATCCCGCGTCATGAGATGCCTGCCAACATGAGCGCCCGATCAGACATCCGGTCGAAGTTCTTGATGGCAGCAGGTTGGGGTGATACCTCTGCTACCTCCATCACAGGCGATGCGTCTGCACGCTCGTATCAGAGACTAACTCACCCAAAAACTCAGCAATCAGCGATTTTGATGGATGCCCCGCCCGACATCGCTGGGTCCAGCGGCCCATTCGTAACCGTCGCCGAATATCTGACCGCCACCGGCTTGTCGGCACCTAAGGTGATGGCTCAGGATTTGGGCCACGGTTTCTTGCTTCTTGAAGATTTTGGCGATCAGCTTTTTGCAAATGTGATCACAGGAAAACCGCCATCCGAAAAGCTTCTTTATGAAGCTGCAATTCGTGTCATCTGCCATCTGCACGATCACCCCAATCTTGAACTGCCGCGATATGACTCCGCCCGCATGGCTCAGGCTACCGATCTGGTGTTTCTGCACTATCGCGACACTCCGGCAACGTATTTGGATGACCCAGCACAGAACGCAATCGACCACCTCGCCGACCAACTGGCACAGTTTGATGATTTCAGCAGGGTAGCGCTGCGCGATTTCCACGCCGAGAACCTGATTTGGCTGCCAGACAGGGCCGGCGTCGCTCGCGTTGGGTTGTTGGATTTTCAGGACGCAGTGCAAACCCACCCCACCTATGATCTGATGTCACTGGTTCGGGATGCAAGGCGCGATGTCTCGCCAGATCTGGCCGACCATCTGATAACGCTGTTCTGCCAGATCAGAGGCTACGATGAGCCGACTTTCCGCGCTGAGGCTGCTGTGATCTCGGCCCAGCGCAACCTGCGCATTCTGGGCATCTTTGCCCGCCTGTCGCGCAGCATGAACAAACCGCATTATGTCGATCTGATCCCGCGGGTTTGGGGCCACTTGCAAACAGATTTGGCGCACCCAACCTTAACGACATTGCGCGGTAAGCTGAACGATCTTCTTGCGCCGCCCACACCTGATTTTCTCGCAAGATTGAGGACCCCATGCCCCACACTGCCATGATCTTTGCAGCAGGGCGCGGCACCCGCATGGGCGCGCTGACGCAATCGCTGCCAAAGCCACTGATCCCGGTTGCGGGCAAGCCGTTGATCGACCACGCGCTTGCGCTGATCGACGACAGCCCGATAGATCGGATCGTCGTCAACCTGCACCATCTTGGCGATCAGCTGGTCGATCACCTGAATGGCCGAGATATCCTCTTCTCGCACGAAAACCATCAACTGCTTGAGACCGGTGGCGGACTAAAACAGGCTCTATCCTTGCTGAAAAGCGATGAAATTGTGACGCTGAACTCTGATGCGGTTTGGACCGGTCGCAATCCGATCCCGGCCCTCCTTCACGCATGGGACCCCGACCGAATGGACGCGCTGCTGATGCTCGTCGCGCCACAGAACGCCGTCGGCCACAAAGGCCAGGGCGATTTTCTGATGTCGCCCGACGGCATCCTTCGTCGCGGTGCGGGGCTGACCTATACCGGGTGTCAGATCATAAAAACCGCCGCGGTTTCAAAGGTGGTGGAAGATGTGTTTTCGTTGAATATTGTGTGGGATCAGATGCTGGCTGAAAACCGCGCTTTTGGGATCGAACATAACGGCCGCTGGTGCGATGTCGGGCATCCCGAGGGGATCGTTTTGGCGGAAACCATGCTAAGGGGCAGCGATGTTTGAGGCGTCCGACAAACCGCGCATCTTCGGCACACCACCGGGCGTCGATTTCCCGCAAGCGCTTGTCGACGGCTTGCTGAATCGTACCGCATCGGCCAGCCCCGACGCGCTGGCACGGGTCGAGGTATTCGTCAACACAAGCCGTATGCAAACGCGCGTTCGCTCTCTATTCGATGGCAAAGCACGGTTCTTGCCGCGCATCCGCCTGATCACAGATCTTGCTCACGACCCCGCGCTGCATGACGTACCACTGCCCGTGCCCCCACTGCGGCGCAGGCTGGAGCTTCGCCAACTGATCGCAGCCTTGGTCGAGCGCGAACCTGACCTTGCCCCAAAGGCGGCAGCGTTTGACCTTGCCGACAGCCTTGCGGGTTTGATGGACGAAATGCACAGCGAAGGTGTCCATCCACGCAGCCTACAAACCCTAGATGTCGGCGAGATGTCGGAACATTGGGCACGCAGTCTTAAATTCATGTCGCTGGTCGAACAATATTTCGACCATGAAACACTGGACGCACCCGATGTGGAAACCCGACAGCGCATGGTGGTTGAGGCGACAATCGCTAAGTGGCGTGACACGCCGCCCGACCATCCCATCCTGATCGCCGGCTCCACCGGGTCACGTGGGGCAACGGCACTGCTGATGGATGCGGTCGCGACGTTGCCGCAAGGCGCGGTGATCCTGCCCGGTTTCGACAATGACATGCCCGCCCGCACGTGGGCCGAACTGGACAGCGCACTGTCGGCGGAAGATCATCCTCAGTATCGGTTCGCCAAGCTCCTGAAGTGCACTGGCCTCACCGCTGCCGAAGTCGGCGAATGGACCACCGCCAAACCTCCCGCCCCTGATCGCAACCGCCTCGTCTCGCTCGCCCTGCGCCCCGCGCCAGTCACCGACCAGTGGCAGGTCGAAGGCAAATCTTTTCAGGGGATCGAGGTGGCAGTCGAAAACCTGACGCTGATCGAAACCCGCACCCCGCGCGAAGAGGCGCTGGCCATCGCCGTTCTGTTGCGCCGGTCGGTTGAAGATGACGTGCCGGTCGCGTTGATCACCCCCGACCGGAACCTGACCCGCCAAGTGGCTGCTGCGCTCGACCGTTGGCGGATCGAGCCGGATGACAGTGCAGGTCGCCCCCTTGCCCTGTCTGCGCCGGGGCGATTGTTGCGCCAAACCGCGCAGTTATTCTGTGAAGAAACAAGCGGTGAGATGTTGTTGGCGCTTCTGAAACACCCGTTGACCCACAGCACCGCCGGCACACGAGGCGATCATCTTCGGTGGACGCGCGACCTTGAGCTGGAGGTATTGAGAGGCCGGTATTCACACCCCAGCCCAGAGGCTTTGTCAGAATGGGCAGACAAGTTCGCGGAGGAGCCCGCCCGTTCCGTATGGGCGAAATGGGTTGGTGAAGCCTTTCTGAACCAAACGCGCACGGGTGAGCAGAGTCTGACATCATTTGTCGACGCCCACGTGGCGCTTTGCGAACGAATTGCACGCGGCTGCGCACCCGACGGCACAGGCGAGTTATGGGAGAAGGCGGCGGGGCGAAAAGCGCTGGAAACAGTCTCTGACCTTGCGGAAAATGCTCAATATGGCGGACAGCTAAGCGCCGCCGCTTATCGTGATCTGTTCCTATCAGTTCTGAACAATGGCGTGGTGCGCGATCCGATCACGCCGCATCCGGGCGTGATGTTTTGGGGCACACTCGAGGCCCGCGTACAAGGTGCAGATCGCGTTATTCTGGCAGGCTTGAATGACGGCACATGGCCGGAACTTCCCGACCCAGATCCATGGCTGAACCGAAAAATGCGGCTAGACGCGGGGCTATTGCTGCCCGAACGGCGCATTGGCCTGTCCGCCCATGACTTCCAGCAGGCCATCGCCTCCAAAGAGGTCTTCCTGACCCGCGCCACGCGCGATGAAGACAGCCAAACCATCCCCTCTCGTTGGTTGAACAGACTTTGCAACCTAATGGGCGGTATGTCCGTGGTAGGGAAAGACGCTTTGGACCAGATGCGCGCGCGCGGCACCGAATGGGCCAAATTGGCGGCCCAACTGGACGCCCCGATTGAACAGATTACACCCGAACCCCGCCCATCACCCGCGCCCCCGGTTTCGGCGCGGCCCAACCAACTTTCAGTCACCGGCGTATCGAAACTGATCCGCGACCCATATGCGGTCTATGGCGATAAGGTGCTGCACCTCCGACCGCTGGACCCTGTGCGCCAAAGTGCTGATGCGCGGATCAGGGGAACCGTCCTCCACCGGGTCTTTGAACGCTACGTTGCGGAAGGAACGCCGACAGCGGACCTTAAGGCCGAAACCACCCGCTTGATGAGCATCGCAGAAGAGGTGTTGCAAGAACATGTGCCTTGGCCGGCAACGCGCATCCTTTGGCTGACCCGGATCGGACGGGTCGCCGACTGGTTTGTGTCAGAGGAACTTGCCCGCAGGACCACATCTGCAAATCTTGCCAACGAGGTTTGGGGTCAGGCCGTGTTCGACGACCTTGGGTTTACACTGCGCGCCAAGGCTGACCGGATCGACCGAAGGCAAGATGGGCAACTTGAGATTTACGACTACAAATCCGGCGAGCCACCAACAGAAAAGATGCAAAAACAATATGACAAGCAGCTTCTACTTGAAGCCGTTATTGCGAAATTGGGCGGGTTTAGAGACATATATGCCAGCCCCGTCGCGAGCGTCGCCTATATCGGGTTGTCACCCCAAAAAACGATGTCTGTCCCTTTGACGGCGCAGGATGTTGATACCGTTCAAGCCGAACTTCTGGACCTCATCCGCGCCTATCACATGCCAGATCAGGGCTTCACAGCGCGACGTGCGGTTCACAAACAACGGTTTGATGGCGACTATGATCACCTCGCCCGATTTGGCGAATGGGACGATAGCACGCTCCCGGTGACGTTGAAGGTGGGGCAATGAAACGCGACGACGCGACCCATAGCCAAATCCGCGCGGCGGACCCACAAAACTCGACTTGGTTATCGGCCAATGCGGGGTCAGGCAAAACACGCGTTCTGACTGACCGCGTTGCCAGATTGCTTTTGGACGGTGTATCGCCGCAGAACATCCTGTGCCTGACCTATACCAAGGCTGCGGCCAGCGAGATGCAGAATCGCCTTTTCAAACGCCTTGGCGAATGGGCGATGAAGGATGATGACGCGCTGATCGAGGCGCTGGACGAGCTGGGCCTTGAAGGCGCGCGCGATCTTTCACTGGCGCGACAGCTGTTTGCCCGCGCCATTGAAACGCCCGGCGGATTGAAAATCCAAACCATCCACGCCTATGCCGCGTCCCTTCTGCGGCGCTTCCCGATGGAGGCTGGCGTATCGCCCCAATTCACCGAAATGGATGATCGCGCGGCAAATGATCTGCGCGCCGATATTCTTGATCGGATGAGCGAGGGGCCGTTGGCGCACTATGTGATCGCCCTATCGCAACACTTCACCGGCGAGGATATGGACCGGCTGACCGCCGACATCACCGGCAACCGCACGCTGTTTGTCGATCAACCCTCGGACAGAGAAATTGCTGAGTGGTTCGGCATTGCGCCCACAACCGACGAGCAGACCATATTGGATGAGCTGTTCCATCCCGGTGATCTGCAAATGCTCAGCACCTTGGCCGATACATTGAAAACCGGCAGCAGCACTGAACAAAAGGCGGCAAATCACCTTGCAGGTGCCGATTTCAGCACGCCATCCCTTGATATTCTTGCCCGCTGCGCACGCTTCATGATCCTACAGTCTTCGCCATATTCCGCCAAGATAGGGTCCTTTCCGACCAAGGCGACGCGGGAAGGGGCCTGCGCCGCTATCATGCCCCAACTTGAAGATTTCATGCTGCGGGTCGAAGACGCTCGTAAGTCCCGAATTGCCCTTGCCAACGTCAAGCGCACCCGCGCGCTGCACGGTTTCGCACACCACTTCGTGCAGCTTTACGAAGCGGCCAAGCTTGATCGTGGCTGGCTGGATTTCGACGACCTGATCCTGAAAGCAGGGGCGATCCTGACCGATCCGTCAATCGCTTCTTGGGTCCTGTTCCGGTTGGACGGTGGCATCGATCACATTCTGGTGGACGAAGCGCAGGACACCAGCCCCGCACAATGGCGCATCATCGACAATCTTGCGCGCGAGTTTACCAGCGGATCAGGCGCGCGCGACGGAGTAGAGCGCACGATCTTCGTCGTCGGGGATCCAAAGCAGTCAATCTATTCCTTCCAAGGGGCGGAGCCGGCCGCGTTCGACCGGATGAAGGCCACGTTTTCTGACCGCCTATCTCAAATTGGGCGCGGTCTGGTTCAGATGCCGCTGGACTATTCCTTCCGGTCATCACGCGCGATTTTGGAATTTGTCGACATGGCGCTTCAGTCGCGGAACGGTCTGGGCGGTGATTTCCTGCACCACGCCTTCTTCAATCAAAAACCGGGGCGCGTTGATGTGTGGCCGGTGATTGAGCCTGTGAAGCATGACGAAGATCGTGACTGGAACGATCCGGTCGACCTTCCATCGCCACAAGACCATCGTGTGCAACTGGCCGAACATATCGCCGATGATATTGATCGCATGATCAAAACAGAGACTATTCTGGGTGAAAATGGCGAAACCCGTGCGGTCAAGGCGGGCGACATTTTGGTCCTCGTCCGGTCGCGCAAGGAACTCTTTCACGAGATTATCCGCGCCTGCAAAGCCCGCGCAATTCCGACTGCGGGCGCCGATCAGTTGAAGATAGGCGCCGAACTTGCGGTCAAAGACTTGACCGCCGTCCTATCGTTCCTTGCCACGCCCGAGGATGATTTGTCACTCGCCGCCGCTCTGCGATCGCCTCTGTTTGGGTGGTCCGAGGACGACCTGTTCCGAATGGCGCATCCGCGAGCCAAGGGCAAGTTTCTGTGGCGCGCGCTGTCCGAGCAGGCCGAAAACTTCCCCGACACTATGCGCGTCTTGCAGGATTTGCGGGATTCGGCGGATTTCCTGCGGCCCTATGAGCTGTTAGAACGCGCCCTGACCCGGCATGGCGGTCGAAAAAAGCTGCTGGCACGATTGGGGCACGAGGCCGAAGACGGCATCGACGCACTGTTGGCGCAGGCGATGGGGTATGAACGGTCCGGGACGCCCAGCCTGACCGGTTTTCTGACCTGGCTTCAGTCCGACGAGGTTACAATTAAGCGGCAGATGGATTCGGTCGGGAATCAAGTGCGGGTGATGACTGTGCATGGCTCGAAAGGGTTGGAAGCGCCGATCGTGATTCTGCCGGACCTTGCGCAGCGCAAGGCGTCGTCAATGCCATCAGTGGCAAAACTGCCCGACGGGCAAGCGTTCTTTTCGCCCAGCAAAGAGGACCGCACCGAGGTTATTGAACAGGTCGCCGAGACCATCAAGACCGCCGAGATCGAAGAACGCACGCGGCTGCTTTATGTCGCGATGACGCGCGCCGAACAGTGGCTGATTCTGTCCGCGGCGGGCGATATTGGCAAGCCGGAGTCTGATGTCTGGTATCGGATTTGCGAAAGCGCGATGAACAAAGCGGCGGGCGTCAATTTCGATTTCCCGACCGGGCCCGGCAAACGGTTCGAAATGGGGGAATGGTCGGCCCCGGCCTTAAACCCGCCGCAGGATGACCCAACCAAACCGCCGTCGCTACCGGTTTGGCTCAGTACCCGCGTAGAGGCGCCGGCAACGGCAGCCAAAGCGATCTCTCCGTCCGATCTGGGTGGCGCGAAGGCATTGCCCGGCGAGTCCGCATTTGGCGACATCGATGATGCCTTACGGCGTGGGCATCAGATTCACCTGCTGTTGGAGCACCTTCCCCTGATCCCACAATCCAAATGGGCGGCCACCACGCAGTTCTTGTTGGGCACCGGCGACGATCGCGCTTCGCAGGCCGAGCAGTCCGCCTTACTGACCGAAGCGGCCGAGGTTCTGACCACACCCACCCTTGCCCCGATTTTCGCCAATTCCGATCTGGCCGAGGTGCCGATCACCGCGACCCTAGACCAATTTCCCGAACGCATTCTGCACGGGGTGATCGACCGGCTTATTGTTACTGACGACGAAGTTTTGGCCGTGGATTTTAAAACCAATCGAGTTGTGCCCGCCACGCCTGCCGAAACACCTGATGGGCTGTTGCGGCAATTGGGGGCATATCGCGCCGTCCTTGGCCAGATCTATCCTGACCGGGCGGTGCACACGGCGATCCTTTGGACACAAAGCCGTGAATTGATGCGTTTCGATAATGCTTTGGTGGATGAAGCCTTCAGCCGCCTTGACGCAACCTGTCTGCCTACCTAGGTTCACCACAACATATAGTTATCAGGAGAACACAACATGGCAACTGTAGCTGTCACCGATGCCACCTTCGAGCAAGAAGTGCGCCAGGCGGACCTTCCCGTTATCGTCGATTTCTGGGCCGAATGGTGCGGTCCCTGCAAGCAAATCGGCCCGGCGCTTGAAGAATTGGCGACCGAGTACGAAGGCAAGATCAAGATCGTGAAGGTCAACGTGGACGAAAATCCGAACTCGCCCGCGCAGATGGGCGTGCGCGGAATTCCGGCGCTGTTCATGTTCAAAGACGGGCAAGTTGTATCCAACAAAGTCGGCGCAGCCCCGAAAGCCGCGTTGCAATCGTGGATTGACGAAAGCGTCTGATCAACGATCCGCCGCAACCAAAAAAGCCCCGCTTAACTGGCGGGGCTTTTTGTTTGTCTGATACGGGTTGCGCTTAGATCAACAACACCTGCGTGCCGTTTTTAGCATAGCTGAACAGCTCGGCAATGTTGCGGTTGTACAGGCCGATGCACCCGTTTGACGACTGACGCCCAATTTTGCGCGTGTCGTGGGTGCCGTGGATTCGGTAATATTTCCAGCTCAGGTACAGCGCATGTGTGCCAAGCGGGTTGTCTGGGCCCGGCCCAACAAAGGGCGGCCATTCCGGGTTGCGTTTTATCATCGCCGGGGTTGGCGCCCATGACGGGCCTTCAACTTTGCGAATAACGCTGGTGCGGCCACGCCGTGTCAGGTCCTCGGTCAGCGGCACAGAGGTTGGGAACAGCCGATAGATTGACTGATCCTCGGACCAATAGTGCAGACAACGCGAGCTGATATCGACCAGAATCGCACCATTGCGCGTGTTGCTGAAATAGGGCTGCCAGTTCAAAGCCCGGAAGCTTGAGGTATTGCGCTTAACCACCTCGGTCAGGTCGCGTTCGCCTTGGGTCGTGTTGGCAAACTGCGCCAGCGCGGGCGTGGCCAACCCGCTTGCCGCAGCAATCGTTCCCCCAAGAAATGCGCGTCTGCCCAACTGGGCTTCAGGTATTTTCCGCATTACTCATCTCCAATAGTTCACTTGTTCCGTAGTCATATATTGCGCGAACGCATCAGCCGCAAATCAAACGGGTGTTATCGGCCTATTCTTGCATAGCCGTCATTTGCTACTTCGCAATACTCGCGATAGACAGTCACAGATACAACGTTTTTTGGATGAGAGACAGATCATGCGTGTGTTTTTGATGGCGATCGCCGCAACAGTGGCCCTGTCCGCTTGTGACGTAGGGACTTCCGGCACCGGTGGCGGAGTAAATATCTATCGAATCTCGTCTGGACAGACGTCAAAGGTTCAATACCGGATGCTGGACAGCATCAACCAACTGCGCCAAGCCGCAGGTGCGCAACCTGTGCGCCTGAATTCGCAGCTGAACGCTGCCGCCTTGACCCATGCGCGTGACATGTCGGTGCAGAACCGGCCTTGGCACTTTGGCTCTGACGGCTCATCCCCAATCGACCGCGCCCGTCGCGCGGGGTATTCGGGCACGTATCTAGGTGAAAACATCTCAGAGACGTTCGAAACGGAACTTCAAACCCTGTCGGCTTGGATGAACAAGCCCGACACGCGGCGGATCATCCTAGACCCCCGCGCCCGAGAGCTTGGCTTCGCGTGGCTTCAGGAGCGCAACGGTAAGATTTGGTGGGTGATGGAGATGGGTGGTTAAGCCACCCATCCGTTCCAGCATTACGGGTTGATATCAATCACGGTGCCCAATCGGATCATCGTGAAAATTTCGCGCATTTCGTGATTTTTGACTGATATGCAACCGGCAGTCCAATCTGGCCGCTTCGGGTCTTTTGGGCGCCGCCCGCCGTGAATAAAGATCTCACCGCCGGGTTTGCGTCCGACTGCACGGGCGGCGTCGACGTCCTGACGGTTGGGGTAGGATACACCAATCGACAGATAGAACGCGCTTTTCGGGTTGCGTCGGTCGATCACATAGCGACCTTCGGGCGTCTTGCCATCGCCTTCGTATTTCTTGCGGCCTTCCGGCGCGAAGCCCAACTCGATGCGATAGCTTTTCAGAATTTCTGTGCCATGCATCAGATACATCTTCCGCGCGCCTTTGTTGACGACAATCTGCGTCACTTCTGGCCCATCGTAACTGTATCGTTTGGGCCCGCATGAGGCCACAAAGACCAAAGACAGGACGGCTAGGATCGTTAAAGCGGCTCTCATTGTATGTCCCAAACTGCTCTCTTTTTTGGACATGGTAGAACAGAATGGCCACAACACAAGCCAATTTGCTATGAGGTCGCCTTATCGGCGAAACAGACCAAGTGTCAGGATTTGGTGAAGCTCGCGACCTGTTCGACATGTGTTGACCAGCGGAATTGATCGACAACCTGCACCCAATTCAGCGTGTAACCCGCATCGACAAGCGTCTTGGCGTCGCGCGCAAAGCTTACCGAATTACAAGACACCATGGCGATTCGTTTGATGTCCGAGGCCGCGAGGTGCTCAACCTGCGCCTCGGCGCCTGCGCGGGGCGGGTCGATCACGGCTGCGTCGAATGCCGCAAGATCATCAGCCATCATTGGATTGCGGAAAAGATCGCGCACCTCGGTGGTGACGTGGCGCAGACCATGGGTTCTACGCCAGCCCAGCGAAAGCGCGTCGGTCATCGCGGCGTGACCTTCGACCGCCAAGACATTCGCTGATTGGGCAAGGGGCAGGGCAAAAGTGCCACAGCCAGCAAACAGGTCGACCACGGATTTGGCGTTTCCAACAATCTCGCGCACGGCGTCAAGCAATGCAGCTTCGCCTTCGCGCGTGGCTTGCAGGAACGCACCGGCGGGTGGGACAACCGGGGCTGTGCCGAACATCTGTGCGGGCGGTGTTTCGGTGGCGATAACCTCGCCGTTCCAAGCAAGGCGCGCAAAGCCGAACTTGTGAACGGCGAGGGCCAATTCAGTCTCTAACCCACGGTCAAGCGGCTTTCCGCCCGTGACCGAAACATCCAGCCCGACGGTAGATTGCACCACATTTATCGAAAGCTCGCCCCTGCGCGTCGCCCCGAACATCGTCAATTCGCCAAGCGCTGGCAAGGCAGCCAGAATGTCAGGGTGCAAAAGCTGACAATTCGCGATCCCGGTGATCACGTCTGACTTGCGCCCGTGAAAGCCCACCATCGCGCCTCTTTTGCCGCGCTTGGCCGAAAGCACGGCCCGGCGACGCGACCGTGGCGGAGAGGTTTTGATCGGTCGAAACTCTGGTGACAACCCGTGTGCGGCAAGCGCAGTTTTGACAACCTCGACCTTCCAATCGGCCACGAAACCGTCCGAGGCATGCAGCAGCGCGCACCCGCCACACGCGTTGTAATGTGCGCAAAGCGCCTTCACCCGATCAGGCGATGGCACCAGGATGCGCGGCGCGGCGATGCGCCCGTCCACAACTTCGCCCGTGATTTCTTCGCCCGGCAGGCAGCGCGGCGCAAAGATTGGCCCCGGCGCAATCCCGTCGCCCAAGTGACCCAGCCGTTCGATAACATATGTCTCGCTCACGCCAGCAGATCCTTTCGCTGCAACTCAAACCCCGATGCAACCCAAAGGTCTTCCAGACGCTTTAGCTCCGCGCCCAGCGCCGGGCCCGTAAAGGCTGGCAATAGGTCGGCGGGTTTCACAGGGAAAGTCGCTCGTGCGCCTTTTTCAATCTCACGCTGGGCGTCGATATCCATTGGAACACCCATCTGTGCCGCCCGCAGGAGCGTAACGTCTTCAGCAACCGGCGCGCCATGCCGATAGGCCAATTCACCCGCCTGCGTCACGGACTCCATGCCCTGCCGCAACAAATCGAGTCGCTTTCGGTCGCGCTTTGACAAACGCAAACGTTCGCCGACATCTTCACCGCCCAGCGCTGCAAGTCGCCGGATCGCATCCGGTGCGCGGCCTTCCTCCAGATGGATCAGAACTGGCAAACTCGTTGCATCCGCACCCGGCAAAACAACGGCAAAAACATTAGCTTGCGCCATCGCTGCAACCGACGCGGCGGGATCAGGCGCGGCCAGCAGTTTCAACATCTCTGATCCAACGCGTTCGCGCGAAAGCGTCTCTAACCCATCCAAATTTGCCGATATGCCCGCCAACCCATCTGCATCAAGACCGCCCGCAGGATCGCCATACCACGCGTGAAACCGAAAGAAGCGAAGGGTGCGCAGATAGTCTTCGCGAATGCGGTCGCCCGCGTCGTCGATAAACCGCACCCGGCGCGCCCGTAGGTCATCCAGCCCGCCCAAAGGATCAACGATTCGCCCGTCGGGTGTTGCATATAACGCGTTCATCGTGAAATCGCGCCGATGCGCGTCATCTTCAAGGTTGTCGGAAAATGCGACGACGGCGCGGCGCCCGTCTGTTTCGACATCTTTGCGGAAGGTCGTAACCTCAAGTCCTTCACCATTCACGACAACTGTGACAGTTCCGTGATCAATCCCGGTCGGTACGGCGCGCATGCCGGCGGCGGTTGCTATCTGCATCACTTGGTCAGGCAACGCGTCCGTCGACAGATCAAGGTCTGAGATGGGCACACCCAATAGATCGTTGCGCACACACCCACCGACAAAGAACACCTGATGGCCTGCGTCTTCGATCGCGCGGCACACCGACTGGGCAGCGGGCGCGTTGATCCAATCACCGGTCACACGGGTCATTGCGGCAACCTTTCGGCCAGCGCGCGCAGCATCCGTGCTGTCGCACCCCAAATATAATATGGCCCAAACGGCACGGTTTCATACATTCGCATACGCCCTTGCCAAATGCGCCCCTGCTGGCTGTATTGAGCCAAGTTAGAGACATGTTCGAAGGGTACGGTGAAGACTTCCTCGACCTCGCCCACCTCGGCGATAACGTCGAAGTCCTGCCTGATGAACCCCACAATCGGCGTTACGGAAAAGCTCGTGACCGTCTCGTGCGCAGGCAATTGGCCGATGATCTCGACATGGTTCGGCGGCAAGCCCACCTCCTCATGCGCCTCGCGCAGTGCGGCCTCGACGACATCCTTATCGCCTGGCTCGACCTTGCCGCCGGGAAACGAGATTTGACCGGGGTGGTGCTTCAACGCTGACGACCGCTTGGTGAGGATCAAGCGCAAAACACCTTGACCCCACAATAGCGGCACCAGCACGCCAGCCGGGCGCAACTTGCGCCCTTCCGGCAGTTGAATGTCGGGGTTCAAATCAAAATCCGAACTGCCCCTGCCCGGCTGGGAAAGGGCGCGTCGGATCATGTCGATCGTGTCAGTCACCTGCATTGTCCAGATCGACCGCATCTTTTCCCAGCGTTGCTGGGTCAAGATCGTAATGCGCGCCGCAAAACTGGCAGTCCGCCGTGACTCGCCCATCCTCGGTGGTCATATGGCCAAGATCTTTAGCCGAATAGATCGACAGGCTTTCGCGTACACGATCTTCCGAACACGGGCAGCCAAAGCTGACCGCTTGCGGGTCAAACACACGCGGGGCTTCTTCGTGGAACAAGCGCACCAAAAGATCGGTCGGTTGGACGGACGGACCAACCAACTCAAGCTCTTCAACCGAACTAAGCAGGATATCCGCGCGGTTCCAGTTTTCAGCGTCCTCATCGGAAACCAAGTCCTGCGCGGCCAACAGACCACCTTCGCCGGACCCACCTTCGCCCGTTACATGTGGCGAGGCTTTGGGCATGTGTTGCAACATAATGCCGCCAGCGCGCCAACCCTCTTCACCACCTGCCCAAGTCGATTTTCCGAAGGTCAGATGAAACCGCGTTGGCAGCTGTTCAGACTGCGCAAAATAGGATTGTGCGCAATCTGACAGGGATTGGCCGGAAATGGGTGTCATTCCAGTATAGGGTTTCTGTTCGCTGCCTTGATGGATCAGAACGGCAAAGTAGCCTTTGCCAATTTGTGGGAATCCGGGTGCGTTAGGCTCTATTTTATCAGCGTCATAGCTGGCATAAGCGCGGATCGTGGCAGGCTCGCCTTCCTTCGTGGGGGCGTAGTAATCCGTTGCGATCAATCGCGCCGGGCCATCGCCACGCACTTGCAGGGACAGTTTCCATTCCATCTTGATGGCCTGCCCGATCATCGCGGTCAGCATGGCAGCTTCGGCCACCAGCGCCTCGATCGCGGGGGGGTAGTTGTGTTGCGACAGGATGGTGTCCAACGTGCCATCCAGCCGCAAAACCCGACCCCGGATATCGCTTTGGTCCAGTTGAAAAGGCAGGATGGTGTCATCCCAGGCGATTTGACTTCCAATGGTCATAGGGTTTCCTAACGGCGTTCAGCTTGGCATACCGCGTCTATATGGTGTCGGCAACCGAAGGGAAAAGGGCAGATGCGCAGATTTGGCAAGCAACGCGAGTATGGTCGCAAATACGTGCTGCGTCCGGGTGCCTATGCGATCCTGATCCGCGGTCGCGACATGCTGATCACCCACCAGTCCGAGCCGTTTAACGAATTCCAGCTGCCCGGCGGAGGAATTGACCCGGGGGAGAACAGCATTACTGCGTTGCACCGCGAAGTGTTGGAGGAAACCGGCTGGAAAATCGCCGCACCCAAACGGCTTGGTGCTTATCGCCGGTTCAGCTATATGCCTGAATACGGCATGTGGGCCGAAAAGATTTGCCACATCTTTGCCGCTCGCCCAGTGCGCAACGCCGGAGCGCCCGTGGAACAAGACCATCAGGCGATCTGGACCAATGCTGAAAGTGCGGTGCGCATTCTATGCAATCAAGGCGATCGGCATTTTGTCCGGCGTCATGTGCTGTCAGGTTTGTAAGTAACCATCACACAGGACAGGTCATCACCCAAATCCTGCCCGCCCGAGAACGCATCAAGGTCCCATACCAGTGAGTCGAACAGCGCCTCATTCGTCAGTGCATTGTTTTTCCTTAAGATTTCCGCGAATCCGTCTTCATCCAACATGGTGCCTGCATCGTCGGTGCATTCGGTGAAGCCGTCGGAGTAAAAAATCAGCCTTTCGCCGGGTGCCAGTGTCAGGCGTTGTCGCTCAAACCGCGCATCCGCGATCAGACCGATTGGCATCCCACCGTCCCCAAAAAACTGCGCGCGGCCGTCAATTGACATCAGAACTGCATTTGGATGCCCACATTGTGCCATCTCAACCTCGCCCGTTTGTAGGTTCAGATAGCCAAACAACATGGTGAAGTAATGTTCGGATCGCAGGTCGTTGAGTAGCAGTTTGTTCAGCTCATCTGCAACGGTTTCGGGCGCGCGGCGGCGATAGGCTCCATTCGGTTCCAGATCAAGCGCGATGTTGTGCGTCGGTGACCCGTCCGAGAAATAGGACGCCAGCCGCGCGGTCAGCAGCGCGGATGCGATGCCATGCCCGGAAACGTCAATGGAATAGAAGGCAAGCGTATCCGGCCCAGCTTCAAAAAACCCAACAAGATCGCCGCCCACATGGCCACAGGGCTTCAACATCAGCGACACCTCGGCCATCCCAAAGTCGCGATATTTTTCGCGCACCAGCGATTGCTGCATCTTGCGCGCTTCGACCAGATCGCGATCCAGCGAATCATAAAGCGCCTGAATCTCAGCAAGGGTCGAGGTAACGAGGCGGTTTTTATCCTGCAACTCCCGCTCCATCGACAGGATACGACCGCCAGCATTGATGCGGGCACGCAGTTCGTCCGGGTTCACCGGTTTGGCCAGAAAATCATCAGCGCCCACATCCAGACCTTGCGCAACAGCGCCCTTGTCGGTCTTTGAGGTCATCAGGATGAAATAGACATAGCCCGCATGGGAAAGCTGGCGAAAGGCTTCGCACAATTCTAGCCCGTCCATGCCGGGCATCATCCAATCGCTGAGAATCAGGTCGAAATGTTCTTGTTTACAAACCTCTAGCGCCTCGTCGCCCGTTCCAGCCTCGGTGACTTCATAACCTTGTCGCGCCAATGATGACGTCAGAATGCGGCGCTGCGCCCGGCTGTCGTCGACAACCAGTATCCGGCGCACCGGGTTTTCCGGTATCTGGGGTGAAGGCGTCGGCTGGACAGGCTCCTCACACCTTAAAAATGCATTTGCGGCACTCAAACCATTCCCTCGACTCAGGTTTCGCTTTGTCAGAGATGGTTAGCGCCTGGGTTTTAACAGCCATTTAATACGAAAGTTTTATCGAAATACGGAACCTAACGGGTTCTTAACCGCTTGGCTTTAATCTGCACTTACTGTTGCAGGAGGCTTTGATGATAAATTGGGATCGCGTGAACGAATTAAAGGCGGAGATCGGGGAAGACGATTTTGCAGAGGTAGCGGAGTTGTTTCTGGAAGAGGTGGAGGAGGTTATTTGCCGCCTGAAATCCGCGCCAAAGCCTGCGTTGTTCGAACAGGATATGCATTTTCTAAGAAGTTCGTCATTGAACCTTGGCTTTGACAAGCTGTCAAAGCTGTGTGGCGAGGGCGAAAGGGAGGCTGCTGCGGGAAATTTTGACGCCGTTCCGCTTGCCCCGGTTATCCAAGCTTATGACGCATCGAAGCAGGCGTTTCTAAGCGGCGGTTAGACGACAAATTCGGCGATGGTCTCATCACTTGTGATATCGGAATAGGCAAAGCCGCCTTCATCAAGCCGCGAAAACAGAGTTTCAAAATTCTGTGGGCTACTGGTTTCGATGCCAATCAAAACCGAACCAAAATTGCGCGCACTTTTCTTCATGTATTCAAACCGCGCAATGTTGTCGTCCGGGCCCAAGACCTCAAGAAAGTCTCTTAGTGCGCCGGGTCGTTGCGGCAGCCGCAACAGGAAATACTTTTTAACACCGGAGTATCGCTGACTGCGCTCTTTCACCTCTGGCAGGCGTTCAAAATCGAAATTTCCCCCCGACGTGACGCACACGATGGTTTTGCCTTTTATCTCGTCGCGAAGGTCCTTCAGCGCGTCAACCGACAATGCGCCCGCTGGCTCCAACACCACACCTTCGACATTCAACATCTCTAGAATGGTCGAGCAAATACGGTCCTCCGGCACCGCAAGAACATGATCGGCATGTGCTGATTTCAAGACTTCGAATGTCAGACGCCCGATCTGCGCCACTGCCGCGCCATCGACAAAATTGTCGACGCGATCAAGTTTGACAGGTTGTCCGGCGTCCAGCGACGCCGCCAGACTTGCTGCCCCCGCGGGTTCCACATACCAAATGTCTGTCTGTGGCGAGACATCGCGCAGATACTGGGCCATCCCTGCCGACAGCCCGCCTCCGCCAACTGGCAGCACGATCATGTCCGGCGACCGCCGCAACTGCTCAACGATTTCGGCCGCTACACTTGCCTGTCCCTCGATCACATCCAGATCATCAAAGGGCGACAGAAAATGTCCGCCGACATCTGTGCAGAACCGCTTCGCTTCACCCAGCGTGTCATCAAAATAGTCACCAACCATGCGAACTTCGACATTATCGCCGCCAAACATGCGCGTCTTGGCAATTTTTTGGCGCGGCGTGGTCACGGGCATGAAAATCACGCCCTTCACACCGAAGTGGCGACAGACAAAAGCGACCCCCTGCGCATGGTTGCCCGCCGAGGCGCAGACAAAAACACGCGCTTCAGGATCACGCGCCAGCGCTTTCGCCATCGCATTCAGTGCGCCCCTGATTTTATAGCTGCGCACCGGGCTAAGATCCTCGCGCTTCAACCAGATGTCGGCGTCATACATGCCGGACAGGTGATCGTTGCGCTGTAGCGGCGTGGCCGGAAACAACGTGCGCATCAAATGTTCGGCGCTGTGGGCTTTGTCTGTGAAGCTGGTCATGGACTAGCTTTTGCCTGAAAACAGACTGGGTTCAAGTGCTGTGGGCCTTTCGCGCTCGCACTAAGGCAAGTATCCTTGCTCTTGCCAACAAAAACAGGTAACTGCGCGCAGAATGCACGTAGGAGAATACAATGTCTGCGACCAAGAAAGTTGTCCTTGCCTATTCCGGCGGCCTTGATACCTCGATCATCCTGAAATGGCTGCAAACCGAGTACGGTTGCGAGGTGATCACTTTCACCGCCGATCTTGGTCAGGGCGAAGAACTGGACCCGGCCCGCAAAAAGGCCGAGATGCTGGGCATCAAGCCCGAGAACATCCACATCGAAGACCTGCGCGAAGAATTTGTGCGCGACTATGTATTCCCGATGTTCCGCGCCAATGCGCAGTACGAGGGGCTTTACCTTCTAGGCACCTCGATCGCACGACCGCTCATCTCGAAGCGACTGGTCGAGATCGCCGAAGAACACGGCGCGGATGCAGTCAGCCATGGCGCGACCGGCAAGGGCAATGATCAGGTTCGGTTCGAACTGGCCTGCTATGCGCTGAACCCGGAAATTCAGGTGATCGCGCCTTGGCGTGAATGGGATTTGGGCTCGCGCACGCGCCTGTTGGAATTTGCTGAACAACACCAGATTCCGGTCGCCAAGGACAAGCGTGGCGAAGCGCCATTCTCAGTCGATGCAAACCTTCTGCATACCTCATCCGAGGGCAAGTCACTGGAAGATCCGGCAGTGGACGCCCCCGATTATGTCTATCAGCGCACTGTGAACCCCGAAGATGCGCCCGACACGCCTGAATATATCGAGATTGGTTTTGAGAAAGGCGATGCGGTGTCGATCAATGGCGTGGACATGTCCCCCGCGACGATCCTGACCGAGCTGAATGAGTATGGCCGCAAGCACGGAATTGGCCGTCTTGATCTGGTCGAAGGTCGCTATGTCGGTATGAAGTCACGCGGCATCTATGAAACCCCCGGCGGCACGATTCTGCTGGATGCCCACCGCGGGATTGAATCGATCACGATGGATCGCGGCGCGATGCATCTGAAAGACGAGCTGATGCCAAAATACGCCGAGCTGATCTATAACGGTTATTGGTTCAGCCCCGAACGCGAAATGCTGCAAGCCGCGATTGACGCAAGCCAAGACCACGTCACCGGGTTTGTGCGCATGAAGCTTTACAAAGGTCTGGCCCGTGTGGTTGGCCGCTGGTCAGATCACTCGCTTTATTCCGAAGAACACGTGACGTTCGAAGAAGACATGGGCGCCTATGATCAAACTGACGCGGCTGGGTTCATTCAACTGAACGCACTGCGCTTGAAACTGATCGCGATGCGCAACCGTCGCTTCCAATAATCTCGCGCCACGTCAATGTGGACGAAACCAAAACGCCCCCGTATCACTCGGGGGCGTTTTTTTCGGAGATCCCAATGCCCCTGACCCCAATAGCTGACAAGATCGAACGCGGCCTTCAGAAATTGCCGTTTGATGAAAGCCTGAAGCTCGATTGCGGCGACGATGGCGTCATCGTGTTGCAGGATGGCGCGCTGTCGCGGGAAGACGCGGACACCGCCTGCACGATCTCACTGTCGCACGCCAATCTGGAAAGGCTCATGAAGGGCAAGTTGAACCCGATGACAGCCTTTGCGATGGGCAAAATCAAAGTGTCCGGGGATGTGTCGGTCGCAATGCGGCTGGGGCAGCTACTTAAGGGTTAGTCAGACCCTGTTTCGGCCAAAAAAGCCTCGACCTCTGCGCGGTTTGGCATGGCATCTGCGGTGCCGTGGCGCGTAACTTGAATGGCCGAGGCCGCCGCGCCCAGTCGCATGGCGTCCCGGATTTCCAATCCCTGATCCAGCCCCGCCACGACATAGCCAATGAAACAATCGCCCGCGCCTGTTGTGTCAATCGGGTCCACCTTGAAGGCTGGAACCTCGACCTGCTGACCTGTCGCGCCGACCCGCCACACGGCACCCTGCGCGCCCTTGGTGATCAGCAGGTTTGGCGCGTCAATTTCATCTGTCGAGACGCCGAGCGCATCGGAAAGCTGTGTGGCCTCAACCTCGTTCACCACAAGAAGGTCGGTCACGGGTAACATCTGTGCTGCGCATTTGGCGTCGAAGGGCGCGGCGGAGTAGACCACGAACAGGCCTTTTTCTCGTGCCATTTTGGCCGCCTCAAATGTCAGAACCGTTTCGTTCTGCAAGATCAACGTGTCGTTCGGCCCCGCATTCCCCAGCGCATCTGCGATCTGCGCCTCAGTAATTTGTGCATTTGCGCCCGAAAACAGAACAATCATATTTTCACCCGCCGCATCAATGCAGATATTGGCGTGTCCTGTGCTGATCTTTTGCATCGTGACGTTGCCGGTTTCGACGCCTGCCTTTGACAGTCGCGCTTTGCACCAAGCCCCCTCCGACCCGATCGCACCGATATGATGAACGGTCGCCCCGGCCAGCGCTGCGGCGATAGACTGGTTTGCGCCCTTTCCGCCCAAACCAACACGATACCCGTTTGAAGCCAGTGTTTCGCCCGGCTTGGGCAAATGATCGACGTCGTAGAAATTATCGATGTTAATCGAGCCCAGATTATAGATCGCCACGGTGGCCTCCTGTTTTCCTGACAGCCTATTGCGCTGGACAACGATCACAAGGGAAAGCTAGGTTGGCGCAGCAAAGACCTAAGGTTTATTCGGGTTTCTGAATCTGCAATTCCCCTTGTATTCCATTGTATACCGTATAAATGGGCGGTAACGCGCATCAAAGCCTGGAGACAACCATGACCACCAAGATCCAAGCAACCCTTATTCCCGGCGATGGCATTGGCCCGGAAATCACCAAAGCCGTGACCGCCATCCTTGACCACATGGGCAACCCTTTCGAATGGGATGTGCAGCACGCTGGCCTGTCAGGAATTGACGCATCAGGCGACCCGCTTCCGCAGGCCACCATCGACAGTATCCGCCGCACCAAGCTGGCGCTGAAAGGCCCGCTGACCACGCCGGTCGGCGGTGGCTTCAAGTCGATCAACCTGCAACTGCGCCAAGAATTTGAGCTTTTTGCCAACGTGCGCCCCACCAAGACGATCAAGACCGATGGGCGCTATGACAATATCGACATGGTGATTTTCCGCGAGAACCTCGAAGGCTATTACATCGCCGACGAAGGCTACATGGAGCATAACGGCGACCCGAAGGGTAAAGTTTACTCGACCGGCTACAACACCAAAGATGAAGCGCGCCGGATCACCCGCGCGGCGTTCGATTACGCTGTGGCGAATGGGCGCAAGAAGGTCTCGATCGTGCACAAGGCCAATATCCTGAAGCTGCTGTCCGGCATGTTTCTGGAAGAAGCCCGCGAGGTGGCGAAGGAATACGAGGGGCGCGTCGAGGTTGATGAACGCATCGTTGATGCCTGCGCTATGCAGATGGTCATGTATCCCGAAGCGTTTGATGTGATCGTCACCACAAACCTGTTTGGCGACATTCTGTCCGACCTTGCCGCCGGTCTGGTCGGCGGTCTGGGGCTGGCCCCCGGCGCGAACATCGGCGAAGACGCAGCAATTTTTGAGGCCGTCCATGGATCGGCCCCCGACATTGCCGGCCAACAAAAAGCCAACCCCTGCGCCTTTCTGATGGCCGCTGGTCTGATGTTGGAACATGTTGGCCTGAATGCCGATGCCGATCGCCTGAAAAAGGCTGTGATAGACACTGTTCAGGCCAAAGATCGCGTCACCCCCGATCTGGGTGGCACCGGCAATACAATGTCGATCGCCGAAGCGATCATGGACCGTCTGTAGGCGCGATTGACGCGCCTCAAAGACAGCCAAGACCAATCATGCGAGCTTGCTTCTCAAGGAGGCTCGCATGACCGAACTGATTACCGTCACAAACGACACCGTCGAAAAGCACGGCTTTTTCTGCAAGATGAGCGCGCGTAAGACCAGCGCGTGGAAGCGGAAGCGCGCATGGCTCGCCGATCGCTTTGACGAAGGCTTGCAGCTGCGGCTGCTGGGCGACGGCGAACGCGGATTTGTCGAATTTATCCCGGCTGAATTCGCTTGGCGCGGGATTGAAAACGCGAAGGGTCTGGTCGCCATCCACTGTATCTGGGTCGTCGGTAAAAGCCGGGGTCAAGGTCACGCACAATTGCTGCTGGACGAAGTCGAAAACTGGTCCCGTGACAACGGATTTCTCGGCGTGACCGCGCTGACTCGATCCGGCAACTGGTTGGTCGACAAGAAACTTCTGACGCCGCGGGGTTACCTGTCGGTCGATCAAGCCGATCCGAATTTCGACCTTGTCTTGAAGTCGTTCAAGAAAGGCCCCACCCCATCTATTGTTGGCGAGGCGACAGAAAAGGCCAAGGCCTGCGGTCCCGGCCTAACGGTATTTCACAGCGCGCAGTGCCCGTATCTGGAAGACGCGGTCAGCAACGCAAAAGACGCGGCAGACGAGGCGGGCATTCCCTTCCACGCGATTGAAGTCACATCCGCAAAGCAGCTTCGGCAGTCCGTTCCGAACCCCTATGGTGTCTTTTCGATCGTCCATGATGGGCGCGAGATTGCCAGCCACTACCTTTTGAAGAAGCAGATATTGCCACTGCTTGCGTTATCATAGCTGAAATCGGCCCCTGCGTCGGCAAGTCCCTTTTTTTTCGCGGCGATCTTGTGTATGTGGGTGTGGAATTCTCACCTTTCACCGTCCGGGCATTGACCCCGCGGTGAAGCTCTCCGCGAAAAAAAGAGGTGTCCTGACATGACCGATACATCGCAACCAGACATTCTGTATACCATTGTAGACGAAGCGCCCGAACTTGCTAGCGCCTCGTTCCTGCCGATCATTAAACGGTTCGCTTCTGCCGCTGGTGTGACCGTCGGCACCAAAGATATCTCGCTTGCGGCGCGCATCATCTCGACTTTCCCGGAGAACCTGACGGCAGAGCAACGCCAATCCGACGATTTGGCCGAACTTGGCAACCTGGTGAAAACGCCCGACGCGAATGTCATCAAGCTGCCCAACATCTCGGCCTCGGTGCCGCAACTTGTCGCCGCGGTGGAAGAGCTTCAAGCGCAGGGCTACAAGCTGCCCGACTATCCTGAAGAGCCCAAGACAGACGAAGAAAAAGCCATCCGTGCGCGCTACGACGCCATCAAAGGGTCGGCGGTGAACCCGGTTCTGCGCGAAGGAAACTCTGACCGTCGCGCGGCGAAGGCTGTGAAGAACTTCGCCCAAAAGAACCCGCATTCGATGGGGGAATGGTCGTCGGACAGCAAGACCAAAGTCTCGTCCATGCCGGACAATGATTTCTATGCGAACGAGAAGTCCGCAACGATCACCGCCGCGCAAGCGGGCGATGCAAAGATCGAATTTGTTGCCAAAGACTTCAGCGTCACCGTTCTGAAAGATGGCTGGACGCTGGACGAAGGCACCATCGCGGATGCCACATTCATGTCGGCCCGCGCGCTGGGTGCTTTCCTGGCAGACGCCATTGAAGACACCAAGAAAGACGGCACCATGTTCTCGCTTCACATGAAAGCGACGATGATGAAGGTGTCGGATCCAATCATCTTTGGTCACGCCGTGAAAGCATGGCTCGCGCCCGTGTTCGACAAGTTTGGCGACAAGCTGGAAGCGTTGGGCGTGAACCCGAACTCCGGCATGGGCGACCTGCTGGAACGCGTCGAAGGCGACGCCGAGATTATGTCCGCCATTGAAGCTCTGACCGCTGAGCGTCCCGCCATGTATATGGTCGACTCGGACAAGGGCATCACCAACCTGCATGTGCCGTCGGACGTGATCATCGACGCCTCGATGCCCGCCGTGATCCGCGCGGGCGGCAAGGGTTGGGACGCCGCTGGCAAGAAAGGCGACACCAACTGTGTGATCCCCGACCGCTGCTACGCAACCGTCTATGACGAAACGATCAACTTCTTCAAACAGAACGGCAAGCTCGATATCACCACCGCAGGGGCCGTGGCCAATGTGGGTCTAATGGCGCAGAAAGCTGAAGAATACGGCTCGCACCCCACCACGTTCGAAGCCCCCACAGATGGCACCATCCGCATCGTATTGGCAAACGGCGACACGCTGCATTCGCACGACGTTGAGGCCGGTGACATCTGGCGCGCTTGCACCGTGAAGAAGGCTCCGATTGAAAACTGGATCGAGCTGGCGATGGATCGCCAGCGCCTGACCGGTTCGGAAGCGATCTTCTGGCTGGACGCAAACCGCGCCCATGACGCCGAGCTGATCAAATATGTGAAGCCAGCGCTGAAAGCGGCCGGTGTGGCGGACAAGTTCCAGATCATGGCGCCGCGCGAAGCGACCCGCCAGTCGCTGGAAACCATCACCGCGGGCAGGGATTCGATTGCCATCACCGGCAACGTGCTGCGCGACTATCTGACCGACCTGTTCCCAATCCTTGAGCTTGGCACCTCGGCCAAGATGTTGTCGATCGTGAAACTGATGCAGGGCGGTGGGTTGTTTGAAACCGGTGCCGGTGGCTCTGCCCCCAAGCACGTTCAGCAGTTGGTCGAAGAAAACCACCTGCGCTGGGATTCGATGGGCGAGTTCTGTGCGCTTGGTGAAAGCCTGAACTTCCTTGCTGACGCGAAAGGCAACGCCAAGGCGGGTGTTCTGGGGGCTGCCGCCGAGGACGCCACGCAAGGTATCCTGGACAAGAACCGCTCGCCCTCGCGCAAAGTGGGCGAGCCCGACAACCGCGACAGCCACTATTGGTTCGCCCGCTATTGGGCCGAAGCACTGGCGGCGCAGACGGATGACGCCGAGATTGCGGCGGAGTTTGCACCCGTGGCGAAAGCTCTGGCCGATGGTGAAAGTGCCATCTTGGCTGAAATCGCAGCCGTCCAAGGCCCAGCAGCTGACATCGGGGGTTATTACCATCCGAGCGTCGAGAAGAAGGCGAAAGTGATGCGGCCCAGCGCGACGCTGAACGCCATCATCGGCTAAGCCGAGACCACATAATATAGAAACACCCCGTCAGAAATTGGCGGGGTGTTTTGTTTCAACGCCCCTTAAGGCGCGCCATTCAGCACCCCCGCGCGCAATAGCTCATCCCGGTTGGGAAACCATATTGACGTGTTCGGGCTGTCATAGATGCGGTTCAAGAACGTCTCTGATACGCCTTGTTTCATGAAAGATGCGCGATCCCGCTCTTGCTCGGCAGAAACGTCAAACTGCGGCAATTTAGCTGCGTTCAACAGCGCATACCCATGAAAGCCAATCCGCGCCTCTGGGCCCGAGGTTCGCTGAGTTCCCGCAACAAACACAATCGTACAGGCCGAACTGCATTGCCCATCGACATGAGTGTCCAACCCAGCGGCCGCAACCAATTTCGCAACACCGCGCGCTTCGAAAATATTGCCACCAGTGCTGTCCAGATACACGGTGCGAAGGTCCGCGTTCTGCGCCAAAAGATCGGCCATACGCTTGGTCACGCCCAGCGTTATCTCACCGTGAAACAGGATCATCTGTTCGTCCGCATCCACGGTCAAATCATATTGGGCGGCGCGCAACCGGTCCATTTTGGCCGAAAAGAGCTCCTCCATCGGTGGTGGGTTTGCGGCCAGAATCAAGCCCCACCATTGCGACAGCATAACCGCGACCGCCGCCAAAAATGCGATCATCCCACCCCAAAGCGGTATCATCGAGCTTGACCCTGCAAGGTTGCGTTCGGTCGCACGGAAATAGCCAACGCTTTGCCAAATCAGCGCCGCCAGATCGAGCGCGATGGCGGCCAACAGAATGGCTTTTGGCAATGGTTGCGCCCAAGTCAGAAATGCAAGCCCGCCAAAGACAGCAACGCGCAGCGCGACGCCATTCATCCAGAACGAGCGCATCAAAGGCTGTTCGCCGCGCCAGTGGGTGATCACATATCCCATGCCCCAGAGTAGGGGCGCGGCGCGTGGTCGGTCAAATAGCGCTCTCGGCCTATTTCTCGCCCAGTCGCGCCGCTGCCAGAACCGCCATGTTCAGAATGTCGTTCGAGGTCGAGTTTGTCGAACAAATCTGGATCGGTTGGTCAATACCAGAGAGGATCGGGCCAATGACAGTTGCACCCGCCAGCTCCTGCATCATTTTGACCGAGATTGAAGCCGAATGCCGCGCTGGCACCACAAGCACGTTGGCCGGGGCCGACAAGCGGCAGAACGGATATTGCGCCAACACGTCGGCATTCAAGGCCACATCGGCGGTCATCTCACCGTCAAATTCGAAATCCACTCCGCGCGCTTCCAGAATGGCGGGCGCTTCATGCATCTTTTCGGCGCGCTCAGACACCGGATAGCCGAAGGTCGAGAAGCTGACGAACGCCACACGCGGCTCTAACCCAAGGCCGCGCGCGACGGCTGCGGCGCGTTCGGCGATGTTGGCCAGGTCTTCGGTTTCGGGCCATTCATGCACCAACGTATCGGCGATCAGCACGATCCGACCTTTGTGAAGAACCGCCGTCACTCCAACAGCCCCGTCGGTCGCACGGGCGTCAAACACGTGATTGATGCGGTCCAGAACATAGGCTGATTTCCGGGTTGCGCCCGTGACCAGCCCATCGCCATGACCATGCGCGAGCATCAGAGATGCAAACACATGCCTGTCACGCGCCGCCAGCCGACGAATATCATGGTGATCAAATCCAGTCCGCTGCAGGCGATTGTAAAGGAAGTCTTTATACGCGGGCAGATCATCTGTATTTGCGGCGTTCACCACGCGAAGCTCGCGTACGGCGTCGCCCAATCCCTCGGCTTCAAGTTTGGCCTTCACGTCCTCAGCACGCCCAACCACCAATGCGCGGCCATATCCGTTGCGTTGATATTGAACGGCAGCGCGCAAAACCTGCGGTGTGTCGCCTTCGGCAAAGATCATCGTCGCCTGATTTTTACGCGCGCGCGCTGTGATCCCGCGCAGGATCGAGGCTGTCGGATCCATCCGCGCCTTCAACGACATCTCGTAGCCGTCCATATCAATGATCGGGCGACGCGCGACACCGGTGTCCATCCCGGCCCGCGCAACAGCGGGTGGGATCACATAAATCAAGCGCGGATCAAATGGCGTAGGGATGATATAGTCGCGCCCAAAGGTCAGCTTTTTTCCGTAAGCCAGTGCGACCTCATCCGGCACGTCTTCGCGCGCCAATTCGGCCAAGGCGCGTGCGCAAGCGATCTTCATTTCGTCATTGATGGCGCGGGCGTTGATATCCAGCGCGCCGCGGAACAGATAGGGAAAGCCCAATACGTTGTTCACTTGGTTGGGATAGTCTGAGCGACCGGTGGCAACGATGGCATCATTGCGCACCTCGTGCGCTTCTTCCGGCGTGATCTCTGGGTCCGGGTTGGCCATCGCGAAAATCACCGGGTTGTCCGCCATCGACGCGACCATCTCTTGCGTCACGGCTCCCTTCACCGACACGCCAAGGAATACGTCCGCGCCCTCCATCGCTTCTTCCAGTGTGCGCAGGTCTGTATTGGCGGCGTGGGCGGATTTCCATTGGTTCATGCCGTCCTTGCGGCCCTGATAGATAACGCCCTTGGTGTCGCAGACGATGCAATTGTCGTGCTTGGCACCCATCGCCTTGATCAGCTCGATGCAGGCGATCCCGGCGGCACCTGCGCCGTTTGCGACAATGCGGCAATCCTCGATTTTCTTGCCGGACAGATGCAGCGCGTTCATCAGACCCGCCGCACAGATCACCGCCGTGCCGTGCTGGTCGTCATGGAAGACGGGAATATCCATTTCTTCCTTCAGGCGCTGCTCGATAATGAAACACTCGGGCGCTTTGATGTCCTCAAGGTTGATGCCGCCGAAGGTCGGGCCCATCAGCTTTACGGCATTGATGAAAGCTTCGGGGTCTTCCGTATCAAGCTCGATATCGATCGAGTTCACGTCGGCAAACCGCTTGAACAGAACCGCTTTGCCCTCCATCACCGGTTTTGACGCCAACGCGCCAAGATTTCCCAGACCCAGCACCGCCGTGCCGTTCGAAATAACAGCGACCAGATTGCCCTTGTTGGTATAATCATAAGCCGTTTGCGGGTCAGCCGCGATCGACTCGCACGGGACCGCGACGCCCGGACTGTAGGCCAGGGAAAGATCGCGCTGCGTCGTCATCGGGACAGAGGGCGTGATTTCGAACTTTCCCGGCATGGGGTCCAAATGGAAGGCCAGTGCTTCCTCGGGTGTGATCTTGGCTTTGGGCATAAGTGGCGGCCTTTGTAAATTGGTCTTGAACGACCAACCCTTACAGGGGGTCCGCCCTGGCCTCAACCGCTATTCGCGAAATTATCTGTCGTTTGGCAGAGTGCCTGTATAACTTTACGAAACCAATGTCGATCTTGCAGCAACAACTGGAATAATACAAGCATCCCTGACCAAGACTTACATCGCCACCCATTCATACGTGCCTTTTTGATGCGATCAGCCTATATCTTTGACAACGAATAAGAGGTTTCATGTGGCACATAAGGTCCTACTTACCGGCGGCGCGGGGTTCATCGGGTCGCACACTTACGTCGCCCTGAAGAACGCAGGGTATGACGCGATCATCGTTGATAACTTCTCGAACGCGCGGCGGGATGTGACTGACCGGCTTGAGATTATCACAGGCGCACCGGTGGAATGTATCGAGGGCGATGTGCTTGACGGTGTCCTTCTGGATCGCATCTTTGCAGAGCACACAATCGACGCGGTCATTCACTATGCTGCCCTTAAGGCGGTCGGCGAAAGTATGGGCAAACCGCTTGACTACCTGAACACCAATATCGCCGGGCTGTATTCACTATTGGACGCGATGCAACGGGCCGATGTGTTCACATTAGTGTTTTCTTCCTCGGCGACGGTCTATGGCCAGCCCGACCACCTGCCCGTTGATGAGGCCGCGCCGCGCGGTTTCAACAACCCTTATGGCTATACCAAGCTGGTATGCGAACAATCGCTGGAACAGATTTCGGCGGCTGATGACCGTTGGGCATTCGGTGTGCTGCGGTATTTCAACCCGGTGGGCGCCCATGAAACCGGCTTGATCGGCGAAGACCCCAATGACATTCCGAACAATCTTGTGCCCTATATCGCCAAGGTTGCGACAGGCGAGCAAGATCAGCTTTCCGTCTGGGGCGACGATTATGACACGCCCGATGGCACCGGCATTCGCGACTACATCCATGTGACTGATTTGGCGCGGGGGCACGTGCAATCGTTGGATGCCTTGCTAAAATCGCGCCAAGGGCATGTCGTAAACCTTGGCACCGGAACCGGGTACTCGGTTCTTGAAGTGGTGAAGGCCTATGAGCGCGCTGCCGGGCGGGCGCTGCCTTACCGGATCGCGCCCCGCCGACCAGGTGACGTGGCCTGCGTCTATGGCGACACCAAACTCGCCCGCGAATTGTTGGGGTTTGAGGCGGAATTGGGATTGGATGACATGTGCGCGTCCAGCTGGAACTGGGTCTCGCGCCGCAAAAACACCTGATGCCCCTTTCGCCTTTGATGTGAAGTCCATAGTCTGGCGCAAACCGGACCATGGGGGACCTGAGGTGAGCGATACGACGGCCAAAGTCACGCCGATGATGGCGCAGTTTGTTGAGATCAAGAAAGATTATCCCGACGCGCTTCTGTTCTATCGCATGGGCGACTTTTACGAGCTGTTCTTTGATGACGCTGTCGCCGCTGCGGCCGCCTTGGATATCGCCCTGACCAAACGCGGCAAGCATCTGGGCGAAGACATTCCGATGTGCGGCGTGCCGGTGCATTCCGCCGAAGGCTATCTTCTGACGCTCATCCGCAAAGGCTTTCGCGTCGCCGTCTGCGAGCAAATGGAAGACCCCGCCGAGGCCAAGAAGCGTGGATCCAAATCCGTCGTGAAACGCGGTGTGGTCCGGCTGGTCACACCCGGCACAATAACCGAAGAAAGTCTGTTGGACGCGCGCCGCCATAATTTCCTCTCCGCTTACAACGAAGTTCGCGATCAAGCCGCTTTGGCTTGGGTCGACATTTCGACGGGCGCATTTCGGGTCATGCCCTGCACCCGCACGCGGCTGTCCCCCGAATTGGCCCGCCTTGCCCCGCGCGAACTGGTCATGTGTGACGATCTAAGCGCGGAATTGGGCGAATTAGTCTCTGAATCTGGCGCATCTGGCACCGATCTTGGCCGTGCGGCGTTTGACAGCACAAGTGCGGAAAAACGACTGCAAGAGCTGTTCAAAGTTGGCTCGCTGGATGGGTTTGGCACCTTCAGTCGCGCCGAGATGGGGGCGATGGGTGCGATTGTCGAATATCTCGACATCACACAGAAAGGCAAACTACCGCTGCTGCGTCCGCCGGTTCGCGAAATGGCGCACGGGACAATGCAGATCGACGCCGCAACCCGCCGCAATCTTGAACTGACACACAGCCTGTCAGGTGGTCGGGACGGATCACTATTGTCGGTGATTGACCGCACCACGACCGCCGGTGGTGGGCGGCTGTTAGAGCGGCGACTGTCCAGCCCGTCATGCGATCTGGGTGAAATTCACGACCGGCTAGAAGGCGTCACGTTTTTCATTGATGCATCGCGCATGGCAGAAAACATTCGCGGCGCGCTGCGCAAGGTGCCCGACATGGATCGCGCCCTGTCGCGGCTCGGCCTTGACCGTGGTGGCCCGCGTGATCTGACCGCCATTAGCAGTGGCATCACGGCCGCCGCCGACATTGCCGAATTGTTGTCCGATCAAGACTTGCCGGAAATACTCGCCGACGCCACGCGCGCGCTGGTCGGCCACGACGCCCTGTCGCAGTTGCTGGAAGATGCTCTGGTCGCAGAACCCCCGCTGCTTGCGCGCGATGGCGGATTTATCGCACCGGGTTACAACACCGATTTGGACGAAGCGCGCCAATTGCGCGACGAAGGGCGCGGCGTTATTGCCGGGATGCAGGCGCGGTATGCGGAGCACACCGGCATCAGCGCGCTTAAGATAAAACACAACAATGTGCTTGGCTATTTCATCGAAACAACCGCCACCCATGCGCAGAAGATGCTGGGCGCACCATTGTCCGAACACTATATCCACCGTCAAACCACCGCCAATGCGATGCGGTTCACCACAGTCGCGCTCAGCGATATGGAAACCAAGATTCTGAACGCTGGAAATCGCGCGTTGGAGATCGAAAAACGGCTCTATTCCACCTTAGTTTCGCAAGTTTTGGACCAGGCCGCCGAAATTGCGAACACCGCCCGTGCGTTGGCGGAACTGGACGTTGCGGCAGGCTTCGCTGATTTGGCCCGCTCAGAAAACTGGTCATCGCCAAAGGTCGATGACAGCCGTGTATTCGACATCCAAGCCGGTCGTCACCCGGTGGTCGAGGCGTCGTTGAAACGATCCGGTGATCCGTTCGTCGCCAATGACTGCGATCTATCAGATGGCGACCATGACGCGAATATATGGCTTTTGACCGGCCCCAACATGGCAGGTAAATCGACCTTCTTGCGGCAAAATGCCCTGATCGCCCTGCTGGCACAAAGCGGCAGCTATGTCCCGGCCCGAGCCGCGCATATCGGCATTGTTTCACAGCTGTTCAGCCGGGTTGGCGCCTCAGACGATCTGGCGCGCGGGCGATCAACTTTCATGGTTGAAATGGTCGAAACCGCTGCCATTCTGAACCAAGCCGACGACCGTGCCCTGGTGATCCTGGATGAAATCGGGCGCGGCACAGCTACCTATGACGGGTTGTCTATCGCTTGGGCCACGCTGGAACATCTGCACGACGTCAATCGTTGCCGCGCCCTGTTCGCCACCCATTATCACGAAATGACACAATTGGCCGCAAAGCTAGATGGTGTAGAAAACGCCACCATCGCCGTGAAAGAATGGGAAGGCGAAGTCGTCTTCCTGCACGAGGTGCGCAAAGGCGCGGCTGACCGGTCTTACGGGGTGCAGGTCGCGAAACTTGCAGGCTTACCCGACAGCGTCATTGCGCGGGCGAATGTTGTGCTCGAAGCGCTTGAGAAAGGTGAACGCGAAGGCACCGGCCAGAAGGCGGTGATTGACGACCTGCCGCTGTTTGCCGCAATGCCCGCGCCCGTCCAAGCGCCGCCCGCCGGGCCGTCGGAGGTTGAGAAAACGCTTGCGGATATTCAGCCCGACAGCTTGCGCCCGATTGAGGCACTAAACCTGCTGTATCAGTTGAAAGAGAAGCTGGAACACTAACGAAAAACGCCCCCGAGAACCGGAGGCGTTGTCGTTACTATCATCGGTTTACTTCGGTGTTGAAGACACACCAACCTGCGCCGGGCGAAGCAGCCGGTCATGCAGCATGAACCCTTCGGCCATCACCTGAATGATGTCACCCGCCTTGGTGCCGGGCAGCGGGGCCTCAAACATCGCTTCGTGCACTTCGGGGTCAAACTTTTCGCCAACTTCTGGCGACAGCAAGCGGATGCCGTGCTTTTCGAAAATGTTCAGAAGCGACCGCATGGTCAGCTCGACGCCTTCGACCAGCGCTTTTGCGCCATCACCAGCGTCGCCCGCGGCTTCCAGCGCACGTTTCATGTTGTCGTAAACCGGCAGCATATCACGCGCCAGTTTTGATCCGCCATACTGCTCGGCCTCGCGACGATCCCGATCACCGCGCTTGCGTGTGTTTTCAGCATCGGCCAAAGCGCGCATGAAGCGGTCTTTGAATTCGTCACGCTCTGCACGCAATGCGTCCAGCTCGTCGACCGTCTCAACCTCAGTCAGGTCAATATTCACTTCCTCGGTCATCAGCTCTTCAAGCGTTGTGTCCAAGTTCTCTACTGCATCGTTCTTTGCGTCAGCCATCTCTTCGCCTTTACCTTCGATCCGAGATCATCTTGCCGATCAATTGCGCGGTGTAATCCACGATGGGCACGATCCGTCCATAGTTCAATCGCGTGGGTCCGATGACCCCTACCGCACCAATGATCTTTCGATCAGCGTTCATATAAGGTGAAACCACCAAAGAGCTACCCGAAAGTGAGAAAAGTTTGTTCTCTGACCCAATAAAAATGCGCACACCCTCGCCTTGATCGGCAAGTTCAAGGAATTCTGCGATGTCACGCTTGCGTTCAAGGTCATCAAACAGCGTTTTTATCTTCTCAAGATCAGCCGCTTCCGCATCTTCGGCCAACAGATTCGACCGGCCCCGCACGATCAGACGCTCGTAAGGTTGGCCTTCATTCTCCCAAAGTGCGGCACCACTTTCGACCAGATCCTGCGCCAGAACGTCCAATTCCTGCCGACGGGTCTTAATCTCGTGCGTCACGATGGTTTGCAGCTCCGAGATTGTGCGCCCCTCGGCCAGAGCGTTCAGAAAATTCGCCGCCTCGCGCATTGACGATGGCGTTTGACCAATCGGCGGCGTGAAAACACGGTTCTCAACATGTCCGTCAGCAAAGACCAACACCACCAACGCCCGGTCAGCGCCAAGCGACACAAACTCGATATGTTTGATCGGTGCTTCGTGTTTCGGGGTCAGAACAAGGCTGGCCCCTGCGGTAATACCAGACAGCGCGGACCCGACTCGATCCATCATCGTGTTGATATTGCTGTCAGACTTACCAACCGTTGCGTCAATTTTCTGACGATCGCCTTGATCCAGATTGGACACTTCCAAAAGCCCGTCGACAAACATCCGCAATCCAAGCTCGGTCGGTATGCGGCCGGCTGAGATATGCGGGCTGCCCAACAGCCCCATAAACTCGAGGTCCTGCATGACGTTGCGAATGGTCGCCGCGCTGACTTTTTCGGTCAAGGCGCGGGTCAGCGTGCGCGACCCCACCGGGGCACCCGTGCTCAGGTAGCTTTCAACCACGCTTCGAAACACCTCGCGCGAACGGGCGTTCATATCGTTCATCAGATCTGGACGGTCTTCCATGCGCAATCGCCTTGCCTTTTCGCCAGAGCCATGGGTATCACGCCTTTGAACATGAAACAAAGGGGGAAGCTCATGCGCCCATCAGGTCGGAATCTAGATCAAATGCGCCCGGTTTCAATCGAGACCGGAGTCACAAAGCATGCCGAAGGTTCGTGCATGATTAAAATGGGTGACACGCATGTGCTGTGCACTGCCTCGCTTGAGGAACGCGTGCCGCCGTTTCTGCGCAATTCCGGCAAGGGCTGGGTGACCGCAGAATACGGTATGCTACCCCGCTCCACCGGGTCGCGGATGCGTCGCGAAGCCGCAGCCGGCAAGCAAGGCGGGCGGACGGTCGAAATCCAACGCCTGATCGGTCGTTCACTGCGCGCCGGTGTTGATCTGGTTGGTCTTGGCGAGCGGCAAATCACCGTCGATTGCGATGTTATTCAGGCCGATGGCGGAACGCGCTGTGCGGCGATCACCGGCGGCTGGGTTGCGTTGCGTCTGGCCGTGAACAAGCTGCTGAAGGCAGGTGACATCACCTCCAACCCGCTGGTTGATCCGGTGGCTGCTGTGTCATGCGGCATTTATGCAGGCCAGCCGGTGCTTGATCTGGATTATCCCGAGGATAGCGAAGCTGGCGTTGACGGCAACTTCGTCCTTTGCGGTCCCAAACTGATCGAGGTGCAAATGTCCGCTGAAGGGTCGACCTTCACCCGCGACCAAATGAACGAGCTGATGAACCTTGCCGACAAAGGCGTGTCCGAGCTGGTCGCCGCTCAGTTAGAGGCAACGAGCTAATGCGCAAGTTCACGGGCAAGGAGCTTGTCATCGCGACCCATAATGACGGCAAGCTGCGCGAAATTTCCGCGTTGCTAGAGCCTTTTGGCGTCAAAGTGACATCGGCGGGGGCTCTTGGTTTGGATGAGCCTGAGGAAACCGAAGACACCTTCGTCGGCAATGCCCGGATCAAGGCGCACTTTGCCGCAAAGGCCTCTGGCCTGCCCGCGCTGTCCGACGACAGCGGCATCATGGTCGATGCGCTGGACGGCGCACCGGGTGTTTACACCGCAGATTGGGCCGAAACGCCCAATGGTCGTGATTTTCCGATGGCGATGGAAAAAACATGGGCGCTTCTGGAAGAAAAGAACGCGCCACACCCGCGCTTGGCCAAGTTTTGTGCCACGCTGTGCCTGGCTTGGCCCGATGGGCATGACGAGGTATTCGAAGGCAGCGTTGATGGGCACCTGACATGGCCCATGCGCGGCGATCTTGGGTTCGGATATGACCCCATTTTCGTGCCAAACGGTCACGACATCACCTTTGGTGAAATGGACCCGGCCGAGAAACATCAGATGAGCCACCGCGCCGACGCGTTCGCTAAACTTGTGCGTGGCGCATTTGCTTGAAAATTGGCAAATCGGCGGGTTCGGACTGTATGTCCACTGGCCGTTTTGCCAATCCAAATGCCCCTATTGCGATTTCAACAGCCATGTTGTCGCGTCGATCGACCATGACGCTTGGCTAAACGCCTATGTCGCCGAAATTGACCGTTATGCTGCTGAAACCCCGGATCGCATCTTAAGCTCAATCTATTTTGGCGGCGGGACACCAAGCCTGATGGCACCTGCGACCGTCGGCGCGATCATCAAGCGGGCGGCGCGTCACTGGACTTTCGCAAACGATATCGAAATCACGTTAGAGGCCAATCCCGGATCAATCGAGGCGCGGAACTTCGCGGGCTACAAAGCGGCGGGCGTCAATCGGATCTCAATCGGCATTCAGGCCTTGAACGATACGGACCTAAAGCGACTGGGGCGGCTTCATTCTGTAGACGAGGCGCAGCGTGCCCTATCCTTGGCCAAAGCGCTTTTTGACCGGGTGAGCTTTGACTTGATCTATGCCCGTCAGGACCAGACTCTTGATGCTTGGAGGACCGAATTGGAAACAGCGCTTGATTATGGCCCCGACCACCTGTCGCTGTATCAACTTACCATCGAGCCCGGAACCGCTTTCGGTGCGCGATTCGATGCGGGCAAGCTGCGCGGACTGCCCGAGGAAGATCTTGCGACAGATATGTATTTCATGACGCAATCCACCTGTGAAACCGCCGGCCTGCCCGCCTACGAGGTATCGAACCACGCCAAGCCGGGTCAGGAAAGCCAACACAACCTGATCTATTGGCGGTCCGGTGATTGGGTGGGCATTGGCCCCGGCGCGCATGGGCGTCTGACATTGAACGATGGGCGCTATGCCACGGAAACCGCCCTTGCCCCAACGATCTGGCTGCCCGCCGCTGCGTCTGGACGCGGTGAAAGCCAACGGGCCGCCTTGCCACGCGACGAACAAGTGACCGAGCTTCTACTGATGGGGCTTCGGACCGTCGAAGGCATCGACCTTCGGCGTCTTGAATCGCAGCACGGCACAACCATTAATTTCAATAAAATCAATGAGTTATCCAGCATAGACCTTGTTGAAGTGGCCGACCACATGCTGAAAGCCACCGATAAGGGGCGCCCGGTTCTAAATGGTATTCTGCGCGAGCTAGTCCCAGATTAAGACGACAGTTTTCCGCACAGCGTATCCAGATCATCCAGCGACCCATAGCGCACCGTCACCGTGCCTGATTCGCCATCTGCGGCATGGTCAATCTGCACCTTCATGCCCAAGGCTGCGGCCAGATCACCTTCAAGCGCGCGCGTATCTGCGTCTTTCTCGGCCTTTGGGCGAGGAGGCTTTACGGTCTTCGTCTTTGGTGACTTCGCCAATGCTTCGGCGGCACGAACCGATAGACCCTTTGCGATGATCTGCCGGGCCAGCTGTATAGGGTTATCCGCCGTCACCAATGTCCGGGCATGACCGGCGCTTAGTTTGCCGTCACGTACAAATCCCTGCACTTCGTCCGGCAGGTTCAGCAAGCGCAGAAGGTTCGCGATATGGCTGCGGCTTTTCCCCAGCGCTTCCGAGACTTTTTCTTGCGTATGGCCAAATCTGTCCATCAGGTCGCGATAGCCGGCGGCCTCTTCAATAGCATTCAGATCAGCCCGTTGGATGTTCTCGATGATCGCGACTTCCAAGGCTTCGGTGTCACTATACTCCCGCACGATAACTGGAAGCTCGTGCAGCTGCGCCATCTGTGACGCGCGCCAGCGTCGCTCGCCCGCAACAATTTCATATTCGCCGTCCACGCCAGCTTTGGGGCGCACGATAAGTGGCTGGATCACACCCTTTTCGCGGATCGACGCGGCCAAATCTTCCAGCTGCTCTTCAGTAAACCGACGTCGCGGCTGTTCGGGGTTGGGTGTGACCTTCTCGACCGGCACCATCATATCCGGACGGCGCTGCGCCGGTACATTCGTCGCTTCTTCAGTCGAAACATCGGCCATCAACGCAGACAGACCGCGACCCAAACCACGTTGTTTTTGGTTTTTGCTCATATCAGCCTCTCAAATTCCGTTTGGTCAGTTCCGTCGCCAGATTGCGATAGGCCCGACTGCCTTTTGACGTGGGATCATACATTAACACCGGAAGCGCGAAAGAGGGCGCTTCGCTGACGCGCACATTACGCGGGATCATGGTTTCAAACACCAGATCGCCCAGATTGTCGCGCGCGTCCGCTTCAACCTGGCGCGAAAGGTTGTTGCGGGTGTCGAACATCGTCAAGACGACGCCTTCGATCCGCAGGTTGGGGTTTGCAGTTTCCCGAATTTCACGAATGCTAAGCATCAGCTGCGACAGACCCTCCAACGCAAAAAACTCGCTTTGTAATGGGATCAAAACGCTGTCAGACGCCACCAAAGCGTTGACGGTCAGCAGATTCAGCGACGGCGGACAATCAATCAGCACGTAATCCAGTTTCAAATCAGCCACCCCGGAAGCGCGCACGGCATCATGCAGAAGATGGCTGCGTTTTTCGTTTGAAACCAATTCGATATCCGCAGACGACAGGTCCGTCGTAGCAGGTGCGATCCACAGGTTTTCGACGTCGGTTTCCTGCAAAACCTCGGTCAAGGGGGCTTCTTCAAGCAACAGATCGTAGGTCGTAAGCTTGCGATCTACGACCTCGACACCCAGCCCGGTGGAGGCGTTACCTTGTGGATCAATATCTATCAGAAGAACCTTTTTTCCCGCCTCAGCCAGTGCAGCACCCAGGTTGATCGTAGTCGTCGTCTTGCCGACGCCGCCTTTTTGATTGGTGATCGCAATGATCTTCGGGCCTTGGCCATTGAATATATCAGGCACGATTTAGATCTCCGATCTTCAAAACAACGGCGTCCGGGTGCGTCTTGCTAGGATATGTATCCAGTTGAAACCGCCAAACTTCAAGCGCTTCTTCGACCTCAGAACGGTAATTTTCACCCTTTAAAAAAATACCCATCCCGGCTGGTGCCAAATGCCGGTCGGCGTAGCCTAGCAGGTCTTTCAGTGGTGCCAGCGCACGGGCTGAAACGACGTCAGCATTTTGCGGCGTCACCGCCTCGATGCGTTCGGATAGGATTGTCGCGTTAACATCCGCTTCGCGAACAACCGTTCGCAGAAACGTGGCCTTCCGAATATCACTTTCGATACAGACTGTCTGGCGCTTTGGATCACGATCTTGGGCCATGATCGCAACAATTAGGCCCGGGAATCCCCCTCCTGTGCCCATATCGCACCATGTTTTCATGGATTCTGGCGTCAAATCGATGATCTGTGCGGAATCTAAGAAATGTCGCGACCAAAGCGTCGCAAGTGTCGACGGCGCCACCAGGTTGATGGCCGGGTTCCACTTTTGCAGAAGCGCGGCATAAACCCCCAACTTCTCTATTGTTTCACGTGAAACATCGTAGTCGGCGAGCAGCTCCTTGCCCGTCATGCCGACCGCTTCCGGGTCACGCGGCGTAGCTTGGCCAGAATCAAGGTCATTGCTGCCGGGGTCATCCCCTCAACGCGACCGGCTTGTGCAAGCGTTCTGGGGCGAGCATGCGCCAGCTTGCTGGACAGCTCATTCGATAGCCCCTCTAAAGCCTCATAGTTGAAGTCGTCGGGAATGCGATGCGCCTCGTCCCGCTGCAGCGCCTCAACATCGCGGGCCTGGCGTTCGATATAATGCGCATACATTGCATCGCGCGAAATCTGTGTTTGAACCTCGACTGGAATTTCCGCAAAGGACTGATCCAATTCAATAATCATAGAATAATCCACGTTCGGAAAAGCCAGCAATTCAAAAGCCGTGCGCTTGGTTCCGTCCTTGCGAACGGTCATGCCAAGACTTTCAAGATCCTGCGGTGTAAATGTCCTTTTTGTCAGCGCGGCTTTAGCGAGCGCGAGACCCTCGGCCTTATTTTCAAAGGCTTTTCGTCGGTTTACCCCGACGCAACCTAGTGAAATACCAAGCGGCGTGAGTCGCTGATCTGCATTGTCGGCCCGCAAAGACAGCCGATATTCGGCCCGCGACGTAAACATCCGGTAGGGTTCTGTCACGCCGCGCGTTATCAGGTCGTCAACCATTACGCCCATGTAGGAGTTTGCCCGCGAAAAATTCACCGAATCGCGGCTTTGCGCGGCCAGCGCCGCGTTCAGGCCAGCGATCAGGCCTTGTGCGGCAGCCTCTTCATATCCTGTTGTGCCGTTAATTTGGCCAGCGAGGTAAAGACCGGACACATCGCGAAGCTCCAGAGTTTCCGTCAGCGAGCGTGGATCAACGTAATCGTATTCAATCGCATAGCCCGGTTGCGAAATCTCGGCTCGTTCGAGCCCAACAATTGACCTGACATAGGCGTCTTGAACCTCGACAGGCAGCGACGTGCTAATCCCGTTCGGATAAACCGTGTGATCGCTCAGCCCTTCTGGCTCGAGGAAAATTTGGTGGGACCCTTTGTCGGCAAACCGCACGATCTTATCTTCGATTGACGGGCAATAGCGTGGGCCAACACCGTCGATCCGACCACCATACATCGCGGATTTATCCAAGTTTTCCCGAATAATATCATGGGTTTGGGTGTTCGTATGGGTGATCCCACACGAAATTTGCCGCGCAATCGGTCTTGTATTTAGAAACGAAAAGACGACCGGGTCTTCGTCGCCCGGTTGGCTGTCGAGGATGTCCCAATTTATTGTGCGACCGTCAAGACGCGGTGGCGTGCCAGTCTTGAGCCGACCCAAAGGCAGGCCGAAACTGTCAATGCGTTCTGCGAGTTTGATCGATGGTCGATCGCCCATACGACCACCCGAAGTTTGCTTGTCCCCAACATGGATGATTCCACGAAGGAAAGTGCCTGTGGTCAAGATAACGGCTGCGGATCGAAGCTCACTGCCGTCCTGCAGAACGACACCGGACACGCGATCACCGTCCATCAGAAGGTCGGTCACCTCGCCTTCCAGAACGGTCAGGTTGGGCGCGCTCGAAATCTCGGACTGCATCGCTGCGCGGTACAGCTTGCGGTCGGCCTGCGCGCGCGGGCCCTGCACAGCGGGGCCTTTGCGGCGGTTGAGCAGGCGGAACTGGATGCCTGCTTGATCGGCAACCCGGCCCATTAAGCCATCCAGCGCGTCGATCTCGCGCACCAAGTGCCCTTTACCAAGTCCACCTATGGCAGGATTGCAGGACATGACACCCAGATCTTCTTTTCGGAGTGTTATCAAGGCCGTGCGTGCGTTTAGGCGCGCGGATGCGTGTGCTGCATCTGCGCCTGCGTGGCCTCCGCCAACGACGATCACATCAAAGTCACGATGTTTCACGTGAAACACTCCATTCCTATTGTCGAGCGCCTATTTTCCAAGGCAAAAGCTCGCGAATATCTCATCAAGCAGATGCTCTACATCGACACGGCCAACCAAACTATCAAGGGCGCGGATCGCTGTTCGGATTTCTTCCGCCGCAAATTCCGCCCGCTCGGGTCCGTGTTGTACCTCGATTCGAGCGTCATCCAAAGCGCCAAGCGCCCGCTCCATCGCAATCCGATGCCGCGCGCGCGTGGCGATCCCCGCACCTTTCACCCGGTCTTCAAGCAGTTCGCCGATTCGGGCAACCAGCCTATCCACCCCCTGCCCGGTCAGACCGGATACTGCCAAGCCGTCGGTCCCGTGTATATCCGCTTTGCCCAGCACGACGATATCGTCAGACTGAGGATCAAGGGGCAGAATTTCATCGTCCACTGACTTTAGAAAAATACGAAGGTCGGCCGCCTTTGCGCGCGACAATGCGCGTTCAACGCCGATTGCTTCAACCTCGTCCTGTGCGTCGCGAAGGCCGGCGGTGTCCAGAACCGTTACAGGCAATCCAGCAAGCTCCATCTGCACTTCGATTACATCGCGGGTTGTCCCGGCAATCTCGGACGTAATAGCAGCGTCACGCCCCGCGAGCGCGTTTAGAAGCGTGGACTTTCCGGCATTGGGTGCGCCAACAATCGCGACTTCGAACCCATCGCGAATCCGCTCGGCGATACGCGTGCCAGCGGTTTCTTTGGCTAACGTCGTCAAAACACCATCCAGAAGTTCATTAACTTCCGGTGAGACGTCAACCGGCACGTCTTCGTCTGCGAAATCGATAGTGGCTTCCAGCAACGCGGCCGCGCGGATCAGATCACGCCGCCAGCCTTCGGCGATGTCGCCCAGTGCACCGGATAGGACGGTGAACGCCTGTCTCCGCTGCGCCTCGGTTTCGGCATCAAGCAGATCAGCCAGACCTTCAACCTGTGCCAGATCCAGTCGTTCATTTTCCAACGCCCGCCGGGTGAATTCGCCCGGCTCCGCCAGACGTAGATCAGGGTAGCCAGATAGCGCGTCCAACACGGCTCGGACCACGGCGGTTGAGCCATGAAGCTGAAACTCCACAACCTGTTCGCCTGTGAAGCTTGCGCCTTCGTCGAAACACAGCACCAAGGCTTCGTCCAGAACAAACCCTTCGCTGCCCTTCAGACTGCGCAGCCCGGCCTTGCGGATGGCTGGCAGACTTCCCGCCATGGAGCGCGCAGCTGAAAACGCGTGTGGCCCGGAAATCCGGACCACCGCAACACCTGCTTTACCGCGGGCACTGGCAAGAGAATAGATCGTATCCATATTTAACCCATTGTATTATAACAATAAGTTACGTGTTCATCGAATCGAAGAAATCGGCGTTTGACTTGGTTTGTTTCAGCTTCGAGATCAGGAATTCGATGGCATCTGTGGTGCCCATCGGGTTCAGAATCCGGCGCAATACATAGCTTTTCTGCAAGTCCTTCGAATCCACCAGAAGTTCTTCTTTCCGGGTGCCGGATTTCAGAATGTCGATGGCGGGGTAAACGCGTTTGTCGGCCACCTTGCGATCCAGAACAATCTCGCTGTTGCCGGTGCCTTTGAATTCTTCAAAGATGACCTCGTCCATCCGCGACCCGGTGTCGATCAGCGCGGTCGAGATGATGGTCAGGGATCCACCCTCTTCGATGTTCCGGGCAGCCCCGAAGAAGCGTTTTGGACGTTGCAGCGCGTTGGCATCCACACCGCCGGTCAGAACCTTACCGGATGACGGCACTGTGGTGTTGAACGCGCGGCCCAGACGGGTGATCGAGTCGAGCAAGATGACCACGTCACGCTTGTGTTCAACCAGACGCTTCGCCTTCTCAATAACCATCTCGGCCACGGCAACGTGGCGGGTCGCGGGTTCGTCAAAAGTCGACGATACAACCTCACCCTTCACCGACCGCTGCATGTCCGTCACCTCTTCCGGGCGTTCGTCGATCAGCAGAACGATCAGATAGCATTCGGGGTGGTTGGTCGCGATCGAATGAGCAATATTTTGCAGCAGCACGGTTTTACCGGTCCGCGGCGGGGCAACGATCAGCGCGCGCTGGCCTTTGCCGATCGGTGACACAAGGTCGATGATCCGGGCCGAACGGTCCTTGATAGTGGGATCTTCGATCTCCATTTTCAGTCGTTCGTCGGGGTACAGCGGTGTCAGGTTGTCAAACGCCACTTTATGCTTGGCCAGTTCGGGATCGCCAAAATTGATCTTCTCAACCGACGTGATGGCGAAGTAGTTTTCGTTCTCTCCCGGCGCTTGGATGATGCCTTCAATCGTATCACCGGTGCGCAGCGAGTATTGGCGAATCATATCGGGCGAGACGTAGATGTCATCAGGCCCGGACAGATAGTTGGCTTCTGGCGAGCGCAGGAAACCAAAGCCGTCTTGCACAACTTCAAGCACGCCGTCGCCCCCGATGATCCATTCATCATCAGCCAACTCTTTCAGGATCGAGAACATCATCTCGCCCTTGCGCATCGTCGATGCGTTTTCGATTTCAAGCTCTTCCGCCATATCGACAAGCTCTTTCGGGCTTTTGGCTTTGAGTTCGGCGAGGTTCAGACGGTTATCGGACATGGGGATGCTCTGGGATTGCCTTAGGACGGCATGCAAAGGCGCAATGCGGTCAAAGTAGAAATGGGAAACATGCGGAACCGGACGGCTCGCGTTACAGGTGACATACGGCTGATAGCGGTTCGAGTCAACGCTCTCAGAATTTTACGATGACCGAGAAGACGATGATCAACATCAAGATCGTCGGAAATTCGTTCATGATCCGATACCGACGACCTGTCAGGGTGTTGGACCCAGCAACAAATTCCTTTCGCCGCGCGCCCAACCACATGTGAAACCACGTCAGAAGAATGACCGACAGCGCTTTCGTCCAGGGCCAAACCATCGACCAATCAACGATGCCGGGTGTCATCACCAGCAACAACCCAAACAGCCACGTGCTGATCATGGCGGGGTTCATGATCGCCTTTAGAAGGCGACGTTCCATGGTCTGAAAAAGATCATCCGTTTCATTACCTGATCCGACCACCTCGACGTGATAGACAAACAGGCGTGGCAGATAGAAGATGCCAGCCATCCATGCGATGACCGACACAACGTGCAGGGATTTCGTCCATGGATAAATATCGGCCAGAAACTCGCCCATTCTAAGCACTCCTTTTTACGCCACGGGGTTCGGCCCTTCTTAAAATAATAAAGAAGAAGAAAGAAAGATGATGTTTATGTAGGGGCTGTGCATAATGGGGATTAATGACTTGTCCATCGCGTTATCAACAGGTGGATATATTGGAACCCCGGTACATGTAGAATATCGTAACCTTATGTAAGAAAGCGAAAAATGACCTGTTCGGATGGGGATAAGCAAAGGGATAAAATTTGCTCAATTGATGAAAACCCTCAAGCAGCAAAACTCACTTTCCACAGTGGAAGAAATCCGAAAACTATCTTAGGAACGACGTGAGTTTTCCCATCGCACCGCAAAAGACGTGTTCTCCACTTTTTGGAACACCGGAACAAACAGAGCTTTTCCACAGGGCTATCACATGACCGCTTCCTTGATCCTCGCCTCTGCCTCCGAAATTCGCGCCCAGCTTTTGCGAAATGCAGCCGTTGAAATCGACACCCAACCGGCCCGGATTGATGAAGATACGATCCGCGCGTCGCTGGAAGCCGAAGGTGCCAGCCCGCGCGACCTTGCCGATGCGTTGGCCGAGTTCAAAGCCCGTAAGATCAGCGAGAAAAACCCGGGCCACTTGGTTTTGGGATGCGATCAGGTCGCCGAGCTGGGCGGCGCGGTGTTGTCAAAGCCGCGCGACAAAGACGAGGGGATCGCGCAACTGACCGCGATGTCTGGCAAAACCCATCGTCTTTTGTCCGCTGCCGTTCTTTATGAAGACGGCAAACCCTTGTGGCGGCATGTCGGGTTTGTGCGCCTTCGTATGCGCGATCTGTCGCCCGGCTATGTTGAAAGTTACGTCGTTCGTAACTGGAACAGTATTCGCCATGCGGTCGGGGCCTATAAGCTTGAAGAAGAAGGCGTCCGATTGTTTGCGAAAATTGACGGCGATTATTTCAACGTTTTGGGTTTGCCCCTGACCGAGCTGCTGTCATACCTGATCTTGCGAGGAGATCTAGATATATGAGTGAACGACGTATTCCTTTGGCTGGTGTGATCGGCGACCCTATTGAGCATTCACTGTCACCCCGGCTGCATGGCCATTGGCTGCGAACAAATGGCATCATCGGGCATTATATCCCGATGCATGTTAGCAACGAAGATCTGGAACACGTTGTTCGCACGCTGCCCAAGGCAGGGTTTGTGGGGGTGAATGTGACGATTCCTCATAAAGAAACGGCGCTGAATATGGCGGACACGGTGACTGATCGGGCGGCGCTGATCGGGGCGGCCAACACCCTTATTTTCCGACCTGACGGCAAGATTTACGCCGATAATACAGATGGTTACGGGTTTATAGAAAACTTGCGCCAAAGCGCGCCGGACTGGGTGCCGGATGCTGGACCTGCCGCAGTATTTGGCGCGGGCGGGGCTGCTCGGGCAGTGATTGCGTCGCTGATCGAAGTTGGCGTGCCTGAAATACGCCTGTCCAATCGCACACGTGCGCGCGCCGATGCGTTAAGGGCCGAGTTTGGAATGCGGATCAAGGTTTTTGACTGGCTGCAAGCCGGCAACATGCTTGATGACGCGGCGACGGCGGTCAACACGACGTCGCTTGGCATGGTCGGCAAACCCGATTTCCGCGTTCCGCTGGATGGGTTTAAGCCGGGCGCTGTGGTGACCGACCTTGTCTATAACCCCTTACGCACGCATTTTCTGGACGAGGCCGAAAAGGCAGGCTGTATCACGGTCGACGGGCTTGGAATGTTGTTGCATCAGGCGGTTCCGGGGTTTGAACGCTGGTTCGGGTTTCGTCCCGTGGTCGACGATGCCTTGCGCAACGCGGTGCTTGGCCTATGAGCGACCCGTTTATCATCGGCCTGACCGGGTCGATTGGCATGGGAAAATCCACAACCGCGAAGATGTTCGCGCAAGAAGGCGTGCCGATCTGGGACGCCGACGCTGCTGTTCACCGCATTTATGCCCCCGTCGGCGCGGCGGTCGAACCAATGCGGGCGATCTGTCCAGACGCGATTGTTGACGGAGGCGTTGATCGGACGGTGCTGAAAGACTGGATTGCGCAGGACGAAAGCGCCCTGAAACAGATCGAGGCGGTCGTCCATCCGCTTGTCGCGCAGGACCGCGCGCGATTTCTGCAAGAAACCGCGGCCCCAATCGTCCTTTTGGACATTCCGCTGTTGTTTGAAACCGGGACGCATGAACAGGTTGATCTGGTCGCAGTCGTCTCTACTTCTGCCCAATTACAGCGTGAACGGGTCTTGGCGCGTGGCACGATGACCGAGGATCAGTTTGACGTTATCCTTGCCAAACAGATGCCGGATTCTGAAAAATGTGCGCGTGCGGATGTGGTCATCCCCACGGATACGTTAGATGCCGCGCAGGCCGCCGTGAAACAGGTTGTCGCCGATGTGAAGGAGCGTTTGTCCCATGCGTGAGATTGTGCTGGATACCGAAACGACCGGATTTGACCCCGAAAGCGGCGACCGGATTGTCGAAATCGGCTGTCTTGAGCTTTATAACCACATGCCGACGGGCAAGACCTATCACCAGTATATCAACCCCGAACGCGGGATGCCGGACGAGGCGTTTGGCGTGCACGGCATTGGCCCCGACCTGCTTTTGACCCCTCGTGCGGCGGCAGCGGGTGAAGTCACGCTACGCGATAAGCCCGTTTTCAAAGCGGTGGGGCAAGCCTTCCTTGATTTCATTGGCGACGCCAAGCTGGTAATTCATAATGCCAGCTTCGACATGAAATTCCTGAATGCCGAGCTGAAATGGACGGGGCTGCCCGCGATCCCATGGGAACAGGCGACCGACACTTTGGCCATCGCGCGCAAGAAATTTCCCGGTGCACCGGCTTCCTTGGATGCGCTGTGCCGCCGGTTCAGCATCGACAATTCGTCACGAACCCTGCACGGCGCGCTGCTGGACAGCGAAATTCTGGCCGAAGTGTATCTGGAGCTTATCGGAGGTCGACAACCGGATCTGGTCTTAGCGCCGGATCGCGGATCATCGTCAACAGATGGAAATGGCGGAGCGTGGCGTCCGCAACCGCGCCCGACGCCGCTGCCCTCGCCGGTTAGCGAAAAAGAAGCCGCCGCCCATGACGCTTTCGTTGAAAAGCTGGGCGACGGCGCGCTTTGGAAAACCCTGCGGTAAGCCGTTCGGCTTTGATCAGTTAACGGGCGCGTCACCTTGTTCGGCCGCCACGCGGCGTTCGATTTCGTGACGATACAGTGCCAAAAAGTCGACCGTATCCAAGTTCAGCGCCGGAAAACCACCGTCGCGGGTCACGTCGGCCACAATGCGGCGCACGAAGGGGAACAACATGCGCGGGCATTCGATCATCAGGAACGGGTGCATTTGATCTTCGGGCACGTTTTCGACCTGAAAGATGCCGGCATATTCCAGTTCCATCAGGAACAGCTGTTCGCCGCCGGTCTTGTTCTTCGACCCAATCGTGTATTTCGAGATCACTTCGAACTGGTTGTCCACCGGGCGCTTCTTGGCGTCCAGTGCGACCTCGACGTTGATGTCGGGCTGAACTTCGCCCTGCACACCCTTTTGCGCCAGGATATTTTCAAACGACATATCGCGGATGAATTGGCCCAGAACCTGCATCTTGGGTTGGACGGGGGCGGTTGGTGCTTTGGCTTCGTCGGCCATAATATTCTCCTTCGGGAAAAACTGTTGGCATGTGCTTAGCACCTTGATCCGGTGCCCTCAACCAAGGGGTTTCGCGAACTGACAATTGGCGCTATCTCATCGCTATGGAAGATATGATCCCCGCCTGGATTGACGGCACCCTGACCCCGGTTGAAAAGCTATCGGCCCACGTGAAGGGCTTGAAGCATAAAGCTGTGTCGGTGTTTTTGTTTCACGCGGGCAAAGTGCTGATCCAACAGCGTGCGCCCGGCAAATACCACACCCCGAATAAATGGGCGAACACCTGCTGCACACATCCCCATTGGGATGAGGCACTGAAGGATTGCGCCATCCGGCGGCTGGATGAGGAGTTGGGGATAAGCGGTCTGAACCTTAAATGGGTCGAGACGCTGGAATATCGCGCAGACGTTGGCGGCGGGCTGATTGAACACGAGGTCGTCGATCTTTTCGTGATTCACGCAGACACTTTGCCGCAAATCACCCTGAACCCGACCGAAGTTCAGGCGGTTGAGTGGCTGACACGTGGTGCGTTGGAACAAAAGATCGCAAACACACCCGACATTTTTACCCCATGGCTAAAAATCTACATGTCAAAGCACGCAAGCTCAGTGTTTGGTCCAGCCTGACGGGCCTTCGACGCCGGGATGGGTTGGTTTTTTGTTTGGGGTCACGTCCTCAAAGTCGCCGTCGATTACATCGTCCTGCGGATGATGCGGATGGGGGCCGCGCGGATCTTGCGATCCCATCGAGAAACTTTGAACCTGAATGCGTGACCTGACCCATTTGTAAACCGCACGGCGCACGGCGGGGATCAACAGCGCGAATCCAACGAAATCGGTGAAGAAACCGGGCGTAAGCAACAGTGCACCAGAAAACAGGATCATCGCACCATGCGCCAAAGGTTCGGTCGGATCGTTTAATTGACCAAAGCTTTCACGCAGTTGTGACATCGCCAAGGCACCTTGCGCGCGCATCAATTGGGTGCCTACAATTGCAGTCAAAATCACGATGCCAAGCGTTGGCCACAAGCCAATTGCGCCCCCAACCTGTATGAACAGGGCGATCTCAATCAGCGGAACCGCGATGAACAGCGCAAAAAGCCACATGGGGCATGTCTCCTTTTCGTTTCGGGCGGTGGACTTGGCCCCGCACAGCACCTACATATGTCTCCGGTTAGCGCGTTACCATATGGCGCTTGAAAAGAGGTATAAATGAGCTCACCCCTGATCCAGCTTCTGGTTCTTGCCGGAATTGCCCTGTTTTTGATTTTGCGGCTGCGCGATGTGCTTGGCACGCGTGAAGGGTTTGAGAAGCCCGTGGTGGCCAAGAAAGACGACCGCCGCCTGTCGCGCGACCAGTTCGAGGTCATCGAAGGCGGCCCCGACAGCGATATTACCGACCACGTTCCAGAAGGCAGTTCAGCCGCGCAAGCGCTGGCCGCAATGAAGGGTGCCGAGCCGTCTTTTAATGTCAGCGAGTTTCTGGGCGGCGCACGCGGTGCTTATGAGATGATCCTGATGGGGTTCGAAGCTGGTGACATGGCGCAGATCAAGCCTTTCCTGGCCGACGATGTTTACGAGACATTCGCATCGGTGGTTGAAGCGCGCGAGAAAAAAGGCCTGTCGGTCGACGCGAAATTCGTTGGCCTGCGCGAGCTGAAGCTGGTGGACGCCGAATTTGACCCTTCTACCCGCGAAGGTGAAGTGACGGTGCGGTTCATTGGCGAGCTAACCTCGGTCGTGCGCGACAAGGGTGGCGACATCATCGAAGGCAATCCGAACGAGGTGAAGCGCCAGAAAGACGTCTGGACCTTCGCGCGCATTATGGGATCAGACAACCCCAACTGGCTTCTTGTCGCCACAGGTGGATGATGTTTCGGGGGCTGGCATTTGCGCTGGCCCTTTTGGGCACCCCTGCTCTGGCGGGGCTTGAAGACGCTGACATTGCGATTCTGTCATTTGACGATCTGGATGGCTGGGATCACGATGACCACCAAGAGGCTCTGACCGTCTTTCTGGACACCTGTCGCGATCTGGATGAACCGCAATGGCGGCCCATCTGTGCATTGGCCGCGCAGCAGGAAGACGGAAAAACCTTCTTTGAGCTGTTCTTCCGACCGGTCCTGATCCGCGACGGAAATGACCCACTTTTTACGGCATATTACGAGCCTGAAATCCGCGGCTCGCGCACCGAATCCATTCGCTATCGGTATCCTGTCTATCGCAAGCCGCCAGAGCTGAACGCGGGCGAAGCCTGGCTGCCACGCCGCGATATCGAAGAAGCAGGTGTGTTGCGTGGGCGGGGGCTTGAAATCGCGTGGGTCGAAGACCCGGTCGAGCTTCAGTTCCTGCAAATTCAGGGATCGGGTCGGATCCGACTTGCCGAAGGTGGCACCATCCGGCTTGGCTATGGCGGGTCAAACGGTCACAGTTTTTTGTCGCTGGGCAACGAGTTGGTTCGGCAGGGTGTTTATGAGCCGCATCAGGTTTCGCAACAGGTGATCCAGAACTGGGTGAAGCGCAACCCGGAAGCGGGGCACGAGCTTTTGATGACCAACCCGTCTTACGTGTTCTTTCGCCGGATCGGGAAGGTAGCGCCTCAAAAAGGACCGCTGGGCGCGATGAATCGCTCGATCACCGCGCATCGATCTGTGGCGATTGATCCGAAATACACACCGCTGGGCGCGCCGGTTTGGCTGGAAAAGAAAGGCGACGAGCCGTTCAATCGGCTGATGGTGGCGCAAGATACCGGGTCGCGGGTCAAGGGGGCGCAACGTGCTGATATTTTCTGGGGCACGGGCGAACGCGCCGGGCGTCTGGCCGGTCAGATTCGCGATGACGGTCGTATGGTCGTGCTGCTGCCGATCCAGCGCGCCTTCGCCATCTTGCCCGAGGAATAGGCATGGTGCGTCGCCCAAGACATTTAAGCACCGAGGATAAGGTGCTGTGGAAAAAGGTTGCGGACAGCACCGAGCGGCTTCAACCCGGTCGCCCGCGTGCCGAACCTTCCCCGGTGGAATTGATCCGCAAGCCGCCAGAGCCACCGCGGGTGAAATCGCCGACGTTCCGCGTTGGCGAAAGTGCCAAAGCAGACGCGCGATCGCACAACATTACCCCCAACCTGTCCGACAGCGTTGCCAGCCAACCTTTGTCGATGGATCGCAAGACATTTGGCAAGATGAAAAAGGGCCGCTTGTCACCGGAAGGACGGCTTGACCTGCACGGTATGACAATCGCGCAAGCGCACCCTGTTCTGACCCGCTTCATTCTGGATGCGGTTGCGATGGACCGCCGACTGGTGTTGGTTATCACAGGTAAGGGAAAGCACCGCGATGATGGCGGGCCAATTCCTGTGCGCCATGGGGTGTTGCGCCATCAGGTGCCGCATTGGTTGCGCACCATGCCGTTGCGCCCGCACGTTTTGCAAATAACCGAGGCACATCTGAAACATGGCGGCCAAGGCGCGTATTACGTTTACCTGAGGCGGCGAAGATAGTGCCTATTGCGCCAGATTTGGGATAATCAGGCGTGTTGCATTCTGAACCACCAGAACCGTTCCGGGTAGCAGCCCGACCCGCGAGGAGGGATCTTTGCCATAGGCAGCACCAAGGTCCGGCACACTGTTAAGAAGTCGCAGGAATGATGACGACGCAAGCGCGGTGTTGTGACCAAGATCGCCGTCGCTGAAGGCTGAAATATCCACCATCGTCACATCAAGCTCGGCCAGCTTTTGCACATCGGTGGTGTTGCCCAACCGCGCGGTCTGGCCGGTCAGCCCAGCCGACAATCGCAGCGCAATGTCGCGCGTTGATGAGAAGATATAGAACGGCTGCGGCAGCTTCCCGATACGATCAGCCTGCGCGCGAAAGACGTCGATGTCGATGTCAGGCGAAATCAACACGACGCCGCCAATCTTGCGCAAACTGCGTTGGCCATCAGCAATGGTCATTTGGCGCAGGGTTTCCATGGTCAACAGCGCGCCCATCGAATGACCGACAAGCAAAATCTCGTCCACGCCCGCATCCGCGACCGTTCGGATTGTTGCCTCTAACCCGTCACGCGCGATCAGCATCGAGTCGCGGTCATACCCATATCCCAAAGGGTGTCCGGCGCTGGGCCACGAATAATGAACCGGTATAAACGGTAGCGCCAGATCTTCGCTCAACTGCGCGAAACGGTACAGGCCTTCTGAAAAGTTGTTGTTAAAGCCGTGGACGAACACAATGGCCGTGCGTTCTTCTGATCGGCGCGACCGGAGCTCGCGGCTCAACGCCACCCGGAAATCCTTCTGGGTCGCGATGGGCGAATAGTTATCAAGAAGAAAGTGCTTGGACGGGTCAATTGTTTGGCGTCGCGGCCAAGCGATGCTGCCGGGTTCTCGATCCGGAGGCACAGAAACATCAAAGCGTCCATAGATCAGATCGCGGCTGCGATTGCCGCTGGGAAAGCCACTTTCATCAATCTCGCGCGTGGTGCCAACAAAGATTCGCTGCAGATCGCCGGTCTTACCAGCGCCGGCATACAGGTTAAGTTCGCCGCGCGGCGCGCAGGACACAAGCAACAGAACAAGTGCCAGATGATGAATGATACGCACGCGGGGCTCCTTCGGTCGCCTATTGGATACCCGAGGACGCGCCGCGTGCCTAGTCATCAAAGCATATAGCGGCTTACATCTGTTGACGTCATCAGTTCGCCAAGGTTCTGGTCAACAAATGCCTTGTTCACCACAATCTTTTCGCCGCCGCGATCAGGGGCTGTGAAGCTGAGTTCTTCGAACACCCGCTCAAGCACCGTGTAAAGGCGCCGCGCTCCGATATTTTCAACGCTCTGATTCACCTCAGCGGCGATAGCAGCCAATGCGGCGATGCCGTTTTCGGTAAACTCGACCTCGACCTCTTCGGTGCCCATCAATGCGGTGTATTGGCGGGTCAGCGCGTTGTCGGTTTCGGTCAGGATGCGCACAAAATCCTCCTCCGTCAGCGCGCGCAACTCGACCCGAATGGGAAGGCGACCCTGAAGTTCGGGCAGCAGGTCAGACGGCTTGGCCACGTGAAACGCGCCAGACGCGATGAACAGAATGTGGTCAGTCTTGACCGGCCCGTGCTTAGTCGAAACAGTCGTGCCTTCGATCAGAGGCAGCAGATCGCGCTGCACCCCTTCGCGGCTAACATCGGCACCACGGGCATCGGCGCGCGCGCAGACCTTGTCAATTTCATCCAGAAAAACGATGCCGTTCTGCTCAACCGCCTCCATTGCGGCGCGGGTCACGGTTTCGTCGTCCAGCAGTTTGTCCGCTTCGTCCGAGATCAGCAGGTCATAACTGTCGCGCACGCTGATCTTGCGTTTCACGGTGCGTTGCCCGAACGCTTTGCCGAACATATCGCCAAGGTTCATCATACCCGCGCCCTGCCCCGGCTGACCCGGCACGTCAAACATTTGCATCGGGTTCGAATTGTCTGCGATGTCAATTTCAACCTCGTGATCATCCAGTTCGCCCGACCGCAGTTTCTTGCGAAACATCTCGCGGGTGGCGTCGCGGGCATCGGTTCCGGCAATGGCTTCGATCACACGTTCTTCGGCGGCAGCTTCGGCGCGCGTTTTCACGTCTTCGCGCATGTGCTCGCGGGTTTGCATGATCGCCGAGTCAACAAGATCACGCACGATCTGCTCTACGTCACGCCCCACATAGCCAACCTCGGTGAACTTGGTGGCTTCAATCTTGATGAATGGTGCGCGGGCGAGCTTTGCCAGCCGGCGGCTGATCTCGGTTTTGCCGACGCCGGTGGGGCCGATCATCAAGATGTTCTTTGGATAAACCTCGTCGCGCAGGTCATCAGCCAATTGTTTGCGACGCCAGCGGTTGCGCAAGGCCACGGCGACGGCGCGTTTGGCGTCTTTTTGGCCGATGATATAGCGATCCAACTCGCTGACGATTTCGCGGGGGGTCAGGTCGGTCATTGGCTGATTTCCTCAACAGTCAGGTTGCCATTGGTGTAAACGCAGATCTCGGCGGCAATTGCCATCGCCTTGCGCGCAACCCCTTCGGCGTCAAGATCGCTGTCGATCAATCCGCGCGCGGCAGCCAGTGCGAAATTGCCGCCCGACCCGATGGCGGCGACGTTATGTTCAGGCTCCAGCACATCGCCCGCGCCAGTGATGACCAGCAGCTCTTTGCCATCGGTGACGATCAGCATTGCTTCCAGCTTTTGTAGATACTTGTCGGTACGCCAGTCTTTCGCCAGCTCGACTGAGGCACGGGCCAACTGTCCCGGCATCGCCTCAAGCTTCTTTTCCAACCGCTCCAGCAACGTGAAGGCGTCTGCTGTTGACCCTGCAAAGCCTGCGACCACGTCAAATCCACCGGGTGACAGTTTGCGCACTTTACGCGCGGTGCCCTTGATCACGGTTTGACCAAGGCTGACCTGCCCGTCGCCCGCAACCACCACTTTGTCACCCTTGCGCACGCCGATGATTGTCGTGCCGTGCCAGCCGGAAAATTCTGTCTCTGCCATGTCGCCTCCGTTCAATTTCACCTTATATGGACGCGGGCGTCGGGTCAGACAAGCACCTCGGCTTGTTCTTGTGCGGATCGGGGGCTAGCGTGGCCGCATGTCGGTTGCCAAAATCCTTCGCGTCTATCTTGACCAAGAGCCGTTGCGGCACGCCCGTCAGGGTAAGTTCAACTTTGTGAACAAAATCGCGCACGCTTTGGAGAAACAGGGCTTCCGGGTGGAATTGCGCAAGAATAGTGACTTGGAGCGGCTGAAATCCGCAGCCCGCAATGGCTATTCCCTATTTTTGATGGACGACCCATTACATGCGAACGCCCTGACCATGCGGCGAAGCTATTTCTATCCGTTTTGGCGGATCGAGGCATCGGCGAAGCGGTGGGAATTCGAGGTAGCTCAGAAAACATTCGATCCAGCCGAGGTTGAAGCTGAAGTCGCGAAAGACTGGGCGGATAAGTGGCGCAAATGGTTGTTCAAGGGCGCCGCGTCGCAAGTGACGAAGGATGGGCCGATCTATGTCCCGCTTCAGGGGCGGCTTTTGCACCACCGAAGTTTTCAGGCAGCCAGCCCCGTCGAGATGGTCGAGCAAGTCACGACCTATTTCCCAAACGTGCCCGTGCTTGCCGGATTGCACCCCGCTGAGGTTTACACACAGGCCGAGCGTGACGCGTTGGATGCCCTATGCGATCGTTACCCAAACCTAACGGTCACAACCGGGCAGATGGAGCAAGCGCTGGCGACCTGTCGGTTTGTTGTGTCGCAGAATTCTTCCGCCGCGCTGTTTGGCTATTTCTTCGGAAAGCCTGCGGTGCTGTTTGGGCGGATTGATTTTCACCACATCGCTGCCAACGTGCACGAGTTGGGTGCGCAAGAGGCGTTCGATACAGTCCAGAACATGAAGCCGGATTTCGACCGCTACCTGTATTGGTTCACGATGATGAACGCGATCCGCGCCGATGCCGAAGATTGCGAGGATCAAATTCTAAACACCCTACGAAAACGCGGTTGGCAGGTGGATTAGAGACTATTTTATCCAACCAGCCAGATTGCGTTCCGCCACACCAATAAGGGCTTCAATATGGGCGTCATCGTCGTTCAGGCATGGGATATAGGTGAAGCTTTCGCCACCCGCCTCAACAAACGCTTCCTGAATTTCTTCCTGAATTTCCTCAAGCGTCTCGATGCAATCAGCCGAGAAGGCTGGCGCGATAACGGCGATGCTTTTCTTGCCGGTTTCAGCCAGCCGCGCGACCTCTTTCACCGTATAGGGCTTTAGCCATTCTTCTGGCCCAAAGACCGATTGGAAGGTGGTGGTGATGTCGTCGTCACTCCATCCCAACCGCTCTTTCAACAGGCGCGTGCCTTTCTGGCATTGGCAGTGATAGGGATCGCCTTGCTTCAGATATCGTTCCGGCATTCCGTGGTAGGATACGACGAGCAAATCGGGCTTCGTCTCCATCGCCGCATACCCGCGTTCGACCGATTGGGCCAGCGCGTCGATGTAGGCGGGATCGTCGAAATAGGGCTGGATGGTGCGGCTGGCGGGCTGCCAAGCCTCGTCCATCAGGGCGCGGAAAAACTGATCGTTTGCGGTGCCCATCGTCGCGCCCGCGTATTGAGGATAAAGCGGAAAAAACAGAATGCGGTCACAACCTGCCGCCACCATTTCCTGCACCTTAGATTTGGTGGATGGGTTGCCATAGCGCATGCAATAATCAGTCACAACTTCAGCGCCAAACCGTTTTTCCAACCCGGCGCGCAGTTTGATGATCTGCTGCTTGGTGATGGTCATCAAGGGGCTTTCGCCCTGTTCCTCGTTCCAGATCGACTTGTATGCCTCGCCTGACGAAAACGGACGTTTTGTCAGGATGATGCCCTGCAGAATCGGCTGCCATTTCCATGCGGGGTAGTCGATCACCCGCTTGTCGGACAGAAACTCGTTCAGATAGCGGCGCATGGACCAGTAATCATAACCGTCGGGCGTGCCTAGATTGGCGAACAGAACGCCGACCTTACGGGCGGGCAGTGTGGGGTGATCAGCAGGTCTTTTCATAATCATGTTTACGCTCCGTTTCGCACCTTGGATCAATCGCGGGCCAAAGGTCTGGTGTCAATCGGACAATTTGTTCTCGTCCGTGCCAAGCGCGTCGGCCAGTCGTGCAGCGGCCGATCCGGGCCGAAGTGGCTTTGGCTGACTCTCATCCGGCGCCCAGCCGGTCAGAAACACCAAATCAAAGCTGGCGGTGATACGGTCCGAGCTTGCCGGAAAATGCTGTGCATAGCGGTTGTTGACGGCGGTTAGGAAGGCGCGTGAAAGGGGCGCAGTATGTCTCTGATCCAGCGCATTGCGCTCTCCCATCAATCGAAGGTCGCGGATAAGGGCTGTGGCGCTGCCATAAGTCACTTCGCGCAGATCGCTGTCGGCAACAGGCAGGGCAAAGCCCGCGCGCTGCAGCAATGCGCCAAGGTCGCGGATTTCGCCCATAGGCAGGATGCGGGGCGACAGGCCACCGGTGGTCTCAATCTCGACCTCGGACAGGACGGCGCGCAGTTCGGCCAGAGTTTGACCGCCAAACATCACACCCATGAACAGGCCATCGGGCGTCAGCGCGCGTTTGGCCTGAATAAGCTGCCCGACTGGGTCGTTGGCCCAATGCAGCGACAGGCCGTGGATGACCAGATCATGCGCGCCGACCTCAAGATCAAGCGTATTATTATCCGCAACAATTTTCGCGTTGGGAAAGGTTTCGCCCCAGATTTCTGGAAAACCCGTCACGACGGCCGGTTTGGTAAACGTTCTGTTAACCTCTGTCAGGCGATCCTGCACCTCGTCCGCTGCAAGGTTTTGCAAAAACAAGCCTTCAGGCGTCGCACGCGCGCGGTTTCGGGCTAGCTGGTCGCGATTGGTCAATCGGGGCGGCGTATTGGGGTCGGTCTGTGTCATGGGCGCGGACCATAGTTGGAAGGTTGGAAAATGCAATCGGTGCTTGGCCTTCTTTATCCCCCGCAATGCATCAGCTGCGATGCACCGACCGACACGGATTTTGCGCTCTGCGGCGCGTGCTGGCGCGAGACGCCGTTTATCGAAGGGTTGGTCTGCGATCTGTGCGGTGATCCCCTGCCCGGCGAAGATGACGGCGACGCGGTGCATTGTGATGCTTGCCTTGCGGCGGATCGACCTTGGTCGCAGGGCCGCGCGGCTATGATCTACAAAGATAACGCGCGACGAGTGATCTTAGCGCTAAAACATGGTGACCGGCCCGAACTTGCCCGTGCGGCTGCCCCTTGGCTGGCCCGTGCGGCTGCGTCTTTGCTGACCGACGATACCCTGATTGTTCCGATGCCGATCCATTGGTCCCGGCTGTTGCGCCGGCGTTACAATCAATCGGTCGAGCTTGCCCATGCCCTCGCAAAAACATTGCATGTAGATCACGCGCCAGACGCGCTTGTGCGACCCAAGCGCACGCAACCGCATGACGGGATGGATGTGGATGCGCGCTATGCCAATATGCAGGGCGCGATCTGGCCTCATCCAAAGAAGGGCGGCGCGCTTTCGGGACGGGATATCTTGCTTTTGGATGATGTGATGACGTCGGGGGCAAGCTTTGATGCCGCGACCCGCGCCTGTTTTGACGCTGGTGCAAATCACGTCAGCGTGCTGGCCCTTGCCCGCGTGACGCGCGACACTTAGGTTCGTATCGTTCTGGCCAAGCTGGCCTGTCACGAAACGGAGCATCCCATGCAGCCAGTCACCATCTATACCACGCAGCTGTGCGGCTATTGCCACGCCGCCAAACGCCTTTTGAGTGGCAAGGATGCGAGGTTTGACGAAATCGACGTGATGATGAACCCTGAAAAACGGCAAGAGATGATGCGCCGCGCAAATGGTCGCCATACGGTGCCTCAGATCTTCATTGGCGAGGTGCATGTCGGCGGGTTTGATGACCTTTACGCGCTGGACCGGGACGGCAAACTTGATCCATTGCTGGCGGGTTAGACTATGAAAACTGCGCTGATCCAGTTCACAGCGGGCGATGACCCGGATGCAAATCTGAAAACTGTGCGCGCCATGATCCGCGACGCAACTGGGGCCGGGGCCGAGTTTGTTTTAACCCCTGAAGTTAGCAACGTTCTGTCCAACAGCCGACGTCATCAGGATGTTGTGCTGCACCTCGAAGTCGAAGACCCTTTTCTGAAAGCCATGCAGGCCGAAGCGAAGGCGCTGGGCATATGGCTTCTAATCGGCTCGCTTGCGATCAAGACTGGCGACGCGGACGGGCGCTTCGCCAATCGGTCATTCCTGATTACACCCGAAGGGACGATCACCGCGCGCTATGACAAGATCCATATGTTTGATGTGCAGATCGACGAAAATGAGAGCTATCGCGAAAGCGCCGCCTATCGTCCGGGCGATAAGGCAATTGTTGCCGATACGCCCTTTGGCAAGATTGGCTTGACGATCTGCTATGACATGCGCTTTCCGCACCTTTATCGGAAGCTGGCCAAAGCGGGCGCCACGATTATCACGGCCCCTGCCGCCTTCTCCCCGGTGACCGGTGCCGCGCATTGGGAAAGCCTGTTGCGTGCTCGCGCAATTGAGAACGGCGTTTTTATTCTTGCCCCAGCGCAATGTGGCCAAAACGGACCGAAGCGCGCGACCCATGGGCATTCGCTCATTGTGTCACCATGGGGCGAGGTTTTGGCCGATGGCGGCGATGCGCCCGGCATCACAATGGTTGATCTTGACCTTGCCGACGTGGAAAGATCGCGCCGACGCGTGCCGTCACTTGACCATGATCGTGAATTTGAAGGTCCCTGATGTCAGAAAGCTCGGTTGAAACCCTTTCGGTTGCCCTGTTCAGTGAAATGTTCATGGCTGACCAGCTTGCGCGCAATCGCCTGTCTAAAGCGCTGCCAAAAGGGATGGAGCTTAGCCACTTTTCTGTTCTGAACCATCTGGCGCGGCTGAACGAAGAAAAAAGCCCGGCACAATTGGCGAAGGCATTTAATGTGACGCGCGGCGCCATGACCAATACGTTAAGCAAACTGGAATGGGCGGGCCATGTGCATATCCGCCCAGACTGGGATGACGCGCGGCGAAAATTTGTGACTATTTCGCCCTCAGGACGGTCAGCGCGCGACGCTGCACTGCAAGTCATTACACCGATCATTGGCAACATGGTCACGAAGATTGGCACCGAAAATGTCAGAAATGTCCTGCCTGTCCTGCGCGAAATGAGGCAGCTGTTGAGCGAAATGGAATGAAGGCACTTGAGTTTGCAACCGACCTGATGGTGCAGGCGGGTCAATGCAACGTGCGCAATTTCCCTGACCGGATCGTGCAAACCACCCCGGACGAGCCGAATTTCTGGTTTGGAAATCGTATTGTGTTTTTCGACCCACCAACGGACGCGGAACAATTGATCGCCCAGTTTCACGCCGACCTTCCCAACGCAGAACATATTTGCTTGGGCTGGGACATTCCCAACTTGCCCTGCAGTGTGGTCGAACAGGTGTTTGAAGGCGCAGATTTGCGGGTCGAGCAATCAGACACGCTGGCGCTGAGTGGTGCACTGAACAGGGTCGCTGTACCTGACGGGGTGGTGATCAGACCTTTGGTTGAAAGGGATGATTGGGCCCAGTGCGAAGCAATTGCCAAGTCCGACCTTATCAATGAAGGCGCACCCGAACGGGGCATGGACGATTATCTGCGCAACAAAACACGTGCCCGGCAGGCACAGATTGCCAAGGGTTTGGGTCAATGGTTCGGCGCGTTCGTGGGCGACAGGCTGGCGGGCGATATGGGCATCTTTCATGACGACACGTTGATTCGTTACCAGTCGGTGCAAACGCACGAGGATTACCGGCGGCGCGGCATTTGTTCTGCCTTGCTGTGTGCCAGCCTAGATTGGGCAAAGTCCCGCGCGCCCGACGCTGTGGCGGTGATTGTCGCCCACGCCGATAGTGACGCAGGCCGCCTTTATCGTCGCGGGGGTTTTGAATTGGCGGAAACGACGGTCAGCGCCTACAAGCCACCAAGCGACTGATCCTGCGGGTGTCAGCTTTTCGGCTTTACGCTGGCCAAAGCATAGTTCACCGACAGATCCCGGTCTGAGATAGACCAACTCCACCCCAGCGGATTGAACACCATGCCCTTGCGGTCCACCTCGGTCAGGCCAGCTTTGGTGATCAGTTCGGCCAATTCATCTGGCGTGATAAACTTCGACCATTCATGCGTGCCTTTGGGCAGCCAACGCATCACATGCTCGGCACCGACAATGGCCATCATGAAGCTTTTCGGGTTCCGGTTCAGGGTAGAGGTGATCATTAACCCGCCGGGCTTCAGAAGCTTTTGACACGCGGTTAGATAAGCCTGCGGGTCGGCGACATGTTCGACCACCTCCATGTTTAACACGACGTCAAATTGTTCACCCGCATCGGCCATCGCTTCGGCGGTGGTGTGGCGATAGTCGATATCCAGCCCCATTTGTTCGGCATGAAGCTGAGCCACCGGGATATTGCGCGCCGCCGCATCTGCGCCCACCACGTCGGCCCCCAAACGGGTCATGGGTTCAGACAACAGACCGCCGCCGCACCCGATGTCCAATAAACGCAGGCCTTCAAACGGCTCGACATCCACAAGATCACGCCCGAACTCTGCTGCGATCTGGTTTGTGATATAATCCAGACGCACCGGGTTCATCATGTGCAGCGGTTTGAACTTGCCAGTGGGGTCCCACCATTCGGCGGCCATCGCTTCAAACTTAGCAATTTCGGCAGGGTCAACGGTGGTTTGGGTTTCAGCACTCATCGCAGATGGCTTTCTTTCTGATAGCGGGCGCGGCCCCGCCATTATATAGAGGTTATATGGACAAGGCCGCAGGAAAAAACAACGCCACCCCAAGGCTTCATCCCCCGATCGACCCATATGATCGGCGTATGCTGGACGTGGGCGACGGCCACAAGTTGTATGTCGAACAAAGTGGCAATCCGCATGGCATTCCAGTGGTTGTTCTGCATGGCGGGCCGGGCGGCGGGTCGTCCCCGGCAATGCGCAGGTTCTTCGACCCCGAAGATTATCGGATCATCCTGTTTGATCAACGCGGCTGTGGCCGGTCGCGCCCTCATGCCAGTATCGGAGCGAACACAACGTGGCACCTGGTGCGCGATATCGAACATATCCGCCTGACGCTTGGCGTCGACCGTTGGGTCGTTTTCGGTGGCAGTTGGGGGGCCACGCTTGCGCTGGTCTATGCCCAATCCCACCCGACACGCGTTGCGTGGCTGGTGTTGCGCGGGGTGTTTCTTGCCACGCAGGCCGAATTGAATTGGTTTTATGGAGGCGGCGCTGGGCGATTCTGGCCCGAGCTTTGGGCGCGTTTCGAAGAACTGATTCCCGAAGATGAACGTCACGACATGATCGCGGCCTATAACCGCCGACTGTTTTGCGGCAACCAGCGGGATGAGGCGCGGTACGCCAAGGCATGGACGGGATGGGAAAACGCCCTCGCCTCGATCCAGAACACCGGCACGATGATCGACAGCCCAGCAGATTACGCACGCGCGTTTGCGCGGCTTGAAAACCACTATTTCACCAACGGCGCTTTTCTGGGCGAGGACGGCAAGATTCTGCGCGATATGCCAAGGATTGCGCATATTCCCGGCACGATCGTGCAGGGTCGCCACGATATGATCTGCCCGCCGACAACCGCATGGCAATTGCACCAACGTTGGCCGACCTCTGATCTGCGAATGATCCATATGGCGGGTCACGCGCTGTCCGAACGCGGCATCGCGGATGAGCTGGTCCATACGATGGAAAAACTGGCGCGCCAGCGCGATACGTTAGGTGTGTAAGAGACTCAGCTTGCATCCCGGCAATAACTGACCTATATCCCTTTTTAACAGCGGCGCTTCGGCCTCCACCCCCGAAGCCCACCGGAAATTTCGACGGGCCCGCTGGCCCGTTTTTTTGTTTTGGAGATGCGTGTGAGCAACCTAGTTGCCAAAGCAGCAATTGACCGTCGGCTGGCCGATATCGTCGATCCCGTGATCGAAGGGATGGGCTTTGAGCTTGTGCGTTTGCGCCTGATGGGTGGCAACACGCCGACCTTGCAGATCATGGCCGAGCGCCCCGAAGGTGGTATTGAAGTCGACGAATGCGCCGATATCTCGACCGCTGTCAGTGCGATACTGGATGTCGAAGATCCGATCGACGACAATTATACGCTGGAAGTCGGGTCGCCCGGTATTGACCGCCCCCTGACCCGCCTGAAAGATTTCGACATTTGGAACGGCTATGTCGCCAAGATCGAAACATCCGAGCTGATCGACGGCCGCAAGCGCTTCAAGGGCGTTTTAGCAGGCGTCGAAGGCAACGAAATTCTGATCGAGATTGAGAATAAGGGTGAAACAGTCACCATTGGCCTTGATTTCGATTGGTTGTCAGAAGCCAAACTGGTTCTGACCGACGACCTTATTCGTGAGGTCTTGCGCCAACGTAAAGATGCCGGGCAGATCGACGAAGCCCAGTTTGATGAAATTCAAGATATCACCGGTTCTGAGGAGGACTGAATCCATGGCAATTACTTCTGCAAACCAGCTGGAGCTGCTTCAGACCGCCGAGGCCGTCGCGCGTGAAAAAATGATCGACCCGGCGCTGGTGATCGAAGCGATGGAAGAAAGCCTCGCGCGGGCTGCCAAGTCGCGTTACGGCGCCGAAATGGATATCCGCGTCGCGATTGACCGCAAGACTGGTCGCGCCACGTTCACCCGCGTCCGCACCGTGGTTGAAGATGAAGAGCTTGAGAACTATCAAGCCGAATTCACAGTTGATCAGGCCAAGCAGTATATGGACGATCCCAAAATCGGTGACACGTTTGTAGAAGAGGTGCCGCCGGTTGAAATGGGTCGGATTGCCGCGCAGTCTGCCAAGCAGGTGATCTTGCAGAAGGTCCGCGAAGCCGAACGTGATCGTCAGTTCGAAGAATTCAAAGACCGCGCCGGCACAATCATCAACGGTCAGGTCAAGCGCGAAGAATATGGCAACGTCATCGTTGACGTGGGCACTGGCGAAGCCATCCTGCGCCGCAACGAAAAGATCGGTCGAGAAAGCTATCGGCCGAACGACCGTATCCGTTGCTATATCAAGGATGTGCGCCGCGAAGCCCGTGGCCCGCAGATTTTCCTGAGCCGTACCGCGCCTGAGTTCATGGCCGAGCTGTTCAAAATGGAGGTGCCAGAAATCTATGACGGCATCATTGAAATCAAAGCTGTCGCCCGTGACCCCGGGTCGCGCGCGAAGATCGCTGTGATCTCGTATGACAACTCGATTGACCCTGTCGGTGCCTGTGTTGGTATGCGTGGTTCGCGCGTGCAAGCCGTTGTGAACGAGCTTCAGGGCGAAAAGATCGACATCATCCCGTGGAACGAAGACCAGCCGACCTTCCTTGTGAACGCGCTCCAACCCGCTGAGGTGACAAAGGTGGTTTTGGACGAAGAAGCTGGTAAGATCGAAGTTGTCGTGCCGGATGAGCAGTTGTCACTGGCCATTGGCCGTCGCGGCCAGAACGTGCGTCTTGCGTCGCAGCTGACCAACCTCGACATTGACATCATGACTGAAGCCGAAGAAAGCGAACGTCGTCAGGCCGAATTTGCAACCCGCACGGCGCTGTTCATGGAAACACTGGATCTGGACGAATTCTTTGCTCAGCTTCTGGTGGCCGAGGGCTTCTCGAATCTGGAAGAAGTCGCCTATGTCGAGGTGGACGAGCTTCTGGTGATCGACGGCGTCGACGATGCGACCGCGGAAGAGCTTCAGGCCCGTGCGCGCGACTATATCGAAGCGCAGAACGCCAAAGCGCTGGAAAATGCCCGCGCGCTGGGCGTCGAAGACAGCCTGATCGCGTTCGAAGGTCTGACCCCGCAAATGGTCGAGGCGTTGGCCGAAGATGGTGTGAAATCCTTGGAAGATTTCGCCACTTGCGCGGACTGGGAACTGGCCGGCGGCTGGACGACCGTGGACGGTGAGCGGTCAAAAGACGACGGCTCGCTTGAAAAATTCGGCATAACGCTGGAACAGGCTCAAGACATGGTCATGACCGCCCGCATCATGCTGGGATGGGTCGATCCGGCTGACTTAGAGACGGAAGAAACCGAAGTCGAAGGTGAAGACGAGGGCGTCGCCGAGGAGGCCGAGGCCTGATCGCAGGTCTCGGGAACGGCGCATGACGCGCGGTGGCCAAAAGTCTCGGCCGGAAGAGCCGGAACGGCGCTGTATCGCGACCGGAGAAACCCAGCCCAAAGCCGGGATGATCCGATTTGTCGTGGGGCCGGATGGAAGTGTGGTGCCCGATCTGTTGGGCAAACTGCCGGGGCGCGGAATTTGGGTATCGGCCGACCGCGCCGCGCTGACGAAAGCCGCCACCAAGGGGCTTTTTTCGCGGGCGGCCAAACAGCAGGTGACTGTGCCCGGTGATTTGCTGGCGATGCTTGAAAAAGCGCTGGCGTCACGTGTGGTCCATCTGATCAGCCTCGCGCGTAAAGCGGGGGGTGCGGTCGCCGGGTTTGAGAAGGTGAAAGACTGGCTTGTTAAGGAACAGGCAGCCGTCTTGATCCAGGCCTCAGACGGGTCCGAGCGGGGCAAGTCGAAGCTTCGCCCGCCGCCCGGTGAAGATCGGTTCTTTACCTGCCTGACGGCGGATGAGCTGGGTATGGCCTTTGGCCGTGAAAATGTGATACATGGCGCGCTTGCGTCTGGTGGTTTGGCATCCCGTGTTGTAGAGGAAGCCAAGAAACTACAGGCGCTGCGCGAGCAAGACAACGACGGTGGCAAGGGTCACCGGAAAGGTACGAAGACCAGATGAGCGATAATGACGGTAAAAAGACCCTGGGACTGCGTGGCGGAGCTCGCCCCGGTCAGGTGAAGCAAAGCTTCAGCCACGGGCGGACGAAGAACGTCGTGGTCGAAACGAAACGCAAGCGTATTGTCGTGCCCAAGCCGGGTGCGACTTCTGGTGCTGGTGCGACCTCTCCTGCGGCTGGCGATCCCAAAAAACGCCCCGCTGGCATCTCGGACGCAGAGCTGGATCGCCGCATGAAGGCCCTGCAGGCTGCTAAGGCCCGCGAGACGGAAGAAGCCGCGACGCGCGCTGCCGACGAAAAGGCGCGCGAAGAAGAGCGCAACCGCCGTCGCGAGGAAGCGGAAACCAAAGAACGCGAAGAACGTGAGCGTGAAGAAGCGCTGAAAGCCAAGGCGGACGAGGACGAACGCAAGAAACGCGAGGCCGAAGAGGCCAAGACCCGCGCCAAGCAGCCTGCCGCAACCCCGACCGCTGACCCCGCAGCCGCGCAGGCCGCCGAGCAACGCGGTCCCGGCAAGGCACCTTCGGGCCCGCGCAAGAAAGATGACCGTGGCGGCCCAACGGCTGACCGTCAAAACCGCAACACCAAGGGTGCTGGGCGTGATGATGGCCGTCGGTCGGGCAAGCTGACCCTGAACCAAGCGCTTCGTGGCGGCGGTGATCGCCACCGCTCGGTTGCGTCGATGCGTCGTAAGCAAGAACGTGCGCGTCAAAAAGCGATGGGCGAGAATGTTGATCGCGAAAAGATCATTCGCGACGTGCAACTGCCGGAAGCCATCGTAGTATCCGAGCTTGCCGTCCGTATGGCAGAGCGTGTCGCAGACGTCGTGAAGGCGCTGATGAACATGGACATGATGGTCACGCAAAACCAGTCGATTGACGCAGACACTGCCGAGCTGATCATCGAAGAGTTCGGCCACAAAGTCGTGCGCGTTTCTGACGCTGACGTTGAAGATGTGATCGACCAGGTTGAAGACAAGGACGAAGATCTTGTCGACCGTCCGCCTGTCATCACCATCATGGGTCACGTTGACCACGGCAAAACCTCGCTTCTGGATGCAATCCGGAATGCAAAAGTTACGGCTGGCGAAGCAGGTGGCATCACCCAGCACATCGGCGCCTATCAGGTAACGACCGATAATGGTGCGGTGCTGTCCTTCCTTGATACACCCGGCCATGCCGCGTTTACCTCGATGCGGGCCCGTGGCGCGCAGGTCACGGATATCGTGGTTCTGGTTGTGGCAGCCGATGATGCTGTCATGCCGCAGACCATCGAAGCCATCAACCACGCCAAGGCTGCCGAAGTGCCAATGATTGTGGCAATCAACAAATGCGACAAGCCGTCTGCGAACCCCGATCAGGTGCGCGCAGAGCTTCTGCAACACGAAGTGATTGTTGAGAAGATGTCGGGTGACGTTCAGGACGTCGAGGTATCGGCGGTCACTGGGCAAGGCATCGACGAGCTTCTGGAAGCAATCGCACTGCAAGCCGAGATCCTAGAGCTGAAAGCCAACCCGACACGCGCCGCATCCGGCGCTGTGATCGAAGCGCAGCTTGATGTGGGTCGCGGCCCGGTTGCGACGGTTCTGGTCCAGAACGGCACGCTGAAACAGGGCGATATCTTCGTCGTGGGCGAGCAGTATGGTAAGGTTCGTGCGCTGGTCAACGACCAGGGCGAGCGTGTCGAAGAAGCTGGCCCCTCGGTTCCGGTCGAGGTGCTTGGCCTGAACGGCACGCCCGAAGCCGGCGACGTTCTGAACGTCGTGGATACCGATGCTCAGGCGCGCGAGATTGCCGAATACCGCCACCAGGCGGCGAAGGACAAGCGCGCTGCAGCGGGTGCCGCAACCACGCTGGAACAGATGATGGCGAAGGCGAAGGCCGACGAAGACGTCGCCGAGCTGCCCATTCTGGTCAAAGCCGACGTGCAGGGTTCTGCCGAAGCCATCGTTCAGGCGATGGAAAAGATCGGCAACGACGAAGTCCGCGTGCGCGTTCTGCACTATGGTGTTGGCGCGGTCACGGAATCCGACATCGGCCTGGCCGAAGCGTCGGGTGCGCCAGTGATCGGCTTCAACGTTCGTGCAAACGCATCGGCCCGCGCCTCGGCCAACCAAAAAGGCGTCGAGATCCGGTATTACTCGATCATTTATGATCTTGTGGATGATGTAAAAGCGGCGGCGTCGGGCCTTCTGTCCGCCGAAGTGCGCGAAAACTTCATTGGTTATGCCGAAATTCGCGAAGTCTTCAAGGTGTCGGGCGTTGGCAAAGTTGCTGGCTGTCTGGTCACCGAAGGTGTGGCGCGTCGATCAGCCGGTGTGCGCCTGCTGCGCGACAACGTGGTGATCCACGAAGGCACGCTGAAAACGCTGAAACGCTTCAAGGACGAAGTGAAAGAGGTTCAGTCGGGTCAGGAATGCGGTATGGCGTTTGAGAATTACGACGACATCCGCCCGCAGGACGTGATTGAGATCTTCGAACGTGAAGAAGTTGAACGCACGTTGGAGTAACCCTTCACGGCACAACAAATCAGAAAAGGGGACGGTTTGACCGTCCCCTTTTTTATTCGCCAACTGGCAAACGAAACTGATTATTGGTTAAGCTGCCTTGCGCTGCTTAACCGGGTGCCCCGAGAACAGGCGGTCTTCGACCCGAACGACGATACGTCCATCGGAAAGATCGCGTACATACTGACCCTGCACCATTACACAACTTCCAAGCACAATCGTCCGCAACATCTGAATTCCCCCAATTCATCGGCATTGATTCAGCGGAACCTTAGCAGGAACGCTGTTCGATATCACATGTTTGTGAACGGGTGCGCGGTTTACAGCCAGTCGCGCAGAATGGGGATCAGCGGCAGGTCGGCGGGTGGCATGGGATAGTCCCGCAACTGATCGACCCGCGCCCAGCTAAGCGATTGACCTTCTTGCGGTTTTGGCTGTCCTTCCCATTTGCGGCAAGCAAAGACGGGCATCAATAGGTGAAAGTCATCATAGCTATGGCTGGCGAAGGTCAGCGGCGCGAGGCACGACGCCCATGTGTCGATATCAAGCTCTTCCTTAAGCTCTCGGATCAATGCGTGTTCAGGCGTTTCGCCGGGTTCGACCTTGCCGCCAGGGAATTCCCACAGGCCAGCCATCGATTTTCCCTCGGGACGCTGGGCCAAAAGAACGCGCCCATCGCGGTCAATCAGCGCCACGGCCGAGACAAGAACAACTTTCATACCGCGTCCCCTGCCCGGCTTATGACCGATAATCGGCGTTGATTTGAATGTAGCCATGGGTCAGATCGCAGGTCCAGACCGATGATTCGCCGTTGCCAACAGCCAGATCGACAGCGATCAACAGCTCGTCCTGCCTCATATACTGCGCACCATCTTCCTCGCGATAGAGCGGCGATACCCATCCGTTTTCTGCGACCAGAACGTCACCAAAGCGGATTGATAGCATGTCGCGATCAGCATAGGCGCCAGATTTCCCGATCGCCATCACCACCCGCCCCCAATTGGGGTCTTCCCCGGCGATCGCGGTTTTCACCAGTGGTGAGTTCGCAATAGCCAGAGCGTGGGTGCGGGCGTCTGCGTCCGATTTTGCACCGGTCACGCGCACCTCGACAAACTTGGTCGCGCCTTCGCCGTCACGCACTACCTGATGTGCCAGATCCAGCATCACATCATGAAGCGCCGACCGGAAAGCCGAATTTTTCTTATCGACTTCGACGCCGGATGCACCCGTCGCCGCCAGCAAAAGCGTATCTGAGGTTGATGTATCACTGTCCACCGTGATGCTGTTGAAGCTTGTTTCGGTCAGGTCAGACAGCATCGCCTGCAAGTCGGCCTGATCGATTTTCGCGTCGGTGAAGATGAACACCAGCATCGTCGCCATGTCCGGCGCGATCATGCCCGACCCCTTTGCGATACCTGCGATGTGAACAATGCGGTTGTCGATCTTGACCTCGACCTTGGCGCCTTTGGCGAAGGTATCCGTGGTGCGGATAGCCTCTGCGGCATATTTCAGTCCGTCAGGCACCAGCGTGCCCTTCATCTCATCAATACGAGCGATGATTTTGTCATGAGGCAAAGGCTCGCCAATAACACCGGTTGAGGCGGTATAGACCCTATTTTTAGGCACAGCCAATGCTCGGGCGACCTGCGTGGTGATGGCGTCAACCGACCCATCCCCAGTCGCACCCGTGAAGGCGTTGGAGTTTCCGGCGTTGACCAAAATGGCGGCGCCTTCGCTGGTATCGGCACCAAGTTTCGCCTGGCAATCAAGAACCGGAGCGGACCGTGTGGCCGACTTGGTGAACACACCCGCGATCGTTGTGCCGGGTTGCAATTCAGCCAACATGACGTCCAGCCGATCTGCATATTTCACACCCGCTTTGGCGGCTGAGAATCGCGCGCCGCCGATGACTGGCAGGTCAGGAAATGACGCGGGCGCGAGGGGGGAAATGGCATGGGTATGGGATTGGGCAGCGACCAATCGCGCCTTTAACTTGCGCAGCTTTTTCTTCAGCCCCTTGATCTTCGCTTTCTTGCCCATACCCGCACCTTTCCGGTTTTATTCGTCCAGAAGCGTCATATCACGCAATGCGGCGGGGTCGATCCCCTCAAGCGCGATACGGTCGATGGTGGCGGCATCCAGAAGCGCTTTCAGCGCTGCCTCAACCGCGTCGGTCTCGATCTGAACGGCCAGTTCTTCACGCACCTCGTCCAGCGCCGGGGCGCCTTTCGTGCGGGATTCGTTCCGCTTGATTACGTGCCAGCCAAACTGAGTCTCAACAGGGGCCGAGATCTTGCCGTCTTCCATCGCCATCACCGCGTCTTCGAACGGTTTGACCATCATGCCGGGACCAAACCAGCCCAACTCTCCGCCACCGGGACCCGATGGTCCGGTGGAATGTTCCTTCGCCAACTCGGCAAAGTCGGCACCGCCATCAAGCTCGACAATCAGTTCTTTCGCCTTGTCTTCGGTTTCGACCAGAATATGCGACGCGCTAAATTCCTGTGTCGGCTCAGCATTGGCATATTGCGCGTCATAGGCCACTTTCAGGGCCTCATCTGTGACGGCGCTGGAAACCAGCTCGTCCACCTTGTCATTCGCCGCCAGCTCGCGCCGTTGGTTTTCCAGACGGATTTCGGCGCGGTGGCTAAGTTCGCCCATCGCCTGACCCAAAACAGCCTGCTGGATCAGTTGTTCGACAATACCGGGCAGCAGAACATCGTCGGGCAGGGATTGGAACTGCTCGGGCAGGCTCATCCGGGCGGCGACGACATGCGCCATGGTGATGTCGTCACCATTCACCGTGGCGATAACGGTGTCACCTTTCACGTCGATCATTTCGACTGCTGGTTCGGCTTCCAGTGCGGCCGGGGTGTCAGTATCCTGAGCGGCCAGCGGGAAGGCGAAAGTGGCCGACAAAGCGGCGCTTAGAATAATGGCGTTGCGTTTCAACATGTATTTGTCCTCAAAACGGGCCGGAGTCCCCGGCAACATTGACAGTTTTCCACCCGACGCTTACATCGCTTGAAGGCTTGAGAGCGCTGGTTCTTGGGCAACTAGATAGGCGGCTGGGCAGGGACGAGCAAGTTCCCTCTGGTCACACCAGCGTCAGAACCGCATTGAGGCACAAAAACATGCTTGGAAAAATCGCGCGTAAGGTCTTTGGCACCCCCAATGACCGAATGATCAAAGCGACCCGCCCGATCGTCGAAAAAATTAACGCGCTTGAGGAAGAATATGCCGCCCTGACGGATGACGGCATCATCGCCAAGACCGAAGAATTCAAAAAGCGTGTAGCAGACGGCGAGAAGCTGGAAGCGATCCTGCCCGAAGCGTTCGCCAACTGTCGTGAAGCCGCCAAGCGTGCGCTTGGGTTGCGCGCCTTTGACACTCAGCTGGTCGGCGGCATCTTCCTGCACCGAGGAAACATTGCGGAAATGAAAACTGGTGAAGGTAAAACGCTGGTTGCGACCTTCCCTGCCTATCTGAACGCGCTGTCCGGCAAAGGCGTGCATATCGTCACTGTGAACGACTATCTGGCCAAACGTGACGCTGATTGGATGGGCAAGGTGTATGGCGCATTGGGTCTGACCACCGGCGTGGTCTATCCGCATCAGGCCGACGACGAAAAGCGCGCGGCATATGCTGCTGACGTCACCTATGCGACCAATAACGAGCTTGGGTTCGACTATCTTCGCGACAACATGAAATCCGACCTGAAAGACATGTATCAGCGTGGGCATAATTTCGCCGTTGTGGACGAGGTCGACTCGATCCTGATCGACGAAGCGCGCACGCCCCTGATCATTTCTGGTCCGTCTGAAGATCGGTCGGAACTTTATGTCACTATCGACGCCCTGATTCCCGAGTTGACAGAAGAGCACTACACAATCGACGAAAAGAACCGCGGCGCGACGTTCACCGAGGACGGCAACGAATTTCTTGAGAAAATTTTGCACGAGCGCGGTCTGCTGCCGGAAGAACAGTCACTATATGACCCTGAAAGCACCACTCTCGTTCACCATGTGAACCAAGGCTTGCGCGCCCATAAGCTGTTTCAGCGGGACAAAGATTACATCGTCCGCGATGGCGAGGTCGTGCTGATCGACGAGTTCACTGGCCGTATGATGGCAGGCCGCCGCCTGTCCGAAGGTCTGCACCAGGCCATTGAAGCCAAGGAAGGCTGCAAGACCCAGCCCGAAAACGTGACGCTGGCCTCGGTAACATTCCAGAACTATTTCCGGCTGTATAACACGCTTTGCGGTATGACCGGCACGGCGCTGACCGAAGCCGATGAATTTGACGAGATCTATGGCTTGGGCGTGGTCGAAATCCCGACCAACCGCCCTATCGCGCGTGTTGATGACCACGACGCCGTCTATCGCACCACAACCGAGAAATACGCCGCCGTGGTCGAAGAAATTCGCAATGCCAATGAAAAAGGCCAGCCGATGCTGGTCGGCACGACCTCGATCGACAAATCCGAAGAACTGTCACGGCTTCTGACTGAAGCGGGCATTAAACATGATGTTCTGAACGCCCGCCAGCACGAACGCGAAGCGCAAATCGTGGCTGATGCAGGCAAGTTAGGGTCTGTTACCATCGCCACCAACATGGCGGGCCGTGGCACCGACATCAAACTGGGCGGCAATGTCGAATTCAAGGTGATGGAAGCCATCGCCGCCGACCCGAATGGCAACCCAGATGAAATTCGCAGCCAGATCGAAGCCGCCCACGCGGCGGACGAACAGGCCGTGAAAGATGCCGGTGGCCTGTTTGTTTTGGCGACCGAACGTCACGAAAGCCGCCGGATCGACAACCAGCTGCGCGGCCGGTCTGGCCGTCAGGGTGACCCGGGTCGGTCGTCGTTCTTCTTGTCACTGGAAGATGACCTGATGCGTATTTTCGGATCCGAACGGCTTGAAAAAGTGCTGTCGACGCTTGGCATGAAAGAAGGCGAGGCGATCATTCACCCGTGGGTGAACAAGTCGCTGGAACGTGCGCAGGCAAAGGTCGAAGGTCGCAACTTTGACATTCGTAAGCAACTTCTAAAGTTCGATGACGTGATGAACGATCAGCGCAAAGCCATCTTTGGTCAGCGTCGCGAAATCATGGAAGCCGAGGATCTGTCCGAGATCGTGGGCGACATGCGCCACCAGGTGATCGACGATCTGGTTGATACACATATGCCGCCAAAATCCTATGCAGATCAGTGGGATACCAAGGGCCTGCAGGCCGCCATCATTGAAAACCTTGGGTTTGAGGTTCCGGTCGTTGACTGGGCCGCCGAAGAAGGCGTCGATGACGACAGTATTCGCGAGCGGCTTTACGATGCGTCCAACGAATACATGGCCAAGAAGGCTGCTGATTTCGGGCTCGAGACCATGCGCTCGATCGAAAAGCAGTTGGTTTTGCAAACCATCGACGCCAAGTGGCGCGAACATCTTCTGACGCTTGATCATCTGCGGTCTGTCGTCGGGTTCCGTGGCTATGCCCAACGCGATCCCCTGAACGAATACAAGAACGAGGCGTTCCAGCTGTTCGAAAGCATGCTTGATAGCCTGCGCTTGGATGTGACGCAGAAATTGGCACAAATCCGTCCAATGTCTGAAGAAGAACAGCAGGCGATGATGCAGAAGATGCTTCAGCAACAGCAGGCGCTGGCGCAGGCAGCAGATGATGCGCAGGATGCCAAAGACGGGTTTGACGAAAACAACCCCGCCAGCTGGGGCAACCCGTCGCGCAATGATCCTTGTCCTTGTGGCTCGGGTAAAAAATTCAAGCATTGCCACGGCCGGCTGGCCTAAGCAGGTGTGCTGCCCACATCGACGGTTGAAATCTTGCGCGCCAATCCGGATGATTGCGCAACGGATATGCACGGGTTGGGGTCTGTCATGAACTTTTCGCACGCGATTGTCGCGGCTGCATTTTTGGCGCTGTTGTCGGGGTTTTCGGCATTCGCTGAAGACGTGACGCTGACCTCGCGCGATGGCTCGATTGAACTGACCGGAACCCTTCTAACATTTGATGGCGAATTTTACCGAGTCGATACCGAATTCGGCATTCTGACCGTCGATAGCTCTGGCGTGACTTGCGAAGGGCCGGGCTGCCCGAGCCTTGGACCTTTCGTTGCTGAACTGACCATCTCAGGCGCCTACAGCATGGGCGAGGTGTTGTTCCCAGCGCTTGTCGAAGGCTTCGCGCTGCGACAAGGATATGCCCTGAAGCGGGAAGAGGTGTTGGGGGTCGGCACGCTCTATACACTGTATGATGGCGCATCTGGGCAGGAACAGGCTCGCATTACGATCAAACTGACCACCAGCGCGGAAGGCTTTGCCGACCTCCTGGGGCAGCAGGCCGATATGGTGCTGTCGATGCGCCAGGCGTCGATCCGCGAACGCAGCATGGCGCGCGAGGCCGGGTTGGGCGATCTGCGGATCGCGCGGCAAAGCCGGGTCATCGCGTTGGACGCGTTGGTGCCAATTGTGTCGCCGGGCAATCCGGTGACCAAGCTGTCCATCTCGCAACTCGCGGCGATTTATGCCGGCAAGATAAGCAATTGGAACGAACTGGGCGGCGAAGATGCCCCCATCACGCCCTATCTGATGGACATTGAAGAAGGGTTTGGCCCCGCCTTCATGCAAAACGTAATTGCCGCAAGCGGTGTGACCCTGTCTGACCGTGTTCGGTTTCATCCGTCCAACAAAGCGCTGACCGACGCCATCGCGCGCGACCCGTTTGGCATCGCGATCACATCGTTCATGCGGCCCGGAAACGGCGAGGTCGTGCAGCTTAGCGGCACCTGCGGGTTCAAGGTTCAAGCCTCGGCCCAGTCGATCAAGGCCGAGGATTATCCGCTGACCATGCCGATGTATCTTTACCTGCCCGAACGTCGCCTGCCGCTTTTGGGGCGGGAGTTTCTGTCATACCTCAGAACCGACAGCGCGCAATTTGTGACCCGTCGGGCCGGTTTTGTAGATCAGGCACTGACGCGCATTCCGATTCAGGATCAGGGTGACCGGATGGCCAACGCGATTGCAGCTTCGGGTAACGAAGTTGCGCTGTCCGAACTCAAACGTATGGTCGAAAGTTTCGACGGCAAAGATCGCCTGTCGATCAGCTTCCGTTTCGAAGGCGGCTCTACCTTGCTGGATGCGCCGTCGCGCTCCAACATCGCGCTGTTGGTGAAGGCGCTGGAAAGCGGGCGGTTTGACGGCCATCAGGTGGTGTTTGTCGGATTCTCGGACGGCCAAGGCACGGCTGAACAGAACCTTAATCTGGCCCGCAAACGTGCCACCGCCGTGCGCAAACAGGTTTTGTCGCAACTAGAAGCGTTTGACCAGGACAGAGTTGGCCTGCAAGTCGAAGCGTTTGGCGAAGCGATGCCGATGGCCTGCGACGACAGCGCTTGGGGGCGTGGCGTTAATCGCCGGGTCGAAATCTGGGTCGACTGATTTTATAGATAACCGGCCCCGCGAAAGCTGAGTTCCGTTGATTTGCCAATGATCAGATGATCATGCAGCGTCAACCCCAGCGCGGTCGCCGCGTCGTTCACCTGTTTGGTCATTTGAATGTCGCTGTCAGATGGCGTTGGGTCGCCCGATGGATGATTGTGCACAAGAATGACCGCTGACGCATTCAGTTCCAGCGCGCGTTTAACTACCTCGCGCGGATAAACCGGGACATGATCAACCGTGCCATTGCCCTGCGCTTCGTCCGCGATCAGCACGTTTTTGCGATCCAGAAACAGCACCCGAAACTGTTCTGTGTCACGATGCGCCATGGTTGTGTGGCAATAATCCAGCACCGCATCCCAGGACGAGATGACGTGCCGCTGAATCACCCGACTGCGCGCCATGCGGTGCGCCGAGGCTTCAACAATCTTCAACTCGGTAATGACCGCGTCGCCAATACCCGGCACGTCACGCAATCGCTGCAAGGGGGCCGTGACCACACGGTTGAAATCGCCAAACGTGTCCAGAAGTGCACGGGCCAGTGGCTTGACGTCTTGGCGCGGGATGGCGCGGAACAGAACCAACTCCAACAGCTCATAGTCTGGCATTGCTTGCGCGCCGCCATCCATGAACCGGGCGCGCAGGCGCTTTCGGTGATCTTTGATATAGGACGGCAACTTACCGTCCTTCACCGCTACGGGAAGAATGGGCGCTTCGTCAGTGTCGAACAGCGCTTGCGGCATTTCTTGAAACTGGAATTGTCTGCTCTCTGTCATGAGAGCAGACTGCACCAGAAGTGGTGAATGAAAAGTTAACAACCCTAAGGTGTTAACCCTTCATTCCATCCCAAAAGCTTTTCACCTTGGTAAAGAAGCTCGAGCTTTCCGGGTTGTTTTCTTCCGACAGCTTTTCAAACTCGCGCAGAAGCTCTTTTTGCTTCGACGTCAGGTTAACCGGCGTCTCGACGGCAAGTTCGATATACATGTCGCCCGTTGGTCCGCCGCGCAGGCCCGGCATCCCTTTGGAACGCAGACGCATCTGCCGCCCAGACTGGCTGCCAGATGGGATTTTCACCCGCGACCGGCCACCGTCGATGGTCGGCACTTCGATATCGCCACCCAGCGCGGCCGACGTCACAGAAACGGGCACGCGACAATGCAGATGCACGCCTTCACGATCAAAGATCGGATGTTCGGCGACGTCGATGAAGATATAAAGATCGCCTGTCGGTCCGCCGCGCAGACCAGCCTCGCCTTCACCAGAAAGGCGAATACGCGTGCCGGTTTCGACGCCCGCCGGGATGTTCACCGACAATGAGCGTTCTTTATGCGTGCGACCCGCGCCACCGCAGCTCTTGCAGGGGTTCTGGATCATTTGACCGGTGCCCTGACAGGTGGGGCAGGTCCGCTCAACGGTGAAGAAACCTTGTTGCGCGCGCACTTTCCCCATGCCCGAACAGGTTGGGCAAACTGTGGGCTCGGCCCCGGCTTCAGCCCCAGTGCCGGTGCATTCCTCACACGAAACCGAGGTCGGTACGTTGATGGTTTTCTGCAGGCCCGAATATGCTTCTTCCAGCGTCACACGCAGGTTATAGCGTAGGTCCGATCCGCGTTGCGCACGGACCCCGCCGCCGCCACGGCCACCACCCATGAAATCGCCGAACAGGTCGTCGAACACGTCTGAAAACGCGCTGGCGAAATCGCCATTGCCGCCGGGGTGTCCACCACCGGGCCGACCGCCCATGCCACCTTCAAAGGCTGCATGGCCAAACCGGTCATAGGCCGCCTTTTTATCGGCGTCCTTCAGGACCTCATAGGCTTCGTTCGCTTCTTTGAACTGGGCTTCTGCGTTTGGGTTGTCCGAGTTGCGGTCGGGGTGCAGCTCTTTCGCCTTCTTGCGATAGGCTTTCTTCAACTCGTCCGCCGACGCGCCCTTCGACGCCCCGAGAACTTCGTAATAATCACGCTTTGACATGGAGAGCTCCCTTTGGGAGGGGGCAGGGCCGCCATTGCAGCCCCGCCCGTTACCTAAACAGACTTAACGCTTGTTTTCGTCGTCGAGGTCTTCGAAGTCGGCGTCGACAATGTCGTCATCCACCGCCGAGGGGCCGTCGGCTTCCTCGGGTTCTTCGCCAGCCGCTTCTTCCTGCTGCGCCTTATAGATCGCCTCGCCCAGCTTCATGGCCGCTTCGGTGACGTTCTGGATGCCGGACTTGATCTTGTCGGCATTGTCTTCTTCCATCACGTCTTTCAGCGCGGCAATCGCCAGATCGATCGCTTCGATCGTGGTCGGATCGACCTTGTCGTTATGCTCTTCCATCGCCTTTTCAGTCGAATGGATAAGGCTTTCAGCCTGGTTCTTGGCTTCGACAAGCTCTTTACGCTCTTTGTCGGCGTCGGCATTGGCTTCGGCGTCTTTCACCATAGCTTCGATGTCGTCATCCGACAGACCACCAGAGGCTTGGATGGTGATTTTGTGCTCTTTGCCGGTGCCTTTGTCCTTGGCGCCCACTTCAACGATGCCGTTGGCGTCGATGTCGAAGGTCACCTCGATCTGAGGCAGGCCGCGCGGGGCGGGCGGGATGTCTTCAAGGTTGAACTGACCAAGGATCTTGTTGTCCGCGGCCATTTCACGCTCACCTTGGAACACCCGCAGGGTCACGGCGTTCTGGTTGTCTTCCGCGGTCGAGAATATCTGCGACTTCTTGGTCGGGATCGTCGTGTTGCGGTCGATCAAGCGTGTGAACACACCACCCAGCGTTTCGATGCCCAGCGACAACGGCGTCACGTCCAGAAGAACAACGTCTTTGACGTCGCCCTGCAGAACGCCAGCCTGAATGGCGGCGCCCATGGCCACAACTTCGTCGGGGTTCACGCCCTTGTGGGGTTCCTTGCCGAAGAACTTGGACACTTCCTCGATGACCTTTGGCATACGGGTCATACCGCCGACCAGAACCACTTCGTCAATGTCGTCTTTCGACAGGCCAGCGTCTTTCAGCGCGGCTTGGCAGGGCTTCATCGAGCGTTTGATCAGGTCTGACACAAGGCTTTCCAGCTTGGCGCGGGTCAGCTTCATGACCATGTGCAAGGGCGAGCCATCCGAGCCCATCGAAATGAAGGGCTGGTTGATTTCGGTTTGCGACGAGCTGGATAGTTCGATCTTGGCTTTCTCAGCGGCTTCTTTCAGGCGCTGCAGAGCCATCTTGTCTTTCGACAGATCAACCTGGTTTTCCTTTTTGAACTCATCGACCAGATACTGAACGATGCGCATGTCGAAGTCTTCACCACCAAGGAACGTGTCGCCGTTGGTCGATTTCACTTCGAACAACCCGTCGTCGATTTCCAGAATGGTCACGTCGAACGTGCCGCCACCAAGGTCATAGACCGCGATGGTTTGCGTTTCTTTCTTGTCCAGACCATAAGCCAGCGCAGCGGCAGTCGGTTCGTTGATGATCCGCAGCACTTCAAGGCCAGCGATCTTGCCGGCGTCTTTCGTGGCCTGACGCTGGGCGTCGTTGAAATAGGCGGGAACGGTGATGACGGCTTGCGTCACTTCTTCACCAAGATAGCTTTCTGCCGTCTCTTTCATCTTACCCAGAATGAAGGCCGAGATTTGCGAGGGCGAATACTTCTGCCCGGCAGCCTCAACCCATGCGTCCCCATTGCCGCCATCGACAATGGCGTAAGGGACCAGCTTTTTATCTTTCTCGACAGCCGGATCTTGCATGTTGCGACCGATCAGGCGCTTCACAGCGAAGACGGTGTTGTCGGGGTTGGTGACCGCCTGGCGTTTTGCCGGCTGGCCAACAAGGCGTTCGTCGTCTTTGAAGGCGACGATCGAAGGCGTCGTGCGTGCGCCTTCTGCGTTCTCAATGACTCGCGGTTGCGAGCCGTCCATGATGGCAACACATGAGTTTGTGGTGCCGAGGTCGATACCGATGACTTTGGCCATGCTCAAAATCCTCTCTTTGGCGATGTTGTGGGAGCTGACCTTGCAAAGCATCAGCCCCAGATCCCAGATTTATGACCGGTTGGGCGTGCCCCAATCCAGCGTCTCGGGGTATATAAGTAGGGGAGGTAAGGCCTGCAAGCTTTCAAGGGGTGAGGAATGCGTAAAAAAGTGAGTCATTTTCAGGGATTTGACCATGATAGCGCCTGACAGCCCCCCTTTGGATCTGGGTGGGGCGAAACTTTTCAAGGGGATGCTGGATCGGTCGGCACAGGATACGCTTGTTTCAGCGCTGCGTCAGGTCGTCAAAACTGCACCGCTTTTCCACCCTGTCACGCGTTCCGGTAAGCAAATGTCCGTGCGGATGACGTCGGCTGGGCGGTTGGGTTGGGTGTCGGATCGGCGCGGCTATCGTTACGAGGCGCGCCATCCAACAGGTGCCGCGTGGCCCGATATTCCCGATTTGGTGCTGGATGTGTGGCGTGCCGTCGCCAACACCGAGCGGCACCCCGATTGCTGTCTGATCAATTATTACGGTGAAGCTGCGCGAATGGGAATGCATCAAGATCGCGACGAAGGCGACTTTTCATATCCGGTTGTGTCGATCAGTTTGGGCGATGACGCGCTGTTTCGGATTGGCGGCGCGGACCGTCAAGGGCCTACCCAATCGACCTGGCTTCAATCCGGTGATGTGGTGGTGATGGATGGTGCGGCGCGGCTGGCCTATCACGGCGTTGATCGCCTGCGGTTTGGATCGTCCGACCTGCTTAGGGACCACGGGCGGATCAACCTGACGCTTAGGGTGGTGGACATCGCCACACCGGGCGAGCCCCAAACCTAGCGGCGCGCATCCCAACTGGCGGATACGTATTTGCGGCTATAGCTGTCGCCCATCATGCCTAGAAAAGTCAGAACAATCGACACGATCAACGGATACTGCCAGCTTGAATAGTGCGGAAAATAATTGATGAATGCGAAACCGCGCGCCTGATCAATGATGTGAAACAGAGGATTCCACGAAAACAACGCCAACATGAAGAAAGGCAAAGTGTTGGCCACGAACATCTTGCCCGAGGCAAACATATTGACCCGCATATAAAACATACTGGCCATCGCCGTGAACTGCGGAAACCATGGCTTGAGTGCCATGAAAACAATTCCGACGGAAACGCCGTTAAACCACCCCAGAAAAAGCATCATGCTGGCACCGGCAGGGTCATGAATTTCGACCGGATTGACGGCCAGACTATAAATAATGAGAATTACGATGATCGACAAGATCTGGACATATAGCGCGCCCAAAGCAGCAGCGATAATGGACACAAGGGTATTCATCGGTCCATGCAACATCATGCTGGATGTTGGCCCAGCCGCCGACGAAACGGCCTTCATGGTTTTGATGTTGGCCATGAAGATAAAAACGCCCGACATGATATAAAGCAGAAAATCACCCCTGAGGGCGCTGGACCTTAGGCCAAGCACGCTCATCATCACGTAAAAAACGGCGACCATCATCAAAGACTGAAAAATATTGATCATAAGACCAATAAGAGCGTTGGGGTGAGTTTTGCGCAGATCATAGACGGTCGCGTGATAAATCACCGACATCATCGAAATGGCGGCCCCCAGCCGCGTTCTGTTCACTTTGACTTCAAACATGGTTCTGCCTTTTACCCGCCGCGGGGAAATTCTTGCAGGGAAATCTTGCCGTTCCTTTACCCAAACATCATAAGTGGGCGAAATTATGTAATCAACTGCACCGCGCTTTGGCGCAGGTAAGGAGCAAGCCATTGGATTTCGACCTTCTGGAAACCACAATGCGGACCCTGGCGCTGGACGCCGGTGACGTGATCATGAAAATCTACGACTCGGATGATTTTGACGTGCGTTCAAAGTCGGATGACAGCCCGGTGACGGCCGCTGACGAAGCGGCAGACGCTTTGATTTCAAAGGGGTTGCGTGCGGTGTTCCCGGATGTGCTTTTGGTCACCGAAGAACAAGCTGATAGCCACGGCCAACAGGCAAGCGCGTTTTTGATTGTTGACCCTCTGGACGGCACGAAAGAGTTCATCCACCGGCGCGGCGATTTCACGGTGAATATTGCCTATGTCGTCGACGGAACGCCCATTCGCGGGGTGGTCTATGCCCCCGCAAAGGGTCGGATGTTCTTTACCCGCGCCGACGGTAACAGCGTCGAGGAACAAGGGCCGTTCGACAAAGACACGGTTGGAAAGCTGTCACCGATATCGGTGTCATCCCCAGACAATGCTGCCCTGATGGTTGTGGCGTCCAAATCCCACCGTGATCAGGCCACTGATGACTACATCAACAAATATGCCGTGAAAGATATGAAATCGGCGGGCAGTTCGTTGAAATTCTGCCTTGTCGCAACGGGCGAGGCTGACATCTATCCCCGCGTCGGTCGCACGATGGAGTGGGATACGGCGGCGGGTCATGCAGTGCTAAAAGGCGCGGGCGGCGACGTGGTGCGTTTTGATGACCACACGCCCCTGACCTATGGCAAACCGATCTATGAGAACCCGTTTTTCATTGCCTATGCGCCGGGTGTGACGCTGAAGAAAGCCTGACACGATGCGTGTTCTGATCGTCATTCCAGCGCGTTATGCCTCGGTCAGATATCCGGGCAAGGCGTTGGTGCCTTTGCGGGGGGCGAAGGGGCAGGCAAAGTCTCTAATCCAGCGCAGTTGGGATGCGGCGCAGGCGGTTCAGGGCGTGGATCGCGTGATTGTGGCCACAGATGACGACCGGATCCGCGCCGAGGCTGAAGGCTTCGGGGCTGAAGTGGTGATGACCTCGTCCACCTGCAAAAATGGCACCGAACGCTGTGCCGAGGCATTGGATGCGCTGGGCGGCGGCTATGACATTGTGGTGAACCTGCAAGGCGATGCCCCGCTGACCCCGCCTTGGTTCGTCGAAGACCTGATCGCCGGCATGAAGGCCCACCCAACCGCCGAAGTTGCCACACCCGTTTTGCGGTGCAATGGCCGCGCGCTGGCAGGGTTTCTGGACGATCGTCGCGCAGGTCGCGTTGGGGCAACGACCGCCGTGTTCGGTGCCGAGGGCAAAGCGCTTTTCTTCTCGAAAGAGGTGATACCATACACCACGGGCAATGATTGGGGCGATCATGACCCGACCCCGGTGTTTCACCATGTGGGCGTCTATGCCTATCGCCCATCCGCGCTGGCAGCCTATGCCCGCTGGGCGCCGGGGCCGCTTGAACAGCTTGAAGGGTTAGAGCAGCTTCGCTTTCTGGAACGCGACCGCCCGGTGCAATGTATCGAGGTCTACGCGCGCGGCCAGCAGTTCTGGGAACTGAACAACCCCGAAGATGTCACAAGAATCGAGAGTATTCTGAACGACCTTGGGGTGGCGTGAAAATGATCGCCGTCGATAGCCTAACTTTCGCAAGCGGCAAGGGGCCGCGCCTTTTCAACGAAAAGTGGAATGATCTTGAGAAAACCAGCCTATTGACCCAATATCGTAAACAATTGCCATGAAGTTGTCAGATTTTTCGCCCATTGGTGATCAGCACGTAAGTTAAGCCTGCATAGGTAAAGTAGTTGGTTGCCCATTGTATTTTCATTCGGGTGAATTGGTAACAACAGAGGTGTTTTAATGACGCACAAAAAGGTCACGAAGGCCATTTTCCCGGTTGCCGGGTTGGGAACGCGTTTCCTGCCCGCCACGAAGTCGATCCCGAAAGAGATCATGACGTTGGTTGACCGCCCGCTGATCCAATATGCGATTGACGAGGCGCGCGCGGCCGGGATCAAGGAATTTATCTTCGTCACCTCGCGCGGCAAAGGTGCGTTGGAGGACTACTTCGACAACGCCCCGATATTGGAACAAGAGCTGCGCAAAAAGGGTAAGGACGCCCTGTTGGAGATTCTGAAAGACACCAACATGGAAAGCGGCGCGATTGCCTATATGCGTCAACACAAGGCGCTGGGTCTGGGCCACGCGGTTTGGTGCGCACATCGCCTGATCGCCAACGAACCGTTTGCCGTCATTTTGCCAGATGACGTGATTGCGGCCGAAAAGCCCTGCCTGCAACAGATGGTTGAGGCTTATGAAGAAACCGGCGGCTGCATGGTGGCCGCGATGGAAGTGCCCGCTGAAAAGGCCAGCGCCTATGGCGTGCTTGACGTGAAAGAAGATAGGGGCGCGTTGGTTTCGATCAAAGGCATGGTTGAAAAGCCAACCCTTGAAGAGGCGCCGTCCAACCTCGCGGTGATCGGCCGCTATATCCTGACCCCGAGTGTGCTCAATAGCCTGAACCGGATGAAATCCGGTGCGGGCGGCGAAATTCAACTGACCGATGCGATTGCAGCCGAAATCAAGAAAGGCCGGGATGTATTTGGCTATCGCTTCCGCGGCCAGCGTTTTGATTGTGGCTCTAAGGCGGGTTTTTTGCAGGCAACCGTGGCCTTCGGGCTCGCGCGTGAAGAGTTGCGCGAAGAGCTTTCAAGCTATCTGCATGACATCGTTGCGCAACAAAAGGCAGCCGAGTAGCCGCCTGTGCCGAAGCCACGTTTGGACCTTTTGACGGCCTATCGGATGCGGCTGAAACGTCGTCGCCTTATCTGGCGATCCATCCGGTCGCGTCGCGATCTGAAGGTTGTCGTGGACCGCACCGATCAGATCGAGCCGGGGATGGTTCGCGCCTTCACCACCGCCCGCAATGAATACGCGCGATTGCCGCATTTCCTATCGCATTATCGCAAACTGGGTGTGGGTCATTTCCTCATTGTCCTGAACAACAGCGATGATGGGTCCGAGGCGTATCTCGCCCGCCAACCCGACGTTTCGCTGTGGCGCACCGACGCAAGCTATAAGGCCTCGCGCTTTGGTGTGGACTGGACCACATGGCTTCAGTTTCGCTATGGCCACCGTGCGTGGTGCCTGTGCGTCGATGTGGATGAGTTGTTGATCTATCCCCATTGCGACACCCGAAACCTTCAGGCTTTGACCGAACGGCTGGAACAGACCAGCGCGACAGCGCTGGGCGCCCTGATGCTGGACATTTACCCCAAAGGACCGCTGGATCAGCACACCCATACGCCCGATCAAGATCCAACTGAAGTTCTGCGGTGGTTTGATGCCAGCCCCTATCGCGTCCAACGGCAGTTGCCCGCGCAAAACCTTTGGGTGCAAGGCGGCCCGCGTGATCGGGTGTTTTTTGCAGATCGACCCGCACGTGCCCCGACCCTGAACAAGCTGCCCCTTGTGCATTGGAATCGACGCTTCGCCTATATGAATTCAACTCATTCCCTTCTTCCGCCGCGCCTGAATCTTGAGTGGGACGGCCCCGAATGCATTTCTGGCGACACGCGCTTGTCGGGGGTTTTGCTGCACACAAAGTTCATGCCCGATGTTGTCGCCCGATCACGCGAAGAGAAGATGCGCAAAGAACATTTCGGCCAACCAGACGACTTCAATGCCTATTACGACTGGCTCGCGACCGCCCCCGATCTGTGGCACGACCGCGCGACAGCCTATCAGGATTGGCGTCAGTTGATGGAATTGGGGCTTCTTTCCAATGGCGGCTGGGCTTAAACAAGTGTTAGCGTGAAACCGGTCAGATACGAGGAAAGTATTGAGCGTCTGGACATCATACCGACTGCGGTTGAAACGCAAGCAATGCCACCTTCGCGCCTTGCGCAAACGCCGCGAGCTGACCGAAGTCGCCAATCGCACGGATGCGGTCGGGTCGGACGATATTCTGGCCTTTTCAACGATCCGCAATGAATGCATTCGCCTGCCGTATTTCCTGAGCTATTACCGTGACCTTGGTGTGAATCATTTCTTCATGGTCGATAACGGATCGGACGATGGCGGGCGCGAATATCTGGCCGAGCAACCCGATGTCTCGCTTTGGACCACCAATGCCAGCTATAAGAATGCGAATTTTGGTGTGCATTGGCTGGGGTGGCTGCAACGCAAATACGCACATGGCCATTGGGCGCTGGTGGTCGATCCTGACGAATTTTTAGTCTATCCGTTCTGCGACACGCGCCCCTTGCGGGCTTTGACCGATTGGCTTGACACCTCTCAGGTCCGGTCTTTTGGAACGATGCTTCTGGACATGTACCCTAAGGGTCCGATGGACGCCTTGCCCTATGCTGCCGGGCAAGATCCGTTCGAAATCGCCAATTGGTTTGACAGCGGCAACTACACCATCACCAAGAATCCGAAATACGGAAATCTGTGGATTCAAGGCGGCCCGCGCGCACGTGCCTTCTTTCGCGACAACCCGATCAAGGCCCCTGCGCTGAACAAAATCCCTTTGGTCAAATGGAACCGGCACTATGCCTATGTCAGCTCGACCCACGCTCTATTGCCGCGCGGGTTGAACCTTGTTTACGACCAATGGGGGGGCGAAAAGGCGTCGGGTTGTTTGCTACACGCCAAGTTCCTCGACACGTTCGGCGCGAAGTCGGTGGAGGAGTTGGAGCGCGGCCAACATTATGCCAACAGCTATGAATACCGCGCCTATCACAGCGGCACCAAGGAAGACACGGACCTGTGGTGCAACTGGAGCGAGAAGTATCTGAACTGGCGTCAGCTGGAAATGCTGGGGCTCATGTCCAAGGGGAACTGGGCATGAGCTTGGGAATCGTCATGCTGGTGCACGACGCGCTGGATCGGGCCGAGCAATTGGTGCGTCACTGGGCGAAAAACGGATGTCCCGTGGTCATCCACGTTGATGATTGCGTTTCAGATGACGACTACACCGATTTCGTGACGGCGCTGAGTGATTTGGACAACGTGCGGTTTTGCAAACGCCAACATTGCGAATGGGGTAGGTGGTCGTTGGTGGAGGCCAGCCAGACAGCGTCTGAACTGATGTTGAAGGCCTTCCCGGATGTGCGCCATATCCTGTTGGCCTCGGGCAGTTGTTTGCCGTTACGCCCGATTTCCGAAATGCTGGACTATCTGAGCAACCGGCCGCAAACCGACTTCATCGAAAGCGTCACGACCGAGGATGTGCCTTGGACTATCGGCGGGCTGGACATTGAACGCTTCACCCTGCGGTTTCCGTTTTCGTGGAAGCGCCATCGGCGCTTGTTTGACCGTTATGTCGAAATTCAACGCCGGCTTGGCACCAAACGCACCATCCCCGCCGGGCTTGTGCCGCATCTTGGCAGCCAGTGGTGGTGCTTGACGCGCAAAACCCTGTCTGAGATCCTGAACGACCCCAACCGCGCGGGTTATGACCGGTATTTCAAAAGGGTCTGGATCCCTGACGAAAGCTATTATCAGACCCTGGCCCGCCGTCATTCGACGCGGATCGAAAGCCGGTCGCTGACGCTGTCGAAGTTTGACTTCCAAGGGAAACCGCACATCTTTTACGACGATCATCTTCAACTTCTGCGCCGATCAGACTGTTTTGTGGCGCGCAAAGCGTGGCGTAACGCTGACAAGCTGTATGACAGCTTTTTGTCAGACCAGAATGACGTCATCACTGGGGCGGAACCAAATCCCGGCAAGATCGACCGTATTTTTACTAAAGCGATCGAACGGCGGACCAAGGGTCGTCCGGGCCTGTACATGCCCAGCCGCTTTCCCAAAGACGGTTATGAAGGCAACGTAACGGCGGCCCGCTACACCGTTCTGGAAGGGTTTTCAGAGCTGTTCGACGGTTTCGACACCTGGCTGACTGACACAGTAAGCGCGCGCGTCCACGGCCACCTGTTCGCACGGGATAGGGTCCATTTTGCGGGTGATACGCCTGACTATTTTGGTGCGCTCGGCGACGCGGCAAGTTTGCGGGATTATAACGCCAAAGCCTTTCTGACCAATTTGATCTGGAACACCCGAGGCGAGCGCCAATGCTTCCAATATGGCCCGCGTGACAATCAGGATGTGTCCTGGGTCATCGCCAAGGACCCGAACGCGCGCGTCTATGTGGTGTCCGGCGCGTGGGCTGTGCAACTGTTTCATTCAAACCAGAACTTCTCGGATATCCGACGCGAGGCTGCGCGCTTGCAGAAGATCGAAAGCGATCACCTTAACGCGTTGCGATCCGGCTATGCACGCGCACGCACGCATGTCTGGTCGCTGGCGGACTTTGTGTTGAAACCAGCAGAACCATTGCAGGCTGTTGTGGACGATATTGGACCCCGCACCGCCACCCGCCTGTCCAACTTTCCGAAGATGAGGCCCCTTCATGGGTTTGGCCAGTTCCTGCAAGATTTGAAGAACCAAGGTATGCACCCATATTTGATGGGCGACTTCCCGGCCGGACACGATCTTGTCCCTGACAGTCAAGTTCAGCACAAACCGTTTTTGGTGAAATGACCCCATGACCAGCCCGTTCGATTGTTTCATCATATTCGCCGAGATGCGCACAGGCTCTAACTTCCTGGAAAGCAATCTGGACCAGCTCCCCGGCCTTCAATGCTATGGCGAGGCGTTCAACCCCTATTTCATGGTCACCCCAGAAACAGACGAGCTATTTGGCGTCACCGTGCAGATGCGCGACGCCGACCCCATGTCGCTGTTGGCCCGGATGAAATCAGAAACCGACGGCCTGCCCGGATTTCGCTTTTTTCATGACCACGACCCACGCGTCTTTGACGCCCTGATCGACGATCCGCGTTGCGCCAAGATCGTCCTGACCCGCAATATGGTCGACGCCTATGTATCGCGCAGAATCGCGATGGCCACGGATCAATGGCAGTTGAGCGACGCAAAAGATGCCCGCAAGGCGCAGGCTCGGTTCATCCCGGAAGAATTCGAAAAGCTGTTTTATCGAATTAAAAGCTTCCAGTTGAAAATCAAAGACCGATTGCAGCGCGCGGGTCAGACGGCCTTCTATATCGACTATGAAGAAGCGCAGCAGCTAGAGGTAATCAATGGTCTGGCGCGGTATCTGGGCGAAAAAACCCAGATCACCGAATTTGCCACCACGTTCAAGAAACAAAACCCCGAACCCCTATCTGAAAAGGTGCAGCAGTTCGAGCTTCTGGCCTCGACCGTTGGGCGGATTGACGTTTTCGATCTGCACAAGATCCCGAATTTCGAACCAAGCCGCCCCCCTGCCCTGAAATCCTATCTGGCGTCGGATGTCTTGCAGCTTGTGTTCTTACCGATCGCAGGCGGCCCGACAGAACAGATAGCGGGCTGGATGGACGGCACCGGGCCGATAACCCGCGACTTTTCGCAAAAGACGCTGCGCCAGTGGAAGCGGCGACACAAGACGCATCGCAGTTTCACCGTGCTGCGCCATCCGGTCGCGCGGCTGCATACGGCCTTCTGTGATCTTCTTGTCGTGCGGGGTGACGACCCCCAATGGGACTTGAAACACGCACTTCGAAACAACTACGACGTGGCGCTGCCGGACGAGCCAGACGCGCCGTGGTCGCTGGCGGCGCACCGGGCGGCCTTCCTGAATTTCATAGGCTTTGTTGGCAAAACCCTGAGCGGCCAGACCGGGGTCAGTGTCGATCCAAGCTGGGCCTCGCAAACAGAAACGATAAAGGGCTTTGCTGATTTTGCGCTGCCGGATCATATCCTGCGAGAAGATCAGCTCACCGCCGGGCTAGACAACCTTCTGTCCGAAGTGGCCGTTGATGCCGCAACCGACCTGCCTGCAACTCAACCAGACGCGCCGTTCCCGTTAGCGCAGGTCTATTCGGACGACATCGAGGATGCCGTACGCAAACTGTATCAGCGCGATTATGTGATGTTCGGATTTCGCCCTTGGGGCAAACAGGACTAAGGCGCGATCAGGCCGCTTTGTTTGACAGGCTGTCGGTCAGAAGCGCGTGAAGCGTCGCGGCGTCCGAATTGGCCCGAAGCTTTGTGCAGATCGACGCATCCCGCATAGTCCGCGACACCAGCGCCAGCGCCTTCAGATGGTCGACACCCGACCCTTCCGGGGCGAACAGGGCAAAGACCAGATCAACAGGCTGCTTGTCCACCGCGTCATAATCAAACGGTGTTTCAACGCGGATGAAGCAGCCAACGACTTCGTTCAAGCCGTGCAGACGCGCATGTGGCAAAGCCACCCCGCGGCCCACACCGGTGGGCCCCAGGGTTTCGCGTTGTTGCAGCGCAGCGAAGGCGTCGCCCCCGTCGATGCCGTAACATTCCATCGCCACATCCCCAAGATCCTGAAACAGGCGTTTCTTGGAGGATACCGTTGATACGACCTTAACGGCCGACGGCTTAAGGATGCTTGAAAGTTCCATTGCCAACAACTTTCCCCGCCCACCATCGGGCGGGAGGTTTACACTGCGTTTTTGGGATCAATCCAGCCCACATTGCCGTCATCACGGCGGTAGACCACATTCATCCCCTCGGTTTTCTCGTTGCGGAAAACCAAGACGGGCGCATGCGCAAGTTCCATCTGCATGACAGCCTCGCCAACCGAGAGCGACGGAATCCGCGTCTCCATTTCGGCGATGATCATGGGCTGGAGTGTTGCGTCGTCCGCTTCGTCCTGACCTTCTTCTGAGGCGAGGATATACGAGGCTCCGCCGAAAACTTCAACAGGGTCCACACGATCCTTGTGATGATCTTTCAATCGACGCTTGTAGCGGCGCAATTGCTTTTCCATTTTGTCGGCGCAGTGGTCAAAAGCGGCGTAAATTTCGGTTGCCGTTCCCTTTGCCTGCGCGGTCAGTCCAGTGGAAAGATGCACGATCGTTTCACACACAAACTCATGTGCACTTTTCGAAAAGATCACCTGCGCATTGGTCGGCCGTTCGGCATACTTCTGAATAACACCGCTCAGTTCATCTTTCACGTGAACCTGAAGCGCGTCACCAATGTCGATTTGCTTGCCACTGATTTGATATTGCATCCATACCTCCTATGGTATTTGCAGGCTCCAATACGCCTGCCCCGACCGGGAAGGCGCGAAATCCTGTCAAAATTATATAGTGTTATAAGCGACTTACACAACCTTTCCCGCCCAAACTCACTTGGGCAATCCATCGTTTTTGCCCCCTTGCGGGGGCGGCTGTCACGAAAGATGAAGTGTTGACGCATTACCTTCATTTGGCGACGAGTCGTGGGGGCTTGTCAACCATATGACCGCGCGATTTCTCTATTTGATCGAGAAATTCTGCCCAAGATAGACCCGCCGGACGTTTTCATCGCGCACCACTTCGTCGGTCGTGCCGCTCATCAAAACATGCCCGTCATGCAGGATATAGGCGCGGTCCACGATCTCGAGCGTTTCGCGCACGTTGTGGTCGGTGATCAGCACGCCGATGCCACGATCTTTCAGATCATGAACCAGTGATCTGATTTCACCAACGGCAATTGGATCCACACCCGCAAAAGGTTCATCCAACAGCAAATATTTGGGATTCGATGCCAAAAGGCGGGCGATTTCAACCCGGCGACGCTCGCCGCCTGACAGGGCCAATGCTGGCGCGCGGCGCAGGTGGCTGATCGAAAACTCGTTCAAAAGCTCTTCCAGCCGTTCGCGCCGTTTGTGACGGTCGGGGGTCGAGATTTCAAGGATCGCCAGGATGTTATCTTCGACCGACATGCCCCGGAAAATCGACATCTCTTGTGGCAGATAGCCGATGCCGTATTTCGCCCGGCGATACATCGGCAATAAAGTGACATCGCGCCCGTCGATTATGACCTGTCCGGCTTCCGGCGTGATCAGCCCGGCGATGGCGTAAAAGGTGGTTGTCTTGCCAGAGCCATTCGGCCCCAACAGCGCCACGACCTCGCCGCGGTGAAGTTCCAGATCCACGTCGCGAATCACAGGTTTTTTGCGATAGCTTTTGCGCAATCCGATGATGCGCAGCCCGGCATCACCGTTTTCAACCGTCAGATCGGGTGCATCAGCCATCAGTCAGCGCCCGTCTGGATGATCGATTTGACCCGACCGTCCATCGTACCGGTGCCCGCCTGAAGGTTCACCGTCAGCTTTTCCGAAGACAGCGCATTCTGCCCCTGTGTCAGGATCACGCCCCCGGTCATCACGATCACACCGCTTGAGATGGTATAGATCGCCTCGCGGGATTCAGCAGCTTCAGCGCCATTGACCAAGGTCACCCCATCCGAGGCCAACAGGCGCGAAATCTCGCCCGTGGTGTCTGCTCCGGTTGCGTATTCGACCCTAACCTTGCCCGCCGACAGGCGCATTTCGCCCTGTCCGATCTGCACATTGCCTAAGAACGTGGCTGAACCATCGGCCTGATCGACATTCAGTTGGTCGGCTGCAATTTCAACGGGAAGGGTGCTGTCATGTTTCAGACCGCCAAAGGCGACCTGAGCCTGAGCATTTGCCGTGACAGGCAGGCTTAGTGCCAGCAAGCAGGCCGCGATACGCGCACACTTCATCACTTAACTTCCCCCTCTGTCTGGGGTTGATATACCAGTTTTACACCCTCTTTGAAAACAAGAAGATAGGTGGCGTTGTCATCCCCTTGGCGCGTCAGTTCGGCCTGCCCGGCGATGATGTGCCCCATCGGGCCCTCTGCTTCGACCGGACCGTTGGTTTTGGCAGAGGTCGTGTCCATCGCGGTGGTCAGCCCGTCGGTCGCAATCTCATAGTTGGTCGAGGTTACCAGCGTAACGCCGCCCGAAAGATCAACGATGTTTGACGACCCGTCGATCAGTGCTTTGGCCGCATCAATGTCTACCGCACCGCCATCTGGCGTCTCAATTCGGGCGGAAAGCACCTCGGCGGTAAACACATTTGTTTTATCAGGGTCAGGCACGGCGCTTTTGGCTGAAAACGTTATCGCCGCGCCATCGTCCGTCACACTGGAGAAGCGGGGGCTGTCGATGCGTTGCTCGCCGGTCAGCTCTTCCAGATTGACGCGGGCATAAGACAGCGACGTGGTCGGGTCGACGGACTTCGAGATCAGGAACATCGTCGACAAAAGCGCAAGCGCGCTGACCGGCAGAAGAACCTTCAGCCAGGAAATAAAGCGCGAATAACTGTTGTCGGAGCGGTCCATGCGACCTCGGAAATGACTTAGCTGTGTTTGTTATCTAGGCACCAATCCGGCTGATCCAAGCAACCGGGGCGCGGATTGGCCGCGTTAGTGGGAAAAAATGTCAATCTCAGGCCAGCCCGCCAAATCCAACTGCGCGCGCATCGGCAGGAAATCGAAGCAGGCTTGCGCCATCTCGGTGCGGCCTTCGCGGTCGAGCCGCTGGTTCAGTTCGTCGCGCAACCGGTGCAGATAGAGGACATCCGACGCGGCATAGTCCAACTGGGCGGCGGTCAGCTCTTCCGCGCCCCAATCGCTCATCTGTTGTTGCTTTGAAATGTCGATCTTCAGCAGTTGTTCAAGCAGGTTTTTCAGCCCGTGGCGGTCGGTATAGGTGCGGATCAGTTTCGACGCGATCTTGGTGCAATAGACAGGGGCCGTGACCACGCCAAACGCGTTCAGAAGCGCCGCGATATCGAACCGACCAAAGTGGAACAGCTTCAGCACATCCGGGTCCGCCAGCATCCGTTCAAGGTTTGGCGCGCTGGTCTGGCCTTTTTCGACCTGCACCAGATGCGCATCCCCATCGCCCGACGACATTTGCACCACACACAGCCTGTCGCGATGCGGGTTCAGGCCCATCGTTTCGCAGTCAATGGCGACGACCGGACCAAGGTCCAGCCCATCGGGAAGGTCGCGCTTGTAAAGATGGTTGGCCATGTGTGCCCTCATTATCCGTTTCCCCCCTGATAGGCGCAGAGGGGGCCGGGTTCAATAAGAAGGGATCACTTGCCGTGATACAGGCCCACGACATGCTCGGCTTCAGCGAAAAACAGCCAGCGGCCAATGACGGCGCCTGTCAGATGCAGGGCAAGCGCCAGAAAGGCGGTGATGTGACCGGGCGGCGTTAGAAGCAATATGGCTGCGGGCAATGCGCCCGCCAGACCCAGCGCAATCATACGCAGTTTCGCGGCGTGTTTGCGGCCAACGCGATAGACCATCTCGTCCACCACGTAGTTGCGCGCGGTGTGGCCGCTCTCCAGCATCCGCACCTCACCCAGATGGGCCAACCCGGTGGCGTCCCCGGTTGTGCCGCGCGCGGCGGCGCGTTGGTCGCCGATCCGCCACATGGCGAGCAGGACAAGGGTCAGCGCCAGCAGTAACCAACCGGCGATCTTCGCCTCACCCGCCAATAGCGCACCGCCGCCTAAGGCGTGCAGCAGAAACATGACGGGCGTAAGCGGCTGGTGCCAGCGCCGAATGGTTTTCAGTTGCGCGTATATCATCGAGGTTGTGAAAACGGTCAGAAGCGCAAAAATAGATCCTAATACACCGGAAATCGCCATTTCTGCCCCAAGAAAGATGCGCGGCACAGCAACCAGCGCGAATAGGAACAAGGTCAGGATCGCCGCAATCCCTTCACGGCTCAGCCAGCTTGTGCGCCATTGGCTGAGCGCATAGATCGCGTTCTTCTTATTGCCCAGATGAAAGGTCGAGGCCAGCAGCCCGGCACAAGACAGCGCATAGGCAATCGCGAAAAACGCGAACGCGGTCCCACCGCTGACATCCGGCACGCCCAGCCCCAGCCAAAAGAACAGGCCAAACCCAAGCCCTGACAGCGTGGTGAAAATGATAACACTGGGTGCGGGATGCATCCGTTTCCTCCGTCAGAGCTTTTCGAGCGCTTTATCTAGCCAGCCAAGGAACCCCTGCGGCTCGTCCGCGATCACCTCAAGCGGTTGGGTGTTCAGCGTATCCTTGGCGCGCGGTGGCAGGTATTTGTTCACGGGCTTGGTGCCAAGGTCTGGCATCAGGTCGTATCCACCACGATCCGCCACCAGTTTTGAAACATCGCTGTCCGGGTCGCCAAGATCCCCGAAATGCCGCGCGCCAGAGGGACAGGTGCGCACGCAGGCGGGAACGCGATCCTCTTCCGGCAGGTTCTCGTTGTAGATGCGATCGACGCACAGCGTGCATTTCTTCATGATACCGGCATCGCGATCCATCTCGCGCGCGCCATAGGGGCAGGCCCAGGCGCATAGTCCGCAGCCGATGCAGCGATCTTCGTTGACCAGAACGATCCCGTCCTCGGACCTTTTATAGCTAGCCCCGGTCGGGCAGACAGTCACGCAGGGCGCATCGTCACAATGCAGGCAGGATCGCGGCATGTGGACGGTTTGGGCAGGCTGCCCCTCAGCCTGCGCTTCATAGGAAAACACCCGGTTCAAAAAGGTTCCGCCGGGGTCCGCGCCGTAAGGGTCCGTATCCGACAACGGCGCGCCATAGTTTTGTGTGTTCCAGCCCTTGCACGCGGTCACGCAGCCATGGCAACCCACGCAGGTATCCAGATCAATGACCAGCCCAAGTTTCTTGTCGGTCTTTTCAGGAAGTGCCGTCATTAGATCTTCCTTGCAACAACATTTGGGCCCTTGCCAACGGGCGACTTGATCGGTGGGTGCGCTGGCTGGCTTTCCGCTGGTTTAGGGTCTGCTTTGACAATCTTTACGCGCAAATCGAACCACGCGGCCTGTCCGGTTACGGGGTCCGAATTCGCCCATCTTAGCCCGTCGCCTTTCGGTGGCTGAAGTTCATGAATCAGGTGGTTCAGAAGGAAACCCTCGGTCGCTTCCGGCGCGTGGTCATCCAAAGCCCAAGTGCCTTTACGCTTGCCGATGGCATTCCATGTCCAGACCGTCTTTGGGTTTAGCGCCGCGTGATGGGCGACAGGCACTGTGATTGATCCGTGGGCCGAGGTGACGTGCGCATAGTCGCTGTCGGCAAAGCCATGTTCGGCCCAAAGATCGGTGGGCAGATACAAGAAATTCTTGCCGGTGATCTGGCGCAGCCATGCGTTCTGCGAGCCCCATGAATGATACATATGCATCGGGCGCTGGGTCAGGGCGTGGATCGGGAATTCATCCGTATCGACATTGCTGTCCTCAAATGGCGGATACCAGATCGGCAGCGGGTCCATCGTCTTTTGAATACGCGCACGCAGATGTTCGGGCGGCTGGATGTCGCCGTGGCCTTCAGCGGCCAGTTGGAATTTACGCATCGGCTCGACATAAAGATTGAAGACATAGGGCGCTTCAGCGTCGAAAATACCTCGGTCCACCGCCCATTCCTGATAGGCCTTGTTCCACGGTTTATAGAAGCTCGCCTCGGTCGGAATATGATCGACCCAGAATCCGCCATTTTCGATATATCGGTCAATTTGGGCTGGATTAGGCTCTCCTCGCCCCTTTCCCGTGCCATCCTTCCCGCGCCATCCAGCCAGCGGGCCAACTCCCGGACGGCGTTCGTGGTTGACCAAATAGTCGGCGTAGTCCTTAAACTTCGCGGACCCGTCATCCGTGACGAAACCCGGCAAACCAAGCTTTGCCCCTAGCTGGATCAACACGGTTTGGAACCCTCGCACATCGCGGTCGGGTTCAACCACGGGCCAGCGGATCGCATCGGCGGCCCCGTCCGCCTCGCAAATCGGGCGGTCCAGCAGGCTGATGCAATCGTGACGCTCCAGATAGGTCGTGTCAGGCAGGATCAGGTCGGCATACGCTACCATTTCGGAGCTATAGGTATCGGAATAGATGATGTGCGGGATCACGTATTCGCCGTTATCATCCGTGTCGGTCAGCATCCCCATGACCTCGGTCGAGTTCATCGACGAATTCCACGCCATGTTCGCCATATACATGAACAGCGTATCGATCTTGTAGGGGTCGCCAGCATGGGCGTTTGAAATCACCATATGCATCAAGCCATGCGCCGACATCGGGTTTTCCCATGTGAACGCCTTGTCGATGCGTTTGGCGTTTCCGTTGTCGTCCAAAAGCAGATGCTCCGGCCCCATCGGATATCCCAGATGCGGGCCATCCAGTGGTTGGCCGGGCGTGACGCCAGCATGCGGCCTTGGGTGCGCCTCGGGTGGTTTCGGATAGGGCGGTTTGAACCGGAATCCCCCCGGAACTTCGACCGAGCCGAGCAGGATTTGCAGCATATGCAGCGCGCGACAGGTCTGGAACCCGTTTGAATGCGCCGAGATGCCGCGCATAGCGTGGAAGCTGACCGGCCGTCCGATCATCTTGTCGTGCTTCTGCCCTTTCCAGTCTGTCCACGGCTGGTCGAGCACAATTTCTTCCTCGAACGCGACTCGCGCCAGCTCTGCCGCGATTGATCGGATGCGATCTGCCGCTATGCCCGTCCGCTCGGCCACCGCATCGGGGGCATAGTCGCCCGACAGATAGCGTTCGGCGAGAAGCTGGAACACGGGGCGATGCGAGATGCCTGCGTGGCGATAGCTTCCCGCCAGATCAGGCATAACACCGGGCGCGTCGTAATCGGCAAGCTTCCCAGTGTCGCGGCAAAGGACTAGTGGCTTACCAGTCTTACCACGTAAGAAAAGGCCATTTTCAGGCGAGTTAGGCTCTTCATTCACGATAAAACCCGCGTTGGTGTAGCGCGACAGATAGGCCAGATCGACCTTGCCCGCCCGCAGCAATTCGTGGACCAGCGCAAGGATAAACAGCCCGTCTGTCCCCGGCGTGATGCCCACCCAGTCATCCGCAATCGCGTTATATCCCGACCGGATCGGGTTCACGCCGATGATACGCGCGCCACGTTCTTTCAGCTTGCCAAGACCGATCTTGATGGGGTTGCTGTCATGATCTTCGGCCACGCCAAAAAGCATGAACATTTTGGTGCGATCCCAGTCGGGCTGTCCAAACTCCCAAAATGCGCCGCCCATCGTATAGATACCCGCCGCTGCCATATTGACCGAGCAAAAGCCCCCGTGGGCTGCATAGTTGGGCGTGCCGTAAGCTTGTGCGAACCATGACGTGAAGCTTTGGCTTTGATCGCGTCCAGTGAAAAACGCCATCCGTTTGGGGTCGTTTTCCCGCAACGGGCCCAGCCACCCGGCGGCCATGTCCAAGGCCTCGTCCCAACTGATCTCTTCAAACTCGCCCGATCCGCGTGGACCGACCCGTTTCAAAGGCGCGCGCAGCCGTGACGGGGCATAATGCTGCATGATCCCGGCGGATCCTTTGCCACAGAGCACGCCCTTGTTCACAGGATGATCGCGGTTGCCTTCGATATAGGCCACCTGTCCGTCCTTCATATGCACGTTGATCCCGCAACGGCAGGCACACATATAACAAGTCGTCTTGCGCACCTCGTCCGAAACCGGCGGCGACGTATCAATCTGGATGCTTTCCGGTTTGGTCATATACCTGATGGCCCTGTCGCGAGGTCTTTTCTTCGAAGACAAATCATTGTGAAGAAACGGGATGTTCGCCGCTTTCTAAACTGGTTCCAAGAGCCAAACAGCCAGCCCCCCTTATCGGTAGGTCCAGATGACGATGGGTTTAGGGCCAGAACGCTTCGCGACATTGCGCGACGTCAGCGCTCTGGCCCTGTTGATGGCGGTGTCATATAGCTGTTACCCGGCGGGTTTATCCCGCGAAGGCTGATTATTTGCCAACCGCACAAGGGGCCCCACCATGACACGCATCGCAATCAACGGGCTTGGACGCATGGGAAAGCTGGTGCTGCGTGAGCAGATTGACAATGGCGCACCGGGCGAGGTCGTGCTGCTGAATGACCCGGTTGGCGACGCCGAGCAACACGCGCATTTGCTGGAATGGGACACGGTCCATGGCCGTTGGGATGCCACATTCGACGCGGATCACGACAGCGTCTCGGTCAACGGGCAGAAGATGAGGATGACGGGCGGATGGTCAATTAAGGACCTGCCGCTGCAAAAACTTGGCGTTGATTTGGTGATCGACTGCACCGGCGCGTTCAAAACGAATGAGAAGTTGGCCCCTTATTACGCGGCCGGTGTGAAGAAGGTTGTTGTGTCAGCGCCGGTAAAGGAGTCGAACGCGCTGAACATCGTTTATGGCGTGAATCACGACCTGTATGACGACCATGATCTGGTAACGGCGGCGTCCTGCACCACCAACTGTCTGGCGCCGATCGTTAAGGTGGTCCACGAACATCTTGGTATCAAGCATGGGTCGATCACGACCATTCACGACGTGACGAACACACAAACCATTGTGGATCGCCCGGCCAAAGATCTGCGTCGCGCCCGCTCGGCGCTGAATTCGCTGATCCCAACGACCACTGGATCGGCCAAAGCCATCACCCAGATTTTTCCCGAACTGACGGGTCGTCTGAATGGCCACGCCGTACGCGTCCCGCTGCTGAATGCATCGCTGACCGATTGCGTGTTCGAGCTTGAGCGCGAAACCACAGTGGAGGAGGTCAACGGCCTGTTCAAAGCAGCCTCTAAAGGCGGTTTGAAAGATATTCTGGGATACGAAGAACGGCCTTTGGTGTCAGCCGATTACACCAATGATCCGCGCAGCGCGATCATTGATGCTTTGTCGACGATGGTGGTCAACGGCACGCAGCTTAAAGTCTATGCATGGTATGACAACGAATGGGGTTATGCCTGCCGCCTTGCAGACGTGGCCCGTCTGGTCGGGGCGTCAATGTGACGACAAGCAAGACGGATCGGCCCGGCGGCCTTAACGCATATATCGCCGTCACCGCAGCCTATTGGGCGTTTATGCTGACCGATGGTGCGTTGCGCATGTTGGTTCTGCTGCATTTTCATTCGCTTGGTTTTTCGCCGTTTACGCTGGCATGGCTGTTCCTGCTTTACGAGTTTATGGGGATCGTCACCAACCTGTCCGCAGGCTGGATTGCGGCCCGGTTTGGCTTGGCGTCAACGCTATATGCGGGTCTAACCTTGCAAGTTATGGCCCTTTTTGCGCTGTCGCAGCTGTCACCTATCTGGGCGATGGGGGTATCAGTGGCCTATGTCATGGCGGTGCAGGGACTGTCAGGTGTGGCAAAAGACTTGGCAAAGATGTCGGCAAAAAGTGCGGTTAAACTGCTGGCACCAACGGGGCAAGGCGGGCTGTTCAAATGGGTTGCTGTGCTGACTGGTTCCAAGAACGCCGTGAAAGGTCTGGGATTTCTGCTGGGCGCCGGATTGTTGGGTCTGATCGGGTTCGCGCCTTCGTTGATTGCGATGGCGGTTCTTCTTTTGGTAATCCTGATTGCCTTGATCAGATTCATGCCGACAGGTCTGCCAGCGGGGTCCAAGTCCGCAAAATTCTCGCAAGTCTTGTCGAAAGACGGGCGTATCAATCGGCTGTCACTTGCCCGAATGTTCCTGTTTGGCGCGCGGGATGTTTGGTTCGTGGTTGGCATCCCCGTTTATTTTTATGGTGTGCTTTCTGACAGTGCCGCGATCAGTGAGCGGGCGGCGTTTTTCTTCGTCGGCTCCTTCATGGCGATATGGATCATCGCCTATGGCGCGGTTCAAGCTTGGGCGCCACGCTTGTTGAACGCCCGAATGCGGTCCGAGGCCGACATGGTGCATAAAGCGGTGGTTTGGGCGGGAATCTTGACGTTGGTAATCGCGACGCTGGCGATCCTTTCGCTGTTTCCCGGCCCGCTGTTGGCCCCGCTATTGGTTGCCGGTTTGCTGGTCTTCGGATTTGTTTTTGCCGTCAACAGCTCGCTTCATTCCTACCTGATCTTGGCGTTCAGCAAGGCCGAGCGTGTGACGATGGATGTTGGGTTTTACTACATGTCGAACGCCGCCGGACGCCTGTTGGGGACGCTTTTGTCCGGGTTCAGCTATCAACAAGGCGGGCTGGCCCTGTGTTTGGCCACTGCGGCCGCAATGGCAACCGCAAGCTGGCTGTCGATGGGACGCCTTGCGAAAGCGAACTGTGCATCTTAGCCTTCCCACCATGGATTACGACACACTGATCGACGCCGAAACCTGGGCCTTCATCCACGAGACCGAGGGCTATTACCCCCCCGACACGATCTCGGCAGGTATTGCCGCGCAGCGGGCCACCTATGACCGCATGTGCAGGGCGTTTTTCACAGGCTATCCAGACGGCGTTTCAGCGCAGGACGATCGCGCAGGATCAGTGCCAATCCGCATTTACGAATGTGGGGCACATGATGTCACGGTGATCTATTTCCACGGCGGCGGTTTCGTCGTTGGCGGATTGGACAGCCATGATGATGTCTGCGCCGAGCTTTGCGCCCGATCCGTTGTCAGGGTGGTCAGTGTCGACTATCGCCTAAGCCCAGAGAGCACGCACCCGGCGGCGTTTGATGATGCGTTGGGTGCCGCGCAATATGTGGCTCTAACGTGGCCCGGAACGCATATTCTGGCGGGTGACAGCGCGGGTGGAAACCTTGCCGCTGCGGTTGCGCATGCCAGCCGAGGGGCCATGAGTTTCGCGGGCCTATTGCTGATTTATCCGGGGCTTGGCGGCGACATGACGCGCGGATCATATCGTGATCATGCACACGCGCCGATGCTGACTTTGGATGATCTGAAGGCGTATGAGCAGATACGTTTTGACGGTTCAGCTCCCGAAAACGACCCGACCGCCGCACCACTGACAGACAGCGATTTCTCGAACCTGCCGTCGACCGTGATCATCACCGCCGAATGCGATCCGCTGGCGGATGATGGGCGCGATTATCGCGACGCCATACACGCGGCAGGCGGCAAGGCGGTCTGGGTCAACGAGGCTGGATTGGTGCATGGATACTTGCGCGCACGCCATAAAGTCCAACGCGCGCGTGCCAGCTTTGATCGTATCGTGGCCGCAACAAAGATGCTCGCTGCGGGCGAATGGCACGACTGACCCTTTCCACGCTCTACAACTTGTCATAATCTGACCGCATAATAATGCGAGCGGCCAACGCATCGCGGAATGAGGAAGTGCAGTAAAAATGCCGCCTATCGGAATATCACTGTTCCGGGGCCTGCAAAACATGCAGGGCACCGCCGGGCTGGAACGTCGTTTGCGACGCGGTGTTGATGATGGCACCGAACACCCCACGCGCGGAAATGAGAGATTGGGCCGGGGTCTGGCCAAACGGCCTGCGGGACAACTGGCTTGGATACATTTGCAAAGATTGGATGGATTAGAAAAAGTCCTGGGGCTCGTTCAGCATTTTCAGGCTGATCATGAGGATTTGAATATCCTGATTACGACCACCCATTTTGACGGAACCCCACCGCAAGGCCCGAACTTCATCCACCAATATGCGCCCTATTCCGCACCGGCACCGGTCACGGCATTTCTGGACCATTGGCGCCCGGATGTGTTGCTTTGGATGGATGGCAAGCTGGACGTCACCCTTCTTCCGGCTGTGTTTGAACGCAACATTCCCGCCCATTGGGTCAACGCACATGTCCCGAAAGAAGCACAAAGCCAGTGGCGTTGGTTGCCCGGTTCGATCAAATCTATCCTAAAAGGATTCGATACTATTCTTGCCGAAAGTGACGACGCGGCGCGTGAATTGCGCAAGTTTGGTGCGGTTGCAAATCGGGTCGTGGCCTCTGGTCCGTTGCAAATTCAGGTGATGCCGCCTAGCTGCAACATGACGGAACGCGACGCAATTGCCGCAAAGCTGGCCGCGCGTCCGGTATGGCTTGCCTCGGGTGTGTGCGAGATCGAAGAGCAAACGCTTTTGGCCTGTCACAAGCAATTGGTGCGCAAGTCGCATCGGCTATTGCTGATCATCGAGCCGCGCGAGGTCGATCGCGGCCCCGAACTGGCAGTCGAGCTAGAGGCGGAAGGTTGGGCTGTCGCCTGCCGGTCACGCGATGAAGACCCGACTGCCGATGTTCAGGTCTTCATCGCCGATCAAGAAGGCGAATCAGGTTTGTGGATGCATCTGGCCCCAATCACCTATGCGGGCGGAAGCTTGGGGGTCGGGACAGAATTGAACCCGTTTGAACCAGCGGCGCTTGGATCAGTCGTGCTGTTCGGCCCAAAGGTGAACGGGTTTCACGAATCCTATCGACGGCTTGAAAGCTCGGGCGCGGCCAGCAAAATCACAGATGAACAAAGCCTGACAAAGGCGGTCGAGCGCTTGTTGTCGCCAGAAGAGGCTGCCAATATGGCAATGGCTGCCTGGGATGTTTCCACCAGCGGGGCCGAGGTCAGTGACCTGCTGCGCGAGAAATTATCCGATGCACTGTCGAGTGACCAACCTTAAGGTGGTGGAATGAGAACACCCCGGTTTTGGTACACGCCACCCGAGCGTCCCAATTGGCGCGCCCGCCTTTTAGCGCCCTTGGGGTGGTTTTATGGGGCTGGCACCAGACGGCGCGTGGCCAAGACTGATGGGTATCGTGCCCAAGTGCCGGTGATCTGTGTTGGCAACATCAACGCGGGCGGCACTGGCAAGACCCCGACTACAATCGCGCTGGCCCAACACCTGCTTGCCCGCGGGTATGATGTGCATATCGTATCGCGCGGCCACAAAGGGACGTTGGACGGCCCTTTGATGGTCGATGAGCGGACGCACAAAGCGGGCGAAGTCGGCGACGAACCCTTGTTGATGGCCGCATTCACCTATGTATGGATCGCACGCGACCGGGCCGAAGGCGTGAAAGCCGCCGAGGCCGCCGGCGCAGATGTAATCATAATGGACGATGGCTTTCAAAACCCCGCCGTGCACAAAACCTTGTCGATTGTTGTGGTCGATGCGGTCAAAGGGTTCGGCAATGCGCGATGCATTCCGGCTGGACCGCTGCGCGAACCAGTCTCTTCTGGCCTGCGTCGGGCTGATTTGCTGCTGTCCATCGGCCCCGATGCAGCGCAGGCGCGGTTTGCGCAGGACTGGACGGGGGCGATTCCGTGTCCGCACATAACCGGACGGCTAGAGCCGCTTCAAACCGGGATGGACTGGCAGGGCATGAACGTTCTGGCGTTTGCGGGGATTGGCCTGCCTGAAAAATTCTTTGCGACCGTGAAAAGCTTGGGCGTGAATCTTTTGCGCGCCGAGGCTTTGGCTGACCATCAACCGCTGACTGACGCGCTGATGAAACGGTTGCAGATCGAAGCGAACGCGCTGGGCGCGCAGCTTGTCACCACCGAGAAAGACGCCGTGCGCCTGCCTGACGCATTCAAGCGACAGGTCTTGACCGTTCCAGTGCGGCTGGAGCTGCGGGACTGGTCACTTATGGATGCTGAATTGGCGCGTATTGGGCTGGGTTAGAGCCTGATATTAAGCTCTAACCCAACACTCTAGCTGCCCAGCTTTTCGTCGATCAGCTTGGCGAAATCGTCATAGGACATGTTCGAATAAGTCTCGCCATCAATCACGAAAGACGGGGTGGCGTTGATCTCGTCCGCCGTGGCGTTTTGTTGATAAGCGGCGACCATGCTTTGGGCTTTCCCCTCGTCCTGCAAGCAGGTGTCCATCTGGCCATCCGTCATGCCAGCGGTGCGGCCGATCTTGCGCAGGTTGTCCAGAATCGTCGAAGGGTCGCCGTCGCCAATCCACTCTTTCTGACCGTCATAGATCATGCCCGTCAGACCGAAATAACGCTCATCACCGCCACAACGGGCGATCATGCCAGCCCACAGGCCGAAGCGATCAAAGTAAACCTCACGATGGATGTACTTAACCTTGCCTGTGTCGACGTAGTTCTTTTTCAGGTCTTTAAAGACCGTGCTGTGGAAGTTCGCACAGTGCGGGCAGGTGAACGAGGCATATTCAATGATCGTCAAAGGCGCGTTTTCGTCGCCCATGACCATGTCGGGCGCAAGCTCAACATCGGTGCCGGCGTCTTGTGCTTCCGCGACCGAAATGCCGGGAACGGTACCGTTGTTCTGGCTCATGTAATAAGCCCCGCCGCCGATCAAAAGCACAGCAGCAAGCAGGATGGGAAGGATACGGGTCATGATATGTCTCAGCCTCTATCGTTTTTGTTTCATCAGCACGTTCTGTGCCAGTTTCTCTAGCGCGTCGCGCAGACCTGCGTCGGTCACGTTTGCTGTGACTTCGGCGGCGCGGGCGCAGGTTGTTTCGTCGGCAACGGGTCTGCGTTTCGGTGCCGGGGTGAATTGTGCCTGACCTTCAGCAAAGCCAGTCGGGGCGGTTTGGGTGATCCTTACGCGTGCAATTGCGTTATATCCATAGACGGCGTTGACCTTTTCGCGCAACTGATCCTTCTGCATATCAAGCATTGGCGCCTGTGCGCCGGTGGTCAGCACGGTCAAGGTCGCCCCCATTCCGCCGCGGCCGTAAGATATTTCAACCGGCTTGGCGATGGCGGCGGTGGCGTCGCCCACAATCTCGGCCCAATGGGTCAGCACGCGGGTCACGGCAAAGCCGCGCGCCTCGCCCGTCTTGCGGATGCGCGTCGTCAAAAGGCTTGATGTCCTTTCAAAGCCCTTCTTGCGGCGCTGGAATTTTTTTGCAGGCTGACTCACGTCTGGCACATCCCGGTTTTGCCCCTATTCTATGCGGTTGAGGATGCTATGCCAGTGCAAAGCTGCGATAGGAGATAACACTTGTGTGACGCGCCAAAACCCGCCGATCTGTTGGCATGGTACGACCGGCATGCCCGCGACCTTCCGTGGCGCGTCAGCCCGGCGGACCGCGCTGTTGGTGTGGTGCCTGATCCTTACGCCGTGTGGTTGTCCGAGATCATGCTGCAACAAACAACCGTTGCTGCCGTTAGGGACTATTTCACCAGATTTATGGGTCTTTGGCCCACCGTCGACGCGCTGGCAGCCGCAGATGATGACCGTGTCATGGGCGAATGGGCTGGGCTGGGGTATTATGCGCGGGCGCGTAATTTGCTGAAATGTGCACGGGCGGTCACCGAGTTGGACGGCTTTCCCAAGACCCGCGCGGAGTTGGAAGACCTTCCGGGCATCGGCCCCTACACGTCGGCCGCAATTGCCGCGATTGCCTATGACTTGCCGGAAACAGTGGTCGACGGAAATGTCGAACGCGTGATGGCGCGGGTGTTTCAAATCGAAACACCGCTGCCGGATGCCAAGCCCGAATTGAAGCGCGTCGCGGCCACGCTAACGCCAGATACGCGACCCGGTGATTACGCACAGGCAGTGATGGATTTGGGAGCAACAATCTGCACGCCAAAGAGCCCCGCTTGCGGTATTTGCCCATGGAATAGGGACTGTTTGGCGCGAACTTCTGGCATTCAAGCGACGCTGCCTGCGCGCAAACCCAAGACCCCCAAACCGACCCGCTATGGCATCGCCTATCTTGCGCGCCGCGAAGATGGGATGTGGTTGGCCGAACGGCGGCCCGATTCTGGCCTGCTTGGCGGTATGCTGGGCTGGCCGGGCGCTGGATGGGGTGACGTCGCGACAGATGCGCCGCCCGTCACGGCAGACTGGCGCGATCCGGGGGTTGAGGTGCGCCACACCTTCACACATTTTCACCTGAAGCTGTCCGTGCGGGTTGCGTCAGTGCCCACCGATGCAATTCCACACACCGGCGTTTTTCAGAAAATCCGCCCCTCGGACCTGCCGACGGTCATGCGCAAAGCCTTTGACGTGGCGAGAGGTGCGTTGCCGGATTGAGCCGCCCAGCCACCACGGCTATACCTCTGAACGGGGGCAGAAAAGGACGTTACCATGGTTCCAGCATCTACGGTTGCCCGGTTCAGAAACGCAGCACCCTTCGGCGTGTCGATCCTGCTGCCCATATTGGTCTGCATCGCTGCCGCGAAGGGCGGTTGGTATGTGTTGTTGCCGCCTATGGGAACCTGGTGGCTTTATACGATGCTTGATGCGGCCATGGGGCGCTACACTGAAAACGCGGACCCGGAGACGCCGGAACAGGATCTGTTCTGGTATCGGCTGATCACCCTGATCTGGTTCCCAATTCAATTCGTGATGATCTATGGGATGATCTGGTATGTGGTCGGCGCGAATCACCTGTTGCTGGTTGAAAAGTTTTTGGTGTTCTTTGGGGTCGGTATCCTGTCGGGCACGATCGGGATTGTGTATGCGCACGAGCTGATGCACCAATCCAGCCGGCTCGAACGATGGTTGGGCGATCTGTTGCTGGCCACGGTTCTGTATAGCCATTTCCGAACCGAGCATCTTTTGGTCCACCACCCCTATGTCGGCACCACCCGCGATGCGGTCACAGCCAAGTATAACGAAGGGTTTCACCACTATTTCCTGCGCGTTCTGCGTGAAACACCAACCTCCGCTTGGCGTGCCGAAAAAGCGATGTTGGCGCGGCGTGGTCTGGCTGCTTTGGATGGAGCAAACCCGTTCTGGCGATATGGCGCGCTGCAGCTTCTGGCGGTTATCCTTGCGGTGTTGATTGGCGGCTGGCTTGGGCTGGCGCTGTTTTTGTATCAGGCATTCGTTGCGATCTGGCAGTTGGAGCTGACAAACTACGTCGAACATTACGGCCTGACGCGCAAACACCTTGGCGAAGGGAAATACGAACATGTGATGCCGCATCACAGCTGGAATGCGGACCATAAAGCCACAAACTGGTTGTTGATCAACCTGCAACGCCATTCAGATCACCACTATAAACCGGCGCGACGGTTTCCCTTGTTGCAAACCTATCCTGACCACGAGGCGCCGCAACTGCCATATGGCTATTCGGTGATGACGATGGCCGCGCTGGTCCCACCTATTTGGCGGCGGATGATGAACCCGCGTGTGCGTGCGTGGCGCAAGCTGCATTATCCTGAAATCACGGATTGGACCGCGTACAAGGCCGGTACCCTCCCACCGCCGGGCGGCGCTAGGGGAAGGTAACGGGTGCGTCGCCTTCCTGCCACGGCGCGTGTTTCTGCATGATGCTTGCCAGCCGGTTGCTGGCCAAAAACGTCTCTAACCATGCGGACACGTGCGAGCTTGCTTCGTTATCAAACCGCGCCTTGTCGATCATCGCGAACTGACGCACGAAGGGCAGGATTGCCAGATCGGCCAGCGTTGGGCGTTCGCCGAACAGCCAACCGCCGCTCAGTTGCCTTTCCAGCCCGACTAGGATGCCCATCGCATCAGCGCGCGTGGTGTCAGGGTTGCTGTCGGGGTGGCGCACGGCGTATTTCGTCAAATCCAGCGCGTCTTTGAACGGGCCGTCGAACGTCTCGACCAAGGCGAGCCCCGCGTCGGGCATGTCGCACAAGCCCTCCGGGTCATTCTGCGCCAAGGCCCAGCGCATGATGTCGAAGCTTTCGCCCAGAACGCCGCCCGCTGTCACAAGACAGGGAGCCGTGGCCGAAGGCGAGGCATCCAGAAACGCCTGCGGCTTGTCGCGCAACAAAATCTCGCGCAGCTCGACAGATACGCCACTGCTGGCAATAGCAAGGCGCGCGCGGATGGCATAAGGGCAACGCCGGAAGGAATAGAGGATCGAAAGCATAGTCTATTCCTGCACGATCCGGCCTTGATTTCGCAAGTGATGATCCCATACGCAGATCAAAAAAAACCCCACCCTTTGCAGGGCGGGGTCAGTTAAAGTGCCATGGAACAGACCACAGGCACCGGCGGTACACCGTGTTGCGGGCGCATGTGTCTGCGCCCCGCAGAATGTCTTGGGTTAATTCATTTCCGCGCGAATTTGCTGGCGCAGCAGATCAATCGGAACTTTCTTGCCGTCCTGCTTGAAGTACCAATAGGTCCAACCATTGCAGCTGGGCGCGCTTTCCAACGCGGCGCCAACCTGGTGAATCGACCCCCGCGCTTCGCCCGAAATCAGCGTGCCATCAGCACGCACCTTGGCGGTTTGGCCGCGCGGGCTGGTCAGAACTTCGCCGGGACGCAACATGCCGCGTTCGACCAATTGGCCGAAGGGAACGCGCGGCTCGGCACGTTTGGAGGGGGTGGTGATCAAAGCTTCTTTGTCGAACTTACGCACCTTCGAGATGCGTTTCTCCGCGACCTTGCGATAGGCTTCTTCCCGCTCGATCCCGATGAAGTCGCGACCCAGCATCTTGGCGACAGCACCCGTCGTGCCGGTGCCGAAAAACGGATCAAGGATCACGTCGCCGGGGTTTGTCGAGCCGACCAATATGCGGTGCAGCAGGCTTTCCGGTTTTTGTGTCGGGTGCGCCTTGTCGCCGTTTTCGTCTTTCAGACGTTCGTGGCCCGTGCAGATGGGCAAAACCCAGTCCGACCGCATTTGAATGCCTTCGTTCAACGCCTTCAGGGCTTCATAGTTGAACGTGTATTTTGCGCCCTCAGATTTCGAGGCCCAGATCATCGTTTCATGCGCATTGGTAAAGCGCTTGCCACGGAAATTGGGCATCGGGTTCGATTTGCGCCACACGACGTCGTTCAAAATCCAATAGCCTTGGTTCTGAAGCTCGGTGCCCATGCGGAATACGTTGTGATATGAGCCAATGACCCAGATCGCGCCGTCAGGCTTCAGGATACGGCGGGCGGCCTTTAGCCATGCGCTGGTGAACTGGTCATAGGCTTTGAAGCTGTCGAACTGGTCCCAATGATCGTCAACCGCGTCGACCTTGGAATTGTCGGGGCGGTGCAAATCGCCCTTTAGCTGCAGGTTATAGGGCGGATCGGCGAAAATCAGATCGACCGAGTTTTCCGGCAGACTGTTCATCACATCGATGCAGTCCCCGTCAAGAATCTGGTTTAGCGGCAAGTCTACAGCCGCTTTTGTTGTGGTTTTCGTTGTCATTTCTGCCTCATGTACCCGGCGCATTTTACGCTCTTCGGTGGCGCATTGTTGCGCTCGTTTTGATGAGGTCAGCATGAGTCAAAGGCGATTCGCCGTCAAATTCTTTTTTGAATCAGCGACTTACACTTTTTTATTGATACAAGATGTTGTGCACCGGCTTGAACGAACGTCTATGGTGTGGGGTGACACCAAGATTTTGAAGCGCCAACCTGTGGCTTTTTGATGGGTAACCTGCGTTCGTCTCCCAGCCATAGCCGGGAAACTGTTGCGCCAAATCCACCATGATCCGGTCGCGGGTGATTTTAGCGACGATAGAGGCGGCAGAAATCGACACAGATCTCGCATCGCCTTTGACAATCGTCTCGGACGAAATGGTCAGACCGCGTGGCGTCATGTTTCCGTCGATCAACAGGTGGTCGGGTGGCGTGGCCAACCCCGCAACCGCACGCTCCATCGCCAGATGGCTGGCGCGCAGGATGTTCAGCTTGTCGATTTCGTCCACCGTAGCGTGGGCAATCGACACATCAGCGCAAGCCAGAATGATATCATGCAGGGCTTCTCGTTTCTTGGTACTCAAAGCTTTAGAATCGTTCAGCCCGTCTGGAATCTTATCCGCGTTCAAAACGACCGCCGCCGCCGTCACTGGCCCCGCGAGCGGCCCGCGCCCTACCTCGTCCACACCAGCGACGCGCAGAAAGCCGCGATGATGCGCGGCGATCTCAAAGCTGTAATCAGGAATGGGTTTGATCATCCCTTTGCGTCGCCCATTGTGCCGGCGCCCGCAAGTAAAAAAGGCGGGAGCCGAAGCTCCCGCAAGTTTCACGGTGTGAGGGGTTAAGGGACGCCACACCGCTGCTCGATGTTGGGTTAATAGATCGTTTTGGTGCGATAACCGCGATTGTTCAGGCATCCGCTGCGATACACTTTTCGAGTGACGTAGGTGCCGTTCTTGTCGCGCACCACGATCCTGTCTTTGCAAGCGCGCGGAAGGTCAGACGCATACGAGAAATTGCGCTTCAAGCAACGGGGCGCAAAAAACCTCTGCTTGCCTTGCTGTGTCCGATAGTTGCGCAGGCAATGTGCAGGCAGTTGCAGATGATCAGGCACACGGCGAACTTTGGGGCCGCGCCGGTCGGGGCGCTTTGGACGACGGGGATGCGGATGCACCACTTTTTCGTCGCGATCATTGTTGTTGGACAAAATTGCACCGACGGCGGCCAAACCAAGCAATATACCAATCACTGTTGTGATGTCCTGATTGTCGGAGTTGGAGTTGTTGCTGCCCGCAGAAACAGGCGCGACCGATAAGGCCAGCGCAAGCGTTGCGCTAAGCGCGAATTTCAGAGGCGAGGTTATTTGGCGGCGTTTCATCTGGTGTCCTTTCGGCAATGCATCCCGAAGGACGCGTGGAAGATGCACCAAGCTTCGGTTGACTCGCAAAAGACAGGCAATAACGCTCGGCTGTTATCACATATCAACGGCTTTGATATTGAATATCCCGTGTGTGGCCCGCATGGTTTGCACATGATGAAACACATTCTCCTAGCCCTCGCATTCACCGCATATGCCTTGCCGTCTCAGGCGGGTTGCTATGCTGATTATAAAGCCAAACGGGACAACCCGCTTAAGCTGCATTATGGCGTGATAGAGTTGCCTGACGCCGCCTGCAGCAATCGACAGGTGGCCGCCCGGCAGGTGCAGCAACGTCTGGAAAACCAGGGCTGGCTCCTTTTGAAGATTCAGTCCATTTTCGACGAGACAGGTCTTACCGAAAGGAAAGAGAGTGCCGGAGAATACTTCCTTCGCTTCTGACGCGCGGCGCGTGTCGAACCGCGTGGTTGCTGCAGGTATCGCAACGATCATCGGGATCTTACTGATCGCCGCCATCTTGTTGTTCATGACTTTGCCCGATGCAAATGCATTCAACGCGCGGGTAGAGCAGATATTCGTTGAAAATGACGGCCTGAATTCGGGGGCTGAAATCAAGTTGCTTGAGATTTTGGCGCAGTCCGGAACGGCATTTGGCGATACGCTGACCAGCTATCGCATGGTTATCTTCGTGCTGCTGATTTTCGCCACCGCGCTTCTGATCGCCGCCTTGGTATTTCTGATCACCATCATTGGCCTGAACCGCCGGATGGGAGAGATCGAGCGCGCGGGCATTCAGGTCAACTCGCTTCTGATCAGCCGGGAAGAGCGCACAGTTTATCTGAACAACATGGAATTCTCGCTGACCGAAGCCGCCATCGAAACCCTGTCTGCCCTTGCCGAAGCGCGGATGGATGAAGAGGTCCTGTCAGGGTCCGAGCTTGAGGGGCTGATTTCCGGGCGCGACCCGTCGGACTGCGATGAAGCCGCCGGCGCCACCCGCATCAAACGACTGCGCGACGCGCTGGGCAACCAGCTGATGAGCGAGCTGTTGGTCAAAACCATCGCGCGGCGCGGCTATATGCTTTCGATCGACAAAGACGTCATTCGCATGATTTAAATGCCAGAACAACCAATAGTGCGCGCAAAAAGAACGTAGCGCGAACATAGGGGCGTGATTTCCGTTCTGTTTTCAATGCCTTATCCGATTCGGGATTTAGCACGAAACCAATAGCCTGCGCAGGAAATGAATAGTCTGCGCAAACTTTTTTCGAACTTTCTTCGGCCCGGGCGGACGAGACCGGAAACACGAAAAAGCCCGCGTCAGAGACGCGGGCCTGCATGGCATGTGTAGTGGTTGGGGAGAGCCTAGCCAGTCAGGGCTTCGACGAACGGATGATCCTTCCGGTACATGGTCTCGAACCCACTATGCGTGAACGGAGTTGCGGCGCGGTTTGCCTGAGTCTTCGCGACCCATGCATCGATGAAGTGGTCGATCATAAGGGTTCTTGCACCTGCGACCCGTGCCGCGCTGATCGCACCGATTGTCAGCTTGATTATGAGTCCCCAGCGAAAAGCACCGGCGGCGATGAGGCGATGATAGAAGTCTTCAGTGGGAATGCTCCCGTCCACCTCGATCCCTGACTTGATGGCATAGCTTCCCACGATCTCATGGACCGTTTCATAGTCATCTGGCAGGGAGACATCGTCGAACTGGATACGGTTGACCAGACGATAGAGTTGGGGTTCCTGACGGAGGTATCCCTCAAGTTCTGGAACCCCAGAAAAGATCAAGATCAGCGGCCAATCGTGCGACTTCATGAGGGTCTTGAAGGAGTCGAGAAACGCAAGCTGATCCGTCTCGCTCTTCTTGCGAAAGATATGCTGTGCTTCGTCATAGTGGATGCCGACAACGCCATCTAACTTCGCCTCGGTGACGACGCGGTCCCAGATCTCTGCTTGGGTCAGGCGCGATCTGTCGTCGAGAGGATAGCCGATGGCCCGGATGGTGTTGCGGCCCAGATCCTTCCAGCCTTGGGTTCCCGTCAGGATGCATTCGGCAAACCGGGCCGGACGCCCAGACGGCAACGGGATTTCGCTGCTGTTGAACCGCTTCAGGAGTTCTGCGATCTCCTTGGTTTTGCCACTTCCGGACTGACCGGTGACGAGAATGCTCTCCGTTTCAAACCGCGACCCGCTTTCAAGTGAGCCGAGGTGCTGGCTGAACACCCGGGCGAACTCGTCTCTGAGGCGTACCGCCCGTTCGAGTGGGAAAACTTGATCGACGGTATCGGCCGCCGTGTTGCGGATTCCAGGGATGACGAATTCGTTCATAGTTTACTCTCCGTGATAGGTTTAAAGGTGCGGACCGCTTGGGTTTCTAGTGTGGTATCCGTAGCTGCTTCTTGGGTGCGGGAAGGGGTTTGCGAAGAAGTAGAGTGAGGTTCGGCATTTCCAGAGCTCATATTTTCTCCCTGCTGAGGGGCATCCGAGATCATGGGCGAAGTTGTAGAAGATCTGTCCATGATGCTGCCCGGGGCGATTGTCGGCCCGGTGCGGACCATTGAGATGCACTCGACATGAGCCATCTGATCAGCCTGCCTGCGAAGCTCTTCGATCCTCGTGTATGACGAGGGCAGATTGGAGTCTGGGAAGAACCCGGACTCTTTCACCCGGCGCGCGCGCGCGGCTTTCAAATGCTCATTGTGAAGCGCGCGCTTCTCAGGGTTCGCCTCGACGGCGGAGCGCATGTCGGTAATCGCCTCCTCCAAGGTAAGGTCGGCGAAGACCGTCATCCTAAGGTCCGCGGTGATAACATCTGTGTTTTCTTCGTTAAGAATAGTCACGTGCCGAAGGTCGTCTGGGTCCAGACACACAGTGACCTTCTTCGCATCGCCTGCCGCAAACTTCTGCAATGCCGTAGAGTTATACGGAATATTGAAAATTCTGACGCCTTCCGACGTGGTGGTTGCCGTCGCTTTTTCACCGAAATGAAGGCGGATCATTTCTGGATCGGGAGCATCGATACCGCCATACATTTCAATCGTCTCATCAAGCTTTTGCTTAGGAGTTGCTCGATTCATGCCGGTACCTTTATGCTCACTGTGAGGAACTTCATCGACAAAAAAGCGTGTGATCCTGCCCATCAGATCGTCGGGCGTAATCTCTGCGTTCTTTTGCCCGTCATAGCCATTAAGCTCGCCTGGACGGCTCCCCGTGTAACCAGGGAGAAAATTCAGCAATTTCCATTGCACAGGAGCAAGGGCTCGCTCGGCATAAGAGTTGTCGACCGAGTTATAGGCTCGCCCGGTCATGATGTTGATGCCCATTCCCAGCTGGCTGGCGTACATGTCTGCATTGCGGGCAGCAGTGCCATTGTCTGATCTGACCATTTTCGGTTTCACAGGTGGCGCGGGGTCATGTTCGCATTCGTAACGAACCTTTTCCCGCGTTTTGACACGCATAGCCATTCGAAGAAGTTTATTCTGGTGATCGGCGTCCGCCGTGTCTGCCAGCAGCCAAGCAAGCGGCATACGTGTCGCGACATCGATCATGTAAAACAACCAGAGCCTGCGGATTTCCCCAGCCTTAAGAGGTGTGCCCTCTTTATCCGCTTCGATCTTTTTGAACTCTTCTTCTCCTTTGGAGTTCGTAAAGATCGACAGATACATCTGGTCAGTCGCGCAATATTCTCCATACTTCAGGGCACGAATGTTTGTGGAGCCCGCGCCATATTTGTTCCTAGCATATCGATGCCCGTTCTGACCGATCTCTTTAATAAGCTTGTCCAGGGCAGCAGCCCGTTTCCTTACCGTCACGATAGACGGGAATTCGAAGCCAGATAAAACGGCATCCTCCGGTACATTGAATTTTGATTTGGCACCTTTATACAACTTACCAAGTTTGACCTGTCGAGGATCGCAAAAGCAGTTCAGCACGTAGTCTATGAACTGTTCGCCAAGCAGACAGAGACGACTACGACCCTTCTGCCAACCCTTCTTGTGATGACGCCGCATCAGCACCACGGGATTGCGATCAAACGTTTGAAACGTCCGGCGCATTTCCTGAAGCTTCCGCCCCTTGGGCAGTACATGTGGAAGTGATGCACTTCCGATATGGGCATCACGGAAGAGATTTTTCTCACCGGACAGCTCAATTGCGAGATGGCGAAGACGTTGACGGACGTCACGTCGGCTGAGGTAGCGCTGAGTGAGTTTGACACCTTCTTCTTCGAGTTTATCCATTGCCACCATAATCCCGAGGCGCGCTCGGACATCATGACGCTCTGCCTGTGGCAGCTGTTCGACTCGCTCAATGCCGCCCGTGAATTCAAGCAGCTTCTTCCTGCTCTCCGCCATTTTGGGCGTGATGAGTTGAGCGTCTTTCGCGGCAATCGCATTGTCGACGCGCTCAAAGGAAAGCGTCAGGCATTCGCCGTCTTCATTGCATTCCACGGCATAGCCGTCCCGATCCTTGCCCACCACGCGCCAACGACGCTGATCGAGGATCAGTTCGGAGCCCTGGGGGACCTTATAGATCGGCTTGGATGCCATCAGGCGATCCAAATCCGGGAGTTATGGCAGATCGCTAGGTGATGATTGGCCGCGAGCAGACGCTGACCAATCAGTCTGAGGATCGCATCAAAAGCCTTACCAGGATGGATGTCACACTGAGCAATGAGATCCTGCATGAGCCAGAATGGGGTTCTTCTCGCTCGGTCCAAAACGTAGGCATCGACGGCTGCGTCCTTAGCTTCTGTTGCATACCAAATCCGAAGAAGGTTGTCCCGGAAGGCCTGTGTGTAGCCGTCGCCATTTACGACGACCTTATCATCCGCGAAAGACTTTGGTGTTGCTGCAAAGATCGCCTTGATTTCGTCTTGGGTTTTCTGCTTTTTCAGGCTCGTTCCGTTTCTCACGAAAACCGCACGGCGATACCCATCCCGAAATGTGATCCGAAGGTCGAAGCTATGGAAGTGCGCTTTGCCATTCGATCCAGAATACCTCACCGGGGGCAGCTGGACCTCCAAGGCATACAGCTCAGGTGACAATAGTGCCTCCAAACCGACGGCCATCTCGCGCTCGCCATCGAAATGATAGATCTTCCGCTGACCCTTGGTCGCCGGGGTGGCAATGGCCATCGAAATACGGTGTGCGGTAGAACTGCGCGTCAGCGGGTTGCGATACCCATCGAAGGGCAGCACACCATGCACAGGACCTACCTCTAGTGCCGGCTGTTTTTCCTGTTCGCCAAGCGATGTGTCCCAATCCTGCTGATAAGGCATAACTTCTCCTTGCTCGAAAGCGGGTGCAATCGAGGTCTTTGTTTCTTTTTCGTGAGACGGAGATCGCGCTTGCCTGGGCCGTTCGCGGCCTCTAGGTTGGCAAGAGATAGAGGGCGATCTGCCCCACCTTGATGGCGCGCTTTCGGGCGCGCCGTTTTTCTTTCGTCCTCGGAACCAACCAGGTTACCGAAAAGACGAACTCGACCAACAACTTTTATCGCGTTGTGAGCTGAGTCAAATATTATTTTATTTCAGCGTGTTAGCTTTCATGCTCCTTCCTAAATTCGCATGCCAAACAGGCACCAACTCTGATCGCGAACCGACGTTTTTCCCGCCAGCAATCGAGCTCGGCGTCGTCGGTTGTTGATGAATTAGGAGGAAGATTTTAGTTCCGAAAGGGCTTTGGAGCGAATTCGAAATCTAGAGTGTGGATACACTGTCTACTTTACTCAAATCCGAGTGATTGCCAGCGCCGACGTTGCAGCTCGCCTAGCAACGATATTAGATGATCTTCCGAATTAAGCCCAATATCTTGCGGTCTGGCCAATTCACCTACGCATATAGAGCGGCCCATGAGACCACCGTCCTCGGATGACAATTCATCGGTGATGGTCTGCTTCACCCTGACCGCTGTAGCATACGCGATACCATAGGTGTCCTTGATCCCATGTCCGGTTAGACTGGAGCCCTTTATCTCGCGCTCAATGATCTCGGCTGCCAGCTGGAAATACTTCTGTAAGCTAAGCCGCCGGCCGTGAAGAAACGTTCCAGATGTGACGGTAAACTGCTTGTTGCAATTCCTACAACGGAAGGGTTTTCGCGTCGTGGGAAGAGCAATATTTTTTCCCGAGCACGAGGGACAGCTTGGCCCATCCGGCCACCGTATCCGCTCAATTCGGGCCCCACAGGCGGCTTCCGTCGGGAAATGGGTTGCGATTCCTTCGGCAGGCAGCTTCAAAAACAGAGTAAGCCAGTGGATCCGTTCGTCTGTCTTGCTAGAGAAATGTCGTGTCATGCGCTGCTGATATCTGAAGCGTATTACTTTAGGTAGATACCATGCTGTGATTCATCAATGATACTGGAACATTCATGGAAGAACTTGCTAATTTCGTGTAGCATGCGCTGATTAAGCGAAGCACACCCATCTGGAATGCCACATGACGAAACGTTCGACATTTGATGATATCAGAGCCGAGCGGGACCAGTTCATTGGGCCACCAGAGCCGTACCATGTGCCGAAATTCACACCACCGGCAGACAAGGCTAAGTTGAGGAAGATCTTGGATCTTCGACTGGCCGAGACCATCGCTCGAGAAACTGCTGCCAACCGCAAACCCGCCGCAGACCTGTCCGTCGTGAGGGTTTTTGGCACCAAAGGCGGCGTAATCTAAGAGAGAGTTCGGCTCATCTGGTTGGTTTGACTATGCAGCGTGCTGGCGGTGATGCAAGCGCCGCTGTTCGAGTGTCTTTCGTTTGATCCTTTCTCGTTGCTTTAGAATAGTTTTATCGCGCCCAAAGTAGACATCGGCGGGTGTGACGTTGTTCAGGCTCTCGTGGTAGCGCTGGTGGTTATAGTGGTCGACGAAGGCTTCGATTTGGGCTTCGAGGTCACCGGGCAGGAAGTAGCTTTCCAGCAGAATGCGGTTCTTCAATGTTTGATGCCATCGCTCAGTTTTGCCCTGTGTCTGGGGATGATACGGCGCACCACGGGAATGCTTCATACCCTTGTTCTGCAACCATTCAGCCAGATCGCCCGAGACGTAGCTAGATCCGTTGTCGCTTAGCAGCCGTGGTTTATGAACGACGTGGACCTGATCACATCCTGACGCCTCAAGCGCCAAGTCGAGCGTGTCGGTCAGGGTCCGAACGGTCCTGTACGAGGCGGCCAATGTCATGCTGACGAGGTATGCTGGCCCGCTCAAATAGAAGGAATGGGCGCTTGCGATTGGTGCGCGCTCAACAATGAGGAAGGCACGTGTGGCCCTCGCCAGACGCCGCGCTATCATCCTGCACGCGATAATGCGCGACCAAACCGAATTCCAGTTCGCATAAGGATCACCAGAGCGACAATCACGAGGATTCCAAATCAAAATTCCCATCTGGGACGATGCCCGAGGGAGGGCGTGAGACACGGCGTCGATTCTGTAGCCACAACCAAGACCAACGGTATGATTGCGGTTTCCACCTTGCCGACCCACAACCAGCCAACCCCATTATGAACCCAAGAGTTCGAAGAGAACAAAGGCAACCTCTGACATCACAATACGATATTTGGAAACCCGTATTGACGGATTAGAGAACAGAATGGGCGGAATCCGGACCTTCGCTGAGTTTGCGAAACGTTTTCTGTTTTATCAACAAAGCGGACATCTGTGATGGCCGAGTTTGGATAGAGTCGCCGCAAGGGTGTAAGAACGCTTCCCTGAAATTTGTGGTTGGCTAACTCAGTTGTCACAGCGCTGGCATGCATCTGTACTCATGAACACATCCTACCTGTCCGTTTTTGGCGAGTACTCAGTACCTCTTGAACATCCGGCTGAACAATCGGAAGAGTACTTGAAAGAAGCTACTGCAGTTAGTGTTCTCATGCCGCTGATCGCAAGTTGGCTGGAAGGCCTAGGGCTTCCTGAAACATTGTCCGTGCTGCACCAACTCCACAGGGATGAGTTGCCTCACTGTACTTTGCAGCTCTGGATTCCGGAAGAAAGCAGCGAAGACGCAATTTACGTTGGGGAAACGGATACCGGCTCTGTTATCAGCGGCTTGAAAGTGCCGGATCTCGAAAAGATCGATCAGTATTCACTATTGCAAGAACTTCAAACAGCCGCCGCCTCTGCAAATGTCTTCGATGATCTCAGCTGCATTAAGACAGGTCTTTGGCCAATTCTGCTAATGTCAAGCAGAGCAAATCGAATACCTGTTCCACCTCAGATGTGGTTGCCGATGCTTGTTAGTGATAAGAATGAGGAGGTTCAGGAAACTAGCGGGTCCAGCTAGGGCCGTGCTGGCAACGACTGAGAATTTCTATCCCCAAGCAAATCACCCCTGCTTGCCTATACTGTCGATGTCCGCAATCCGGACAGAGTTGATCGCCTACGTCGATAGATACTGAATCAAAGCTGTTGGAGCGTTAATGGCATACATCAAGCCACGGTCGCCTAGGGAGTAACGCCTGTTTCGAGAGCTTCAGAGGGCCGAATGAGGAACGAATTGCTCAACAGCAAGACCTCGTGCCCACTGCGTACGGCCAAAACCATTATCAAAAGCAAGAGGAACCATAACAACACTAATCGACCCCATTGTGTTGTGGGCTTTCGCCTGCCCGCCCAGGAAGCCATCGCCCCAATGGACCAAGCGAAAATCATGCACTAAGGTTCAAAATAGACTACAATAGTGAGGTTGCTCAGTGCGGTTGACGGCAAACCTTAATCTATTTTAATGCTCTCCGTCTGTCGTTGGACTAGGTTGGATGTTTAAAACCGGAACTGGCCGCGAAATGACCCAATCTTATGACGATACCTGGTTGCGTAAAAATCTGTCGGACCTGCCTTTTGCAGCATGTATGACTGACCCAAATCTGCCTGATAACCCTTTGGTCTTTGTGAATGATCTGTTTTGCGATCTGACAGGCTATAAAGCTAACGAACTGATCGGCAAGAACTGTCGTCTGCTTCAGGATGTTGCGACCGACACAAACGAAATTGCGCGTGTGCGCGAAGCCATCGACAACGGCGATCAGATTGCATCAGATCTTTTAAATCGCCGCGCCGATGGCAGCACTTTCTGGAACCGGCTTTCAATCAAACCAATACGCGACGATGACGGCGTACTACAGCGGTTCACGGCCGTTCAGATGCGTATCAAGGATAACCCCTATGAAACGCTTCTTGAAAATCAGCGCCAATCCGACGCTGCCCTGTCCGAGCTGCACCACCGGCTAAAGAACCACCTGTCTTTGATCCATTCATCCGTGCGCCTTCAAATGCGTGAAAGTGGCGAAAACGAGGGGTTGTTAGCGGTGCTGAATCGGATTCAGTCCCTTCAAACGTTATATGCCGGGATGCAGCAAGGGATCGAAGCACCTAGCGAACTGGCTGCGGTGGACCTATTTGCACATCTGACATCCATCGGCGAAGCCGTCACAGATCTGGATGATACGGTCAGTTTTGTCAGCGATGTTCCAACTGATCCGGTTGAAGTGAACGTCGACACCGCAACACAGTTGGGCATGATGGTTGCCGAACTGGTCACCAACGCCATGCAACATGCCTTTGGGCAGACCGGCGGCGAAGTTAACTTGAGTGGACATGCGGATTTCAATCAAATTCATATCACGATCTCTGACAATGGTCACGGCAAGTCCACCGCACAGCCGGATCCGCTGGGCTCGGGGTTGGGCGGTAAGATCCTGCATCAGATTTCGAAAACCCTGTCCGCGACCCTGTCCGGAAATCAGACAGCAGCAGGCAGGTCGGTTACGTTGACGATGCCCAACGAAAGCCAGGACAAAGACTGAACGTGGCGGCGGGAGTGTCTGTTATCGTCAGTGAACAAAGGACGGTGCCATGATCGAAAGTTGCCTTTACCGCAAGCTGTCACACTATGTTGAGATTGATGACGACACTTGGGATATCCTTGCGCGGCTGGAAGAAAACGAAGAATCCTACAGCGCCAACGCCGTTGTGCGCGATATTGGAACCAGTGCCGATGAACTTTTCGTGGTTAAAAGCGGCTGGTTCTATTCGTTCGTCCTTTTACCAGACGGTCGTCGACAGATTGTATCGATCTGCCATCCGGGCGACGTCGTCGGCTTTGCCGACATCGCCTATAACAAGGCATGCGACACACTGGTCGCAGCAAATGACGGTGTTCTGTGCCCCTTTCCTAAACAGTATCTGGACCGCGTGTTCACCGACGCCCCGCGTGTCGCCGCTTTGCTGTTCACTTTGGCTGTCCGCGATCAAGTCCTGCTGACCGACCTTCTGAAGGCAATCGGTCGGATGAGCGCCCGTGAAAAGCTGGCCTACTTCCTGCTGGAACTGGACGCACGCCAGCGCATTACCAACCCAGAAAAAACCAGCTTTCGCCTGCCACTGAACCAGACCGAAATCGGTGACACCATCGGATTGACCAATGTCTATGTCAGCAAAAGCCTTGTTGCGCTGGAACAACAGGGGTTGGTGTCGCGCAAGGAAGGCGAGATCACCATCTTGGCCCCCGATGTCATGGCCGAAATGTGCGATTTTCAGGATCGTCATGCCCAAATGGATGTCAGTTGGTTTCCCGGCCCGCGCGAAGACCTGCATGGCAGCGATAAAAACTAGGGGTCAGGCAACAGCCCTGCCCCGGTCAAGTAAAAAGCCTGATAGATCTAGGAACGTATTCAGAGTTCGCGCGTTTTCTGACTGAGGGCGCGCGGGCAACCCTACCTTGTCGCGACGAAACCCAACCACGCGGACCATCCGCAGAGAAGGAGACCACGATGAGAAAACAACACCAAGAATTCTGGAACCGTTTGGAAAAGGTGCGCACGGGTCTGATGGGCATCAGCGGTCGCCATCTTCCGATGACCCATTATCCCGCCAAAGACGACGATGCAGTGTATTTTCTGACATCGCAGGGCACCGACGCGCATAACAGCGCAATAAAGAAAGAAGATATTCACTACCTTATCAGCTCGGACAAAGAAGGCTTGTATGCCGACGTGAAAGGCACACTCAGCATCGAAGCGGATCAAGACAAAATCGACGGTATCTGGAACGCCATGGCAGCGGTCTGGTTTGAAGACGGCAAGGCTGATGCCTCGCTTCGTCTCTTGAAACTTAAGCCGCACAGCGCCGAGGTTTGGCTGGCTACCGACAGCAGTGTCGGTTTTCTGATCGAGATGGCCAGAGCCGGTCTGACAGGCACGAAACCAGACGTTGGTTTGCACCAAATGTTAAGCTTCTGACCCGCCTGCTGCAGCACACACGTAAACCTGCCCCAAGTGCCCATCTGAATTGTCCCCAGATGGGCTTTTTGGTACGCTGAATTGCGGATCGCAGGCGTTCCGACCTTAAGTCATAAGCTGCCCGATGGTTGCCGGCAGCGCAGCAGTAGATGCCAAGCCGGTTAGCCCGATCAAGGTGAACACACCATCCTTGCTGATCAATGCGATGGACAGCAGAGCCACGACCGAGGCCAGCATCGATGACGTCAACGGAACCAATTCCAAAAACGGCATCGCAGCGCCGCAAAACAAACAAATCGTATAAAGCAGATAGGACACCGGCGGTGTGGTCAGAAATGCCAGCCGGCGGGTGGTCACATCCTGCACCCAGCCCAATGGCCCCTCAATCTGGCACAGGGCTTTGTCAAGTTTGCGACCAGGTATGGCGCGGCGCGTGATGAAACCGGGCAACCAAAGTTTGTTGCGACCCAACAGAAGCGGTGCGGACACCAAGGCAATCAACAACCCCGCAGATCGACGACAGCCCCGGCACACCACTTAGCGGCGTAACGATCACTATGCTGACGAACAAAAGCGCCGGCGTGAAGGAAGCGACCCCGAGATGCTCGATAATGCTGCCGACCGAGGTCTCATCCTCATCCCGGATATCGTTGATAGTATCGACGATATCGGCGATTTGGTTTTCTGGCGGCGCTTCGTGATCCGTGCGCATCATGTGCCTCCTGCCAGCCTCAGGTCTTCGCCAAACGCATGGCGAGCAACGCGCCAATCAGGAACTCAGATGCGCCGATAGGACTCATCACCCAGCTCAATGCGCACTTGAGGTCGATCAGGGCGTCTGCAGTCTTTGTCGCGCTTAAAGAATGGATGTGGATCAGGCCGTACTTTGCCTTGGCGCGACCTTTCGCGTCAGCTGATCCGGTCAGGTCAACCGATCCGTCGTTGAGTTTTTGATAGGCTTTGGCAGGCATGACGAGCGGCTTGCATCTAAGTCTGGAATAGGAACCCCCGCATCATCCTGACGTTGTCGTCAGGCCAATGCGGGGGAGGCAGGATTGTGCTTAATTACACACGGCTTAATTACACGACACGGCTATACCGCCCGGCGGAACAGCGTGATCACAAACAGGATCAAGAACACAAAGAACAGGATTTTTGCAATCCCAGCGGCCGTACCGGCGACGCCGCCAAAACCAAGAAACGCTGCGATAAGGGCGACGACAAGAAATGTAATGGACCAACCAAGCATGGGGTGTCTCCTTTTGTTTCCACTTGAAAGAAGAACGTACCGGGGCTTGATTGGTTCCCGAAAATACTGAATTTTTTGTGAAATCAGTCGCGAGACCTTTGTTTGTATGATCCAAACTCTGGTGTTGAAACGATCGAGATACCGGCACCGATCAACGCATCACGTCCGCGATCAGTCAAATCGGTGATGAAAATGAACTGATCCCTTAACTCAAATGGATAGGCTTTCAATTGCACGCGTGTTGCATAGACCTCGTTGCGCATGATCACCTTTACGGGCCGCGCCCAGTCAAGATAGGGGCTGGTGCGCGCCACGTCGGTCAGGATATCCCCGATCCCGGTGGTGGGTTTGTCGGGGGCAACCATAAATTCAGCCACGCACATCAGGGTTTTCTCGCCATCATTAGCGTTGACGATATTCTCGGACCAAATGCGCGAATGGGGGATGGTGACAACATCGTCATCCGCTTTGCGCAACTTGACGGATCGGGTGTGGATATCAATAACCTCGCCATAATCATCGCCAATGCGGATCCAGTCGCCCGAGCGATAGGGGCGTTCGAAGACCGCAACGATCCCCGCAACCGCACTGGTAGCCCAATCCTTAACCGCAAATCCCACCGCAACGCCCAGCCCGCCCAGAACCAGAACGAAATTCTTAAGCGTGACGTTGAACACCATTGGAATGATCAAGAACACTGCGACCGCAAATAGCGTCAACCGTGTCAGCGGGATCAAGTTCAGGACCAGCAAACGAAAACGCGCTGGCAAATGTTCAGCCACGCGCGGGACGATAAAGCGCACAATCTGATAGGCGATAAAGCAAATCGCGATGACCAGACCAATCTGCAACACGGACCAACCGGTCAGGTCGTTGAACAGCTTCGTCAGATCATAGTTTTCGGTGTCCATATTCACACCCTAGATCAGATCCAGTGGAAAGCCCGCTTCGGACAAAATGCGCCGCACATGCGGATAGGATTTTTCCCGGATGGCAATCATTCCTGCGTCCTCATCTACCAACCCGGCCCGGCCCAGCGCCGACGGCAAGCCGACCGGCAAGGTCATCGGCAGCACCGCGCCCACGTCTTTCGCGGCCATCGGTCCATGGATCAGAAGGGCGTGCAGCAAAAAGTGACTGGGGCGCCTGATGTGGTTCGGAAGTTGGGGCACCGCCCGATCTTGCAACCACGTGGCTTGTTCATCGAGCTTTTTGCCTTCCGCGTTCTCACCCTTGTCTTTCTGGTCGGGTTGACGATTGACCGCCGCGTCGAACAACCTGAGCGCCGCCCAAGGGCAACCAAAGGCCCGTGCCGCAAGCGTTTTCAGATAGCTGTCTTTCAAGGCGCCATCGTCGTCTTTGGACAAAATGTCTTTGCCCGTTTCAGCAGACTTGAAGGCATCATGCGACATATGGGTGCCGATTAGCTCGGCCAGTGCCTTGTCATTGAACGGCGCGAAGCTGCGCGCGTCCGAGACCACCGCCTCGATCGCGGATGTTTGGGCAAGATAGGTCCAGGTCCAGCTGGACACGCCAAGCAGGACGTTGCGCGATGCGCCGTCTAATTCGGCCAGATAAGCGCGCATTGCTGCCCGGCCTTCCATGTTGCGCCGGACCAATGCGGACAAGTCTGGCACGATCAACGCACCCTGCCCTGCTGGAACCGCAGCCCCGTCCACCAGATCCAAGCCGCGATCTTTGGCCCAATCGACCAGAATACCCTGCGGTACGCTGGGCATGGTGACAAAAGCACAGACTGTATACGGACCGTCCGTATGACGGGCCCAGTCCAGATATACCTCATCCAGACGCTTGAATTGAAATTCGCGCAACGCGGTCCACAAGTCATCCGGTATCAGCGATCCCGACAAGCGTTCCAGATCATCGGGCATTAAATCGGCCTTCTGATCATCCAAAACCCGCAGCTTTTCCCAGATCCGCCGATAACCGGCCTTCAGCGAACTTGTCGTCGGCGCACGCGGCCAGTCATAGCCGCCGACATGTGCAAGGTCGCTGGGAAAGGCAGATGATGTCATTCAGATACCTGTGTGACGGGAATGGGTTCGTTCACTGTCAGTGTGCGATATGGGAAGGGAATTTCAATGCCTTTGTCATCCAGTGCCCGCTTCACGGCGGCAATCACCTGATCGCGGCTCTGGCGCACATCAATCGGCTTTGAACCGGTCCACCACGTCACTTCGAAATCGACGGAGGACGCGCCGAAATTCGTGGCGAAGATTTGCACGTCTTTGACATCATCGCGCACCGTGTCGACATTTCGCACGGCTTTCGAAATGACGTCACGCGCGATGTCGATATCCTCGCCATATGCGACGCCGCAGATCACTGTAATCCGGCGCAGGTCGCGGCTGGTGCGCACTGTCACGGGGTTTTGAAACAGCATGTGATTGGGCACCACGACCAGCTGTCCATCAGTCTGGCGAATGTGGGTATCGCGGATGGTGATCTTTTCGACCTGCCCTTCAATATCTTCGCATTCTACAAAATCCCCCAACGCGAACGGTTCGCGTAGCAAGATCAGGATGCCTGCCAGAAAATTCTCGAACGTGTCTTTAAAGGCAAAGCCGATAGCGACCGAGCCCAAACCCAGCGTTGTCAGTGCCTTGGCCGGGGTAATCGAAGGAAACACAAGCGTCACTGCGATCAGCGTGCCGATCAGCCATAAACCGACCGAAGCAAGCATCGACAAAACCTCGATCAGGTTACTGCGCAGGTGCATACGCCCGCCCAACCGGGCGATGATCATTTTTGCAAAGCGCGACAGACCCCAAGTCAGGGCGATGACAGCCAGCGCGGCAACCAGCTCGGGCAGGATATCGGACACGCCCTTCACGACAGCGGACCATTGGGTGTTCAGATAGGCAATAGCTTCTTCCATAATCATTTCTGCCCATATAGCGGCACGGTCGAGATCGACATTTTCGCTGACCCGCTTTCCAACTCGCGGGCGTGGGCGATGTAGATCAAAACCTGATTGGCCTCGTCAAAAATGCGTTTCACACGCAGGCTTTTCAGAATGATCGACGTGCGCTGACTGAACACATCCTCGCCTTCGTCACTACGATCGATATCGCCGATATTGATCGGGCCAGTTTGGCGGCACGAGATTGCGCTGTTGGAAGGGTCTTCAAACCAATTGCCGTTGGACAGCCGATCAATCAAACCGCGTTCAAAATACGAGACGTGGCAGGTCACGCCTCCAACGTCCGGGTCTTGTATGGCTTCGATAATGATGTCGTTGCCCAACCAGTCCACATCCACGTTACCCACTTGCTCCGCCATTGCCGAACCCGCAGTTGCCGAAAAAAGAAAGGCAAGGCTGGTCAGCCCACGTCTATTTAATTTCATTGTATCACTGCCTCATTTTACTATCCGTCAATTATAGGCTTTCAACGCCGCTGACCCCATTTGGTTCCCAACCTAAACATCCTACGGCAAAAAAGCAGTCGCCCTTTGGAACCATTCGGTTCATCTTGCGTTTGGTAGCGAAGGAACGGGACGGACCATGGGGAAAATTATTATGCGGCTTTTGGCGCTGGTCATCGTGTTGGCCACATCTTTGCCCGCAGCACCAGTGCTAGCGCAGACCAGCAACGAGGGGATCACCGAAGGGATCGACACCGAGGTGGTCGACACCGATCAGACCATTTCCGTCACAGAAAGCGTGCGCGATGACCAGATCGCCGCCCGCATCACTGGCATCCTTGAGGCAACGGGCTGGTACGAGGACGTTCAGGTGGCTGTGCAGGACGGGATCGTGTTTCTTGACGGCACAGCGGCATCGTCAAAACGGCAGGACTGGGCCCGCGATCTGGCCGCCAAGACCGACGGCGTCGTTGCGGTGGTGAACCGGTTGGTTGTCGCGCAAGATGCTGACTTCTCTATTGACCCTGCGCTTTCGGAACTGCGCACCTTGTGGGACAAGACTGTCGCCGCCGCGCCGTTGATCCTACTGGCGTTTCTTATTTTGCCGTTGGCATACTTTCTGTCCACAGGTGTTGCGCGACTGGCCCGGTGGGTGCTGAAAGACAGGCTGGGCTCGCCCTTCTTGCGCGATATTACGGCTCGGTTCATTGCCTTGCCGGTATTTCTGATCGGGCTTTACATTGTGTTGCAGATCGCCGGGCTGACCCAGCTTGCCATTTCTGTTCTGGGTGGTGCCGGGGTTATCGGGATCGTCATAGGTTTTGCATTTCGCGACATTGCCGAAAACTTTCTGGCCAGCCTTCTGCTGAGCCTGCGCCAACCCTTTCGACGTGGGGATTTCGTAGATCTAGCGGGGCACCAAGGCGTGGTCCACAGCATGAACACACGTAGCACCGTACTTGTTTCGCCCGAAGGCAACCACATTCAGATCCCCAACGCCGCCGTTTTTAAAGCGACGATCGAGAATTTCTCGGCCAGCCCAAGCCGTCGCGGATCATTCGATGTGGGCATTGGCTATGATGCCTCCATCAGCGATGTGCAGCAGATTATTTTGCGGGAACTGGCCGAACACGATGCCATTTCCTCGGACCCCGAACCGATGGTGCTGGCGGATACGCTTGGCGCGTCGACCGTGAATATTAAGATCTACTATTGGTTTAACGGCGCGGCAGTTTCGTCCCTCAAACTTAAATCGGCCCTGATCCGCCGGGTGAAGAAATCGCTCACCGAAGCGGGTATTAGTATGCCGGACGAAGCACGAGAGATCATTTTCCCTGACGGGATACCGTTGACCCCGCCACCAGCAAAGGGCACCAGCACCCCTGCCCCCGCCGGTGATCCTGACATCGCTCGCGAACCCCAAAACTCGGCGGTTGACGATGATCTGTCAAACGAGGTCGAAGGCCTTGAACAACAGATGAAGACACAAGTCGAAGGCGACAAAGATAGCAACTTACTGGACAGCTGACACATGACAGAAGAAGAAAAGGTCGAAGAGCAGGCCATCGAAGACGCCAGCAAGCTAACCGCGAAGACGGTCTATGAGGTGATCCGCCGCAGTGGTGATGAGGAACTGGAACGCAGCAATGGATCGTTGTTCTGGTCGGGCGTGTCCGCAGGCATCGTGATCAGCTTTTCCGTCTTGGGAGAAGCCGTCTTGCGCAGCTATCTGCCCGATGCGAACTACAGTTATCTAATTGAAAACTTAGGGTATTCTCTGGGTTTTGTCATGGTGATCATTGGGCGGATGCAATTGTTCACCGAAAATACGATCACGACCGTTCTGCCCTATCTACACGCGCCATCATGGAGCGTGTTCAACCGGATCATCATTCTGTGGTCAATTGTTCTGCTGGCAAACGTGATTGGCGCGTTCGCGATCGCAACCTTCTATGCCCATAGCGGTGCGATAAGCGCTGATATTCTGCCCGCGATCGAAGAACTGTCGCGCCATGCAACAGGTATGCCGGCGGCAGAAAGCTTCGCGCGCGCGATCCCAGCGGGCATCCTTGTCGCAGCGATCGTGTGGATGTTGCCGGAAGCTGGTGCATCCTCTGTTTCAATCATCGTCATGTTCACTTGGCTGATCGCGGCGGGGGACTTCACCCATATCGTTGCAGGGTCTGTGGAGATGGCTTTTCTAATGGTCACCGGCGAGCTTGCACTCGGGCAAGCGCTGTTTGGCTTCTTCCTTCCCGTTCTTGCCGGCAATGTGGTTGGAGGCACGGCGATCTTTGCGATGCTCGCCTGGGGCCAAGTGCGTCGCGATATCGACTGAGGTCGCAGCGCATGGTTATTTCGAAACCCCGGGAACCTTTTTTCGGGCTGGACGTTCTGGTCAAAATAGGCGGAAGGATATTTTATGGATAGCATGACCATGAGCTTCGGCGGGGCAATCGTCTTAGCCCTTGATATATATGCGATATACAACATCATGACCTCGCGATCATCCGCGCTTGTGAAAGTGCTGTGGACGGTGTTTGTCCTGCTGCTGCCGATCCTTGGATTTATTGTCTGGTTGTTGTTCGGGCCACGCAGCGCCGATCAACGCGCCTAAACGTGGCGCCATCTGCGCAATCTGCATCGGACATAGTAAATCTGCACCCTGACCCAATACGGGCTGGGCGCATTTCTTATTTCAGCGTTTCGGTCGATGAAAAGAACATCGCCTGTGAAATGGCTGACAAGACCTGTTCAGGGCGGAACGGTTTGGTGATCAAGAAAGCCGGTTCGGGCCGTTCGCCGGTCAGCAGCCGCTCGGGGAAGGCTGTGATGAAGATAACTGGCAGATCGCCATGTGCTACAAGCAAGTCATTCACCGCATCAATACCCGAGCTGTCATCGGCCAAATGAATGTCGGCCAGGATCAGGTCCGGGCGTCCATCGGTGCCGATTTCAACTGCCTCGGCATGGGTTTGCGCCACGCCAAAGACACGGTGACCTGCGTCGGTCACGATCCCTTCAATATCCATCGCGATGATCGGTTCATCTTCGATGATCAACACAGCACCACGCACAGCCTCGGCCAATTCGCTTTGACCAATGCGGATCAGCTCTTGCGCTTCTTCTGTATCGACGCCGATGATCTTGGCCACATCCGCCACGCCGAATTCTTCTAGCGCGTTCAGCAACACGGCCTCGCGGGAATTCGCGGTAAGCTGAGCCAGATGCGTTTGGGCCTTCGCAGCCGCCCCCCGCTCCGCCTCAGACACTGGTGCGCCCGAGCTGTGCCAGATCGTGTGGAACATCCGATAAAGCGCGACACGCGCGACACTTTGTTCGGGAATGGTGTCAGGGCTTGCAATCATAGCCTCAAGCACTGCGGTGGCATAAGCATCACCAGTGGACTGGCTGCCGGTCAGCGCCCTCGCATAACGGCGCAGATAGGGGATATGGGTCGCAATGTGGTCCATTTCACAATCCTCTGTTGGTGTATTTTTTTCTTTTTGCAATCAAGTTGGGAACCAAATCTTACCTTGACCGTTGTGACTATGTTAAGCCGGTTAAAACCGAGATAACAGAGTGAAAACAATGCCTGCAGACGAACCAGTCGAAAAGCGATCAGACGACTTGATCGACGAGAACCTAAAGAAAGCGTTTAGTGAAACGCTGGATGAGGGCGTGCCGGATCGGTTCAAGGATTTGCTGGCGCAGCTAAAGCAAGCGGCCCCCCAAAAGCCATCTGAGGAGCCCGAAAAATGACTGCCGCTGACCCACGCGATGCCGTGCTGGAGCATATTCCAGCCTTGCGTGCTTTCGCTCGTAGTTTGACAAAAGATGCCGTGCGCGCCGATGACTTAGTGCAGGAGTGTATGGTTAAAGCCATCGGCAATTTCGAGAAATTTCGCGAAGGTACGAACCTGCGCGCTTGGTTGTTCACTATCTTGCGTAACGCTTTCTATTCCGAACGCCGCAAGGCCGTCCGTGAATCCGAAGATCCCGAAGGCGAAATCGTTGGTGCCCTTGCCGTCAAGCCTGATCATGACGGCCGTCTTCAAATGTCAGAATTCAACATTGCCTTTCAAAAGTTGAAAGCCGAACACCGCGAGGCATTGACCCTGATTGGCGCGTTGGGCTTGTCTTATGAAGAAGCCGCCGAAGCGTGCGAAGTCGCCATTGGCACAATGAAGTCGCGCACCAACCGAGCCCGAAAGGAGCTGGCTCAACTGATGCAGCTGGACGATGACAAACCCACCGAGCTGACGGATAGCCAGACCCTCTCAATCGTTAATCAATCAGGACACATGTGACCCGTAAAAACACGATATTCCTTAGCTCTTTGCAAAGCCGCTTTATCGCGGTTTACATGATCGTCATGGCCCCCATCCTCATTTTGGCAAGCTTCTACCAGTTCAACATTCTTTCGGATCGCTATCAGGCGCGCGAGATCGCTGCACTGGACGCGCTTGAAAACGCATCAGCCGAGGTCACATCGACCCTTGTGCAAACCAACCTGCTACTTGAGGTATTGAGCGAGCTGACCAGTCGCGGCCTGTCCGAAAAACAAGAGTGCGAAATGCTGATTGGCGCGGTTGTCGATGCGCAATTTCCCGTGGTTGCTGCGGGGATCTATGCGCCTGATGGGCTACCTGTGTGTACGAAGGGAATTTTGCGTTCGGGTATGGTGGCAGTCTCGACGTCAACGCAGCCCGGCGACGTAGCAGTCGTTACCTTGTCTGATAGCGATCTGCTCGTCACAAAGGCGGTCGAAGGCCGACTGGTGGCGATCGAGGCCGAGCTTGAAAAAATTGATCTGCCCTATATCGCAACTGACTATGCATTTATCGTAAAGGGCGTCGATCGCACCGAAGGGTCGAGCCGATCCGTCTATCAAAATCTGCGCAATATCCCCGAACCTAAAGCGCGCGAAATTTTGCAGGATGCGTCCGGAGATGACGTCGCAGTGCTGCCCGCCTCCGCCTTCGAAATACGCTTTTTCGCGACCCTCAGGCCGGGCGTCGCCGCACCGCCGCTGTGGTTGACGATGGTCAATGCCAGCATGATCCCCGTCCTATTATTGGCGGTCAGTCTGTTGCTGGCGGATCTTTTAATTCGCAAGATGGCACTGGGCGATATCACACGGCTAACGCGTGACATGCGCGCGTTCCGTCAGGACCGCGACCTGCCCCACAGCGGCCATGGCCAGTGGGCATCCGATGAAACTGTCGCGATGCGGGCCGAATTTTCCACGCTTGCAGATCAATTGCTGCACGAAGAAGCCGTGGCCCAGAACAGCCTTCACAACGCAAACATCTTGCAACGCGAGATTTTCCACCGCGTTGGCAATAATCTTCAGATCATTCAATCGATCCTAAGACTTTACGCCCGCGAGGCCCATTCGCCCGACGAAAAACAGCTATTGGCTCGGTTAGTGGTTCGCGTCCGTCTTATCAATCTGGTCCATAAAGCGATGCACCAATCGGCTGACGGGCCGTTGTTGCCCGTCGGGTCGGCGGTCGGCAAACTGATCCAAGGATTACGCCACGAAGGCATGATCGGTGATAACATCGAAATCGTGGAAAATTTTGAACCGGTACAGTTGCGTATTAACCGGGTCTATGCCCTTTGTTACCTTATTGCCGAGAAGCTGGATCGTTTGTCCCGATCAGGTGCTATGCATCTAAAGATCGACATCCTGAAGGATGGTGACCAGGCGCATTTGAAGATCAAAGGCGATGCAACGCAACTTGCCTCCGTCGATCCGGTCAGTGCCCAGCTACGCCAAGTTTACCAACATGAGCTTCGGGCTACCTCACATTGGCAAAAACAGGATGACTCGGTCCAATTCGACGCCTTCATGCCGCGTAAGGTAAAATAAACCGCAGAATTGTTTACCATATTTTGACCAATCTGATCCGAAACGCGGAACCAATTCGCCTGATCTTCGTTGACCTATCAGACGCAACAACACGCAAGGAGATAGCTCATGAATTGGGACGAAATCCAAGGCAAATGGAAACAGGTCAAAGGCCAACTGAAAGAACAGTGGGGCGAGTTGACCGACGACGAAATCGACCAGATCGACGGTAACCGTGAGCAGCTTGAAGGCAAGCTGCAAGAAAAATATGGCAAGTCGAAAGAAGAGGCCCGCGAAGAAATCAACAAATGGCTGGCGAACTAATTCTTTCTGATTTGGCATTGCCGCTGATAGAAGAACACAACAAAGGGCGCGGTCCTACCCGCGCCCTTTGACCTGTTAAACACTTCTCATTAGGATTTTAGCGATGGTCGATACTGAAACTTTCATTTTCCGCAGTCTGGTCGCATTAGGCCTTGGGCTGGTTGTCGGCCTTGACCGCGAATTCAAACACAAACCACTCGGAATGCGAGCCTATATGCTTGTCAGCCTTGGGGCGGCAGCCCTTTGCATGATATCACTGAATATCGCCGCAGACGCCGAAACCAACGGCTTTGCCTTTGATCTGTCGCGCGTGGTCGGCGGTATTGTTGGCGGTATCGGTTTTCTTGGCGCCGGCGCGATCATGTCCAATCAAGACCATGGCAAACTGCGCGGCGTGGGCAGCGGCTCTTTGATCTGGGTGGTTGGCGTCATCGGCATCGCTGTCGGTTTCGGTTTGGTGGTCGAGGCCGCAACGATCACCCTTATGTCATTCCTAATCCTGACCGTGGTTGGCTGGCTGCGCACGCGCTTTGACCTTCAGGAACAGAAAGACACGTAAATTTCGGAACAATATGTTGCCTTTCCACGTTGGGTTAATAGACACACAAGCGATGCTCGTCTTGATCGTCGCGGAGAGGAACAACTGAAAGGAAGGACGGATTGCAAATTCCCAACCGTCCTACAAACCGCTGGATCTGAAGGGTGCGTCGCAGCATCATGACCTGAAAAACCAACCCGGTGAAAAAGGCGATGAAACTCATAAAGACACACCTGAAACGGCACCGGACGAGCTGACAGAGGCTGTGTCGAACGTTAAGGCCGACACCGAAGTCGCAGACGCCCCGCGCGACGCGGTCGAGGAGGACGAGGTCTAATCGGCCGGTTAGATATATCGATCTAGAATGCTAAGGCCCGCATGGGATGCGGGCCTTTATCATGTGGAAATCGATTATAGTTTTGGGACTTCAGATCTCTACGTCCCTGCCGTCTTCCTCACCCCCAAGAAATACGCCGATTTTACGCGTCGCGGGGTTTTGATCCAATATCACCTTGATGGTGATTAGCACTGGCACGGCGATGACCATCCCGACGACGGACCAAATCCAAGCAAAGAAGGCAACGGCGACGAAGACGACAGTCGGATTAAGCTTCAATCGGTTCGAGATCACATAGGGCGTGATAAATTGCCCTTCGATCGACGTCAGCATCATATATGTCGAGAATATTAAGATCGCCGTCCACGCGTCGTTATAGACGCTGAAGCCGACAACCGACGCCAGAAGTGCGCCGAAAATAGCGCCGACATAGGGGATAAAATTCAGCGAAAAGGCGATCACGGCGAACATCACCGGATTCGGCAAACCCCACAGCGCCATTGCGATGCCAATGGCGATGCCCAGACACAGGTTGATCAGTGTGATTCCCCCAAGATAAAGTCCGAGCTTCTGTTCGACTTGCTGAACCATGCCCACGGCGGCGCGCTTGTCGGAAAACCGGGGCAGGCTTTCCACCAACTTGCGCACGAAAGATGAACCTGACGAGATCAGGAAAAACATCAGAACGATGGTCAGCGCGATTTGTCCAAGCACCAACGGGGCGGATGTCACCAGCGAGCTGATAAAGTTGGTGCCTTTGACCACCTTTACCTCCATCGCTGCTTCGTCATTCACGCTATCGACGGCCTCTTCTGCTGCTTTGGCGGCCTCCCCCAGCTTGTCCAAGGTTTCCGCCGCCGCGTTTGGCATACGGCGCAGATCATTGATCATGTCAGGAAGGTCTTCGGCCAATTGGGAAATCGGATGGCTGAAGTTCCAAGCCGCAAAAGTCAAACCGGCACCAGCCACTGTACAGATTAGAAATGCGGTGATCACGCTGGGAACGCCCCATTTGGACATCCTGCGTTCTACCGGGCGCATGATCAGAAAGCCAAGAATGGCCGCGACAAGTGGGATAAGGAAGTCGCTTGCCCAATCCAGAAAAAAAAGTCCAAGGAAAACGAAAACGCCGATCTGCGCCCAGCTTGCTTTAGGTTTCACCTTGTTCTCCTCGCGCCTGGCCAAGCGTGTCAGCCATGGCGGCACCGCGCGCTCCCATGGGTTTTTCCGGTCCAGTCGTGGTGTCTTTACGGGTCTGGTGTTCCATCTCGGCATTCACCTTGCCGCCCACCAGAATGACCATAGCCGAAATCCACAGCCACATCAGAAGAATGATCACCCCGGCGATTGCCCCGAAGCTTTCATTGTAGCTGGCAAAATTTGAAACATAGATTGTAAACGCAAACGAAGCCGCCATCCAGCAAACGCAAGCCAGAATAGCACCGGGCGAGATCCAGCCCCATCGGGCGTTGCTTCGGCTTGGCCCAAAGCGATACAGGATCGAGATTCCGCCGATGGTCATCGCAATCAAAAGTGCCCAAGTTCCAATGCGGGTTGCCAGATCTGCGATGGGATCAAGTGACAGGAATTGCAACGCCACGGGTAGCGCAACGATCACAATGATTGCCACAAGGATGCCCAGCATCATCAACGCGGTCAGAACCAAAAAGGTAGCGTTCTTCTTAAAAAAGCCTCTCTTTTCATCCTCTTCATAGACGATGTTCAACCCATCACACAATGTCGCCACCCCGCGCGAACTGGACCAGAGGGCAAGTCCGATACTCAAGATCAGGGCCAGCTCAAGCCCATCGGCCTGCGCGACGGACGTCGCCTGATCGCGAATGATCGACAAAGCGTCCGCCGGGATCACGCCCTGAAACCTGTCCATCTGCGAGACGATCAGGCTGGGATCCAAAACAAGACCGCCAACGGCCAGTAATGCTGTTATCGCTGGAAACAGCGCAAGGATGCCAAAGAAGGCGACCCCGGCAGCGACCAAACTGATCCGATCCTGCCCAAACCACCGCGCGACGCGCGCCGCAATGTCCATCCACCCTTCACGGGGGATGTTAGTTGGAATACTGGCGTCGCGACCTCTGGCCATTCGGGTCTCTCCTTTTGCTCAGCTGTCTTTTTTACCTTGGACAGCTGTGTTTCGCTCTGTACGGGCAAGGGCGACCTCGTCCTCAAAGGTGCGATCGGCTTGCGCGAAAGCATCCAGACGTTCGAACTCGTCTTCGTCGTCGGTCTTGGCGGACTTGCGCATGTAAAGCGCACCTGCGACCGCCGCACCCAAAGCAAGGGCAATGCCGCCCACAACCATCGGGTTTTCCTTGGCGAAGTCGGTGCTGACCTGTCCTGCATCGCGCACTTTGCGACCAGTTTTCTGCGCGGCCTCCAGCGCTTTTTCGCGGGCCGCAACAACACGGGCGCGCGCCTCGGCTGACAGATCTTCGGTGCCCTCTGCAATGCGGCTGCGCATATCAGCGGCCTGCTTTCGCAGATCAGACAAATGATCCTGAGCCGTTTCGATCGCCCCCTTGGCACGGGCCTGCACCTTCTCGGTCAGGTCAGGTTCGCGCAGGGTCAAATGGGCGGCCACAGTGACAGGGGTATCCAGATCCGGGTCACCTGCGGCAGGTTTCGGGCCGTTGTAAGCCCCCATTGATCGGCGCATGACCGGTTCGGGGTTGGCCGATGGCGTAGGCCCTGACATCAGCCAGCTTAGCCCGGCACCGACAGCCGCAACGGCGAGTGGATGGGCCTGTGCATTTTGGCCGAAACGCGCCATTAGCTTGTTCGCGACATCGCCACTCGCGTCGCGAATGTATTGACCGGCTTCTGCTGTCAGGGATTCGACCGAAACATGGTCGTTCAGCGCCGCCAGTTCTTGTTCCAGCAAGGCGCGTTCGGCTTCAATTTCGTCTTGGATTTGCTCAAGTTCACTTTTCATAAGCAGCCTCCTTCAAGGTATTGGCGTCACGCCGAATGCGTGCGGCTGTGCGCGAAGGCGCACGACTGGCCATCTTCAAGTCGCTTTGCGCTTTCAGCACCATGATCAGCGCGATGACGGCAAAGAAACTGGCTACGATCAGGGTGGCCCACACGACCGAAACACCTGCTGCGGTCAGAGCGGCAACGAGCGTCCCGGCGATAAGGTTCAGCGCGATCATCGCCAAGATGGCAGCACCGACCAGCAGGCCGATTGCGGCGCCCGCACGGCTGATGTTTTCACCCATCTCGGCTTTGGCCAGTCGGATTTCCTTCTGTATCAGACCCGAGCTATGTCGAAGAATGTCGGTGATCAGGGACAGGGTCGAACGTTCGGTTCTCATGACTTATCCCCCGACTTGGTCATCATGCGCGCAATTGCGAAGCCGACCAAGGCAGCGCCTCCGGCAAACAGCACGGGGTTACGACGTGCAAGGTCCGACACGTCGCGCGACAACTGACCCAGATCCTTGTCGCGGATTGCGTCAGAAGCATCCGCCAGACTTGCCGCCAACTGACCGAAGCTGCGTTCCTGAAACGAGCCGTCGCGCAGTGAAGCTGCCGCCCCCCGTAATGTATCTGACGCGCGCGATGCGCTGTCGGCGATCGTATCAGCGGTAGCTTCAGCCGTATCGCGGGCCGAGCTTGCGATTTCTTGTGCACCCGACTTCAAACTATCGACCGAAGACTTCAGCGCCGAGCTTGTTTTGTCCACGGCTTCATCAATCTTGTCGGCGGTCTGTTCTTTTTTCGAGGTAGAATTGGCGGGTGTGGTGGTCTTAGCCATCATGTCCTCCGTCTTTGTCAGTGTGAATGGAAACCATTTGGTCCGCCACGGCGCGAAAACGCCGTGGCGGTGGCAGTGAACATTCCCCGGCGCGCTGGCCGAGAAACACAGCGGATTTTAGTCCCAGAAACCTTCGTCCAGGTTTTCCTTCTCCATCAGCTGATTTTTGGTCAACGGGCTGACGAAGGCATAGGTTTTGTCATCAACCGGGATCAGGCGAGTGTTATCGATCTTGATGAACACGTGCTTGTCACCGATGTCGAGAAAGCCGCCAACTTCAGCGATGATCCCGGTCATCTGACCGTTGCGGTCCAGAACGATGTCTTCGATTTCACCGACGACGTCCCAGTTTTCGTCCACGCCGTCATAAGTGACATCCATGCCCCAGTTGTCGGCGTCGACCGCGTAAACGTTGCCACCGGTGATGTCACGTGTGCGTATCATGTCACCACGATCCATCGCGTGGTTATCTGCATAAACGGCGGTACCCGCAGTCAGGGCAATTGCGGCGGTCATCAGAATATTTCTCATAGTCATCTCCTTATTCGCGTTGTTGCGTTTCATGTCTAATCAACTCCGCCGCTGCATATTGGTTCCATAATAGATCAAAATTTTTTTACTTTTTTTGTTTTTTATCAAATAATTAAGGCGCGCAAGACGAATCCTGCGCGCCTTCAGGACGACCTGATGGGTACCTGCGAGAATGAGTCAGTGCAGGTCAGTGGTGAACAGTGAACAAAACCATCAAGCGCCTTTGGGGCCTGCGATGAACCAAATAACAAAGCCAACAAGCGGCAGGACCAAAATCAACAGAATCCACAGCACTTTGTTCAGCGAAGGCGCTCCTGATTTCAAAACTGAAACAATCGCCCAGATATCAAGGATCAGGACGATTAAGCCCCCAATGCCAGACAGAAAATCCATGCTGCGTTCCTTTCATAAAATGTCGACCATGTGCGGCCAGTGTCTTATCTAGTTAACGCCGGGCCAGAGGTTTGGTTCCCAAAAAACTGCGCCTGGTGTGCGATCACTTACCAAGCTCGGAACAGATGATCTGCTCGGCTTCTTCGGTCGGGTGATTTGTCAGTGTCTTGGGAATCTCAGCAATCACCCGGTCACTAACTTCCATATGCAACTCGTCGCGCAACGTGGACAGGACTTCCGGCCCAGCGCATATCACAAGTTGAGAAAAAGCGTTTTCATGCGCGCGTTGGTACAGCAGCTTGGCCAGGCTTTGTGCAAAACGTTCTTTGCCCAGCTGGTGCCAATCGGTGTCTTCATAGGCCGATTTGCCATGGGTCGCACTTTGGTGCACCCGACCGCTCCGGTTTGCTGCTTGCTCGCGGTCTGGCGGGTTGTTTTGCTCTTCCTTGCGGATCACCTGCAAGTTCGGGTGCTGAACATCGCCTTCGTTAACCAAGAAAAGAGCCTACTCGCCGTCAGCAATCAGAACCCAGGTTCCGTTTCGCAATTTCGTCATGGTGGCCTCCGTTTTGCTAACAAGACAACGCGGCTGGCGGGTCAAGGTTCCAATACTAAGAACCGGAGATCGCGCCGGGTCTTTTCATGTCACGCGACGTTTAAGGCCTAATCTTCCAAACTATCTTCGCGTTTGTCGTCGATCAGCTTACGTTCCTTCTTCTTTCGCTCTTCGAACTTTTTGCCGAAGCCTTCGATCTCATCTTCGTCGATGGCTTCTTTGGCCCGCTTGAACACGTCATTCTCTTCTTCATCCATGTGATGTTCACAATCGTGCGCCAGTTTTTCGAACTTTTTCATCCACAAATCTGCGGACTGTTCCATGACGTTCAATTCTTCCATCAAGTCATCAAGCTGCTGGTGTTCATGGACCGAGTGTCGCGCGGCGTCCTGCCCCCAGGTTTTCGAAATCAGCTTCGAATAAAAGGTTTCTTCTTCTGCGGCGGCGTGACTTTTCACGTCTTCGTAAAACGTCTTCCAAAGCTTCCCTCTGTCCTTCGCAGCGCTTTCCTTGATCTCGTTCAGAAGTTCACGGTGCATGTCGTGGTCTTCTTTGATTGCGTCATAAATGTTGGTCATTTGCGGCTCCTTTATCTTGCAGACGGTGCAAACCGTCACTTATCGCGCTGATGGTGGACGCGCGCTGGCTTGGGGGACGTTGGTCGATATGCGACAGCAGCTGGCGATAAATCTCTAACGCCTTGGTCAGATTACGCACAGACTCCGGTCCCAGTGCCCGCGTCTGCGCTGCAGACCGTGCATTCATAGTGGAATCATCTGTTTTCATAGCTGCCTTCCCTGTACTGTCTTTGAGCCGCAGCGCCGGTTGCGCTTGCATAAGGAACGGGGCGGCGCCCGGTTTGGTTCCGACATTTTTTAAGTGCGCACCACATCGCAGCCATATCTGCGTGAAAAAGCGGGCAGACGCTTAGTCGAGCGAGAAAAACGGAACCATCCACCCTGCCCCACGTTGTAAGCTATGATGGATCAAGCTCTTCGGGGCGTCCCCCGGACGGATGCCTCGAGGCAAAGGAACAGATATCACCATGCCACAGCCCTCTGCACCACCAAAACAGACCAGCCTGTTTGACCCCAGCCGCAACTGCTGGAGGGTAAGCACCGCCGACAAGTTCGAGCTGGTGGTAGACGGCGCAGCATATTTCACGGCGCTGCGCGAGGCCTTGGTTGCGGCAGAAAAGCAGGTCCTTTTGGTCGGCTGGGATTTCGATTTAGAAATCGAGATGCTGCCAGGCGAAAGCGATAAAGATGGCAATGCGCCTGATGGCTATCCCAACAAGGTCATCGACTTCATCGAAGCCGTGGTCGACCGCAACCCTAACCTGATGATCTATCTTCTGCGCTGGTCCGGTTCTGCCCTGATTGCCCCTGGGCGGATGGTGCCAGCGTTACGTCTGAAACTGGTCGGGCCAGATCGGATCAGGCTCGCGCTGGACGGGCGACACCCGGTGGGGGCCTGCCACCACCAGAAAATCGTTGTTGTGGATGATCGATTGGCGTTCTGCGGCGGGATCGACGTGACCGATGCACGCTGGGACACCCCTGATCACGCGCCTGACGACCCGCGACGCGTGTTGAAGGACGGATCACCCGCTGCCCCATGGCATGATGTCACCAACGCCGTAACCGGCCCTGCGGCGCGCGATCTTGGCGATCTGGCCCGCGCCCGGTGGCTTCGCGCGACCGACGAAGAATTGACACCGCCGGATCTGCCCTCAGGCGACATCTGGCCAGCATCACTTGATGTCAGCTGTCGCGACATACCGGTGGCCATCTCGCGCACCAATCCGCCGGAAGAAGACCGACCCCTGATAAACGAAATTGAAGAAATGGTGATGGATGAAATCGCCTCGGCCCAGTCTTTGATTTATGTGGAAAGCCAATATTTCGCCTCAGACGCAGTCAACCACGCGTTGTCACAGCGGCTGAGCGAAAAGGACGGCCCGGACGTCATCGTAATCAATCCCGTCGCGGCGACGAATGCTGTCGAAGACAATGCCATGCACGTCACCCGCACCCGCATGGTTGAAGAATTGCGTTCAGTAGATCACGAAAACCGTTTTCGGATTTGGTCGCCGGTCAATGCGGCAGAGGAACCGATTTATGTGCACGCTAAAGTCTGTGTAATCGACGATCGAATTTTGCGGGTTGGCTCAAGCAATGTCGACCGCCGCTCGCTGGGTTTCGATACCGAATGCGACCTGACCATCGAGGCGCAGGACGATGCCACCCGCCAGATCATCGCCGATCTGCGCAATCGCTTGTTGGCAGAACATCTGGGCTGCACACCTGGTACGCTGGCTGAAAAACTCGCCGAATCCGGCCGCGTGCTTCCAGCAGTCGAGGCGCTTAACGCGCCAGATGGCCGCGGATTACGGTCGCCAGATTTGAAAGAGGACACAGGTGCCGGGGCCCTAATGGCTGACACCCGCATGCTTGATCCGCGCTTCGAACGGGGCACATCAAAGCGACGTGTGCTGACCTCGCGCCACATCGCATTTGGCGCGGCGGCGTTTGTGATTGCTGGCACGGCCTATCGCTATCTGTTGAAGTGATCCGGGTTCATAGCCAGGCGCAGGAGGACCTCAGACGCGGGCAGTCAATTCGTTTCCTTCCAGCCCGGACCGCAACGATCAGCAATTGGCCGCGCGCGGCATTAGCATTGTCATCGAAGGTGTTGGTCAAATCGGCAGCTGCAACCGTTGAGACCAAGTACGTTGAACCCGCGCATACCCCGGGGGTAATCTTCAAGAGCTCGAGTGATCTCTCCCCCGTTGACTCAAGCACGCTCTTGCATCGCACTAAAATTAGTGATGTCGAAATAGAACCAATACTCACCGAGCTGCAGCTTGCCATTCCAAAAATGCACGCAAGCGCCTTCCATCAGAACGGCGGCGTGTGACGGTGGTTGGCCCCAAAAATATTGATACCAAAACCAAGCCTTTCCACATAACATGCACAGGCCTCTGCTACGCTGGAAACGGCAAGCGTTGGATAGACGGAGGAACATTTGATTAGATTTGGCATCAGGTTGCTCCTATCGCCCAGAGCGTCGCTAACTTTAAGGTATGCTGTCGCATGTCGTGTGTGGATAGCTCCTGTCTGCGCACTTCCGTGACTCATATCGCAGGCGTGGTGCCGGGGCGTTGATCTCAGACAATTCACCATACCGAGAGCCGGACTGGCGAAACGTGGTACTTTCGACTTAATTCTATGTCGAGTTTGTCAATAGAAATTTCGCTTTGTCCGCGATCCAAACCTCTGTTGGCCCGAAATGCTGCATTACGCATGAACGTCCGGTTTAGGGAAGCGAGCCAGCCAGTTCTGGGACAAGCTGAAAGTCCGATAAGGGCCGTTACCGACACCAAGCTTGCGGGCGCGGTGGGCAGCTAGTCCTCCCGCACCGATAAGCCACTGCCAAACCTTCACCCATCAAGATTTCGCCGACATCTACGCCGTCCACAAACAACGACCCGCATCGCCGGCCGAAATTGCACTGATCAGTGCCTTCGGTACCCGCCCTGCACGAACAAGCGACCCGTCTAAACTCGATAGTCCCAGCAGACCGCACAAGTTGACCCAACCGCGCGGTTGCACGCTGCCCCACCTCAAGTTCTGCATTGCACGATGGTCTCCAAGTCTCAGGTGCATTGAAACCGACAAGCCGGACGTTAGCGTCTTGCCCTCGTATATCGACCGTATCACCGTCTATGACACGCACATCACTGGCCCTAAGTGCCCGCCCTAGCGACGGGGATACGGCTACGACTGCGCTTCTTGAGGAAAGGAGATTAGATGATATCCAGCCTGTACCAAGTGTCGATACAATTTTTGTCCAGTTCCTTTGCTGGCCGACTGCCTGCACCTGTGTACCTTTGGTTAGGACGCCCATCACGTCGGTAGATGTCGACGGCCCCACTCGTTGATTGACCCGCGATCCAGTGACGTAAACAATTTCGGCACTGCTCGCCTGAGGTGTCGGTTTTTCCTGCGGACGATACGTCGAGGACCCTGACGACGCAGAATCAAACAACGAACCGACCAGCGCGAAGAACCCTAAAACCAACACGATTGGCAACATAACTTGCCGCTCCGCCCGCCGGACTGCCCTCTTAGGGGCCGTGACAGCGCGGGCAATTGACATTGGGCGTGCCTTTGGTCGGTAGGGTCTTGGGGCGCGAGGTGCTGTGGCCCGACCACTGTGATCAGTCTGGGGATTGAGTGACTTAACTTGCCCTTCACGATTCAGCTTCAACACCCTGTGCAGCGTTTTGAACTGAGCATCGCTCAAGCGCGTCTTGGTTCCATACCGATTGAACCGCACAGCCATATTGTTAAGAAAAGACTCCTCCCACTCATTCGAGTGCCCAGACGCTAACCGTTCAACAATACGCGCCTTGATTAGGTCTGTTCGTTCGGGCGAAAATGGCATTGGCGAAAAGACCTTCAAAAGTATTAGATGACATCAAGAAGACTATCGAGTGTGCAACCCAAGGCAACCCCAAGCCATACGCACGAGCTCATAGTTCGCCGCGCCATTCTAGCGAAGGGGAAGCGGACTAATCCAAACGCGGATACTGCTGGGTGCGCTAAAAAACCCTTGATGACCTAATCGGAGTTACCTTTTACGTCGCGTATGTGCAACTCGGCTCTGTACACCGACCAGCGGGCATTTCCACGGCACCCGCAGACACGGCAATGGAACTTCTCTCCGACTTGGTCCAAGTGTGTGTGCGGAAGAAACCGCAGGTGAAGCTGGTATGGTGCAACCAAGTATTTTTTTCCGCAGCTAGGACACACAAACTCCACAACATCACATGCGGTCAGAGTGGTGACTCTAACACTAAACCGAAATCCCAGTGTGAGTGGTCGCAGTGGCATGGAGTGAACATAGAGGGAACATTCTGAAACTGGAACAGGCGTTATCCAGGTTCTGAGCGGAGACCTTCGCCGCTGCCGATGACCTGCATCTGATCAGCGGGAAAGGGACGCAGGAGGTTGAAAGCCATGCCGGGGTCGCCGGTTAGATACTCTTCGTAATCGCTGGGTGAAATAATAACCGGCATTCGATTGTGGTACTTCGCCGCAAGTTCGTTTGGGGCGGTCGTGACCATGCTGTAGAATTTGCCGTCCACGTCGGTGTCCCCCACAGTTGCTGTCTGTTGCTTCCATATGCCAGCGAATGCGAACCCTTCAGTGCCTTTGACATCGAACCAGTGAAATGTCGCTGGATTGCGTCCTGTGGCTTCGGCGTAGGCGGTGCCGGGGATCAAGCAGCGGCGGTTCTCAAAACTATCGCGCCAGAGTGAAGCAGTTCGGATTTTATCGTCTCGCGTATTGTTCCATGCCGAAGGCTTCAGCCATTTTCCGGTTTTCTTACTCTTGTTCGGAGTGAGAAAACCCCACGATGCTTTGACCAGAGCAAGGCCGCCCTGATCGGTGGTGACGATAGGTGCCAAGTATTTCGGGTAGATTGCTGGCAGAGGTTCGGCATTGCCCAGAAGGTCGCGAGCAGATGGGACGTCAAAAAGCTGACGCATCGCCTCTGGTGGCATCTTAGATGAATAGAGATTGCACATGGCCGAGAGCCGTCCCTTCCTTTTGCTTCTTGTGACTATATCGGCCACAGACAACAATAGGAGAGCTTTTCGAAAGATCGCGTGCGGTTGGTGAGCCTGACCGAAGGCGGCTTCGGTTTCACCCTGACGAACCAGGGCGTTTGTCTTGTCCAAATCCCTTGAGTCAAAACAAAAGGAGCGGCGGGGTTTGCACCTCGCCACCACTGATCAGTTCTTGAAATTCAATGCAGACATTGGATCATCGTGCGGCGAATGGCTCAAAAGAGCCCATTGTGTTTGATGCTGCACAATGCGCCAATGACCGCTTTGTTGCTTGAGATTGTTGCCCAGAAATCGATTCTACGCCAGATGACCTTCCTTGCTTTTTGCCATGGGTAAAGCGGTTAACGGGGGCTTATCTGTGGCTTGAGTACTTGGTAACGACACGCCGGTGAACGTTCTTGGGCGTGAGAACATTGATCTCTCAATCTGTAGTAGGAAGGATGAGGGGGCCAAACTGGAAAGCCGTGCTGTTTTTTGAAATAGCAAACCCTCATTGTTCCGAACGTCGAATTTGGAAGTTAAACCCTGCACGGGACTTAACGGTGTTGTCATTCTGTTAAGGGATGATACTTGGCGGATAAGGGTGACATAATGGAATGAATAGAATTTCAGAATTGGAAGGCAAAATGAACGCAAACATTACTCTGAAGCAACTTGAGGCTCTGTACTGGATCGCTCAACTAGGCACCTTTGAGCGGGCGGCTGCGCGGCTTTACACAACCCAGTCGGCGATCTCGAAACGCGTTCACGAACTTGAGCGTGGGTCAAGAATTGAGGTATTCGATCGTAGTATGCGTGGAGCCAAGTTGACGGCACGTGGCGAAGAACTTTTCGAAGTGGCCAAGCAAATTCTTCATTTGCATGATCAGATCACGGAAATCCAGCAAGGTGTGGCGAACCGACCAAGATCGCTTCGAATAGGTGTGACCGAATTAACGACGATCACTTGGTTACCACAGTTGATTTCGGCAGTAAAAGACCAGTTTAGTAATGTGCAAATATCCCCAAAGGTAGATATGTCGAGAGCGCTCTTAAGTGATCTAGAGCAGAGTCAGCTTGATCTGATTATCATCCCAGAAGCGTTCACATTGCCTGAATTTTCTTCCGTACCTATCGCAACGGTGCAAAATTGTTGGATGGCCAAAAAGGGGCTGGTAAACCTCGCAAAGCCAATCAGGCATAGGGATTTGGCAGAGTTTCCCGTCTTAGTCCAAGGTCACGCGTCTGGATCAGGGCTGTATCTTAATAAATGGCTTAAGGATCGTGGTGTTGTGTTCCAAGAAACCTTGGTTTGCGATTCCATGACGGCGTTGCTTGGCTTGACGGTTGCTGGGCTTGGGGTTGCGTATTTACCTTACCAGTTCTGTCAGCGGTTTGAAGAATCCGGTAAGCTTGAGATCATCGAGACAAAGGTGCCATTGCCGCCCATTCCGTATGTGGCAATGTACCGAGGCGACAGGCCCAATGCGTTTATTCAAGAAATTGCAGAGCTGGCAAAGTCGCATTGTGATTTTGGAAGCAGCTATCACAACTAGCATGAGTACGGCGGGCTAATATCCCTCTTTCGCGCCCATTCATTCTTTTTTTCGATACGTCCGGATGATAATTAATCGTTTTAAATACCTGTCTAGATCGAACAAACTCCCCCTCAACAACAGCAGATATGACCATCACTCAAGGCTTGGCCAGTGCATCGCGCCGACTGCGATTACCCATTCCTCAGCGGCATTTTAACTAAACGGAATAGCCCAATGATCCAAGATAACCCGACCCTTATCACAGCCATCCGCAACCGGTTTGCCCATATCGACAGCTGTCCTTTCCAAGGCCCGCGCGTCTATTTTGAGAATGGGGGTGGTGCGCTCACATTGAAGTCAGTGGTCGAGACATCGGCGAAATATGCGGCATTTCCAGACAATCAAGGGCGCGACAACCCCGCTGCAAAAGCGTTGGTCAAAACAATTGAAAAGGCAAAAGCTGATTTGGCCGTGTTGATGAATCCCACCTCGGGGCAGTTCATTGTTGGGGAAACCGGAACTGAGCTTTTGTTTCGTATGATCCGCACGGCCTGCCTTAATGCGCCGAAGGGGTCAAAAGTCATCGGCAGTTCAATTGAACATCCGTCCAGCAGAAGTGCCGCGCGCCATTGGGCAGGGATCGGCGGGATGGACTATGTGAACGTGGCGCATAGCGATGCCAATGGCATTGTCACCGCACAGGATTACGCCGCACAAATGACGCCTGATGTGGCGGTGGCGACAATCTTGCACGCGTCGCCTGTGACTGGAATAGGCATCGATGTGGCCGCGATTTCCAAAGTGATCCGCGCAGTTGCACCCGATTGCATGATCATTGTCGACGGTATCCAGCATGCCGCGCATGGTCAGATAAACTTGGCCGCCTACGACGCCGACGGATATGCAATTTCACCCTACAAAGTCTTTTCACGTCATGGATATGGGATTGCATGGATTTCAGACCGGCTAACTGCATTGCCGCACGAAGCCCTGATCGGCGGGCCCACCAATAATTGGGAATTGGGCACACGTGACACAGGTGCCTTTGCCGCGATTTCGGATGTTGTCGCCTACTTTGATTGGCTGGGTGGGGAGGTCTCGGAAGAGATAAACCCACGACAGCGGATCGAAGCTGCGGGCAAAGCGATCAACAACTATGAAACGGTTTTGACCGATACACTGATAAACGGCACTGGCAACCTTCCCGGACTTCGGGAGATGGATGAGGTCACCATATTGGCCGGTGCTGACAATTTAAAGCGAGAAGGCACAGTATCGTTCGTGGTCGAGGGCGTAGCATCTACCGACGTTGTGAGCATGTTGAACAAAGGGGGAATTCGCACCCACGTCCGCAAAGCAGATCACTACAGCGGCAACATTCTTAAGCCTTTAGATTTGCCGGATTGCATTCGAATTTCGATGTGCCATTACAATACGACACAAGAGGTTTCTCAAGTTTTGGCCGTCATGAACGAGATTGACAGTTAGACGGGATTATCCTCGTTTCGACGTTGATCAGCGCACTGCATCCATAAAATGGATCGTATCCTTCGGCTCTCTGCTATCTGCGGTCAACGTAAGCTTATGATATGCCACCCAGATGCCGATTGCCTGAGCTTTGCAGACGCGCAAAGCCGATTAGGTGACGCGCCATTCGGTAACGCAAGCAATAGTTTGACGGCGTCTATATTCCGCAAAGAATGAATTGCCGTTCATGTGCAGTCGGAAACGGAATGAATTGAAAGTCCAAAAACTCGCTAAGAAGATGAGCAATGATGCGTTTAAATACTAGGGTTAGCGCCCGTGCATAAAGCAATAATCTGGCGAAATGAAATTGGCCGAGGCATATGGATCAAAGAAGATTGCCAACGCCACATCAAAACTGGGAGTTCAATGATGTATTCTAAACTTAAATATTCGCTTGCTGCGGCGGGTCTAGCGGCAATGTTAGCACCGGCTGCGTTTGCCGAAGAGTTTATCACAATCGGCACCGGCGGTGTCACGGGTGTTTATTACCCAACTGGCGGCGCGATCTGCCGCTTGGTAAACAAAGGCCGCAAAGAGCACGGCGTTCGGTGCTCAGTCGAATCCACAGGCGGTTCTGTCTACAACATCAACACAATCCGCGAAGGTGAGCTCCAATTCGGCGTTGCTCAATCTGACTGGCAGTACCACGCCTTTAACGGCACTTCGAAGTTCGAGGAGGCTGGAGCATTTGAGGGCCTTCGCGCGGTATTTTCCGTGCACCCAGAACCGTTCACAGTTGTGGCCCGAGCAGATGCAGGAATTACAACATTTGACGACCTCAAAGGCAAACGCGTGAACATCGGCAACCCTGGCTCTGGTCAACGCGGCACAATGGAAGCTTTGATGGAAGCTAAAGGTTGGTCTAAAGATGATTTCGCCTTGGCCACTGAGATGAAAGTTGCCGAGCAATCAGCAGCGCTTTGCGACAACCAAATCGACGCAATGGTTGTGACTGTGGGCCACCCTTCCGGTACGATCCAAGAAGCGACCACAGCGTGCGACTCGGTTATGGTAAGCGTAACGGGGCCTGAAGTTGATAGCTTGATCAATGATAATAGCTACTACCGCACGGCAACAATTCCGGGCGGCATGTACCGTGGGTCGGACGAAGATGTCTCTACATTCGGTGTAGGCGCGACATTCGTCACATCCACAGATGTATCTGATGAAGCGGTTTACGCCGTTGTTTCCGCAGTCTTCGGCGACATTGAAGCGTTCAGAAAGCTACACCCTGCATTTGCGAACCTTGATCCAAAAGCAATGGCAACTGCTGGCCTGTCCGCTCCACTGCACCCAGGTGCTTTAAAGTACTACAAAGAAGCTGGCCTGATTGAGTAAGCCAACTTTCGAGAGCGGGCGGTAACGCCCCTCCCACGCCACCTCATTATACAAAAGTGCTGATAAATTTCAGTCATTCTGACCGGGGGATTCATGTCCGACAATCAATCACAAAACCGCGCATTGAGCGAAGAGGAGCTACTGTCTGACGACAGCACCCGCTGGACAGATTTGAGGATTTGAATAGGGAAGGATTTCTGGTTCATCTTATCGATTAGGATGATCGAGATGACGAAGAAGCCTACCACATCGAAAGACGCCGCCGACAAAGTGGTCAAAAATATCCGTCGCAAGACGCGGCAGACCTATTCGGCGGAAGAGAAGATCCGCATTGTCTTGGCTGGTCTGCGCGGTGAATGTCGGCTGTGCTGGATATGGCGGGATCGTTAACCCTAAGTCGTAGCGCCGCCATTGCTCATGATTGCGCTTTCGAAGAGGCTGTATGGCCGCTCAGTAAGGACGCGTCTTCTAGCGACGCGTTTGCATAGGGTCAAATCGGAAACACCGGATGGCATCTTATTCACTGTCCCGCCCATAGAAATACCAGACCGGCGACTGACGACGGGATTACGCAATGTCGTTGGCGGAAAACCGTCTAGCAGACCAAACGGACTACACGTAAATTATTGATCTCGATTGGAGGCATGACGTTCAGCTATATATTGACCGCGATTGTCAAAATTGCAGATATCTCTTATGATATCGACGATGTCTTCTAGAGACGACGATAGTTCATTTTTGCGGCCGTAAATTCGGTAAAGAACACTGCAGATATTTCTCTCAATATCAATCTCAGTCAGTTGACCGGACTTAATGAGCGTCGATACGCTTGGCTCCGGCAAAATAGCGAGACCCATACCCGCCCTCGCCATCTCGATTTGGGCGACCAGGCTGTCGACTTGCACCACTTCGTTGGGCCTCCAACCAATATCAGCTATCCAAGTATCAACGGCACCGATCGCGCCAATAGGACCATGCGTCAGAAAGCTGTGTTTGGCCAAATCATGTCCCAGGTACTTTTGGTCTGATGAAAAATAGCGGGGGCTGCCGACCATCACGAATTTTATCTCTTGGGCCAGTTGGGAAGAGATATTCGCATCGTGGGTGTAGCTGGGACAAACCACCAAGTCCAAATCACCGCGAACGAGCTTATCACGAAGAATACCACAGTGTTCGATTGAGATCTGCGGGACGATATGCGGCAATTCTGATCTTATCTGTTCTACCAAGTCAACGACCCAAGTATGCGCAGCGAACTCGGTAACACCGATTGAAATGCTCCGCTCAACCGGGGTTTCATCGTTCTTTAGATCTTCTACTTGCGAGGTCAACGCAAAGATCTTTTCAGCCAAAACGTTCAGAGTTTTTCCTTTTTCAGTCAAAAATAGTTTGCGACCACGCTTCTCGAAAATCTCAAAACCGCACCCTGTTTCAAGCTCCTGCAGGCGCTTTGAGATTGTTGGTTGCGCTGCGTTCAAGCGTTGTGCAGCACGCGAAAGCGTCCCGAGCCGAACACTCCAAACCAGTGCCTCTACCTGTCGAATAGTGATCATTCAATTACCTTTAGTGATGCGAATGTATAAGAAAATATCGCTTGTTTTGATATATTGATAGCCCTAATTTTTGATATGGGCGTGGTTATGGGTGCTTTGACGTCGGGGCGCATCGCAACGCTTAAAGGCATTTTGATCTGTGCTGATCAGGCAAACGACGACCCGTAAATTCAACGAACGAGGTATCGGCAATGTCCGCGATGGTGGAACAGCTCACTAGACTAAAGGCACTCGGCGCTGCGACGGTGTATGAAGCGCAAGGCGCTTTTGGCGCTTTTGACAACGGGATCAAACCGTTAGATCCTAAATCGCGCATCGCTGGACCTGCTTTGACAGTGGACATGCGTCCTGCGGATAACCTGACGATCCACATCGCCCTTGAGACTGCAAAGCCCGGAGATATTCTGATTATCGACGCCAAGGGCTTTATGGAAGCAGGCCCATGGGGGGACATACTTACGCTTCAAGCGATGGAAATGGGCTTGGGTGGCCTTGTGATTGATGGGTGTGTCCGAGACGGTAATGACGTGATCGAAAGCGGCTTTCCTGTCTTTTGTCGTGGTCTTTCCATCAAGGGCACTGAAAAGAAAGCACTAGGTAAAATTGACATTCCGATAGTGGTTGGTGGTGTGAGTGTCTGTCCCGGAGATATAATTGTCGGGGATCGCGATGGTCTCGTTTCCATCCCAAAAGATACCGTAGCCTCAGCCATTGCAGCAAGCGAAGCCCGGATGCAGCAAGAAGAGGAAATGCGTCGTGCAATCCGTGCAGGAAGCACCACGTCACAGTTGTTGGGCGTCTCGGGCAAACACACCTAGAAGCGCGAATAGCATTACTTTTATTGATGTTTAAGTATCAGAAAATATCGCTTGTCTTGATGTAACTGCTTCCATAGCTTTTTGAACACAGGCGGACCTGAGATCAGTCGTGCAGGGTTCCGTCGGCACTTCTATGAGCACTCTAAGCCATAAACGGTACATGCGCCTGTGGTCGAGACGCGCTGTCAAAGCAAAGCGAGAAAAACGCATATGACCAGCCAAGACCCATTGCATGCCAAGCTCTTTGCGAGACGGATGGCGAATATCAAGCCATCAGCCAGCATGGCTGCGGCCGGCGAGGTCTCAAAGCTACGGCGGGAAGGTGTCTCGATCCACTCACTGGCAATTGGAGAGCCTGATTTCGCCCCTCCTGACGCAGCGGTCAGTGCAATGCTAGATGCCGTGAAACGGAATGACACAGGGTATCTTATCGAAAACCGACGGCTCATGTTGGCGATCGCCGAGCGCTTCGAGAAGAACAACGGCTTGAAGTTCGCTGAAAATGAAATTGCCCTTGGGGCAGGTTTGAAGCAGATTATTTTCGCTGCATTTTGTGCCACTATTGACGAAGGTGACGAGGTTGTTGTTCCGGCGCCTTATTGGGTGTCATACCCCGATATCGCGCAGCTTTTCGGTGCAAAGATTGTCGAGGTCCAATGCGCGGCGGATGCTGGGTTCAAATTAACGCCCGAACAGCTCAAGTCTGCGCTGACACCCAAAACCAAGTGGGTCGTTCTGAACAGTCCAAATAATCCGACAGGGGCCGTCTATTCCCATGACGAAATGGCAGCGTTAGGAGCCGTGATTTCGCAGCACCCTTCGTGCCTCGTCCTATCAGACGAGATCTACGAACATTTTGTCTATGACGGCGCGAATTTCAGCACGTTCCTGGGCGCAAACCAAAATCTGCGTGAACGTATACTGACGGCGAACGGGATATCAAAGGCATATGCCTTGACTGGGTTGAGGATCGGGTTTGCCGGTGGTTCAAAGGACCTGATTGCGCAAATCAAAACCATCATTTCGCAGGACACAAGCTGTACGTCGTCAATCAGTCAAGCCGCAGCACTCGCCGCGTTGTCGGGCGATCAATCCGATATTCCGCTCAACAGAGCCGCATACCAACTCCGGCGTGATCGGTTGTTGCAACGTCTAAACAACATTCCTGGGATGGTTTGTCGTGAACCAGAGGGGGCTTTTTATGCGTTTGTTGGCGTGGCCGGCCTTTTAGGTGCGACAACCGAAGACGGTGAAACGCTGAGTGATGATAGCGATGTGGCGAGGTATTTCGTTCGCGCAGCGCATGTCGCGACAATTGCGGGGGCCGCGTATGGAATGTCGCCATATCTGCGCATGTCTTTTGCAACATCCGAAATAGTTATCGATGAAGCCTGCGAGCAGATTGCAAAAGCAGTGTCGCGCTTAAAACTACCAAGCAACCAAGGGAGAACAGACAAATGAGAAATCTAGGATTGAAAATTGCAGCGCTTGCCGCTGGTGCGTTTATTGCGGTCAGCCCCGCACAAGCGGATAAGTTGGACGACGTTATGAACGCCGGAAAACTGCGCTGTGGTGTGATTTCGGCCGCAAAACCGTTTGGTTTTCTGGATGCGGAAACCCGCGAAGTCGTCGGCTATGACATTGATTTTTGCAAAGCAATTGCTGTCAGAATGGATGTCGAAATCGAGATAGTTCCGATCTCTGTTGAAGGGCGCATTCCAGAACTGCAGCAGGGTAGTATCGATGTTCTCGCAGCAGCGCTTGGATACACAGCGGCGCGCGACGAGCAGGTCGATTATACCCTTTCCTACTATGTTGGTGTTCAGATGGTCATGAGCCATGAAGGCGCTGGCTTTACAGATTTGGCGAGCTTAGCTGGTAAATCAATCGGCACAGCAAAGGGTTCAAGCACCGAACAATATGTGCGCGACATCATCCCAACAGCCGAGGTGGCAAGCTACCAGGATATTCCTGCCGCTTTTCTAGCGCTTGTGCAGGGTAAGATTGATGCAGTGGCAATGACAGATGTGATCGCTGCTGAATTGAAGGCAAAGTCGCCCAAGCCAATGGAGTTTGTATCTGAGCCACTGAAGTTCGAGCCTTGGGGTATTGGCGTCGCTGAGGGCGAAACACGTCTTGTGGCAAAAGTCGACGCGGCACTTGCAGCTATGGAAGCTGACGGCGAAGCGGAAGCCATCTACCATACGTGGTTCGGCGAAGACAAACAGCGTAACTTCAAGATCGTGCCGATTACCGACTATCTGAAGTAAGCAAATACCAAAGCGCGGAGGTTAGAGATGAGTTTTGAATCAATGGCGGTTCTTCAGGAGCCCTACTTATCTTGGCTCTTGCAAGGCTTGTCACTGACCTTTGCGCTCTTTATTTTTTCTTGGACGACTGCATTCGTTTTGGGCTTTTTGCTTCTGCTTTTGCGGATGTCACCGATCAAAGTGATTGCGTGGATTCCTGCAACATATATCGAACTTGCACGAAACATACCGCTGCTTGTTCAGATCATGTTCTGGTATTTTGCGGTTCCCATGTTGCTTCCCGACTTTTTACAACAAGCGCTCAATCGTGGGGATAGTGGTTTTGTTCTTGCGGGGCTCGCTTTGGGGTTCTGCATGGCGGCCTATTTCTCGGAGTCGTTTCGAAGCGGCGTGCGATCGATTAACAATACGCAGCTGGAAGCAAGTCGCGCGCTCGGGTTCAGCTTCCTCAGAACGATGCAATACATAGTATTTCCGCAGGCTTTGCGGGCGACCATTCCGCTGATCATGAACAATACACTGCTGCTCTTTAAGAACACTTCGATTGCAATGGCAATTGGCGTTCATGAGCTCATGTATCAGGTCCTGTCCATCAACAATGACACGTTCAGAACGTTCGAGATCTTCTTTGTCGCAACACTCGTTTTTCTGTTCTTTTCGGTCCTCATTATGATCGCGGGGGAATTTGCAGAACGGTGGGCGAAAAAGAGCAGGAGGATCAGCGATGCTTGAGATCATCAATGACTACTGGTTGTTTTTCCTCATTGGGCAGTACCCGAATGGCCCTATTGGTGGGCTTGCGGGAACACTCTTGCTTGCAACGATCTGCCTGATACTTGCGCTGCCGTGCTCAATTCTGATTGCCATTGGCAGGACTGGCAAGAACCGTTTTTGGCGCGGTGTTACGTTTGTGATTGTCTATGTGATGCGCGGCACGCCATTCCTGATGATCATCTTCTGGGCACACTTCCTTGGCCCGCTCGTCTTTGGCACGTCAATTGGCGCATTTTGGGTCATGGTCATTGCCCTGGTCCTTTATGAAAGCGCCTACCTCGGCGAAGTTATTCGGGCAGGCATTCAGTCTTTGCCTTACGGACAGACGGAAGCGGCCAAGGCTATGGGTTTTCCGCGAACTAAGACCATGACATTGATCGTACTTCCTCAGGTGATGTATAACTCATTCCCTGCGTTGTTAAGCCAGTTTGTCTCCATCATAAAAGAGACCTCTCTTGGCTTTGTCATCGGTGTTCACGAATTCACATATGCCGCATCACAAGTGAATTCCATACTTCTTGTGAAGCCGGTGGAAATTTATGCCATTCTTGGTCTGACATTTTTCATCGTATGCTTCACCTTCACATCCGCTGCGAGATGGCTTGAGCGAAAAATAGGCAAGTCACAGGGAGTTCTACCAGCATGATTACTGTAGAAAACGTGAATAAATCTTTCGGGCAGCTTCGCGCATTGAAGGACGTCTCGGGCAATTTCCCAAAGGGCACGGTCACAGTTGTCTGCGGCCCGTCGGGGTCCGGAAAAAGTACCCTTATCCGGACCCTTAACCGGCTTGAAGAGATCGATTCCGGCCGAATTACCATCGACGGGCGTGACGTTTACGAACCAAACATAAACCTTGACCAATTCCGCATGAGCTTGGGGTTCGTATTCCAGCAATTCAACCTGTTCCCGCATCTGAGCGTTTTAGATAATATCACTCTGGCACCGCGCAAACTTAAGGGGATCGCCAGGGGTGAAGCAGAACAGATGGCATCCGATCTTCTTCGGCGTGTTAAATTGTCGGGCAAAGAACATGACTACCCAGAGAGCCTGTCAGGTGGTCAAGCACAGCGAGTGGCGATTGTCCGATGCTTGGCCATGCAACCCAAAATCATGCTTTTCGATGAACCTACCAGCGCTTTGGATCCTGAAATGATTTCAGAGGTTCTCGACGTAATGGGAGACCTAGCATCCGAAGGCATGACAATGGTTTGCGTGACACATGAGATGGGCTTCGCCCGAAGTGTCGCCAACTCAATCTGGTTTCTTGAAGACGGCCAGAAGCACGGTGAGTTTCCTGTTGATGACTTCTTTCAAGGAACAAGTGACGCTCGAATCTCTCTCTTCTTAAGTCATCTCAACCGTGACTAAAGCTTCCCAAGTAAAGCGGCCCGCTCCCGTGTGGAAATCGGTTATTTGCTAATCCTGAAGATGCCACGCAAATGCACCTTTCAGAAACCAGATTGAGTTGGCGTCGGAATTGTCGGTCTGGCGATAGCGCTACGACTCCAGTTCGAAAAAGTGAATGGCGCCCGTCTAGATCATAAAGTTCGTAAAAAACCTACCTTTCCGTCACCTCCGGAAAGGACCGTCATTGACCAAAACCCTTTGCTGATTCCAACCTCGCATTTCTAGAAGCTGACCTTGGGGCGCGTGCGGCGAAAGTACACTTTGTCCCGCGTTGCGGCCATCTAGTTGGCCAAAATGCTGCGCTATCGACCAACGTCCGCACTGGGGAAGCGCGCCGCTGCAAAGATTGGTCAGGTCAATGGCTGCAATGGGCCGTT
>NZ_JALPQG010000002.1 GCF_023195695.1 Aliiroseovarius sp. S1339 | reverse complement strand
ACCAAGCACGATCCCTTGAAGAAATTCTGAAGCGGGCGGAAGAGTTAGCATCACAAGAGGTGGGGCTGTCCCCGAACACGATCAATCGTAATGCGACGATCATTCAAGGCTTCTTGAAATACGCTAAATCTCGGGGGCTAGGGCTGATCAGGTCGCGCCTGCAAAGGTGTTGCGAAAGTGTCGCGATGCTGCACGACGGGGCGATACGGCGAAGAAGAGGGCGAAGGATTGAGAGCGCGTGGGGCGACAGGGCGTTGGCGCGCGGGTTCAGTGCATTATGAACACGAGAGAAAATTCCGGGAAAAGTGGTGAAGAGCGAGCCGCATAACGGCGGCTCCGGAAAAGACCGGCTGGTGCCAGAGGCAGAGTTGAAGGCCAGAGTTTGAACTGTAACCCAGCTTGATCACGGGAAGACCCAGAAGAGATAGCCTGAGGATATAGATCTGGCTTGGCTTCGACGCCCAACTTTCTTCACAGCTCGCACAGTTTACATCGCCATACCTCATATTACCGACCGCACGTCTTGCGCGTGTCCACAGATATGCTCATAGCGGCGATAACCGGCGGTGTTCCGGACAGCCGCACCGGGCAACTGCCAATCATTTAACTCTGCGTCAGCCGCATACCGCGCCTCAAGACGCCAACCACACCCCAACTGATGCCCCTGCGGCGGCAGCTTCCACGCAGTGGTATTGTCGCCGGTCGATGTGATCCACAAGCAAACTCGAAGGGCCCGCTGTGACGGTCGCCTTGTGGATCAGGGTCTACAGGCGTTGCCCCCATTGACTTTGCCGCGTCCACTCGGCGGGCGTGAATGCAAGGCGAGCATTCCGGATCGTGCCCCAGAACAACGCTGATGCGTTTAAGGGTAGCAAAGCCACAAGCATGGCAGTCGAGGACAACATGGAGCCGGTCCATAGCGCGACCGATCAGAGAAGCCCCATGATCTTCTACCGCCTAACTATAGTGAAAACCGGCCGCTTTCATTAGCTTGGAAACTTGACGCCGAGCGAATTTGCGTTCCAACTGAACGAAACCCGAAAGATCGCTTGTAGACCGGAACAGAAACGGGGTGAACTCCAAGCCAATCATGCACAGACATTCAAACCGGACCATTTGAGTGGGGCTGATCACCGGCTAGCTCAACGAAAAGGCATGATCCAATAGAAAACCAATAATTCAAACCAGGTTCAAATAATGCATTAGAACCAGATACAACAAACATGTGCATGCCGATACGACAGCATTGCAATACAGCCCGAAGAGGTGTGACAGTTTGGAAGGCGGGACAGAATTGTGGCCACAGTGCCAACTCACTGCATATGCAACACAAGCAACCATGGATCGCATCGCTTCTGTTTGGGCTGAACGGCCCGACTGGAAACGAAATACCGGCGAAGTAAGCTACGCCAATATGGTCCCGCTGCGCCGACCCCTGAACGCCCAAATCGGTGCGCATTCGATGAAGGTTTGGTTCGATGGGTTGCAGCGCGGCACGTTTAGGCTGCGATTAGGGGAACGTAATGCTTCTTGAGTTTGACACTGTCAAAAAATCTTTTCGCGACAGTGAAGGAAGTGTTCCCGTCTTACGAGGTGTCAGTTTCGCACTTGAAGCCGGTCAAACACTGGCGCTTACCGGTGAATCGGGCAGCGGGAAAAGCACGCTGTTGCACATTGCCAGTGGGTTAGAACAACCGGATAGCGGCGCAGTCCTTCTATCCGGTCAGGATCTGACGCAGTTGGAGGACGGCGCGCGCGCCGCTGTGCGCAAGACTGAAATCGCATTGGTATTTCAACAGTTTAACCTTATCCCTTCTCTCACTGTGGCGGCGAACATTGGGTTTCAGGCACGGTTGGCTGGCAAAGCGGATCAATCCCATATCGATCATATTGCGGCGGCCTTAGGCCTAACTGACCACATGGCAAAATATCCAGAAGCCCTGTCAGGCGGGCAACAGCAACGTGTGGCAATTGCACGTGCGCTTGCCGCCAAGCCCAAGCTTTTGCTGGCAGATGAACCGACAGGCAATCTGGACGAAGCGACGGCCGACGACGTGCTGGAGCAGATGATGCAATTGGTGTCCGAGACAGGTGCCGCACTGTTCGTCGTGACGCATTCCCCGATAATTGCAGCGCGGATGGATCGCCAATTGCACTTGCGCCGCGGTCTTCTGACATGATCAGCGCCTGTCTTTCGGCGCTTACGTCGCATTGGCGGCGCAACCCGGTCCAGCTTTTTGCTTACTTGGCAGGACTGGCTTTGGCGACGGCGCTTTGGTCAGGTGTGCAAGCGATCAATGCAGAAGCGCGCGCGAGTTATGGCGCGGCAGCGTCGATCCTTGGCGAGGCTGAGTTTGATCGGCTCACCCCCAGGCAAGGTGCGATCATTCCACAGGACATTTATGTGGCGCTTCGTCGATCTGGCTGGCTTGTCTCGCCTGTCGTTGAGGGACGCTTGGGCGATGTGCGTGTGGTGGGAATCGATCCCATCACGTCCACAACTGGTCTGGGCGCTTCGACGTCTGATGGACCTTTTGTATTGGATTTTTTGGGGCCAGAACAGCTGTTCGCAAATGCACAGACCGCCCAAGACATCGGCAATAGTGTCAGTGTGACGATCAACGCCGACATCGCCCCCGGAATTGCCATCGGCGATGTCGGTACCGTCCAGCGGCTGCTAAATCGCAATGATCTTTCGTATCTCACGTTGTCACCGGAGCAACCAATCGGTCGTCCCTTGCTGCGCGAGATTGCGCCAGACCTGCGTCTGCAACCTGCGCAGCAAGGGGCTAATGTCGGGCAATTGACTGACAGCTTTCATCTGAACCTGACCGCCTTTGGCTTGCTCAGCTTTGCTGTTGGCATCTTCATCGTCCACAGCACGATTGGGCTGGCCTTCGAACAGCGGCGCGCGATGATCCGGACGTTGCGATCGCTTGGCGTCCCGCTGCGGACGCTTGTTGTGCTGATCACGGTTGAGATGCTGGGGTTGGCGACGGTCGGTGCGGTCTTGGGCGTCGTGTTGGGGTACTTGATCGCGGCGGTTCTATTGCCGGATGTGGCGGCGACCTTGCGGGGGCTATATGGCGCGGAAATCTCGGGCGCGCTTCAATTGCGGGCAGAGTGGTGGTTGTCTGGGCTGTTGATTGCTGTGCTCGGCACGGCTGCCGCACTTTCAGGGCGGCTTTGGCAAATTGCTCGGATGCCACTCTTGGCAAGTGCCCAGCCCAGAGCGTGGGTCAGGGCCTCTGCGACAAGGTTTCGTGCGCAAACCATTGCTGCCATCATTCTGCTGGCAGCCGCCTTGGGGCTGGCCGTTTTTGCGAAAGGTTTGATGGCTGGTTTCGTGCTGCTGGGGTGTTTGTTGATTGGGGCGGCGCTTTTTTTGCCTGTGCTGTTTGAGTGGGTTTTGTCGCGTCTGCAAAATCTGGCACATGGCCCTTTATGGGGCTGGTTTTGGGCGGACACGCGGCAACAGCTGCCCGGTCTCAGCCTTGCCTTGATGGCACTTCTGTTGGCAGTTTCGGCCAATATCGGTGTCTCAACCATGGTGTCGAGCTTTCGACTGACCTTTGTAGGGTTTCTGGACCAACGCCTTGCACCCGAACTTTTTGTGCGCGTTGAAAATGGCGAACAAAGCAGCGAACTCGAAAAGTTCTTGATCCAAAACGCCACGGAAGTGCTGCCGCTTCTCTCTACTCAGACACAGATCGCGGGGCAGCCTGCGGAGCTATTTGGTGTCCGGGTCGGCCAAACATATCGCTATAACTGGGTGTTTTTGGATGCGATCTCTGCGCCATGGGACGCGGTGGAAGCCGGGGAGGCGGTCGTCGTGAACGAACAACTGGCGCGTCGGTCCGGCCTTTGGATTAGCGACAGGGTTCAGATAACCGCCGACATCGATTTGCCCATTGCCGCTGTCGTCGGGGATTACGGAAATCCGAGCGGCCAGGTTGTGCTGTCCGAGCGGTTATTTCAAAAACTTCATCCGGGCCATGCAGCCTTGCAATTCGGGGTGCGCACCTTGGATGCCGATCAACTGCGCCAGCAGATCACGGACAGCTTAGATATCCCAGACAGCGCCATGATCAATCAGGCAGCGATCAAAGCCCTGTCGCTTGAGATTTTTGAGCGCACATTTACCGTCACGGCCGCGCTGAATGTGCTGACGTTGTTGGTTGCCGGTTTTGCCATTCTGATGACCCTGCTGACCCTTGCCGATTTGCGCGTGCCCCAGCTTGCGCCAGTTTGGGCTCTAGGTTTGACACGCAGGGCTTTGGGCGGGTTGGAGCTTTTGCGCGCCGTCGCCCTTTCCGCGCTGGTTTTCCTGTGTGCGATACCGCTTGGTCTGGCGCTGGCTTGGGTGTTGCTGACCATCGTCAATGTCGAAGCCTTTGGCTGGCAACTGCCGATGTACCTGTTCCCAACGGACTATATCAAGTTAGGGGGTTACGCGATGATTGCGGCACTTCTGGCGGCAGCGTGGCCGTCATTTCGTCTGATGCGCACACGGCCCTCAACACTGCTGAAGGTTTTTGCAAATGAAAGTTAGCATCCTCGCCTTTCTGTGCTTTTTTCCAATCGCCGCATTGGCGCAGGGGTTTTCGGGGCTTGGCACGGATGCTGAGGGCTTTGCCACACCGCAGCCCAACCCCAGCTTTTCTTTTCCAGCCGATCACGGACCGCACCCAGACTATCGTATTGAATGGTGGTATCTGACTGCCAACCTGAACGGACCAGACGGCACGCAATATGGTTTGCAATGGACGCTTTTTCGATCTGCTCTCGCGCCGGGAGAGGGGCAGGGCTGGCGATCTCCTCAGATCTGGTTCGCGCATGCAGCGGTCACCACGCCCAGTAAGCATTTTGTGACCGAACGCTTTGCCCGTGGAGGTATTGGACAGGCAGGGGTGGAGGCCGATCCCTTTCGAGCGTGGATTGATGAATGGACGCTTGAAGGGGCGGATTTCGACGACTTGACCCTTACCGCAAGGGGCGTTGATTTCGGTTATGATATGTCGCTGACCGCTGAAGGACCGCTCGTGTTTCACGGTGAAAAAGGTTTTTCGGTCAAATCTGCCGAAGGGCAGGCAAGTTATTACTATTCGCAACCCTTTTTCCGTATCGAAGGCACGCTGGCCTTGCCGACTGGGGACGTGTCTGTAACGGGTGACGCGTGGCTGGACCGCGAATGGTCATCGCAACCCCTATCCGAAAGCCAAACAGGTTGGGATTGGTTTTCACTGTCTTTTGAGGGTGGGTCCAAGTTGATGGGCTTCCAGTTGCGCCAAACGGATGGATCGCTTTTCAGTTCTTCAACTTGGATTGCACCCGATGGCACGACGACGGCCTATCCAAACGGCGCGTTTCGCGCGGAACCTTTGGCGCAAACCGTTGTAGAAAATCGAAATGTGCCGACACGTTGGCAGGTCACACTGCCCCAACACGGCGTTGATGTTACAGTCACGGCGTTGAACCCTGATGCGTGGATGGGCTTGACCATCCCCTATTGGGAGGGGCCGGTTTACGTTTCTGGAAGCCACACCGGACGAGGATACCTCGAGATGACAGGGTATGAGTGATCTAATTGATTTCAAGGCAAGGGCAGGGTGATTGCTCAGCCCCGCCAGATCGCAAAACGATCCCCATTTCGTCACTTGAATACCAGCCCAAAGGTGATCCGATGGCGGTGACGCTTAAGATGCGTTATTCACTTTCGCCGCGCGGATACGCGAAAACCATGCAGATGTCTCACGTGTCCCAGCGTAAAGCATCACAACAGCGGCACTCGGTCGCGGGTCACAACAGCCCCGCCGCTATTGAACGCAAGGTGACTTAACCGAACTCGGGGGCGGCACGGGTAATCCTTTGGAGCGTCAGGTTGTTCCGACTGAATACTCGACGATAATCTCGGCATCATCTGATGCGTTGCGGATTTCGTCGCAAATGGCTTCCGACAACGGCAGACTGACGGTGCCCGGCGCAAGCTCCAGCGCATGCGTTTCAGATTGCTCATTGGCGATCAGACTGGCGTGTTTGATTTCAATCTGGCGTCCAGCAAAAAGATAGGGGAAGCGGTCGTGGGTAAGGTCCACCTGTATCGTCACGGCGCCGGTACCGTTTCTGATCTGGGTCCAGGCAGTTGGGAAGTCGTGGCGCAGGCTCAGAAGTTGCGCCAATGGAATGTCTGCTGCGCCGAACGAAGAGGCGATTGCGTCAAGCGCTCCTGAGAGATTGTTTTCCACATCATCCACAAAACTTCCGTCACGCTCTGCCGTGTAAGAGATATGGATGATGACATCGGAGATCGAGCTGTAGTCGAACTGCGCGAGGTCTGGCTTTGGAAGGCGCAGCGACCATTGGCTGATCGCGCCAGCGCCTTCGAAGGGCAGATAGCGTTGGTCGCGGAATTCCAGCCGGAAAAGCCCTGCATCGGCTTGGGCAGCACTGGTTGAGATGGTCTGGACCATGGGCCTGTCTTCGGCCTCGGCGCTCAGATCTGGTGTCGGGCGCAGCTTGCTGCCGGTCAGCGTCAGACTGCAGCCGATGGTTGTCTGCGGTCCGGCCAATGCCGGGATCGTCAGGCTGATGCTTTTGATCCGTCGCCGGTAGTGACCGGGGTGGTCAAGGTCGAAGACAAACTCAGGAACTTCGAATGCGCATTCGCCGGTTGTTCGAAGGGTTAGCAAGGCTGCTGGGTTCAACCTGACCAGCGAGACGTTTTTGACCAGTTCCTGCAGTCGGTGATCGTCCGCGAGGTATCCGGCCTCCATCCGGCGCAGATCCAGCATCAGGCGCTCGCCTGCCAGAAGGCCTTTGCGCTGGCTGTCCCAGTGGCCGAACTGAATGAAGGCGGTGTCGGTCTTGTCTTGCTCGAACCGCAGGCAAGCCTCGGCCTGTTTGGCCATGTCATAGGCTAGGCTGTACGCTTGATAGTAGAGTGACGACAAAGAGTCCGACATCCAGCCATAAAGCTCGCTGCTGGTGAACTTGTCCTTCAGGAACGCCTCGACCTCCTCTGTATGGGCGATCTGTTTTTCCTGATCGGCAAGTTCCTTTTCGGCAAGTGCCAGGCGGATTTCTGCGGCAATCTGGGTCTTCTCAAGGCGGGTGATTTCGCGTTCGCTCTGCGCCTTCTGAAAGCCCCAGTCCTGAAGGCGGCGGATATGGCCCGCTTCTTTGCCTTGCATGTTCGCATTGAAGTTCATCTCGGTTCCGATCAACCGCGCAACTTCCGCAGTCGCTCCCATCGCCGGGCCGAAATTCGACCCGCCCAATTTGAAGGTCGGGATCGGCCCGTTGAACCCCACATCCGGAATGATGCCGATCACTGCGGCGATGGCGTTGATCGAACCCGCCAATCGATTGGCTTCGTGTGCCGAGCGGAGGTTCTTCTGCTCCGCTTTTTCCTGCGGCAGAAGATCATCATCGACAAGGGATTGAAAATGGTCCCGTCGATCCATGGCCGCAAACAGAGACTGGTTGATACCTTCCAACGCGGCCTTGGCTTCGGCGATCCGTTCCTTTCGGATATCCAGCATCCGCTTGGCCATCGTCGCCTCGTGCTGGTTGCGGATCAGTGTCAGCTCTTCGCTGTCACGCTTTTCCATTGCGGCCAGGATGGTAGCCCCCAACGAGCGCACATCGCCGGTAAACTCTGTCGCCTTGGCAAGCATGAAGCTGAAGCGATACTTGGGTAGCGGGGCATTGAGGTCTGCAATGGCATCAGAGATCGAGATCCCCGCAGCCGCGGCCCTAACCAGCAGATTGGGGTCTATCTGCGGCTCAAGCAGCGGCAGTTTGCGCACGACGCCTTCGATGTTCATGCAGTGCCTGATCTTGAAAAGTCGGTTGCCGAGCGTGTCCCAATAATCAAGCAACTTGTCGTTCGAGGGAAGACACATCGACGAAAACACCTTGAAGAACCCGGTGATCGGTACGTCACTTTGTGACACGTCAGACAAGCCATCCGATGGCACATAGACCAGTGGTGGAACGCCGCTCAGGACCTCCTCAACGCTGCGTCCGACCTGCTCGATCGCATCACCGGGCACCGCGACAGGCTGTGGCCCAAGAAGCTGTGTGGCAAGAACGTAGATCTGTGTTGCCTCGCTGAGGCTTTCCATCGTGTCGCGGCGAAAAAGATCATCAGCCCAGGCAATCAGGTTGTCGAGATAGGCCATGACAGTCGCACGCATGTAGGCAAGCGACCGCAATCTTGCGATGGCGTGAGGGTTGAAGGGATTGTCCAGCCATTCTTCAACCTGACGGTCGAAAGCTGCACGATCTTCCTCGGACATCTCTGCCAGATCGCCGCCACCGCCTGACAAGATGCGGGTATGTTCGTCAAAGAACGGTCCGAACTGCCAGACAGACGCCTCGGTCACTCCGTCCCGCGCGACCGGGTTGAATATGAAGTGGAACCAGCGCTGCGCATCTGCAAACTTGCGATTGCGCATTAGCCCGGTGGCAATCGCAAAGGGCGCATGGAAGAACAGCTCCCAATTATAAACGGCATAGGGCCGTGTCCGATCGAAACTGAAGTTCTCAACCGGACGCGGAAGCACGACGGACTCGGTGACCAAGAACTGATCGGCGAAATAGGTCCGATGCGCCTGCTGGTGATAAAGTTGCTCGGCGAGATCAGAACCCGATGCGATGTCGGGTGCATAAAGCCCCTTCGGCCCGTCCTGATAAAGGGCTGTAACCACTTCGTCTGTCAGCGGATGGTAAAACTCCCAGAATTTCCAGCCACGCCCGTCCTGCAAACCGGCCAAAGGCTCCAGAACGGTGCCGGGCTGCGGGGTCATGATATCGCGCATCTCGTCGACAGCAGTGATTGCCGCGGTCGCGGAAACGGTTGCATCGACCTGCACAGCAGCCGAGGCAGAGCTGGCCGTCAGGTTGGCCGCTACGGTTGATCGTGTTGCGCTGCCTGCGCGGGTTGCCGCACGCAATGCCACGGTGCTGGTGCCCAAAACGCCATCAATGGGGGGAATACGGCCGGCTGCCGCTGGCGGTGCCGGCGCAAAGTTGCGTTGCTGCGCAGACGGCGTATTGACCTGCTGGAACTGATAAACCTCAGATGCCGGAACTGTCGCGGGAACAGCCTCAAAATCTCGGTTGATTTCCACAGGGATCAGCGGGCGCACCGCAGGCCCGGTCGGCTCAATGTAATAGGTGTGGTTCAGCGAGCTGATCAGCGCAGGGGCGTTGCCTACATCATCGACGGCGCGTGTCGCTGGTACAATTGCGACACCGACACTTCCGCTGAACTGGCCGAACAATTTGTCCGCGCTGTCACCGCCATTCGCGACCATCGAGAATTCATTGAACCAGCCCGTTGTGTGTTTCTGCTCAAAGCGGCTGGCCAGTTCGACCACCTGAGGGATCGCATAGGACGTATAGGTATTGGCATCGTCTGCTACCAGAATATCGTTCACGATATCCAGCGTGAACGAGCCGAAATCCACGATTGTCTTTTCATAGGATTGGGTGCCCTCGCCTGCGGCAGAGGTGCTGAGCAGGATCGTGAGCGTTCCGCTGTCCACCAGACGCCGCAGAAAGAACTGATGCAGGTGCCGGTGATGCGTCTTGCCGTAGGCATCCGCGTTCAGGATCGTGTCGAAATGATTGGTGGATCGGCGTGGTGCGGTCCAGCCGGTCAAGCGATGGTACTGGCTCCAGTTCAGATGCGTTTCGTAATAGGTAAAAGTTGTCTTCAGATTGGCTATTTCGGCTTTTACTGCCGTTAACTCGGCAAATGCATTGTCATAATCGATCTGTGCCGCTTCGGCGATGCTTGCCATCGCGTCGGCCAGGATTTCATACATCAGATCGAATGGCGCCGGGTTGGCCTCGGCCTGCTCCAGGAACTCGGTCTCGGATGCGTTCGCATCGTCGATCCGGCGTTGCAAGGTGTTGAGATCATTGCGAAGCTTGTCTTCTTCGGCCTGAAAAGAGGCGAGCTGATCTACATAGTCCTGATTGTCGCTGTCGAGTTTTTCGGTGAATGTTGCCCAGAACAGAAACAGGCGGCCGTTGTAGATGACGGGAAGCAGGTGGTTTCCCTCAATCTCCAACTTCAACTCTTCCCACCCGGACCAAAGGCGGTTCGAGCCCCGGTGGCACCAGTGGTAACGATGCGGCAGATCGCGGGTGCGCCCAAAGACGTGAACCGTCTTCTGTTCCTGATCATCCAGCAGGCCGACGAGTTCGAGATTGCTGATCTGATGCAGCGCGCGTGAATATTCGATCAAGGCGGCTTCAGCAGTCTCGTCCGTCTGATCGGATTGATTGAGCGCATCCTCAAGTGCTTCGAACAATTCGGTTTTGTTGTCACGTAGTTCTGGCCTGACGAAGTTCTCGGGGAACAGGAAGACGACACGGTTGGCTTCCCAGACGCGGTAGTTTCGACGCCAATCCCATTCTTTGGCGACGTCCTCTGGGAAGGCCAGCGTTTCTTCCAGCCCCAGCTGTATGCGCTGAATGAATTGCTGGATCGAGGCATTTGCCTGCTTGATCCTGGAGGTTTCGTAACAAGCGCTCATCTCTACATCGATTAGGAAGTGGTCGTAGACATCCAAGGCAGACACGAACGCAGGTTTGGAAGATGTATGAATGATGTGCGCCAGCAAAGCATCGCGAGAGGCTTCGCGCACAGGGCTGTTCAATTCGCCCAGAACGTCCCAGCCTTCCTGTTCTGTGGCATAAAGGGCCAACAGAACGTCGCGCGCAAGATCACCATCGACGCCATCGGCCAGTGTCCAGACCGTCTCGGCGGAAACCGACCATTGGGCGGCAGGCGACAGCAGGGCATCAAGGTGCAGGATGCCTTGCTGAGCGATGAAAGCCTGGCCGGACGCAAGGTTCAGGCCCGATGACCCGACGAGGAAGTCGATATCGGGCACTTGCCATCCGTCCTCTGCCGTCAGCGTCTCGGATATCCCTGCCCCGCTCTGGATAATGACGAGGCGTTCAAAAATGCCGGGTGCATCCGGGAAAACACGCTGGCCGATCGCGTGGATCTTAAGAAACGTGATGGTCCGGTCCAATGGGGCCGCGGCGGCACCTTCCGCCACCGGAAGAGCGGTGGCGTCGATGATCTTCGCTCGGTTGGCGATCAATTTCGTCGCCGCCGCATCGGGCACAGAAAGGCCCACCAAATCCATTAGCCGACACTGTTTCCACAATAGCGCGCAGGCCTGCGCATCCAGCGGACGGGCAGCTTCCACGCCATCCGGGGCCGCGATGCCGGCACCTTTCAGGGCTTGGCGCAGGATTGCATCGTCATCAGCACGGATGGCCGTGTGAAGCGTTTCAGAAACGCACCCGAAGCTGGCTGCCAGCGTTTCGCCAGCCACTTCTGCCAAGGCCGCGAAAGCATCCAAATCGTCTGGCGCAATCGGCGCCGGTTCACCACCGGCGACCCCTTGAAGGGCGATGTTCAAGTCCGCGAGGGCGGCGGCCGATGCAGTCGAGCCATAGTCTGCCTCAGCGGTTTCGGCCGGGGCCAGAAGGGCCAGAAGTTCGCCCAAGCTGACGCCACTGCCGGTGATCACCGACATCTCTTCGATCAGTTGTGCTAAATCAGTCGGGTTGCTTCCCGCCAATCCAAGCGCATCCGCCGCATCCAACAGGGCGTCGGCCTCTACCCCAAGATGTAGGGCAACCTCGCCTGATCTGTCACTGTCGGGCAGATCAAACAGCCTTGTCAGGCCCTCGCCGTCCAGTCCCATGGCGTCGATGATAGCAAACGCCCCGACAAAGGCAGGCAACCACACCGCCAGACCAGTTGCCGAGATCGGGCCGGTTAGCCTCAGAACCGCGTCCAAAAGCTCTATCGGTTGTCCCGTTTGTCTCCATAGCTGGCCTGTCAGAACAAGGCGTTCCAGCCGTGCGTCGGTAAGTTCTGCCCAGATCAGTTGGCCGTCGCCGTCAACGACCGATCCGCCATCGGGGCTGACAAAGCTTGTGTCCAGCAAGGCCAGAAGATCCTCTGCGCTGACTTGCAAATGTGCCGCCAGAGACTGGAATGTCTTGATCTTCTCAAGTTGCGTTCGGTTGGACTTGCCCATGCCCTTGGCCACCGCGCTGGCACTTTGGCTAGAGATCAGACGCTTGGGTGCAGACAATCCTGCCCGTGCCGCCAAGGCACCAATGTCGCGCGAACCCGTCTCTTTGGCCGCGCGTAAGATCGACAGCGGCGTGCCGGTTTTCGCCAGATAGCCATGGCATCTGGCGAAGGCGCGATTGAACGGCAGTTGCCACGGAAAGCTTGCGCCGGCCACGAAGTTATAGGCGTCCAGGTTAACATGGTCAGGGTCCGGTTCTGCCAGCAGTTGCGACGTTTCCAGTGTGGTTTGGCGCACGCCAAGGCTCGGGTCGCGCGGTGCGACCACATCTTCCAGAACTTCCAAAACCAGATCTATATAGGGCATCAGCCGTTCAGCATTCGCGCAGGTGACATGCGTTTTGGATATATCGCCGCGCCGGGCGTTCAACTCGTCCATTCCGCTGCGCGAACCGTTCTTCGTCAACGCCAGCGCGGTGTAACTGTAGAGGTCAACCAGATAGGCTCCGGGGCTAAGCACCGACTCACAATGTGGGCACAGACCGCTAAGCGAGCCTTGAAACAGTTGGCCCGTCAGCGTCGCCGGATCGGTTATGTCGTTGGCGGGGTCAAGGGGCGTAACACTCAGCGCGCGCGCCGCGGCCGCTTCGCCAGCCCCGACCAACGCCACAGCCCGATTGAAAACCGCCGTTGCATCCGGTCGCGCCAAAGACGGGGTGACCGCATTCAGAAAGGCAGGCCGTCCCGTCGCCACGATTGATCCGACCGAGCCGAATTCGCGGGCCAGCAACACCGCGACGGTCGCCGACCGGCGAAAGGTGGGTGCCACCAGATAAAGGGATCTAAGCGCGGCAATCTCGTCCGGCTCGCCAAGGGCGGGCGGTGCATCAAACCGGATATCAGGCTTCGATTGCAGAAGGGCAGCAGCATCGCTTGCCGGTCCCGAGGACTGGAGGGATAACTGCGCGAGGAACGTCTCATACGGAAATGCCCGTTCTATCCCGGCGGCGATTTCAGCAACGTATGCCTCATTTTCGCGCTTTTTCAGCTTGCCCGTGGTCCCTCTGGGCTGGACGCCGGTGTCAGCAACGGCGCCGACAAGATCCGCCTCTGACACCGAGGCCAGATCCGCGGCGACCTTCAGCTTGTCCTTTGCGACGAGGTAGTCCAGCAGAAGAAACTGGCGATCCAGAAGCCGCCAGGCAGCGACGAGTTCGCGGAGATGGTCGGATTTCGCGGCACCAGTGATACCACCGATTTCACTCCATATGTCGTCCTTGGAAATGTCAGAGCGGAGCACCTTCAGGATTTCCGGGCCCATTGATTTGTCGATACCGGCCAGCGCCAACAGCTTATAGAAATCGCCTTCGCCGTCTTCGGCCAGTCCCGGATCGCCTGCCCGGATACGCGCCAGCACCTCTTGGACATTGATTGACGCGATCCAGTTTCGGTCGATACCCGTTCGCCCAGACAGCGCCAGACGTTTGTCCGGAAAGGCAAGCAGCGCCTCACGATCAGCCGGCAAACCGTCGCGCAACCAGGCAAAGAACAGCGAAGCTGCGCCCGTTTCCCTTTCCAGCCCGACCTGCTCTGCCAGAATCCAGCTTCGGAAATACTGTGCAAGGGTTTCCATCGACAGGCCCGTCCGCTGGGTCAGCAATTCCACATCCTGTGGCCGCATCGATTGCGGCGACTTGCCGTCCAGCCACGGCGTGACTTTGTCTGCGATCGTCGCAAATAGCGATGGACCGCGCAGCTTTCCCTCGCCGACCGCAAAATTCACTTCTTGAAGCGCCCCGGCGGAGGCGATCAGTGGCGATGCCGCTTCCGCGCCCTTGTCTGTCCGAAGCCTGACGATCAGATCTGCAGCGCCCCTTGCGGGATCGATCAGTTTCTCTCGTTCATAAGAAATCTCATAGTCACCCGTTGTCTTTGTTTCGGCGCTGCCCAGAACTTGTTCGTTGCCGAGACCGACATCGAACGCATCGACCGCGACCCGACCAAGCGGCGCACCATCGGGAGAAGTGACCCGGCCGAAGACCACATGGACCCCGCGCGGCGGCTGGGTGTCGCCGTCGCCCGGCAACGGGCCGTCGGGGCCGTCAGGCTGATCGGCGGTGGTCATGGTCCAGGTTACGAAGACCGCCTTGCCGTCACGCACGGGCTCGGGGGGCTGTATGGCTGTGTAGGAGTCGTTCTTCCACGTTGCCAGAATCTTGGAATGGGTCCAGTCGGTTGCCTTGAAAATATCATCCGTGATGTCGGCGCTGAACCTGCCTTCGGGGTCGCATACCCGCTCGATCAGCCGTAGTTGATCCTTGGCCGAAGTCCGCAGCGACACCGTCACCGCCGCACCATTCAACGGACCGGAGGCTGTCACCAGCTTTCCGGTCAACGACAGCAGCGAGCTGTCATCAGTCGGAGCATCCGGCTTGTCATCGTCTTCAAGGATCAGCCCCTCAACCGTAAGGGTCAACAACACATCCCCGGAACCGATGCGCTGCACCTCGCCGCTGACGAAAGCGCTAAATTTGCTTTTGCCGTGGCTAACCGAATAGGACCCGTCTGCGAACCGAATATCACTCGGCGAAGCGGTGCCAAGCTGCACACCGGTTCTGCCGTCAGGTCCGGAGGGGGGCAGCACCCTCTCAAAAAGAACGCCGCTCCTCAAGGGATAAGAAATGCTTAGTGTTGCATCAGGTATGCGGTCGCCCTGCGATGTGCGAAGTTCGAAAATCAGTTTCATTTCTCTACCTCTGGAGCCGAATTTGAAGTTGCGTTCTGTATAAGTTTTACCTGCGCGCCCGCCTGCTTGGTTGCACCAACGGCGCGTTGCGAATTTGGTTCTGAAATCGTGGCGTCCAGCCCGGCGGGCGTGAGGACGTGGCTTGCGTATGGAACCAGCTTGGAAACGGATCATATTGAATGCCGAAAGCGGCGATCCCTGTGCTTGATTCATTAAGATAGAATCGAGCGGTATGAAGTCGTCCCCAGTCGGTTCCTCGCGGATGGGTGTCGGTGAAGGCGTATTGTGGCGATGGGCGCGAACCCATGCCAACGATGTTGTCAGGCGCGTTTGGTCCGCCGACGCTGGATATCCGCCTTCGCAGGTCGGGTATTGTTGACACGTAAGATGCCGAATAATTCTCGATACCAATGCCGACGAATAAGCCACCAAGTTTTTGGGGTTGGTTGCTGTACGCTCGTGCCTGTCCCGGCGACAGGTAGTGTTGCACCGAAGTTGGGTTCGCTGCGAACTGATTGACGGCGCTCTGCACGATCTGTGCAAGGACTCTTGCGTTTGGTGGGACCCGTCCCTGTCCGCCAAAATCGACGACTTCCACAGGTCCGGGCTGGAAAACCTGGGCGGCCGAGACGCCGGTTAACGTGGTGCCGGGGGTACTGGCTTCTGCGACCTGGCCACTGAACAGAAGAAGCGGTCCGCCGCCAACAATGCCAATTAGGTCGGTCAGTTGATCCTCGTTGAGATTGTTGATCGGTATAAACGTACCTTCCGTCATCGCCAGTTCGGAAAGCGCATTGTGTTCGGCTCTCATCGCGTCATTGGCGCGGGCCTCAGCGAGAGCGTCGGCATTGTATCTTTCGAACCGTTCTCGATCCCGGTACCACTCAGAGGTGGAGTGCAATACCTGTTGAGTGATCATCTCACCGGAAAGTCTTGCCTCCTCTGTTGGTGGCAGTCCTCCTGCAATTCGATCAAAATACTTGTACCAAATATACTGTTCTTCCGTCATCGCAGAAATAGTTGGTCCTCTACGGACCTCCGGATTTTCAACAAGATCATTGATTAATGAATCGCCAAGGCCGGTCGGGTCTGCGGCGACTATGGGTCTCCCACCCACATAGGCATATACATTCAGCCCATCACCGATCCCGATCGGGTCGGCTGCCGTCCACCGTGCCAGCCAGGGCGCATAGTAGCGGGCGCCGTGATAGGTGAGGCCGGTTTCCTCGTCACGTTCCTTGCCGGTGTAGCGGTAGCGCTTTTCGGGCACTTCGCGAGCGGTAGTCACGGCATGATAGGCCGTGGTGCCGTAGGGGTGATATTCCTCGTAACTGATCAGTGCTGCGGCTTCGTCCAGTTCCAGCACGGCGGAGCCAAGGTGGTTGCCCAACTGATAGCGCGTCAGGGGCTGGGGGCTGGTCAGGCGCGTCCCATCCACGACCGTAGCGGTTTCAAGAAGGGCAATCTGACCGGAATCGTCGGACACCTGCAGAGTCTCGCGCTCCTGCTCGATCGCATCGCCCCGCATCTCCCGGTAGATTTCGAACCCGTTGAAATACAGCCGCTCGGCAACCCGTCCGTCGGGGAAGATCCGGCGCTTTCGCACCCGCTGACCGTTGGCATCGTAGGTGTATTCTGCATGGCCTTCGATGCCTTTGTCGACCCGGACCAGTCGTTCCGCGAAATCCCAGTCCATCGCGGACAGATGCGCCATGGCGGTCATGCTGCCATGAGCATTGTGAGTGAAAACTTCAATCGCTGATGTCCCAAGCTGGGTCGATGCCAACCGGTTCGAACTGGCCTCATAGCTGTGGTTGCGCGTCCAGCTGCCGGCACCTGCCGTATGCCGGATCTGTGTCAGGTTCCCCGCCGCATCATAGACGTAACGCTGCGCGTAGGTACGCATCCGGGCTCCGTCTTCCGGGTGTGTCTGGCTTGCCCAGCCGCTTTGCCAGTCGGGCAACCCTGCCTGATCGATATGTTCGCGCCCGGTTGCTTCTGTTAGTCGATATAGCGCGTCGTGGCGGAACGTGCTGTGCGCTTCGACGACCTGATTGTTGAAAAAAACACTTTGCTGGGCGTGGTCTCGTTGCGCTGTGATGTTTCCCACCGCGTCATAGGTAAAGGACAAATCCTGAAGGGTGGCACTATCGCTGTCGCGGGTTGTCATCAGGCGGCTGAGGCGACAAGTCGTTCGCTCATATTCATAGGCGGTCGTTACACTGTTACCGTAACGAATGTTCTGTCGCTGCCCCTTTGCGTCGTATGTCATGTGTTCCAGCAACGCCAACTCACCCATCCCGGGTACGCTGGCGCGCATTTGATCCAGCGCGCCGCCTTCATCATAAGTTGGGCGTGTGACCGAGGGCTTCATGCTGTCCGTATGAGGCGCGATCCATTCTGTGACACGGCCAAGCGCGTCATAGCTGGCCCGGCTGACGAAGACCTCATCCGACAGCACACCGAGCAATCCGCGCGGATCGTCACCCCAGTCAATTGGGTCCGATGGGCCGACGGGAAACGCGAAACGGCGCTCTGTCTCGGTGATGTTTCCGCTAAAATCGAAGGCAAGTGTCCGGGCAAGGCCGGACTGATCCCAGACCTCAATCGGTCGCCCCGCGGTGTTAAGCACCTGATCAGTGCCATAGACGATGGCCGCGACGCGCCGTTCGCTGCCATCGGGCAATGTCAGCCTTTGGCCAACGGGTCGGTTTGCAATATCGAATTCCGACGTCTGCATGTGGCCGCGCGCATCCCATGTCATGAAGGTCCGCCCAAGAACGTCGGGAAACTGCCAGCGCTCGCCGGCATCCATGCTGCTTTGGTAAAGCGGCGACTTGCCGCCTTCGCGGCCCGGCGTCATACCATAGCCATGGCGCACAACTTCGTTTGCGCGGGCATCGGTGACGCTCAGTAGATTGCCCTCTACATCAAGTTCGGACTGGACTGTCAGTGTGACACCCTGTTCGGGCATTGTGTCCGTCCATATCGCCCGTCCGAGTGCATCCGAGTGGGTGCAGGCAGGCGTCGCCGCATGTTCGCCCGAGGCTAGCGCCGCCACCTGCGCGTCGGCACCGAGTGCCCCCCCCGCGCGCGCCGAAAACCAAAGCGGATGCACCAGTTCTGGCGGCAGGCCCGCGAAATGGCCGCCCAGTTCGGCATCCGCTGTAGGGTCGGCGATCAGGCACGTATCGGCGGCATCCCAATCTTCTGATCGCCACGCGGTCCGAGACGTCTTCACCCATGTGCCGTCGGCGTGGAACGCCCCGATACCGCGCCCGGCCGCATCATAGAAATTCAGCGTGCTGGGGCCTTGTTCGACCAGTTGTGGATCGTTCTCAAACTCTGGCGTGGTCGAGAAATAGGGCTCGAATGTTCGAAGTGGCGCGCCCTTGTTGTTATAGATCGTCCGCCCATTGCCGACCCAGCGCAAAGCCGGGGGCGACAGGGCGCTGGTGTCCACCACCGCCAAATTGCCGTTCTCAGCAATTTGTTGGGCTGGCCCCGGGGCGGCCTGGACTTTAGTCATGATCACGTTGCCAGTGCCGTCGGCATAGGCGTGCGATGTCAGCGTCTGTCGCGGCTCAACGCCCGGATTCTGGTGGTGATAGGTCGTATGACTGGTGGTTGATGCCCGCACCGGTCGCTGCTCGTTCACCCAGCGTTGCATATCATAGCTATGGACCACGCTGGGATGGTCAAGCGTGTCGCCCTCGCAGGGCTCATGCCCGGTCGGCGCGTCGGTTGATGCCACCTTGCCCATCCGAGCCACCGCTGACACCTGACCCAGCGCATCAAAGGTTGCGACCGTCCAGTTCAGGTTTTCGTCGCGAACGGCGCGCGGGGCCAACACGCGGTAGTCATTCAGCGCGCGGGTTTGAAGACCGACCGCATTTGTGGCGCGAACCGGCAGTAAATGGTGCCCATCCAGTTCGATCAAGGTCTCTGCTCCAAACGGGTCCTTTGTACCAAGCGGCATGTAGAAACGGGCAGGCGCGTCTGATCCGAAGATCTGTGTTCCAGACGGTGCCCAATACCCCGTGTCGGGAACCCCGGAGGCATCCAAACTGTGGATATACCGCGCCTGATCCAGAAGCGCCGCATCCACCTTATCCCCATAGAGTTCGGTCAGCGTTTGCGGCGTGAAGGCAAGCTGTTCGGTGCGATAAACCATGCCCAGCGACCCGTCCTGACCCAAGTTCAGCGGGGTCGTCAGGTCATCGTTCAGATAGAGTGTGCGCCGCCGGGACAGTACCCGGCGCGTGATCCCGGGGCCGGGCCCTTCGGAATAATCCCGGATCGCGGCGCGGCTGAACCCGTCGTCCATATCCGCTGCAGTTGTCGGGATGTCAGGCGACAGCCCCGAGAGTTCCTCGACCACCTCTTCGACCGGCCTTGGAAGGCTGCGCGCGCGCCCTGATTGCCAAAGGGAGTTGGGGATGGCTGCATTCTCCGCAATCCGTGCGTCGGCAAGCACCTGTTCAGTCATCAGGATATGGGTGCGCGATTGCGCTGCGGCGACCGCGGGCGGCAGATCGTCGGGCAGGGCAGTCCGCGCAGACGCGACGCTGGCCGAGCGGAGTGGCTGGCCGAATGCGTTCCAGTCCAGCACGATCGACTGACTGATGCGTGGATCTTCCGGGCGGCGGTCGAGCTCCAGATTGATGGTCCCGCCGTCAAGGCGCTGAAACACCGCGCAGCCATCTTCAACGCCATCGGCCGGGTCTGCCGACGGTTGGCGCATTTCCAGCCGGTACTGCGATGAGGTGATCGTATAAGGATGCGCCATCTGTGGCGTGTCGTCGAGGGTATAGATTTCTTGACGCAATACTGCACCACGCATGGCACGCTGCGCCTCGCGCCAATCGCGGGTGCCGATATTGTCTGGTAACACTGGTGGGACGGTGATCAACGGCAGCGCGGGGTGAGAGTAGAATTCGCCTGCCAAGACCTCTCCCAGATCACCATTTTCGGTGGTGACGCCGGTGTGAAACCAGGTTTTCGTCAAGATGGGCGGCTGTATGAAAGGCCGCCCTGGATGGTCGGTGTCACCTGTTTCGGCCAGAACTTCCTTGTCGGTCTGATCAACCCGCGCGAAGCCGCGAAATTCCCGGTCATACGTGTCATAGGCCCCGTGGTGGTAGGTGTAGACCGAAGTGAAACTTAAGCCAGACACATTGTCGATCTGCTCAGACCTTGCCAAACAGTGCACCGGGAAGGGCAGGCGGGTTGACCACGGCCTACCACTGGCTTCGTCCTGCAAGTAGAAATCCGTCGACGGCGAATAGCTCAGCCGCGTCTCTGCCCCCATGCCGTTGTCGACGTGGGACAACAGGTATGGCTTCACGCCGCCGGTCAGCTCAGCATAGTGCAGTTCCGCCCCCGCCCCGGGAGTGTTTTTCCAGACCAGAGCCGCCGTGCCGCTGCCCGAGACATCGGCCAGCTCAATATCTGCGGGTCGTGTTGTTGCGGGGAATGGCGCGGGAAGCGCCTGCCTTGCCGTCCAGCCATTGCCCGCCCGGTTCAGCCACAGCGATGGCCCGTCCCGCCCAAGATAGAGGAGGTCGGCCAATCCGCTGCCATCAATGTCACCCAGACGAATACGCGCCGGGTCAAACTGATCGGGTCGGTCGAACAGTGGCGCATCTCGCATCTGGACAGGGTCCGCAAACCTGCCATGGCCGAGATTGGGCCAATAGAAGACGCGGCCGTTTTCGACGCGAACCACATCGGTCAACCCGTCGCCGGACATGTCCGCAAGGAAAACGCGACCACGTTTGTCGTCAAACAGAAAGCCAATCTTACGCGCACCCTGCAATGGAAACTGCAACCGCCTTGGCTTGCCGTGGCCATGAACCCCGCGAGACGGGTACCAATAAAGAAAGTCACCGTCCGTCTGCAGCACGTCTGCCAACCCGTCGCCAATAAGGTCGACATAACGCAACTGCCTCCCGCTGGTGCCACCTGTCGGCGTTGCCGCGAAACTGCGCGCAAGGCCCGGCAACCCGTCGTCGCCCAGCTGGGCCAGGCTCGCAATTCCCCGGTCGCGGTGGACCACAGTCCGCCCGCCTGCCAATGTCTCGATTGTTTGCACACCGCCCAGCCCCCGCAGGCTGAACTGTCGGGCTAGTGTTTGTTCTATTCCCAGACGACCGTCCCCAAGATTGCGCCGGAACAGAAGCGCCTCGCCTGCCTCGCGCACAAGCCCCGGCAGGCCCTCGGACATCAGATCCTGCCACTGTTGCCTTGGGGCGCCGCTGATCGCACTGCCGGTCCCGGTGGTCACCGGACGAGCCTCGCCGTTCAAGGTCAGGCTCTGGTATTCAAAACTGATCCGGGGTGCGCGTTGCGCTATCAGTGCATTGCTATCGTCGCGCTGATATCCAAGGGAACGAACGCCACTTATCAGGCTCAGCCCATTTTCGGCCTCTTTGTGCAAAATCTCCAGCGCGCGGACCGGCTCGGGATCTGTGCCCAGTTCTGGGAAAGAGTGCAGCATCAGAACCCGTTGGCACCGACGATAGTACCTTCGTTCAAAACCTGCATCATACCGGGAGAAAGGGTCTGGGCGCACCGACCATTCGGCCACGGGCGCATCGCCGGGCGTTGCAACATCATGGTCGCCATAATCAAACAGCAGCGTGAAGCAGAAATCCTGTGCCGGTGGGGCCACACCGTCGAAGGGCGTTCGGTTGCCGTACCGGACACGTTTCAGATAGTTCGTGGCGGGTGCGCGGTCAGAGCGATGCGCTTCAGAGACCTCATTGAAGTCGATGCCCGCGTGGTTTTCGCGCGCGTACTCAAAGACCGTCAAGTTGCCAAGCGCATCGAACTGCCGCTCTAGCTGCCAAGCAAACACTTGCGTTGGATCGGCGGGGTTGAAGACGCGCGCAGCGGCCGTCAGGCCGAAGACCGAGACGACGTTCCCCGATGACCACATCCGCCAATGGCCTTCGCCCGACGCCCGATCAACCCACATCTCAATCTGGTCATGGGTGCTGTCGATGCGTGGGCGAAACCGCGCAATCTGATAAGTACGGCTGTTTTCCTGCGCCAAGCCTGTCCCGGCAATACCGGTCACCCGAACCAGGCCTTCACCACCCAGGATCGAAAAGATATCGCGTCCGTTGTCGTAGTCGGGTAATCGCTTGGACGCGCGCCGATGAATCTGCGGCACAGGGACATCCCAGCCAAGTCCGAAGGAGGACATCCCGTTTCCTGAATCGTGAACAAGAGCCAGTTCAGGCGTTAAGGCCCGCGCTGGGCTGAGCGGCAAGGGGACGGTGAATGATGCGGTCCCGGTTGCTGGATTTGCCTTGAAAGTTTCGCCGATACTTCTGATCGCGCCGCCGCCACTGGGCAGCGTGAAGGCCGCCTCTGGCGCAGGTGCCGGGTCTTGGCGCCCAGGGTCATCGATGGTCGTTTCCGTCGACACAATCCTCGCCCTAACGTTGAATGCTACAACGCCATATTAACACAGGATTGCGCACGGGCCTAATCTCGGCAGCGGTAAATGACCAAAGCAAAATTAACATCGCATAACGTCATCGACAGAGAAATCGAGGCAACTGACTTCAGACACTTCCCTGTCTTAAGGCGCAGCGAACTTACCTGTTTCGTAACAGTTAGCCATTTCGCGCCAGTTGGTGATGTCGATTGCGTCAATCTGTGATGCCGTGTTGTCCGTGCCTTTCGTCGCGGCGTGGCAGGTGGCAGGCGTGGTATCCGAAAGGTCAGGCGGATCATGCTTGATCCAGCCGGAGTGTCGGCCACGTCAAGCGACGACCCCTTTGAGGATCATCAAGAATGTGTGTGAGACGGCGGGGGTATCTGGGGCCAGCAATGTGGCCCCAGATGATTAGCTTACTGCCAAGATTGGATCAGCTCGTCATAGGCGATCGTGACAGGCGTTTCGTCCTCGTTTTCCAGTTTCGCTTTTGGCGAACCGGGCTGGCTAAGCCAGTGAGACGGGTCCTGCTCATCGTTCATCAGCGGGCCGATGTCACCCTGAACGCCAGCGCGCTCAAGACGGATCATGACTTTTTCCTGATCTGCGCAAAGCGTATCAAGCGCTTCTTGCGGGGTCTTTGCACCGGACATTGCGTCGCCGATGTTCTGCCACCACAATTGTGCCAGCTTAGGATAGTCAGGGACATTAGTACCAGTCGGTGACCACTGAACCCGCGCTGGTGAACGATAGAATTCGACCAGACCACCCAGCTTGGGCGCACGTTCGGTAAAGCTTTCGTGCTGGATCGTCGATTCACGAATGAATGTCAGGCCAACATGGCTTTTCTTCACGTCCACAGTCTTGGATGTCACGAACTGCGCATAGAGCCACGCAGCTTGCGCACGATCGACTGGCGTCGATTCCATCAGGGTCCAGGAGCCAGCATCTTGATAACCGATCTTCGTGCCCTCGGTCCAATATGCGCCGTGCGGTGAAGGTGCCATACGCCACTTTGGCGTGCCATCTTCGTTCATCACTGGCAGATCAGGCTCAACCGAAGCGGCCGTAAACGCGGTATACCAGAACATCTGCTGTGCGACGTTACCTTGGGCAGGAATTGGGCCTGCTTCAGAGAAGGTCATACCGGCAGCGGCAGGCGGGGAGTATTTTTCCAGCCATTCGATTGCTTTGGTCACAGCATAAACCGCTGCTGGGCCGTTCGTGGCACCGCCACGCGCGACACAAGAGCCAACTGGCTGCGAGTTCTCGTTGACGCGGATACCCCATTCGTCAACTGGCAGGCCGTTTGGTTCACCGACGTCTCCGGCACCGGCCATGGACAGCCATGCATCAGTATAGCGCCAGCCCAAAGATGGATCTTTTTTGCCGTAGTCCATGTTACCGAAGACTTCGCCTTCAACGCCAAGCCGTGACAAATCACGGCCAGTGAAGAATTCCGCGATGTCTTCATAAGCAGACCAGTTTACCGGAACGCCCAGATCATAGCCGTAGGCTTCTTTGAAATCCGCTTTGTTCTGTTCGTCGTTGAACCAATCATAGCGGAACCAATAAAGGTTCGCGAATTGTTGGTCTGGCAACTGATAGACTTTGCCATCTGGACCGGTTGTGAACGAAAGGCCAATAAAGTCTTCCAGATCAAGGTTCGGGTTCGTCACCGAAGCCCCGTCGCCAGCCATCCAGTCGGTCAGGTTGCGTGCCTGCTGGTAACGCCAGTGCGTCCCGATCAGATCGCTGTCGTTGATATAGGCGTCATAGATGTTTTCGCCCGACTGCATCTGTGTTTGCAGTTTTTCGACAACGTCCCCTTCACCGATCAGGTCATGAGTGACCTTGATGCCGGTGATGGCTTCGAATGCAGGTGCCAGAACGGTGGATTCATAGGTATGCGTTCCAATCGTTTCGGACACCACGTTGATCGACATGCCAGCGAATGGTGCGGCTGCGTCGACAAAGAACTGAAGTTCAGCTTCTTGGTCTGCACGCGACAGCGATGACAGATCACCAATCTCTTTGTCGAGGAATGCCTTCGCAGCATCCATGTCTGCGAACGCAGGCGCGGCAATCATGCAGGCAGCAAGACTTAACGCAGTCGTTCCTTTAAGTCGCAAGTTCATTATTGTTCCTCCCTAAAAATAGAACATTCAAGACGGTCCTGATCTTGCAAACGAGACCGTCGTATAATGCCGTCCTTCAAACCCAGCGGAAAACCGCGATGGCATAAAAGAGACATACGATCAGTGCGCCCCATTGGGGTGCGCTGAGCATTCCAAGCCAAGCCAAATTGATAAAAGCCGAGCCGAGCAGCGTGATGAACAACCTGTCACCACGTGTTGTTTCGATCCCGAGGACACCGTTGCGCGGCACTTCGGGAAATTTGATCGCGAGGATCGTAAAAGTGATCAAGGTCACTGCAATCACGCCGAAGAAAGCGGCGGTCGGCCAAGTCCATGCCATCCAGTCCATTGTTTTTCTTCTCTTTCTTTTCTTAAACGCGGCCCAAGGCAAAGCCTTTGGCGATGTAGTTGCGAACAAAATAGATCACCAAGGCACCAGGAAGGATTGTCAGAACCCCCGCTGCTGCCAGAACCCCCCAGTCGATCCCAGCCGCCCCGACGGTCCGTGTCATAGTGGCCGCGATTGGTTTGGCCTCAACACTGGTCAGGGTCCGGCTCAACAGAAGTTCAACCCATGAGAACATGAACAGGAAGAACGCGGTCACCCCGATACCGGATGCAACCAGTGGTGTGAAAATCCGAATGAAGAACCGCGGGAACGAATACCCATCAATATAGGCTGTCTCGTCAATCTCTTTTGGGACGCCCCGCATGAAGCCCTCAAGTATCCACACCGCCAACGGCACGTTGAACAAACAATGCGCCAAGGCCACCGCGATATGCGTGTCAAACAGACCGACCGAGCTATACAGCTGGAAGAATGGCAGCGCGAAGACGGCTGGCGGTGCCATGCGGTTGGTCAGCAACCAGAAGAACAGGTGCTTATCGCCAAGAAACGTGTAACGGCTGAACGCATAGGCCGCAGGCAGTGCAACCACCAGCGAGATGACCATATTCATCACCACATAGGTCATCGAATTCAGATAGCCGGTATACCACGATGGATCCGTAAGGATCGTCAGGTAGTTGTCGAAGGTCAGGTTACGCGGCCAAAGGGTGAAGCTGTTCAAAATCTCTGAGTTCGTCTTGAGGCTCATGTTGAGAAGCCAATAGATCGGCAGAAGCAGGAACAGCAGGTAAAGACCCATGACGATGGCGTTGCCTTTGACCTTTGGCAACGCAAAGCCGCGCTTGGCGGATGTGTTGGTAACGTCTGACATCAGTGACCATCCCTTTTGTCGAGGTTCGTCATGACCGTGTAGAAGACATAAGAAATCAGCAGGATCACCAGGTAATACATGATCGAGAAGGCGGCGGCCGGACCAAGGTCAAACTGCCCCAGCGCCATCTTGACCAAGTCAATCGACAAGAACGTCGTAGAGTTCCCGGGTCCACCACCCGTCACCACGAAAGGCTCTGTATAGATCATGAAGCTGTCCATAAATCGCAGCAGGATCGCGATCATCAGCACACCCATGATCTTGGGCAATTCGATAAACCGGAACACTTTCCAACGGCTGGCTTGGTCGATTTTGGCCGCTTGATAGTAAGCATCAGGGATCGACTGAAGCCCTGCATATGCCAACAGCGCGACCAGCGACGTCCAATGCCAGACATCCATCACGATCACAGTTGCCCACGCCGCATAGAAGTCTTGGGTATAGTTATAGTCGATCCCAACAGCGGCCAAAGCATAGCCGAGCAGACCAATATCAACGCGCCCGAAAATTTGCCAAATCGTGCCGACCACGTTCCATGGAATAAGCAATGGCAGTGACATCAGGATCAGACAAAACGAGGCCCAGAACCCTTTTTTCGGCATATTAAGCGCCACGAAGACACCCAGCGGAATTTCAATCGCCAAGATGATGCTGGAAAATGCGATCTGACGCCCCAGTGCATCCCACATCCGTTCGGACGCCATCATTTCCCTGAACCAGTCAAGGCCGGCCCAGAAAAACTGGTTGTTTCCGAACGTATCCTGCACGGAATAGTTCACAACGGTCATCAGGGGAATGACAGCAGAAAATGCGACGAGCAGAAGCACGGGCAAGATAAGGAACCAAGCCTTTTGGTTGACTGTCTTATTCATGACGCTCTCCTTGCAAAGGGGTGACGATTGGGTGGGCCGCGTTGCGCATCACACCACCTCGGGCGCGACGCGCCAGCTGTTGGCATAAACGTTGATCCCAACTGGGTCGAAGACAAGGCGGTTCATGTCAGGCGAGATATCCTCGCCTTCGCCCGCAAGAACATTGACCTCGACACCCTGGAAGTCGGCGCGAACAATTTTGTGACGCCCCACATCTTCAACCCGCTTAATGGTGACAGGCAAGCCGACATCGCCCGTGCTGAGCGAGGTGAATTCTGGACGCACCCCCAGTTCAACATTGCCAGTCGGGTGGCCGAAACCTTTACCCAGCGCGATCTGCGTTCCACCAATAACGGCCTTGTCACCTTGCACATCGGCCTCAAGCACGTTCATTCCCGGAGAGCCGATGAAATAGCCGACAAAGGTGTGTTCCGGTGTTTCAAACAGCTCTTGTGGCGTGCCCATTTGCACAACGCGCCCATCGTACATCACAACCACCTTGTCCGCGAAGGTCAGAGCCTCGGTCTGGTCATGGGTCACGTAAATCATCGTGTGACCAAATTCGTGGTGCAGCGATTTAAGCTGCGTGCGCAGTTCCCACTTCATATGGGGGTCAATCACGGTCAGCGGTTCGTCGAACAAAAGCGCATTCACGTCTTCACGCACCATACCACGGCCCAAAGAAATCTTTTGTTTGGCATCTGCGGTCAAGCCACGCGCTTTGTGGTCCAGCGTGGCCTCCATGCCGATCATCTGCGCAATCTGTTGGACGCGCTCTTTGATGTAAGCCGGATCAGCGCCCCTGTTGCGCAACGGAAACGCCAGATTGTCGCGCACAGTCATCGTGTCATAGACGACGGGAAACTGGAAAACCTGCGCGATGTTACGCTGTGTTGTCGGCGCCATTGTGACATCGCGGTCGTTAAACAGGATGCGTCCCTGACTGGGGTGCAACAGGCCGGAAATAATGTTGAGCAGTGTGGACTTGCCGCACCCGGATGCCCCCAGCAGGGCATAGGCCTCTCCATCAACCCAATCATGGTTTAACTCTTTAAGGGCGTAGTCATCTTCATGCTGTGGGTTTGGCAGATAGGAATGTGCCAGATTTTGGAGGGTGATTTTTGCCATGTTTCCGTTCCCTCAGACTGCAGCAGCGTATGACGCAGGTGCGACAGACGTGCCGTCCTGCGCAAAGATATAAACATGGCTTTGATCGAGATAGACATTCAGCGCCGTGCCAATCTGCAAGTTCTTCACCCCATGAACCAAGCCGACCCAGTTTTCCCCGTGATGATCAAGGTGGATAAAGGTTTCAGAGCCGGTGATCTCGGTCACGTTCAGTTTTCCCGAAAAAGCCAGCGAATCTGCTGCTTGTTTTTCTAGCTTAAGGTGGTTGGGGCGGAAGCCTGCGACGTACGCTCCATCATCAAGGCCCGCGAAAGCACCGGACGTCGCCGTTGCTGTCTGGCCATCGCCAAAACGCAATTCATCGCCCGTCTTTTGGAAACTCAGAAAGTTTATCGGCGGATCAGAAAAGACCCGCGCGGTCGTCGCATCGACGGGCTTTCTGTAAACAATCGGAGTTTCGTCAAATTGGGTGATGCGACCTTCCCACATCGTGGCCGTATTGCCGCCGAGCAAAAGCGCCTCTTCCGGCTCAGTGGTCGCATAGACAAAGATTGACCCCGCTTCTTCAAAGATTTTCGGAATCTCGGCGCGCAGCTCTTCGCGCAGTTTATAGTCGAGGTTGGCCAATGGTTCGTCCAGCAAGACAAGGCCTGCATCTTTGACAAGTGCGCGCGCAAGGGCGCAGCGCTGCTGCTGGCCGCCCGACAATTCCAACGGTTTGCGATCAAGGAACGGCGAAAGTTTCATCAGGTCGGCTGCCTTCTTCACAGCCGCGTCGATCTGGTCTGCGGTTTGCCCCAACAGCCGCATTGGGCTGGCGATATTTTCGTAAACGGTCATAGACGGGTAGTTGATGAACTGTTGGTAAACCATGGCAACACCGCGATCTTGCACCCGCATTCCAGTCACGTCCTTGCCGCCCCAAATCACCTTTCCGGTATGGGGCACATCAAGACCCGCCATCAGGCGCATCAATGACGTCTTGCCCGAGGACGTAGGCCCAAGCAGCACATTCATCGTGCCTGATTGTAGCTCTAAATCAGTGGGGTAAATATGAGTCTGGCCATTCACGACCTTAGATACACCCTCTAGAACAAGTGACATTTCTCTCTCCCGTTTTCGCAGCTTACACTACGTTTGGCTTTGAAGACGAAGCAGGCGCTTTTGCCAGCCATGCGTCAAGCGCGTCAATTTCTTGGCCCGTAAGACGAAGGCCTAATTTTGAACGCCGCCAAACGATATCGTCCGCGGTGCGCGCAAATTCGTTTTCAACCAGCCAATTCACTTCCCGTTCGGTCAAATTATATCCAAAATTCTGACCAAGCTCCGCTTCGACCCCAGCGTCGCCAAGAACCTCAACCGCATCCAAACCATAGGCCTTGACCAATCGAGCCGTCCAGCGCTCGTCCAGAAATGGATATTGCGCTGCCAGCCGCTGCCGCAATGCTGCAACCCCATCCACGGGAAAGTCGCCGCCCGGCAAAGGAACGCCAGCGGTCCATTGCCCCCCCGTGGCTGGAAAGAATGGCGCGATTTTTTCCAAGGCGGTCTCAGCAAGCCTGCGATATGTCGTGATCTTGCCGCCAAAGACGTTGAGAATTGGCGCGCCTGCCGATTGGTCAACCTTCAAGACGTAATCGCGCGTTGCCGCCGTCGCCGAACTGGCACCATCATTGTAAAGCGGTCGCACGCCGGAATAGGTCCAAATGACATCATCGTTTGTGATGTCCTTTTTCAGATATTTTGACGCAAAATCAATAAGGTATGCTTGCTCTTCTGGCGTGCAAGTCGGTTTTTCATTAACATCCAGGTGGTCTGCGTCGGTGGTGCCAATCAGTGTAAAGTCAGTCTCGTAGGGGATCGTGAAGATAATCCGACCGTCTTCACCTTGGAAGAAATAACACTTGTCATGATCGTACAGCTTGCGCGTCACAATATGGCTGCCGCGCACAAGACGCACGCCTTCGGTTGAATTTATCCGCACCGTATTGCGAATGACGCTTTCAACCCAGGGCCCACCAGCATTCACCAACATACGTGCGCTGACAACACGTTGCTTGCCGCCATCCTTCGGCTCAAGCGTGACATTCCAGATACCGTCAATCTGCTTTGCCGACACGACTTTGGTGCGGACATTTATGCGCGCACCACGCGCTTGTGCGTCACGTGCATTCAGAACGACCAATCGGCTGTCTTCAATCCAGCAATCAGAATACTCGTAGGCCTTCTTGAAGCGGTCATCGAGCGGCGCGCCCTCGGGCCCGCCTTCCAGATCCAAAGAGGTGGTTCCTTTCAGAATTTTGCGCCCACCGAGATGGTCATAAAGAAACAGACCGAAGCGGATAAGCCATGCGGGACGTCGCCCTTTCATCCAAGGCATCACGACGCTCAGCAGCTTTGAGGTTGGGGTGTCGCCATCAAACCGCATGTCCTTGTGGTAAGGCAACACGAACCGCATCGGCCAGGATATGTGCGGCATCGCGCGCAAAAGCGTCTCGCGCTCGATCAACGCCTCACGAACAAGGCGAACTTCCCAATATTCAAGGTAACGTAAGCCGCCATGGAACAGCTTGGTGGATGCAGAGGATGTCGCCGACGCCAAATCGTTCATCTCGGCCAGCTCAACGCTCAGACCACGACCAACTGCGTCACGGGCGATACCGCATCCATTGATGCCGCCGCCAATGACAAAAAGGTCAACGATGTCGTGAGCTTCATGCTGCTTCACCAATGCCTCCCCGCATTCAGGTTTTATCGCAGCCTCCCAGCTTGCGACGTCGTGTAACCCTCTACTAAGCTCGATCACTAATCAAGAACGAGTGTTCGTTTATTTTCGTTATTGTGTAATTGGTTGATATTGCCGTGCTATTTCTTTCGGGATTTTAGCATTTGACCTACTTCCGGCCCTATTTAACGAATCGTCCCCTTGACGCTATGGCCGTATTGTTGATTGTCTAATGGCAGCAGAAAAGCTCGTTTTGCGGCCCAAGAGTGGAAGAGATGGTTACAAATTTCAGACAGATAGAAATACTCGATCTCGCACGCAAAGAAGGTAAAGTCACCGTAGCTGGCCTTGCAGAGCGGTATGATGTCACCGTGCAAACCATTCGGCGCGACCTGTCCGATCTGGCCGATAGCGGCAGGTTGGAACGGGTCCATGGCGGCGCGGTCGTCCCGTCCGGGGTTGTGAATATTCAATACGAAGAACGTCGGCGCCTGAACGAAGCAGGCAAAAAAGCGATTGCCGTGAAATGCGCGCAAGAAATTCCAGACGGAGCGTCCGTCTTCATGAATATCGGAACGACCACAGAAGCCGTGGCGCTTGAATTGCTTGATCACGAAAACCTACTCGTCGTGACCAACAACCTGAATATTGCAAACATTCTGGCTGCCAATCACAGTTGTGAAATTATCTTGGCAGGGGGTGTGCTGCGTCGGGCCGACGGCGGCATCGTCGGTGGTCTTACGGTTGAAATGGTGAAGCAATTCAAGTTCGACTATTCTGTGCTGGGCTGCTCTGCCATAGATGCAGATGGTGATTTGCTGGATTTCGACGGACAGGAAGTCATGGTCAGCAGCACCGCGATCAAGCGATCACGCAAAGTGATGGTCGTCGCAGACCGCCTTAAGTTCGAGCGCAAAGCGCCGCTCACGATCTGTTCGCTTGCGGATGTCACGATGCTGGTGACCGACAAAGGCCTGCCCGCAGATCTTATGGACAATTGCAATACTTGGGGCACCGAAGTGGTCGTCGTGTAAACGGAACTATAAGTCGGTCGGCGGCAGTGACATAAAAAGCCGCGCCATACGATCAATCCGCCGCAACTGATGGCCTGTTGATCTGCCGTCACTCGCGGGACATTTCGTTAACCTCTCTGATTTGGGACGAGGGTGGTCTTCTCAGCGTTCTTTGAACTCAGCCGTAGGCAGCATCGACAATAAATTCCACCTTCAGCTCAGCACGGGCCAGCTTGGCTTCGCCGCAAGCGCGTGCCGGTGCATGGCCGGTGGGCACCCAAGCGTTCCAAACTTCGTTCAACCCAGCAAAATCCTGCATGTCGGCAAGCCAGATGGTGACGCGCAGCATTTTTTCGCGCGATGATCCAGCTTGAAGCAACAGGGCGTCAATCTTTTCCAGACAAGCCTTTACCTGTTCTTGGATGGTGTCGCCTTCTGCAACTTGGCCGGTCAGATAGGCCACGCCGTTATACTTTACGATCTTGGACGAGCGTTCTCCGGTTTCAATACGTTCAATCATGGACTTCTCCTTAAGTTATGCCCGTTCGGCTCAGCAAGGCGGTGGCCTTGGTCAGGGCTGCTATATGGACAGGAGATGGAAATGAAGGCAAATATGATTTTATTTAATTGAATTCAGGTTTGCTGAAGATGGCCATAAAGATCGAAATGCTTAGATGCTTCACCATGGTCGCCCAACATGGAAGCCTGTCGAAGGCCGCCGATGCCCTTGGGCGCACGCCCTCTGCGGTTTCCATGATGCTTAAGCAACTTGAGGATCATGTCGGTTCTGCCCTGTTCGAGACGGCGCGAAAGTCGCGTCTGACCCCGATCGGCGCGCTTATCTACGCCGAAGCGCGCCGCGAAGTGGCCCATTTCGAGAACACAGTTTCGGTGATCGAAGGGTTGTCGCGATCTGAGCTGGGGTATCTGAGGTTGGCCGTCACACCGTCGGTGGCAAGCGCCATTTTGCCTCCGGTGATTTACGCGTTTATGCAGAAATACCCCAACATCCAGCTTGACCTGCGCGATATGGATTCCGTTTCGATCGCCCATGAAATGGCGCGTGAGCGGGCCGATATAGGGATCGGGACCCTGTCCCAGATTGACGGCATGCAACGGACCAAGCTGTTCAGCGACGCGTTCGGTGTGGTGTGTCGCAAGGATCATCCGCTTGCAGACAGATCGGATCAACTGACGTGGCACGACGTAGGCAACCATGTCCTGATCGCCAATGGTCTGTGTAAACTGATTACGGATCCTGATTTTGCCCCCGTTCTTGAAAAGTCACGCCTTATGGTGCCAAACTCTGCGTCCTTGCTGGGGCTGGTGCGTCAAGGCGTCGGCATCACCGTACTGCCGCGACTGGCGATCACGGGGCTGCAGGATGGCATCGTTTTCCTGCCCCTAGCTGATATGACTGCGCGGCGAACCGTGCATGTGGTGTCTCGGCCAATGAATGTCTTGATGCCCGCGGCGCAAGAATTCCTGAAGCTGATCAACGACATGGTGCGGGATGGGTCCTTGGCGTTTGACACCTAAATTCAGGAAGCCTGAATAAAATTACAATTTATTCTAAATGCCTGAATCACAGAGATGTAATAGCCTAGGCGTGCGCGCGGCCCTGCGTCGTATAGCCAAAAGGATACATCATGCAAAGCTTAAACAAGAATTTCATTGCGGGGGAGTGGGTCGCCGGCGGATCAGAGGTCGAGAACCGCAGCCCGTCTGATTTGAGCGATTTGATCGGCATGTATGCGCAAGCGACCCCCGACCAGTTAGAGGCAACACTGGATCAAGCGCGACGTGCGCAGGCAGAATGGGCCGCCTATGGGATCGAACGTAAATACAACGTGTTGATGGCAATCGGCACAGAAATGATGAACCGCGCCGAAGAACTAGGCACGTTGCTGGCGCGCGAAGAAGGCAAGCCTTTGGCCGAAGGCAAGGGCGAAGTGTACCGCGCGGGGCAGTTTTTCACATATTACGCAGCCGAAACACTGCGCCAGATGGGCGAGGCTGCAGATTCTGTGCGCGACGGGATCGAAATTGACGTGCGGCGCGAACCGGTTGGGGTCGTCGCTGTCATCTCGCCCTGGAATTTCCCGACGGCGACCGCGTCTTGGAAAATCGCGCCTGCGTTGTGCTATGGCAATGCGGTGGTTTGGAAGCCCGCAAATGTCACACCGGCCTCGGCTGTGGCGCTGGTTGAAATCATATCGCGCCAAGACATCCCCAAGGGCCTTGTCTCATTGGTGATGGGGGCAGGGCGCACCATTGGCCAGCGGCTGGTCGACAGCCCGAAGGTCAACGCGATCAGCTTCACTGGATCGGTGCCGGTGGGCAAAGGGATCGCCGCGTCTGCCATCCAGAACCTGACGCGTGTTCAGATGGAAATGGGCTCGAAGAACGCGCTGGCCGTGATGGATGATGCCGATCTGGAGCTTGCAGTATCTCTTGCCCTTGGCGGGGCATTTGGCGGATCGGGCCAGAAATGCACCGCCTCGTCGCGCCTTGTTGTGCACCAATCTGTGCATGACCAGTTTGTCGAAAAGCTGGTGGCAGGAGCCAAGGCCATGAAGGTGGGCCACGCCCTTGAGGCCGGAACACAGATGGGCCCGGTCGTGTCCGAGCAGCAGTTGGCGGAAAACCTCGCCTACGTTGATCTGGCCGCAACCGAAGGCGCAGAACTGCTGTGCGGTGGCGAGCGCTTAGAGATGCCGACCGAAGGCTACTATATGTCCCCTGGCGTCTTTGTCGGGACAAACAACAACATGCGGATCAATCGTGAAGAGATGTTTGCGCCCTTGGCCTGCGTCATCCCCGTGGCCAGTTATGATGAAGCACTGCACGTGGTGAATGACACCAATTTTGGCCTGACCGCAGGGATCGTGACCACCAACCTTGCCCGCGCCACGCATTTCCGCCGCAACGCGCAGTCAGGCTGCGTCATGGTTAACCTGCCGACGGCAGGCACCGATTATCACGTGCCGTTTGGCGGACGCGGCGACAGCTCTTATGGGCCGCGCGAACAGGGCAGGATGGCGGCAGAGTTCTATACGATTGTGAAGACGTCCTATATCGCATCGGGCACGCCCGCGTGATGCGGATCGACAACCTTCAATACGCCAACTGGTCGGAAAAGATCTTCCGTCAAATGCGCGAAGGCGGCGTCGATGCGGTGCATGTCACCATCGCGTATCATGAGAATTTTCGCGAGACGGTGCTGAAATTTGAACAGTGGAACCGCTGGTTCGAGCAGTATCCAGACCTGATTATGAAAGGCCAGTGGGCAAAAGATGTGGACGTCGCGCGCGACACCGACCGCACGGCCATATTCTTTGGTTTCCAAAATCCCAGCCCGATAGAGGATGACATTGGCTTGGTGGAAATCGTACACAGCCTTGGCGCGCGGTTTATGCAGCTGACCTATAACAACCAGTCATTACTTGCGACGGGCTGTTACGAGGCCGAAGACACCGGGATCACTCGGATGGGCCGTCAGGTGATCAAAGAAATGAACCGCGTCGGACTGGTTATCGACATGAGCCATTCTGCGGACCGGTCCACCATCCAAGCCGCCGATCTGTCTGAACGCCCGATCGCGATCACCCATGCCAATCCGTATGAATGGTCGCCTGCGTTGCGAAACAAGAAGGATGACGTCATTCGCGCCGTAACCGAAAACGGCGGTATGCTGGGGTTTTCGGTCTATCCCCATCACCTGAAGGACAAGTCTGACTGCACGCTGGACAGTTTTTGCGAAATGATTGCCCGGACAGCAGATAAATTTGGGGCAGAAAACTTCGGGATCGGGTCGGATCTGTGCCAGGATCACCCCGACAGTGTGGTCGAATGGATGCGCGTCGGGCGTTGGAGCAAAGAGATCGACTTTGGCGAGGGCTCTGCCGCAGCCCCCGGTTTTCCACCGATGCCGACGTGGTTCAAAGACAACCGCGATTTCGGAAACATCGAACGCGGTTTGCGCGCGACCGGTCTGAATGACGCAGAGGTGGCGGGCATCATGGGCGACAATTGGCACAAATTTTACGCGGAAAACTTCACACCAACAGGATAGGAGGGCAGAACGTGCAAGCAAGACCAGACGCAGCTAAGGCGATTGCCCTGCGCGACCCCGCACGGGTCATGCGGCTTGCGCGATTGGGGTCCTTTCACCAGTGCCGCCTGTCCTTCATGCGCATCCTGACCCGCCGGATGACGCGCGAAAACTGGACCTTCACACGCCCCGTCTTTGACATTGACGCGAACGGTGTTGGTCACGCAGTTTATTGCGCCCATACGCCTGACCGCACCTATTCTCTGGTTGCTTTTGCCCATGACCTGCCGGCCGAAAGCCGGTCCGACCGGGTCATTGCAGAAGCATGGGACAGCACGTTCACGCTGTTTGACGGCATCCCCACGGCGGAGGATATCGCGCGACTGCGTGACAACATCCCGTTGCAGGAAGCAGGCCGCGTGACCGAGACAGAGCTTTCGGTGTCACGTGCCAACCGCTCTGTCCGTCTGTGGAAACATGTCGTGTCCCGTCTTGCCGCTGGGCGCCAGCCCGACGTTGGTGAGCTTACGAAAGTCGGCTACCTGATGCGCACCACTGCCGTCTATGGCTCGGGCAAGTTGGGCGCGGCGGATCGTGAAATGATCGCATCCCGCCCCGAATGTGCAGCGCCGTTCCAGATCGAAATGCTGTCGGTCTTCCTGACGCGCGCTTATGTACGTGATCTGGCCCAGCACATGGCCAATAAGCGCGGGGGCGACAAAGCCGTAACGCTTGATCCGGACATTGCGCGCTGCATGGGTATAGGCAATTCAACGGGTCTTGGCATGGCACCGTTTCTGGTGAATCATCCGAACCTGATCAACAATTGGATTGCCGCCCGTGAAACTGCGATTGCCCGCGTTCGCAACGTCGCCTCGGCGTCGGCAAGCGAAGTTGGGGTGTTTCGCGATCTTCTTGCGCGCTCAACGCGGTCGGCTGACCTGTGGCAATCGGAACACCCAATCCAGATTGAAAAGCTGGCCGTGCTTCGCGCTGACCTGCAGAAACTGACCAAACATGTTGAGACGGCGGATTTTCAGTCCAACAGACCGTGGGACCGCCTGTTTTCCTGGGCAGAAGCAACCTTGGGGCTCGATGGGCAAGAGTGCCTCGCTTCACTAATGTTAGAGCCGTACGCCAATCTGGTGGACCCCTTGGCCGATCAGATGTCGGACGCGGACGCGGTGTCGTTTCGCATAAATGGCGCGATGACCTTGGCCCAATTGCGCCGGGTTTTAGAGCGAAATTACAGGTGGGCATTGGATACCGATTGGACCGCTCACGATAGATGCGCCCGGGTCTGGTATGTCTCGGAAGAGAAGTTAGAGCCGCGTCTGGGCGAGCGGTTTGAAGAACCCATTGCTGATTATGAACAACCGCTCGCTCCGGGTCGCGATGCGGCTGCATTATATGATGCGCTCAAGTCCTGGGACGGTGACGATCCTGTTGCCGCATTCTTACTGCCGCACTCAGAACATCGCCATATGGTCCGCCGCGCCCAAATCGTAGAACGCGCGCCTTACGCGGAAATCCGGGACAACACAATCGGCTCAGATCTGCTGCCTATCGACATGCTCCGGTGTAAATTGGCTTTCTTTGGTGCCACGCATTTTGACCCCAGATCGGATCGCTGGGTGCGCATTTGCTTGTTCGGGAATGCACCCTATCCGGAAGAGCTGCAATCGCGCGACGCCGACGATTGGCCCTATCCGCCGTTAGAACTGGCGCGATCATGAGCTATTCTCTGAACGAAATCGAGGCATTGGCAAAACGGGCGGCGCGCGGGGCAGGGCTGTCATGGGGGCTGTCAGAAGAGTCAGCAAAGGCCTGCCGCTGGCTGGCATCACATGACTTGCCCGGTGTCGCATTGCTTGCGGATGTTTTGACCCGAAATGATAAGGTACCATACAGCCATGTTGCCCCAGTCTCGCTTGACGGCATTTGGCAAGCGCCGTCCGGCACGCTTTGTCCGCTGGCAAGCGGTGCGGCGTTGAACGACTGCGCGGATCGGTTGTTGCCGGGGCAGGGCATCGAGATGTCTAATCTGACCAGCCCCTTGCTTATGGTGCCTTTCGCGGCTTGGGCAGCCCTTCACATAGGGGCGCCTGTCACCGTGTCTTGGTTGGATTCCCAAATCGTCACAGACGGGTACAAAATCTGGATTGACGACCCGAAATCCGAAATCGAGGTGAGCGCGGCAGTCGCACTGACCTGTTGCCGCGCAACCCACATGGATGATCGCGCAACCGCCCCAGCGCAGCGTGGCAGCGTGGACCAGCCCGCCTGGGCGCGTCTGGGCGTCTTTGCGCACCGCACCTATGCACCAGCAACGCCGCAATCTCGACGATTTGGGGCCGGGGCAGGAGCAACCGACAATGATTGACCAGAACCACCCAACACCTACTGCAATTGCGCCGACACGCAGCGGGACATCAAAAGCACGGCGTGCAACAATCAACAGGGGACACTTATGTCTATAAAATCAGCATTTACCGAGCTGGAGATCAAAAAGGCTCCAGGCGGTTTCTATGAAGGCTACAGCCTTCCCATCGCACTGATCAGCAAGGCGATCATGGTCGCACTGGTCATTTGGGCGCTTGTCTGGCCCGGCAATGCCAACAGCGTTTTGTCTGCTGTGAACGGATCGTTACTGAACGGGTTCAACAGCTTTTACATCATCTCGGTCGGGTTCTTTGCGTTCTTCCTGTTTGTCCTCGCGATTTTACCGGCGACTGGCAGCAAGAAGTTGGGAACTGCCGAAACCGTGCCTGAATTCTCAAACTTCTCATGGTTTTCCATGATGTTTGGGGCAGGTTTGGGCGTGGGCCTGATGGTTTTTGCAACCGCCGAGCCGTTGGGCCTGTGGGGGTCGAACCCCTTGGTGCTGTCGGGCGAAGTGGCTGCAAACTCTGAAGAGGCCGTGAAATCGGCTTACCGCTATACGTTCCTGCATTATGGATTTCACGCTTGGGCGATCTACGTTTTGACCGGTCTTTCCTTGGCCTATTACGCCTATACCCGTGAGATGCCGCTGACGATCCGGTCTGCGCTGACGCCGCTGTTGGGCAAGGCCGCGAATGGTCCGCTGGGGCACCTTGTGGACGTTCTTGGGGTTGTTGCGACAATCTTGGGTGTGTCTGTCACCATCGGGTTTGGTGTAAGTCAGTTCGTTGACGGTGTGTACGCCGTGTCCGGGATGAACTGGTTGATGAATGGCGAGGTTGAGGCTCCGAAGCCAAGCACGGTTGGGTTGCTGTCGGCCTTGATTGTGATCATGGCGCTTTCCATTCTATCGGCGGTGTCGGGCGTGGGTCGTGGGATCAAATATCTGTCAAACCTCAATCTGGTACTGTCCGTTATCCTTCTTCTGACGTTTGTGTTCTTTGGCTCGTTCTTCTTTGCCATGACCAAATTCGGGGCAGGGCTCGTAGATTACATCCTGCACTTCACCCAATTGTCATTTGGCGCCTATAGCCCGCAAACAGCCGACGCCTTTTCTTCGGTAATCCCGGAAGCCGCGAAAGCGCTGCCGGTTGAAGATATCAGCGCCATCTACGGGTCGGCCACATCACCTTGGGGATCGCTGGCTGGCTTCTCGGAAGGATTGCCAGCATCTGCGGCGGCCTTGGAAGCAGAAGATCTGTATGCCGCTGGCGAGCAGGGCCGTCAATTTGGCTGGCAGGCAGGTTGGACCACGTTCTACTGGGCTTGGTGGATCGCGTTCTCGCCTTTCGTTGGCTTGTTTCTTGCCCGTATTTCCAAAGGCCGAACTGTGCGGGAGTTCATCTTGGGCTGCGTGATTGCGCCCGCGATCGTTTGTTTTTTGTGGATGACCATCCTTGGCGGAACAGCCATTGATCTGGAACTGAACGGCAGCGCTGCCGGTTCCCTGATCGGAGCGACCAACACTGCCAAATTGTTTGCGACACTTGAGCAGATGATTTCGGGTGGTTTCCTGTCGGCGATTACCATCATGTGTGTGGTTCTGATCATGACGTTTCTGGTCACCTCGGCTGACTCCGGCATTTTGGTGATGAACACCATCATGTCCGGCGGCGAGCAGGAAACAGGCATCAAACACCGCATCATCTGGGGCCTGATCCTTACGGCTGTGATTGGGGCGCTGATCATTGCCGGCAACAGTGGCGCGGAGGCCAACCCGTTTGGGGCATTGCAAAATGCGATGATCATCGGAGCGCTGCCGTTCACGGTTGTCATGATGTTCATGATGATCTCGCTAACCAAAGCACTGTATCGCGATAGCATCAGGGCCAAGCAAGACTAGGCCTGGCCCACAACAGGCCGCGTTTCGTGCGCGGCCTGTTGAATTGTCCCTACCGGTAACGGCGTTCTTGCCGGAACTACCGCACATTCGGTTTCAGATTCGGACCGTCATCCGGGACTCCGCGAAATGGCTCACTGGCCGTTTTCCGGTCGAGAGCGTACCCTTTTTTGTGTTCCCAGCGATGATCTGCTTCGAGCCCTTATTAACATTGTCAGGCAATTTATGTTCATGCTATGTTCCTATTGAGGATGCAAACTCAATAGATTGGAAAAAACCCGTGAAAATCCCCGGAAGTTGCTGCTGTGGAGCGGTCAAGTTTGAGCTATCAGAAGAGCCATCATTCATTGGAACTTGTCATTGTTCGAGATGTCGGAAGGTTGGTGCGAGCACAATCGTATTTGTTAACAAGGCAAATCTGACTTGGCTGCAGGGAAAGGAGAAAGTTCGGGTTTTTGAAGCAACTAAGCCTTATATCTACAACCGATGCTTTTGCAAAATCTGCGGGAGTTCATTGGGCGAGATTCTGTCTAAGGAGGATAGCTTTCCCATAGCTGCGAACGCCCTCGACGGAGAAATTGATCTTAAAAACCGGTCCCATGAGTTTGTCGGCGAGAAACCGTCATGGTATGAAATCTGCGACGATGCTCCACAAAACGACAATCATCCGGAGTAACCTTGATTCAGAGAGATTTGCCCGCATTGCGGCCATCGGATACGCGAGAACGCCGCGCCAAGTGTGAATGACCACAACGCATCTGGCACAATCGCTGGGTTGCAAATGGTCAACTATGGTCTGACCTGTGGCGCGACCTTCCTGGGCGCGGCGGCGGCGGCGCGAACCGACTTCCCTGGCTCCTCCGCATGTCGCGTCGTCCACCGCGCCCCAGCGCGGTTATGGTGTTAGGTTAGCAGCGAAGGGCAGAGCCGATTAGGCTGATGGGTGCCCCCTCACTGTGTGATCGGAGGGCGCTTTGCCGGCATGTCGCGGCGGACCTGCGCGGCGGATTAGCCACGCGGCGCCCAACAGATCGGGAATGCCAACCAACGCGCGCCGCAGGTTGGAGTATTTCGACTGCCCCCCTTGGCGTGCCTGATGGGACACGGACACGGTCTGCACCTCCCAGCCCTCGCGTAGCATCATGGCGGGCATGAAGCGATGGATGTGATCGAACCATGGCAGATCGAAGTAAGCTTCGCGTCGGAAGGCTTTGAGACCGCAGCCTGAATCCCGCACACCATCGTGAAGCAGCGCCACGCGGATCGCGTTTGCCGCCCGTGATGCCCAGCGTTTCGCAGTTGTATCCTGACGGGTGACCCGTTGACCCTGCACAAGCCCCAGCGCCTCGCAGTCACTGGCCGCGAATGGGGCGAGCAGGTTGGGGATCTGATCGGGCGGGTTTTGTCCATCGCCATCCAGCGTCACGATGATCTTGCCACGCGCCGTGCGTACGCCTCGCCGGATCGAGGCCGATTGCCCAACGCTTTCGTCATTTTGCAGCCAGCTCAGCCAGTCATGCGTTGACGCCAGCCGCATAAGCGCATGATGGGTGCCGTCGGTTGAACCGTCATCAATCACGATGACCTCGAACGCCTTGTCATTCAGTATGCGGCCGACCTCTTCAACAAGAGGTGCGATGGCGACAACTTCGTCACGCGCCGGGATGACGACGCTGATTTCAGGGGTGGTTGGGGTCATGAGGAAGGCTCCGGAATTGGGGCATCGGCGACACGCCAGACGGCGTGTGGGACGTTGCGGAACAAGATTTCGCGATATGGCTGCCACATCGGGCCAACCTCATCGGGTCGACCGATGATCATGCCATCTGGCCTTTCAGCCTGCCATGCGGGTAGGGCCTCAGGGTCAATGATCTCGGCGACAGGAACGGTCAAGCGCCCGGCGAAATTGAATTCGGCGTTATATTGGCGACCGACATAGGCAATGCTATTGTCTTGATATGGCGCGACAATGGTTGCAATTTTATTCGTGTCGAAAACATCGTGGATCGCGCTGAGTCCGATCAGAATATTCAGCGACAGCACTGTGCCCATGGTCAGGATCACGCCACCGGGCAGACCGCCCCGATGCACCGCCAACCAACATACCGCCAGCATGAACAACCCCCAAGCCAACAGGTTTGTCGGGGGGGCCAGCAGTGGCGTGGCAGATCCAAGATCGACAAACCCGGCCCCGGCAAAAATTGCGGTTGCGGCGGCCAGCAGCAGTGGGACGGTGGCCAAGACCGGGCGAAAAGACACGCTATGGGTCAGTAATCTGGCCACGATCAATGCGACCGCTGGAAGTTCGGGGACGAGGTAGTGTACCTGTTTGCCGCTGATCAGGCTGAACAGCACCAGCGCCGACAGCGCCCAGATGGCGGCCAAACTCAGCCCAGCGTCCCGCCACTGGGCTTTGATCGCGGCTTTCCAAACGGCGGGCACAAAGCACCACGGGAATAGAAACAGAGGAAGTAGGGCCACAAACCACCACCAAGGGCGGGCATGGGCAAACGAGGCGCTGATGCGCCCCACGCTCTGCGTCCATAGGATTTCGTCGCGGTAATCTGGCCCACCCGTCACGATGGCAGGCACCAACCACAGAGCGATAACGCCAAGGGCCGTGGCAAGGGCGATACCCGCGCCCGACCACGTCGATTTCCACGATATATCGTGTCGTGTTCGCGCCCAGACGGGTGCCAGAAGGATTGCAGGACCAAGATGCACCAAAATCACCGGCCCTTTTGCCAGCACACCCATTGCCAGCGCGACGCCAACACCGGCCCACCAGCGACGGTCGTGGGTGTCGACCGCATTCACCAATGCCAGATATCCGGCCAGCGTAGCGGTCGCCAACAGGGCGTCAAACATGGTCAAGCCACCCGAGATGGCGAACAGGACCATGCCGGACAGCACCATCATGGCCCGCGACCCGATGTCTGTATCGTCGGGCCACAGCTTGCGGGCCAGACGCCCCGTCAGCACAATAGCAAGCACCGCGAAAAGCGGTCCCACCAAGCGCGCGGCAAATTCGGAAACCCCCGTGAACGCCCAAATGACGTTGATTGCCCAAAACAGCAGCGGTGGTTTATGTGTGTAGATGCCATAATTCTTCGTCGGGACGAAGTAGTCGCCGCTTTGCCACATTTCCCACGCCACAGCGACATAGCGGGTTTCGTCTATCGGCGTGAGCGGGCGCAGCAATGTTCCCGCCACCGCGATCAGGAAAAAGGCAAGCAGCGTCCAGCGCGCGGCAACGGGCGGTTTCATGACGTAACCTCGCCCTTGCGGCGTCTGATCAGGATCAGGTTGCGCACATAGACAAACAGACCCGTAGCCTGTCCAAGGATGAACACCGGGTCTTGGCGCCAGATGGCATATGATAACAGCGTCAGGCCGCCTGCCAGGCTGAACCACCAAAACGCCAGCGGAACCACACTTTCCCCCCTACGTTCACTGACAATCCACTGAACAAGAAATCTGGATGTGAAGAGCAACTGACCCAGAAACCCGATTCCGAGCCAAACAGAGCTTACCGACATGATTTTTCCAACGCTTGCCACCCGGCCCTAGTGCCGGAGTCGGGGTCATCTCATCCCTACCTTACCGATTGCTGACGAATGTTTTATGGTTGCGAAAAAAGTGGACCAAACGGAATGCGATTGCTGGTAATCGAAGATGAACAGGGACTTGCTGATGCGGTCGCGGACCACTTGCGCGAAGCCAGCCACGCCGTCGACATCGCGGGAACTTTGGATGACGCACAGGCTGCCGTGCGCGCGACGCAATATGACCTGATCCTCCTGGACCTGCATCTGCCCGATGGTGACGGGCTGTCCTTGGTTCGTGACCTTCGCAACAGGTCGGCCAACACGCCAGTCTTGATCGCCACAGCGCGCGACCGAATTATGGAGCGGATTGAGGGGCTTGAAGCTGGCGCCGACGATTATCTGGTCAAACCCTATGATCTGGACGAAATGCTGGCGCGCATCTCCGCTATTTTGCGGCGGGCGGACAGCAGTCGGGCAACCCAGCGACAGTTTGGATCTATCAAGGTCGTGCCATCCGCCAAGTCGGTATATCTGGACGGACAGCCTGTCAGCCTTACCACCAAGGAATGGGCGATCTTGGATCGGCTGAGCAGACGGCCCGGGATAACCGTCGCAAAGGCCGAACTTGAAGACGCGCTCTATGGGTTTGGAAATGAAGTAGAAAGCAACGCCATCGAAGCCCATGTCAGCCGTCTGCGGGCCAAGCTGGGGCGCGATGTGATCGAGACGGTTCGCGGATTTGGATACAGGATGGGCAAGGGATGAACGTGCGCAACAGCTTGGCCCGGCGTCTGTCGCGTCTTATCATTTTCGGGTTTGCCTTCATTTGGCTGCTTGCGCTGGTCGCAACCTCTGTCGTGTTGCGTCACGAACAGCTAGAGTTTGCGGACAAGATTATTCAGGAAACTGCCCAGATATACCTGCCCGCCATTGTTAGTGATTTCCGGATCGCAAAGGCGAACGGTGACCCCCTTCCAATCGAGTTTGAACGCAGAATGCGATTTGATCCCGACGGCGGAATGGAGCTAGAGGACGAGGTGTTGGTCTATCGCCTGCTAGATCGATCGGGCAACGCGCTGATGGTCTCGGCCACACCGCCTGAAACCGTATTTCCAGCGGCAGGTTCGCGGGGCTATACCAGAACCGAAAGCCATGTGTTTTTTACTACGCCGCCCAACAAAGAAGGCTTTGTCATGCAGGTTGGTGACCTGCGCGAGGAACGGTCCGAAGTCTTCTTTGAAAGCGTTCTGGCGTTGGTGATCCCCATGCTTGCCATTCTTCCGCTAGTCTATCTGACGGTGGCATGGATTGGCAAAAAAGCGTTGTCCCCGCTAGACCAGGTGCGGCGCGAGATTGAAGCGCGTAACGATGCGCGGCTCGACCCCATTGACGCCAGTGGTCAGCCTGCTGAACTGCGCGCGATCACCGCCACGCTGAACGGGTTCATGATCCGGCTGTCACAGGCGTTGGACGGGGAACGCGCCTTCGCCACAAATGCTGCGCACGAGTTGCGCACACCCGTCGCAGTGGCATTGGCTCAGGTTCAACGGATGCGGGCCGAGGCGGGTGGCGACGCTGGGGGACGGCTTGCCGCCATTGAGGATGCGCTTAAGCGGATGAGCCGACTGGTGACGCGACTTTTGCAGCTGGCACGTGCTGAAGCGGGTATTGGTATGTCGCAGGACGCGCAAGATCTATCAAAGCTCATAGATGTCGTTCTGGACGATAGCTGCCGAGATGCCAACCGGCGCAACCGGCTGCGAATTGTGCGACCGAAGCAAGCAGTCTTCGCCAATATCGACCCCGATGCATTTGCCATGATTGCTGGCAACCTGATCGACAACGCTTTCCAACATGCCCCCGCCGATACACCGATTGAGGTTGAACTGACGCAAGCAGGCGTGCTGCGGGTCAAGAACGACGGTCCAGTGCTATCACCGTCAGAGCTTGATCATTTGCCAAAGCGCTTTCAGCGCGGGACGAAAACCACTGATGGGTTCGGCTTGGGCCTCTACATCGCCGACAAGGTCGCGCGTCATTCTGGCGGCAAACTGGAATTTCATTCCCCGCCGATTGGCGAGGTGTCCGGGTTTGAAGGCCGGTTCCAAGCACCAGTGCATCGTTCGGACAGTGCCTAGCGGGTGAGCGAACAAAGAACTGATGTATGGCACTCGTTGGTGCCAAACGGCAAAAAAACTTTCACTGTTCAGTAATGGCCTTCTATGTCAAAGCTTGTTCGCATGGCTTTCAAAAATTATCATTCTATTTCTGATATTTGCGTACGTTTGTGGACACGGCATTCAATACTAGAGCTTCGTCAAACGATGCGAGGTCTACCAGTGCCGACAATTAATGTTGATCTAGGTCAATAGGGCGCGAGCCCGTCTCGTTTAAGGATTGTCGTGCACTCCAAGAAACAGCGAGCGACTTGAATATGTCTGAATCACCCGTCAGACGCTCTGATCTGAAAAGCGATGTTCACGGAACTCTGCGCCAACGTCCGCCGGGGGCGGGTGTCGAGGCGGCGTTTCTTGACGCCTGCACGCAATGCGGTGATTGCGCCGAAGCGTGCCCCGAAGGGATCATCGCCCATGACGCCGATGAACGTCCATTTCTCGATTTCAATAGCGGTGCGTGCACCTTCTGTCATGCATGCACGGATGCCTGCGACTTCGGCGCGCTGTTGCCAGAAAACGAGTGGCTGTGGAAAGGATCGGTGGACAAAAGCTGCCTGTCGCTGAACGGTGTTGAGTGTCGCACCTGCGAAGCTCACTGCGACCAGCGCGCCATCGGATTTCAACCGCAAACCGGCGGCCATGCCCAACCAGAGCTGGACGAAGACCTGTGTAACGGCTGTGGCGGCTGTTCCATGGCGTGCCCGGTGGGCGCCATTTCCTTCAAAAAAACCACGCCGAAAACTGAGGTCCACCGCTGATGCTAACCAGCAGCCTTAAGGCTTGCTGGAAGGTGGCGATTTCGCGGTGTTGATCGCCAATTTTTTTCGATAGTCCAAAATGAAAACGGCGCACTGGTGACAGCGCGCCGCGTTCAGTAATTTAGCAGGTTTTAGTTCAGCGCTGCATCGGTGATGGCACTGGTCCATGCACCTTCAGGCTCCATCGTGATGACGGGGTCCGACCCGCCAGCCAGAAGCGTCTGAACCGTCCGCTCGTAAGCGGCCGGGTCAAGTGCACCGTTCGAACCCGCCGTCAGCTTGGCGATCTCGCCCATCATGCGCACCTGATGGTTTTCGGTCTGGGCGCCGGTTTCGTCATACTCAAGAACGATCATGGCGGCATCGGCCGGGTTTTCTTCGGCCCATTTCCAACCCTTCATCGAGGCGCGCACGAAGCGTTCCATCTTGTTGGTAAACGCCTCGTCGCTCAGGTTTTCTTCCATCACGTAAAGGCCGTCTTCCAGCGTCGCGACGCCTTGGTCTTCATACTTGAACGTCACCAGCTCTTCCGGTGTGACACCGGCATCAATCACCTGCCAGTATTCGTTATAGGTCATGGTCGAAATGCAATCGGCCTGACGTTGCACAAGGGGATCGACGTTGAAACCTTGCTTCAACACTTCGACGCCAGTTTCGCTGGCGCCATCGGTTGCGATACCCAATTTGGACATCCAGCTCATGAATGGAAACTCGTTGCCGAAGAACCAGACACCAAGGGTGCGGTTGGCCAGATCTTCCGGCGCGCTGATACCGACATCGCCCCAGCAGGTCAGCATCATACCGGACGATGCGAACGGCTGCGCGATGTTGACCAGCGGCAGACCCTTTTCGCGTGCGGCCAGTGCGGCAGGCATCCATTCAACGATCACGTCGGCCCCGCCGCCTGCGATCACCTGAGTGGGCGCAATATCCGGTCCACCGGGCAGAATGGTCACGTCCAGATCCTCTTCGGTATAGAACCCTTGGTCCAGCGCGACGTAATAGCCCGCGAACTGCGACTGGGTGACCCATTTGAGTTGCAATTTCACTTCGTCCGCCGCCATAGCGGTGCCCGAGGTGAGCGCCAGGGCAGCAGCCCCGATCACTGAATTGAATTTCATGTCTCTCTCCTTGTTGAACTTCGTTTGTTATTATTATTGCTCAGCCTCGTTGGGACGGGTGCCAGAATGTCACCTTCTTTTCGATCCACGCCACAACACCATAGAACATCGTGCCTGCCAATGCTGCGACGGCAATTTCCGCCCAGACCAGATCAATGGACAGACTGCCGACACCGGTTGAAATGCGAAAGCCCATGCCGCGGGTGGGTGATCCGAAATACTCGGCCACGATTGCGCCGATCAGGGCCAGCGTGGCCCCCACTTTCAGCCCGTTGAAGATAAACGGCATGGCGGCCGGGATGCGCAGTTTCCACAGGGTTTTGAAATATCCTGCGGCGTAGGTTTTCATCAGATCGCGCAGCATGGCGTCGGTTTCGCGCAGGCCTTGCACCGTGTTCACCAGAACGGGAAAGAACACCATGACGACCACCACAGCCGCTTTTGACTGCCAGTCAAACCCGAACCAGCTGACAAGGATCGGGGCGATGCCTACGATGGGCAGGGCGGCCACGAAATTCCCGATGGGCAGAAGCCCGCGCGTCAGGAAGGGGGACCGGTCAATCAAGACCGCCATTACAAAGGCCGCACCCGCGCCGATAAAGTAGCCGCTAAGCGCACCTTTCAAAACGGTTTGCTTGAAATCCACCCACAGCAACCCTGTCGAGTTCGCAAACGTGTCCGCGACCGCAGATGGTGCTGGCAGGATTGCGGCTGAGACGTTGAAGCTGTGGACCAAAGCCTCCCACGCGACCAACAGTGTCATGCCGAAGATGATCGGCACCGCATATCGCACAAGCGCCGTGTCGGACCATTTGGACCGGGCCATGGTGACATTTGCAGCCCAAGCCGCCAGCCAGAAGGCGAGGGCGAAGATCAACCAATTCATGAGCGCATCCCCATCCTTCGCAGCAGCACATGCTGCGTTCGATCAAGCAGGGTGACCAGCACACCGGCCAGAATGGCGGCTGCAAAAAGCGCCGCCCAGATCGCCAGCGGTGTGCCAAACTGATCCCCGATCAGGATGCGCGCGCCAAGACCACTGATTGCCCCGGTTGGAAGCTCGCCAATGATGGCACCGACAAGAGCGGCCGCAATGCCGATTTTCAGCGACGTGAAAAGATAGGGCAGCGAAGCTGGCATGCGCAGTTTCAGGAACCGCTGCACGCCGGATGCGCTGTAGGTTTTCAACAGGTCCAGTTGCTCTGCGGTGGGCGAGCGAAGGCCTTTGACCATGCCCACCAGCACCGGGAAGAAGCACAGGTAGGATGAAATCAACGCCTTGGGAAACCCGCGCCCCTCGATCCCGACCTGCGATGACAAGACGATGATCATCGGCGCCAGCGCCACGATGGGGATGGCTTGCGAGATGATGGCCCACGGCATCACCGACATCTCGATCACGCGGGACTGCACGATTGCAATGGCTCCGACAATGCCAATTGTGGTGCCAAGCAGAAAGCCCCAGAAGGTGGACTGAAGCGTGATCCATCCGTGATAGATCAGCGACCGTTTCGACCACGTGCGCCCCTTCAGGACCATCGCGCCCGTGGTCTTCCACAGCTCTTCGCCGACTTGCATGGGGGTGGGAAGCCGGGGGCGATCAAGGTCATATCCCGCCGCGATATGGTCGCGGTTGTTCGACATCAGGGTCAAAATCGGCACATTGCGCCGTTCAACCGCTGACGGGGGCTCAATTTCCGCGCCCGCGCGTGCCGCCTGATCAAGAGCCACGCGAATATTCATCGGCGCGACAGCGAGATACCAGATGACGACGATGGTGGCCAAAACGGTCAAAACGGAAAGCGCGGTCTTAGTCATAGGAATGTCCCGCCCGCAGCCCTTCGCGCACCCGATGTGCCACGTCCAGAAACGCCTGAGTGTCGCGGATATCAAGCGGGCGATCTACCGGCAGCGGGTTCTCGATAACATCGGATATCCGCCCCGGTCGGGGCGACATGACGACGATCTTGGTTGATAGATATACCGCTTCGGGGATCGAGTGGGTGACGAAAGCAATCGTCTTCTGCGTCTTGGCCCACAGCTTCAAAAGCTGCTCGTTCAAGTGGTCGCGCACAATCTCGTCCAGCGCGCCAAAGGGTTCGTCCATCAGCAGAATGTCCGCGTCAAACGCCAGCGCCCGCGCGATCGAGGCGCGTTGTTGCATCCCGCCAGACAGCTGCCACGGGAATTTCTTCTCAAACCCGTCCAGTTCGACCAGTTCGAGAACGCGTTTGATGCGCGCGTCTTGGTCCTCTTTCGTATACCCCATGATTTCAAGCGGCAGGCGAACATTGCGCCCGATGGTGCGCCACGGATACAGCCCTGCGTGCTGAAAGACATAACCATAGGCACGCGATTTACGCGCCTCGCGTGCCGACACACCATTCACCGTGATCGAGCCACCTGTGGGCTCCTCCAGGTCAGCCATGCAGCGCAGGAACGTTGTCTTGCCACAGCCCGACGGGCCGATGAAGCTGACGAAATCGCCCTTGTTGATATCAAGCGACACGTCCTTGAGCGCATGCACCGGGCCGTCATTGGTTTGGAAGGTCAGCGAGAGGTTCTCGGCCTTTACGATGGTTTCTGTGCTCACCTTAGACACCTGTCGCCGGAATGCCGGTGCGTTTGACCGGCTGTGGTGCGGTCAGTTCTTTCCATTTGCTGAGCGCGGTGTTGACCGTCGCGTTCGGTTCGCGTTCAACAAACTTGCCGTGGCCTTCCTGCGTCTTGATCTCGCCGTCATGCACCGCAACCTGGCCGCGTGTCAGCGTGAAGCGGGGCAGGCCTTTGACCTTGTGGCCTTCAAACACGTTATAATCGATGGCCGATTGTTGGCTGCCTGCCGTGATGGTCTTTTCCTTCTCGGGATCCCACACAACAAGGTCGGCGTCGGCCCCCACCAGAACAGCTCCTTTCTTGGGATAGCAGTTCAGGATTTTGGCGATGTTGGTTGAGGTGACGGCGACAAATTCATTCATCGTCAGGCGCCCCGTGGCCACGCCGTTCGTCCACAGCATCGGCATCCGATCCTCAAGCCCGCCGGTGCCGTTCGGGATCTTGGTGAAATCCCCAACGCCATAGCGTTTTTGTTCGGTCGTGAAGGCACAGTGGTCGGTCGCGACGACGGACAAGCTGCCCGATTGCAGACCGGCCCACAGGCTGTCTTGGTGCATCTTGTTGCGGAAGGGCGGCGACATCACGCGACGCGCTGCGTGATCCCAATCCTTGTTGAAATACTCGCTTTCATCCAAGGTCAGGTGCTGGATTAGCGGCTCACCCCAAACCCGTTTGCCCTGCATGCGGGCGCGGCGGATCGCCTCGTGGCTTTCCTCGCAGGACACATGTACGACATAGAGCGGCGCACCGGCCATGTCGGCAATCATGATCGCGCGGTTGGTGGCTTCGCCTTCGACCTGCGACGGGCGGGAATAGGCGTGGGCTTCCGGCCCGGTGTTGCCCTCGGCCAGCAGCTTGGCGGAGAGTTCCGCCACTACGTCGCCGTTTTCGGCATGCACCATCGGGGTCGCGCCCAGTTCGGCCAAACGGTTGAACGAAGCGAACAGCTCGTCATCATTCACCATCAACGCGCCCTTATAGGCGAGGAAGTGCTTGAACGTGTTGATGCCGCGTTCCTGAACGACGGTTTTCATGTCGTCGAACACTTGCTCGCCCCACCATGTCACGGCCATGTGGAAGGAGTAGTCGCAATTGGCGCGGGTCGATTTGTTATCCCAGCGTTTCAACGCGTCCAGCAGGCTTTCCCCTTGGTTTGGCAGCGCGAAATCGACAACCATCGTGGTGCCACCGGCCAGTGCCGCCCGCGTGCCGCTTTCGAAATCGTCCGAGGAATAGGTGCCCATGAACGGCATTTCGAGGTGCGTGTGCGGGTCGATCCCGCCGGGCATGACGTAGCAACCGGTGGCGTCCAACTCCTTGTCGCCTTTCAGATCCGGGCCAATTTCGATGATCTTGCCGTTGTCGATCAAGACGTCTGCCTTGTAGGTAAGGTCTGCTGTGACGACGGTTCCATTTTTAATGACTGTGGTCATTTCAGTTCTCCCTGTGGATGGCGTCTTTTGATATCCTCACCCAGTGGGTGGGGCACCTTTGCGCCATAACTAGTTGTTCAGTCGACGATTTCCGCCGTCTCCAAAACCGCATGCATCAGCACGTCCGTGCCTGCCGCCGCCCATTCCTTGGAAATGTCCTCCGCCTCGTTGTGGCTCAGGCCATCCACACAGGGGCACATGATCATCGCGGTCGGATAGATCTCGTTGATCCAGCAGGCGTCGTGGCCCGCGCCGGAGACGATGTCCATGTGGCTATAGCCCAGTTCTTTCGCGGCATTGCGCACGGCTTTCACGCAGCCTTCGTCAAAGGCGGGCGGGTCGAAGGTGCCGACCATCTCCCAGCTCATTTCCACGCCGATATCCGCACAGAGCTTCGGCGCACGTTCGTCAAACTCGGCGATCATCGCGTCGATCACCTCTTGCAGGTGCGAGCGGAAATCGACGGTGCAGACGACCTTGCCGGGGATGATGTTGCGCGAGTTCGGGTAGACGTCGATATGGCCAATCGCCCCCACCGCGTTGGGTTGGTGCTTCATCGCGATCTCGTGGACCAGTTCGGTGATCAGCGCCAAGCCACGTCCTGCGTTGATCCGCATGGGCATGGGGGTCGAGCCTGTGTGGCTTTCCTTGCCGATGATGGTCACTTCCAGCCAGTTCAGACCTTGGCCGTGGGTGACGACGCCGATGTCTTTGCCCTCGGCCTCAAGAATGGGGCCTTGTTCGATGTGCAGCTCAAACATCGCGTGCATCTTGCGTGCACCGACTTCTTCGTCGCCGACCCAGCCGATGCGCTTCAACTCGTCACCGAATTTCTTACCTTCGGCATCTTCGCGCGCGTAAGCCCAGTCTTGCGAGTGCTTGCCAGCGAACACGCCAGAGGCCAGCATGGCAGGCGCGAACCGCGTGCCTTCTTCGTTGGTCCAGTTGGTCAGCACAATCGGGTGTTTGGTCTTGACGTTCAGGTCATTCATCGTGCGGATGGCTTCCAGCCCGCCAAGCACACCCAGCACGCCGTCATACTTGCCGCCCGTCGGCTGCGTATCCAGATGCGAGCCCATATAGACAGGCAGGGCGTCGGGGTCTTCGCCAGGGCGGGTGGCAAACATGTTGCCCATAGTATCGACGCCCATGGTGCAGCCTGCAGCCTCGCACCAGCTTTGAAACAGAGCGCGGCCGTCGGCGTCTTCGTCGGTCAGGGTCTGGCGATTGTTACCGCCCGCGACGCCCGGCCCGATCTTGGCCATCTCCATAATGCTGTCCCAAAGACGGTCAGGATTGATGCGCAGGTTTTTCCCGTGGCTCATAGTCATCTCCCATTTGGTCGGCCTTGCGGCGTGCGGAAATTAGATTCCGTCGTTACCCACAGGCTGGCGGATTTCTGCACGATCGGTCAATCTTTTTCTGACCGATCGTGCAGACAACACCTGTTTTTTGCGCAAAACTCGTGCCACAAGATGAAACGCTGTGCGGATTTTGCACAAACAACGAGTGTGATGAGCGACGTGAACAAGACGACAAGAGGCATCCAAAGCCGCAATCGCGAAGAGGTGACAGCCCGCATTCTGGTTGCCGCCGAAAAAGTGTTTGCCGAGTTTGGATATGCCGGTGCCTCGATCAGTCGGATCGCGGCCGTGGCGGGGCTGCCCAAATCAAACGTGGTTTATTATTTCGAGACGAAAGAGGCGCTGTATCGCCGTGTCGTGGGCGAGATCTTCGATATCTGGCGTGCAGCGGCGGACAGTATCAAGGTCGACAACGACCCGATCCAAGCGCTGGGCGACTATATCGACACCAAACTGGATCTTGCGCGCACGCGGCCCTATGGCTCGAAAGTTTGGGCGAACGAGATTATCCAGCGCGCGCCCATCGTGCAGGACTATCTGGAAGACGAGTTGCGATCCTGGACCGAAAACCGGATTACGGTGATCGACGCATGGATTGAAAACGGGCAAATCCGCCCGATCAGCGCACGTCATTTGCTCTATGCAATCTGGGCGACGACGCAGCATTACGCTGACTTTACCCATCAGATCACGACACTGAACAATGGGGTCGAGCTGTCGGATACGCAGTGGGACGAGACCAAGACAGCCGTCAAAGACTTGCTGCTGTCCGGCGTTCAGCTGCATGGGGACACCTGATGGCGAAAGCAGGTGCAACATCCCGCCCGACACGGATTCAGCGCGAAAAGCGACAGGCGATTTTTGAGGCGGCGTTGAATGTATTCTCTGAAAAGGGATTGCGGGGGGCGACACTTGATCAGATCGCCAAAGCTGCCGGGATATCGAAGCAAAACATTGTCTATTACTTCAACGGCAAAGAAGCGATTTATTCCGAACTGTTGGAAGGTCTTCTTGAACAATGGGTCAGCCCGCTGCGCGACTTGTCCGAGGACGGTGATCCGATGGAAGAAATCCTGACCTATGTCAGCCGCAAAATCGAAATGTCACGCGACATGCCCCGTGAAAGTCGTTTGTTTGCGACCGAGGTTTTGCATGGCGCGCCCCGTTTGGGCGACATGCTGAACACCGATCTGAAGGCGCTGGTGGATGAAAAAGCCGCGATCATCGCAGGTTGGATGGTCGAGGGGCGGCTGGCGACCATTGACCCGCATCACCTGATCTTCTCGATCTGGGCGATGACACAGCATTATGCGGATTTCGACCTTCAGGTGCAGGCGGTCTTGGGACCGGTGCGCAGTGACACACGGTTCGAAGATGCCGAGGCGTTCATCACCCATATGCTGGTCAGAACGCTTCGCCCCTAAGCAGCATGGCAAGTGCCAGCAGGGTTGCGGCCACACCGGCCATCAGAAGGGCAGGTTGGGTCGCGCCGTAAAACAGGAACTCCCACAGCACCACCCAGCTGGGCACCAGATATGTATAGGCCATGACCTTGCTGGCGGGAAGGCGCTGGCTGGCATATTGGACCAGAAAGAACGTGCCGGCTGTGGTGACAACCGCAAGATAGGTAATGACCATCCAAACCGCCGGGCGCAGGGCCGCGAAATCCGTGTGGATCACGTCGCGGAACCCATAAATGCCGGTGACGATCAACGCGCCCAGCACAGTCCCGATCGAGGTCTGCAAAGGCTGCACACCCTGCGCCAGCTTGCGCGCCAAAGCGGGCACCAGCGCATGGCACAGCGCGCCGATGGCAAACAGCGCCTCGCCGCGCCCAACCTCAAAACGCAACAGTGCGTTCAGGTCGGCGCGGAAAATGACCCACACCGCCCCCACCGCACCGATGGTCAGCGCAATCAACGTCCACCGCCCCGACCGTTGCCCCGCGATCAGCAATCCGCACCCGGCGGCCATCAGCGGGGTTAGGGTGAAGACGGCAGCGGTCGAGACCGGGGTCGTGATCCTGAGCGCTTCGAACATGGTAATGAAATAGACGGCCATCAGCCCGCCCATCAGGCCAAAGCGCCAAAAACCCGTGAAGACCGGACGCACCGGTATACGCATGACGCGCGCCAGCCCGAACAGGACCAGCGCGGCCAGCGCAAACCGCACCGTGTTCAGGGCGGTGGGGGTGATCTCTTTTGCGACGATGTGGCCAAAGCTGAAGGACAGCGACACCAGCGCCGAGAAAGACAACATCGCCAGATGGCCCTGCCGGGAGGAGGACAGGGCCATCCCAGCCTTACTCGGCGGCTGTGGCGCTTGGGTTGTTGGGGTGGGTTGTCCAGTTGGCATATTCTTTCTCAACAACCTTTCCGGTTCGTTCGTCCATGGCACCCGGTGCTATGGTTTCCATGGTGATGCAGCCGTCGACGGGGCAGACATTCACACACAGGTTGCACGCCACGCATTCGTCGTCTTTCACGTCGAAAACGCGATCCTCGGACATGCTGATCGCTTGGTGCGAGGTGTCTTCGCAGGCTGCATAACAGCGCCCGCATTGGATGCAAGCGTCTTGGTCAATGCGCGCCTTGGTGACGTGGTTCAGGTTCAGATATTGCCAGTCGGTGACATTGGGCACCGCACGGCCGACCACTTCTTCGATTGAGGTGTAGCCCTTTTCATCCATCCACTGGCTGAGGCCCGAGATCATTTCCTGCACCACCTTGAACCCGTAGGTCATGGCGGCCGTGCAAACCTGCACGTTGCCCGCGCCAAGCGCCATGAATTCGGCTGCATCGCGCCATGTGGTCACACCGCCAATGCCCGAAATGGGCAAGCCATGCGTGCCGGGGTTGCGGGCAATCTCGGCCACCATGTTCAGGGCGATGGGTTTCACCGCCGGGCCGCAATAGCCGCCATGGGTGCCTTTGCCGTCGATCATCGGTTCGGGCGCCATGGCGTCCAGATTAACGTTGGTGATCGAGTTGATCGTGTTGATCAGACTGACCGCATCCGCGCCGCCATCTTTCGCCGCCTGCGCGGGCAGAAGGATGTTGGTGATGTTGGGCGTCAGCTTCACGATGACGGGCAGGTCGGTGGCTTCCTTGCACCAGCGCGTGACCATCTCAATATACTCCGGCACCTGACCGACAGCCGATCCCATGCCGCGTTCGGCCATCCCGTGCGGGCAGCCGAAGTTCAGCTCGAACCCGTCACAGCCGGTTTCGGCGATGCGGGGGATGATGCGTTTCCACTCATCTTCCTCGCAGGGCACCATCACGGACGCGATCAGCGCGTGGTCGGGATAGTCCTTCTTCACGCGGGCCATTTCCTCAAGGTTCACCTCAAGCGGGCGGTCGGTGATCAACTCGATGTTGTTCAGACCCAGCAAGCGGCGGTCGGCCCCGTGGATCGCGCCATAGCGCGGGCCGTTCACGTTGACGACGGGTGGCCCTTCGGCTCCAAGCGTCTTCCACACAACACCACCCCAACCGGCTTCGAACGCGCGGCGCACGTTGTATTCCTTGTCGGTGGGCGGGGCCGAGGCCAGCCAGAACGGGTTGGGTGACTTAATTCCAAGAAAGTTTGATGTCAGGTCGGCCATTAGCTTGCTCCTGTCAGAGTGGCGTGGATGTCCATGGCCGCATCGCGACCTTCGGCAACGGCGGTGACGGTCAGGTCGTCCCCGCCCGAGGCGCAATCGCCCCCGGCCCAGACATTTGCCAAGTTGGTTTTCTGCGCGTCATTGACCGCGATCTTGCCGCCGTCCAGCGTCAACCCGTCCGGCGTATCACCAAGTTTCTGGCCGATGGCTTTGAACAGTTGATCGGCGGGCAGGGTGAAGGTCTCGTCCAACGTCTCCAACTTGCCATCGCGCGTTTCGGTATAGGCGAAGGTCACGGCAGTCAGCGATCCGTTGCCTTCGATCCCCACCGGGGTCGCATTGCAGATCAACGTCACGCCTTTCTGCCGCGCCAAGTCCTGTTCAAACTTGGAGGCTGCCATCGCCTCTTGCCCGCGACGGTAAACGATTGTCACGTCCTCGGCGCCCAGCAGTTTCGCCTGAACGCCCGCGTCAATCGCGGTCATGCCGCCGCCGATGACGACGACGCGTCGGCCAACGGGCAGGGCGGTCAGGTCACTTGCCTGCCGCAAATCGGCGATGAAATCGACGGCATCCGTGACGTTGGTTTTGTCTTCACCGTCAAGACGCAATGCGTTGACGGCGGTCAGGCCCATGCCAAGAAACACCGCGTCGAAATCATCTTGCAGCCCGTCCAATGTGATGGACTGACCCAAAGCCTGCTGATAGCGGATTTCGATCCCGCCAATGGCCATGAGCCAATCCAGTTCCTTCTGCGCGAAATCATTGGTGGATTTGTAGGCAGCAATGCCAAATTCATTCAGACCGCCCCCTTTGGACCGCGCCTCGAAGACCACAACGTTGTGGCCCAGCATCGCCAAGCGGTGCGCACAGGCAAGGCCAGAGGGGCCAGCGCCCACGACGGCGACCTGTTTGCCGGTCTCAGCCGCACGCACGAATGGGTGCACACCTTTGGCCATCAATGTATCGGTCGCATAGCGTTGCAGGCGGCCGATTTCGACGGGCTTGCCCTCGGCAACTTCGCGCACACACACTTCTTCGCAGAGCGTCTCGGTCGGACAGACCCGCGCGCACATCCCGCCCAGGATGTTCTGGTCAAGGATGGTCTTGGCCGCCGCTTCCGGCGTTCCGGTGGCGATCTGGCGGATGAACAGCGGGATGTCGATGGTTGTCGGACAGGCCGTCATACACGGCGCATCGTGGCAAAAATAGCAACGATCCGCAGCCACAAGCGCTTCGTGTTCGTCGTAAGCTGGATGCAGGTCCGCGAAGTTTGCTTGCACGTCGGCTGGCGTTAGGCGACCCGGAGAGACGCCGTTTTCCCTGTTGGTTTGGGGCATTTCGTGATTCCCATTCTTGTTTTGATCCTTTCATGAAGGCACAAAATCAAGAATTTTACCAGATGGTAAAAAAATAAATCAACAGAAGTATAGGGAAGCGCGGGTCAGAGGTTTCTGATAATCCAATTATCGAGCACCTCAATCTCGCCCTTCTGCAGACGCAGGCCGAGCTTTGAACGACGCCAGACGACATCCTCGGCCCGGCGGACATATTCCTTGTCGATCAGCCAGCGGACTTCCTGTTCGCTCAGGGTTGCGCCGAAGTCGCGGCCAAGGTCACCAGCAGATTTCGCGCCGCTTAAAATGTTCCAACTTTCAGTGCCATAGGCCCGCACAAGACGCTTGGCCCAAATGTCGGTCAGGAACGGGAAGTCTTCTTGCAACTTTGCAATCAGCGCCTGCACCCCGTCGACGGGGAAGTCGCCACCGGGCAGCGGCACGCCCGCGGTCCAGTTTGGTTGATCGGTCGCCAAATGGGGCCCGAGCTTTGCCAGCACGTTTTCAGCAAGGCGGCGATAGGTGGTGATCTTCCCCCCGAAAATGTTCAGAACAGGAGCCCCCGCCTCATCATTCAGCTTCAGCACATATTCACGGGTTGCGGCTGTGGCAGAGCTCGCGCCGTCATCATAAAGCGGGCGCACACCAGAATAGCTCCAGACCACATCGTCTTGCGTGATCGGTTTCTCAAAATACTGGTTGGCGAATGCAATGAGGTAGTGCTGCTCTTCCTCGGTGCAGACCGGGCTTGTGTCTACATCCTCGTGCGGTGCGTCGGTGGTGCCGATCAGGGTGAAGTTCGTCTCATAAGGGATCGCAAAAATGATCCGTCCATCCTGGCCTTGGAAGAAATAGGCTTTGTCGTGATCAAACAGCTTGGGCGTGACGATGTGCGATCCACGCACCAACCAGACCCCTTCGGTGGTCTGAACGTCCAGCGCTTCGTCGATCAACGCGCCGATCCATGGCCCTGCGGCGTTCACAATGATCTTGGCCTTGTGCTGGGTGACTTCTCTGGTCTGGGCATCTTGGGTTTGAATATCCCAATGATCCGTGTGGCGCGTCGTTTTGATCACCTTCGTGCGCGTCATGATCGTGGCACCACGCGCTTCGGCGTCGCGCGCGTTTAGGACGACAAGTCGCGCATCCTCAACCCAGCAATCGGAATACTCATAGGCTTTTGCAAACTTGTCTTTCAGGGGCGCGCCTTCCGGAGTGCCCGGCAATGCCAATGTTTTGGTACCCGGCAATATCTTACGCCCGCCAAGGTGGTCGTAAAGAAACAGGCCAAGGCGGATCAGCCAGGCAGGGCGGCGCCCCTTCATCCACGGCATGACAAACGTCAATAGCTTCGAGGTCGGGGTGTCTCCCTCAAACCGCATGTCTTTGTGATAGGGCAGCACGAAGCGCATGGGCCAACTGATGTGGGGCATCGCGTGCAAAAGGACCTCCCGTTCGACCAATGCTTCGCGCACCAGCCGGAACTTGAAATACTCAAGGTATCTTAACCCACCGTGAAACAGCTTGGTGGATGAGGAAGAGGTCGCCGACGCCAGATCATTCATTTCGGCCAGTTTTACAGATAGCCCGCGTCCCGCCGCGTCGCGCGCTATCCCACAGCCGTTTATGCCGCCGCCAATGATGAACAGGTCGCTGATGTTGTCTGTCTTTTCCATCGGGTGGCCTCGCATCCGTGATTGCCAATGGTATGCACAGAATCTTGATCATGCGAATGAAAAAGACTTTCGCCAATATCCGTTTTGGCGCAAATTTGCGCAGATTCTGACGGCCAGACCCGGCTGCGATGTGGTCGTGACAGGTGGCGCGATGTGGGCCGCGGATGGCAGGCTTTTGGGTGAGCTTGCCGCCTGATCGGCGCGCCGTCGGATCCGGGCCGGGTTGCCACGGATCAAGCACAGCCAGGCAACTTGGCCGCAACCGCAACGAACGCGGCCCCGAAATCGTTGTTGCCTAGCATTAATTTCTGTGGCTTTATTACCTGACCGGTGGTCATTTATCCGTCGACACGTTATTCTATGCAAGCAGCGCGGTCGGGAGGCGGCTCGGTGAAACTCACGGTAAATGGTACGGTGCACGACGTGGATGTCGAAGAGGACATGCCACTTTTGTGGGTGCTGCGTGATGAAGTCGGGCTGAACGGGCCAAAATATGGCTGTGGTGTCGCTGCATGTGGCGCATGTACGGTGCATATTGATGGGGTCGCAGTGCGGTCTTGCCAAACGCCGGTGTCCGATGTGGATGGCGCTGTCACCACCATCGAAGGCCTTGGAAACCCATCTGAAATGCACGCGGTGCAAGCCGCTTGGCTGGAACATCAAGTGGCGCAGTGCGGCTATTGTCAGGGCGGACAGATGATGCAGGCGGCTGACCTTTTGGCAAACATTCCCACCCCGACGGATGCGGATATTGATGACGCCATGTCCGGCAACCTGTGTCGCTGTGGCACATATCCACGTATCCGCGCGGCTGTGAAGACAGCCTCCAAGACATTGCGAGAGGCGTGACCATGGGCCGTGTCGCAACAATCGCTCGTCGCACATTTATGGTCGGTTCTGTCGCCATTCTGGGTGGTGTGGCCTTCGGGTATTACAAATACAAGCAACCTGCCGAAAATCCCTTATTGGATGATCTTGCTGATGGCGCGGCCGCGTTGACGCCTTATGTGCTGATCAATGCAGACGGCATCACGCTGATCACACCGCGCGCAGATATGGGGCAGGGGTCGTATTCCGTTCAGGCGGCTTTGATCGCCGAGGAACTGGATGTCGATCTGAACCAAATCAAGGTTGATCCCGGCCCGCCGTCAAAAGCCTATTATAATACCGCACTTGCGAACGATGCCGTTCCGTTCCCATCGACGAACCAAAGTGCTGCGGCCAACACCATGCGCGGGACCGTCGATTTGGTGATGAAGCTGATGGGCGTCCAGCTCACCGGTGGTTCGACCACTGTGCCTGATGGGTATGAGAAGCTGCGCGTCGCAGGAGCCGTTGCGCGTGAGACATTGAAAGCCGCGGCCGCCGAACAAGCCGGTCTGACCATCACTCAGCTGAAAACCGAACGCGGCGCGGTCGTGCTGCCGGACGGCAAGCGCATTCCCTATCAGGCGCTCGCCGCCAAGGCCGCCGAGATCAAGCCCGTTACAGATGTGGTGCTGCGCCCGTCAACCCAATGGCGGCTGGTGGGCAAGCCCATGCAGCGCGTTGATATGGTGGCGAAATCCACCGGCACGCAAAGCTATGGAATCGATATGCGGATGGACGGGTTGGTCCATGCCGCCGTCCGCCTGAACCCGCGCAAAGGTGGCGACGTGATCAGCTTTGATGCCAGCACCGCCGAGGCGATGCGCGGTGTGCAAAAGGTTATCCCCGTCACCGGAGGGGTGGGCGTGATTGCCGACAACACATGGCGCGCCTTTCAGGCTGTGGACGCGATCGAGGTGGAATGGGGTGACGCGCCATATCCTGCAGAACAAGACCAGCACTGGCAGGTTCTTGCAGACACGCTGGACAGCGGCGATCAAGATGCCCGGCCACGCGACGATGGTGATGTAGACAGCATGCCCATGACGATCAAGGCTGAATACCACGCGCCCTATGTGGCGCATGCACCGCTGGAGCCGCTGAATGCCACGGTTCGGGTCACAAGCGCTCGCGTTGATGTCTGGACCGGAAACCAGATCCCACGCATGACACAAGCAAATGTTGCCAAGATCACAGGTGTGCCGGTCGATAATGTGCATGTGCATATCCTGATGATGGGCGGCAGTTTTGGGCACCGGCTTGAAGACGAGGTTGTGAAACGCTGCGCGGAAATGGCGATGGCACTGCCGGGCACGCCTGTAAAGCTGACCTATAAGCGCGAAGAAGACACGGCCCAGGATTTCACCCGCCCGGTTGCAATGATGCGCGCGCAAGGGGCGGTTGAGGCGGGGCACGTAACGTCGATGGATATTCGCGTCGCGTCTCCGTCGATCTTGGACAGCCAGATGGGCGAGCGGCAGGGCATGGGTTTGCCGGGGCCGGATGCGACCATCACACAGGCGCTTTGGGATCAGCCCTACGCGATTCCGCATTATCGCGTGACGGGCTACCGGTCGCCAAAGTTGGGCCCGGTCAGTTCGTGGCGGTCAGTCGGGGCGTCGCAAAACGGGTTCTTTCACGAGAATTTCCTGAACGCTTTGATCCACGAGGCTGGAGCCGACCCGGTCGAGGAGCGCCTCCGCCTTATGACGGATGAGCCGTCGCGCAAAACACTTGAGGCCGTAGCCGAGATGTCGGGTTGGGGCGGAGCGCTGGGCGCAAACAAAGCCCGAGGCGTAGCCTTCTGCCTGTCCTTCGGCACCCCCTGCGCGCAGATTATCGAGATCACCAATGGCGAACATGGCATCAAGCTGGACAAAGTCTGGGTCGCCGCCGAAGTCGGCCGCGTCATTGATCCGGTGAATTTCGAGAACTTGGTGCAGGGCGGCGTGATCTGGGGGCTTGGCCACGCGATCAACAGTCAGATCACCTATTCCGACGGCATGGCCGAGCAAGACAACTTCTACGATTTCGAAGGTTTGCGCATTTATCAAACCCCCGAAATTTTGGTGCGTGGCTTGGAGAACCGTGACCACGTCACTGGGGTGGGCGAACCGCCCGTGCCGCCAGCCGCGCCCGCCTTGGCCGAGGCGATTTTTCAAGCCACCGGCACCCGACCGACCGAGATGCCATTTGCCAATAGTTTCACTTTCGTCTGACCGCCTAGCCACCACTCACGAGGTCAGACCCAGCGCGCTCGCCTGTATTGGCGGGCGCGTTTTTTTCTATTCTCTGAGTTTTCTATCTTGGATCAAGAAGTACAGGGTGTATGAAGCAATGGTCGCCCAAATCGCCAGCCCTATCCAAATCAGAACGGCGAAAACTGCCCAGAGAAACCCCAAAAAGATCACCAGGGTAAACTCGAACAGCTCCGACATTTGACGAAGATATTCAGCAAAGGGACCGCTGCACTCAATGCCGATTGCAATCGAGCCGGTACAGACACCTGAGGAACTCGCCCATACTGCAAGAACTGGGCCACCAAGAGTTGGAGCCAAGAGCAAATATAGAAAGAATTTGAGAAAAGGGGTCCAGACAGTCAATGGCTTACCTGCCCCGACCTTTGCGACCCGCCCGTTGCCCCGGTTTGCCAGCAGTCGACCGCCCCTTTGTCTTGGTCGCCGCTTCCCCGGCGGCCTCAATCGCGGATTGCCGCGCCAAGGGGTCGTCGGCGATCGCGAGTTCCACCGCTTCCAGCCGGTGCACCTCGTCACGCACGCGGGCGGCCTCTTCAAATTCGAGGTTCTCGGCCGCTTTGCGCATCTGGGCTTTCAGGCCTTCCAGATGGGCCAGAAGGTTGTCGCCGACCATGGGCTTGTCGATGGTCGCCGTGACGCGCGACATATCGGTGTCACCTGAATAAAGACCCGACAGCACGTCATCGACGTTCTTCTTGACCGTCTCAGGGGTGATCCCGTGTTCGATGTTATAGGCCTTCTGCTTTTCACGCCGCCGTTCGGTTTCTTTCAGCGCGCGCTCCATCGAGCCGGTGATGCGGTCGGCATACATGATGACCCGACCTTCAGCATTTCGCGCCGCGCGCCCGATTGTTTGCACCAGAGACGTTTCCGAGCGCAGGAACCCTTCTTTGTCGGCATCCAGAATGGCGACCAGACCACATTCGGGGATGTCCAGCCCTTCGCGCAGCAAGTTGATGCCGACCAGCACGTCAAACGCCCCAAGGCGCAGGTCACGCAGGATTTCGATCCGTTCAAGCGTGTCGATGTCCGAGTGCATGTAGCGCACGCGGATGCCCTGTTCGTGCAGGTATTCGGTCAGGTCCTCGGCCATGCGCTTGGTCAGCGTTGTGACCAGCGTGCGCATACCGCGGGCGGCGACTTTGCGCACTTCGTCCAGCAAATCGTCAACCTGCATGTCGACCGGGCGGATTTCGACCTCTGGGTCAATAAGGCCGGTGGGGCGGATCACCTGCTCGGCAAACACGCCGCCGGTCTGCTCAAGCTCCCAACTGCTGGGCGTGGCGGACACGAACACCGATTGCGGGCGCATTGCGTCCCATTCCTCAAACTTGAGCGGTCGGTTGTCCATGCAACTGGGCAGGCGGAACCCGTGTTCGGCCAGCGTGAATTTACGCCGATAGTCGCCGCGATACATGCCGCCGATTTGCGGCACGGATACGTGGCTTTCATCCGCAAATACGATCGCATTGTCGGGTATGTATTCAAATAGGGTGGGCGGCGGTTCGCCCGGCGCGCGACCGGTCAGGTAGCGTGAATAGTTTTCGATGCCGCTGCAAAACCCGGCAGCCTCCAGCATCTCGAGGTCAAACTTGGTGCGTTGTTCAAGCCGCTGCGCTTCCAGCAGCTTGCCTTCTTCTTCGAACTGGATCAGGCGCACGGCAAGCTCTTGTTTGATGCTTTGGATCGCCTGTTTCAGCGTCGGTGTCGGCGTAACATAGTGCGAGTTTGCATAGACGCGCACCTTTTCCAGCGTGTCTGTCTTGGCCCCGGTCAGTGTGTCAAACTCGGTGATGCCTTCCAGTTCTTCGCCAAAGAAAGACAGGCGCCAGCCGCGATCCTCAAGGTGGCTGGGCCAGATTTCCAGACTGTCGCCGCGCACCCGGAATGACCCGCGCTGGAAGGCGTTGTCATTGCGCTTGTATTGCTGTGCCACCAAATCGCGCATGATGGATCGCTGGTCGTATTCCTTGCCGACCGTGATGTCTTGCGTCATGGCGGTATAGGTTTCCGGCGAGCCGATGCCGTAGATACAGGACACCGAGGCCACAATGATCACATCGTCCCGTTCCAGAAGGGCGCGGGTGGCCGAGTGGCGCATCCGGTCGATTTGTTCGTTGATCTGGCTTTCCTTCTCAATGAAGGTATCGGACCGCGCCACATAGGCTTCTGGCTGATAATAGTCGTAATAGCTGACGAAGTATTCGACCGCGTTGTCAGGGAAATACCCCTTCATTTCACCATAAAGCTGGGCTGCGAGCGTTTTGTTCGGGGCCAGAATGATCGCAGGGCGCTGCGTTTCTTCGATGATCTTGGCCATTGTGAAGGTCTTGCCCGTGCCGGTCGCCCCCAAAAGCACCTGATCACGTTCACCGGTTTCCAGCCCGCCGACAAGTTCCGCGATTGCCGTGGGTTGATCGCCTGCGGGCTGGAACGGTGTGTGCATGACAAATCGCTTGCCGCCCTCAAGCTTGGGGCGGGCCGTCGGGGCGAGGGTCGGGCTGGTCAGCGGGCTGTGGGTCATGCGAATCCTTCCGGCTCTAGAATGGTCACATTTTGTTCTTCTTCAAGAGGTAAGGAATACTTTACCCTTCCCTCCCCATAATTGGCGAGTTGAGCGGATTGCCCATTTTTCGGATTATGGGGTTAAGATAGAAGCTTTCGTCTATGTGAAGGCGCTTACCAGTTGGCAACCAAAGGTTGCAATAGTGCAAAGAGGAGCGAAAAGCCCCTTTTTGCTTTAGGCTATCTAAATACCAGAAATATAACGTAAAAAATTTGCCCCAAGACAAAAAATTTCTGCAAAAAATGCAACTAAAGGTGTTTTTAGTGCTTGCCGAAGCGCGAACGCCGCGCTAGGTTTGTCTTGCAAGCAGCAGAACGGACTGCCGGTGGCGGTGATACACCCACCCCACCCCACCCCTCGCTCCCTCGCCGTCCACCGGCAGTCACTCTGATTTTCCAAAACCACCACTCACGATGCGCTTCCGGCCCGCAGCTGGGCTGGAAGCCGCATGTGGGGTGCAACCACCATTTCATTGCCAAATCCGCTTGAATTACGATCCCGCATGCCGGATAAACTGCTCAGGCTTTCAAGGAGATTCCGGATGCGTGCACGTATTTATCAACCCGCTCGCAATGCCATGTCGTCGGGCTTGGGTAAGACCAAGGTCTGGCTGTTGGAATACGCGGCGGACGAATCGCGCGAGGTTGACCCCCTGATGGGCTGGACCAGTTCTGCGGACACGCAAAGTCAGGTGCGCCTGAAGTTCGATACGAAAGACGCCGCGCTGGCCTATGCGCGCGAACATGGCATTGAGGCCATCATTCAAGAGCCGAACAAGCGAAAGCCTATTATCAGGCGCGGCGGCTATGGCGACAACTTCGCCACCAACCGCCGAGGCCCCTGGACCCACTGACCCCCTGTAAATCGGGGCAAAGTTGTCTCGAAATCGGGGTAAGGATCCCGCGAACCACCGCCCGGATCAATAGGTTGGTCTCGTGACCGAAGCGCACACAACATTTAGAGCCATAGGTGACCGACCAGGTCGCCTTCTTTGTTTGTGTTGAACAGAGAGTCATTCCGATTGATCTCACACGATCCATCATTCGCAGCGAATGTTTCGAGGAACGGAGAGGGACGAGGGCGGCGACAAGGCACCATTAAACGAGGAGCGTGTTTCTCTCGGCGCGCGTAGGTTGTTTCGCGTAACCTGCAGATCGGGGACTATCGCGTGCAGACAGTTTGGCGCATCGGGATGGCCAGCGGATCATGGGAAAGCTTTACGCTTCTTGCAGCTTGATCGTTTGCGAGTCGGCCCGCCCCGGGTCACCAGTGAAAAAATTTAGTCGAGCCCGGTGCCATGCCGAACGCGCATCCCCTTTGCCGCGCGCATCGTTGAGGGCTTTGAGCGATATCTCATCGTGCAAAATCTAACCGGCTCGTCAGGACAACAAAGATGCGCTTTAACTTTATCGTCCGGTGACTTGTTTCAGACTAAGAATTTCTTCACCGCAGAAATCTGAACTTGGGCCTTGCCATGGTGGGACCGGAAGTGTGCAAAGGCCAATTGCGGTCGATATGCGGCACCGATATCGAGCGCGATTGTGCGATAGTCTTCGATTCCGTCGCAAACCTTCAGATCGTCGGGCGTGACAATATCTCGCCGAAGAGCCGGCGTGTGACCATGAACGATAACGGTCGGTTTATGGTCGCGCCGTTCTGGGTTTGGATCTTGCAAATCCCACCCCTCTCGATGTGACAGAAAAGGGTAACGCATTGTCGCCCAGTGGTCCTCGATTGCGAAAAAAAATCGATCCCGTGCCAGAAACTCGGCAATATCTCCGCAAGGACGAACGCCAGCATGAACAAAGAGTATTTCTCCAAGGTACTTATGGGTTGGTCCTTCGGCCATCCTATGCAGATATTCAGGATGCAGCACCCGCTTGAGTTCTTGGGTGATCTCGCCCGAGGAGTGCTTGCTTTCTGACATACCGATCTCAGCCAAGACGCTACCACCACCATCTGAGACCCAGCGAGAAAGCAGTCTGGGTGAAGACAGCGCGAAGATCAGAGACAGATCATGGTTGCCGGGCAGGACGTGCAATTCGTCCGCATTGGCAAACTGGGCCGCCCCCATCGCTATATTTACGGCGCGGATCGATTCAGGTCCGCGATCAATCAGGTCTCCGAGAAAGACCAGATGCCGTGTGCGCGCCTGTCTTGGCGTATTTTTGATCTCGTCCAACAGTTGTACAAGCAGGTCAGCCTGCCCGTGGACGTCGCCAATCGCGAATACTTCCATTTCTTCTGGCAAGTCGCTGGGCAGGCCTCGCCATGGCAAGCTATAAGAAGCATAGGGCTGCGGGTCATCAGGCATGGCTCTCCAATCTGTTCAGGTTGGGTTTGCGTGGCGACATTGGGCAAAATCAGCGCTGCGCCATTCGTTACTGAGATGCTGGTGAGCGGCTTGGCAATTTGCCGTCAGCGCGTTTCAAACGTCCAATATGGGATTCTGATCGAACTGCGACATCAGAGTTTTCCAAGTCCTTAATTCGACGTCATAACCAAGGTCTTCCGCGATCCCTGCGATGTTAAGTCGATCGACCGCTTTGGGGTTTTCAGTGTGAACAAGGATGAGTTTTTCGCCTCCCCCATACTTAATGCGGTGCAGTCTTTCATGCACGATCTCGCTGACATCAGACGCTTCGCCAATGCCAGCCGCGCCGAAGACAATCACGGCGTGACCTGCGACATTTTTTTCTATGGCTTTAAGGCCAAAACCTGAGGTCGCGACAAGACCTTCTATAATCAAGACTGTATCGAAGACGAAGTGACACCGCTTCCTGAAAAGCTCGGTGTCCCCCATGTCATAGATGTTCAGATCGAGCGGCAAAAGGACCGTATGTGCAAGCTCAGCGTCGTCTCCATGTCTGCCAGAAGCCAGAGTGCCGCGCCGTCGGTTATCAAGCGATTGCACCTGTTGCACTGCGTCATCGCCAAAACAGACGCGCATCCCAAATGAGGCTGGGGCTTCAATGTCGCAGCCTTCCGCATCACCTATGTACAGAATGTCGTTCGCCTTCATGCCAAAGCCCCTTGCCGCGCTTTCGAGCAGGACGGACCTGCCACCACGCGTTTCGGTAGCTTCCGATACGATGACCAGATCGGGATCAGAGGGTAAGGCGTCGATTGCAGATCTTACTTGAGCCTTTGGAAGCTCGGTTAGGACCACGATAGGCAAACCCGCGTCGTGTGCGGCCTGCCAGATTTCGGCCCCCCTTCGCGAAATATGAAATCCTAGATTGGCGTTGAGTTCTCGTGCAATCCGAACGTTTTCAGGCAGGGCCTGGTGTTCAGTCAAAAGTGATCTGACAAGATCAATGCAAATAGCGCGCGGTCTGCTGCGATGCGTTGTCATAATGGTCTCCACATACAATATAGCGGCCGGAACTGATTGTAGAATTCAAACAGCCCCCGGAAAGCTGCGGCGCTTTCAGACATCCTTGAGCCCCTCGCGGACCAAGTCTTCCGCAATGAGGGCTTGAAGCTCCGAGAATTCCAGCGCGCGGGCTCTCAACCCCGCCGCTTTCCGGCCCAATCGTTCGGTCAGATTGTCCGCCGTCGCTGGGTCGTTCAGCCGGTACCACCGCGACACTGTTCGCGCCCATGTTCTGCTGGCATCGATCCCGCAAAGCCGCGAAGTACTTATCAAAGGTCCTCTCAAGGTAGGGTGACCGGTCTGCATTCCCACAAGTATCGCCCCACCATATTCAGGATCACGGATTGCTATCCAGGGTGATATAGTCGGCGCATTTTTTAGATCATCAGATGTGGGGCCACTGATACCGAGTTCAAATGAACGACTTGTCATGCGTCTCATCAACTTCGAAATCAACCGCTCCCTGCAAGACAACCAATCACCTATTGGAACACACCGCGCTGGACCCACCTTAACGTATCGTACCGATGGGGTCAGGGCCTCGAATGCCTTAAGAACCTCAAGCGGAATCGAACCCGTCACCACATAAGAATCACCGCCCGAAGCCACAGAAATAACGGGGTCTGCTTGCTTCAGAGTTTCCAGAAGAATGAGGTCATAAGCATTCGGGTCCAACTCAGCTCTCCCACACGCATGCGTCGATTAGATAATCGCTTTCCGACCGGTGAAACTCGCGCGCGTAACCGACGCTCACGTTGCGCACATCCGTCTTGCCGACTATTGCGCGCAACCTTCTGTGGGAGTGACCGAAGAACCAAGCGTCGGGTTCAAACCTTTCGATCAGGTCCGTCATGTCAGAGTGAAAAGCTGGCGTGAGATCGTCGATCGGTCCGGCGACGGACAAATGCGGTCCGTGATGGGTCACAACAACAGTGCGGCCAGCATCGCCGGCAGGATGAGGTGTCATCAACCCGCGCTCAAGCCAATCTCGATGGTCACGGTGAAGTGCCAGAATATCTTCGGGTTCTATTTCACTGACCGACGGCTGCCAACCAATCCCGTCCCCGGTGGCCAGCGGTTTAACAGGGATCTCCTTCCAAATCTGTGAGTAATCCCGCATGATACGACCAGCGACACCCATGGCTTTCTCCGCGTCCCCGACCAGATCGAAATCGGTCCAGAGTGTGCAGCACAGGAGCCGTGTATCGCCATGGCGCAACTCCGCCTGCTGAACGAAATGCGCTCCAATCGACCGTGCGTGTTCGGCGAGAAGATGTTCGTCGGTCAATGCCGCGCCATAATAATCATGGTTTCCCGGAATGACGTAGATGCGCTCTGGCGCAATATGGTGTGTCAGATAGGAGAGGCCTCTGATCCACCGTGTCGGCGGCCCGTTTGTCAAATCTCCAGCAATGAGAAGCGCATCGAGTGAGCCGTCGAAGAGACGTTCAAGCCCGCTCGCAGTCACGACATTTTCACCAGCCCGTTCATAGCTGTCGATATGAAAATCCGCCAGGATTGCGATCCGGCCGCTCTCGTACGGTATTGTGTGATCCACGTTAATTTCCCTCGATCGGTCGGCAGAGCTTTGCCGTTACCTGACAGCGGAGCAAGATGCGTGTCAACTCATTAAATAACTGTTTTTAAAAGATTATTTGCGAATAATGAAGCCCTCACTTTTTTCGCGCATCTTGGGATATGGCGATGCCCTGTAAGGCAAGGCCGTACGCATCTTTTCCCTGCATTATTCGCAAGTATAGTCATTTGCGAAAAATCGTACGGATGGCACCAACGGCCCATTCCGGTCATTGATCGTCTAACAAAGCACCGCTGGGTAGCATCCGGAAGCAGGCATTGTTGACAACACAAAGCGCCCTATAATGCGTCGAGTAGCTGAGGAGGGGATCTTGCTGGAAGGTGAATCAAATTTGATAGCGTACCAAGTGACGCGTAGATCTTGATCAGATAGAAAAGGCGGCACTATGACCCACGTCACATCATCTGCTACCCAGTCTGGCCGTATCGCGGCTCTTCTCGGTCTCAAGAATGCCGCCAAAATGGACGATGTCGCACTCGCGGACAAGATCGCTGAGGGTCTTGAAGCACAGGCAGCCATCGCTATGGAAGCCGCCTTAGGACCGACGATCAATGTCGTCGGGCATATCATCCCTGAAGCTACATTCAAACGCGCGTACAAAGCGCGCAAGCCGTTATCGCGTGAGATGAGCGATCGCCTTTATGAGGTCGGTAGGGTCTGGGATTTAGTTTGTCGCAGTTACGACGGAGATGAGAATGCGGCTGCGGCCTTCTTATCGCGCAGCCACCCGTTTCTTGGTGGCCGAGCACCCTTGGAGCTTGCTTGCAGAAGTTCAGCTGGCGCAGATGCTGTGGTAAATCTGATGCACCGTGCGGAGGCTGGCTTCTCAGTGTGATGCAGAGATCAATGTCGGCATGCCGGATCTGGAATGCTCCAGACACAAACCGGCAAAATCTTCGATGTGTCAACAATTAAGCCCTCCGGCCCGACAGGATCCCATCGCGAGGGTAAAGTTCAGAGATGTCGGCATAGCCGCTCGGAACATCCAGCACGATGTGGATATTATTCGCCTACTCTCTCAAGCCGGAGCGCCCACTGGTTCTCCCAGTGACTTCCGTCGGCGGTTTCAGGCAGATGACGTCTGTAACAAGAGGGAGTTCTGGGCCGCCCGGACGGCTCTTTACCGACTTTCAGCGACCATACTGTATCTATGATGCAGCTTCCCGAAAACGGACGCTGACAACAGGTCCATGTGAGTTAGTATCGATGATAGGGAAGCGACTATCCTTATCGGCGTCATGGCCGCGCTTGATCCGCTAAGCGTCCGAAAAGGCGTGACATTTGGAGTTTGGTTGACGCCACTTGCCCGCTCAACGATACAGGAACAAACTATAAACGCGAGGCGACTGAGCATGTCAAAGAACATCATTATCTTTTCAGACGGGACTGGCCAAGTTGGTGGACTGCGCCCAGACCAACGCCTCTCAAACGTCTACAAGATGTTCCGCGCGATGCGGCCTGGACCTTCCTCCCCAATCAGTCCCGCCAACCAAGTCTGCTATTACGACCCGGGTCTGGGTGCGGGGGAAGTCGGAGGCTTCACACTCAAGCGCATAAGGAACATTCTCTCCGCAGCGGTCGGGACCGGTATCGATGAAAATGTCATCGACTGCTACGAGAACATCATCGCCAACTATGAGTCTGGCGATCGCATCATCCTCATTGGATTTTCCCGCGGTGCATACACTGTCCGAGCCGTAGCTAACGTGATGAACCTCTGCGGTGTCCCGACACGAATGCCGGATGGCACAGACGTGCCCAAGTTTGGACCACGTCTCCGCAAGATCGCCAGCGATGCCGTGAATTTCGTGTACAACCACGGCAACGGTCGTCCGCGAGGATTGCAGCCCCATTACGAACGTCGCGAAGAACTCGGACGGCGCTTCCGCCAAAAATACGAGAGCTACGTGCCTGACGCGGAAGAGGACGTGCAGGGCAACGTGCAACCAACATTCATCGGCGTCTTTGACACAGTCGCCGCACTTGGGAACGCTCAAGTAACGGTTGTCGCTTGGTCAATTCTTGCGGTTCTTGTGGGCCTCATCGCTTTAATGATCTGGAACTCCGTTAGCTGGATTTTCTGGGCACCTCTCGTACTGCTCTTTGGTCTGATCATGTACTGGTATGGAAAGCTGCGCTGGTCGCAGTGGAAGTATTTCTCTCCAGACGAGAGCAACCCTCTCCGGATCACCAACATCTGGGACTGGCCGAAGATCTGGAAGTTTGGCCACCGGGCTGTCTGGAACCTCGAGAATTACGACAAGTGGCTCGATTCTGACGTCGGCCATGCGCGCCACGCGTTGGCCATCGACGAGAACCGCAAGAGCTTCCCCCGTGTGAAATGGGCTATGCCTGCCGAGGCCAAGAAGACCGAGGGCCGCAACCCACCGTGGCTAATGCAACTCTGGTTTGCAGGATGTCACAGCGATGTCGGGGGCAGCTACCCCGAGCCCGAGTCACGATTGAGCGATATTGCGCTCCAGTGGATGCTCGAAGAGCTCAAGGAATGCGTGCCGGATATCCGAATCAACGATGATATGCTGTTCGTGTACCCGGACGCTTTGGCCATGCAGCATGAAGAAAAATTTATGTTCAGCTACGGACCTTTCAAACGTCGTTGGCCATCGAAGCCTCGAGAAATCCACCCGGGTTTTCCGCTGCATCCTTCCGTGCTTGAGAGATTGGGTGCCACAAAAGTATCTCATGTGGGAGAAATGAAGCCTTATCGGCCTGTGCAACTTATGGATCATCCAGGAGCAAAAGAGTTTTACAAATAGAAACACGCGATTAGGCATGAGTGCATTGCGGCCACGCAAAGGACGGCCCTTTGCGGTCATTCGAGACACCGAAACCTCGGCTGGTTGATTTCCCCGAACCGGACATTCATGCATCGTGCAACATTCTGATTTTTCGGACGGCGGCAACGCGGACAGAACAGACCGCGGTTGTGGTGCTTTCAATGACCGGTGTCAGCCCGAAGCGGACGCACCTCTGCTGGCTCGATTTTGCAGTGGCAGACCTCCGTCGCGCGGGCCGCGATCTGGCAAGTTGCGGACAAAGCTGTCGTTTAATCAATCGCTATTTGGCGGCTCGAAACATTGGAAACAGGGGGGGGGCGCTTGATCGGCTTTGATCAGGCCCATTTCTTTGAAGCCATGACGTTTATACAGCGACAAATTAGCTGGGTTTGTTGACTCCAAATAGGCTGGTCTTCCGTCTTCGTCACAACGCCTGAGGCAGGCCTCAAGCAATGTGGAACCTAACCCTTTTCCTTGGCGCAATGGATCGACCGCAATAAACGCTAGATGCCAGCAGTCGTCATCGGGGTGAAATTCATCCATTTGCCCGAACGTTTCGAACAATGCATCATGCTTTTCTGGTGCAACCGTCTGCTCGAAACAGGCAACAAGCTGTTCTTCGTCAGGGTGTATGCTTGGGGGAAGCCAAAGTGAGCCAGCAGTGAAATCATCGTTTCGAAACGCGCCACCGTGATCAAATGCACGCCCACCAAAGAAGTCCATTACCCGCGGGAAATGGTTTAGAAAATCTCCCGGTTCAGGATATAGCCAACGCATGAATGGGTCCGCAGAAAACCCAAGCGTCAGACCGCTCAGGACATTCGCAGCTTCACTTCGGTCTGATGCTCTAAGCATTGCAGGACTCATGGCCTTTCTCAGCGCGAGTATTCAAGTTGGAGCATGGAGGCCGCAAACACTCGTTGTCAATTGCGCAATATACCCTCCCGCTCGAGCTAGGATGGGTGTCTGCCTTAGGCTCTGACAAGCAGCTTGCCCCATTCATCATGAAGGCCCGCCGTCAGGAAGCGGCCCGAACATTGCAAAGCCCGCAATCTGCGCATCGCTGACATTCGTGCGATGCGCAGCATCGGTCAAAATAGGCTCGATCCAAACTACCGCCTCAGCGCGAATGTAGGTCCGGTCTATATTGGCGAACGGCATGGGCCGCCCGCCAACGTGGTTCAAATGTCGATTTGCTCGGCGATGCTCATCGCATCTTCAAGTTCGACGCCAAGGTATCTGACTGTGCTGTCAACCTTGGTATGGCTGAGCAGAAGTTGAACCGCTCTGAGATTCCCGGTTTTGCGGTATATCTCTGCTGCTTTGGTCCGGCGCAGCGAATGGGTGCCGTATCCACTGGGCTCCAGCCCGATCGCCGCCACCCAATCTCGCACAAGCCGACCATATTGGCGTGTTGAGATATGCGGGCGGTCGTGAAATCGGCTGGGGAATATGAAACGGCAGCCGATCATATCCGGCGACTTGACCCCCGAGGCAATCGTATCGCGCGTGTTTTCAGAGAGTTCGAACTGAACGGGCCGCTTAGTTTTACTTTGGACCACAGACACGCTTTCGCGAACGCGATCATCCCTCACCAAGTCGGTGATGGCCAGTTTCACCAAATCGCATCCGCGAAGTTTGCTATCAATCGCCACGTTGAACAGCGCAAGATTGCGCAAATTGTTCGCCAATTCGAGACGCGTACGAATCGCCCAGACCTGTTTTGGCAAGAGTGGTCGTTTCTGGCCGATAATCTGGCCTTTGTTCCAAGCTCTGCGTTTCGGGGTGACAGCGGGAAGTTGGGCTCTTGGCATGATATGCCCTCCGATCCTCCCTCCACGCCCAAGCATCAACACCGCGCTAACGATGTCATCGTACAAGCGGAGTGAATGTCTGCTCTCGGAGGTCAGCCGAGAACACCATTTCTGCCGATGCATTCGGCGGCAGTGAACCCATAGCGGGCCTGTAGCGATAATTCTCATTCAGGGCTACAGTCGACCCACCGGTTAATGTGTGGGGACCAAAATGAAAGTTGACGGCGGCTGCCACTGTGGCCTCATTCGGTATGAGGCGGAAATCGAAGCCGAGCGAGTGATCGTCTGCCACTGCACGGACTGTCAGACATTATCCGGCTCATCTTTTCGTATTGTTGTACAAACCATTCCGGGGAAGTTCTGGCTCCTTACAGGTGAGCCCAAAATTTACACGAAGATTGCAGAAAGTGGCGCGGGGCGCGAACAAGGATTCTGCCCGGAATGCGGCACACCAATCTTCTCGCGTCCGGTTGGCGATTGCGCTACGGCATTGAGTTTGCGGGTAGGGACACTAACGCAACGCAACGAGTTGATCCCGAATGATCAATACTGGTCCCGCTCATCCCAAAATTGGTTAGCGGGGCTGGAAAGCATCCATGCATGGGAGACTCAGCCAGTCTTCCGTGCTGATGGTGCATTCGATGAATGATCCGAACAAACAACGGCGTGCGACAAACTTCCGCTTCGTCCGCGAACTGTAAATTTGGGAAATAAGTCTCGCTGCGGCACGCTTGAATGGCTGGTTTTCACGCCGCGCAGCCGCGCTGAGAATGATGCGGTCGCGGCGGTTTTTCGTGCCGCGCGCGCTCGCAGCACAAAATGGCAATGACCGGTGAGGGCTCCAAGCCGACCTCGGAGACAGCGCAGCATCTGGCTCCGGCTGGCTTAGATCAGGGCGAGAACGGCCCATTCTGGACCTTGGCCTAATTATTAGGTGCTGCGGCGCGGCGTCCCCAGAGCGAACGTTGGTCGTCGGTCACGCAGCATTTTCATCGGCCAGGTGACGGCCCGGAGAACGATGCTGCCCTTCGCTAATTTGGTCAGTTGCTTGGGTTGGCCCGCAGCTATTTCTGGGGTTTTACAGAACTGATGGCGAACAAGACTTGCGCTGGACCCACCCCACTGGCTTTCGACTCCTGTGTATTGAAAGTTAAGTAACGGCGATGAACTCGAGCGTGGCCTCTACAAGGTCAACGGGCACATCTTCTTGCAGAAAATGGCCAGCATTTTGCAGAATGCGATGACGTTGCCCTTTGGCACCCGGAAGGCATTTCTGGAAAATTCTTTCGCCCCCGACCATGATCTTGTCTTCCGCGCCAAAGACCGTTAGCGCCGGGATCGGCAGGGTGCTGAGGATCTCCCATGCTGCCCGGTTGGGACCTGACGCCGGGTCATCAGGATTGTCCGGTACCAGCAGCGGGAATTGGCGTGCTCCTGCTTGATATCGTGCATCCGGAAACGGTGAATTGTAAGCTGCGACTTCGGCATCTGAGAGCTTGGACACGGTTCCGCCGCGCACGATGCGGCCCGCATTGAAGTCCTCCACGCTCTGGGAATAGTCGCGCCAGCTTTGAAAGGCTGCGCCAAGCGGATGGTCGCCAGTGGGTAATGCGGTGTTGGCGATCACCAGCCGCGCGAAACGGTTGGGCATGTGCGCGACAAGCCGCAAACCGATCAATCCGCCCCAGTCCTGGCAGACCAGCGTGATTTCGCGAAGATCCAATTGGATGACACAATCGGTCATCCAGTCCAAATGACGCTGATAGGTATAGTCTTCACGCGCTACGGGCTTGTCCGACCGACCGAAGCCGATGAGATCTGGCGCCACCACGCGGTGGCCCGCTTGGATGAAGGACGGGATCATGTGGCGGTATAGATAACACCAAGTTGGCTCGCCATGCATGACGAGAATTGGATGGGCATCTGGCGGACCTTCATCAAGATAGTGCATCCGCAACCCCGCACCTACGTTCAGGTAATTGGGGGGAAAATCAAAATCTGCCAGATTCTGGAACCGGTCGTCTGGGGTTCGCAGATATTCCATAGGGTGTCCTTTGCCTATTCAACGTGAGGCTGTGAGGCTTTCCTGTCCAAACATCAATGACAGGGGAAAGCATAGCACAAACTCTGCTCTTGGCCGACCTATTCCGGACTTTATACCAATGAGACGCTGTGGGACGAAACGCACATTGGTCGCGTTGGTTCGTTGCCTGTCAGAGCAGGGAAGCAACGCGCAAATTTAAGGGTGTCTGGATCGAAGGCGCTACGAGAGAACCGGCCGTTTCTCTGCCAGTTGACGATAGATGCAAACAAATTCTTTCTGCAATCTGTCGGCAAATTCGCGTGCATCAGCTTCGACGTAGCCCGCAGTCGGCACAGACTTGCAAAAACGTATGCGGACTTCGCCCGGACGCGCACGGAATGTACCGAGTGGCATAGCGTGATGCCCTCCTTGAAAAACCACTGGGATCACGGGCACTTGAGCTCTGATCGCAATGAGACTGGCGCCGATTTTGAAGCGGCCAACGCCGTCCATTCCCGACAGTCTCCCCTCGCCGCCCCAAGCAACTCTCTCGCCCTGTTTTGCTGCAGAGACCATGCGTTCCAGCAATTGATCGGTGGCTTTGCGGTTTCCCCTTGGCACCATCTCAATCGCGGCTTTCCGACAGGCCGCTCGGGCGAAAGGAAAATACGCGTAGAGATCAGCCGCCGCAGCACGGTCGACATAAGGCCACATCGAGACACAATAGGCCGCGACATCAACAAAGGACGTCTCATTATAGCAAAGGATGCAGCCCTTCCCCGGTTCGGGAAATTCGCCATCAAGTGATACGCTGACCTGACAAGTGTCGAGAAACCGACTGAAATGCCGGGCGAACAAATCACGCGCGTTTTCGCGGTCTTTTGCCCTGAGCGCGACTTGCGCATTTACGATTGGCGCTGCCGCCAAAAAGCGAAGTGATGCACGTCCGCCTCGCCAAATTTCCCCAATGTTTTTCGCAAAATATTTCATCTGACCGAACGCTGTTGACCTGCTTAGTCTCGGCCAGCTTTCGGTAAGATGCAAATCTAATGCTTTCTGCAACGCAGCATACGATCGTCGTTAGTCTGAAACAGGGCTCGATCCTGCCGTTCTCCGCTTTGCAGCATCCGTAAAACTTCAGGACATCAAGTGCGGCACTCCGCGGCCCAAAGCTGCCGTTGAACTGGTCTTCGCGATGCCGCGCCGCAGCCCGTCAAACATGCCATTCGAAGTCAAGTCTATTGAAGCAAAGGTGGCACACGTTCCTTTGGAATCAGGGAAGTACTGAAGGTGCACACTTCAGGCTGCACTAATCTGGTTCGTGGAGAGTTATGAAGGTTCGCTCTTGATCTTCTGAAAACCAATCGATCAAGTCACCGGTACCCACAGCAACACAGCATTGCTGACGGCCTTCAACGAGCGTATCAAATTCTTGCTGAGCAATTCGACGCATGTTTGTATATTCAGTTTTGAAGCGTTTGAGGTTCAGAACCTCAAAGGCATCGAAATACAGCTGCCACTGATCATCTTGTACATTCTGGTGCCGAACAGGAAACGCCAGGTTGACGCTGTAAAAGAAATCACCCAACTCAAACACTACGAAAGCTAGGATGTCACAGCAGCTGACATCACGCGGCGTGTCTAATTTGAATGAGAGCTGCTTCGATGGCATTGCTAAGAACGGCTCGAGCTTGGCCAGCCAGGTGATTTGTTGCCAGGCGCGATCATGCTTTGGTGAGAGCTCCACGAGTGCTTGGCGCCCGGCAAGAAGCGCAGCGAGCCGACCACCTGAGACAATTTTCTCTGTCCCTTCATCAGCTTGCAGGGTGGGAAGAAGATTGCCGTTGAAGATCGTTCCCGCTTCACAGTCTAATTGAAAGTCCACTTGTTCGTTTTCGTCCCAACTGGCCAACTCGGCTGCTACATAGTGGTCCCAGACTGTTTCAAGTTCCAAAGTGACTCGTGCCTGTGTCGTTCCTCTGCCACGGGGCGACATTTTCATGTCAAACAACGCAGTTTTCACCCGAACCTTGAAGTCTTCGTGTTCTGGTCCAATCAAGAAAGGCGAGTAAATTTTGGCATCGAGTTCAAGACTTCGGTTGTCTTTTGTGACCCGCAACACCCCTTCTCGAGGTTTAAGGCCCACTGAAAGCTTTGAACCGGCACTAGGTTTCTCGACGGTCGAAGCTGGAATATCGAAGCGCATATCCTTCATGTCAAAGTTAGAGAGGAGGATCTGCGCATCATCGGTCAATTGCCAGTCAACGATGTCTTTTGCGGTCACACCGTCATCAAAAGTAAACTCGCCGATTGCGCGTGTTTCCGAATATCCAACATTCTCTCGGACGTTCTTTTTTTCTTGCCCGTAATTTGTGCCGTATTTTGAAACGTGAGCACAAAGAACCTCAGTCAAACGCGATTGAGCATTTTCTAGCCCCTCGAGCGAGAATTGAAGGTAAATCTTGTGAAGATCATCTCGACCGTCGCGGTGAGCCTCACGAGCACGTTTAAGAATACGCTCGATTTCGTCCGTCCAAAAATGGCGAACGTAGAAGCCTTCAACTTCGTTTCCTTCGAAGACTATAAGGATCAGGAAGGTAAGCGTCCGGCCTCACTGCTCTGACGCGTCATGGAGTGTGTTGATAGTGTCCACCAGTGATAGTGGACATCTTGAGGGCAGATATGGCGGGTAAGAAGGGTCAGAAGAAGCGGTTCTGGTCGGATGAGGAGAAGGTGTCGATCTGTGCGCAAACATGCGCACCGGGTGTATCGGTAGCGCAAGTTGCCCGTCGGCCTGCGCCGTCTGGGCGAGGATGTGACCGAAGAACTGGAGTATGTTCCGGGACGCTTCATCGTGAACCGCATTGTGCGGCCACGCTTTGCGTGTTCGGGTTGCGAGGCCTTCACACAAGCGGCTTTGCCGTCGCGCCCTATCGAACGGGGCCGCCCTGGTCCGGGCTTGCTGGCGCATGTGTTGGTGAACAAATACGCCGATCACCTGCCGCTCTACCGCCAAAGTGGCATCTTCGAGCGTGATGGGATCGATATTGACCGCTCCACGCTGGCGGATTGGGTAGGTAAATCCACGGCGCTTCTGGAGCCACTCGCAGACACCATCGGTCGGCACGTGCTGGCTGGGCAAGCGATCTTTGCTGACGACACGCCGGTAAAGATGTTGGCGCCCGGCACTGGTAAGACAGCGACTGCACGCCTTTGGGCTTATGGGCGCGACGAACGACCCTGGGGCAGCGATGTCCCACCCGCAAGTTGGTATCAGTTCTCACCAGATCGCAAAGGACAACACCCCAAAGATCACCTCGCGAAGTATCAGGGCTGGATGCATGCCGACGGATATGCCGGGTTCGAAGACCTCTATCGTTCCGGCGATATCCGCGAGGTCGCTTGCATGGCCCATGTCAGGCGCAAGTTCGTAGATATCCACCGTGCTCAAGGCTCCGCCATTGCCGACGAGGCTATCCAGCGCATCGCGCAACTCTACGCGGTCGAGAAGGAAGCCCGTGGATCACCACCAGATCGGAGGGCTGATATCCGGCAAACAAAAGCCGCATCGATCTTCGACGACCTGGAAGTCTGGTTGCACGCCCAACTTCCCAGCATCTCCGGCAAATCGCCACTAGCGGGGGCGATCCGATATGCCCTGACGCGCATGGCGCGGCTCAGGCCCTACCTCGATCATGGCATTCTGGAACTCGACAACAACACGGCCGAACGGGCAATGCGATCTGTTGCCATTGGGCGCAAAAATTACCTGTTTGTCGGGTCGCACACTGGGGGCCGCGCCGCTGCTATCGCCTATACCCTGATTGAAACCGCCAAGCTGAATGGTATCGACCCGCAAGCATGGCTGGCCGATACTCTGGCCCGCATTCCAGATTACAAGATCAACCGTGTTGATGATCTGCTGCCGTGGAAAACCGGAGCCTCGAGCTGATGAACGAAGCATCTACATCTTTAGGTCTGCGTCAGGCGACGCTCGCATTGGCACCTCACGATCCCATATGGATGCGTGTATTTAATATGGAGACAGCACGCATCCGCGCTGCGCTTCCTGATGTGGCATTCGAGACAGATCACATCGGCAGCACTGCCGTGCCTGAACTGCCCGCCAAAGCCATCCTCGACATTGCCATGCGTGCCGCCGAGCAAGACGAAGATCGGATCGCAGAAGTTCTTGTCGATCTTGGATATATCGACCGCGGCATCAGATCGGGACGCCTCTTCATCCGACTACGTGATGGCGATATCAGGACCCACAACCTACATCTTTACCGTCCTGAAGAGCCCGACTACGGCGAGCAGATCGCTTTCCGTGACGCGCTGCGTGCTGATCATGAACTTAGGGATCGATACGCTCAGCTCAAACGGGATCTCGTCGACAGGTTCGGAGACGCAGGGCGCAGAAATTACACCGAAGGTAAGACCGACTTCGTTCGTGCGGTGATCAAAAAAGCGGAATAACTGAAAACGCGGTCACACCGGACGCTTACTCAGGAAGCACGGCAAGTCTGTCTGTATGGCCTTAAGCGCATTCGAGAGTTTGACCTTGGCAATTCGTTTATTGCCACGGGTTGATTTAACTTGGACCAGGGAGCGAATGACCCCATCGCGCAGGTCAGCAGGTAACGCGGACTGATGGTCAGAATCGATCTCAACAACGTAGTCCCAACCATGGTCGTCTTCATCAGACTTGTTGCAGGTTGCGTTCTGCTGGGAACATAGTTCGCTGAACTTTTTCTCTCCCAGGCGACCTAGCTTTAGTGACTTAATGCCAGACATAAATTGAACTTCCGCTGTCTCTAACTACCACGCGTATGTCTTGCCACAGCCAATCGTTGAAACAGCCATTGGCTATTGCGGAACCACTACATTTCACAAATCCGTTGCAATCAGTGACGTTGGTGCCGTCTGTATCCTCCTTTACATGAATGAGGACTCGCTTCGGGAGGTCATCTAGGTGGTCGGTCATGCTTGCATTCAGTGTCGGGTTATGAGTCTAGCCAGCGACTATAAGCCCTCACGTCCATCATTGGGACCGTGCCAAGCGTTTGTAATCGAGCGATTAACTCAAGGAGAAACGTGGTGGTAGCGCATAAAGATGTTGTATGGCCATTCACCCCAGTGCCAACGTCAAAGCCAAAGATGCCGTGGGCAGCGACGCACCCTAAATCCAGCCGCTTCAAGTCGCAAGGATCAGCATCCAGTTTCGATTGCAGCGCATCTCCGAGAGGCGGGTTCTTCCAATCGCTCTCCAGAGTTACGAGACCTCCAATGATGTGCTTGGGCGACACCGGCGCTGTAGGGCCGTTGGCGGTTGGGATTGGCATGCTGGTTCGATGGAGACTTCGAACGCTCGCGACCTTTTCTCGCGCATAATCGATCATAGCGGCATTGATCGACTGTTTTGCTTCGAATACGGCATAGACGCTTTCTGCGGGAACCACTTTCGCCCCAAGGAAATCAAACACGAATGGAGAGTACTGACGGTCGAAAACCACGACATCGATCTGGTCGCTGAACACTCCTTCACTGTCCACAATATGTGCACTGCACACACAGTAACGTTCTGGAAGATAGGTTTTTAAGAGCCCTATCCAAATTGCCTCTGAGGTATCTCCTTTGGTGCCAGGGTGGTTCAGTGCGTCACGAGCTACATTCAACTCAGTATCGATTTGGCGATGTAGGCTGGCAAAAAGCTGTGGTAGTGACCATTCACTCATCTTATCAATCCGCTCCAATTTCCGGCAAGAGCTCGTTTGGCAGCCGCCGCAACCGCCTGCTTGCCTGAGGTCGACAGGTCATCTGAGATCACGTTGTTTGTGTTTGCCGGATCAACAATCCGCTTTTTTGCCAAACTACGCTCAAAGAACCGCAATGCCGTGGCAATGTTGTCTGAGAGCCGACCGCGCAGCTTGCGGCGATGGCAGTTATCATGCTTTCTTTCATGTTGGGGATGTACTCCAATCGTAACCTCAATATCGCAATCTTCATCGGGGCCATCGTCGCCTTTGGCGTCTCACTATGGCTCGTGCGTAGCCAGGAGACCGTGGAAGACCTCGCCTGGATGCGCGCGATGATTCCGCACCATTCCATTGCCATCCTGACCAGTGAGCGGGCTGATATTTCTGATCCGCGTGTGCGTGCTCTCGCGGATGCAATTGTCGAGGCTCAGCGCGGTGAGATTGCCGAGATGAAGCACTACATCAGCGAAATCGAAGCCAATGGCGACGCCGCTCCGGGTACGCCGAGGTACAGCGTTGATTAGGCTGGGCGAGAGAGCCATGACAGCGGCAGAGTTCGAGCCCTCAACAAAGGATGGTAAACCGGTTGCAACAATCAAGACTAAGGGCATCTTCGGCGGTGCTGACCATGGTAACATCATTGGAAAGCCTGAACACATGGACTTCCGTTGACTTACCGGTTTCATCCACCGTTTCAACTCGGACGCACCAAGTCGGATTGCGTTTGGACGCGGCGTCAGACTGTTGTTGAGGGCCGCCAACTGTGGCCAGCGCTGCCTGAGCATTTTTCTGTTCAACCCGCGTGTCCAGGGCGATCTGACGCGCTTTCGTATAGAGATCGATCCGCGCCCTGGCAGTCGAGGGCTTTGATAATTTTTTCGGACGCTGACTTGCAGTCTCTGTAACTCATGCCGGGAATGTGGAAGGGCACCATACGCATCTCCTATTGAAACTGCCTATAGATCAACCCGACGCAATCGCAGGGCATTGCTAATGACCGAAACCGAAGACAGGCTCATCGCTGCTGCCGCAATCATTGGTGAGAGCAGTAAACCGGTAACAGGATAGAGCAACCCGGCAGCTATCGGCACGCCAAGCGCGTTGTAGGCGAAGGCGAAGAACAGGTTTTGCTTGATGTTGCGCAGCGTGGCGCGCGCCAGTTTGCGCGCCCGCACGATGCCCATCAGGTCGCCGCCCAACAGGGTGATGCCGGCACTTTCCATCGCCACATCAGCCCCGGTGCCCATGGCGATCCCGACATCGGCCGCGGCGAGGGCAGGAGCGTCATTCACCCCGTCGCCCGCCATGGCGATCTTGTGGCCGTCGCGGCGCAACTGGTCAATCAGGTCCTTCTTGGCTTCGGGCAACACTCCCGCGCGCACCTCGTCGATACCCAGCTCGCTTGCCACCGCCTGCGCCGTGCGCTCGTTGTCGCCGGTCGCCATGATGATGCGCAGCCCCTGAGCGTGAAGTTCGTCGATCGCCTCCGCGGTCGAATCCTTGATCGGGTCGGCAACCGCAACGATGCCCACAAGCGCGCCGTCGACAGCGATGAACATGGCCGTCTTACCCAGGCTGCGCAAGGCGTCCGCCTGGGTTTCCGCCTTTGCCGTATCCAGCCCCATTTCCAGCATCATCGCGGCATTGCCAAGCGCGACTAAGCGCCCTTTGACCTTGCCGCGCACACCTTTGCCGGTGACCGCCTCGAAATCGGTCGCTTCATGTCGGGTCGCGTTTTGTGCCTCCGCCCCCTCGACAATTGCTTCGGCGAGCGGGTGTTCTGAGCCACGCTCAAGCGCTGCGGCAAGCGACAACAGTTCGATTTCAGGCAGGTCGGCCAACACAACTGTATCGGTCAACTTTGGCTTGCCCATAGTCAGCGTGCCGGTCTTGTCGACGATCAGCGTATCGACCGCCGCCATCCTTTCCAGCGCCTCTGCGTCTTTGATCAATACGCCTGCCTGCGCGCCGCGCCCCGCCGCCGTGGTGATCGAAATCGGTGTTGCCAAGCCAAGCGCGCAGGGGCAAGCGATGATCAGCACCGACACCGCCGAGGCGATGGCGAAGACCAGCGCGGGTTCCGGGCCAAAGATCAGCCAAACGACGAACGCGAAAATAGCGACGGCCACCACGGTTGGGACGAAGATTGCCGAGACCCTGTCGGCCATCCCCTGAATCGGGGCGCGCGAACGGCGAGCGTTTGAGACCATCTCCACGATCTGCGCTAACACAGTATCGGCACCGACCTTGCCCGCTTCGATCACGAGGCTGCCGTTATGGTTGATCGTGGCCCCGGTCACCGCATCACCCGGGCCCTTTTCTACCGGCATCGACTCGCCGGTCAGCATGCTCTCGTCCAAACTGGAGCGGCCGTCAATCACCACCCCGTCCACCGGCACCGCGTCACCGGGGCGCACCCGCAACCTGTCCCCCTCCATTATATTTTCCAAGGGCGCATCATATTCCGTGCCGTCGGGCAGGATACGCCGGGCGATCTTGGGCGCGAGGTCGAGAAGCGCCCGGATGGCATCGCCGGTGCGCTCGCGGGCGCGCAACTCCAACACCTGTCCGACAAAGACCAGCGTCACGATCACCACCGCCGCTTCGAAATAGTTGCCGACCGCATCACCCGTCCGGTATTGTTCCGGAAACACGCCGGGCAGGAATGTGGCGACCAGCGAATAGAGATAGGCCGCCCCGACGCCGAGGCTGATCAGGGTCCACATGTTGGGTGAGCGATTCAGCACTGAATCCCAGCCGCGCTTGAAGAACGGCAGAGCCGCCCAGAGGACGATGGGCGTTGCCAACACGAATTCCAGGTAGCTGGTCGTCTGATGTCCGATCCAGTCGCGCACCGGCAAAGCGACCATTTCACCCATCGCCAGAATGATCAGCGGCACCGCCGCCACTGACGAGATCCACATCCGGCGAGTGAAGTCGGTCAACTCCTCGCTCGGTTCGTCCGAGGGCAGCATCGGTTCCAGTGCCATGCCACAGATCGGGCAGTCTCCGGGTTCATCGCGGACGATTTCCGGGTGCATCGGGCAGGTAAACTGGGCGTCCGCAGGGACCGCCCTCTTTTGCCCGGCGGCGCGCCCCGAGGCATAGAACCACGGATCCGCCTCGAACTTCGTTTGGCAGCTCTCAGAGCAAAACTGGAAGGCCTTGCTTTGGAACTCCGCGTGACGCCCGTCGGGTTTGACCGCGACCATCATCCCGCAGACCGGGTCCTTTGCTGTCTCGGTCCCCGCCGGAATGTCGGGCGCCGTATGATGATGATCGTGCTCCATGTTCTGCCAACCTTTCTATGTCTCGTTTCAGCTTGCGACCTCCAGCAGCTGGAATGTCAAGCCAGTTTCAACGGTGGTCGGGAGCACCCTTTTCAGACCTTCTCCGCATGGCCATCCAGAGGAGTGGCAACCCGGTCACAAGCCCGAGGCCAAGCACTGCCCATGTCGCCCGGACCAGGTTTCCGCTGGTCGTCTCGCCTCCGAAATGGGCAAGCACGAAACTGGCCGGAATGATCCCCGCAAGCGTAGCAAGCGCGAAACGCCCGAAGTGCAGACGGCTCAAACCGGCAGCGTAACTGACAATGTCGAATGAAATGAAAGGCATCAACCGGCTGGCGAAAACGGTGAAGGTCAACGCGTTCTGAGAGCCGAGCCAGCCCGTATCCACCTTGCGACCGAGCCATCCAACGAGCGCATCGCGCCCAAGGAACCTGGCCAGGGCGAAGGCGATAAGTGCCCCGAGTTCCGCCCCGACAACGATGTAAACTGTCCCCAGGGCATGTCCATAAGCAGCCCCGGCTGCCAATGCGATCGGCGCGCTTGGAATGGGTGTCGCGACGATCGCGATTGTCATGAGGGAGACGATAAGGACCGGCCCCCATATCCCCGCGGCCTCGACCCAGCTGGAGACTCTTTCACCATCGAAGCTTTCTATGACGTTGGCGAGCGGCCCCAAGGCCAAGGCGAGAATGCTGAAGACCAGCAGTGCGCCGGCCACCATTCGTGCGCTTCGCCGGGAAAGAAACCGGCTCATTCGTGCTTCACAGAACATGGAGCGCAAACATAAGGGTTACCCCCAACAGGTCGATGCCGACGCTGAACAGTCCGGCACAGCTACATGTCTCTGTTTCTTGGATACTGTCGGCCACCATACCGCCTTGTCTCCCAACTATTGACGTTCGAAACCAGTTCCCTGACGCATTCGCCCTCCGGCGATGGGAAGGTCATGTAGCTGCCAATCAGGCCGCGTCGACAGCTTCGCGCAGCATCTCGCGGACCTCTCCCGCAACACTGTGGAGTTGGTCGTTGTCGATAGCCTGCATTGACGCCACTGGGTCGATGCAGCTGATCTCTGTGCTGCCGCTTACTTCGCGCAGGATAACGTTGCAGGGCAGCATCGCGCCGACGCGCGGTTCGATCCCGATCGCTTTGTGGGCCATCTGCGGATTGCAAGCGCCAAGGATACGATATCCGTTCATATCGACGTCAATCTTCTCCTTCATCGTCGTTTTGACGTCAATTTCGGTGAGGACGCCGAAGCCTCGTTCGGCCAAGGCGTCTCGGACGCGCATTTCCGCGTCGTCGATGCTGACGCCCGTAAGCGAGCGGTCGTAAGTATAAGTCATTTCTCTCTCCTTGGGGTCACTTTCGCAGCTGCTTTTTCGGTTCAGGACGTCCCAACACGATCGCAGTCGTTGCGAAAAACAGCCAATCGGTAATAATTCTAAAACTCATCAGATTTACCTCCGTCAAAGCTGGTCAAATTCAGCATCGATCCACCACCATGGCCCGGCGCCAAATATGGGCGCTGGCCCGTGGGCCGACGCCCAAAAGATTGCTCAGTTGTCGTTCATCATTTCGCCATTGCCCATGCCTTGGCCATCGCCAGGCTGCATCTGCCCCATTCCTTCGCGCATTTGCTGCATGCGCTCCAACTTGTTTGCCGGAGCCATCATTTCTTCAGCTGTAACGGCGCCGTCGCCATCGGCGTCCAAGTGCTGGAACCGATCCACCATCATCTCACGGAACATCGCGCTGTGCAGCATCTCGAATTCTTCGATAGACAAGGCGCCGTCGCCGTCGCTGTCATATTCGGTGAGCTTGGCCTGTAGTCCGGCGCGCATTTCCTCGGGCGTCACCGTACCGTCACCGTCGGCGTCGAACATCTGCATCATGCCACCCCCCATCGGGTGCATTCCGCCCATCATGCCGCCGCCCATCATCTGGCCGTGCATACGCTGCATCATGCCCATCATGTTGGACATGTCTCCCATATTGCCCATCATTCCAGAGCCGTCTTTCATCATCATGTCGGCACGGTCGTTCGAGCCGGGTTGTCCGCCGTGTCCGTGATTGGATTCTGCGATTGCGGTACTTCCGATTGCAGTTGCAGCCAAGACAGCCGCTGTGAGCAAGATTCTGCGGGTCATTGTGATTTCCTCGTGCTTTGGTTTCGATGGATTTCATATGGTAGCGATAAGTCGTGGTGGAATGCCGAGAAACAACGGTTTTGTAACACCTCGTAGCAAACGCCACCCTTGTTACATTTCGTGACAATTCTCATCGGGAAACCCAGGCGGCAATCGCTAAAAGGAGCAACATGAACGAACAGCCTCATATCCTTGTCGTGGACGATCATCGCGAAATCCGCGATTCCGTTACGCGGTACCTGGAGAAGAACGGCCTGCGCGCGACATCTGCACGAGATGCTGTCGAGATGGACGCCAAGCTGGCAAAAGGACAGTTCGATCTCATCGTCCTGGACGTCATGATGCCCGGCGAAGACGGGTTATCGGTCTGCCGCCGCCTGTCATCCACAGGCGACGTGCCGATCCTGATGTTGACGGCACTCGGCGAAGAGACGGATCGCATCGTCGGGCTGGAAATCGGAGCGGACGATTACCTTTCCAAACCGTTCAATCCCAGAGAACTGCTTGCGCGGATAAAGGCCATCCTGCGGCGTTCGTCACTGCCCGAGACCTATGCTGGTAAATTATCGGGACGGCGCATCGCCTTCGCACAGTGGACCTTGGATACCGACAGCCGCTTGTTGACGGATGAGAACGGGGCGCGTGTGGATCTTACAGGCTCGGATCTCAAGCTTCTGGCCGTTTTGCTCGAACGGCCGCGTCTCGTTCTGAACCGTGATCAGCTTCTCGATCTCACTGCCGGGCGCGCGGCTTCCCCCCTTGATCGGACGATCGACAATCAGATCAGCCGCCTGCGCCGAAAAATCGAGGCTGATCCATCCCGTCCTCGCTTAATCACGACCGTACGCGGTGGTGGATACTGCCTGGCAACCGATGTGACGGAGTTGGGCTGATGACGCGTCTCTTTGACAGTCTGCGCGGCCAACTGGTTCTGTTGATCATCGCTGCACTCGTAGCAGCCCAAGCGGTAAGTCTCTGGTTGTTCGTGGACGAGCGGAGCCTCGCTGTGCGCGCCGCGCTCGGGTTCGAAGCGGCCGGGCGGGCTGCGAATGTAGCACGGTTGATCGAGGAAGCACCTGCTACGCTGGAACCCGCTATTCTGCGCGCGGCCAATTCACCACTGGTACGCTTCGAGGTGTCGGAAACGCCTGCTGTCGATCATGAGACCCACGCGGACAGCGGTGCAGTCGAAGCAAGGGTTCGTCGCCTTCTCGGGCCCCCAGTCGACCGCGAAATACGCGTAGAACTGCACGAGGTCGACCACGAGATCCTGCCGATGCCGCATCTGGCACCCGAGATGGCAGAAATGCACCTTGCGATGATGCGGGGCGACCTGTCGGCAATCGAAATGCAGCTATCTATTGCCCTGACCGGCGGGCAGTGGCTCAATGTTGGCACAAGGTTCGAGCGCCCGCCGCTACAATGGCCTTGGATGTCTTTCGTGAGCTTTGGCATCACGGCTGCTATCATTTTTGTTTCCGCTTTCTGGTTTCTTATGAGCCGCCTGACCGGTCCGCTTCTGCGCGTGTCTCGTGCCGTTGACAGGCTCGGGCGTGGCGAGAATGTCAGGCCGCTGCCATTGATCGGACCCGCAGAGGTGCGCGAACTGACACGGGCGTTCAACAGAATGCAGGACAGGTTGACCCGTTTCCTCGCCGACCGGACCAGGCTTCTCGCTTCGCTCGGACATGACCTTCGGTCACCTCTCACTGCACTCCGCGTCCGCTCGGAGATGGTCGACGAGCGCGAGACGCGTGACAGCCTCATTGCCTCGATCGAAGAGATGCAAGAGATGGTGGAATCGACTCTTTCATTTGCGCGAGGGATCGCGGGCTCAGAAGACTACGAGACGGTCGAATTGGGCGCATTTCTCAAACAGCTTCGCGCCGACATGCTGGAAAGCTTTGCATTGCAGGAAGGCGAGACCATTCGCCTGCGACTGCGGCCGCAATCGGTCAGGCGCGCGCTTCGAAACGTCATAGACAATGCGGAACGCTATGGCGGAAAGGTCGATGTCAGCTTTGGACGTGAGGACGATCACGCCTTCATCCTAATTGGCGACAATGGACCCGGCATACCGAATGCTGACCTCGAACAGGTCTTCGAGCCCTATTTCAGGCTTGAGAAATCTCGTTCGAGAGAGACTGGAGGAACCGGGCTTGGGCTGTCTATCGCCCGGACCATCATCCGGGCACATGGCGGCGACGTCAGCCTCGCAAACCGAGTAGAGGGCGGTCTCGTCGCGACAGTGACGCTTCCGCTGGAATCGCAATCCTTGGAAACCGAAAGGACAATGACATGAAATTTCACAACCCAATCATTGCCGCAGGTCCTCTCATTTTCGTCGCGGCACCGGGAGTGGCCGATACCTATGAGAGTTTCGGCCACATGATGTGGGGTGGCGACCACGGAATTTTCGGTGGCCTGATAATGTTGATTTTCTGGGCGCTTATCATCGGCTTGATCGTGCTCGCGGTTCGCGGGTTTTCCAACCACCAAGTCTCTGACAATAGGCAGAAAGCAATCGATCTCCTACGTGAACGATTTGCCCGCGGCGAAATCGACGACGACGAATTCGAGCGTCGGCTGGCAAAGCTGGAACCCGGCATACAGAGATGACTCCACTAACGGCAATGTGAAGGCGGGGTCTGCAGCCGAGCTTGACCTTCCAGGTCGGGAATGCCGCATGACCGAGACAACGAGCAACTTACCGGAGTATCCATATGATACCTGAAATTGGACAATTCGCACTGGCACTGGCGCTGGCGATTGCATTGGTGCAGAGCGTCCTGCCCATCCTCGGCGCCTCCCGTGGTGATCTCGTTTGGATGCGAAGTGCGCGGGCATCGGCGCTCGCCCAACTTGTGTTCATCGGCATCGCTTTCGCCGCCCTCATGCGATCGTTCACAGTCAGCGATTTCACCGTCAGGAATGTCGTCGAGAATTCGCATTCCCTCAAGCCGATGTTGTTCAAGATCGCAGGTACTTGGGGGAGCCATGAAGGTTCTCTACTGCTCTGGGTGCTGATACTTGCTGCCTTCGGGGCAGGTGTCGCCCTGCTCGGGACCAACATTCCCGATGCACTGAAGGCGCGCACCCTGTCGGTGCAGGCTTGGATCAGCACTGGTTTCCTATCTTTCCTGCTGCTGACCTCCAATCCGTTCGAGCGTGTGTTTCCGCCACCACCGGATGGCAACGACCTCAATCCACTGCTTCAGGATGTCGGGTTGGCGATGCATCCACCGCTCCTTTACTTCGGTTATGTCGGGTTCTCGATCGTGTTCTCCTTCGCAGTCGCTGCGCTGATTGAGGGCCGTGTGGACGCGGCTTGGGCCCGCTGGGTGAGACCGTGGACGCTGGCAGCCTGGATGAGCCTGACAGCGGGCATCGCGCTGGGATCTTGGTGGGCATATTACGAGCTTGGTTGGGGTGGGTGGTGGTTCTGGGATCCGGTTGAGAACGTCAGCTTCATGCCATGGCTTCTGGGCACTGCGCTGTTGCATTCGGCAATCGTCACCGAAAAGCGCGATGCTTTCAAAAGCTGGACGATCCTGCTGGCAATCCTGACATTCTCACTGTCTCTGCTGGGCACATTCATTGTTCGCTCCGGCCTATTGACCTCGGTTCACGCGTTCGCGGTCGACCCCGAACGCGGACTCTATATCCTCGGCTTGCTGGGTCTCTCTATCGGCGGCTCTCTTACGCTATATGCCTGGCGCGCCCCGTCGATGGAAGGCGGCGGTCTCTTCGCACCGATCAGCCGCGAGGGCGGCCTACTGATCAACAACCTGCTGCTGGTAGTCGCCACAGGAACGGTGCTGGTCGGTACACTCTATCCGTTGTTTACTGAGGCGTTGGCCGATCAGAAAATTTCTGTCGGCCCCCCATTCTTCAATGCGTCCTTCATACCGATCATGCTGCCTCTATTGATGATTATGGCCGTTGGTCCGTTCCTGTCGTGGAAGCGTGCCGACCTGAAGGGGGTATTCCAACGCCTCCGTTTTGTCGCTCTGTTATCAGGGCTGGCCGCGCTTGCGGTCTGGTACCTGACCGAGGGTGGGCCCGCTCTGGCCTATCTTTCAATCGCGATTGCCACCTGGCTCCTTCTGGCGACACTGCGCGAATGGGCGACCCGGATCAGGCTATTCGATGTGCCGTTCGCGCAGGCCTTTCGAAGGGCGCGCAACCTGCCTCGTGCAGCCCACGGCATGACGCTGGCACATGCAGGCCTTGCCGTCGCGGTCTTTGGCTTCGTCGGGTCCAGCGCCTGGAAATCCGAGGAAATCGTATTCGTCCAGCCTGGTGCCGAGATTGCGATTGCAGGGTTCGACGTGCGCTTTGACGGTGTCGAACAACTGCAAGGTCCGAACTATACCGCCGACAGGGGCACGCTGGTCGTCATGCGCGACGGTGCATTTATCACGATTCTCTATCCTGAGCGCCGTTCCTACCCGGTGGCTCAGAGCACGACCACCGAATCGGCCATCCGCTCGACGCTGGCGGGCGATCTCTACGCCTCGCTGGCCGAACCAGCAGCGGAAGGTGCGGCACAATCGGGCGCTTGGACTTTGCGCATTCTTTACGAGCCGCTGGTCAACTTCATCTGGATCGGATCGGCGCTACTGGTGCTGGGCGGCGGCTTGTCGCTATCGGACCGGCGCCTGCGCGTTGGCGCACCGCGTCGCTCCGCCACACTCAAACCACAAGCAACGCCGGCGGAGTAGCACCATGAAACGATTTCTCGCAGCCACGCCGATCCTGATTGCCCTTGTCCTGGGCGCCTTCTTCCTGTGGGGCCTCAATCCCGAACGCGATCCGAACGCGATCCCGTCGGTCCTAATATCTCAACCCGTGCCGGAATTCGATTTAGCCGCCTTGGACGGCGTCGGCGTACCGGGTCTGTCACAGGCATACTTGACGGACAATCCCGCGCCGGTTGTGGTCAACGTCTTCGCCTCCTGGTGCGTCCCCTGCCGTGCCGAACATGCTGTCCTGACGCAGATGGTCGAACGCGACGGCGTGCGGCTCATGGGGATCAACTACAAGGACAAGCCCGAGGACGCGCGCGCTTGGCTCGAAGATCTGGGCAATCCCTACGAACGGATCGGGTCCGATCTAAACGGCCGCGCCGGAATCGAATGGGGTATTTCCGGCGTCCCCGAAACCTTCATCGTTTCGGGCGATGGCACAGTTCTCTACCGCTATGTCGGTCCGGTCGTAGGCCCTGACGCGGAAGAAAAGTTTGCGACCGCGCTCACGCAGGCACGCGCCATCAATGGTGCGGGAACATGATCCGAATCGTTGTCCTCACGGCTCTGATCTTGATCGCCTTGCCGCTTGCCTCACATGCCGTCGAACCCGACGAAATGCTGGCCAACCCGGTCCTGGAGGTGCGTGCGCGCGCGATTTCGAAAGATCTGCGCTGCGTGGTCTGCCAGAATCAGGACATCGACAGTTCCAACGCGGGCGTTGCGCGTGACCTGCGGCTGCTGGTTCGCGAGAGGCTAATGGCTGGAGACACCGATCAGCAAGTGTTGGGCTATATCCAAGCCCGCTATGGCGACTATGTTCTGCTGAAACCGCCCTTCAAACCGGAAACCTACGTTCTTTGGTTGACGCCCCTCATTCTCTTTCTGATCGGCTCCGGCGGCGCGGTCGCGGTCCTTGCCAGATCCGGTCGGCGAATGGCGAATGCAGACCTGAGCGACGAAGAGGAGCGCCGGGTTTCCAAACTGCTGGCACAGACTGGAAGGAATGAACCGTAATGCTATGGATTATCTTTGCGTCCCTGGCGCTGCTTGCAGCAATTTGCCTGCTGCTTCCCCTGCGATCGCTCCGCTCGGACATCTCCGGCCGCACCGAAGGGTCCGTTTCCATCCTGTCCGATCAGTTGCAAGAGGTGCGCGCCGATGCGGAGCGCGGCCTGATCACGAAGGAGGAAGCCCGCGCTGCCCTAATCGAGATCAAACGGCGCATACTGTCGCTGGAACGGAAGAGCCAGCACGCGGAACCAGCCAGATCTGCTCGCTCTTCAGGCATCGTCGTCTGGGCGACCGCCTTGATGGTACCTTTGGCGGCAGGCGCACTCTACATGCAACTGGGATCGCCCGACCTGCCGAGCCTGGCGTTCGCCGAGCGTGAGGCGGAGCGAAACCAACAGGTTGAAATCACCGGGTTGACCGAGCGTTTGTTGGCCCGCTTGCAAAGCGATCCGGGCGGCGGCCCGACCGAAGGTTGGATGTTGCTCGGTCAAACCTACATGCGCATGGGCCGCTACAGGGATGCGGTTTCCGCCATGGAGAACGTGACCGAGCGCCCCGATGCAACCTCGGCCATTCTTTCGCAATACGCCGAGGCGATGATCGCTGTAGATGATGGGATCGTGACACCCGCTGCCCGCAAAGCCATCGCAGCGGCACGCGACATGGACCCATCCAATCCGGCAGCCACCTATTACGAGGCCATTGCGCTCAACCAGGCCGGCGACAGCGAGGCGGCCCACGATCTGCTGACTGGCCGTCTGGGCACGGCCACTGGCCCTGCCCCCTGGATGGAAGCGTTCATCGCCCAGGCCAACCGCATCGGAGAGACACTTGGCCGCGACCTCGTTAGCCTGGCAACATTCGCTCCGACGGTTAACAGAGACACGCCTGGCCCTACCGCAGCCGACTTGGCTGCGTCGGCAGATATGAGCGAGCAAGACAGGAGCGCCTTCGTCCGCTCGATGGTCACGCGGCTGGCCGAGCGGTTGCAGGACGAACCTAATGATCTGGACGGCTGGATGCGGCTTGGCAACGCCTATCGAGTGCTGGGCGAGATGGAGAAGGCGCGTGCGGCCTATGCGGCGGCCGAGAGGTTGACCGAAAGCCTGCCATCCGGCGACCCGCGAGTGCAGCGGATCAGGCAGGCACTAACAGAACTTCGCAGCTGACGGCGCGCTGCGCTTCGGCACGCAACCGAGGATGCGAAACCTTGCTGGCGGGATTCGGACGAATTGACAGGGATGCACTGCGCGATGCGGATCATCGCGCGTCGTAGGTCTCGTCAGTGTAGTGAGAAGCAGCAGGATGGTGCGCATGGGGCGATCCTGATCCTCTTTCGTTCACGTTCTCAGGACGTCGCTGGCTCGTCGTGTTTCTCCTGGCCGCATTCTGCGCTGCGGCCCGCGTGTGCGATCCAGCACATGTCGCAGACCGGGTCGCCATTGGACAGAGTACGCTTGCGGAAATAGTGGCCCCGTCGACCATCCCCTGCGATGACGTCGGCACCGGGCCAGTCGTAGCGGCACCAGCTCTGCCGGAACGCTTCCAAGGAGTCGGGGTCGTCCTCCGCCCGGGCCATGCGGCGCACAAAGCTCTGCGGCGGGCAATGGGTGAAATGGGTCAACAGGTCGTCGCCGTCGCGGCTGACCAGAGCGGCATAGCCTGGCGCGCCGGAGGGTGTGAAGGGGAACACCAGCAGCGCGCGGATGGTCCAGCGCAGCCGGCGACCGGAATCGCGGGTGAGCAGGCGCACCGGCAGTGCGCTGAACGCCAGCATCCGCCGGTAGATGTCCCAGCCGAGATCAGCAACCACCTGCCGTGCGGAATCGGGCGCGATGGCGCAAGCGCGCAGGCTGCGGTCGGCAGCCATCGTCCAAATCGCCATTTCCACCATCATCTGGCTACCGAAAGTCGGAAGCTCTGCCTGCCCTGCATGGGAGCGCAGGTGGCCTGCCTCCGTGGTCATCGCCACTACGAATGCCTCGATTTCCGGCGCCAGCCAGCGGGTCTCGCGCCCCTCCGTGTCGCGCAGGCGGCGTATGGCAAGACCGCGCCGCGCCGCCCGGGCGACGAGGCGTCGGATCAGCTTGCGTGCCAACCACAGGCGGAGCGAACCGTCAGCCATTGCCGGCCTGACGGTCCGAGGTAATATCGATCATTTCGGCGCCGCGCTCGTCGAGACACTCGGTTTCGGTCTGGAGCGTTACGAAGAAGAAGTCGTGATCTTCGCGCAGCACGCGATGTGCCCGTCGTAGCACCGCCTGGGGATCCGCGTCGTCACCGACGCGGAGATGGGCCGAAAACACGTTGCGCCCGCTGGTCAATGTCCATGCGTGGACATGATGCACATCGCGCACCCCGTCGAGCGTTTCCAGATCCGCGATCACCGACTCCAAATCGATCTCGCTCGGCGTTGCCTCCATCAACAGCCGCGCCGCATCTCGCAGGATGCCCCAGCTGGCCCAGAGCAACACGAAGCCGAATGCCATTCCCAAAAGCGGGTCGATCATCAGGAAACCGGTAAAGCGGATCACCAACGCCGTGACGATGATGAGCAGGCTGCCCACGAAGGTCTGGATGATATGCCAGAGCGCGCCGCGCACGTTCATGTCGCTCTGGCTCTGTTTCCAGATAAGGCCAAGCGAAATGAACTCTGTCACAAGGCCCCCGGCCGCGGCAAGCAACATCGGCCCTGTCGGTAAATCGATCGGTGCATTCAGGCGCATCGCCGCCATGTAGATGACGACCAGCGCCATGCCGGCCAGAAACCCGCCATTGACCAGGGCGCCGAGAATCTCAGATCTGTACCAGCCAAAGCTGAAATCCGCATCGGCAGGCCGGCGGGACAGTCGGGCCGCGCCTAGGGCTACGAGGATTCCGCCCACTGCGGAAAACGTGTGGAATGCATCCGACAGGACCGCGATCGATCCGGTCCACAGTCCGATACCCAGTTCCACGATGAAGTAAACGCCAGTCAGCCAGGCCGAGATGACCATGCCCCGACCACTTGTCGGCATGTGTGAACCGTGCCCGCCTATATGGGTTTCTTTTTCTGCACTCATTGAACATCCCTCCTGAGACATTAAACAATTCCTATCCAGCATAGGCAGAACAACCACGTCTTAATCGCCCGAAGCGACTGATCTCTCCGCTGCTTTCTCGAGCGCGGAGAGCACAGCCTCGGACGACAAAAGCTCAGGCAAGACGATCCCCTCCGGCGCGCCCGGCCCATAGACCGCGTTGAACGGGATACCGTAGCGGTCGAAGCTTTCCAAATAGCGTGAGATTGAGTCGTCAGGACGGGTCCAATCGGCCTGCATTGCCGTCACACCCGACGTGCGGATGGCGCTTAGGACCGGCTCACGGTCGAGCACAAGCGCTTTGTTGGCCTTGCAGGTGAGGCACCAATCGGCGGTCACATCGACGAAGACGACTTCTCCTCTCGACACGAGCTTTGCAATCTCTCCACGGTCGAATGCGGTCCATTCTGTCGCCAAGGTGACGTTCGGTGTGCTGGCCTCGGACAGATATCCCGCCGAGACAATGGCCAGAGCAGTCATGACTGCAGCTCCAGACAAGCGGATGCCTGCAGACAGCCGATTGAAGGAAAGGATCGTGACCAGGATCGCACTGAGTGCCAGAACCGCAAGAGCCGAGCGAACCCCGCCAACACCGATGAGCACCCAGAACAGCCACCCGGCCGTTCCCACCAATGCCAGCCCGAGCAGAATCTTTAGCCACAGCATCCAGCGGCCCGGCTTCGGCAGGTGCGAGATCGCCGCTGGAAACGCGGCAACAAGAAGATAGGGAAAGGCCAGACCCAAGCCCAGAGCGGTGAATATCACCGCGATGTCGAGTGCCCCCCCGGCCAAAGCAAAAGCCACGGCGGTGCCGAGGAAGGGCGCCGAACATGGCGTCGCGAGGACGGCTGCAAATGCGCCCGTGGCAAAGTCGCCAGTATAGCCTTTTCCGCGACCAGCGCGCGCGAGTCGCGTCTGCAACGACGACGGGACGGAGATTTCAAACGCCCCGAAAAGGTTGGCAGAAAACACTGCGAGTATTAGGAACATCACCGCCAGAAATACGGGGTTCTGGAATTGCAGGCCCCAGCCCACAGTCATCCCAAGACCGCGCGCCGCGATCGTCAAAGCCGCAAGCGTCCACATGAACGCTAATACGCCGAGCGCGGAGACCGCAAACCCCATGCGGATGCGACCCCTGCCTTGATCTCGCATCTTCATAGTCGATGAAAGTTTGATAGAGAGTACCGGCAGCACGCACGGCATGACATTCAAAATAAGCCCGCCAAGGAAGGCGATTGCGGCAACCCAAGCCAGTTCTGCCACGCCCGGCAGCACGCGATCAAGCGTGAAGGGTGGCTTCGGCGCTTCATCGGTCAACTCCGCGAACAAGCTGGCCGAGCGCTCGCCATCTGTCACTGTGAGCCATAAATCGGGCAAGTCCGTCTCCACATTCAAAACGGGCAGACGGGCCCAGAGCAGATGACTACCTTCGCCCAAGCGGATATCGGGCTTGCCAAATGCCGTTCCCGCGCCCAGTTCAGGAAAGACATCCGGGCTGTCAAACGGTTGCTCGCTTCGCGCGGCCAAAGTCAGCGCCGTCATATCGGGATCGAAATAGGCCGACTGAATCGAGATACCACTCTCAGCGCCGTCGTCCGGAACCTTTTTCACATAGGAAGAAATGAGCGCGGCCGCAGCGGCGTCAACGCCGCTGGCTCGTGGCAATGCGAGCGTTAGCGTGAACTCCTGCGGGACGCAAACAATCGAACAGGTCAAGAGCGTGACATTGGCATTCAAATGTACTGGCGCGCCAGGCTCGGCCAATGTGATGCGCAGCGGAAGCACCACGTCATCGTGATATCCGAAATTCTCGATCCCGAAAGCGGTGAACCGTTGCGGCGCGGGCCACAACAAATTGACCTCCGCTACATTCTCCGACCCGGTCCAGTCGATCGATGGGGGAGTGCCGACCTCGCCGGGCGACCGCCAATAGGCTTTCCAGCCCTCGCCCAGATTCAAATGAAGCCCGGCTGACAGTGACATCGCGTTCGGGCCAACACCGTTCTCGGCAACGATCAGACGCGCCTGGACGGCCGTGTTGGAAAAACTCTCGGACTCGGCCGCATTCGAAACGTTAGCCAGTCCCGCGCTGGCGCAGATCAGCAAGATCAGCCTTGAAGCGAAAACCCGGAAGAATTTTTCCAACACGTATTCTAACATTGGGACGTCCAATTTTCCTCGATCTCCATCTCTGCAATACGCAGGATAGTAGCCTCATCGACCTGGCCTTGGATAACCGTTCGACCAATCACCAGCGCGGGCGTGCCAATGAATCCGAAAACCTTCGCCAGAGCCGCACTGTTCTCCAATTCTCTGACAACCGCGGCGCCCTGCATGTCGGCAACCAGACGCCTGTGATCGATACCGATGTCCTGTGCCAAAGCTTGTAAGTATTCCGGCGTCGCCACAAAGGGGGATTTCATAAGCCGCTCATGAAAGGCGACATAGGCGCCCTGGCGCTTCGCCGCCAGAGCAGCCTTTGCCGCAATATCCGAAGGCTGCCCGAGAAGCGGCAATTCATGCCAATTGACGTGTAAGTTGCTGTCGGTACGCGCGTCGAGTGCGGCAAGGGTTTTTGTCTGGACACGACAGAAAGGGCAGTAATAATCCGAAAAGGACGCGGCCGGAACGAGTTGTGTTTCAGACAGAAAATCGCCGTACAACGCGCCGCAAATATCTGCCCTGACACGCGCCTCAGCTTCCGCTAAAATATCGGTGTTCGGAGCAATCAATCCGAAGAATGGATCGAATCCACCCGAACTTTCCCCAACAGATAGCCTACGAAATCCCAGTGGATTGTGAACTTCGTCGAAGTTAAGCTCGGTCGGACGAATATCTGGAAAATACCTGAAACCAGCATAAGCAGCCACAAGAGCCGCGAGAACCCCCAGAGTATGTCGCCGCTTCTCAATCATATCTTGTCACTTTCTCCTTCACTCCAGATCAACGGCGAATCCCCTCCTGCCTTCTTGGCACTCAAGCACCGCCAACCCACTGTCGGTAACCCGCTTTACCATACAACCTTCGGGGAGGTCGGCCACTTGGCGCTTTGAGGTGATTTGGGTATCACCGCTGGGATTGCATTGGCTTATTGTCTGAGCACACGCGCCGAGCAAGAGTGTGATCAGGAGCAGTAAAAACCAGCGAAAGATACTTAACCTCGCCACCATCTATTCGACGGCTACACTTTGATCCGTCTGGATCCGCCCATTGCCGGTCTGCCTGCCCTTTTCGCCAGCTGCCCCATGGCATGCTATCCCCATCATCCGATGAGCGATCACATGAGCGCCGACACAAACAAGAACGGGCGCGAATGCGGAGAGTCCGAAGGACAGATCACTTGAATGCCTACCTGCGACTGCGAAAGCCGCAACGGGAATTAGCATCACTGCGCAGCAGGTCCACATGGCGTATTTCATCAGCCGCATTTCGCTCGATTGCTCAGGAAGAGTTTCGCGTTCATTCATTTCATTACCTCTTCAATACAGGTGATGGGCTAAAGGCTTCCTGCACCGGAAGGTCAATGTTACAAAAGGATACAAAAATCACTGTTTTGTCAGAGCGCTCTCGCTTGACCTTCCCGTGCTGGAAGGTGGTTTATCCTACTTAAATAGGCACATTTCAGATATGAGAGCAGGCCAACATGAGGCAGACTGAAAAGACCTTCGATCGACGTGGATTTCTAATGACGAGTGCCAGTGGCATGGCTTCATTAGCGGCTCCATCCGTGCTTTGGGCTCAGCAAGCTGCACCAGCGACGCGCAACATTTCCTCTTTTCGGTTGCACGATTGGCAGGATCATTTCGACACTCTCGGCAAAGGCATCTTGCTGTCAGATACGATCACAAAGGTTCTTCAGCACTGGACCGCAGATGGTGAGATGCGCATCTACCCGACATCGGTACCAATGTCGGACGAACTGACACGCCGTGGCTATACCGAGATCGTTTTTAAGGATAACGCCCCCGACTGGGCGCCGACCCCAGCGATGATTGAACGCGACCCCAGCTTGCCGCGTTATGTGTCACCGGGGCCGGATAACCCGCTGGGCATCCGCGCGATGCATCTGGGTTGGCAGTATTATCGCATTCACGGCACCAACGATACGCGCAAGATCGGTCGTAAATCATCGAACGGCTGCATAGGTCTTTATAACGAGCATATCGTCGAGGTATTCAACAGAACGCCCGTTGGAACACAGGTCAAACTCATTTAATCGGGTCATCAGGTTGAAGAGGAAAAAGTAGTATGAACAAGACATTGATGGCGATAATTGCCTTCTTTCTCGTTGGTGGGGGGGCGATCTTTTGGAACGCAATGCAACCTGCGCCGCAGGGCGCGAGTCATTCGATGGTTCCACCCGATACCAGCAACCTGGTCGAGGGTGCTGCGATCGTGGATGTGGCGCTTCCCGCGGAACTGTCGGCAGAAGCACAAATGGGGAAACGGGCGTTCGAAGCGAAATGTGTAGATTGTCACGCAGCGAATGCCGCGGGTCAAAATGGCGTCGCACCGCCGCTTGTCCACAAGATCTATGAACCCAGCCATCATTCCGACATGGCATTTATTCTTGCAGCGAAGAACGGTGTGCGGGCGCATCACTGGAATTTCGGCAACATGCCTGCGGTTGAGGGTCTGACCGACGGAGACGTCAAAATGATCGCGCGTTACATTCGTGAACTCCAGAAGGAGAACGGCATCTTTTGAGCGACGAAAAAGTCATAGTCGGGCCTTTCGCCTTGATGCGCGCGATTCTTTTATGCGCGCTCTTCGCATTCGGCTTGGCCCCTCAAGGTGCTGAGGCGCATTCTTCCACCCCCGCTGCGACAACCGAAATCCAAGCAGTAGTTGATGAGGGTCATGGCAAAAATCACTCAGTTATCCAAGAGGTGTTCGGGCATTGCCATCCTGGAATTGATTGTGCGCTTGCCGCGATCGAGGTGGATCCAATGCATACAAACCAACTCGGACGTACGGTGACCAACAGGTTTCGGCTTCTCCCTACAACGTGTGATGGCATCGGACCCACCTACGAACCGCCGCCGCCGCGATCCCTTACCTGATCGGAGACACCTCGAAATCAGGATTTGAAGGATCACGACATGAGATATACAGAGATTTTTACTTCAGCCGTGCTTGTCGGCGTGGCATCGGCGGCACTTGCCCATGGCGGCGCGACCGGTATCGTGAAGGAGCGCATGGACGCAATGTCGGCGATGGGCAAGGCCGTGAAGCAGGTCGCGCCCATGATGAGCGGCGAAACCGCCTATGATGCCGACACGGTGCGCCGTGCCGCAGAAACCATCGGGAAGCATGCTGGCGACACTATGACCCGCCTGTTCCCGGAAGGAAGCGGCGGCATGCCTTCGGTCGCCAAAGATGCGATCTGGCAGGATTGGGAGAGCTTCGCGAGGCTTGCGGAAGAATTGCACACATACTCCGAGGGCTTGGCCCTTGCCGCTGACAACTCACCCGCAACTCAACCGGGCGCGATGCCGAGTGCGGGTGCCATGATGGGTGAATCCGACATGATGGGAGCTGACTCGATGATGAGCGGCGGTCGCATGAAGGCCGATAACGCCATGAGTCGTGAAGAACTGGCTGAAATGCCGGTCGTTGCGGTTTTCGCAATGGTCAGCAACACCTGTTCGTCCTGCCACACCCGCTTCCGCGCCGAGGCGAAGTAAGATGAGGCGGGTTCTTGCAGGCACTGCTGTCTTTGCCCTTGTGGGCACGGCGGCCATCGCGGCACTGGTGGCCTGGCCGATCGGCCATCCGCCCGCCGAGATCGAGTTGACCGGCGATGTCCAACGCGGCGCCTATCTGGCGCGCGCGAGCGGTTGCATTGCCTGTCACACGAATTTCGAGGGTGGGGGGGCTCCGCTGGCCGGTGGCGCGCCGCTTGAAACCCCGTTTGGCGTCTTTTATCCCCCGAATATAACCACCGATCCTGAGAATGGCATTGGAAACTGGAGCGTGTCGGAATTCGCGATGGCCGTCAGGCAAGGGGTTTCGCCCGAAGGTGAGCCATTTTTCCCCGCGTTCACATATCCGTTCTACGCGGATTTTTCCGATCAGGACATTGCCGATATGTGGGCGGCGTTCCAGACGGTCGCACCGGTGGCAGCCGCCGCGCCACCGCACGACGTTGGTTTTCCGTTCAACCAGCGCTGGGGGTTAAAGCTCTGGCGCGCGGCGTTCATTGGCGATCCGCAAACCGAACCCCTGAGGGGGAAGAGTGACGATTGGAACCGGGGTCGTGAACTGGTGCGTGGTGCCGCCCATTGCGGTGCCTGTCACACTGGTCGAAACCTTGTAGGCGGGCGCATGCCCGATGCCGTTTTTGCAGGCAACGACGATCTGCCAGGTGGAAATAAAGCCCCGTCGATCCTGTCCGATGATCTGGTAGAACGCGGGTGGACGGTCTCCAATCTGTCCTTCGCTCTGCAAAGTGGGGTTACCCCGTCAGGAGATATCTTCGGCGGCAGCATGGGTGAGGTCGTCCAGAACGGTACGCGGTTTCTCTCGGAGGCGGATCTGAAAGCGATGGCGATTTATCTTCTCGACAGCGATGTGCCTGGAGGCAGGGCGTTGGCCGGCACGCCAAGAACCTATAAAAACATTGATTAACACGGCGAGACGGCTCGCCGCCCCGACTACTACAAGGACATGCAGAAAAATGGCAACACGGCGAGAATTTCTTGGGCAGGGTGCGGCGATGATCGCGGCCGCGACTGTACCGGCTTTGGGACGAGCTGCAACGCCGCGATTTAGCCAACTCACGGCGCGGCCTGCAACCGTCCAGTTGGCTCCACGGTCATTCCCGGAGACGAAAATATGGGGGTATAACGGCGAGATGCCAGGGCCCGAACTACGGCTGGCACAAGGTGCGCGGATCCAGAAAACGTTCCTGAATGAACTGCCTCAAGCGAGCTCAGTCCATTGGCATGGGGTCCGCATTGATAATGCGATGGACGGGGTTGCCGGTCTGACACAACCAGCCGTCGAACCAGGACAAGGCTTTGACTATGATTTCGTGGTGCCTGATGCCGGCACCTATTGGTACCACGCACACAATCGGTCGGCCGAACAGGTCGCGCGAGGGCTATACGGGGCACTAATCGTGGAAGAGGCCGAGGCGCAGGATATCGACCGCGAGGAGGTGTTGATCCTTGACGATTGGCTTCTCGATCCAGACACGGCGCAGATCGATCCCGATTTTGATTCCCGTCATGATCGCAGCCATGCGGGACGGCGTGGCAACTTCATCGCCACCAACGGACGCCACGACCTGACGCTGGACGTGAAACAGCACGAACGTCTGCGCCTGCGGCTGATCAATGCGGCAAATGCCCGGATATTCGTTCTGGCGCTTTCCGGTATGGAAGGCTGGACGATGGCGTTGGACGGCATGCCGCTAACCCAACCAAAGCCCTTGACCGACGCTCTGATCCTCGGACCGGGCCAGCGTGCCGATCTGATCGTCGATGTGACAGTTGAGTCTGGCAAAACCGCCCACCTCGTGCGCATCGAAGACCAAGAGGGTGCCTCCCAGGTGGCGTTTCCGGTGTCAGGCCGCGCGGCATCGGCGCGCCGTGAACCACCGCGTCCCTTGCCTCCGAACCCGGGAATGGATGTGTCCGGCACCAAAAAGGCCGTGACGGCGCGTCTTAACATGCAGGGCGGCGCAATGGGTACGCTGGATGCGGCCATTCTGAATGGCGAACGCAAGAGCTTCCGCCAACTGATCGAGGCGAACCAGTTCTGGTCCTTCAACGGAACGATAGGGATGACCGATGTACCGCTCGTGAGCGTTTCAAAGGGTGAGACAATTAAGCTGGATATCTACAATGACACCTCATTTCCCCATGCAATGCACCTGCACGGAATGCATTTCCGCGAGGTGACCAAGGACGCGGGCCTTGGTCACCTCCGTGACACCCTGCTAATGTTCGGCGGCGAGACTCGAACCATCGCCTTCACCGCAGACAATCCGGGAAAATGGCTTTTCCACTGTCATATGTTGAGCCACGCTGCTTCCGGTATGATGACCTGGCTTGAGGTGACATGATGCGGAAATACTTGATCCTTTCTGCCGGACTTATGTGCTCAATCGCGGCTGGCGCATGGTTGATGACGCAAGCTGTTGCGCAAACGAATGATCTTTCTGCGAGTGTTGATCTGGCGCAGGGCGAGCAATACTATCAGGACTACTGTGCCTCCTGCCACGGCGCGAACCTCGAGGGTCAACCCGATTGGCGTTCACCCGGACCGGATGGCGTGTTGCCCGCTCCACCGCATGACGAGACGGGCCATACATGGCATCATCCAGACAGCGTGCTCTTCGATTACACCAAGCTTGGCGGCAAGGCCGCCCTTGCCGCACAGGGCGTCGATTTTGAAAGCGGCATGCCCGGCTTCGGCGATCAACTGACCGACGATCAGATCTGGAACATACTCGCCTATATCAAATCAACATGGCCAGACCGGCAGCGCGAGTTGCAGGCTGGGCGCAGCGCCGCCGATCGCCAGAGACAAGGAAATTGAGAATGCACCGAACGAAAAGCACCGCCTTGGCGCTTGGCTTGGCCATTGCGCCGATCGCCAGCTTCGCACAGGAGTTGAGCGATGCGCGGATCAAAGAGCTGGCGCTGGAAGCGATCCGTGAAAACCCTCAGATCATCATGGAAGCAGTCCAGTTGCTCGAACAGGCGCAGGCGGCCTCCCAGGCTGAGACGGCAGCGGACGTTCTTAAAAACCAGCGCCAGTTGCTCGAGCATGATCCGAACGCGCCAATTCTGGGAAATCCCGAGGGCGATGTAACCGTCGTGGAGTTCTTCGACTACAACTGCCCTTACTGCAAGCGGGCCATGTCCGAAGTTCAAGGACTGCTCGACGCCGACCCGAATGTCCGGCTCGTCTATCGTGAATGGCCCATTCTCAGCGATGGTTCGGTATTTGCAGCCAAAGCCGCACTGGCGGCAAGAGAGCAGGGCAAATACGATGAGCTTCACTGGGCGTTGATGGGCATGAAAGAACGCGCCGAAGAAGCGTCAGTCATGCGCTTGGCCGAGGAAATCGGGCTTGATGTCGAGCAGCTTCGTGTCGATATGGAAGCACCCGAGGTGCAGGAGCATATCGACGTGTCAATGCGTCTGACACAAGCGCTTGGCTTCAACGGAACGCCATCTTTCGTGATTGGCGAAGACCTCGTGCCCGGCTTTGTCGAGCAGGAGCAACTTGAGGCTCTGGTCGACAAGACACGGGAAAGCGACTGATCTCGCGCCTCAGATCACGTGATGAAATGGCGCCGAACTCATCGGCGCCAATTTCCGTATCAGGTCGCGGCCGGTGCCTTTACGTCATATCCGGCATCGCGAATTGCTTCGGAAACGGCTCGCTCGCTCAAGAAGCTCTCCACCTCCACAATATGCGCCCTAAGGTCACAGGAAACCTTGGCGGTTGGGTCGATTGTCTTGATTGCCTTTTCGATGGCAGCGGTGCAGTGCCCGCAGTTCATATCCGGAATGCTCAATCTGGTCATGTCTGTCTCCTCTGAATGTTCCTTTAAGTGAGGTCTTCCACCGCGGGAAGGTCAAGGGCCGAGGAAATACCCGCAACCCTATTGACCTTCCAGTAAGTGGAACCCCTATCTATGGGTTAAACATACTCAGGAGTCGTCCATGTCAACCTCTCAAACCCTTCGGCTTTCCGTGCAAAACATGACCTGCGCCTCCTGCGTCGGACGGGTCGAGCGAACCCTGTCGGCGCTTCCGGGTGTTAATGACGTCCATGTGAATCTCGCCAGCGAGACCGTGCAGGCGACGGTCGATGCACCTGAGCGGTTATCCGACATCATGTTGGCGCTCGACGGGGTGGGCTATCCTGCGCGGACCGAAAGTGTGCGTCTGAATGTGGCCTCAATGTCCTGCGCCTCTTGTGTAGGGCGGGTGGACAAGGCGTTGGCGGCGGTGCCGGGCGTCCTGGATGTCAACGTTAACCTCGCCTCGGAAACCGCGACCGTCAGCTACGCCGAAGGTGTCGTGGCGCTGGCCGATCTGCTGAAGGCGGCCGAGGAGGCGGGCTATCCGGCGGAACCGGCAGAAGAGACCGTTGCCGAGGATCGCAGCGCCCGCAAAGACATCGAGGCCAGGGCGATGGCGCGAAAAACCGCGCTGGCCGCCGCCTTTGCCATGCCGGTCTTTTTACTGGAAATGGGCGCGCATGTGGTGCCGGGGGCGCATGACCTGATCGGGCGCACCATCGGGCATCAGACAAGCTGGCTGATTCAGTTCGTACTGACCTCGGTTGTTTTGGCCTGGCCGGGTCGCGCCTTCTACACCAAGGGCTTTCCGGCTCTCTTCAAGGGCGCGCCGGACATGAACAGCCTTGTCGCGGTCGGCACCTCGGCGGCATATCTCTATTCGTTGGTGGCGCTGTTTGCCCCGGATCTGCTGCCCGAAGCCTCGCGGGCCGTCTATTTCGAAGCGGCGGCAGTGATTGTGGTGTTGATCCTTCTGGGTCGCTGGATGGAGGCCCGCGCAAAGGGACGCACCGGGGCCGCGATCCAGAAGCTGCTGGGCCTGCAGGCGCGTACCGCGCGGGTTCTGGTGGATGGGGAACCGCAGGATGTTGCCATCGAACGTATCCGCGCGGGCGATATCCTTGTCGTGCGCCCCGGCGAGCGGATTGCCGTGGACGGCGAAGTGACTGAAGGCAGTGCCCATGTCGACGAAAGCATGATTACCGGCGAACCTGTGCCGGTGGCAAAGTCCGCGGGCGATCCGGTCACCGGCGGTACCGTCAACGGCACCGGCAGCTTCCAGTTCCGGGCCACCCGCGTCGGCGCCGATACCACTTTGGCGCAGATCATCCGCATGGTCGAAGAGGCGCAGGGGGCCAAGCTGCCGATTCAGGGAATGGTGGACCGGATCACGCTGTGGTTCGTGCCTGCAGTGATGGTATTTGCGGCGCTGACCGTTCTGGTCTGGCTGGTCGTCGGCCCTTCCCCAGCGCTTTCCTATGCTCTTGTGGCCGGCGTGTCCGTGCTGATCATCGCTTGCCCCTGTGCGATGGGTTTGGCCACGCCGACCTCGATCATGGTCGGCACCGGACGTGCGGCGCAGATGGGAGTGCTGTTTCGCAAGGGTGATGCGCTGCAGCAATTGCCCAACGTCAGCGTTGTGGCCGTCGACAAGACCGGCACCGTGACCGAGGGCCGCCCCGAACTGACCGATCTGGTTTTGTCCGACGGGTTCGAGAGGGCCGAGGTCTTGGCGCTTATCGCCGCGGTCGAAGAGCAGTCGGAACATCCTGTCGCCGATGCTATCGTTCGGGCCGCGCGTGCTGAAAACGTCGCACGACATGAGATCGAAAAATTCAAATCTATCACCGGACACGGCGTACGTGCAGATGTGGCTGGACGTGACGTCTTGGTCGGGGCCGACCGCTTGATGACACGCGAAGGGGTGGAAATTGGCCTGCTGGCCGATGAAGAACGGCGTCTCGCAGAACAAGGCCGCACCGCGCTTTTCGCAGCCATCGACGGGCGTTTGGCCGCCGTGATTGCTGTGGCCGACCCCGTGAAACCTGCCAGTGCTGCGGCCATCCGCGCGCTGCACGATTTGGGGCTGAAGGTCGCCATGATCACTGGTGACAAACGCGAAACCGCAGAAACAATCGCACGAGAAACAGGCATCGACCACGTGATTGCAGGCGTATTGCCGGATGGCAAAGTCGCAGCACTGGACGAATTGCGCGGGAACGGGCGGCAAATCGCCTTCGTCGGCGACGGGATCAACGATGCCCCGGCTCTCGCCCATGCAGATGTAGGCATCGCCATCGGAACCGGAACCGATGTGGCCATCGAATCCGCCGACGTTGTGCTGATGTCGGGCGATCTGCGCGGTGTGGTTAATGCGTTCGAAGTCTCCACCCGCACCATGCGCAACATTCGGCAAAACCTGTTCTGGGCCTTCGGCTACAATGTCGCGCTGATCCCCGTGGCGGCGGGTGTCCTTTATCCGGTAGCCGGTCTGTTGCTGTCGCCCGTCTTGGCTGCGGGAGCGATGGCGCTCTCCTCGGTCTTTGTTCTGACCAACGCATTGCGGCTTCGCAGCGTTCGCCCCGCCATGGACGAGACTAAGAATGTTCACCCCGCAGCCAGCCTTTCCCCTGTTCCAGCCGAATAAGAAGGATATCAAAATGAATATCGGAGATGTCGCAAACCGATCTGGATTACCAGCCAAGACAATCCGCTACTATGAGGATATCGGATTGGTAACGCCGTTGCGCAGCGCCAATGGCTATCGCAGCTTTCGTGACCGCGACGTACACAAGTTGGCATTCTTGGGACGAGCCCGAGCACTCGGATTTAGCATTGAAGATTGCCGGAATCTGCTGAAGCTCTACGAGGACGATGATCGCAGCAGCGCTGAGGTCAAGCAGATCGCCGAAGAGCATCTTGATCAGATTGACGGGAAAATAAACGAGTTGACAGAAATGCGCGCAACGCTGGCGCGCCTGGTGGATGCTTGCGCGGGAGATCACCGACCCAACTGCCCCATCTTGGCCGATCTTGCAAAAACACCGGAGGAAATCGCATTGCTGAACGAGACCAGTTAGGACGGGCAGGCGGGTATAGATTTGGCTGCTGGGGCCGATCGACGCGACCAAGACGTACGAGTCATGCGCCAAAGGGAAGGTAACAAGCGGCGCAAGAACGCATATGACCGCATCCGCGCTTTTGTCACCATATATGCCGCCGCAAACCAACCAAACAAAGCCTGATCCTAGATCCCGAGGATTTCCAATATCCTCAGGACCGGCAAAGGCATTTGTCTGTATGACTTGGATCAGGCATGAACAGAGGGTTCACTTCGTAAGTGAGTCCTGAGCTCCCTCCATATCATCTACGAGGCGCCCCCGAGAATTGGACCTCCAGCAGACAGTTTAGTCCAACGAAATACGGTGAGAAAGAAATGCACCCTGGTGCAAATTTGCAATTTCCTTCAATCATTTCGGTTTGCGAAAAACTGGTAAATGAATGTCGGTTATGGAAGGCCGAGCCTAATGAAATAACGCGAAATCTGAACATGTGAGCCTTGCGAAAAAGCTAGCTCTCCGCGGTGTCGCCGCATAAAATCATGCTTTTAAGATTTTTTCGTAGCCCCCAGCCAGGGAGGATCGTTTCTTTGCACCATCCTAAGCTGATCGGCTTGGCCAATGGATGTAGTTATCAGTGAACTTCATCAGAATGCCTCTCCGGTCTGTTGTAAATGGCGAAAGTGACGGAGGAAGATGATGCCCATATTCTCAGAATACAGAGCCAAATTGTACGAGTACGCGCTCAAACAGCCGCGATACGACCTGGCTAACGTCACAACAACACCGCCACACCTCATGCAGATGATCTGCGAGCGATCTGGTCGTAAAACGCAGCTCACGAATGCTGACATTGTCGACAACTTGGCACCGACATTTGACGAAGCTCGTAAGCTCGATGTGCTGCGTGCGAGCGCGCTCAGGCATGCGCTGGATCTCTTAGACGAAGGCCAGGACCGCATTCACAAGAGCTCTCTGGTGCCGGAGGTTACTGACTTCATTTACGACAAACTGCCGGGTGGGCAGCCCATGTACTACTTCAACCTCTGGGACGTGATCAAAGCTCTGCGGCCTACCGCTGTTGAAGCTCGTGAAGCTGAAAAGCCAGCTCTTGAGCTGAAGCAAGAATGGCAGGGCTTTCTGAACAGCCTGACACCGCCACTGTCTTCTGATGGCACTGAATGGAACGATGAAGACCTGGATTTTTGATATGAAACGACGTTCAGATGAAATCGACCCGGTGAAGTTCCCTCAGCTGTTTTACTTGTTGTGGTACAAAACGGACGTCATCACACCCTGGCACGCGCTTGAAGCGTACAAACGCCAATGGCGCTTTGTGAACTATGAAATGATGCACAACGATGAACGCTTGCTGCTCATCGAGCTGATTGACGAATTATCGTGTGGTGTTTTTGAACCATGGTTTGATGAACAAGGACATGATCGGCGCCCGGTCACCATTGAGATGAAGATGATGACTTACGAAGAGTTGATGGAAGATCGAACCGAGTTCATCGGTCCGCCACAACCGTCAAAATTTCAAGTCAAGCTGACGGCTGCGGAAGAGCAGAAGCTTCAAGAATTTGCTGATCGCATGGTCTCCTATCAAATGGCAAAAAGATCAGATGGCACAAGCTCAGACTGACATATGTATGACAGCTGGTGGTTGCATTTAACGGGCGTCGATTTCCTTAACAAATGAAACCGTTAGCAGAATTTGACCGGCTCTCGGTTGATCGGGTCGAGGGAGTGATAACACATTGTCGTTCATTTCTTGTCTGGTCGTTGTGGGTCGTCAGCGGCATGTCACTTCTCGCAGCGGACATTCATAGTCGGGAGTATGATTGTCCGGAGTGCTGGACGAGGACGAAACCGCTCTCGCGGTATTGGCGCTCGTGGTGGGTGAAGCGCGCTGATTTGAGCTGTGGCTTTTGTGGATAGGCACTTGTTTTGGACGATTGGGACCTTCTCAATCTGACGACAGGAGGTTTCGATGCCAGACCATTATGTTCCCAGACTACGCCAGCGTTTTGTTGAAGACATGCAGATCAAGGGGCTGCAGCCCAAGACGCAGACAATGTACTTGCGGGCCATGCGTGACTTCACACGGTTCCTGGGGCACGCGCCGGATAGTGCGACGCCGGAAGAGCTGCGGGCGTTTCAACTGGATATGAAGGAACGGGGCGTCGGAGCACCAACGTTCAATAATCGGCTTACAGTGCTCAGCTTCTTTTACGCGACCACGTGCCCGCGGTCTGAGATGAAGCAGCATATGCGTTATCGGCGGGCAGCAAAGAAGATCCCGGTGGTGCTGAGTGCCGAGGAAGTTGCGCGCATTCTGGAAGCGGCACCTGGGCCAGGGCTCCGATATCGCGCGGCCTTCGGCGTTGCCTATGGCGGCGGATTGCGAGCGAGTGAGGTCACCCACCTGAAGGTTGGCGATATCGACAGCGACCGGATGTTGATCCGGGTCGATCAGGGCAAGGGCGGCAAGGACCGCCATGTGATGTTGTCGCCAAGCCTGCTGGATCTTCTGCGCTATTATTACCGCGAAGCACGTCCAGGGGGTTGGCTCTTTCCGGGCCGTAATCGGGTCGATCCAATCTCGACGCGGCAGTTCAATAGGGCGTTTGGGGTCGCCTGTGACTTTGCGGAGATCAAGAAGGCGGTATCACCCCATACGCTGCGGCACAGCTTTGCAACGCATCTGCTTGAGGGTGGGACCGACATTCGGGTGATCCAGGTGCTGCTGGGTCATGCCAAGCTGGAAACGACAACGATCTATACACAGGTGGCAACCAAGACGATCCAAGATGTGACAAGCCCGCTTGATCTATTGCAGCGGCGCGAGACAGGTTCAGGTTAGATCCAGCCTTCGTGCCTCGACCTAAGCTGGAGGTCGCGGATATCTTCCGGGCCCATGGTACAGCCTATCGCCGGAGCCGCGCCGGACACCTGAGCTTGCCGCAGTTGAAGGTGATGTCCGCGATTGAGACTTGCCGGACTGCAGCCCTTGGCGGGCATGTGGCTGCCTGCACCAAGTGCGATCATCAGCATATCGCCTATAACTCGTGCCGGAACCGGCATTGTCCAAAGTGTCAGGGCGCTGCGGCACAGGACTGGATGCAGGCTCGGATGGAAGACCTGTTGCCCGTCGAATACTTCCATGTGGTCTTCACCCTGCCGTCGCAAATCGCCGACATTGCCTGCCAGAACAAGGCGGCGGCCTATGACTTGCTGTTCAAAGCATCAGCTCAGACGCTGCTGACCATTGCAGCTGATACAAAGTACCTGGGTGTGAAGATCGCCATGACATCGGTTCTGCATACGTGGGGTTCGGCAATGACCCATCACCCGCACGTGCATGTTATCGTGCCGGGAGGCGGGCTGTCGCCAGATGGCACCCGCTGGAGCACCTGCCGCCCAGGCTTCTTCCTGCCCGTGAAGGTGCTATCACGGCTGTTCAGGCGCTTGTTTACCGAAGGGCTGAGCACATTGCACAAAGCAGGCAAGCTGCGCTTCTTCGGCGAACTGGCAAAGCTGGCCGACCCCGATACCTTCACCGCATATCTCACACCGCTGCGCAAAACCAACTGGGTCGTTTATGCCAAACCACCCTTCGGCGGGCCTGAGGCCGTGCTGGCGTATTTGAGCCGCTACACGCACCGCGTGGCGATCTCAAACCACCGCCTGATCAGCACTGATGCCAACACCGTGACTTTCCGCTGGAAAGACTATCGCATCAAACGGGGCGACAGGATGAAGATCATGCAACTGCCCACGGACGAGTTCATCCGCCGCTTTCTGATCCATGTCCTGCCCTCCGGCTTCCACCGCATCCGCCACACCGGCTTCCTCGCAAACGGCATCCGGCGCGACAGGATCGCAAAGATCAGGCGTTTACTTGATGCGGAACCTAACCAGACGCCGGTTGAGGGAGACAGTGACGATCCCGAAGATAAGGATGTTCATCAGTCTTGCCCCAAATGCGGTGGCGCGATGATCGTCATTGAGACTTTCTTGCGGGGGCAACCACCAAAGTCCCGCGCCCCACCATGGGAGCCCGCCGCAGGATACGACGCCCAAACCCGGCCCTCCCTTGCGCAGGCACCGGACCAGTCAGTGCGGCCAAATCGCCAAAACCTTCTCTGCAAACGGCCTGTGGCGGAAAGATGCGAGATCAATTGGCCAGGCCGGGCTGGCAAACGCGATATACTTGCATTGCGCGTCGTCACTCCAACCGTGGTTACGCACAAGGATCACCGCAGCCGTAGCCCACAATCCCCATAGCACCAAACGCCGCCCGCGCTTTCTTCCTTGTCAGATTTGTCGCCGCTGCAGCTCACGCTGACAGAAGCCACAAACCTTAGACTTAGTGAGCTTTCGCGGCGCTTGTGCTAATGGCTGCTTTCGGGAGCTGGCCAAAAAAACGTTGGCTCTACCCGGGGACAGAACCATATGCCGATGCTCACAAAGATAACCGCTGGTCGACACAATGACATCTACTAGGCCGCATGCCTCGGCTTTTCACGAAGTGGGTGGCAACTTGCCAGCTTTCTGTGCAATCCTCACCTCCAGTCTTCGCAATATCAGGGCTAACACTTCGATCAGTAGGGCGAGACCAAAGCCAAGCAACACACCGGCAATGACGTAAAGGGAGTTAACACGGTCTTCAAAATTCCTTGGCATCAAAAGCATCTCCATAGATCGCCCTCGGGAGCCAGAGACATCCTTCAAAGATGTGTTTTGCGGCCAAGCACGCCTTATTTCGGCGAGGGTGCCGTCCACCAACTCAGTATCTAGTCTCGATGCTGCCCGAACTGGATGATCTACCCGAATGCGTGATCGTACTTCATTCGCAATAAAAAATTCATCTAAGCTTTCTAGCTCAGGATAGTCGAAAGATTTAGACTTCTGGAAGAAGCCGGCTGGCTGCCGCTCGAATCTATCGTAATCGATATCTGAAAAACTTTTCCAGAAGGCCAATCCGTTTATGCTAGGCAAACTCAAGTTCAGCTTTGTAATCACTGGCGTCAAGAAATATGGGAGATACCATGGGTGACCCCACTCAAGCACATGTTCATGGACTCTGATCCTAATCCGGCCCTGAATCGATCCATTCTGACTGTTCGTGAACTTCTCATTACCCCAAAATTCATCATCAGTGAATGATGGAGTTTGCCAGTATGAGAAATCATCCTTTCGAATGCTTAGATGTACTAGCGTTCCAGTATACCAGCCTTTGGCGAGCGGCAGTTGATCGCCAAAGTCCTCAATCTCTGCATTGTCGAGCCGATTTACGCGAACTTGTGAGAAATCACCGGTTCGGGAAGACATTTCAATTTTGCGAGAAGAGCTGACATAAAGGTAGTGCTCTGTACATCCATCTGAAACGCTTCCAGTTAGTTGAATGTTGAGATAAATACCTGATCCGACTTTCTCCAGTTCCGATGTGATGGTTGAACCTGCGCAGTTAGCGATATGGGAAACCGACAACTCTTCGGCCGCAAACACACTCCTACGAGTAATATCTTCAATTGGGTGCGTGGGTACAATGTTGTTGCTAATCTTCTGCTCGACCTCATCATTCGAAAAAGCATTCTGGATGAGAAGGTCGCTTCCTATCAAGAGGAAGGCTAACCCAGCGGTGCCAAAAAACACTTCGCTCAGGAAGAACCCGTTTCGCTTCAGCCAGTCTATGCCCGGAATTTTCATGGGGAAATTGTGACGTCCCGCCCGCTCGGTTGCAACGCTTTTTGACCCGATCAGGCTCTGCTGACGCCCGCGCTTACTCTCAAGCTGTGAAGAACGTTCGTTTTTGGCCCGGCACAACAAGCCACATAATTTGCTAAAAAATGCCTTGCCGCAAATCCTTTGATAGAACCTCATTTGACTTAGCCACTTTTCATACCGGTCAAAGAAAGCGGTCACTCTTTCACCTTGCAGCACCGGTCAGATTGGGCTTATTTCGTTGAAAAACTCGTGCTTGATCGAAGCGTAAGTTGCTGATTCAATTCTTCTGACCAGCGGGAGAGTTGAGCAATGTTAGGACCGAGACAAGAAGCACAAGCAGCGCTGTTTTACGAGTTCTCGCTGGAGGATCACGTCCCCCAAGATCATCTGCTGCGATCCATCGATCGGTTCGTCGACCTGAGCAGCATCCGCGCCCATCTTGCGGGTTTTTACAGTCACACCGGCCGTCCGTCTGCCGATCCCGAACTGCTGATCCGCATGCTCCTGGTCGGCGACTGTTTCGGTATCCGGTCCGAGCGACGCCTCTGCGAGGAGGTGCATTTGAACCTCGCGTATCGCTGGTTTTGCCGGCTCGCCCTGGCTGATCGGGTTCCGGATCACTCGACCTTCTCGAAGAACCGGCACGGTCGCTTCCGTGACAGCGAACTGCTGCGTCACTTGTTCGAGACAACGTGGCGCGGTGCATTGCTGAGGGCCCTGGTCAGTGGCCAGCGCATGGCAATCGATGCTAGCCTGATCGAGGCGGATGCCAACAAGCAGAACTCCACACCGAAGGAGGACTGGGACGTCTCGCAGATCGACCCGGCCGCGGCGCCCCGCGCGGTTCGCGAGTATCTCGACACGCTGGACGAGGCTGCCTTCGGGGCCGCCAGCGAGGTCCAGCCCAAGTTCACCTCGCATTCCGACCCGGCCAGCCAGTGGACGGCAGCTCGTAAGGGCCCAGCGTTCTTCAGCTATTCCGACAACTACCTGATCGACACGGACCATGGCGTCATCGTGGATGTGGAGGCCACAAGATCTATCCGCCAGGCCGAGGTCGGGTCGACCAAGACCATGCTCGAGCGGGTGAAGGGCACATTCGATCTGCACCCCGAGCGCCTGATCGCGGACACCGCCTATGGCACCGGGCCGATGCTGGGTTGGCTGGTCGACCGCAAGATTGCGCCGCATATCCCGGTCTTCGACAAGTCTGGCCGCAACGACGGCACCTGGACCCGCGCCGACTTCGAGTGGGACGCTGACAACGACCAATACATCTGCCCCGAGGGCCAGGAGTTGAAGCAGTTCCGCCGAAATTATTCCGACCCGAACCGGGGACCGGCCGGCAAAGGGCGGGCCAAATACCGTGTCCTGAAACCGACCTGTCAGGCGTGTCCGTCGAAACAGAAATGCTGCCCGAACGCCGATGCCAGATCGATCACCCGCGAGGAAAACGAAGACGCCCGCCAGGTTACCCGTGATATAGCCAAGACTAGGCAATACGTGATCTCCATGAAGCTCCGGAAGAAGGTCGAGATGCTGTTTGCCCACCTCAAACGCATCCTGGGACTTGGACGGCTCCGATTGCGCGGCCCATGCGGCGCAAATGACGAATTCCTCCTCGCCGCCACCGCCCAGAACCTCCGGAAACTGGCCAAGATCTTTCCTGCACCGCAGCAAATGCAAAAAGCCTGAAGATAAAGGCGCTTGCGCTCTATATTTGGCACCATTTCCTGCAGTTACAACACCGTGTTTTTCCACATGGTGTAATCTGAATCTGGCTCTGCAAACCGTCTGGTAGACTGTATTCGCAACCCTATGGAGGAGTGAATAAATGGAGTATTTTGCTGGATTGGATGTCTCGATGGAAGAGACGCACGTTTGTGTTTTGGATCGTGACGGCGTGTTGATCCGAGAAGGAAAGGCACGTTCGTCACCAGATGCGATTAGTGATTTTCTCGCGGCTGGTCCAACTTGCGCAGGCGTTGTGTTTGAGACCGGCAGAATGGCACCGATGCTGTATCACGGGCTTACTGCACGCGGCATTCCAATCCAATGCATTGAAAGCAGACAAGCCTATCAGGCCCTCAAATCACTGGCCGGTCACAAGTCAGACCGAAATGACGCCCGCGGCCTGGCACATCTGGCGCGGACCGGGTTCTACAAACCTACCCACGTCAAATCGCTGTCTGCTCATGCGATACGGTCACTGATCGCAGCACGCAAGAAATTGGTCGGGCAGCGCGTGACAATCGACAATCAGATCCGTGGGCTGGTGGTCGTATTTGGTGTACGGTTGCCACGGGCACTGTCGCCTGCGTTCAAAGATGCCGCTCTGAAAGTGAGTAATGGGGTTCCAGGTCTTCATGCTGCATTGAACGGATTGTTTGCAGCGCGCGAAGCAATATTGGCGGCCGTTGCTGCAATTGATGCCGATATTAAAAAGATGGCCCGTAAATCGAAAACCTGCTCACGTCTTATGACCGTCCCGGGTGTCGGGCCGATCACGGCACTGGCTTTTGCGGCCGCAATAGATGATCCGTCGAGGTTCCGACGATCGCGCGATGTCGGGCCGTACCTTGGGCTTGTCCCAAGGCGGCATCAGTCCGGAGAAGTAGACTATGTCGGCAGCATCTCGAAACGGGGTGATATCAGGGTTCGAACGCTCCTGTACGAGGCGGCCAATGTCATGCTGACGAGGTATGCTGGCCCGCTCAAATTGAAGGAATGGGCGCTTGCGATTGGTGCGCGCTCAACAATGAGGAAGGCACGTGTGGCCCTCGCCAGACGCCTCGCTATCATCCTGCACGCGATGATGCGCGACCAAACCGAATTCCAGTTCGCATAAGGATCACCAGAGCGACAATCACGAGGATTCCAAATCAAAGTTCCCATCTGGGACGATGCCCGAGGGAGGGCGTGAGACACGGCGTCGATTCTGTAGCAACAACCAAGACCAACGGTATGATTGCGGTTTCCACCTTGCCGACCCACACCCAGCCAACCCCATTATGAACCCAAGAGTTCGAAGAGAACAAAGGCAACCTCTGACATCACAATACGATATTCGGAAACCCGTATTGACGGATTAGAGAACAGAATCGGCTCACAGCCGACCTTCGCCGCACGTTGCATGAAATGCTGCTTTACGGAATGGCGTTGCTGCTCTTTTAGAGCCTGAATAACTCTCGTAATGGAGTGAGCATGCAGTCTGGTTTGTCCATACACGATATTGAGCGCATCCATTGGATGTCGCTGGCTCATCGACTTCCTGAAGGCGGGGTAAAAGCTAAGTTTCAAGATAGTGATTCTTGTGTTGATCATTTCGAGGCAGTGCGGTGGCAGTCCGGGGTGTTCTGCCCGCGGTGCGATGCACACGATATCGCACCGAAAAGTGCGCGAAAAACATATCGCTGCCGAAAATGTGCCTACCATTTTTCCGCGACAGCCGGAACTTTTGCACATGGCGCCAACAAAAAACTGCTCACATATTTCTTAGCTGCCGAGGACATCATAAAACACAAAGCAACGATGAGCAGCTTCGACATCATCGGGGCGCATGATTTCAAAGATCGCCATGGATTGGCCTATGAAACTGCGCGCCGTCTTCTCAAATTGTTGACGGATGAACTTCTGCTTGAAGATGGTGGTCTCATTGGCCGCTGCATCTGCTCAGAGGAAATCAACCTACCACCAGATATTGAGTTGGGTGGACGTGATCATTTCTTCTGGCTGCTTGAAGCCCTTCAGTCACACGGTACCGGTCAGTCAGGCATTTGAACAAAGTAGACAGTCCGTCCACATCTCGTTTTTGCTGACCTATTCCCAGATTTAAAGTCTCACCATAGGTATCGGTCAAAGGATGTTCATGTCTGATGTGAATGCGAAAACGAACTAAGCTTTGAAAATCTGGGGCACCTGTGTGTTTGAGATTTTAATAGCAGTCAAGATTTTCGCTAAGTACATGAATTGAATATAAAATATGACTCGACTCAACGATGCGAAAGTGCATTTTGAGCCTGTCTTGAAATGAACGGTCCTTTAAGGGCCATGATCAGATATCCGGTCACGGAGACGTAAACAAATACCGCGTCGTGTACGTGGCGTGACGAAGTGAGGGCCCTTGGGCCCAGACGTTGATTGCTACACCGAAAAGGTCCTCGAGGCCCTTTGGAAAGTAAGTCCTGTTCATCACTTCATAAATAAAAATCACCGCCCAGGATCTTGCTGGCGCGGACCGGTGGAGACGTGCCCAATGGGTGACGAGACAAAACATCAAGCGGCCATCCCGAGGTCAATAAGTGGTAACCGAGGTGCAAGGTGTTTGCCCGGCAGACAACCCAAATGTGGTGTTTGTCGCATTGCGTACGGGCGCTGCGAGGCCATGGGAAAACGCTCTGAAGGAAGTTCATTCGGCGGCCGCCACGGTGCTGGAGGCACAGGGTTATGAGCGCAGCCAGAAAGCACTTGATGCTGACGCCGGCGAAGAGCCGCGCTGTCCGCAAGATTCCAAAATCTTCAAAAGGCCATTTCGTCGGTGAGTTTGTCTATAACAATATCAATGGCAAACCTCAGCGCATTGGATTTGCCAGCTACACGGAATTCAAGACGGCGATCTGCCTAATTTATCGCGACGACTTTGCCGATATCGAAGAGCAGTTGGCATCACTGCCATTTAGCCATCCCAGAGGCACCTCGAGTGAGCATTTCTTCGATTTTAGATTCACTACAAAGGGTGGTCAAAGAATTTGCATCTCTGTTAAACCGGAACGGATTGCCACAACTTATGCCTACCAAGCAACGATCGGCGCTGTGAAGAGTGCCGCGATTGGCAATATTTGCGATGCTGTTGCAACGGTGACTGAGCGTAATATCAGTCCGATTGAACTGCATAACGTTGAACTTTATCACGCAGCGAGAAAACCGGAGCCCGAGATCGACGCCATTGTTGTCGACGGACTGGCTCAGCTTGAAACTACGGTGTCAATTAGCGAATTTCTTGAGGGCATCGGCCTTTCAGGGCGAGGGTTCTTTAGTGTCGCGCGAGCCATTCGTGCAGGGCATGCGCGCCTTTTCACACCTGAAAAAATCCGAGGGAAGACTCTGATTGAACGCGGAGCGGTTTCGTAATGGCTGCGCCGTTCAAGAAAAAAACCAAGGTTCTGCTTGAGAAAGATTGTGAGTTTGCTGTCGGCATACGTAATGGACGCGTTCTTGAGCTGCGCCCTGAAGGGTACCTGATCTTTTGGGACGAATGGACGGACCCTGAAACTGGTGAGTGTAATGAGAGCACGGCTGGTGTCATTTCTTACGATGCCATCGTAACAGAAAACAATTACGGCAACCTGAAGGTTCTGCAGAGGCCTTTGGCAAAACAGTTCCGCCGCCAAGAAATCCGTCGGGTTGAGCGTATGCCTATCGAGATTGCTCGGCAGCGCTTTAAGAAGCAGTATGTTTTGGCGATCCAAGACCTGGTTGATGCTGGAGAACTTCAACTGATCCGTGATGATTTCTGTGATAAAATCATCAAGATCGTCGCGGCAGGCAAAAACAGGTACGATGAGTATTTGGCCGCACTTTCTATTCGAGGGCGCAAGCGCGGAGGTGCGCGAGCCACAAAATCAAAGAGGGAAATCGAGAAGTCTGTTGAATTCCATCAAGGGTTCAAATGCGGTCAAACCATGTGGAAATGGTATTGGCAGTGGCGCACTGATGGCGATGACGGTCTCTTCGACAAGTATCGGAACTGCGGGAAGTACCAACGGTATGATGACCTAACCGACAACTTCATTGAGAGTATTCTGGGCAACCTTTGGGACCAAGAGCGTGTAACGATCAAGTCGCTCGTCGAAAGCGTCCAAGCCGCCATAGACGCTGAAAACGAACGACGCGAGCGTCTGCTGGTTCCTGCTGCTAAGATGAAGCGGGTCGGCTATGACTACATTCTTCGATTGATCAAAGAGCATGCCCCACTTGACCACAAAATCCGCAAGCATGGTTGGGACAAGGCCTACAAAGACCTTCACACGCTTGGCGTGGGTATTGAAACCTCGCGAGCACTGCAGAGGGTCGAGATTGATGAATACACGGTTGATCTGTTTGTACTCATGCAAAAAACGGACCTGTTCGAACATCTGCCGCAATCTATCAAAGACATTTTGAGCCTGGATGGTCTTGCGCGGCGTGTCACGTTGTCTGCAGCACTTGATGTTCACACGCGCTGCTTCGTTGCACTTCAGATTGTACCGGAGGGCATTGAAAGCCCCCTGAAACAAACTGTGGAAATGATCTATTCTGATAAAAATCCAATTGCAGACGCAGCAGGTGCAAAATTCGGCTGGCCGATGGCAGGGGCGCCTGAAACCATCGTGCTCGATCGAGGCTCTGCGTACGTCACGGATGATGCTTATGACGTTCTCGCCAGCCTCGGCATCACCAATCTTGGTGCGCCCGCTGGTAAGCCCTGGTTAAAACCTTTCATTGAGCGCGTTTTCAGGACAATCCACAGCGACCTGCTGCTGCGCTTCTCGGGGCGTGCATTCAGTAATGTTGTCGAGCGCGAAGAAAATGACGCTGCGGGCCGAGCGACCCTTACTTTGGAAGCGTTTCTGGTGTGGTTGGTGCGTTGGACAGTCGATGCCTATCACACAAAAAAGCACCCGGCGCTTGGCATGTCGCCTAAGCGGGCCTGGGAAAAGTCAATCAAGGAATGCACGCCACGCTCACTCAGCAGTGACGAAATGCGTGAAGTCTTTGGTGTGCCGGGTCGCCGTAAGCTCAGTCAGGCAGGACTTCGGGTGTGCCATGTCGACTATCAGTCAGATTTCCTCATGGAGCAGTTCGTCAATTCAAATGCAGAGTATTTTGAGTTTCTCCGATGGGATGGCGACATTGGCACAATCAGTGCGCGCTGCGATGACGGGCCTTGGTACACGGTGCTGGCAAAAGACGAGCAGTGGATCGGCAAGAACGATATCGATCTGCGCGAATGGCTTCAGGAACAGCAAGAGGAAGACCCCGACGAACTACGCGCACGCCGCGATTTCATCAATGACGCCACCAGAGAGTCGGTTCGACTGAAGCAGTTGAAGGGATTGATTTCTCTCCCCAAAACGCCGGCAGAACTTCGGAAAGACGTCCAACGCTTCGTTCGCCACGCAGACACGGCGGAGCGCCGTCACAAGGCAGGGCCTTATCGTGGGCTGCTTGATGACGTTGATGACGGTGCGCGCGATCACCCCAGAGACAATAACCACGTGGCCGAGGCCGCACATGAACATGTGTGCGACGGCGGCACAGATTTTGACGACGATTCAATGGAGTAAGAATGAACGAGATGACCAACTTTACCCCCGTTTCTTTAAACGAAAAGCTGGCTTGGCTTGATGAAAGGTATTGGAAATTCGGAGCGGAACGCGATCTTGAAGATTATCTGATAGATATTTTTCAGATGGATGACGACGGCGAGCGGACGGCTGAGCCGCGTTTTGATCCGCTGACCGGTGAGACCAAGGGCCTGATGGTCCTTGGCCAATCTGGAGGCGGAAAGACGGCGCTGATGATGCGCGCGCTACGCGTTGATCCCGTCTTGACGGAATTCAAAATCAATCAGGGCGGCAACACCCTCTACATCACGGTCCCGCCAGAAGCGACGATCAAAAAACTCGCGGAGATCATTTTGGCGAAAACGGGCTATGACAAGATCAATGCAAAGCTGCGTGCCGCTGACGCCTGGGAGATAGCGAGGCATCGTTTTGGCCTCGTTGGGATCAAAGCCTTAATCATCGACGAGTGCCATCACATTTTTCGACCTGGGGCAGGGCGGGACATTCCCGGTGCTATTCAAGCGCTGAAACACATCATGCAATCGCAAGATCGTGTTGCCCTCATTATTTCCGGAGTGCCAAGTTTGAAGTCAGCGATCCTTGCAGAGGCGTCTGGTGAAACAATGCGGCGCTTCAACGAGTTGTCTCTAAGTGGGCTACGCCCAGGTTCTCGCGGAGCGAATACATTTGGCAAGAATTTTATGAGGTGCGCGCAGATATTAGGGGTCCAGGTCTCAGAGAACGACGCGTTGCCTCAGCGTATTCTTTTCGCAGAACATGGGCAGATCGGCAAAAGTGTAGCTCTAGGAAAAGACATTTTGCGCTCTGTGCTCGTGAGGAAGCAGGAGACGGTCACCCTCGAAGCTGCCGAGCGGGTCTACCGCAAATCTAATTCAGGCCTCGAAATGACACCTTTTGACCGCGCTGAGTGGGATGTTGTTAAGGCAGAGTTGACCGCCGTTGGGTGGGGACAGTCATGACTCTTTGGCCAAGTCTTCCCTATAATTCAGAAGAAACCTTGCTTTCTTTTGCAGACCGTTTGTCGGTAATGCACACCGGCTGCGGCATGGAGCGTCTGTTGAGAGACCTCGGCATCAACATCGAACATTTCATTTCCGGCCGCGAGGAAGCCGTCGGAGCCTTTGCCGAAGCGTCGGGCCTACGCGTGCATGACGTTCAGAAAGGGGCCATCCGGGTGTTTCCGCGCGGAGCGTCGTTTCGGGGCGAATATATCTCCAAAACGTTCTTGAGCCCACGTGCTGCCCGCTATTGTCCCTCCTGTTTGGCAGAAGACGGTCAAATGGCAGATCATAGGTTCCGCCTTATTTGGGGCTTTCGTCATGTGGCCAGATGTGACCGCCATTCGTCTTGGTTAGTTGATGCCGCTTACAAGAACGAAACGAGCCTGCGCCTTGCCATGGGTAGTGAAATGCCTGAAGAACCCCAGGCCGCAAAGTCAGGGACACCGGACTACCTATTTTGGTTAAGAACGCGTCTCGATGGTGGCTCGCTTCCTGGCAATCACTGGATCGACAGTCAAACCCTTGAGCAGGTTCTTGCTGCATCTGAAATGCTAGGCGCAACATTGGAGCATGGGCATCGTGTCGCTACAAAGAAGCTATCCGCTGCGCAGACTGAAGAAGCTACTGATATTGGTTTCTCCATCTACAGGGAAGGACTTGAGGCGGTCGCTGACGCATTGGATACGATCCGGATGACTTCACCGGCATCGGCAGTACAGGCCGGACCGCTCGCGCATTATGGTAAGCTCTATGATTGGTTGCATCGCCGGAGCAACACGGTTGACCCAGGGCCGATCCGCGACATCCTACGGGACCATATTGTTAAGAACTCTGCTGTCGAACCAGGTACCAAGGTTCTTGGTGTCGAGGTAACAGAACGCAAATACCATACCCTGCAAAGCTTATCCGCTGAGGTCGACATTCCTCGGGTGCGGTTGTCACGCGTTCTGAAAAGGCTGGGGCAGCTGCCAGAAGATGCGACGGAAGTTGACTGCGGCAATGCAGTCTTTGAGGCAGCGAAGACCGTACCAATGGTCGAGGCATTTAAGTCTGCGGTTCGGTTGCAGGACGTTCCTGATTATCTTGGCGCTTCCAAAGGTCAATTCGAAGCGCTGTATCGGATAGATATCGTTAAGCCGCTGATACCACGGACGGGCCGCGGTTCAGTTCGGCACGTTGTTTTTTCACGAGCGCACCTTGATGATTTTTTGCGGAGTCTGGAGGAATTGCCGCTTCTTGCGGATGACGCTGAAGGCGATTTTCATCCTATTGCTTATGCTTGCCAGCGTGGTGCTGGGCTGTTCGAAGATGTCTTCGTCGACATCCAAGCTGGTAAGATCTGTGGATACCGCCATTCTGATAAGGTTGGCATTGGTTCTGTCTACGTAGACGTCAGTTCGCTTTCGAAGTTCAAAAAGTCAGCCTGATACCTTCAAATGCCTTCAGATCGAGGGCCCGCTTCGGCGGGCTTTTTTTGTTGTCTTTTGTATGATTTCGCGGAATCTTTCCCCGATTTTCGCGGGATCTTTGATCCCATTATGAATTAACTGAAAATAAGTCATTGTAGTTGCGTGGTAAATTTTGCAATTTCGAGACAACCTTGCCCCGATTCACACCCCCACCAACATTTTTTGACGGCACTTTGTGGCGATTGGTGCGATGTATTTGTCAGGTGCTTAAGAAGGCCAGCGCCGAGGCCTCGAACTCGCGTGGCTTTTCGGCGTGCAACCAATGCCCGGCCTGCGGAATTTTGGCGTGTTTGGCCTTCGGAAAAAGACCTTTAATGATGGCGCGGTGTTCTGGTTGGACGTAGTCAGACGTTGCCCCGGACAAAAAAAGCGTCGGTCCGTCAAACTGGCCTTGGTGGTCCGGGAACCCGATGATCTGATCCATGTCCCGCTCCAGCACGTCAAGGTTCAGGCGCCATTCTTGCGCCTTTACATCAAGTGACTGTAACAGGAACGCCCGTACGGAAGGCTCGTCAATCACTTGCGCCAATTGCCGGTCTGCATCGCCCCGCGTATTGACCTGCGACAGATCAATGCCGCGCATGGCGGTGATCATTGATTGCTGGCTATGGCCATAGGCAATGGGCGCGATATCCGCGACCAAAAGGCGGCGGACCATATCTGCCTGCGCCATCGCAAAGACCATCGCGGCCTTGCCCCCCATCGAATGCCCGATCACATCCGCCGTGCCGCCAATCGCGGTCACGACCTCAGCCAGATCGTCGGCAAGGTCGGGGTAGCTGTGACTATCTGTCCACGGGCTAAGGCCGTGATTGCGCATATCCACGCTGACAACCCGGCGGTCCACCGACAGTCGTTTGGCGATCACGCCCCAATTGCGGGCCGAGCCAAAAAGGCCGTGGGCAATCAGGATCGGAGGCTGCACCGTGTCGGTGCCATATGTTTGCATCTCGAGCATGTGGTTTGATAACGCGCGCGCGCGCGCGCTTGAACCCCTTTTTGTGCGGTTAAGCCCTTTCGGACACATCGATGATGTCGGTAAGGTGGCGGCGAAGAAAAATCGTGAAAGGCGAAGCGCGAGGTGGATTTTCACGCACGAACAGATCGGCTGGCCCAGCTGCTGGAAGAGCGGTTGGACATTCGCGGCGCGGGGTTTGAGACCAAGCTTCGCCGCGCAGGACGTCTGTTGCCGCGTCATCTGCGCCGCGAGGGTGAGGTCTTGAGCGAAGCCTTGCGGTTGTCATCCCACCCCCGATTGGGACGGCAGGTCGACACCAAACGGCTCGCGAAAGCCGCCGACGCGATTGAAAGCTATCTGCTTGATTTGGACGCCTGGGACCGGCGGCGGGGCATTGCGGTAAATGTCTCGGCAAGCGTTTTACTGAACATTCTGGTCGTCGCAGCACTGGTCGCTGGGGTGATCATCTGGCGGGGGTTGGTTTGATTATAGAACCTGTAGCCGCGACCCAAATATTGAAAAAGTGAAGGCCCCAGCACTACGCTAGGGCCTTGTTTCGTTCCCAGTGTGGGAAAAGTGATACCAGAAATTTCCGGCGGCTCAGTTCATCAAAGGTTTGGATACAGTGGGAACCGGGCGCATAGCTTGGCGACCTTGGCTTTCACAGCCTCTTCGACCGCACCGTTGCCGTCTTCTCCATTGGCGGCCAACCCATCAACCACCTCAACGATCAAATCGCCGATCTCGCGGAATTCTGCCTCGCCGAAACCACGTGTGGTGCCGGCAGGGGTGCCCAGACGAATGCCCGAGGTTACGGTGGGCTTTTCGGGGTCAAACGGAATGCCGTTTTTGTTGCAGGTGATATGCGCACGCCCCAGCGCCTTGTCGACGATATTGCCCGTCACGCTTTTGGGGCGCAGATCGACCAGCATCACGTGCGTGTCGGTGCCGCCAGTCACGATGTCCAGCCCGCCCTTCATCAATTGGTCAGCCAGGGCCACCGCATTGGCGCGGACCTGTTTCTGATAGGTCTTGAACTCAGGGCGCAGGGCTTCACCAAATGCCACCGCCTTGGCGGCGATCACGTGCATCAAGGGCCCGCCCTGAATGCCAGGGAAGATGGCCGAGTTGATTTTCTTGGCCAGATCCTCGCGATTGGTCAGGATCATCCCGCCGCGCGGACCGCGCAGGGTTTTGTGCGTCGTGGTGGTCGCCACATCAGCATAGGGGAAGGGCGATGGGTGTTCGCCCGCAGCCACCAGTCCAGCGAAGTGCGCCATGTCGACCAGCAGGAAGGCGCCCACGCTGTCGGCCACATCACGGAACTTGGCAAAGTCGATCTGGCGCGGGATGGCTGAGCCACCGGCGATGATCAGCTTGGGCTTATGTTCTTTGGCAAGGTCGGCAAGCTGATCATAGTCGATCAGGTTGTCCTGCTTGCGCACGCCATATTGCACGGCGTTGAACCATTTGCCCGACTGGTTGGGGGCTGCGCCGTGGGTCAGGTGTCCGCCGGAAGCAAGGTTCATGCCAAGGATCGTGTCACCCGGCTGGATCATTGCCATGAAGGCCCCTTGGTTTGCCTGACTGCCCGAATTTGGCTGAACGTTCGCAAACTCACATCCGAACAATTCCTTGGCGCGATCAATCGCCAGATTTTCCGCAACGTCGACATATTGGCACCCGCCATAATAGCGACGACCTGGATAGCCCTCGGCATATTTGTTGGTCAGGACCGAGCCTTGCGCCTCCATCACGGCGGCGGACACGATGTTTTCCGAGGCGATCAGCTCAATCTCGTCGCGTTGGCGACCCAGCTCGTCAGTGATCGAGCCATAAAGCTCGGGGTCGCGAGAGGCGAGGGATTCGGTGAAGAAACCTTGGTCACGGGTGGCAGTCATGCGCGTATTCCTTGGGTTGGAAGCCAGTTATTGGATTTCCTATCGGAAACACCATCAAACGCAAAGACCGGAAAGCGACGTGGCCGGATAAAGACGCGGCAATTTCTGGCACTTTGCGGAAACATGTGTTTCTTTCGGAAACGAAGGCAGTCAATCGGGAAACCAATCATGAGCCGCAAGATCGCATTTGTCGCAAGCGACGCAGAAATCGCGCAGGCGGCGCTGGACGAATTGGTGACGCGATATGGCACCGTGGAACCCGACAAGTCCGACATCATCGTGGCGCTTGGGGGGGACGGGTTCATGCTGGAAACGCTGCACGACACCCAAGACCTGCCCGCGCCTGTTTACGGGATGAATTGCGGCACAGTCGGGTTTTTGATGAACGAGTATTCGCCAGATGACCTGATTGAACGTCTGATTGCTGCTGAAGAAGAGGTGATCAACCCGCTATCCATGCGCGCAATAGACGCCCATGGAAAAGTGCATACGGGGCTGGCAATCAACGAAGTCAGCTTGCTGCGGATCGGCCCGCAAGCCGCCAAGCTGCGAATCTCGGTTGATGGGCGGATTCGATTGCCAGAACTGGCCTGCGACGGCGCGCTTCTTTGTACGCCCGCGGGATCGACCGCCTATAACTATTCCGCGCATGGTCCGATCCTGCCAATCGGATCAGATGTTCTGGCCCTGACGGCCGTGGCTGCGTTTCGTCCGCGTCGTTGGCGCGGCGCGTTGCTGCCAAAAAATGCGTTGGTGCGGTTTGATGTGTTGCAACATGAAAAACGCCCTGTGATGGCCGATGCGGACGGCCGGTCCGTTCGCAACGTTGTGTCGGTCGAGATTACGTCGAATGCTAAGATTTCCCATCGCATCCTGTTTGATCCGGGCCACGGGCTGGAAGAACGTTTGATCCGCGAACAGTTCGTCTGACCAACGCTGCTAGCCGCGCGCCCAACTTTCCCGCTTGCGATAGATCGTTGATGGCGAAACGTCCAAGATTTGCGCAGCCCGCGGGATCGAGCCACCCTGCGACCGGATCGTTTCTTCAATCGCAACACGTTCGATGTCAGCTAGTGATCGTCCCAGCAACCCCGTGCCAGCCAATAATTGCTCTGGGTGTAGTGTTTGGGGGCGAACCGGATGCTCAGCCAGAAGGTCAACCGGTAACATATCGGCGGTGACCAGTTCCGAGTCATGGTGCAAGACGATATTCCAGATGACGTTGATCAACTGACGCACATTGCCGGGCCAAGGGTGCGCCTTCAGGATGTCGGCAGCAGCGGATGTGAAACCTCGGAAGCGCCGCCCCTCTTGGCGGGATGTTTGCGCCAGTTTGTTGTTGGCGATGGCAAGTATATCCCCGCCGCGATCACGCAAAGCGGGCAGCGAGATCGGCACCACATGCAGCCGATAATACAGGTCCTCGCGCAGCCGCCCCGCATTGATTTCAGCCCGGGCGTTTTCGGTGCTGGTACAGATGATGCGTGCGTCAACTTTTGCGGCATCAACGGTGCCAAAGGCCGCAATCTCTCTGCTATCCAGAAACCGCATCAACTGCTTTTGAACGCGCAGGTCTGTGCGTGCAATTTCGTCCAGAAACAGCGTCCCGCCGTTGGCAGCGCTGGCACCACAACCCGCGCTATTTCGATGGTCGGAAAATAGCTGCTTGGTCAGAGTGCCTGCTTCCAGGCGCGCGCAATTGATGACGACGAACGGACCTGCGGACCGTCCACTTTCCGCATGAAGGGCGCGAGCCAGAAGTTCTTTCCCTGTGCCCGTTTCACCTTCAATAAAGACGGGCGCGTCTGACGGTGCGATGGTGTCCAGTGCGTGCAGTACCGGTTTCATAGACAGGTCTGACAAAACCATGCCATGCCTGACCCAAGCTTCATCGGGACTAACCGACGCGATTGAGCTGGCGGGTTTCAGGCCAGCGCGCCGCGTGGCGGGCTTCGCGGTTTTCAGAACTGACACCGGATCCATCGCACGCCGAACCACCTTTTTTAGCGCATTGGCGACCGTCTTTTGCAGACGGTTTTGGGTGAATGGGACAAAGATGCAGTCCAGCGCGCCCAATCGCATGGCTTCGGCCGCATCGTTGATTTCGTCGCTTTGCGACACGACGATGATTGCCTGATCAGGATTTCGCTTCAACAGATCCCGGATCAGCGGCAGCACGTTGCGATTGTTCACGCGCAACGGCAGGACAATGATGTCGACGGCGCTGTCGTCGGCGATGACTTTCGCTTCGGAGATCGAATTGGCATAGGCGACTTGGCATTCAAGGTCATCAAAAACCGTTGCCGGAAACAGGTCGGCGATATCGGGTGGTGCCAGAACCATTGCCAAAGGGGGCGCACTGTCTGTGTTGGGATCAGCAGCGGTCAAATTGGCGGTGCTGGGATTGTTGCGTTCGTCCATCACCATCATTCCCCGATATCTATGCACATTCTGCGGTGCCCGGTTTGGTTCTAGCGAAGTGATTGTTGAAATGCCAAAAAAAACGCCTCCAAACTAGGTTCGGAGGCGTTTTCCCCATTCCCAGGCGGTCGTTACTTGGAATACCCAAGGCTTTGCAGCGCTTCCTGGATTTCTTCCAGAATGGCCGGATCATCAATCGTAGCGGGCATTTTGTAGTCCTTGCCGTCGGCGATCGAAACCATGGTCGCGCGCAAAATCTTGCCCGACCGTGTCTTTGGCAGCCGGTCCACAACGATGCACAGCTTGAACGCGGCCACAGGGCCGATCTTTTCACGCACCAGCTTGACGCATTCTGCGGTCACGTCTTCTTCCGGGCGGTCGGTGCCTGCGTTCAGGCAGATCATGCCCAACGGCAACTGGCCCTTCAGCTGGTCAGTGACGCCGATCACGGCGCATTCGGCCACATCAGGGTGGCTTGCCAACACCTCTTCCATGCCGCCGGTCGACAAGCGGTGACCTGCGACATTGATCACATCGTCGGTGCGGGCCATGATGTACAGGTATCCGTCCTCGTCCTTGTATCCCGCGTCGCCTGTTTCGTAATAGCCGGGGAACGTGTTCAGATAGCTGGACTTGAAGCGATCTTCTGCGTTCCACAGCGTCGGCAACGTGCCGGGGGGGAGGGGGAGCTTGATGGCGATGGCGCCCAATTCGCCTGCTGCCATCGGGTGGCCGCCTTCGTCCAGAATTTGCACGTCATAACCCGGCATCGGCACAGAGGGCGAGCCAAGCTTGGTCGGCAGTTCCTCGATCCCCAGCGGGTTCGCGGCGATGGCGAAGCCGGTTTCGGTCTGCCACCAGTGATCGACCACCGGCACCTGCAACTGTTCCTGCGCCCAGACGATGGTGTCCGGGTCAGCGCGTTCACCGGCCAGATAGACTTGTTTCATGCACGACAGATCATACTTCCTCACGAACTCGCCTTTGGGGTCTTCGCGTTTCACCGCGCGAAAAGCAGTGGGGGCAGTAAAGAAGCTCTTAACCTTGTGTTCCGAGATCACCCGCCAGAAAGTGCCCGCATCGGGTGTGCCGACGGGCTTGCCCTCGAATACGATGGTGGTGTTGCCGTGGATCAGCGGGCCATAGGTGATATAGCTGTGCCCCACGACCCAACCCACGTCGGACGCCGCCCAGAACACATCGCCGGGATCGACGTTGTAGATGTTTTTCATCGTCCAGTTCAGCGCGACCAGATGACCGCCAGTATGACGAATGACGCCTTTCGGCTGGCCGGTGGTGCCCGAAGTATACAGAATGTAGGCCGGGTGGTTGCCTTCGACCGGCAGGCAATCGGCGGGGGTGGCACCTGCTTCCAGCTCGGTCCAGTCGTAATCGCGACCGGAGGTCAAGTCGGCGATGGCCTCTTCCCGCTGAAGAATCACGGTGAAGTCCGGCTTGTGTTCGGCGATATCAATCGCGCCATCCAGAAGCGGCTTGTAGGCGATGACGCGGCCCGGCTCGATCCCGCAAGATGCGGCGATGATCGCTTTGGGTTTGGCGTCGTCGATGCGCACCGCCAGTTCGGTCGACGCAAAGCCGCCAAACACCACCGAATGCACCGCGCCGATACGGGTGACAGCCAGCATGGCCATCAAAGCTTCAGGTACCATCGGCATATAGATGATGACCCGATCGCCCTTTTCGACGCCTTTCGCTTTCAACGCACCTGCAAACGATGCGACACGGTCTTTCAACTGGGCAAAAGTGATCTTGGCCTGACGTCCGGTGATTGGGCTGTCATAGATGATTGCCACCTGATCGCCGCGCCCGCCTTCGACGTGGCGGTCCACCGCGTTGTAGCAGGTGTTCACCATTCCGTCCGAGAACCACTCGTACAGCGGCGCGTTGTCGTCAAAGAGAGCTTTTGACGGGGGGCTGTCCCAAGTGATCGCGCGGGCCGCATCCATCCAGAAGGCTTCTGGGTCGGTCTGCCAGGCTGCGTATACGTCTTTGTATGCCATGGTGCACTTCCTCCAATTTCCCTTGGTATGATGTGTTACGCCCCCAACTATCGTTAGGGCAAGCGCGGCGTTTGGCCTGCGGCTGTTTGTCCGCAAAAATTTGCAATCGCACTCTCTTTTGCCTGCAAATTTTTGCAAACCTCAGCGAAATAGGTGGTCAAAATTTGAAAATGGTGGAGTTTGCAAAACTGCAAACTCCACCTTGCAAATATTAGCAGCGCCGAGTCGCCTTATCCATACCTCGCCACAGGCGTGCCAGCGACCGCGGACATATTTAGCAATCCGCGCGCGGTGATTGATGGCGTGACAATATGGCTGCGGTTGCCCATGCCCATCAGGATCGGTCCAACTTCAAGCCCGCCGCCCTTCACCTTCAACGTATTGCGAACGGCGCTGGCGGCGTCCGCATTGGCAAACACCAAAACATTGGCAGGGCCGTCGAAACGAGCATCCGGGAAGATGTGGCGGCGCACGTCTGCGTCCAAAGCCGCATCTACATGCATTTCGCCCTCATACGCAAAATCGCGTGGTTGACTGTTTAGAATATCCAAAGCACCCCGCGCCCGCACCCCACTGTCACCAGAATGGTTGCCAAACTGAGAATAGGAACACAGGGCGATTTTCGGCTCGACCCCGAACCGGCGCACATGCCGGGCCGCCGCACAGACGGTTTCTGCGATCTGTTCTGCGGTCGGTGTGTTGTGCACATGCGTGTCTGCAATGAAAATCGGCCCGTCTTGCAGGATCATCAGGCTAAGTGCGCCGATCGGATGCAATTCGTCCGTGCCCAAAATCTGCTTGATGTAATTCAGATGCCACAAAAACTGTCCGAACGTGCCAGCGATGACACTGTCAGCATGGCCCAGATGCACCATGATTGCACCGATGGCTGTGGTATTTGTGCGCAGAATGGCCTTTGCAAGATCCGGTGTCGTGCCGTGCCGTGCCATGATCTGATGATATGCACCCCAATAGTCGCGATACCGGTCATCGCGTTCCGGGTTCACGATCTGGAAATCCTTGCCCGGTTTGATCGACAGGCCGGCGCGTTCGCAACGCAAGGCGATCACATCTGGCCGCCCGATCAGGATGGGCGCATCGGTTGTTTCCTCCAACATCGCATTGGCGGCGCGCAGGACGCGTTCATCTTCGCCCTCGGCAAAGACGATGTTGCGTTTTGCGGTCGCTGCGGCCTCGAAGACCGGGCGCATGATCAAGGCCGAGCGGAAAACCGAGCCGTCCAGTGTCTCTTTATATGCTTCAATATCGTCAACCGGGAGGGTGGCCACGCCGCTTTCCATCGCGGCCTTCGCAACCGCACTGGCGACCACACCCATCAGGCGCGGATCGAACGGTTTCGGGATCAGATAATCTTCGCCGAAACTCAGCTGTTCGCCCTTATAGGCGGCGGCGGCTTCGGCAGATGTGGTTGCGCGGGCAAGGGCCGCGATACCTTCGATGCACCCCAGTTGCATCGCGTCATTGATTTCGGTCGCGCCGACGTCAAGCGCGCCCCGGAAAATGAATGGGAAGCACAATACGTTGTTGACCTGATTGGGAAAGTCAGACCGGCCTGTCGCGATGATGGCGTCGGGCGCGACGGCCCGCACATCATCCGGCATGATCTCGGGTGTTGGGTTGGCAAGGGCGAACACGATGGGCTGTTTGGCCATCTTTGCGACCATCGCGGGTTTCAGCACGCCGGGGCCTGACAAACCAAGGAACAGGTCTGCACCCTCGATCACATCGTCCAAAGTGGCCGTGGATGTGCCTTGGGCATAGGCCGCCTTCTGCGGCGTCATATCGGCCTCGCGACCTTTATAGACCAACCCTGCAATATCGCATAACCAGACGTTTTCACGCTTTACACCCAGTTTCAGCAACATGTTCAGACAGGCAATACCAGCCGCACCGCCGCCAGCGGACACAACCTTGATCTGGTCGAAAGACTTACCCGTCACCCTCAGCGCGTTCGTGGCTGCTGCGCCGACGACAATGGCGGTGCCGTGCTGATCATCGTGGAAAACCGGGATGTTCATCCGTTCGCGGCAGATTTGTTCAACGATGAAACAATCTGGTGCCTTGATATCTTCAAGATTGATCGCGCCAAAGCTGGGTTCCATCGCACAAACGATATCGGCCAGCTTTTCGGGGTCATTTTCGTCCAGCTCAATATCGAAGCAGTCAATGTTGGCGAATTTCTTGAACAAAACCGCCTTGCCTTCCATCACGGGCTTAGATGCCAGCGCGCCGATATTGCCCAAACCCAGCACCGCAGTCCCGTTCGAAACCACTGCAACCAGATTGCCGCGGGTGGTGTAGCGGCTTGCGGAGGAGGGATCTTTCTGAATTTCCAAACAAGCTTCGGCCACCCCCGGCGAATAGGCTAAGCTTAGGTCGCGTCCGTTTGCCATGGGCTTTGTTGCGCGGATTTCCAGCTTGCCTGGTTTCGGAAACTCATGATAATCCAACGCGCGTTTGCGGGGGTAATTGTCTTCGCTCAAGGTATCCTCCTGCGGGAAGTTTAGCATTAAACCATCTGCTGTCCTGCCCTACAATAAGGGGCCAAGCGCAATCAAGCCTGCTTGCGCAACCATAGGATAGCGCAGGTATTGGCTGGCTCGTCAACACGCGCGCGGTTTGGCCTTGCATCCGGCGGCACCTCGCGCCACGGTGTTTGGACATCAAACCATGACTGATCAGGAGGTCCGATGTCGCTGTTGGACGCTGCAAAAACTGCCCGTGAAAATGCCTATGTGCCGTATTCGAACTTCAAAGTTGGGGCGGCGCTGCGCTGTGCCTCGGGGGCGGTTTATGCGGGCTGCAATGTTGAAAACGTGGCTTATCCCGAAGGCACTTGCGCCGAAGCGGGCGCAATCGCGGCGATGGCCTTGGCAGGTGATCGCAAGGTGGTCGAGGTTGTGGTGATCGCCGATGCGCCACTGCCGGTCACACCCTGCGGCGGTTGTCGCCAGAAATTGGCGGAATTCGCAGACGCGGATGCGACTGTCACCATGATGACGATGAGCGGCGAAAGCCTGACTATGACCATGTCCGAGCTGTTACCGGGCGCCTTCGGACCCGAGCATATGGTGAACACATGACCCGCGCCTTTTTGATCGTATTGGACAGTGCCGGTTGTGGCGGCGCACCCGATGCGCACGCTTTCTTCAATGACAAGACGGTGCCCGACACCGGGGCCAACACACTGGCCCACATCGCGCAAGCCTGCGCCGCTGGTCGGGCTGAAGAAGGGCGCAGCGGGCCGTTGAAGATGCCCAATCTGGATGGGCTGGGTTTGGGGGCCGCGATCCGTCTGTCCTCGGGTGACGAAACGCCGGGGTTGACCGCAACCCCGCAAGGGTTGTGGGGCGCGGCCGAAGAGATATCGAAGGGCAAGGACACCCCATCAGGCCATTGGGAAATCGCCGGGGTGCCGGTGCCATGGGATTGGGGCTATTTCCCGGACACGCAGCCCGCTTTTCCTGAGGAGCTAACACAGAAAATCTGCCAGATCGCGGGCGTGGATGGCATTCTGGGCAACAAACATGCCTCGGGCACCGAAATTCTTGACGAATTGGGGGCCGAGCACCTGCGCACGGGCTGGCCCATCGTTTACACCTCGGTCGACAGCGTCATACAGATCGCCGCTCATGAAGAGGTATTTGGCCTCGACCGGCTGATTGATCTGTGCGAGGCGATCGCGCCAATGGTCCACGCCATGCAGGTGGGCCGCGCCATTGCGCGCCCCTTTCTTGGGTCGGAAGCTGATGGGTTCAAACGCACCACAAACCGCCGTGATTTTGCCATGATGCCACCCAGCCCGACCTTGTGTGACTGGGTGCAAGAAGCGGGCCGCAAAGTGCATGCGATTGGCAAGATCGGCGACATTTTTGCCCATCGCGGGATTGATACGCTGAAGAAGGGTGCGGACGCCGACCTGATGGAGCATCTGGTTGCGTCGATGGATACGGCGCAGGATGGCGATCTGGTATTTGCCAATTTTGTTGAGTTCGACTCCAGATATGGTCACCGTCGCGACGTGTCTGGCTATGCCCGCGCGTTGGAATGGTTTGACGGCGAACTGCCGCGCCTGTTCGAAAAAATGCGCGAAGGCGATTTGCTGATCTTCACCGCCGATCACGGCAATGACCCGACTTGGGTCGGCACCGATCACACCCGCGAACGGGTGCCGGTGATTGGTGCGGGCGTCGGTCTGCACGAGGTCGGTTTGTGTGGCTTTTCAGATATCGGCGCGTCGGTCGCGGCGCATCTGGGTCTGGACACACGTGGGGCAGGGACGTCGTTTCTATGAGTTTCAAATCGCTGCCGAAGGTCGAGCTGCACACCCATATCGAAGGTGCCGCCCCACCCGATTTTATCCGGGGTTTGGCAAAAGAGAAAAGCGTCGATTTGTCAGCCATTTTTGCCGAGGATGGCGGATATGCCTATCGGGATTTCTGGCATTTTCTGGAAGTTTACGAAGCCGCGACCTCGGTTTTGAAAAGCCCCGAAGATTACGCCCGTCTGACCAAGGCCGTTTTGGAAAACTGCGCCGAGGCGGGGGTGGTTTATGTTGAAACCTTCATCTCTCCGGACTTTTGCGGCGCGCGCGACGTCGGCGCTTGGCGCGACTACCTTGCCGCCATTGTCGAAGCCGCCGCCGAAGCCGAACGCGACACTGGAGTCACCCTGCGCGGCATCGTCACCGCCGTGCGTCATTTCGGCCCTGACGCCGCCCGTGAAACCGCGCGCTGTGCACAGGAAACAGCTGGCGATTTCATCCCCGGCTTTGGCATGGGTGGCGATGAAAAGTCAGGCAAACAAGGTGATTTTGCCTATGCCTTTGATATGGCGCGCGAAGCTGGTTTGCAGCTGACCACGCACGCGGGCGAATGGAATGGTCCGGACGAGGTGCGCGCCGCTTTGGATGATCTGAAGGTCCAGCGCATCGGCCATGGGGTGCGGGCAATCGAAGATTTAGCGCTGGTGGATCGTTTGATCGAGGACGGCATCACGCTTGAGGTCTGTCCGGGATCAAACGTCTTTCTGGGCGTCTATCCCGACCTTGCCGCACATCCCATTGCCAAGCTGCGTGACCGCGGCGTGAAGGTCACCGTGTCGACCGATGATCCGCCCTTCTTCCGCACCAATATGGTGAAAGAATACGAAGACCTGTCGCGCCAGTTCGGCTGGGATGATGCGGACTTCAAAGACCTGAACCTGACCGCGATTGACGCGGCTTTCTGTGATGAAAATACCCGCACGCGCGTGCGCGAAATACTGGAGACTCAAGATGTATGACCATCTAACCGTCGTGAAACACCCGTTGATCCAGCACAAACTGACACTGATGCGAGACGAGGCGACACCGACCAATCATTTTCGACAGCTTCTGCGCGAGATTAGTCAGCTTCTGGCCTATGAGGTGACGCGCGAGTTGCCGATGGTAAACAAACGGATCACCACCCCGATGCAAGACATGGATGCGCCGGTTTTGGCTGGGCGCAAGCTGGCTTTGGTGTCGATCCTACGCGCGGGCAATGGATTGCTGGACGGTGTTTTGGAGCTGATCCCTTCGGCACGAGTTGGGTTCGTCGGGTTGTACCGTGACGAAGAAACGCTGCAACCGGTTCAGTATTATTTCAAAGTGCCCGAGGCGTTGGAGGACCGGTTGGTCATCGCAGTTGACCCCATGTTGGCGACAGGCAACAGTTCGGCCGCGGCGATTGATTTGTTGAAGAAGGCGGGTGCACGCAATATCCGCTTTATGTGTCTTTTGGCGGCACCGGAAGGTGTGGCGCGCATGAAAGAGGCTCATCCCGATGTGCCGATTATCACCGCCGCGCTGGATGAAAAGCTGAATGAAAAGGGCTATATCGTGCCCGGCCTTGGCGACGCTGGCGACCGGATGTATGGGACGAAATAGGTCTGGGGGACGTGGGTGCGGTTGCTATTCGCCGCAAATGCCTTGCAGGCGAACCCAGTTTGCATCTGTAAGCAACGGCGTTGCGTCGGCCAACGCAACGGGATCGGCTTCGATCAGATCAAGCGTGCTTTCCCCCGTCAGATCCAGCGCATAGGCGTAAGGCGTTGAGCGAACGCCCGCTTTTTCGAACCGGGTAAGCAGCGCGCTGTGATCCAGCGGGGCCGGGGCGGCGATCAACAAATCCTCTGCGTAGCTGTCGATCACGCCGTCGGGCAGATCACCTGTCGTCAGAAGTTGAGCGGTGGCCTTTAGCCCAGCATGTTCCAGCAGGGCATTCATCGGGTCGGTGGCCTGCCTGCGCATATCCTCGGCCAATAGAAACCCGGCGACCACGTCTGGTTCTTCGTAATCTTCGATCAGGGCGCGGTTCAGAAGCGTGATATGCCCCGGCAAATGTGTCGCCGTCTGCACGCCACCTGACAGCACGATCACGCGGGGTGCGGCGGTGTCCAGCACCCGGGCGGTAAGCCGGTCAAGCGCGCTTTGTCCGATCTGCCCATCGCATTGCTGCCCGGCCACCCGGCCAATTCGGTTCAGGATACGTTGCCCGATGGCGTCCCGCGTCGGATCGGGCACCACCGATACCGTGTAGTCGCGAAGCGCATTGGGCAGCCAAAACACACAAAGCGCAACCAACAGGCCAATAATGCCAGCAGTGACCCAATGGCGCAGGCGTCCGGGATGTGGGCGGCGTCTTTCAACGACCGTGCGCACCTTCTCAATCGCCTTGATCAGCGTGTCGTCCTCGATTTCCAGATCTTCCGTCGCATCCTCGCCGGGTGAAAAAAGCGCCGGGCGCTCTGCGGGGTTCAGGCGGATAACGGCGGGCAGGGACCAATGCGCCAGCGCGGTGCCATGCTGATCCGAGATCACCAATGTGGCATCGCCAAGCGATAGGATAACGTCGCGGCGCTGCGCCTCGGGTGAAGCGCGCCACAACCCGGCTGCTTCCAGCCGTTCATATTTCGTGAGGGCCGTCATTTTTTGGACGGGTCTCGCCTGCTCGTTATTGTTGCGGTCAGGATACTCGCTCGAAACCGTTCGGGCAATGCGCGTGACGGGTCAGTTTTTGTTCCTTAAGCGATCGCGCAGTTCAAACTTCTGTATTTTACCGGTCGAGGTCTTGGGAAGCTCGCAAAACTCGATCTTTTTTGGGGTTTTGAACCCGGCCAGCCGTTCGCGAACGAAGGCGATCAACTCGTCTTCCGTCACGTTGGCACCATCCTTAAGTTCCACAAAAGCGCAAGGCACTTCGCCCCACGTGTCATCAGGCTTGGCGACCACGGCACACAAGCTGACGGCGGGGTGGTGCATCAACGCGCCCTCAACCTCGACCGAGCTGACGTTTTCGCCGCCCGAGATGATGATATCCTTGGCCCGGTCTGTGATGCGGATATAGCCGTCCGGTGTCTGGTGCGCGATATCACCTGAATGGAAATAGCCGCCCTTGAACGCCTCGCGCGTGGCGTCGGGGTTCTTCAAATAACCTTTCATCACCGAATTGCCGCGGATCATAATTTCGCCGATAGTTTCGCCGTCCATCGCGACCTGTTCCATCGTGTCGCTGGTCAGGACGGTGATATCCTCCATCTGCGGCATCGCGACGCCTGTGCGCGCTTTTAAGGACGACTTCTCGCTTTGTGGCAGGTCGTTCCATTCCGGGCCGTTCCACAGGCATTCGGTAATATGCCCATAGGTTTCGGTCAGGCCGTAAACCTGCGTGATGTTGAAGCCCAACGGCTCGATCGCAGCTAGGGTGGCAGCGGCGGGTGGGGCACCAGCCGTGAACACGTCCACCACGTGGTCGAAGGGGCGGCGATCTTTGTCAGGCGCATTCACGATCATGTTCAGCACTATTGGTGCCCCCCCGAAATGGGTTACGCCTTCATCCGCAATCGCATCATAGATCGCCTTGGCCGTAACATCGCGGCAACAGATGATCGTGCCGCCAAGCGCGGGCATCATCCATGAGTGGTTCCAATTGTTGCAGTGAAACAAAGGCACAATGGTCAGGTAGCGCGGGTAAAGCGTCATGCCCCAACTGATTGGCGTGCCCATCGTCATCAAGTACGCGCCGCGATGGTGATAGACGACGCCCTTTGGCCGCCCCGTCGTGCCAGAGGTATAGTTCAGCGCAAGGCTTTCCCATTCGTCCTGCGGCATGATCCAGTCGAAATCGGCATCGCCGCCTGCGACAAGGCTTTCGTATTCCGGATGGCGACCGGTTGCGGGAAAGCCTGCGTCGGGGTCCGCGACCTCGATAATCTTGGGCGTGGCGGATGCGCCGTCTGCCTTCATCTGCGCGATGGCCTGTTCAGCCAGTGGCAGAAACTGGGTGTCGACCAGTACCGCGCGGGCTTGCCCATGGGCGAAGATAAAGGCAACGGTGTCCACATCCAACCGGGTGTTGATCGTATTCAAGACCGCCCCACAGGCCGGAATGGCGAAGCTGGCTTCGACATGCGGCAGCACGTTGGGCAAAAGCGTCGCGACCACATCGCCGGGTACAATCCCCTGCTGCGCCAATGCCGACGCAAGGCGGGACACTCGTTCGAAATAGGCCGCATAGGTCAGCCGCCGTTTGCCATAGACCAACGCCTCGCGATTGGGAAAGACGCGGGCGGCCCGTCTGAGGTGAGACAAGGGCGTCAATGGAACAAAATTCGCCGCGCATTTTTCCAACCCGGTCTCATCCGCCATCCAGCCCATATGCCTCACTCCCTGTCTTGTCGCGCGTCGTTTGTCGTGTATGTCGTTATTGAAGCAGACCAGAACGACACCTTAGTGGTCAATGCCTTGGATACGCACAAAGCAGGCGGAAAACGACATGACGGGCAATCGAACATTCGCGGCGGCTGGCGCAATTTGCCTGGCCATGTTCCTTTTGGGGTTCTTTGACAACTTCGTCGCCCTGATCGCGCGTGACCTAGGGCTGTGGCAATTCCACCTGATGCGGGCGATCATGGCCGTGGGCATACTGGGTCTGCTATCATGGATCGGGCGTGCCCACCTGACCCCCATGCGCCGCTGGGCCGTGATGGTGCGCGGCGGTTTTGCGGCGCTGGCAATGCTGATCTATTTCGGCTGTCTGGCGTTTTTGCCCATCGGACAGGTCGCGGCGGGGCTGTTCACAGCGCCCATCTGGATTTTGCTTGTCGGTGCGTTGTTTCTGGGCCAACCCGTGGGTCTGACGCGCATCAGTGCGGCATTGGTCGGGTTTGCAGGCGTTCTGATCGTCCTGAACCCGTTTGCTGACGGCCTTGATCCTGTCGCCATTGTTCCTCTTGCGGCGGGTTTTTTCTATGCCATCGGGGGGATTGCCACCCGGCAATGGTGCGAAGGTGAAAGCGCAATGTCGATGCTGCTGTATTTCTTTCTGGCGTTGGGCCTTTTCGGGCTTGTCGGATGTGTCGCGCTGATGATCTGGCCGCAGAGCGTGCCCGCAGGGGCCGAGGGATTCATTTTGCGCGGACTGGTCTGGCCTACGCCGCAAGCGTGGGGTTTGACTGTCATGCAAGCGGTCGGGTCGCTGATCGCTGTGGGGCTTGTTTTCAAGGGCTATCAACTGGCCGACGCTGCGCAAGTCGGCATTTACGAATACCTGTTGCTGCCCTTCGTGGCTGGGTGGAGCTTCGTGCTTTTCGGTGATCCAGTGTCGCTTAGGTCTGTTTTGGGTATGGTCTTGATCATTGTCTCTGGCGCCATCATCTCGCTGCGCTCGCGCCCGGCCTGAAAGCCCGCTAACATCGCGCCATGATCATTTCGCACGGCCGTCGTTATATTTTCGTTCACCCACCCAAAACCGGGGGCACATCGCTTGCGTTGGCGCTAGAGGCGCGGGCGATGAAAGACGACATTCTGTTGGGCGACACGCCCAAGGCAGTTCGTCGTCGGCGACGGTTAAAGCACGTCGCGTCCTCGGGTCGGCTTTGGAAGCATTCTACGTTGCGCGATATTGACGGATTGGTGACGCAAGAACAGATCGACAGTTATTTCGTCGTCACTTTGGTGCGCAATCCGTGGGACAGGCTGGTCAGCTATTATCATTGGCTGAAAGCACAGCATTTCGACCACCCGGCGGTCGATCTAGCACATGCCCTGACCTTCTCAGAGTTTCTGAACCACCAATTCACCAAGGACAGCTTTGCCGGCGCGCCGTTTGCCTCGTATGTCACGGATCAGACAGGGCATGAGCGGTGCGATCTTTTCGCTCGGATGGAGGCGTTGCCTGCTGACCTTGCACCGTTCGAGGCTCATTTGGGCTTCCAATTCGGCCCCTTGCCGCACGAGAACCGATCTGACCGAAACCCCGATTATCGCAGCTATTACAATGATAACGATGCGGCATTGGTCGATGATATTTGCGCGCGCGACATCAAGCGGTTTGGATATGATTTCTAGGCCGTTGATCGTCTGATCCCGACAAACGAAGAACGGCCCGAGCATCGCCCGGGCCGTTTTCTTTTTCGCAATGCAATCGGTTAGGCTGCGTCTTGCGCGGTGTCGAACCTGCCATAGAACGTTTCGCCCTTGTCGGCCAGATCGCGCAAAAGGGCAGGCGTCGTGAACCTAGCGCCATATTCTGCAGTCAGGCTGTCGCAAATCTCGACCGCTTTGTCCGCGCCGATCATGTCAAGCCAGCTGAACGGACCGCCAGACCAAGGCGCAAAGCCCCATGCCAGGATCGCGCCCACGTCGCCTTCGCGGATGTCTTCCAACACGCCTTCTTCCAGCGCGCGGACAGCTTCCAGCACTTGCGCCATCATCAGGCGATGCTTGACTTCGGTCAAGTCGGGCTGGTCGTCTGCATGCGGGAACTTGCCTTCAAGACCTTCCCACAGACCCGCGCGTTTGCCCTTGTCGTCATAGTCATAGAAGCCCGCGTTGGCCTTGCGACCCAAGCGGCCTTCGTCGGCCATCCAGAAGATGATGTCGTCCACAGCTGCATCCGGGTAGTCGTCGCCCATCGCGGCCTTGGTGGCCTTGGCGATTTTCACACCCAGATCAATCGAGGTTTCATCGACCAGTTGCAGTGGTCCCACCGGGAAGCCCAGCAGTTTCGCGGCACCTTCGACCAGAGCAGGGCTGACGCCCTCGCCAACCATGCGCATCCCTTCGTTGATGTAGGGAATGATGCAGCGGTTGCAGTAGAAGAAGCGCGCGTCGTTGACTACAATCGGCGTCTTGCGGATTTGGCGCACATAGTCGAGCGCCTTGGCGACCGCACGCGGGCCGGTTTCCTTGCCCTTGATGATCTCGACCAGCATCATGCGCTCGACGGGGCTGAAGAAGTGGATGCCGATGAACTGATCCGGGCGTTCAGACGCCTTTGCCAGCTCGGTGATCGGCAGGGTCGAGGTGTTGGTGGCATAGATGCAGTCTGTGCCCACCACGGCCTCGACCTTTTTGGTCATTTCGGCCTTTACGCCCACGTCCTCGAACACCGCTTCGATGATCAGGTCCGCACCCTTGAGGGCCTCCAGATCAGTGGTGGCGGTGATGGCCGACAGAACGGCCTCTTTCTTCTCAGGCGTGGCTTTCTTGCGGGCGATGCCTTTGTCCAGATAGCCCTCGGAATAGGCTTTGCCTCGGTCGGCCGCTTCTTGGGTTTGGTCGATCAGAACGACCTCCATCCCGGCCATGGCGGATACCAGCGCGATGCCAGCCCCCATCATGCCTGCGCCCAACACGCCGACTTTCTGGACCGACTGGTCAGCCACGTCTTTCGGACGCACAGCGCCTTTTTCAAGCGCTTGCTTGTTGATGAAGAGCGAGCGGATCATCGCGCTGGATGACGGGTTCATCAGCACGTTCACGAACCAGCGACATTCCACGCGCAGCGCGTCGTCAAAGGGCACCATCGCGCCTTCATAGACCGCTGCCAGCAGAGCCTTGGCGGCAGGATAGACGCCGTTGGTCTTGCCGTGAATCATCGCAGCCGCACCAACGAAGGTTTGGAACCCAGCGGGGTGATAGGGCGCGCCGCCGGGCATTTTATAACCCTTCGCATCCCACGGTTTCACGATGTCCGCGTCGGTGGCGTTCAGAACCCACTCTTTCGCGCGGGCTTGCAGTTCATCGGGCGCGACAACCTCGTCGATCAGGCCAGCCGCTTTCGCTTTGTCTGGCGAAACAGTCTTGCCTTCCAAAAGGAATGGCGCCGCCGCCATCGCGCCCATTTTGCGCACAAGACGGGTGGTGCCGCCTGCGCCGGGGAAGATGCCGACCATGATTTCCGGCAGGCCGATCTTGGCCTTCGGGTTGTCGGCGGCGATAATGCGGTGACAGGCCAGCGGGATTTCCAGACCGATGCCAAGCGCGATGCCGGGCAGGGCGGCGACAATCGGTTTGCCGCCCTTGTTGGTTTTGGGGTCCATGCCTGCGCGTTCGATCTTGCGCAGCACACCGTGCATACCCATGACACCGTCAAACAGACCCTTTGCCGGGTTGTCGCCCGCATCATTCTTCATCTGCGCGATGACGTTCAGGTCCATTCCACCGGCAAAGTCCTTCTTCGCCGAGGTGATGATCGCGCCTTTCACGGCGTCGTCTGCCAGAACGGTGTCGATATGGGCGTCCAGCTCGCGAAGCGCGTCATAGGACAGCACGTTCATGGATTTGTTGGGGACATCCCAAGTGATGGTGGCGACGCCATCGGCGTCCACGGAATAGTGAAAATCAGCCATTTTAACGTCTCCTTCTTACACGCGTTCAAGAATGGTTGCGGCACCCATGCCCGAGCCGATGCAAAGCGTGGCCAGACCGGTTTCTTTGTCAGAACGCTCCATTTCGTCCAGCAGGGCGCTGAGGATCATCGCACCAGTGCCGCCCAGCGGGTGGCCCATGGCGATGGCGCCGCCGTTGACGTTTACCTTGTTCGTGTCGGCGTCGAAGGCTTGGATGAAACGCAGAACGACGGAGGCAAACGCCTCGTTCACCTCGAACAAGTCGATGTCGCCGAAATCCATGCCGGCAGCTTGCAGCACGCGTTCTGTGGCCGGAACAGGACCGGTCAGCATGATCGTGGGATCGGTGCCCACTTTTGATGTCGCTTTGACCCGCGCCCGCGGTTTCAGCCCGTGGCGTTCGCCGAATTCCTTGTTGCCGATCAGGATGGCGGCAGAGCCATCCGCGATACCCGACGAGTTGCCCGCGTGGTGCACGTGGTTGATACGCTCAAGATGCGGGTATTTCAGCAATGCCACAGCGTCAAAGCCCGGCATCACTTCGCCCATCGCTTTGAATGAGGGGTTCAGACCGCCCAGCGTTTGCATGGTGGTCTCGCGGATCATTTGATCCTCGGACATGATCTCAAGGCCGTTCTGGTCTTTCACTGGAATGATTGCCTTGAATCGTCCATCGGCACGGGCCGCGGCAGCGCGTTTCTGGCTTTCCACCGCATAGGTGTCGCAGTCGTCGCGGCTAAAGCCAAATTCGGTTGCAATTATGTCGGCCGAGATGCCTTGCGGCACAAAATAGGCTTTCATCGCCAGGAAGGGATCAGCAGCTATCGCGCCACCGTCCATGCCCATCGGCACCCGGCTCATGCTTTCCACACCACCGGCGATATAGCCGTCACCTGCGCCGCCTTTGACTTGGTTGGCGGCCATGTTCACGGCTTCCAGGCCTGAGGCGCAGAAGCGGTTGATCGAGACACCCGGAATACGTTCGTCCAGATCGGAATACAGCACGGCGGAACGCGCAAGGCATGCTCCCTGTTCGCCCACTTGGGTAACGTTGCCCCAGATCACATCCTCGACGGCGTGGCCGTCCAGATTGTTGCGCTCTTTCAGCGCGTTCAGTGCAATAGCGGACAGGCGCACGGCGGTCACCTCGTGCAAGGTGCCGTCTTTCTTGCCTTTGCCACGCGGGGTGCGCACGGCGTCATAGATATAGGCGTCGGTCATCATTCGTCCTTTCGAGATCACGCGCGGTCCGCAGGGGAGCCGGGCATCAGGTCATAGGGGTGTTTCCAGCCGGGCGTTTCCGAAATACGGGTGAGCCAAGCGTCAATTGCGGGCCATTCGGCGCGGTCGAAGCCGAAGGGTTCAGAGTAAAACAGGTAGCCACAGCATGAGATATCAGCGAGCGTGATGGCGTCGCCAACCAGCCAGTTGCGGCTTGAAAGTTCGCCTTCCAGCACTTTGTATGCGCCCTTCAAACGGGCCTGATTGAAAGCGATCACTTCGGCGGGGCGTTTGTCTTCGGGCAGGAAATTCATCAGGAACCGGGTCGTGCCCGCCACGGACGACATCTTGTGATTGTCCCAAAACTGCCAGCGCAGGATTTCACGCCGTTCATTGGCGCTACGCCCGCCCAGCTTGCCGGATTTAGAGGACACATAGTCCTGAATGACGCCAGACTGGGACAGTGTCACATCTCCGTCAATCATCACCGGCACCTCGCCCATCGGGTTCAGTTCGCGAAACTCCGGGCTGCGGGTTTCGCCGTTGAAGAAGTCGACGAAGACGGGTTCCCATTCCAGCTCGGACAATTCCAGTGTCAAAGCGGCTTTATAGGCGTTTCCGCTTTCACCGAAGCAATAGAGTTTGATCGTCATCGTTCCCTCCCGTTGAACGTGGCCCGCATCAGCGTTTGCGTGCGTCCAGTTCAGAGTTGAACAGCCGCAGACGGGCCGTCAGGTTTTCTTCGTCCGTTACACTGTCGAAATGCTCAAACAGGAAGGACAGGGCTTCACCTTCGTCAAGCCCTGCCTCTTTCGCGAAACGCCTGAGCCGACGATAGCCATCCTCTGTCATGGCACAGGGGAAGCGGCGGGTCAGTTTGAAACGTTTCGGCATGATCTCTCCTTGCTTTGTTTGCCCGGCTCAGAACGCGTCCGCGTCCAAAGCCATCACGGTGTCCGCGCCGCTTTCGATCCGCGCCAGATGCATGGCGGTGGCGGGCAGGCGGCGTGCCATATAGTAGCGCGCGGTGGTCAGCTTGGTCTCGTAAAACGTGGCGTCAGCTGCGCCGTTTGCAAGGGCGTCCAGCGCAGCGCGCGCCTGTTGTGCCCAAGCGTAGCCCAAGCAGACATGACCAAACAGGTGCATGAAATCATAGCTGCCAGCGAGCGCGTTGTTGGGATTTTTCATGCCGTTTTGCATGAAATACATCGACGCGGCTTGCAGGTGCTTTGACGCTTCTTTCAGCGGCTCGATGAAATCCGTCATTTCGTCGCCGTCCTGTCCCTTGCAATAGGACTTGATCAACTCAAAGAACGCCATGATCGGCTTGCCACCATCTGCGGCCAACTTGCGACCCACAAGGTCCAGCGCCTGCACGCCATTTGCGCCTTCATAGATCTGCGCGATGCGGGCGTCGCGCACGAACTGGCTCATGCCATGTTCTTCGATGTAACCGTGGCCGCCATAGACCTGCTGGGCCAGAACGGTCATATCAAAGCCCTGATCCGTCAGGAAGCCTTTCAGGACGGGTGTCATAAGGCTGATAAGGCCGTCTGCTTGCTGGTCGCCCGAACGATGTGCCTGGTCGATCAACAATGCGCCCCACAACAGGAAACCGCGGGCACCTTCGATGAAGCTTTTCTGGTCCATCAGCGAGCGGCGAATATCAGGGTGCACGATCAGCGGATCGGCGGGGCCATCCGGATTTTTTAAACCTGTCACGTCGCGCCCTTGCAGACGGTCCTTGGCATAGATCACGGCGTTCTGATAAGCGGCTTCGGCCTGTGCCAAGCCTTGCATGCCCACACCCAGACGGGCCTCGTTCATCATGGTGAACATGGCGCGCATGCCTTTGTGCATGTCACCCAGCAGATAACCCGTCGCCTCGTCATAGTTCATGACGCAGGTCGCGTTGCCGTGGATGCCCATCTTGTGCTCGATATTGCCGACCGTCACGCCGTTGCGCGACCCGACCGAGCCATCTTCGTTCAGGTTGAACTTCGGCACGATGAACAGCGAGACGCCTTTGATGCCGTCAGGCCCACCAGGGATTTTCGCCAGCACAAGGTGGATGACGTTCTCTGACATGTCGTGATCGCCCGCCGAGATAAAAATCTTCTGGCCCGACACCTTATAGCTGCCATCGTCCTGCGGTTCGGCTTTGGTCCGCATCAGGCCCAGATCGGTGCCGCAATGCGGTTCGGTCAGGTTCATCGTGCCGGTCCATTCACAGCTGACCATCTTGGGCAGATAGGTTGCTTTCTGCTCGTCCGTGCCGTGCGCCAAAATGGCCGACGCGGCACCGTGAGTCAGGCCCTGATACATGGTGAACGCTTGGTTGGCGGCGGAAAACATCTCGCCCACAGCCGTGCCCAGCAGAACGGGCATGTTCTGGCCGCCGAATTCTTCGGGCATGTCCAGCCCAGTCCAGCCACCTTCTTTCATCTGCTCAAACGCGGCCTTGAATCCAGTGGGGGTATAAACCACGCCATTTTCCAGGCGGCACCCTTCATGGTCGCCGGTAATGTTCAAGGGCGTAAGAACCTCGCTCGCGACTTTGCCGGCTTCTTCCAGAACAGCGCCCGTGAAATCGGGCTCCAGTTCGTCATATCCGGGGATGTCTTGTTTGTCTGCCTTGAGCACTTCATGCAGAAGGAAGGCCATGTCCTTGGTCGGAGCGGTGTAGCTGGGCATAGAGGTCGTCCTTATTTCGGGTCTGAATTGTCATCGTCGAACGTGGCGATCTTTTCGCTCACCCAGTTCAACTGCTCTGTCAGATCGTCGATGGCGTCGTCCAATTCCTCGCGCTGGCGTTTAAGCCCCTCAAGATGACCTTGTGCCACCTCATAAGTGCGTTCGAGTTGGGTCTTCTGCTGGTCGCCGCGATCGTAAAGGTCCAGCAACTGCCGGATCTCTTCAAGCGAGAACCCAAAGCGTTTGCCGCGCAGGATCAGTTTCAGACGCGCACGGTCGCGCTTGGTGAACAGCCGTTTCTGGCCTTCGCGGATGGGCGCGATCAGCTCTTTTGCTTCATAAAAGCGTAGCGTCCTAGCCGTCACATCAAAGGCATCGCACATCTGGCGAATGGTCATAAGTTCGTCGGTCATACTATTCTCCAATCACTACCCGACGCCGGTCGTATGATCTAACCAGCTCGTCATACTATGTAAGCTTACGTTGACGTAAATGTAACGTGGCGTCAGAGGTTTTGTTGTCGTTACGTAACGTCGAAAAAAGACGACATGACGCAAGGGCATGTTTTTCAAGAAGAAATGAGGTTCCGCTAGGTTAGCGAAAAAACACGTCTACTGCGGTGAAGACCGGAAATCGCACAAAATAAAGGGGAAACACCCCGAATTAGTCCAGCGCTTTGGCCGCGTCATCGCGCAGTTTTTGCAGATCGGCGATGCTTTCTACCAGTTGCGACTGCTGAGTGCGCAGATCGGCCAATTGGCGGTCTGCCAGCTCAACCCAAGCCCGGTTTTGCGCCTCGGTGCCTTTTTCATCATAGATCAACAGCCACTGGCGAAGTTCTTCCAGCGAAAATCCAAACCGCCGTCCCCGTAAAATCAGCGTCATGCGGGCGACCTCGCGCGGGGTGTAGAACCGGGTGCGGCCTTCCTTTTCCGGGCTCAGAAGCTCAATGTATTCATAGTATCTGAGCGTGCGCGGGGTTACGTCAAACTTCGCGCACATTTCCTTGAAGGTCAGGCGGTCTTCGGTCATCTGTGCCCCATTTCCAGTCTTCATACGACCTAACGTAAAGGACCGGCGCAGAGGGCGCAATTGCGTAAAAGCACCTGCTTGTACTTTGGGAACGTCAGTTCATGAAACCGGGTGCCAAGGCGAAGTAAGGGGTGGACGCGCCATTTCCAAGGGCCAATAAAAGGCAGGAAATGCCAAAGGAGAATGCGGGATGATTAAGAACCTGACGCCAGAGAAAAAGGCGGAAATCGCTCGGAAATTCACCGAGGCCATTCCGCATTGCGGTGCATTGGGGATGACGCTGGACCATCTGGGCGACGGCGAGGCGGTGATGTCGATGCCTTACGATGCACGTTTTATCGGTGATCCGCGCACGGGTGTCATCCACGGCGGCGCGGTGTCGGCGCTGATGGATACGTGCTGTGGAACCGCAGTAATGAGCCACCCTGACGCCCCCGCGATCACTGCCACGATTGATCTGCGCATTGATTATATGCGCCCCGCCACGCCCGGCCAGAAGATCACCGCCCGCGCGACCTGCTATCACGTCACGCGATCAGTCGCGTTTGTGCGTGCCGTCGCCTTGGACGAAGACGAAAATCGCCCAGTGGCAACCGCGACAGGAGCCTTTTCGGCAGATGGTGATCCAAAACGACGGTCCACCGAAATCTCGGTTGAGATCAGCGGAGGTGACAAGCCATGAAAGGTACTGTGAAACGCCCCCGCCCAGAACCCGTCGAAGTGGTCAAGAAACGCCGCGATGCCACCTTATCTGCTCTTGTCGACAGCGTTCCCTATTTGAAATTTCTGGGTATCAGCGTGGAACGTCATGGGGATGAACTGACAGCTATCCTTCCGTTCTCGGACAAGCTGATTGGCAACCCGCTGCTGCCGGCAATTCATGGCGGTGTCACGGCGGCATTTCTGGAAACTGCGGCAGTGATAGAACTCAGCTGGGTATCGCTTTGGGAAGATATGGAGTCGGGCAAGCTGGATCCCGGCACGCTTGGCCCGGACAACCTGCCGTATCTGCCCAAGACCATCGACTTCTCAATCGACTATCTGCGGTCTGGCCTGCCGCGCGACGCCTATGCGCGGGCGCGGATCGTTCGGCAAGGGCGGCGCTATGCGTCGGTGCATGTTGAAGCATGGCAGGACAACCGCAACAAACTGTATGCGCAGGCCACGGGTCATTTCCTGATGCCCACGAAATGACAACCCGCCCTGCGCAGATCACCCACCGCCGCATCTTTGCGGTTGCGGGGCCGATCGTCCTGTCCAACGTCACGGTACCCATTTTGGGCATCGTGGACACCGGTGTCATCGGCCAGTTAGGCGAGGCAGCACCGATTGGCGCGGTTGGTATTGGCGCGGTTGTGATCACGACCTTCTATTGGTTGTTCGGCTTTCTCAGGATGGGCACCACCGGCCTGACCGCGCAGGCGCATGGTGCCGGACGCACGGGCGAGGTGTCGGCGATGCTGACCCGCGCCATGATGATTGCGGGGGTGGCCGGTCTTGCGTTGGTTGTGCTGCAGCTCCCGCTGTTTTGGGCGGCTTTCCAGATCGCGCCCGCCTCGGCTGAAGTTGAGCGCATGGCGCAAGACTATCTTTCCATTCGGATCTGGGGTGCGCCCTTCGCCATTTCGATTTATGCGCTGACAGGCTGGCTGATTGCGCTGGAACGCGCCAAGTCGGTGCTGGTGCTGCAAGTCGCGTTGAACGGCATCAACATCGTGCTGGACCTGTGGTTCGTTCTTGGTCTGGGCTGGGGGATCGAAGGTGTGGCCGTGGCTACCTTGATCGCGGAATTTGGCGGCGCGGTGCTGGGCCTGTGGCTGTGCCGTGATGCCTTCCACAACCCGGCCTGGCGCGACCGCACACGGGTGCTGGACCGCGCGACCTTGACGCGCATGGCCGTCGTCAATTCGGACATCATGATCCGCTCGCTGCTGCTGACTGCGATCTTCACCAGCTTCATGTTCTTTGGCGCGCGTTTCTCGGACGTCGAACTTGCGGCCAACCAGATCCTTTTGCAATTTCTGCACGTGACGGCCTATGCGATGGACGGGTTTGCCTTCGGGGCGGAAACCTTCGTTGGCCAAGCGCTGGGCGCGCGCAATAAGGCTGGGCTGCGCCGCGCTGCGATCATGTCCAGCCAGTGGGGGGCGGGCATTTCTTGTGTGCTGGCATTGGGGTTCCTGTTGTTCGGGGGGATGGCCATTGACCTGATGACCACCGCAGAAGAGGTGCGCGCCACTGCGCGGGTCTTCCTGATCTATATGGTCTTCGCGCCTTTGCTCGGCTGGCCGTCTTGGATGCTGGACGGGATATTCATCGGTGCAACCCGCACCGCCGATATGCGCAACATGATGATCGTATCCGCGGTGATCTATATCATCGCTGTGCTGAGCCTGATGCCGATTTTCGGCAATCACGGGCTATGGTTGGCGTTGCTTGTTTCGTACATCGCGCGCGGCGTGACGCTGGGTCTGCGTTATCCTGCGTTGGAGGTGGCGACCTAAAGAATGTCGATTACGCTTTCAGGTGGGCGACCGATCCGGGCTTTTCCGTCTTTGATCACAATGGGGCGTTCGATCAGGATCGGGTGCGCGACCATCGCGGCGATCAGATCATTGTCGGGGGTGTCTGCGCTTAGCCCAAGCTCTTTAAACTGCTTTTCGCCTTTGCGCATGATCGCGATTGGGGGGACCGCCAGCGCGGTCAGAACTGCGCGCAGCGTGGCCTCGTCCGGCGCGTCGTCAAGATAGCGGCGCACGACCACATCCTCGCCACGCTCTTCAAGGATTGCCAGTGTCTGGCGCGATTTTGAACAGCGCGGGTTGTGCCAAATCTCGGTCATAGCCAGTCCTTCCGACCTGTGCCGACAGCATCTGAGACATGGTCAAAGCCATCGCGTTCCAAAAGCTTATCAAGACCCAAGGCGATCTCTTCCACGAGGCTGAGCCCCTTATAGGCCAGCGAAGAATAAAGTTGCACGATCGAGGCGCCAGCGCGGATTTTCTGATAGGCATCGTCGGCCGAAGCGATCCCGCCGACGCCGATCAGGGGCATCTTGCCGTCTGTCAATTCGGACAAGCGGGCCAGAACGCGGGTCGATCTCTCAAACAGGGGCGGGCCAGACAGGCCACCGGCCTCTGCCTTAAACGGGCTTTTCAGACCTTCGCGTGACAGGGTGGTGTTGGTGGCGATGACGGCATCGACGTTAACCTCAAGCGCGACGCCTGCAACTTCGGACAGTTCCTCGTCGCTGAGGTCGGGGGCGATTTTCAGAAAGATTGGCGTGTATTTGTCCTGCCCTTCGCGGGCTTCAAGCACGCCGGACAACAGCCCGCGCAGCGCATCAGCGCCTTGCAAATCGCGCAGCTTTTCGGTGTTGGGCGAACTGACATTGATGGTGGCAAAATCCACATGCGGGCCGCAGGTTTCAAACACGTGCACATAATCGGCGGCACGATCTTCGCTGTCCTTATTGGCCCCAAGGTTCAATCCAACGGGTACCGGGCGGCGGCGCGAGCGGCGGGTTAGCCGCGCGGCGGCGGCCTCCATCCCTTCATTGTTAAAACCGAAGCGGTTGATGACGGCCTGATCTTCCGTCAGTCGGAACAGGCGGGGCTTGGGATTGCCCCGTTGCGGACGCGGCGTCACCGCCCCGACCTCGACAAACCCGAACCCGGCTTGGGTCAACGCGTCAACCACGGTTGCATTCTTATCGTAACCTGCCGCAAGTCCCACTGGGTTCAAAAGGTCCATCCCGCAGAACTTGGTCTTAAGCCGGTCTGTCGTGACCATCCCCGAAAGCGGCACAATGCCTGCTTTCATCGCCATCAGCGCCAAGCCATGCGATCGTTCGGGATCCACCTGATGAAGTGCCTTAAGCGCAATTTTCTCGATCAGGTTCATGCAAGGCTCTCGGGAAATTTGTGCCCATCGGGGCCAAGAGGTAGCGCGCGATGCCATAAAGCTTCGGACAACATTAATTCGCGATAAAGATGCGGAAACAGGGTACCGCCGCGCGCGGGCTCCCATTTCAGGGCGTCACCCATGGCGTCTGCTTCAAATGCTACCAGCACCAAGCCGTCCTCACCCGCGAAATGCTTTGCAGCAGTTTCTTGCGCCTGTTCAGCGGTTGAGAAATGGATATAGCCGTCGTCCAAATCAATGGGGGCACCCATTGTCTTGCCTGAGGTCTGAAATGCCTGCCATTCGGCGGCGCGTAGAATTTTGTATATCTGCATGCCCCTGATGTGACTCGCGGGGCAACATTCGTCAAGACATGTAGGATTTGACTAGGAAAGGCGCACGAAGGCACGTCATTCTACCGTTACGTCAACCTGCCATCTTAAGCGCGGTCTTTGACAAGGCAGGCCGACTCGCGTCAACCTGTTCGCAATATACCAATAACAGGGGGTTCCCAATGATAACGCGTTTTTTGACAACGGTTGCAGCACTGGCGGTGACAGCTGGCACGGCGGCTGCGGACTATACGCTGACCGTACTACACACCAACGACTTTCATGCCCGGTTCGAGCCGATCAGCAAATACGATTCCGGCTGTTCGGCAGAAGATAACACAGCAGGCGAGTGCTTTGGCGGTTCAGCCCGTCTGGTCAGCGCACTGGCCGAGGCGCGCGCACGGTCCAACAACTCGATCCTCGTGGACGGTGGCGACCAATTCCAGGGCACGCTGTTTTATACCTATTACAAGGGCAAACTGGCTGCCGAAATGATGAACAAGATGGGCTATGACGCGATGACTGTGGGCAACCACGAGTTTGACGATGGCCCAGAAGTTCTAAGCGGCTTTATGGATGCGGTGGATTTTCCCGTGTTGATGTCAAACGCCGATGTCTCGGGTGAAGAACTGCTGGCCGGTAAGCTTGCAAAGTCCGCCGTGATCGAACGTGGCGGCGAAAAGCTGGGCCTGATCGGCCTAACCCCGCAAGACACCGACGAACTGGCGTCGCCCGGACCCAACGTGATTTTTACCGATCCGGTACAAGCGGTGCAGGGCGAGGTCGACAAGCTGACCGCCGAAGGCGTGAACAAGATCATCGTGCTAAGCCATTCGGGCTATCGCGTTGACCAGACGATTGCCGAGGGAACGACGGGTGTCGATATCATTGTGGGCGGCCATACCAACACGCTTCTGTCCAACACAAACGAAAGTGCCGAGGGGCCTTACCCGACAATGGTCGGCTCGACCGCGATCGTGTCGGCCTATGCCTATGGCAAGTTTCTTGGCGAGCTAAATGTAACGTTCGACGATGAGGGCAATATCACAGAAGCCACAGGCGAGCCGATCATCATGGACGGAGCTGTCGCTGAAGACGAGGCGACTGTTGCGCGCATCACAGAAGCTGCAGCACCGCTTGAGGAAATCCGCAACAAAGTGGTGGCTGAAACAGCCGAGTTGATCGACGGTGAACGGGACAGCTGTCGCGCCAAGGAATGCGCCATGGGCAACATCATCGCCGATGCGATGCTGGACCGGGTGAAAGATCAAGGCATTGAGATCGCACTTGCGAATGGCGGTGGTATCCGCGCGTCAATTGATGCGGGTGAGGTGACGATGGGCGAAGTGCTGACCGTGCTTCCGTTTCAGAACACTCTGTCGACCTTCCAAGTGTCCGGCGCGACAATTCTCGAGGCGCTGGAGAATGGCGTCAGCCAACATGAAGAAGGCGCGGGCCGCTTTCTCCAGGTTGCCGGTCTAAAATACGCGTTTGATGTGTCGAAGCCGGCAGGCGAACGTGTGTCGGACGTGATGGTAGGCGAGGCGCCGATTGATCCAGAGAAGACCTATGGCGTTGTGTCTAACAACTACGTGCGCAACGGCGGCGACGGCTTTAAAATGTTCCTCGACGCTGAGAACGCTTATGATTTTGGTCCTGATCTGGCGGATGTAACCGCCGAATACATGGCCAAGATGGGTCCGGTCACACCGATGCTGGATGGGCGCATTACCCAGAAGTAAGTCGGGTTATTAAAGCATTTCCCCCGCGGTGCGAACGGCGGGGGATATTCGTAGTCAGACGACGCGGCAGCGGGCAATCTAGCCTTCAGCCCACCGTTTTGTCGCCAATAGGATGCGCGCACCGAACCGACGGGCGTTATCAAGATCGTCTGCGGGCAGGTCATCGGCTTCACCCAGTTGTTCCGTCACCATCAAACCCAGCCAACTTCCATCTCGATTCACGCCGGGCCTGTTTGGTTTGACCGGCGCGCCGATGTCGGATTGACCGACCCAGATCATACCCATTTGGGCGGCAAAGGTGGATAGCCGCTGCAATGTGGCAAGTTTGTCGCCCGACGGGTGGATGCCCGTTGTGAAGCCTGCGGCGATTTTATCGACCCACAGCCCGTCCTCCCACCTTGTGTCGACCTCTTCGAGAAATTGGCTGAAACGGGCGGCGGCGGATCCCATATAGGTGGGCGCGCCGAAGATGATGGCATCGGCGGCGTCAAGCGCGGCCCAATCGTCATTGGATATTGCCTCGACATTGATCAGGCGCGCAGATGTGCCAATCCCGTCTGCAATCGCTGCGGCGATGCGTTTGGTGTGACCAAATCCCGAGAAATAGGGCAAGCAAATCATTCGATTTTTCATTCCGCCAAGATGACGCAACTGGCGACGGTGTCAAAGGCAAGTTAGGTTGACGGCATGTGTGGAGGAAATGCCATGACTCTGCCGCTGGATGCGATGGTGAAACTTTTTGCGGCGCAACCTGCGAATAGTCTGCCAGACGTCCCAAACGTCAATGTTTACGTAACCACGCAAGGCTAATCCGCACCTGTTGTCAGGAGGACGAAATGTACGATCTGAACCATCTTGCCCAAGCCATCTCGCGCGCCTCGGACGGGCGCCATGACGCGGTTTTTCTGACCGATGGGCAGGCGGGGAATACCACAACCTATGGCGCGTTTTGGGCAAATGCGGAACGGATGGCGGCGGCGTTGGTTGGCTTGGGGTTGCAACCAGGTGACCGAGTGGCCGTGCAGGCGCCCAAAGAAACAGCGATGTTGGAACTCTACGTGGGCACGGTGCTGGCAGGTGGTGTCTTCCTGCCGCTGAATACGGCCTATACACCGGACGAGGTCGCGTATTTTCTTGGCGACGCAAGCCCGCGCGTTTTCGTCTGCGACACGGCGAAGCTGGAGGCCCTGAGCCCTGTGGCGCAAAATGCCGAGGTGGAACATGTCCTAACACTGGGCATAGGCGAGGCGGGCAGTTTGGTTGATCTTCGCGATGCGCAATCGCACGGCTTCAATGCTGTCGCACGTGAGCCGCTGGATCTGGCCGCGATCCTCTATACCTCGGGTACGACGGGGCGCTCGAAGGGTGCGATGTTGACCCATCGGGCGTTGGCCTCAAACAGCGAAACGCTCAGTGATTACTGGCGGTTTACCGACACAGACGTTTTGATCCACGCGCTTCCAATCTTCCACACCCATGGCTTGTTCGTCGCGACCAACGTGACGCTGATGGCAGGTGGATCAGCGGTCTTTCTGCCGGGGTTCGATGCCGACGCGATCATCGCCGCCATGCCGAAGGCGACCGCGTTGATGGGCGTGCCGACCTACTATACCCGGCTTTTGAAAGACCCGCGTTTGGCGGATGCGTCAAAGAATATGCGGCTGTTTGTGTCAGGCTCGGCCCCGCTTTTGGCGGAAACCCACGACCGGTGGCGCGAGGTCACAGGCCACGCAATCCTAGAGCGTTACGGTATGACCGAGACGAACATGAACACCTCGAACCCCTATGATGGCGACCGCCGCGCGGGAACAGTGGGCCTGCCACTGCCGGGGGTCGAGGTGAAAGTCTGTGACCCCGACACTGACGCGACCTTGCCCGAGGGTGAAATTGGCGTGCTTGAAGTGCGCGGCGACAATGTCTTTGCGGGCTATTGGCAGATGCCCGACAAAACTGCCGAAGAATTGCGGCCTGATGGGTGGTTCATCACCGGCGATCTGGCGATGATTGACGCAGATGGCTATGTTACCATCGTCGGGCGCGGCAATGATTTGATCATCACAGGCGGCTTCAATGTCTACCCGAAAGAGGTTGAAGCCGTCATCGACGATCTGCCGGGCGTGCTGGAAAGCGCCGTCATCGGCGTGCCGCATGAGGATTTTGGCGAGGGCGTTGTCGCCGTGGTCGTCGCGCAGCCGGTCGCGTCCATGGATGAAGCCGCAATCATGGCGGGCGTTGCGGGCAAACTTGCCAAGTTCAAACAGCCCAAGCGCGCAATCATCGTGGACGAGCTGCCCCGCAACACGATGGGTAAAGTGCAGAAAAACGTGATGCGCCAGACCTATGCGGATGTGCTGAAAGCTTAAGGCTTGGGCGGTGGACCATCCTTCAGGCGGTAACCCAACACCGCCCCATGCAAATAGCTGCGTCGCAGCCGTGGGAACGGAAAGCGGGGCAGGGTGCGGGTATGGACGGGTAGCTCGCCCCCGCGCCCAAGTGCCATATCCGCCAGCCGTGCGCCCACCCACGTGCCCATCGCGACCCCGTTGCCGTGATAGTTCATTCCGGCCCAAGCATTGTCCCAATCGCCGACCGGGCCAGCATAGGGCAACAGATCGCGCGAAAGGCTGACGAGGCCTGACCAGAAATGTGGTGTCTCGATATCGGCCCAAGCGGGGAACATGGCCGCGAGTTCTCTGTTCAGGCGCGCGCGCATTGCCGCTTGCCCCTGCGCGCTTGCCCCCACATTTCCGCGCGCACCGAACAGGAAACGCCGGTCGGGCAAAAGGCGGAAATAATGCAGCAGGTGGCGGCTGTCATAGGCCATCAGATCGGTGGTCCAGCCTTGCGCGGCGATCTCGTCATCTGTCAGCGGACGGGTCACGAGGATGTTGGACTGCAGCGGCAGGTATCGCCCGGTCATCCAATCTGGCAGGCCGTCGGTCCCATACCCGTTGGTGGCAAGGATCAGCTTTTGGGTCGTCAGTCGTCCGGTTGGCGTTTCAAGCAGATAACCGAAGTCGGTCTGGGTGATATTCAACACCGGGCTATCTGCATGAATTGTCACCCCGGCGTCATTGGCCGCGTTCGTTAGTCCAGAGGCGTATGCCCCGGGGTTTAGGGCAAAGCCCAACGGCACATGAAGCCCGCCATGAAAGGTGCCAGCCATGCCGCGTGCGGCCAGTTCAGCGCATTCGATCAGCGTGGCCCTTACGCCATAGGCTGCCCATTCTTCCTGTTCAGCGCGCAGGTCGGACATGATGCGGGGATGGTGGGCCAGTTGCAGTTCACCATTGGAATGGGTGTCGGCATCTATGTCGTGGGCGTCCAGAAGGTGGGCCACAAGATCAATCGCATCGCGCTGGGCGTTGAAATAGGCCTGTGCTGCGTCCGCGCCAAAGCGCTTCCGGATCGCGCTAAGGCCCAGCTTGTCACCGCCGATGCAACAAAACCCGCCATTGCGACCGGACGCGCCCCAACCGGGGCTATGCGCTTCCAGCAGAGTGACCTGAACGCCCGCTTGCGCCAAGTGAAGCGCGGCAGAGAGACCGGTATAGCCACCGCCGATGACCGCCACTTCGGCGCGAGCATCACCTTCCAGCGACGGCCAATCCCCTTGCGGCACGGGCCAGATACATTCGGCCCGTGCGGCGCCGGAATACGCGTAGTCTTCGTAAATACGGCGCGTCATGGGCCTTAGAGGCGGCCAAGATAGGCGCGATATTCAACATGACTGATTTCATTGGTCAGTTGGTCGATTTCATCCAATCGCACGGCGGAATAGATGTCGCGGTAGCGTTCGCCAAAGATGTCGGCGGCGATGTCGGATTGCGAGAACCGGTCGACAGCGCGGATCCAGTCTGCGGTCAAACGTGGTGCGGTCTCGGCGTTTGGGTCATCCAAGGGCAACGGCAGGTCTGGTTTCGTTTCCAACCCATGCAGAATGCCGCCGAGAATGGCGGTGATGACCAGATAGGGGTTCACATCCGCCCCTGCGATGCGGTGCTCCAGCCTTGCGCCGGGGCCCGAGACCTCAGGCAGGCGGACACCGGCGGCGCGGTTGTCATAGCCCCAATCGGGGGCCGAGGGGGCAAAGCTCATCGGGCGATAGCGGCGATAGGAGTTCAGGTGCGGTGCAAAGATGGCCTGCAGATCGCGCATGGTGTCAAGCGACCCACCCACCGCTGCGCGCAGCGTATCAGACGCCTCTCCGCTGCCATCGTCAAAGATGTTCTTGCCCTCACGATCCACGACCGAGGCGTGCAGATGCATCCCATTGCCGGGGTGATCGGCATAGGGTTTGGCCATAAACGTGGCCTCCATCCCGTGATTGCGTGCGACACCGCGCACCAGCCGCTTGAACAACAACGCCGTGTCGGCGGCCTTCATCACGTCATCGGTATGGTGGAAGTTCACCTCGAACTGACCGGGGCCGTATTCGGCGATCAGCGTATCGGTGGCGATACCTTGAATGGCCGAAACCTCAAGAATGTCGTCCAACACATCTTGGGTGCGTTCCAGCACCTCAAGGTCATAGTTCTGCGCGTCCGGGCTGCGGTCGGGCGGGGTTGGGGGTTCGTCTTCGCTCTGGCGCGGTTGGATCAGATAGAATTCCAGCTCGCTCGCCAAGACAGGATGCCAACCTTTGTCGTGGAACCGGTCAACCATGTTTGCCAGCAACTTGCGCGAGGATAATTCACTGATCTTGCCGGTATCCGGGTCAAGCATTTCGACCTGAACCTGCGCCATGTTGCCTTTGGCCCACGGCACTGGTTTCAGCGATCCGGGGATCGGCACGATGCGTCCGTCCGGGTCGCCGACAACGATGCCCAACCCGGTTTCTGTCACCTCTGCGCCCAAGATATTCGGCACATAGGTCGAATGGGGCAGGCGCACGGCACCTTCCGTCAGCTTCTTTTCGTCATCGCCCGGCAGCCATTTGCCCCGCAGAACGGCATTGATGTCACACAACATCAGCTCAAGCCGGTCCGGTCGGCCATGGGTTTTGCAATACTGCGCGTATTCCTCAAGAAAATCGCTCATATGATGGCCTCTTGTTCGTCTTTCTGACGTTTGGCAATGGATCGTTTCGAGGTGAGCGAGGCACCAATCACACCCACTGTCACAAGGCCGATCATGATCGTGGACAGGGCGTTGATTTCAGGACTGACCCCCAGACGCACCGCCGAGAAGATTTTGATCGGAAGGGTGGTCGAGCTTGGGCCCGAGGTGAATGAGGCGATCACCAGATCGTCCAGCGATAGGGTGAAGGCCAACAGCCAACCCGATACGACCGCGGGCATGATGATGGGTAGGGTGACAAGGCGAAACGCCTCAAACCCCGTGCAGCCCAGATCAAGCGCGGCCTCTTCCAGTGACTGGTCGAAGGTCACAAGGCGCGATGACACCACGACAGACACAAAACACATCGAGAATGTGGTGTGTGCAAGCACGATCGTCAGCACCCCGCGATCCAACCCGATTGCGATGAATAGCAAAAGCAGCGACAGACCGGTGATGACTTCAGGCATCACGAGGGGCGCATAGATCATGCCCGAAAACACTGTGCGACCGGGGAAGCGGCCCGCCCGCACCATGACATAAGCGGCCATGGTGCCCAAAACGGTGGCAATGGACGACGACATCACAGCCACTTTCAGCGTGACCCATGCCGCGTCCAGAAACGCCTCGTTGCGGAACAGCTCGCCATACCACTTGGTCGAAAAGCCCGACCAGACGGTGACAAGTTTGCCTGCGTTGAACGAATAGGTGATCAGAATGATCATCGGGATATAGAGGAACGCAAAGCCCAGCGTCAGGGATACGGTGTTGAACCAGGATAGACGCCTCATTTCTCGGCCTCCCGCTGTTTTTCTTCGTTCCGTTGGAACAGAACGATGGGGATGATCAGAAGCAGCAAAAGGACGACGGCGACCGCCGAGGCAACCGGCCAGTCGCGGTTCGAGAAGAACTCCTCCCACAAGACCTTACCGATCATCAGGGTTTTCGATCCGCCCAGAAGGGCCGGAATGACAAACTCACCCATGGCCGGGATGAAGACGAGGAACGATCCCGCGATGATCCCCTGCTTGGACAGCGGCATCGTCACGAGCCAGAAGGCTTTCAGGCGGGAACATCCCAGATCCTCCGCCGCTTCCAGCAGGCTTTCGTCCAGCCGTTCCAGCGCCGAATAGATCGGTAGGACCATGAATGGCAAATAGGTGTAAACGATGCCGATATAGACGGCGATGTTGGTGTTCAGGATGACCAGAGGCTCCTGAATAACGCCCAGATACATCAAAAGCTGGTTCAACAGCCCCTCGTTCGACAGGATCGCCTTCCACGAATAAACGCGGATCAGGAAGCTGGTCCAGAATGGCAGGATGATCAACATCATCAGGGTCGGGCGCCATTCGTCCGGCGCGCGGCTCATCCCATAGGCGATGGGATAACCGACCATCAGCGTCAGGATGGTCGAGATGATGGCGATCTTCAGGCTGGACAGATAGGCCTTCCAGTAAAGATCATCCGAGGCGAGCCAGAAGTAGTTTTCCAGATCAAGCGCAATCCACCAGGCCTTGATGCCTTCCCACCCTTGCGAGATATCAAGCGTCGGGGTGTAGGGCGGAATGGCAAGTGCGGTGTCTGACAGGCTGATTTTCAGCACGATCAGGAACGGCACCAGAAACAGGGCGAGAAGCCACAGATAGGGGACAGAGATCAGGCCAAAGCGTTTCATTGGTTTAACACCACGCCGGCCGTGTCGGTGAAGCTAAGCCAGACCTTTTCTTCCCACGTGATCTGACGGCGTTGGATGCGTCTTGTGTTGGCGACCTGCGCCTTGATCGTTTCACCTGACGCAGTCTCGATCACATAAGTGGACATGTTGCCAAGATAGGCGATGTCCAGAACCTTGCCCTTGATCACGTTCGTCTGATCCTTGGGGCGTGAGGTATAGATGCTGAGTTTTTCGGGCCGCACCGCCAAGGTCGCAACCGCGCCTGCTTCTATTTCGCTGCGTGCGATACCTGTGAGTTCTGATTGCCCTTCGGCCCAACTGATGGACGCATGCCCTTCGCTGGTCTTGGTCACATTGCCCCTGATCAGGTTCACGTCGCCAATGAAGTCCGCCACATAGATGGATTTCGGTTCCTCATAAATTTTCGAAGGCGTATCCACCTGAATGATTTTGCCATGATCCATCACGGCGATCCGGCTGGCGACGGTCATCGCCTCTTCCTGGTCGTGGGTCACGATCACGAAGGTGGTGCCGGTCTTTTCCTGAATGTCCATCAGTTCAAACTGGGTGTCTTGGCGCAGCTTTTTGTCCAGCGCGCCAAGCGGTTCGTCCAAGAGCAGCAGTTTCGGAGCTTTCGCCAGTGACCGCGCAAGCGCGACGCGCTGGCGTTGACCGCCCGAGATTTGATGCGGTTTGCGGTTGGCGAATTTGTTCAATTGGACAAGAGACAGCATTTCCTCGACGCGCGCTTCGATCTTGTCTTTTGGCTGTTTGTCGCGTTTCAAGCCGAACGCGATGTTCTCAGCAACCGACAGGTGCGGAAACAGCGCATAGCTTTGAAACATCATGTTCACGGCGCGCTTGTTTGGCGGGATACGGGCCACGTCCTGCCCGTCGATCAAGATTTTCCCCTCGGTCGGCGTTTCAAATCCGGCAAGCATCCGCATCATCGTGGTCTTGCCACAGCCGGACGGGCCGAGAAGCGCAAAAAATTCTTCTGGGTAAATGTCGATGGAAAGGTCGTCAATCGCAGTGAAGTCACCCCAGCGTTTGGTGACATTCTGGAACTGGATCAAAGGCTTGGCCTGGGCGTCTTCCCATGGTGCGAAAACAGAGACCGGTGCGGTGGCGGCGTCAGACATGATAACCTCGGGAGGGGAAAAGGTGGCGCCCCCCGCAGGAGCAATCCATGCGGGAGGCGCAAAGGCTAGGGCTTAGGTGCCCGATTTGATCTTGGTCCACATACGCGTCAACACGCGCTGCACCTTCGATTCATAAGGCGATTTAGTATAGAGGTTCTTTACAGTCTCTTCACCCGGATAGATCGCCGGATCGCCAATTACGTCCTCTACAAGAAACTCTTGCGAGGCTTTGTTGCCATTCGCGTAATAGACGTAATTCGACGCTGCGGCCATGTTTTCCGCATCCATGATGAAGTTCAGGAATGTGTGCGCCGCGTCCGGATTTGGCGCGTCGGTCGGGATTGCCATCTGGTCAAACCACATCAGCGACCCTTCGGTAAACGCGTTATACGCAATCTCGACGCCATTATCGGCTTCTGCTGCGCGGTCACGTGCTTGCAGCACATCACCAGACCATCCGACGGCGACACAGATATCACCGTTGGCCAGCGCGTTGATATATTCTGAACTGTGGAACTTTTGAATATAAGGGCGGACCGCCAGCAGGACAGGTTCAACCTTTGCAATTACGTCCGGGTCGGCGCTGTCAGGATTTTCACCCAGATATTTCAGTGCCATCGGGATGATCTCGGTGGGGGCGTCCAGGAAATGCACACCGCATTCCGCCAGTTTCTCCATGTTCTCAGGGTTTAGCACCAGTTCCATGCTGTCGATTGGCGCGTCGTCCCCAAGGATTTCCTTCACCTTGCCAACGTTGATCCCAAGCCCCGTCGTGCCCCACATATAGTTGATCGAATACTCATTGCCGGGGTCGTATTGTGCGGTGCGCGCTTCAATCACGTCCCACATGTTGGCGATGTTCGGCAGCTTTGACTTGTCGAGTTTCTGGAATGCGCCTGCGGTGATTTGGCGTTGCAGGAAGTCAGCGGTCGGCACAACCACATCATACCCTGAACCACCAGCAAGCATTTTGGTTTCAAGCACTTCGTTCGAATCGAACACGTCATAGACCAAGTCGATCCCGGTCTCTTCTTCAAATTTCGCCAGCAGATCTTCGTCGATATAGTCAGACCAGTTATATACGCGCACTTCGTCGGCGGTGGCGGCACTTGCCCCCATTGCCAGTGCGACACCCAACGTTACCCAAGTCTTCTTCATTTCTTATTTCTCCCTGTTTGAGGCCAACGCCCCGATCCGCGACATTTGATCAAAAAAATACCTTCTGCGCAATATGGTAAAATTGCGGATAGCATAGTAGATTGCTTTCAAAGATTATCTTTGGTGCCTGAATTGGCAAAACATTTGTTAAGAAGGGGGCGCGCGTGTCCGAGAAACCCGCGAAATTGCCAGACCACCAACGTGTTTATCGCAAACTGCGTGAGATGATTCTGTTTGGTGAACTCGCACCTGGACAACCGGTGACCATACAAGGGCTTGTTGGCGTGCTGGATGTCGGTATGACCCCGGTGCGCGAGGCGATCCGCAGGCTGACATCGGAAGGCGCGCTGATCTTCAAGGGAAATCGCCGCGTGTCGGTGCCGCAACCGGACTTGGCGCAGTGGAATGAAATCGCCTTTGCTCGTTTGAGTATTGAGCCAGAATTAGCTCGTTTAGCTACGAAAAACATTGGTCCGTCCGATCTTGAGCGTCTGGTTGAATATGACGATCAACTGAACGCGTCCATCGATCGTGGCGACGTGCGTGGCTATTTGGAAAACAACTATCGTTTCCATGCCTATCTTTACGATTTGGCGGGCACAGAGGTGCTGTCTTCGATTGCCAATATGCTTTGGTTGCGGGCTGGCCCGTCGTTGCGTGTGGTGCTGGGGCGTTATGGAACCGCCAACCTGCCCGACAAGCACGCCGAAGCGATGGATGCGATGCGGTCCGGGGACGGCGACCGCGTTGCGGCTGCCGTTCGCGGCGACATCGAACAGGGAATCGCCCAGGTTCGCGAGACGCTTCTGGTCGAGAAGATTTGATCAGATTGTCGTCTCGCCGTTGACAGTAGATTTTTTGATCATATTCTGAGCGCAGCTTTTCGCAGGGCCGTGGCACTGACTGATTCCATGCCAACGGCCTTGCTTCGGACTGTTTCTAGGAGTTCCCGACATGAACAAGATCACCAACCACCTGCCCACCGCCGAGCTTCAGGCCATCGACGCCGCCCACCATATGCATCCTTTCACCACGGATAGTGAGTTGAAACAGAAAGGCGTGCGCGTGATCACCTCGGCCGATGGGATCTGGCTGAAAGACAGTGAAGGCGAAGAATTGCTTGATGGAATGGCGGGCCTGTGGTGCGTCAATATCGGCTATGGGCGGGATGAATTGGCAGACGTCGCCGCCCGTCAAATGCGAGAGCTGCCGTTTTACAACACGTTCTTTCAAACGACCCACGTGCCCGCCATCGCGCTGGCACAGAAACTGGCCCAACTGGCGCCGGGCGATCTGAACCACGTCTTCTTTGCCAATGGTGGGTCGGATGCGAACGACACCAACATTCGTATGGTGCGCACCTATTGGGCCGAAAAAGGCCAGCCGGATCGCGACGTGATCATCTCGCGCTGGAACGCCTATCATGGCTCGACCATTGGTGGCACATCGTTGGGCGGCATGAAGGGGATGCACGGGCAGGGCAACCTGCCGATCCCAGGTATCGAATTCATTGATCAACCCAACTGGTATGCCGAAGGCGGCGAAACAGACCCGGAGAAATTCGGTCTGGAGCGCGCCCGCCAACTGGAAGCCAAGATCAAGGAAGTTGGCCCAGAGCGCGTCGCGGCTTTCATCGGTGAGCCGATTCAAGGTGCTGGCGGCGTGATCGTGCCGCCCGCCAGCTACTGGCCCGAGATCCAGCGCATCTGCAAGAAATACGACATCCTTCTGATTGTCGACGAGGTGATCACGGCGTTTGGCCGCACCGGTAATTGGTTTGGCAGCCAGACGTTGGGCATCCAGCCGGATATCATGACGGTCGCAAAGGGTCTTAGCTCGGGCTATGTCCCGATTGGCGCGTCGATTGTGTGCGACAAGGTTGCTGACGTGCTGGCAGAGACTGAATTCAACCACGGCTATACCTATTCCGGCCATCCTGTGGCCTGCGCCGTCGCGTTGGAAAACCTGCGCATTCTGGAAGAAGAAGGCATCGTGGATCGTGTCGGGGCCGAGACAGCGCCTTATCTGGCCGAAAAGTGGAATTCGCTGGCAGACCACCCCTTCGTGGGCGAAACCAAGGTTGTCGGGATGATGGCGTCGCTTGCCCTGACGCCCGACAAGGACGCCCGCGCGCCGTTTGAGGCTGACGAAGGCACGGTTGGCTATATCACCCGCGAACGCTGTTTTGCCAACAACCTGATCATGCGTCATGTGGGCGACCGGATGATCATCTCGCCGCCGTTGGTAATCACCAAGGACGAGATTGACACCTTGGTCGAGCGTGCCCGCAAGTCCCTGGACGAAGCATACGAGATCGTCAAAGAAAAGGGCCTGCTGGTCGCAGGTTGATCAGAAAAGGGTCGGCCACAGTGACACTAACTGGGTCGGCCCCATACTTTCGCAGGGGCTTTCATGGACATTCTGACCGCCAACGACACGACCGGTAACTATCCGCAGTCGTGGTATTCAGCGACCGCTGACGCCCCCGGACCCTATCCGGCGGCCGAAGGCGATTTGTCCTGTGACGTCTGCGTTATCGGTGGCGGTTTCACAGGCTTGTCTGCGGCGCTTCATTTGGCCGAACGCGGCTATGACGTGGTGCTGTTAGAGGCGCACCGGGTCGGTTTCGGAGCCTCGGGGCGCAATGGAGGGCAGGTCGGCACCGGCCAACGTCTGGAACAAGACGAGCTGGAGGAGATGGTCGGCAAAGACGACGCCCGCAAGCTTTGGGACATGGCGCTGGAAAGTGTGCAGCTTGTTCGTGATCTCGTGGCCGCCCACGCGCCCGACGCCAATTTCGTCGACGGCATCCTGCATGCCGATCACCGCGCGCGGTTCGTGCCGCACAGCCACGACTATGCGCGCAAACTGAACGAAGACTATGGCTATGACTTGATCCGGCCCGTGGACCGGGACGAAATGCGCCACCTCTGCGGATCACCCGCTTATCACGGCGGCACGCTGGATATGGGCGCGGGGCATATCCATCCGCTGCGCTATGCGTTCGGGCTTGCACGGGCCGCCACGGCAAAAGGTGCGCGTATACATGAGGTTAGCCGCGCGAACCGCGTCACTGAGGGCGCGACTGTGCTGGTCGAAACAGACAGCGCCAAGGTGTCGGCCAAACACGTGCTTTGGGCGTGTAACGGCTATTTGGGTCACGCCGAACGACAGGTCGCCGCGCGGGTGATGCCGATCAATAATTTTATTCTGGCGACCGAGCCGCTTGGCGAAGATCTCGCGAAAGAGCTGATCCGCGAAAACCATGGCGTTGCCGACAGCAAGTTCGTGATCAACTATTTCCGGCTGTCCGAGGACAACCGGATGTTGTTTGGCGGCGCGGAAAGCTATGGCTATCGGTTCCCGAAAGACATTGTGAAGCTGGTGTCAAAGCCGATGCTAGAGATTTATCCCCAGCTGAAGGACACCAAGATCGACTATGCATGGGGCGGCACGCTTGGGATCACGTTGAACCGTATGCCGCATTTCGCACGTCTTCAGGGCAATATCCTGTCAGCCTCTGGCTATTCCGGGCATGGCGTGTCGATGGCAACGCTGGGCGGCAAACTGGCAGCCGAAGCGATTGCAGGTCAGGCGGAACGGTATGACCTGATGGCCTCGGTCCCGACGCCGCGCTTCCCCGGTGGGGTCGCAATGCGCTGGCCGTTGCTGGTGGCGGCGATGTTCTGGTTTTCACTACGCGACAAGCTTTAACGGGCAGGCCCGCCAACATCGCCCGGCGCGACGGCGACTGATTTCACCACTGCGAACACGTCTGATCCCTGCCGCAATTCCAATGAATGAACCGAGCGCTTGGTCAACCGCGCCAATACCCGCCCGGCGGCCGTGTCCAGTGACACGACAGCCCCCGGCCCGTCTCCCATGCGAATGTCAGCAATGGTGCCGGGCAGAATGTTCAGAGCTGACATCCCTTCGGGCCGGGTCTTTGACAAGATCACGTCCTGCGCCGCGATGCGCAGCCGCAGCCTGTCACCGGGCGACTGGGCCACATGGGGCAAAAGCAGTGGCAGTCCGCCCGCGTCCAGCTCGGTCAACCCATCATCGTGATGGGTTCTTACGCGCGCTTCGATCACGGCCCCCATTGCGCGATCCCCGCCGGGGGCAAAACTGGGATCTCCCAAGACTTCGGCTGCGGTGCCTTGGCGGATCACTTGGCCCGCATCCAGCGCGACGACGGTGGTGGCCAACCGCGCGACCTCGGTCGCGGCGTGGGTGACATACAGGATCGGCACATCACTTTCGTCGCGTAAGCGTTCGAAATACGGCAATATTTCTGATTTTCGCGCGTCATCCAGCGCGGCCAGTGGTTCGTCAGCCAGGATCAGCTTGGGACGGGCCAAAAGTGCGCGCCCGATGGCGACGCGTTGCTTTTCACCGCCCGAAAGACGGTTGGGGCGGCGTAACAAAAGCGGGCCGATGCCCAGCATGTCGACAACCCGATCAAACGCAACTCGGTCTTTTGGCGCGCGGGTGACCCAACGTGCGTAATCCAGATTGCGTTCAACGCTCATGTGCGGAAACAGGCGGGCATCCTGAAAGATATAACCAAGCTGTCGTTGATGCGTTGGCAGGTGCAGGCCGAGCTTTGAGTCCATCAAAACCTGATCTCCCAAAGCTACCCGCCCCATTGCCGCGCGGCTTAATCCTGCCACAGCATCAATCACCGAAGTCTTGCCCGACCCGGACGCACCAAACAGTACGGTCAGACCTGCTGGGGCGTTGAAATCCACTGCCAGCGTGAAGTTTGCCAGCGCTTGGCGCAGATGAACGGAGAGAGCTGGGGGGGTCATGCGCCCTCCATGCGGTTTTTTATGCGCCGGGCAAAGACCTCGGACAGGATCAGTGCGGCCATAGCGATGATGATCGAGATGATGACCAGCCGCATTGCTGCAGTTTCACCACCGGGCACTTGCAAAAAACTATAGATGGCCGACGGCAATGTTTGCGTTTGGCCCGGAATGTTCGACACAAAAGTAATGGTCGCTCCAAATTCGCCCATGGCTTTCGCGAAGCCAAGGATCGTGCCGGTCAGAACACCGGGCAGGGCAAGGGGCAGGGTGACGGTTGCAAAGATTTGCAGGCGGCTGGCCCCAAGGGTTGCAGCGGCGTCTTCCAACCGTTGATCGACCGCCTCGATAGACTGGCGAATGGCGCGCACCATCAGGGGAAATCCCATGATCGCGGCGGCCAAGGCGGCGCCAGTCCATTGAAACGCAATGCCCAAACCCAACGCGTCAAGCAGACGGCCACCGGGACCTGTGACACCAAAGATCAGCAACAGAAGATAACCCGTAACGACCGGCGGCAAGATCAGGGGCAGGTGGACCACACCATTGGCAATTTGCTTGCCGCGAAAGTCCCACCGCGCCAAGGCATGCGAGACAAAAATGGCAAACGGAAGCGATAGGATCGTGGCCCAGATGGCGACTTTCAATGACAAAGCAACGGCCTGCCATTCTTCGGGGCCGAGCCATCCGGTCATGATCCCTCCAACGCGGTAAAGCCGTTGTCGATGAAGGTCTGCATTGCTGCGTTTTGTTGCAGCCAATCCAGAAATGCGCCTGCCTCAAGCTGGTTTCCATTGGCTATGATGGCTGCCGGGTACTTGATTGCAGGGTGGCTGTCCGGTGCGAATGTCATAACGACTTGCACCTTTGGTTCGGCTTGCGCGTCGCTGCCATAGACGACGCCCAATGGTGTCTGCCCAAGTGCGACAAGCGCCAAAGCTGCGCGGACATTGTCGGTCTGCGCGACAAGCGGGGCCAGATCGTCCCACTGCCCAAGATGCTTTAACGCCGCCTTGCCATAGATGCCGGCTGGCACCGCTTGGACCAGCGCCATGGCGAACCGGCGAGTGTCCAGATACCCGGCTAAATCTTTCAGCTCGTCTGGCGTTGGCGGCGTCGCCGTGGCAGGGGCAATCAGAACCAGTGTATTGCCCAGAAGATCAACCCGCGTTCCAGATGCGATATGGCCGCCTTGGTCCAGAACCTCCATCCAATCCGTATTTGCCGAAATAAACAGATCCACCGGCGCCCCAAGTGAAATTTGGCGCGCCAGCACCGACGACCCGGCATAGGACAGTTGAACGTCATTGCCGCTCTGGGTCTTGTAGTCTTGTACGACCTCGTCCAACGCGCCTTTCAGACTCGCCGCCGCGAACACCGTAATCGGTTCGGCCTGTGCTGTTGGGGCGATGACGCACACAGCCAAGATCGCCGCCGGGAAGATGCTGACGCATTGCGCGACAACCGAGCGGGTGTGCCGATGGACAGGAGAGAGGGTGCGAAAGCTCATCATGATCGTTGAGCAGATAACGATATGCAGGCAAGGGCGGCAAGGCCTTTTGGTGCGACAAGAAAGGTCGCAGATAGGTCGCACCCAGCCCGCGGCACACAGGCTCGCGGGCTGGGTGGTGGCTTTACTCGGCTGCGTCGCGCTTGGGAAGAACCCAATCAGGGCGCACAAAGTGGCAGGTGTAGCCGTTGGGAACGCGCTCCAGATAATCCTGATGTTCGGGCTCAGCCTCCCAAAAATCACCCGCTGGTTCGACCTCGGTCACGACTTTGCCGGGCCACAGGCCAGATGCGTCGACATCGGCGATCGTGTCCAGCGCCTCTGCTTTCTGGGCGTCGTCGACATAATAGATGGCCGAGCGGTAAGAACTGCCCCTGTCATTGCCTTGCCGCATTGGCGTGGTTGGGTCGTGGATCTGGAAGAAAAATTCCAACAACCGGCGATAGGTGATCTTGCCGGGGTCAAACTCGATTTCGATCGCTTCGGCATGACTGCCGTGGTTGCGATAGGTCGCGTTGGGCACGTCGCCGCCGGTATATCCCACGCGGGTCGCGGTGACACCGGGCAGCTTGCGGATCAGGTCCTGCATGCCCCAAAAACACCCACCGGCAAAGACCGCTCGTTGATGTGTCATCAGATATCCTCCACTTGGTTAATGTAGTCACCATAGCCTTCGGCTTCCATGTCGTCGCGGTGCACGAAGCGAAGCGAGGCAGAGTTGATGCAATAGCGCAGACCGCCGCGATCTTTCGGCCCATCGGGGAAGACGTGTCCCAAATGGCTGTCGCCATGGGTTGACCGAACTTCAGTCCTGACCATGCCCAAAGTTGCGTCGCGCAACTCGGCCACATGAGCAGGCTCTATCGGCTTGGTAAAGCTGGGCCAGCCACAGCCGCTTTCGTATTTGTCGGATGACGCAAATAAAGGTTCGCCTGAGACGATATCAACATAAATTCCCGGCTCCTTGTTGCCAAGATACTCACCACTTCCGGGCCGCTCGGTGCCGTTTTCTTGCGTCACACGATATTGCTCGGGTGACAGCTTGGTGATGGCGTCCGCTGTTTTCTTGTAAGTGCTCAACTCAGTTCCCCCTCTGTCTTGGTGCGTCGGTCGTATATGGGGGTTCTAAGGCGAATATTCCATGGGGGCAGTAAACAGGAAAGCCAGGCGTTGTGATCAAAAGGACGCTAATCCCTGTATGTGCTTAGCGAAACAATTACAGGCTTCAGCTCAGAAAATATCTCTGGTTCTTGTAGCAAGATTCTTCCCTGACTAGACTCAGTTATCCGAACAGTTTGCATGGGCCATTTGGGCACATTCACCCTATCGGGTGCGCAAACTAATTCTAATACGGCTAAGTATGTAGGAAGAGAAATGTCGGCGAGAAGCATCGAACAGAGAGCGCTGGGCTTGCTCAAAGCATTTGAGAATGCTGGTAAGTCTGTCAGCCGTATCTCGGTCGATGGCCGAAAAATAGAGATCGTATTAACCAAAAGAGACGATGCTGACGAATTTGAGGGGATAGATATGCGCCATGGCAAAACGTGAGCTACCAAGACACGTCTACAAACAAAGGAATGGTCTATATTTCCAGCGGCGTGGATGGCCCTCTCAGAAGTTCCAAAGTGAGTTTGCGACGCCGGAGTTTTGGAGAGAGTATTCTGACATTCTGTCCTGCAAAGAGGCGCCGAAGCGGGTTGTATCGCGTAACTTTAGGGCGCTGGTGGAACATTACCGCAAGTCGCCGCGTTACAAGCGGCTTAAGCCGCGAACAGCGTTGGACTACGACAAGTATCTGGATTTTTTTGTCGGGATCATGGCGGACGCAAACCCAGCGGCGATGAAGCGCAAGGACGTGATCCGGCTTCGGGATGCGAATGCGGAGAAGCCCTATTTCGCAAACTACTCTCTGCGCGTTTTGCGCGTCCTCATGGAGCATTGCGTTGACCTCGGTTGGCGAGAGTCAAACCCGGCAAAAGGTGTCGCTGAGTTCAAAAGCGCAAAGAAGGAGCGGGAACCTTGGCCTCAGTCGCTGTTGGATGCTTTCCGTGCCAACTGTCCTGTCGGAACAAGAGAGCGTTTGCTGATGGAGCTATGCGTCGGCACTGGGCAAAGGATCGGTGATGTTCTGGAAATGCGGTGGTCCGATATTCAAGAAGGCGGGTTTGTTATTCGTCAGAATAAAACAGGCAAGGAGCTCTGGATTCCGATCTTACCTGAATTGCAATCAACGCTGGACGCTGCTAGTCGCCACTCGGTTTTCATTCTGACTAATGAGCGAGGGACCAATAGCTGGTCGTATCGTGGGGCCTCTCAGGCCATCAGGAACATTAGGCAGGCGATTGGCGCGTTGGACTACGATATTCATAGCTGGCGCTATAACGCGGCCTGTGAGTTGGTCGAGGCGGGTTGCGGGGATGATCTCGTGGCCTCGGTGACGGGACAAAGTCCCGCGATGGTTCTGCACTACACGAAAACGGTTCGTCAGAAAGTCAGAGCGTTACAGGCGCAGCAAATGCGAATTGAACAAAACCACTAATTGGCTGTTGTCGGTCACCAGCCAAAAATTCAACAAAGGCCACTGGATACCATGATCGAATTTGTATTGGTCCTAGCCGTTCTTGCGTTCTTGCTTTGGCTCTACATTCTCCTACCTGCAAGAATGGCAAATGACCGTGGTCGCAGTGTGATCATCTGGATTCTTATCTCTCTGGTCGGTAGTCCATTGCTCGCAATCTTGCTTCTTATAGCTCTTGGGGACGCAGGCGACCGATAGATTTTGCTGATAATTCGGCGAGCGTCAGAACTGTGCGAAAGAACGGAACAAAAACAGAATGTTTAGACATTTGTTTAGACGCATTTTCAAGCAAAAAAGGAAAACCGCTAAGCTATTGAAAACAAATGGAGGCGAGTACCGGAATCGAACCGGTGTACACGGATTTGCAATCCGGCTCTAAACGCTGATTTTTCACGTTTATTATGTAAACGAGCCCGTTTTGTTCACTACGAGAAATCAGTGACTTACGGGCGGAGTGTAAACGGCATTTGGCAGGTTCGCTATGTCTGAACTCCGCCCATTTAACGAAGTCAAATTGCAGTGGTTGCGACTACTATCACAAGATAAAGGTCTCAGTGCCAGGGCGGTTCAAGTCGGGCTCTATTTGGTGATGGTGCGCTACAATGTGCGGCAGAAGTTAGCAAAAACTGCGCACTCGGTGATCGCCGATGACCTCGGAATTTGTACCAAAACTGTCCAGCGCTCGATCAAGGAACTGCATGGAAAATGGTTCCTGATCGAGCCTGGAAAGAACACGAGCACGCCGACGACTTATCAAATCAGTCCCGCCTCTCATGTGGAAGCTCACAATTTAAGGGAAGAGCAGGAAGCGGGAAAGACGGACAAAATTGTCCACCTGCGCGGTGCTAGCCGTGGACAAAAATGTCTCCAAAGAAGGACAAATGTGTCCAGCGTCTCCGGACAAAAACGTCCACCAAACATAGAGAATCCAAAATTAAGAAAAGACCAGCGCACTGCGACGGATTTTCCTGATGGGGGGCAATCCGCCTTGGCGCTGGAACACGCTCCATCCGGCGGGAGCATTTTCGAACGCGAGTGGGACGACAGGCTTCGTGCTCGGGGTTTGCCGCCGTTGCATGAATGCATGTCAGAACAAGTTCACGAAGGCCGTCGAGGATATTGGCTGCCGGGGAAATGGCCAGGGCCTAAAGGAAGTACGCTTGAGCAAAATCAGATTTCGATAGTCGTGCAAATGGCTGGCCCCTTCGAAAAGCGGGAGGGTAGGTGTCGTGCAATCTGAGCAAAGAGCAAGGCGACCCATGTCATACGCTGTCGCTTCTGACACGGGACCTCGTGAGGGGCGGCAAGCCTCCCCTTCAAACCCCTCCGATGCGGCTAAGGCACGCGCAAAGGAGCCGCTGACAGAAACCTTCGTTTTCCGTTGCACAGCATCTGAAAAGTCTGAGCTTCGTACCAAGGCCGCCGCTGCCGGGATACCCGCAGCTGACCTTATGCGCGAAGCGCTTGGGCAAACCTCCGCTCGTCGACGCAAGCCCATGCCGCGTGTTGATCCGGCCCTGATGTTGGCGGTTGGCCGGATTGGCAGCAACCTCAATCAGATTGCCCGCTGTCTGAACTCGGCTGACCGCCGCGGACAAAGCGCGCAAATCGACCTGCTTGATGTCTCCGCTCGCCTCGTCACCATTGAGCGCCAGTTGGGTGCACTCATGCAGGAGCACGCCCGATGCTGATCAAGTTCTTCCGAAACGGCCAAGGCGGTGGCAACGCGCCGGTCAACTATCTAGTTGCACGTGAGGTGCTTGCTTACGATGAGAACCGCGACCTTATCCGCAAAGCATCAGGCGAGCCGGAAACTGTCATACGCGACCCGCTGCCAGAAGTTCTGCGCGGCAATCCCGGTCACATGAAAATGCTGATTGATGCTTGTCCGCATGGTTGGAGCTATAGGGCCGGTGTCATCAGCTTTGCTCCTGGTGATGATCCGACAGAGTTCCAACAGCAGGAAGTAATCGACCGTTTTGAGGATTTGGCTTTCGCGGGCCTTGATGCCGATCAATTTTCTACCTTGTGGGTCCGCCACAGCCACGAATGCCGTGTCGAACTGCATTTCTGTACGCCTCGCATGGAGTTGACGAGCGGACGGAGCCTCAATGTCGCACCACCTGGCTATGAACGTGTGTTCGATAGTTTGCGTGACATGTTTAACAAGGCCTACGGTTGGGCAGATCCAATGGATGAGACGCGCCGGCAGGAAGTGTGCCTCGTCCCCGAAGCTCCCCAAAAAGCGAAGGGGCGCGAGGCGCTACATGAATGGATCCTTGATCAGGTATCGGTGGGCATACTGACAAACCGCGACGAGATTGCCACCGCATTGAATGAAGCGGGCTTTGAACTGCCCAGGCTGGGCAAGAACTACATAACTGTCAAAGATCCGGAGAGTGGCGAGCGCTGGCGTCTCCGAGGGGAGATTTTCAATGAAAACTGGAGAACAGAAACAACGGTTGAACGAGCGACTGACCTCGGAGATCGAGGAGAGGGTCGCGGACCATCTCGCCTTGATGGATGGTCAAGTGCAGAGCTTGTCGACCGATATCGAACGTATTGTGATGCGCGCGCAGACTACAATCGCGGGCGATACGGCACAGCTCGTGAACGAGATCTCGTCGAGCTTACGGCGCCAGACCAAGCAAATTCGCCGAACCGAGATGAGGTTGCCAGCGATGATCTATTCAGCATTTGGCCTTGCGATCGTGATGATCATTGCGACGGCGTTGGCAGTGGTGGAACTGACCAAACGGACAGAATCGAACGCCCTTGGGATCACGAAGATCAACGAAGCGGAGGCAACATATCTGATTTTGGATCCTTCTCGCAGCAGAACGACTCGTTGCACGATCGAGGATCAAGTTCTTCCCTGTATTCGGATCGGGAAGGAATGAACCATGGCGAGCCTGACAGCACTCGAGCGCGAATTGCTCAGATATGTGGAGCGGTTGACCGCAGCATCCGAAACCTCAGCCAAAAGCTTGGAAAACTTGGAGAGGCAATGGGTGCAGGCGATGAACGCTCGAGTGACTGGATTGGAAGATTGCGTGAACGAGCTTCTACTTTCGCACGGTCGGTTGGTCGAAGCATTGCAGTGCTGGATGGAAGACGAGCGGAGTTGGGAGATCGTCAACGACAGGCTGAACGAGAGTATTCGGTTAACGAAGCTCGCAGAGACGCGGTTGAAGAACGCCTTGCCGAGATAGAAGGGGAGCACAACTATGATTTCGGTTTGTAAAGCGACAGCAATTTCTCTGATTGTGGCGACAGTGCCGCTATTAGGAGCGGCTTCTGAGTGTGAACCGCAAATGCCTCAACTGACGGTGTTTGAACAGCATATTGCTAATCGCGGGCAGGCGCGCAATGCCTACCAGCTGGCCGCAAAGGAAAGGGCGGTGGCAGCTCAGTCTTGCGCTTGCCCATTTGACAATTGGGGATTCGGTGCATTCATACACTTTCGCCTGGACAAGCCGGTCGGTGAACTGAACCAACAGGAAATTCGTGCACTCCGCCAATGGTCAGATGCCGAAGGTGTTGCAATTCTGCGGGCCTACGGAGAGTTTTTCTCGGCCCAATGTCATGAGGGCGAGTGACATGGGTTTCATTGAAAGCGTAATGAGCCTGATCGACGGTGCAACAGCTGCAATGGCAGCGACAGCTTTTGATGCAATTGCGAGCCAATTGATCCCTGTATTTCGTGTGATGGCTATACTTCTGATCACCCTGGTAGGGACAAATCTCGCCATTCAGGCTGTGCCGATGACACTACAAAATGGGGTCAGTCTCATTGCCCGTATTGGGCTTGTCGCCGCCTTTCTGTCGAGTTGGTCAAATTTTGATTCAGTATACGGAGTGTTGACCAATGCACCTTCTGAGGTCGGTGGAACGATCATGGCAAGCCTAGGCTTTGAAGCGGCCGTGGATGGCCTATACGCTGGTCTGGATCAACTTTACGAAGGAAGCGTGAACGCTGGCAATGCCGTTGCGCAGAATGGCAGTTTTATAGCTGGTGCGATTGCCAGTGTCGTAGTGTTTCTTGTTGCGGTGTTTTTCTCTGTCATTTGCGTCGTTGTCTTGGGAATGGCGAAGATCGTCATCGCATTGATGATTGTGCTCGCTCCCGCGGCGCTTTTGTGCACGATGTTCAAACCAACGACAGGGATCTTTGAAGGGTGGCTTCGAGCTACGATTCAGGCCGCACTCATCCCGTTGATGATGGCAGCCGCAGCCGGGGTGGTTCTTGTCATCGCCCAGGACGTCGCACCTACTGACATGGCATCGGTGAGTAACATTGGCGATCTGTTGGGGTTTATGTTTGTCATGATGCTCGGTAGCCTGGTCATCCTCAAAGTTCCCGGCATTTCGGAAACGCTCGCATCCGCAAATCTCGGGATAGATCGTGTTGCCCATTCTCTCGCGCGAATTTCGGTGTCTGGTTCGGGCCAAGTAGCCCGCTCAGTCACAGAGAAGGGCGCACATACAGCAATGGCGGCGGTGAACAGGGTAGCCCAGTCTCCGACGGTTTCCAGACGACTCAATACCGTTCAGTGGCTTGCCAGCCGCTCTACGCCGAGACCCTGGAGATGAGGTAAATGAATGAATTTCCTGAATTTACGATCACTCAGTTGCGTCGGAGGCCTAAGACCCTCTGGACAGCGGCAACCGCTTCCCCGGTTAGGATAATCAAACGAGGCAGGCGAGCGTTCATCTTGATGAGTGCAGAGGAGTTTGGAGCGTTGAAGGCTAGGGAAATGCGATGACTGATCCAGACCCTCCACAGGACGGGAGCCATCCAGATTCTCATGAACTGAATGACTGGCATCTCTTTGGCCCTAAGAATTCAGAAATTGCCGATCTGGTTTATCGCTTGGCGTACGAGAAGGGCATGCGCTTGGCCGACATTGAACGATTGATGGTGGAGGCGCTGAAGGAGCGGCTTTTCCTGCACGAGTAGCGGAGGTTGAAGAATAGAACAGAGCAGGTCAGTTGTTCCCCAATCACCTTCTTAATCCGGGTTGATTTTTCACCTATATTGACCAACGGAGGCTTTGCGCGCGACCGCATTGCCCTTTCCATTTCTTGACCTGCGGGTAACGGTCCAGGACTACCTAGAGATCATGATTGATATGTCCGGAGGGAAGCCACTGAATCATGTGCCACTGCGTGACCACACCATGTTGAACGTCAGACAAATTTGACCTTTGCGTCATGAATTGACCCAGCACCCCCATTTCAGGCTCCCGTAGGTTGTTTCGTTTGATCTGACCTTCCCTTCGGAAAATCAGGGCAGATTTGCAGGTCAGACGGCTAAGCCGCCTGTTCCTGCCAATCTGCCACGTGGCGAACGCGGGAGGGGGCGAGGCAATGATATTCGACAGGGTGGTGCGGCCCGCAGGGGCAGCCGAGGACACGGCCCTGTCTAATAGGGTTGCCCGAGGGGGAGGGCAGCGCCCTCACCCTGACGGCCAGGGGCGTTGGGCTTGTCCAAATCCCGCTGGCCCACGAAACGAAGGTGGCGGGGCCATCAGCCCCGCCACCATTACAGTCATTGGATTTCAGAAATGGAATTCACAGGATGCGGGACAAAGCCGACACTAACCCAAGGTCCGCTTTGGACACCTAGTGGCGAGACGACTCAACGGATTTGCGATCTGATGCATCGTGCTCAATTCATAGTATCGTTCTGTCATTTGAATTGTGAAACGACCGTTGAGCTACAGAGGGTTGTTCGCTTCAAGTAAAATGCCATAATCAAACTAGATGTCACTAAATACGCTTGTACCGGATATGATTTTTTGACCGGAATCAGACCTTTTAGGTGCGTTTCCAGTTCAATTGAATAATCAGTCGCAATCGAGACTGGCACAGATGCTCGCAATCAGCGCTTCGTTTGAACCACCTAAAAACGCCACGGTCCTTATCTGGTTTCCCACTAGCTCGAAGTCTAGATATCCAGAGGGCACTACATTTTGCGAGGCAACAAGCGTACCGCTACGATCATAGCATTCGATGAGTACATGATCTGCCCATGAGCCACAGCGAATGCTGATCGCGTCTGCATCAGTTGGCAAAGTTACCTTGATACCTTGATCTTCAAATCTCAATCCATTCTCGTTCGCTTCCGTCAAGACCAAAGGTTTGCTGCCGCTATTGTGGACAAAGTTCATTGACGAAAAGTTGAATGCTGGTGGTAGTTTGTGCCCACTTGGAAACAATTCGAACTTAGCGCAAATCTCAAAATTTCTCATAGCTAGATCTCCACCTTCCGCCTTCAAAGATCAATGGTTCTTGATCCAATAGCGGTACTGAGTGTCGAAAGCGTACTATGCACACCAATGACAATCAATCGACTTGAGATGATGCCTATTATTGTCGTTTTAACTTGAATCCGCACGGTCGAACTGAGTTTTCTAGGTATAGAACGGCTGCAAGGATGTATTCTCGCGTCCATCTAGAAGATTACTCGTTTTAGGAAAGATCATATGATCGACGATGCCGCCGCTTCAGATTTCTTCCCACTCATATGGTTCGGATGTAGCATTATGTAAATGTGTCGAGAATATTTGGAAGATTGCCAAATTAATACGCCAGTATATTAATGTCGTGATTTGCGGAAGTTATAGTGTGTGCGCGTCTAAGATTTGCTTTGTCTGCAGCTCGACAATGTCAGCCAGAATCGTGCCACCCGCGACATTGATAGCGACTCCGCAAGCAATCAGCCCAAAGCCACCAGTTGCAAGTCCGAAACCTAAACAAAGGAATGGCGCGGCACGAGAAACGAGCAATCCAGTGCCTGCGCCCGCTAGTGATGCGAGGGACCGCTTAAACTCTTCTTGGTCGTCTGTAGTCAAAACAGTAGCTATTTCTGGCGCGATTTGCACGGCCTCCACAAAACCACCTAGCCGCTTTAAAGATTTGGCATATCGGCGAGACGTTTGTACGTACTTTTCCGACACCGGAAGGTTTCGTCTCCCCTTCTTAACAAGGGATCGAACACTGGGGCTCGAAACAACGCCTCGTTCCGACAGAGTCTGTAGCCTCTTTGCGATTCTCTCCGTTTTTATGGCGGATTTTAGCTCTGGGTAATTGGGTTCGAATTTGAAATAAGTGCCAACTGGAGATACTCCTTTGAGTTCGCTTATCATTGTTCGGCGAGCCGCAATGATTTTTCGCCCCATCTCGGGAGTGTATTTTTGAGCGGCTTTTGCTTCGTCGGCCACTTCACGGACCGTCCTTTCGAAGCGTTTAACCGATACTTTGATTAAGTCTTCGTATAGCGCGCCAGCTTTCCCAGAGCTTTTCACTACGTCACTTGTTACGTTGAGCACATCACCATTTTTCTTCAACAGCGTAACCGCATCATCAAAGTCGATACCAGGCACAACAAAATCAAAACTATCATGACTAGATTCTTTGTACCAAGGCGCTCGACTTAATGTCGGCGCGTCCGTTGGCACATCCAATACGCTACACTGAGGATAGGCAATCGGTGGTATAACATGCTCTTTGCCCATCTTTAAATTAGGAACAGTGCTTCGTGGCCAGAGCCTAGGTGTCGAACCAACACCAAATCGGCACCAGACGGCTGCAACCAAGGTCCCGGCGTGTCAATTGTAACTTCAAAACTGACGTCGTCACCTTCATTGAACTCAAATTCACCAACTTTGGCGGCATCATGAATAATATGGTAAACTCCTACCAAAGGCTCACCCTCCAAAGTGACACGTATTTTATCGTCGCCTATAAACACTCCGAAAACTCCAAACGGGCTGTCAATCCGCCCCAACCTGGAAGCGCGGGCAACGTTGTATAGCGCACGGGTTTCGATTTCACGAACTTCGGAGTGTTGTCGACGCACTTCTGCCTCCCGCATGGCATTTGAATACGGTTCGGTTGCGTCTCTATCGCCAATGTGTGCGTCAAGGTACAGGCCTGGGGAGCCAATAAGGAACTCAGACAGTCGCTTACTTCCGTTTATTTCAGTTTCAGTGTAGAGGGGAATTTCTGCTCCTGAGTAAATCATACTCGTAAGTGATTTTGTTAGGTTAGCAATCTTTTCGTCGATATTGTCACCGCTTGGAGGGAAGTCTGGTATTAAGACTGATCTTGAGCTCGCACTGCCACTCCCGTGATACTCCATTAACGTGTCAATCAATGCGTCAAGCACCCGTTCCAACGCGGCTTCTTGAGGATCGTCTGGAAAGTCAGGTTTGTTTGGACGGATCGGCAGCCCATCAAGCGAGAATTTTCTCAACAGCTCTGGAAGCTCATCTAGGGAAAACTGTTGTGGCAAAACAATTCCTGACCCTGAGACAACTTCAATTCCTGAGAGGAAAGTAAAGGTTAATCTCTCGAGCTTCAATTGAGCACGATACACATTGTACAAATGAAAAAGTAGCAAGTTCAGCGACCTGCCGTCATTTATATTCTCAATCTCAATCTTTGTACTTTCGCGGGAAGAAGTGGTTGTTTTTCTTAGGCTAGAGCTCTGTACTTCTAGCCTAGTTTGTTTAGTAACCGACCTCGCCGCCTTTCTTGCAACTTTTGAAAGATTTCGAGCGAAATCCTTGGTGGTTTGGCTGGATGAACTAGAGCCAGACGCACTTGCCGAAAATCCACCGTAGCTCCCACCCGCGCTCGCGCTCAAGCTTTGTGTCTTAGTCGACTCCCGGGACGCCTTAGCTTCGTTCTCCAATTCGGAGGCATAGTCGGTGGCAGAGTTTTCGTTTAGATCAGAAAGAGAAGTTGCGGTTCTTCTAACTTCCAGCTCTGTTTTGGTGGATTTCTCCACCAGAATCTCTCTTCTTTCACCTGGGGCCAGATTTATTGAGCTTGCAAGCTCGCCAACTTCGGCACCTATGTACTTTGTTGAGAAGACGAGATCCTCTTCGATGTATATGCGAGGTGCATGAATTGGTTCCAAGCCACGTCTAGGTGCTCTAATAACTACATATTTTGACAGAATCTCTCCGGCAATCAGGCTCTGCTCGTATACTGGTAGAAGTACAGCGCACATTTTTCCAAAATTCGGGTCCAGTTCACATCGTTCTATGATGTCTTCAAGTTCTTCTCCAGATTGGGAGATATATTTGCTCCCAACACGGGAAAAGCGAAATACGTTGTAACCTGAGTTGGACAGTCTATTTTCTTCTTCCACCCACGGATCGAAGTCAGGAATGACTTTGCTGTACTTTGTCACTTCCTTTCGATGGTATTCAGTAACGTTGATAGTCCTCGGAATCCTTAGCAAGGGGAACATTTCTACATATTCAGTGAGCGTATATTGAGAAACCCAAGTAATCTCGGTTTCATATGGTTGGTACAACTGTCCCTTTTGGAGCACTTCTGAGGAACCATCAGGATACTTGTATTCTAATCCGTCTTCCAGAACCAGAATGTAACCCAAATCACTTGACTTGTCCCTAAGACGTTCTAAGCGCTCCTGAATGTTCAGGCCAACCGAACGCATCCGGCCATAGCTCGACACTAAATCATCGATGTCTCCTTGTGATAAGAAACCGTCAATCTGTGAAGATACAAGTTTATCCGCGGCAGCAGAAAGCGCTCCACCTACTTTCTCCAGCTCAATAAGTTCTCTGTACTGGCGATGTATGATCGCGGGCGCGAGTTCCACAACTCGCGCTTTTGATTGGGCGCTACTTCCCCAAAATTGCGCTGATTCAGCGTTGCTCCAAAAGTTCTCATAATGATCAACGTTATCAAATCGGTTCTGAGGCACGCCGATCACGCTACTAACAATCAATCTCCGGTTATACCCCGGCACCTGAAACCAAACCGCAGGCGGATCGTGAGTGGCTATGCTTTTATTGATCCTTGGCAAATCCGCCGTAGTCACAACTGGACCAACGTTCAATCGCTTTTCGAATTCTCGTTTCACATAAGAAAGTCCGTAGCCCAACTCATAAGGGTGGTTAACACTGGGCGTTTCTTCGTGATTTACTATCTTTTTCCAGTCAATTTCGGCTTCGCGGCTTCGAGAAAATGAAACGACGTCAATATCTCTTTCGTTTGCGGTAATACTTCCAAGCTTTGTGTGCTTGAGGAGTTCTGAATGTAGTTTATCCTGCGAGCTAACCTTTAACCCTTTGTCTTTGTTGTTTGTAAAAACTCCAACCATGGTTACTCTCCAAAATAACTTGAGCTTTGAGTAGCAACCATTTTCTTTTCGCCTCCGGTTTCACAGTGCACATTGTATCGCACAATATGACTTCCCTCCTTTATTTTGAGTGTTCCCGAATGCTCAATGGGATTTTGGTTCTCAGGTTCGCTTCCCAACGTACTACCAACAGTGAGCTGAACCGGCTCGTCATCGCTTGCGAGTACTTCTTCCCCTGTGAATTCCGAGCTAACTAAAATCTCGACGTCTCGTCCGGTCTCGTTCGAGACAGCGAGTATGGTATAGGCGTGGAGGAGAATGTTATCATCGATGTCTTCGAACGCTGAAGGCCAGGCAATTCTAAAGGGCTCGCTTGAGATTGTGACGCCATTGGTGAATTCGATCTCAAACATAACTCTCTCTCTTCAAATATCATTGAATATGGTCGTAAAAATAAAACTGCACGCAACGCGTCCAAAATGCGATTGCTCGTCATTTTTTTCGTGCTCAGACAAGAATATATTAGTTCATTTTGCTCGATTTGTCCATGAGATGAGGCTAGCTGACGCCCTACTTCTAGACTAAATCGGATTGACGTGCTGAGCAGATTAGGTCGTTTTAGCATCGATTTTCAGCTACTCGAGTCGAGTTCAAAGATCGATTGGCTACTGATTTATTTTACAAATTGATTCATTGAATTGTCTGGCCAGCTTTCATCTGGCGTCTCACCAATAACTGTCACGGGTGTGTCTTGAAAATGATCGTTTTAGGAGGTGAAACATGGTGTGCTGCTGGCAGAAGGACGAGGCATTACGTTCCTCTCAAAACCATCTCTCGTTACCTGATTCCGTCGATAACAGGAGGTCAATCCGGTGCTTCGAACCCAAAAACCAGACACTCTATGACCTTTGGATGACGAGCAGGTTGGGCTCTCAGTCAGCTTTCGCTACGCGGCGCATGAACGGCTGCTTCTCGATCTGGGTCAGAAATGCTTGCCGTTTGGGCCAGAATTGCATGACGTGGTTCATTGATCGGATTCAGAAAACCCGTGGCTTCGAGTCAAAGGTTTGTGACGTTCCACACACCAGCAATACTGAACGGGTCGTCAACTTTCTCCTGAAACGGGCAAACATTTGCTGTATCTGAAGAAGCTAGCAAAATTTTTAGAGACTTCTTTCTTGGAAAAATAATACCAGTTGTAGAGGGCTTGTCATGGGGCAACATCTAGGTGTTGTGCTCCGCACGAAATAATGCGTTATGCTTTGTCAAGGCTAAAAATACACTTTCCGTTGCGAACGGTTGACCAGAGTGTGATTTCCCCATAAATCATCAGCTCCAAACCGCGAAACCAGCTTTGAGGCTTGTCCGCGGGCGTTGTGGCTTCATGCCATGGCAGACATCTCATACACGTTTACCTGTGTGGGAGAGTAGCGGTTTGAACTAATTTGCAACGGCGGCCCCGAGGGGCCGCCGTCAAAGTTCGTAGACAAATTTACCATCCTTCTTCACCGCATATGCCCAGCTATCCAGGGCTCCATGTCTTAGCGCCACGTCATTCGTGTAGTTGACGGCGTACTTTTGCGGCTGCGAATAGTAGACAGGGACCTCTGCCTTTCCAGATCGTTCCGTAGCGATCGCAAATAGGCACATAGCCAACGAAAACGGTTTGGGGCCATACGGCGCCATAACTGAGGTTTTGTCTCCGCCTTCGGTTACGATCTTGATAGCATCAAACGTTTGCGACACATCAATGGAATCCAAGTGCAAATAATTTATCGGTTCCGATCCTTCGACTAAGCTGTCATCTTTTTGCACCTTCATTTCCACCTCCTGAACGAACTTCCAGTTTCGATGGATTCCTGGCGGGCCCGGAGGGAATGGAAAAAGCAATTGAAGCGACATGGCTTTGTCATCTCCAAAAAGTTGCATCATACTATGAGTGTGAAAGCCAACTCCGACGAAAGCAAAATCATGATCGTCGCGGTCGTCTTCTGACATAAATGTAGGGAGAACTCGAAGAGTTTCCGGGTTCTCCGAAAGAGCTTCAGCGTGAAAATCACCTTTGGTGTAGATGACTTGCAGATTGGTCACATCTGGATTCTGAACCAAGTACCTTACCATCGGGAAGAACCAGCGTTTCGGCAAAGAAGTAATGTCCAGAACGACGTTGCCAGACACCGCTCCAGCTCTTTCGCAAACGGCCCTGATGGTATCGAGAGACGCCTTCAACGGTTCACGAACTTGATTGATCTGCGCGGAACAATTGTTTTTCACAAAGTCAAAATTGGCGCTGTAAGCCTGTTCACGCTCACTTTGTTCCTGGGCTTGGCCTAGCAAAGGGTCGTCAATTCGAATGAAAAAAACTTCGTCTTTTTCGGTCGCAGAACCAGCCACAGATTTAGCGCTACGCTTTTCAAAGCCGTGACTGGCGATGAAGCTCCATTTGCCCGCGTCATATTTTTCTCGCAACCAGGAAGGTCGGCCCCAAGGGCGAAATTTAAAGCTCTGCATATGTGTTAAAATAACTCTTCTTGCTGCGCTTGCTGGTTTTGAGCGAGCGGAACATCATAACCTGCTTTGTAAATCCAGTCAGCAACTTCGCGAATACGCGCGTAGTATGGTTCCTTGGTTCGGACGTAAGGAAGTCCCAAAGTCGGGCAGAATATGGGGTGAAAGTAGAACTTCGTTCGCTGCCCAGCACCTGAATTCTTTGTTGTATGTCGAAGCATAAGCATGTTGGCATAATCTGCTAGTTGCTCAAGGAAGCCTCTTACTGCAGGAAGGTTGTCAAGTTCTTCGTTCATAACGGAAAAACCATTTGCCCCTGGATAACTTAGTTTTTCGTCCGACAAAATTTTGTGGCGAAGGAGATCGCCCACATTCTTTACGAATCTCGCTCTTTCAGCACTGCGACCCGATTGTTGAAAGATCATATCGTACCAAGCATTGCTCGCTCTATGAATCGCTGTAGATTGGACCCCTACGCTAATCGTGGGTAGAGAAGAGCGTGAAATCTCGGGTCTGTCATTTCTTTGTAGCCAGGTACTCCAAATGAACTGGTTGATGCCGAGGAAAACCAAGATACTTCCACCCGAAAGTTCCAGAATTTCCTTCGCACCACCCCATATTGATTTTTGTCTACTCTGGGATGCAACTAACACTGCTAGTACATTTGCTCGCTCTTTTCTCCACCAACGATTAGAGTTCCGCATCCAAGGTAGTTGTTCGTCGCGAACATCCAAATTTTCCCGATCGCCTTTCTGCCTAATCCAAAACTCACCAAGTTTTGCGGAATACAAGTCTTTCTTGGCTAGGCGGATCAACGCTTCTTTAGTCTCCTTCGACCAATTAGAATCGATTTTGACATATTTTTCAGGTTCTCGAAGACCCATCTCTTGGTTAACTTTTTGCATAGGTGTGAGGTTTGAGCCGTATACTTGCTCTAATAGATCCTCGTCTTGATCGTCTGAGAAAGTGAACTGTGCATAGCGGAGTCGTCGTGCAAACACGTCTTTTGCAAAGTCGTCGAAGACATTGTTTGCTCGCGCGCTGTCATCTTCATCTTTCTTCAAGATTTGATCGAGATCGATGTATTTGTAGTCCCTCATGAACTCCAGATTGCCGCTAGTTCCGTGAATGCGACCGTGACTTCGCCAAGAATAGCCTCTTGTGCCAATCCGATAGGATAGTTCTGGATTTCGTGACGCAAGTGCTTTGTTGATTACAGCACGATAATCCACGGTTTTGCCGGGTGTATCGCGTGAAGAAATATTTCCCAGTTCTTCGTATTGATCGATATCGACAAAGACATTTGTGTCGGTGTCCAGGGCTCCACTTGAATGGAGGAGCTCGGCCAGCGCAATTTGTGGGGCGCCGATCGGAGTCGCCGTGTCGAACATTTCACTGGAAAGCTCCAAATCTTTCCCGTGAACGAACCGGCGATATAGTTTGGCGCGACGCTGTAGCTGAAGCCTCAATTCATTGATTGAAGCGCAATCAGCTATCCAGCCTTCCCAGACAGATAAACAGGCGATTTGAGATGCAAGCTGATCCATCCTATCTTGGTCGAAGTTCAATCCAACTTCTTCCCTGATGGCCTTTGAAGCACCAAGATATACTTCGATGCTCTCTAAGAGGCTGTCGCAAATAAGGTAGTTTAGGAAATCAGCGAATAGGAGTTCCGTTTTTTGAACGTCTTTGTCGATGGCGTCACGATAGCCGAAATCGATAACGCTGCTATGAGCTAAGTTGACGGAACCGCATACAAACTTCCGCATCGATTCAGATACAGGGAATTCCCTGTTGGCCTGTTCGTATTCGATCCTTGTTTGCGGTTTTAGCAGCTTGAGCAACATGCTTTTCCCGCACCCTTGAATCCCGGTAACAACGATGTTTCCGGGCATGAACAGGGGTTCTGTGTGCGTCACAAGCATAGGGCTAAAGATGGTGACGAATTCATTTGAGCTGATCCGATCACCCACATAGAGTTCAAAGAATGGATTTGCTTTCATTATTGTCTATTCACTCTTGGGAACAGCGGCGTCCAAGTGTCCGATTCAAAATGGAAAATTGGCAGCGAGTTGTTGGGGCAGTTGGAATACATTACCACCTTAGCACCTGTTTGTTTGAACCCGAACATTTGTTTCTCTGACGGCATTCCTACCTTGTCTTTGAGACCGCAAAGAAATTTTTCAGCTTTAGTCGCTTGATTGGCCTTGATATTCTCATAGGCGTGAAACGCTGACGATGGCAGCAAAAGCGCAGGGTCGTATGTCACGTTGTCTAGTTTGCTAACCGTGTCGATCAGAGCTTCATCACCTTTTGGGCAGACGATAAGGGGGCACAACAGTATCCGGGTTTCCGGAAGCGCATGGGCAGCAAACTTAACTACACCCTTTGCCTGTGTTCCGGAGCCGACAAAGTCTTCCAAAAGTACGAGATCTCGGATTTTTTTGTCCTCAACGTAAGTCTGTATCTTTTTGACATCTCCAAACTGCCGGAGGGATCGCCAGTCTGGGCGTTTATCCAAGCTTTTGAGGCCGTTTACCTTTAAGAAGGAGTTGATACGCAAGCTATCCGATATGGGGCAAATCCAAGCCTTGTTGACCCTGTTCACGATGCTTTTCTCCAAGTCGTTCGAGAATACATCCACATCTTCCACTTCGAGCATCCAGCGGAAAATATTCCCGTGAAACACTGTGCGGTAGAGAGCTTCGAATTCACGACGGCCGACAAAGAAAACCTTCAGGAGAAGGGCAAGCAAGTGCTGTTGATCCTCTTCGGAATCAACATTGTTCAACCAGTCTAGGAGGCGCTGGCGAAACGGGTGAAATTGTGAAGGTTCGTAGTCATTGAGAACTTTCTTGCTCAGAAAGTCGATCATGGACACGGATTCTGGAGGCAAGGGGCTATCTTCAACCGGAAAGTCCCAGGAGGGGGGGATCTGAGTCAATTTGGTCACGCTAACAACTCCCTACAGGCTTCAGCGATTTGTATCGACATCGGTGGGGGAACGGCATTTCCGATTAACCTGTATGCTTCTTTCTCTTGCTCAGGAAAAACAAATTCATCAGGAAACCCTTGCAGCCTAGCAGCTTCTCTAACGGTAAGGCCTCGATTTTCTGTTGGGTGAAGAAAGAGCTGAACATCTCCAAATCTAGTGTCCACGGTTGGCGAAACATCTTCAGGATCCAACCTCCGATACTTGCCATTAAAGGTGTCCTTCAGATCATACAGGTCATCTGACGAACGCATGAAGCCTCGCTGAATCAAAGAGGTCAACTGGTCCTGTGAAACTTGAGGTATCTCCATTTTGATTTCAGATAGCGAAACAGGATCCGCATCGCCGAAATCTCTCTTCCTATTTCGTCTTCTGAGTGCTCGAATTGTTGTGAGAATTTGTTTCTCAAAACTTGAAGTTTGCCCAAACCACTCAGGAATATCCCAAGTTGGGATACTTGCGTCACCACCACGGACGTTGCAAAGTTTTTGACCTGCACCGATGCGCTTCGCGATAACTGCGTGTTTACTATTTGGTTTCGGAAATTTCGGGTTGTGGGCCTGAAGAGAACTGAAAATGCCACGAAACGCCTTCGCTACAGTTGGCATTTCAGTCTTATGAGGAATCGGACCTCGGAAAGGAGCATTTCCGAAGCGCGCCAGTATTACGGTGCGTTTTCTTCTTTGTGCCACGCCAAAGTCGGCGGCTGAGTAGACTTGTACCGAGCACCAATATCCTCCTTTGACGAGTATCTCTTGTGCTTGCGTTAGGTATTCTTGATTTCGCTTATTAGTCAAAGCAGCAACATTTTCGATGACTGCCAGTCTGGCCTTGCTTTTCACTACCAGCCTGCAAGTGGCCAATAGCAAAGAATTCCTGGGATCGTTTTCCGTGTAGCCACCCCCGGTGGAGAAGCCTTGGCAGGGCGGGCCAGCCACTATTACGTCAACAGGTGCCTCAAGGCTCCAAGACTCGTCTATAACCTGTTGTTTTGCCTTGCCGAAGTGATTGAGATTATAGCATGAGACCGCGTGTTCATCATTGTCGAATGCAGCTTGCACATTGAAACCAGCATGTGCGAAGCCATAGTCTAATCCTCCGCAGCCAGAGAACAGGCTAACCACCCGACCGATGCTGTTGTTCGTGTCAAACATCAGCGGTACTCACCTGAAACGATTGCTGCGGCAGTCGCTCGTTGAAGGCTGGAATGGCACGAATATGACTACGGCCTAGCAGCGTGACAAACCGCGCCATTCGCCAAAAATTTTGCTTGGTATATCGCAACTGAAGTCTCAAATTTTACGTGCGAAATCAAAACGCTTTTTGTCTATGCTCATCGCCATCGCGCCGATCGCAAATACCGGTACTAGAAGCGTTGAAGTTTCCAGCCATGGGGTGAGTTCGAAGAGAAAGCTTGCCCCAAATCCAGAAAGACCTAGTAAGCAGCCAGCAACCAAGAATTGCTTTACCCGTTTTTTGTCGTGGCGACGAAATTCACGTAGTTCGTTGGCAGTTTTGTTTGCTTCACTTTGCATCGTTAACCTCCACTAGTTTTAATAGTTCAAGAACATTCTCTTTGGTCATCTGATCCTGCTTGAAGGCGCTTGCCATTATCAGTGCCAGTAAGTCTGGTATTTTGTTGCGGGGGACATCGACGCCTGTTTCATCAATCTGGTCAATCAAGAGCGCCAAAGACTGCCGAGCCGTTTCTTCCGGCGGAGAGTAAAGCATGTGTCCGCGGCCCGAAACTAACCAATCACAGTTTAAGGTGTGTACGTTTGCCAAGTTGGCCATCGTTTGTGCTGAAGCCTCTCGGATACCCAATTCATAGTTTTGGTAGGAGCGCCAGACCACACCGATACTGGCGGCTAACTCCTTCTGCGACAGCCCCAAATGCTGGCGGAATTCGGCAAGTCGTTCGCCAATTTCCGCGCGTAGAGTTGATTCATGATCATTTTTTCGTATCATGTCGTTAAATGTTCGTATATAGCGTTAACCTGTCGGTATAATGCCCAAAAATGAAGTACCTTGCAACGTGGCGTGGAAAAAGGGTGTAACAAATGTCTAGTACCAAGAAGCAATTGGAATCCGATGTTCTACCAGATGTCTTAGCCAGAGGGCGGACTGTAGAGGCTTGGTGTGAAGCTCTTCGAGAGCAGCATGGTGTCAGAGTCGGAGTTAGAACGCTAAAACAGCGTGCACGTGAGCATGGAGATTTCATCATGTGTGGGAAGCGGATGCTGCTTCTCCCGGAACATGTCGACGCGTTGCTTCGTTCGTAGGAGGGAGTGCGAACATGGAGGGCATTCAGCTGATTTCCACTCAAGAACTTGCCTCTTCATTTGGATATGAAGAGCCATCAACCGCATTTTATGAGTTTTGCCGGCGCGTGGGTATCCTGCCAGTTCCTGGCCGAAGAGGCTGGTACGACCCCAAATTGGTTAGAGCTAAGCTTGATTTGGCACAGGGACTGAGCGCAGTGGGAGTTGGCCTGTCAGGCGATTGTGACTTGGTTGAGCTAAGGAGGGCGCGAATTGCCGCGAGGTAGTCTCCCTAAAGGAGTTCACCGTGTAAAGAGGGTGACAAAAGACGGCACGCGCTATCATTTTTACGCTTGGCGTGGTGGACCGAAATACTGGACATCAACGGAGCGGTTCCCGCGTGAGCCAGAATTTCTCATCGCATTTTCTGAAGCCATTAAAACACGCCATTCAAGTCAATACATGACGCATCAGATGGTTGATGAGTTTCTGAATAGTACCGCTATGCCCCCGGGGCGGCGCACACAAGACGAATATAAAATGTGGGCACTTAGATTTGCCGAGGAATTCGCGGCCGACCCAGCGGCGATGTGGGAGAACCCGAAGTCGAGGGGGGAAATGAACGAATGGCGAGCCAAATGGAAAGACTCTCCAAAGCAGCATGACTACGCAGGGACTATTGCGGTACGCATTCTCAATTGGGCACGGGGTGAAGGGAAGATCGCAGCACACTACTGTGACCGATTACATCGTATCTATACTGTAGATCGGTCTGAGATCGTCTGGACCGATGCGGACCAGCGGGTTTTCAAGGAAGTTGCCCCGCCTTGGGTACAGCGTGTGATGACACTCGCCTGCGAAACAGGGCTGCGGCCTGCAGATCTTGTGCGCTTGACGCGAGGAAGCCTTGAAAGCTTCGATGGTGTTGAACGCTTTCGAGTGCGGACTCAGAAACGAGGGCGTGTAGCGCATGTCCCGGTGACGCAAGAGCTTCGACAATTGATCGATGAAACACCGGCAGACCAGCATACTTTGTTGGCCAATGACCGAAACAACCCACTAAACTCCACGTCTGCAAGTCGAGCCATCAAACGATACCGGGATGTCGTCTCTGACAAGCTGAGTGATCCGACGCTGAGGCTTCAAGATATGCGCGGAACTGCGGCCACGCGGCTGCTACGTGCAGGCCTTGGCCTCAACCAGATCGCAAACCACATGGGCTGGGAGCTGCGTTACGCCGCCGCTGTGATCGAGCATTACGCTGCCGTTTCGCCTGCTGAAAGCGCGGAAGTCCTCGACTTACTGGAGCGCGAAAAACAGCGCCGCGAGGGCAAAACTGTAAACGCTATTGTAAACGCCCCAGATGGGGCAAAGAGAGGAGAGAGCTAAGTGCTTGAAAATAAATGGAGGCGAGTACCGGAATCGAACCGGTGTACACGGATTTGCAATCCGCTGCGTAACCACTCCGCCAACTCGCCATCCGTGGTTTCGGGATTCTCTATCGCCAATCGCAGGGGCTTGTCCAGCCCGGAACGGTGGGGGGTGGTAAATCTATGAGGACGAAAAACGGCGGACGGATGCGACACCTTCCGCCGAACCTGCCGTGCGGGATTGCCGCGTCTGGCTATCTATGGCAAGAGAAGCAAGACGTCTCTGAATAGATAGGCTAGACATGACCGATTTTGCCATGCGCCGCACGATGATGGTGGACACACAGGTCCGCCCTTCGGATGTGACCAAGTTCCCGATAATTGATGCACTGCTCTCTGTCCCGCGCGAAGACTATGTGCCTGATGCGAAACGCGAAGCGGCTTATATGGGCGAAAATATCGCGCTTGATGGTGGCCGGGTTGTGCTTGAGCCGCGCACCTTGGCCAAGATGTTGGACGCGGTGGATATTCAGCGCGACGAAATGGTGCTCGATCTGGGATGTGGGCTTGGATACAGCTCGGCTGTGATTGCGCGCATTGCGGATTTTGTGGTTGCCGTCGAAGAAGACCAGGCTATGGCGGCGGATGCGCAAGCCAACCTGTCAGAACATGGCGCGGACAACGTGGCCGTCATCGCGGGGCCGTTGGTTGAAGGAAACGCCAAGAACGGGCCGTATGATGTGGTGCTGGTTCAAGGCGCCGTTGAGGTTGTGCCGCCCGCGATCACCGATCAATTGAAAGATGGCGGCCGTATTTGCTGCATCTTTGCCGAAGGCATGCTGGGCACTGTGAAGGTGGGCTATAAGATCGACGGAAACGTTGTTTGGCGCCACAGCTTCAGCGCCGGTGCACCTTTGATCGACGGGTTTCAGAAACCCCGGGAATTCGTTCTGTAATTCTGCGCAGAATTGGCCCGTACCGGGCCATACCACATGTGATTTCAGTGAGGTGGCGAAATGGTCAGACGTTTTAGAAAGAATTATATCGGCGCTGTGCTGGCCATCGGGGTGTCTTTCGCTTCGGCACCGTTGGCGCTGGCTGAAACGCTTTCTGACGCGATGGCGTCGGCGTATAAACACAGCGGCTTGCTTGAGCAAAACCAAGCGCTTCTGCGGGCGGCGGACGAAGATGTTGCAATCGCACAAGCTGCTTTGCGCCCGACCCTAAGCTATGCCATCCAACACGGCTGGACGGATCCGAATGCCAGCATCTCTGGCAATTCTGCCTGGGGCACGTCGGCCCAGCTGACTGCCGAGTTCCTGATCTTCAATTTCGGACGGGGCAAGGCTGCGGTTGCGGCCCAGAAAGAAGTTGTACTGGCGACGCGCGACAGCCTGACCAGTGTCGAGCAGCAAATCCTGCTGCGCGCCGTGAAAGCTTATGTCGATGTCCGATCCGCGGTCGAGAACGCGCAATTGCAGTCCAACTCGGTTCGGGTGCTGACGCAAGAACTGCGGGCCGCAAATGATCGGTTTGAAGTTGGCGAAGTGACCCAAACGGATGTGGCCTTGGCACAAGCCCGTCTGGCAGCAGCCCGCGCAAGCGAGGCGTCAGCCCGCGGCGATCTTGCCATCGCGCGCGAGGAATACCGAGCAGCAACCGGCGATTTGCCAGGGTCGTTGTCAGTGCCGCCTGCGCTGCCGATGACGGCCAAGACATTGGATGCCGCTAAGGGGATCGCGCGCCAACGTCACCCCGACATTCTTGCCGCACAGCACAATGTGGCCGCGTCTGATCTGTTAACCGAGATATCGATGGCGGCGATGAAACCGGCGCTGGTCGGCAATGCGCAAACCAAATGGCAGGACGCGGGGGGGCAGGATTTCTTCTCCAACTCCGTCGGCGTGGCGCTTCAGGGCACGATCTATTCGGGTGGCAAACTGTCGGCTGAATACCGCAAAGCCATTGCTAAGGCTGAAGCCGCGCGTGCTGGATTGCATCAAGCGCGTCTGGCGGTAGATCAAGGCGTTGCCAATGCCTGGGCACAGCTTGCCATCGCAGCCGCGTCGCTGGAAGCGACTGAGCGGCAGATCCGCGCAAGCCGCGTGGCCCTGCGCGGCGCACGTGAAGAGGCGACACTGGGCTCGCGCACCACATTGGACGTTCTGAATGCCGAACAGGAGCTTTTGAACGCCGAAGCCAGCCGAATTACAGCGCAATCAAATCAGTATCTTGCAGCCTATTCGCTGTTGTCGTCGATGGGTCTGCTGACCGCCGAGCATCTGAAGCTGGGCGTGGTGACCTATGATCCCGAAGCATATTTCAATACCGTGAAATCCGCCCCGGTGCACCGCGTTAGCCCGCAAGGGAAGCGTCTGGACAGCCTGTTGGAAGCGCTTGGCAAAAATTGAAACAGTTCGTTCAGTTGTGCGAACGCGCTGCATTGGGTAATGTTCTCGCAATGAAGGCCGGATAGACCGGTCCAAGGAACAATTTGCAGGTGTTATTGCATGTCTGACCCGGTTTCAAATGCCGAGATTGAAGATGTTCTGTCGTCGATTCGCCGACTGATCTCTGAAAGCAAGGCGACAGAAGGGCGTGAAGCTTCGACAAAAACGGAAAAACTGGTCCTGACGCCAGCCTTTCGAGTTCATGACGACAGCAGCCCCAAACCTTCCGGCACCGTGCGGCGTGACGATGATCAGGTGGCAAAGCCTGCCGCCCGTGAAGCGGCGTCACAGGATGCGGCGCGCGGTGATGCCAAACCCGAGGCAGCGTCCAAGGGTGCTGATGATCACGCGGTCCCGGTCTTCTCGCACCGCGGTTATGGCGCAGGGCCGGTCGAGGATGCAGAAGAACTGCCGTCCCGCGAGCAGGCTGCGCGACGGGATGACCCAACTCTGACAGGACGGGTCGCAGAATTCGAAGATGCCGTGAACCTGAAAACCGATCTTTGGGAGCCGGATGGGGGTGAAGATACAACCCAGTCGGATGTGTTGATGTTCCACGCAGCACGGCTGCGGACCGAAGACGAAGATGGCATTGTTGGGGAAAGCGAAGCAGGCGGTTGGTCGGAAAGTGGCGATGCGCCTGAAGCCCCGTTTGTCGCCGTGAAAGACCCGGCGGATGCTGAACCTCAGCCGCCGGTTGGGACGCGCCAAACCCAGTCAGCAACCGCACCAAGTCGAGCACCTGAAGCACCCGCGCAGGACGTCGAGATAGTTGGCGATGACACCGACATCATCGACGAAGAGGTTGTTCACGCGATGGTCGCCCGACTTGTGCGCGAAGAGCTGCAAGGCGAGGTGGGTGAGAAGATCACCCAATCCATCCGCCGCTTTGTTCGGCGCGAAATCGAACGCTCCTTGACCCTGAAAGGGTTGGAGTAAGCGGACGGACCGCCGTCATTCGGCCAAGCCTAGCAGGCGATCCAAGTCCAGATGAGTCTCGATGTGCTGGGCCAAAGCGTCCAGCGTGTCGTCCACACCTGCCTCGTACCCAGCCGCGCTCGCGCGTGCGCCCAGATTTTCCAGATAGGTCTTTCTGAACCCGTCGGCTGAGAACAACCCGTGCAGATAACACCCCAGAACGCGCCCGTCCGCGCTGGCGGCCCCTTCTGGTCGGCGATCCACCGACAGCCATGCGCGTGCTGTGTCGGGGCCCGTGCTTCGGCCCAGATGGATTTCATAGCCTGAAACTTGTTCGCCCGATGCGATATGTTTGGCCCGCGATATCGCAAGCGTTTTATTAGGTTCAAGATGGGTGGTGATATCCAGATACCCCAGCCCCAAGACCTGACCCGGCTGTCCCTCGATCCCGTCTTGGTCAATGATCTTTTGGCCCAGCATCTGGTAGCCGCCGCAAATCCCCAGCACATGCCCGCCGCGTCGGATATGGGCTGCAAGGTCTATGTCCCAACCTTGCGCGCGGAAATGCGCAAGATCAGCGATGGTTGATTTTGAGCCGGGAATAAGCACCAAATTGGCGTCGCCGGGCAGGGGGCGACCGGGTTCAATGATCTCAACCGTCACATCAGGTTCGCTCACCAATGGGTCGAGATCGTCAAAATTTGCAATTCGGCTCAAACGTGGCACGGCGATTTTGAAGGCGCCACCGGCGCGGGTCGCGATATCCATGACATCCTCGGCAGGCAGCCGCCATGCATCGGCAAACCACGGTAGCGCGCCTAAGTCGTGCCAGCCAGTGCGTTTGGCAATCTCGGCAGCGCCTTCGGCGAACAAGGAGGTGTCTCCGCGAAACTTGTTTACCAAGAAGGCTTTGATCCGGTTTCGATCCGTCGGCGACAGCACGACATGGGTGCCGACTAATTGGGCGATGACACCGCCACGGTCAATGTCACCGGCCAACACGACGGGCACGTTCGCGGCCTCGGCAAAGCCCATGTTCGCGATATCGCCTGTGCGCAGGTTGGTTTCGGCGGGGCTGCCGGCCCCTTCGACGATCACCAGATCACGGCCTTGACCCAACCGGTGGAAGCTTTCCAGAACCCGCGGCAGCAGATCGCCCTTTGCCGTGCCGAAATCGCCAGCTTTCATGGTCGTAAAGCGTTGCCCTTGAACGATCACCTGCGCGCCGGTGTCAGTCTCGGGTTTCAACAGCACAGGGTTCATATCGGCTATTGGATCCAGCCCACAGGCGCGCGCCTGAAGCGCTTGTGCACGCCCGATCTCGCCCCCATCTGCTGTCACGGCGGCGTTGTTGGACATGTTTTGGGGTTTGAAAGGTGCAACATTCAAACCCCGTGCGACGCAGGCACGCGCGATCCCTGCCACAAGCAGGGACTTTCCCACATTCGAGCCCGCGCCCTGTATCATGATCGCTTTGGTCATAGGGGGTGAATAGGGGCTTTTCGCAAGCCCGCCCAGCCCCGAACCGACTCAAAGCCCCCCACAAACGAAAATCGCGCCCGTTAAGGGGCGCGGCTTTCGAAAAAACTAGGCAGCTTGGTGCGCTTACGCGGCTTCGGCCTGTGCGGCGTTGCGACGTTCGCTTTCCTCGCGGCTTAGCGCCACCGAGGTGCGGACACCTTTTGACACGAACTCCATCAGGCCCTTCACGACACGTTCGTTCGGGTCGATGCCTGCGCAGCTCAGCACTTCGCGGCCGTCGCGCGAACGCGCCCAGCGGGCAATCTGATCGGGGCCATTGCCGTATTTTTTGTCATCAGCGATCGCGTCATCCAACGCAGCCAGCACCACGGCCGCAAAAAGCTTGCGCGCGCGATTGCCCTGTTCGTTGTTGAAAGCAGTACTGTCTACGGAGTCCAGCATGGTCGTCCCTTATTGTTCTTGCTCTTGCGTTCGTCGGAGTAGCAGACAATATGGCTTTTTCTGCGTGATTCGGTATCCCCGCAGCCACATGCCTGCTATGCGTCTGATGCATATCTATGGCTCCAGACATGCGAATTCCGTCGCCTTGCCAGAACCAGACCGTCAAGATATAGGTGCAGGCCAACAGAGTTCAACCTTTTGCGAAGGTTTAAGACATGCCCAAAATCAACGGTAACGAAATCCGCCCCGGCAACGTGCTGGAGCATAATGGTGGCCTGTGGGCTGCGGTAAAGGTTGACCACGTCAAACCCGGCAAAGGCGGCGCGTTCGCTCAGGTCGAAATGCGCAACCTGCGCAATGGCTCAAAGCTGAATGAACGCTTCCGGTCGGCGGACAAGGTCGAACGCGTGCGTCTCGAGCAGAAAGACCAGCAGTTCTTGTACGAAGACGACGGGATGCTGATTTTCATGGACACCGAAACCTATGAGCAGATTCAACTGCCCGCTGACCTTCTGGGGGACCGCCGTCCGTTCCTACAAGATGGTATGACCATCGTGGTTGAATTCTACGACAGCGAGGCGCTGAACGCGACGCTGCCGCAGAAAGTGACCTGCACGATTGAAGAAACCGAGCCGGTGGTCAAAGGCCAGACTGCTGCCAACAGCTTCAAACCCGCACTTCTGGACAATGGCGTGCGCATTTCGGTGCCGCCCTTTGTCGGTCAGGGCGAGGCGATCATCGTGAACACCGAATCCATGGAATATTCCGAGCGCGCCTGACGCAGCATCGGTAAGATGAACAGGGCAGGGCGGTCGCTCTGCCCTTTTTTATGGGAACACAGCTTGACCACGATCCTGTTCAATAAGCCTTACAACGTGCTGTCACAGTTTACCGACAAGGGCAGCCAGGGGTCGCCGCGTCAGACCCTGTCAGATTTTATTGATGCGCCCGGCGTTTATGCGGCAGGCCGCCTTGATCGCGACAGCGAGGGGCTGTTGGTGCTGACGGATGACGGCAAGCTGCAAGCGCGGATTGCCGATCCACGCCACAAGCTGGCCAAGACCTATTGGGTGCAGGTCGAGGGGGTGCCGGATGACGCCGCCCTGCAAGCGCTGCGGGGTGGCGTCACGCTGAAAGACGGTATGACGCGTCCGGCCACGGTGCGGCGCATGGATGAACCCGACGCGTTATGGCAGCGTGATCCGCCTGTGCGGTTTCGAAAGTCTGTGCCAGATTGCTGGATTGAACTGACGATCCGTGAAGGTAAAAACCGACAAGTGCGCAGAATGACCGCGGCGGTGGGGCACCCGACACTGCGGTTGATCCGATATGCGGTTGGGGATTGGTCCTTGGATGGGTTGACCACAGGCCAGTGGCGACAGGTCTAGCATACGCGCCGTTTTACCCGACCCACGAGACGCTGGCGTCGCCCGCCTGCATATCAGTCCCGGCGCGGTCAAAGCGCAGATAGGCAATGGCTTGGTCACCGGATTGGGTGAACAGCGTGCCAACGGGTTTGCCGTGCGACGTGATGGGGGTGCCCACCGGGGCTGCGCCGCTGATCTGGACCACACTCAGCCCCTTCTTCAGCTCTGTCTTGTGCTTCATGCGGGCTGTGACCTCTTGCCCGACATAGCACCCTTTGCGAAAATCGACCCCGTTCAACCGATCTAAGCCAGCTTCCAGCAGATAGGTATCCGGCGTCAGCTCAACACCCGTTTCGGGGATGCAATGGCCGACGCGGATGGCGTCCCAGTCGACTTCTTCCTGCCCGGCGCGTCCGTCATAGGCGCGCCAACCCACGGCGTCATGTCGTGGGTCTGCAAAAGCGCCTTGCGGAGCATCGCCCAGACCACGGGCAGGTACAATGTCGGTGGGTGTGATCTGCACATCTGCGCGCAGTTTATACATGGTCAGGCGTTGGGTCAGCGACGGGGCAAGTTCAGTTGCGACGTCCAACAAGATCGCGCCTCCGTCCGGCGCCAGAAAGAAATCCGCCAGATACTTCCCCTGCGGCGTCAGAATGGCGGCATAGACGATCCCGTCCGCCAGCTTGTTCACGTCGTTTGTCACGAGGCCCTGAAGAAAGCTTTCGCGGTCTGCGCCGGTGATGCGCAAAACTGTGCGCGTGATGTCTGTGGTCATGATATTCTCCTGTCGCCGCACCAATATAGGGTGGCGTGATCAGAGCGAAAGGGTCAACCGCGCTTGCGCCCCAGAAGACCCCCGGTAAACAGACGGCGCACCGACCAGCGGGAGGGTTCTGCGTGTTCGACCTGAGACACGTGACGCTTGCGGCGTCTGCCTTTCGGGGCAGCTTTTGCGGCCTTACCGTCATCCTGAAACTGCAGTTTGTATAGCTGGGCATAGATGCCGCCACCGGCCAACAGCTCTTCATGGGTGCCCTGATCAACCACTTTGCCTTGATCCATCACGACGATCTTGTCCGCGTCGCGCACTGTTGCCAATCGGTGCGCGATGACCAGTGTGGTGCGGTCTTTTGACAGCTCGTCCAAAGCCTGCTGCACCAGTTTTTCGGACTTCGCATCCAACGCGGATGTGGCTTCGTCCAACAAAAGAAACGGCGCGTCGCGAAGAACCGCGCGGGCAATCGCGATACGCTGGCGCTGCCCACCCGACAGGTTCGACCCGCGCGGCCCAGCGGCGGTATCCAACCCTTTTTCCAGCTGCGGCAGGAAGTCGGAAACATGCGCCACATCCAAAGCGTGTTTTAGCTTCTTTTCGGTGATATCCGAGCGGCCCATCAAGATGTTGTCGCGCAGGGTTTCGTCGAACAACAGCGCCTCTTGACTGACAACCGAAAACAGGCCGCGCAGTTGATCCAATGGCAACTTTGTTACGTCCGCCCCACCGATCGTGACCTTGCCGGTCTTTGCATCTGCCAGACGGGTCAGCAGGTTGAACACGGTGCTCTTGCCCGCACCTGACGCGCCAACCAATGCGGTGGTCTTGCCGGCCTCGGCCGTGAAGCTGGCACCGCGCAATACGGGGGTGTCGCCGTAGGAAAAGGCGACGTCCTTCAGCTCGATCTTCGCTTTACGGGCCGGGCCGGACAGTGCCGCCGGTTTGGGCGGCGACAGGATCGAGGGGCGTTCGTCGAAAACACTTCTGATCCGCTCAAGGCTGGCCAGCGCGGCTTGCCACGCGCCGGACACTTTGCCAAGGTTTCGCAACGGATCAAAGACCAGCGCCATCGCCGTGAAAAAGCTCATAAATTCGCCAACGGTCTTGGCACCCGAATTGATTTGAATGCCGCCATAAACCAGCACGCCGAAGAAACCGAGCGCCGCGATGATGTCGACCATCGCGACGATGCCGCCCTGGTTGGCTTGGCTTTGCAAGTGGGTGCGGGCGAACGTGTCGATCTCGCGGTCCACGCGGCCTTGTTCGTGGCGTTCAGTGCCCGACAGTTTGATCGAGTTGATGCCGTGAAAAATCTCGTCCAACCGCGTCGAGATTTGGGCGGCAGAGGATCGGCTGTCAGTCGTTGTGCGACGCACCCGTTTTTGCAGGATGCTCATCGGAATGGTCAGGATCGGGGCGGCGGCAACTGCAACAACGACCCACAGCCAGTCAATCGACAGTGCCACACCCAGCAGCGCCAGAAGCGACACAACATCGCGTGCGACGGCGGCCAGAACGACCTCCCATATCGTGGCGATGGCTTGCGCGTCACCGCGCACGCGTTCGATCAACGTGCCGGGTGAATTGTCGCGAAAAAAGTTGCTGTCCAGTGCCAGCATATGGGCAATCATGTTCGATTGCAGTTTGGCCGCCACCCGTTGGCCGACATGCACCATCAAAACGCGGTGACCAAAAGCGGCGATGGCGCGCACAACAAAGATGCCTGCCACCGTCAGCGCAACGCCAATGATCGACGACGTGCTGCCCGACGAAAAGGCCACATCGAACATCGGCTTGATCATGTAGCTTAGGCCCCCCAGCGCGAGCCCTTCCAGCAGCATCAGGAACACTGCCGCAATCAGCGGCCAGCGATAAGCACGCATATAGCTTCGCCACATCCAGCGGATCATGTCAGGGTGCTTTGTCGCGCTCATCCTTTACTCCGCTTAGCTAGGAACGAGGCGGTTACGGCCTCGGGATCGTAATGGTTTGCCAGCCAGTCCCGAACAGGTATCGGGTCCGCTTCGATATGGGCGGCGTAGGTATCCAAAAGATGATCCAGAATGCCCGCCTTTGACCAGCGCTGATGCGCATATTTCAGCGAAAGTTGCGCGCGTGCCGCGTCGATGCTCGCCCCTTTTTGGTCCAACAAATACAGGGCCGCCGCAATGCCGGTGCGGTCTGCCCCTGATTTGCAGTGGATGAGCATCGGCTTTTCGACGCTGTCCATCAGGTCAAGCAATTGAAGGTACTCGTCAGGGCTGCCGAGCACGCGGGCGAAAAGTTCGTAGTCATAAAGCGTCATGTCATAATCGGCACAGGCCTCTTTTTCGAACAGGTAATAGGAAAACCTGTCTGGCCCCCGCAGATTGATCACGCTTTTGATGCCGATCTTGGCAAGCGCGGGAAAGTGAACGGGATCGGGTTGGTTCGACCGCCATGCGTCATCCGACAGCTTGTATCGGTTGGGCAGGATGCGACGCAGAAACGCATGGTCCACGATGTTGTTGTGACGACGCGCGGCCCGTCGTCCCTCGGGCGTCGAAATGTCGGTGCCAAACGAGCTTTTCCAGCTGCGCTCCCACTGTTTGATCCGGGCGTAGACCTTGGAAAACATTGTGTCTCCGGGTGGATGGCCCAGCGAATTTGCGGGCGGGTTCATGGCGGTGTAGCCTGTCCCGCAAGTCCAGACAAGCACGGCCCGGTCGGCGGTCAATCAGCGAAGCGTCATGCGGATGATTAGATTGCGGCGGTCAATCCAGTCAGTGTTGCGCCGTGGGATGGCTGCAAGGGGCAGGCGTTCCTGTCGCATTCGCGCGGGAGATTGCCAAGGCTTAACCGCGTGCTTTCTCAAGTGCGATGGGCATTGCGGCTGCGAAGGCGTCCAGTTCCTGAGGTCGACCCGCTGACACACGGATGCAGCGGTTTTGCGGGGCGGCGAAGGGCATGCGCACGAAGATGTCCTGATCGGTCAGCGCGTCCAGCACGGCTTTGGCAAAGGCGCCGTCGCGACCACAATCCACGGCCACGAAATTGGTGGCAGAGGGCAGGGTGGTCAAGCCGTTTTCGCGTGCGATCTGGTCTATCCGGGTTCTGGCGGCAGCCACATTGGCGATGGTTTGCGACAGGTGATCCTGATCGCGAAGCGCCGCCAGCGCCCCTGCTTGGCTGATCCGACACATGCCGAAATGATTGCGGATTTTGTGAAACGCGGTGATCAGGTCTTTTGCGCCAATCGCGTACCCGACCCGCGCCCCAGCCATTCCGTAAGCCTTTGAAAAGGTGCGCATACGGATGACGCGGTGGTCATCGGGGGCAAGGCGCGGGGCCGTGCCGTCCGGGGCAAACTCGACATAGGCTTCGTCAAGGATCAACAGACAGCCCTGCGGCACACTGTCGATCATGCGCTGGATGGTATCAGCGTTGTGCCATGTGCCCATCGGGTTGTCGGGATTGGCGAGATAAACAAGCTTCGCGCCCGTTTCGGTCGCCTTGGCGATCAACGCGTCGGGGTCTTCATGGTCGTCCTTGTAAGGCACGGTCTCGATCCGCCCACCAAAGCCCGCAACGTGATAATTGAAGGTCGGGTATGCGCCTTGCGACGTCACAACCACATCGCCCGGACCCACCAGCAGCCGCGCAAGATAGCCCAGCAGCCCGTCAATGCCTTCACCGACCATGATGTTGTCAGCGTCGATCTGATGATGCACGGCCAGTGCGGTGCGCAACTCGAAGTTCTCCGGGTCGCCATACATCCACACATCCTTGGCGGCACCTGCCATCGCGGCGATGGCGTGGGGCGAGGGGCCGAACGTGTTTTCATTGGCACCCAGACGCGCGGCGAAGGCACGGCCACGAGCACGTTCCTGCGTTTCGGGCCCCACAAACGGGACGGTCGCGGGAAGGCTTTCGGCAAGCGGGGTCAGGCGGGCATAGGTCTTGGTCATAGGGGTGTTAGAGCAGGGCAGATCGCAGGCGACAAGGTTGAAAATCGAGCGGCAACACCCAAATAAGACGAGTTCTTAACGAGTGGAGGGCGCGCTATGCCCAAAATGAACCGCCGACTTTTTCTGGCCAGTGCGGCCGCGGCTGGGGCGACCCGTGGGTTGCCACAGATCGCCAGCAAGGCCGTTAGTTCTCCGCCGATGCGCCGCGTTCTGACGCTTGTCTATGACAAGTCGCTTGGGATGATGCGCGCCGTGGAACGGCTGGTGCCGTAAGCCCCCAAAACTAATCAGGCCGGACATGTTGCCCGGCCTGATGTTCATTTTCTTGCGATTGGCCTTAACCGATTTCCTGAAGACGGGCGAGCGCGGTCAGCAGCGTCGCTTCTTCCTCTTCTCGGGCGGCCAGATTGGCGCGGGCCTCGGCCACAACCTCTGCCGGAGCACTTGCTGCGAATTTCGGGTTGTTCAACCGTCCACGCAATCCGCCCAATTCCTTGCCAAGCTTGCCGAGTGACTTTTCAAGGCGCGCAATTTCTTCACCGACGTCGATAATGTCGGCCAAGGGCAGGGCGAAGATGCCGCCCGCCACCGCGATGGTGATGCAACCCTTGGGCAGGTCCGCCATCTCGGTCATGCTGTCAATCCGCGCCATGCGTTTGATCATCACCTCGTTGCCCGCCCATGCGGTGCGGCCTGCGTCATCCAGCTCTTGCAGGATCAAAGGCACTTTCAGACCTGCGGGCACATGCATCTGCGCGCGCGCCGAGCGAATGTTTTCGATCAGCGAGATCACCCAGTTCATCTCGCGCGCGGCGTCGTCATCGGCCAGTTCTTCACCATAGGTCGGCCAGTCGGCATGGATCAGCATCGTGTCGCGGGCAGCAATCTGCCCCCACAGCTCTTCGGTGATGAAGGGCATGATCGGGTGCAACATGATCAAGCATTGGTCGATCACCCACGCCATGGTCGCACGGGTCTCAGCCAGCACAGCCTCGTCTTCCGAATTCAACAGAGGCTTCGAGAACTCCACATACCAGTCGCAGACCTTACCCCAGACATAGGCATAAAGCCCGTTGGCGGCGTCGTTGAAACGATAGGCGGTCAGCGCCTCGTCAACTTCAACGCGGACCCGCGCAGTTTCCGAGATGATCCAGCGGTTCACGGTCTGGGTCGGGCTTTTGGGATCGAAACCGCTGACCGGTTTGCAGTCGTTCATTTCGGCAAAGCGGGCGGCATTCCACAGCTTGGTGCCGAAATTGCGATAGCCCGCGATGCGTTCGCGCGACAGCTTCAACACGCCGCCCAGTGAGGCCATGGACGAGTTGGTGAACCTGAGCGCGTCCGCGCCGTATTCGTCAATGATTTCCAGCGGGTCGATCACGTTGCCGGTGGTCTTGGACATCTTCTTGCCCTTCTCGTCACGGACAAGACCGTGCAGATAGACCGTGTGGAACGGGTTCTTGCCCGTCACCGCTTGGCTCATCATCATCATCCGGGCGACCCAGAAGAACAGGATGTCCTGACCGGTGATCAGCACGTCACCGGGGAAGAAGCGATTGAGTTCGTCGGTGTCCTGAGGCCAGCCCAGCGTGCCGAAGGGCCAGAGGCCGGAGGAGAACCACGTGTCGAGAACGTCGGGGTCGCGCCACACGGGATAGACCAGCTTGGTTGGGTCCTGCGTGGTCTCATAGGCGGCAAGGCTTTCGGCCAGTGCATGAATTGCGGCTCCACGGTCCGCCACTTCGATCACCCGCGCATGGCTCAGGGGCGTGGGCAGGGTGACAAGCACTTCATCGAATTTCGGCGTCACCGCGTCGAAGTCATGGGCACAGTGGCTATGTTCATGGCCGGGCAGCATGTCTTGTTGCAGCAGCAGACGGCCCATTTCCACCAGATCAAGCGCGTTGTTGCCTTCGTCGTCCGTGAAGCCTTCACCCGACAGGTCAAGGCCATACCAAACAGGCACCTGATGCCCCCACCACAGCTGGCGCGAGATGCACCACGGTTCGATGTTTTCCAGCCAATGAAAGAAGACCTTCTCGCCGCTTTCCGGCATGATCTTCACGTCGCCATTGCGCACAGCGTCCAGCGCGGGGCCGGCGATTTTCTCGGCATCCACGAACCACTGGTCGGTCAGCATCGGCTCAATGACCACTTTCGAGCGGTCGCCGAAGGGCTGCATGATTGGTTTGCTCTCGACGTAGGGCACGGTTTCGGTAATCTCGACCTCATTGCCGTCCTCGTCCTTTTCAGTCCGCGTGACGTCATGCATCACAGCCAGACCCTCGGCGGTGATCTGGTCAACCACCAGCTTGCGAGCGTCAAACCGGTCCAGCCCGCGGAACTCATCCGGGACAAGGTTCATTGCGGCGATTTTCGCCTCGTCGAAGTCTTCATCACCATTGGCAATGCGCTGGGCAACCTCGGCCTCATCCGCATAGCGCTGACCATCCGCGCGCATGTGCCCGCGCGTGTCCATTAGCGAATACATCGGGATATTGCCGCGCTTGGCGACCTGATAGTCGTTGAAGTCATGCGCGCCGGTGATTTTCACTGCACCTGAGCCGAAATTCATATCCGGGTATTCGTCGGTGATGATCGGGATCAGGCGGCGATGTTCTTTCGGGCCGACCGGGATTTCACACAGCTTACCCACGATGGGCGCATAGCGTTCATCATCGGGGTGCACAGCCACGGCGCCATCCCCCAGCATGGTTTCCGGGCGGGTCGTGGCAATCGAGATATAGTCACGCTCTTCCTCAAGCGTGATTTTTCCGTCTTCGTCCTTTTCGACGTAAGTATAGGTCGCACCACCCGCCAACGGGTATTTGAAGTGCCACATATGGCCCGGCGTCTCGATATTCTCGACCTCAAGGTCTGAAATCGCGGTCTCAAAATGCGGGTCCCAGTTGACCAGACGCTTGCCGCGATAGATCAAGCCTTTGTCATACATATCCACAAACACCTTCAGAACGGCGTCATGGAAGTCGGCCGAGTTTTCGTGCCCCGTGCGCGGATCACCCGGTGCGCCAGCCATGGTGAACGCGTTGCGCGACCAGTCACAGGTGGAGCCCAAACGCTTCAACTGGTTGATGATGGTCGAGCCGGAATTGCCCTTCCATTCCCAGACCTTCTCAAGAAATGCCTCGCGGCCAAGTTCGCGACGGCCCGGCTGTTGGGTTTCCGCCAGCATCTTTTCGACTTGAAGTTGGGTGGCGATGCCCGCGTGGTCCTGACCGGGTTGCCACAGCGTGTCGAACCCCCGCATCCGGTGCCAGCGGATCAGAATGTCCTGCAAGGTGTTGTTGAACGCATGGCCCACATGCAGCGCGCCCGTGACGTTGGGCGGCGGGATCATGATTGCGAAGCTGTCGGCGCCCGGTTTGGCGTTTGCGCCCGCTTTGAAAGCGCCCGCGTCTTCCCAGGTTTGATAGATGCGCGCCTCGGCAGATGCCGCGTCGAATGTCTTGTCCATGGCCATGGTTGTCGTCCCAAGTCGTCTGAGTTCAAGACCGTTTACCCAAGACGGGCGCAAAGGGGAAGCCCGGTCCCAAAAGACAACGCCCGAGCGCTGGGCCCGGGCGTCTGATCATAGGCTTGTGTGAGGATCAGAAATCCATCTGGTATCCGATTGACGCCGTCAGCGACGGCTTCTCAGCATAGGCTGTTTGCTGCAGGCCCACGCCCAAATCATAGCTGCGCCCGTTGCCAAGGCTGTGGGTATACCGCGCCTCGGCAAAGAGCCGTTCCTCATGCTCCAGCGTTGGGGCCGCGATAGCGAAGCTGGTCATCCCCGGAATGGCGCTTGTGCCCGTGACCGCGTCGGTCGAGCGGGACAGATCCCATTCCACCCCAGCCGTCAGCCGCACGACGCCCGCATCCGAAACCGGCAGGCGCACATCGGTGCCCAGCGTGGCAAGCGTCGCGTTGACTTCGTAGTCGTTATAGGTGACCGGGAAGGCGACGGACCCGGTTTCAGAATAGCCATCACGCTGCACGGACGAACGGGCGACGCGCATGAAAGGCGTGATCAGAGCCGAACCGCGACGCATCGCATACCCCATCTCGACCGAGGCGGCGCGCGCGCTCATGTCGGTGGTCCCGGTGCCGCGCTCGGTGTTCGCCAAAGCTGTCGAGCGTGTGATCTCCACCTGTGCCGAGGTTTGCGCAGCGGCGACTTTCCAGTTCAAGCCTTCGGTGCTGGGATGGCCGCCTTGCAGATAAGCGCCGAAGGTTTGGAAGGTGCCATCAATGCCGAAGCCCGCCAGATCACCGTCGTCCTTGCCAAGACCCAGATGGCCGCCAAACGACATGTTGTCGTTCAACGCCATGGCTGCAGTCAGACCAGCGACGGCAGTGTTGTTGCCATCCGGGTTGTTTGCTGCACCCGCTGCGATCCGCAAAGAGTAGGGGCGCCCGATGCCGGCTTTGCTGCGATCACCGTCCGCGCCGCCAACCGGCAGTTCAAGTGATTGGCCAAGCGTGAATTGCACGATTTTGTCCAAGTAAAGTGCACCTGCCGCCTGCTCGGCGGCGTTGTTGGCCACTTGGGTCAGGGTGTTTATGTGATCCAGCATCGTGCCGCCGGGCTGCACGGCGTCACGCCAGATGAAGCCTCGGATATTGCCCGCGTCGTTGGAGGCGTTGCCCACAACAATCGACCCGTCTGCGCTGATGCCACTTGCGAAAGACGTTCCATCGTTGTTGGTTGTGAAATCACCTAGATCGGTCGCGACGCCTGCGCCGTCCCAACGAATGGCGCGATAGCCCGGTGTCGTGCTATAGCGGGCTGCCCCCGCGACATAAGATCCATCCTCGCTCGCGGCATTCGCCAGAGAGAACGTCACGTTCGCCTCGTCGGTTGAGTTCAGTTGCACCATGGCAGTGCCAGCGCTCCAACGAAACGCGCGTTGGCCCGTTGCGGCTGGCGCCACCGATTGCCCAACCACAACAAGGCCGTCGCCACTGACACCATTTGCTTCGCTGGAGCCTGCCGCCCCACCGATTGTGCCCAGATCGCTGATCGCGCCGCCAACGACAGCGCGGAAGGCGTGGTTTGCGGTGCCGTTATCGGCGCGGCCCACGACAATTGCACCATCATTGCTGATGTCATTGCCAAGCGTTGCGCCACCTGGGATCAAGCCAGTCAAAGTGACAATTGTGTTGGTTGCGTGCGTCCAGACGAATGCCCGGTCATATGCCGCAGGTGCGGTCGGTCCGACTGGTGGGGGGGACACTCCGTCACCGAACAATGTACCAACGATCCGCGTTCCGTCACCGCTGACGTCTTCGGCCCGGCTATAGATAGTGGGGCCTGTCGGAATTGCGACGGCTCCGGTAGCTTGCGTCCAATAGGTTGCGATTGGCCCCATGCTGTTGAATTGGTAGCCTGCAATAACCGACCCATCGAATGACGCGCCCAGTGCAGCGCTTGGATTGGCAGAGCCAAGCGGCACAAGGTTTGTTAATGTGCCACCCGCGAATGAAAACGCAATTCTACCCGCCGCGGCATCAGTCGCTGCCCCAACCACGACGGAGCCGTCACCGGAAATGCCAAGTGCGTCCGATTGGGTGAAAAACGCGCTGTCGTCAAATGTCGGTATCACCTCCATGGTCGGCATCGCGGTTTGCGCCTGGCTGGTGTTCGCGACGATTGTCAGCCCTAAGATCGCGGCAATTGGCAAGGCTTTCACAGTAAACGATAGCGTTGAGCTTTCAGGTGCCCGATCCTTGAGTGTTTTTTTCATTTGCCCCTCGCAACAGAAAAATCGCCTATCGAACTTTGTCTTTGCCTGTTTCGGCCAGTTCTCTAAAGTCGCGCTAGGCGTTTCGGTATTTCCCCAAATGTTAACAAAGACGCCCGATGCTGGCGCAATTGATTTAAAATAGTCCCAAAAAAACCGACCGTAGTCGTAATAAAACAACTAGGCGAAGCGTTGCGCGATGACAATACAGTTACGCCTCGACGCGCAAGTCTTTCACCCAAAGGTAGAATTTCATGAGTTTGTATTTGCGCTCCGACTTCCTGCGGTTGGCACAATGTTTGGTTAGTGCAATTGCTTGATGGCGTTGGCAGCCAAAAATTGATGTGATCAGGGTGCCCTGAGCAAGCACAGCATCCACCCATTCAGACCATCAACCAGCCCAGTGCGGGAACTCCGTAAGAACGGCGGTGTGCTATCCTAATCGGTTAATCCGCGTCGACAGGTGGATCAGGCTTTCCGAGCTTTTAACACCGTCGATTTCGCCAATCGCATCAAGCGTTTGATCCAGCTCTGTTGTCGATGCCGCCGCGAGTTGCAGGATCATGTCGAAACGACCGGAAGCTGTGTGCGCTGTTTCGACTGCCGCCAGGGTTTTCAATCGCGCCAGAACCGCCGGCGTCGAACGCGGCTCAATCGCGATCAATACCGTGGCGCGGATGCGGTCGCCGCGCGCAGCATCGCCAAGCCGTAAGGCATATCCGGCGATGATCCCCTTCTCCTCCAACCGCTCGATACGGGCTTGAACGGTGGATCGTGCAAGCCCCAATCGGCGGGCCAGCGTCGCCACGGGCAGGCGCGCATTCCCTTCAAGCTGGGCAAGCAATTCGCGGTCTTTTTCATCCATTTGGTCGGAATCCTCGATATTTCGCCGGAACTTACACGACATATTGTCCGAATTGCCACTGGAAATCGGCGGTCTCAGCTCAGATTCTTAACATGTAACGCAAACAGACTGATTTTTTAAGGCGAGTGTACATGAGCAGGCAACCCTCAATCTGGCAGACAGCCCTGTCGCACCTGAAAACCGAAACCCCGACCCAGCCGGTGCTGTATTTTGCCCCGGCCACGCTTCAGGCGACGGCGCAACGGTTTATTGATGGGTTCGATGGTCTTGTGACCTATGCCGTAAAAGCCAACGATTCCCGCGTCGTGTTGGAAAATCTTGTGGCCGCCGGAATTGACGCCTTTGATGTGGCAAGTCCAGCTGAAATGCATGCGCTGCGCGCCGTGTCTCCGGATGCCGTGATGCATTATAACAACCCCGTCCGGTCGCGGGCCGAGGTTGCAGAGGCCGTCGCTCTTGGGGTGCGGTCCTATTCCATCGATGCGCCGCATGAATTCGAAAAACTGCGCGCGCAGGTCGACCCAGACGGTGTCGAAGTCGCCGTGCGTTTGCGCCTTCAAGTAGAGGGTGCCGCATATAATTTCGGTGCGAAGTTTGGCGCTGATGCCGATCAGGCGGTTGCGCTGCTGCGCATGGTGAAAGAGGCTGGGTTTACACCGTCGATGACCTTCCATCCGGGCACCCAATGCGCCGCGCCCTCGGCTTGGTCCACGTATATCGCCACATGTGCAGACGTCGCAAAGGCGGCAAACGTCAGATTGGCGCGGCTGAATGTGGGTGGCGGATTTGCCGCCAACCGTGGTGTCGCACCTGATTTGGAATCGATCTTCGACGCCATTCATGATGCGGTCGAAACAGCGTTTGGCGCAGCTGCGCCTGTGCTGGTCTGCGAACCCGGCCGCGCGATGGTGGCCGAGGCGTTCACGCTGGCCACGCAGGTGAAATCCATTCGCGAAGACGGTGCGGTGTTTTTGAATGACGGGATTTATGGTGCGCTGTCTGAAGCGCCCTCGATCGGGGTGCCGGATCGCATTGTGACGGCGACATCAGACGGGGAACAGCACTGTGGGGTCAAGGCAAAGCGCGTGGTATTCGGCCCGACCTGCGATTCCATTGATCAATTGCCCCACCCCTTGGCATTGCCGTCGGATTTGGCCGAAGATGACTATGTCCTGTTTGCAGGCATGGGGGCCTATAGCCTTGCCACCGTGACGCGGTTCAATGGCTATGGGCTGCTGGATATGGTGACGGTGCAACGCGCCGGATTGTAATCCGGCGCGCGAGGCTTAGGCCACGTTCTGCAACGCCACGCGGGGCGTGATGCCAAGGGCGCGGGCCACTTCCCGGGTCAGGGCCGGTTTGTTCAGCGTGTAGAAATGCAAATCTTGAACGCCGCCATCAATCAGGTCTGAACACAGCTCACTGCACAGGGCGATGGCCAGCAAGTCCTCACGCCCGTCGCGTGTGGCTTTGTTGAAAGCATCGTCCAGCCAACCGGGAATTTCGGTGCCGCAGCGTTCAGCAAACTTGCGCGCGCCTTTCCAATTTTCAATCGGTAGGATGCCGGGGATGATTGGCACATCAATCCCGGCCTTCTCGCACTTATCGCGGAACCGGAAGAACGTGTCGTCTTCAAAGAAAAACTGCGTGATCGCCGAGCTTGCGCCGGCATCAACCTTGCGCTTTAGCCACGCGACATTTGCGTCCAGATCGGCGCTTTCCGGGTGGGGGTCGGGATAAGCTCCGACGCGAAGGTGGAAATCGCCCGTTTCGGCAAGCGCTTCAATCAACTCCACCGATGACGCAAACCCGTCATTATGCGGCACAAAGCCATCGGTCCCCTTGGGCGGATCGCCCCGCAGCGCGACAATCTCGGTCACGCCCGCTTTGGCATAGTCTTTCGCGATGGCTAGCGTTTCGTCGCGCGATGCATCGACACAGGTCAGGTGTGCCGCAACGTTCAGGCCATAATGCTTGTGGATGGTCTGTACCGCGTCATGCGTCAACTCGCGGGTCGTGCCGCCCGCACCATAGGTGACCGAGACGAAGCTGGGGTCCAACGGGGCCAGTTCACGCACCGTTTCCCACAGGCGGAAGGACGCATCAAGTGACTGGGGCGGAAAGAATTCGAACGAGATATTCGGCGTAGTCATAGCAGCCTCGGGATTCGGATAAGGTATTTGTTGACCTCTTGTGCCCATTTTCTGTTTGTGAGACAAATTCATAATTCTCACAATAAACATGAGTTTCGCACATGTATTTGGAATTCCGTCACCTGCGCACCATCCGGGCGATCCATCAGGCGGGCAGCCTGTCGCGGGCTGCCGACATTCTGCACATCACCCAATCGGCGTTGAGCCACCAGATCAAGGGCCTTGAAGATCAGGTCGGGATGGAGCTGTTCCACCGCCGCACCAAGCCCATGCGCCTTAGCCCTGCCGGTATGAAGCTTCTGCGTTTGGCCGAACAGATTTTGCCGGAAGTATCTCGTTTGGAAGAAGAATTTCGGGCGCTGCGATCAGGCCGCTCGGGTCGGTTGCATATTGCCATCGAATGCCACGCCTGTTTTGACTGGCTGTTCCCGGTACTGGATCAACTGCGCCATGCATGGCCCGAGGTTGATCTGGACATCCGTCAGCGGCTTGCGTTCGACGCCCTTGAAGCACTTCGGCGGGAAGAGGTTGATTTTGTGATCTCATCTGATCCCGTCGACATGCCGGGCATCACCTTCGCGCCGCTTTTTGATTACGAGCCACGATTTGTCGCCGCCGCTGATCATCGGCTGGCGCAGCATGACTATATCGAAGCCGAGGACTTTGAAGAGGAGTTGCTGCTGACTTACCCGGTCGAGCGGTCGAAGACGGATGTCTTCACCGCGCTGCTGACACCTGCCAGGATCGAGCCGCGCTCGGTGCGACAGGTCGAAATGACCGAGGTGATACTAATGCTCGTGGCCGGTGGACGCGGTGTTGCGGTCATGCCCGATTGGGTGCTGCGCAGCGTGAAAGACAATCCCGACTACATCACCCGGCCCCTGACCGAAAAGGGTTTGTCCAAGCGCATGTATGCCGCAACCCGCGATGAAGACGCGATGGTGCCGTATGTCGCGCATATGATCCGGCTGTGCAGGTCGGAACCGATGAAGTTGCAGCGCGGATGACACCCCTAAACGGGCTTGGCAAACAAGGCCGCTGCGCGTATACGCGCCGTCTGAGAAGATAGGAGCGCCCCATGGAAGGCAGTGCAAATCTGAACGTGATGATCAAGGCCGCCCGAATGGCGGGTCGCAGCCTTGTGAAAGACTTTCGAGAGGTTGAAAACCTGCAGGTGTCTAGGAAGGGCGCGGGCGACTTCGTGTCGAAGGCCGATATCGCGGCAGAAAAGATCATTCGCGACATTCTGATGGAGGCCCGGCCCAACTATGGCTGGCTGGCCGAAGAAAGCGACGAGGCCAAAGGCAAAGACCCCACTCGCCGCTGGATCGTTGATCCGCTGGATGGCACCACGAACTTCCTGCACGGTTTGCCGCATTGGGCGATCTCGATCGCTCTGGAACACAAGGGCGAGATCGTCGCTGGGGTTATCTTTGATGCAGCCAAAGATGAAATGTTCATCGCCGAAAAAGGCAAGGGCGCTTGGTTGAACCAAAGTCGGCTACGCGTCTCTGGCCGGTCGCGCTTGATTGAAAGCCTGTTTGCCACGGGACTGCCCTTCGCAGGTCGTGCCGATCTGCCAGACACGTTGCAAGACCTTGCGCGCATTTTGCCCAGCTGTTCGGGCGTCCGTCGGTTTGGGGCTGCGGCTCTGGACCTCGCCTATGTTGCGGCGGGGCGTTACGACGGGTTCTGGGAACGCCGCTTAAACGCTTGGGATCTGGCCGCAGGCCTGATCATCGTGCGCGAAGCCGGTGGGTTGGTTGCACCGATTGATCCGGAGGGGTCAATCCTGTCGGATGGCGAACTCATCGCGTCAAACGAGGTTATTTTTGATAAATTCTCAAGCCTCGTTCGAGACAACTGATTTTTTTTGCAAAGCCGCAAAATACCGCCTCAAGGTCATATTGCTGCCCGATTGTGGGGCAAGAAAACGTTATGAAACAATTGAAAAATATCTCCGCCCGCGTGTTTGGGCTGATCACGGACGAAGACGGTGCTGTGACCGTCGATTGGATCGTGTTGACTGCAGCGATTGTCATGCTCGGCATGGCGAGTATGTTTATTGTTGCAGGAAATATTCCTGGGCTGTCCAGTAAGGTCAGCAGTGTAGTGGCCAATCAGCCAATCGGCAGTTAGCGACCTACTTATCCTATCGCGGGTCGAAGGAAGGTGCGCGCTCGGTGCGCCCTTCGTGATCGTTTACTTCCGCCTGCGAATGATCGGAACGCTGCTTTTTTCAAGCCTATATTTAGCGTCAGGATGATCTGGGTGCCCTTCGGTGCGCGCCCAAAAACTCTGCGCGCCAAGGCTACGCCATGTCGGCAGGACAAAAAGAAAGCCCGCGATAAACCCACCTGCATGGGCCCAATAGGCAACCCCGCCGCCAACCTGTGACATGCTCAGAGCGCCATTCACCACCTGAAGTCCAAACCAGAACAAAAGCATGAGCCATGCGGGCAACGGGAACACTCTGAAGAACACGACGAAGATGAATAACACGTCGACGCGCGCACGTGGAAACAGCAAGAGATAACCGCCCATCACGCCCGCGATCGCACCGGATGCGCCCACCATGGGCACCACACTGGTCACATCTGATCCAACCTGAAGCAGTGCCGCACCAAGGCCCGAGACCAGATAGAACACAGCAAACCGCACGTGCCCCAGAATGTCTTCGAGGTTGTCGCCAAATATCCACAAAAACAGCATGTTGCCTGCAAAGTGCATGAAGCCGCCATGGATAAACATCGAGGTGATGATCGTCTCAAGCCCCTCGCCGCTCATCAAGCGCATGGGAATGGCCCCATATTGCACGAAAACACGTCCCGAAGCGGCCTCGTCGCTATAGAAGGGCAGCATCATCAAAAAGACGATCAGGTTGATCGCGATCAGTCCATAGGTGACATATGGCGTGCGTTCAGACGGGTTGTGGTCGCGGATTGGAAACATGGGGTGACTTGACCCGATGCATCGCACCGGGTCAAGCGCTGCGCTTATTCAGCAGCCAGATCAGGCGGTTGCGACAGCATCAGAAGCTCGGCATTGCCGCCCGAGGCTGTGGTGTCCACGCAAAGATGGCGTTCATGGGTGACGGCTTCAGCGGTGATCGCGCCGGTGATCAGGGGCAAGATTGCGCCCGGACGCGCCGCAAGGGCTTGTACGATGACGCGCGAAACGTCCTCACCACCCCAATAAACCGCGCCGCCAATGCCTTCGACCGAAGACAGCAGTTCGGCTGGCAGGTCAGGGGACAAGACGGCCTGCCCACCAAGGCTTTCGACCTCGGCTTTCTGACGCTCTGCCGCCGCTTTTCCGGGACCAAGGCACAAGAACGGCGCGCGCGGGTGGGTGGACAATTGGTTCAACTCTCCTGTCGGGCCGGGTAGGCGGTCGGACTCTAGGGTCGCTTCTTTCGCCACCGCGGTGATCGCACGTTCAAGCCGGGTCTTGCTTAGCGCGGGCGTGTCGCCCGGCGTGCCGGACATCGGTGCAGGTCCTGCATCGCAGAACCGATCCATATAGGACGGCCCCCCTGCCTTCGGGCCTGTGCCCGACAAGCCTTCACCGCCAAACGGTTGCGAGCCGACAATAGCGCCGATCTGGTTGCGGTTTACATAGGCGTTGCCCGCATGAATACGCTCGACCACATGCTGAACGCGGTCATCAATCCGGGTGTGCAGACCGAAGGTCAGGCCATACCCGGTTGCATTGATTGCGTCGATCACGGCATCGAGCTGGGTCGCCTTGTAGCGTGCGATGTGCAGGACGGGTCCGAATATTTCACGCTCCATTTCTTTGATACCACTGACGCGGATTAATGCAGGCGCGATGAAGTGACCGCCGCTTGGTGCAGAGAGTTCGTGAACCAGCCGGTTGTCCGCTCGGGCGGCGTCGACATAAGCGCGGATGCCCTCGTAAGCTTCATCGTCAATCACCGGGCCCAGATCAGTCGACAGATGCCACGGATCCGCCGGGTTCAGCTCGTCCATCGCGCCGATCAGCATTTCTGTCAGGCTGTCGGCAATGTCTTCCTGAACGTAAAGGCAACGCAGGGCCGAACAGCGTTGACCCGCCGACTGGAAGCTTGACGCCACAATATCGCGCACAGCCTGTTCGGGCAGCGCCGTGCTGTCGATGATCATCGCATTCAGCCCGCCGGTTTCAGCAATCAAAGGCGCGGAGGACGATAAATGTTTCGCCATGGCGCGCCGGATGATCTGTGCTGTGTCGGTTGAGCCGGTGAACGCCACGCCGCCGATCCGCGCGTCAGACGTAAGCGCGGCCCCAACGGTTGCGCCATCACCGGGCAGCAGTTGCAACACATCACGTGGCACACCTGCCTCGTGCAGCAGTTTCACCGCCTCATGGGCGATAATTCCGGTCTGTTCGGCGGGCTTTGCCAAAACACCATTGCCTGCTGCCAACGCGCCTGCGATCTGGCCAGTGAAAATCGCCAATGGGAAGTTCCACGGCGAGATGCAGGTGAACAACCCTCGCGGATCGCGGGTCAGATGCGGAATGCGGGCGGCGTAATATCGCATGAAGTCAACAGCTTCTCGCAGCTCGCCCATGCAGTCGGGCAGGGTTTTTCCAGCCTCGCGGGCAAGCAGGGCAAAGAAGACGCCAAGATTGTCCTCATATAGATCGGCGGCGCGGTTCAGAACCTTGGCGCGGGTGTCTGGGCTGGCGTCCCAGCGCTTGGCAGCATCAAGCGCTGCCGATACATCCTCGGCGCTGGCCCATGTGATCTTTCCAACGGCGTCGCCATTTGCGGGGTTCGTGACGGTCACAACCTTTCCGCCCTTGGGTTTTGATGCGATCAACGGCCCGGCGGTGAAATTTGTGTCTGCAAAGGGCGCGCGCGCCGCGTCTATCTGTTCCAGATGCGGCTCGTAGGTCAGGTCCAGCCCCATCGAGTTCTTACGCGCGCCGTACAACTCGGGTCCGGTGGGAACATGCGGTGCCGGGTGGTCGAGCGCGTCAAACGGGCAGGCGGCGACCTCCTCGGGTGTGACGCTTTCATCAACGATCTGGTTCACAAACGAGCTGTTAGCGCCGTTTTCCAACAGGCGGCGCACCAGATAGGCGAGCAGGTCGCGGTGTGCGCCGACAGGGGCGTAGATCCGGCATCGCGTTCCGTTCTCATCCATAATGATTTGGTGCAGTCGTTCGCCCATCCCGTGCAAACGTTGGAATTCGTAACCGCGCGCATCGACGCCAGACGTTTTCGCGATGTCCAGAATGGCGGCTGCAGTGTGGGCATTATGTGTGGCAAATTGCGGATAAATGCGATCGGGACACGACAACAACTTTCGCGCATTGGCGATATAACTGACATCGGTCGCCACCTTCCGGGTGAAGACGGGAAATTCGGGCAGACCTTCGACCTGCGCGCGCTTGATTTCACTGTCCCAATATGCGCCTTTGACCAGACGCACCATGATTTTGCGGTCCAGCCGTTCCGCCAAGGCGTGCAGCCAGTCGATGACTGTGCCAGCGCGGTGGCCATAGGCTTGTACGACGACGCCAAAACCATCCCATCCGGCCAATGCCTTGTCGCTTAGAACCGCTTCGATAACGTCGAGCGAGATTTGCAGACGATCTGCTTCTTCCGCGTCGATGTTAAAGCCCATCCCGGCAGACTTCGCCAGATGCGCAAGAGCTGATACGCGCGGCACCAGCGTTGCCATCACGCGGTCGCGCTGGGCGCGTTCATAACGTGGAAAAAGGGCTGACAGTTTCACGGATATGCCCGGATTGGCGCGGATGTCTTTGGATTTGCAGGCGCTCGCAATCTCGGAGATCGCCTTGGCGTATGACATTTGATAGCGGCGCGCATCGTCATCGGTCAGGGCAGCCTCGCCCAACATATCATAGGAGTAGGTGAAGCCTTTCGCTTCCATCTTCGAGCCACGCTTCATCGCAGCCCCGATGGTTTCGCCCAGCACGAACTGGCTGCCCATTTCTTTCATCGCGCGCCCAACGGCGGTGCGGATAACCGGTTCGCCCAATCGCTTGACCGCCCCGCGCAGCGCACCAGCGATACCGGGTTCGCGATCCTCAAGCACCTTGCCGGTGACCAGCAACGCCCAGGTCGAGGCATTCACAAGCGAAGATGAAGATCGCCCAAGGTGTTTGCCCCAATCGCTGGGCGCGATCTTGTCTTCGATAAGTGCATCGATGGTTTCGGCGTCCGGCACCCGCAACAGGGCTTCGGCCAGGCACATGAGCGCGATGCCCTCGTCGGTCGACAGGCCATATTCGGCCAAAAAGACCTCCATCATGCCCGGATCGGACGACGCGCGGATGGCGCGCACAAGATCGGCACCACTGGCCGAGATCCGCGCCCGATCTTCGCCGGACAGACCCGCTTCCTTAGCGAGGGCGTGGATATGCTGTTCCTCGCCTGCATAAGCGAGGTCGTCGATTTTTTGGCGTAGAGCATCGGTCATGTGCGGGTCCCCTTGGTGTTCGCATTTCCCCTATGATATGATGAAATAGCAAAGCGGTTTTCCTGATTATCGCGGTGTTGCAGTCGAAATGACCGATTTTAGGTGAGAAATGCAGGACAAAAAGCAAGTTGACCTTGATCGGTTCGATCTTAAGATTCTGGATGTGCTGTCAGGGGAGGGACGCATTTCGATCACTGATCTGGCGCAGCGCATCGGGCTATCGAAATCTCCGACCCAAGCGCGAGTGCGTCGGCTAGAGGCCGAAGGCGTCATCACAGGCTATCGTGCCGATGTTGATCCCATCCGGCTGGGCCGTGACCATGTCGCGTTTGTTGAGGTGAAACTGTCCGACACCCGCGAAGCCGCCTTGGCTGCGTTCAACAAACAGGTCGCCCGCATTCCAGAGGTCGAAGAATGCCACTTGCTGGCCGCGCATTTCGACTACCTTCTGAAGGTCCGCACACAGGATATGAGCGATTTTCGACGCGTGTTGGGTGAGGCGATTTCAACGCTACCGCATTTGGCCCAAAGCTCGACCCATGTGGTCATGCAAGCGATCAAGGATGACAGCCCGGCCATACTGACCTGAAGGTTTTGCGCGCGAACGCATCTGACCGATTGCCACCTGTTTTCAGAGAAGGTAGGGAAAGGGCAGGGGCGACACCCCTTCCCGGTGCGGGCGTGATGGAATGGTAGACATACCAGACTTAAAATCTGTTGGGCCTTGTGCCCGTGTGGGTTCGACTCCCACCGCCCGCACCAAACATCCCGTATTTGCAACGATCAACCCGCTTGTTCCGGCTTCGTTCGGCCCAGCGTTAAGGCTGGGTCTGGGGCGCGTGAATTAAGCGTCAATTCACCTGTCGGGGTATTGCTTTAAGGTCGAACTTGGCGAAACCTGAACACGGGTCAGGCACCGCAAACAACGTTTTGCAGATTTACGCCAAGTTATATTTTAGGCCTTTTTGATGACCAAATTATTTTTTTAAGTCTTTAGATCGGATGGTCGGGGATATGAGTCATTTTAGCTCATTAGACGGTTGGGAAATGGTCGGATTGTTAGGGGCGGCGATCTATTGCACGACCTACATGCTGATCGCTTTCGACGTGTTGACCAGCAAGACAACGTGCTATTACACGTTGCAATTTTCGGCGGCGAGCTTTGTCGCGCTTAGCTTGACAGTGCATTTCAACGTCGCCGCGCTGACCATCCAATTGTTTTTCATGATCGTGTCGATCATTGGGTTCGCAAACCATTTGAAGGGGCAAACCGTAACAGCTGCAAAAAGCAGCGAGGCGGTTTGACGGGAACGAGACCTCTCCCTGAGCGCGTTGTCCCACGTGCTCAACAGAAAAGCCGGGCTAGGGGTGGCCCGGCTTTTCGCTTTTATAACGGTTTGTCGGATCAGGCGTTGAACAGGAAGTGTAAAACGTCACCGTCCTTCACTTCATAGCTTTTGCCTTCGGCCCGCATTTTACCCGCTTCTTTCGCACCACCTTCGCCGCCCAAGGCGATGTAATCGTTATAGGCGATTGTCTCAGCCCGGATAAAGCCGCGTTCAAAATCGCCGTGGATGACGCCGGCCGCCTGCGGCGCGCGGGTGCCTTCGCGGATGGTCCAGGCACGCGCCTCTTTCGGGCCAACGGTGAAGTAGGTTTCCAAGTGCAGCAGTTCGTATCCAGCGCGGATCAGACGATCCAGTCCGGCTTCTTTCAGCCCCAGCTCTTCCAAAAACATTTCCATGTCGTCGGCGTCAAGCTGGCTGATCTCTTCCTCGATCTTGGCTGAGATCACGACCGAGGCCGCGCCCTGTTCTGCGGCCATCTTCTCGACCGCTTGCGAATAGGCGTTGCCGCTGGCCGCATCGCTTTCGTTGACGTTGCAGACATACAGGATTTTCTTGGAGGTCAGAAGTTGCAGCATATTCCATGCCTTGCGGTCCTCGTCGTCCACATCAACGGTGCGGGCGGGTTCGCCTTTTTCCAACACTTCCATAGCGGCGCGCAGAAGGCGTTCTTGCTGAACTGCCTCTTTGTCTCCGCCGCGCACCTTGCGCACGATGTTTTGCAGGCGTTTTTCAATGCTTTCCAGATCGGCCAGCATCAGTTCCGTTTCGATCACCGCTGCGTCTTCAACGGGGTTCACCCGGCCTTCGACATGGGTCACGTCGCCGTCGTCAAAGCAGCGCAGGACGTGGGCGATGGCATCCACCTCGCGGATGTTGGCCAGAAACTGGTTGCCCAGCCCTTCACCTTTGGAGGCGCCCTTCACCAGACCTGCGATATCAACGAAGGTCATGCGGGCCGGAATGATCTCTTTCGACCCGGCGATGGCGGCCAGTTTGTCCAACCGGTCATCCGGCACGTTCACCTCGCCCACATTGGGCTCGATCGTGCAGAACGGAAAGTTCGCCGCCTGCGCGGCTGCGGTCTTGGTCAGTGCGTTGAATAGGGTCGACTTGCCGACATTCGGCAGACCGACGATGCCCATCTTGAAACCCATCACGGCCTCCGTCATTCAGTGTTCGGGGCGTTCTAGGGCTTTGACAGGATGGGCGCAAGCGTGGTGAAGTGGCGAGACGCGCAACAGAGGAGCTTTGCCATGCAGCCCATTCCCTATGTGTTCTTTAAAGACAAATGTCGTGACGCCGTCACGCGCTACGCTGAGATTTTTGGCAGCTCGCCCGAAATCATGTCCTTCAAGGATATGCCAGAGGAAGATCGCAACCAAATGCCCGGCGTGCCGGATGATGCGGTCATGCACGCCAGCGTGGCGATCGGCGACGGTATGCTGTTTGCCAGCGACGACCCAAGCGGCGAAACACCGGAAATGGCCGGCTGCAATGTTTGCCTTTCCCTGCCGGACGAGGCCGAAACCAAGCGGGTCTTCAATGCCTTGGCCGATGGGGGTGACGTGCGGATGCCGCTTAGTCCGATGTTCTGGACGCCGCTTTTTGGCACGCTGACCGACAAGTTCGGGGTGCGTTGGATGATCATGGCGGACAGCGATTACGAGTGACCCATTGATTTTCCCGCCCGTATTCGGCACATCGGTTCTGAACATGACAAAGGACGGATGATGACCCGGATTGATGCGAAGTTTGCTGCCTTGGCCGAAAAGGGTCAGAAGGCATTTGTCAGCTACATCATGGGCGGTGATCCCGACATGGCGACCTCGCTTGAGGTGATGAAGGGGCTGCCTGCTGCGGGTGTTGATATCATCGAGCTGGGGGTGCCGTTTACCGACCCGATGGCGGACGGGCCGACCATTCAATTGGCCGGTCAGCGTGCACTTGAAAGCGGCATGACCCTGCAAAAGACGCTCGATATGGCGGCGGAGTTTCGTAAGGACGACGATACGACCCCGATTGTTCTGATGGGATATTACAACCCAATCTATAATCGCGGTGTGGAAAAGTTCTTGGTGGATGCGAAGGCGGCGGGCGTTGACGGGCTGATTGTCGTTGATCTGCCCCCCGAAGAAGATGACGAGCTTTGCATCCCGGCGCAAAAGGCGGGTTTGAATTTTATTCGGCTGGCCACGCCGACCACCGACGACAAGCGGTTGCCGAAGGTGCTGCAAAACACCTCGGGTTTTGTGTATTACGTGTCTGTCACCGGGGTCACCGGAGCAACCGAGGCGCAGGCGGCCAATGTCGGGCCAGAGGTTGCGCGGATCAAAGCGGCAACAGATATTCCGGTGATCGTCGGATTCGGTGTCAACACTCCCGAGAAGGCCGAGGCGATTGCGAGTGTCGCAGACGGGACTGTGGTCGGCAGTGCAATCGTTTCGAAAATCGCGGCGGGCGAGCCTGTGTCGGACGTGCTGGCCTTTGTAAAAACGCTGGCCGACGGAGCACATCGCGGCTGAGGCTAGATGACTGCGCTTTCGCCAAACGGGCGACTTTGGCTGATGCGGTCATAGCCGAAAGCACCAAGATCCATCGTTTGAAAAGCGCCGGTCGTGATCAACTCGGCCAGCCCACGCCCCATGGCCGGGGCTTGTTGCAGCCCGTGGCCGGAAAATCCGTTGATGAAATGGAAGTTTTCGACCGCTGAATGTGGACCAAGGATCGCGTTCTGATCCAGCGTGTTGAAGGCGTAATGCCCCGCCCATTCAGTGACGATCTTCAACTGTTCGAACTGAGGGATACGGGTCGCGACGATGGGCCAGACATGGGTTTCCCACATGCTGTGATCCATGTAGAAATCATCCGGGTCAACCGCCACGTCCGGGGCGGGGGCCGCGCCGATCATGTAGGTTTCCGGCCCGTCTTGCCGCATATGCACGCCTGATGGGTCGATGGTCAACGGCAACGGGCGATCCAGTGGATGCGCTGCCTTCACCACCCATGTGAAACGCTTGCGCGGCTCGACCGGGATTGAAAGACCAGCCAGTTGCGCGACGTGGCCCGCGCGCGGCCCGGCGGCGTTGACCAGATGGCCGCAAGTTAGCGTGTGACCTGACGACAGTGTGACAGATGTGACCTGCGTGGACGTCGCCTCGATCCCAGTGACCTCGGCATTCACATATTCAACGCCTGCCGCGACAGCTTTGCGTCGAAACCAGTCAAACAGCGCGCCGCCATCCCAATAGCCTTCGTCGCGCGTGCCGTGGCTGCCCAGAAGGATGTCGTCGAGGGCATAAAAGGGAAAAGCTTCCGCAAGCGCGTCCCGCGACAGAATACGCGTGCCGGCCCCAAGACTGTGTTGCCGTTCCTGTGCCGCGCGCAGGGCGGCGGCTTTGTCTTCAGTGTCCGCCAGATACAGATAGCCGAACGCCTGAATATCCAGGTTCGGCACGCGCGGATCGCCACCCATGTTATCGCGCAGGTTCCGGATGAACTCGGCTGTGAACTGCGAGATGCGAATATTCAGCGCCTCGCTGAACTGCTGCCGGATACAGGAATTCGTGTGGGCGGTTGAGCATTGCGCATAGGTCGGATCGCGTTCGATCACCAAGATGCGACCTTGGAAGTCGGGCGAATGGCTAAGCCACCACGCGACCGACGACCCCATCATCGCCCCACCTACGATGATCACATCATAGCTGCGGTGCGCCGGGCTGAGCGACATGATCGCCATCAGATCAGCCCCCAAGGCATTGGGGCGGTAAGATATCCGTTACCGCGTTGCATTCAGTGCCCACTCCAAGACAGCCTCGTGATCTGGGTCCAGCTGTTCTGCTTCGCCCACGAAATTCATGAAGGCCAGCCGCGCCCCTTCCGAGACGCCGATAATCGCAGGGATGTCACGGGCCAATGCCTCGCCCACGGCTTCGCGAAAACCACGGCCTTGGGCTTCTTGCTTGCCGAACTTGTTGACGATTAGAAGATCGGCCCCGGCCTTCAGCCGCTCCTCGGTCTGTCCGACGGCGGTTTCCAATGCGTCGGGGTCCAGTTTGCACCCTTGGGCATCGGCGCCAAGATACTGGCTGATGCGAATTTTGGGGCCATCGGGCAGCAGCAGAACGTCCATGTCGCAATGGTGTTCCTCGGCCCTTTCGGTGTCCAGTTGCACGGTGCCGCACAGGGTCAGGCCACGCTTGGCCAGCGCGTCTGCGACGCCTGCCAGCAACAGGTTTGTTTTGCCCCGACCGGGCGCAATGACATAGGCTAGTTTCATGGCATCCCCCCGGAACGTCCGTATCAGTTGACCAACCGGTGAGGGCTTGTCAATCGCTGCGACGCCGCCGGCGGACCCAAACGCATCCTTGCGCGGTCGCGCGCCCTGTGGCCTGATGCGATGCAGGAAGGAGGCCCCGTCATGAAACCGCAAACCCCCGCCCATCCCGCGCCAAAGGACGCCGCCCGGCGTCGCGCCGTTGCCCCGGTGATTTGCTACCCCGTCGATGGGTTGCCAGAACCGGATCTGGACCTGTATCGCGCCGCGCGCCAGACCGCGACCAAGACGGCCGAGGTCCTGGTTCCCCCGCGGGATGCGAAGGTATTTCAGGTGCCTGCTGGTCACTTTTTCCGGATCACGTCGATAGAGGGGCCGCAAGTTGGGGATCTGAACCTTTGGAATCTTCAGGATCTGGGCGAAAGGTTCTATTCCGGCAAGACACGGGCACTTCACGGTACACATTTGTCGGCTTCAGATCGGATTTGGTCAAGTCATCCGTCAATGCGCCCGATCGCGACCATCGTCGAGGATACGCTGGATTGGTATGGGTTCGACGAATTTGGCGCCTCGGTCCATGATGTGATCGGCACGCGGTGCGACCCTTATACCCACAACCTGCTGTCGGGCGGGCAGTATCACCATTGCTGCCATTCCAACCTGACCCGTGCACTGGCCGATTACCTTGGCTGCCCGACCGCCGATGCCGAGGGCCATGTTCATGACGTCCTGAACGTTTTCATGTGCACAGGCTTCACCCGCGACACCGGTCAGTATTTCATGAAAGCCAGCCCCGTGCGCCCCGGCGACTTCCTTGAGTTCTTTGCCGAGATCGACCTGCTGGGCGCGCTCAGTGCGTGTCCGGGCGGGGATTGCTCGTCCGAGCACAGCTCGGACAGTGCCGCGTGTTATCCGTTGCTGGTGGAAGTGTTCGCGCCTGCCGCAGAGGTGTTGCAGGGATGGTCACAGCCGCCCGTCAGCGGCTATGACCGGTCGCACGGGGTTTGATCCGAAACGGTCAGGCGAAGGCGGCGTCCAACGCGATTTCGATCATATCGCCAAAGGTCTTTTCGCGCTGGTCCGAGGGCAGATCCTCGCCGGTTTGCAGGTGGTCCGACACCGTCATGATCCCCAGCGCACGCACGCCATATCGTGCGGCAAGAGTATAAAGCTCGGCGGCCTCCATCTCGACCCCAAGGATGCCGTGGCGGGTCAGTTCCTCGTTCAGTTCCGGGCGTTCGGCGTAGAATGTATCCGAGCTATAGATGCCTCCCACATGCACGCCAACATCGCGCTTGCGGGTCGCGGCAACGGCGGCTTCCAACAGGCCATAATCAGCACAGGGAGAATAGTTCAACTCGCGAAAGATCGTGCTGGAGGGCGTGGCGACAGTCGTGCAGGTCATCGCAATGATGACATCGCGCAGTTTGACCTGTGGCTGCATTGCGCCGATGGACCCGACGCGGATCAACGTCTTGGCGCCATAGTCGCGGATCAGCTCGTTGGCATAGATCGACAGGCTGGGCATCCCCATACCTGACCCTTGGATGGACACTTGGTTGCCTTTGTACGTCCCGGTAAAGCCAAGCATCCCACGCACTTCATTGACCAGCTTAGCGTCGTCCAGAAAGTTTTCGGCAGCCCAGCGGGCGCGGTAGGGGTCGCCCGGCATCAGGACGGTTTCAGCGATCTCGCCGGGTGCGGCACCAATGTGGATGGTCATATTTTTCTCCTGTGGGTAAAGTCGCGAAACGAAACTGGAGTTCGCAATGCGCGCATTGATGTTTGCCCTCTTTATCATCCCACTTCCCACTTGGGCGCAAGACCCGGGCGAACTTGCCTTGGTGAAGAAAGTGTTTGCGAAACTGCAGCCGATCTCGATCAGGGCCAATCGCGAATATTGCGGTTATATCGGTTATGATCGGTCAGGAAAACTTGTGGCGTCGAAGGCTTGGCGCGGCGGAAAGGACTCGTGCCAAGCCGGTGATCCGGTCAACCTTGAGACGGTGATCGCGTCATACCACACCCACGGCGCGTTCTCGAGCCGCTACGCGAACGAGGTGCCGTCTGGCGATGATATGGAAACCGACGAGATTGAGGGGGTTGATGGGTGGGTTGCGACGCCCGGTGGTCGTCTTTGGTATATTGATACGCAGGATATGGTCACAAGCCAGATTTGCGGCATCGGCTGCCTGCCGATGGATGCCAAGTTTCGCGAGGGCGATATGGGTCGGATCGCGCCCAGCTATCACTATGACCAGTTGATCGAAAAGCTGCTGACGTTCGACTGAGACCGCTTATTCGGCTGCAACCGTTTTGGGGGCGACCAAGGTCACGATGTCGTCCATGATGGTGTTCAGCTCGAAATCCTTCGGCGTATAGACCTTGGCGACCCCCATCGCACGCAGCCGGTCTGCGTCCTCATCCGGGATGATCCCGCCCGCGACCACGGGGATGTGGCCCAGACCAGCCTCGCGCATCCGTTCGATCAGTTCTTCCAGCAGCGGGATATGGCTACCCGACAGGATCGACAGACCGACCACATGTGCGTCGGTTTCGATGGCCGAGGCGACAAGCTCTTCGGGTGTCAGGCGGATACCTTCATAGGTAATCTCCATCCCGCAATCGCGGGCGCGGGCGGCGATTTGTTCGGCACCGTTGGAATGACCATCCAGCCCCGGTTTGCCGACCAGGAAGGTCAGGCGGCGGCCAAGTGCATCTGACACCGCATCGACGCGGGCGCGGATTTCGTCCAGCCCTTCGGTGCGGTTTGATGGGTTTTTCGAAACCCCCGTGGGTGCGCGATACTGGCCGAAGGTCTGGCGCATCACTTCGCCCCATTCACCCGTTGTCACGCCCGCTTTGGCGGCTGCGATTGACGGCGGCATGATGTTGTCGCCGGATTTTGCAGCCGCGCGTAGAGCGTCCAGCGCAGCTTTGACCTTGGCTCCGTCGCGATCCGCACGCCATTGGTCCAGCCGGGCGATCTGATCGGCCTCGGCTTCCTTATCGGCGACCATGATCGCGCCATCGCCTGCGGTCAGGGGGCTTTCGGCGGCTTCTGTCCAGCGGTTCACACCGACCACAGTGGTTTCACCCGCTTCGATCTTGTTGATGCGTCGCGCGTTCGAATCCACCAAACGCGACTTCATGTATTCGATGGCAGCCACCGCACCGCCCATCCCGTCGATCTGGGCCAGTTCGGCGCGCGCGCCGTCTTTCAACTCGGCCACTTTACGTTCCACGGCGGGGTTTTCATCAAACAGGTCGTCGAATTCCAAAAGGTCCGTCTCATACGCCAAGATCTGCTGCATCCGCAGCGACCATTGCTGGTCCCACGGGCGGGGCAGGCCAAGTGCTTCGTTCCAAGCGGGCAGTTGCACCGCGCGGGCGCGGGCATTTTTAGACAGCGTGACCGCCAGCATCTCGATCAAAATGCGGTAGACGTTGTTTTCGGGCTGCTGCTCGGTCAGGCCGAGGCTATTCACCTGCACACCATAGCGGAAGCGGCGGAACTTGGGGTCTTCGACGCCATAGCGGTCGCGGGTGATTTCATCCCACAGCTCGACAAAGGCGCGCATCTTGCACAGCTCGGTGACGAACCGAATGCCCGCGTTTACGAAGAAGCTGATGCGGCCCACCATGGCCGGGAAGGCCTCGGCGGGCACTTTGTTTTTCAGATCGTCCAACACGGCGATGGCGGTGGCCAGTGCGAAGGCCAGCTCTTCTTCGGGCGTCGCGCCGGCTTCTTGCAAGTGATAGGAACACACGTTCATCGGGTTCCATTTTGGCAGATGCTCGCGCGTATAAGCGGCAACGTCGGTGATCATCCGCAGCGACGGTTCTGGCGGGCAGACATAGGTGCCGCGCGACAGGTATTCCTTGATGATGTCGTTCTGCACGGTGCCTTGCAATTTCGAGACATCCGCGCCCTGTTCTTCAGCGGCTGCAATATAAAGCGACAAGAGCCACGGCGCCGTGGCGTTGATCGTCATCGATGTGTTCATCTGCTCAAGCGGGATATCAGCGAACAGCGCGCGCATGTCACCCAGATGGCCAAGCGGCACGCCGACTTTGCCCACTTCGCCGCGCGCCAGCTTATGGTCACTGTCATAACCAGTCTGGGTTGGCAGGTCGAAAGCCACCGACAATCCGGTTTGGCCCTTGGACAGGTTCGTACGGTACAGCGCGTTTGAGGCTTTGGCGGTCGAATGACCTGCATAGGTTCGGAAAAGCCAGGGGCGGATCGTTTTTTGGCTGGACATGGCAGAGACTCATCGGTTTGTTGCGCTGCAGCATTTTTCGCAGACGCAAGATTGTTACGCAAGGGCGAAATTCACCGGAAGAAAATTACGCAAAATGGTGGGTGAGGGTGTTCCTCTGGGCCAAATAAGGGGCTCGGCTTTGCGCGCGTAGAAAACACAACAAATTATTGTTTTTGCAGCGCGACGCACGCTCTTTACCTTACTGTCATTTCCTGAAAACGTGGCGCTATGACGCGCGCAATAGAATTGCCTCTTTGGCTGCTTATTCTGATTCTGGCCTTCGCCACGGTGACATTTGCGTCGCATTTCCTGTTTCCATCCGTCCGCTGGTTTTTTCGCAAACGACTGGAGCGGGCCGTTGATCGGTTGAATGAAAAGCTGGAACGCCCGATTGAACCGTTCAAACTGGCGCGACGCTATGACATGGTCCAGCGTCTGTCATACGACCCAGAAGTCGCAACGGCGATCGCAGAACATGCCCGATCATCCGGCGTGCCCGAGCAGGTCGCGTTTGAAACGGCGCAGAGATATGCGCGTGAAATCGTGCCACGCTTCTCTGCCACCGCCTATTTCGGGTTTGGCATCTGGATCGCCAAACTGCTCAGTCGGTCATTCTATCGTGTGCGCCTTGGCGCGTTCGACGAAGCGCGCCTTAAAGAAATCGATCCAGATTCGACCGTGGTCTTTGTTATGAATCACCGGTCCAACATGGATTACGTGCTGGTCACATGGCTGGCCGCCGAACGGTCGCACTTGTCATATGCCGTCGGGGAATGGGCGCGCGTTTGGCCGTTGCGCACGTTGATACGGTCGATGGGGGCTTACTTCATTCGGCGAAAAAGCCGCAATGCGCTCTATCGTAAAGTGCTGTCGCGTTATGTGCGGCTGGCAACCGATGGCAACGTAACGCAAGCGATGTTTCCAGAAGGGGGGCTTAGCTTGAACGGAACGGTCGGCGAGCCGAAACTGGGGTTGCTCAGCTATCTTGTCCAGGATTTTAACCCCAAGGTGAACCGGAACGTGGTCTTTGTGCCGGTGGCCATGAACTATGATCGCGTGCTGGAAGACCGGGTGTTGGTTAAGGCGGACATCAAAGGAAACCGGCGGTTCGGTCTGCGGTTCAAATATGTTGCCCGCCACGTGGGTCGCCATGTTTGGCAGCGGCTGACCGGCAATTTCCACCGGTTTGGCTATGCCAGCGTTTCCTTCGGCGCACCTTTGTCATTGAGCGAATACCTTAATGACCACGGCGCCGACGACGTTCTGGAAGATCTGGGCCACGAACTGATGTCGCGCATCCGCGATGTGGTTCCGGTTCTGCCCGTGCCCGTTGTGGCCGCCATTATGCTGGAGAAAGAGACCCACACCCGCGCCGAGGTTGAGGCCCGCTTCGCGACACTTGTCTCGGACATGGAGGCCAAAGGCGCGCATGTTCATCTGCCGCGCAGCGACATGGCTTACGCGGCCGAGGTTGGCATCCGCCTCTTAACGCTGCGCAAGCTGATCACTGAAGAAGGCGAGGGCGCGCAGGCGCTATACCGCGTCAATAAGCCGGATCGTCTGATACTGGGCTATTATGCTAATTCGATTGCACATCTGTCAGACGCAATCTGCACCGTTCAGATTTCTGACCTGACCCCGGCCGAGGTTGCCGACGCTGCTGTTCTGCTGGATTGAACCGCAATATGGCGGACATGTTTGCGACATAAAATTACAAAAAAGGGCTGATTGTGGTTGCATTCTTGCGGAGCCATACGTAATGCTGCACTAGCAGCCGCATTTCTGCATTGCGGCAATAGAATCAGATAACGCGATAATAACAGGAGGCCCCGATGGCTTTGGATACGCAACCCAGCATCGCTGACTACGATGCCCCGAAGAAAGACCTTTACGAAATCGGAGAAATGCCACCTCTCGGTCATGTGCCCGAGCAGATGTATGCCTGGGCGATCCGTCGCGAACGGCATGGTGAACCCGACAAGGCGTTTCTGGTCGAGGTCGTCGATACGCCGAAACTGGACAGCCACGAAGTTCTGGTGCTCGTCATGGCGGCGGGTGTGAACTATAACGGTGTCTGGGCTGGCTTGGGTGTGCCAATTTCGCCCTTCGACGGGCATGGTGCAGATTATCACATTGCCGGGTCCGATGCGTCGGGCATCGTTTGGGCGGTCGGTGACAGGGTCAAGACCTGGAAGGTCGGTGACGAGGTCGTCATTCACTGTAACCAGGACGATGGCGATGACGAAGAATGCAACGGTGGCGACCCCATGTTTTCACCCAGCCAGCGGATTTGGGGGTACGAGACCCCAGACGGCTCGTTTGCCCAGTTCACTAATGTTCAGGCGCAGCAGCTTCTGCCGCGCCCCAAGCACCTGACCTGGGAAGAAAGTGCCTGCTACACGCTGACACTCGCCACCGCTTACCGCATGCTCTTTGGGCACGCGCCACACGAGTTGAAGCCGGGCCAGAACGTTTTGGTCTGGGGCGCATCAGGCGGTCTAGGCTCTTACGCGATCCAGCTGATCAATGCGGCCGGCGCCAATGCAATCGGCGTGATCTCAGACGAGGACAAGCGCGAGTTTGTTATGTCGCTGGGCGCCAAGGGGGTGATTAACCGCAAGGACTTCACGTGCTGGGGTCAACTGCCCACCGTGAACACGCCGGAATATGGCGAGTGGTTCAAAGAAGTGCGCAAGTTCGGCAAAGCGATCTGGGATATCACCGGCAAAGGCAACAACGTTGACATGGTGTTTGAACACCCGGGCGAGGCGACGTTCCCCGTGTCGACCTTCGTGTGCAAGAAAGGCGGCATGGTCGTGATTTGTGCAGGCACGACGGGCTTTAATTGCACGTTCGACGTTCGCTATCTGTGGATGCACCAAAAGCGCATTCAAGGCAGTCACTTTGCCCACCTCAAACAAGCGGCATCAGCCAACCGCATGATGATCGAGCGCCGGATCGACCCGTGCATGTCTGAAGTGTTCCCTTGGGACGAGATCCCGCACGCGCACATGAAAATGATGCGCAATGAACATAAGCCCGGCAACATGGCGGTTCTGGTTCAGGCGCCCAAAACAGGTCTGCGCACCTTCGAAGACGCGCTGGAAGCCGGCCCGAAGTAAACGCGCGACCGGACGAAATTGAAGCCCTCCATGCCAGTTGGCATTGGGGGGCTTTTTTTGTCCGGTTTTCGAAAAGTCAGGTGCGAATCATCGCCGCAAAAAACCGGCCAATTTGCCGGCATTTCGAAGAACAGTGGGTTACAAGAAAGACCCTCCCCATTTATGGGGAGGTCAAATGTGTGAATATTAAAACAATAAAACACATGCGACGGTTGTTTTCCAACTTGCGAGATCGAGGCTTTACATGTCTGATGAATGGATCATTGATGTTCTTACTGACCTGAAGGCCTATGCGGTTAAAAATGGTTTGAACGTCACGGCTGATCAGCTCGATGACGCACGGCTAATAGCCATGACCGAAATCGCCTCAGCCTCACGTCAACAGACGGAGAGCGCGCGCGCATATGAAAAACCGGTTGGAAGACCTTGTCTCTACGTTGCAGGCGGCGAGCTCGCTTGAAGACCTGCAAGTCGTAACCGAGGCTTTGCGCGACCACTACGACGTTACCCACACCGTGTATCATTGGGTCAATTCCGTCGGTGAACGGTTTGGCGCGGGCACCTACAGTGCCGAATGGGTGGATCGCTATCTTGAGAAAGATTATTTGCGCATCGATCCGGTAATTTTTGGATGTTTTCAAAGATTTACACCAGTTATCTGGAAGCAGCTCGACTGGTCATCCAAGGCCGCACGCGAGATGTATCAAGACGCCATGGACTATGGTCTGGGCAATCAGGGTTTCACGATTCCGATCCGCGGACCTAGCGGGCAATTTGCCTTGTTTACCATGAACGCGAGCACCGAAGATGACGCTTGGGAAACCTTTGTTGATGAGAACACGCGCGACTTGATGATTGTTTCCCACGAGCTGAATAAGAAAGCGCTGGAGTTTGAAAAATGGGGTCAGGACGGGCAGTCGCCGTCGCTGTCTCCGCGTGAGCTATCGGCAATGACTTGTTTGGCCAAGGGTTTGAACCGAGCTCAATCAGCGGCGGAATTGAACATTTCGGAGCACACTTTAAGGGTGTATATCGAATCGGCGCGTCATAAATTAGGGGCTATGAATACAACTCATGCGGTAGCGCGTGCGTTGTCGACGGGAATCATTATCGTTTAAAATACACCTAAAACGCTCAAGACATTTGCCTTATTTTAACCATAAGGCGACCATCATTTGGCTAACTTATCGGACAAAGGAGCCAAACCGATGCTGCGCTATCTCTATGGTAATGATTTGAATAACTTCCCGCTGCTTGCAGACACAATGTTTCGTGATCGTGCTGAACAGTTCTCTCGCCGGTTAGGCTGGGAAGTCCATGTGGACGATGCGGGACATGAACGCGACGAATATGACGCGATGAACCCGCTCTATGTGATCTGGGAACAGGCAGACGGTCGCCACGGTGGCTCTATGCGTTTTCTACCTACGGTCGGTCAGACCATGGTGAACGACCACTTCGACCATCTAACTGACGGTGTGCATATCGAAAGCCCGCTGATCTGGGAATGCACACGTTTCTGCCTTGCACCGGGCGCGGATCGCCGTGCATCTGCCGCTTTGGCGCTGGGTGCTGGCGAGCTGATGGCCGCCTTCAAGCTGCGCCATTACGTCGGCGTGTTTGACCCGCGGATGGAGCGGATCTATCGCCTGATGGGGCTTGAGCCTGAAGTGATTGGTAAGTCGGGTGAAGGCAAAGACCAAATCGGCGTTGGCCTGTGGTCGATGAACGAAGAGGCCTTTGCCCCGACCCTTGCCCGTGTGGGCGTGGATCGCGAGACCAGCAAAAACTGGTTGCGCTATTCGCTGGGTCTTGGCCAACGCGTCGTTACTCCAGATGCCATCCCGGCAAGTGCATAGGAAATAATCAGACTGATCTGCGCCCTACTTGCTGGCGCAGCATCAGGGCGCAGGTTAGGGTCGCGCCATGACCACAAGCGCGCCCCTAACCTATTCTGATGACCAAGCGGACGCCCATGACCGCGTGGCAGAGATGCTGCGCGGGGCAGGCGTAAATTTGGATGATGCACTGCTGACGCCGCTATCTGATGGCAAGACACAAGTGATGGCCGTTGTTGGAAAAGCAGGTTCAGGCAAAACAATGCTTCTGGCCGAGCTTTATCGCGCGCTGGAAGAGGCGGGCGTTGAAGTCGTGTCGGGCGATTGGGAAGGCAAGCGTCGCAAGGACCGCAGAACGTTGGCCATTCTGGCCCCAACCAACAAAGCGGCAAGTGTGCTGCGCAACCGGGGCGTGCCTGCGACCACGATCCACCGTATCCTCTATACTCCCGTCTACGATCCAGAATACGAAAAAATCGCGGAATGGTTGGCGGGCAGCGGTGAACGCCCTGTGGTTGAAGGGCTAACAGACGAGGCGCTGGATCGCGCCCATGCCTTTTATCAAACGCACAAGTCAATTCCGGGCGCTTTGGCGACGGCGGGCTTGCGCGGATCGGACTTCATCACAGGCTGGAAGAGGCGCGATGACCCGCTGGACATTGGCTTTGTCGACGAAAGCTCGATGCTGGACGAAAAACAGCTGAGCGACCTGCGCGAAATCTTCCCGACATTGGTTCTGTTCGGCGACCCCGCGCAACTGGCCCCCTTCGGCCAGTCGGGTGAAATGGTGTTTGATCGACTGGGTGATAACCGCAAGATGGTTTTGCATCGCATCCACCGACAAGAACAGGACAACCCGATCCTGGATTTGGCCCATGCGCTGGCCGACGATACGCTTGATTTTCCCGCATTCGAGCAAATGATCGAAGAGGCTGCGCAAACGGATGATCGTGTCGTCGTGGCACCGCGCGTGAATGCCGACCTGATGGCGCGCTCGCCGGTACTGGTCTGGCGAAACGTGACACGGGTGCGTCTGATCCGCGCGTTCCGCGGCGCGTTTGACGCACCTGAATACGAACTTTTGCCGGGTGAACCGTTGATCTGTGACGGGATCGAGCTGCCATTAAAACACCGCAAGAAACGTATCGACCTAGAGGCGCGTGGGCTGATCAAAGGCGCACAGTGCGTCTATCTTGGGCCCGGAAAGCGTCCGGGGTTTTCGCGATTGCACGTCTTGGGGGCAGAAGATCCGCAGTTGTCGGCGGCCTCGATCATCAAGATCGAAATGCCCGATGAAGAAGAACCCTTCATCCCATATGCCGCAAATATGGGGGCGGCGTTTCTTCATGGCGCGGCCGTGACCATTCACAAGGCGCAGGGGTCGCAATGGCCCGAAGTGCAAGTCTTTGCCCCAGACATCTGGGCGGCGTCGCGAGCCGGGCGCATGGAAGCAGGCTTGCCGCTGTGGAAACGCCTGGCTTATGTGGCCATCACACGGGCGGAAACGCGGCTGCATTGGGTCAAACGCTACGCCATGGCGCGCCCGGAAAGCGCTTTGTCGACCCGCGATTTGCCCAGCAAAGCTGTGGCGTTGGCGTTGGAGCCGCAAGAAGAGGGCGCGGCATAGGCAGCGAGCAGTTCAGGTGCGCAGGATGATGCGGAACAGGGCCGACGCGCCCCAGCCGGCCGCGATGGCAATCACCAACGACAGCAGGCCATAGATCAGCGGTTGTTCATGCGCGAGGTTGAAAATCCATCTTTCCAGCCCGACCTTCTGAACGTTGATCACAGTTTCATATTGTGACGCCACGCTGCCACCACGCGTCAGGTAAATCCGTGTGCGGTATTCGCCTTCTGTCACGTTGGCGGGCAGGGCGATCCTTGTGTCAAACAACGTCTCTTCCTGCAGGTTGACCGTGTTTTCCATCAGCTTGTAAAGACCCGATTTCTCGCGAATGCGTATCAGCGCGCGCGTGAAGTGACGGGGATCTTCGTTGGTGAAGGGATTGTCGCTGATGCGGATCGCACGCTCTACCGAAATAAGGTGACGCAAATCATCGAGGATGGACACGGTTTCCGTAAGCGGTGCCGAGGTTGCCACCGCGTAAAAACTTGGCGCGGCGGCCAGTTCGATCCTGTCGGTGTTGATCCAAATGCCGAAACGTTTGTCTTTCTTGCGCACCGTCACCGGATGTGCGGGACCCTCGACGACCACGATCACCTGAAGGGGGATATCTTCCGGCGGTGGGGTGTCACGTTTGACCGCGCCGAAGATCAAAATCTCGGACCCCACAAAGGTCGCGGTTATCGACACGCGGTTTTGGCTCAGCCCCGCGACAACTTTTTCTGCGCGCGCGGGCAGGGCGAATGCGAATGCCAAAGCCAGAAGGGCGATGAGGCGCAACATCAATGGCCCCCCGCTTTGCCAATTTCGTAAAGCTCGGCAGGTTGGATCAGCAGTTCCAGCCCAAGTTTACCACACACCACCAACACCATAAGCGCCAGCAGCACGCGCAGTTGTTCGGCCTTTAGTTTCACACCGATCCGTGCGCCGACCTGTGCACCGATGACGCCGCCGACCAGCAACAACACCGCCAGCCCCATATCAACGGTGAAGTTGGTGGTCGCGTGCAGAAGGGTCGTGAAAGCGGTCACGAAGATGATCTGGAACAGCGATGTCCCGACAACCACCTTGGTTGGCATGCCCAGCAGATAGATCATCGCAGGCACCATGATGAAGCCACCGCCGACGCCCATGATGGCCGCGAGGATGCCGACCAGAATGCCCACAAGGATCGGCGGAATGACCGAGATATAAAGCCCTGATGTGCGAAACTTCATCTTGAAGGGCAGGTTGTGCACCCATGTGTGCTTGCGACGGGTGGTAACGGCTGCTCCGCCCCGCGTTTTCATCAACGCACGCACACTTTCTACGAACATCAGCGATCCGATGATGCCGAGGAAAAGCACGTAAGACAGTTTGACCAACAGATCGACCTGTCCGATTGCCTTCAGCGCGTTGAACAGTTGCACACCGAAGGCGGCCCCAATCAAACCGCCTACCAACAGAACGCAGCCCATTCGCAAGTCGACCGTCTTGCGTTTCAGATGCGCGAGCACACCGGAAAACGAACTGGCAACGATTTGGTTGGCTTCGGTGGCGACGGCAACGGCTGGCGGGATACCGATGAAAAACAGAAGCGGCGTCATCAGAAAGCCGCCGCCAACCCCGAACATCCCCGAAAGCACACCCACAATGCCACCAAGTCCGAGCAGCAAGAAAGCGTTTACGGAAACCTCGGCGATTGGCAGGTAAATCTGCATTTGGAAATACTTTGCGCTGGGTATGTGTTGGCGATTGATATCTTTATTGGCCCAAGACGCGGTGGTTAGTCACGCTTTAAGTATCGTCGAACCAGTTTTTCCAGTTTTTTGGCCCCAAGTGGCGCCATTGCCTTGGTGTGTTCGTGGCTGATCGCCTCATCCGACATACCCTGCGCCATGTTGGTAATGGTCGAAAAGGCTGCGACCCGCAAATCAAGGAACCGCGCGAGAATCACCTCGGGCACGGTAGACATGCCGACGGCGTCTGCCCCCAGCGTGCGGATGGCGCGGATCTCGGCGGGTGTTTCGAACGAGGGACCGGAATACCAAGCATAGACGCCCGGCGTCAGGGTGATCCCCTCTTCCTTGGCGATGGCTGAGAATTCCGCCTGCATCTGGGCGTCATATGCACCCCCCATCGGCACGAACCGGCGGTCTGAAGGCTCGCCGATCAGCGGGTTCAAGCCCGAGAAATTGATGTGGTCCGAAATCAACATGAGTTCACCCGGCGGAATGTCAGCCCGCATCGAACCCGCTGCGTTGGTCAGGATCAGCCGCTTGGCACCAAGCGCCTTCAGAAGTTCAAGGGGCAGCCGCATCGCGTCCGCTTTGCCGTTCTCATAATAATGCGACCGGCCACCAAATATCGCAACGCGCGTGCCCTCCATCTGGCCGATGACCAGCTTTGGATTGTGGCCAGAAACATGGCCCTGCGGGAAGCCGTCAAGCTGGTCATAGGGGATAGAGACACCGTCGACCGAGTCGGCCAGATGACCCAACCCCGACCCCAGAACCAGCCCAACCTCGACCGGGTTCGACCCGGCCAGATCGCGGACTTGGGCTGCCAGTTCCTTAGCGTTCTTTGACATAGGGAACTCCACCCGCTTTCGGGCCAACGGCTTTGCCGACGAAACCAGCCAGAATAACCACGGTCAGGATATAGGGCAGCGCCTGCATAAACTGAACGGGAACGACGAAGCCGCCAAGGTCGATGCTTTGGTAACGGTTCGCGATGGCTTCCAGCAGGCCGAACAGAAAGGTTGCGCCCAAGGCAGGGACCGGTTTCCACTTGGCGAAGATCAAGGCGGCCAGTGCGATAAAGCCGCGCCCGGCACTCATTTCCTTAACGAAGCCCGCGCCCAGACCGGTGGCCAGATAGACGCCCGCCAAGCCGCAAAGAATGCCGGCGATGGCCATCGCGCTATAACGCAGGCCGATCACCGAAATGCCTGCCGTATCGACGGCCGCAGGGTTTTCGCCTACGGCACGCAGGCGCAGACCAAAGCGCGTGCGATACAGGACGAACCACGACAGCGGCACCAGAAGCAGGCCGACATAGACCAAAATGGTGTGGCCCGAGATCAGTTCAGAATAGATTTGCTGCACGGGATTGGCTTGTTCAATCATTTTCGACAAAGGCAACCCGGCGGCTTCGGCGTCGGCTTTGGTGATCGAGAAGGGCAGGTCGATGTTGGTGAAACGGCCCTTGCCAAACAGCGACGGCGTGCGCCCACCAAGCGCGAACCATGCTTCGCCAACCAGAACGGTCAGACCCGAAGCAAGGAAGTTCAGCGCAACGCCCGAGATAAGTTGATTGCCCTGAAAGGTGATCGACGCCATGCCATGCACGGCCGAAAACGCAAGTGACCCGGCAACACCGGCCAGCAAGCCAAGCCAGACAGAACCGGTCATGGCTGCGACGGCGGCCGCAAAGAAGGCCGACACAAGGATCTTGCCCTCAAGCCCAATGTCAAAGATGCCCGCGCGTTCTGAAAATAGCCCGGCAAGACAGGCAAACAGCAGCGGTATCGCAAGACGCAGGCCGCTGTCGAAGATTTGGACAATCGTGAAGAAATCCATCAGCTTGCCCTCCGTTTCGCAGCGGCAATGAAGACGCGTTCAACCGGTTTGCGCACCATGTTGTCCAGTGCGCCGGTGAACAAGATCACGAGGCCCTGTATGACAATGACAAGTTCGCGCGGGATCTTCGTCCACAACGACAATTCGCTGCCGCCTTGATACAGGAAGCCGAACAATAACGCGGCCAGCAACACGCCGAACGGATGGTTGCGGCCCATCAAGGCCACAGCAATGCCGATAAACCCAGCGCCCTCGACCGAGTTCAGGACAAGGCGTTCAGCCTCGCCCATCGTGTTGTTGATCGACATCATGCCCGACAGACCACCCGACAGCAGCATCGCGATCATGGTGATCTTGACGGGCGAGATGCCAGCGTAGACGGAAGCCTCTTGGCTATGTCCGAAGGACCGGATCTCGTATCCCAGTCGTGACCGCCAGATCAGCAGATAGACGACCACGCACGCCGCAAGGGCGATGAAAAGCGAGACATTCACCGGTGCCGACTTGGAAAATGCGATGCCAAACGGCGCCAGCATCTCGTGCAGGGTCGGCAGATGTGTCGCGTCGGGGAAGGCGGCCGTTTGCGGGTTCATCTCGCCTTTCGGGCGCAGGATATTCACCAGCATGTAGTTCAGAAGCGATGCGGCGATAAAGTTGAACATGATCGTCGTGATCACCACGTGGCTGCCGCGTTTGGCTTGCAGATAGGCCGGGATGGCCGCCCAAGCCGCACCGAACACCGCGCCGCCAATCATCGCAAAAAGGATCGCGACGGACCAGTGCGGGAAGGGGATGTAAAGGCAGACAAGCGCCACGCCCAACCCACCAATCATCGCCTGACCTTCACCACCGATGTTGAACATCGCCGCCTTGAAGGCAATCGACACGGCAAGTCCCGTGAAGATGAAATTGGTGGCGTAATACAGCGTATAGCCCCAGCCATAGGTCGACCCAAGCGCGCCCGTGATCATCATTTGCAACGCCTTGATCGGGTTTTCCCCGATGGCCAGAATGACCAATCCAGACAGCACGAAGGCAATCAGCAGGTTGAGAAACGGGATCAGGGCAACGTCGGCCCATTTTGGCATTTTTTCCATCAGGCTGCGTCCCCTTCGCCGGTGACTCCGGCCATCAGCAGGCCAAGCTCGCGTTCGTCGGTCTGATCTGGAAGGCGTTCGCCCATGATATGTCCATCAAACATGACGGCAATCCTGTCGCTGAGCGACAGGATTTCTTCCAGCTCGACCGAGACCAGCAGGATCGCCTTGCCCTGATCGCGAAGCGCGATGATTTGCTGGTGGATGAATTCGATCGCGCCGATATCGACGCCGCGTGTGGGCTGACCGACCAGCAACAGGTCGGGGTTGCGTTCGATTTCGCGGGCGACAACGATTTTCTGCTGGTTGCCGCCGGAAAAGCTTTTGGCTTCAAGCTGCGGATTTGGCGGGCGGACATCGAAGCGGTCCATCTTGTCCTGCGCGACCTCCACCATTTTCGCGTTATCCATCAAAAACCTGTTTTTCTGATATTCGGGTTCGTGGTGGTATCCGAACACCATGTTTTGCCACGCGGGAAAATCCATGATCAGCCCGTGATCCTGCCGGTCTTCTGGTACATGGGCAATGCCGCGCGCGCGACGAGATCTTCCGTCGGAAAACTTTCCTGTCAGGTCAATCGGTTGTCCGTTGACACGAATGTTGCCGGTGGCCGTGGCATAGCCGCCTAGAACTTCCAGCAATTGGGACTGCCCGTTGCCGGACACGCCCGCAATACCAAGGATTTCGCCCGCCCGCACATTCAACGAAATGCCCTTAAGGCGTTCGACGCCGTGTTCGTCGACCATGTGAAGGTTTTCGACCTCAAGCACCTTTTCGCCCGGACTGGCAGGGACTTTGTCGACCCTGAGCAGCACCTTGCGGCCCACCATCAGCTCGGCCAAATGTTCGGCGTTGGTGTCTTTTGTCTTGACCGTCGCGGTCATCTCTCCGCGTCGCATGACAGATACCGTGTCGGTGATCTCCATGATCTCGCGCAGCTTGTGGGTGATCAGAACAATTGTCTTTCCCTGATCGCGCAGCCCGTTGAGGATACGGAATAGGTGGTCGGCTTCGGCGGGGGTCAGCACGCCGGTCGGCTCGTCCAGGATCAGGATATCAGCTTCACGATACAGCGCTTTCAGAATTTCGACACGTTGCAAAACGCCTACGCCCAGATTTTCGATCAGGGCATCGGGATCGACATGCAGTTCATATTCTTCCGCAAGAGATTTCAGTGACTTGCGCGCTTTAGCTAAAGAAGGTCGCAGCATAGCGCCTTCCTCGACCCCAAGGATCACATTTTCAAGCACTGAGAAATTTTCAACCAGCTTGAAGTGCTGAAACACCATCCCGATCCCGGCGCGAATGGCGGCCTGACTGTCGGGGATCTGGGTTTCTTTGCCGTGGATGAATATCTGGCCTTCATCGGCTTTGTAAAACCCATAAAGGATGGACATCAGCGTCGATTTGCCCGCGCCGTTTTCGCCGATGATCCCGTGGATCGTCCCCGGCTGCACAGAAATCGAGATGTCCTTGTTCGCCTGCACCGGGCCAAAGGCCTTTGAGATGCCGCGAAGTTCAATGGCGGGAGCAACAGTCGCCTGTTGCCCCCCTTTGGTTAGATCAGCCATCGCCGGATCAGAAGTTAATGACAGGGCAGGTGTCATCCGACTGATAGTCGTGAACAGCGATCTCGCCCGAGATTATCTTGGCCTTGGCGTCATCCACGGCGGCCGTCATCTCGTCGGTGACAAGATCGGCGTTGTGTTCATCCATGGCGAGGCCGACCCCGTCATGGGCCAAGTCCATCACGCGCAGGCCCGGTTTTAGCGCTTCGCCCTCTTTCATTGATTCATAGACGGACACATCAACCCGCTTGACCATCGAAGTCAAAACCTTGCCGGGGTGCAGATAGTTCTGGTTGCTGTCCACACCGATTGACAGGATGCCTTCGTCAGCGGCGGTTTGCAGGACACCGATGCCAGTGCCGCCTGCCGCAGCATAGATCACGTCAGCGCCCTGGCTGATCTGGGCTTTCGTCAATTCGCCGCCCTTGACCGGGTCATTCCATGCGGTTGGGGTCGTGCCGGTCATGTTCGAAATGATCTTGGCATCTGGGTTCGTCGCCAGAACGCCCTGCGCATAGCCACAACCAAATTTGCGGATCAGCGGGATGTCCATGCCGCCGATGAAACCGACCGTGTTGGATTTGGACGCCATGGCCGCCATGATACCCGCCAGATATGAGCCTTCGTGCTCGGCAAATGCCACATTCAACACGTTGGGGGCATCGGACCAGCCATCATTGGCGACGAATGTGGTTTCCGGGAAATCCGGAGCAACCTCTGACAATGCTGCGGACATGGCGAAACCTAAGGTGACGACCGGGTTCGCACCCGTTTCAGCGAAGCGGCGCAATGCTTGTTCGCGTTGGGCTTCGGACTGAAGTTCGATCTCAAGATAATTGCCGCCGGTTTCTTCCGCCCATTTCTGCGCACCGTTATAGCCGGCTTCGTTGAACGATTTGTCGAACTTGCCGCCAAGGTCGAAAATAATCGCGGGTTCGGCCATAGCCGCACCTGCGGTCAGGGCCATTGACGCAGCAGCGCCAAGAAAGGTCTTCATCAGGGTCATTTGAATACTCCCGGTTGTTGTTGTTGGGGCGGGTAGACGTTGTGTCCGCCGATTCCCAAATTCTGCGAGCAGATCGCTGACTAGGATCATCCGGGATTTTGGGCAAAGGGCAAGGGCGCGGTCAACATTAAGTTTTAGGGCCCGGTCTGAAAACGCCTATTTTTCAGAAGGTTCACCCAAGGGAAGGTGCTTGTGCAGCAAGATTGCGTCGGCGTTTCCACTCCCACGGCGTGCATAATAGCCCGTCCTGCGTCCAGATTCGGTCCAGCCGGCCGATAAATACAGGGCGCGGGCTGTTTCGTTGTCCTGAGCAACTTCAAGAAAGGCACGCGTGGCCCCGCGCGTTTGGGCTTGCTGTTCAAACTGTTGCAACAACTGGCGACCGATGCCCTTGCCCTGCTGCTCGCGATGAACGGCGACAGTCAAAAGTTCGGCCTCATCGACGATCACGCGGCCCATGGCGAAGCCATGAGGCATGGTCACGACGAAAATATGGGGCGAGGCCAACAGCGCCTCCATCTCATCAACACTCCACGCACGGGCCGTTTGGAAGGCAGCCGCGTGCAGGCGTGCAATCGTGTCTGCGGTCGCGTCCGTCATACCAACGGGCTCAGGGAAGGATCAGCGGGGCCGGATCGCGCGGTGGGGCGGCGTCGGCTGTGCGAATGTAAAGCGGGGCAGGGCGCGGGATTGGGGCTTTGGCTGCCTTTGTAATACGGGATGCTGCGATGCGCGCGATGGCCGGGGCCGGGTCGCCCAATGCGTCGGGACCAACCCGCGCGCCATCAAGGGCGGCGGCTTCACGGGCTGACAGCAGACTGGGCGCCTCATCATCCCCATTTGGGCGCAGATATTGAGCGTAGAGGTGATCGCGGCGGGCGTCGATCAGCGACCAGACGGGACGTGCGGCATCAATGGCCTGCGCTTCAAGCGATGAAACGCCAATGGCCGGAATACCCAGTGACAGTGCCAGACCACGGGCTGCCGAAACCGAAATACGGATGCCAGTGAAATTGCCCGGCCCGATGCCGACGCCGATCGCTGACAGGTCTTTCCACGCCACACCCGCTTCAGCCAACACTTGTTCGAGCAACGGCATCAGACGTTCGGCCTGTCCACGCGCCATTTCTTCAAACCCTGTCGCAATGACCTTGTCGCCCGATAGCAAAGCGGCCGCGCAGTGCGCGGCCGATGTGTCAAACGCCAAAATCAGGGGATTATGCTGCAACGGGTCGCACCTCGATCACCTCAGGGATATAGTGCTTCAGCAGGTTTTCGATGCCCATTTTCAACGTCAGCGTCGACGAGGGGCAGCCTGCGCACGCGCCTTGCATATGCAGGTAAACGACGCCGCGATCAAAGCCGTGGAAGGTGATGTCGCCGCCATCTTGCGCAACGGCAGGGCGCACGCGCGTATCAAGCAGTTCTTTGATCTGCTCGACAATCTCGCCATCTTCGCCGTGGTGTTCGGCGTGGCCCGACGGGGCCGCAGCCTCGCCCGCCATGATCGGTTGGCCAGACTGGAAATGCTCCATGATCGCGCCAAGGATCGCCGGTTTGATGTGGTCCCATTCGGTGTCTTCGCCTTTGGTGACGGTCACAAAATCCGCGCCGAAGAAAACGCCCGCGACGCCCTGCACCTTGAAGATACGTTCGGCCAGCGGCGAACTGCCCGCCGTGTCAGGAGTGGGGAAATCAGCGGTTCCCGTGCCCAAGACGGCCTGTCCGGGCAGGAATTTCAGCGTCGCTGGGTTCGGAGTGGATTCGGTCTGGATGAACATGTTGGCGCACCTTTTTTGTCAGGTTTGATATGGGCCTCGAAAGGCGCAAAGTCAAGGTGGGCTTAGGTGTTCAGGTGATCTCTTCCAGCCGGTCCTTGGACATTTCGCCTGGCACAATGGTCATTGGCACCGCCAACGTGGATGAGGCGCGCATTAAATGGCTGATAATCGGTCCCGGTCCGTTCTTTTCCGAGCCTGCGCCAAGTACCAAAACACCAACGTCCGGGTTCTCGTTAATATGGGCGAGGATTTCTGGCATCGCATCGCCTTCGCGGATCACAAGTTCGGGATCGACCCCTTGGCGGTCACGCATCCACTTGGCATAGACTTCGAAATGCACGGTGATGCGTTCACGTGCCTCTTCGCGCATGATGTTGCCCACGCCAATCCAATGGTTGAATTCGTCCGGTGCAATGATTGAAAGCACTTGCACCCCACCGCCGGTTTTGGCGGCCCGCATGGCGGCAAAACGCATGGCGTTCAGGCACTCGCGGCTATCATCAAGGATCACAAGGAACTTGCGCATGTTGGACCTCCCAAAAACGAGGCCAGTCTGCATCGGGGGTCGGGTGCTGTCCACAGTTTTCAACGCGGCATGCGGCGGGCGATGCGGGCCGCATAGGCTGTGATCAGGACTGCCAGCAGAACCAACCGACCCACATGCGCTGCTGCGACGAAACTGGGGTCTGCGCCCATGGCAACCCCGACAATGATCATGGTTTCCAGCCCGCCGGGGGCGAAGCCGACCAGCAGATCCAGAACCGGAAGGCCAGACAGGTGCGCCGCAGGAATGGCAACGGCGGCGGCCATCGTGCCGGTCAGCGCAACAACGATCCCTCCGGCTGCGACGTTGCGTTTCAGATCGCGCCAAGTGACACCAGAAAACCGGGTGCCAATCAAGCATCCCATCATCACCAGCACCACCTGGCTGACCCATGGGGGCAGGTTGCCATCAACGGCCCCAGTCAGGTGAAAGGCGGCAGCAGCGATCATCGCGGCCAGCAAAACCGGTGCAGGTAAGCGCAAACGTATCAACAGCGGCGTAAGCGCCAGTGCAACGGCCAGTTCGGCCCCGATCATCAACCACGGGGCCGTGGCGCGCCCGACCGGAAGCCCCGGCCCAAGGTCAATACCGGACAGCCGCGCGGCCAGTGGCACGAACAGGCTCAGCGCAAGAACACGAAACGAGGCCAGAATCGCGGGACGCGCGACCGGAATGCCCAAGCTGTCTGACAGTGACACGACAAGGCTCAGATGGCCGGGGGCTGCCGACAAGAAGGCCTCGTCGCGGTCGAAATCCATCACCCGCATCAACACCCAGCGACCGGCAAATGGAGTCGCAATGGTAAGTGCCGCCAGCAGCGCGAAAGCAATGGGCCAGCGCAATACGGCCTCGATGCTGGTGGGGGTGACCATAGATCCGACTGTCAGCCCGACCAGCAAAAAAATGACGTTACGCAGCGGCGGGGCAATGTCGGTGTCCATCCCGCGCAAGCTGGCAATGGCGACCACCAGTGCGGGCCCGACCAACAGCCCCATCGGCATGTTGATCGCCCACGCCATGGCAGCGCCTACGGACCCGACCAACAGTGTCAGGGCCGTGCGGCGTGGTTCAGCCATTGGAATGGGCCCAGTCCCAATACAGTTCGCGCACCCGGCGCGTTATCGGGCCGGAGTTGTACATCGTGCCATCGAATTCGCTGACCGGCGTGACCTTCATCATGTTGCCAGACATGAATACCTCGTCCGCTTTGCGGAAGTCGTCGAAGGTCAGAACGGCTTCATGCACCTTGATCCCGTCGGCGCGCATGTTGGCCATGTGGCGCGCGCGGGTGATGCCTGCCAGAAAGCAGCCGTTCGGGATCGGGGTGAAGACTTCCCCATCACGCACCATGAAAATATTGGCCGAGGCGGTTTCAGCCACGTTGCCAAGCGCATCGGCGACCAGCGCGTTGCCATAGCCCTTGGCGCGGGCTTCGGCCAACATGCGGGCATTGTTAGGATACAGGCATCCGGCTTTCGCATTGACCACCGCATCCTCGATCACCGGGCGGCGAAAGCGAGTGGTGGTCAAAGTTGTCGTGGTCGTCGGCGGCGCCATCGGTATTTCTTCCAGCGACACGCAAAACCCAGTTGCGCCCGCCTTGGGCACGACCCCAAGGTCGCCGCCTTCCAGCGCCCAATACATTGGACGGATATAGACCGCCGCGCCTTTCGGATAGGCGGCCAAACCCTCTTTCACGATATCGACCATGGTGGAGGTTTCGACCGTTGGCGTGATCATCAGAGCTTCCGCCGACCGGTTCACGCGCGCGCAATGGGGTTCAAGATCCGGATGAATGCCCTCGAAATATCGTGCACCATCAAAGACTGTGGTTCCGAGCCACGATCCATGATCGGCAGCGTTCATCACCGGCATGTCGCCCTCGTGCCATGTGCCGTTGAAATAGGTGCGGATGTTGGTGCCGGTCGCCATCGGGGCCTCCTTGAATATGAGGCTGACAGTATCAGGCGAAAGACCGGTGTCCAGACCCATCGCGCGGCGTGCTGGGCGGTCAGCGGATGCCGATATCGGCCAGCGCCGCAGCCAGTTCGTTGGGTAAGGGCGTGTCGTCTCTGTGTGTGCTTTCGGTCGACAGATCGCGCGGTGCATCTTGTGGGTTCAGATAGCGCCAGCCCTGAAAGGCCCGGCGCGGCTGGCTTTCGGTGCGCACAATTTTCGGGTCAAGCACGATGCCACAGCGGCGAATTCCGTCGTCGCCGATCACCTCTTCCAGCCGCACAATGCGCTGTCGGGCAAGGACAAGCCCTTTGAAAACCCAGTATAGCGATCCACCGGCCAGCAGCATTTCCTCACGCTTGGGCCACATCCGCGTGACATGGCGCGGATTGGCCTGACTGCTTGTCGCCATCCGTGCTGCCTGCCACGTCTCAAGGTCTTCGACTCGCTCGGTGCCGACGCAGAGTTTTACAAGATTTATGGTGTCGGCCAATGCGGCGCCCCATATATTGTGTGATCGAGCCACTACTTTAGTTAAATTCCGGTTGGTTGGCAATTGACCTTGCCCGACCAATTGCCCTATTCTGAAAAGCCTTCCAACACGCATAGGAATCGTCTGCATGAGCCGCTTTGCTGCCCCCATCGCCGAACAAATCTGGGATATGAAATACCGCTTGAAAACGGCGAAGGGGACGCCGGACGATAAAACGGTGGAAGACACATGGCGCCGCATTGCCCGCGCCCTGTCCGAAGCAGAGCCCGCGCAAGAAGATGCCTTCTATGATGCGCTTGAAGATTTCAAGTTCCTGCCCGCTGGCCGGATCACCGCGGGGGCAGGCACTGGCCGGTCTGTGACGCTGTTCAACTGCTTTGTCATGGGCACGATCCCCGACAGCATGGGCGGCATTTTCGATATGCTGAAAGAGGCCGCGCTGACCATGCAGCAGGGCGGGGGGATCGGCTATGACTTCTCGACCATCCGCCCACGTGGCGCGGATGTGAAGGGCGTGGCGGCAGACGCCTCTGGCCCGCTGTCGTTCATGGATGTGTGGGACGCCATGTGCCGCACGATCATGTCGGCAGGCTCGCGTCGCGGCGCGATGATGGCCACGATGCGGTGTGATCACCCAGACATTGAAGACTTCATCACCGCCAAATCCGATGCCGCACGCCTGCGTATGTTCAATATGTCGGTGCTGGTCACGGATGACTTCATGCAGGCAGTCAAAGACGACGCCAGCTGGGATCTGAAATTCGACGACACCATATACCACACGGTTGAAGCGCGCGATCTTTGGAACAAGATCATGAAGGCGACTTACGATTATGCCGAACCCGGTGTGATCTTCATCGACCGCATCAACCAGATGAACAATCTGGCCTATTGCGAGACGATTGCTGCGACCAACCCCTGCGGCGAACAGCCTCTGCCGCCTTATGGCGCTTGCCTTCTTGGCTCGATCAACCTTGCGCGTCTGGTTGCGGACCCGTTCGAGGAAGCTGCCCACTTGGACGGCGACGCCCTGACTGAACTGGTCGCGACCGCCGTGCGCATGATGGACAACGTGGTCGATGCCAGCCGCTTCCCGCTGGAAGCACAGCGGCAAGAGGCCCAAGCCAAACGCCGGATCGGCCTTGGCGTCACTGGCCTTGCCGACGCGCTTCTGATGATGGGGCTGCGCTATGGCTCGGACGAAGCCGCCGCCCAAACGGAAGCGTGGATGAAACAGATCGCGCGTGCGTCTTATCTGGCGTCAGTGGAGTTGGCGAAAGAAAAAGGGCCGTTCCCGCTGTTTGACGCAGACAAATATCTGGCGTCCGGCTCGCTGACCCATATGGATGACGACGTGCGCGACGCCATCCGCAAACACGGTATCCGCAACGCGCTGCTAACCTCGATCGCGCCCACCGGCACGATCAGCCTGTATGCAGGCAACGTGTCGTCGGGGATCGAGCCGGTCTTTGCCTATGCCTACACCCGCAAAGTGCTGCAAAAAGATGGCTCGCGGACGGAAGAAGAGGTCGTGGACTACGCCGTTCAAATGTGGCGCGACAAGTTTGGCGATAAGGAGCTGCCGGATTACTTCGTGAATGCCCAGACGCTGGAGCCTTTGGCGCATGTGAAAATGCAGGCCGCCGCGCAGAAATGGATCGACAGCTCGATCTCGAAAACGATCAACTGCCCGGAAGATATCAGTTTTGAGGCGTTCAAAACGGTCTATATGGAAGCATGGGACAGCGGCTGCAAAGGTTGCACGACCTATCGACCGAACGAGGTCACGGGGTCCGTCCTGTCAGTGTCCGAGGTCAGCGAAAAGGCCCCCGAGGCCGACACCGGTGCGGATGTCGTCTATATCTCCGAGCCGCTCGACCGCCCGCAATCTCTGGAAGGCCACACCTACAAGGTCAAATGGCCCGACAGCGAGCACGCGATCTATATCACCGTGAACGATCTGGTTCTGAACGGCCATCGCCGCCCGTTCGAGGTGTTCATCAACTCGAAGAACATGGAGCATTTCGCCTGGACGGTTGCGTTGACGCGCATGATCTCGGCCGTGTTCCGGCGCGGCGGCGATGTGAGCTTTGTGGTTGAAGAGCTGAAAGCTGTATTTGACCCGCGCGGCGGCGCTTGGATGGAAGGGAAATACATCCCCTCAATCCTCGCAGCCATCGGCGGCGTGATCGAACGTCATATGGTTCTGACAGGGTTCATCGAAGGCGAGGGGATGGGCTTGAAAACGGACCCCCACGCCGAGGTCGTCAACCTTGGCAACGCCCCGCGCGGCCCTGCCTGCCCGAGCTGCGGGCAATATGACATGCGGATGATCGAAGGCTGCATGACCTGTGCGTCTTGTGGGCATTCGAAATGCGGCTAGGCCAGGGCCAGCGTCACTGTTTGTTTAACCAAGCATAACATGGCCACTCAGGGGTGTTTTTTGACCTCTCGACACAGATCAAATGACCACTGGCGGCTCGGCTGTCAGTGGTTTCTTTTATTTTCAATGACTTAGGTAAATGTCCAGTTTGAACATGCAAACTCGCTGATATTCTGTCGCACTTTGACGCGCCGCCTTGATCTGGCGGGAATCGTTGTTCCTCAAAAGTTCCACAGGTTCCGGAACCTTTCATATTATTAACCCAACCCCCTGCGGTCTGGGTGCATCGCTCGGCAAGATCGCCGCGCCATGAAAGGATTCTCACATGACCCGTTCCACCATGATGATCCCGTTCAGATCTCTCAACTTCGTCGATGACGTCCCATCGCTTCACCGGGTTGAAGAGCGTCCGAAGGAATTCTTCCGCACGATGCGCCTAGCACCAGACTCGCCAACGCGGGTTGATCCCAACGACATCCCACTCGCCCAAATCGCGGCGATCACTTATCGAGTTGCCAAGAGAAGTGGAGCGGGAAAGGCATTTCATCGAAGTTGAGCGACAGGATACTGACAGTAAACTACATTCTAAGCGTGACAATCTCCTCACCACGTCAAAAAGCGCAGCACGAAGGGGTTTCCGCGTCGCACAAAGACGCGGCGCAGTTCGTCCCCCAACAGTATTAGCAGGGCAAACGGCACGGACAGCATCAGGTGCCAGGCCTCAAGCGGTGCGGTGCCGAAAAACGTGTTGAAGGCCGGGATATAGCTGATGCAGGCCAGCAGCAGCAGTTCAAATGCGATCCCCACCAAGACCAGCTTGTTGGACAGCAGCCCGACGGTCAGCAGGCTTTGCGTTCGGGTTCGGCAGATGATCACATCCGCCACTTGGCAAATGATGATCGAGGCAAAGAACCCGGTGATTGCCGTCCGGTACAATGGGTCCGAGCTGGCCAGGTCTTGCCCCCATTCCCACCCCCCGGTGTAGAGGATGGTGAAATAGGTGAAAAACCCCGCCGCCGCCTGCAACATTCCGATAATTCCATAACTCATCAGCAGCAGGTTGCGGCTTAGCAACCGTTCACCCCGTTGTCTGGGTTTGCGTTTCATCACATCGGTTTCCGGCTTTTCCGCCCCCAGACCGAGCGCGGGCAGAATGTCCGTGCCCAAATCGATGCTGAGGATCAGGATCACCGTCAGCGGCAAAGGAATATCCAGCAACACAAAGGCGATGAAGGGCAGAATCTCGGGGATGTTGGAGGTCAGGATATAGGCGATAAACTTCTTGATGTTGTCGAAAATGGTGCGGCCTTCTTCTACGGCCGCAACGATGGTGGCGAAATTGTCGTCCATCAGCACCATATCGCTGGCCTCTTTGGCGACATCGGTTCCCATCACGCCCATGGCCACACCCATGTCGGCGTTCTTCAGCGCGGGTGCGTCGTTCACCCCGTCGCCTGTGACTGTCACGATCTCTCCGCTGGCTTGTAGGGCCTGAACGACCTGCAATTTTTGGGCCGGTGCGATGCGGGCGAAGATAATCTCTGCCTCGTCTTGCAAGACGGTCTGCAGTTCGGCGTCGGTCATCTGTGACAGCTCGTCGCCCTGTACCACGCGTCCATGCGGGCCCATCATCCCGATCTGTTGGGCGATGGTCTTTGCGGTCAGGCCGAAATCACCGGTCAGCATGATCACCCTGATGCCTGCTGACACGCAACGCTCCAAGGCGATGGGCACTTCTGGGCGGGGCGGGTCGATCATCCCCGTCAGGCCCAGAAACACGTATCCATCCTCGGGCACCCCGTCGCGGTCGCAAGCACGCGCGGCAAAGCCCAGCCCGCGTTCGCCGCGGCCTGCCAATTTGTGATACGCATCCACGATGTCGCCGTGGCGATCCGGGGTCAGCGCAAATTCTTCGCCATTCAGAGCAACCTTGTCGCACATGGCCAGCACCACCTCGGGCGCGCCCTTAAGGTAGGCTTGCGGCCCGGTCCCATCATCGGTGACCGTGATCATCCGCTTGCTGGTCGAGTTAAAGGGCTGTTCGGCGATCTCTTCGACACGCCGCAGGGCGGCTGGATCGGTGTAGTTGCGCGCGTAAAGCAGCAGCGCACCTTCGGTCGCATCGCCCGCGTAACCATCATCGGTCAGATAGGCGTTGTTGCAGACACACATGACCCGAAGCAGTCGATCAAAGGCAGCGGCATCCGCCACCTGCCTGTCATCAACGGCATAGGCGGCCCCGCCGACGACAACCGTGTTCACGCCAAGCCGGTTTTGCGTCAGTGTGCCCGTCTTGTCTGTGCAGATGACAGTGGTCGACCCAAGGGTTTCGACGCTTTCAAGGTTCTTGATCAACGCGTTCTTCTGCGCCATGCGGCGGCTGGCCATGGTCAGGCTAAGCGTAACAGTGGGCAGCAAGCCTTCGGGCACATTCGCCACAATGATGCCGATCGCGAAGATCAGGCTGCCGATCACATTGTTGCCGATGGCGACAGACACGCCAAAGAAACTCACCCCCAGAAAGATTGCGATGAAGCTGATGACCTTGATGAAGTATTTCAGTTCCTGGTGGATGGGGGTTTCCGTCGCCTCTGTGGCCTTGGTCAGTGCCACAATGCCACCAATCTGGGTGTTCATGCCGGTTTCGACTAGCAACACCTTACCTTCGCCGTTTTGCACAAGGCTGCCAGAGAAGATCATATTGGGGCTTTCCAGCATCGCCTTGGCTGATTTGCCTTGGTCCAGCAATTGCGGTTCGCTTTCACCGGTCAGGCTTGAATTGTCGACCTTCAGCTCTTTGGCCTCAATCAATCGCCCGTCGGCAGGCACCTTGTCACCTTCGTTCAGCACAATCACGTCACCGGGCACCAACTCGCCGACGGGCACCTCTTGCGGGTTGCCGTCGCGCAGGGCGGTGATCATCGAGGGCAGCATATTCTTGAAGCTGTCCATGATGCGTTCGCTTTGATGTTCCTGAAAATAGGTGAACGCCGCGTTTAGGAACACCACACCGACCAGCGCAATGGCGATATAGAGATTGCCGTTGCCCGGGTCCAATTTCTCGGCCGTCATCGCCAGCGCGCCGCCTGCGATCAGCAGGATGGCAAAGAAATTCTTGAACTGCTGAAGAAACTTGACGATTTCGGGCGTGTCCTTCGAAACCTTCAGCTCGTTGGTGCCATACCGCTCCAGCCGGTTTTTCGCTTCGTCTGTCGTCAGGCCTTCGGGCGTGCTGTCAAGCTCCTCCAAGACGTCTGTAAGCGATCTGGTGTGGTAGTCTGCCATGTTCTCCGCCCCATTTCTTGCGGGCGTAAAACATACCCAACTGTCCTAAGTATCAATCCACACGCGCCGAAAAATAATGATGTAGATCATGATCGGCGCTGTTTTTGGAAGGCTGCGTTTGGCGAAGAAAACAACTATTTCGTGGCCATCACGCAAGGATTTCGGGCTCAGACCTCGATTTCGTTCAATCAGCGGCGAACAATCCCTTTAAGGCCGTTAATGCCTCCTTTGTGAAATCTGCAGCATTCTTCACGAAGGGCCCACAGCGGCCAATCATCGCTCTTACCACCTCTTGATAGTGTCGAATGACCACTAGGAGCCCTGTGTTATTAATGCTGCGCCATGATCGAACGGCTGGTTAAGGCACTCCTGAGAACATCAGCCTCAAATTCCAAGCAAGTTTCTAGGACACGAAGTTCGCTTGTCGGAACTTCTCCGGCGTCGTATCGAACCAGTCCCGAAAGGCACGGTTGAATGAGCTTGGCTCTTTGTATCCAAGCAGGAACGAAATCTCAGATAGCGTCAATTCGGTTGATTTTAGATAGGTTCTAGTTAGCTCCGCTCTCGTCCCGTTGAGAAGTGCTTTGAAGCTCGTGCCTTCCTGCTGAAGACGACGTTGCAATGTTCGTGGGTTCATCGACAGTGTGCCCGCGATATGCACAGCATTCGCATCATCCGCCGGAATGGCGCGGTGGAGCGCGGCCTGCACACGCTCGGTTATGGAAGCGCTGCCCTGCAGCTCTGCCAGCTGTTCCTTCAGTGCAGGTTCAAAAGCGCTCCAGATCGCATCATTGCCGCTGACAAATGCCAAGTCGGCATCGCGCCCGGCGAATGTGATCGACACCTCATCCGCCCGTCTGATCGGACCGCCGATGTATTCCAGATAGGCGGCCATGCACTGCGGCAAAACGGGCATGGACACCTCGATCAGATGCACCACCATGCGCGTGCATTGTCGGGCGAGGTAAACCCAGAACAGAACTTCGCTGATCAAGAGCGGTTGGGGTGGTCGCAGATGCACGGGCCAGGACCAGGACAGCTTCAGGCGGTTTGCATCTTCCACGTTGATCGTGATCGGCCCGGTCAGCGCCTTGTATCGCGCCACGCGCCGTGCGGCCTAACGCAGATTGTGGGAACAAACCGCCGCATAGAGGGGGGGCGAAAACACCTCCACCTCGAGGGCGCTGGCCAGTGCGCGCGGGACGTCGCGCGGGCCGCTGTGACGCTCCATCGCCTCCCAGAACCGGAAGTAGCTTTCCGCGTCGAGCGTGGCGGGAAGGGTGTTGAAGAGTGTCGGCGAAAAACCGGCGTCGCGCAATGTGTCGGCGACCGGCAGGCCCATCTCGGCAAATAGGATGCGCCAGCCGGGATTGACGACGAAACTTTCCGGTCTTTCGAAGTGCATGTGAAGATCATAGGGCCTCGATCCGGATGCGAACAGCCTGTTCTAAACGCATGGGGCCACCACTACCTACTAACGGTGACCCTGGCTATTGCTAAAGTCCCATCTGGCTGCGGATCATTGCCAGATACTCGGGATCATCCATCGCTTTGCGGGCTGAGATGATTTGCTCGGCATCCCGACCTGAGACATAGCGCATTTGATCGGTGCCATCGGTCGCCGCTTGCCAGATTGTCTCTGCCACCTGAATGGGATCACCCGCACCCTCGCCACCGGCAGCCATCGCGGCCGTTACACCTGCGACAAAGTCGTCGTATTCAGTCAACGTCGGATCAAGAGTCATGTCGAAGGACGAGCCACCAAAGTTGGTTTTCATCATGCCCGGCTCGACCAGTTTGACCCTCACGCCAATGGCCGACAACTCGAAGGACAGTGCCTCGCTCAGGCCTTCCACGGCAAACTTCGACCCGTGATAAAACGTGCCCAGCGGGAACGTGATCTTACCGCCCATCGACGAGATGTTGATGATCGTGCCTGCGCCACGCTTGCGGAAATGCGGGATGATGGCCTGCATCACCAGCATCGTGCCGATCACGTTGACCTCGTATTGCATCCGCATCTTGTGTTCGGGTGTCGCTTCCAACAGACCGTAGGAACCGTAGCCTGCGTTATTCAGCACCACGTCGATTTTACCGAAGTGTTCGATCCCGGCGGCGACGGCTGCGTCGATCGTGTCTTTCTTGGTCACGACCAACGTCGTCACCAACACTTTGTCGAGCGCATTCAGCTCGGTATCGTCTTCTGGGTTCGAGCGAACGGTCGCGATGACATTCCAGCCCCGTTCCTGAAAGAGCTTGGCGGTCAATCGTCCGATGCCGCTGCTGCATCCGGTGATGAGGATCGTTTCGTTTTTCATGAGGGTTCTCCAAACCTTGAAGTGTGACGGATCGGGGGTGATCCCGATCCGATGTGTCAGAAGTCTTTCTTGCGGAAACTGTCGACGATGCCGTCACCGATAAGGCAGGCAAGGTTGCCCCAGGTCGGTTCGACCGAAAAGCGCGACATGTTCTCGGCCATGTTGTCGAAGGCTTTGCGGTTGTTGTTCATCATATGACCGGGTGACATGAAACTGGCCTCGATAATCGACTTCTCGACATTCTCGTAGTTCAGCAGGTTGCCGAAATTGCCGACGCCGGAGACAAACTCCTTGCCTTCCTCATTGCCGCCCCAAGTCAGGTAGGGACTGAGGAAGATGAACGGCGGCATGGTATTGATGGCGATGCCGCCATACTCCATATCGGTCACCGCCTGATCGAGAACCGCGCGGTGAGCCTTCGCCGTGTCGTCGTCGATCAGGATGGCGCTGCCCAGTGTGCCGAGCAGGTCTTCATTGCAGAAGGCCGCCGCTTTGGGCAGGAACTCCGCCGCATTGGCCGGCACGTCCAGCGGCACCTCGTCGATGATCAGCGTGAACGCCTCATGCGTGCAGGCATAGCCGCCCGGCTCCACGCCGGTGATCAGCATCATCTCGCTATGCGGATGTTTGCCGTGTTCCGGTTTCAGCACCTTCGCGTCAGGATAGGCTTCGCGGAACCCATCGATGACCTTGTCGGATCCGGGATGGTAAACGCCGGTTGCAGGTGTCTGTTCCTCCAACGCCTTGGCCAGTGCATCAAGAAATTCCTGCTGCTGCGGCCAGTGTTTAGATGTGACAAGCGTCTGAATACGCCCGCAGACCGCGCCGCCATTGAGCTTCGACATGGTGGCGATCTGGACCGCCTGATGCTCGATCTCTTTCTGGGTCCAGGGGCGGTCACCCGGCACGATGATGCACGGGTTGTTGCCGCCGCATTCGGAAATCAGCGGCGTGTCGGTGGCCGACAAAATCGCCTGTGCGGTGCGGGTGCCGCCGGTGAAATAGATCTTCGACAGGCGCGGATCGACCGTCAGGTCGCGACCTTGGTCGGAGGCGCAGAAGCTGAGCACACAGTGATCGACAAGCGGCTGCATGATCTTCGCCCAAACCGCGTCGGTCTCTTCATTCAGATGACGGGGTTTGTGCACCACGGCGCAGTTTTCAAAGAACATCGCCTTCATCATTTCGAGCGACGACGAATGGTTGCCCGCGCCCAGAACCGCGATGATCTTGGCGGGCTTGTCCATTGGATTCACTTGTTTTGGCGCGCCCTTGACCCGGATGCGATCAGACCGATCCGCATACATCAACTTGTCCTTGCAGCTTTGCGGGAAGACATAGATGTCGTAGAGGTCATCGCCGACCTTCTCGACCTTAATCGGCTGAAGCATCTTGCCGTCGATGATCGTCGCCATAGCGTTTCATGTTTTCACGCACTTCTTCCAGAAGTTGCAGGCGTTCAGCGGGCGTCGTCTTGGCCCATGTCTGAGGGTCAAGCTGATCAATGGCATCTTTGGCATTCATGGCAAATCCTCCTTAGGTGCAACTGTTTTGCTCCCACTGGCGGCACTGTTGTCCGGCAATGGCATGACTGAAAGGTAGAGGATATCTGGACGTCTGAAATTGACGGATCATGCCAATTGATTAGCAGAACGCGCCATTCGTCATGTCAAGCGAGGTAAACCGCAATCTATCTAGCGAAGGGAAGAACGCGGACCTTCGGGCACGAAATCGGAGGGGCAGCAATGTCCCACGCAGGCGATCTGTGTGCTTCGGAAACGCTGCGCTGAGTATGAATGGCCGCTTCCGGAACCAAGCGCATGTAGGGCGAATCTCGGCTACGCGATGGAACTTCCATGTTAAGGGGCTATAAGAAATATTCTTCCGAGGATTCAGCCGAAAATCGCGTCTGATAGCGAAATGAGCGTCTTCCCCTATCACGGGTGGTTGAACATCTGGCCCTGAAGGGACGCAAAACTGGCGGCATTTTTTCGATCTCGTCGCGACACAGATCGATGGACGGGACCTCGGATATGCGGTGCGCCCGTCGGATCGGTCAAGTCCAAGGTATTTGGGGAAACTTGCGCGCATCAAAGAACAGAAAATTTGTATGACCAGCCCGGTTTGGATCAGGTCTGCGCAGACGGCAGCATGGCGTGTGAAAGGCAGCATAGCCGAATTTTCAGTCTCGATGTGATCTACGACGTCAATAAGCATTGGGAACTTGGTGTCCCCTGGTAACTGGGGAACTTCTCGGGTGACCTGCGTGAGGAGGGGTGCTGGTTGAAATCGTTATTATTGCCGCCGCGCAGATTTCAGAACTTAAGAAAGAAAAGGCTCCTGTTGCTTGCGACAACGACCTCGGACAACACCCGTGCCGGTCATCCCGCGATCTAGACCTATTAGAAGAAACTGAAATAGCGGAGGTCAGGGCGATGTGATTTCCTTGATCTCAATCACATCCAAACCCGCGCGTTGGGCAGCAATGACACCCTGCTTAGAATCCTCGATGACCAATGTCTTCTCTCGCGAACATCCGAGCAACTCGGCGGCTCTTTCAAAAATCTCCGGTGATGGTTTGGGCTTCAACCCATCCGTTATTGAAACGATATCGTTGAAAAATCCCAACATACCGGTAGCGCCAAGGGATGCCTCGGCGACGTTTCTTTCCGCGTTCGTGCCGACCGCAAGTGGGAAATCTCGGCTGAAATCTTTAACGAGGCTTTTGGTTTCGACAATCGGTAAAACGCGATCACTTATTTCGACAAAAAGTGAAATGCTGCGAGTGACGGCGGCGTCGATATCGAAACCACTCGCAAATTGTTCAGCAAATTGCCGAAATAGAGTCAGCCGGTCTAGACCGGTACGTGCAAAATACCAGTCTCGGTCGAGACCGTACTTTTGTTCTTTGGCTGCTTCACGAAACGCCGTGAAATGAACATCAGCGCTTTCAACCAGCGTTCCGTCGCAATCGAAAATGAATGCGGTGTACCCTCTTTGCAAAATATCATCGCGCCAAGTCACTGACGTTATGGCACGTCTTCCACTCTTGGTATGCAGTGTTGCATTGATCATTTTTGGGCCACCTCACTTCGCCCAGACGCCATGCGCCTTCGACATAATTGAGTGATTTTGGATGAAATGAACAGGTTTGGTTAAACTCGCCAGGTATTCCCGACAATCGATAAGCTTCCAAAATTCTGGAAACGCGTTAGGCTAGGCCGATCTGCTGAGTCCCAAATTGTTAGAAATACTGCCGGGGCTTTTCCGACAAAGAGGCGCTTCAAGCGTCCGGAAAACAAGAATGTCGCCCAAAAATGGGTGATGCAAGGGAGGAATACCATGAATAAATTTAGCACATTTGCTTTGACTTCTGTCGTCGCGATGACGGCGAGCCTCTCGGCCGCGCAGGCTGAGAAACTGACACTTTATTGTTCAGCGCAAGAGGACTGGTGCCAGCTCATGGCGCGCAGTTTTGAAGACGCGACGGGCATTGACGTCAATATGACCCGCAAATCATCGGGCGAAACTTTCGCCCAGATCAAAGCGGAATCCGCAAACCCCAAGGGCGATGTCTGGTGGGGCGGAACGGGTGATCCACATTTGCAGGCCGCCGAAGAAAACCTGACCGCGACCTACATGTCGCCCATGCGCGATCAACTTCACGATTGGGCGATCAGTCAAGCCGAAGGTGCGGACAACAAAACCATTGGCATCTACTCTGGCGCACTTGGTTACGGCTACAACACCGAATTGTTGGCCGCGAACAATCTGCCAGAGCCGTCCTGTTGGAAAGATCTGCTGAAGCCGGAATACAAAGGCCATGTTCAAATGGCGAACCCAAATTCATCCGGCACGGCCTATACAACGCTGGCGTCGATGGTGCAGTTGTTTGGCGAGGATGAGGGCTTTGAATTCATGAAAGGGCTGCACGCCAATATCAACCAGTACACCAAATCCGGCTCTGCGCCGATTAAAGCCGCCGGGCGTGGCGAAAACACGATCGGGATCGTGTTTATGCATGATGCCGTTAAGCAGGCGGTCTCGGGCTTCCCTGTGAAAGTCGTCGCACCGTGCGAAGGGACGGGGTACGAGATCGGCTCAATGTCGATCATCGAAGGCGCGCGCAACATGGAAGAAGCGCAGAAATTCTATGATTGGGCCCTCAGCCCCGAGGCGCAGAACCTTGCGCTTCAAGTGAACGCCTTTCAGGTGCCGTCAAACAAGGGGTCGGAAACGTCCCCGTCGGCCCCGGATATGTCGACGATCAAATTGATTGACTACGACTTCAAGAAGTATGGGTCGTCGGACGAACGTAAGCGTTTGCTGCAAAAATGGGATGAAGACGTCTCAACACTGCCGCAATAAGCCTTGCGCGGAAACAAAAATGAAACCGCCGCCCATCCAGCCCTGATCTTCTGGATCGTCGCTGGGTGGGTCGGATTCCTGCTTCTGCCTTGGTACGGGGTTGAAGATGGTTTTTTCTCGTTCAAGTGGCTGCTTGATGGTTATCCATTTGATGACGATTATGCGCCTGCTGCCTTTCTGATCGCGCGGGGCGAAAAGCTGTGGCTGGCGCCTCTGTTGGCGCCGTTGGCCGCGCCCTTAATCATACTTGGCCGGAAGAAGAGTGATCCGCTTTATGCCATTGTTTTGATCCTTGCCGGGGCTGTCGGTTTCGGCTGGCTGATGGCGCAAGGATTTGGCATCGGCATTCGGGGCTTCGCCTTTGATTGGCTCACCGCACTGTTCGGGGATCTTGGGGATCGACAATACGGCATGGGATACGGCGCGCTGCTTGTCGCGTCTGCATTCCTGTTCCTGTTCACGCAAGGCATCGCTGCGCGCGGCGCGATTAACGGTGACGTTTTTGTCGTCAGCGCAATCGGTGGCGTAATCGTTATCGTGACGACCTTTGTTTTCTTCCCAATCGCCAAGATGTTGCTGGCCGCTTTTGTCACCGAAGAAGGTGGGTATTCCGCTGCTGTCTTCGCATCGAAGTTTTTCGATGATCGTCTTTGGGGGCTAGGATGTTTTTCTGGCGGCAGGTGTGGCGCCGCTTGGAATTCGCTGTTTCTGGCAATTCTCGTTGGCATTCTGACAACCGTTCTGGGGTTGGTCTTCGCACTTGTGGTCACAAGATCAGGCTTCCGCTACAAGCGGGCGTTGCGCGCGCTCACGGTTCTTCCCATCATCACACCGCCCTTCGTGATCGGGCTTGCGCTGATCCTTCTGTTTGGTTTGTCAGGGGCTGTCACACAGTTCTTTGCAGGCCTTTTCGGAATGCAGCCCACGCGATGGCTTTACGGCATGCCGGGCGTGTTAATCGCGCAGACTTTGGCCTTCACGCCGATCGCGTTTCTGGTGTTGATTGGTGTCGTTGAGGGGGTTTCACCTTCAATGGAAGAAGCCGCTCAGACCCTGCGCGCAAACCGCTGGCAGACTTTCCGCACGGTGTCGTTGCCACTTATGCGTCCCGGTCTGGCGAACGCTTTTTTGTTGGGTTTCATCGAAAGCATGGCGGATTTTGGCAATCCACTGGTGCTTGGCGGGAACTTCGATGTTTTGTCGACCGAGATCTTCTTTGCAATCGTCGGTGCGCAGTATGACCAGGGGCGCGCGGCCGTTCTGGCAATGGTCCTGCTGTTTTTCACACTTTCTGCCTTCTATGCGCAACGCATGTGGTTGGGTAAGAAAAGCTATACGACCGTGTCTGGCAAAGGGGATGCAGGCGTGCACCCGTTGATGCCAAACGGCCTTGCCGTCCCCGTTTTCATCGCCGCAGGCGTATGGGGTCTATTCACCATCATCGTCTATGGCATGATCCTTTACGGAAGCGTGGTCGAGCTTTGGGGCGTCAACAATTCACTGACATTCAAACACTATATCACTGCGTTCTCTGTTCGCATCGAAGACAGCGGCATCCGCTGGACCGGCGCGGCTTGGGATAGTTTCTGGACGACGATCTATATCGCTGCGGCTGCGGCACCCTTAACGGCCATCGTCGGTTTGATAACGGCCTATCTTTTGACCCGCCAAACCTTCGCGGGAAAGAATGCTTTTGAGTTTGGCACAATGCTCAGCTTCGCCATTCCCGGCACAGTGATCGGTGTAAGCTATATTCTGGCTTTCAATGTGCCACCCATCGAAATCACCGGGACGGGTATTATTCTGATTGTGAGTTTCATTTTCCGAAACATGCCGGTTGGTGTGCGCGCAGGTATCGCGTCCATGAGCCAACTTGATAAGTCCTTGGACGAGTCATCGCTGACGCTGGGCGCAAATTCATGGCAGACATTCCGGCGGGTCATCCTGCCCTTGCTGCGCCCTGCGATACTTGCAGCACTGGTCTATAGCTTCGTGCGCGCTATGACTGCGATCTCAGCGGTCATTTTCCTTGTGTCAGCAGAATACGACATGGCGACAAGTTACATCATCGGGCGGGTCGAAAACAACGACTACGGCCTCGCCATCGCATACTCCACGACATTGATCGTCGTAATGTTGTCCGCCGTTGGGCTTCTACAGATACTTGTCGGCCGAACCAAAATCGGACGCCGTACGCAATTCGGGGCAGGAGAGTAAACATGGTTGAAACGCTTATTACCGGTAAGGCGGCGCCCGTTCGGTTCGAGAATGTGACCAAGCGATTTGGACGTGACGTGGTTGCGGTTGATCGCATCGACCTGTTTGTTGAGGCTGGCAAACTGGTCACGCTGCTGGGCCCGTCCGGCTGCGGCAAGACGACGACCTTGCGCATGATTGCCGGGCTTGAGATGGCCACAGAAGGCCGTATCTTGATTGGCGATCGTGACGTCACAACTTTGCCCGCGACCGATCGCGACGTTTCGATGGTATTCCAGTCCTATGCTTTGTTTCCGCATATGAGCGTGCTTGAAAACGTATCCTACGGCCTGACTTTCTCTGGTTTTTCGAAGGCCGAGACGCGTGATCGCGCAATTGCCGGGCTTGACTTAGTTGGCCTGAAGGGGTTCGACAACCGCCTTCCCAGTGAGCTGTCCGGCGGCCAACAGCAAAGGGTCGCCGTGGCTCGAGCATTGGTGTTAGAGCCGCAGGTCTTGCTGTTTGACGAGCCACTTTCAAATCTGGATGCAAAGCTGCGGCGACAAGTTCGTGAAGACATCCGTGCGATCCAGCAGGACTTGGGTTTGACCGTTGTTTATGTCACCCATGACCAGGAAGAGGCCCTTGCCGTCTCGGACGAGATCGTCGTGATGCGCAACGCGTCTATCGCCCAGATCGGCTCTCCGCGGGAATTGTATGATGCGCCGGTCGACCAGTTCGTCGCGGATTTTATTGGCGAAGCCAACATTCTGCCTTGCATGATCGACAAGGTAGAAAACGATTTGGCAACGATTGCCATCGAAGACTACCGACACGTTTTGCCCGCGCGCGGGCTTGGAGTTGGTCCCGCTAAACTGGCAGTGCGGCCATCGCGATTGGTGATCGGTGCCGAAAACGGTTTTCAGGCACGCATAGCAAAGGCAACTTATGTCGGTGTCCGCATGGAATACACACTGGAAGCCAGCTTCGGCTCGATGTTCGCGGTTCAGGACGACGTAGATACGCCACTTGAAGTTGGATCGGACGTCACTGTGGGCTTCACCCAAAAGGGACCCGTTCTGTTGCCCGAAACCTAATTGCGGTTCTGAAATGCGGCCTCAGAAATCTCCAACAGTCGCTCAAATACCGCATTTGTTCCGACAACAACACGACCACCGTCACGGATCATCGCGTCGGCGTTTTGTTGCTCTACACGGCCACCTGCCTCGGCCACAATCAATTGACCTGCAAGGCAGTCCCACGCGTTCATATGCTCTTCCGAATAACCCAAGAGCCGCCCGGCTGCGACATAGGCAAGTGAAAGCGCGCCAGAGGCGTTGCGATAGAACATCGCGCCTTCGTCGATCAACCCGGAAACCAATTTCAAAACACCCTGTTCATCAACCCGGTTTGAATATCCGATCCCCACTGTGCCTTGTGACAAAAGACGCGCATCGTTCAGTTTCAACGGTGAGCCATTTAAGGTCGCCCCACGCCCAAGCGATGCGACAAAGGTTTCCTCGTTGCATGGATCGTAAATCACGCCGACTTGCGTTGCGCCATCTTGCACACCGGCGACCACCACGGTCCAAGCGGGGATGCCATTGACGAAGTTGGTGGTGCCGTCAATTGGATCAATTACCCAGGTAAAGCCAGACGTGCCGTCTGTCGGAGCGTGTTCTTCCCCCACAATTGCATCGTCTGGAAAGGATTTTGCAAGCAGCTCTCGCGTCAAAAGCTCTACATTCCGGTCGGCCTGAGACACAAAATCCTGATGCCCCTTTTGGTCAATGACCAGCTTGTCCTGTTCACCGAAATACCGGGCCGCCAGATGCCCTGCCTGATGGCAAATCTCGATCAGAGTTTTGGACTTGTCGGTCATTGCTTTCCCATCCTGTTCGCTTTGATCCAACCCGAAGTTGGTGCCCGGAGTACGAAGGATATTGGACTGACCTTTACATCATAGCAACTCTGCGCGATTTTACCGGTCGCAGCTGAGGACCGGATTGTAGATCTGTCCGCAAAGGTGGGGCAGCTTCAACGCCTTGCACCGATAGCATGACCAATTTCTATCGGTGCCCCTTAGATAAATCTGATTTTGAAAGGGAAATGACAATGAGCGCACCGGAAGCAAGTTGGCACAGAATCGAAAATAAAATTGCGTTCGTTGCCGCCATCGCTGACCGACCTCTGAAGGGGGACGGGCTTAGGTTTCAAATCCACGCGGATGGAAAAATCTCGGGCCAAGTGGGCACAGAAACCCTCGCCGGAGAGTGGCATTGGGAGAACGGGTTCTTCTGCCGTACCGCTTGGCTTGAAGGGGAAAGCCTTGGGCTGGATTGCGAAATCATCGAGATACGTGGCGCAGAGATGCGATACACAAGAAATATGGGCCGCGGTGATGCCTCCGTTGTGACCATTGGGCCTCGGTAGAAGTTAAGAGCTTTACGGGTGAGGTCTTTCAACGGCGTGCCAGCGGCCAAGCCAATACTGCCGGTCAGAAGCTGCATATTTTGTGACCGGCGAACTACGCTTCATACCGCGCCGGATCATTGCGATCATGAATCCCAGCTTAAAACAATCTGGCGCGAAGGCCGTTTGGCCAGCACGCAGTCTGCAAAACCGGTCCGTTCGATATCACGCAAGGCACGATCAGATCGAATGCTCTCGCAAGAATTCCCCTGTGCGCTCAACGCATCGTAACCACGCAGGTTCATGCCCAAGCAAAATGTGGTTCTTGCTGTCCAGGGGAACGAATTCGGAGCCGGGGATGCCGATGGCAAGTTCGCGCCCCTGATCGATTGAGATCCGCTGATCCTCGCGCGCGTGAAAAATGATTGTGGGCGCGACAACCTTCGAAAGGCTTTCACGCACGTCGATATGCCCGAACGCCTCCTGGAACCGAACGGCGTTTTTTGGAGAGGTCGTCTGACGCTGAAATTCATCGAACCACTCCAGATCTTCCGGCTTTGAGTCAGGCATGAAGGTTTGCGAGAATATGTGCCTGTAGGCCGGGTTCGACGTCCCCCAGCCGTGGCGGGTGAGCGTCAGGACGGCTTCGCGGCGCGCTTGCTCTTCTTCGCTGGCACCAATGCGCCATCCGGTGGCATACCCGCCGATCAGGACCAATCCCGAAACCCGTTCAGGATGGCGCGCTGCGTATTCGACTGACACAGCGCAACCTTGCGAAATGCCCAGAAGTGGGAACCGCTCAAGCCCAAGCGCATCCACAACGGTTTCCAGATCGCGCACGAAGGCCTCTAGACTGATATCTGCCACATCCCAGTCCGACAGCCCGTTGCCGCGCTCATCATAGCGGATGAACGTCCGGCCGTCTGCGCAGGCTGAAAATGTGGGCCCCCAAATCGGGCTGTTCCAGTCGAGTTCAAGGTGGTTTAGCCAATTGGCTGCCTTGACCAGCGGTGGGCCTTCGCCGACGGTTGCATAGGCAATTCGGGCACCATCTGGGGCGCGACAAAAGCCAATGCTTTGTTTGCGCAACATTTGGCGAGACCTGCTTTCTGCGGGGCGTTCGGCCGAAGGATCAGCCTCTGGTGGGTCGATGATTTCCGGCAATAATGAACCGCTGACCGTCAGCCCGGCCTCTTTTGCCCCGGCAAGAAAATCCGCTTCTGACTGGCGTGCCTCGTCCAGACGGCCCGATTGCGCCAGCGCCTTGATCAGCCCGCGAGCCGCGTCTTCTTCAAGCGGTGTCATGTCTTGCCACAGCCGAGCCCATTTCACCGTCTCGGGTTGGGTGAGGTCCGGGTGCAAGGCCAGACGGCGCAGGACGTTTAGATGTAGTAGATGCACGTTCTCGCGTTCAGAGGCGAGCCAAAGTTGAAAACTCTCGGTGCCGGCCTGCTCCAAACCCTCAAGAAACGGGTGCTCAAACTGCTCAGCCATCACGCGCAATTCTGGCGGCGGGATCAGAGGTGGATCATCGGCCAGTCGGTTCCAGATCTTGCGAAGCTCGACATGAGTGTTATTCAGCGAAAGGGCCACGCGTTCCCGATCGGCAATGATACGACGAACGCCGTCGCGATCGACAACCTGACGCAGTTTGCTCAGCGCCCAACGAAGCGATCCGCGCGGATCGTCGGGCAAATCCCAAAACATCTCGCACAAGCGTTCCCGGCGCACGGGCCGCCCAGTTGCCGCGAGATAGGCCAAAACCGCGCGTGCTTTGCGCGACGCGGGCAGGGCAACAGCTTCGCCGTCTGCCGAAACCGACAATTCGCCCAAAAGAGATATGTTGAGTGAACGACCCATAAAACCCGCGTTTTCCTGAAAATACCACGGAAATTGTAGGCCAATACCACGATCACGACAACGCTGGCGCACACGGTAGGGCGTCACAAACATCTTCAGTCACTCAGACAGGAGATCAAGATGACACATTCGAAACGCCAAGAGATGCCGCACCAAACCGATCAGATGTTTCTGACGGATGCCGGTTTTGAAACCTCAATGCTATTTCACAAGGGCTTTGATATGCCCCATTTCGCGTTCTTCCCGATGCTTCGCACGGCTGACGGTCGTGCCGCTATGAAGGAATATTTCGCACCATTCATGGAAACGGCTCGCCAGAACGATGCCGGTTTTATCCTCGACACAAACACCTGGAGGGCGAACCCAGATTGGGCCACGCTTTTGGGTTATGACGCGGACGATCTGGCCGCAATCAATCGCGAGGCCGTCGCCTTTGCAGGCGATCTGCGCACGGAGTTCGGCGCGGGCATGAATGTTCTGATCAACGGCGTCATCGGCCCGCGGGGCGATGGGTATAACCCGGCCGAGATCATGACCGCCGAGCAGGCCGAAGATTATCACGGCGTTCAGGTCGGCACCTTTGCCGACAGCGGTGCCGACATGGTGTCTGCGCTGACGATGACCAACGTGCCTGAAGCGGTTGGCGTTGCGCGTGCCGCCGGTGATCGGGGTCTGGCTTGCGTGATCAGCTTCACGCTGGAAACAGACGGCCGCCTGCCAACAGGCCAGACGCTTGCCGAGGCGATTGCCGGGGTTGACGCGGCCTGCCTGAAGAAGCCGGCCTATTACATGGTCAACTGTGTGCATCCCGATCATTTTGGGGACCTGCTTGAATTGGGTGGTGATTGGATCCACAGGATTCACGGGCTGCGCGCAAATGCATCGCGGATGAGCCACGCCGAACTGGACGAATGCGACGTGCTGGATGACGGCAACCCGCAGGAGCTTGGTCAGCAATATGTCTCTCTCACCCAATTGTTGCCGAACCTGAACGTCTTTGGCGGGTGTTGCGGCACGGATCATCGGCATGTGGCGCAAATCTGCGACGCACTGCACGCCGCCTGATCGCCGGAGACATGTAATGGCCCGACTGCTTAGCACCTCGCTCCGCCGCCTTCACCGCCGCTGGACCGCTCGCCGCAAAACTGCAGCGCGCACAAGGTATCTGGATGGCCAGGCCTTGTCCGAGCTGGGCGTTCCTGCGGCGGTGCCCAAAACCCGCCTGCGCGATTTGTTCTGATCAGATCGGCAGAGCTTAACCCGCTGAAACCAAATCACAAAAGGAGAGCAACATGCTCCGCATTGTAAAACACCGTTGGCGCAACTGGCGCGATGCCCGCATCAGGCAGGCTCTGTTCCTGCGGTTGGACGACCACTTGCTGAAGGACATCGGATTGTTCCGAGAGAAAGCAGCGAACATCGCCCCATACGGACCACAGCTTTAACAGCCGCTCCGTTCAGAAGAACCGTTCCGGTGGCAGCCTGCCACCGGCGCATCCCTCACCTTAATTTTTAGACTGGAAAAAACATGCTTACGAAACTTCTCCTTGCGACCGCACTCGTCTCGGTCGCGGCCTGCGACGCTTATGCGGATGAGGCCCTGACGCGCTTTGACGTGGCCGAAGACCACACCCGATTTGCCTTCGCCGACAAGCCCGTCCACGAAAGCGGGATGCCCGCCCACGGCAACCCGTTCGTGACCCAAGGCTACATCTACCCAGCAGGCACATTGACCGGGAACATCGACGGTGTCCTGGAAGACGGCAGCCCCGCCTTTCCCGACAAGGTGCTTGGCACATGGACCTGCGATGGCTGGTTCGTCGGCGAAGGCGGCGACGCCAAAACCGGTGTCTGGCTGGTCAGCCGACAGATCATGCACTTCAATGATGGCGACGTCATCATCACCCAAGGCACCGAACTGGCCGATACGGGCATTGCCAACACGCGCCCGATTACCGGCGCGACGGGTGATTACGCGGAATATGACGGTGTGATGTTCCAGACCTTGATCGGCTTCACCTCGCATATTGGCGTCAATGCCACCTTTGAAATTCCCGAAGGCGAAGAACACGCCTACGCGAACTGAACCCACCGCTGACATACGAAAGGACAAGACAATGAAAACCAAAATGATGATCGCATCCGCGCTTCTGGCGCTGACAACGGGGGTTGCGATGGCGACCCCGACAATCGACGTGAACACCGGTATCGGACCCGTGGTGGCGGACGAAGCCAGCGGCAAGACGCTTTATACCTTCCGCAAAGATCGGCGCGGGAAGTCGAACTGCACAGGTTCGTGCGCCGCATCGTGGCCGCCCTTCCTAGTTAATGGGACTGCCGCAGCAAATGACGGCTCGAAGGTCATCAAGCGCGCGGACGGAACCCTGCAATGGGCCACGGCGGCGGGACTGCCGCTGTATTTCTGGGCCGGGGATTCCGCGGCTGGTGACACCAAAGGAGATGGCGTTGGCGGTGTCTGGGACGCTGCACGCCGCTAGATCAAGGATCCCGCCGCGCGCCGTGCGGCGGGACCATCACCTCAAACGAACAGAGATACTAAGATGAAACCCCTTGCTTTCTCGCATGCCTCATCCCCCGCCCGGCAGGACACCCTGCGCGCCTATGGCCAAATTGCGCATCGCTACGATAATGCGCACCGTCGCTGGTTGCGCGGTGGTGGCCAAAAGGCTCAGGATGCGTTTGACGGTGCGACCGCCGCCATCGTTCAGCCGGGGTTGCGGGTTCTGGACGCCGGATGCGGCACGGTTTCGGTTGCCAAACGTCTGATCCGCCTTTGTCATGGGTATCTCGACATCAGTTTGCTGGACGCCTGCCCGGAAAGGTTGGCCCAGACCGGATCAGTTCACGCAAAGCGCCGTCTGGGCTGCCTTGAGGATATCCCGTTCCCACAGGATCAGTTCGATCTGGTCACCAGTGCGTGGGCTTTGGAAGCGACCCGCCGGCCAATGAACGCGCTGCGCGAATTGGTGCGCGTCACACGGCCCGGAGGCGTGGTTTGCTTCGTCTCGGGTGCGGAGTTTGGTCAAACGCCGCTGTTGCAACGATTGGTTCATCGCAACGTCCAACGCCGCGGGCTTGGCCGACTTTTGACGCAGGACGAACTCGCCCAGATTCCGCTCCTGTTTCCCACTGCAAGGGTGCAACTTCTGCAGGTCGGCCACGCGTCCGTGCTCGGGCTGATTAGACCAGCCCCCCAAAATTGACCCAAAGATTAATGAAAAAGGAACTTACGATGCCACGTATCATCATGCTCTATGCAATCCTGTCCTATTGCCTGTTTTTGGGCATTGCTGTCTGGATGGCTATGTTCCTGCAAGACGTTGCGGATCTGCGCAGCTCTGGTCCCGAAAGCCCTTGGCCGATGGCCGTTGCGATCGACATCGCTTTGATCACAATCTTCGGTTTAGCGCACAGCATCATGGCCAGACCGGCCTTCAAACAGGTGTGGACGCGGATCATCCCGCCTGCAAGCGAGCGGGCGACATATGTTCTGCAATCCTCGGCCCTTCTGGCCCTGATCTTTGTGTGTTGGAGGCCGATCCCTGTCACCATTTGGGACATCAACGGCGTGTTGGCAGCGGTCATGCTGGCGGTCTTTTCCCTGGGACTTGGATTGATCGTTCTTGCGACGTTCCTGCTGGGTCATTTCGAATTCACCGGTCTTCGACAGGCTTGGAACGGGCTGAGTCGGACAACAGAGTCCGGGTCGAAATTCCGCACGCCACTGCTTTACCGGATCGTGCGCCATCCGTTGCAACTCGGTCTTATCCTGAGCTTCTTTGCGGTGCCGCACATGACCGCCGACGGGTTGCTTTTTGCTACTGTCATGCTGGTCTATATCCTGATCGGTTTGCGGTTCGAGGAACGCGCCCTGCTGCGGGAGTTTGGCCCGGATTATGCGGCCTATCGCAGAGCTGTGCCGATGCTGGTGCCCCGGTTACCGTTCCTGCCCAAACGCCGTCCAGCACCCGGTGAAATTACGTCTCGATAGTCGCAGTGGTCGTCGTCGCTTATTCGGATAACGGCGGCTATCCATGCAGTGGTCATAACCGCTGTGACTTCGGCATCATGCCCGCTCGCAAACCTCTCTGTGACAGGATGCGTTTCTTCGTTGGTACCGCAACGCGAAAACACGGGTGCGCTGGGGCATTCCGAGGAAATTTTCAAATGGAATCGACTTTTTTGCAAATATGTGTAATGTTTTCCTACTACTGAGATAGGGGTATTTCGGGGGGGATACTGTTGGGTGTTATTTTTTTTAGGGCATTTTTTTGCCTGATTGTTTTGCTTCTGCCGCTTCCATCGATTGGTCAGACATCATCTGAGATCGAGAGCAACCAAGGCCAGTCTACGACGTCTTTGCGCCAGAGTTTGGCGCTGCTGGAAGACGAGGTTGCACAGGTTTCCAAAAAGCGCGACCAGTTGATTGAAGCCACGTCAGATACGGAAAAGAAACTTCGCGATCTTGAAAGTGAGATGCGAGAGCAGTTGGAGCGAAGACGCACGAGCCTACTGTTGGTCGCTGAAATTGAACGAACCAGGCAAGACCTTGAAGCCGAGCTTGCCGATATCCAGAAAACCCTGGCTGAGGATAAGTCCACAGCGGAAGCGGCGGCGATTGTGGTCGCCGAACGTCAAGCCGAAGCCGATCAGGCGTCGGCAGATGCGTCGGCCAGTAAGGCGCAGTTGACCGCACTGCGCTCTGAAATCGCGGAACTTGAAGGGGTAGCCAGCACGTTGCGCGCTGACAGTGAAGCCGCCGAAGCGCTGGCGGCGAAAGTCGCAACCCTTGAGGAGCAGGAGGCCCGCGCCACAACCGCATTGGATGGCCTGAATGCTGAACTCGAAGAAGGCCGCACGTCTCTCAACGACATAGAGAAAGCGGCCGCAAAGGAATCTGCTTCGCTGGCGGCAACCAAGGATGAATTCGCAGACCTGATGGCGCGATTGGAAGGCTTGCGTACGGAAATGGCATCGACTGAGCAGGAAGCCCTGCGCGCAGGTGAACTTAACAAGGCGAATGCTGCACTTGAGCTCAAGGTCGCTTCGTTGTCGGACGACATCCAAAAAGGCGAGCGCCAGTTGGATGATTTGAACAGTCAGATGCAGTCCGTCAAAAGCGATCTTTTGGATCGGAGCCGCAAAGTATCCGAAGAAAGCCAGAAACTCTCTAAGCTTCAAGCCAAGCTTTCAGAGACACAGGCGCTTTTGGATGGCCAGCAATCGGCGCTGGCAGAAGCAGAGGAAATCAAGGTTGCACTCGCGGCAAAACGTCAGGAGCTTCAGGATGCGGTTACCCAAAGTGAAAAATCAACGCAGCAGTTAGAGGCTGTGAATGCTGAATTGGTGAGCGCCCGCAATTCGCTGTCAGAAATCCAGAAGGAAGTCGACCAATCCCGCGCCGAAATCGCCCGTGCTGATGCTGAACTAGTTACGGCCAAACGGGAACTGGAGTCCACCAAGTCGGAAATTGCCAAGGCGGCACCTGTGGCACAACAATCCAAGGATGCTCGTGCCGCTTTGAATGCCCTTGTGACGGCGATTGAAGAGGCGAACGAACAAAAAAGCAGCGTGGAATCCGAGATTGCGGCCATCACCAGACAAAAGGCGTCGATCCAAGCCGAAATTGCCAGCGCCGAGGCTGATCTTTCTACGGTTCAGGATGCGGCTACCTCGCAACAAAAGCTGCAGTCGGAACTCGTTCAAAACATCAGCGCAAGCCGGGTTACTCTGAGCCACCTGGAAGAAAAGGCGGCGAGCCTAGAGCCGCTGGTTGCAGAATCCAAAAAATTGAACGCCGAGACCGGCGAGGTCAGGAATGCTCTGTCATTGATTGAAGCGCAAAGGACGGACGCGCAGGGCGAACTAAACGCCACGCTCGCCGCTTTGGATACTGCTCAGACGGAGTTGAGCTCCGTGACGAAGCTTATTGATGACCGCTCTGCTGAAATGCTGAGGTCACTGGATGTGCTCGTGACGAAAAAGGAAGCGCTTGATAACGCGATGGCGACCAAGATCGCGGACAATGAACAGTTGACTGCTGATATTCAGAAGAACAGTGATTTGCTTTTGGATCTGGAAGGTGATCTGGCCGCCGTTCGCGACGAAATTGAACGCAGCCAAGCAGAACAGGCCTCGGGTCAAGCGGCGTTGACGGCGCTGGAGCGCAAGATTTCGTCCATGAATGATGCCGACAAAAGGCTGGCAGATTTGATCGCCGAAACAGACGAAACCAATGCTCAATTGGCCGAATTGTCAAAACAACGTGATGTTGTCGCAGGCGAAGTTGAGGCGTTGCAAGGGATGGCGGCGAAAGTTCAGGACGATCAAAACAAGACGTTGCAGGAAACTGAACGTCTGTCCGCAGAGCTGTCAGAGACACAGAACGTGTTGGTAAGCACCAAGAATGAACTGATTGATTTGGAACAATCAAAGCTAGCACGGCTGGAGGAGATCAAGGAGCTCGAAGCGGAACTCGCAGCAATGAGCGTCAATAGAGAAGCGGTTCGCAGCAACATTCAGTCGATGACGAAGGCGCTCAGCGGATTGATTGGTGGTAACGCGCCGGAAATCACGGAACAAACCGAAGCGCAGCCGGTTGCTACGATACAGGCGGCAGTGAATATCGCTGCCGATGTCACGTCGGAAACGTCAGGTGACGGTGTCGCTTTGGGGGCAGGGCAGTTCAAAAAACGGGAGATTTCATTGTCGCGCCAGCAAATTCGTGTGCTGCTTGCGCAAACCCCGGGGCTTGCGGGCGCGGCGCCCACGGAATTGTCGAAGCTCACGACCGAACTGGAAAGCGGCACATGTACTGTGCAAGCTCTGCAATCCGCATTTGGGGTTGTTAACCGCCAGACACTGGTCGCTTTGATCCGGGAAATTGGCCCATGTTAGTTGAATTATTCTAAGTGAAGAAGGGAAGGCTTGTGAGACGTTTTAATTTTCAGTTTATAAATATTCTTTGTTTTGGCATTTGTCTGTTTATTGGTGGCATCAGTGGTAACTCCGCGCACGCACAGGAGTTTGGTAAAAACATCCTGACCGGTGGTCCAAACGGCACCTACATCCAGATCGGGCGCGATTTGTCAGCAGTTGCCGGTGCGTGTGGGTTGAATTACGCGGTTCAAGAAAGTGCGGGCTCGCTGGAAAATTTCCTGGGCGTGCGTAAGCGTTCCAATACCCAGTTTGGGATCGTGCAAAGTGACGTTCTTGAATACCTCAAGACATTTGCCAGCGATGATCCGAATATCGCCCGCGCGATTTTCGGCGTTCGGATCGCCTTTCCCCTGTACAACGAAGAGGTACACATACTTGCCAGCCGGGATGTCACCTCGCTTGGCGGCTTGAACGGCAAACGCGTCGCAGTAGGTGTTGAGGATAGCGGCACATTTCTGACCGCATCGCTTGTGCTTGATCTTGCGGGCGTTCAGCCATCTGAGCGTGTGATGATCAACGCCACAGATTCCATGGCGCAGCTTCTTGCCGGCGAGATCGACGCAATGTTCTATGTCGCGGGTGCACCGACCAAACTGTTTCTGTCTGACCAGATTGACCCGGCGAAGTTCCACCTCTTGCCGATCAACGATCCCACTCTCAGTTCGGTCTATGTGCCGACCAGTATCCCAGCCAGAACCTATCCGTTTCAGACTGACCCGATTGATGTCGTCGCCGTCAAGGCGGTGCTGATGACCTATGACTATAGCGCCAGCAAAAACGAATATCACAGGTTAAGCTGCAAATCGGTCTCGGATATGGCGAACCTGATACTGACCAATTTCCAACAGCTTCAGCAGGTTGGCCACCCGAAATGGAAAAGCGTGGACCTGAATGACATCCCGCCGGGTTGGGATATCGGTGAATGTGTGAATGCGGGCCTTGCCGACAACTACCAGATGCAATGTCAGGGTCAGGTTACAGCCGCGCCTCAGGACTCGCTTGAAAGCAAGGCGAACGAAGCCTACCGCACCCGCATATGTGCGGCGATCGGCTGCTGAAGATCGCAATGGGCACCGCGCTGGATGTTTGTCCAACGCGGTGCCGATCAGGATCAGCCGTGGCAGAACTTGTAGTGCGAAGCGTGCGAACATCCAAAGGCACCCAGTCCGACGATGCGCTTGAGGTAATATCCATAGATCCTGCGCTTGACGGGTCGCAATGCGCGAACGAACCGGTCCTTGAGGGCACGGTCGAATATGTCTCGGCCGATGCGATTTCAGCTTCTGCAAATGGCGTGACATGCGAAGTCTTCGTCGCCCGGCACACCAGCTGAAATGATGATCCAGACTGCCAAACGGACTTTCGCGCAATTTATTGCCCGGCCCATAATCGACAGCTGATACGGGCCTTCAAAGAGCAATAGCGAGGTCATTCACGATTTGCTCTGCGATGCGATCTTTTAGAGTGTTCCGCTGGTGCCTTCTTCAGACGCCGTCCGCTCATCATGCAGACCTGTTAAACAGTGCCGCCCAATGACCCTTCCAGCGTCGCCAGTTCTGCCCCGCCTGCCATCATATCCTGCAGCTCTTCGGGCGTGATGTTGCCACGTTCAGCAGTGCCCAATGTCTGACCCCGGTTCAACACGGTAAAACGGTCGCCTACAGCCATTGCGTGGCGTACGTTGTGGGTGATCAGAACCACCGCAATGCCTTGTTTGCGCACCTTGTCGACGGTCGCCAGAACGTTTGCTGTTTGGCGGACCCCCAGCGCTGACGTTGGTTCGTCAAGAATCAACACCTTCGCCCCGAAATGCACCGCGCGTGCGATGGCGACGGTCTGGCGTTCGCCTCCCGAAAGGGTGCCGACAGCCTGATCGGGACCACGCAGGCTGATGCCCATCTTACCCATCTCTTCCATGGTGATCCGGTTGGCTGTTTCATGGTCGAAAAAGCCGATTGGCCCGAGCTTCTTAATTGGCTCATTGCCCATGAAGAAGTTGCGGCTGACTGACATCAGAGGGATCATCGCGAGGTCTTGATAAACCGTCGCGATTCCAGCGGCGATTGCGTCGCGGGGGCGGTCGAATTCCATCGGCTTGCCCTCAAAAATGATCTCGCCCTTGGTGGGTTTATGAACCCCGGCCAATGCCTTGATAAAGGTCGATTTCCCGGCACCATTGTCGCCCAGAAGGCAGTGGCATTCGCCGGGGAACACGTCAAGCGACACCCCGGCCAAAGCGATAACCGCGCCAAAGTGCTTTTCGATGTTCTTCATCTGGACGATTGGTTTGCTTTTATCGGACATGCTATTTTTCCCCCGTAATCATGCGACGGATATAGGTGTTCAGGATCACCGCAAGCAGCAAGATCACCCCAAGGAACACACGGAAGAGCGAGCTTTCGACGCCCGCAAAGAACAGCCCCTGCTGCACCACGCCGAAGATCAGCGCGCCCAAAGCCGCGCCAATCACCGACCCATAACCGCCGGTCAAAAGCGCGCCACCGATGACCACCGAGATGATCGCCTCGAATTCCTTCAGCAGGCCGCGATCCGCGCCCGCCGAGCCGAATTCCATAACTTGGCAGGTGGCAAAGACTGTGGCGCAGAACGCGGTGAACATGAACATCAGAATTTTTACGCGGTTGACCGGCACCCCGGTATAGCGGGCGGATTGCGCGTCGCCGCCCGAAGCGAAAATCCAGTTTCCGAACCGTGTGCGGGTCAGAAGGATGTGGCCAAACACGATCAAAACGAGTGCCCAGACGATCAGCATCGGGATGCCGTCGACCACTGGTTGGCCCTTGCGGGTGCCGCGTTCAAAGACCTCAATCAGTCCGGTATCTCCCATCCACTGAAAGAAACCGGTCAGAATCTTGCCGCCAAATATGGCCGCCAGCCAGTCGCCTTCGGCCACATCGCGCACGCCGCCAATGATGGTTTTGCGGGTCGTGGCAATGGCTGCGAAAATGGTCAGGCCGCGAAGGATATAAAGAAACGCAAGGGTGACGATAAAGCTGGGCAGGCCGGTCTTGATCACCAGCCAGCCGTTCACCGCGCCCAATGCGGTGCACAACACGAAGGTCGTGATGATTGCCATCCACATCGGCCAGCCCATCTGAACCGACAGGATGGCGATAATAATACCCGCAAAGCCGATCATCGAGCCGACAGAAAGGTCAAACTCGCCTGCGATCATCAGTAAGCACGCGCCGACTGCGATGATGGCGAATTGTGCCGACACGATCGACCAGTTCATCACGCCAGCCGGTCCGAACATTCCGGAATCCGCGGCCGTCAGAAGGAAGAAGAAAAACACCAGAATGATCCCGGCGATCCCACCCAGTTCGGGTCGGATCAAGGCTTCGCGAAACCGCGAGCGCGCGATGATCCGCTCGTCATCAGGTGGATTAGTCGGAGTATCAGACATGATCAGCCCTGCGTATTTTGAGTGGAAAAAAGGGCGGCCCGATTAGTCCGGCCGCCCGTTCGGGAAGGTATCAGCGGTATTCGCCCGCAAACATCTCGACCTTCTCAAGCCCATCAGCGGTTACGAAACCGGGGCCCGAGTTGATATTGTTGCCCGGCAAAACGCCGTAGCGGTCATAATTGGTCAAGATAACAACCGGCAAATAGGCTTGCAGGAAGGGCTGTTGGTCGATGCCCCACTGAATGATCCCGTCTTTGATGCCTTTGACGATGTTTTCGCCCAGATCGAATGTGCCGAAATAGATGTCACCAGCCAGCCCCATTTCTTCCAGCGCCAGAATGGTTGGATCGGCCGAGGTCGGCCCAAGCGTCAGAACCGCATCGGTGTCCGGATTTGCATTCAGATGCGCAATCACCCGGTTTTTAATTTCGGCCGGGTCCTGTCCCGAGTCGATCATAGAATTACCCAACTCGATCCCCAGACCGTCAGCAAAGCCACGACAGCGTTCAGCGACGACTGTGTTCGAAATCACGTGGTTCACGCAGACGAACGACGTGATGCCGTCGCCCTTGGCGCGCAGCCCGGCGGCGTATCCGGCGTCGTATTCCGGCTGCCCCACAAACATCAATGCACCCACTTCGCGGGTCTGTTCAGCCGTGCCCGAGTTCATGATAATCACGTTGATGCCCTGATCGACGGCGGCGCGGATCGGACCGCTCAGCACGTCGAAATCCGCCAGCGTGGTGATAATGCCGTTCGGACCAGAGGCCGCGGCTTGTTCGATGATCCGGGCCATGTCGGCCAGATCGCCGGTTGGCGGGTTGCGGTATTCAACCTCGACCCCCATTTGCTCGCCCGCCAGGGCGATGCCGTTTTTGATGGTGTTCCACCAGCTGTCGCTGTCCGGCGCATGGCTGACCAGTATGTATTTTTCGCCTTCTGCCGCAGCCGTGGTCGCGGCCAGCAGTGGTGCCGCGACAACAGCCGTCGCAAGCACGAGTTTTCTTATCAGTGAAGTCATGATTTCCTCCCAGGTTTCACCGTCGTCATGGCAAAAGACCGGTCTTTGCCGATCCGTCCGACTCAAGGTAACCACATCTTTCCCTTTTTTGCAACCGGTTGCAAAAAAGCCCCGACCTTTTTATGCTGTCCTTAGGTTGCATCTAAGATACAAGGACGCCGCCACAGAACAGGGACACAAACAAGATGGTCGTAACGCTTAAGGATGTCGCGAGACGCGCGGGTGTATCCCGCTCTGCTGTTTCGCGCACCTTCACTGATGGCGCATCGGTCTCGGACAAGATGCGGCGGAAGGTGAAAAAGGCTGCGAATGAATTGGGTTACCACCCGAATGCGCTCGCCTCCAGCCTCACGACCGGGCGCACCAAACTGATCGGCCTTGTGTCCAACAACTTTCACAACCCGATCTTCCTCGAGGTGTTCGACCTTTTCACACGCGGACTTCAAGACCGGGGTTTGCGCCCGCTTCTGGTCAATCTGACTGATGAAACCGATCCCGGAAATTCGGTGCGAATGCTGCGCCAATATTCTGTCGATGGTGTCGTGGTTGCCTCGTCTACCCTGCCGCCGGGATTCGCGAAGGCCTTTCGGGACGCGGGGGTGCCAGTGGTGCATTCTTTCGGTCGTTCATCCAGCGCGCCACAGGTGCATGTTGTCGGCATAGACAATGTGGAAAGCGGGCGCATGGCCGCAAGTGAACTGGTGGCGCGCGGCTATAATTCGGTCGGGTTTCTTGGTGGGCCCGAGGCTGCAACCTCGACCCAAGACCGCTTTCAGGGCTTCATGAGCGAGCTTGCCAAACACCCTTCGATCAAGGTCAGCCACTCGTTTGCTGACGCCTATACGTTTGACGCGGGCCGACGCGAGATGCTGCGGCTGTTGCAAAGCGTCCCGGCGCAGGCCTATTTTTGCGGCGACGATGTGCTGTCAATCGGTGCCCTTAGCGCGGTGCAGGACAGCGGGCTGGCGGTCCCGCAGGACATTGGTCTGATCGGGCTGAACGATATGGAAATGGCCGGGTGGGAGAACATCAATCTGACCACGATCCGTCAGCCGATCCGGCAGATTGTGTCATCGACAATCGAGTTGATGGTCGCGATGCTGGACGAGCCGGATCGTTATCCCGAAGCACGGGTCTTTCCTTGCACGCTCGTCGAACGCGGCACCCTGAAGCCCCGCGTCTAAGCTCAGCGGAACATTGGCGGGCGGGCGTCCACCCATGCGCCATCGGCTTTCCCGCTTTCGGCAACCGCGAACACCGCCGCCATCGAACGCAACCCATCCTCCGCACGTGGATACAGGTCTGCGGCCGGGTCCATCGGACGGCCTTCCTTTCCGGCGCGGATCGCTTCGGCCAGATCGGTATAGATATTGGCAAATGCGAGCGGCATTCCCTCTGCGTGGCCGATGGTTACGCGGCTGGTGCGGTCAGCCTCGGGCGACAGGTTTGCCTCGCCGCGTTCGATGATTTCCAACCGCCCGTTCAGGGGCATCCAAAACAACTGGTTCGGCTGTTCCTGCGCCCAGCGCAACCCACCGTTTTCGCCGAAGACTTGCAAGGTCAGACCATGCTGCCGTCCGATTGCAATGGACGAGGTCCAAAGCCGCCCGACCGCGCCGCCGTCCATGCGAAGATTGACCATCGCGTCATCCTCAAGTTCGCGACTGGTGATGCAGGACACCGTGTCGGCCGACAGCTTTTCAACTTGTTGACCGGTCACGAAGGATGCCATGTGCAACGCGTGAATGCCACAGTCGGCGAATTGCGCCGAAACGCCCGCCTGCGCCGGATCATAACGCCAGCGCACCCGCGGATTATCCGCGTCCGCCGCGTCAGCGTGATGGCCATGGGCGAATTCAGCCTTGATGAGACGGATCTTGCCCAAGTCGCCACGCGCCACCATCGCTTTCATGTGGCGCACCAGCGAATAGCCGGAATAGCCGTAGTTCACCGCGCAAATCTTTCCGCTGGACTTGGAGAGGCGCACAATCTCTTCGCCCTCTTCCACCGTCATGGTCATCGGCTTTTCGCACAGCACATGGAAACCGGCTTCAAGGAAGGCCTTAGTGATTTCGAAATGTGTTGCATTGGGCGTTGCGACGGTGACAAGATCAACGCGGTCGTCGCGCGCCCGTTCACCGTCCAGCATCTCGCGCCAATCACCATAAGCGCGATCAGCGGCCAGGCCCAGCCGTTGGCCGTAAGCGCGCCCCGCGTCCGGCCTATGGTCTAACGCTCCGGCAACAAAAGAGAATTCTCCGTCCAATCCCGAGCCCAGCCGATGCGCTGGCCCGATTTGGCTGCCTTCGCCACCGCCGATCATGCCCCAATTCAGTTTTGTCATAGTCGTCTGCCCTTAGTTAAAACCGATGCTTTCAAGGTATTCACGATTAAGCCGCGCATCGCCCAGCGGGTCGGGGTCAAGCGTTGGGTCGCAATCCTGTTCGACAGTGCACCAGCCTTCAAAACCAGCGTCCAGAAGCACTTGGCGTACAGCCGGGAAATCTACGTCGCCATCGCCAAGATTGCAAAAAATGCCCTGTCCGCAAGCGTCGTAGAATCCGGTGCGATTGGCAATGACGTCCGCCTTCACTTTGGGATCGATATCCTTGAAATGCATGTAAGATATCCGATCAATATGGCGTTTCATGAACGCCACCGGATCGAAACCCGCATAAGAATGATGCCCGGTGTCGAAACAGATTTTCAGGATGCTTTCATCGACTTCGTTCAGCAGCCGTTCCAACTCCGGCTCGAAATCCATGAAGCCGCCAGCATGGGCGTGGATGCCGACGGTCAGGCCGTAGTCCTCAGCGCCCATTTTCGCCACGGTGGCGATGCGGTCGCGATAGGCAGTCCATTCCGCCCGATCCATCTGCACGGCTTCCTCAGACCTGCCAGCGGTGGGTGCGCGCTGCGGCGAGATTGAATCGATCAGCACCAGATGTTCGGCCCCGTGCGCCTTCAGGGCCTTGCAAGTGCGGACGGCCCCATCCATCACATCGTCCCATGCGTCGGGATCGTGAAAGGCGCGAAATACAACGCCGCCGATCAGCTCAAGACCGTTTTCGTTCAACGCCTCTGCCAGCACCTCAGGGTCTTCGGGCATGAAGCCAACCGGTCCCAACTCGATGCCGGTATATCCCGCAGCTGCGCAGTCACTTAGCACCGAACGCCACGACGGATTGCGCGGATCGCCTGCAAATTCCACACCCCACGAGCATGGCGCGTTGCCAATTTTGATGGTCATATTTCCGTGCCTTTCACAATCTCAGAAGGTTTCGACATTCTGCCACGATTTGGTCCGGGATGCCTCCATCGCCGCGGCAATCACGAGGTTCACGTCAAGCCCGTCGCGGAAGGTTGGCCACACGGCTTTCCCGGTTTCAATCGCGTACAGAAAATCGCGGGCTTCAATGATGATCTGGTCTTGATATCCGGTGCCATGCCCCGGTCCCTGACAGAATGGCAGATAGTCGGGATGCGCCGGGCCAGTCAGGATTTTACGGAACCCACGCGTCGCCTCGGGATCGTCCATGCGGTATAGCCACAATGCGTTTTGATCTTCCTGATCAAACCGAATGGCACCCTTGGTTCCGGTGACCTCATAGGCATAGCCCATCTTGCGGCCTGTCGCGATGCGGCTGAAATACATCTGGCCCATCGCGCCATTCGTAAACCGGCACATCATCTGGGCGTGATCGTCATTGTCCACTTTGCCGCCGGGGCGATCCGTGTGAACCGTTTCAACCTCGGCGATCAGGCTGCTGATCGGCCCCAACAGCGCCAAGGCCGCGTTGATCATATGTGGGGCCAGATCGCCCATGGTGCCATTCGCGTCGCCCGATGTGCGCCATGTGGCTGGCGCGTTCGGATCGGCAAAAAAGTCCTCGGTGTGTTCCCCGCGAAACCAGGTGATGTCTCCGATTTCACCCGAAGCAATCAATTGGCGCGCAAATTGGCTGGCGGGGGTGCGAATGTAGTTGAAGCCAACCATATTGGGAGCGCCCGCAGCCTCGGCGGCGCTTACCATAGCGCGCGCATCTTCCAATGACGCGCCCATTGGTTTTTCGCAAAACACCGGCTTACCAAGCGCAAAGGCAGCCTCGGCCACGGCGCGGTGGGTGTCTTGAGGTGTCGCGATGACAATCGCCTCGACCTTGGGGTCACTCACCAGCACCTGCCAATCGTCGGTGGCGCGCGCGAAACCAAAAGCCGAACGATAGTGCTCAGCCGAGGCCACAGTGCTGGCGCAGACCATCTCAAGGCGCGGGCGCAGGGCTGTGTTGAACACCGCGCCGACGGCAGACATCGCAACCGCATGCGCCTTGCCCATATACCCGCCGCCAAGGATTCCGATACCGATTGGTTTCGTCATTTGCGTCACCTTAAGAAAATACGGTTTGCAACCGGTTGCAAAACTTGTATCCTCAGAATCGAATTCTCGCAAGCTGCAATCGGTATGAAGCCGGATTTTCCCGAGAGGTCCAAGGGTACAATGAACATATCACAAGACTGCATTCGCCTGACCACGGCGCAGGCCATCATTCGGTATCTGTCAAACCAGTTTATCATGATTGATGGCGAAGAAATGCGCGTTTGCGGTGGCGGTTTCGGCATTTTTGGCCATGGAAATGTGACCTGTCTGGGCGAAGCACTACATGGCGTGCAGGAAGAACTGCCGCTGTATCGCGGTCAGAACGAACAAAGCATGGGCTTCGCCGCAGCGGGCTATGCCAAGCAATGGTTGCGCCAACGCTTTATGTTCTGCACGGCTTCGGCTGGCCCAGGTACGTCGAACCTTTTGACAAGCGCGGCGCTGGCCCACGCGAACCGGTTGCCGATGCTGTTGCTGTGTGGTGATACCTTCATCACGCGCCTGCCCGATCCGGTGTTGCAGCAGATGGAGCATTTTCACGACCCGACCCTTGGCGTGAACGACGCGTTCAAACCGGTGACGCGGTACTGGGACCGGATCACCCATCCAGCGCAGATAATCCAATCATTGCCAGCCGCCTTGGCGACACTGCTGGACCCCGCCGATTGCGGTCCGGCCTTCCTTGGTCTGCCGCAGGACGTGCAGGGCTGGACTTATGATTACCCAACCAAGTTCTTTGAAAAGAAAGTGCACCGGATCCGCCGCATGGCACCTGATGTAGACGAAGTTGCTGAGGCTGCCGGGTTGCTGGCTCAAGCCAAGCGCCCGATGATTATCGCAGGCGGCGGTGTGCAGTATTCACGCGCGGTGGACGAACTGACGGCATTTGCCGAAGCGCACAACATCCCAGTGGTTGAAACCATCGCCGGGCGCGCCAACATGCTGGCAACCCATCCGCTGAATATCGGCCCCGTGGGTGTCACCGGTTCAAACAGCGCAAATGAAATTGCCGAACAGGCGGATGTGATCGTTGCGGTCGGCACGCGACTGCAAGACTTCACCACCGGGTCGTGGACCGCGTTTGCCAAAGACGCACGGTTCATTTCGGTGAACGCCGCGCGCCATGACGCGGCCAAGCACCTGTCGCTGCCCGTCGTGGGCGACGCGAAACTTGCGCTGACCGCGCTAGGCGCGCGCGCCAAGGGCTATGCCGCGCCCACTGACTGGACCGCAAAGGCGCAAGCGCTGCGGGCGGAATGGGACGCCGAGGTGGCGCGCAATGTGGCCCACGGCAACCGGCCAAATTCTTATGCACAGGCAATCGGCGTGGTGAATGAATTGTGCACACCCCGCGACCGGATCGTCACCGCCTCAGGTGGTCTGCCCGCCGAGGTCACTGCAAACTGGCGCACGTTGGACATCGGCACGGTTGACGTCGAATTTGGTTACTCCTGTATGGGGTACGAGATCGCTGGCGGCTGGGGCGCGCGCATCGCGCAGGCGCAGCGCGAACCAGATATGGACACCATCGTCATGGTCGGCGATGGCGCCTATCTGATGCTGAACTCTGACATCTATTCATCGGTTCTAAGCCAGAAAAAGTTGATCATCCTGCTGTTGGACAATGGTGGCTTTGCGGTCATCAACAAGCTGCAGAACAACACCGGCAACGAAAGTTTCAACAACCTGCTTGCCGACTGCCCGACGGTGCCCGAACCTTTTACGGTGGATTTTGAAGCGCATGCGGCCTCGATGGGTGCCAGCGCCGAAACGGTTGCCGGCCCGGCCGAACTGGGTGACGCGTTCAAGCGCGCCAAGGCCAGCGACAAGACCTATGTGATCGTCATGCAGGTCGCAGCGCATGACAGTTGGACCGAAGGCGGCCACGCTTGGTGGGAGGTCGGAACCCCGCATATCAGCGAAAGCGACAAAGTGCGCGCCGCGCATGAGGAATGGGAATCCAGCCGCGCCAAGCAGCGCAAAGGTGTCTGATGGCCAATCTGGACCGTATCAGGGGCAACGACTTTGTCATCATCGGGCGCGCCGGGATGGATTTATACCCAGACCCGCCGGGCACGCGAACCGAAGACGCGACGCAGTTTTTCACCTGCCTTGGTGGATCCAGCGCCAATATAGGCGTTGCGATCAACAGGCACGGCGGCAAGACAGCATTGGTCACCAGTGTTGCCGATGATGCCATCGGGCGGTTCTGCCTGAACGAGTTGGACAAATATGGTATCGACCGCAAGCATGTGAAAAGCGTCGGTGGCGAGGCGCGCAATTCGCTGGCCGTGGTCGAAAGCCGCATCGAGGATCACCAGTCGGTGATTTATCGCAATGGCGCCGCCGATTTCCAGATGACCATTGAGGACGTCGAGGCTGTGGATTATGCAAGCTACAGCGCGCTGATTACAACCGGCACCGTTTTCGCCGCCGAACCTTCCCGCAGCGCTGCGTTCCGGGCTTTTGATCTGGCCCGCGCCGCCGACCTGCCGCTGATTTTCGACCTGGATTACCGCCCCTACAGCTGGCCTTCGCCACAGGACGCCGCCGACACATACTCGCGCGCCGGAGCGCTTTGCGATATTATCATCGGCAACGATGTCGAATTCGGCTTCATGGCAGGCAATTATACCCAAGGCCTCGATAAGGCACGTGAACTGGCGCAGGCCAACGCGCAGATCGTCGTCTACAAGATGGGCGAAAAGGGCGCGATCACCATCACGCAGGACAAAGAATTTCGAACCGGCATCTTCCCGGTCACAGCTTTGAAACCCACCGGCGCCGGTGACAGTTTCATGGGCGGCTTCATTGCGTCCCTCGCGGCCGGTCATGCATTGAAGGATGCGGTGCTGCGCGGCTCTGCCTGTGCCTCAATCGTCGTCAGCCGCGTCGGCTGCGCGCCTGCCATGCCCACAACTGCCGAGCTTGAGGCTTTCCTGTCCTCGCATCCCGGCCCCACACACGATTGAAAGGACCAGCGACATGCATATCGCCCCCTATGACAACCAGAACAAACCCATAGTCGACGCCGATAACGAACTGGTTCCACTTAACTATTTCAATATCGTGAAGCTGAAGAAAGGCGATGCGTTCACCTATCAGGTTCCGGGCTATGAAACCTGTATCGTGCCTGCGACTGGCACTGTGGATGTCGAGGTTGAAGGCGTTGCCTTTCCATCCCTCGGCAAACGCACGGTCGATGTCTGGGATGGCGAGCCCGAAGGCGTTTACGCGCCCGTCGGCGCAAAGGTCACCATCGTCTGCACCTCGGATCAGACCGAAACCTTCATCGCTGGCGCCAAATACGAAAAGGTGTTGGAGCCGTTCGACGTGCGCGTCGATGGCATCGACAAAGTTCAATATGGCTCGGATGACACCAAGACGCATCGCAAGATCAAACATATTCTGGGCCAGAAGCAGCATGACAAGGTTGGCCGATTGCTGGTCAGCGAACTTTATACAGTCGGGCAGGGCGGTTGGTCTGGCTTCCCGTCGCACAAACACGACACCGACCGCTTGCCCGACGAAACTCGCCATGACGAGACCTATAATTTCCGTTTCCGCCCCAACTACGGCTCGGGCATGCAGATGCTGCAGCGTGAGGACAACGAACCGGGCGACGCCTATCACATCGTCGATGGATCGACGATCATGATCGACAAGGGTTATCATCCCTGTGCGGTGCTGCCGGGTTATGAGATGTATTATTTCACCATTTTGGGAGGGCTCAGCCAACGCTCTCTGGTGCAATATTTCCAGCCGACCCATGCAGCACAACTGGAAACAATTCCCGGCATCAAGGACATGATCGCGAAGTTTAAATGACACTGGCAACCCTTTCAGACGTGCTCCAGCCCGCCTTGAGGGGTGGCTATGCGGTGGCTGGGTTGGTGACACTGGGTTGGGAGGATATGCGGGCCTATGTGGCGGCAGCCGAGGCCGAAAATGTGCCGGTGATCCTGCAGGCTGGTCCGTCCTGCCGCGAACACACGCCACTGCCGATCCTTGGCAAGATGTTTCGATATCTGGCCGAACAGGCGAGCGTTCCGGTCGTGGCGCATCTGGATCACGGCTATACGGCCGAGGACTGCCGGATCGCCATCGACAGTGGGTTTACCTCGGTCATGTTTGACGGCTCGCGCACGCCATTGGCGCAGAATATCGAAGACACCGCCGCGATCGCCGACATTGCTCATGCGGCAGGTGTGTCTTGCGAAGGCGAGATCGGATTTGTCGGATATTCGGGTGGCGAAGGTTCAGCCGGGACGGACCCCGACGAGGCCGCGAAATTCGCGCGCGAGACCGGCATTGACGCAATGGCCATTTCGGTCGGCAACGTCCATCTGCAACAAGAAAAACAAGGCGGTCTGGACCAAACTCGCATTCGCGCGATCGAAGCGGTGACGGATTTGCCCTTGGTGATTCACGGCGGCTCTGGTGTGCCGGTGGCGCAGCGCACCGCCTTGGCGCAAAGGTCGAAAATCTGCAAGTTCAACATTGGGACAGAACTGCGCATGGCCTTTGGCGAGGCACTGCGCGAAGCGGTGAACAAGGATCCGGCCCGCTTTGATCGCGTGCAAATCCTGAAGGAAACCCACGACCCACTGGTTGCGAAAACGCGTCACGTATTGCGCGCGTTCAAGGGAGGATAACATGCTGAACATCGGACTTCTGGGATGCGGCCGGATCGGTCAGGTCCATGCCCGTTCAATCGGTCGACTGGATGGCGTCCGCGTGGTTGCTGTGGCCGATGCCTTTCCCGAAGCCGCGAATGCGCTGGCCGCCAAAACCGGGGCCGAGATACGTGACACCGCCCAAGTGATCGCCAGCGCCGATATTGATGCGGTGGTAATCGGCACGCCGACCGACACGCATTACGACCTGATCCATGCGGCAGCAGCGAGCGGCAAGGCTATTTTCTGCGAAAAGCCGGTGGATATGTCAGCCGAACGTATCGTCGCCTGCCAGCACGCTGTTAAGGCCGCGGGCGTGCCGTTTCTGACCGCGTTCAATCGCCGCTTTGATCCAAACTTTGTAAACCTGCAGGCGCGGCTGCGCGCGGGCGAGATCGGCGAGGTCGAGATCGCCACCATCCTCTCGCGCGATCCAAGCCCGCCGCCGATCAGTTACATCAAAAACTCCGGTGGGATATTCCGCGACATGATGATCCATGATTTTGATATGGCGCGATTTCTTCTAAATGAAGAACCGGTTCAGGTCTTTGCCGTTGGCGCCGCGCTGGTCGATCCCGAAATCGGAAAAGCTGGCGATGTTGACACTGCTGCCGTTGTGCTGACGACCGCAAACGGGAAGATCTGCCAAATCTCGAATTCCCGCCGGGCCACTTATGGCTACGACCAGCGCATTGAGGTGCATGGATCAAAGGGAATGCTGCGCGCGGCCAACGTCTTGGAAAACACGGTCGAAGCTGCAACGGGCACTGGGTTTCGGACCGCACCTGCGCAGCATTTCTTTTTGGAACGTTACGAGGCAGCCTACCAAGCAGAAATGGCGCATTTCGTCGAGGCCGTGCAGAACGGCACAGCGCCGACACCAAGCATTGACGACGGATTGCGCGCGCAACTGCTGGCCGATGCAGCCGCGCAATCTCTGGAAACTGGCGCACCAGTGCAGCTCTGATCAAGGTGGCGGATCACGGTCCACACTGGCTGGCATGAAATAGGCGATGTAACATTTTCAAACCACATGCCAGACTTGTCGAAACTGGCGAACAGGTCTTCGACCGCGATGCATTTCGGTTCGCCTTAGCCGTCGTTGCGGGCGTAGTCGCGCAACTTCTGCACATCGCTGATGATCGCACTGCTCTTGTCGATCTGCACCCCGAATGCCCCCAAGCGGGAAAACGCACGTGACAGGCTTTCTGGCTTCATGCCCAGACGTCCAGCGATCAGCACCTTGTCGTAGGGCAATTTTATCGAGCAATCGCTTGGCGCCCCATTACACAGGCCCAGCAGAAACTCTGCGACCCGCTGAGGGGCGGTCTTGGCCTTCAACTGCTCAAGCTGGGTAACCAGCCCGTGCAGGTGGGTAAACGTCGATGACAGGATCGACAACGCAACCTCGGGATCACGCTTTACAAGCTGGACCAGAACACTGGTCGGTATGTGCATGATTTCGCAACTTGTGGCGGCTTCGCCAGACACCGGATAGGGCAGATTTCTCAACGCGACCGCTTCGCCAAAGCTTTCGCCCCGCGTAAAGACGCTGACCACGGCTTCTTTGCCACCACGGGTCATGCGGTAGAGTTTGACCCACCCGTCTAGAACGATGTGAATCGCTTCGGCAGGGTCTTCTTGCATAAACAGGGTCTCGCCACGTTCAAAATGACGCCATGTCGCTTGCGACAGAAGCGCCTCGACATGCGCATCGGGCAGGGCACGCATGAAAAGTGAATTGCGCGCAATGATTTTATACGTTTCGTGTGGCACTTTGTGTCCCCTGTAAGTGGCACCGTGCAAGCTGCGTGCCATCCTGTAGCGCCATGAAGTCTACCTGTGCTGCCAGCCGCCGTCCACCAAGTGGATTGGGCCGCCAACAGGTTCGACCTAATCAGCGATTTTCGTTGCGTTTGATACCCTTCCGGCCAGTTGTTCCTGCCAAACTTCCATCATCTCGCTGACCCTTTGCATATAGGCGTCGTTTTCCACCGCAGGTATGTTAATGTCGTGAAGTTCAGCGAGATCAAGCATGACCTCGCGATCAGATGTATCGAATTCGGCGACCATGCGTTCGGCAGTTGCGCGGCTGTGGCCCAACGCCTCAAATGCCGATCGGGTGGCACGTAATGAACTGTCATAGGTCTCGCGGATAACATCGCGGCATCCAACGGACCACAGGTCATAGACGTGGTTGCGGTCGACAGCGCGGGCAATGACATGCACATGCGGGAAATGCGCGCAAACATATCGGGTCAACTCGGTAATTGCGTCTTTGCCGTCAATGGCCACGACAAGGATCTTGGCCTCGCCAATGCCAGCGGCTTGCAGAAGGTCGGGGCGCGTTGCATCGCCAAAATGCACGCTGATTTTGAAGCGGCGCAGCAGGGCCAACTGCTCTGATGAATAGTCGAGCACCGTCGTATCATGCCCAGCGGCCCGCAACCCCCGGTTCACGATGCCGCCGAACCGACCATGACCCGCAACGATGATTGGGGCGGGCTCCTCGATCATATCTGCTTCGCGCTCTTCTTTGTTTGAATAACGCGGCGCGATAACGCGGTCATATAGGATGAACAGGGCAGGGGTCAGCAACATCGACAAGGCCACGACCAGAAGCAGAATGCCCGCGATGTCCTTGGGAATAACGGCATTCGCGACGGTGAAGGACAGCAGGACAAAACCGAACTCACCAGCTTGCGCAAGTCCCAGCCCGAACAGCCATTTGTCGCCCCCCTGCAGCCGGAAAGCCCGCCCCAGCGCCAGCAGGATAACGCATTTCAGAGCAATCAGACCAAAGGTCAAACCCAAAACCAACACGATGTTCTGGCCCAACAGCCCAAAATCAATGCTTGCCCCGACGGTGATAAAAAAGACGCCCAGAAAGATGCCCTTTAGTGGGTCAATATCGCTTTCCAATTCATGCCGGTATTCGCTACCGCCCATCACCACGCCCGCCAGAAACGTGCCCAAAGCCGGTGATAGTCCGACCAAAGTCATCAGAAGCGCAATGCCAAGCACCATCATCAAGGCGGTGGTGACAAAAAGCTCCCGCAGTCGGGCGCGTGCAACGAACCGGAAGACAGGTGTGGTCAGGTAGGTGCCAATGAAGACAACAGCCGCGATGGCCGCCAGCGTAACCAGACCTGTCTGCCAGCCATTCAACCCGTCAACCAGACTCAGGTTCAGACCGCCCTCGCCGTGCGCCCCTTCGCCCGTGGCACCATGAGACATCGCTTCCGTCAGTTCAGGCAGTGCAAGCAATGGGATTAACGCCAGCATCGGAATCACCGCGATATCCTGCATCAGCAGAACCGAGAAGCTGGCCTGCCCACCGTCCGACCGCAACAGACCTTTTTCCCGCAAGGTCTGGTTTACGATCGCGGTCGAGGACAGGGCGAGGACCAGACCAATGGCCAGCCCGATGCTCCAAGGTTGGCCAAAAGCCATGGCGATTGCCATGACGATCAGCGTTGTGACCACGACTTGCAGGCCACCGAGTAAGAAAATGCGAGACCGCATCGCCCAAAGCGATTTCGGGTTCATTTCAAGTCCGACAATGAACAGCATCATGACGACGCCAAATTCCGAGAAATGCTGAAGCGCAACCACATCCGTGCCGACCCAGTGCAGGAACGGGCTGATAAGGATGCCGGCTGTCAGATAGCCCAGCACTGACCCAAGGCCGAGCCACGATGCGATGGGCACAGCCAGAACCCCAGCCAGAAACAGCGTGAAGGCGATCAGCATGAACTCGGCGGTCATTGAATTTCCTATTCTGTCAGGCGTGATGGGTCAGGGAGCCGCCGCGCAACTCCTGGCGATATGATTACAGGCGCTTTTTTGCAGGCAGCGCATGTCTTGCCGCCGTCTCTCTGTTGTATTGCGACCATTATCTTAACGTGTTCACTTCTTACTGAAACCTTTGCGTCCAACGGGGTCAAGAGATTGCATCTTTTTTGCGCAGAGCAGATCCAATGGACATGGCAACGGGCCAACGCCGTACGACCTAGATGGGGTGTGCCAAGGAAGGTTTCTGAAGGCGCTCCCTCTGCAGGGGGGGGCACCAAGCCGATCCGTGCGGTTTCGCAGCGCTAGGATTGGCGCTGCGAACGTAGTGGCCGCTGCGCATCCGCGATCTTGTGTTCTCCGATCATCCTGTGCGCAACAGCACAACTGACCATGACACTCGATTGTGCACCCGTCATTACATGATGCGGTAATAGCCAGCCCAACAGGACATTTTTTCCATTTCGCCCTTGCCCCGTCTTTTTGAGATGGATAAACGGGTCAGCGGAGACGTGGCCGAGTGGTCGAAGGCGCTCCCCTGCTAAGGGAGTAGGCCCGGAAGGGTCTCGAGGGTTCGAATCCCTTCGTCTCCGCCACTAATTCCAGCTAAGGTTTTGGGATTGAACATAAACTTTTCTTTCCTCCCAGTTGCGGTACATTTCAGGGTGCAAATTTGGCGAACGTATCAGCCCTTGTGCGTTCTTCGTCGCAAGAGCGCAGGGTCGCAAATCGTACAATGTTACGTGATTGAACCCCATATTTTTCGACGGTTTTGGCCGTTGTAGCGTTATGAGTTTGGGAGCTTAACCATCACGCTTAGTTTGTCGCCTTTGATCAGGCAGTTAGTGGGGGTTTGCGCCTTGTTTTGTAGGCGTTTCACAAAAATGTGGGTGCATCAGAATTCACCTTTCTTCGTCCCCATCCCAATAATCATCTGGTTGGAACACAGTGACCTCCCCAAGGTCAATGTCGAGGTGTTTAAGGTCAAGTTCACTTTCGACAAATACAATATCTTCTTCGTCCGTTCCAACGTCAAAGACGTATAGGGTGATCGCCGCGCGGGCCTCTGCTTCTTCGTCAACATCAAGCTCACGTCCGCCCACTTTGTCTGCGTGACATTGCTCTTTCAACTGCCAAATGGCGCCGCAAAGCACAGGAAGAGAACCAGCCGAGCAATCGAAAGAAGTATTTTCAACGATCTGCCTATCCCGCCTTGCTGTCGCTCGTTCCGTTGCGCGTCAAAGATTTGGATTGTTTGCTGATCGGAAGCCACATCGTGCGTCAAGAAGGTGGGTGGACGCTGAATGTCACATCCAGAAAATCAGAATTTCGCCACAGTGGAATCCTTCATCATAGTTTGACACCTTATCGGGATGAACTCCTCCTTTATGGCAAAGGCAGGAATTGTCGGTCACGCTATGCCGGGCGTCGGGGTACGCCACTGTTCACGAATGATATGAACGAAGCCTTGTCAGCGAGGGCCATGCCGGGAAGTTTCAGAGTTGCGACGGGACACTCACCTCATATAGCAGGGACCCTTGTCCATGATACCGTGGCGGTCTATGGCGCTCGCGGCAGCGATCTGGCTCGTATACTTTGTGGGCAGACAAGCGCTCAAATGCCAAGATTTATGAAGTCCACGCAGAACGGGCCCCGGGCCGAGAGGGCTCAAGAAGTGTTGTCAGACATTCATGAGAAGGTGCTTGGGGTGAGTGCGGGGTCGATCGCCTACACTAAGAATGTCGTCTGACCCCGCGTCGCGTGAATGGAAGGACGGGTCTGAGATTGGCTTATTTCGTTGAAAACTCTTCCTTGATCGAAGCATGAACTGCTCATCCGCATGCTGCTGCTTGGGTATTGCTTCGGCATCCGATCTGAGCGCATTCATGCCAATGGGTGATATGGCGTGATTGATGCCTTGAAAGACCACATCACGAGGCCCATATGAGGGTTATGATGTTGTTCAGCTTTCATAGAAGGTTCCCGATTGTCGCGGGAAGACTACTGAACCGCCTGTAGCCCCAGGCGGACGCAGCGTTCGCGCGCGTCCCTGCTCTGGGGTTATTCTGATCTCTCATCCAATGCATGAAAATGAACGAAGATGACCCGCCAGCGGTGCGGGAAAATCCAAGTTCCATCTTATCAGAATCGGAGGATAGCATGTCCATTTATCTGACTAGAAAAATGATCAACATTCCTACGCACGAAGATCGGGCAGACGACGGTATGGGTCTTTTCGCGCGGTTGCGTTATGCAATGATCGACAAGTGGCAACGCCGTAGAATGACCGTTGAATTGCAGCACCTCGATGACCGAATGCTCACTGATATCGGACTTCGACGAGACGAGATTCCCAGTTTTGTGGCTGTCTGCCACGAGCGAAAGGCACGGATCAGCCCGCGTCAAGCCGGTGTCGATAACATCAATCAGCTGGGCGCGTTGCGACCGTCGTGATAGGGTTGGCAGCTGGAAGCAGCGCGCTGTCGCGACACTCGATGTCGCGCGAACAGCGTGCAACTTCACCATCCCTATCCCGGCACGAATGCACATCGCAAAGCACCTCTTTCAGAATTGGAGAAGACATGACCACGACTTTGAAACAAACTGCCATGACCGACACCCCAAAACCCGACATTCGGAATGCCAAGCCGGTTGTCGACGCACTGGCTGAGGTGTTGAACGACACCTACGCGCTTATCATCAAGACACATACCTATCACTGGAACGTGACCGGTCCGTTGTTCTTTGCCGTGCACAGTCTGACGGAAGAGCAATACGACGAGATGTTCGCGGCGGCAGACGTGATTGCCGAACGTATCAGGGCGCTGGGTCAGCTGGCATCGGTAAAGGTCTCGGACACGGACAAAAGCGCGAACGAAGCGCTGAGCGCGGTTCAGATGATCAACGACCTTCTGGCGGATCACGAAACGCTGACAGAGCGTGCACGTGCCTTGGTTGAAATCGCGGAAGCGGAAAATGATCCGGCGACCGCCGACCTTGCAACGGAACGCGCCGCTTTTCATGAAAAAACGGCTTGGATGCTGCGGTCACTGGCCGCCTAGCCTCATTCAATAATCTAGACAAACAACAAGCCCCGGCATCCCCGGGGCTTGTTTCATCTGTTCGCGTCAGACATGCTTGCCATCCGTTCCGGTATTGATCCCACTTGTGATGGCAAAGCAGGACATGGCTTGCAAACAGCCATTCATTAAATATCGACAAAATCGGTGTTTCTAGGCAGGGTTGTTGAAGGCATACCCTTGCCCACACTTCCTTGCACACAGCCTCACAAGGGCGAAGACCGGAGCACGAACTTGGCACAAAGCATTCGCGAAATTCTTGTCTCGGTAAAAGCCCTTTTGGGAGGTACTGCAGCCTTCATGATCGGTAATAGCCTTCTGGGTGTCATACTGCCGCTTCGGATGGAGGGTGCTGGTTATCCCGTCGCCCTTACCGGCGCGATTATGGCGGCCTATTACCTTGGCCTGGCATTGGGCGGTCTGCGCGGCAAACACGTGATTTTTCGCATCGGCCATATTCGAGCCTTCGCCGTTTTCGCGGCGCTGACCGCTGCTGCGACACTGGCTTATGCGGCCTTTTTCCATCCCGTGGCGTGGCTGATCCTGCGCATTGTCAACGGCTTCTGCATCGCTGGTTTGACGGCCACGATTGAAAGCTGGCTGAATACCCGCAGCAGCAACGAGACGCGCGGGCGGGTTCTCAGTTTCTACATGTTGACCTTTTATCTCGCGATTGCGACGGGGCAGACGCTGGTCAACATCGCCGATGTCTCTGGTCCAGACCTCTTCATGTTGGCGGCGTCCCTGATCGGACTTGCACTGATCCCGGTTGCAATGACCAGCTTGGGCGAACCCAATCTAAGCGAAAGCCGTGTGCTGAACGTCAGGGATCTTTATTCGGCGTCGAAGGTTGGCGTGGTCGGTGCAGGCGTGGCAGGCCTGATGGTCGGGTCCTTCTATGCGATGGGTGTCGTGTTTGCGCTTAAGATCGGGCTGGGCGTGTCGCAAGCAGCCATGTTCATGAGCGCCGTGGTTCTTGGGGGGCTGGTTTTCCAACTTCCTATGGGCGTGGTGGCAGACCGGTTCGACCGGCGTATTGTCATGTCAGGTGCATTGATCGCGGTCGGCACCGCTTGGGGGATATTGGCCACATTTGTCGCCTCTGGTCTGCCGTTTACGACCTTGCTGACCATGGCCGTATTCTTTGGGGGGGCGATGAGCAGCGTCTATCCGCTCTGCGTTGCGCAAACCTTCGACCGTTTGGAACGGAAATACTACATCGCAGCGTCTGGCCGCTTGCTTATGGTATATTCAATCGGGGCGACGATCGGCCCGGTGCTCGCCGCGACGCTTATGTCAGCCTACGGTCCGTCCAGCTTTTTTATCTTCGAAAGCGCCGTCGCAATTCTCTATGCAGTTTTCGTGCTGACCCAAGTCGCCATACGGCCAGTCATTCCAGCAGACCAACAGGAACGGTATGTGCCGCTTCCGGATGTTACGCCCATCGCTATGGCACTTGATCCCCGCACGGACCCCGTCAAACCAAAATAGTCATTCTGTTGATCAGGCTACAGTGAATGGTCAACCATGGGCGGCCACCAACTCTTCGTGATATCTTTGGCAATCACCGATACAGTCACTGACCCAATCAGAATTGTAATAGGTGTCAAGATACCGTTCCCCACTGTCGCACAACAACGTGACGATAGAGCCTTGGCGACCTTCCTTGACCATGTCCTGAGCAACCCGCAAAGCCCCCCAAAGATTTGTCCCTGTTGATGGCCCTGCCTTGCGTCCGATCAGCTCTTCCAGCCACAACATCGTGGCTATGCTGGCGGCATCAGGCACTTGTATCATGTGGTCGATCACGCCGGGTTGAAACGAGTGTTCTACCTTTGGGCGGCCGATCCCTTCCACCCGGCTGGATTTGTCGGAAATCAGACTGCGATCACCGCTAATGTAGCTGTCATAGAAGACTGAATTTTCCGGATCAACGACCGTAAGTTCGGTGTCATAGCCTTTGTAGCGGATGTAGCGTCCCAGCGTCGCCGACGTGCCGCCCGTGCCAGCGCTCATGATCAAATGCGCAGGGATCGGGTGAGGTTCGCGTTCCATCTGCGTGAACACGCTTTCAGCGATGTTGTTGTTGCCACGCCAATCTGTGGCTCGCTCGGCATAGGTGAACTGATCCATGAAATAGCCATCAATCTCGCGGGCCAACTCGACCGATGCACTGTGCATTTGCGGAGCGGCATCCACAAAGTGAATTTGACCGCCATAGAATTCAATCAGCTTGATTTTGCTGCGCGCGGTGCTTTCGGGAACAACAGCGATGAAGGGCACGCCGATCATGCGCGCGAAATAGGCTTCGGACACGGCGGTGCTTCCAGAAGACGCCTCAACGACGGTCGTGTCTTCCCGAATTTTGCCGTTGCACAGCGCATACAAGAACAGCGACCGAGCAAGCCGATGCTTGAGGCTTCCAGTCGGATGGGTGCTTTCGTCCTTCAGGTAGATGTCCACGCCCTCAAGACGCGGCAGAGGGAGCTTGAAAAGATGTGTGTCAGCCGAACGATGCGCATCCGCGTTGATCTTTCCGATTGCGTCAGTAACCCAGCTGTTCATCCAGTGTCCCTTCTGGCGGTTGTGCCAATCCGGCACCTTGGCTTTCATCTTATCAGGTTCGCCTGCCCAGGTGCACCCAGACAAGTAACGGACTGCGACAGATCATAGTTTCACCTTTGGACCACGAACGCATCTGATCCAGATGGTTCTTGGTCTGCGAAGATATTTTGCGAATAGGCTGCCCGCGCATCCTAGATCGCAAGCCCGAAACCTGTTTCGTCAACCGTCTGCGGTCGCGCTTCCTGCCAGACCGCAGACGCGCGTGCTATCGTGCGTATCGAGCCGCCGTCAGCCCATCCATAGAAATCTCTGGTGTCTTTCCCAGCACGATGTCGGCCACCGCGCGGCCTGAGCCGCAGGCCATCGTCCAGCCCAGCGTCCCATGCCCAGTATTCAGAAACAGGTTGTCAAACTGCGTTGGGCCCAGAACCGGCGTTCCATCCGGCGTCATCGGGCGCAGACCGGTCCAGCCCTCGGCCTTAGAAATATCTCCGCCTTTGGGAAACAGATCTTTGATCACGTGCTTGACGGTATCCGTGGCATGTGGGCCTAGGCGATCGGAATAGCCCGCAATCTCGGCTTGTCCTGCAACACGGATGCGATCCCCCAAACGCGTGATCGCGACTTTATGGGTTTCGTCCATGATCGTGGATTGCGGTGCGAACGCATCGTCGGTGACAGGCAAGGTCACCGAATAGCCCTTGACCGGGTAAACCGGCAGTTTGATCCCGATTGGGGTCAGCACGTTCACTGCATAGCTGCCCATGGCACAAACATAAGCGTCCCCGCTGATGCGACCGGCGATTTCCGTGTCAACACCTACAACCTTGTCCCCCTCGACAGCGATCGATTTGATGGATTGGCCATAGTGGAATTCAACCCCCATCTCGCTGCATTTTTCGGTCAGGGCGATTGTGAACATGCGGCAATCGCCGGTGCGATCCGCGGTCAGACGCAGACCACCGACGAACTTGTTGCGCACTTCTGCGAGCGCAGGCTCAACGGCGATACAGGCATCGCGACCCAGCGCGTCGTAAGGCGATCCATATTCCGCCAAGATGTCCTGATCGGCCTTCGATGCCTTCATCTGTTTGGCCGTGCGGAACAATTGCAGAGTGCCCTGCTGACGCCCGTCATATTCGATGCCGGTTTCGGCAATCAGATCTGGCATGACATCGCGCGAGTAGCTTGAGACACGCACCATGCGCCCCTTGTTGATGCGATAGCTTTCCTCGTTGCAGTTGCGCACCATCTGCACGCACCATTTCCACATGGTGGGGCTGATCAGCGGCCAGATAAACAGGGGGCGGCGCTTCATGAACATCCACTTGACGGCTTTCATCGGAATACCGGGGGCTGCCCATGGCGATGTCATGCCATAGCTTAGCTGCCCCGCGTTGGCATAGCTCGTCTCAAGACCCGGCCCGGTCTGACGGTCGATCACCACGACTTCGGCGCCTTGTTTTGCCAAATAATATGCTGTGGTGACGCCAATGACACCCGCGCCCATAACGACAACTCTCATCACAAACACCTTTCGATTGCAGTGCGCAGCATGAACTACGCCAAATCTTTTATCTATCTGCTGTCAGGCGAGCGCCGTGCCGCAAGAGGGTGCTCGCCTGAACGGTCTGTTCCGCAACGCGGGCTTCAAATATCGGTCTCAGGTTGCTCTACGCCGATGATGGTCAACGTGCGGCGCTGGTTTTCCCGTGTATCCCAGTAAAAACTTGCCCCTTCGGCCAGCCCCAGAAGGGCCACACCGATAGGTGTCATCACCGACACTCGAAACTGCGTGATATCGGCGTCTTCGGGATAGACCAGAGTCACCGTTTTGTTTTGCCCCGTGCTTTCATCACGGTAGGTTACGGTGCTGCCAATGCCCACCACATTTTTTGGCATCTTAGCAGGCGACACAATCCGCGCCCGACTGATTTCATCAAGCAGGCGGTCAGCGAGCGCCGGATGACGTCTCATCATGCCATCGACCAGTCCTTCCAAATGCGTAAGATCATCCGCGTTGATGACGATTTTCGGGTTCCGATTGCGTGATGTTTTCGGTGTTTGGATAGAGGTAGACATTGAACGTCTCCTTTCGTTCATAGGTGAGTGCAGGACCTGGCCAGGGACCTAGATCGGGCTTGTGACGTCGATTACGGCAAGCCTGCCAATGGTTCCGTCTTCGTTCAGAAGCGGCGCACGTTGACCGACCCGCATCCCGATCAAGGTGGCACCAAGCAATGACGCAACAGGGACTATACCGCTGGGCAATCCTGCTCTGGCCCGGTGGACAAGCAAACCTGTCTGGGGCGTTTCGCCATCAATCGCATAGGTGACGCGTGATCCACCGACCGCCAGATCAGAACAATGCAACCCATCCACGGGCCGCGTGTTCATCAGCTTGTTTGCCAGCACATACGCCAGAAGTTTAGAGCGGGGGCGCAAAGCGCAATCACACGCATCAAGATGTTCCTGCAGTTTCTGGTGATCGGTCTTGGGCAATGCCAAAGGCGTGTTCTGCAGTGCTCTGCTAAGGGAATGGACTGCGATGGTTGCCCGGTCAGGCTGACTGAGATCGAACATAATTTCTCCTCCGGCGACAGACGCCGTGTTCACGTTTCAGGAATGTGAGGAGACCCCGGGGGTGTGGCAGGCGCGGACGCGCCTAGACCGCCCGGGGAAAGGGGCGGTTCAGCAGTAGAAATCGAAAATGTTCTGCATGTACCATCATGTAAATGGACCTAGGTATTGATGGACTAATAGTCAATCCAGAGACGCAAACATAGGCACTTTGGGCGTTCTGTGGCCCAAATGGCCCACAAACCGATGGGCCGGCTTCGAAATCCGCTGATTTAATCTGTCAGGATTGAAAGCGCGGCTCATACGTCCCATATAAGAAACATGATGATGACCTGCTTGCATAAGAGGTTCCTGCCTTTCGCAGGAAAGACACTGAACCGCCGGTAGCCCCGGGCGGGGCTGGCAAATGTTGCCGCTTCACGCCTCGGGGATATTACAGATCATCTGGATCTGAATGAGAAGACGCAGGTTTTGCACCGCATAGCTTACGCTTGCGATATTTCGCCTCTCGAAATTCCACGACAGCAAAATCGACGTCACGGCTTCAGCTATCTTATGCTTGGAGGATGACATGCATCCCATATTGTTCCACCACAATTTCTTGGATCTGCGACCGAACTGGGCAGAAATGAAAACCGTTTCCGTGTCGGAAGAGGACGGATTTTTGCGCCACTGGTGGCGCACAGCCATCCGAGGCTGGAAACGGCGCAAACTGATCGCTGCGTTGCAAGCGTTGGACGATCATGTGCTCAGAGACATGGGCGTCCGTCGTAAAGACATCGGGCGCATTGTCGACGGGTTCGATGATCGTGAACTTGGGATGGTTCCGCTGGCGGTGGATCAAAGTTCAATTGGAGAATACCAAGGCGCCGTTTGATCGGCCGTCTGTTCGCACCCTCGTCGGATTGGGTCCGCCTTCGCGCGTCAAGGCCGGACCTGCCCCACAAAGAACGACAACTATTTTAATCGAAAGGGCCAATCCAATGATGATTAGCAAAGCTGACTTTGAAGAATTATTGCCACATTTGTTCTCGCCCAAGGCAGGAGCGGCAGATGACCGATCATTGAGGGCTGCACCAGCACCTTCTGTGGGTAAAGTTCATGCGATGCCTGCAGTTATGCTATATGATGCGACGATGTGGACGGCACGGTCCATGCTGGCCAGTTTTGGGTCCATGGCCGGACCAGAAGGGGCGCGCGCCAAACAAACACCGAGGCTGCGCGCCTTGCCCGCAAGTCGCAGCTGTCCAGCCAAACAGCCAACAAATCAGACCGGTTCTGCCCCAGACGCGCGGTTAGGAAAGATGATCCTTGCCAGATAGCCGCGTTGGAATAAAGTAACTTTACGCAGAGGCAAAGGCCATGACACACTTCACTATCCTCGCTGCTATTGGGCAACTTCCGCAGGATGTTGCCGTCCTTCATCGCGCTCTTGAAATATCAACGGCGTCTCGGTCTGATTTGCACATTGTCCACGTTCTCGATCTTCCCGGAGACATCGCGGATCTGACTGACATCACCACCTTTCTGGGTCAGGCAGCCTTTGCGGCGCGCGACGTTATCGCAGGCGCCATAGCCGAACTGGGGACAGACCCTTCTGACGTTCAGATACACATTGAGTTGGGATCGCATGCTTTTCGGCTGATCGAGGTATGTAATGAGATATCGCCTGATCTGATTGTCATGCGCACTCACCAAAGGGTGAAAATCACCGAAAGATTGCTTGGCTCGACAACGGACAGGGTGATTGGCGCAACGCAGATACCGGTGCTTGTGGTGAAAAGACCCGTCGAACGTCGATATGGCGGTGTCATGCTGGCAACCAATGGCAGCGACGACGCGGTGAATGCGTCTCGTTTTATATCCGCCCTTCTGCCGGAAAATCGGTTGCATGTGGTCCAAGTCGTACAAATCCCGCCCCAACTCAAAGAAGCCATGTTGCGCGCCGGGTCCCAGACGGCTGATCTGGCGGCCTATCTGCGCAACCTGGTGAAGAATGCCCATGATCACTTGAAAGATCTGACGGAAAAGTGCGGGCGGAGTGTCACGTCAGAGGTGTTGAAAGGCGACCCTGCAAAGACGCTGACACGCCTGTGCCGCAATCAAGATTTCGATCTGATCGCGCTTGGTCAAGGGCGATCCAGCCTGATCAGGCGCGCATTTATCGGCAGCGTCTCAAGGCATCTTCTGCGAGATGCGGCCTGCGATGTATTGATCTGGAACCCGAAGCCTGTCGGCGCAGCGACTTGATATTGGCGCCAAACGTGGTGTGGGCCCAAGCTGCAAGGATCTCGAAGCAGGTTTTTGCCGCTTGAAGTGTGTGATTGATCACGCAATCCGGGGCGATGTCTGAGTAGAGACAACCCCGGTGCGCAGTCCGCTGACTACGACACCGTCGATCACGAAATTTGGTATTTGTTAACAGGAGAAATGTCTTGGCTTATCTTGGAAATTACAACTCACCGACCGATCTGATGAATGATCAGACTTTAAGCCGCGATGAAAAGATCAACATGCTTCAACAATGGCGTGACGATAAAAAGGCGCTTCTGCGCGCGGCAAATGAAGGCATGCAGGGTGGCGACCCCTCGGACGTTCTTAGGAAGATCAAGAAAGCCTTGAGGTGTCTCCAAACGGATTCGAACGATTGAACGCCAGGCGGTCGGCTTTCGCAAAGCTGCAATTGAAGAGGAAATGTTGACAGAATACGGCGAATGGAATGGCTTCAAAAAAGAAAGAGCTCCGCGAGAGCCCGCGCCAATTCGCGCTTCAACCGACGGTTCTCTGCCTCACACACGACGGACGCAGGGGGGCCGAAAGGCCGGGCGATGTGCGGATTTCGTATCTTCAATACTCATGCGATCCGATTGTATTTAACGAACCAGCTTCCTTTTTGCGCACCGGAATGGATGCGAGAGCCGCCTGCGGTTGATGTTTCGCCGAATATTAAATCTGTGCCGGTCGTGACGCAGGTCCAACTTGCCGTCGACATGATGCTCGCGAACGCGGCACCTGCCGGCTACGGCCATGCCTACTACGGCCCGGATTATGTTCGGCCACGGGTCGCCGTGACTAACCCGAACAATTGGACTGAAGCTGACAGTGCGAGATTGGTAGCACATTTGATGGCGGTTTCGGGCGGGAATGCAGGAACGGAAAACGATAGCGCTTCGGGTCTTGCCGCCAAGAGTAGATGTAAACTGACAGGTGCAGGGAGCACCGCGATCAATCTGTCGTTGGCCTCAGCAAGGGGGAGTTTGACGACATTGATACACCGACGTGAGGTGAAAACAGAACTGATTGAGCCTGTTCAGGACGCGTTCACCGGCGAACTGTGTTCGGCAACCTCTCGAATGAAACCCGCGTCGAGCTTGACCACAGCGATCAGCAGGGCGGCCAGCGCCGGATAGACGTCGTAGCGCGGCGACGCTTCCTGATTGGCTTCGTTGAAACTAGGCAGCCAGGTGAGCAGGGCATCCTCCAGAAAGGCGAGTTGATCACGCGCAGCGGCGACGATATCCGTGGCCTGCGCTTGTTCTTCCGTGATGCGTGCCATCACCGCGAGGTAGACGGCCAGGTGATCGGCGGGTTCTTTGAATTCATCCTGAACGGCCAATGACGCACCGGCCAGAAAGCTCTGCATACGCGCCTCGGCCGGACCATAGAGCCGCTTTTCATCGGCGTCATAGACCGACGCATAAGGCAGCGCACCGGCCTTTGCATCCATCAGAAACATCTGCGCGAAATCTGCAGCCAGTTCCAGATGCGCATGGTCCACGTCGCGCAAAGCCTCGATGCCAGCTTGGATGCGCTGGACTTCGGCGTCCAGACCGAGGACGGAAAATGCCGTAAACGGAGCGTCCTCGCCCGCCAGATAGGATGCAAGCACGTCTTTGGGGATTTCGCCCGCATAGAGCGTTGAGAACCAGCCATAGACCAAGGCCCGCTGCTTGCTGACCTCGGTCCATTCGCTGGTGCTCAGATCTGCCATGGCGGCGTCAGGCATCGCTTTCAATCGGATTACCGTCCGGGTCGACTTCCGTCGGACCGCCGAATGCCGTCACTGCTGGTGCTTCGCCGACGAATTTCTCCATCTCCACAATACAGGTGTTGGCGCTGGGGGCCTGTGCCAGACTTGAGGTGCCGATGTCCAGGGTCAGCGTGTTCGGGTCGCCATAGGTGTCAATTGCGCCGATTTCGGGGCCGGTCGGGCCATACCAAGCGCCTTCCTCGATCCGCACGATGCCGGGCGGGAAGTTATCCGAAACATGTGCACCAGCGATAAGTTGCCCGCGATCATTATAGGCTCGCACCAGATCGCCATGTTCGATGCCACGTGCAGCGGCGTCTTGCGGGCTCATATAGATCGGCTCGCGCCCCTGAATGGCATAGGTCTCGCGCAATGGCTCGGATTCGCAAAGTTGCGAATGCAGGCGATTGTCGGGGTGAACCGATTGCAGCCACAACGGAAAACGGTCCGATCCGGGGCCGCCATGTGACCGTTCGGCCTTTTCCATCCAGATCGGGTGGCCTTTGCAGTCATCATAACCAAAGCTCTCGATCTTGCGGCTGAAAATCTCGATAAAGCCGGATGGCGTTCCCAGAGCGTTGACCTCGGGATCATCGCGGAAACTGGCATGACGCACCCAAGGCTTGCCTTCGGGAAACATGTGATAGCCCTTTTCCCAGAACTCGGCGAAAGACGGCATCGGCATCTCTGTGCGCACGTTCTCTGTGACGCATTCATTGTAAAGGAACTCGATCCACTCCATCTCGTTCTTGCCGCGGGTGTATTCCAGCTCGCGGTTGAAACGACGGCACAGTGCACTGAAAATCTCAAAATCGGGGCGGGAGTTATACATCGGATCGATAAGCTTGTGCATCGCAAGAATGCCACGGTTGCTGTAAGACCCGTAGGCGTCGATATCGTTGCGTTCAAAAGGCGTGCAGGCTGGCAGCACGATGTCGGCAAAGCGGCAAGTCGCGGTCCAGTTGTAGTCAATTGCCACCACCGTTTCGAGGGTCTGGTAAGCCTCTTTCATGCGGTTGCGATCCTGGTGGCGGTGCCACTGGTTGTGGCCGGTGAAAATGCCCATCTTGTAGGGCGGCAGCTTGACCTTGTGGCCGTTGAAATCAATTTCTTTCCCCGGCTCGATCAAAGCGTCGATGGCGCGGGAAATCGGGATGACGTTGCTGTAGCCCTGATAGTTGTTGTTGTCATGCTTGGGGAAGCGGCCCGGATCAAGGTTGAGCGGGAAAGAGCCCGGCATTGCCGCACCCGAAGACGACACACCCACCGAACTGTAGTGGTGCGAATAGCTGATGCCGCCACCGGGCAGACCGATCTGGCCAAGCAGCGTCGCAAGGATCGCGCCCATCCAATAGGGTTGTTCGCCGTGCTGTTGACGTTGAACGGCCCAGCCGAACACAAGCTGGGTGCGATTGCTGGCCATCAGCCGCGCCAACTCGCGAATTTGATCGGCCGGGACGCCGCAGATTTCCTCGGCCCATTCCGGCGTCTTCTCGACCATATCCTCGGTCTCGCCTTCCAGATACGGCAGGAACCGATCAAGGCCAAGCGCGTAGGTCTCGATGAACTCCTTGTCATACAGGTCTTCCTTGACCAGCGTATGCGCCATCGCCAGCATCATCGCCACGTCGGTCATCGGGTTCACGTATTGGTGTTCACAGTCGAGGTAGTTCAGCGTCTTGCTGCGCACCGGATCGACACAGATCGCCCGGATGTCGCCGCTGGCGATCTTGTCTTTCAATTGCGCGTAATAGGCATAGGCTTCGTGGGTTTCTGTGTTCCAGCCCACCTGCAGGTTCTTGATCGGGTCATTGGCCCAGAAAACGACAAGATCGCTTTCCTCCAGAATGACATCCCACGATGTGCCCTGCGAATAGACCTCGGTCGAGCCAAGAATATAGGGAAGGATGACTTGTCCCGCGCCTGTCGAATAGTCGCCGATCGTGCCGACGCTGCGCCCGTGCATGCCGACCGCGCGCACCATGTGGTTGCCGCAGCTGTGCATCTGGCCGACTGACCGCCAGCCGACACCTGCCGTGTGCAGCGCCCAAGGGCCGTAATCCTTCTGCACCCGTTCAAGTTCTTCATAGAACATGTCGATCGCTTCGTCCCAGCCAACGCGCACGAAGCGGTTGTCGCCGCGCTTTGTGGTGTCGCTGTTGTGGCGGTTTTTGTACCAGTCAAGGCGCACCATCGGATAGCGGATGCGCGACGTGCCGTAGATCAGACCAGGAATGCCCTTGATCATATCAGTGGGGTGTTCGTCAAACTCCAGAGGCTGCACCTCAACCACCCGATCGCCGACCACCTTGGCGCGGATCGCACCGAAGTGAGAGCCGGAAATCTTCCAGGTGGTGATATCGTCGGTCATCGCGCTGTCGTCTGTTTGCGCCTGAGCGGCGCGCGCGGTCAGCAGGCTGGGTCCGACCAGTGCCGCACCCGATATCGCTGCCATCGCTTTCAGAAAGTCTCTCCGCGGAAGGTCCATTGGGTTCATCCTCGTTATGGTCGGGCCGATTGAATGACGCCTTTGGTGGGGTCGCCACCATGGGCTGTCTCGATAAAATCGGACGAGTGTTTTTGCAGATACTTGAGCACCATCTTGGCGGTGTCGTCATCCATGCTGGTGAAGCCCACCATGCCGCCAAACTGGGCGGGCCAGCTGTTGGCGTCAAAATGCGCCACCTCGGGCTGGCGATGGCAGGTGCTGCATTGCTGGTTGTAGCTGGCGGCCGCGATTTCCCAGATTTCCTCGGGGCTGTCGATCAGGCTTGCGGTCGGCATCCACACTTCGGCTTTGACGTTTTGCCATTCCAGCCCTGTTGCCGGGTCTTCCTTGGACTCCAGCACGCTGACAAGATTTTCGTCGCGCGATACTTCTTTGCTTAGAATGGCACTGGTGATGTTCAGCCCAAAATTGCTGTACCACACTCTCCCAAAGCCCTTGTTCTTGCGCCACAAATCTAGTTCTACCCGTTGGGCGTCGTCGTTGGCTTCCAGCACTGTCACCTTGGCGGCCACCTCGATCGAACCGATCTCTTGGGTCAACTCTGCATCTGCGTAAATCTTGTGCGGCAGGACCGCGTAATAGTCGTCCTCTGCCTTGACGCGCGTTGACGAGGCCGCCGAAACCAGCGTGTCGAAGGCGGGGTTATGCGTGCCCTTCAGATCCGGCAGATGGTGGGCGATCCCCTTGTGGCAACTGATACAGCTTTCGTCGCGTTCAGCGGCGGCGCGCATCGCCACCTGCGAGGTCGGGCGCATCAGGTTGATGTCCATGTCCTTGTAGTCATGGCAGGCGCGGCATTCGCGCGAGTCGTTTGCTTCCATCCGCGCCCATTCACGCCGCGCCAGAACAACGCGATGTTCTTCGAATTTCTCACGTGTGCCGATGGTGCCGACAAGCTGCCCCCACACTTCGCGGCTGGCCTGCATCTTGCGTGCAATCTTGTCGGTGAATTCGTGAGGCACATGGCAATCCTGACACTCTGCACGTACCCCGGACCGGTTGCTCCAGTGCACCGTTTTCTGCAACTCCGGCAGCATATTGTCGCGCATGGTATGGCAACTCAGACAGAACTCTTCGCTGTTGGTCACCTCCAAAGCCGTGTTAAAGCCCTGCCATGACGCGGCGCCAGCGATGAAACCACCGGTCACCAATATTCCAAGGCCGATTTTCACCGATGGCTTCAGGAACAGATCCCGGGTTGCTCTAAGGGTCTTTTTTATCATGGCGTCCTACCCATACGGCTAAATGGATTATTCATTTATATTTCCACGTGAGCTTCATTGCGGAAACATCAGGTGGGCGGTCCCCAAAACAGGATTTGCATAAACCACACGATGAACCCGTAAGCCGCAATCGCGCCAACCATCAAAATTGGCAACAAGACGAAGGCAAGCAGCAGGAACAGCGTGACCTCACGTCTGCCTGTCCCCCCCGTTTCGGCTGCGACAACTGAGGGTCTATTTGCTGCCGTTTTGTTCATCTCGAACCCCACTTCCTATCGGCTGAATGCGAATGGAAAGTGGTTTCAAACCTGCAAAACCTTGGATTCGCTTAACCAGCCTTAATGCAACTATAGTGACGCCGTTTCAGGGCGTCCATCTTATTAATACAACCATAGCGAACGTATTGCTTCGGTCCAGACTTGGTTGCATAACGCCGCGTGAATATGTCTGGTTGATCAGCGGCGTCATATTGGGACGTCTGCGTTCGGCCGCTTTATCGTGCTCTAATTCTCAGCCCATTCAACCACGCTAGGTTCGTTTGCTGTGGAAACGGCCAATCAGCCGAACTTCATTGCCGCGTTGGGTGCCGCTTAGCCGAGACATAGATTCGCCAGCCTCGTTCGTCAGCCCTAGTGGGCAAGGTCGAAGAACAGGGCCTCAGCGGTTTTGCCTTGGTCAAAGGTCAGCGCGCCGCTGCCGTCAATGGCAAGCCCGTCACCCTTCGACAAAGCGATCCCATTCACCTTCAATGACCCATCGGCAACCTGCACCCAGCCTTTGCGTCCAGCGCGAAGCTCTGTGCTGATCGTTTGATCGCCGTCCAAGGTCGCTGCATAGACACTTGCGTCTGCCTGGGTCGTCATCGACCCGTCGCGCCCATCACGGGACAGGAACAATTTCAGCTTCCCACTCTTATCCTCGTCCGACAGATCAATGGTGTCATATGCGGGCTTGGTGTTCTGCACCTCTGGCAGCAACCAGACCTGCAAGAACCGCATTTCATCGGTCGCAGATGGATTGAACTCGGAGTGGGTCACGCCCGATCCGGCGCTCATATATTGAACGCCGCCTGCGCTGACAACTGATCCGTTGCCCAGCGAGTCCTTGTGTTCCAGCGCGCCACCTAACACGTACGAGAAGATCTCGGCGTTCTGGTGCGGATGCTGGCCAAACCCTTTGCCACCCGCGACAAGGTCATCGTTGATGACGCGCAGATTTCCAAACCCCATGTGCTTGGGATCATAGTAGTTTCCAAAGCTGAAACTATGCGCTGACTTCAGCCACCCAAAATCGGCCTGCCCCCGTTCACTGGCGGGGCGAACGGTGAAGCTCATGCCACCTTGCTGGATGGTGTTTTGGTCGATAATCATCTTATTCGTCCTTCGTTAGTTCCTTGCTCGGCCGCAGACGCGACAGTCGCTTAGTCCGGCAAGGGAATGAATTCGTCTTTGTCTGTTGGCGGCAATTGGAAACGACCGTGTTCCCAGTCCCCTGCGGCCCAAGCTTCCTTGGCGGCGTCGATCTTTTCTTTTGAAGAGGCGACGAAGTTCCACCAGATGTGGCGTGGGCCGTTCAGTGTCTCGCCGCCAAGCAACATCAGCCGCGCACCAGCCGGGCCAGCTTTGACGGTGATTGCGTCGCCGGGACGGAACACCATCATCTGACCAGATTGAAAGACATCGCCGGCGACTTCGATTGAGCCGTCAGTGACGTAGATGCCGCGATCTTCATGGTTGTCGGGCATGGGCAGCATTGCACCGGCTTCCAGGATGGCGTCGGCATAGAACATCTCGGTAAATGTCTTGGTCGGCGCGCGTTCACCCCAAGCATTGCCAACAACAAGCCGCACCTGTTTACCTTCCCCTTCGATGAACGGCAGCGCCTCTTCCTTGTGGTGTTCAAAATCAGCCTCCATGTCTTCGGCTTCCTCGGGCAAGGCCACCCATGTCTGAATACCGAACAGGCTGCTTGGCCCTTTGCGGGTCTGCGCGCTTGTGCGTTCCGAATGGGTGACGCCGTTTCCGGCGATCATCCAGTTCACTTCACCGGGATAGATCATCTGGTCCGTGCCAAGTGAATCCCTATGTTGGAACTCTCCCTGGTAAAGATAGGTCACCGTCGCCAAGCCGATATGCGGATGCGGGCGCACGTCGATGCCTTGTTCGGTGATGAACTCTGCCGGACCCATTTGGTCGAAGAAGATAAACGGGCCGACCATTTGGCGTCTGGGTGACGGCAAGGCGCGTCGGACCTCGAACCCTCCGATGTCACGCGCGCGTGGCACGATCAGTGTTTCGATGGCATCGACGCCATCTGCACCGGGACATGTTGGTTCAATTGAAGGGTTCCAGCTCATTACGTGTTCCTTTCATTCTATCTTGATGCGTCCGATACAGCGCGCGTTGTCATGATCAGTTGGTCGACCGTGGCCTTCAAAAACTGGGCCTGCTGCTCGTTGTTCAGGGTGCCAGAGTCATCAAACGCGCTTGCACCATTGGACACGGCCACCTGATTTGGCACGACCGTCACGCCGATATTTCCCAACATCATGCGCAGCGGAACAAGACCCCGCAAGCCGCCCAAAGCACCGGGTGCGACCGCACCAAGGGCCGCGACTTTGCCATTATAGGCCCAAAGCGGTGGTTCATCCTCAATATGCTTGCGCGATATCCAATCCAAAGCATTTTTCAACAAAGGCGAAATCGAGCTGTTATATTCCGGCGAGGCGATGAACAGACCGTCATGATCGACGAAGAGCTGTTTTAGCCGCTTTGCGTTTTCTGGCAGGCCGGTCTCTGCTTCGATATCGCCATTGTAAATTGGCATCTCGAAATCTTTCAGGTCGATCAGGGTGACATCAGCGCCCGCGTCTTGGGCAATGCTCGCAGCCAAGGCTGCGAGCTTCTTGTTTGTCGACGCTTTGCGCGCGCTTCCGGCGAACATAAGAAGTTTGGTCATGGATTTGGCTTTCTGCTAGAAGCGAGTGGTTTGTCTTAAGCTTTCAAGAGCTGTGGGATATATTCGTCGATCACCGGCAGTTTGCGCAGGGCAAATGCACCAGCGCCCTGAAGGGCGACTGCCACGGCAAGAAGCACCAGCAGCACCGGGAATTCCCATCCGCCATTTGGTGCGCTGAACAGCCAGCCGTTGCCTGCATGGGCCCAGACCGAGCCGATCAACAGCGGCAATGACAGCAGCGCCGCCAAACGGGTGTACAGGCCCAGAATGATCGCGGTGCCGCCGACGATTTCGGCGAAAATGGTCAGGTAGGCAGCGATTGCTGGCAGCCCAAGGCTTTCAAAATAGCCGACGGTTCCGGGGATGGTGAAAACCAGCAGCTTCAAAAGGCCGTGGGCCAAAAGGATGCCGCCAAGGGAAACGCGAGTGATGAATGCGCCGTAGTTCGGGTTTGTAAGCTGTGTCATGTTCTTTCTCCAGATGAGTATTCGTTGTGCTGGAACTAAGATTGCATTTCAGAGTTCACTTGATAATACTGATATCTAGAAGATAACTCATTCCATTTGGTTGATAATAGCATGGATCACATATCCCGCATCGGCGTCTTCATTGCCGTCGTCAAAGCAGAAAGTTTCGCAGGTGCTGCGCGCGCGTTGGGCATCACCAGTTCAGCCGTGTCCAAGCAGGTGCAGAACCTTGAACATGACCTGCAGGTCAAACTGCTGAACCGCACCACGCGGAATGTCTCTGTCACCGAGGAGGGCGCGGTTTATTATGAACGCGCGGCGCGTGCGTTGGAGGATTTGCAGGAAGCACAGGAACAAATCTACGAGTTGAAATCGCGTCCCCGAGGGCCGTTGAAGGTCAGTTTCCCGCAGAGCTTGGGCATCAAATACTTCCGCGAAACGATCGCGTCTTTCGCAGCAAAGTACCCAGAGGTGGAGTTGGACGTGAGCTTGGATGAGCGTTTCGTCGATATCGTCAACGAGGGGTTTGACCTTGCGGTGCGTATCGGGGCGCTTAAGGACACGTCACTTATCGCGCGGCGCATGGCCTCTTGTCCCTTCGTGGTATGTGCAAGCGCGAGTTATCTTGAAACCCACGGCACGCCCGAGGAACCGGGCGATCTGGCACATCACAATATGCTGGCATTCACGGGAAACACCGGGCTGCACGAGTGGCGCTATCAGGACGCGACAGGCCAGATCGGTCAGGTCAGCTTGCGCGGTAATTTCAAGGCAGATTCCGGCGACATCTTGTGCAGCGCGGCACTGCAAGGCGTTGGCATTTCCATTCTTCCCGTTTTCTACGTGGCTGAGCACCTCAAGAACCAAGCTCTGCAAGCGGTGTTGCCTGATTACGCGACATCGCCCAAACGCGACATCTACGCGGTGTTTCAGCCCAACCGCTTCCAGTCAACTCGACAGCGGCTGTTCGTTGATCATCTGGTCTCGACGTGCAAAAGGCTTCCGTGGGAAGGCTGAAGCCGCAACGATAGGAATGTCGGGTGGGTTTCTTCCCGAACATCCATTTCAGAAATGGCTACGTCCGAGACCGACGCGACCTACCAAACTGGCGCTGGCACGACTGCCACATCGGACCAGTCGGCCAAATTCTCACCAAACGTGACGAACTTGACCGCATCAGTGCGCAGCCCTGGTTTTATTTCGCCGTTGATCACCAGGAAGGTTCCCGGGGCGGTTTTCACAACAGCCGACCTGGTGTTTGGGAGCGCCGGGACTCTGCCGAGATCGCCCCAACTGTTCGCGGCGGCATCGTAGGCAAGCACCATGTCGTTCCAGCGGAAATCTTTCGGATGCATACCCATATAGCCGTTTACGACAGCCCTCCAGCCGTCAGGAACGGCCTCCTTGTCGATGGCAAGAAGCCCGACAAGATACTTGTCGAAAAGTCATTTGTTGTATCCCCCATGATGGCAATGCGGCCATCGGCTAGTAGTCACCGCGCTGGCGCCCAGCAGGTCGACGGGCGTTGAGGTGTCCAGCGGTTCCCGAGTATTTGCTTCGGGGTCGTAACGGCTGACCGTGTCGAAGATCACCGGAGATGTCGCGTCGGGCGTCGCGTTGCCGGACCCGCTGAAGACGTAAGGAGCGCCGTCCGAAACCGCGGTGGCGGGTTGCGAGGGCGCTGGCCCTTCGAATTCTGCGAGCGCTTGCCAGCCAGCAGTCGTGTCATTCAGGTCCAGTCCGAAGACTTGGGTGCCGGCGCTGCCCAGACCGACAATCAGCCTGTTGCCAATGCGTTCTGAAATCCCGTTTTTGACCCAGACGGGCAGGTTAGGCTAATCCTCGGAAGTGGCAGATGCTGCGGTCGCGACGAGGGCGAGCATACCCACCCCACCAAGCATATGATTGCTTAGTGACATAATGCATCCTCCTCCTGATCCACAATTGCCGGAGACCGGCGTCAAAATCTGGGTTCAAGAAAAGCCAGGCCTAGACGAGCCAGGGTTTGACCTCGGGCCGTTCGAGCACGGCGCGCATATGTGCTTCGGCTTTGTCCTCGGACATGCGCAAGGCCATTGGCGCACGCGTCAGCCCGCAGTCGATGCCAAGGACGCGGAATGCGGCCTTCATGCCGGGCAACACGCCGGTTTCCAAAAGCGCTTCGACGAAGATTTGCGAGGTGTCCTGCAACTCTTGTGCGCGGGCCAGATCGCCTGCGCGCAGAGCAACGTCGAGTGCAGCATACAGCTTGCCAAGGATGTTGTAGGTCGTGCCGATGCCGCCATCTGCACCCAACACACCGCCCGTCAGATATATTTCATCGAAGCCGAAGAAATAGCTGATGTCGGGGCGACGACGGCGCAGCATTGAGAATTTGAACAGGTCGGTCGAAGTGAACTTGATGCCCGTGACGTTCGGCAGATCAAGAATGCGCTCAAGCGAGTCAAGCGGGATCGGCCGACCGGTGCGCACCGGCACCTCATAGACGATCAGCGGAAGGTCAGTGGACCCTGCCAAATCGTGGTAATAGCCTTCAATCTCGGCGTCGCTGAAGGGATAAGAATGGGGCGGCAGAGCGGACAAGCCGTGATAGCCCAAGTCCGCTGCCTGTTTCGCAAGGCGGATCGAATCGCGCAGGTTCGGCATCCCGACATGGGCGATCAGCTTCGCTGCACTTCCCTTGGCGCAGTCGGCGACGATGCCTTGCTGCACTGCAAGTTCATCGACACCCAGAAGACCGGATTCGCCGCTGCTGCCACCAACATACAGTCCAGTCAGGCCTTGTTTCAGCACATAGTCAGTCAGGTTACGTTGCCGGGCCTCGTCAAACTCTCCAGCATCGTCGAGGCCGGTCATCAGTGCGGCATACATGCCAGTCAGTCGTTCGGTCATTGGTGTCTCTACCTTCTGTTCTGCGGTGCAACCGTGGGAGGCTGTCTCATAATTTGGCCTAACAATTGCAGGGCGTTTTGTTCGCCTGCTACTATACGACAGATTTTTAGTTTGACAATAAATTTATATGGTAATACCAAAAGAGTAAGAGGAGGAGTTGGATGCCAGAAGATGTCGTTTTTGATGATGCTCGGGAACAGCGGCGCACGCCGGATCTGATCGCCGACGCCTTGATCGCTGAGATCCGGGACGGCACGTTCCAACCGGACTCGCCCCTGCCAACCGAACGCCACCTATGCGAACGTTTCTCCGTCTCGCGACCCACAGTGCGTGAAGCGCTGACCCAGATGCAGGCGCGCGGTTATGCTGTCGCTGGGGCGGGCAAGCGGCCCCGCGCGGCCCTTCCGTCAATCGCGACCGTGCTCAGCGGTGTTGGCGATCATATTCGTGAGATTTTTGGCGATGCTGAAAGCGGCGCTCATCTGGAGCAGATGCGCCAGTTCATTGAAACAGGGGCCGCCCGCGAGGCCGCCAAGCGGGCCGACACCGTCCAGTTGGCCAAACTGCAATCCGCACTCGAACGCAATTTCGACGCCATCGGCACCAGTGATTTCGCTGCGACCGACATCGCGTTCCACCGCGCACTGGTCTCGGTCGTTGGAAATCAGGTGATCCTGACGCTGCACGACATGTTCGTCAGCACAATGATCGCACATCGGCCTTCAACCGAGGATGCGGAACGCTATGACCGGATCGCCTATGATGAGCACCGTGAGATCTATCAGGCGGTCTTGGAGGGCGATGTCGTGACTGCGACCGATGTGATGGACCGCCATTTGACCCGATCCTATCGCGCACGCCTAAAGGCGCCGCTTCTGACGCCCAAGAACGGCGAGTGACCCAATTACCAAAACTGGCGGGTTTGCCCGCCGCTTATTGAAAATCAAGGAGGATATGATGAAACTGAAAACCACTCTACTCGCCTGTGCGGCGACACTGGCGATGGCCATCCCAGCTATGGCCGAGCGCGAACTAACCTTCGGTCTGCAGGACAACGAAAGCTCGAATGTCTACAAGGGCGCTCAGGAATTCGCCAGCAAGCTGGAAGAGCTTTCGGGGGGTGAACTGACCGTAAACCTGTTCCCGTCCTCGACGCTTGGCGATTTCAAGGCGATGGTCGCACAGCTTCAGGCGGGCGAGTTGGACATGGTCATCACCGGCTATCCCGACATGAGCTACATCATTCCCGAGTTGAACCTGATTGGCGCGCCCTATGTCGCGGACGATTTCGCGCACCTGAAGGAAATCATCGCTGGTCCATGGGGTCAGGAGATGTCGGCCAAGTTCGAGGAAAAAGGCGTTAGCCTGCTGGACGTGTGGTATTACGGCACGCGCCAGACCACATCGAACCGGGCCATCGAGTCCATCGATGACATGGCAGGATTGCGTCTGCGCACACCCAACGTGCCGTTCCTGATTGCATATGCCGAAAACGTCGGCGCCACCCCGGCTCCGGTCGCTTTTGCCGAAGTTTATCTGGCGCTTCAAACCAACCAGGTCGATGCAGAAGAGAACCCGCTGCCCACAATCGAAGCGATGAAGTTCTACGAAGTGCAGTCGCATGTTGCGATGACCAACCACTTCATCGCATCCGCGGCGGTGCAGATCGCTGACGGTCTGTGGGATAGCCTGAGTGAAGAAGAGCAGGGCTGGATTGCTGAAGCGGTCGCGGCCGGTGGCGAGCTGAACAACGGTCTGACCGTGCAAGCCGAACAAGACCTGATCGCCACTTTCGAAGGGCGTGGTCTGACCATCACGCGTCCTGATCTTGCGCCTTTCCGCGAAGCGATGAAGCCCTATTACGACTCGCTCGAAGAGCAGTTCGGCGAAGGTGCGATCGCCCGTGTGCGCGGCAAGTAAGCCAATTTCTCCGCAGGCGTTCGCGCGTCTGCGGAGATCAACCGAAACGGGGGAAAGCCGTTGGAGAACCCACGCAAATACAGCATCGAAGGCATTGTTGCCTCGGTGTTCTTCATCGTCCTGATCGGGGTCGTGTTGATCCAGGTCTTTGGCCGCACACCGCTGTTTCGTGGGCCGGTTTGGACCGAGGAAACCGCGCGTTGGCTTTGGGTCTGGATGGCCTTCATTGGCATTTCCGAGGTCGAGCGTCAGGATGGCCAGCTTAAGATGGCCTTTCTTGCCGACCTGCTTCCCGGTGGCGCTCGTCGCATCCTTTATACCGTGATCGACCTCGTTTATCTGGGCATCGTCGGCCATCTCATCTGGATCGCCTACAAGACCGTTTTGCGGACATCAGACAACGTCTCTGTGACCCTGCCAACCACCGATGCGGTGCTTTACGCGTCCGGTCTTGTCGCCACCGTCCTCATTCTTCACCGGATCGTCCGCCGACTGCTAAGCCGTCGCGACGTCACCGTCACGCGGGAGCCCACGCTATGATCCTTGCCACCGTTGGTATTCTCTGGCTGATCTTCGTGCTGATTGGCGTGCCTATCGGGGTCGCCATGATCTTCGTGTCGATGGGCTATTTCTATTACACCGGTATGGGCGTTAGCTTTGCCATGCAGCGCATGGTGGACGGGCTCAACAGCTTTCCGTTGCTCGCGGTGCCGCTGTTCATCCTGGCTGCGGGCGTGTTGAACTCGGCCGGGATCACACATCACCTTTTCGGCTTTGCCCGGTCTTTGGTCGGGCATGTCACGGGCGGGCTGGGCCATGTCAACGTGCTGGCCTCTCTGTTCTTTTCCGGCATGTCCGGATCGGCGCTGGCCGATGCTGGTGGCTTGGGTAAGATGGAAATCGAGGCCATGCGCGAAGCGGGCTACGACGACGATTTCGCCGGTGCCGTGACCGCTGCGTCTTCGATGATCGGGCCGCTTGTTCCGCCGTCGATCACCATGGTTCTGTATGGTGTGATTGCCAACGTATCCATCGGTAAACTGTTTCTGGGTGGGATCATCCCGGGCGTCATGTGTGCGGCGGCCCTGATGGTCATGGTCTGGTTTATCGCCCGCAAGCGTAACTACCCACGCGATCCGCGCAGCAGTGCAGGCGAAATCGGCATACTTTTCGTGAAATCTCTGCCCGCATTGGCGACCCCTGTCGTCATCGTCGGCGGCATCTTTTCTGGCCTTTTCTCGCCAACCGAGGCCGCCGCGATCACGGTCCTTTATGCGATCATGATCGACCTGATTTTCTACCGCGAACTGACGTTCCGCAAACTGTGGGATACGATCTATGAAACCACCGCCACCTCGGCATCAATTGCGACCATCGTCGCGGGCGTCGGCCTGCTTAGCTTCATCATGGCGCGCGAACAGGCCCCCCAACAGATCGCGACGTTCTTCCTGTCGATCGCCGACAGCCCACTGACCTTCCTGATCGCGGTCAACGTGATGATCTTCTTTCTGGGCTGCTTCATCGAGGCGTTGGTGATCTTGCTGGTTGTCGTGCCGATCTTGGTGCCGGTCGCTATGGGGTTCGGCATTGACCCGGTACATTTTGGCATCATCACGGTGCTGAACCTGATGATTTCGATCCTGACGCCGCCCATGGGCATGGCCCTGTTCGTTGTCGCACAGGTGGGGGACATCCCGTATCAGCGGCTGGCAAAAGCGATTTTACCATGGCTGATCCCACCTTTCGTGGTGCTGATCCTGGTTTGCGCCTTCCCGATCTTGTCAACCGGCCTGCCGAGCCTGATGGACTGACAACCATGAGCGCACTTGATACCTTGCGCGGCGGTCTCGTCGTGTCCTGTCAGCCGGTCGACGACGGGCCGATGGATCGTCCTGAAATCGTGGCCGCCATGGCCGCGGCCGCCGTGGCAGGTGGTGCAAATGGTCTGCGGATTGAGGGCGTCGATAACCTCGTTGCCGTGCGACAAGTTGTGTCTGTTCCGATCATCGGAATCCTCAAACGCGATCTTGACGACAGCCCGGTGCGCATCACGCCATATCTGGCCGACGTAAAGGCGCTGGCCGAAGCGGGCGCCGACATTATCGCCTATGACGCCACTGACCGGCCCCGCCCCGAAACGACAGCGGCTATCGTCGCTGCGATCCACGCGGCGCGTGCCCTTGCAATGGCCGATTGTTCGACGCTTGCGGACGGGCAGCGCGCCTTGGCCGAAGGCGCAGCGATCCTTGGCACCACGCTTTCGGGCTATACGGCAGAAACCAAGGACCGCGTCGAGGGCGTGGATCACGACCTGATCCATGCGTTCCACCAGCTTGGCGGTTTTGTCATGGCCGAAGGGCGGGTCAACACGCCCGAGCTTGCAGGCAGCGCGATGGCTGCGGGCGCTGATGCCGTCACCGTCGGCACCGCACTAACGCGGCTTGAACATGTCACCGGTTGGTTCCAAAGCGCAGTCGCGCAGGCTGTTGAGGCGCGATCATGAAGGATTTGCCACGCAACGCCCTGACAGGGTTCGCCGCCGACCTGGGCGGAACCAAAATCGCCGCCGCACGCATTGAAAACGGTATGGTCATCGACCGCCTTCTGGCGCCGACCGACAGCGCCGCCGACCCCGAAGCGCAAATCGCCGCCATTCGCGCCCTGCTGGACCGGCTCGGCCACAGCGAAGGCGCGCCGCTTGGCGTTGCTGTCGCGGGACGAGTCGATGCAGCGGGTGCTTGGCATGCGGTCAACCGCGGCACACTGCCCGCGATCCTTGGATTTCCGCTGCAACAGGCACTGGCGCGTGACCTTGGCGCCGCCACTTGCCTGAACGATGCCGCCGCCGCCGCCTTTGCCGAAGGGCTTTACGGTGCCGGAAGCGCCAGCGACAACTTCGCCTATATCACCGTCTCAACCGGTGTCGGTGGCGGGCTGGTCATTGGCAACCGTCTGATTTCCAGCGCCAACGGCTTGGCGGGCCATGTCGGGTTCGTGTCCAGCCGCTTCGCTGGCGGCCCTTGCGGCAGCGGCCGGATGGCGACGGTAGAGAGCATTGCCGGGGGGCGCGGGATCGCCTCGGTCGCCGCGGCGTCTGGTCACGAGGGCATTGATGCCCGCGCTGTGTTCAATGCTGCCTTGGAAGGTCAAGGCTGGGCAGACCGGATTGTCGCGACCTCGGCCAGTGCGGTCGCGTCGCTGATCGGTGACCTGACGGCCATTCTGGGCCTCGATACCGTGGCAATGGGCGGCAGCATCGGCCTTGCCCCCGGCTATATCGATCGCACCCGCGCCGCGCTGAGCGATGAACCAGACCTGTTCCGCCCGCGCCTTGTGCTGGCAGAGCTTGGCCATGATGCGCCGCTGATCGGCGCGCTGGCCGCCCATCTGAGAAAGGAAATCCCATGAAGGTCCTGATCCTTCCCGATGCGCAGGCCGCCATCCAGCGCGCCGCCGACATCATTGCCCGCACTGTGATCGCCAAACCCGACGCCGTGCTGGGGCTGGCGACTGGTGGCACGATGCTACCGCTCTACAAGGCGCTTGCGCAGCGCCACCGCGACGAGGGTCTGTCTTTTGCCAAGACGACCAGCTTCAACCTGGACGAATATATCGGCCTGGCCCCGGATCATCCCTGTTCCTATCATCACTACATGCAAGAAGCGTTCTTCGCGCATGTCGATATCGACCCCGCGCGCGCTCATCTTCCGAAGGGGGACGCGCCTGATCCGCAGGCGGCCTCGCTCGACTACGAAGCTTTGATCGAGGCGGCGGGTGGTATTGATTTGCAACTTCTGGGCATCGGGCAGAACGGGCATATCGGCTTCAACGAGCCGACCGCCAGCCTCGGGTCTCGCACTCGGATCAAGACGCTGACCGACAGCACCCGCCGCGCCAACCAACGCTATTTCGCATCCTTCGAAGAAACGCCGCGCTACGCCATAACCACGGGCGTTGCCACCATCCTTTCGTCGCGGAAATGTCTGTTGGTCGCCACCGGAGAGGACAAGGCCGAGGCCGTTGCCAACATGGTCGAAGGGCCGGTCAGCGCGGCTTGCCCCGCCTCGGCGTTGCAGTTCCATGCGCGGGCCACGATCATCCTTGACGAAGCCGCCGCCAGCGCGCTGAAACTCACCGATTACTACGAGAATGTTCATCCGCAAGGACAGGACAGCATCTTTGACTGAACAGCGAAAACCGCATTGACCGTCTCGCCCTCAAGCAACGTCTTGGCTACAATCCGTGTTTTCACGGCATCAGGCCAACGACGTTGCCCGTTCGGTCCTCGCCGGACATCTACGAGTAACTCAGACATAGGCTCCATAGAGAAACTCCCTCAATTCAACGAGGAGAGGACTCGCTAATTAGAAACCAATTGGGAAGGGCGGGCCAAAACACCGCTTACATTGGGTTGGGAACCACCACACATAACTGAATTTGCGCTGACTACGGATGATCCGGCAAGAATTGATGGATGTCTGTTATGCGGACAAAGTTGCCGTTCAACGATGGCAATGAAAGGTCCGCTTTGAGCAGACCGTTCGCTAGCCTTTGCCCTGATGAACCGTGTCGCTAAGACGCCAAGGCGATCCCGTTCAAGCTCAAACGGGCGATCAGATCGGCAGTCCCGCGCGAAGAGCCCATCTGCGTCGCGAAAATCAAGTGCTTCGCGCGCGGGGAACAACTGGGGCTATCATGAAAACTTTCATGGTTGAAAACGACTACCTCGTCAACGCAAAGCGCCTTTGGGGCGCTGGCCACGGACTATCACGCGCTGAGTGAGGTCATGCAGGGTCTGGCCTCTTTCTATGGTTTCCTCGGCGGGGGCCCCGGCCGTCGCATCGTCACGCGTTTACTACGATTTCTCGGATACGATCTCGTTGACCAATGTCAGCGACGTACTTGGCTCAAGCGCGAATGTCGTTGCAACCAACGATCTTGGATAGAACTTCAAGATGACGAACAACGTGACGACGCGTGTCAGCCACCGGAACGAATACAATTCAGAACCACTGCCTTGTTTTTGAGGAATTCGACAACACGATGGTATGTCGCTGGTTCTTGGTTTCTGATCAGCCGCACGACAATCTTTCATTTCGATTACTTTGGGGCGGAGCAATCCGCCCCCTTCTTTTTTTGGGGGCCGCAGATCGGATCGAAATCGCCGCGAATTGCTTCCGCTCCCTGGCGTCGCCTTAAGGGGGCGCAGGAGTGGTGAATGGAAAGGCCAACGCCTGTCACAAAACGGTAGCCAGAAACTCACGCGCGCGCTTTGTTTGTGGGGCGTTGAATATCTGATCAGGCGTGCCGGTCTCAATTATTTTTCCGCCATCCAGCACGCACACACGGTCGGCCGCCTGCTTGGCGAAGCCCATTTCATGGGTGGCCAAGATCATCGTCATTTTCTGGGCTTTTAGTGTCAGCAGCACATCCAGCACTTCGCTGACCAGTTCGGGGTCCAGCGCCGATGTCACCTCGTCAAACAGCATGATGCTGGGGCGCATTGCAAGCGCGCGGACGATGGCGACGCGCTGTTGCTGACCGCCGGACAATTGGTCCGGGTAGGCGTTCATGCGGTCTTTCAAGTTGAACCCTTCAAACAGCCGTGTGATCTCTGGCAGCAGGTCTTTTTTCGACCTTTTGAAAACGCGCGAGGGGGCCAGCAGCACGTTCTCAACCGCCGTCATGTGCGGGAACAGGTTGAAGCTTTGGAACACCAGACCGATCTTGCGGCGAATGGGCTGCGGCGCGACATCGGGCAGCGAGATGTCGTGGCCGTCAAACCAGATCTCGCCCTCATCAATCGGCTCGAGCAGGTTGATTGTGCGCAACAGCGTGGACTTGCCAGACCCGGACGCGCCGATCAGGCAGATCATCTCACCCTCTTCGACGGCAAGATCAATGCCGCACAATACTTCGCTGTCGCCAAAGGATTTTTTTACGTTCGATAGCCTGAGAATGGACATCACCTGCGCGCCTTATTCTGTTTTGCGATCAGGTAATCGGCAAGGCGTGTGACGGGAATTGTCACTGCAAGAAAGATGATCGCGGCACCCACATAGGGGGTGAAATTTGCGAGCAGGGACTTATGAACACCAGCTTGGCGCAACAGCTCGACCGGGCCGATGAAGGACAGAAGGGCCACGTCTTTTTGCAGGGCGACCAGCATGTTCATGTTGGCCGGCACCACGCGGCGGATCGCCTGAGGCAGAACGACATAGCGCATGATGTCAAAATGCGACAGGCCCAGCGATTTGGCCGCCGCCCGCTGGCTTTCATGGACGCTTTCGATGCCCGCGCGGAAGATCTCGGCCACATAGGCGGAATAGGTCAGGATCAGCGCGAGTGAGCCCCAGATATAGGGGCTGTTCCAAGGGCGTTGCAGGCCAAGGCCCGGGATGCCGAAGCCAATCAGGAACACGATCAGAATGACCGGAACGCCACGGAAGATGTCGGTGTACAGCACGCCGAAAACCCGCAGCGGGAACAGGGCGGGCGCACGGGCATCACGGCACAGCGCGATGAATAGACCAAGGAAAGCGATGGCGGGGGTGCACCACAGAAAAATGGCGACGTCCCAACGGAATGCTGCCAATAACGATGGGAAGGTCTTGGTCAGAATCTCCCAGTTGAAGAAGCTGCTGCGCACCCGGTCCCAGCCCGGTGTCATCGGCAGAAGGACGATGATCAGGCCCAACACGACGACGGTGCTGAGCGTCGCCACCGCAATGGATTTGCGCCGCGCCTTTTGCTCGTGGATTTGGCGGGCCGTAAGGCCCGCGCTGTGGTTTTGCATGAAGTGTGTCGTTATTTGATAAGCGGGACGCCGGTGGTTTCTTGCAGCCACTCAGCTTCGATGGCGGCCAGTGATCCGTCCGCCGTCATCGCAGCCAGCGCTTCGTTGACGCAGGCTTTCAACGGGCTACCTTCTTCCATCAATATGCCGAACTGGTCGGGGTTTTCGCTGCGGTCGGCGGCGAATTGACCCAGAAGTGCTCCGTCGTCCAGTACGACGGCGCTGAGATACAGCGCGGTTGGCAGGTCGAAAAGAGCCGCGTCAATCTGGTTGGCCTTCATCGCTTCGACGACGTTCACATTGTCATCATACAGCAGCGGCGCATCCGCAGGCGCAATCGCCGTATTCACGGTTTCCAGCGCGGTTGTACCAGCCATGACACCCCATTTCAGCGACTTCAGCGAGTCGATTTCAGCTGTCGCCCCCCCCTCAATCGTTGGTTTGCGCACCAGAACCGCCATCGCGGCCGAGTAATAGGGGTCAGAGAAGTCGACCACCTTTTCGCGGTCTTCTGTGATCGAGAATTGCTGCAGATTGACGTCAAATTCTTTTGCGCCCGGTTGGATCGACTGATCAAAAGTCGCGCGGGTCCAGACGACGGCGTCCTTTTCGAAGCCCATGCGCTTGGCAACTTCATAGGCGACGGCGGCCTCGAACCCAGCACCGCTGGTCGGGTCATCATCCATCACCCACGGGTAGTAGGCTGGGTTTCCGGTCGCGATGGTCAGAACGTCGGGCGTTAACGTCTTTCCTTCGGCGCAATGGTTGTCGGCGAAGGCGGATGTTGCCCCAAACAGGCTGAACATCAGGGCGGTTGTGAGGATCGGTTTCATCAGAGTCTCCAAATTTGGATGGCGCTCGTGACTTTAGGGCGGGCTGATCTGGACTGTCCAGATCAACCTGCAAATTGATGAGACCACCACCCCATTTTCGGACAAAGGTTGATGAAAGCGTTTGTTTGATCCGTTTTGACTTGGTGGCGCGCGGCCCCGATCCGGGGCCACGCATTCTGTCATTCTTCGCGAAACGCCAGATCAAGATAGTCTGTGAACGGTTTTAGCAAATAGGACGCGGGGCTTTGGGCACCAGTCTGGATGAATGCTTCGACCGGCATGCCTGGTATGATCTCGTGCTCGCCCAGCAACTCATAGGCTGATGGGTCGATTGCGACCTCGCCTGCGAAATAGCGCTGGCCGGTTTGTTCATCCATCATCGCGTCCGCCGAAATCAGGCTGACCTGACCGGACACTTCGGGGGTTGTGCGCGCATTGAAGGCGGGGAATTTCAAGACCGCCTCCTGTCCGACAGTGACGCGGTCAATTTCGGTGGGGGCCAGTTGCACCGACACGATCAGTGCGCTTTTGTCCGGCACGATTGCCGCCACTTCGCCACCAGCAGGCACGACTGAGCCGACTGTGAAAACATTCATCCCATAGACGATACCATCCACCGGCGCCGTCAGGTTCAGCCGTGCCAATCGCGTTTCAACGGCGCGCAGTTTTTCCTGCAATTCCGACTCGCGTGGTTGCAGGCTTCTGATCTCCTCTTGGGCACTTTCCTGCCGCTCGGACCGGGCTTGCAGGCGCTCAATCTCGTACCCTGCGATGGCGTTGCGGGTCACGGCAATCTGCGCCTCGGTTTCTCCGGTCTGGCCGTCAATCTGGGCGCTTTGCTGTTGCAGTTCCAAAACCTGCGACCGTTCCGTCAGCTTTCTGTCCAGAAGATCCTGAAAGGTCTTCAGGTTTTGCTTGATCAGTTCAGATTGCTTTTGGTTGGCCGACAGTTGCTTTTCCAGACCCACGATCGAGGCTTCGGATTGCGCGCGACGTTCGCGCAGTTGATCGTCCGTTTGGCTGAGTGTCGTGCGTCGGGTGTCAAACAGGGTTTGTTGCGCGTCCAAGATACGTTGCAGGTCGGCGTCGTCTTTGGTGTCTGCAATCAGCGCGGGGCGAAAAGTGATCTGATCGGCCTCGACCGCTTCGGCGGACAGGCGGTCGATATTGGCCTGCACTTCAAAAAGGGCGCGGCTCAGGATGTTCTGTTCTGATTGCAGTTCGGCGTCATCCAGCAAGATGATCGCTTCGCCCGCTTTGATGGTGTCCCCGTTGCGCACCAGAATTTCGGCGACAACGCCCCCGTCCGGGTGCTGAACGACCTGCTTACGTTGGTCCACTTCGATGAAGCCTGACGCTACGACTGCGGCGCTGATCGTGGAATAAGCGCCCCATGCGATCAGCCCGCCAAACCCAATCACCAAGGCCCAGAGCCCCTGCGCCACGTATGATTTTGAGTTCCACTCACTTGACATTTTCAAGCCTCCGACCTTGTTGCGCTGGCACGACAGCCGGGCCTTGTCTGACGAATTTCTGCAGCACTTCCTGACGTGGCCCAAAAGCACGCATCCTGCCTTTGTCGATCAACAGAACGCGTTCACATTGCGCCAAAGCGGATGGGCGGTGCGAGATGATCAGGACGGCCTGACCTGCTTCTTTCGCGTCCGAAATCGCTTGGTTAAGCGACCGGACACCGCTGTCATCAAGGCTGGAGTTCGGCTCATCCAGGATCAGCACTGCGGGTGTGCCGAACAGCGCGCGGGCCAACCCGATACGTTGGCGTTGACCGCCGGACAGGCCGCTGTTGCCATCGGTGATGGTCGTGTCATAGCCGTTTGGAAGGCCAAGGATCAGATCATGCGCCCCGGCGGCACGGGCCGCTTTGACGATATCGTCTGGGTCGGCCTTGGGGTCAAAGCGCGCGACGTTCTGTGCGATTGTTCCGGGAAACAACACAACGTCTTGTGGCAAATAGCCCAACAGGCGCCCCAGACGGTCTGGCGGGTATTGATTGAGCTCTGCGCCGCCCAGCCGTATTTCGCCGGCGCGCGCGGGCCAAACCCCGGTCAACGCCTTGGCAAGTGTGGATTTTCCCGCAGCACTTGGCCCGATCACAGCCACGGCCTCGCCGGGTTGGATGTCGAAGGTGACGCCAACCAGAAGGGGTTTGGTTGCGCCTGCGGGGATCACGGCAAGCCCAGTGACTTCCATCCGGCTTTCGGGGGCGGGCAGGGCCATGACCTGTTGCGCTGGTGGGGTTGTCGATAACACGGCTTTAAGCGAGCGCCAGCCTTGCAGCGCCCCTTGGAAGACCGCCCATTGCGCGACTGATTGTTCCACAGGTGCAAGTGCGCGACCCAGCAGGATAGAGCCCGCGATCATCGCGCCGGGTGTCAGTTCACCTTTCAGAACCAACCACGCGCCCAAGGCCAGAATGCCCGACTGTAGCAGCAGACGGAACGCCTTGGTGGTTGCTGCCAGTCTTCCGCGCTTGTCAGCCGCAAAGATGCGGCTGGTCAGCGCTTGGCGGCGCACGTCGCTCCAGCCGTCGGTCAACGGCTCTTTCATGCCAAGCCCTTGGACGGTTTCGATCGACTTGCGCATATATTCGGTGCGCCCTTCAGCATTGGCAGCCAGTTGGGCGGCTTCTAATTGGGCCGCTCCGGTGACGCGTTGGTTTGCAAAGGCAAGAACCAGCAAGACGCCGCCGCCAGCAAGCGCGAACCAACCCATCATCGGGTGAAACACGAACAGCAGCGCAAGGAAGGCGGGTGCCCACGGCAGGTCAATCAAGGCAGTCAGGGCGGGCGAGGCCAGAAGGGATTGGATGCTGGTCAGATCGCGCAGGCCCGTAGCCGGGCGCGCGCGCTGATCGGCGTTTTCGGCCTGTTGCAGCACGGCGTCAAAGACGCGGCGGTCAAGCGCGGACTGAAACCCGGCACCAACGCGCGCAAGCACACGGCCCCGCACGTGATCCAGAAATCCCATCAGCCCGTAAAGGAACACCACAAGGCCAAACAGGGCCACCAGCGTCGCCGATGACCGGCTGGACAGCACCCGGTCATAGACCTGCAACATGAACAACGGGCCGGTCAGCATCAAAAGGTTGACCGCTGCGCTGAACACGGCGACCCCGATAAGTTCGTATCGAAACCCCGCCAATGTGCGACTGAGTTCGCGGGATTGTTTTCTTGGATCGGGCATATCCGCTCCGTTTTCTTGTAAGTTGTGGCAGCAGGCGCGCCTTTGCAGAAAGGCGGCACGAATTAGACGCAGACCGCGCAGGTCTGTCGGGGGAACGAGGCTCAACTGGGCTCAATCCAACCATCGAAAAACCCGACGCAGTGCGCCTTTGAGTTTTAGGCGGGCGTCAGCGATGATTGGGTCACAGCAACGGTGCTCGTTACTCGATTGTGGTAGTTCTTCTCCGTGAGTGGTCAGCGGCGTAGAAACGATGAATTTGCACTCTCCGGTAGTTCCTATCCAGTGCCTGCCACTGTTCGGCGAGCATGTGCTTGTTTTTAAGGTTTGCTTCGGCAAGCTTGTGCCAACGGGCCATTGCGCGCTTCGTCAGACGGTGAATCCGCCGAGCCCGACCAGCAAAAATGGCATGAAAACGCCGATGGCACCCGATTGGCTGCGACTCGGCTGTGGTCAGGTCAACCAGCCATATTCGGTTTGCGCCCGCCGACCCATTGAGTCGCTGCACTGGTCTTTACAGCCGGGACTGCCTTATGTTTGTGACACTGAATGAACCGCGTGGCACGCGCGCAGCGCCTAGGGGCAAAGAAAGGGCAAATAAGCCGATGCGTTGGATCAAGCGCTTGACCCGAACCAAACCCGATTTGGATACAGCCAACTTCGACGCGCCAGTGCAGCCGGGCGCGCCGTTTTGTGCTGTTGGGGACATTCATGGTCGGATGGACCTGTTGGTCGCTGCGCTTGACCGGATCAACGCACAGGCGCCAGATCTGCCGGTGGTTTTCGTTGGCGATTATGTCGACCGTGGCCCGGACAGCGCGGCAGTGCTGCGCCACCTTTATGAGCTGCAAGACGCGGCCCCGGATCGGTTCATCTGCCTTGCCGGAAACCACGAGGATTTTCTGCTTGGGTTTTTGGATGACCCGTTTCGCCATCATCGCCTTTGGTCGAAGAACGGCGGGGATGCGACACTTCAAAGCTTTGGGGTCCGCATTTCGGTTGATGCGCCCTCTGCGGACGAAGTCGAGAACATTCGTGATCAGTTGCAGCAGGCGATGGGCGCGGATTTGCTGGCTTGGCTGCGCGAACTGCCAACAACATGGCGTGTGGGCAATGTTTGGGTGACCCATGCTGGCGGCGATCCGACCGTCGACCTGGACCGTCAGGACCGTAGCGCGCTGCTTTGGGGGCACCCCGATTTTCGCAAGATTGCACGGCGTGACAATCAATGGGTCGTGCATGGTCATACAATTGTGCCCGAGGTCGAAATACGCGACGGACGCGTTGCAATCGACACCGGGGCGTATCGGACCGAACACCTGTCTGTTGTACGCATCACTGACGGGAATATTGACGTTCTGTGCTGACCACGCGCTGGATTGCGACGATATAACCCTGAACGCGTGACGAATACGGGTTGATGCGCGCGGCAGGTGTGACAACATCGGGTTGGGAAGCAAACCGGGGCGATGCGCGCCCTAAGCTGAAGAGCGGTGAGAACCATGAGCTCTGTTAATAGCACTGCCAGCCGCGATCCGATTTACCGGATGCAGGATCTGACCAAAACCTACCGAACCGAAGCGGTCGAGGTGCATGCGCTGCGCGGCGTCACCGCCGAGCTTCCGGCGGGTGAATTTGTCGTTCTTCTGGGGGCGTCCGGGTCGGGTAAGTCTACTTTGCTGAACATTCTGGGTGGGCTGGATACGGCCACATCGGGCAAGGCTTGGTTTCGCGGCAACGAGCTGACAGCGAAATCTGACCGCGAGCTGACCCAGTATCGTCGCGACCATGTGGGGTTTGTGTTCCAGTTCTACAATCTGGTCCCGTCCCTGACCGCGCGCGAAAATGTCGCTCTTGTGACCGAGATTTCCGCCCACCCGATGGCACCCGAAGAGGCGTTAGAGCGTGTCGGCCTTGGCCACCGCATGGATCACTTCCCGGCTGAAATGTCAGGTGGCGAACAGCAGCGTGTCGCCATCGCGCGCGCGATCGCCAAACGGCCCGAGGTGCTATTATGTGACGAACCCACCGGCGCGTTGGACAGCAAAACCGGCGTGCAGGTTCTGGAGGCGCTGGAAAAAATCAACAAAGAACTTGGCACATCGACGCTGGTGATCACCCACAACGCAGGCATTCAGGCGATGGCGCATCGGGTTGTGTTCTTGGCAGACGGCAGCATTTCGGAAATCCGCGAAAATGCTGAACGGATCGAGCCGTCTGAGATCGTGTGGTAGCGATGCGGGTGCTGGACAAAAAACTGCTCCGTGATGTCAGGCGGCTTTGGGCGCAAAGCCTGGCCATTTCGGCGGTTCTGGCGGTGGGCGTGATGATCATGGTCATGTCCAACGGGGCCGAACGCAGCCTGCGCGAAACGCGTGACACGTTTTATGAACGCAATCGATTTGGTGATCTTTTTGCCAGTGCCTCGCGTGCGCCGGACGCGTTGGCGGCAGATATTCTGTCCATTGATGGCGTTGTGCGGGTGGATACGCGCATCTCGAAATTCGCGATCCTTGATATCGCGGATATGTCTGAGCCTGCAATGGGGCAGGTGTTGTCTTTGCCTGCCTCGGGCCTGCCCTTAATGAACATACCCACGATCACCAAGGGGCGTATGCCTGAACCCGGACGTCGGGACGAAGTTTTGGTTAATCAGAACTTTGCCGACGCGCACGGGTTTTCACCCGGCGATTGGTTTGGCGTCACTTTGAATGGACAAAAGCGGCAATTGACCATCACGGGCACCGCGCTAAGTCCTGAATTTATTTACACGATCGGACCCAATTCGATTATGCCAGATGATCGTCGGTTCGGCATCTTGTGGATGGCCGAAGATGTGCTGGGCGCCGCTTTCAACCTGACCGGAGCATTCAACGCAGTGTCTGTGCAATTGGGTCGTGATGCCGACCCCGACGCGGTCACCGATGCTGTGGATGATCTGCTAAAACCCTACGGCGGCACGGGAGCGTATCCGCGCAAAGACCAAATCTCGAACGCCTTTCTGGATGGCGAGTTGAAGCAGCTTAGCGTCATGGCCGAGGTCGTGCCGCCGATCTTCCTCGTGATTTCGGCCTTTCTGGTGAATATGGTTCTGGGGCGATTGATTGCCCTTGAACGCGAACAGATCGGTCTTCTGAAAGCGCTCGGATATCAACGATCCGAAATCAGTTGGCACTATATCAAGCTGGCCCTTGTGATCGGTTGCGTTGGCGTGGCGCTGGGATGGGGCTTTGGTATGCTCGCCAGCCGCGGCATGGCCCAGCTTTATGCCGAGTTCTTCCATTTTCCCTATCTGGTCTTTGTCCAATACCCTTCCATCTATGCGGTTTCTGCTGGGGCAGGGCTGCTGGCCGCTGCGCTTGGCGCGATTGGGGCCGTGCGGCGGGTGGTGGGGTTAAGCCCCGCCGTTGCGATGGCCCCGCCGGCCCCGACACGGTTTCGGCGTGGTGTGCTGGACCAGTTGATCGTGTGGCTAAAGCCGCGCCAGCCTACGATGATGATCCTGCGCGCCATTGGTCGCTGGCCCCTGCGGGCGGCCCTGACAACGCTGGGGATCGCCACATCAGCCTCGGTAATGATTGCAGCGCTGTTCATGTTTGACGCAATGGACGAGCTTTTGGATGTCAGCTTCGTTCAGATCAATCGTCAGGATGCGGTCTTGGAATTTGCCCTGCCACGCAACATTGATGTGCTGGAAGATGTCGCCAATCTGCCCGGTGTGCTGGCCGCTGAAGGCGTTTGGGCGATGCCTGCCAGACTGACCCATGGTCATTTATCGCGGCGCATTGCGATTGAAGGGCGCCAACCGGGTGATACGCTATCGCAAGTCTTTGACACCGAAACACGCGTTCTTGTGCGCCCTGAACACGGTATTGTTCTGGCCCGACGGCTGGCCAGCCATCTGAACGTCGGCGTCGGCGATGTGTTGGATGTTGAATTCCTGACAATTCCCGACAGCCTGCACAAGCTGACGGTGACGGGTCTGGCCGGGCAATATTTTGGGTTGGGCGCCTATATGGATGCGACCACATTGGCGCGGTTGCTGGACAGCCCAGTGCAAGTCAGCCAAGCGAACCTGTTAATTGATGCCGCGCAAGAGGATGCCTTGTTTCACGCCATCAAGGGTGCGCCTGCGGTGGCTGGGCTGACGCTTCTTACGCAAGTGCGCCGCGCCTTCGATGAAACGATTGCGCAGAATGCGGGGATGACGACGACGATCAACTCGTTTTTGGCCGCGTTGATCGCCATTGGGGTCGTCTATAACTCAGCCCGTATCCAACTGTCCGAACGTGCCCGCGAACTGGCCAGCCTACGCATCCTTGGCTTCACCCGTGGCGAGGTCAGCTATATCCTGCTGGGCGAACTTTTTCTGCTGACCGCTGCGGCGGTCCCGCTGGGGCTTGTGATCGGTCGCCTGCTGGCAGGCGCGATGGTGGCAAGCTTTGATAGCGATTTGTATACCATTCCGCTGGTTGTGTCGCGCGGAACATATATGTGGGCCGCGGGCGTCGTGGCCGTCGCTTCAATCGTTTCGGCGCTGATTGTGCGTCGACGGATCGACCGGATGGATCTGGTCGCCGTTATGAAAACAAGGGAGTAACCCGATGAGCTGGAACATGCGCAAGACAACACTTGCCGGCGCGGCAGCGGTTGCGGTGGCGGGGTTCGCCTATTTCGCGACCAAACCTGAACCTGTGCCGGTCGATATTGTCACGATTGCTGAAGGGTCGATTGAAGTGACGGTCAATGCCGAAGGCTATACCCGCGTGCGCGATGTCTATGAAGTGTCGGCGCCCGTATCGGGGCAACTTGCGCGCAGCCCCGTCTCGATCGGTGACATGGTGGTGGCTGGCGAAACCATCGTCGCCCGGATTGCGCCGGGTGACCCCGCCTTTCTGGATGTCCGGTCGCGTGCGCAGGCCGAAGCGGCGGTGGCGCAGGCCAATGCTTCCGTGTCGGTTGCGCAGGCACAGATCGCCATGGCCGAGGCTGATTTGGCGCATGCACAGACCAGACTGAACCGGTTGCACGACCTGCATGCACGCGGCACGATCCCGCAGGCGCAGTTGGATGACGCCGAACTGGGTGTCGATGTGGCCGCCGCCAAACTGGACAGTGCACACGCCGCGTTCGACATGAGGACGGCAGAGCTTGAAGCGCAAAAAGCCACTCTGATCGAGCCGCGCGAACATGATGATCTGGCACTCAATGAAGCATGTTGCATCAACGTCAAGGCGCCGGTTTCGGGAACTGTCTTGGGCGTCGCCAGTGAAAGTGCCCGGCCTGTCATGCCGGGCGCGCCTATCCTCTCGATTGGTGAAACAGATGATCTGGAAATCACTGCGGAGATCCTGTCCACCGACGCGGTGCGTCTGGCGCCGGGCGCGCCTGCCTATGTCGAACGTTGGGGCGGTGATGGGGTGTTGGACGCGCAGGTCCGTGTGATCGAGCCTGCGGGCTTCACCAAGGTCTCGGCCTTGGGCATCGAAGAACAGAGGGTGCGCGTGGTTCTGGACCTATTGACTCCGAAAGAAGACCGCGCGGCGCTGGGCCATGGGTTTCGAACCTTCCTGCGCATTGTTGAATGGCAAGGCGAGGGCTTGATTGTTCCTTTGTCCGCGCTTTTTCGCGATGGCACTGATTGGGCGGTTTTTGTGGTCGAAGACGATCAAGCTGTCTTGCGCGCAGTCATGCTGGGTCACCGCAACAGCGAAGTAGCCGAAGTCACATCAGGTCTTGCGCCGGGCGAGCAGGTCGTCACCCACCCCGGCGACCGGGTCGCGGATGGTGTTTTGGTGGTTGATCGCGCCACGCTTTAGGGCCGATCAACCGACAGTCTAACCTGCAGGTTGGACCGCCGCCCGCCAAAAACCGCGCCATCCGCAGCGATGGTGGCAACGCTCTGTGCCACGGCTATCCGACCGCTCGTGGGCGGGTGATCAACAGGTTCTTTGAAAGCTAAGGGCAGCTTCAAGACGACCAGCTCGGGTATGGCCTTGATCACAACATCGTGTCCGTATGACGCTAAATTTCCGAAAAGCGTCGGGTTCGAACCATATATGCGCAACAAATATATACAGGCTGGGCCCGCAGCGATCTTAAATTTCGCAGCAGCTCCGGTTTTGTAGTTGAATTTCAGCTTCGGTTGGTGTTGGCTTATGCCAAACAAATGAAAAAGAAAAAAATAGACCAGGGGGGTCACTTGGCTGATACAGCTTCCGACGACGGTTTCGTCGTTTTTGATCGTGTCCAAAAAAGCTATGATGGGGAGACTTTGGTTGTCAAAGACCTGAACCTATCAGTTGCTAGGGGCGAATTTCTTACCATGCTTGGACCGTCAGGGTCGGGCAAAACAACATGCCTGATGATGCTGGCCGGTTTTGAAACCGCGACCCATGGCGACATCCGGCTCGGTGGGAAACCGATCAACAACATCCCGCCCCACAAGCGCGGAATTGGGATGGTATTCCAGAATTATGCGCTGTTCCCTCACATGACGATTGCTGAAAACCTGTCCTTCCCGTTGGAAGTGCGCAAGATCGGCAAATCCGACCGCGAGGCGAAAGTCAAACGCGCGCTGGACATGGTTGAAATGGGTGACTTCGGTGGGCGTCGCCCGGCTCAGTTGTCTGGTGGGCAGCAGCAACGTGTGGCTTTGGCGCGTGCGCTGGTGTTTGAGCCTGAACTGGTGCTGATGGACGAACCATTGGGCGCGCTTGACAAACAACTGCGCGAAAAGATGCAGTTCGAAATCACACACCTTGCGCACCAGTTGGGTATCACCACGGTGTATGTGACCCACGACCAGACAGAAGCGCTGACAATGTCCGACAACGTTGCCGTTTTCGACGATGGGCGCATCCAGCAGCTTGCACCGCCAGATGAACTCTACGAGCGGCCGGACAACAGCTTCGTTGCTCAGTTTATCGGAGAAAATAACACGCTGGAAGGTGTGGTGACCGAAATCAAGGGCGACACATGCATCGTGAAACTTGACGATGGCGAGGTGCTGGACGCAACACCGATCAATGTGAACAAAGTGGGCGACCGAACCGTTGTGTCGATCCGTCCCGAGCGTGTTGAGTATAACAAGGAACGTCTGCAGGAAGGGGTGCACACCCTGAAAGCAGAGGTGCTGGAATTCATCTATATGGGTGATATTTTTCGCACGCGCCTGCGGGTGGCCGGCAATGATGAGTTTATCATCAAGACCCGAAACGCACCCGACGTAGAGCGTCTGACACCCGGCCAACAGATCGAGATTGGCTGGCTGCCATCCGACTGCCGCGCGCTGGACGCCTGAAACGAATTGCTTCGGAGCCAATGATGGCTCCGGGCATTTTAGCCAGGGGTTCGCCATGTACCCGTTCATGCGAACCCACCAAACAAACGGGGATAACTAGGGAGAATATAGTATGAAACTTGTGAAAACTCTTTTGGCCAGCTCTGCGCTGACTGTCACCGCAGGTGCGGTTTCGGCACAGGACATGGCCAACGAGATGACCCTCGTTTCTTGGGGTGGCGCTTACCAAGCCAGCCAGGTGAAGGCTTATGTTGAGCCTTATTTGGAAATGCACCCTGAGGTAAAAATTACATGGGACGAAAGCTCGGCTGAAGCCGTCGCCAAACTGCGTGCCATGAACGAAGCCGGCAACGTCACATGGGATCTGGTCGATGCGGTCGCATCGGATTCCATGCGCCTGTGCGATGAAGGTCTGGCGGAAGAGCTGAACCATGATGAAGTGCTGGCTGCTGCACCCGATGGCACTTCTGCATCAGAAGATTTCGGCGATTTGCTGGTGTCGGACTGCTTCGTCCCGCAGATCGTTTACTCGACCACATTTGGGTACCGCACCGATCTGGTTGGTGCAGAAGCGCCGACCACGGTCTGTGACATCTTCGATCTGGAGAAGTTCCCAGGCAAACGCGCGCTGCAGAAACGCCCGATCGACAATATGGAATGGGCTTTGTACTGCGACGGTGTTGCCAAGGACGAACTGTATGAAGTCATGGGCACCGACGAAGGCGTAGAGCGTGGTCTGGCCAAGCTCGACACGATCAAGGACCAAGTTGTCTGGTGGACCGCTGGCGCGGAAACACCTCAGCTGCTCGCTGACGGCGAAGTTGTGATGGGTTCGACCTTCAATGGTCGTCTGTTCTCGGCGATTGCCGAGCAGAACCAGCCGATCGAAATGCTGTGGGACATGCAGTCGTTTGACCTTGATGGTTGGGTCGTACCCGCAGGTCTGCCCGAAGACCGCAAGGCCCGTGTGATGGACTTCCTGAAGTTCGCCACCGACACGCAACGCTTGGCTGATCAGGCCAAATATATCTCGTACGGCCCGGCCCGTAAGTCGTCAGCTCCGCTGGTGGGTAACCACGAAGAGCTGGGCATCGAAATGGCGCCGCACATGCCGACCGATCCTGCGAACGCAAGCAACGTTCATGTCTATGACTATGAATGGTGGGCGGACAACCGTGACGACCTGAACGCCAAGTTCGAAGCTTGGCTGGCCAAATAAGTCTGGCTTTCGGAAGGGGCCGTTTGGCCCCTTCCACCCCAACCGACCATTATTTTTGCGCTATTCGTTTGTCAATTTGACCGCTTCGAAACAAAAAACAAGCTTACGCTGACAGGGAAGATATGAGCGATATGACCGATACAAGCGGCCCCGTTCTGGCCGCAGATGGAACCCCGCTAAAGCGCAGCTTGGCAAAGGCCCTCAGGCGCCAAAAACTGCGCGCGCTGTTGCTGATTTCGCCATTGCTGTTGTTTATCTTAGTCAGCTTTATTCTACCGATCGCGGATATGCTGTATCGCTCGGTCGATAACAAAATTGTCGTCCAGACGTTGCCGCGGACCGTTCAGGCCCTATCGGATTGGGACGCCGACTCTGGCCAATTACCGGAAGAAGCGGTCTTTGCGGCGATGGCAGCGGATCTGAAAGAAGCCGCCGCCGCCAAGACCCACACGAAAGTCGGATCGCGTTTGAACTATGAAAACCCCGGCATGTCGTCGATCTTCCGCAAGACGGGGCGCAATGCAAAGAAGTTTGACATCGAAGCGGGTGGTCCCTGGAAAGAAGCGCTGATCGAGATGAATGACGACTGGGCCGACCCGGACGTCTGGCGCACCATTCAGACCTATTCCCCCCCAACGACGGCTGGGTATTTCTTGAATGCCGTCGACATGCGTGTTGGGCCGGATGGGGCGGAAATGCGCCCTGAAAGCGAACAAATCTACATGAACCTGCTGAAGCGGACGTTGTGGATGTCGCTGTTTATCACCTTCTCGTGCATCGTGCTGGCTTATCCGGTGGCGTGGATTTTGGCCAATCTTCCAACACGGCAGTCCAATCTTCTGATGATCCTTGTGTTATTGCCGTTCTGGACATCGCTTCTGGTGCGGACCTCGGCGTGGAAAATCCTTCTGCAACAACAGGGGGTAATCAACGATGTTCTCGTTTGGATCGGGCTTGTGTCGGATGACGCACGCCTTGTGATCATCAACAACCAGTTTGGCACGATCGTGGCAATGACCCACATCCTGCTGCCCTTCATGATCCTGCCAATGTACTCGGTGATGCAGACCATCCCGCCGACCTATCTGCGCGCCGCCAAAAGCCTTGGCGCAACGGATTGGACGGCCTTTTGGCGGGTCTATTTCCCGCAGACCATTCCGGGCATTGGCGCGGGGTCGATCCTCGTGTTCATTCTGGCCATCGGCTACTACATCACGCCTGCGCTTGTTGGTGGCACGAAAGGGACGTTCATTTCGAACCAGATTGCGTTCCACATCTCAACCTCGCTGAACTGGGGTCTTGCCTCGGCGCTGGGTGCAATTCTTCTGGCGGTCGTGCTGGTCCTGTATTGGGCTTATGACAAGATCGTCGGCATTGACAACGTGAAGCTGGGGTAACGGATATGGCAAAACTTCCTCCTTATGCAACGACGGGCCAGCGCATCTGGCACTATGCGTTCCTGGTGATTTGCGGGTTGATCTTCTTCTTCCTGATTGCGCCGATTGCCGTGGTTATCCCGCTCAGCTTTAACTCGCAGGATTTCTTTACCTTCACCAAAGAGATGCTGAGCTTTGATCCCGCGGGCTATTCGCTGAAGCACTATCGCGACTTCTTCTCGAATCCCGATTGGCAGGATGCGATGTGGAACTCGATCAAAATCGCCCCTGTTGCGACGGTGATTTCGGTAAGCCTTGGCACGTTGGCCGCCATCGGGCTGAGCCAACCGCATGTTCCTGCACGTCGGGCCATCATGGCGATTCTGATTTCGCCAATGATTGTGCCGCTGATCATTTCGGCGGCTGGCATGTATTTCTTCTATTCGAAAATCAACCTTGCGGGCACCTATTGGGGCGTTGTTCTGGCCCATGCGGCGCTGGGCATTCCTTTCGTGATTATCACCGTGACGGCGACTCTGGTTGGATTTGACCGCTCTCTGACGCGGGCGGCTGCGAATATGGGGGCCGACCCGGTCACCACGTTCTTCCGTGTGCAAATGCCGTTGATTCTGCCGGGCGTGATTTCCGGCGCATTGTTTGCTTTCATCACATCTTTTGACGAGGTTGTGGTGGTGATCTTCGTCGGTTCGGCCAAGCAGCAAACCCTGCCATGGCAGATGTTTACCGGCCTGCGCGAACAGATCAGCCCAACCATTCTGGCGGTCGCCACTCTGCTTGTCTGCGTCTCGATTGTGTTGCTGACAGTCCTTGAGCTGTTGCGTCGCCGGTCCGAGCGGCTGCGTGGAATGAGCCCAGGTTGACCCACAACCCAAGCCAAACAGAAAGCGGCGTCCTGCGGGGCGCCGCTTTTTATTTTGGCGGGGAAAGCTCTCTACCCTGCAAGGTTTTGTTAACCAAAATCGGGCATCCCTGACGCGAATGTGCCCATACGGGTCAGACAGGTTGCCCACCCCCCCTTGCAGCCCGTTTCCACCGGCACTAACATCATGCGTCAGGGGCCGGATTGGTGGCCTTGGCGTGAACATGAAAGCAGGCTGAAATGCACGACCCACACGAAATCTATAACAATACTCTTGTGCCTATGGTGGTTGAACAGACATCGCGGGGCGAACGGGCCTACGACATCTTTTCGCGCCTTCTGAAAGAGCGGATCATCTTCGTGAGTGGCGCTGTCCATGACGGTATGTCCAGCCTGATCGTGGCGCAGCTTCTGCACCTTGAAGCGGAAAATCCGAAAAAAGAAATCTCGATGTATATCAACTCGCCGGGTGGCGTGGTGACGTCGGGTCTGTCGATTTATGACACAATGCAATATATTAAACCCGCCGTGTCCACACTGGTTATTGGGCAGGCGGCGTCGATGGGCTCGCTTCTGTCGGTGGCCGGTGAGAAGGGCATGCGTTTCTCGCTGCCGCATTCGCGCATCATGGTGCACCAGCCGTCGGGTGGGTTTCAGGGGCAGGCCACGGATATTATGATCCACGCAGCCGAAACCCAGAAGGTCAAAGACACGCTGAACCAGATCTATGTCAAGCACACTGGAAACACGCTGAAAGACGTTGAAAAAGCGTTGGAGCGCGACAATTTCATGTCGCCGCAAGAGGCCAAGGACTGGGGCCACATCGACGAGATTGTGGAAAACCGCGCCAAAGGCGATGACGAAGAATAATGGTTTTGCCCGGCCAATGTCGGGCGAAACCACACCGGGCAGGGAACTCCGAAAAACCGGATTGTACCTACCCGGCCACTGGCCTAGACTTGAGGCCAACATAGATACGACGGCTCGAACGGGCGCAAACCGGATCCAAACGTGGACCCAATAGGACTATATGATGGCGAATAATTCCACCGGCGACAGCAAGAACACCCTCTATTGTTCGTTCTGCGGCAAAAGCCAACATGAAGTGCGCAAGCTGATCGCGGGACCAACCGTGTTCATTTGCGACGAATGCGTCGAACTATGCATGGACATTATTCGCGAGGAAACAAAGACATCCGGGCTGAAAGCCGCCGATGGCGTGCCAACCCCGATCGAGATTTGTGATGTGCTGGACGATTACGTCATCGGGCAGGCCCACGCCAAGCGCGTGTTGTCGGTGGCCGTTCACAACCACTATAAACGTCTGAACCATGCCGCTGCCGCGGGGGACGAGATTGAACTGGCCAAATCGAACATCATGCTGATTGGCCCCACGGGCTGCGGCAAGACGCTTTTGGCTCAGACGCTGGCGCGCATTCTGGATGTGCCGTTCACCATGGCAGATGCGACCACACTGACCGAAGCGGGTTACGTGGGCGAAGATGTGGAAAATATCATCCTGAAGCTGCTGCAAGCATCCGAATACAATGTAGAGCGTGCGCAGCGCGGTATCGTTTACATTGACGAAGTCGATAAGATCACCCGCAAGTCCGACAACCCTTCGATCACTCGCGACGTGTCGGGCGAAGGGGTTCAGCAAGCGCTGTTGAAGATCATGGAAGGCACGGTCGCCTCTGTGCCGCCGCAGGGTGGTCGCAAACATCCGCAGCAAGAATTCCTGCAAGTGGATACGACGAACATTCTGTTCATCTGTGGTGGGGCCTTTGCGGGCCTTGATAAGATTATCGCGCAACGCGGCAAAGGTTCGGCTATGGGCTTTGGTGCTGACGTACGCCGCAGCGACGACCGGGGCGTGGGCGAGCTGTTTCAAGAACTTGAGCCGGAAGACCTGCTGAAATTCGGCCTGATCCCGGAGTTCGTTGGCCGCCTGCCTGTCATTGCAACGCTGGAAGATCTGGACGCCGAAGCGCTGGTGACGATCCTGACCAAGCCCAAGAATGCGCTGGTGAAGCAATATCAGCGTCTGTTCGAACTGGAAGATGCTCAGCTGTCATTCACCGAAGACGCGCTGAAGGCCATCGCCAAACGCGCTATTCAACGCAAGACGGGCGCGCGCGGGTTGCGTTCGATCATGGAAGACATCCTGCTTGATACCATGTTTGACCTGCCGGGGCTGGAGAATGTTGATGAGGTTGTGGTGAATGAGGAAGCTGTGAATTCCGACGCCAAGCCCCTGATCATTTACAGCGAAGGCGTGAAAGAAGAGGTCAGCGCAAGCTGATCGCACACTGGTGCGCGCAGTCCGGAAATCAAGCCGCCGCCTGTGCGGTGGATTCTTCATTTGGTGCATCGGAATGGTTATGCTGCCGGGTTTTGCCCGAAGACCGCTCAATCGGGTGCAAAACACTGGACCTTCGGTGCCGCTTGCGCCATATGAAGTGAGAGTAAAAACCGGAGACTGACATGCGTTTCATCTTGTCCCTGCTGACTTGGTATCACCGCGAAACCATCGGCACCCGTCTGTTCACCTGGCGTAAAGGTGTGAGGGTGGGTGAAGATGAGCAAGGCAATGTCTTCTATCGTGACCGGGACGACAAACGCCGCTGGGTGATTTTCAACGGCGAGCCCGAAGCAAGCCGCGTCAGCCCCGCTTGGCATGGCTGGCTGCACCACACGTTTGACAACAGCCCGGCAGACGCGCCGCTGACCCATAAAGCCTGGGAAAAACCGCATCAGGTCAACTTGACCGGCACTGATCTGGCCTATGCGCCCGCAGGGTCGTTGCGTCAGGCGAAACCCGCCGACCGCCGCGATTACGAAGCCTGGCAGCCGGAATAGTCGGCAGACGTTTTCAAACACGTATTCCCTGATCGAAAGGGGCTGGCATGAGCGATAGCCACACAACAGAAGTCGTCACTGGCAGCGTGGTCTTGGCCGCAGCCGTCGGATTTTTCCTGTATGCGGGCCAGATTGTTGGCCTTTCGGGTGGCGGCGACAGTCATAGCTACAGCGCGTCGTTTCGCACGGCGGACGGCATCTCGGTTGGGACCGATGTGCGCCTTGGCGGCGTGAAGGTCGGCACGGTGACAGGAATCGACCTGAACGCTGAAACCTTCCGCGCAGATACCGCGTTCACCGTCCAGGCGGATGTGGCTCTGCCCGACGACACTGCGATCATCATTTCGTCCGAGGGACTGCTTGGCGGCTCGTATGTTGAACTGCTTCCGGGCGGCTCACCTTTCAACCTTGAGCCGGGTGCTGAGATTGAAGACACGCAGGGCTCGGTCAGCCTTGTGCAACTTCTGCTGAAATATGTCGCCGGCAGCGAGGACTCCGAGTGATCTTGCGCGCCGCAATGACTGCCGCTGCGGTGCTGGCCTTTGTGCTGCCTGCTATGGCGCAGACCGGCAAAGCAACCGGTGCGATGTTGCGCGGGTTAGACAAAGTGTCGGGCACCCCCATTGATTTTTCCATGAAGGTCGGCGACACGGTCGAACTGGGCAGGCTTCGCGTCACACTGGGCGAATGCCGATATCCGACCGACAACCCTTCGGGTGATGCCTATGCGTGGCTTGTGGTGCGCGACGGTAATGATGACAACACGACATTTGAAGGCTGGATGATCGCCTCGTCGCCTGCGCTGAACGCGCTTGATCACCAGCGCTATGACGTCTGGGTGTTGCGCTGCACAACAGACTGAGCATCGGGCAGGGGCCGCGACGTGATGTCGGCCACACCTTGCGACAATGCGCCTTCCAACATGTCATGATAGGTTTTACGGGCAATTTCAACCGCCCCAAGACTGGCCAAATGCGGTGTCAGGAACTGCGTGTCAAATAATTTGAAGTCAGTATTTGACAGATGGCGGACCAGATAGGCCAGCGCGATCTTTGATGCATCGCGACGACGCGAAAACATGCTTTCCCCAAAAAAGGCCCGTCCCAGCGTGACCCCATAGACGCCGCCGACAAGGGCATCCCCCTCCCACAGTTCCAGCGAATGCGCGTGGCCCATGCGGTGAAGGTCCATGTATAGATCGAAGATCGTGGTGTTGATCCACGTCTCGTCCCGTTCAGCACAAGCCGCCACTGTACCTTGGAAATCTCGATTCAATGTGACCACAAACGGCGCGCGGCGCATGGTGCGCGCAAGGCTGCGCGACACGCGAAAACGATCCAGAGGGAAAATGCCGCGCGCTTCTGGATCGACCCAGAACACGCGCGGATCGTCGCGCCCTTCGGCCATGGGAAACACCCCCATGGCGTAGGCGCGCAACAGCAGATCAGCGCTCAGGGGCGGCGGATCTTTGGGCGGGGCCAATTGGCCCTCAGCCCAGGTTCTTAGCCAGCCAGCGTTCCAGCCAGTGGATGTTGTAATTGCCGGTCTGGATGTCTTCCTCGGCCAGCAACTGGTGGAACAGTGGCACGGTCGTTTCGACGCCATCGACGATCAACTCGCTGAGCGCGCGATCGAGGCGGGCCAACGCTTCGGACCGATCGCGCCCATGCACGATCAGCTTGCCAATCAGACTGTCGTAGTAAGGTGGGATCGAATAGCCGTCATAGAGCGCGCTGTCCATCCGCACACCCAAACCGCCCGGCGCGTGATATTGCGTGATTTTGCCCGGGCAGGGGGCGAAGTTGGGCAGGCGTTCCGCGTTTATACGAATTTCGATTGCGTGGCCGTTCAAGACAAGATCGTCCTGCCCAAAGGACAGCGGCATACCTTCGGCGACGCGGATTTGTTCGCGCACCAGATCGACACCGAAAATGGCTTCGGTCACCGGGTGCTCCACCTGCAGACGAGTGTTCATTTCAATGAAATAGAACTCTCCGCCTTCATACAGAAACTCGATTGTGCCAGCACCGCGATAGCCCATTTCGGCGATGGCGTTGGCGCAGATCCCGCCAATATGCGCGCGTTCTTCGGGTGTGATGCTGGGGCCGGGCGCTTCTTCAAACACTTTCTGGTGACGGCGTTGAAGCGAGCAATCACGTTCGGCCAGATGCACACCGCCGCCTTGTCCGTCGCCAAAGACCTGCACTTCGATGTGGCGCGGTGTTTGGAGGTATTTTTCCATATACACTTCGTCATTGCCAAAGGCGGCTTTTGACTCGGACCGCGCGGTCGAGAATGCAGTGTCGATATCCGCTTCCGTCTCGGCAACTTTCATCCCGCGACCGCCGCCACCGGCAGTGGCCTTGATAATCACCGGATAGCCCATCTCGGCGGCCACTTTGCGGGCCGTCTTAAGATCAGGCACACCACCCGCCGAGCCCGGAACAACCGGGATACCCAAGTTGATCGCGGTTTCCTTGGCAGTGATCTTGTCACCCATCATGCGGATATGTTCCGCCGACGGGCCGATAAACGTGATCTCGTGGTCTTCAAGAACCTGAACGAATTGCTCGTTCTCGGACAGAAAACCATAGCCGGGGTGAACCGCCTGTGCACCAGTGATTTCACAGGCCGCGATAATGGCAGGGATGGACAGATAGCTGTCAGTGCTTGATGGCGGGCCGATGCAGACGCTTTCATCCGCCATGCGCACATGCATTGCGTCGACGTCAGCGGTTGAATGCACCGCCACGGTTTTTATTCCCATCTCGCGTGCGCCGCGGATGATGCGCAATGCGATCTCTCCGCGGTTGGCGATCAGGATTTTGTCGAAATGGGCCATGTGATGTCCCTTATTCGATGATCATCAGGGGCGCACCAAATTCAACAGGGGCACCATCTTCGACCAGAATACGTTTCACCGTGCCGGATTTCGGGGCAGGGATTTGGTTCATCGTCTTCATTGCTTCAATGATCAGCACGGTCTGACCCTCTTCCACCTTATCGCCAATGTTAACGAAGGCGGGCGTGCCGGGTTCGGCCTGCAGATAGACTGTGCCGACCATCGGCGATGGAACGGCGCCGGGGTGGCTTGCGGGGTCTTCTGCTGCAGGGGCAGCGGTGCCGCCATCCGTCGCAGCTGGGGCCGCTGCGGAGGTAGCCGCTGCAACGGGCGCAGGTGCGCCGGCGGTTGCGGCCATGTGCACCACTTCTTTGACCCGGCTGACACGCACATTCAGGCTATCATTTTCGCCATAGTCGCGCATGATTTCCAACTCGGTCAGGTCGTTTTTCTGCAAGATACTTGCCAGAGCCTCGATGAAGGCTACGTCAGCGTCATGTTGTTTTTTCGTCATGGGTACTCACCCTTATTTGTTTGCCCATTGTTCGCGCGGGCAATGCATGATTGCAACGCTTATAAGACGCCACGTAAGGGGTGAAAAGCGATTAGGTTCGTGAAAACAGAAAAACGACAGGCCAAAGGGGATCGTTGGTCTGCCTAATGTCTGTCTGACGTGGCGCGCGTTTGCCCTTAATCAGCCTGTGGCGTTGCCTTTTGCGGGCTGGGTACGCCATCTGACCCATCATCATTCGCAAGCGTGGCGACCGAATGGTCGTCCCGTTGCGCACGCGCGCGATCCGTTTCGATCCGCGCCAGTTTCTGCTGCAGCTGTTGATCCATTTCCAACACGTTGACCTGAAAACTGGGTGGTGGACCGGCCAACGTATCGGGCCCGATCTCATCCTCAGATGCAGTTCGAGCAGCCGTTTCACGCTCGGAAAATGGAGTGTGTTGTTTTGTCGAGTTATGCATGTCCGCCCGCGCCTTGCCTGCATCGGGGGCGGTTTCCACCTTCGAGCTGTCCGGTGGTTTGCGCACCGGCGTATTGGCCAGCAAACTGGCCTGTGCCCCAAGAGGGGCCGGTTTCGTAAATTCCATTGTCTTGCTCCGTCTACTTACGAAGCCCCCACCGAAGGTGAGATTAATTAATGTTCCCTACGGAAAGGTTAATCTGAGCCAGCATTCGCGAAAGCAGGTTAACCGCTAAAGCGGCATACCCGAGAATTTCGCGACCAGTTCCGGCAATTTGCGCGCGCCGAATTTCTGCAAAAGCCGGGCGCGGTGTGCTTCGATCGTGCGATAGCTGAGGTTGAGTTCCAGGCCGATCTCTTTCGAGGTGCGGCCCTGACAGGTCAGGATCGCCACCTCCCGTTCGCGCGGGGTCAGTTCGACGAACGGGCGCTCGGCGGACAGATCGGCAAAGCTCCAGACGCCTTGCTTGAAAGGGTCATCAGGGGTCAGGCTGGTGCCGCGTACCCGGCACCAGAAAAGATCACCGTTAAGCCGCCGCATGATGCGTTCATCCTCGTAACGCCCTGTTTTCCTAAGGATATCGCCGCCAATCTGTTCAACTTTCTCATAGTCCTTGAGTGACGGGTAAAGCCGTTCAAGTGGCATGTTGGTGAATGCATCAACCTGATCGCCGAACACCTCTGCAAACCGCAGATTGCATTGCTGCACGATCCGGTGTTCGGTCAACGCAAGCCCTGTCGGCGCGTGCATGAAGGCAAGGTCCATTGGCGTCATGTCTGCATCCTGCCAAAGCTTTCATGGCAATACAATCAAAGGCCGTCTTGCGAAAGGGTTACCACCTACTGGGTCGCAGCCGACAGTCGGCTGCGACAGCGTGTTTGGGCAGTGGAAAAGGTGCAGACGAACCTCGCTTTGAGATTAGAGCGGTCGGCGAAGGTTCTTGTTGGTCAACCTGCCATCTTTCATGGCGCAAAGCTGGTGTTGGTGACATCTGAGTTTGGGGATGGGCTGGCTGCTTTGACCGGGCTTTCGCTGGTAGTTGTCACAAACGGCGAGTTGATACATGTGTGCGATGCACCAAGGTCTGTCGTGCCGCGCGTCTGGCCTCGGGCGGCACAACATCTATCCGCGTGAAGTCGAAGAGGTGCAAGCCCAGTAGGACGAGGCGCGTTGATGGCTGTTGCCTTGCACATATCGCGCGATTCAAGCGACCGAAGGCCAGTTCCGCCCTGATGGAATTGCCCAAAAACAACTATGGCAAGGTTTTGAAAACTGATCTTCAGACGTGACTGACCTCACAAAAAAGGCGCACCCTAGGATGCGCCTTTGCTGTTCAATTTGTGGGTCAATCAGACCGGGCAAGGACGGGTGCGGTAGGTTCCGTCGCCGTTCGAATACGCGCATTGGTTGGTATAGCTGTTGCGTGCAACCATGATACCTGCGGCCGCGCCTGCCAAAGTGGTCAGTACGGTCCAGTTCTTGTTCGCGCCAATCGCGTTCGCGGTGATCAGGCCTGCGCCGATCCCGGCCACACCACCAACGATGGTTTTTTCCTGATCCGTCAGCGGGCGGTTACAGGCAGGCAAAGCCAGCGCAGCAACGCAAGCGAGGGTCATAATGGTTTTCTTCATAGTATCCTCCAGGATGAATTGTAACTTCACCTTAGTTTGTAGTGATTTGTGTGGGCAAGGGAATGTTCTGCGATGGGTTTACGCAAGAAGCGGCGGGAACCCGCCAAGTTCCTGTAACGACACCCTATTGGGGCGGCCCCGCGGCATGTTTTCCCTGCGCGGTGGTTGATGCAATGTGAAACATTTGCAGGCAGCGGCCAAGGGCGCGATCAGCGGTTTCTGTCATGGTTTTTGCCTTTACACATGCGACCTGTGCGGCTGATAGCGCAGAAAAACCGCTCTCAACCTCCTTGAATACAACCAAATTCTTGTAAACAGGCTGAAAAGGCGGCAGTATTTTTGTAAAGCGGGCCAACGTTACGCCGGCGTCGAAAACGAATGGGGAAACCAGAATGACCCAGTCCCGACTGACGGGCAGCCGAATTCGCGAACGCCGTCTGTTTCTTGGCCATAAGCAATCCGCTCTTGCCAAGGCGGTCGGTATTTCGGCGGCTTATCTGAACCTGATCGAACACAACCGTCGCCGGGCCGGGAGCGGGTTGTTGGACGACCTTGCCCGCGAGTTGAAAACCGACCCCCGTTCGTTGAGCGAAGGGGCCGAAGTTGCACTGCTTGGTGCGCTGCGCGAGGCCGGGCAACGGTTGCCAGAGGTCACACCGGAATTGCACCGTTCCGAAGATTTTGCAGGGCGATTTCCCGGCTGGTCCGCGCTGGTCGCAGCACAACATCAGCGCATCCGAGATCTGGAACACTTGGTCGAAGCCCTGTCGGATCGGCTGACCCATGACCCCGAACTGGCCGCGTCATTGCATGAGGTGATTTCGGCCGTCACGGCAATCCGTTCAACCGTGGGCATTCTGTCGGGCGGCGGCGAGGTCGACGCCGAATGGCAATCGCGCTTCATGCGCAACATGCGTGACGAGGGGCGCCGCCTGTCCAGCGCCGCGCAAGGGCTGGTCGAATACCTTGACGCGGGCGCAGATCAGGACATGGCGCCCGTTGTGCCGGGTGAAGAACTGGCGGCATATCTGGACCGCCGCGACCACCATTTATCTGAATTGGAGGGTCTAAACGCGGCGGACGCTCAGGAAATTGCGGCGACAATCGCCGCGCTGATTTCGCAAGTGGGAAGTTTGCAAACCGCTGCGGCCAAGGACGTCGCGCGGCGCCAGTTTCAGCAATATGTCGAGGACGCCGTCGCGATGCCTCTTCCCGCATTTCAAGCCGCACGCAAGGATGTGACGGGCGACCCAAGCCGTTTGGCTGCCCATTTTGCACAGCCGCTGCCGTCGGTCATGCGCCGTCTGGCCTTCGTTCCGCCCGACGCTGAAGCGCCCCCGGTCGGGCTGGTGTCATGTGATGGATCGGGCACGCTGATTTTACGCAAGGCTTTGCCCGGTTTTGCCGTGCCGCGCTTCGGTGCGGCCTGTCCCTATTGGCCGCTGTATCAGGCGTTAAGCCGCCCGGGTCACCCATTGCGTGCGGTGGTCGAGATGCCCGGCCCGACGCCGCGACGGTTCTTGTGTCAGGCGGTGTGCCTGCCGCGCGAGGCGTTGCGATTTGATGTTCCGCCCGTCTTTGAAGCAATGATGTTGATCGAACCTGTTGATGATGCACAGGCACATGGCGCGGACGGCCCGGTGCTTCCGGTTGGCTCGTCCTGCCGGGTCTGCCCGCGCAGTGATTGCGCCGCCCGGCGCGAGGCGTCGCTTCTGTCTGCCAACCCTGCGTGACGCCTCGAAAAATCCGGCAATCAGCGTTGGTTGTGCAGACCTTGCACCGTTCGGCGCTTGGGTTTGTTTTGACATGGGTCTGCGCATTGTCGATATTCATTCGCAGGGAAACGGCGCAAGCCTGCCCGAGCGGAGGGACATATGACAAAACGGGTGCTCGTCATTGAGGACGAACCAAATATTGTCGAAGCAATCAGCTTCATCCTCAGTCGTGACGGCTGGGCGGTCGCAACACATTCCGATGGTGAAACAGCAGTGCAGGCGGTGTTGGATGCTGTGCCTGACGCGTTGATCCTTGACGTCATGCTGCCGGGTCGGTCGGGTTATGACATCTTGCACGACCTGCGTGCGCATGACCTGACCCGCAGACTGCCCGTTCTGATGCTGACCGCACGCGGCCAACGCACCGACCGCGAACAGGCCGAGCGGTTGGGGGTGAATCGGTTCATGACCAAGCCATTTTCAAACGCCGAAGTTGTGGACACGCTGAACGAGCTTGTACCGGGATAGATACGTCATGAAGTGCTGGGCGATCCCCACTTTAACCAAACGGCGCGCATCCGCATGAGATTTCGACGCGAGCCCCTTTTTCTGGCACGCCAAAGTTATCGGCGGCGCAGGTTGGAAGATGCTGCGCGTCTGCTGCCGATTTTGGGTGTGTTCCTGTTTCTTCTGCCGCTTCTCGCCACGGGGGCGGGCACTGCCGGGCAGGGGATGTATCTGTTCGCAGCATGGTTTGGCTTGATTGTCGCGACCGCGATGATCTCGCGGGGTTTGAACCGCTGGCCAGACATGTCGCACGACCCCGATGAAGAAGCGTCTTCACATACACCGGCGAAACCGTCCGACCCCACTTCCCAAGACGAGGGGCGTGACTGATGCTCAGCTTCAACACGCTGGTCGCGGTTTGCCTGCTTTACGTGATCTTTCTGTTTCTGGTGGCATTTGGCGCCGACAGAAGTGCCGCGCGAAACAAGAGCCGTTTTCTAAACTCGCCCTTGATCTATACCCTGTCGCTGTCGGTTTATTGCACCGCGTGGACCTTTTATGGCGCGGTCGGTTATGCGGCGCGATCTGGCTTGGAATTCGTGACCATCTATTTGGGTCCAACCCTTGTGATGATAGGCTGGTGGTGGTTCTTACGCAAACTCGTCCGGGTTGGGCGCGCGCAGCGTGTGACGTCGATCGCGGATCTGTTGTCGTCACGGTATGGCAAGTCGAACTTCCTGGGCGTTATCGTGACGGTGATCGCGGTTGTCGGCACGACGCCCTATATCGCGCTGCAACTGCAATCGGTCACGCTGGCCTTCTCGGTATTCGCCCGAGATCGCTCGGCGGGGTGGAACGCACCTGATCTGGATGCGACAGCGCTGTGGGTCGCTGGCGGGCTGGCCCTGTTTACCATTCTGTTTGGCACACGGAACTTGGACGTGAACGAGCGGCACCACGGCGTTGTCACCGCCATCGCGGTCGAAGCCGTGGTGAAACTGGTCGCGCTTCTGGCGGTTGGTGTGTTTGTCGTCTGGGGCGTCGGTGGCGGCCCCGCGGGCATCGCGGACGCGATTGACGAGGCGATGCGCAATACTCCGGGTGAGGCGTGGGCGATAACTGGCGGGCGTTGGGTCGGGCTGACGTTCCTATCCGCTGCCGCATTTCTGACCCTTCCGCGCATGTTTCATGTGCTAGTGGTTGAAAATATAGGCGAACGACAGCTTGCTGTAGCCTCGTGGGCCTTCCCGACTTACCTGTTTTTAATGAGCCTTTTCGTCGTGCCCATCGCCGTGGTCGGGCTTGGCACGCTTCCTGCCGGGGAAAACCCGGACCTGTTCGTATTGACGATTCCGCTACATTTCGATCGCGATGGTCTTGCCATGCTGTCGTTTCTTGGGGGCTTCAGCTCGGCCACATCGATGGTCATCGTTGCATCAATCGCGCTGGCCACGATGGTGTCCAACCACATCATCATGCCAATCTGGCTGTCGATCCGGTCGGAAGAGGCGTCGGTTTCCGGCGACGTGCGCCAAGTTCTTCTGTTGGCGCGCCGCCTGTCCATCATTGGCGTTCTGGTGCTTGGCTATCTTTATTTTCAGATGTCCGGCGGCGGCACGGCACTGGCCGCGATCGGTATGATCTCGTTTACCGGTGTTGCGCAGGTTTTGCCTGCGATGGCGGGTGGGCTGTTCTGGCGCGGCGCGTCACGCAACGGCGCGGCTGCCGGGTTGATCCTGGGGTTTACTGTCTGGGCCTACACGCTGTTTCTGCCCAGCTTCGGCGAGGCCGGCGTGATGAGCGCGACTCTGCTCGCCGAAGGGCCATTGGGCATCGCGTGGCTGAAGCCACAGGCGCTGTTCGGGGTCACCGGGCTAGACCCGGTGGTTCATGCCGTTTTCTGGTCAATGATCCTGAACAGTTTTGCCTTTGTCGGCGTGTCCCTGATGTCTTTTCCCGGTCCGTTGGAACGGTTGCAGGGCGCGCAATTCGTGAATGTCCTTGATCAAACCCGCCCGGCGCAGGGCGGCAGTTTCCCCGCAGCGGCGGCCGAGGATCTGCTGGTTATGGCGCAGCGCACGATGGGGGCGGACGCGGCACAGGCGTTATTTCAGACACAGGCCAGCGCACAAGGCAAAGAAGGCTACTTGCCCGACACCACGCCCGATTTCATCGCCCTACTGGAACGCGAGCTTTCCGGGTCAGTCGGTGCCGCAACAGCCCATGCGATGATCGCACAGATCATGGGAGGGGCCACGGTCTCAGTCGACGATCTGATGGCAGTGGCGGACGAGACCCAGCAGATGCTGGTCTATTCGTCCCAACTGGAAGAAAAGCAGAAAGAGCTGACCACCACTGCGCGCCAGCTTTCGACCGCGAATGACAAGCTGACGCAACTGTCCATTCAGAAAGACGGGTTTCTAAGTCAGATCAGCCACGAGCTGCGCACGCCAATGACCTCGATCCGCGCGTTTTCCGAGATCCTTCGCGATGGTGGAGCGAAGGATGCAGAGGCTGCGGGGCGTCATGCCTCGATCATCCATGACGAAGCTGTGCGTCTGACGCGGCTGCTGGATGACCTTCTTGACCTCAGTGTGCTGGAAAACGGGCAGGTGCAACTGAACCCACAGCGCGAAGTGCTGTCCAAAGTGTTGGATCGGGCCGTTGCTGCGACGCAGTCTTTGATAGCCTCGCAAGACCTGCGCATCCACCGCGATCAAGGGCGAGAGCAGGTTATCATTACGACGGATACCGACCGTCTGGCGCAGGTGTTCATCAATCTGATCGCCAATGCCGCCAAATACGGCGACGCCAAATTCAAGCGTTTGACCATACAGGTGGGCGAACGCGACGGCGCGCTGCGCATTGATTTCGTTGACAACGGCTCTGGCATTCCGACAGAAAGCCAGGTGATGATTTTCGAAAAGTTCTCGCGCCTGACCGATAACGCGGCAGCGGGCGGGGCAGGGCTTGGGCTGGCCATCTGTCGCGAGGTTATGGACAGGTTGGGTGGATCGATCACCTATCTGCCGGGCCAAAGCGGTGCGGCGTTTCGGGTGACACTCCCGCTGGAAAAAATCCCACACCACGTCGCAAATTAAATCATTTGTAAACCTTGTCTTGGCAGGTCTGGTTCTATGCGACCAGAACGGACCAGACATGGCTGACCCCGAAAAGATCAGCGCGATCCGCCAAAAGGCAGGTGCGCGCCGCCTGCCACCAGAGATTGCTCCGGTGACGGCAGCGGGCGCGCTTGGCACGGCGCTTGCGCGCGCGGGCGAAGCGACGGCGGGTCTGGTCATCACCGCGTCTGATGTTGCAGAAGACCGAACAGTTCTGTCTGCGCTTGAAGGCCAGATATCCGACCACGATCTGCTGGCTTTGGTCGAAGGGCCAGACAGCAGGTTCGGGATGTTGGTCGCTGATCCCAATCTGATCGCCGCGCTGATCGAAATGCAGACGGTCGGGCGTGTGCTGCCCGCGCCCGCGCAACCACGGCCCGCAACCCGAACCGACGCAACCATGTGCGCCGATTTCTTCGATCGCGTGTTGGAGGTCTTAGAGGCCGAACTGACCGCCGCGCACCCGCCCGTCGCCCCGTTGATCAGCGGTTATTGCTTCGCGGTGCGTCTGGAAGACTACCGCGCGGCGAGCATGGTCTTGCCTGATATTCCTTACCGGCGGTTCCAAACGACGCTTGATCTGGGCGAGGGCGGCAAGCAAGGTGCCCTGTCTTTGCTGTTGCCGTTCGCCGCGACGGGCCGAAACGGCCAAACGACTGCCACCCCTGCCACGGCTGGTGGGTCCGACACGCCCGGCATTGTTCTGGGGGCCCGCGCCGAACTTCACGCGGTTTTGCACCGTGTCAGCATGTCGTTGGACGAAGTGACCGCATTGGCACCCGGTATGACCGTGATCGTGCCGCGCGAGGCGCTGAGCACCGTGGCGCTTGAGGATATGAAAGGACAGGTGCTTAGCACATGTCGACTGGGGCAGGCAAAGGGTCAACGCGCGCTTCGAATTGGCACAGAATTGCCGGACGACAGCATGAGTTCGCAAGCCCAAGGGCTGTCGCATTCAGCCGACCCCGCGCCCGCCTTGTCGAAGGCCAACGGACCCACGCCTGCGGACAATGCTCAGCATGTTACGGCGACGCAAGAGCCGGTGTAATATCTGCCCCCGATCTGCTTGACCTGTATCAAAGCAACTCCACGCCCAAAGCCCCAATATCAAGTAGAAAAGGAGAGACGTTATGGTTGATGTGAGCAAGTATCGCAGCATGCTGCAAGCCCGCCTGAAAGAGCTGGACGTTCGACTGCACGAGATCGAAGCAGAGCTGGAGAGCCACAAATCCAAGGACTGGGAAGAGTTGGCAGTCGAGCGTGAAGAAGATGAAGTCCTTGAAGGCTTGGGCACTTCGGGGCAAGATGAGATTATCAAGATCAACGCAGCGCTTGCGCGGATGGATGACGACGAATTCGGTTACTGCGCCACCTGTGGCACCGAAATATCGCCAGAACGCCTTGATATCGTTCCTCATACACCGTTCTGCCGCGACTGTGCCGCGAAACACGCCTGATGTGCCGATAGTGCAGGCAAAGCACGCGCAATCGACCGAAATCAACAATCAGACCTTAGGAGGAGAAGATGGCATTTGAAGAACTTAAAGCCTCAATCAGCATGATCTTGGACGAAATTGCCAAGCGGCCCGAAGACCGTCATGTGTTGCAAGAACAGCTGCGCGAAAAGATTTCGGAGCTTGAAAAGATGGGTCAGCCAGTACCGGAGGATTTCCGCAAATTCGAAGCCGACCTTGAAGATGATGACGCCGATGATATTTTCGACAATTTGCCGGTCTGACCAAAACTTGTGCGCGTCTTTATCAAGGCGCGCCCGCTCAAATGCTGTGTCCTGCGCGCGGCATTATCGACCATCTGGTCTGGAATGATCAAGTTTTCGCCCCTAGGCCATTGACAAAAGGCGCTTTAATCTGGCGACTAAGTGCAGGCAGGGACGGAGGCGCAGATGACAGCACAAGTTCAATACGACGTCGTGGACGGCGTAGCCCTCATCAAAATTTCCAACCCTCCTGTGAATGCGCTTAGCCAAGTGATCCGGCAAGGCCTATTGGACGCGTTCGAACGCGCCGACAACGATGACAGCGTTGGGGCCATTGTCCTGTCGGCTGATGGCAAAACCTTTCCAGCGGGCGCTGACGTGCGTGAATTTGGCCGGCCGCGTGCAGCCCCCATCCTGTCAGATGTTTGTGCCCGGATTGAAGTCTGCAAAAAACCGGTCCTGGCCGCCATTCATGGTCACGCGCTGGGCGGCGGGTTCGAGTTGGCCTTGGCCTGCCATTACCGCATTGCGTTGGAAGGCACGACGCTGGGCTTGCCCGAGGTCAATCTGGGCGTTCTGCCGGGTGGAGGTGGCACGCAACGGGTGCCGCGCATCGTCGGCGCGAACGCGGCTTTGGACCTGATGATCACCGGAAAACCGATCTCGGCTGAACGGGCCGCCCAAATGGGCCTGATCGAAAAGGTAATCCACAATAATCTGGATCGCGCCGCGCTGGCCTCGGCCAGAAACATGATTTCGCAGGGCAGCCCTGCGCGTCCGACCCGCAACCGGGACGAAGGCTTGGCAAACCCGACCGGCTTTACCGAGGCCGTGCGGTCCTGGCGCGCCCGCGTCGCCGGAAACTTCGTGCCGTCTGTGCGTTGCATTGTGGATTGTGTGGAAGCTGCGCTTTTGTTGCCCTTCGACGCCGGGATCGCGCTGGAGCGCCAATGTTTTGACGACTGCGAAACGGGGGCCGAGGCCACCGCGCTGCGCCACGCCTTCTTCGCCGAACGCCGCGCCGCAAAAGTGCCGGAACTGGAAGGTGCCACTGTGCGCGATGTGTCCACCATCGGTGTTGTTGGCGCAGGCACAATGGGCACCGGAATTGCCATTGCTTGCCTTGACGCGGATTTCCCTGTGATCCTTGTCGAACGTGATGACGATGGGCTGACCCGCGGTGTGGACCGGATCAAGGACAATTACGAAAAATCCGTCGGCAAAGGGCGCATTGATCAAGCGACTGCCGACAAGCGCCTGTCGCGCCTGCAAGGTACAACCGATATGACCCGTTTGTCACAGGTCGATCTGGTCATCGAAGCTGTGTTTGAAGATGACGCGGTCAAACGCGGCGTGTTTGCCCAATTGGACGACGTTATGCGCCCGGGTGCCATTCTGGCGACCAACACGTCCTATCTGGACATTGACGCTTTGGCCGCGACCATTTCGCGCCCCGAAGATGTCGTCGGCTATCACTTCTTTTCGCCTGCGCATATCATGAAACTGCTCGAGGTCGTGGTCGGCGAAAAGACCCATCGTGATGTCGTGGCGACCGGCTTTTCGCTGGCCAAGAGGCTTTGGAAAGTTCCGGTGCGCGCTGGTGTTGCAGATGGGTTCATCGGCAACCGTATTTTGGCGGCCTACCGTTTGGCGGCCGATTTCATGCTGGAAGATGGCGCAAGCCCCGCGCAGATCGACGCCGCGATGCGCGCCTATGGCTTTCCGGTCGGACCGTATCAGGTGTTGGATATGGCCGGGCTTGATATTTCGTGGGCGCGCCGTAAACGGCTTGCCGCAACCCGTAACCCCAATGATCGCTATGTCGCGATTGGCGACAGGATGTGTGAAAAGGGCTGGTTCGGGCAAAAGGCCGGGCGGGGCTATTATGTCCACGGCCACGGGCTTGGGCCAGTCGAGAATGAAGAAGCGCTTGCGATCATTCAGGACGAGCGACGCAAGAAGGGCATCACCCCGCGCGCGTTCTCGGCAGACGAGATTCAGCAGCGGTGTCTGAATGCGATGGCCAATGAAGGTGCGCACCTGCTTGAAGAAGGTGTGGCACTGCGACCCTCGGATATCGATGTGGTTTTGCTGTATGGCTATGGGTTTCCACGGTTCCGTGGTGGCCCGATGATGGCCGCCGATCAGCGCGGCTTGTTGGCCGTACAGAAGGCGTTGAAGGCTTATCAAGAGGAAGAGCCGACATTCTGGGCCCCATCGCCGTTGTTTGATGAGTTGATCAAAAACGGACGGCATTTCAGCGATATGAATGGCGACTGATCGCGAATAAAAACCGCGCTGGGCTGTCCGTCGTTAGGACAAAGACACGCCCAAAATCACGCACATCAACCCGATGACAGACAGGGCCAACCCACCCATATTCAGCGCCATCGCCTTTTGCACACGGGCGCGCAGCGCAGCATCGTCAAGGTTTTCGCGCTTGGCTTTCATGACCCTGAAAGCGCTGGCCAGCAGTCCGACAAGCCCGCCGAACGACAAGATCGCTCCGATGATGATCAGCCATTCCATGGCGTCCTCCTTAGCTGTGGGGATCGCGTAGCGTGCGCGGCGCGTCTGCGCAACCCCCGGCGGCACATCGCCATCGCGCAACAATGCACGCCGCGCAGGTCTTGAAGCGGGCAGGGGGACGGGCTAATCAGGGGCAACCCGAAAAAGAGGATCCCATGGACGAAAATCAGGCCGACAACAGCTACCGCGTGACCGCCAACGAACTGCGCCAGTTCGTCGAGCGTATCGAACGGCTGGATATGGAAAAGAAAGACCTTGCCGATCAACAGAAAGAGGTGATGGCCGAAGCGAAATCGCGCGGCTATGACACCAAGGTGATGCGTAAGGTCATCGCGCTACGCAAACGCGACGCGGACGATATCGCAGAAGAAGAAGCGGTGTTGGAGATGTATAAAGAAGCGCTGGGCATGTAAGCCCAACCTTTCGCAAAGACCAGAAAACCCGCCCCACCGGCGGGTTTTCGTGTTTTCAGGTTATGATGTCAGGCCACCAATAGTGTGACACCGGGTATGCGCTCGATCTCATCCAGATCATGATCGTAGGCTTCGGTTAGTTCTTCGATCAGTTCCGCCGTCCAGCCCGGCAAGTCGATTTCCTCTTCGATCTCATCGGCAATCGCGTATTTTTCAAGAAAAGCCGCGATCACGCGACGGCGCTGCTCTGGGCTTGGGACCTCGGTTTTGGCCAAGTAGTCCTGCATCCGCTCAAACCCATCTTTCATCATGATGGGGCCGAGGATATCCAGCGTACCCTGTAACCCCAAGCTTTCGTCCACGCCAGTGATTGCGTGCATGATTTCAGGCCACAAAAGCGGGGTGTCTTCGTTGCACCAAACGGTCATCGGGGTGGTTGGGTTGGCCTCGCGGATTGACAGCAGCATGTCCGACCAACATAGATCGCGCGGCTCGATAGGTGCAAGAAGGGAGGCGCGGTTGGCCTCGGGCGCATCTTTCAGAATAGCGGGCACGAAGGTCGCTGGGTTGCGCATACCGATGAAAAAACTGACTTCGTGGTTGGCAAAGAGATTGCGCAACCAAGCCGTATTGCGTTCCGCCAAATGATAAAGCTGGCTGTGTTCGATCGACCGATGTGGCGCACCCATGAAGTTCTTATGGCCCAACACCAGCCGTTTGGCGTCATGGCTGTCGACGAACGTGTCCAGCAGCATCTCTTGCGTGGCGTCGTCCGCGCGCGCGCCTTGAAGTTTGACCAAGGCATCGGCTACCAGGCCACGATACCGCCCTGGGCCCGGCACCGCGACACCCTCTTTCGCCAATTGACCGCTGTTTTTCAGCAGAGATTTGATCAATTGGTCGTCATCCGTGCAATGGGCACCAAGATGGATAGAGATTTGCATTCAGGTATGGCCCTTGTTTCGCTCGAACCTGTGAAACATATGGTGGATTTCTGGACAGTTAAACCTGTTTCAGGTTAAACGGGCAATTGATGACTGACCAAAAGACTCAGATTGCAGCGCCACGTCGCGCAACCCGACTACCTGACCTTTGGTCGGTGGGGGCTTTCGTAATTGCGCTTTTGGTTCTTTTGCCGATCCTTTCGATTGTTTGGCTGGCGATGACGCCTGCCGAAAACGCGTGGCCGCACCTTCTGAATACGACGTTGCCTCGCTATGTCTCAAACACGCTGCTGCTATGCGTGACCGTGGGCAGCCTGTCGGCCGCAGTGGGCACCGGCTCGGCTTGGCTGATTACGATGTATCGCTTTCCCGGCGCGCGCTGGTTAGAGTGGTTGTTGCTGACCCCGCTGGCAATCCCCGCCTATGTGGGTGCCTATGCGTTGGTGGATTTCATGGAATATGCCGGGCCCGTGCAGACAGGTCTGCGCGCCATTATGGGCTGGGACAGCGCGGCAGATTACTGGTTCCCGCAGATCCGGTCGCGCTGGGCGGCAGTTGTTGTTCTGGCAGCGGCCTTGAACCCCTATGTGTTCTTGCTGGCGCGTGCAGCGTTTCGCGAACAATCCGGTGATGCCTATGAGGTCGCGCGCGCCCTTGGCGCTGGCCCCTTCGCGCGCTTCTGGCGGGTGGGTATGCCGCTGGCACGTCCCGCCATCGCAGCAGGCGTTGCCATTGTGATGATGGAAACGGTGTCGGACTTCGGCGTCGTCGATTATTTCGCCGTGCAGACCCTGACGACCGGTATCTTCACCGTCTGGCTTGAAAGCCACAACGCCGGAGGTGCCGCGCAGATCGCGATGGTGATCCTGGTGTTTGTATTCCTTCTGGCGGCACTGGAGAAGATCAGTCGATCCCGCAGCCGGTTTTATCGCATGTCGCGCCAAAGCCGCCCGGTCGAGGCGCGTGCGCTCAGTTTTTGGCCCGGCATCGGCGCGCTGATCGCCTGTGCAATACCCTTCATTGTGGGTTTTGTCCTGCCGGTTGGTGTTCTGATCGGCCATGCCGTCGCCAAACCGGAATACTGGCTGTCAAACGGACTTTTCTCGGCGCTGTGGCACACCCTGACGGTCGGAAGTATCGCCGCAGTTGTGACCGTCACCGCCGCGCTGTTCCTAGTCTATGGAGTGCGGCTATCGGGCCATGCGTTGCCACGCAAGCTCATGCCACTGACGACAATTGGCTATGCCGCGCCGGGTGCCGTATTGGGGATTGGCATTTTGATTCCGATGGCCGCGACCGACAACGCGCTTGCCGATGGCGTGCTAGCTGTGACCGGCTGGGATCCGGGCCTGATGATGACGGGCACGGCGTTTGCGGTCATCTATGCCTATTGCGTGCGGTTTTTTGCGATCGCACAGGGGGCCGCTGACGCTGCGATCGAACGTGTGTCGCCAAACTTGCCGATGGCCGCGCGATCACTGGGTCGTTCTGCCCGTGGTGCCTTGTCAGAAGTTTATGTCCCCCTGATCCGAAGTTCCGTGGGCACCGCGCTGCTGCTGGTCTTTGTGGATAGCGTGAAAGAGCTCCCCGCAACACTGCTTTTGCGCCCCTTCAATTACGGCACGCTGGCCACGCGCGTTTACGAGCAAGCCTCGCTCGAACAACTCGGCCAGGCCGCACCACCCGCGCTAATGGTCATCGCCGTGGGCCTATGCGCCGTCGCCCTGATGGCGCGTGCGAGCCGCCGCTAAACCTTTTGCTTGAACCCCGCCGCAGAACCCCTTAAATGCGCACCAGTGCCCCTATAGCTCAGCTGGTAGAGCAACTGATTTGTAATCAGTAGGTCCGCGGTTCGAGTCCGTGTGGGGGCACCATTTTACAAATAAAATCAGTGTCTTGCGTGATTCTTCGATGCGGCAATAATCGACCTAAAAAATCCGGAAGCATATCGGAAGCAGGTTTTAGGTTGTGGCAGGAGAGTTACGGTCAAGTGATAGATTCGGATTGCTGCTTTCATTCAACAGGCTTCTCGGTACTGAAGAAATGCTACCGTAGTAAAAATTGAAGAAGGGCACCGGTAATGCTCAACAAATCCACTCTAATTGCGAGCCTCTTAATGGCGCTGTCGAGTTCCCCATTGGCCGCGCGTGAGACTGTTCTTTATTGCGTTGCCAAACACACGGTGGGAATGATCGCCGAGAACGGAGACTGGAAGCCGACCTACGAAAACGAAGCATCGGGTAAAAGATATACCATCCGCTTTTCTGACGACTTCAGTCAGGTTGTTGGGGTGGAAGGCACTGACACCGCTTACAACTGTCAGCGCGCGTTTCCGAACAAAGCTCCGGATGTCGTGACATGTCTAAACTCTAGAGTTTTGACTATGGTATTTAATTACTCCACAGAAACTGGACGGTTCCTTCTCAGCATGGTTTCGCCCGGTGGCTGGCTTGGCGTGGATACGAAGAGAACCCATGAAATTGGTTTGTTAAGTGATCATATTGTAATGGGCGAATGCCAGAGTTTTTAACTTTGGCGGTGTGAGGTGTGCGAATGCGCCCAACAGGCACATCGGCCCTTTGCTGACGTTGAGAGTGATCGGCGGTTCGGCTGTGCCACTTGACAGAAGCTGATCTTCATTCAGAGTGCAGCAATCTCGTCTTCAGACCGTCAATTCTAGACAACAGAGGTCCTATCATGGTGTTTCACTTTTTGGCCATTCAGCTAGAAAATGAGTTCCTTGATCGCCCACTCTACTCTAGACTTATCCACAAAAAGGATCGAGTAGCATGGCACAGAAATCCGAAATTGAGTGGACAGATGCGACATGGAACCCAGTTACGGGTTGCACAAAAATCGGCCCTGGCTGTGACAATTGCTATGCAGAGCGGTTTGCAGAACGCTGGCGCGGCATCGAGGGGCACCCCTATGAGCAAGGCTTCGATCTACGCTTGTGGCCGTCTCGCCTAGGCCAGCCCGCGCAATGGAAAAAACCTCGCATGATCTTCGTCAATTCGATGAGCGATCTATTTCACAAAGACATTCCTAAATCGCATATCGACGCCGTTTTTGACGCAATGGAAGCTGCTGATTGGCATGTTTATCAGGTGTTAACAAAGCGTTCTTCACTAATGCGAAACTACGTCAAGACCCGTTACGAAGGCGCAAGTGTACCGTCACACATATGGATCGGTGTCTCTGTCGAAGACAGCGGGCACAAAAGCCGGATCGAACACCTTCGCCAAATTAATTCTGACGCGCGGTTCATTTCGTTTGAGCCGCTGTTGGGGCCAATTGGCGAGGTGGACCTTTCAGGTATCGCATGGGCAATTGTCGGCGGCGAGAGCGGGCCTAGAGCGCGTCCTATGGAGGCCCCATGGGCAACCGAACTACGTCTCGCCTGTGAGCACTTCGACGTAGCATTCTTCTTTAAGCAATGGGGCGGTGCGCGACCAAAATCTGGGGGGCGGACCCTTGAAGGTGAAGAGTGGAATGGTTTCCCATGGCAGATTGTTCCCAAAGCGATCATGGCTGAGTTACATTAGTGAAAGAATTTAATGGCCGCAGATGTAGAGCTTTACCGCGATCGAGAACAATCGTTCATCAAACATCAATTTTTGACTAAATACCTGCAAGCCGCAGCCTATAAGACGCTGCAAGGGCATTCGCAGACATTTAATTTCGTTGACGCCTTCGCTGGACCTTGGAAGGTATCCGACGAAGCGAAGTATTCCGACGCCTCGTTCGACCAAGCCATCAACACGCTCGAAGCTGTGCGTGCCGATCTCGGCAAAAATGGCGTCGCCGGTTTGAAAATCAGGTTTTGCTTCTGTGAACAGCGTCCTGACGCTGTTGCTCGTCTGCGCGAATACGCTGCTACGAAAAGTAGGTTCGAAATTCACATCTTCGAAGGTGCGTTCGAAGACAATTTGGACGGTATCGCTGCAAAACTGCCTGATGGTTTCACGTTCACATTTATTGACCCAACCGGATGGAATATTCGAAACGAAGAGGTGTTCCGCTTCCTTCGCAGTCAAGGTGGGGAATTCATGCTGAATTTCATGTCTGACCACATCAATCGTCACGCTGAGTATGAAGAGGTAGCGGCATCGTTTGGGAGATTCCTTGCAGATGCACAGTGGGCTGAAGAATTTGTTCATTTGCCCAGTGACTGGGGCAACGAACGAAAGATGCTACACCTGATGAAAGAGGCGATGCGGTCGCACAAAATCGCGACCTATGTTCCTGACTTTTCAATCATGGTGCCGAAGAAAGAGCGCGTGAAAATGCGGCTGATCCTCGGCACGCACAGCCCCAAGGGTCTTGAGGTCTTCCGAGACGTTCAAGAGAAAGTCGAAAAACAAGAAATGGAAATGCGTCACAACCTTCGCGAAGGCGACAATCCACAAATCAGTCTGTTTTCAGCAGAAGACGTTGTGGCGTTCCAGCAGGAGCAAAAGGGGGTTGGTTGCAAGGCGAACCGAGACATCGCAGAAACCGCTATCATCGACTTCCTGCGAGGTCGTAGCCACGCTTTTCCTGGCCCAATGTTCAACATTGCGATGGAAACCGTTCCGATTAGGCGAACACAACTGAATCAGCTGTTAATGGACATGCGTCAGCGCGGCGTCGTCCACTTCGATCTTCCTGCGCGCAAGCGTGTGCCGCAGAAGGATACACAGATTGCTTTGGCTTAGCGTTATGGCCTTTAATTGTGATGGGACGCAGTGTTAATCAAGCTCCAATGCGGGTATAGCTCAATGGTAGAGCATTTGCTTCCCAAGCACGTGGCGATTGTTCGATTCCGTTTACTCGCTCCAATTCCCATAGCGCAGTCTTTGTACCGTGCGACGAGGTCTTTGACATGCCTATTCTAAGCGACGAACAACTTGTGGCTTTGCTGGCGGAAAGCCGTATTACTGCCATTTCAGTCGACACCAGCATATTCGATCAAAAGCGCCTACAGCTTAACTCGGCATCAATGCAGGCTTTGGCCGGGTTGAAAGATCGCCCATTCGATTTTTTGCTATCCGGTACTGTCGCAAAGGAAGTCCTAACCCATCTTGAAAAAGCAGCAGCCGAAGCACTGCAATCAGCAAAGAAGTCGATAGGAAAAGCACTTTTTGCGTTTGAAACGAACCAACCTGAACGGGAGGCCTTACTTGCTCAGATTTCTGGTGGGAGAACGCCGCTTGAAGCTTCCATTCAGCGCTGGGACAAATATATCAAAGACACAGGTTGTGAGGTGCTCAACGATACGGATTTGGTGAGTATGGCGACCATCTTTGATGGTTACTTTTCTGGTGAACCGCCCTTCGGTTCGGGAAGAAAGAAAGCTGAATTTCCAGATTCTTTGGCGCTCAACGCCCTTGAACGAGTAGCAGTTGAACGCAACATAGGCATTCTGGTGATCTCAAAGGACGGCGACTGGAAAGAATTCTGTGAAAAATCTAGTCGTTTGTACTTGGTGCCCGAGATTGAACGTGCACTTTCCCTTATCACCAACGCTCCGCTAGGCCTAAGAACGACGATTTCGACATGGCTTCAAGAAGGCGAGGACAGCTTAGTTGAACTCCAGAGCGATATTTCTGCAGAAGTGGAACGTCTCGAATTTACCGCCAATGCCCACCCAACACATGGGGAAGTCGAATTGTCTACTTGGGCGGGTGAACTCAAGAGTTTGGAGTGGCCCGGCGAAGATGAAATCGATTTCATCGAATTGCCGGAAACCGGTGATAAAGAAATGCTGAGAGTGGTTGTCAGTTTGCCTTTAAACCTAATGGTGAAGGTTCCTGTCGAGCTAAGTTTCTCGATCTGGGATAGCGTCGACAAAGAATCTCTCGGGATGGGTGGTCGCATGATCGAAGTTGACGAAGAGCTCGAGGTGCGCACGACCGTCACGCTCGATGTGCATTGCTTTGGCACCGAGGATGAAGAAGTTGTGTTTGTGGAGAGTGAATTGGACAGCCTATATCACGAGATCGAACTCGGCGAGGTCGATGTCTACGATCTGCAAGACTTGTTTGATGTGAACGAAGAAGATTGACGACGGCGTGTCACAAGATATCAAATTCTGTTTTACTTCAATGGCAGCTTTGATGGCGCCGCGCCACTGAATCCCATGTTGCAGCGAATGACCGCAATCCGCCCAAGTCATCTGTGGGAGCCTTAGGAAAACTTGGCGAACCGTACATAACATAAGCGCCCTATGTTACATTACATAAGGCGCTTACTGGGTTCTGTCGGCCCCTATGTAAGGTAACATTACGTAGCCACTTGCCTGACCACCCTTACATATACGTTACGTAGGCGGCTCACCTGTTTTCCTTACAAACACATACCGGTCCTTGGCGTCCTGCAACTGCTTGGCGGACCGCTCTGGGTTGTCGTTGGCGGTTGCGGTCATTCGTTCGGCAATGCCGTTGAACGCGGTGGGCAGTTCTTCGTGATCCCACCCTTCCAGTGCCGCGATGGTAATGGATGTGCCTGTGATCTGTTTCAACAAGCTGGCGATATGTTCCACGCGGTGAACTTCCTTCATGGGGTTGGGGTCCGCCCCACTGCGCATCTCGATCAGGTCGTCATTCATTTCGGCGCAAACAACATCCCAAATTGGATGATTGGGCCAACGTGAGCGGTTGCTGTCGGACGGGTCAGGTTCGGTGTATCGGACCAGCTCGCCCGTTGACCGGCACAGGTCGCCGTAACGGTCAAAGAATTGTTCCCATGTACGAATGCCCCAGCGGTCTTTCAGAAGGTCTTTGCCCGCGCGGAATTCGACCCGCCAGACTTGGTTGTGCTTGGCTTTGTTCGCATCAGGGGTCAGGGGGCCGGTCGGCTGTCCCTTATGTAAGGTAACAGCCGCGTTGGTGTTGCCCAGACCGTTACGTAACGTGTGGTTCCAAATGTCCCACCAGTAGGTCTTGCCACGGGCGATCACCTCGGACCGTTTGTTGTAAATGATCACTTGCCGGTTTGCGATGCTGCCCGCCGTGACCGATGTTTGCCAACCGGACTTCCCGTGTGCCACCACATCGTCATATGTAATGTTATCGCGCCGACCTGTTGAACTGTGCATCACCAGATTGTCGGGTTTCAGGATCAGACTGTTCACCAGTACATCCACACAAAAGTCTGCCCGCGATATGCTCACATCATCGGGGCCAAAGCGAACGCCCAGACGGTCCAGTACACGCTCACAATGCGCCTTGGCCGCGCCCAGGCCATAAGTCGCCAGAAAGAACGAACCGAAGGTGATGCGAATGCCCCACTTGTCCCGCGCGTTGGGCTTTTTGATCGCCCAGCTTGCGCCATCGCGACCACCATCCAGTAAGAAACGATAGCCTTTCCCGCCATAGGGTTTGAGCAAGAATTGCAGCCCCTCATAGGTGATCAGGATTTCGCGTTGTTCATCCTCGGCAATCGCTTTCTGCGCGTCCAGATATTCAAACAGCTTGGGGCCGATATTGGCCTGAATAGACAGCGCCAGAGTGTCAAAGCCACGATGCAACACGGTGTAATCTCCCGGCGGTTCTGTATTTCCAGAGGGGGGTGCTACTATCACCCCCCTCTTGGGGGTCGCCCCATTCGACCGGCGGGATGCGCCGCGCTGGTGGGAGCCTCCGGCGGGGTAGCTTTTGTTTTGGGGCCGTGAGTGGTGTTCGGTGTTCAGGTTCGGTTTAGTCATTGGTCTGTCTCGCAATCCAATTCTCGGCGCGTTCCGCGCATTTGGCGATGTTCAGAAGGTCCGCATGGGCATAGCTTTGCGTGCTGTGCCAATCGCCCTGGCCGTCCTTGTAGGAGCGTGTGAAGTCGACGGAATAGAAGCTGTCATTCTTCCAGATGGTGGCTGTGATCAGGCCAAGCCTGAACTTGAAGGCGGGTTGGTTGGACATGGTGTCCCTTTCCTTGGTTTAAGTTGTTGGCAGACATAGAATGGGCGCGAGGTGGCGACACCCCGCGCCCCGTTTGAAAGCCTCTCGGCCCCAAAATCCCCGCAACCGCTACCAACTGTTGCGGGGCAAAACTGAATGTCAGATGGTCTGCGAGGTGTTGGACACCGTGCGGTCCGCGATCCACTTTTCCAGATCAGCGCGGCGATAGCGGATCGACCGGGCGGACACTTTCACAAAGTCCGGTCCGCCGCCGCGATGTCGCCAGTTCTGCAAAGCGCGGACGGAATAGCAAAGGATCGACGCGGCTTCGCGTTCGTCAATAAGTTGGTCAGGTTGATAAGCGCGTGTCATGTTCACCTCGTTGTCGCTCGTTGCGTTGAGATGACAATGAAGCGTTTTGGAAACGTCCAGTAACATCACATAGGGATTTTTTCAGACCCTATGTGATGTGGAACAAATCAATCTCTACGGAGCACCCGATTGATGCGATTTCCAAGTGCAATTGGTGTGCCGAAACTACCCGGCACGAATTCGTCAAGAAATGCCTTCGCCATAAGAAAGAATTTGCCGTTGAACTCGTCTTTAGCAGTTTCGTCGCGGTAGCAATGAGAACGTGCCGAATGCCCTGTTTCCGTTTCATACAATGCTGCCAAGTCAATGAGCATTTGATCTAGTGAAGGGTTCAAACTGCCTTTTTTAACACCTTTGGTCGAGTTGAGGTGATCTAACTCACCGTGACAAACTTCGAGAATTCTCTCGCATGCGAGCTTTGCTTGCTCCAATGTTTCATCAGTGGGGGGCAAGTCCTGATCCTTGTTGAAAAAGTCGAAACCTTCCCACCTGTCATCATGCGTAATATGATCCAACTGCGTGTTGATATCGCGTACAACTTGATCATGCAGTTCAGTTAGCGCACTTAAAAATCCCGAAGTTTTATCGCGAAGCCGAGAAACTTGCGTACGACGCTCCTTTCGCGTGACCTGCGGGGTGTTCGCCAAGTAACGTTCGTATCGGGTCAAGAAATGCACCAACCTATCTTTGAACAGGTGAATTTCACGTTGCCCTTCAATGAGTTGGTGGAGCCTGTCGACAATCTCGTCCGAAACCCGTTCGGCAATTTCTTCTCGTGAGCTCATTCCAAGCTAACATCTTTCAATTGGCTGAATATTTCTTGCCTACAATCTAGATGGGTTACGCCACACTTCCCAGCGCACTTGCAAGTCGATTGGCAATCTGTCCCGCTGCTTTCTGCACGGCATCATCTGAAAGGTGCGCATAGCGCAACGTCGTGGATAGGTTCTTGTGACCAAGAATTTCTTTCAAGGTGAACGGATCAATCCCATTCATAACCGCGACCGATGCATAGGTGTGTCGCAGGTCATGCACGCGCACATCGCTCAATCCGGCCCGTTCCCGAATTTTGCGCCACGGCTTCTGTAGGTCGTTGTAGTAACCGTCTGCATGCGTCCCTAAGATCACGTAGGGGTTGCCCTCACGACGTTCTAAGGTGTCAAGAAGCGCGCGACCTTCGCGGGGCAGGGGGATGCGTCGTCGCCCCGTTTTACTGTCTGGCAGTTCCAGATGGGTGCGGGTGACGTAATCCCATTTCAACTTCTGGATTTCCCCAAGGCGACACCCTGTCAGCAACAGCAAATAGAAGGCGGCAAAAACGTATCGCGTGATTTCTTCGTTTTGCAGCATGTTCGCCAGAACCGTGCCAAGCCGTTCTTGTTCGCCTTCGTCCAAATAGCGTTTCTTTTCTTCCTCCGGATAGCGTTTGATGCGGCGCGTTGGGTTGGAGTTCATTGCTCGTAATCCCCAATCCTCGGCAAGGTTCAGCATTTTGGATAGAACCATAACCCCACGATTGGCTTGATAGGGCGTATCGCGTCGTTTGAGGTGAAACGCTTGAATGTCGGTGAAGGTAATCTCGGAAACCTTGATGCTACCAAGAACGGGGTTCACAACCCCGCGCAGCATGTTGCGATAGTCGTATAAGGTCGTGGGCTTGCAATGCAGTGCCACATGGTCCGTCAGGAACCGTTCGCCTAGTTCTTTGATCGTGGGGCTGCGCAGACGCGCCTTGCGTTCGGCTGAGGGGTCAGACCCCCGCGCCACGTCCGCTTGCACCAGCTTAGCGTCCTTGCGAGCTTCCTCGGCGGTCAGAACGCCATGTTGTCCGAGGTTCTTTCGCCGTGTCCGTCCGTGCAACCGATACTGCACCACATAGACCCGTCGCCCAGTTGGATAAATTCTAACACCAAAGCCCGCCAACTCATCATCCCAAAGGATGCGTTCTTTGGGTTCTGGTGATAAGCTCTCAACAAGTCGTTTGGTCAGTTTTGGCATCGTCATTCCTACTCTTGATCACGAAATCCGGAAGCATATCGGAAGCACTGTGCAGCGTTTCGTGGCGTTCAAGATGTAGGGTGGGCGTGCGAGCCGTCAATAAAAACTGTTTGTATTCATGCATTTATGACGGTTTGGCGAGGTGCAGCGAAAACCGGCGAAAACCCATTTTGGCCGTTTGTAATCAGTAGGTCCGCGGTTCGAGTCCGTGTGGGGGCACCATTATTTATGGCAATAACAAATGAACGTATGATTCTGCGAAGCTGTGTGAATCATCTTTAACATCTGAAATCCGGCTTGGCGCTGCTGTAAGCTCTGTACCGTCAACGGTAGATTTGGATAGCCGATCTTTCAGGTCTCTGCATCCCTAAGACGATTTATTAAGTTTCTTGATTTACCAGTCAAAACCCGACCCCCTTTTTCCATCGGCTCATCCAAATAACTTTACAGCGGCCCTTTGACCCTTGAGATTTCCCCGGAAATCAAGTTTATGCACTGCTGATAGCATTAGGACCCGGTGAAAGTCCGGGTGGCTCTTCTGGCCGCTGATCCGCCGGACAACCCTTTAAATATGCTCAAGTTGCACTGCCGGATCGCCTTGCGAAAGACATCCCGACAAAGGGTATTGGACTATTCATGATTTCACTTTCTGACTACCAACAACAATGGTTTGGCAACATTCGCGGCGATCTGCTTGCTGGTCTCGTCGTCGCCTTGGCGCTGATCCCCGAGGCGATCGCCTTTTCCATCATCGCAGGCGTGGACCCGAAAGTGGGGCTTTATGCCTCTTTCTCGATCGCGGTTCTGATCGCCTTCACAGGTGGGCGGCCCGGCATGATCTCGGCCGCCACAGCCGCCACCGCAGTGCTGATGGTCACGCTGGTGAAGGATTATGGCCTGGAATATCTGCTTGCGGCGACCGTTCTGGCGGGGCTGCTGCAGATCGGGGCGGGGCTGCTGAAGCTCGGGCGCTTCATGCGCTATGTGTCGAAATCCGTGATGACGGGATTTGTGAATGCGCTGGCCATCCTGATTTTCATGGCGCAACTTCCGGAACTCAACTTGGGCAATGCCGGTGTCACTTGGCTGACCTATGCGCTGGTCGCGGCGGGCCTGGCCATCATCTATCTGTTCCCTCGTATCACGAGGTCGGTGCCATCTCCGCTTGTCACGATCATCGTTTTGACAGCTCTTGTGCTGATCACAGGATGGGAGGTGCGGACCGTGGGCGACATGGGCGCTCTGCCGGATACGCTTCCGGTCTTCCTGATCCCGCAAATTCCGCTGACATTCGAGACGCTGCTGATTATCTTTCCTTATTCATTGGCTGTCGCCGTTGTCGGTCTGTTGGAAAGCCTGATGACGCAGAATATCGTCGATGATCTGACCGATACCAAATCCAACCGAAATCAGGAATGTATCGGTCAAGGCATTGCCAACACGGCGACCGGTTTTATCGGCGGCATGGCGGGCTGTGCGATGATCGGTCAGTCTATTATCAACGTGAAATCTGGTGGTCGTGGCCGTCTTTCGGCCTTCACCGCAGGCGCTGTGCTGCTGATCCTTGTCGTCGGATTGGGCGATCTGGTCGCGCGTATTCCGATGCCTGCATTGGTCGCGATCATGATCATGGTGTCCATCGGCACGTTCTCGTGGTCGTCAATCAAAGATCTGCGGGTGCATCCGCGTTCGTCATCCATCGTGATGATCGCAACGGTGGTCACTGTGGTTTATACCCACAACCTTGCCATCGGCGTGTTGGTTGGCGTTCTGCTGTCCGGCATCTTTTTCGCGGGCAAGATTGCCCAGCTGTTTCGCATTTCGTCGACCATTTCTGCGGACGGGCGCGAACGGACATATGTGCTTGAGGGTCAGCTATTCTACGGCTCGACCGAAGATTTCGCAGATGCTTTCGATTTCAACGAAGCGCTTGATCGTGTCACCATCGACGTTAGTCAGGCTCATATCTGGGATATCAGTTCTGTGCAGGCGCTTGACATGGCAATCCTCAAGTTCCGTCGTGAAGGCGCGACGGTTGAGGTCATCGGTTTGAACGAGGCGTCAGAGACCATCGTTGACAAGCTTGCCATCCATGACAAGCCGGGCGCGATGGACAAGTTGATGGGGCACTGAGGAAGGAACGACATGGACAAGATACTCACGCTGCTGGACGGCTCGGCTTATTCCGAGAGCGTCTGCCACCATACAGCCTGGATCGCGCAAAAGCTGAATGCTGATGTTGTGGCGATGCATGTGCTTGGTCGCCGCGAGGGCTCGGCATCCCCGGACCTTTCAGGGGCCCTGCGCCTTGGTGCCCGGTCAGCACTGCTGGAAGAGCTTTCGACGCTTGACGAACAATGGGCCAAGCTGGCGCAGACGAAAGGCCACGCCATTCTGGAAGATGCGAAGGCCATTCTGGAGCAAGATGGCGTTCCCGACGTGAGCTTGCGGTTGCGCAAAGGCGATCTGTTGGATGCTGTGCGCGAGGTCAAAGACGACATTCGCGCAATCATCATCGGCAAACGGGGCGAGGGTGCAGATTTTGCTACGGGACACCTCGGGTCGAACCTAGAGCGGATCGTGCGTACCTCAACCGTGCCGGTGTTCGTGGCCTCGCGAGAATTCAAGCCCATCACGAAGGTTCTTGTCGCCTATGATGGAAGCGCCAGCGCTAAAGTTGCGATTGAGCGCATGTCGACAAGCCCGGTTTTCGAAGATCTCGACGTTTGCGTGCTTTGTATTGGGCAGGAGCAAGCCAGTGCTCAGATGATTGCTGAAGAAGCGGTTACCAAGCTGAAGGCTGCCAATATCTCGGCGTCGCCGCGTATTGCCGTCGGAGAACCTGATGAAGTTCTGGCCAAGCTGGTCGCAGACGAAGGCTTCAATCTTCTGGTCATGGGCGCATATGGCCATAGTCGGATCAGGCAGTTGATCATTGGATCGACCACGACGGCAATGATCCAGACGGTGAAAATTCCGGTGCTTCTGTATCGCTGAGGGTTTGCTGAGGCGTAGCAGACTAGCGCCGATAAAAAGACTAGCCGGGCGCGGTAACAAAGACCGCGACCGGTAAATACCGATGCTTATGGTCGCTTCAGCTGCTGCTCATCCCGACCAGCATGGCGCCTAAAGCGACGATGTGGATCAGCATGATCGCCCTGTCGTTCCATAACACGCCCACCGCAAACCAACCAAACAGGCCGACAAGGAACAGATAAAGGTTCCAAGGCGTCCAGCCAAAGGCGGTCGCCGTGTAGCCCATGATCTGGATGATCGACGCCGCCCATTTGAGTATGAATGTGACGCGCATCGTTGTGGGGGCGGCCATTGCAGCATCAAACGGCACGGGTCAGCCCCCCGTCGATGCGCAGGTTCTGGCCGGTCATGTAGGCACCGCCCGCGGACGCCAGCCATGAGATCAGCGATGACACTTCATCCGCCCGCCCGTAACGTCCCATCGGGATACGCGCGCGGCGGTCATCGGTTTCGAGCAGACTGTCGATGAAGCCGGGAAGGACATTGTTCATGCGGATATTCTCGGCCGCGTATTTGTCCGAATAAAGTTTAGTGAACGCAGCAAGGCCCGCGCGAAATACGCCTGACGTCGGAAACAGCGGGTCGGGTTCAAACGCGGCGAAGGTCGAAATGTTGATGATCGCCCCGCCGCCCTGCGCTTGCATCAGCGGCGTCACCAGTCGGGTGGGCCGAATGACGTTCAGCAGATATACTTCCATACCCAAGTGCCAGTCGTCATCCGAGATGTCCAACACAGGGCCTTTCGGTCCATGCCCTGCAGAATTGACAAGCACATCGACACGGCCCCAGCGATCCGCCGCCCCTTGCACCAGTGCGGTCAGGTCGTCCGCGTTGAGATTGGAGCCTGTGACGCCAAATCCGCCCAACTCTTCACCCAGCGCCTCGCCTTTGCCCGAGGATGACAGGATTCCGACCCGAAAGCCGTCTGCCGCCAACCTGCGCGCAGCGTCGGCACCCATGCCGCTTCCACCTGCTGTGACCAGAGCTACTTTTTCTACTGACATCGCATCCTCCATCATTGTCTTGCAGCTAATCTAAGCGGAATAAATGTGATTTTCGCACCAGAATTGATATTCTCTGACAGTAGGAATACTATCGGCAAATGACACAGTTGCCGCCCCTTAACAGTCTACGCGCCTTTGATGTGACAGGTCGCCACCTGAATTTCCGCGCCGCCGCCGATGAAATGGGCGTGACGCAGGGGGCCGTTGCGCAGCAGGTGCGCCAGCTTGAGGCGCATCTGGGGATGGCGCTGTTTGAAAGGTTGCCGAAAGGGCTGGCCTTCACGCCATCCGGACGCAGCTATCATGCGCGGATCGCGACAGCCTTTGAGGAGCTGCACGCCGCCACCGAAACCTTGCGCCCTGAACCGAACAAGGTCGTGATCAGTGTCACACCAACCTTTGCCGCCAAATGGCTAATCCCCAACCTGCCGGAGTTCTCAGCTGCATATCCGGAAATTGATTTGCGCATTCTTGCGACGGAAAAACTGTCAAGTTTTCATAGTGATGGAATCGATCTTGCCATCCGCCACGGGCAACCACCGTTCGGTGCCGCGCTGGATGCGATCCGGCTGTTCCGCCAGAAAATCATCGCTGTGGCCGCCCCTACGCTGATCGCGGGGGAACGCCTGCCGCTCGATCTCGCGACGCTGTCTCGTCTGCCCAAACTGCACGATTCCCACGATCTCTGGCCCGCGTTTCTTAAACAGCTGAACGTTGAAGATAACGGCGGGCATGGGCTACGCTTGAGCCAGACTGCCCTTGCGATGGATGCAGCCCTTTCGGGTCAGGGCGTCGCGCTTGTCAGCGACTTTCACGCGAAGCGCGATATTGCCGCAAATCGACTGGTTCAGGTGATCCCTGACGCACTAATGGGCAAACAGGATTTCTATTTGCTGGCCCCGCGTGGGTCGAAACGCGGCACATCAACACAAACCGTCGTTGATTGGCTCACGTCAACTGCGCTCGCTGGCGCCTAGCTCCGTTTTGCTTGAGCTGCTTCCCAACTGGCGGATGCGGGTGGTTGGTATGTTTCCCTGCTGTGTGGGACGCGGTCCATGACAGCACAAATTGTTCACTTTGCGCCAGCATCTGACCTGTGCAACAATATGCCGATATTTGATACGGAGCTTTTCTAATGTCCATTTTCAGAACGCTGGCTTTCGCGGGTATTTCGTTGAGTTTATCTGCAGGGATCGCCGTGGGTGCAACTTGCGGCAACAATTCGAGCGGTTTTGACAAATGGAAGGCGTCGTTTGCCGCCGAGGCCAAAGCTGCGGGTGTTGGCCAACGTGGATTGAAGGCTCTGGCATCCGCAAGATATTCGACTGCAACCATCAAGGCCGACCGTAGCCAACGGTCATTCAAATACTCGTTGTCCAAGTTCATGCAAGTGCGCGGAGCAGATACAATCGTTGCCCAAGGGCGCAAACGCAAAGCCCGCAACGCTGGTTTTTTGAGCTCGCTGGAGAAACGCTATGGCGTTCCAGCCGGGGTGTTGCTGGCAATCCACGGGATGGAAACTGGCTTTGGTGGCTTCATGGGTAACAGTGCGGTTGTGTCGGCGATTACAACGCTGGCTTACGACTGCCGCCGCTCGGATTTTTTTAAGCCCCACGCGATCGGTGCGCTGATGTTGGTGGATCGGGGCATGATTAATGGTGACACGCGGGGCGCCAAACATGGCGAATTGGGCCATACGCAATTCCTTCCGGGTAACGCATTGCGCTATGGCGTCGACGGGTCTGGCGATGGGCGCGTGGATTTCTACAATCAGGCAGACGCACTGGCTTCGACCGCAAATTTCCTGCGCAAAAAGGGATGGAAGCCCGGCAAAGGTTACCAAGAAGGCCAGCCCAATTTCAAAGTGATCAAACAGTGGAATGCGGCCACCGTGTACCAGAAAGCGATCGCAATCATGGGTGCGCGGATCGACGGCTGATTGCGGCTCGGGCAACTATGGTATCAGGGGCGGACAAGCGTCTGGGTGCGAGATTTGACGCATCGGATCGAGCGGCGATTCCATCTAGGTTTGATCTCCATTCGCCCTAACTGACATAATGACCCGTGTCAGAGCATCGCGATGGGCCGTTTCAAGATACCGTATAGTCAAAATCTGCCGCGATGAGCTTCTGCCAGCGTCTTTGCCTGTGTTTATAGAAGTGGCGGGCGAACACCGCGACCAGGGGTGTCAAAACGCCCGCTTCGATCTTCACGTAATCGGTGTATCGGGTGCCGCCTTGGGCAGGCTCGACTATCATTGTGTGATCCCAAGTCGGTACCATCCAACCACGGCCATTGTCGCGCAATCGGTGTGGCCGTCCCTGATCTGGCAAAAACTCAATGTCGATGACCTGCCACCCCATCGGCAGCAGGCCCCATAAATACTTACGAACTCTGTATTGGCCTGCTGACCAACGCTCCGGAAAAGCACTGGGGTTAACGGGTTTAAACGTCAGCACCCCCTTGGCCACAAAACAAAAAAGACGCGGCTGAAGAATATGATCCCAAACAATTGCGGTGTCCGCTGGTAGAAAGACTTCCAACTCAATTGTTTGCATGGCGCGACGTTTCAGCACTGTGGGTTATCCTCAATTCACCTGCCGGCATTACCTGTTGATACGTCTCATGATCGAGACTCAAAACCGCGCTGGCTCCGCCGTCTTTCGGCGCAACCGAATACCCCCACACATCGCCAATGCCCCGAACGCAGGTCGGGACGGATTGCAGGTCTTGTGGAAGTAGTAGGCCAAATCCACTGGCCCATCGCGTCAGTAGGCGTTCATGGTCAACAGTTCGTATTCCGCCACCAGCTCTTGATCCTGATTGGTCAGGGTTACATGCCAACGCACTTCGCCATACTCATCTGTGCGACGGGTCTTGGCCTTAACGGTCAGGCGGACGGCGATGCTGTCGCCAGCCTCGACCGGTTTCATGAAGCGCAAGCTATCAAGCCCCGTATTCGCCAGCACCGGGCCTTCGTCGGGTTCCACGAACAGCCCTGCCGCAAAGCTCAGCAGTAGATAGCCATGCGCCACGCGGTCCGGGAAGAAGGGGTTCCGTTTCGCCGCTTCGCTGTCCATGTGGGCATAGAACGTGTCGCCGGTGAAATGCGCGAATTTCTCGATATCATCGGTCGAGATTTCGCGCGACTTGGAATGTAACGTCTCTCCGATCGAAAGCGCGCCGAATTTGCGGGTGAAGGGGTGGGCAGGGCCTTTGATCTCGGTCGCGCCGGGCACCCATTTGCCGCCAATAGCGGTCAGGATGTCAGGGCTGCCCTGAATGGCGGTGCGTTGCATGTAATGCAGAACGCCGCGCACGCCGCCCATTTCCTCGCCGCCGCCCGCGCGACCGGGGCCGCCATGCACCATGTGGGGCAGGGGACTGCCGTGGCCGGTGCTTTCCTTCATTGAGGTTGCGTTGTTGAAATAGAGCCGCCCGTGGAACGCGCCTGCGCCCATCGCGACCTCGCGCGCCACCTCGCCGGAGGCTGTGATGACAGAGGCCACCAGCGATCCTTCGCCCTTGTTGGCAAGGTCGATGGCGTGCGCAATGTCACGATAGCCCATGATGGTTGAGACGGGCCCGAAAGCTTCCGTCTCGTGCACCACCGTGGCGGTGTCGGGGTCTTCGCAGTGAAAGAGCATTGGTTTCACGAACGCACCCGCATCCACCCCACCCGCGAAGTCGTTGTCGTCCGGGTCGCCATAGACCAGTTTGCTTTCCGATCCGATGGCCGCGGCTTTTTCCAGCACGTCGATCTTCTGACCCGCAGATACCAAAGCACCCATGCGGGTCGCTTCATCGCGCGGGTCACCGATGACGGTTTTTGCCAGTCGCGCGGACAGCGCTTCGATCACGTTTTGAACCTGTGCGTCGGGTGCGATGATGCGGCGGATGGCGGTGCATTTCTGCCCCGCTTTCGTGGTCATCTCGCGGTGCACCTCTTTGATGAAAAGGTCAAATTCCGGGGTGTCCGGCGTGACATCTGGACCTAGGATCGACGCATTCAGGCTGTCTTGTTCCGCCACAAACCGCACAGAGTTCTTCAGGATATTCGGGTTTGACCGCAACATACTGGCGGTTTTCGCCGAACCGGTGAAGCTGACGATATCTTGTGGGCCAAGCCGGTCCAGCAGATCGCCCGTGCCGCCGGAAATCAACTGCAACGCGCCCTCAGGAAGAATGCCGCTGTCCAGCATGATGCGCACGGCGACTTCGGTCACATAGCACGTCGAGGTCGCTGGCTTTACGATGGCAGGCACGCCCGCCAACAGGGTCGGGGCGAGTTTTTCCAACATCCCCCAGACCGGGAAGTTGAAGGCGTTGATGTGCACGGCCACGCCTTTCAGGGGCGTTGCAATGTGCATGCCAAGGAAGGTGCCATTGCGGCTCAGCTGTTCGATCTCGCCGTCCAGATAGATTTGGCCGTCCGGCATTTCGCGCCGACCCTTAGAGGCGAACACAAACATGGTGCCGACGCCGCCATCAATGTCGATCATGTGATCGGATTGCGTGGCGCCGGTGTCGAAGCTCAGGTCATAAAGCGCCTGCTTGTGCCCACCCAGATGGGCGGCCAGTGCTTTCAGCATTTTGGCGCGGTCGTGAAACCCCATGGCGCGCAGGGCAGGGCCGCCCACATTGCGCCCATAATCCAGCATCGCCTGCTTGTTGATATCTGCCCCACCGGCTTCGGCGATCTTCGCGCCGGTAATGGCCGAGGCGATCGGGCGCGCATTGGCGCCGGGGGCAATCCATTTGCCAGCCGCGAAGCTGGAGACTTTCATCAGGGTCATGCTCTGTCCTTCGTCGGAAATGTCAGGGGGCGGGCGGCTTAGGGCGCGCTTAGGCCAAGTTTTGAAAGCTCGGTCGCGGCCGTGGCTTCCCATTCCTCGCGCAGTTCGGCATTGGTCGAGTTGCGCAAGCCGAAAGCCTGCAATTGCGCCGCGCGGGTCGAGATATCCTTGCCGAAGCTTGCCGCCACACGCGGCCACCAGTAATCGACGCTGGCTTGCAGTGTCGCGATGTCGGTGCCGGTATCAATCAGTCGGGCAATTCCTTCGGCGGCCAGTTCGGCGTGACGGGCTTCAACCGGCGCAATGGCACGAAATACTTCAGCCAGCGGCGCATAAGACACCCGCTTGAACTCGCCCATCTGCACACCGACGGCCAGCCCCATCAGAAGGTTCATCACCACCGCGTCCGACCAGCCTTCCAGCGGGTAGTTGAAGACGGCCAGCCGCATGTCCGTATCCGTGCGCGAGGTGCCAATATCGGCGTCGCGGGCCAAGCGATCCGTCCACGGGTGGTGGTTGGCATAGCGTGCAGTGTCCGCGCCAAATTCGCCCATGATCGACAGCACCTTGTCGGCATTGTCAGTCTTTTCCAGCACAATCTTTGAGGCTGCGATACGTTCCTTGATGCCGGGGCCCTGGTTGACGATATCGGCAAAGCCAGCTGCCCCCGCCAGCGCGCTGTCCACGAAAGTTGCCATCAGGCGCATAAGCTCGGCCCGATAGCGTGCGGGCACATTGCCCGGTGCGGTCAATACGCCCCCTTGGGCCAGATAGTCGGTGATGCTCATCTCAGACATGGCGTTCTCCGTTCCGTTGGGGTTACTGGTCGTAATCGACGACGACTTTTGCTGACTTGGCATAGGATTGGCAGGACAGAACATAGCCCTTCTCGACCTCGTAATCTTCCAATGCGTGGTTGGTCAGCATTTCGACATCGCCCTCGATCACCTTGCAGCGACAGGTCGAACAGACCCCGGCCTTGCAGGCGTAGGGCGCGTCGATGTTGTTGGCCAAGGCCGCGTCGAGGATCGAGGTTTCGGCGTCCATCGTGAAGGACCGGCTGGCCCCGTCCAACGCGACGACGGCTTTGATCCCGTCGCCTTTCACTGCCGCTTTGCTGGCGGCTTTCTTTGCAGCGCGACCGGGTTGGCCCGAGGCGAACAGCTCAAACTTAATCTGCGCGTCATCCAGCCCGTGGTCGCGAAGCGCCTTGGCAATGCCCAGCATCATAGGTTCGGGTCCGCAAATGAAGGCAGTGTCGACCGACTTGATGTCGATCCAGTGCTTGAACAGTTGGGCGCATTTTTCTGCGTCCACCAGCCCGGTGAACAGGTCGATATCCTGCGCGTCGCTTTCAAGGATGTGGATCACGTTGAAGCGGCCCATATAGCGGTTCTTGAGGTCTTCCAGCTCTTCGCGGAACATGATCGTGTTGATGGCCTTGTTGGCATAGACCAGCGTGAACTGCGCATTCGGTTCGCGTGCCAGTGTCGTCTTGATGATCGACAGAACCGGTGTGATGCCAGACCCCCCCGCAAAGCCCAGATAGTGGCGGTCCAGATCCGGCGCCAAGGGCACGAAGAAGTTGCCCATGGGAGACATGGCCTCAACCGTGTCGCCCTGCTTTAAGTCCTCGTTCGCCCAAGTCGAGAACGCGCCGCCATCGACCCGTTTGATGCCAACTTGCAGCTTGCCATCGTCCAGCCCCGAACAGATCGAATAGGAGCGGCGCAATTCCTGCCCGTCGAAGTCGCGGCGGAAGGTCAGATATTGGCCTTGGGTATAGTTGAAGGCCTCAGGATCGTCCGGAGTCAGCGTCACCACCACCGCGTCACGGATGGTTTTCTGGATGTCGGTCACGGTAAGGCTGTGGAAGCGCGCCATGTTGGGTCTCCTCAATGCAGTCAGATGCACTTGAAATAGTCGAAAGGTTCAAGGCAGTCGCGGCATCGCCACAGTGCCTTGCAGGGGGTCGAGCCGAACTGGCTGGTGCGTTCCAGATCGTGACCACCACAATTGGGGCAGCGTTCCGGTTCGCCCTTGGCCGACGGTGGGGCGATGCCGAATTTCTCAAGCGCCGCCTTGCCCTTGTCGGTCAGCCAGTCGGTGGTCCAGGCCGGGGAAAGCTGTCGGTGTAGTGTCAGCTTTTCGATCCCGTGGTTCTTCAACGCGGTTTGGATATCAAGGTTGATGATCGTAGTGGCCGGGCAGCCCGAATAGGTGGGTGTGACGGTGACATTCAACATGTCACCTTCCCACTGCACGTCCCGGATGATGCCAAGATCGACCAGCGAGATCACTGGGATCTCGGGGTCGGGCACTTGGTCGAGCCAGTCCCAGATCGTATCAACCGAGGGCTGGCCCATTACCAGGTCGCACCGGGATAAGCGCGTTGCAGCCACTGCATGCTGGTCAGAAGGTGGCCCAGATGTTCGGTGTGCATATAGCCCGTGCGCCCGCCTTTGTGGTGGAACACGTCTGTCGGCACTTTCAGGGTGGCCTCGGACAGCACCTTGTTCACCAGCGCGTCGTATTCTTCGCGCAAGGACGCGGGATCGGGGGCAATGCCGGCGGCGACCATGGCCGCATCAACCTCGTCGCCGTCAAACATCTCGCCCACATAAGGCCAGAGGTAGTCGAGCGCGGCTTGCATCCTTGCGTGGCTTTCCTCGGACCCGTCACCAAGACCAACCACGGTGTCAGCCGACCGCTCGACGTGATAGGCAATTTCCTTCGAGGCCTTCTCGGCGATATCAGCGATGCGTTTATCACTGCTCTTGATCAGGCGACCGACCATGATCGACGACCATGCGTCGTAAAGAAACTGGCGCATCATGGTCTGGCCGAAATCGCCGTTGGGCAGTTCGACCATAAGCACATTACGGAAATCCCATGCGTCGCGCAGGAAGGCGAGGTCATCAGCCGTGCGGCCTTTGTCTTCAACCTCGCCCGCCAGACCCAGCCAGAATTGCGTCTGACCGATCAGGTCCAGCGCGGTGTTGGCCAGTGCGATGTCTTCTTCCAACACAGGCGACAAGCCGCACCATTCGCTGACCCGGTGGCCAAGGATCAGGCTGTTGTCGCCCATCCTGAGAAGAAATTGAAACAGAGCTTGCTGATCTTTCATCACATATGTCCCACGTCTTCAGGAATGTCGAAGAAGGTCGGGTGACGATAGACTTTCGAGTTCGACGGCTCGTAAAGCGGGCCTTTTTCTTCGGGGCTTGAGGCCGCGATGTGGCGCGCTTCGACCACCCAGATCGACACGCCTTCGTTGCGGCGCGTATAGACGTCGCGGGCGTTCTTGATCGCCATTTCTTCGTCCGGGGCGTGCAGGCTGCCCACGTGACGATGGCTCAGCCCGTGCTGACCGCGGATGAAAACTTCCCAGAGGGGCCATTCTTTGGACATGTGATCTTTCCTTATTCAGCGGCTGTTCGGGCAGCGGTTTTCTTGCGGGCGTGGGCCATAAGCCCGTCGCGCACCCATGCACCGTCTTCCCAAGCTTTGACGCGGGCTTCCATCCGCTCGACGTTGCAGGGGCCTTTGCCCTTGATGACGTTGAAAAACTCGGTCCAGTCGGGTTCCGAGAAGTCGTGCGCACCGCGGTCCACGTTCCATTTCAGGTGCTCATCCGGGATCGTCAGGCCAAGGTATTTGGCTTGCGGCACGGTCTGGTCGACGAAGCGCTGGCGCAGCTCGTCATTGGTGTCGATCTTGATCTTCCACGCCAGCGATTGGGCCGAATGAACGCTGTCCTTGTCGGACGGGCCGAACATCATCAGCGACGGATACCAGAACCGGTTCAGCGCATCCTGCGCCATGCGGCGCTGGGCGTCGTTGCCTGCGGCCATCTTCATCATGATGTCGTAGCCCTGGCGCTGGTGGAAGCTTTCTTCCTTGCAAATGCGGATCATCGCGCGGGAATAGGGGCCATAGGATGTCCGCTGCAACGGCACCTGGTTCATGATCGCCGCCCCATCCACCAGCCAGCCAACCGCGCCAATATCGGCCCAGTTCAGCGTGGGATAGTTGAAGATAGAGGAATACTTCATCCGGCCCGACAGCAATTCTTCGGTCAGCTCATCACGGGTAACGCCGAGCGTCTCAGCCGCACCGTAGAGATACAGGCCATGACCGGCCTCGTCCTGCACCTTCGCCAACAGGATCGCCTTGCGCTCCAACGTGGGTGCGCGGGTGATCCAGTTGCCTTCTGGCAATTGGCCGACGATCTCGGAATGGGCGTGCTGGCCGATCTGGCGGATCAACGTCGCGCGGTAGTCGTCCGGCATCCAATCCTTCGGTTCGATCTTCTCATCCCGATCCACGCGATTTTGAAAATTCCGTTCTTCGTCAGACATTTCCTCGCGGGTCTTAACGCCAGTGCCTGCGGTTTTCACCAATTGAGCATACATCGTCAGATCCTTTCCAGAATGAGGGCCGCACCTTGGCCCACGCCCACGCACATCGTGCACAGCGCATAGCGCCCGCCTGTGCGTTTCAGTTGATAAGCCGCCGTCAAAACAAGGCGCGCGCCCGACATGCCAAGCGGGTGGCCAAGCGCGATTGCGCCGCCATTTGGGTTTACACGCGGGTCATCATCCGCGACGCCCAATTCGCGCAAGGTGGCAAGACCTTGTGCGGCAAAGGCTTCGTTCAATTCTATCACATCCATCTGGTCGATGGTGAGACCTGCTTTTGCCAACACCTTGCGGCTTGCTGGCACAGGGCCGATGCCCATGACGCGCGGGGCAACGCCAGCGGCTTGCATGCCGATAACGCGCGCCATTGGGGTCAGGTTGTTCTTTGCAGCGGCGGAATCGGACGCGATCAACATCGCCGCCGCCCCATCATTTACGCCCGACGCATTACCCGCCGTGACCGTCAGGTCCGGGCCGTTCACGCCGCGCAGGCCACCCAGCTTCTCGGCCGAGGTGCCGGGACGCGGGTGTTCGTCCGTATCGACCACAATCGGGTCACCTTTGCGCTGCGGGATCGTCACGGGAATGATCTCGTCCGCAAAACTCCCAGCCTCGTGTGCGGCCGCCCAGCGGGCTTGGCTGCGTGCGGCAAAAAGGTCCTGATCTTCGCGACTTACGGCGTAGTCCTCAGCCACATTGTCAGCGGTTTGCGGCATCGAGTGGGTGCCGTGCATCTTGTCCATCTTCGGGTTCACAAAGCGCCAGCCGATGGTGGTGTCATAGACCGCATTGGCGCGGGTGAAGGCGGAGGTCGCTTTGGGCATCACAAAAGGCGCGCGGCTCATGCTTTCAACGCCGCCAGCGATGCACAGATCATAGTCGCCCGCTTTTATCCCGCGCGCCGCCATCCCGACCGCATCCATGCCCGAGGCACAAAGGCGGTTAATTGTTGTGCCCGGCACGTCTACCGGCAGGCCCGCCAGCAGTACTGCCATGCGGGCCACGTTGCGGTTGTCTTCGCCCGCCTGATTGGCTGATCCATAGATCACATCATCAACCGAGGCCCAGTCAACATCCGGGTTTCGTGCGATCAGGGCGGCAATGGGTAGGGCCGCCAGATCATCGGCGCGCACGTGCGACAGGGCACCACCGTATCGTCCGATGGGGGTGCGAACTGCGTCGCAGATCAATGCGTCCATGTGGTCCTCCCAAACCCGAAAGCGGCGCCAACTAAAGCTGACCGTTTGGTCGACAATACTTTCGGCGCCGATTCGTGGCAAGGAGTATGTTACCGGAAATCGGCTTGGGAACAGATGTCGTAACGCTGCGTACAACGCTGGCTTAAAAGCCCGCCGCAGCCAGAAGCGCCAGCCACGCCCAGACGGTCAGGATCGACAATCCCGTGCCCACCAGAACCGTCGTCGCAGCAACGCGCTTTCCGACGCCATAGAGGTTCGCGAAGATATAGGCGTTGATCCCCGGCGCCGAGGCCGCCGTGATGATCGCAGACCGGAACTGATCAACCTCCAAGTTGAAGGCCCGGCCAAGGCCCCATGTTATCGCCGGATGCACAACAAGCGAGATCACACACAGATAACTGACAATCCGCAGGTCACCTTCGGGGCGATAGCGGTATAGCACGCCGCCCAGCGCGAAAAGGGCGGTGGGCAAGGCCGCGCGACCTACTAGGCTTAACGCTTCGACCAAAACACCAGGCATGGGGACGTGAAGAAGGTTCACCACAAAGCCCGCCGCGATCGCCAGCACCAGCATATTGCTTGCCATCGCGCGAACAATCTGGCGGATGGTGTCCAGTGGGCCGGCCCCTTGGGCGCGCGCAATCTCCATCGCGGTGATGCCGATCGCATAGCAAATCGGCGCGTGGATTGAGATGATGGCGTAGTTGCCCGCCAACGCATCTGCCCCGAAGGCGCGTTCGGTGATTGGCAGTCCAAGCAACAGCGAGTTCGAAAACAGCGACACGAACCCGAAGGCCACCGCATCGGGCCACGGGCGGCCAAACAACAGGCGTGCGCCTAACAGGCCTGCAAGAAAACCTGTGATCGCGCCGGTATAGAAGCTGCCCAGAAGGGCCCCATCGAATTCGGCGCTCAGGTCCAGACGGGCAATGGCGAGGAACAGAAGGCATGGGATGGCGACGGATTGTGCAAAGCGCATCAAACCGTCGATGGCATCATCATCCAGCATCCGCCGCCAGCGCACAAGATAGCCAAACCCGATCACCAGAAAGACGGGCAGGACGATATCTATCAGTGTGCTCATTCAGACGGAAAAGCTAAGCGTCATGCCATCATAAGCCGGGGTGATATGCGCGGGCGTCTCGGCGTCGACGGTGCTGTGGTCAAGGTCGATATGCATGTTGGTCAGCACGCCTTTTTTGGCACCGATCCGGTCGATCCATTCAAGCGATTGCTCCAGATGGAAATGCGTTGGGTGGGGCGCGCGGCGCAGCGCATCCAGCACGAAGATGTCCAATCCTTCCAACACCGGCAGCACGTCGTCAGGGATTTCGTTGACGTCGGGCAGATAGGCCAGATCGCCGATGCGGAAGCCAAGCGCGTCCATCATGCCGTGGCGCACCTCGAACGGGGTCAGACGGATCTCGCCGCCTGCGCCGCCGATGACCACGTCACCGTTGATGAAATGCAGGTCGAGGATCGCGGGATAGTTTGACCCTTCGGGCTGCACAAAGGCATAGCTAAAGCGGGCGAGGAGGGCATCTTGTGTGGGACCATCCGCCCAGACCGACAGGCGCTCTTTCATGTTGAAAACCACCATGCGCAGGTCGTCAATACCGTGCATATGGTCGGCATGGCTGTGGGTATAGACGACCGCGTCCAGTGTGCCGACGCCTTCGCGAAGCAGCTGGTGGCGCATGTCAGGCGACGTATCAATCAGCACCCGCGTGACACCGCCATCATCGCCCGTGCGGGTTACCAAGGCAGAACACCGGGTCCGGCGGTTCTTCGGGTTGTTAGGATCGCAATCGCCCCAGTGCCCGCCCAGGCGCGGCACCCCACCGGACGAGCCGCAGCCCAATATGGTGAAGTCAATCCGCGCCATCAGGCAGACGCCTTGTAAGCGGCGGCTTTGGTGAATAGCCGGTCGAAATTCTGTTGGGTATGCGCTGCGAAATCTTCGTAGGACAGGCCGTAAAGCTCTGCCCCCACTTTCGCGGTATGTGCGGTATAGGCTGGCTCGTTTCGCCTGCCGCGATAGGGCGGTGGGGCCAGATAAGGGGCGTCTGTTTCGACAAGAATGCGGTCGACGGGGGCGGCAGCGAAGATATCGCGCACCTCTTGGCTACGGGGGAAAGTGGCGATGCCGGACATCGATAGATAGAAACCCAGGTCCAACGCGGCGCGCGCAAGCTCTGGCCCTGAACTGAAGCAATGCATGACACAGGAATAGGGGCCTTTGGCATGTTCCTCGGCCAGAATGCGGGCCATATCATCATCCGCGTCACGTGCGTGAATGATCAGGGGAAGGGAGGTCCGGCGCGCGGCCTCGATATGAATGCGCAGGCTTTCGATCTGCATGTCCCGGCTATCAGCAGTATAGTGGTAATCCAACCCGCTTTCGCCAATCCCGACGAATTTCGGGTGATCGGCCAGCGCGACCAGTTCGTCGACCGTCACCATGGGTTCGGCCGCTACGCTCATCGGGTGAGTGGCAGCGGCAAAAAACACGGGCGCGTGCGCTTCGGCAATCGCGCGCACCTGATCCAGATTGGCCATCTTAGTGCAGATGGTCACCATCCGAGTTACGCCTGCATCCGCTGCGCTGGCGATGATCTGATCCAACTCGCCTTCGAAATCAGGGAAGTCCAAATGGCAGTGGCTGTCAGTAACTAGGGCTGCGGTCCGGGGCGTGCTCATAGTGGGCGTCCTTGCCTCAGGCAGCTTGGCGCGCCGCCGTGTCGTTGATCCTGAAAACCATATCAAGGATGAGCGCGGCGGGGTCAAGGTTCACAGCCCGACCATGGCCCGCGCGGGCTGACAATTCCTGCTGCAAACTGGCCCAAGCGCGGGCTGCATCAGGGCCGGGGGATAAGCGGGCCAAGCAGGCGGCTTCGCCCGGAGCAGCCTCGGCGGCTGGCAGGAAGCCTGCCCCGTGGCGGGCAAGGCGGGCAAGAAACAGATCAAATAGCCGCAAGATCAGCTCGAACCGGTCCGCATTCGCTTTGCCCACAGCACTGTTTGCAAGCTGAAGCGCGCGCGGACGGTCAAATTCGCGCCCGGCTGCGAAAATGTCGATCAAGGCGGCATAGGTCGCTAGCCCGCCGAGGTGCTGAAGTCTGAGCGCATCGCCTGCAGACCCGGCCGCCAGTTCGCCCAAACGCAGCGTGTCTTCGGCCGACGGCGTTTCATCAAGACCGGCCATCACCTGTGCAAGATCGGCCGGGGCCAGCGGCGCAAGACGCAATTCGCGGCAGCGTGACCGGATTGTTGGCAACAGGCGCGACGGTTGGTGGCTGATCAGCAAAAGCACAGCCCCTTCCGGCGGTTCTTCTAGCAGTTTCAAAAGTGCATTAGCCGCCGAGACGTTCATTTCGTCTGCCACATCGACGATCACAACGCGCCGCCCACCACCCGCCGCGGATAGCGCGAAGAAATGCTTCAGCTTGCGCACCTCATCCACGGTGATGTCGCTTTTCAGCCGCTTGTTCTTTTCATCCCACGGGCGGCGCAGCAAAAAAAGGCCGGGTTCGGACAGGACCAAAAGGCGTCGCGCGACTGGGTGATCGGCCGGGATGTCCAGACTGGTCGGGGGAGGGGCGGCAAACATCCCGCCTTCATCGGGGGGTGTCGCCAGCAGAAACCGCGCAATGCGCCAGGCAAGCGTCGCCTTGCCCACACCACGCGGCCCGGTGATCAGCCAGCCGTGATGCAGCCTGTCCGAGGTATACGCGTCCAGAAAAGCAGCCTCCGCAGCGTCCTGACCAATCAGGCGCGTCGCTTCACGTGGGTGGGGTGCGCCTTCGATACGATCTGGTTCGGGGATATCAACGGGATCGGTGCTCATGCGGTTGGCTCGGCGGCGGCCAGTACGTCACAGGCAACCTGAACCACATCCGCCGCGACCGTGTCGACATCGCGAGTGCCGTCAATCACGCGGAAGCGGTCGGGGTTTTGGCGGGCAAGGTCCAAAAAGCCGGCCCGCATTTTGTGTTGCAGATCGGCGCCAAAATCCTCGAACCGTTCTTCGGTGCCGCCACGCCCTTTGGCGCGCGCCAGCCCGATGTCGGGGTCCATGTCGATCAGAAAAGTCAGGTCGGGTTCGCGCCCGATAACAAGGTCATGCAATTGGTCAACCATGGCGCGCAGATCGCCCGACCGGGTGCCCTGATACATGCGGGTGCTGTCAGCGAACCGGTCGGTGATGACGATCTTTCCCGCCGCCAGTGCGGGGTTAATCAGACGCTCCAGATGGTCGCGGCGCGCGGCGGTAAACAGCAACAACTCGGTCTGCGCCGACCAGCGATCCGGCTCGCCTTCTAGCACCAACGAGCGGATTTCTTCGGCCCCCGGACTGCCGCCGGGCTCGCGGGTCAGGACAACCTCCTGGCCCATATCTTCAAGCGCGTTTGCCAATAGTTTGGCTTGGGTGGATTTGCCCGAGCCATCAATGCCTTCAAAGCTGATAAAAAGTCCGGCCATCTAAGCGCGTCAGTTGCTTGCCGGTGCGGCGTCGGGCTGGATTGCAGCGGGCGGCGCGTCTTTTCCCATCACGAGTGCCAGAACGCGTTCAGCCGCCACCGTCAGTCGTTTTCTAAAACCCGCATTGCCCACGCCTTCTTCGGCAAACAGGGGGACAACCGTGTCGTTCAACCCGTCGCGGCTGATCACCATTTGTGCCAGTTCCTGACCCTGTGCAATCGGGGCGGCAATCGGGCCGTCCCAGTTGATCGTGGCAGAAATACCTTCGCGTTGAGCCGCCGGGATCAAAAGATCAACGTTTTGTGCAGGAACAAGCCCGACGGTGTCGGCAGCGCCCAGCCAGACATCCGCGACGGCGACACGTTCGCCAGCCTTCACTGTGGTTTTCATGGTGAACTGACGAAATGCCCAGTTGACGATCGCCTCGGCTTCTTCAGCGCGTTCTTTTTCAGAGGTCATGCCCGAGATTACGAAGACGATCCGCCGGTCACCCTGACGGGCCGAGCCGACCAGCCCATAGCCTGCTTCCTGCGTGTGCCCGGTTTTCAAGCCATCCGCGCCGATGCCAAGGTCCAGCAATGGGTTGCGATTGAACCGATTGTCAGGTGCGCGCCCTTTGTAGTGGTATTCGGACTGACCGAAGTAATGGTAATAATCCGGCAGCTCGACGATCATGTGGCGCGCCAGAATAGCAAGGTCTTTCATCGACATGCGCTGCATCGGATGCGGCCAGCCTGACGAATTGCCGAAGCTTGAGTTTTCCATGCCCAAATCGCGGGCACGCTCTGTCATCATGCGGGCAAAGGCGTCTTCTGTGCCGGCCAGCCCTTCGGCGACGGCCACACAGGCGTCATTGCCCGACTGAACGACGATGCCTTGGATTAAATCCTCGACCGTGGGGCGGTCCGAGCGTTCCAGAAACATGGTCGAGCCACCGATAGCGGCGGCCCGTTCGGACACACCAAATGGTGTGCTCATCGTCACCCGCCCGTCAGCCAGTGCTTCAAACAGCAGGTTGATGGTCATCAATTTCGACATAGAGGCGGGTGGCAGGGGCACCTCGGCGTTTTTTTCCATCAGAACGGTGCCGGTATTGATATCCAACACATAAGCCGAGCTAGCGCGGGTGTCGAACGCGCGGGCGGGCAGGCTGGCGGCAACCAACACAGCAATCAGGGTAGGGATGAACACAGTCAGACGGATACGCATCGCGGATCAGAGGCCTCTTTAGGTTAGCCCGTTGGGGCGTTAGTTCGAAACGGAATAAGCATCGGGAAAGCCAAGTCCGCTGGTTTGTTTCAGCAACGTTGCGCGCTCGACTTTCGTGGCGGCCGGGCCGACCAGAACACGCCAGAAGGACTTGCCGTTTGACGTCCCCGGTTTGATGGCCGTGGTCATGCCGGCTTGCTGCAATTGTTCGGCCGTGCGCTTTGCGTTGTCTTCAACCGAAAATATCCCGATTTGGACATATGGCTTGGACAAGGCACTTTCCTTGGCTGCGGGCGCAGGTTTCGGCGCGGCCGGTTTGGGTGGCGGCGCCGATTTGGCCGATGCGGCTTCGGTCTTGGCCAGCGCAGCAGACGCCGCCGCGATCGGATCGTCCAGTGGTTTTTGTTCAATGCCGCCGGGCGCTTCCAGATCCTCGGCCGCAGGCTCGGGGGCTTCGGTGATTTCTTCTTTGCGTAGCGCAGTCACGCTCAACTCGGCAGGTGCGCCCGCGAGCATGCCAAGCGCTTCTGCTGCGTCGGAGGAAACTTGGAACCGCGGCCCGGGAACTTCACGTTCGCGCCGGAACAGCGCGCCGACCACCGACTTGCCATTAGCCTGATTGCGCACAATCACCCGCTCAGGGTCTTTTGCATCCGGGTGCGCCACCCAGACACCGCCAAGGCTGGGGCGACCGTCCCACAGACCTTTTTCGGCCACCTGGAAAATCTCGGGCGCCTCCACGTCCTGTTCGGTGGTCCGTGTGCGTTTGCCTTGGCTTGCGGACGCGGTTTTCGCATCCTTATTGCCGTTTTTCAGAAATGCGGGAAGCTTGACGTCGTCACATCCCGAAAGAAACAGTGCGCCGCCCAACACCATGGCCACTTTCAGAGTGGTCTTGCTTGCCATGTCTCGCCCCTAATTGTCATGCGGGCCGTGGGCCCGGAACTGCTCTGCCGCCGGGTATAGATCCCGATTAAGCGGCAGTCTAACGACACATCGCGCGCGTGGGAAGGCTCTCGCGTAACGCGATCTTTCTGTGGGCAAAAACCAGCCCGCGAAAACCTGCTTTCAGAATCGCAAAACCGACGTTATCCCTTCACCTCGTCGGAGGAGTGGCAGAGTGGTTGAATGCACCGGTCTTGAAAACCGACGTAGGTGAAAGTCTACCGTGGGTTCGAATCCCACCTCCTCCGCCATATAGACATGTAAGCATTTGATAATTAAAGTAATTTATTACTCACATGCTTCTATCCCTCAACCTATCCCCCAGCGAGGTGCTGTATCTTTGTCTGCATTGCATTGTGTGCGAGCTTCCGAGTAATTCTACGCTGTGGTAAAAAAAACGGCCCATTGCAGCCATTGACCTGACCAATCTTTGCAGCGGCGCGCTTCCCCAGTGCGGACGTTGGTCGATAGCGCAGCATTTTGGCCAAC
>NZ_JALPQG010000001.1 GCF_023195695.1 Aliiroseovarius sp. S1339 | reverse complement strand
AACGGCCCATTGCAGCCATTGACCTGACCAATCTTTGCAGCGGCGCGCTTCCCCAGTGCGGACGTTGGTCGATAGCGCAGCATTTTGGCCAACTATATGGCCGCAACGCGGGACAAACCGCTATTTCGCTGCGGCTGCGCTAAAGTCGGCTCTCGAGAAATCTGGCGGGCAGAAACGGTCGTTTTCGCCGATGACAGAAACGCATGAGTTTTGTCCGATTTGTACCCGGTCAAGGTAACTGCGGTCTTCCATTATTAGCGCCAGGAATGCGCAGCTGGCACGGTCATGGGAGCATGTAGCTTCGTGATGTTTTCAATGCTTGGAGTCTGCCCTTTTCTGCAGCACTATGTAGGTTGAAGTTTCTGGTGGCTGTTGGAGCAGATAATACCGAGATAAGGAGTTTTTGGCTATGTTTGGTGTGCCGACGCGTCTGATCCTTTTGGCCGTTGGGTTAGTTTTGGTCAGCGCAGCGTTTTTTCTCAACATGCTTGCTCCCCTACGAAACGCTTCCATCTCAGCGGAAGAGCGTGTCGCGATATCTCGGGTTCATCCTACGCCTGCTTCGCAAAGCGCGTTTGATTGTAAAGCACACGGCCGCCTCGGCGAGACACTTGTTGTCAAAGCCTGGAATCAGATCAAGGAGGATCAGACATTACCAATTAGACTTGAGTATGAAAGAACCGCCATTAACTCCCTACCCTATTGCCCAGAGTTGAGCACACTCCTTGAGGAACCATTAGTAGTTAGCTTGCACTCGCCTAGCTTTGAAATCACTCCGTCAGAAACTTTCTCTACGGATATTGGAACCTCACCACCCGTTAATACAACTTGGCTGGTGACCCCCAAGGGACCGGGTTCCCATTCCCTAGTGCTCCAAGTTGACGGAACGATCTATGGGCTCGACAGTACGGAAGCATCCAGAGCATACCCAAACTGGCAACCAGTGGTAATGGACGGCAGGACCATTGAGATACCTGTTGAAGTATTCACGAAGCTCGGAATGCAGAACCAGACAGAAACAATCATCCGCATAGTGCTTTCCATATGCGGGTTCATCCTCACATTGCCGTTTTTGGCAGCGCTTCTGGGCTTTAAGAAAGACTGAGCAAGATTGGAAAATCTCTTTCACGTCTGAGTGACAGAAACCCCCTGCCAAAACTTTCCGGTCAAAAACGGTCGTTTTTGTCACTCGCGTCATGGCCACATGAAACGTTGAAAAGTCTTGTGCCACAACCCCTTGGCAAAACTGCCTTAGGTTTTGTCACCTTTTTGACCTGCCCATGAAGAGTGGACGTTCGTACACAGCGCAGCATTGGTCAAAGTGGGCTCCTTGCAGACATCGAATGCGGCGCAGCATCTGTCGCCAATACCTCGTGCGCGCTGTCACACACGGCCCAATACCGACCTTCGCGCTTGGCGCAGCATATGTCTGCTGACAGCCCATTGTGGCCAATGCTGCGCGATGGACGAATGGCAGCATTGCATGGTAAAGTACGTTTCATAGTATGCGCTCCATCTTATTTAATCAGGAGGAAGGAATGCGTCTTTTTCTTTCAGCTTTTTCAATCATGGCCGTTTCACTGAATCCTATTGCGGCCTTAGCCGGCAACGAGTTTGTCACCATGGAGTCCGTTCGATTTGAGCCAGACGGACAAGTCGTCGCCAGCCTTAGTGCTGGAAATGAGGTGCAAATCGATGCGGATGGTTTTGTTTCCTTTGAAGGACAAGCTTTGACCTCGGACGGAATTGCAACGCCGCTGACAATTCGTATTCAAACAGCAGGACGTGCCGAGGCGCCTTCCCTAGAGGAATATGCAGAAGTTACGGGCCTCGTTTCTTTGACAGGGCGAACAGTATTCAATCCATCAATCGAGGGGGTTGAAATTGAGAAGACAATCTACACGCTTAACAGCAATGTAGAACAATCGGCGGGCTCGATCACGATTACCGATGAACCACTGCCCGCTGTCGTCGGCTGGCTAATATTTGCAGGCGTTGCGAGTTTCACAGGCGTCAGTGCGGCGATTATTATCACTTGTTTCGAAAATGGCGGAACGCCCAAGGTCTCTATGAATGCGGACCTTACTAAAGGCAGAGGTGAAGTTTCTGTAATCTGCGAGCGCTGACATCAGTAGGACTAAGCAAGATCAGACATTGCCGATCGTCAACACATTGAACCCAATGCATTTTTTTTCGCCCAGAAGCAGACTTGATAGCTGGCGATATGAACGGCGGCTTTGTCCCACGTTGCCGCCGTTCGAAAACTAGAATGTAGCACTATGCATGAACTTCCGGTTCGGGGAAATCAACCAGCCGAGGTTTCGGTGCCTCGAATGTCTCCTTTGGGCCGTTCTTGTCGCCAACTGACGCCAAGATTGAGCAGATGCCGCGCCGCATCGGAGGTCCGCAGAGAGCCGATTGTGTTGAAAAACTCGAAGATCTGACAGCTGCATTTTTCTGCCAAAATCTGTTGCGGTGGCCAAACTGAAACCGAGTGCCCGGTGCAGCCTCTGAGAGCGTCAGACGCTACCAACATTGATCTTGACCTGCCCCCCGAAACTTCCCTCGTTCTGATGTAGAGTTTGCTCAACCTTTTGAAGGAGCAAACAGATGCGAAAGAGCCGTTTCACCGAGGCGTAAATCATCGGGATGATCAAGGAACAGGAAGCCGGAATGCCGACTGCGGAGGTGTGTCGCAAGCACGGCCTCAGCCAAGGCACGTTCTACAAGTTCAAATCGAGGTATGGCGGCATGGAGGTGTCTGACGCCGCCAAACTGAGGGCACTGGAAGATGAGAATGCCAAGCTCAAGCGCCTGCTGGCGGATACGATGCTGGACAACGTCGTTCTGAAGGATCTCTTGGGAAAGAGCTGACGACGCCGAATGAGCGGCGAGAGGCAGCGCTCAGGGCGATGCGGGATCACGACATCTCGCAACGCCGGGCCTGCCGACTTGTCGGCGTCGATCCAAAGACGGTCCGGTGTGAACGCCCGCCGGATAATCCTGAGATACGCAAGGAGATGAAAGCGGTCGCAGCCAAGCGCCGCCGGTTCGGCTATCGGCGGATCGGCGTGATGCTGGAGCGCAAGGGTATGATCATGAACCACAAGAAGCTGTATCGGCTTTACACGGAGGAGAAGCTTGGGGTCAGGCGACGAAGGGGCCGCAAACGGGCGCGTGGCTCGCGGACACCGATGCCAGAGGCTCTGAGGCCGGGCGAGCGCTGGTCCTTGGACTTCCTGTCCGACACGTTCGGTGCCTCGCGCAGGTTGCGCGTCCTGGCGGTGAATGACGATTGCTGCCGCGAGAACCTGTGCCTGATGGTCGACTCCAGCATCTCGGGCGCACGGGTGGCGCGGGAACTGGATGCGCTGGTCCGGCTCTATGGCAAGCCCGCCAGCATTGTCAGTGATAACGGCACCGAGTTCACCAGTCGGGTGATCCTGAAATGGGCGACCGAGAACGGCGTGGATTGGCACTACATTGACCCCGGCAAGCCCCAGCAGATTGCCTTCACCGAGTCATTTAACGGAAGCCTGCGCGATGAGCTCCAGAACGAGGAGATGTTCGACTGCCTGGATGATGCCCGCCGAAAGCTGGCGCTTTGGCGCTACGACTACAACAATGTCAGGCCACACTCATCACTCGGAAATCAAGCGCCCGCAGAAGTGCGCCGGACGCTTGAGCAATTTGAGGGCTCCGCGCCCGGCGCGCTTGCCAAAACCGACGACCAGAACTATCAAAACCAGACCCGCAGACTCTCGTTATGAATGACGGAGCCTCGGGGGGCAGGTCACGACAATTGACGTAATCATTCAGACAGGCCAAGTGAGTAGCGAACGCCGCTTTAAGTGGGGGGTAATTCCCCGCGTTGAGTGTTCAGTGCAACAGCGAAATCAGATCAGATTGACAATAAAGAAATAACCCCATGCCACATCCAGTTGATATTCACGTAGGCAACATTATCAGCTGCTGCCGCAAGCGAATTGGAATGACTCAGCAGGAGCTGGCCAAAAGTATTGGCGTGAAGTTTCAGCAAATCCACAAATACGAAACTGCCCACAATCGCGTCAGTGCATCAAAACTTTTTGAAATTGCCGCTGTGCTGCAAGAACCTACTGACTACTTTTTTGAAGGTTTGGTAAGGGAGCCAAGTATCGGCGACACACCAATGGATTTGCCGGACCTGCTGTCTGACAAGAAAGCCCTCGATCTTGTCGCCCTATATTACGCCATTCCTGAATCCCAAAGACAAAAACTGATGGACTTGGCTAAGGCATTGGCGGCTTAAAAGTTAGCTAAATGTAGCGCCCGCATTTTGTTAATAGGCATCCAACGGCAGTTAACCTATCTTACTTGTAGTCGTTTCAGGCAACATAGCTTGATACGGAACAATCATAACATTATGCGCAAAAGTTATTGCTTTGTCATGGCTTTGAATCTTGCGGCTTTGAATGCGTTAGAGACATGTCTTTATGTAGTTTGAGTAGAATTTCTCGCACTTCAGACTGCCCTCGGAACTCTGCCACACTGGCTAAGCAAAACAGGCTCTCTAGCAGCCACTGGTAGTCCTTCATAGTCTTCACCTCGGTGTTGATTAAGTGATCCGCTCCCGCGTAATATTGCAGATTGTTAATGCGCAGCGGTATTGGCGGTCCGATCAGGACTGGGCCAGATCACGCGCTCTTTGGCGATCCAAAGGTGCTCTGGCATCCGTTTGACACTAGCAGAAGGGTTTCCGGCAAGTTCAAGCGCCTCGCGCTTGTTTTCAGCCAGCGCCCAACCTTCTTTGAATGCGTCTGCATCCTGAGGTGTTGGGACTTTGATTTTCCAAACTTGTAACATGAGACGATTAACCAACATCATGTTAAACAAATCGTTAAAGCGCATAATAACTTTGTACCTAGAGTTGAGTTGCGCGCAAATACGTTGGCCCGCGTACCCACCCTGAAGCCCATGTTGTGAATCAAAAGGCGGCGAACAAAAAAATCTACCAATTTTTTTGAAAACTCTTGGTGCTTTACCGCCCCTAAATTTGTTAACGTCCGCGGACATATTGCTTCCGTTCGGACGACAGCGCTCGGCGCGTTAACTGCAAATTCACCATAATCATCCAAGCATTCTTCATCAGTAAGGACCAATAATAGAAAGCGAACAAGAATGCCCAGCTTCGACCCCATTTATACGCCCTTTTGCATTTCCGAAGTCGCTGAACTAGTGCTCGAAGATCCAGCGATCTGCGTCGCCGACAGGCAGCGTGGCGCATTGGGTGCGAGCCTGACATGGGGGGACAGGAACACCCCGGAACTGGCGGCGCACTCCTTCGTCGACATTGTAGAGTATGGCCTAAACCAACGATTGAATGCCATAACCAGCTTTCGGCTGATGGAGAGACAAAGTATTGGCGTTGGGCTAGACTGGATATGCAGTTTGGAGGAAGACTGGGATCTTGTTTCAAAACGCGATTTTGTTCGCGACAATCTGGCCTACCTTGATTGTGAACTCTGTGAGGAGTTAAGTGAATATCGCTACATCACTTCTGTCCTGCGGTCAGTTTTCCGGCAGACTTATGCAGCTTTCATTTTGAATTATTGGTTCAATTGCATGTATAGATGCAGCGACCTCATCTCGGGGCAACTCACATTAGGGGTAGAGCATGGCAGTTCTACCGGAAAAGCGGGAATCACACATGTACGCTCCGATTTAGGACGATATCCTATATCCGGTTTGGCTGCTGCTTGAGCACTGCAAGTACCTTCATAGGATACTTATGCGCGTTTTAATGTAGCAATTTCGAAACCAACACATGATGCATTAACATAGGTTCATGTATTTGACTTTCAAAACGGTAGAAACCGACGCTTGGATCCCATTTTGTCCCCAGGACATATTATGCGGCTCCGTGCCCGATGAATTTGGGGACATTTCTCCGTCGAGGCGATAACTGGGTTTCTATTTGAGATACACAGAGGGCGCAACGGCCAGCGCCGCTGTTCAGATTGGGTGCAAGTCGTAAACTGTTAGGGAGATATTGGTTGAGAATACAACCGTCAAGACCACCGCAGTTCGCTATAACATGCTACGCAGACAATGGGCATCCTTGAGCTCCAGGCTCGCGTAATTAAGCTGGCGCTACCCGTTTAGCGAGTGTTTCGTTCGTACTGGTTGCATCCTCATATCTCAACATGCCCTTCGTTCCGCAACAGCGCCGCCGATCAGGCTGAGTGGCGCGATCTTGGCATGGCACAAGGGGCATACTCGCTGTTCTTGAAGAGACGCGTTCGCATTCGCCTGACAGCGTCCGGCAAAGATGCCTGCAACATGGCCCTATCAGTGCCTGAGATCGCAACCGATCTATCAGACGTACCGGGTCATGCGTCCTAATCCCAAAAGAATTAATAAAATCCTACCCTTAAGCGCTCGTTAAGAGGTCTCCTGACATCAATGCTACTAGAGCTCAGTTGAGGGACTGAGTCTCATTGATCAGACAATGAACTAGGGGTGGTTCAAACATGGGTTATTATACTTACTCGGACAAACAAGCTGGACAGATTTTTGGTAGCGGTGGGCCGATCGTGGGAACTTACGGCGACGACATTTTCAACCTTACAGCTACAAATTCAAAAGATCAGTTTCATCCTTACGGTGAGTGGGGTGACGATACCTACAATCTTGACTTTAGTGATATTAGTGGCTTTGCCCACGGTCATCACATTATTTCTGATCATTTTAGCGACGTGAACTACTCAGACACATTCAACTTTCAGAATATAGAAGAAGTTCATAGTGGCGGAATCGTGGTTGGTCGACTGGAAGACTTTGATAATACACGCGACATTCTAAAGTTAGAAGGGCAAGTTCTGGATCTGAATAACTTGGAGGCATACAAGAACGAACACGTGGCTGACGTCAGATTGGTTGGGTTTATGGGCTCACACAACGATCACGGGCAGGAAGCGCAGCAGTGGCTTCTTATTGAAACTGCGACTGGTGGCAAGATATTCTATGCCATCGGCGGGGCCCGCATCGACATGGACAGAAATGGCATGTCAAACGGCCATCATCATGAAGCTCATTTTTTACTCCACCATCAACTCCCGGACTTTGCGACGCTGCCCGATATTCAATTTCTTGATGACAACAACGTTGTACCAGCCGGATATTCCGTAAACCTTGGTGTAATCTACAATGATCATGACAAAGTCGCATCAGATGTTCGAAATGTCATAGGCGATGAAGCCCACGAAGCGACCAGTTTTGGTGACCTAATAGCTGCAGGTTTAAATGACGATAAAGTGGTGGCTAAGGGTGGAGATGACGTTGTTTGGGGAGGTAGCGGAAATGATATCATAATGGGTGGCGCTGGCAACGATACGATCTATGGAGGCTCCGGCAATGACTTTTTACATGGCGGTCAGGGAAGCGACAAAATCATTGGCGGCGCGGGCTTTGACACCATGTCATATTCGGGCGCAACAAAGGCTCTTCAGGTTGACCTTGTCATCGGCACGGGGAGCGGGGGCGCTTCGGGTGACACTTTTTTGTCGATCGAAAACGTCCATGGCGGCGGTTACAATGATACCCTTAAAGGCAACCATGAGGGCAACACGTTGCTGGGTGGTCTTGGCAATGACGTCTTGATAGGGCGGGCGGGGTCTGATGTCCTGAACGGAGGGCAAGGAAACGATCGAATATGGGGTGGCGATGGCGAAGACAAGCTTTTCGGTGGGAACGGTCGAGACATACTTCGGGGCCATAGCGGAGACGATACTCTAAACGGAGGTGGTGGAAACGATTGGTTATTTGGTGGTGCCGGCGACGACGTGCTTATCGGCGGGAATGGCCGGGACATACTTAGGGGCGGTAGCGGAGACAATACTCTAAACGGAGGTGGCGGGAATGACTGGCTATTTGGTGGCGATGGCGAAGACAAGCTTCTCGGCGGGAATGGTCGAGACTTACTTCGGGGCGGTAGCGGAGACGATACTCTAAACGGAGGTGGTGGAAACGATTGGTTATTTGGTGGCGCCGGCGACGATGAGCTTCTCGGCGGGATTGGTCGAGACACTCTTCAGGCCGGAAGTGGGGACAATACTCTTGACGGAGGTGGCGGAAATGATCGACTTTTTGGTGGCAATGGCCAAGACAAACTTATCGGCGGGAATGGACGAGATTTACTTCGGGGCGGCAACGGAGACGATACTTTAAATGGAGGTGGTGGAAAAGATTGGCTATTTGGTGGCGCTGGGGATGATACTTTTGTTTTTGAAAACAACTCAGGCGTTGATCGCATATGTGATTTCGGTGCTGAACCTGACAGTGATGTAATAGATCTTCACTTGGTCTCCTGGATTGAGGATTGGACCGACTTAAAGGCAAATCACATGAAAGAGTACCAAGACGACGTAATAATTGAATATGGCGCAAACCAAATAATTATTGAAGATACAACAATCGACTATTTCATCGCTAGCGACTTCCTATTCTAGCCAAGAAATCTCTACTGTGGTGACCCGCTCCCCGGAGAGTCAGCTATTTTTGGGTTAGCTTTGTTCAGGTTTTGGTCTTCTATTGCTCAGGAAACGATTCCCGCCGGGGTCAGACCGGCCAAGCGGGTACGTGAGCGAGGGTGATTGAAGTCGAGGCGCAATGCTAAGCTCGTCGGGAAGCAGCACTGTTTGTAGGTTGTGGCCGCCTGCGCTGCCTCAATTAGCGCGGTGGGCGGCCATAACTGGGTCACAGGTCTCAACAGTGATTTTGCATGAACCGGGCCTTGAGTTCTTAACTCCAACCGCTTTCGGTAAGCGGTCCTTTGGCCCCACGTCGATCAGTTGATCGTCTTTTTCGGCTTCCACCGTTTTGCCAGCTTGAGCACTTCGAAGCGCAGTTCGTCTGCTGGTGGTGTGCTTGGGTCGAACGAACCGCCATACCATTCTTTGAGATTTGCGTGTTCGGGGTGCTTGGGGTTGGCCATCGCGTCCAGGAACTCTTCATATCCGGGGAAGCCACCGACGTCTTCTGGCGGGCATTGGCCTGAGATGTCTGTCTGGCGCGGATAGAGATCGCCTGGGTTGGGATCGGTGAACTCTCCGATTTGCAGCCTGTGTTCCCAGCTATCGCCGAAGTCGTAGGTATAGCGGATGCTGCGCGCGCCGGTGTCTTCGAGCACCTCAACAAGAGTTGTTTTGTCGGCGGGCAGGTCATCACCGCCAAAGTCCGGATCGGGCAGGCCCCAAGTCGCGCCCTCTGTCTCGAACATGTATAGATGGGAGTTGGTCCAGCCCATTACGGCCTGCAGCGTCAGGTGCAGGCGGTCGAGGCGAATATCTCCGGGCACCTGTAGGGTGCGGGTGACAGCGGGTTCGACGTACTCAAGCGTGACCTTGATTTCGATGATGCTCATGACCGTATCCTTTTTGCCTGACCTCGTTGTAATTCCACGGCAGTAAGTCGTCGATATCGGATTGTTTATGGCCGTTCACAATGGCTGTGAGCGTGCCTGTCAGATAAGTATGCGGATCAACTTCGTTGAGTTTGCAGGTTTCGATCAGGGAGGCGATGACACCCCAGTTTGCCGCTCCGGCGTCATGGCCAGCGAAGAGTGCGTTTTTGCGGTTCAAGGCGATGGGCCGGATCGTCCGCTCCACGGCATTGCTATCCATTTCGATACGTCCATCATCAAGGAACAGCACCAAGCCGCTCCAGTATTTTGCGATGTATTTGAGCGCTTCGCCCAGAGGGGCTTTGGAGGAGACGCGGGCGCGATTGGCGACCAACCATGCTTTGAACGCTGCAATCAGCGGGGCTGACTGATCTTGCCGTGCCGCCAGCCGGGCTTTGGTGCTCAGGCCTCGGATATCCTTTTCGATCCGATAGAGGGCAGCGATCTGTTTCAACCCCTCTTCGGCAATCGGGGCTGTGCCGGATTGCGCAACCTCGTGCAATTTACGCCGCGCATGCGCCCAGCAATAGGCCAATGCAACACAGTCATCCACGCGTTTGAGCAAGCGGTCGTAGCCTGCATAGCCATCAACTTGAAGGATGCCCGAGAAGCCTTTCAAAATATCATCTGCATATTGGCCGGACCGCCCCGGTGCATAGGTGAAGGCGACACCGGGCGGGGCCGCACCAGCCCACGGTCGGTCATCGCGGGCCAGCGCCCAGAAGTATCCAGTTTTCGTTTTGCGTTTGCCCGGATCCAACACTGGCGCGCGGGTTTCATCCATGAACAACTTCGAGGACCGCTTCAAATCAGCCATCAACGCATCGAACACAGGCCGCAACTCATAAGCCGCTTTGCCAACCCATCCAGCGAGGGTGGAACGGTCCAGATCGATCCCTTGGCGGCTGTAAATCTGTGCCTGACGATAGGGCGGCAGGTGATCCGCATATTTGCTGACCAGCACATGCGCCACCGTAGCCTCTGTTGGCATGCCGCCTGCGATCAGACGTGCTGGTGCAGGTGCCTGAACGACCCCGTTTGTGCAAGATCGGCAGGAATATTTTGGGCGGCGGGTGACAATCACACGGAACTGCGCGGGGATGATATCGAGGCGTTCGGACTCGTCCTCACCAATCACATGGCGCTCGGCACCGCAGGCGCAGATCGTGCTGTCGGGCTTAATAATCTCTTCGATGCGGGGCAGATGCTTGGGCAGAGATCCACGATTGGTGTTGCGTGGCTTGGCCGCGCGCGATGTGGGTAGATCAACGGCTTCGTCTTCGGCATGAACCGCCGCAATCGCCGTTTCGATGTCTTCCAGCGCCAGCTCATATTGCTCAGGATCGGTCTTCTCGGAGCGCGCGCCGAACCAGGCGTGTTTGAAGTCAGAGACCAACTTCTCCAACCGCAGGATGCAATCTTCCTTGCGTTCAATAACAGCGTCCCGATCCGCGAGCAGCGCATCCCGCTGAGCAATCTCAGCCTGAGAAGCCAGGATCATGGCCTTCAGCGCATCAATATCATCTGGTAGATTTGAACCCGTCATCATGGCGGATACCTATCAAAAGATGCAACCAATCACCCGTGCAAAAGCCTGCCTGATTCACTCTGCCGCAGTCGGCGGACGTGCCGCCAAATCCGGCACAACCAGCTTGCCGTCCTTTGCCATCCGCCGCCACGATGACAAATGATTGGGCCGCAGATCATGCCGCCGCGCCACCTCGTTGACCGTCACACCGGGCACCAGCGTCTCCGCCACAACACGCCCCTTGAACGCATCCGTCATCTCCATTCCAAATCTACACTTGGAAAACGACTTGCAGATCAGACAGATGTCAGGAAGGTGGGGGCGGCGCACCGCTTACCTCTTTCGGCTCTTGCGCGTCGGACACTTCCGTCCCGCCATACTTGGACTGCCATTTATAAAACGTAACATCGCTGACGCTGTGCTCGCGGCAGAACTCCTTTGCACCAATCCCTGTCTGGTGATCTTTCAAAATCCCAAGGATCTGTTCTTCCGTGAAACGGTTTCTGTTCATTGTTTGGCACCTCAATTGGAGAACTGGCTAACCCTAAATGCCGGACATTCCAGGGCAGAAGGTCACATTCGATATCACCCCATGCTGTCGTGCATGCCGCAGCGCCTTATCGTTGTCGTTGAGTTTTTCATGATGCATTGCGCCCAACTTAAGCGAGATTCAGCCGACGTTAAGAAGCATGAATGATACATTAATCAACTCTTAACCAATTGGGCGAATGCTTGTCATCAATAAGACCTGGTGGAGGTATTGTAATGACTAATGGAAACAACGAGAGCGCTATGCTGGAAATGTCGATGGCGCTAAAGAATATTTCAACCGTTCTGGAAATGCTTCTTGATGGAGACCTTCTGCTAGAGGTTGATCAAACAAGGAAAGGGATTGAAACCGTACGGGGCTACACAAGTCTGGTCGGGGAGCGTCTATTCGAGCTCTCACAGTCCCAAAACGCCTTTTCTGACGGTTCTAGCATTCAGCATGCGCTGATCAACTGACTTCGCAAGCTTTTCCGCCCGACTGCTGGGAAAGGCTTGCCTGGAAATACTGTTGTCTATTCGTAATGTGTGTCAGGGTTAGATGTAGCTTTCAGCCTCTACCCTGCTTCATCTGTTATTATGTCATTCTGTTTGGACCTAATAGAAACAACGTTGCTGCCACGCATGCCCGCTTCGCTATTCAAAACTCCTCGAGGCATCAATTCTATATCATGATGAAGCTGTAGCAGAATATCGCTCACTTCGGGTTGTCCCCGAAATTCGGCCAAACTGGTCAAGCAGAATAGGTTGTCTAAGAGCCACTTGTAGTCATGCATCCAGGTCGCCTCAAAGTAGTTTCTACTACCTTTCATGTCGGCGCTTAACAAAGCGTTAATACAAGGAGTTTTCAGCGCTTCGATTAAGTTTGGGCCAGATTACCCGTTCTTCTGCTAGGTTAAGATGTTCCGGCGTCCGGTTGACGATAGTTGAAGTGTTTCCAGCACGAACAAGCGCTTCGCACTTGATTCCAACCTGCGCCCAAGCTTCATCAAAAGCTTAAACGGCAAGTTCCGAGCGGAATGCCTGAACACACACTGGTTCATGAGCCTTGACGATGCCCGGGCAAAAAGGAGGAGTCGCGTAGGACTACAACGAAGTTCGCCCCCACAGCGCAATCGGGAACAACCCACCGATCTCGCTGATGAATGGCTCAGACCTGCAACTAGCACCCTGAGCCTCAACCCCCGGGAAATCTCCAGCCGGGTGGTCCGAACATGGGGAGCAGCTCAGCCAATCATGCACTAACATTCAAACTGGACCGCTTAGGTGGGGCTGATCAACCTCGATCATTCACCTTGATGATACCCCAGCCACTCCCAATTCAAGCCACGGGTCTATATGCAGCATTGGCACCAATCAACGCTGCCAGGCTTTGGGTGAACCATGCGAGGTCGGCGTCCTTGAGGTTCAGATGTTTTACGAAGAACAGGTCTCGCCGCAGAAACGAAAAAGGTGCTATTCGCCCTTATCGGGCGTTACATTCTAATTAATTGATATTAAATGATTTTCCCGCCCAAAATAGTGAGCGTTACACAGGTGTTCAATGTTTTCAATAACTTAGCGCATGTCACGCGTTACGCTCGGAAATATGTCTTTGCGTGCGCGCGTGCGTGCGTGCGCGTTTATACTTAGATATATATCTGTTACAGCGTTATATAATAATATAAACCACTGAATTCTAAAGATTATTCATGTCACAGCGGGCGTTACAGGATTGAAACTCCGTTACATCCTTGTTTTCATTGATGTATTTGCTTTTTTGGGCGTAGTTTGCTCCTGAAAGCGTTACAAAATCAGGGCTCCAGACTTGTTAAACGATCATGAAATGACATTGGCATAAAAAATGAACTCCGATCCGAAGGGCATCTCGTCGTTACAAAATCGGGTCACGAGCCTGTCGATGCCAGGAAATTTCGGACGGATGACGCGCCAATCTGCCTGCCTGTTTCGGTCTCAAGTGAGGGAAACCGCTTGCCTAAGGTCGTTATGTATCATCGCTTAATAAGGGGAAAGGAAAACGAAAACTTGTTTAACGATGATCAAATCCGGTCAAGTGGCTATTGGCGCCAGTGCTTGATGTTGTAGAAGAAGCGATCAACCAAATGGCTCTGTCCCGCACATAGGTCCGAACACGTTCCGTACCGTTCTGCCACCTGGTCTTCGAGGCTGGGACGCAGGGGAAGTCGTCGGCCACGAATCCTCTGTGGATGAGACTGCGGTCTCGCCTATCAGCGCTGACAAAGGCGCTCGGCATCATGATCGCCGAAAGTCGAATCCTTCGCCAAATAGCGATGATCGACCTCACCGCCTATGCATCACTCACCAAAAAAATGGAGACCTTGAACCATGCCCGATTTGACTTCACCCGCCGCAATGGAAATCCTGATGGAAGAACTGTGCGATTTACTCCGTCAAGTTCTGGGGCGCGGAGCGGACGATCAGAGTGCTGCGCGGATCAGGATCGCGATGGAGAAACACGTGGAAGTCCTGGAGGTGCTATTCCCCGGCGTGGAAGCCTTCGAGAGGATGAGCGCCCGACAAGAAAGTATGGAGGGGAGCTTGCGGAAGGTGACATCGGATATCGCGTGGATCTGTCAGATTCTAGGGCGACCGGCATTTCACGAGGGGAACTGTTAAATTGCGCTCTTAGCGCTGTGCATGAGGTGTTCCCTGGCGAGACTGCCGAACTGAAACTGGACCACGGATTTGTTCTTCGCCTTTGTCTAGGCGGCACCGCCATTGCAATTGTTCCTGACGGAAAAATTGTTGGCCGCGGCGATCCAGAAAGGATCACACAGCTATTAGATGCTTTGGCTCTTCGGATCCCCATGGTCGCTGTAGAACCGGATCCCGAAGACGAATGCGTGCCAAACTGGTAATGGAACGCCGCAATCACAGAAAAGCAGATCAACTGTTCCGAAAGGCTGCGGGTTCGCCAGGACGACTCAGATCGGACGTCCGCACATCGATCGTGTCGAGCACGGTCGCAAGTTGATCCAAAGCGACCTTCCTCGGGTCCTCGACATCCTTAAGGATCTTCGTTGCGATGACGTAGTGACCTTGGGTGTTGATCGCCATTGCGAAACTTGTGGAATAGTTGCTGATCATATGGTGATACTGATGCGTTAGGCTGGCAAATCAGCATCAGCGAACAGATTTGGGAAGAGCCTTTCTCGATAGTCCAATGGAAAAGCAAGACGAACAGGAGTTTTCGGGGAAGGAGAGGTCAGGAAGCCTGCTGTGGTAAGCTGTTTCAGGGTATTGCGCGCTGTCCGCTCGGATGTCTTGAGCACAATTTGCGCCTCGCCGCGGTCCAGTGTGCCATGGCGCAAGACAGCAGAGATCAGGTCAGGTGCGCGCTTATCGTCGATCATATCCTCGACTAGGCGCCGGTAGCGCTTGTCCAGACCGCCCAGATCAAACAACTTCGCGGAAAACGAGATCTGATCAAGCGTGACCTTTAGGAACCACTCGCAGTAGGTCTTTAACGCTGCTTCGGAAAGGTTGCCGCGCCCATCACGATCTCCGCGTCTAGGACTGTCAGCGAGATCCATCATTCGTTTGTATTCGCCAGGATCCGTCAGACCGCGCGCGAGACCACGGGAGACAGACCAAAGCCCATCTCCGCCAATTCCAGCGATAAGCGCCATGGCGTGTGACATCAGGCGGCTGACCCTTCCGTTTCCATCAGGGAAGGGGTGGATGTAGTTCAATCGGTGATGTGCCGAAGCAATTGCGATGATCCGCCCGCTGGCTGAACGCGCCGCAATCTGGAACCGTTTGTCGAAGTGATCCATGAAAGACGCGACGCGCGGTGATGACGGGGGCAGATGGCGGCCAACCGCCACTTCGCGGTCCCCGTCTTGTCGCATGTGGCCGGGTGTAATTGGTTCCTGGGTTCCATCCGGGTGTTCTATGACGCGGAACTCGTCGGGCATTTCGTCATAGAAAGCCTTATGCGCCCAGGTGAGAAATTCGACCGATGTCGGTCGGGGCAGGGTGCCTGCCCGGTGCATCTCGTCGATGGTACGCTGAACGATGACATGTGCGCGTGCTTCCAGGGCGAGGGGGCGGGTTTCTTCCTCGAGCGTGGCTCCGGCGAGGGCGCGTTCAATATCGCGGGGTCGGGTATTGTGACCCTCTATCAAGTTTGAATAATAGCAGTTCATGACGCGGACGAGATCGGCCAACTCAGCTGCGCTATCGGGATGCAGCCCCTGCCCAAGCCGGGCTGCCTCCCGCTGGATTTCGACCGAAAGGTCGGCGAGTTCGGCTGGGATGTGTTCTTCAAAGAAGCAGGGTTCGATTCTGCCCGGTGTTTCCAGCATTTTTGCCGATCCTGAATTTAGAAAAAGATATTTATTTATAGGATGTTCATCACAAACACTGCAAGTCTTTGCCGATATGTGTTGCCGATCTTGGTTGCCGGACTGGCGAATATTGGAAAAGAGCCGCATCCAATAATAGAAAACGCAGGCCGTAGCCTGCGTTTCAATGTGGTGCAATCGAATGCTTGTTAACGGCTCGACCGCGAATTTTGAACAACGAGATTATCGCTGGTGCGATACTGTCTGTCAAATGCTCTTTTGGGTTGAGTAAGTTGCATTCTGGTGCAAATCTCCTTGAGCTTTGAGGAGTTTGTCTATGCGCTTAGGTCTGGATATTGGCACTAATTCAATCGGCTGGTGGCTTTATGCGACAGAGGACGGCAAGATCACATCCGTTGTTGATGGTGGTGTGCGCATCTTTTCGGATGGGCGCGATCCCAAGTCGGGTGCTTCGCTTGCAGTTGATCGCCGCATGGCCCGGTCTCAGCGGCGTCGGCGTGACCGATATTTGCGGCGCAAAGCGGCATTGATGAAACGTATGGCCGAGGTGGGATTGATGCCCGCTGATCCAGTGCAAGCCAGAGCGTTGGAACAATTGGATCCCTATGCTCTGCGTGCAAACGGTCTGGATGATGCGCTGCCGTTGCCGCATTTCGGACGGGCGCTGTTTCACCTCAACCAGCGACGTGGCTTCAAGTCCAACCGCAAGACCGATCGCGGCGACAACGAAAGTGGCAAGATAAAGGATGCCACAAAACGGCTAGACGAGGAAATGGCCAGCAAGAAGGCCCGCACCTATGGCGAATTCCTGCACATGCGGCGCGCCTCTGCTGCGGATGCGCGGCAGGTTCCGACCGTCCGTACGCGCTTGACCGTGGCCCGCCGCGATCATGCCGAAAAAGAAGAGGCCGGGTATGATTTCTATCCTGATCGCCATCACCTGTCTGACGAGTTTGATCAGTTGTGGAAGGCGCAGGCGCAGCATCACCCAGACGTTCTGACAGATGATTTGCGCGATGAAATCAGGTTGATCATTTTTCATCAGCGCCCGCTGAAGACGCCAGAAGTCGGGCTGTGCCTGTTTACGGATGAGCGCCGCATACCCAGTGCACATCCGTTGAACCAGAGGCGTATCCTGTATGAGACGGTGAACAATCTGAAAGTTGCGGCCCGGGGTGAGCCCGCGCGTGCGCTGACACGGGAAGAGCGTGACACGATCATTCATGCGTTGGACAACAAGAAACACACCAAGTCGCTGGCTGGTATGACAATGAAGCTCAAGGCGTTGGGCAAGGTGATCAAACTGCGGCCCGAGCAATCCTTCACGCTCGAAACCGCCAATCGTGACGCGATCGCCTGCGATCCTGTCCGCGCCAGCCTGTCGCATTCGGACCGTTTCGGGGCAGGGTGGTCAAAAGTGGACCCAGAAGCGCAATGGGGTGTGATCGGCCATATTCGCGCCGTGCAAAGTGACAGGGAACACGCCGATTTAGTGGAATGGCTGATGACCCAACACGCGCTTGATCGGGAACACGCGGTAGCCACCGCCAATGCCCCGTTGCCCGAGGGATACGGACGGTTGGGCCTGACGGCGACAACGCGGATTCTGGCCGCATTGGAGACGGATGTCACGCCCTACAGCGCAGCGGTCGCAGCGTGTGGCTGGCACCATTCGGACGGTCGCACCGGCGAAGTGCTGACAGAGCTTCCGTATTACGGGCAGATCCTTGATCGTCATGTGATCCCCGGAACTTACGATGAAAACGACGACATCACCCGCTATGGCCGGATCACCAACCCGACCGTGCATGTCGGGCTGAATCAACTGTCTGACGTCAGCACTTATGGGTCCAAATAGGATTATTTGCTAAGAGAGGGTTTGTTGCTCATCGTAGCCACCAAGGAGTGGACGATGAGAAAGACAACGAAGAGCCCCGGCGAGAAGATCGTCAAAGACATCAAGCGGGCGACCCGCAAGCATTATTCATCCGAAGAGAAGATCAGAATTGTGTTGGATGGGCTGCGTGGTGAAGACAGCATTGCCGAGTTGTGCCGCCGTGAGGGGATATCCCAGGGCATCTACTACAAATGGTCAAAGGACTTCATGGAAGCCGGTAAAAAGCGGTTAGCTGGGGACACGGCACGTGCCGCCAACACTGATGAGGTCAAGGAACTGCGCCGCGAGGCAAAGGATCTTAAGGAAGTTGTCGCGGAACAGACGCTCGAACTCCGTTTGCTCAAAAAAAGCATGACAGGCGATGGGGGCGACCACGAATGAGGTATCCTGCATCTGAAAAGCTAGAGATCATCCGGCTCTTGGAAGAAAGCCATCTGTCGGCGCGCCTGACACTGGCTAAGCTGGGCATTCCATGCACCACCTTCTATCGCTGGTACGATCGTTATCTGCAGCGCGGCGAGGCTGGCCTGCAGGATCAATCTCCCAAGCCTAAACACGTTTGGAACCGCGTGCCTGACGAGGTGAAGCGAAAGGTTGTCGACTTCGCCTTGCAGGAAACCGAACTGTCACCACGCGAATTGGCAGTGACGTTCACGGATCAGGAACGCTATTTTATCTCGGAATCCACAGTGTATCGTGTACTCAAGGCCCATGACCTGATCACCAGCCCAGCCTTCATCGTGATGAAAGCCGCCAGCGAGTTCAAAGACAAAACGACAGCCATCAATCAACTTTGGCAAACCGACTTCACCTATATCAAGGTGCTAGGCTGGGGTTGGTTCTATCTCAGCACGGTTCTCGACGATTACAGCCGTTACATCGTCTCCTGGAAACTCTGCACGAACATGCGTGCTGAAGACGTGACCGACACGCTGGACCTCGCATTGCAGGCATCAGGCTGCGACCAAGTGCATGTTGTTCACAAGCCGCGTTTGCTCAGCGACAACGGGTCCAGCTATGTCTCAGGCGACTTGGCGGAATGGTTGCAGGGCAAGGGCATGAAGCACTCGCGCGGTGCCCCGTATCACCCTCAAACTCAAGGCAAGATCGAACGCTGGCATCAAACCCTGAAGAACCGAATCTTGCTGGAAAACTACTTCCTGCCGGGTGACCTTGAAGCTCAGATCGAGGCCTTCGTCGACCACTATAATCACCAGCGCTATCACGAGAGCATCAACAACGTCACACCCGCCGACGTCTACTTCGGACGTGACAAAGCCATTCTAAAACAACGCGAAAGGATCAAACGGAAGACACTCGAAACGCGACGCTTGCATCACCGCCTGCACGCCGCATAATCAAACCAACCAGATGAGCCAAACTCTCTCTTAGATTAGGCCGCCATTGGTCCCAAAAACCCTGACGACGGACACTTGCTACACATTTGCTACGCATTGTGCTACACAAATGAAACCTTAGTAACGGACTAACTTATTGTTTTTTCGTCGGGGTTTTGGATATACATCACAATCTTAAGGACACCTCCTCCGCCAGCGAATCGCGAATCGATAATCAATGATTATTGTCGTTTGAAAGTGTGTCAGGATCACGATCTTTGATGTGCAGCTATGGCGCCCATGTGGCTGAATTTGCAGAAAAAATAGTTATAGGAATAGACGAGATGCACGACCTAGCATTGGCTCGGCGACGTCTTTTCCGTGTTCTGACAGTCCAAGAATAGACTGTGCACGTCCTGCAGCGGCTCACGCGACACCATCCGCCCAGCTAGAAACCTTGCCCGCACCTCATTCAATAGCCAAAACAAGATCTGCGGGGGAAAGCGGTAGCGTGTCCAAGTCACCCGCTTCGACCAATTCGATTGGTGGCCCCGCCATCCGCGGAGAGAATTCACCTCCAATCGCCTTTAGCGCCTTGCGTATGCCAAGATGCCCATGTTCGACGGGGTCGTCAAAAGGCACGGCAAGGACTTTACCACTTTGAAGCCCACGCCGGACGGAGTGGCTAATGTACGTTGCGATCAGCTTGGGGAACGGTGCGTCGGACAGCGCGGCCAGCCCCATTGCGCCTTCAATCGCAGGTGCGCTTCCGATCAGGTAGTCCAGATGCGGTTCGGCGGCGAGGATGTCTTCGACCTCGCGCAATTGTTCGCGTAGCCCGGTATCGGCGTAGCGCGTGATCACGATGTCGACGGACGATTCGCGCAAGCTGCCCAACAGTCCGCTTTCCAGCAACGGGGACCAACCGGAATCCGTCGGTCCCGTGACAAAGCCGACGCGCACTTTGGGGGTTCCGGGCGGATGGCGCGTTGCCAAAAACCCTCCAACCGCCCGCCCCATATCGCGCCAATCGACCCCGATTGCCGCGGCAAGGTGGGGGGAATGGAATTCGTTCACCAAGGCCAAAACAGGTATCGATGCAGAGGCAGTTTCGACCGCCGCCAGCAAATCAGGCGCATCCGCCGATACCGCGCCCAGAAGGATTGCGTCAGCACCCTTGGCAATGCAGGTCTGCGTCAGCGAAACTTGGCGTTGCAAAGCATGATAGCCACCGGATTCAAAGAACATCAGTTTGACGCCCGTTTTGGCCGCCTCTTGCTGCAAACCGAACCCGACGCTCAGCCAGTATTCGTCTTTGAAATGCGGCACTACGACGCAAATTCTTGCGGCCTTTGACGGCGCGTTTGATTGCGCCTGTGCCGGTGGGGCGACCCCAAAAAGCCCGGTGGCAAACAGGCCAAGGGCAGCAATTGCGATTGACCGCAAAACGCCATACCGTCGCGCCATGCGACGGATTGGTTTTGATAAACAATTGCTGCGGGTCTTCACGTTCATTGTGAGCCTGTCCGTCCTTGTCAGCCTGGCGGCGCTTGGGTCAAATTGGTATCTGTCCGGTCAACAACGCGCTTTGATTCAGGACAACCTGCCGGCCGCGGCTTTGGCACGCAGGGTTTCTGATGAAAGCGTGTCTATCGCCGCGCTGGCGCCTTCCTTTTCCGAAGTGGGCAATCTGGCGGATTTGCAGGTGTTGGTGCGTTCGCTTCAAGCCAAAATGGATGATCTGCAAGCGGGCTTCCACACCTTGAGCAGCCTCAATATCTCTGCGGACCAGCGGGATGGTCTTGCCTTGCTGGACAGGCTGCAAACTTCGGTGACGCGTCTGGCAGATGTCGCAGAAGTTCGGTTGAATCGGCGCCGGAATCTGGATGCCCGGCTGACGGCGGTGTCCGGCAAGCTTTCGGAAACGCAGGATATTCTGGCCAACCAACTGGACATCGCCCGCGTGAGGGTCACGGCGACGATTGCCGACCTTTACGCGCAACCCGGCGGCAGTGTGCGTGATATGTTGGACAGTCTCGCCGACCGCGACTTCTTTGCCTATGACCGGCTGGTTGAACTGGCCCGCGCGGTCGATGCCGCAGGTGAGTTGCTGTTAAAAAGCGCTGACCAGATGGAGCTTCCACAACTGACGCAGCAACGCGAAAGGATCGCGCAAGAGCTCGACTTTGCGACCCGGCGACTTGACTATTTTGTGTCGGCGGCAGCGCGGGCGCGGACCAGTGATCTGATGACACAGCTTGGGGCCGAGCTGTCTGATGACGGGATCTATGCCCTTCAGGTCAGTATTTTGGGCGATGATGCTGCCATGTCAGATTTGTTGGCAGGCATCCGTGAAGACGTCGTCACCCTGACCAGTGTTTCCAAGGATTTGTTCACCCAAATACAAGCCAAGGCTTTGCAATCGCAGCAACAAACTGAAGCCCTGTCGCGCCGGATTACGACGGGTTTGGCGTTACTGCTGGCCCTTGTGACTGGTGCCGCTCTTGTCAGCTGGCAATTCGCGCGCCGCAAGGTGGTTGGGCGGTTGCGCGGGGTTGCAGAACATATTGACGCCTTGGCGCATGAAGATTTCGACCACGCCATTCCCGTCAGCGGAGGGGATGAAATCGGCGAGATGGAAAAGGCGCTTCGAATCCTGCGCACCCGCGCCCTGAAGGCGCGAAACCTGCGTGACGAGCTTGAAGAAACCGTGCTGCAGCGCACCGGCGATATCGTCACCGAGATGAAAGCCCACGACGCGGCCCGCGCCGAATCCGAGGCTGCGAACCGGGCAAAATCCGAATTTCTGGCGATGATGAGCCACGAAATCCGCACGCCGTTGAATGGCATCATCGGGATGCTGCGACTGTTGGAGGGCGAACTGTCCGGCGCGGATGATCGCAAACGTTTGGTGACCGCGCGCGCCTCGGCGGAGCATCTGTTGGGTCTGACCAATGACTTGCTGGACTACGCCAGCACCGAACGGGGCAAGCTGCGCGCGGCGCCCGTGCATTTTGACACCCGTGATCTGGTCGGCCATCTGGCCACCTATCTCAGCGTCAGCGCCAAGGCTCGCAGGCTGGACTTTGAAATCAGCGCGCCGCCGGATTTACCGATCGCCCTGTTCGGGGACGTTGCCAAGATCCGGCAGGTCGTCGTTAACCTGCTGTCGAACGCCACCAAATACACCGACACGGGTCGTGTCGATCTGATCATCGACCATGTTTTTGACAGCGATCAGGGGCGGCATGTGATCACCTTTGCGGTGGCAGACACCGGGATCGGCATCGCTGCCAAGGATATGGACTATATCTTTGACGCCTATGGGCGCGTCGATCCGGGGCAGCGGGCCGACATTCAGGGCATGGGGCTGGGTCTGTCGATCTCGCGGCGGCTGACCGAGGTCATCGGCGGGCTGTTAAGCGTCGAAAGCGCGCCGGGGCAGGGGTCTCGGTTTTCGCTGACGGTTGCCCTGCCCGAAGGTGATCTGGCGCAGGTGGCCCGCACCGCCGAAGTCGCCCAACACGCCGAGCTGGGCCAGCATGTGTTGCTGGTCGAAGACAACGCGGTCAACCGCATGGTGGCGCATGGCTATCTTGAGCGGCTGGGCTGTCGTGTAACGGATGCGGAAACCGGCGCGGCCGCAATCGACGCTGTGAAATCGGATCAATTTGACATCGTGCTGTTGGATCTGGACCTGCCCGATATGCAAGGGACCGAGGTCGCACAGGCGATCCTGCGCCTTGTGCCGACACCCCCCAGACTTGTCGCGCTAACCGCCCACAACATACAGGACACCCCCGACGAACGGGCGCGATTGGGGGTCGAGCGTGTGCTGACCAAACCCATATCGCCCCGCATCCTCAGCGAGGTGTTGGGCACCGCGCCTTTGGTGGTCCAAGAGATCGACGCGGAGGCCGTGGCGAACACCACACTGGCCGGGCTGAAAGAGGACATCGCCGATCTGGGCGCGGAAGAGACCGAGGCGATCCTGTCCGAATACATCGGTCAGGCGGACGAGGCGATGCCTGCCCTTAAGGATGCCGCGAGGGCAGGGGATCACGAAACAGTTCGCAAACTGGCGCACCGGATGAAAGGTGCCTCGAGCAACTTCCGACTGGATAAGCTGTGTGCCCGGCTCGGTGACATCGAACAAATCGCCCGCGATGGCGGCGATCTAGCGGTCGTTGAACGCATGTTGGACGACACTTACCACCCGGCGCGCGCGACGCTCAGGGAGGCCGCCCGATCAGTCGGGCTTCACTTCCCTGACGAGGCAAAGACATAGCCTTCACCATGCACCGTGATGATCCAGTTGGGCTGGGTCGGATCGTCTTCGATCTTCTTGCGCAACCGACCCACCAACACGTCAATGGTGCGATTGTCCGGCGCCCATTGGCGGTGCTGGATCAGGTCAAGCAGGCGGTCACGTGACAAGATCACGCCGGGATGGCGGGTGAATGCATGCAACAGCTCGAACTCGGCCCGGGTCAGGGGTTCGATGGTGCCGGTGTCATCCTCAAGCCGCCGGCGCATCTGGTCCAGCGTCCAACGGCCAAAGCGCCACACGGGGTCGGGGTCTGCGGTGGCTTTGCCGATCTCGCTTATGCGGGCCAACAGGTTCTTGACGCGGGCGAACAGCTCGCGTTTGTCGAAGGGCTTGGTGACGTAATCATCCGCGCCCATTTCCAGCCCGACGATCCTGTCGATCTGGTCATCCCGGCTGGTCAACAGGATGATCCCTGCCTTTGACTTGGCCCGTTGCTCGCGCGTTATGGTCAGCCCGTCCTTGCCGTCAAGGTTGATGTCCACCAGCAACAGGTCGGCGGGATCACGGGCCAAAATCTCCTCCATCTGGGCGGCGTCTTCGGCTTCGCTGACACGATACATCTGTTTGCGCAGGGATGCCGCCAACCGCCTGCGGGTGACGCTGTCGTCTTCGACGATGATGATGTGCTGGCTCATTGGACCCTTCGATTCCCTGCTCACCTCTTCCTTTTACATTCTTTTACAAACTCGAACAGCCTGTTCATCCCAGCTCAAAGACCGGTTCACATCGTGGGTGTAGAAAGAGGGCAAGAACAGTCAACTCGTCAGGAGGACATCATGACATTTGCCAACCCAACCCGCCGCGGTTTCCTGCAAGGTGGCGCCGCCATGTTTGGCGCTACGTCCCTTATGGGATCGACCGCGCTTGCAGCGCTTGACCCCAACTCGTTCACGGACCGCGTTTTCCACGCCACCCACTTCGGCCCGTTCGAAGGTGTGGTGCGTGACGGCAAGCTTGTCGGCATCAACAACATCATGGAGATTGATGCCCGCCCCACCGAGATGCTGAACCACGGCGTTCTGGACCGGACCTATGACAAATCGCGTATCAACTACCCGATGGTGCGTAAATCCTACCTTGAAGGTTGGGAAACCGGCGACACCAAGCCCGAACTGCGCGGTAAAGAAGAATATGTCCGCGTCGATTGGGATACGGCCTGGAGCCTTGCGGCCAAAGCGCTGCTCGACACCGCCACCAACCACGGCAACGAAGCGATCTTCAGCTCGTCCTATGGTGGCTGGTCGAACGCTGGTTCGTTCCGCCCCAACGTGCTTCAGGGTCGCCTGATCAACCTTATCGGCGGCTGCACCAACACCGCTGGCGACTGGTCGGCCGGTGCGGGTCAGGTGCTTTTGCCCCGCGTGATTGGCGACATGGAAGTCTATTCGGGTCAGACATCGTGGGAAGTCATCCGCGACAACACCGAAGTGTTCGTGCTGGTCGGCTGTGACCCGATCAAAAACAACCGCATCGAATATCGCGTGGCCGACCACGGCATGTATGGCCCGTGGGAAGAGATTCGCGACGCAGGTGTCAAGTTCGTCTCGATCAACCCGCAACGCACGGCCTCGGACGACTATCTGAATGCCGAATGGCTGCAAATCGTGCCCAACACCGACACCGCTTTGTTCCTTGGCATGGCATATCATGTGCTGGAGAACGGTCTGGAAGACCGCGCCTATATGGACAAATACACCGTCGGTGCCGACAAATGGATCGCCTATGTGAAAGGCGAAGACGACGGCACGCCGAAAACACCGGCTTGGGCCGCCGCCATCACTGGCATGGACGAAGACAAGATCAAGGAACTGGCCGAACTGCTCGCTACCTCGACCACCCAGATCGCAGGGTCTTGGGCCATTCAGCGCGCACAACACGGCGAAATGGCTTATTGGGCCATCGTCAACTTCCAGGCGCTGACCGGCAAGATCGGCAAACCCGGCGCAGGTCTTGGCTTCTCGTGGCACTATGGCAACGGCGGCATGCCACAAAGTGGCGCACGCACGCCCGTCGGCATGAGCCAGGGTCGGAACTTCATCAAGAAGGTCGTTCCCGCGTCGCGGATCACCGAAGCGTTGGAAAACCCGGGCATGGAATTCTTCTATAACGGGTTCACCAACACCTATCCCGACATCAAGATGATCTTCAACGCCGGCAACAACTTCATGTCGCACCAGCAGGACACCAACCGCCTGATCCGTGCGCTTGAGAAGGTCGAAACCATCGTCAGCGTGGACGTCTGGTGGACCGCGGCAACCCGTTGGGTCGACATTGTATTCCCGGCGGCCTCGACGCTGGAACAGGATGACATCACATCGGGTGGCACCTATTCCAACGACAAGGTCTATGCCATGAAGAAGGTGATCGAGCCGATTGGTGAAAGCCTGCCGGACTACGAGATCTTCGAAGGTTTGGCCGATAAAATGGGGCTTTGGGCCCAGTTCACTGACGGCGAAGACAAGATGTATCACATCAAGCTTGCCTACGAGGCTTCTGGCGCTGCAGCCCACACACCGTTCGAAGAGTTCTGGGAAAAAGGCTATGCCCGGATGCCGGTTCCGGATGCGGCCCGCAAGTGGACCCGCCACGGTGCCTTCTACGAAGACCCCGAAGGCACACCGCTGCACACCGACTCCGGCAAGATCGAGATGTTCTCGGAAGGCATCGCCAACATGGACATCGAGGACTGCCCCGGCATGCCGGTCTGGATGGAAAAACACGAATACCTCGGCAACGCCAAAGAAGGCCAGTTGCACGTCGTGTCGCCCCACCCGTGGTTCCGCCTGCACAGCCAGATGGACCAGTCCGAGAAACTGCGCGCCCTTTACAAGGTGCAAGGTCGTGAACCGGTCCGGATCAACTCTGAAGACGCCGCATCACGCGGTATCGAAGATGGCGATCTGGTCGAGCTTTATAACGATCGTGGCACAGTGATCGCCGGGGCTGTTGTCAGCGATGACATCATGCCGGGTGTGGTCTCGATCTACGAAGGGGCTTGGCCGTCGCTGGACAGCAAGGGTCGTTGCAACTCGGGTCTGGTGAACTTCCTGACCTCGACACAGCGGTCTTCCGGTCTGGCGCAGGCAACCACCGCCAACACCGTTCTATGCAGCATGCGCAAGTGTGAAGACCCCGAAGGTCCGAACATGGCGTATGAGAAACCGGCCATTATCGAAGACATGGAGTTCGCTTCGGTCGACGATGAAAAGGTTGGTGCCGAGCGTCTGGAAGCCCTGACAGAAGCACTTTACGCTGACATGACACCCGGCGAGAAGATGTTCTTCGAACGCTGCACCGTCTGCCACGCCCCGCGCGAGGTGACGCACTATACCCAGCAGCAATGGAAGGGCATCGTGCCGTCCATGTTCGAACGGGCCGGCTTTGAAGAAAGCGAACGCGAACTTGTCATGGAATACCTGATGGCAAACGCGGCTGACGCGAACTAAGCGACCCCAAGTCACGACACCGAGGGCGGCCAGACAATCTGGTCGCCCTTTGTCGTTCCGGCAACGGGCGGGATGATACGCGACAGAAAGCATGGCTTGGTTGCGAAGGCGGGCCAATCGAAACGTCGCTATTGATGTTGAACACCATCTCAAATTGGCGGACAGGTCACACAGTTTCGACCATCAACGATGCGGATTTTTCAGAGCATCTCACGTTAACGCCGTCTCATTCACTCAAACACCTCATCCCCGGTCGGCTCGATATGCTCGACCTTGTTCATGCGCTGCCTGAACCGGGCCAGTTCCTGATACATTCGCCTGCGCGCGCGGCTTTGATTGCCCAACGGGCGGTGCGCGGGCAGGGAATGCCACGGGTTGATCCGCATGTTGCGTGCAAACGCCATTTGCGCCGGTTTTTCAAACTCTTGCATTGGTATGTGAATGCGCGCGACGGGGATCCATGGCGAAAGCTCCTCGGGCCAGAGCACCGAGGCGTCCTCGATCGGCATCAGGTGAGGGTCGGTTTGGATCTGCACGGCCATGTCGAATTCCACCGGTTTTTCGCGCAAAGTCTTGGCCATGTTGTCGCGCAAATAATTGGGTGGCACGCGGCCAAACGGCACGCCGGGGATGTCCATGGGAACGTCGGTGCGCGGCACATAGGAATAGAGCATCGCCTGACCTTCACCCATCAGATAGGGCACACAGCTATAATACCTGTGGCCAAGCGGGTTATATTGCGTCTCGTTCCACAACCCCTGCATCAGGAAATCAAGCACATGGTTGTCCAAGGGATTGAGGAAATACCAAAGTGGTTCGTCAATCGTGCTCCAATATTGCAGTTTGGCGTTCTCGCGCGCGTCCGGCGTCACGAAAGTGGGTGTCACGACGGCGGGCCAGTCTTGCGTGAATTTTTCCTCGTCCATCAGTTTCGGGCCGGGCACATCCATGACTTTGACCGACATCGACCCGAAGCCCACGTCGCGAATATCCTCGGGCACATCCGGCCCCGGTCCGGCGTATCGGATATAGGCGGGGTAGTCGCGTTCGACCGCAAACACCCCGTGGCGCAGATGGTCGGGCAGGTCGGGCAGCACGGTGAATGTGGCTTTGACCAACCCGTGCGTCTTGGTGTTTCCACCCCGTTCATACGCGCCGGGCTGGAAGTGCAGGTTCATCTGCTCGCGCATCTCGTCGATGATGGTTTGCAGCGCTTCCTCTTCCCAATCAAAGATTTTCTCTTCCGCCAATTCCAGCCCAAAGTCGTCGCGCTTGCGGTTCTTGAGCCGTTGGATCAATCGCGCCAGCGGGTCGCGGACCAGCGCGTTCAGGCGGCGGCGAAAGAACGGCTCTAACCGCCGTTCGAAATGCAGGCCAACCTGTGTCGCACGGTGGATCAGACGGCGGATCGGGATCAGGATCGAGCGCATTCGGGTCTCCTATCTGCCATGGCGGGCAATGAATTGCAGGGCGCGCAAACCGGGCAGGAAAAAATAGCCGCCGCCTTTTAAGGTTACGAATTGCGGCAGGGGCGTGTGGCGTTCTTCGATCCCGTCGGCTTTCTGGATCGAGAACCCGTCGCTTGCGACCCCGCTTACCGGCGTGCGACCGCCAAGCAGGGGGTCGGCTTCCCCGGTCAGTCCGTTGAACTTGGGCGAGGCGATCCACGCGTTCTGAACAAACTCGAACTGCCGGACCAGATCGGCGCACAGGCAGATAAACAACAGCCCGCGTTCTTCGGTTTTGGCGTCATTTTTCACTGAATCCTCGGGCGTCAATTTCGGGCCATAGACCCGCCCGCGCCGCACCAACCGGTGAAATCTGGTCGAGGCAACCAGATCATGCCGCCCCGGCAGTTTGTCGCGCCGCCTGCGGAACCCCAACGTGCTGAGCAACCAGCCAATGCGCCCCTCAAGCTGGTGCGGGTGGTCGCCGGTGCGGGGATTGGCGCGGCGGATATGGGCGCCAAGGGGGCATGACACGCCGTTAACATCGTCCTCATAGGTGAAGTCATTGCTACGCGGCGACCCTTCGATATCGCGGCGACCGCTGATCAGGGGGGTGCCATCCCGTTCGCGCCCGACCATCTTGGCGGCCAGTGCGTCGCGGCGGGTTGGGTCCCCCTCGCTGGCCGCGTCCATGTAGCGCCAGAACCCCGGCACATCCTGCGCCAATTGGCGAAACACCAGATAGCTGCCGTTGCGCCCCAGATCACGCAGTTCTGGCACGCCGGGAGCTTGAGCCAGCGCGTCGCGACCCGGCACGCTCGCGTCAAGCAATGGCGAGCCCGAGCGCGCGTTGTATTCGTTGCGGTGCCCCAAGATGACCTCGCCGGGTGAGATCAGGTTGCTGTAATCCTCGCGCCCGTGTTTTGACGGCGGATGTGTGTTTTTCCAATCGACCTTTGGCTCGGAAATCCCGTCACGGAAGCCGAACGGCTCGACCCCTTCGTTTGGACGGGTGGGAAAGCTGTGGGCCTGTGTGAAGGCGGCGGTGAAATCGGAGTTCAGAACCTCTTGTTTCCAATCCGCCAAGCCACCTTTGCGGGCATAGAGCATGACCAGCAAATGCGCCTTCGCCCCGTCCCAAAGCCAGTTCTCAGGCGCATTCTGGCCCGTGTCGCCAAGCCGGCGTGACCGGCTATCCTCGCCCGCCATGCCGGACAGAAACGGCTGCGCAAAGCCTGAAGTGGCGTTGTCAGACAGGCCAAACACCGACAGGCCTGCGGCTGTGAAAGCGACTTGCAGGGCAGTGTCGGGGGGACTGTCCAGCGTCTTCGCTGATGTCACCGGGGCAGCGCGCAACCAATCGCCCGCGGCCACGGGATCTTTGACGGTGCACAAGATGAACTCCGCCTCGACCAATGCGCCATGGCCGAACCGGATCAGCCCTTGCATGTCGTCAAATTCGACGGGATCAGAGGGTATGTTGGGCGTTTTGCTCATATCTTCGACAACCAGTTGCGCAGGGCCTTCGCGCCATTGGGGCGCTTTTCAAGGCCTTTGCGGATTTCACTGTTGCGTGCCATGTCGCGCGCGGTCAGGCCGGGATAGGCTTTGTACCAGACCTGCGTGGGCAGTTGACGATTGCGCAAATAGCGCTTGAACTTGTCCTCTTGTTCCGCGCCGCCCTTGATCAGAAAGCGTGTCGAAGGGTAGCCAACGCCGTTTGAAAAGACGAGGTTCAAGCCCCACGCGACCTTGTTCACAAAATCATCCATGTAGCTTTCCACCGCCCCGTCATAATTGCTGCAAAACATCACCCGGCGTTTGCCGTCCAAAAAAACCCAGCGCGCAAAATGGATGGTCTGCACGCGGGTCAGATAGCCGCGCCCAAAGATATGGCGGGCTGAATAGTTGACCAGATACAGCGCTGCGGTCGCGATCATCCGCCGGAACGGGCCGGGCTTCACATCACCAAAGGCGGAAAACGGGTTGGTCACATCATGGTCTTCATAGCGGCCCAAATCGGCGATGCGGGCGTCGGCTGGACGGGGAAGGATCTCTGGGTCCGAACGCTCGTGCATACGCAGGCGGATCACGAAAAACGGCAGAGCCAGCAGCAAAAGAGGGGAGATCATCAACAAGATCAGCGGCAAGCTGATCAGGTCAATCCAGTTGGCCAACCTCTCGCGCAGTGTTGTGCGCGCAGGCGGGGTCAGGTGAAGCACGCCACTGGCTCTCTCGCGGCGCACATAATCTACCAACCGCTTGTGGATTTCGAACGGGTCGGCGGATCCGCGGGCGTTCACCACGTTCGCCAGTTCGTCATGCAAGGCGGCGGCCAAAGCGGCTTCCTCGTGGACCTGACGCACGGTGCGACCGCGCGTGTTGATGTAATTGGCAGACTCTCTGACGTTATGGTCTTCCATCCAGCGCAAAAGATCTGTGCCTTGGTCTACGCCCTCGCAATGACTGAAAACCTCCATCAACCCATCGGCACAGTGGACCATCAGTTCTTTCAAAAACGTCTGCCGATCCCCGTCAACATCACCAAGAAAGGCAAGCTGCATCGGATACGGCTGCGGTTCCTGACCATAGGCTTCGATATCGCGCCATGTGTTCGCCTCGACCAGAAAGAAGCGCGCGACATGCAGCTGGTCGAACCTGCCAAAAGGCACAAGCGCGTTTTCGGGATCAGCGAGGCCTGGCTTCAGGGTCATGCTGTGCAGCAGCGACTCCAATTCTTCTGCCCGGCCTTCCGCGACCGGGGCGAGGATGAAGAATGTGTCTTGCTGCGTCATTGGGGCCTCAGGTTTCCGCGTTGAAATCGAGGGCGAAGTCGATCAGCCGCGTGTCGTCCCAATAGACCTTGCCCAGATACATGCCCGGCCCGATCTGGCGGATCTCATCGCGGATCCACTGGGCGACGATCGAGGTGTCGGAATAATCCAGCACGATACATTCCTTGCCGTCCAGCCAGCTTTTATCCTTATAGACTTTGGCCAGAATGGCGTTCAGCCCGAAGGGCAGGATGCGGTTTTTCAGCACGCATTTCTCGGCGTCAAACACCTTGCCTTGCCACGCGAACCCGTTGATGAAGCGCGAAATCAGCGGTGTGAACCGGGTGCCCGGCGCGATGATCGCGGTGCCCTCGGCCTCGCCATCAGGGATCTCACCGGCATTGGACACGGTGAACAGCGCGTCCAACTCGTCCTGCTCCATGTCCATCAGGGTATCAATATCATATTTCATGCAACATATCCTCGCTTTGGGGGTGGGACTGCGCGTCTTCCAGCACCATGTCGGCGGCTTTCTCGCCGATCATGTAGACGGCGGACGCGATGAAAAATCCGGGGATTTCGGGAAAGACCGAGGCATCGGCGATCCGCAACCCCTTGGTGCCGTGAACCCGCAAACGGCTGTCCAGAACGCCGGCCTGATCCGACGGGCCAATGGGGCAGGAGCAGGACGCATGATGGCCCCAGCAATTGTCGCGCACGAATTGCGCGATTTGTGCGTCGGTTTGCACCTCCGGGCCGGGCGTATCCTCGGCGGCGATACGTCCGTCCTCGTGCAGCGGCGCGCAGAGCTGTCGCACGAATTTGACGCCCTCGACCACGGCGGACAGGTCTTCTTCGCCGCCTTCCGCGAAATAGTTGAAGTCGATGATCGGCCTGTCGCGTGGATTGCTGGACGCCAAGCGGACACGCCCCGTCCGGTTCAACGTATGCGCCTTCAGAACGGCCCAACTTATGTGGTTCTTGCTGCGCGCCAGATCGGCGGCATAACCGGGATAATACCCGTTGAACTTGCCCAAAAGCGCCATGCAGAACAGGTCTGGCACCGTCTGAGCCTCGGACGAGCGCCGGATGACCGCAAGCGCCGCGCCGTTGGTGGCATAAAGGCCGTCGCCACGTTCTTTCCACGTCTTCCACAATGGGTCGCCGACCTCATAGCGGCAGTCAGCCATGCACTCCCACGTGTCGAAATTCATCCGGTTCACCACGGTGACTTCATAACGGTCCTGGAGCGAGCGTCCGACACCCGGCAGCGCCACCTTGGGCGTGATCCCGTGGGGGGCAAGCTCATCCGGGTCGCCTATGCCAGACAGCATCAGGAGCTGTGGCGTGTTGAAGGCACCGCCCGCCAAAATGACCTCTCGCGCTGCGTGGACTTGTTGGGGTTCACCCGGTGCGGTGCTCGGGTCGGCATGGGCCCGGTAAAGCTGGGCACCTTTCAGATATTCGACCCCGACCGCGCGATTGTCATCATCCAGAAGAACCTTGGTTGCCAGCGCGTCCAGCTCGACGGTCAGCCGGTCAGGGTGTCGCTTCGCCACGTCCAAAACCCGTTCGCGCGACCCGATGCGCAAGCCGTTGCGCGTGGTCAGGGGTGTATAGACCATTCCGTCCGCGTCATCGTTGATCCGGTCACGGTCGTTAGGGTCTGCGGCGCTGTTGGCAAGCCAGCGCAAGCGTTGCAAAACGTCACCTCCCGCCCCCAGCATCTCGCGCAGAGACGTGCGCACAACGTTCATGATGTCGTCATCCCTGAGGGCTGCGCGCGGGATGGCCTTCTCAGTCGACAGCCAACCATCGAAACCATGACCCGTTCGATCTATGCCGATCGCGTTCAATATGCGCTGCACGGGCCGATACCGACAGTTTTCCAACTTCTGAAAGGTCTTGTGCATGGCCTTGGGCGACCAGCTCTCATCGCCGGTCAGGTCCGCGATCCGCTGCCAGTCGGAGTGATGCGGATAGACGAAGATCATCGCATTATGGGCGGTGCAGCCCCCCAACGTGCCCGCGCGCGGATACAGCACGCCTTCGGGTCCGGCTTTGGGATCGCGCGCCTGAGCACCAGCATCCGCATAGTGGCTGACATGGAAGTCCCATCTGATCGCCGCGTTTTCGGTCGCGAACGGATGGAAGGCTGGCACGTCATAATCATCGGGCAGGCGGTTCGCGGCCTCGTCCATGCCGCGCACGCCACCATTCAGGGATCGCGGGTCGCCACCGGCTTCCAACAACAGCACGCGCATCCCGCCCTCGGCCAGCCGCGCGGCAGCGGTTCCCCCGCCGGCGCCAGAGCCGACGACAATGTAGTCATAGGTTGGCTCCACCATCCCGCTCCTCAGAAGCGTTTGAGAAAGGCGATTAGCGCGTGCTTCTCTTCGTCCGCGAGTTTGGTGCCGAAGTAATGCCCGCGATTGACCACGAAATCGGGGCATTTGCTGAGTTCAAGAAGTGGTTCCACCAGATCAGCAAAGATCGCGCGGGCCTGTTCGTCGCTGGCATCGTCGGGCAGCTCCTTGAGGTCGCGTTTGATCTTGATGATCAGCTTCGCAAGCTCAAAATCGTGGCCCAGACGTTCCAGCAGGTCAGCTTGGTCCAGCCGGATATTGAGGTTTGCCAATAACCCGATTGGCGTCCCAGCAGGGATCGGACCAAGGACGATGTCGCCATCCAGATTGAACAACCACGGCAGATCGTCACGCAATGGGGTCAACAGTTTCACAAGGAAATCGGGCTGAAACCCTTTCGGCACGATCAGATAGCTCTGCTCGGTTGTGCGGTCGATCACGCCGGGCACCTTGTCGCCCAAGACGGTGTCCCTCAGGCGCTTCTCGGGCCAGAGCATTTTGGTGATGCCGTCGTCAAACGCCTGCATCCTGCCATCCACTGACGGGTCCTGATTGTAGTACCCAACCGTGTTGTTCAGCAGGTAGGGCGCGGTTGACCACAGGCTGATCAGCGACGGCACGCGGGTATAGCCGCGGCCGCCTGCGGGCATTACGTAGTCATATTCCTCGCCGGTTTTCGGGTGATGCACCTTGATCGTCCCGACCGATGGCAGCGCCTTGTAGGTGGAGGACGAAAAATTGTCCCAAATGTTGCCCTCGATCGCGTTGGTGGCCAGCGGGCTGCAGGCGTTGGTTTGCAGCACCGTCACCGGGATGCGCAGCTCGTTTGACAGGTAGTTGCCGTCAAGGAAGTCATCCGCATGCACGATCTCGCGCATCTCGGCCTTGAAACCGTCGGTCCGCGTCAGTTCGCCATAGCGCTGGAAACATTCCAGATAACCGGGGCCGGAACAGCCGCCGGGCATCGCCTCATAGGCGCTATCGGGCAGTTTCGACGAATGGCAACCCGCGCAGTTTTCGGCAAAGATCGTCTTGCCTTGATCCAGCAGGGCGTCATCCTCGGTCAGATGCGCGTCGCCGCCGGGGGCGTCTTTCAAACGGTCGGGGCGCCCGGCTTTGAGGAAATAGAGTGCCGTCAGGGGCGACTGGTTTTCGGTCGCGCGCCAATAGGCCGAGTTCTTCTGCGCGGTCTCGATCTTGATCGGCGTGATGTCCTTCCCGCCCACAATCGGGTTGAAATGACGCGTCCATTCTTCGCTGAACAGCCCGATATTCAGATACACGCGGTTCAGCGCCCCAAGGGCACCCACGGAATCCGCCCCGTCCTTCAGAACACGCGGGCTGAGGCTAAGGTCAGGCTCTTCGAAAAACTCGGTCAGCGGGCCTTCCGCGATGTAGTCCTGAAATTGCTTGTTGTCGCGTTCGCCGCCCTCAAGCCGCTCTTCGCCAAAGCGCCTCGCAACGGCAAGCCGTTCTTCAAGCAGATAGATCGCGTTCATCGTGCGCGGGTTGTTGATGTAATCCGGTGAAACCAGCGAGGTATCCAGCGTGCCGGGCCGCGCGGTGTGGATCAGTTGAACCATGTACTGACGCTTGTCCGGCTTCCACGCGAAGACCCGATCAAACCAGAAATACTGCGCGCCGACCGTGGCGTTCAGATTGTTCATGGCGGGGTTTTCGGGGTCCTCTGGCGGATCAATCGGGCTTGGACCGACATGACAGAACGCGCAGGACATGCCGACACGATAGGGACGCACAAGGTCGTCGTCGTTGTAATAGTCGGGATCATTGTAGAACCGTTCAGCGTCCCAGCGGCTTTCGGCGCGTTCGTCGAATTCCGGATTCGGGAACAGGCGCAGGCCAAGAACGCCGGTCGGCTCTCCGTAGTAAGACCAGACGGGCATGTTGCGGCCCCGCGCGCCGATTTCGACGCCGGGATACTTCTCGGCGTTGGCGAAGGGGTCGGGCGCGCAATCGGGTTGGCGCACGTCCAGCCACAGCCCGTGGCGATCGGCGGCCGGACCCGTGGCCTCGTCAAAGCATGGTTCGTTGATCAGGCCCAGTTGTTCAAACCGATTGCTGCGTTTGGCTTCAAGGCTGGGATGTGACGACAATGTCTTGAGCAGATCGAACTGCCCGAACGTGTCCACCGTCAGCGTGTCCCAGAGCAGATCATTGCCTCCGGTCCAGACCAACCACATGTTGCGGCCCTTGATTTCATCCGGTGTCAGCGCAATCCCGTTGTCCATGTCGGCGAAGTAATCTTCATCGGCAGGGGGAAAGGTGGTTTCGTCGCGGCCAACCAGAAGGGCTTCGTCCCGCGGGCCCGAAAAAAGCTGCGCTGTGGCGGAAAGTGGAACAAAAAAACCGAGCAAAAAACACGAAAAAAAACGGAGTAGCATCGGTGAACTCCTCAGTAAGATATTCAAAAAAGAATCAACTTTAAGTGTCAAATTAATGCTTCATTGTCGGCGCAGAACGCGTTTTTTGCAACAGTTCTGTATTTTCAGCTTGATTGTGGAGGGGTTGCGGACAGTTGAAATTGCCGGATTCTTGTCCGACATTTTATGATGAGTTTACGCCATTATGGGAAATGAGATTCGCGTCCCAACAACCTGTAATGTCGGCGAAAACTGCAGTCGTCGCACTGTGGTCGCCCCTACGCATAGGGGCTACGCAATAGAGCAAGTCCAGCCGTTTCAGAGTCACGTTGGGGGCGTTTCGAAGAAGTCGACACCTGAAAAGTGTCAGCAAGGGTTAATCGGTGGTGTCGGTAAGTTCGGTTGCGGCCTCGGCAAGTGTCAGTTCACGCAAGCCCACAGTGCCAATCAGCGTGTCATCTTCGACCACCAGTGCAACATTCAGGTTCAGTCGCGCCAGCAGTCGGATCGCATAGCGGGCTTGCATATTTCCAGAAATGTTAATCGCGGGCTTTTCCATCACCTCATAGACGCTGACCCGCGACGGTGTGCGGTTCCTGGCAAATACCTGACGGGCAATCATGCTGATGGTCAACACGCCGAATTCATCGTCGGGCGACCGCTTTTCGATTACCAGCGTATCGTGCCCTGAGGATTGAAAAACTTGTAACGCTTCGGCCACAGACGCCAGCCCGTTGATGACATGGGGGTCTTGCTGGATCGCATCGCGGACACGGGTTTCTTCGGGTTGGCTCATAACTCGTCCTTTTCTAACGAGGTTTTCAGGGCTTTGACCTGTGCCTCAAGGCCGATGGCGTCTTCTATATCAATCTGGAACACCACACCGCGCCCCGGTTCTTTCAGAAACTCGCCTGCGGCGCAGATGGTTTCAAGAATAACAGCAGCGCGGTGTTCTTCCACCAAAAACAAAGCCATATCGCGCTGTCCCGCCACGGTCAGCCCAAGGAAGGTTTTCTTCTTCTCAAGCCCCTCGCCACGGACGCTGGTGATCACGGTGGCACCGGTCGCCCCTGCGCTGCGGGCGGCGTCAACAACAACGTCCGTATAGGCATCCTGCACCAGCGAGATGATCAGTTTGAACTTCATTCTGGGTCCTCCATTTCCGGGTTTGGCACGTGTAACTTATGTCGTCGAGCGTCATTCCACTGAACAAGCTGCGCATAGCCCATGACCGTGATCATGGGAAACAGACTTGCCAGCGCGATCAATCCGAACCCGTCCAATGCCGGGCTGCGGCCCGGCACGGCTGCGGCAAGCCCCAGCCCAAGGGCGGCAACCAAGGGCACTGTCACCGTCGAGGTGGTGACCCCGCCGCTGTCATAGGCCAGCGGCACGATGCCTTTCGGCGCAACGATTGTCTGAACGATCACAATGGCGTAGCCGGCGATCATATAGACATAAAGCGGTGTGCCAGTGACGATCCGATAGGTGCCGAATACAAGGCTTAACGCGACGCCGAGGGCAACGGCGATGCGCAGCCCCCATTCTTTGACGGTGCCGCCAGATACTTCGCGCGCTTTGATGGCAACGGCGATCAGTGACGGTTCGGCGATGGTGGTGGAAAACCCGATGGCAAAGGCGAAAAGATAGGTCCAGCCATGGGCTGTCCAATCTGTCGGATCACCCAGAAAGGCCGGGTCTGTCAGTTGGCGGGCCATAGCCTCGCCCAGTGGGAAAAGGGCTTCCTGCAGGCCAAACAAGAATAAGCTAAGCCCCAGAACAACATAGCCCCCTCCGACCAAGACACTTTTTAAGTGAGGGACAGGTTTGCGCAGGACCACTGCCTGAAAGAACACGAGCACGATGGCGATGGGCAGTACATCTTTGAGCGTGGCTGTAAAGGTGTTCACGAGGTCCGCAATCATTTCCAAGCCCCCACGATCCCGAAGCCGAGCACGAATGCGATCGGCAAAAGGCTTGCAAACGCAACCAGACCGAAGCCATCAATCATCGGATTTCGCCCCTTAATGACACTGGCCAGGCCCACGCCCAAGGCGGTGGTCAGCGGCACCGTCACGGTGGACGTGGTGACCCCGCCGCTGTCATAGGCAATGCCGATGATTTCGGCTGGCGCGAAGGCCGTCAATACGACGACAAGGGCATAGCCGCCAATGATCAAATAGTGGATCGGCCAGCCCAGAAGAATGCGCAGCACGCCGATGATAAGTGACGATCCCACCGCCGCCGCAACCGTATAGCGCAGCGCATTGGCATAGCTGATCTGCGCGGCGTCACTGGCGCCGACCGCGCCGATGTCAGCCATGACACGCGCCGCCTCGCGACTGACGGCGATCAGGGCCGGTTCGGCGAAGGTTGTGCCAAAGCCTAGTGAAAAGGCGAACGTCAGCAGCCAGAACAGGCTGCCCTTGTTGGCAAACGCGTCCGCAAGCGATTCCCCGAGGGGAAACAGCGCCAATTGCAGGCCGCGAATGAAAATTGCCAGCCCCGCCATGACAAAAAGAAGGCCGATCAACTTCTCGCCGATATCGTCCATGGGTTGACGAAGAACCAAAAACTGGAACACGGCCACAACGCCAACAATCGGCGCCAGATCGCGCGCCGTCCCCAGCGTCAGAAGCGCAAGTGATTTGAACTCGTCCAGCAACGGATACCTGTTGTTTTGATGGTTCAAACAGGTGGGCCGCAAGGGCCGCGACCTCCGTCACCGTGTCATGCTTGTTTGCATAGTAGAAGTAAGGCGGACCGCATACAATTCGGTTCTTGGATTTTCTGTCACTGTTTTGGCAGAGTTGGTCGAAGCTTCGCATCTAAGCCTTTTGCGAGAAAGGATCTTTCGCAGTGTGCAGCCTGAGATGTCGCATGAAGGCGCGTGTGACGCCAGAGGTCGGTCGGTCATCGGAGGTGACGAAATAACTGCGGTATTCGAGTTGCGAGGCGAAGGGGCGAAACACCACCTCGTCAGACCGATACTGCACGATTGGAAACGGATTGACGATCGTTAGGCCCAGCCCTTCTTTCGCCAGATCAACTGCGGCAAAGGACGTGGATGCCTCGGCCACGATGCGTGGCGTACTGCGGCTGGCATGTAGCACCTTTTCAAGCTGGGCGCGGCGCGCATGGCGGTGCGTCAACGCAACCAGCGCTTGCCCGTTAAGATCTTCGGGGTGAATGATCTCCCGGTTCGCCAAGGGGTGGTCACACGCCATGGCGCAAACCGCGCTTGAGGTCCGATAGGGGATCAGTTTCACGCCGTTTCGCGACAGCTCGACCCCGCTGACGCCCAGATCATAACGCCGTTCCAAAATACCGCGGATCACATCCTCGGACGGGGCGACGTCAAGGCTGACATAGAATTGAGGGTTTGTTTTCAGAAAAGTGGCGATGTGATGCACCAAAAAGCGATGCGCATAGGTCGGTGGCGCGATGATACGCAGGGCTTCCTGTGCGACCTCGGGCGGGCCGTCAATTCTGTCGAGGGCTTCAAAAAGCGGGTCCAGCCGACGGTTCATCAGCACCGCCTCGCCGGTTGGGCGCAAACGGCCGCCTTCGCGTTCGAACAGGATCCGACCCGAGCGAGATTCCAGACTGGCGATGGACCGACTGATCGCAGATTGCGACAGGCCCAGCCGGATGGCAGCTTTCGCTGTGGTGCCACTTTCCATCAACGCCCGTAGGGCCTGATACTCGGGCAAACTATGCCAGGATTTGGTCGCCATGGGGTATAGTCTTTCTGCGTTATTGTAATCGCTGCATGAGAAAATATCATGCATATTTCTGTAGTCTATGAGAAATCATGGCATAAGCTGATCCGGTGTTGCCTTGGGGGGAAATCACATTTGAACAGCCAAACCACGCCTTTGGTGTTCGACGGCCATAACGACGTCTTGTTGAAGCTTTACCGCGCGGGCGGTAAATCGGCAGCGGACACGTTCGTTTCCGGTCGCGACGGTGCGATTGACGTCAAGCGCGCACATGTTGGCGGTTTCGGCGGTGGCTTTTTCGCAGTTTACGTTCCGTCGCCTGTCGATCTTGACTTCAAGATGCAGGAGATGACGAAACCGCGCTATGACCTGCCGTTGCCAGAACCGATTGATTGGGAGGACGCATTCCCTGTCGCGATGGCGCAGATTGCAATCCTGTTTGATCTTCAAGAACGCGGGGCTTTAACGGTCTGTCGCACCGCTGCACAGATCCGCGAAACCCTGAATGCGGGAAAGATGGCCGCGATCCTTCACATCGAAGGGGCCGAGGCGATTGACGCAGAGCTTAACACTCTGGACGTGCTGTATCAGGCCGGGCTGCGGTCGATTGGGCCGGTGTGGAGCCGCTCGACAATCTTCGGTCACGGCGTTCCATTTCGGTACCCAAGCGACCCGGATATCGGGGACGGCCTGACCGATCATGGGCTCCGGCTGATCCGACGGTGCAATCAGTTGGGAATAATGATAGACTTGTCACACCTGAATGAGGCAGGGTTCTGGGATGTGGCACGCCATTCCACCAAGCCGCTGGTGGCAACTCATTCAAACGCCCACGCGATTTGCCCTCACAGCCGCAATCTGACGGACAAGCAACTGGCAGCCATCCGCGAAAGTGATGGCATGGTTGGATTGAATTTTGCGGTGGCTTTCTTGCGTGCTGACGGGCGAATGCTTGCGGATGTGCCGCTGGAACAAATGTTGCGCCACCTTGATCACCTGATCGAACATCTGGGTGAGGAGCGCGTGGGGTTAGGGTCCGATTACGATGGGGCCGTTGTGCCCGAAGATCTGACATCCTGCGCCGGTCTTCCAATGCTAAGACTGGCCATGGCGCGTCACGGGTATAGCGAGGCATTGATTGCCAAGCTGTGCCACGAGAATTGGCTGCGTGTGCTGGAAAAAACTTGGGGACAATAAGCCCAAAACGCACGCTGCAATATACGAAACTGAACAGGAGAGGTTCAAAACATGAATTCTATCAATAGATTACTGACAAGTGCTGCGATTGGCGTGGCGATGGGGGCATCCTCCTTTGCGGCTTACGCGGAAACGCCCGCCAACATGCTGGTCATCGCCAACCGTATCGACGATGTGACCACGCTGGACCCGGCGGAAAGCTTTGAGTTCGCGGGCTCGGACATCAGCCGCAACGTCTATAGCCGTCTGGTCTACCTGGACCCGCTTGACCTTGCCGCAGGCTACCAACCCGGCCTTGCCGAAAGCTGGGAGGTCAGCGAGGACGGCAAGACCATCACCTTCACCATGCGTGAAGGCGTCACGTTCCATTCCGGCAACCCGGTTCGCGCCGAAGATGCGGCGTATTCGCTGCAACGCGCGGTGATCCTGAACAAGACGCCTGCGTTCATCCTGACCCAGTTCGGGTTCACCCCTGAAAACGCGACCGAGACCATCAAGGCCGACGGCAACAAGCTGATGATCACGACGGACAAGCAATACGCGACCTCGTTCGTGTTGAACTGTCTGACGGCCACCATTGGCGGGATTGTCGACAAAGAAACCGTCATGGCCAACGAAGTTGACGGCGACATGGGCAACACGTGGCTGAAAACCAACTCGGCTGGCTCCGGTCCCTATACGATGGCAGGCTGGAAGCCCAATGAAAGCGTGACGCTTGAAGCTTATCCGGACTATTACGGCGGCGCGCCGACGATGGAGCGGGTGATCGTGCGGCACGTGCTGGAAAGCGCGTCGCAACGTTTGCTGCTGGAGCGTGGTGACATCGACATCGCCCGCAACCTGAACCCGGAAGATATTGCCGGTGTGATGGAAGCTGGCGGCATCAAGGTCGAGGACGAGCTGAAAGGCCGTCTGATGTATCTGTCTCTGAACCAGAAGCACCCTGAGCTGTCCAAGCCTGAGGTTCGTCAGGCGATCAAATACCTGATCGACTATGAGGGGATGAAAGACAGCTTCCTGAAGGGGCAGTATACGATCCACCAGAACTTCCTGCCCGCCACCTATCTTGGCGCGTCCGAGGAAAATCCCTTCTCGCTGAACATCGAAAAGGCCAAGGAACTTTTGGCGGCTGCCGGTGTCGAAGGGCTTGAGATCGAAACAGGCGTGCGCGAGGCGCAGGAACGCATGGAGATCGCTCAATCGCTGCAAAACACCTTCGCGCAGGCTGGAATCACGCTGAACATCACCGTGGGTACGGCGAAACAGATCCTTGCTCGCTATCGTGCGCGCGAGTTGGATATGTATCTGGGGGCATGGGGGCCGGACTATCCTGACCCGCAAACCAATGCGGGCACCTTTGCCTATAACCCCGACAACAGCGACGAGGCGAACGCCACCGGCCTTCTGGCCTGGCGGAATGCCTGGGATACAGGCGGGCTGACACCGAAGGTCGAGGCCGCCGTAACCGAGGGCGATCGCGACAAGCGGGTGCAGATGTATCAGGACATTCAGGCCGAGTTCCGCGAGATCTCACCCTTCGCGATCATGTTCCAGCAGATCGAACAATCTGCGCTGCGTGACAACGTGATGAACTGGTCGACCGGACAAGCCGTGACCTCTGCTGCCTATTGGCAGGTCACCAAATAAATGGCCCTGACCGAAGACAATAACGAGAGGCGCCCAACACGGGCGCCTCTTTCAGACACGCTTTGGCCGGCGCTGAAAACGGCTGTCAGAACGCTTAGCTCGATCGCGGTGACGTTGTTGGGCCTGCTGTTTATCACCTTCATTATCGGGCGGGTCATGCCGATTGATCCGGTGCTGTCCATCGTTGGTGAACGCGCCTCGCAATCGACTTATGACGCCGTGTATGAGCAGCTTGGGTTGGACAAGCCCTTGATCGTTCAGTTTCTGTATTACCTCTGGGACGTGCTGCATCTGGATTTCGGCACCTCGCTTCTGAACGCGCGCCCGGTGTCCGAGGATATCGCGCGGGTGTTCCCCGCCACGCTAGAGCTGGCCACGCTGGGCATTCTGTTCGGCGTCATTCTGGGTGTGCCACTTGGCGTGCTGGCCGCAGTGCGTAAGGGATCATGGATCGACCAGGTCGCACGGGTGTTGGCCCTTGTGGGGTATTCCATGCCCATTTTCTGGCTCGGCCTGATGGGGCTTTTGATCTTCTATGGCATTCTTGGATGGGTTGGCGGTCCGGGCCGGGTTGGCATTTTCTATGTCGATGTCGTGCCCAGTGTGACCGGTATGATCCTGATCGACGCGGCATTGGACGGCAATTGGGACGTGTTCAAGGACGCGTTTTCCCACATCATCCTGCCAGCCTCGCTGCTTGGCTATTATTCACTGGCCTATATCAGCCGCATGACGCGGTCGTTCATGCTGGAACAGCTTAGCGCTGAATATATCACTACAGCCCGCGTGAAGGGCATGTCGGAGTGGGACGTGATCTGGAAACACGCCTTCAAGAACATCCGCGTGCAACTGATCACCGTGATCGCACTCAGCTATGCGGGGCTTTTGGAAGGATCCGTGCTGACCGAGATCATCTTCTCGTGGCCCGGTATCGGCAGCTATATCACCACAGCGCTTCTGTCCGCGGACATGAACGCTGTGCTTGGCGGCACTGTTGTGGTGGGTTTGGTCTTCATCCTGCTCAATATTTTCTCTGACCTGCTCTACAAGGTCTTTGATCCACGCGCGAAATAGGGCGGGACAGTATCAATGACAGAACAAACACTGAAACAGTGGCTTTTGACGGACACGCCGACCTCGCGCCGCCATGCCAAGATATCCGCCTTCTATCAGGGCTGGCTGTCGTTTCGCAGCAATACGATGGCGATGATCGGTTTGGGCATTCTGGTAGCCTTGGTGTTCATAGCGGCCGCCGCGCCGTGGCTGTCGCCGCATAATCCCTTTGTGCAGGATCTGGGCAACCGGCTGGCACCGCTGGGAACCGAGGGCCACATTTTCGGCACCGACAGCCTTGGCCGCGATATCCTGTCGCGACTGATCTATGGCGCGCGGATCACGCTGTATATTGTGGCACTGGTGGCGCTGATCGCGCCGGTGGCGGGGCTGCTGGTTGGCACGATCTCGGGCTATGTTGGCGGCTGGACCGATACGATTCTGATGCGCATCACCGATATTTTTCTGGCCTTCCCCCGTCTGGTTCTGGCGCTGGCTTTCGTGGCCGCTCTGGGCGCCGGGATTGAAAACGCGGTTCTGGCGATCTCGCTGACCGCATGGCCACCTTACGCGCGGATTGCGCGGGCCGAGACGCTGACCATCCGCTCCTCGGACTATATCAGCGCGATCAAGCTGCAAGGGGCCGGGCCGCTGCGCATCATTACCAAGCATATCTGGCCCTTGTGCATTTCGTCCCTGATCGTGCGGGTGACGCTGGACATGGCGGGGATCATTCTGGCCGCGGCCGGCCTTGGGTTCCTCGGCCTTGGCGCGCAACCGCCCAGCCCGGAATGGGGCGCGATGATTTCTGAAGGGCGGCGCTTTATTCTGGACCACTGGTGGGTCGCCACCATGCCCGGTTTGGCCATCTTCACGGTCTCTTTGGCGTTCAACCTTCTGGGCGACGGTCTGCGTGATGTCCTTGATCCGAAGGCAGGTGAGTGATGAGTGTGCTACTTGATGTCGAAAACCTTTGGGTGAAATTTCCGACCCGCCAAGGCGTGTTTGACGCGGTGCGCGGTGTGTCGTTTACGCTGGGGCGCGAGCGGTTGGGGATCGTGGGCGAAAGCGGCTCGGGCAAGTCGATGACCGGCCGCGCCATCCTGCGCCTGATCCGCCCGCCGGGGATCGTTGAAGCCGATCACATCAACCTTGAAGGCGTCAACCTGCTGGACAAGACCGAAAAGGAAATGCGCGACGTGCGCGGCCAGCGGATCAGCATGGTGATGCAGGACCCGAAATTCTCGCTCAACCCCGTTATGACCATCGGCGATCAGATCATCGAGGCGTATCGGCTGCACAATTCTGTGTCCAAGTCGGCGGCCTATAACAAGTCGCTTGAGATGTTGGAGGCCGTGTCGATCCGCGACTCCGAACGGGTCATGCGCGCTTATCCGCACGAAATGTCGGGCGGGATGGGCCAGCGGATCATGATCGCCATGATGCTGATCCCGAACCCCGAGATTCTGATCGCGGACGAGCCAACCTCGGCGCTGGATGTGTCTGTGCAGCGCCAAGTGTTGGATATCATGGATAAGCTGGTGAAAGAACGCGGCATGGGGCTGATCTTCATCAGTCACGACCTGAACCTTGTGGCCGATTTCTGTGACCGCGTGTTGATCATGTATGCGGGCCGGATCGTCGAAGTTTGCGACGCCGACAAGCTGCATGACGCCAAGCACCCTTATACCCGCGGGCTGCTGAATTCTCTGCCTCGTCTGGACGCGCCGCGCGACCGGCTTGAAGTGTTGCAACGTGACCCCGAATGGTCCGAAGCCCCCAGTGTGAGTGGTCGGTTATGAAGATGTTAGACGTCGCAAACCTGAACGTCTGGTTTGGCAGCCACCGCGACCGGGTGGATGCGGTCAAAGACGCCACATTCGACGTAATGGAAGGCGAAAGCTTTGGGCTGGTGGGCGAAAGCGGATCGGGTAAGTCGACCATTCTGCGCGCGATCACCGGCCTTGCGCCGGACTGGTCCGGCACGATCACGGTCGAAGGCGAACAGATAACCCACAAGCGCCCCAAGGCGTTCTTCAAGACGGTGCAGATGGTGTTCCAAGACCCCTATGCCTCGCTTCACCCGCGCCATTCGGTGGATCAGGTGCTGGGCGAGACGCTGCAACTGCATGGGTTCAAGGATATTGATACCCGTGTGGTGAAGCTGTTGGGCGACGTTGGGTTGGGCCAGAATTTCCGGTTCCGCTATCCGCACCAACTGTCCGGCGGGCAGCGTCAGCGGGTCGCCATCGCCCGTACACTGGCGCCCGAACCGGACCTGCTGCTGCTCGATGAACCCACCTCGGCGCTGGATGTGTCGGTGCAGGCGGAAATCCTGAATCTGCTGGCCGACCTGCGCGCCGAACATAAGCTGACCTACCTCATGGTGTCGCATGATCTGTCGGTTGTGAGCCATATGTGCGACCGGCTGGCCGTGATGAAGGATGGCGAGATTGTCGAGATTTTGGACGTGGACGCGCTGAGGAACATGAACGCCAAACATCCTTATTCGCGCGATCTGCTGAAAGCTTCAATCTAGCGGTCGGCCCAAGTAAATGCGTTGATGTGGTGCAGTCAGACGGCGATGGCACGCCAAACCTGCCAGATTGTTACCGCCAAGTTATTCCGCTTCCTGAATTTCTGGCTTATGTATCGTCCGAATATTGTGCTGTGAGCTGCGTTTTTGCGCCGAGCTTGCGGACAGCCGAGCGACAGGAAACACCATGGTCTTTGAAGCACTTGATCGCCAGACGCTGGACGTCATTGCCAGCAAAGGTCGGCTGCGCAAATTCAAGAAAGGCGCACAGATATTCAATCATGGTGAACCGGGGGCGTCTCTGCTGATTGTCGAAACTGGCATTGCAGAGGTCAGCATCACCACCTCTTTGGGTCAGAAGTCCATTTTGGGCCTTGTTGGTGCGGGCGATGTGATCGGCGATATCGCCTGTCTGGACGGCGGTCCACGCAGTGCCGATGTGATCGCGGCCGAGCCGGTCGAAGCCTTGGAAGTTCTGCGTGGCGATATCCTGAATATCCTGAAAGAAGACGGCGACAGCGCGATCCAAGTCATCATTGCCTTGTGCCAGAAAGCACGCAACGCGTCTGAGATGTTTGAGCTGAAAGCCTTGACCAGCGGCCAGGCGCGGCTGGCAAGTTGCGTCTTGCGTCTGCTGAAAGACAAGACTGGCGATGCCCACGATGACCGCGTTCGCGTCAGCCAAAGCTGGCTGGGTGCCTATGCTGGCCTGACCCGCGAGAATGTGAACCGGCAACTGAAAAGTTGGGCAAAAGACGACATTGCGCGATTTGAAAAAGGCGCGGTGGTCGTCACGAACCTGCGCGCGTTGGAAGACATTGTCTTGAACGATGGCAGCTAGGCGGTCTTGGTCAAACCCGGCCGCACGCTGCTTTTCGAGCGGAATAATCACCTGCTCGCGCGAAAGGCGGTTCGGGGTGTGATCTGCGTCACAAGCCTTGCCGGGAATCAAGCGTATACATGTAGGTGGAAGCGCTGAAGGCCCTAAAACGAAACGGTTTTCTAGCACGATAACTTAGCAAGGTATCGCTTTGGGTGGCCGCGTAGGCGGTATTGGAGCGACATTTCGTCCAGCGCAAGTTGGACATTTCTGGGGTGCTTCCGCCCGTCAGATGACGGATGGGTAGGGCCATACCAATTTCGGTGGCCTGAGTGGTGAAGGCGCTACGTCAGCTCCGGGTTGTCCGACCCGGAGGCGCCGACCGCCTCAACGCCGTGTATTTCCGCGGAGATGGCATTGATGCGAGATGCCCATTCGCGCTCGCCTCGTGCTTCGATAAGATCGGCAGCTTCACGCAGCAGTTTTTTGGCATTTTCCAAATCGCCGCGTGCAGCCGTCGCTTTGGCCAGAACCGCCTTATAGAACGGCAGGTTAAGCTGGACGCCGCTGGCGCTTGCATGGCCGACATAAGCCTCGAATTCGGCCGGTGCCGTGTCTAAATCGCCGTCGTGAATTCTTAGCAAAGATTGCCATAATCGCCCGACCAGCGACCAGAAGTCTGCCCGCTGCTCGTCGGCAATGTCGATGCCGGCCAGCACTTCGCTATGGGCAAGCGCCATGTGTCCTCCTTCAAAAAACGCCTGCGCGCCGAAAATGTGGATCCACGGCAACTGCGCGGTGGCACCAATCGCGTTCAGGTGGTGTTTTGCGGCCTCAATCGCCGCCAGCGCGCCGTCTTTGTCGCCCTTGCGCACCAGAATATGCGCATCTGCTGACAAAACAGAAGCGAGCGGGTCCGCGCCAAGTTCAACGAACAGCATGCCGTGATCTTCAACCCGATAGAGGCGTTTCAGCGCATCGCTGCTGGCTTGGGCAGCTGTGAAATCGCCTGCATAGAGCCTTTGCGCGGTTTTGTTGACCAGCCAGAGGATCGACAACTCATCAGAGCTTCCATGAGCGATTTCTCTCATTTTATCAACAAGCTCACCGCTTTCGTCAACGTTGCCACTGATGATGCGATGGGCGAACAGCCCATAAAGCGCGACCATTCTTTGCCGGTCTGTTCCCTTTGCATGACTGACAGCGCTTTCAAGTTTCTCATAACTTTCCAGAACCGTAGGATGCGAAAATCCAAATCGTTGAACTTGTGCACTGGCCAACAGGGACAGGACCGGAAGATGTTCGTCTCGGGTCACGGGCTTGCCGCCAGCCTGCTTTTCCATGTCGATCCGCGCGCGGTCCAGATATTTGATGGCGGGGTCGAAATTGGCCCCCCTTAACATATGGACGCCAGCAGCGATGCAGGCGGCTGGAATTTGATTATGAGCTTTTGCGGCAAGAAGATGGTCTGCCAGAAGTTCGGGCAATTTCGCGCAAAGTTCCGGGTCGTGCACTTTCACTTGCTCGGCAAACCGCAAATGAAGCGCGCGACGGCGTTTGCCCGGCAGCATTTCATATGCGGCGTCGCGCAGAAGAATGTGATCGAAGGCCAAGCCATCGCGCCGTTTGTGTAAGACGCCATTGATGGTCAGCACGCGCAACTCGTCGTCGATGGCGTTGCGGTTCGGCAGCAAAAGCCTGGCATGTTCAGGATCAAAAACGCGTCCGAGTACCGAAAGACATTGCACCACGTCCTTCAACGGCCCAAGCCCATTGATGATGGCTTGAAAGGTCGCCTCAATCGTTTGGGGCAGGGGCAGTTCATCTGCTTGACCACCCATTTGTCGGGCATGTTCGGCCAGCGCCAGAAGGAACAGCGGGTTGCCTTCGGCCCCGGCGATGATGCTCTTGCGCCGGTCTTTTGTCAGCTCAGGGTAAGCGTCCAGTGCTTTTTGGGCCGCCGCGTTCGACAGGGGGTGAAGGTCGACCCGATGGACGGCGGTATCATCCACCCATGCGACGATTTTTTCGGTGCGTCGACTGGTGATGAACAGCCGATTGGTAAATTGCGGATCATCAATCAGATTGCGCAGAACCGCCGTGCTTTCTTCATCCGCCCAGTGGAAATCGTCAAAGGCCAGCGCGGCATGTTTCTGACCTGCAAGCTTGCCTAATATGCCCGTCATCAACTCGATGCGACGTGCCTTTTGTTGTTCGGGGGTCAGGTTTACCGGTGTAGCGCCCGTCAGCCCCAGAACACCCGCCATCAGGTTGAGGTCCGTCTTGTCCAGCGCAATACCAATGGTCGCCAAGGCACTGCCCATTGCGTCGGGTTGCGACGTGCTGGGCAGGAATAGCTCGGTGCGCACCGCTTCGGCGATTGGAAACAACGCGGATTGTTTAAGGTTGGCACGGGCATCCATTTGGATGACAGGCGAGGGGGCTATTGAACGCACCAGTTCAGCCAACAGGGCGGATTTGCCAATCCCGGCTGGACCGATCAGCGCGAAAGATGTCGACGTATCGCCCAGCAGGATAGACAGTTCCTTATCGCGCTCAAGAAGCGCGCGACCTGTATCTAGCCGTTCCAGAAAGCTGAACCCAGCGACGCCGATGACATCCACCGGCGCGTCAATGCCTTTCAGCGCGACCTTCTCTTGCGAGGTGATGTCCAGCTCGGCCAGTCTGGACAGGAAGGTCTGCGTTTCGCCCGAGATGACGACCCCGCCGGTCGGGGCTTGCTCCTGCAGGCGCGCGGCACGGTTTACATGCAGCCCGGCCAGTTGGGGGAAAAGCGTGCCACTTTGTCCCACCCGGCACATCACCTGTCCACTGTCGACCCCGACGCGGACATTCTGGCCGTGCAGCCTTTCCGGCGCAGTTTTCGCAATCGACAGGCCAGCCGCGATTGCCGACAGGGCGGCATCTTCGCTGTCTTGTCCCAGCCCGAAACAGGACAGAACGCCATCGCCGTAACGCTGCAATACAGTGCCGCGATAGGTGGTGACGACGTCGTTGACCAACCTGTGAAACGCAGAAATTGTATTGTCATAGTCTTCGAGCTCGGAATGGCTGGCATAGGCAGTTGATCCGACCATGTCGATAAACTGGATCGTCAGAACCCGCACTTCAGGGTTTTGCGCGTCGACCACCACCTCGGCACCGCAGTTCCCGCAGAATTTCGCACCCTGCGCAAGCGGCGCAGAACACGCCAAGCAATTCATAACTTGCATCGTTACCTCAATCGTTACGCCGCACCCAAGACCGTGCCACAGCCGCGCGTCTGACCCGGCGACTGTCCAGCGGGTTAGTCATGGACCAAGAACACCAGATTCGGAATGCGCCAGGAAGTCCCATGCCACGATGATGCTGCAACGGTGCAACATCCATGTGGGTCGCTGGAAAGCCGTCCGCGCTGGGATCGGTGACCGAGACCTCGCCCGTGACCGGTGCCACATAGGACCGGTCCAGTTGCAGATCGAACGCGTTATAGAACATGTTGCCGTGCTTGTTGCGGGTCACAAAGGTCATGTCCAGCAGATCCGAGATCGCCCCATGCGCGGGGTGACCTGACAATGCGACCGGATCGCGGTGTTGCTGCGCGCGGAAATCAATTGTCAATCCATCTGGGTCGGAGGCTGTGAAATGGGTGTTTCCAACCTCGATCTCGGCCTTGAATTTGGGCATGGCATAGAAGAACTTGCCCGCGAAAATGGCTGAACTGTTGTTGACATACAGCCTGCGCGGATACAGCAGCGGGGCGGTCTTTCCCTCATCCGTATGGGTGTAGGGAATGGCGAAGGTCGCCTCTCCGTAAGGGCGCATGGCCAGAAAGCCGGGTATGAACGACCCGCGCACATTGTGATAGCTGCAAAAGGACATGCCCACGGGATGATGTCCGGGTCGCGACATCGGACAACGGCCCAAATGGATGCGATCTGGCAGCATCGCCTGCACCTCGGCGCGCGGAAGGTCGTAGAAGAAGAATACGCCCGTCATCTCGCCGCGCGCAAAGAATGGGGTCAAAGGCCAGTTGGTGCCTGAGATGGAGTTGGTCTGAAACATTGCCTTTTCCGGCATCGTATTCTCGCGGTCGATATCTTCTGCCCCTACATTCAGAAGTTCGACCCCCGTGATCGCCGACGCACAAGCAATCCCCGACATGGTTGCACCTTCAACGCAGCCCGCGTTCAGGCCGCAACGTGTCCAGTCGCCCGCAAGAAAAAGGTTTGAAAACCCGCTCTCAGACGGGGCGAGGCGGTGATAGACGCTGTTGGTGACCGACAGAACATAGCGTTCCGACCCATACATGTTGACGCGTGAATAGATAGCGGCCTGTAGGCTTTCGTAGAACAGCGCCTTGTCAAACTTGCCGCCTTTTTTGGCGTTGGGCCAGATGTCAGGCAGGTCCTTGTCCATCCAGGTGGCGACGTTGTCGTCGAATTCCTCCAGCGTTTCACCGTCCAGAGCAGGGGCGCAGAAATATGATATCGACGCGGGGCCGGGCGCTGGCCAAGCTTCATGTGCGATCAGGTGGGACATGTCCGCCCATGTGTCCAAAGGTTCGGCAAACCCGGTGATAACGGTGCGCATGGGCGCGGACGGGATCGCCTTGGCGTTGTTGTGCGCCTTCACCCGGTCGCCCCATCCCATCTCGTCCGGAGTTTTCGTGAGCCAAAGCTGTGCGGCATGGGTGCCGACGGTTTTCACCCGGTCCAGCATCAGCCGCCAGCGGTCAGATGCGGCCGACAATTCGCGCGTCATATAGGGCAGCGATCCAAGTGAAGCGCCCAACAGGATGATGTCAAAATCCTCGCCGCGCCGCAGATCGAAAGGCGCGCCGGTTGGCGGGGATTTTTCGCATTCGAAATCCACACCTGCTTTTTTCAACTTTGCGCCATCGACCAGTTGGTTCCAGTGAGGCTCGGACGGCCAGCAGGGAAGGCCGCCGACATTGACAAGCGGTTCGTAGTCGCCAGTTTTGACCTTGGCCTGACGGACCATGGACAGACGGTCCACGCGTGTTCCGGCCTCGTTCAGATGCAGATCACGCGCGGCGCAGAAAAATTCGAACTTAACGCCCAACGCCTTGAGTACCTGATAATAGGGCGCGAAGATCGTGTCGCCCATACCCGCCTGCATCTTATGGAAGATCGCCGTCGAATATGTGATAATCAGACGCGACATAGCCCGGATTGCGGTGCCCGCCCCCGTGTCGCCTTGCCGGTCGGTATTACCGCCGGGAAAGCCAAACACGAAGTCGTAACAGCCCCGAATGGCGACCCAATCCAGCGCCAGATCACTTGCGCCATTCATCCGCAGCCAGTCAGAGAACTCCCATTGATCCAGCACGTCATATCCGCTGGTGAACGTGTCCGACCCGACCACGCCGCGCATATACGCTAATCCAATATCAACCAGATACAACCCGCGGCGCTTGGCATCATCGCCAAGGTTTTCGGGCGTTTGCATCGCGTGAACCGCCTTCTGTGCGTCGATGATGAAATCCAGCAGCAAGTTGGTGTCGCGCGCGGTGTGCTTCGCCGGGTCTTTCGGCATGCCCGAGGCATGGCTGTGGATGCTGTGATGTTGGGTCAGCAGGCCGCGCGGGATCGAGATGCCCAGTTTTTCATGCGCACCGTCCTCCATCTCACCTTTTTCGATGAATTCGATGACGATTTCCAGGATCCTCATCATCATCTCGAACGGTCCGGGCACTTTGGTTTCGGACCCCGGCTGCTTATCGTTGCCAGGAAGGTCGATCACCCAAGGATGCCACGGGTTGTCGTCTAGCTCAGCCGTTGGGACTTTTTCGGCGAGGAACAGGTGGGACAGTGGTTTGAACGCCTTGTCCATCGTACCAAGGGGGTCGCTTTTCTTGCGCAATCCAAGCTCGACCAGTTGTTCATAACAGCGGCGCATGTTGCGAAACGCGTTGTCATAGAACCCGGCCCACACATGAAGCCCGTGTTCTTCGATCCGCTCCCCAAATTCTTTGTTGCGCCCGCTGGCCCCTTTGCCACCGTTGCGCCAACCCAACTGGTAAACTGTAATGTCGTATTTCTTGTTCCAATCGGGCGTTTGCGTGATGGCATAGACAGCGGTAATCGCACCCACACCCCCGCCGATAACGGCGATCTTCTGTTTGGCCATCCCCATGTCCTCAGTTCTTAATCAAGATATTCACTTAAGGCATGTTGTGCCTGCCGCGCCGTTTAACTTAAGGTTTAGTCATATCTTAACGCTCCGTTAATTTCTACGTTAACGATTTATCTCGATGCCACAGCGATCAGAGCGATGGGTCCGGCCATTTGGCGCGATACGATAATTTCGCTGCCTCGCGGTCCGGGCGCAGTCTGCACGGAGCCGAACAAGAGTTGCGACGCGCGTTGAATTGCACCTTGTTGTAGGAAGTTGACCCGTGTCTTGTGCCGTAAATCCCACGTCAAAGGCATGTCCGTCAGCCTGCAGATCATAAAAGCCAGTATTCCGTGCGGAAAGTTAATGGTTGATCCCGGTCGGCGACGCTTCTTTTATGGCAGTGTGACGTGACCAGAGGAGCTTTAATGCCCGATTTACAAAAAAACGCCGTTGCGACCAAACTGCCGCCGACCCGTCGGTCATTGCCGATCGCTTTGATGCGGGCACGCGAAAAGGTCATGGGGCCGGTGCGCGAAATGCTTGCGCCTGCCGGTATCACCGAACAGCAATGGCGCATTCTACGCGTGTTGTCGGAATACGGTCCACAAGATGCGACCCATCTGGGTGAACGGACAAGCCTGCTTTTGCCCAGTCTGACACGGATCATCCAGACGATGGTTGGCAACGGGATGGTGACGCGCACCCCGGATGTATCAGATCGTCGTCGTCAAACGCTGGCTATTACGCCAACCGGTCAACAGATCATCGACGATAACTTGGACGAGGCCGCGCGCATCGCTGCAAGCTTTGTGCGCCATTTGGGTGATGAACGATACGAGGCACTTCTGGACGCACTGGAGGCGCTGGAAAGTCTGTGACCTTTCTATTTTTCTGACTTGATGCCGGGCGTAGAAGGGAAGATGCGTGCGACCTTAAATCTGACAAAATTTATCAAGAATACTTTACCTGACTAAAACACTCATCTATAGCAGACTCGAACCTTAAAAAATGACGAGGTTACGGATGATCCGCGCAACTCTTCTTGCCACCACTGCTTTTTGGTGTGCCGCCACCATGTCGCACGCCGCCACGCCCGACGAAATCTTGAAAAACTACGCTGACATTGCACAGGCAGGTTACGAAGACAGTCTGACGCTGGCGCAGAAACTGGACGAAGCTGTTGATGCGCTGATCGCAGAGCCGACCGATGCTAACCTTACAGTGGCCAAAAATGCTTGGCTGGCCGCGCGCGTGCCGTATCAACAGACCGAGGCATACCGTTTCGGCAACCCGTCGGTCGATGAATGGGAAGGCAAAGTCAATGCGTGGCCTCTGGATGAAGGGCTGATTGACTATGTCGCGGACGGGCAGGGGGCAAATGATGAAAACCCGTTTTCGACTGCCAACCTCATCGCGAACCCCGAACTGACGGTCGGCGGCACCACCATTGACGCATCTGAAATCACCCCGGCCTTGCTGGAAAGCCTGCATGAGGTTGAGGGGATTGAGGCGAATGTCGCCACCGGCTATCACGCCATCGAATTCCTGCTTTGGGGCCAAGATTTGTCCGGCACAGACCATGGCGCGGGTCAGCGTCCGGTTACGGATTTCGACACCGCCAATTGCACGGGTGACAATTGCGACCGGCGTGTGGCCTATCTGAAAGCCGCAACCGAATTGTTGATCACGGACCTTCAGGACGCGGTTGCCAACTGGTTGGAAGGTGGGCAGGGGCGCACTGACGTGACTTTGGATGCAAGCAAGGGCATCGTTATGGCCTTCACCGGTCTGGGCAGTTTGTCCTACGGTGAACAGGCGGGCGAGCGCATGAAGTTGGGCCTACTTTTGAATGACCCGGAAGAAGAGCATGACTGCTTTTCGGACAACACCCATAATTCGCACTACTTTGATGGTTTGGGCATCCGCAATGTCTATACCGGGCGCTATGTGCGGGTGGATGGATCGGTCGTTGAAGGGCCGTCTCTGTATGATCTGGTAAAGGCGCAGGATGAAACACTGGCCAATAACCTTCTGGGGGATATGGATAAAACCATGATCGCGCTGGGCGATATTCGCACAGCGGCCGAGGCTGGCACATCCTATGACCAGATGCTGGGCGCGGGCCATCCGGGTGGTGCATTGGTGCAAAACGCGATTGATCATCTGGTCGCACAGACCCGTAACATCGAACGCGCCGTCGCTTTGGTCGGGGCCGAGGGCATGTCGATCGAAGGGTCGGACAGCTTGGACAACCCGATGGCTGTATTCGAGTAATCAGCAAGCCCCACAAAGATTTGATAGGGCAGATGCGTCGCGTCTGCCCTTTTCTATTTCGGCAATCGCGGTGCGGATTTGCCAAGATTTAGCTCAGCGTCGGAAAACACCCACGGCCCGCGTACGCCCGGCACACCTTCTGGCGAAATCTGCATCCTGCGATGTTGTAGCTGCGGGTTGGCAAAGGTCTGCTCCATCGTGTTGATCGGGCCTGCTGGGACGGTGGCGCCCTCAAGCGCCGTCAGGATGTCTGACATGGACCATGTCGCAAGGCTTGCTTCGATTTCGGGTGTCAGGGCTGTGCGGTTGGCCACTCGGTCCTGATTGGTGCCAAAGCGCGGATCGTCGGCCAATTCGGCACGTCCGATGACTTGGCAGAACCGTTGGAACTGCCCGTCATTCCCGACGGCCAAGATGATGTGCCCATCCTTTACAGGGCAGACCTGATAGGGGGCAATATTTGGGTGTTCGTTGCCCATTCGTGACGGGCTGTTGCCGGTGGCAAGGAAGTTCATCGCCTGATTGGCCATCATGGCAGTCGCGCAGTCCAGCAGGCTCATATCGACATGCTGCCCCCGCCCGGTGCGGTGGCGCTGTTCGACGGCGGCAAGGATGCCGATTGTGCCGTAAAGCCCGGTCACGATATCGGTGATCGCGACGCCCACTTTCTGAGGCTGCCCAGTCGGATCACCCGTCACAGACATTAGGCCCGACAGCCCTTGCAGTAGAAAATCATACCCCGCCCGCTTGGCCCACGGCCCATCCTGCCCAAACCCGGTGACAGAACAATAGATCAAGCACGGATTGAGCGCTGACAGGCTGTCATAATCCAACCCGTATTTGGCCAACCCGCCAACCTTGAAATTCTCAACCAGAATGTCAGCGTCCTTGATCAGATCGCGCACGATCTGTTGCCCCTCGGGGGTGCGGAAATCGGCGGTCACGCAATCTTTCCCACGGTTCGCACAGTAGTAATAAGCGGCTGACTTATCCCCATCGCGTTCGATAAACGGCGGGCCCCATTTGCGGGTGTCATCGCCATCGGGGCTTTCCACCTTCACCACCTCGGCGCCCAGATCGGCCAGCGATTGTCCAATCCATGGCCCGGCCAGAATACGGGCGAGTTCGACGACTTTCAGTCCTTCAAGCGGGTGCATGGTAGCTCCTAGAGGTAAGGGGGGGTGCAGGCGGACACAATGCGGGCTGCACGGTCCGAGATGTTGCGAAACCGGTGCGGCGCGCGCGAGTTAAACAAATAGGCGTCGCCGGCTTTCAGCACGCAGGTCTCCTCGCCGACGGTGATTTCAAGCTCGCCTTCGATGACGATGCCGCCTTCATTTGCCTCGTGTTCAATCATAGTCTCGCCGGTGTCCGCGCCGGGTTCATATAGCTCGTGAAGCACTTGAAGCCCGTGCGCCTTTGCGTCGCCGACTTGCTTGATAGTGATCATCCGCTGGGCGGCATCGTTGTCTTGATACAGCGCAGATGTGAGGTCGCGCAGATCACCTGGGGTGAAGAAGACTTGGTGAGTCGCGGGCGCTTCCGGTTCAAAAAACTCCGACATCGACATGTTCAGGCCGCCCAATATTTTGCGCAGTGAGGCGACAGAGGGCGATGAGTGGTTGCGTTCGATCATCGAAATCTGCCCATGCGGCACATTCGCCGCCTCGGCCAACTGCCTTTGAGATAAGTCAAATTGCTGTCTCAGCGATTTTAGACGCGTGCCAACATCAAACTCGTCCTGCATTCAGCATCCTTTCCGCAGCGGTCGTTGTGCGTATTTCGCGCAGGGCCACATCGGCATTTACTGCGCATTTTTTCGATAGCATTGCGCAGGATTTTGCGCAATATGGGGCGGAATCAATTTTCGAACAGAGGTGTCGCATGTCGAATACAGAAATGCTGAAGACCCGCCGCGCGGATGCGGTGGCAACTGGGGTCGCCACGCGTGGCATCTATGCTGCACGCGCTGAAAATGCCGAATTGTGGGACGTGGACGGCAGGCGCTTCATCGACTTTGCTGTCGGGATCGCGGTGAACAACACCGGCCACCGTCACCCCAAAATTATGGCCGCAGTGGCCAAGCAATCCGAGGCTTTCACCCACACCTGTTTCCACGTCGCGCCCTATGAAGGCTACGTCAAACTTGCCGAGCGTTTGAACGCGGTGACACCGGGTGATTTCGCGAAGAAAACCATGCTGGTCACCACCGGCGCGGAAGCCGTTGAGAATGCGGTGAAAATGGCGCGCGCGCATACGGGTCGTTCGGGCGTGATCGCGTTTACCGGGGCCTTCCATGGCCGCACGCTGTTGGGCATGGCGCTGTGTGGAAAGGTGACACCTTACAAGAAAGCCTTTGGTGCGATGCCGCCCGAAGTGGTGCATGTCCCGTTCCCGAACGCTTTCCACGGCGGGTCGGTCGAACAATCCCTGTCGGTTCTGGACAACATGTTCAAAAGCTCGATTGATCCTGAACGGGTTGCCGCGATGATCATTGAACCCGTGCAAGGCGAGGGTGGGTTTACCATTGCGCCGCCAGAATTCCTCCACGCGCTGCGTAAAATCTGTGACGAACATGGCATCGTGCTAATCGCGGATGAAGTGCAGGCAGGCATGGCGCGCACCGGCAAGATGTTTGGCTTTGAACACGCGGGCGTTGCGGCTGATCTTGTCACGATGGCCAAGGGTCTTGCGGGCGGCTTCCCCCTGTCCGCTGTCACTGGTCGCAAAGAGATTGTGGACGCAGCCCCGGTTGGCGGCATCGGCGGCACCTATGGGGGCAACCCGTTGGCTGTCGCCGCCGCGCATGCTGTGCTGGATGTGATCGACGAAGAAAAACTGTGTGATCGCGCCATCGATATTGGCGACAAGATCAGGGCACGCCTGACCGACATCGCATCGCGCCAGGGGATGGAAGCCATCGGCGAAGTGCGCGGTCTGGGGGCGATGATCGCGTTTGAACTTGTCACCGATCGTGATAGCAATGCACCCGACGCCGCCCTAACGCTTGCTATCGTGGCCGAAGCCGAAGCGCGCGGATTGATCATTCTGCCGTGTGGCACCCGCGCCAACGCCGTTCGTCTTCTGCCGCCGCTGACCGTGCCGATGGATCAGTTGGACGAAGCGCTGGATATTCTTGAAGCCTCGATCGAGGCTGCCGTCAACGCGAAAGGAGCCTGAGACATGGCCGAACTTGCCCCGCAATCCCGTCCCGAGCTGTCGAGCTTCAATTGGGAAGACCCGTTCCTGTTGGACGGCCAACTGGAAGACGACGAACGCATGATCCGCGACAGCGCTTTTGCCTATGCGCAGGAAAAACTGTTTCCGCGCGTGACAGAAGCGTTTGCCAAGGAAGAAACAGACCCGGAAATTTTTGCCGAAATGGGCGAAATGGGCCTGCTTGGCACCACCATTCCGGAAGAGTATGGCGGGCTGGGCGCGGGCTATGTGGCCTATGGTCTGGTCGCGCGCGAAGTGGAGCGGGTGGATTCAGGCTATCGCTCAATGATGTCCGTCCAATCCTCGTTGGTGATGTATCCGATCTATGCCTACGGCACGGACGAACAGCGCAAGAAATACCTGCCCAAACTGGCGTCAGGTCAGTGGATCGGCTGCTTTGGCCTGACCGAGCCTGATGCCGGGTCTGATCCGGGGTCGTTGAAAACGACAGCCAAGAAAGTCGAAGGCGGCTATGTGCTGAACGGGTCCAAGATGTGGATTTCGAACGCGCCCATTGCCGATGTTTTTGTGGTCTGGGCCAAATCTGACGCCCATGGCGGCAAGATCAAAGGCTTCGTGCTGGAAAAAGGCACAAAAGGTCTGACTGCTCCTAAGATCGAAGGCAAACTGTCGTTGCGCGCCTCTATCACCGGCGAAATTGTCATGGATAATGTCGAGGTGTCGGAAGACGCGCTGTTGCCAAATGTCGAAGGTCTGAAAGGCCCGTTTGGCTGCTTGAACCGTGCGCGTTACGGCATTGCGTGGGGCGCGATGGGCGCGGCCGAGGCATGCTGGCACGGTGCACGTCAATATGGTCTGGACCGCAAGCAATTCGGCAAACCTCTGGCACAGACGCAACTGTTCCAGTTGAAGCTGGCCAACATGCAGACCGAGATTTCGCTGGGCCTTCTTGCCGCGCTGCGCGTTGGCCGTCTGATGGACGAGGCGAAAGCAGCGCCCGAGATGGTCAGCCTGATCAAGCGCAACAATTGCGGCAAGGCGCTAGAAATCGCACGCCACGCGCGCGACATGCATGGCGGCAACGGCATCAGTCAAGATTTCCACGTGATCCGTCACATGGTTAACCTTGAGACCGTTAACACCTATGAAGGCACCCACGACGTGCACGCGTTGATCCTTGGGCGCGCGCAGACCGGATTGCAGGCGTTTTTCTAGACGCGTCTAACCAATAGAAAAGGGGCGCTTTCGAGCGCCCTTTTTTGTATCTGCCCCCATGAAGGTCGCATCAACCGCCCTTGCCGCTCAGGCAGCCCGTGATTGTGTCGCTGAGCGACAGCAAGAGGTCTCTGTAAAGGTTCGGTCCGGGTGTTTGCTGGGCGCCGCTTGGGTCGAGTACTCCGAAACCAATCGTGGTGCCAACCACCAGATCGCGCATCATGTCTTCGCCCTCGGCGGCCTCGGCAAAGGCGCAGTGAACCTTGCCGCCTGGAAAAAGGACCTTGATATCAGCGAGTTGGCTGGCCGAAGGTGGTGCGCTGTCGCTTTCGCGCACAGCGCCCAAGGATGACAGCGCGAAGTGATCGGTGAAATATCCAAAGGCGTCATGAAAGACGACAAAACCACGGTCACGCACCGGTGCCAGCTGGTCGTCAATCTTGGCTTCAATAGCGGCAAGGTCCGTCCGGGCTTGGGCCGCGTTCGCGTGATAAACTTGCGCATTTTCAGGGTCATGGGCGGCTAAGGCCTCGGCGATGACCAGCAGCCAAGTCGCGCCGTTTTCTGGCGACAACCACGCGTGCGGGTCATGCGCGTCCTCATCATGATCTTCCGTCTCTCGGTGGTTATGTTCCGCTTCGCCATGAACGTGATCGCTGTTGCGAAGATGCGTTCCCGGCGCGTCTAGCAGCGCAATCGACTGCGCTTGGCTAACGCCGTCCAGCGCGCGTTCCAACCACGGCGTCAACTCAGGCCCAACCCAGAACACCAGATCGGCCTGCGATAACGCGCGCATCTGCGAGGGGCGCATTTGAAAAGCATGCGGGTCGCCCCCTTGCGGCAGCAACAGGTCGGGGCTGGATAGGTCGCCCATGACGGAGGCGGCTAGGGAATGCACCGGGGCGAAATCAGTGACGACGCGCGGGATGTCGGCAAAGGTAGGCGCGGCAGATAGTAGAATGGCAGAGACGAGAGGGCGTATCATTTGTGGCCTTGAGTGTGGTTGAGTGATGTTATATTATTGCAATAAGTGATAATATAACATTAATTTGGCGTCAAACACAAATGAACCAACGCGATCCATCCTGCGCCTTTCACTCTCACGACCACGCGGCCTGCGCCCAAGACGTACTGGCCCGCGCCGAAGCATTGTGCGGCGAAAGCGGCGCACGCCTCACGCCTGTGCGACGGCGGGTGTTGGAAATCTTGTTGGAAGAACATCGCGCAATGGGTGCCTATGATGTGTTGGACCGTCTGGCGGCTGAAGGGTTCGGCAGCCAGCCGCCTGTCGCCTATCGCGCCTTGGAATTTCTTGTGGATCAAGGGCTTGCCCACCGTATCCGACGCCTGAACGCGTTCGCAGCCTGCACGTCGCCGGGCGAGGGGCATGCGCCAGTGTTCTTCATCTGCAAGTCGTGCAAAGCCGTCGCAGAAACGTCGGGCCAATCGGTGCGCGACGAAGTTGATCGCGTTGCGCGTGACCTTGGCTTTCGTGTTGAACGCACCAATATCGAAGCGCTCGGCCTATGCCCCACCTGCACGGGCGAGGCTGCTTCATGAGCTTGATCACGGCAAAAGACCTTTCAGTCTCGCATGGACGGCGCTTGGTGCTGGAACATGTCAATTTCACGATTGAACCCGGCGAAATTGTCACGATTGTCGGCCCCAATGGATCGGGAAAATCGACACTTTTGCGAGCGTTGCTGGGGATGTTGCCGGTGTCGGGCACGGTCACACGCCAGCCGGGCCTTGTCGTCGGATATGTTCCACAAAAACTTGCGCTGGACCGCAGCCTTCCGATGCCTGTGGCCAGCTTTCTTAACCTGCCCAAACCGCACAGCGCCCAAGAAAGGGCCGAGGTGTTGCAACGGGTCGGGCTGCCGGGTGTCGAGCATCGCCAGATCGCAGAATTATCCGGCGGGCAATTGCAACGCGTGCTGCTGGCTCGCGCGCTATTGACGAAACCCGATATCCTTGTGCTGGATGAGCCGACGCAGGGGCTGGACCAGATGGGCGAGGCTGCGTTTTACCAGTTGATCGAAACGGTGCGGACCGAGATGGGCGTCGCGATCCTAATGGTCTCGCATGACCTGCATGTGGTGATGAGCGCATCTGACAGGGTGATTTGCCTGAACGGTCATGTTTGTTGCGAGGGCACGCCCCATGTTGTGCGCGACGCACCCGAATACCGCGCGTTGTTTGGTCATGGCACGCAAGGCGCGCTGGCTTTGTATCAGCATCAGCACGACCATGATCATACCGACTGTGACCACGATCACACCGCCGAAAAGGACGCTGTGAATGCTGGATGATTTTCTGGTGCGCGCCGCGCTGGCCGGGATTGGGCTGTCCATCGCCACGGGGCCGCTTGGGTCGTTCGTGGTGTGGCGGCGGATGGCTTATTTCGGCGACGCCACAGCGCATGCCGCCATTTTGGGCGTCGCGCTGGCGCTGCTCATGTCGCTGCCGATCTGGTTGGGGACATTGGTCATCGCGTTCGCCATGGCGCTGGCTGTCAGCTGGATGTCCAGTCGAGGGCAGTCACCGGACACCGGGTTGGGTGTTCTGTCCTATTCCGCCTTGTCAGCCGGGCTTGTGGCGATATCATTCGCGCCCGGCGTGCGGGTGGACCTGTCGGCCTTTCTATTTGGCGACATTCTGGCCGTGACGCGGTCAGATCTGGTGTTGGTCTGGGGCGGTGGCGTGGCGATTGCGGCGCTGATCGTGTGGCGCTGGTCCAGACTGCTGCTATCCACGCTCAGCCCTGATCTGGCGGCGGCATCAGGTATCAACCCGACGCGCGAGGGGTTGGTGTTGACCCTGTCTCTGGCCGTTGTCGTTGCGGTGTCATTGAAGGTGGTTGGGGCGTTGTTAATCTCGGCGATGCTGATTATTCCCGCCGCCGCCGCGCGCCAAGTCGCGATGAGCCCCGTTGTGATGGCGCTGACCGCTATCGTTATTGGCTGGATTGCCACCCTTGGGGGGCTTTGGGGGTCACTGTGGTATGACACCCCGGCGGGGCCTTCGATGATTGTCGCCGCTGCGTTGATCTATCTGGCGCTCACGATCTATAGCGCGATACGTCGCAATTAACCCATGCCGCAAGGAGCTTCCATGTCCGCCCTCGACCGCGCAATCAAGATCGCTCGTGCCAGCAAAAGCCGTGTGATCTTGCCCGAGATGGACGACCCACGTATCGCAGCCGCAGCTGATAGATTGGCGCGTGAGGGGCTGGCTGAACCGGTGCCATTGGCTGAACTGGGCGCGCAACACATCGCAGCATTGGTGGATGCGCGTCCGATGCGCGAAAACATCGCAAAACGGCTGCTGCAACGCCCCTTGATGCGCGCCGCTGCAATGTTGGCCACAGGCGAGGCCGACATCATGATCGCAGGTGCTGTCGCCCCATCGCGCCGAGTGATCGAGGCCGCGTCCATCGTCATCGGGCTGGAGGATGGCATCGCAACACCGTCCAGTTTCTTCTTGATGGTTTTGCCGGACGGGCGCGAAATGGTCTTTGCCGATTGTGCCGTGAACGTGGACCCGGACGCGGCGCAACTGGCTGACATCGCACGCGCATCCTATACATCTGCCCGAAACCTTCTAAGCGATGCAAAGGTCGCCTTATTGTCTTATTCGACAGGCCATTCAGGCGCGGGGGCATCAGTCGACAAGGTTATGGAAGCCGCCGGTTTGTCAGGTTTTGCTGGTCCTTTGCAGGGCGATGCCGCGTTAAACAGCCTTGTCGCTGCGCAGAAAGGCTGCGGCGGGCAAAGGGACGCAAATGTTCTGGTCTTTCCCAATCTGGACGCCGGAAACATCGCCTATAAGCTGATGGTCGAACTGGCGGGCGCTCGTGCATATGGGCCGATCCTGCAAGGTTTCAAACGCCCGGTCTGCGACCTGTCGCGCGCAGCGACGGTTGATGACATCGTGGCCAGCACCGTGCTTGCAATTGCAGGCGACCAGAACGGTCAATCCAGTTAATCGGCTGCGCTGGCTTGCGCAGCCGTAACCGCGATCATGTGCAAGATATCTTCGGCCGTGCAGCCCCGCGACAGGTCATTGGCTGGTTTGGACAGGCCCTGAAGCACCGGTCCAATAGCGGTGGCACCGCCAATGCGCTGCGCGATCTTATAGGCGATGTTGCCACTTTCAAGATTTGGGAAGATGAAGACGTTGGCGCTGCCTTCAAGGGGACTGCCTTCGGCTTTCTGGGCTGCCACATCCGGGACGAAGGCGGCATCAAACTGCAGCTCTCCGTCAATCAGCATGTCGGGCGCGCGGCCCCTTGCGATTTGCGTCGCAGTGACGACCTTCGACACAGCGTCGTGTTCCGCACTGCCTCTGGTCGAAAAAGACAGCATCGCCGCGCGCGGCACATCGCCGGTAAGCGTTTGAAAAGACGCAGCAGAGGATAAAGCGATCTGGGCCATTTCCTCTGCGGTTGGGTCCACAACCAAGCCGCTATCGGCAAAGATCATAGCGCCTTTGCGGGCGTGATGGACTTCGCAAAACAGCATCAGGAAAAAGCTCGATACCAGCTTGCTGTCGGGTTTGGGGCCGATGACCTGGATGGCGGTGCGCACGATCTCGGCGGTGGTGGTAACCGCCCCGCCGACGGTGCCATCGGCATGGCCTGCCTTCACCATCAGGGCCGCAAAAACATGTGGGTTCAACGCGGCGTTTGCGGCGTCCTTGCGCGTGATGCCCTTGTGTTTGCGCAGGTTATAATAGAGCGTCGCCAACGCGTCTAAATGCGGTGATGTCTTGGGGTTGTGAACTTCGATCCCGTCGATCATGTCCAGTCCGAGCGCTTTGAATGCGGCGGAGATTTCATCGTGGTCGCCAACCAGCCCCACCTGCGCGATCCCCTGCGTGGTGGCGTCATAGGCGGCTTGAACAACCCGCGGCTCACTGCCTTCTGAAAGTATGATTTTGTGATGAGACCGCGCGGCATTGCGCAAGAGTGTTTCCAGCGGCTTCATCGGGGTCTCGCCTCCATTATGTTTGTCGGGCGCCGAGGTGACGCCCGACCCAGAATCTCAAGCTTTTTGGGGCCGCATGTCGTCTTTGCTGATTCCAGCGACAACCACGGGCTTTTTCATCGCATCGCGCCGGAACGGTTCGCCAAGTTCCTGATTGATCATCGCCTCGATAATCGTGGTCTTGCCGGCTTTCTGGTCCTTGATGGCCTGATCCAGCGCGGCGGTCAGTTCGTCCATCGTGCGCGCCACAACACCTTGCAGGCCGCACGCATTGGCGATCCCGGCATAGCTGACCTGATTGTCCAGTTCGGTGCCAACGAAGTTGTCATCATACCACAAGGTCGAATTGCGCTTCTCAGCGCCCCATTGATAGTTGCGGAAGACGATTTGCGTGACAGCGGGCCATTCTTCGCGGCCGATGGCGGTTAGCTCGGTCACCGCGATGCCGAAGGCCCCGTCGCCTGAAAAGCCGACCACGGGCGTGTCGGGGCAGCCGATCTTTGCGCCAACCACGGCGGGCAAGCCATATCCACAAGGACCAAACAGGCCCGGTGCCAGATATTTGCGGCCCGCTTCAAAGGTCGGATAAGCGTTGCCGATGGCGCAGTTGTTGCCGATATCCGACGAAATGATTGCCTCTTTGGGCAAAGCGGCCTGAACGGCGCGCCACGCCATGCGGGGGCTCATCCAATCAGGCTTGGCACCACGAGCGCGTTGGTTCCATGTCGTGCCGGGATCGTCATCCTCATGGTCCATCGACGACAGCTGCTGCGCCCACGCCGATTTGGTCTGTGCGATGGTTGCTTTGCGCGCTTCCCGGTCTGCGTCGCCAGCAGCGGCAGACAAGTTATGTAGCAGCGATGTCGCGACTTTCTTGGCGTCGCCTACGATACCGACACTGATTTTCTTGGTCAGGCCGATGCGGTCCGGGTTGATGTCGACCTGAATGATCTTGGCGTCCTTGGGCCAGTAATCCAGCCCATAGCCGGGCAGGGTGGAAAACGGGTTCAGCCGTGTTCCAAGCGCCAACACAACATCGGCTTTCTGGATCAACTCCATCCCCGCCTTGTTGCCGTTATAGCCCAGTGGCCCCGCAAACAAAGGATGGCTGCCTGGGAAGGCGTCGTTGTGCTGATAGCCCACACAGACGGGCGCATCGAGGCGTTCGGCCAGCTCCATCGACTCTGCGATGGCACCACCCAGGACGACGCCAGCGCCGTTCAGAATGACCGGAAACTTGGCTTTGGACAGAAGATCGGCGGCCTCGTTTAACGCCTCTTCACCACCGGAGGGGCGTTCAAACTCGACGATGGCTGGAAGGTCGATGTCGATCACCTGCGTCCAGAAGTCACGCGGCATGTTAATCTGCGCAGGTGCGCTGGCGCGTTTGGCATTGATGATGACCCGGTTCAGAACCTCGGCCACGCGCGACGCATCACGCACTTCTTCCTGATAGGCGACGCAATCGGCGAACATGTTCATCTGTTCGATTTCCTGAAATCCACCCTGACCGATGGTCTTGTTTGCGGCCTGTGGGGTCACCAGCAGCAATGGTGTGTGGTTCCAGTAAGCGGTTTTGACGGCGGTCACGAAATTCGCGATACCGGGGCCGTTCTGGGCGATCATCATGCTCATCTTGCCGGTGGCGCGGGTGTATCCGTCGGCCATCATACCGCCCGACCCTTCGTGCGCGCAGTCCCAAAAGGTTATCCCAGCGGCGGGGAAATTGTCGGAAATGGGCATAAAGGCCGAACCGATAATGCCAAAAGCGTGTTCAATCCCGTGCAATTGAAGCGTTTTTACAAAAGCTTCTTCCGTGGTCATCTTCATCTGGTTCGCTCCCTTAGAAATAACAAGCGTCGCGGGCATCGCGTTGCGCGGACGAGTAGTTTGTTGCCAATATTCTTAGGCAGCAGAGGGGGTGTTCTATAGGGCCAGTTGCGCGGGCTATTTGACGCCAGTGTGGGGGGTGGCGGCGATCGCCTCGGCAATCAGAGAGATGCCTTTGGGTATACGCGACGCAGGGATCGAGCTGTATGCGAGACGATAGAAGTTTGTCGGCGGCGCGTCGTCCCCAAAGAAAGGCGCGCCGGGTTCGATCACGACATCTTTGGCCTGCAAAGCCGCCGCCAGCCCGCGCGTGTCGACCCCTTCCGGCGCACGCATCCAAAATGCCGAGCCGCCAAAAACGCCGCGCCCTGCGATGGTCAGCCCTGCATCCTCGATCGCTTGGTTCATCACGTCGCGCCGTTCGTGATAGGCTGATCCGATGCGACGAATAAGGGCGTCGTAATGGCCAAGCGACAGGAAATAGGCGACGGTGCGTTGGATCAAACCGGGCGGATGGCGCAACACCGCGGACCGCAGCGCACGTGCCTCGCGGATGAAGGGTTCTGATCCGACAAGAAAGCCAAGCCGCAGCCCCGGAAATAACGATTTCGAGAAGCTTCCGACATAGATGACGCGCCCCTCGCGATCCAGCGATTTCAACGCGGGCATGGGTGGTTTTAGGAAGGACATTTCGAAATCATAATCATCTTCGACCACCACAGCATCCAATTCACGTGCGCGATTTAGCAGCGCCTTGCGCCGATCAATTGGCATGGTGGCTGTTGTGGGGCTTTGGTGGCTTGGAGTGGTGTAAATGACGTCCGTGCCGTCGGGCAAAGCGTCTGGCGGAAGTCCGTCGCGATCCACCGGGATTTTCACCAAATGGCATCGGCTTTGCGTCAGAATATCGCGAAGCGAGTAATAACACGGGTCTTCAATGGCCGCTGTGCGCCGTTGGGTCAGCAACACCTGTGCCGACAGCCACAAGGCATTTTGAGCGCCTAGGGTGATCAGAATTTCCTCGGGTCGGGCCAGAATACCACGACGCGGCAGGATGTGACGGGCAATGAATTCGGTCAGCTGCGGGTCGTCCTGATCATAGTAGTCGCGCATCATGGCCGGGTGATCTTTCTGACCCAATGCGCGCAAAGCACACAGTCGCCATGCATTGTGATCAAACAATGTCGGATCGGCTTGGCCATAGATGAACGGATACTTCATCCGTCGCCATTCCAAAGGCTTCGTCGGGGTGCATCCTCCGGTGAAGTTGGTGCCTATGGCGCGTTGCCAATCCACCGTATCCTCGCCCCGTTCGCGCAGCTTGAAGGAAGGCGGTTCCGGTGCATTTTCAGACACATAAAACCCGCTGCGCCCCTTCGAGGTCAGATAGTCATTGGCCTGAAGCTCGGTATAGGCCAGTGTCACGGTGATCCGGCTGACGCCCAGATGTGCCGACAGACGCCGGGTTGAGGGCAGCTTTTCACCACGCGGCAGGCGACCGGACAAAATCGCCTCGGCGATCATCTGTTGGATTTGCGCCTGAAGCGTGCCTTGGGCGTCTTGATCCAGAAAAAAAGTTTCAACGGGTGCTGCCATGCGAACGACCCTAACGTGGACTTAGACGTGACGCAATCTGGACTTACAATTCACATCTCAACGGTTGGATGAAATCCACGCCGACATCAGGCCAGCATCACGAAAACATTCATCCGGGATCGCGCGGCGTTTCGCACGCGCAATGCGTTCGGCAAAAGCAACTTGGCGCGATGTGGCTCGGCTGTCACCTGTTCGGGTTGTGCCGGTTTTCAATCGGGTCTGATGTTCGCCGATCCAGCCTGATAGGGCAGCGCGGTCGCTGATCTTGTCTGCCGGAATGCTTGCGCCCAGACGGGCGGCGATGTGGCGGGCATAGTCGACCTGTTTGGGAGTCGGCGGCAATGTGCGGGCAGCGTACATGTTCGATCCTCCTGTTCTTGGTTTGATCCATGGTTAACGCATGAGAACAAATATAGAACAAAATGACGAAATGTCTAGTCCGTGAGTATTTGGGGCGCAGCACATTGGAGTGAGGCGGCTGTTATCTGGGAGGTTGGTCCAGCTTCCAAGTCAAGTTCGCGCGCACAGCTGGCCACTCGGATGCGATGATCGAATAGACGGCAGTGTCGCGGATCGCACCATGCGGGCCAAGCATATGGCTGCGCAGGATGCCATCCAGCTTTGCGCCCAGTCGTTCGATCGCACGGCGGCTTTGTTGGTTCATGATATGCGTGCGAAACTCGACTGCGATACAATCCAGTGTGTCGAAGGCATGGGACAGTAGCAGGCGCTTGGCCTCGGTGTTCAACGGGCCGCGTTGGACCGATTTCCGATACCAGGTAGAGCCGATTTCGACCCGCCGATTGCCCGCGTCAATGTTCATATAGGTGGTCATGCCAACCGGTTTACCATCGGGCGTCATGACGCAAAACGGCAGCATCAACCCCGTCTCTTGCAGCCCTAACCGGCGATTAATTTCTGCCTCCATATCTTTCGGAGCGGGAACGGACGTATACCAAAGCTTGTGCAAATCACCGTCCGCGCTGGCCTCGCGCAGGGCTGGGGCGTGGTCCTGTGACAGAGGCGCGAGGGTGACGTGGTCTCCGGTCAGGGTGACAGGGGCGGGCCACATGGCGGGTCCTTCCTTGAGTTAATCGTGCTTAGCCTTGCCGACATAAAACAAAAAAGCGGGCCTTCGAAAAGGCCCGCCTTTTCGGTCTGTTCCGTGAGATGATCAGCCAAAAACTTTGGTCAGCGCCTTATCGACGGCAACGGTGATGCGATCCACATCGTCGGCCGTCACGATTAGGGCAGGGCTGAAGCAAAGCACGTTGTTGCGACCGGGGATGGATCGGTTGCTAGCCCCGATGATGACGCCCTGTGCGCCACAATCGCCGACCACGGCCCCAATCTCTTTTTCCGATACGGGGTCTTTGGTGGTGCGGTCCGTTACAAGCTCCACGCCAAGGAACAAGCCCTTGCCGCGCACGTCCCCGATCACTTCATGCTTTTCCATCAGCGCGTTGAGATTGTCGAGCATCCGTTCACCCATTTTGGTGGTATTCTCAAGCAAGCCTTCATCTTCGATGATCCGCATGTTTTCAAGCGCTGCTGCGGGCCCGGCGGTGCAGCCCCCAAAGGTCGAGATATCGCGGAAGTGGTCCAATACATCGTCCGGGTTGTCCTTGAACATCTCAAACACCTTCTCGGTCGTCACACAGCACGCAATGGCCGCATAGCCCGACGCAACGCCCTTCGCCATGGTGACGAAATCAGGCTGGATGCCGTAGTGCTGATAGCCAAACCAAGTGCCGGTGCGGCCAAGGCCGCAGACGACCTCGTCGATATGCAGAAGGATGTCGTATGTCTTGCAGATTTCCTGCACGCGATCCCAATAGCCTTCGGGTGCTTCAATGACGCCACCGCCTGCGGTGATCGGTTCAAGGCACAGCGCGCCCACAGTGTCGGGTCCTTCGCGCAGGATGATGGCCTCGATCTGGTCTGCGGCCGCGCGGCCAAATTCGGCACCGGACAGATGGTCCATGCCAAGTTCGTGTTTGCGATATTCCATGCAATGAGGCACGCGCACGAAATCAGGCGCAAACGGGCCGTATTGCATGTTGCGTTCATCCTGCCCACCTGCCGACATGGCCGCCAGGGTCGAGCCGTGATAGTCGCGGTCACGATACAGAATTTTGGTTTTCTTGCCGCCATAGCGTTTGTGGGCGATTTGGCGGATCATCTTGAAGGCTTTTTCATTCGCCTCGGACCCAGAATTCGTCACGTAAACGCGGGTCATCCCCGGCATTTTCGAGATCAGTTTTTCCGAGAACATTGCCCCCGGAATGGACCCTGCCGAGCCTGCGAAATAGTTCAACTTGACCAGTTGGTCGCGCACGACGTCCGCGATGCTTTCGCGGCCATAGCCAACGTTTACGGTCCAAACGCCGCCGGACACGGCATCAATGTATTCCTTGCCGTTCTGATCCCAAACGCGCAGGCCCTTGCCTTCGACGATGATCCGCGGATCAACGGTTTCAAATGGCTTGTGCTGTGTCAGGTGATGCCAGACATGGGCTTTGTCAGCCGCGACCACATGCGAGATGTCGTTTTCTTTCAGTGCGCCGTCCATCGTATCCTCCAACGCTGAGTGTTTCCTTTGGCGTTTCTAGTTCGCAATACAGGGAAACAAAGATTCTTTGATCAAAAAATAGGATCGCATTTCTGGCAGCGAAAAATAGGTCCAGCGCGATCTTGTCTTACGTCCAGATTTGCTTTCCGTGCTGGGATGACCGGTGCATTAGCTCGCGCGGTCGTGTTCGAAAAACTGGATGATGCAATCCGAAAACAGTCCGTTATCTGCGGATAAGGGCAACGAGGCGCGTGCCTTTTCGATCACCTCGACGGGTTTGCTAGCCGCGAGTTCTTCGATCAGGGCGGCGATGAAGTCGTGCGTCATTTCGGGGTGGTTTTGGGTGGTGAAAACGTGATCGCCGATGATAAGGCCTCCCACCGGGCAGCCGTCATGGAGCAAGACAATCTCGGCGTCGTGGGGCAGTTTGGTGACTTGCTCGCTATGTGCGCCATATTGCCAGAACCGCCGGGCCTCCATCCACGGTGGGCGGGCGCAGGCCTCAACCTCGACCGAGCCAAAGACCCAGCCGTCGGGATTTTTTTCAACCTCGCCGCCAAGCGCCAGCGCGATGGCCTGATGCCCGAAACAGGCACCGAACAGGGGTTTCTTGGAAGCTTCAATGCGGGTAATCAGCGCCAATAGCTGCGTGATCCAAGGTGCGTCGTCGTGCACGGATGCGGGGCTTCCAGTTACGATCCACCCGTCGAAATCCTCTCTGTGTGTGGGAAACTCGCCATCCTTTACGCTGAAGACCGTGAACTCCCAATCAGGGCGTTTCGTACCAAGAAGCGCGCGCCATTTTTCGCCATCCTCCGGATGTTGACGGGCAAATTCGCTTTCATCGGTGTTGGTCATCAAGATCGCAATACGCATGATTTCCCCGCTTTACATATTTAACATGTTCTCTAACATATTTTCAGACGCGCAACATACAACTGCATAACGGCCAAGGAGGCGCGCATGACGGTCTGGACCCCTAATGACGACGGATTTGCCGATCTGTCCAGCCACGACACATTTGTGAATGGCCCGCCGCACAATACCTTTGCCCGGCTGCGCCGCGACGATCCGGTCAGTTGGACCGAATGGGAGGGTGGCGAAGGCTTCTGGAACATCGTGCGTCACGCGGACATCACCGAGCTGAACCGCAACTATCAGGTCATGTCCTCGGCCCGCGGCATCCGCATGGAGGACCAGTCTTACCAAGAGTATCTGGCGCGGCGCACCTTTCAGGAAACTGACCCGCCCGAGCATTTGAAAACGCGCATGAAGGTGGGCAAGGCGTTTTCGCGCCCCGTGGTGTCGGAGTTTGAACAGCAGATCCGTGATTTATGCCAGCCTATTTTGGACAAAGCGCTTGCGATGGGTACGTTTGATGCGACCAAGGAAATTTCACGCCTGCTGCCTATGATGATGTTGGGCAGAATTCTTGGCACGCCCGACGAAGACCTGCCGTGGCTGGTCGAGAAGGGCGACGCGCTGATCGCCAATACTGACCCGGATTTTACCGATCACGTTCTGGACAAGATGGAAACCGACGAATACCGGATGATGCCGTTCAACAGCCCGGCAGGGGCTGAGTTGTTCGACTATGCCCACGATCTTTTGGCGAAAAAGGAGCGCGCGGGCGACACGGACGGCGTGCTGCATATGATCCAACAACCCGATAAAGACGGCAATGTCATGCCGGAACAGGAGTTTCGCAACTTCTTCTGCCTTCTGGTCGCCGCGGGTAATGACACCACGCGCTATTCGATCGCGGCGGGCATTCAGGCGATGTGTCACCAACCCGAGCTTCTGGGCCAGATGCAAAAGGGTGGTGATATCTGGGCGACGGCCTCCGATGAAATCATCCGTTGGGCCACGCCTGCGCTATACTTCCGGCGCACAGCGACCTGCGATCATGACATCCACGGCAAGACCATCCGCGAAGGCGACAAGGTCCTTTACTGGTGGATATCGGCCAACCGCGATGAAGAGGTCATTGAAGACCCCCATCGCGTTGATCTGTTTCGCAGCCCCAACCGGCACATGTCATTCGGCCAAGGTGGCCCGCATGTCTGTCTTGGAATGCATTTGGCGCGGCTTGAGGTGCGGGTTTTGTTTGAAGAACTCGCAAAACGCGTCAAACTGGTCGAACCGGCAGGGGATCACAAATTCCTGCGGTCAAACTTTGTCGGCGGAATCAAGGAACTGCCTGTCACGATGCAGGCGAAATAGCCCGGTCAACAGGGCTAGCCTGACACATGTCGGGCAGGGAGGTTAGATGAAAGATCGACTGCGCGCCCTGTGGTGCGATCACCTGAGCATTCTGCGCGGCAAATACCTGCCCAATCACAAGATTGAGGATGGGAACACGCGCTTCTGCCGGTCCACCTTCGGCGTGCATTACGACAAAGACCTGCTGGACGCTCCCGGCGCAATGATGAAGGAAGGCCTGCCGGATATGGAGCTTCGCTGGCGCGAGGCGGATATCCGCGACAGTTGGGAAAGTTCAACCCAGATCGTGATTGGCGATCTTTATGATCAGGACGGTGCACCGCTTGAGCTGTGCGGGCGACAAGCGTTAAAGCGCGCGATTGCCGCGTGGGAAGCGCGCGGCCTGAAACCCATGATCGGGATTGAGCTGGAATGCTACGCGCTGATGGCCAACGAAATCGGGCGCCTTGTGCCCTATGACGCGCCGGGCGGGGTGGTTTACGGGACGGGGCCGTTTTCGGACCCTCTCCGTTTCACCGACGATATCTGGGAACGCGCGGACAATCTGGGCTTCAATGTCGATATGTTTACGGCGGAATATGACAGCCCGCAGTTTGAATTCACGCTGACCTTTGATGAAGCCTTGAAGCAGATGGATGACATCGTCCTGTTTCGTCAAATGGCGCGCGAGGTCGCGTTGGAGCACGGATTGGTCCTGACCTTCATGCCGAAACCAATTGCCGAGGCCGGTGGGTCCGGCATGCATATCAACTTCAGCTTTCAGGATCAGGACGGGCGCAATGCGCTGGACAATGGCCCGGTTGGCGGACCCGATAACATGAACGAACTGGCGCGCGGCTGTATTGCGGGTTTGATGCATCACCACAAGGGGCTGTCGGGCTTGGTGGCACCCACTTCGAATTCCTATCAACGGCTGCAACCCGGCTCGCTGTCCGGCTATTGGCGCAACTGGGGCGGGGACCACCGCAACGTCACGACGCGCATTTCGGGCGAGGGCGGGGCCAAAACGCGGCTGGAACACCGGATGGCGGACGCGACGGCCAACCCTTACACGGCAGTGGCGGCTGTGTTGCAGGCATCGCTGCTGGGGGTGGAGCAGGGTTATGACCTTGGTCCGATGGAAACGGGCGATGGGTTTGACCGCACCGATGCGCGTGACGGCACGGCCGTCGACCTGAAACGCGCGATGAATGATCTGGAGGCTGACCAGGTGCTGGGTGACGCGGTGGGGCGGCTTCTGGTCGACAACCACATTTTCATGAAGCGCAAAGAGGTCATCAAAACCCGTGATCTGGAAGGCGACGGGCTTCGGGATTTTTACGTGCACTTCGTTTGACGCACGGAAAAACTTGTTAACCATAATTGTGGTGGTCCGAAGCCCCGTCTGATTTGTGCTACACTGGGCGCTTAAAACGGAGGATCACATCATGCAGCTTGGGGCATTTTCAGTCAGTCTTGCCGTCAAGGATCTGGCGAAATCCCGCGCCTTTTACGAGACGCTTGGCTTCACCGCCTATGCCGGAACTGAAGAGCATAATTACCTGATCATGAAAAACGGAGACACGCTTGTGGGGCTGTTTCACGGCATGTTCGAAGGCGTGATGTTGACCTTCAACCCCGGATGGGATCAATCGGCGGGCAACGTGGACCCGTTTGAAGATGTTCGGAACATTAAAGCGCGCTTGAAAGCAGCGGGGCTGGAGGTGACGCAGGAACAAGGCGGCGAAGACGGCCCAGCCAGTTTTGTTGTGATCGACCCCGACGGCGTGCCGGTTTTGATTGATCAGCACCGATAATGAGAAAAGCCGCCCAAATCGGGGCGGCTTTTGCATTTGCGCGACGTGGGTCAGACCGCCGCAAACCCTGCTTCCAAAGCAGCCAAAATAGTTTGCACATCCTCGGTGGTCAGCACCAGAGGCGGTGACAGGATGATGTTGGGGCCGGATACACGGATCATGGCGCCGTTCTGATACGTGACCTCTTGAATGGTGTTGACCGTCTGCTTGTCGATGGGGGCTTTGGTGGCGGCGTCCGACACCAGCTCTAGCGCGCACATCAACCCGTGCCCGCCGCGCACGTCGCCCACGATATCATTGGCCGAGCCAATCTTTTGCAGTCCGGCAAACAACTCGGCCCCGCGTGCAGCGGCGTTTTCATTGACCTTCAAACGCAAAGTTTCCTGCAGGCAGGCGATGGCGGCGGCAGCACCTACGGGGTGGCCAGAGTAGGTATAGCCGTGCCCGATGGCGGCCTTGCCTGTCGTGTCATTCTCAAACGTTTCGACCACGTGGTCGGCGATCATCACCGCGCCAAATGGGAAATAGCCGTTGGTGATGGCCTTGGCGGTGCAACTGAAATCGGGCTGAACGCCCCAATAGCGGCAACCGCTCCACCCGCCGGTGCGGCCAAAGGCGGTGATGACCTCGTCTGCGATCAGCAGGATGCCGTGCTTGGTGCAAATGTCGCGCACGCCCGGCATGAAGCTTTCATGCGGCGGGATGACACCGCCTGCGCCAAGGATCGGCTCCATGATGAACGCTGCGATGGTGCCTGCGCCTTGAAAGGCGATCTCGTCCTCGAACGATTGCAGGCACAGCTGCGCCAGTTTTTCCGGGTCGGTTTCGTTGAACGGGTTGCGATAGGTATAGGGCGCGGGGATGTGAAAGCAGCCCGGCAGAAGAGGTTCATACTGGGTGCGGAAATTGGCGTTTCCGTTCACCGAGGCGCCGCCCATATGGGTGCCGTGATAGCCTTTCTTGAGGCTCAGAAACTTGGTGCGTCCCTGTTCGCCCCTGATTTTATGAAACTGGCGCGAAAGCCGCAGCGCGGTTTCTATGCTGTCCGACCCGCCCGAGGTATAGAAAGCGCGCGTCAGCCCGTCGGGCGCAAAGAAATCGCGCAGCATCTCGGACAGCTCGATCACCTTGTCATTCGTGGTGCCCCGGAAGGTCGAATAATAGGGCAGTTGGTCAAGCTGTGCCGCGATCGCGTCCTTGATGGGTTGGCAGGAAAAACCAAGGTTCACATTCCACAGGCCGCCGACACCATCGACCACTTCATGCCCGTCGACATCCTTGATCCGCACGCCATGTGCGCCGGTGACAATGGTGGGCGGGTTGGCCAGACTGTCAGCCGGATGCGCCATCGGATGCCAAAGCGAACGGGCGTTCTTTTCTTTCAGAAAGTTGGAATCTTTCATGTCAGGCCTCTTTCTGCAGCATCATCTGCGGTTCGCGTGTCGGAAAAGTATCAGGTGGAAAGCCACCCAGAATGCGGGTTGTCTGGCGGGCATGGGCCATCAACTTGTCTCGGATCATCATGCGCAGCGTGTCCGTCATCCGCGACACAGGCGCGGCCACGGCCATCGCGCCAATACAGTTTGACCGGGCATCAAAGATCGGCGCGGCATGCGAGAATACATCTTCCTCAAATCCACCGACCGAGGCTGCAATGCCTTCGGTGCGGATCGACGGCAGCAGCGCGCGAATCTGGTTTGGATCGGTGATCGTTTGTGGTGTGCGTGATGTTAACGGGCGCGACAGCATCTCATCGACGAAGGATTTTGGCGAATAGGCCAGCACGGCCAGTCCCGAACCCGTGGAATGAAGCTCCAACACTTCGGCGTCGTCCATCATCACCATCGTGCCGTGGCGGTTGGAATAGACATAGGCGAGGTTTGACAGCACCTCGCCATTCAACAGCGACATATGCGCGGTCTCGCCCGTCGCGTCGCTGAGTTCGGTCAAGTGTTTCAACGCAACATCGCGCATGGGAACGTTCTTTTCGCGCAGTGCTGCAAGACGCAGAAAGGCGGGGCCAAGGCGGTATTCACGCCCGGTTCCGACCTGTTCGACGAATCCGTGCGCGGCGAGCTCACCCAGCAACCGATACACCGTGGCCTTGTTCAACCCCGACAGGCGCGCCAACTCGCTCAACCCGATCTGCGGGGTGGCGCGGCTGAAAAAATTCAGCAGAGACAGGGCTTTGGAGGTCGTTCCCATCGGTGGTCCCAAATTATTGCGGGGCACAAGCGACGGCGCTGCCCGCAAAATCACTTCTCATGTTCATTGTTTTGTTGACAGGATTGACCCGGCTCTGTCAATCTAAATTAAAACCAATGGTTCAAATAATGAACCGACATATGAGACCACGACGCAATAGGGAGATCGTCATGAACACCAAATCCATTCTGGCAGGGGCCGTCGCGCTAACCGCTGCTGCACTTGCTGGCCCGGCGCTGGCCGAATACCCGGAAAAGCCTGTTAGCTTCATCGTGCCGTGGCCTCCGGGCGATCTGGAAGACGTGCTGACCCGCATGATCGCCGAAGACTTTCAGGCCGAATACGGTGTGTCGGCGGCTGTGGTGAACAAACCCGGTGGCGGCGGTGGTCCGTTCCCCGGCGCGATCGACGTGGCAACCGCCCCGGCAGATGGTTACACCATCGGCAGCTTCGTCCCCGCCGTGCCGGTGATCGGCCACGAGATCGGCATCGACGAACTGACCCCGGCCAAGTTCGACCCGATTGGCATCTTCCTGACTTATCCGTTTGTGATCGCGACCAGCATGGATGCGCCCTATAGCTCGATGGAAGAGCTTGCGGCCTATGCCAAGGAAAACGACGTGGCACTGGGCCATTTCGGCGACGTTCTGACGCCCACGCAGGTGACGAAAGCCTATGCAATCAATGCTGAATTTAGCTGGGGATCGGATGCGGCCTTTGATGCGCTGGATTGTAATACGCTGGCATCGGGGGACGCGGATGTCATCAACACCACGTTGCAGTTGATCCTGCCCTGCCTTGACAGTGTGAAGGTGCTGATGGCTGTGACCGACGAGCGTATCAGCCTTATCCCCGACGTGCCGACCATCGGCGAATTGGATGAAAGCCTGAACATCGCACTATGGAACGGTCTGTTTGTCACCAAAGACACCCCAGCAGACGTGCGTGAAAAGATCGCCGCTGTCGCCTCCAAGACCGTGATGAGCGAACGGGCGCAGGCTGTCGCCAAGGAAACCGGCGCGCTGGTCTATTGGATGGATGCAGAGGCCTCTGCGGCCCGCATCGCAACCGACCAAGAAACCGGTGCGCGGATTGGCAAGATCCTCGAATAATACTCCCTGAGCAGGGCCGGCATCGTCTGGCCCTGTTTTCCGATGAGGGGCAGGCATGAGCGACGACATTTCCGAACATCCGGACCGACCGCAGCGCGGCCAAGTGCTGTTCGCAGCCTTGTTCCTGATCTGCGCGACACTGTTGATTGCGGCCTTGGGCAGCCAGACCAAGTGGCTGGACGGCAAAGATTTCTTTGCCCAGCCCCGGTTCTGGCCCGCCATTGGCGTGGGTGGCATGGTGTTATTCACTGCCCTGCATTTCTGGCATCTACCTCGCAAACCGCGACGTCTGCCGCGCTGGATGCGTGAGGCGGACTGGCTACAATGGGCGGAAAGCCTGTTCTGGGGTGTGCTGGCGCTTGCCCTATCTCTGTGGCTGGGGCCGATCAAGGCCGCACCCTATGTGTTTCTGGTGGCGACCATTCGCGTGACGTGGCTGTACCAACACTGGACCGACCGGCGCGAGGCGAAGGTCTGGGCGTCCGTGGTTGAATGGGCGGGTTGGTTTCTGGCCTATGTCCTTTTGGTGCCGATCATCGGGTATCTGCCGGTGACTGTCGCCTTCACGTTGCTCTTGACATGGCGGGTGGGCTACCGCGACCGCATCATGATGATAAGCGCGGTTCTGTTCGCCATCGCCGTCGTGCTGGTTTTCAAAAGCTTCCTGCAAGTGAAAATCCCCGGCAGCGCGCTGTATGAGTATTTGCCCGGCGCGTTGCGCTCTTTCTTCATCCTGAATTTCTGAGGGGCCGATGGACCTGATTTTCGACTTCCTTGCACAGGTTCAGGCCAGTTCGAACTATCTGGCGCGCTGGGACGTGGTGCTGGCGCTTCTGGTTGGGTCGGTTGGCGGCGTGATCATCGGCGCGATCCCCGGCGTGGGGCCAGCGGTTGCCATTGCGATCTTGCTGCCCGCGACCTTCTCGATGGACCCGATTGTCGGATTGACGGTGCTGTTGGGCATCTATGGAAGCTCGATGTATGGCGGGTCGATCCCAGCGATCTTGATCAACACCCCAGGCACGGCGGTCAATGCGCTGACCACCTATGACGGCTTTCCAATGACCACGCGAGGCGAGGCGCGCCGCGCGTTGTCGCTGGCCTATAGTTCGTCGTTTTTTGGCGGCATCTTTTCGGTGATGTGCTTGATTTTTTTCGCGCCAGTGTTGGCAAAAGTCGCCCCGATGTTTGGTAGCCGGGAAATTTTTTTGGCGGCCCTTCTGGGCATCATTCTTGTGGTGACGGCGCACCGCAAACACTCGTTGATTGCCGCCGCCATGGCGTGTTTTGGCATATGGCTGAACACCATCGGGCTGCATTCGGCCAGCTACTCAAAACGCTATACGTTTGACCAAAGCTGGCTGTCGGGTGGCGTCAATCTGATTGTCGTGGTGTTGGGGCTGTTCGCCCTCAGCCAAGCTTTTACGCTGCTGCACGGAGACGATGAAAAGGTACGCTTGACCAAACTGAAGGGCAGCTTTTTTCAGGGGTTCCGCGAACTTGCCCGCCACCCGCGCATCGCCGGTGTGTCCGCAGGGTTTGGCGTGATCATGGGGATGATCCCCGGTGTGGGCGAGTTTACCGCGCAGTTCATGTCCTATACCTATGCGCAGAAATCCTCGAAACGTCCCGAAGATTTCGGCCATGGGTCAAGCGAAGGGCTGATCGCAGCCGAAACCGCCAACAACGCGGTGCCTGCGGCCGCCATGGTGCCGCTGCTCGCGCTGGGTATCCCCGGTGAGGCGCTGACGGCGATGATGCTGTCGGTCTTCTACGTGCACAATGTGATCCCCGGCCCGCAACTATTCCAAAATGACATGGATTTTGTCGTGGCACTGTATTTGGCGCTTTTGATCTTGAACGTGCTGGTGGTGATCTTTCTGCTTGTCGCCACCAATCAGTTGATCAAGGTTGTGAAAATTCCCAACCGGTTCCTTGGTGTCTGCATCCTGATCCTTAGCTTCGTCGGCGTGTATAGCCTGCGCAACTCGTTCACGGACTGCATTCTCGCGGCGAGCTTCGGCATCTTCGGGTTCATTATGAAACGGATGCAATTGCCCGTCGTGCCCATCGTGCTTGGCATGGTGCTTGGCGGCATCATGGAGGTGAAGCTGCGCAGTGCCATGGCGCGGGTGAAAACCCCGCTCGACTTTATCGATCGCCCGATTGCGGCGATCCTTTTCACAATGATCATTCTGGTTTTGATGCTGCATTTCCGCAGGGTCTGGCTGGATCACACAGAAAGAAAGACGGACGAATGGCAGACCAGTCACGCATCAACGAGCTTCGCCGCCATCCTGTCGCGCCGCAGAACCTTTATATTGACGGAGCGTGGGAAGAAGGTTCGGGGGAAACGCAAGACGTTCTCTCGCCGATTGACGGATCGACGCTGACGACGATCATCCGTGCGTCGGCGACGGATGTGGATCGCGCTGTGGCAGCCGCACGGCGCGCATTTGACGACGGACGCTGGAGCAGGGCAGCGCCCGCACATCGCAAGAAGGTGCTGCACAGGTTGGCCGATCTGATCGAGGCCCATGCGCTGGAACTGGCGGTTCTTGGTGTCCGTGACAACGGGACCGAGGTTGGAATGGCGTTGAAGGCGGAACCCGGATCAGCCGCTGACACGTTTCGGTATTACGCCGAAGCTCTGGATAAGGTTTACGGCGAGATTGCTCCGACGGCGGGCAACGTGTTGGGGCTTGTGCACAAGGAGCCTGTGGGCGTTGTCGGCGCCATTGTGCCGTGGAACTTCCCATTGATGATTGGGGCATGGAAGCTGGCCCCTGCAATGGCGGCAGGCAACTCGGTTGTGTTGAAACCTGCCGAAACCGCTTCGCTGAGTTTGCTCAAGCTCGCGGAACTGGCGTCCGAAGCGGGCTTGCCTGATGGCGTTCTGAACGTCGTGACCGGCAAAGGATCCATCACCGGCGAAGCGCTGGCCATGTCGATGGATGTGGATGTGCTGGTCTTTACAGGCTCGGGCGGGGTTGGGCGCAGGTTGCTGGAGTACTCGGCGCGGTCAAACCTGAAACGCTGCTATCTGGAACTTGGGGGCAAATCGCCGAACGTGGTCTTCTCCGATGCGCCTGACCTCGAGGTGGCGGCGAAAATGTCTGCCGCTGGGATCTTCCGCAATGCCGGTCAGGTCTGCGTCGCGGGCTCGCGATTGCTGGTCGAGGAAAGCGTGCATGATGAATTCGTTGAAGCTGTATCCCGACACGCCGCAGCCATGAAAGTTGGCGACCCACTGGACCTGACCACCAATATCGGCGCGGTGAATAACCTGACCCAGCTTGAGGGCAATTTAGGCTTCGTCACCCGCGCGCAGGAAGAAGGCGCGCATGTCGCGCTGGGCGGGTCGCGTGTGCTTGAGGACACTGGCGGATATTACATGGAACCGACAGTGCTAACGGGCGTTCAGCCACAGCATCATGTGGCCCAGAATGAGGTGTTCGGCCCGGTCCTTGCCGTGACCCCCTTCAAGACCGATGAAGAGGCCGTGCAAATAGCTAATTCTACAAATTTCGGTTTGGCCGCAGGGGTTTGGACGTCGAACCTAAGCCGTGCGCACAGAATGGTGCGCGACATTCAGGCGGGCGTGGTGCATGTGAACACCTATGGCGGTGCGGACGGCACGGTGCCGTTGGGTGGCGTCAAGCAATCCGGCAATGGGCATGACAAATCAATGCACGCGTTCGACAAGTATTTCGACCTTAAGACAGCCTGGATGCAGCTATGAGCGATAAGACAATTCTGGTCGTCGGGACCTATGACACCAAGGATGACGAGCTGAATTACATCGCGGACGTGATCCGTGGGCAGGGCGGTGCGGTCAGGACGATGGACATCTCGGTCCTGGGCGACCCCAACGCGCCGTGCGACTATTCAAAGCATGACGTGGCCCAGGCTGGTGGGTCGACGATACAGGCCGCCATCGACAGCGGGGATGAAAACACTGCCATGCAGATCATGGCGCAAGGGTCGGCGGCGCTGGCATTGAGGCTCTATCGCGAAGGTGTGTTTGATGGGCTGATTGTGTTAGGCGGCACGATGGGCACCGATGCGGCGCTGGACTTGTGTCAGGCACTGCCGATCGGGGTGCCGAAATACGTGGTCTCGACCGTCAGCTTCTCGCCCTTGATCCCGCCAGAACGCCTTCCGGCTGATGTGCAGATGATCCTGTGGGCAGGTGGGCTTTATGGGCTGAACTCGATCTGTAAGGCCTCGCTGTCGCAGGCGGCGGGGGCTGTGTTGGGCGCGGCGCGGGCTGTTGAGACGCCGGAATTCAAAAAGCCGCTGATCGGGATGACCAGCTTTGGCAAGACGGTGCTGCGCTATATGGTGAGCCTGAAACCGGCACTGGAAGCACGCGGGTTCGAGGTGGCTGTCTTTCACGCCACCGGCATGGGCGGCCGGGCGTTTGAGAGCCTTGCAGCAGAGGGAGCGTTTGCCGCCGTTCTGGACTTTGCCCCGCAGGAACTGGGCAATCATATCATGGGGTCAACGATTTCCGCCGGGCCAGATCGGATGACAGGCGCAGGTGGGTCTGAAACACCGCAGATGGTGTCGATCGGGTGCTATGATCTGGTGGATTTCATCGGCTGGCAGGACGTGCCGCAAAAGCTGGCGGGGCAGGAGGTGCACGCTCATAACCGGCTGCTCTCGTCGGTGGTGATGTCGCCGGATCAGCGGCGCGAGATGGCGCGGGCCATGTGTGCCCAGCTTTCCGACGCGAAGGGGCCTGTGACGCTGCTCCTGCCTTTGAAGGGTGGCAACGAATGGGACCGTGAAGGTGGACCGCTGCATTATGCCGAAGGTCTGGCGGCGTTCATCGATGAAATTCGTACACAATGCCCTGACAACGTGACCCTTCTGGAATTGGACGCCCATATCAATGACCCGGCGTTTTCAGACCGCGTGTTGACCGAATTCGATGGATGGGTCGCGGCAGGCATCGTCAAGGCATGAGGCAACTTGTTGCACCTACAATGAATTGCGTTTCCCAAGCGCGCGGTGTTTACTGCCAGTGTTAAGGAGTGACCATGCCGCACCTGTCTTTCGAATGCAGCCACGGGCTGGGCCAGCAGGCAGATTTGCCAGCGCTGGCCGAGACCATGCGCGCCGCACTGGCCGCCACGGGGCAGTGCCCCATCGGCGGCATCCGCGTGCGTGGGTTCGAAGCGGACGTTGACGCCATCGGCGACGGGGCAGGCGGGTATCACTTCCTTGATATGATCCTTAGGCTTGGGCTGGGTCGGGACGAGGCGACGCGCGACGCCATCGCCGACCAGCTATATGCGGCAGTTGAGGCTGCTCTGCGCCCACAGATGGGCGATACGCCCTTCATTCTTAGCCTTGAGGTTCAGGACATTGAAACCCGCTTCAGCCGCAAAAGCTGGAGCACGATCCACGCGGCCCTCCGCGAAAAGGAACCGGAATGAGAAAACTTGAACGCGCCCTTCCCATCGCGCTGCTTCACGCGCGTGAAGCCACCCTGAAGCCCTTCCGTCACGAGCTGGACCAGATTGACCTGACCGTGCAGCAATGGCGTGTCATCCGTGTGCTGGCCGAGGGCAAAGCCTGCTGTGCGACCGAATTGGCGGAACGCTGCGTGCTGATGCCGCCAAGCCTGAGCCGCATCCTGAAAAACCTGACGGAACGTGGACTGATCGAGCGGGTGGATGACAGCGACGGTCGCCGTCGCAAGGTGCAGATCGCGCCTGCGGGTTGTGCGAAATACACCCAGATGTCGGGCAAGGCCGCGAAGATCTATGAGGATCTTGAAAACCGGTTTGGGCCTGAGAAGATGGAAACGCTGCTGGACCTGCTGAACGAGCTTTACGCGGTGGCCGAAGCCTCCTGACGCTGCGATTTGCTTGCGCCGTGACGGTGCGCGGCTTACCCATGGGAAAGGTTAGATTAGAACGAGGTTCCCATGAGCGACCAACAGACCGCACCCGAAGGCAACATCATCCTGAGAACACTGGCGATGCCCAAGGATACCAACGTGTCCGGGGACATCTTCGGCGGCTGGGTGCTGAGCCAAATGGACATCGCAGGCGGCATCATCGCCGGCGAACGCGCACAAGGCCGCGTGGCCACCGTCGCGGTGAATGCGATGAAATTCATCCAGCCGGTGAAAGTGGGCGACGTGCTGTGCGTCTATGGTCGGGTTGGACGGGTCGGCACCACGTCGATGGCGATTGAGCTTGAAGCCTGGGTCAACCGCGATCGTCTTGGCGAGCGCCAGAAGGTCACCGAAGGGGTGTTTGTGTTTGTGGCGTTGGATGACAAGGGGCTGCCGGTGGCGGTGGAGAAGGGGTAGCGCCCCAAACTGCAATGCCCCGTCCGGTCGATAGACCGGACAGCGCCCCGCTGATCGGCAGGTGATTGCTTGCAATCACCGAGAGATGACCCTCCCCACGGGAGGGCGCTTCACGCCCGCCTAGAGGTCAGGCGCTGTCCTTGTGTACCAAAGAAGAAGGGCGATCCGAAGACCGCCCGACGTTCAAACGAACAAGCCGATGATTGTCAGCAAGAGCGCAATGGTTCCAACAACGTCACCATATGACACTCGCCCCTCTATCTTGTATGAAAATCGCATTGGAATTGTCCTTAGCGATGCCCATGCGCACGAGCGTTAAAGAACACTCAGTGGATTATACTGCCCTTGCTAGCAGTTTGAGCAACCGTTCGGCCGATTGGCTGCTCGAGCGGAGCGCGACCCGCTAGCATTGCTCGTTGAATCACTCGCAGAGTTGCCTCGGACGTCCTTCGCCTTTCACCGCTAGGCTACTCGACTTAGCGCCGCTAAGCACTTCCCAGATCGTGGGCAGGTTTAACCTTGTTCCCGAAGGAGTGGCGCACCTTCCCTACAGCCGACCTCGTCGGCCTCCATGGGCTAGAACAATATAAGAACTTCCGCGTCGAGCTTCAATAGCAAACAAGCGCGAACGCGGATTTGAAGTCAAATCCACTGCCTCGCGCCGATGAAAAACGGCCCCTTAATCGGGGCCGTTTGTTCATCTCGTAAACTTCTTATGCTTCAACCGCTTGGGCTCCAGTGCATCCGGCCCCAGCCTGCGCTTCTTGTCCTCTTCGTAATCCTCGAAGTTGCCTTCGAACCATTCCACATGCGCTTCGCCTTCGAAGGCAAGGATGTGGGTACAGATACGGTCAAGGAAGAAGCGGTCGTGGGAGATGACGATGGCGCAGCCGGCGAAGTCCACCAGCGCGTCTTCGAGGGCGCGCAGGGTTTCCACGTCGAGGTCGTTGGTGGGCTCATCGAGCAGCAGGACGTTGCCGCCCTCTTTCAACAGGCGCGCCATGTGGACGCGGTTGCGTTCACCGCCCGACAGCAGGTTCAGCTTTTTCTGCTGATCGCCGCCCTTGAAGTTGAAGGATGAGCAATAAGCCCTTGAATTGACTTGCGCATCACCCAGTTCGATCAGCTCGGCCCCGCCCGATATCGCTTCCCACACGGTTTCGTTCGCGTTCAGATCATCGCGGGACTGGTCGACATAGGACAGCTTCACGGTGTCGCCGATTTCGATGGTGCCGGCGTCGGGTGTCTCTTCCCCGGTGATCATCTTGAACAGGGTCGATTTACCGGCGCCGTTGGGGCCGATCACGCCAACGATGCCGCCGGGGGGGACGCTGAAGGACAGATCCTCGATCAACAGTTTATCGCCCATGTGTTTTTTCAGGCCGTCGACCTCGATCACCTTGGACCCCAAACGCGGCCCGTTCGGAATGACGATCTGTGCGCGGCCCACGCGGTCACGTTCAGACTGGCCTGCCATTTCGTTATAGGCGTTGATCCGGGCTTTGGATTTCGCCTGCCGGGCCTTCGCGCCCTGACGCATCCATTCCAGCTCTCGCTCCAGCGTTTTTTGCTTGGATTTGTCTTCGCGCGCTTCCTGCGACAGCCGCTTGGCCTTCTGTTCCAGCCAAGCGGAATAGTTGCCTTCGTAGGGGATGCCACTGCCGCGATCGAGTTCCAAAATCCAGCTGGTGATGTCATCCAGGAAGTAACGGTCGTGAGTGACGATCAGGATGGTGCCTTTGTAGTCGATCAGGTGTTGTTGCAGCCACGCGATGGTTTCGGCGTCCAAGTGGTTGGTCGGCTCGTCGAGCAGCAGCATGTCGGGAGCTTCAAGCAGCAGCTTGCACAGGGCCACACGGCGCTTTTCACCGCCTGACAGCTTGGTGACGTCGGCGTCATCGGGGGGGCAGCGCAGCGCCTCCATCGACACATCGATTTGCGCGTCCAGATCCCAGAGGTTCTGCGCGTCGATCTCGTCTTGCAGCTTGGCCATTTCCTCGGCGGTTTCGTCCGAATAGTTCATGGCCAGCTCGTTATACCGTTCGAGGATCGCCTTCTTATCAGCCACGCCTTTCATGACGTTGCCGCGCACGTCCAGCGATGCGTCCAGTTCCGGTTCCTGTGGTAGGTAGCCAACCTTGGCGCCCTCGGCGGCCCACGCTTCGCCCTGGAAATCCTTGTCGATCCCCGCCATGATCCGCATCAGCGTCGATTTACCCGAGCCGTTGACGCCCACCACACCGATCTTCACGCCGGGCAGGAAGCTCAGGCGGATGTTCTCGAAGCATTTCTTGCCACCGGGATAGGTCTTGGAAACCCCGTCCATGTGGTAAACGTATTGATAAGCGGCCATGGGATGTGTCCTCGCGTTTGACTTCCGGTTGTCTTAGCCAGACAAAGGGGGCAGGGCAATCCCGAAGGAGCTTTCATGACCTATCATCCGGCTGAAGATCGCTATGAAAAGATGGAATATCGGCGTTGCGGGGCGTCGGGTCTGAAACTGCCTGCGGTCAGCTTGGGGCTGTGGCACAATTTCGGGCATGACTTTCCACATTCAAACAAGCAAGCGATTTGCCGCGCGGCGTTCGACAACGGGATCACGCATTTCGATTTGGCCAACAATTATGGCCCGCCCGCAGGCAGTGCGGAGGAAGCATTTGGCGAGATTTTACGGACGGATTTTGCGGGCTTCCGCGACGAGTTGATCATCAGTTCCAAAGCCGGCTACGAAATGTGGCCGGGGCCATATGGTGAATGGGGCAGCCGCAAATACCTGATTGCCTCGTGCGATCAAAGCCTGAAGCGGATGGGCGTTGATTACGTCGATATCTTCTACAGCCACCGGTTTGACCCTGACACGCCGCTTGAGGAGACCATAGGCGCGTTGGATCACATCGTCCGGTCGGGGCGGGCGTTATACGCGGGCATTTCCAGCTATAACAGTCAGCGCACCCGCGAGGCGGTGGCGATACTGAATGATCTGGGCACGCCCTGCCTGATCCACCAACCCAGCTACAATATGCTGAACCGCTGGGTCGAGCGGGATGGGTTGAAGAATACATTGGCCGAATTGGGCGTCGGGTCCATCGCGTTCACACCGCTGGCGCAGGGCTTGCTGACGGGCAAATACCTGAAGGGCATTCCCAAGAACAGCCGCGCCAGTCAGGGCAAATCTTTGGCCCCATCGCTGGTGTCCGACAACGTGGTGAAAAGCCTTCGCGCGCTGGCGGGTATTGCAGAGCGTCGCGGGCAGACGCTGGCACAGATGGCGATCGCATGGGTCTTGCGTGATGGCGGGATTACGACGGCCCTGATCGGTGCGTCGCGGCCTGAACAGGTTCTTGATTGTGCGGGTGCTGTTGACAATCTGGCGTTCTCCAAGGACGAGCTGGCCGAAATTGACGCCTGTATCAGCGAAGAGACTGCAAACCTGTGGGCCGCCTCGTCCGAGACGGACTAGGGCAGGCGACACGCGAAACAGGCCGGGCAAAGAGATCCAGATGCGCTACGAACTGCCATATGCACGGCCCGGACAGGTGGTTGGTCTGCTGGGAGGGTCATTCGATCCAGCCCACCAAGGTCACGCACATATCACGCGAGAGGCGCTGAAACGGTTCGGGCTCGATCGTGTCTGGTGGCTCGTTTCACCGGGTAACCCGTTGAAAGAAAACGGACCCGCAGCGATCGAGGTGCGGCTTGCGCGCGCGCGTGAGGTGATGCAGCACCCGCGCGTCGACGTCACAGACATCGAGCGCCACACCGGAACGCGCTACACCGCGCAAACGCTGAAAGCGCTTCAAGCCATGTATCCCGGTGTTCGGTTTGTCTGGTTAATGGGCGCGGACAATCTGGCCGACTTTCACCGCTGGGGCAGGTGGGATTGGATTATGGCCAATTTCCCGGTCGGTGTGATCGCACGCCCGGGCAACCGGGTGGCGGCACGGATGTCCCCGGCGGCCAATCGGTTTCGACAGGCGAAAATATCGGGGCGCGCCTCGCATCTGCTGGCGCGCGCGCCATCACCCGCTTGGTGCCTTGTGAATGTGCCGATGGTGAATATCTCATCCAGCCAGATACGGGCGCAAGGCCAATGGTAGCTATTGTTACGGCGGCATTGCGCGCGTGTGTATGCCAGCACGCCTTAGGCAAACAATCGGGTTGCCCTGACGCAGCGCGCACGGTTTACTTGATCCATGGCTAAAGTGATTTCGAGGCGTGCAATTTTAGGGGGGCTGGGCGCAAGCTTGGCAGGCCCGGTGTTTGCAAATGCGCCAGAGCGGTCGATCCGCCCTGCGCCCAAAATCCTCGACTTCAGCAAGCGCACGATCCCGACTGCCGAGGCCCTGATGGCGGATGCCAATCTGGGTGGGAAGATCGGCTTTGTGGTGGCCGACTCCAAGACGGGCCTGATCCTAGAAGCAAACAGCCCGGTGCTGCCGCTGCCACCTGCCAGTGTTGCAAAGGCGATCACCGCGGTCTATGGCATTTCGTCACTTGGGCTTGAGCATAGTTTTGCGACCGAAGTAATCGCGACCGGCCCGATTGAAGCAGGCGTCGTTCAGGGCGATCTTGTGCTGGTCGGCGGGGGTGATCCGACGCTTGATACAAATGCACTGGCGGGTCTTGCCAAGGCGCTGAAAGCCAAGGGTATTATTGCCGTGAAGGGCGATTTTGTCGTCTATGGCGGACAGCTTCCTTATCAGCGAATGATTGATCCGGGGCAACCAGATCATCTGGGCTATAACCCGGCGGTGTCGGGATTGAACCTGAACTACAACCGGGTTCATTTCGAATGGAAACGCGCCGGGAAGGATTTCGATGTGGCGCTGGACGCGCGATCGGGTCAGTTCCGACCGGTCGTAAAAATGGCCAAAATGCAGATCGTCGACCGCCGTGGGCCTGTCTATACCTACGACGACGCGATGGGCGTGGACAATTGGACCGTGGCACGCGGCGCTTTGGGCAAGGGTGGTTCGCGCTGGCTGCCTGTGCGTCGCCCTGACCTTTATGCAGGCGAAGTCTTTCAGGTGCTGGCGCGTGGCGAAGGCATCCGGCTGCCCGGCCCGGTCGTCAGCACGACACCACCAAAAGGGACTGTGCTGGCCGCCCACCGGTCGCGGGCCTTGATGGATATGACACGCGGTATGCTGAAATACTCAACTAATCTAACGGCCGAGGTGATCGGATTGTCGGCCAGCACTGCACGCGGCGAGGCACCGACGAGCCTTGCTACGTCTGGGGCTGCGATGGGAGATTGGATGAACACAGAACTGGGCGCACGCCGCGCGCAGTTTCAAGACCACAGCGGCCTAAGTGATCGATCGCGTATTTCGGCCCATGACATGGTGAAAGCATTGGTCAGCGTCGGGCCAAATGGTTATCTGCAAGGGCTGATGAAAGAGGTGAGGCCGCTGGATCGCAAAGGCCGTCCCGTCAACGACGCCGCCTATTCGATCCGCGCCAAGACAGGCACGTTAAACTTCGTCAGCTCATTGGCTGGATATCTGACCGCACCTGATGGCACCCCGTTGACGTTCGCCATATTCACCGCCGATTTGGACCGCCGCGCAGCAATTCCTAAAGCGGAACGCGAACGGCCCAAGGGCGCAAAAGGATGGAGCCGCCAGTCCCGCTGGTTGCAACAACAGCTTTTGTCGCGCTGGGCTTTAACCTACGGCACGTGAAAAAGGGGCCACAGATTTGCCTGCCGTGGCCCCCTGTTGATTAGGGCCTTGGCGGGATGTTCACTGCGACTTGCGAGGCGGGACGGTCGGCGCATTCCGTGTGCCAGCGCAACACGTTGGCGTAGTTCTCAAGCCCCAACGCATCGGCGGCCTTGTAGCCTGTGAACAGTGCGCGCACCCATGGCCAGATGGCAATGTCGGCGATGGAGTATTCGTCGCCAGCAACCACAGATCGCCCGTCAAGCCTTTGATCCAAAACAGATAACAACCGCTTGGTTTCAGCTTTGTAGCGATCCAGCGGGCGGGGGTCTTCGATCTTTTTCCCGCCATAGGCATAGAAGAACCCGAATTGACCCAGCATTGGGCCGAAGCCACCCATCTGCCACATTAGCCACTGAAGCACTTCGGCGCGCTTAACGGGGTCCGCCGGTAAAAACTTCCCGGATTTCTCGGCCAGATAGATCAGGATGGCACCGCTTTCCCAAAGGGGCAGGGGATTGCCGTCGGGACCGTTCGGGTCGATGATTGCCGGGATCTTGTTGTTGGGGTTCAGCGACAGGAATTCAGGTGTGAACTGGTCGTCGGTCGAAAAGTTGACCAGATGCGCCTCGTAAGGCAGTCCGGTTTCTTCCAGCATGGCGGACGCCTTGATACCGTTGGGCGTGGGAAGCGAATAAAGCTGGATCACGCTGGGGTCCTTGGCGGGCCAGCGTTTTGTAATGTCGAACTGGTCGAGCATATTTTTCCTTTCGGGGAAATTGGAAAAGGCGTCTGGATGCCCTGTCGGGAAATCGGTTCGGGGGCCGGAAAAGGCGCCCGATCCTAGGTCAAAGCGTCATATGGCGTGCGCGGGCACCCCGTTCAATGGCCGCAGCGTGCAAGCGTTCGATGTTCAGCTCGTAGCGAATCTCTTCGAGGATGCGCAGTTCGGGGCCTTGCAACTCTCCGTCCGCGGCGGCCACGTCACAAGCCAGCGCATAGGCAGTTTCCCATAGTTGCTCGGGAAGGTTTTCGCGCACCAGTCCGAACAGTGCGTCCAGCCCGTCTTCGACGCCGAACAGGTCAAAAACCGTCTGAGACACAGTTTTGATGCGGTCCGGATCATATTTGGCGAAGACAGGCAGGTGGTTTACCAAGCTCTCGATCATCACCAATTCTGCGGATGTAATTTTTTCGTCCGAGGCAGAAACAGCGACCATGACAGCGATCAAGCTGTCCTCAGCGGTCATGGAGTGGGGAAGGCTTTGCACGTTGGATGCTCCTATTCGTTGCGGTGCAGAATATTGACCCGGCGCGCCCATCGCAATAGGGAGAACACCTAGCGACCAAGCAGCGCGTCAAATATCCCGCGCCACAAAAGGAAAACAGCACATGTCCGAGATGCGAGACGCCGCGATGAGTTCGAAAGCCTGGCCCTTTGAAGAGGCGCGCCGGGTTCTCAAACGCTATCAAAAGGGTGCGCCGGAAAAGGGCTTTGTGCTGTTTGAAACGGGTTACGGCCCGTCTGGGCTGCCCCATATAGGTACGTTTGGCGAAGTGGCCCGCACAACGATGATCCAGCGCGCGTTTGAGGTGATTTCTGATATCCCAACCAAGCTGATCTGCTTTTCGGACGATCTGGACGGGATGCGTAAGGTGCCGGGCAATGTGCCCAACGCGGAAGGCCTGCACGAGCATTTGCAAAAACCGCTGACGTCTGTTCCTGATCCGTTTGGCACCCATGACAGCTTTGGCGACCATAACAACGCGATGTTGCGCCGGTTTCTGGACACGTTCGGATTTGAATATGAATTCCACTCGGCGACCGAATTTTACGGGTCGGGCCAATTTGACGAGGTGCTGAAACGCGCGGTCGAGAAATACGACGAGATCATGGATGTGATGCTGGCCAGCCTGCGTGAAGAGCGCCGCCAGACCTATTCGATCTTCTTGCCGCTTCACCCGGAAACGGGGCGGGTGCTTTACGTGCCGATGAAGAAGGTCGACGCGGAAACCCACACGATCACCTTCGACGATGAGGATGGGCGCGAATGGACGCTGCCTGTCACGGGCGGCAATGTGAAATTGCAGTGGAAGCCTGATTTCGGCGCGCGCTGGGCCGCGCTTGAGGTCGACTTTGAGATGTATGGCAAAGACCATTCCACCAACACCCCAATCTATGACAGCATCTGCCGCATCCTTGGCTGGCGCCCCCCCGAGCATTTCAGTTACGAGCTTTTTCTGGATGCCAATGGTCAGAAAATCTCGAAGACGTCGGGCAATGGAATTTCGATTGATGAATGGCTGACCTATGCGTCGACCGAGAGCCTTTCGTATTTCATGTATCTGAAGCCGAAAACCGCCAAGAGGATGCATTTCGACGTGATCCCGAAGGCGATGGACGAATACCACCAACAACTGCGCGCCTATCCCAAGCAGGACCTGAAAGCGCAGTTGAACAACCCTGTGTGGCATATCCACGGGGGTGACGTGCCGGTGTCGAATATGGTGGTGTCGTTCTCAATGCTGCTCAACCTTGCCTCGGTCGCGTCTGCGGATGACAAAGACCAACTGTGGGGCTACATCAAGCGCTATGCGCCGGATGCCTCGGCCGAGACGCATCCTGATCTGGATGCAGCCGCCGGATATGCGGTGAAGTATTTTCAGGATTTCGTGGCCCCGGCACGGACCTTCCGCGCCCCGACCGATCAGGAACGCGCCGCGATGGAAGAACTGGCCGCGGCTTTCCGCGATGGCGACACTGCGCGTGATGTGATCGCGCGCAAAAACGCACAGATGGGCAATGATGACCCGCTGCCTGATGTCGATTTCACCTCAGATGAATTCCTGCAGTCCATTGTTTTTGCGGTGGGTAAGCTGCACGGATTTGACAATCTGCGCGACTGGTTCAAAGCGCTTTATGAAGTGCTTATGGGTGCAAGCCAAGGCCCACGTTTCGGAAGTTTTGCAGCGCTTTACGGCGTGAATGAAACCGCTGACCTGATCGATCAGGGACTGGCGGGAGACTTGATGAAATAGGGTGAACTTCCGACCTGACCGAAACTACGGCGCATCTTCATGGTGCGCCGTTTTTGTTGCGGGCAGCCCCAAGCGCACGGTCCTGTTAACCCGCGTTAAAGCCTTGTTGTTAGCTCTTTCAGTGTTTCTGACCCCTTCGCATTCAGCGCGATGGAGCGTGCGTGTTTGACGCACGGCCATAAGGGGTTGCATGTCTGGACCTGAAAGGGAAATCAATGAACAAGGCGATTACCGATGGGGTGGTCTTCATGCCGCCCGCATTCGAAGATGGGTTGGCGGTCTGGTCGAATGAGGACGGAACGCCGGGGTCACAGACCTATGTCGGTGCGGGCAACGCCGCATTGGTTCCGGCTGATCAGGACTTTGAGGGTTGTCTGGAGCTTTTGAAAAACCAAAACACCCAGAAACTGCGTTATATGGGCCAGACGCCCTATGAGCAGGGGTGTTATCTGCGCGTCTCAGCCAAGGTAAAAGCCATCTCGGGCCCGCTGCCGTCGGTGCGTGTGGCGGCTTGGCCTGCGCAGACCGGCGGTGCCCACGCGGGTGGCAATTTGGAAACGGGGCCGGTCACGGCGCTAACGTCCTATGGTGAAGTGGTTGAGGTGTCCGCCATCATCGGATCTGGTGGTCGCAACGGTGTCGATATGATCTGGGGCGGCGACGTTGCCTATGCCCATGTCGGGCTTGACCTGATCGGGTCAAACGGTGGCGTGGTGCGGATCGATGATCTGGTTGTTGAGGATGTGACCGGTGCGTATCTGCGCGACATGATGGATTGGGTGGATGTGCGCGACTTTGGCGCGGCGGGCGACGGTGTCACTGATGACAAACCCGCTTTTGAGGCGGCAGACGCGGCGGCCAACGGACGCACGGTGCTGGTGCCCGAAGGCATATTTCGCATCGGGTCAAACGTGACATTGCACGCCGACATTCGCTTTGAAGGCACAGTGACGATGGCCGACGATGTCTATCTGTCCTTGACACGCAACTTCGACCTGCCGACCTATATTGACGCTTTTGGTGAAGAGGAGTTGGGCTTTCGCAAAGCCTTTCAGGCGCTACTGCACTACGCGGATCACGAGATTTTGGACATGTGCGGGCGACGCATCGACGTGACGGCACCCATCGATATGCAGGCAGCGTATAACGCAAGCGACACTTTCCTGATCCGACGGGTGATCAAGAACGGCCAGTTCTACGTGATTGGCGGGTCGGCCTGGGACAGCGAAAGCACGACCTCGGCGGCGAAATATAACCCTGCAAACCCCTATAAGCTGACCAATGTCACGAATGTCGCGGCTGTTCAGGCGGGATCGGTCGTGACCGGTGCCGGAGTGGGGCGCGAAATCTATGTCAAATCCGTGAATGTCGGCGCGTCCGAGGTCGAGTTAAGCCAACCGTTGTGGGGGCCAGCGGCCAACCAGACCTATTCCTTCACCCGGCACAAATACGTGCTGGATTTCGGCGGTTTCGCGCAGATCAATCGCATGAACCTGACCCAGGTCGAATTTCAGTGTAATTCCCACGCGTCGGCTGTCTTACTGCCGCGCGACGGCGAAAACTTCGTCTTTCAGGACTGCTTTTTCATCAAGCCCAAGAACCGGGGTATCAGTTCGGTCGGGCGCGGGTGTCAGGATCTTCACCTTGATCGTTGCCAGTTCATCTCAGCCGAACAGAACCAGCCCGCCACCACGCGCCAGTCCGTCGCGTTCAACGTGAATGCCAACGACGCCAAGATCCGCGATAATCGGTTTCAGCGCATGGGCACTTCGATGGTGCTGCATGGGTCGGGCCACATCATTCAGGGCAACCACTTGTTTCAGGGCGACGAGGTGACAGACGGCCCGTGCGTGGCTGGCATGGTGTTTACCTATGAGAACAACAAGACCGTTCTGAACGGAAATTATGTCGATAATTGTTTCATCGAATGGAACAACGAACATGATGCCTATCCGGATCACGGGTCCGAATACTCCTTTGGCGGCATGACAATCACGGGCAATATCTTCACCGCCAATGATGTGGCGTCTTGGTTCACGTGGATCATGATCAAACCCTTTGGTACCGGTCACTATGTCTCGGGGCTGCATGTGACCAACAACACGTTCCGCACGATCGCGGGCGCGATTGACCGGGTGGAAGGTGTCGCAACCACTCATGCCGATCTGGACTATTGGAGCATGAAAGACGTCACGTTTGAAAATAATGCCTTCACGGGTGTCACGCAGACGACGATCTCGCCGGTGACGTTGGAGTTCAACCAAAACACCGCAGCATCGACTTGGACGATGGATGGGTCCGCGTATTTCCCATTCGGTGGCAACGCTCGGACTGTGCCCAGCGTCACGATCGAGGGCGACCTGCGCGATGTGTCCAACAATCTTGTTTGGGACAACCCACATGTGATGGTGAACCAAGGGGCAACGTTCAAGCTGGTTCAGCTTAAGTGGTCGCGGGCGGTTCGCGGAACGGCCCATGTCACGATGCGGGTTGATCGCCCAGTCTGATGCGCCAACAAATAACACTAGAAGGCCTGCGGTTTCGCGGGCCTTTTTCAATGCGGTTAATGCCAAGTTTTGTTGATTCGGATCAAAGCGCCGGGCCGACTTCAGTGCTAACTCTCTTGCAAAATCTAAATAGGAGATATGCGCATGACAGCGAAGCAACCCCTTTCAACGGCGGCCGCCGAAAAATCTGGAAACAGTACGGCCAAGACCGCGGCAAATGCCAAGGCGACAGCGCCCAAAGGGTCCAACATCGGCAAGAGTGAATTCCCGACAGTCACCGAGGATAAAATCCGTCAGACCTTTGAAAATGGGAAATACCCCTATCGGGTTAAACTGGGGCGCAGGGAATACGAAGCCACGAAAGCGCAGTTGCAGGCTGAGCTTTTGAAAGTGCAGCGCTGGGTTGGTGAAACAGGTCAGAAATTTGTCCTCTTGTTCGAAGGTCGCGACGCTGCTGGGAAGGGTGGTACGATCAAACGGTTCATGGAACATCTGAACCCGCGTGAAGCGCGAGTTGTGGCCCTGAACAAGCCCACTGATGAAGAGCGTGGCCAGTGGTTTTACCAACGCTATATTTCGAACCTGCCGACCGCTGGCGAGATGGTGTTTTACGACCGCTCTTGGTACAACCGCGCCGGTGTTGAGCGGGTGATGGGGTTTTGCAACGCGAACGAATATTTGGAATTCATGCGTCAAACGCCAGAATTTGAACGCATGCTGACGCGGTCGGGCATACAGCTTTATAAGTACTGGTTCTCGGTTACGCGAGCTGAGCAGAAACGTCGGTTCGACAGCCGCACGGAAGATCCGCTGAAGCGCTGGAAACTCAGCCCCGTCGATCTGGCGTCGCTGTCCAAGTGGGACGACTATACCCAAGCCAAAGAGGCTATGTTTTTCTATACGCACACCGCGGACGCGCCATGGACGATTATTAAATCCAACGACAAGAAACGCGCGCGTCTTGAATGTATGCGTCATTTCTTGTCAACGCTCGATTATCCGGACAAGGACCATGAATTGGTCGGCAGCCCGGACCCGTTGATCGTTGGGCACGCCAGTCAGGTGATCCACAAGGCCGATCATATCCTAAGCGCCAGTCTGCATCCCGAACAACGACGCGACAGTTGATGTAAACTAACTGAGAAGGCGCAAAAGGGGGCTGGATTGGCCCTCTTTCTTGCGTATTCGCGCCGACTGCCCGCGGGCAGGAAATGCGGCACTTGCCTTCGTGCAGCGGCTCTATAAGCTTGCTGAAAAACAAGAGCAGGTTCGGTATATGACATACACCCGACGTTTCGTCACTTTCGCCATCGCTGGCCTTTATTTGGCCGGTTGCCAATCCGGCGGGGCGACCCAATCTGCAACGCGTCCGGCCGCCAGTTCGGCCATGCGGGCCGCGCCCAATGCGGCGTTTGACCGGTGGGTTGTGGGTGCGAAGGCGCGCGCGACGGCGCGTGGCATCAGCAGCGCGACCGTGACGCGCGCGTTTCGCAATGTGGGATACCTTCCGGGCGTGGTTGAGCGTGACCGCAATCAAACCGAGTTCGTCCGCTCGTTCGAGGATTATATGGCCATCGCCGCCTCGGATGACCGGATCGCCAAGGGGCGCGCGATGTTGCGCAAACACGCAGGCCTTCTGTCCCAGCTACAGGCGAAATACGGTGTCGAGAAAGAGGTCATCGTCGCTGTCTGGGGTTTGGAAAGCCGGTATGGCGAACGGCGCGGGGATGTTCCAGTCATTTCCGCCCTGTCGACGCTGGCCTTTGACGGACGGCGCGGTAAGTTCTTTGAAGGGCAGTTGATGGCTGCGCTGAAAATTCTGGAACGCGGCGATGTGTCAGCGGATCGCATGACCGGAAGTTGGGCAGGGGCGATGGGGCATACGCAGTTCATTCCGACCTCTTATCTGGCCTATGCGGTGGATTTCGGCGGCGATGGGCGACGCGATATCTGGTCGGATGATCCGACCGATGCGCTGGCGTCAACCGCAGCCTACCTCAGCCGGTCTGGCTGGAAGCGCGGGCAGCGTTGGGGGGATGAAATCACCGGGCGCGCGCCGTCTGGGCGCGGTCGGGTGGTGAAGCCGGCGGGAGACAGCGGGCCGGTCTTCGAGGTCTATCACAATTACGGGGTTCTTGGGCGTTACAACAACGCGCAGAAATACATCATCGGCGTGGGCCATCTGTCGGATCGGCTGGTCGGACGTCCGGCACTTCGCGCCTCGTTCGGCCCGGATGAAAACGGGATGACGCTTGCAGATCGAAAAGCGCTGCAACGTGGCCTGACGCGTGCGGGCTATGACGTTGGTGAAGCCGATGGCGTCATAGGCAAAAAGACCTTGCAGGCGATTGAAGCGTTTCAGCGCGCACGTGGCCTGCCTGTTACCGGCAAGCCCTCGCAAGCGCTGCTTACTCAGCTTCAATAGAGACGCCCCGGCGATTGGGGCAGGTCTATTTCCGTGGCTTGCCCCGCCCAATCATCCGGCATAGGTCTGGGTGATGTTACCAATCCTCACCCTTCCTCAGCATATGCGCGCGGTCCTTATTCTGGGCCTGCCGCTGGTGGCCTCGCATCTCGCGCAGTTTGCGGTGCAGATAATTGATACGATCATGCTGGGTTGGTACGGGGTCGAGGAGCTGGCCGCCGTCGTGCTGGCAGGAACGTTCTTTTTCATCTTCCTTATCATGGGCTCCGGCCCCGCTTGGGCCTTGATGCCAATGGTCGCCGCCGCGTCTGAAGAAGGCAACGACACGCGCGTTCGCCGCCTGACGCGCATGGCGCTTTGGATATCCGTCGGCGTGGCGCTTTTGGTGATGCCTTTTTTGTGGTTTTCGGCCCCGATCCTGCGCGCCATTGGGCAGGAAGCCGGGCTAAGCGAGATTGCACAAGACTATTTGCGGATCGCGGGTTGGGGGCTGATCCCCGCGCTGATCGTGATGACGCTGAAAAGCTATCTGGCCGCGTTGGAACGCACGCGGGTGGTGCTGTGGGCCACTTTGCTGGCGGCGGCGATGAACGGGGTCATCAACTACGCGCTTATCTTTGGCAACTGGGGCGCGCCGGAACTTGGAGTGCGCGGCGCGGCCATTGCGTCGGTGATAATTCAAATCGCGGCCGGTCTGGTGATGGCAATTTATGCCGCGCGTCTAAACCCCGAGCAGGGCCTGTTCAACCGCATCTGGCGACCGGATTGGGAGGCTTTGGGCGAGCTTCTGCGCCTTGGCGTGCCCATCGGTTTGACGGGTCTGGCCGAGGTCGGATTATTTGCCGCCTCAACCCTGATTGTCGGCTGGATCGGCACGTTGGAACTGGCCGCCCACGGCATCGCTTTGCAAATCGTGTCGGCGTTTTTCATGGTCCATTTGGGCCTGTCCAATGCGGCCACCGTCCGGGCAGGGCGCGCGTTGGGGCGTCGCGACGAAGATGGCCTGCGGCGCGGGTCGCTGGCCGTCCTGTTCATGTCCGGGCTGGTGGGCGCTGCGTCGGTGGCTGTGTTCATCGGGCTGCCTGATCCGATGATCAAGGCGTTCCTTGACCCGACCGAACCGCTGCGAGATGAAATCCTCAGAATTGGCCGCGCGCTTTTGATCGTCGCAGCCCTGTTCCAATTTGCCGATGGTGTTCAAGCCGTCACCTTGGGCCTTCTGCGCGGCGTGCAAGACACCAAAGTGCCGATGATCATTGCCACGTTTAGCTATTGGATCGTCGGGGTGCCGCTGTCTTATGTGATGGGCATCACCTGGGGCTGGGGGGCCGAAGGTGTCTGGATGGGGCTGGTGGTCGGGCTGCTGTCCGCAGGTGTCTTCATGTCGTGGCGGTTCTGGAAACGTTCATCCCGGATCGGTGCCGCGCCGGTCGCCTGACGCTGACACCCCGTCAAGCTTTTCGCAGACGTTCCGCTTTCTTGCGCACCAGCACCGATCTTAGGTCATGCATCGCCAGCAGCAGAGTATCGGTCACTTCTTCCAACGCCTCTGGCGTGGCGCGGGTCTGGGCCCAGTGCGCGGTCAGGTTCAGGTGGTCCACACTGCGCAGAATGTCGTCAATGTCGCGCGCTTCAAGAGTATCTTTGCGTGCGGCCATCCAATCTGCAATCGCGGCCTGATCCGCATCTGTCAGATCGTGGTCGCCCTGCGGCTTGACCTCGCCATTCCTGATGTTGATCGCGGCGATCTGGTCCAGCTCCAGCGGGCGCTGGCGGTTTTCGGTGTTTACACGAAAGACAAATGCGCCGTTTTCGCGGACACGGAAGTAATAGGCGGGCAGATCAACACTCATCATAGGTCCTTTGTATTCGTCCTGCCAAAGCTTAACGAAGGTCGGCGCAGAAATCCTGAATGCGCGTGCAGGCTTCTTTCAGAGCTTCGTCCGAGGTTGCATAGCTGACCCGGAAATTAGGCGACAACCCGAAGGCCGCGCCGAACACAACGGCCACGCCTTTTTCTTCCAGCAGCGCCTTGGCGAACACCTCGTCATTGTCGATCTTCACGCCGCCAGCCGAGGTCTTGCCTATACACCCTTTGATCGAGGGATAGACATAGAACGCCCCATCAGGCACCGGGCATTCCAACCCGTCGGCGGCGTTCAGCATCTTGACCACCAGATCGCGACGGCGCACGAAGGCCGTGTTGTTTTCGGCGATAAAATCTTGCGGGCCGTTCAATGCTTCGACCGCCGCCCATTGGCTGATCGAACAGGGGTTCGAGGTCGATTGCGACTGGATCTTGCGCATGGCTGAAATTAGCTCGACCGGACCACCGGCATAGCCGATCCGCCAGCCGGTCATCGCATAAGCTTTGGACACGCCGTTGCAGGTTAGCGTGCGATCATACAGGCCCGGCTCAACCTCGGCAGGCGTGCAGAACTCAAACCCGTCATAGGCAAGATGCTCATACATATCGTCGGTCATCACCCAGACATGGGGGTGACGGATCAACACATCGGTCAGCGCTTTCAACTGATCGCGCGTGTATCCCGCCCCGGTCGGGTTCGAGGGCGAGTTGAAGATGAGCCACTTGGTTTTCGGTGTAATTGCAGCCTCCAACTGGTCCGGCGTCATGCGAAAGCCTGTTTCGATCGGGCATTCGACCACCACCGGCTCGCCTCCCGCCAGCAGCACCATATCCGGATAGCTGACCCAGTAAGGCGCGGGGATGATCACCTCGTCGCCGGGGTTCAGCGTCGCCATCAGCGCGTTGTAAAGGATCTGTTTGCCACCGGTGCCGACCGAGATTTGGCTGGGCGCATAATCCAACCCATTTTCACGCTTGAACTTGTCGCAAATCGCCCGCTTTAGCTCGGGCATCCCGTCGGGCGCTGTATATTTTGTCTTTCCCGCATCAATGGCGGCCTTGCCAGCGGCCTTGATGTGTTCGGGTGTGTCGAAATCAGGCTCGCCTGCGCCAAGGCCGATCACATCGCGCCCGGCGGCCTTTAGTTCGGCGGCAAGGGTGGACACAGCGATCGTAGGTGATGGTTTTACGCGATCAAGTGTCGCAGATAGAAAAGTCATGGCGCCCCCGGTTTGTATGTTGGCCTTAGTTCTTCTAGGGTCAGCCGCGACTCCGATCAAGCTTGAACCCACTGCGGACCAACGCGATTGATACGATAGGAAATGCAAATGGACGACTTAATGCAGGATGATGACTGGTTCTCGGAAGAGGCCGCAACATTTGGCGACCGCCTAGCCGGTGCGCGTGAGGCCGTGGGCTTGACGCAAGTGGACCTTGCCCGGCGAATTGGCGTCAAGATCAAGACCTTACGCGGTTGGGAAGAAGACCTGAACGAGCCGCGCGCCAACAAATTGCAGATGCTGTCGGGTATTTTGAACGTCTCGTTGCGGTGGCTTTTGACCGGCGAAGGCGCAGGCGTCAGCGAACCTGCCACCAGCGCCGACGAACTGCCCGAGGTGCGCGACTTGCTGCTGGAAATCCGCGATATCAAATCGCAGATGACCCGGTCCGCAGATCAGCTTGGTCGGCTTGAAAAACGCATGCGCAAACGGCTAGAGGGCAGCGTCGCGTGACCGGTATCCCATTGGATCAGCTAAAGGAAACACCCGGCGCGCGTCCGGGCGAAAGTCGCGATACGCGCGTGAAACGACTGGCCATGCGTTCAATGCGGCGCGGCATCAAAGAGATGGACATTATCCTGCACCGCTATGCGACCGAGCGGTTGGGCCAGATGAGTGACGCCGAACTCGATCTGTACGAAGCGCTGCTGAGCGAAAATGACCAAGACCTTTATCAATGGGTGTCCGGTCAACAATCGTCGCCGCCGCAATTCTCTGATCTGATTGCGCATATTGCCGGACATTCCGCCACCCGCTGACTTGCCCCGTTTTGATGAAAATTTTCCGTAAGTGCTCACCGCATTTAACTGAATGTTCTCTTTTCCCCCCGAATAGTCACCCCAGTAACTAGGTCGGAGAGACGGATGAGCATGCATTCCCCCATTGGGCAGACAAGCAACCAGACATTTGTGTATCAGTATCTTGAAGCGCTGGCGTTGGTCGAACGGCTGCATCGTCTGCTGCTTGATGTGATCAAGGATGAATTTGAACGGGTCGGCGTGTTGGAAGTAAACGCTGTTCAGGCGCTTTTGCTGTTCAATATTGGCGACAACGAAGTGACGGCGGGTGAATTGAAGACGCGCGGATATTATCAGGGCTCGAATGTGTCCTATAACCTCAAAAAACTGGTGGAAATGGGATACATGCACCACCAGCGGTGCGAAATTGACCGCCGCAGCGTCCGCGTGCGTCTGACCGAAAAGGGGCGCGGCATCCGCGATACTGTCGCGGGGCTGTTTGAACGTCACGCGGACGGGCTGCAATCGCGCGATGTGCTTAGCTCTTCCGGGATTGAAGATATCAATGGGGCGCTGAAACGTGTGGAACGCTATTGGACCGATCAGATCCGCTATATCTATTAGCGTCGTGGCGGCTGGCGGGCGTCAGTCCTGACCCGCATCGGATACGACCACGCCCATAAGCTCGCGCAATAGCTTGCGGGCCATGGCGTCTTCATAATTTGTGAAATCATCTGCGCGTTCGACAAAGCTTCCGATGCCGTGAATCACAAGTTCTTCGTAATACGCGACAAGGTCGGTGTCTGCGTCGCCCGCGCCGATCACCAACCCGTTGATCGTGATGCCGTTGAAGCCGGAAAGATAGCGCACATCCTGCGGGCGAGGGCCGGAATTTGCGGGTCCGTCACCCGATATATCCAGTGTCCGCGTCCAGCAATCGCGTTGTGAAAGCAGGCGTTGGCCAAAAAGCATCGCAGCGCCCAGCCCCGTGGACGGGTCAGCCTTGATCCGCCCCGTTGTGCGCAGCCGGTCGGTGATCGCGGCGACCACAGCGCGGTCCGTGACCTTGACCCAGTCTTGCAACAGACGCTGGTGGCTGGGGCCGCTCCATTCGTAAATGGCAATCTCGATCGGGCGGTCGGGCAGGGCGAGCAGGGCGCGCAACACCTCCGTCTGCTCCAATGCCGCCGCCAGACCATCCAGTTGCAGCCGATATTCGCCTTCGTCCACCGACCCCGAGACATCCAGCCCCAACGCAAGCGCTTGGCGGCACGCGCGGTCTGTCTGTGCAAAAGCGTTGCCCGCCCAAAGCCCGGCGACCAATCCCAATGCCAAACAACCCGCGCGGCGCAGTTGCATCACCAGTGACCGGTGTTTTCCATCGCCACCCAAGGCTCGGCCGGGGCCAGACGTTCACCCGCTTGCAGCAACTCGACCGAGATATTGTCGGGCGAACGCACAAATGCCATATGCCCATCACGCGGCGGACGGTTGATCGTGACGCCATTGTCCATCAGGTGCTGGCACATGTCGTAAATATTCTCGACCTCATAGGCCAGATGCCCGAAATGGCGGCTGTCTGACGGCAGGCCGTCATCCCCGTCCCAGTTATACGTCAGCTCCACCGGGCATTCCGGCTGACCGGGCGGGGCCATGAAAATCAGTGAAAACCGCCCTTGTTCACTGTCCATCTGGCGGGTTTTCTCAAGCCCCAGCAGTTCAAAAAACCGAATGCTATCCTCAAGGTTCTTCACGCGAACCATCGTGTGCAGGTAACGAACTTTCATCGGCACTCTCCCGTTTTTATGGCGGATTTGCCGACAGCCTATCAGGTCAAGCGTCCAAGAAAAGAACAAACGCCGCATCTACGCCATCTAGGTGTTTTGCCAACGGCTCCGACTATATATAGTGGCCGGGCAATCATGAGACGAGAGATTCGACATGCCCCTGAGCCCCGAGCAGATCCGCGAAATCGAAGAGCAACGCAGCACGCCGCAACCCACCCTGCGGGCGGTCAGCCCCGGCATGGAAAAGCACCTCTATACCGCGCATGAAGTGCTGGACCACGGCTTTGTCCGCGTCATCGACTATATGGGCGACGACGCCGCGATTTGTCAGGCCGCGCGGGTCAGCTACGGCAAGGGCACCAAAAGCGTGCAGAATGACGCGGGCCTGATCCGCTACCTGATGCGCCACTGGCATTCGACCCCGTTTGAGATGTGCGAGATCAAGCTGCACGTCAAACTGCCCGTCTTCGTGGCCCGCCAGTGGATCCGCCACCGGACCGCGAATGTGAACGAATATTCGGCGCGCTATTCGATCTTGGACCGCGAGTTCTATATCCCCGCGCCCGAACACGTCGCCGCACAGTCGGTGGTGAACAATCAGGGCCGCGGCGCCGCGCTGGAAGGCGAGGAAGCCGCGCGCGTGCTGGAAATTCTGAAAACCGACAGCAACCGCGCCTATGATCACTATGAACAGATGATCTCGGATGATGGCCAACAGGGGCTGGCGCGGGAACTCGCGCGGATGAATCTGCCCGCCAACATCTATACCCAATGGTATTGGAAGGTGGACCTGCACAACCTGTTCCACTTCCTGCGCCTGCGCGCCGACCACCACGCCCAATACGAAATCCGCGTCTATGCCGATGCGATCTGCAACATCGTCGCCGACTGGGTCCCCGCCGCATACGGCGCGTTCGAGGATTACCGTCTGGGCGGCGCCAACCTGTCAGGCCGCGCCATGGACTGCGTGCGCCGCATGCTGAAAGGCGAAGAGGTTACACAGGAGAACTCCGGCATGTCGAAGGGGGAGTGGCGCGAGTTTGAGGCGGAGTTGAAGGGATGAGTCTGGAGGTTTTTTGGGATGATTTAGATGAATTGCTTCAAGTTGTTCAAGTTAAACGACAAGATGGGTACGGTTCACGCGAATTCGTAGAGGAAAGTCAGCGATTAACCGAGCTTCTCGTTGATTTGGCAGACTATAGTGAGACAATTCCAGCTAACCAACTAGCAATAAAGATACGTGAACTGAATGACGATTCAGACAGATATCACGGGTTTAACAATGGCGACCGCGCACAGCTCCAGACCAAGATTCTTAGAGTGCAAAGAGTGCTTAAGACTTTCGGATCTAAGCATCTAAACAAAAACAGTCCTAATGATGCTTTGACAGTGGCGGACGGCACAGACGCTAGAAACTCCACTTCATCTCATTTTCTCGAAGATCCAAACCGAAAGCCAGCCTCGAATAGGGTTTTTGTGGTGCATGGTCATGATGATGCAATCCTTCATCAAGTGACGCGATTGTTGGAAAGGCTCCAACTCAAACCAATTGTTCTTAGGGAACAACCTAACAAAGGTAGGACTATCATCGAAAAGTTTGAATCGAATGCAGATGTCGACTTCGCCGTAGTTCTAATGACGGCAGATGATATGGGTGCTTCTCTCGATTCTGCTTCAGAAGGAGATTACTGCCCCAGAGCTCGCCAGAATGTTGTTCTTGAGCTTGGGTATTTCTTTGCCCGTCTCAAAAGGCAGGGTACCTGTGTCTTAAAGTCTCAGGGTGTCGAAACACCTTCTGACATTTTTGGGGTCGTTTACACTGAAATTGACTCGGCAGGAGCTTGGCAGACTATACTTGGAAAGGAGTTGAAAGCCGCAGGATTTGATATTGACCTAAACAAACTGTGACTAGACACCCCAGCCAGTTCTTAGATCGGTCCTACCACAATTCGGACAGCGGACTGGGTAGCTTGGACGGTTTTGTTGCTCGTATTTTTGTTTTTCGGAGCGCTCTAGAATCTCTACTTCAAACTCTTTCCCACAGTTGTTGCAGTGGTATTGTGCCAAAATGGTCATTGTAATCTCATGTATTGGTTGCTTTGTTAGATTGGCGCTGTTCCAAAAGAAATGCAACTATTGGATGAATTAGCCCGTGCCGCGCACGGGCAGCGCCCGACCCTCCCCACGGGAGGGCGCTTCGCACCATCCCAGGGTCAGGCGCAGCCCTTCGCAAACGAAGCGCGTCCCAACCACTCCCCCAAAGAAAAACCCCGCCGAGTTTTCACTCCGCGGGGCCTCTCATTTCCTCAGGTCCAACCGATCAATCGGCCAGTTCAAGGTCCACGGCGGAGGAGCGGCCGTCGCGACCCTCTTCCAAGCCAAAGCGGACCTTTTGGTTGTCGGCAAGGCCTGTCAGCCCCGACCGCTCAACCGCTGAGATGTGCACAAACACATCATTGCCGCCGCCTTCAGGGGCGATGAAGCCAAAGCCTTTTGTGGTGTTGAACCATTTTACGGTGCCGGTTTGTTTGTCGGCCATTTCCGTCTCTCCTTAATATGAGCGCCCGCAGTGTGCGGGGCCTTCGTCGTGCAGTCAGGTATCGTCCGACTGCATAAAAGGAGGCGGTAGATAGGTCTGTCTAACAGTATAAGATTTGGGCGTTATATGAGGAAATGCAAGGTTTTCCTTTGCGGCGCGTGGATATTGGCATCATTTTGCGTGCTTCCCTATCCCGTCTGTTCGGGCCATAACGGGCTTCGGGTCGCATCTGATGGGCCGCTTATTTCTGGGGGATGACATGCGCGTTTGGGGGCTGAAAAACTGTGACACATGCCGCAAGGCAGTGAAGGCGTTAGAGGCGGCGGGCTTTGACGTCGATTACGTCGATGTGCGCGCTGACGGGGTGGACCCGGCCGATCTGGCGCGCTTCCACGTGGCGTTTGACGAGGCGTTGGTCAACAAACGCTCCACCACATGGCGCGGGTTGTCGGACGGCGACCGGGCGGGCGATCCGGTCGCATTATTGGCCCAACACCCGACCCTGATGAAACGCCCGGTGATTGAGGACGGGGCCAAGTTGACGTTGGGTTGGGACGCAAAAACGCGTGACATGTGGTTGGAGCGCGCGCCTTAAGCGCCTATCTGTTCGGAAAGTAGGAGGTATCTGCATGCGCAACGCTGCATTGGTTTTGGGGATCATCGCCGGGATTTGGGGCATGATCGTTGGGTTTTTCGGCTATGGCTATACCGAAGTGATCGCGCGGATGGGTGAATTGCCTGATCTTGCCGAACAGGTGGAAAATCCGGGCCGCATCCGCGCCTTTGCCCTGATCGCGCCGGTTCTGGCGCTGGCGGGTGGTGCGATGGCGCGCTCTGCCGCGCAGGTAGGGGGCATTTTACTGCTTCTGTCCGCCGCGGGCATGTATTTCGCTTTTGGCTATGGCGTGTTCACCATGTTCCCAATCGCGCTGGCAGGTCTGGGCGGGCTGCTCGCTCTGGTCGCTGTGAAGCCCGACCCGCACTAGGGTCCGCGTCAGCGGATGTTCAGCAGTCGGTCGACAGACAGCGGGCCTGCGCCTTTCAGCACCAAGGTCACCAGCAAAACCATCCAGAACAGGCGTTGATCCAAAATCACGCTGTCTGGAATGCGGTCAAACCATGCGCCCAGCGTTTCGGGCTGCTCAATCCCGCCGTGGCCAAAAAGGTCGGTCAGGCTTTGCACGACGACAAAGCCGATCATCCCAAGGGCGGTTAGGCGGGTCAGCAATCCGATGGTGATCAATAGCGGCAAGGCGAATTCGGCCAAGGTGCCCGCGACGACCACGGCCCAGTGGAACATGCCAAGCTGCCCGATGTCATACGATGCGGCCTCCATCGCTTTGGGGAAAATCTGCGCATAGGCGCCAAGGCTGGGTTGGAAAACGCCAAGCAGGCCGTCGCCCGTTTTGGTCAGCGCCGAGGCCCAGAAATACCCAAGCAAAGTCGCGGCAAAGGTAAAGCGGGCCAGCGTGGGCAGGGTGGCCGGGGCCAACCGCTCGGCCAAATCGGCAAGCGGGTTATGGAGATTTGCCAAGGCGCGCATGGCGGTATCCTTCCGAGTGTTCAGTCTGGTTTGTCGATGCCGATGATAGAGTGGGTTGCGATCAGAACGCCCAGAGTGGCTGTCAGATCGAAATCTGGTGTGTCTGCCGTGGCAAGCCCCAGCGCAGTGCCAAAGCTGCAACCTTTGATCAGGGAATTGACGAAACGCGCGCCACCATCGGGCAGCAGCTCGGCCACGGGATCAAAGCCGATGCGGCTGATCAGGATGGTCTCACCTCCGCCTTTGGGCTGTGGCCCACCCTTCATATTGAAATCCCAGATCGCCTTTGCCGGCCATTTGGTGATCAGAACCTCGCTGGCAGGCGACATCTGAAGCCGCGTCGCCATTAATGCGTGATGGTCCAGCTTGGTCAGGTCATCAGGGTTAACAGGTGCCGCGTCGCCCGCGTGATAGGCACGCCGCAGGGTCAGTTCCAACCGCGCCACATCGGGCAGGTATTTCAGATGAAGCGTGCCGGGGAAGCTTTCCAGAAACCCCGGAAGGGCGGCCCCGTAATGCATCATAAGGGGCGAGGTTGGCGGGTGAATGCGTAGGTAAACCTTTGCCATTTCGCGAAAAAATTCGTCGCCGACCAATTTGGCAAGCACGGGGAATCCCGTCAGCATCGCCTCGGATAAGCCATGCACCACGTTGTTGCGATAGACCGAGAACCGCTTGGAGACTTGTTGACCGTCGGGGTTGGTCAGCCCGTCCGGCACCGCCTGTTGTGGGTCAAGCAGGGCTTTGCGAAACGCCGTTTGCGTCACGGTCACATCACCTGTGCGGGGAAGGGTTTCAGCGCGCGTCATGCCGAGACCTGCGCGGCCAATGCTGGTTCCATGTGGCGCGTCGCGCGGGCGGCTTCGGCTTCCAGAATGTCCCAATCCGGCACGTCATTGTCCCATTCCACAAGGGCAGGGCGCGCGCCTGCACGGGCGATCACGTGGTCAAACAGGGTCCAGACGGGTTCGTCCACCGGCGTGCCGTGGCTGTCAATCAACAGCTTGCGACCCATCTCGTCGGCATCTTCGTCATGGCCGGCAAGGTGAAATTCTTCAACCAAGTCAAGCGGATAGGCGTCGATATAGGCGCGTGGATCAAAGTCCAGATTGGTCGCGGAGACAAAGACGTTGTTCACATCCAGCAGCAGCCCGCACTCGGTGCGCCGCGCGACTTCGCGCAGGAAATCCGGTTCGGACCACGTGCTTTCAGCGAAAGCTAGGTAAGACGACGGGTTTTCCAGCAGCATCTTGCGCCCAAGGTGATCCTGCACCTCGTTGATATGCGTGGTGATGCGGGTGAGCGTGTTGGTTGTGTAGGGCAGCGGTAAAAGATCGTTCAGGAACGCGCCGTCATGGGTCGACCACGCCAGATGTTCGGAAAACATCGCGGGGTTCAGCCAATCGACCAACCGCTTCAGGCGGGCAAGATGTTCGGGGTCCAAACGGGTTTCACCACCGATGGATAGGCCGACACCGTGCACCGAAATCGGGAAATGCTCGGCCAAGTGGCGCAGTTGCGCCATCGGACGTCCGCCGTCGCCCATGTAGTTTTCCGCGTGAATCTCAAGCCAACTGACCGTGCCGGGGTTGTCGATGAGGGCCGCAAAATGCTGCGGTTTGTATCCGACGCCCGCCCCGTTGGGCAACGTGTTGTCATGGGCAATATCAAGCATGGAAAGCTCCATCGAAAGCTCGGGTCAGGCGGTTGACTTGGCAAAGGGCGCAGGCTGGTCAGGCGCGATGGTGGCTCCGGCCGGACAACCGGCCAGAGCGATTTGCAACCAGATTTAGCTGGCAGGCAGGTTGGTATCCAGAGCCTCCAACGAGCCCTTCATCATCATGCCTTCAGCGTCGGTGACCTCCATGGTTTCGCACGTGCCGGCCGGAACTAGTTTCCAAGCGTTGCCTTGGTAGTCGACGGTGGAAGTCCCTGCGCAGGTGGTGCCGGGGCCAGCGGCGCAATCGTTTTGACCTGCAAGCGACACACCAAAGCATTTTTCCTGCTCGCCATCAGCGAAGGCGGGCACAGCGCTGGCGGCAACTGCGGCAGAGACTGCACCAAGAACGGCGACGGTTTTCATGTTGTTGGACATCAAGTTTTCCTTTCGGGTTTTATTCTCACCGCTCAAGGGCGGTAAGGGAAAGGTAAAGCGTGGGGGGCAGGCGGCTCCATTCACGAACGCGTAATTCACGGCTCCGTTAGCGGGAGTGATCGCTGCAAAGGCGCGTCATCTTCTTGGATTTGGCGCGGGTCTGCCGCGTTACGTCTTCATTTTAAAGGGATTATTGAGGAGTTTTGGAAATCTTTCCAGCAATCTTTGCTAAAACTCGACTGACTGCGGTTTCGAAAGTTTCAAAAAAAACGCGGAATGCTTGGCGTTTGTTACAGCCATTTTCGTGGCTCAGGTCGCGAGTCACGACCAACGTGAAGGTTTACGACGCGGAGCAGACTCAAAAAGCCCCGCACGTGGCGGGGCTTTTCACCTCTTTGGTGATGGGTTTAAACCAGATCGGGCGGCGTGGCTTCCTGTGCCAGCGCGATGGCAACCTCGTCCAAGGGCAGCACTTTCGAGTGCTTGTCGCCCAAACGGCGCATCGACACCGTTCCGTCTTCCACTTCATTTTTGCCACATGCCAGGATCACCGGCACCTTGCCGACTGAGTGTTCGCGGACCTTATAGTTGATCTTTTCGTTGCGAATATCAGCCTCGGCACGGATGCCTTTGGCGTTTAGTGCGGCGGCGACTTTTTGCACGTATTCGTCAGCATCTGACACGATCGAGGCGACGACCACCTGACGTGGTGCGACCCAAAACGGCAGCTTGCCCGCGTGGCTTTCAATCAGGATACCGATGAAGCGTTCGAACGACCCGAGCGTGGCGCGGTGCAACATCACGGGACGATGCTTGGCTCCGTCTTCGCCGACATAGTTTGCGTCCAGCCGTTCGGGCAGAACGAAGTCCACCTGGTGCGTGCCGCATTGCCAGTCACGGCCAATGGCATCGGTCAAAACGAACTCCAGTTTTGGTCCGTAAAACGCTCCTTCGCCGGGGTTCAATTCCGGTTCAATACCTGCGGCGCGGGTCGCGGCGAGAAGGGCAGTTTCGGCTTTGTCCCAGACCTCGTCCGAACCAGCACGCATTTCCGGGCGGTCCGAGAACTTGACCGAGAAACTGTCAAATCCCAAGTCTTTATAGACATTTGACAGGAAGGAAATGAATTCAGCCGTTTCGCTTTCGATCTGGTCTTCGCGACAGAAGATGTGACCATCATCCTGCGTGAAGCCCCGCACCCGCATGATCCCGTGCAGCGCGCCTGAGGGTTCATAGCGGTTGCATGACCCAAATTCGGCCATCCGCAGGGGCAGGTCGCGATAGGACTTAAGGCCCTGATTATAAATCTGAACGTGACAGGGACAGTTCATCGGCTTCAGCGCATTTACGGATTTCTCGCGCGCGTGCTCCTCGTCCACTTCAACGATGAACATATGCTCCTGATATTTTTCCCAGTGGCCCGAGGCCTCCCACAGTTTCCGATCCACGACCTGCGGTGTGTTCACTTCGACATAGCCGCCGCGCTTTTGCTGGCGGCGCATGTAATCCTGAAGCTCGGTGTAGATTGTCCAGCCGTTGGGGTGCCAGAAAATCTGGCCGGGTGCTTCTTCCTGCATGTGGAACAGGTCCATTTCGCGGCCCAGTTTGCGATGGTCACGCTTGGCGGCTTCTTCCAGCATATGAAGGTGTTTCTTCAACTGCTCTTTGTTCTGGAAGCCGACGCCATAGATCCGTTGCAACATCGCGCGATCTGAATCACCACGCCAATAGGCACCCGCCACGCTCATCAGTTTGAACGCGTCGGCGGGCAGTTGGCCCGTGTGTTGCAGGTGCGGACCGCGACACAAATCCTGCCAATGCCCGTGCCAATACATGCGCAGCGGTTCGTCGCCCGGAATGGCTTCGATCAGCTCGACCTTGTAGGGCTCGTTATTGGCCTCGTAGAATTTCACCGCGCGGTCACGGTCCCAAATTTCGGTCGTGACGGGTTCGCGCTTGTTGATGATCTCTTTCATCTTGGCTTCGATCGTACCGAGGTCTTCGGGCGTAAACGGCTCTTCGCGGTCAAAATCGTAATACCAGCCATCTTTGATGACCGGGCCAATGGTGACTTTCACGTCCGGCCAGATTTCCTGCACCGCGCGCGCCATCACATGGGCGAAGTCGTGGCGGATCAGCTCCAGCGCCTGCGTGTCGTCCCTCATCGTGTGAAGCGAGATCGACGCATCGTCGTTGATCGGCCATTGCATGTCCCAATGGGCACCGTCCACAGTGGCGGAAATGGCCTTTTTGGCAAGCGAGTTGGATATGCTCGCGGCGACTTCGGCAGGGGTCACGCCCGCGTCATAGTCGCGCGAATTGCCGTCAGGAAATGTAATGGAAATCTGGCTCATTGGCCTTCTCCTCGTCGTTTTGGCGCCCACGGAACGCCCGGTTGCGGGTTATGTGTGGGCGACTTTTGAACCTTGCGTGCGCGGCTGTCAACGGCTTGAAGGTCAAGTTGGGGATTGCAGAGCATTTCGCGCCCGGTATGGTTTGCGCGACACATCAGACGGGAAAGACCATGACCGACATTCAGTATCTCGACACCGCCAATGGCCGCTGCATCGCTTACGTGAAAACAGACGGGCAGGGGCCGACGATCCTGTTTCTGTCCGGCCTGAAGTCGGACATGGAGGGCACCAAGGCGGTCGCGCTTGAGGCTTGGGCCAAGGCCGAGGGGCGGGCGTTCCTGCGTTTTGACTATTCCGGGCACGGCAAAAGCTCGGGCGAGTTTACCGAAGGCTGCATCGGAGATTGGCATGAGGACACGCTGGCGGTTGTTGACCAGTTGATTGACGGCCCCGTACTGGCGGTCGGCAGTTCAATGGGCGGCTGGCAGTCGCTTTTGCTGGCGCGTGCGCGACCGGGACGGGTGGTTGGCCTTGTCACAATCGCGGCTGCGCCTGACTTCACCGAAGACGGCTATTGGGCCGGATTTTCCGATGATCAGAAGGCGGAGTTGGAGCGAGAAGGTTTTCTTACGCTGCCCTCGGATTATGACGAGGATTACGTCATCACCAAACGGCTGATCGAGGATGGGCGCAACCATCTGGTCCTGCGCAGCCCGCTGAAATTCGACATGCCGGTGCGGTTTGTGCAAGGGACCGAGGATACGGCAGTGCCGACAGCCCAAGCGGTGAAGCTTCTTGAACACGTTCAGGGCGACGACATCCGCCTGACGTTGGTGAAAGGTGCGGATCATCGCTTTTCAGATGAAGAATGCCTGCGCACCATTCAAAAGATGGTGAAAGTCGTATTGGCGCGCAGCTGATTGCCGCACCTTTCCGAAGGTCGCCCCAATAGCGCTTGCGCAATTTCCCCCTGCGCGGCAATGTCGCGACCGAGGCAAGACAGACAAGCGAGCGAATGATGCCAGATCCTGTGGTTTTGATCCCCGGAATGATGTGTGATGCGCGGGTGTTTGGCCCGCAAATCGACGATTTGTCGCGTGATCACACCGTCGTCATCGCGCCGCCGGTGGTTGGCGAGACGGTCCGCGAAATGGCAGCAAACATATTAGATCAACTGCCACCGCGTTTTGCGTTGGCGGGCATCAGTATGGGCGGGATCGTTGCTATGGAAATCGCCCGCAGCGCGCCGGAACGGGTGACCCGTTTGGCGCTTATTTCGACCACCCCGTTGCCCGACACGCCCGCGCAGGCAACTTGGCGCGAACCCCAGATCGTGCGCGCCAGTGCCGGGCGGTTGGACGAAGCGATGAACGAAACATTGTCACCCGACAATCTGGCCCCCGGCGACGGTCGTGACACCGTGGTCGCGCTGGTGCGCAGCATGGCGCATGGGCTGGGGGGCGAGATGTTCGTGCGTCAATCACGCGCGCTTCAACGCCGCCCGGATGCCCAACGCAGCTTACAGAAATTGCGCATTCCGACCATGGTGATGTGCGGCGCACATGACGGCCTGACCCCACCGAAACGGCACGAGATCATGGCCGCGCTTATCCCCGGGGCCGAGCTTGTGATCTTGCCAGAAGCCGGACATCTGCCAACAGTCGAAGTGCCACAGCAGGTCAATATCGGCCTGCGTGCTTGGCTTGATTTGCCGCCTGAGCTTCATTGAATAAAAGTAGGCAATAAAACAAAAAAAGGCGCGCAAGGCCGCGCGCCCTTTCCATTGTCAGCCAGCTAGTCTTATTCGCCAACGGCCCTAACAACCTTAAGTTTGGTGCTTTTGGCAGGGGCTTTCTTTGCCCGTTTTTTTGCGGCCAGCGCGGCGTGACGTCCGGCGTTCTGGTCGATAAAGTCCAGAACCAGCGGGCGGATATTATTGCGCCAGCTTTTGCCGGCGAAGATGCCGTAATGCCCTGCGCCGTCCTCGACATGGCTGGCTTTCTTGTCTTCAGGCAAGCCGGTCAGAAGGTCCAGAGCGGCGATACATTGGCCGGGGGCGGTGATGTCGTCACTCGTGCCCTCGACAGTTTTCACCGCAACGTCGGTGATCGCGCCAATGTCGATCTTGTGGCCGTCAACAATAAACGCGTTCTTGGCTATTTCGCTGTTTTTGAACACCCGTTCGACCGTGGTCAGATAAAACTCGGCCGTCATGTCCATGACTGCAAGATATTCGTCATAAAAGCGGTTGTGTTTGTCGTGATCAGACGCTTCGCCCTTCGCCACGCGCATGATCTGTCCCGAGAAAGCCTTGGAATGGCTTTCGGCGTTCATCGACATAAAGCCCGCCAGTTGCAAAAGGCCCGGATACACCATCCGACCCACGCCCTTGTATTTGAACCCAACCCGCTGGATTGCCAGTTCTTCCAGCTGACCCATCGTTACACGACGTCCGAAGTCGGTCACGTCAGTGGTGGCGGCGTCTGGGTCGATCGGGCCACCAATCAGGGTGAGCGTTTGCGGCTGCGCCTCTGGGTCAAGTTCGGCCAGATAGGCCGTCGCGGCCAGCGTCAGCGGGGCCGGTTGGCACACCGCGACAACGTTGATGTCGGGGCCAAGATGGCGCATGAAATCAACCAGATAAAGGGTGTAGTCCTCAATATCAAACTTGCCCTGGCTGACCGGGATGTCGCGCGCGTTGTGCCAATCGGTGATATACACCTCGGCATCGGGCAGCAGGCTGACAACGGTCTTGAGCAGAAGCGTGGCATAGTGGCCGGACATTGGCGCCACCAATAGGATGCGACGTTCCTTTTCAGGACGCCCCATAACCTTGAAATGGATCAGGTCGCCGAAGGGTTTTTCAACCAGCTTTTCGATCTGGACGACATGATCGCGCCCATCCTCGCCGACGACGTTTTCGATGTTCCAGTCGGGTTTTGTGACCATGCGGTCAAAACTGCGCTCTGTGACCTCGCCCCACGCCGCCAGAATTTGGAAGAACGGGTTCGGCACCAAGGCCGTCGCCGGATACGAACCCATGGCTGCGGCGGTTGCCCCCAGCCACTGATTCGTGTTGCGGATCGTCTCCATCAGGTCATAGGTCGCCATATAACGCATATGATATTAGCCTTTGATTTTTGCGCGCTGCATTCGCATAGTCGGTGTCATATGCAGATAATTCGATGCTGCACCTGCAGAAACCATAGGGGGGAATTCGTTTCATGACAACTGACCACGATAACAAAGGCCAGGAACTGAGTGAACTAAACCACAACCTCGCCCGTATCGAAGAGCTGTCAAAACGTCTGGCGAACATCATAGCCAATCGAAAAACCGTGCGGTCCAGCCTGCAGGCGCCGGGGCAGGATTTCTATATGAAAACTGCCGGAACGATCTGGGCAGATATGATGGCCAATCCATCGAAAATGTTCGAGCACCAAGTGTCCTATTGGGGCAAAGCACTTGAGCACGCGATCGAAGCGCAGGCCGCGTTGGCCAGCGGTGAATTCAAACCGCCCGAGGATAAGACTCCCAAAGATCGCCGTTTCTCGAACCCGCTGTGGGACTCGCATCCCTATTACAACTACATCAAGCAACAGTATCAGATCACAACGCAGACGATGAAGGACGCTCTGAAGAACGTCGAGGGGCTGGATGACGAAGACACCAAACGGTTCGAGTTCTTTAGCCATCAGATCATGGACATGATGAGCCCAACGAACTTTCTGGCGACCAACCCCGATGCGATGGAACGCGCGGTGGAGACGAAAGGTCAGTCGCTGGTTAAGGGGCTGGAAAACCTCGTCGCAGATCTAGAGGCCAATGACGGCGAACTGCTGGTGAAGCTGGTTGATGAAAGCGCCTTTGAAGTTGGCAAAAATATCGCAACCACGCCGGGGCAGGTGGTTTTTCGAAACCGGATGATGGAACTGATTCAATATGCACCCACCACTGAAAAGGTGCACACGACGCCGTTGATCATCTTCCCGCCCTGGATCAACAAGTTTTACATTATGGACCTGAAAGAACAAAACAGCCTGATCAAATGGATCGTTGATCAGGGCTATACCCTGTTTGTGGTCAGTTGGGTGAACCCGGATGCGTCCTATGCGGACGTTGGTCTGGGCGACTACATCGAAGACGGGTATTTGGCGGCCATGCGCGAAGTGAAGGCGATCACCGGCCAGAAAAAGGTCAATGTGGTTGGCTATTGTATCGCCGGAACGACCTTATCGCTGACCTTGTCGCTGATGAAGAAGCGCGGCGACAAATCGGTGAACTCCGCGACCTTCTTCACGACTCTGACCGATTTCTCGGATCAGGGCGAAGTGGGTGTTTTCCTTGATGAAGACTTCGTCAGCGGGATCGAGGAAGAAGTGGCCGAACGGGGCTATCTGGACAGTTTCTTCATGTCGCGCACCTTCTCGTATCTGCGGCCAAACGACCTGATCTATGGCCCTGCCATCAACAGCTATATGTTGGGTAAGACACCACCCGCGTTTGACCTTCTGTATTGGAACGGAGACAGCACAAATCTGCCCGCAAAGATGACGGTCGAATATCTTCGTGGCCTGTGTCAGGGCAACCAGTTTGCAAAGGGCGATTTCTTTCTGCTGGATGAGCACCTGTCGATCGAGGATGTGGATGTTCCTCTGTGCGCCATCGCCTGCGAGACGGACCATATCGCCGCTTGGAAATCGTCCTATGACGGTATGCGCCAGATGGGTTCGAAGGACAAAACCTTCATTGTGTCGCAAAGCGGCCATATCGCAGGGATCGTCAATCCGCCGTCGAAAAAGAAGTATGGCCACTACACCAACGAGGAATGGCCGGCAGCCTCCGGGGACTGGATGGAGGGGGCGACCTTCAACGAAGGCTCGTGGTGGGGGCGTTGGGATGCGTGGCTTAGCAAGCGTTCGGGCAAGGAGATTGAGGCCAGAGAAGTCGGCGATTCGTCGCACAAACCCTTGGCACCTGCCCCCGGAACCTATGTTGTTGCGAAACCAAACACCTGATTTTCAACAACTTATAATTGCTTTATGCTGCAGTGCAGAAAAAGCTTGATTTGCTGCGCTGCAGCATGCATATTGTCGTTAGTAAGAAATTCAGGCGCCGACCTCCTCCCCGGCGCGAAACCTCGGAGATACGACAATGACTAAGACACAAGACTTCACCAAAATGTTCCAAGACATGCTGGGCAACTTCCCCGTTGACATGTCGGTCGCACAAGACGCTTTCAAAAACCAAGCTGCTCTGGCCGAAAAAATGTCGAAAGTTGCTCTGCAAGCTGCAGACAAATCGGCTGAAATCTCGACCAAATGGACCAAAGAAACTCTGGCCAAAATGGGCGACGTAACGACTGCTAAAGAAGAAGCTGCTGATTATGGCAAAGCCGTAACCGACTTCGCTTCGGCTCAGGCCGAGCTGGCAGCTGAAAACATGGCTGCTTTCGCTGAAGTTGCTAAAAAAGTTCAAGCTGAAACTGTTGAACTGATGATGGCTGCTGGCAAAGAAATGGGCGACGAAGCTCAGGCTGTTGTCAAAAAAGCAACCAACGAAGTACAAGCTGCCGCTAAAAAAGCGACTGCTAAGTAAGCGAATTTCACCGGATACAAACTCTGCGTCCGGCCTATTCGAGAAGGGCGAGCCTTGTGCTCGCCCTTTTTTCTTATGCAGCGCGCAACACCCCCTCACGTAAACTTTGATCAAAAAGGCTTGCCTTTGATGCTTGCGCTGTTAGGATTTTGCAGTGCAGCAACAAGAAATTGCTGCAGGGAGGTATCATGCCACAGAAACAAGAACCGCTGCTGATCAAACGCTATGCAAGTCGGCGCCTATATAACACCGAGACGTCCGATTACGTGACGTTGGAGGATATCGCCAGATTCATCCGCGATGGTCGCGAAGTGCAAATCATCGACCTAAAGTCGGGTGATGATTTGACGCGGCAATACCTGCTGCAGATCGTTGCCGAACATGAAAGCCGCGGGGAAAGTGTTTTGCCCGTGGATGTGTTGACCGATCTGGTGCGGTCCTACACCACGCAGGCGCAAAGCATTGTGCCGCAGTTTCTGGCCGCCAGCTTTGAAATGCTGCGCGACGGGCAATCCAAAATGCTGGGCAGCCTTGGGCCGATGGGAAACCCCTTATCTAAGATGCCGGGGTTCGAGGTGATGCAAGCGCAGCAAGAGGCCTTTATGAAGGCGATGATGGGCGGATATTCCGGCGCGTCCTCATCTTCGGATGAAGAAGATGATGCATCTGAGAAAAAAAATGATGGGTCAAGCGACGAGCTGGATGCCATCAAAAAACAACTGGCTGAATTGCAAAAGAAGCTGTCGGGCCTTGGCTGACGCGAAAACGTGGTCGGCAAGCAAAAAGGGACGCGTCTTAGCCGCGTCCCTTAGTCATTTCCATCCAGATTAATCCGCCGATCAGTAGGTGCGGATCAGGCCAACCAGTTTGCCCTGAACCTTCACCTGACCTTCAGGCAGCAGGCGTGTTTCATAGGCCGGGTTGGCCGCTTCCAGCGCGATCATCCCGTCATTTTTGCGAAACCGTTTCAGAGTCGCCTCATACCCGTCTACCTGCGCCACGACGATATCGCCGTTCTGGGCCTGACTGGTTTCACGGATGATCACAACGTCGCCGTTATTGATCCCGGCATCAATCATCGAGTCACCTTTGACCTCAAGCGCATAGTGGCGTCCACCAGTTGCGAGCATTGTTTCGGGCACTGACACGTGCTGTGCACCGTCGGTGATCGCCTCGATCGGTTCACCGGCGGCAATGCGGCCCATCAAGGGAAGGTCGCTGACGCCCAGACCTTCCAAGGGAATTGCGGCTGGCGGGGTGCGATCAGGCCGGTGACCGTCTATCACACGTGGTTCAAACCCTGCGCGACCGGAATTCTCCAACGGCTCGGGCAGTTTCACGATCTCAATCGCGCGGGCACGATGGGCAAGGCGACGAATGAAGCCACGTTCTTCCAACGCGGTGATCAAACGGTGGATCCCGGATTTGGATCGCAGGTCGAGCGCCTCTTTCATTTCATCAAATGATGGGGGAACACCTTCGCGTTGAATCCGTTTATTAATGAAATCCAACAGTTCCAACTGCTTGCGCGTCAACATGCTCTCGCACCTCCATCATACTTTGATCCAAAGACGCCCTTTGGGGCGATGGTTTTGGACCGCCCTCGTTGCGGGGCGTTCAAGCAATGTTCTATCCCTGTTCCCTTTTTGTGTCAAGCATACACGTCAGGGGTGAGAGGTCTGGGTTTTGATCGTGTCAAATAGGCAAATATTCGAGCTGGTCGCTCGCAACCCGCTCCGAGTCGGACGGGGGGCGGATCGCCAAGGCGTTGGCCTGCGCCAGCACGCTCAGCAAGGCGCTGTCTTGGCTTTCGAATATGGTGATTTCGCCCCCATCAACGCGCGCGCGCATGTAATGTTCGCGTGACCCGTTGGCCTTTACGGCGGCTGTCAGCGTGGCGGTTCGACGAGGCGCAGGGGCCGCGCCCAAGCCCAACATGGCACGCAACGCTGGCACCAGAAAAACATGACCGCACACCATTGATGAGACCGGATTGCCCGGCAGTCCGATCATTGCAGCGTTCCCGATCCGCCCTGCCATCAGGGGTTTGCCGGGGCGCATCAACACTTTGTAAAAGCTCTGATCCATGCCCAGTCCGGCCGCCACGTCGCCGACCAGATCGTGATCGCCCACGGACGCGCCACCAATGGTCACAATCAGATCAGCGTCCGAGGCCAGTTCAAAGGCTGTGCGCAGGCTGTCTGCGTTGTCGCGCGCGATGGGCAACATGCGGGCGTGGCCGCCATTGGCCTCGATCAAGGCCTTCAGACCGAAGCTGTTGGACGCGATGATTTGGTCCGGGCCGGGGGCTTCACCGGGCATCACAAGCTCATCCCCCGTGGCCAGAAGCGCCACTTGAGGTTTGCGGGTCACGGTCAGTTCGGGCACGTTCATCGCCGCAGCCAATGCAAGGTCAGCAGGCGACAGAACGCGGGGGGCGGGGATCGTGTCGCCGGGCGCAAAGTCAGCACCGGCGGGGCGCACATGCGGGCCTTGGTCCAGCTTGCGCGCCAGTGTGATCAGGTCGCCCTTTCGCTCGACATCCTCTTGAATAATCACGCGATCCGCGCCGGTAGGCATTGGTGCGCCAGTGAAAATGCGCACGCATTCGCCGGGGCCGACTTTTCCGCCAAACCCATGCCCCGCCGCACTTTCGCCGATGACACGGAACATCGCCTCGGGGTCAGCTTCGACCCCGTTCAGCGCATAGCCATCCATGGCGGACGCGGCAAAAGGAGGTTGCAGCCGGGTCGCGGTAACAGGGGCCGCAAGCACGCGACCAGCGGCGTCGGCCAGCGTCACCTCTTCGCTGTCCAGTGGCGTGACAAGATCGAAGATGGCGTCCAGCGCCTGGGTCACAGTGATCATCAGCTTGCCCCAGAATCCCGCGTGTAAATCCCGGATTTTCCGCCTTCCTTGCGCAGCAGGCGGATGCCGGTGATTTCCATCCCCTTTTCCGCGGCCTTCAGCATGTCATAGACGGTCAGGCAGGCGACGGATACGGCGGTCAGCGCTTCCATCTCGACGCCCGTTTGCCCGCCAGTCTTGACGGTCGCGGTGATCCGCACGCCAGGCAGGTCGGGGGCAGGGGTCAGGTCTAGCGCGACCTTGGTGATGGGCAGTGGGTGGCACAGCGGGATCAGGTCCGAGGTGCGTTTCGCCCCCATGATCCCGGCCAGCCGCGCCACGCCCAGCACGTCGCCTTTCTTGGCGCTCCCCGACGTAACCAACGCCAGCGTCTCGGGCGTCATTTTCACAAAGCCTTCCGCCAGCGCAACCCGGTCGGTCACAGCCTTGTCGGACACGTCGACCATATGGGCCTGCCCGTCGTCGTCGAAATGGGTGAGGGGGGATTTGTCGCTCATGCGGGCACCGGGTTGGCGAGGAGGTTTCGGGTCGCAGCCTCAACATCGTCTTGCCGCATCAGGCTTTCGCCGATGAGGAAGGACCGCGCGCCATATTCGGCGATATCCGCCAGATCCTGCGGTGTCGACAGCCCGCTTTCGCACACAAGGTGACGGTCGGCGGGGGCTAATTTCGACAGGCGGCGGGTGGTGTCGAGCGACGTCTCGAACGTCTTCAGGTTTCGGTTGTTGACGCCCAGAAGCGGGGATTTCAATGCAAGGGCGCGGTCAAGTTCGTCCTCGTCATGCACCTCGATCAGAACGTCCATGCCCCATGAAAAGGCCGCGTCCTCAAGTTCTTGCGCTTGCGCGTCTTCCACGGATGCCATGATGATCAGGATGCAGTCTGCGCCCAAAGCGCGCGCTTCAGCGACCTGATAGGTGTCATACATGAAGTCTTTGCGCAGGGCAGGAAGGCTGACCGCCGCACGGGCTGCGATAAGGAACTCGTCCGCGCCTTGAAAGGACGGTGTGTCCGTCAGAACCGACAGGCAAGTCGCGCCGCCAGCCTCATAGGCGCGGGCCAATGCGGGCGGGTTGAAATCGGCGCGGATCAAGCCTTTGGACGGGCTGGCCTTCTTGACTTCGGCAATCAGGCCATAGCCTGTTTCAGCAGCCTTCATCAGGAAGGCGGCAAAGCCCCGCGTGGGGGAAGCGTCACGGGCGGCGGCCTCAACCTCGGACAGGGGGCGGGCTGCTTTGCACGCGGCCACATGGTCCAGCTTGTAGGCTTTGATCTTGTCTAAAACAGTGCTCATGGTCTTGGTTTATGCCTTCGTGCGCTGGGGGGCAAGGCGTGGAATGTCACGCCGCCGAGGTCAGCTTTGCCAGTGCTTCGATCTTTGCTTTCGCGGCCCCGCTGTCGATACTGTCAGCGGCCATTTCAACACCGGATTTCAGGTCGCCCGCCTTGTCAGCCACCACCAAAGCAGCGGCGGAATTCAGCAGCACTGCATCGCGAAAGGCGGATGCCTCGCCCGCCAGCAATGCGCGGAAGGCGACGGCATTCTCGGCTGGTTCTCCACCAAGGATAGACGCAAGCCGGTGCACCGGAAGCCCCGCATCTTCGGGGTGAATTTCGCGCGCATGGATCTTGCCATCCTCAAGGGCTGCCACAGACGTCACCCCGGTGATCGAGATTTCGTCCATCCCGTCCGCCCCATGCACCAGCCATGCTTTCTCTGATCCCAGTGATTGCAGCGTTTCCGCCATCGGAAAGATCAGGTCGGCGGCAAAGGCGCCGGTCAGTTGGCGTTTGACACCGGCCGGGTTGGTCAGGGGGCCAAGGATGTTGAAGATCGTCTTGCACCCCATTTCCTGCCGCACGGGCATCACATGTTTCATCGCCGGGTGGTGCATGGGCGCCATCATGAAGCCGATGCCGACCTCGTTGATCGCGCGTTCGGCCACATCAGCACCGACCATGACGTTCACGCCCATCTCGGTCAGCGCATCCGCCGCGCCGGATTTGGACGACAGGTTGCGGTTGCCGTGCTTGGCGACCGTCACACCCGCGCCCGCCACGACAAAGGCCGTCGCGGTCGAGATGTTCAGCGTGCCCATCCCGTCGCCGCCCGTGCCGACAATGTCCATCGCACCGTCCGGGGCGCTGACCTTGGCGCACTTGGCGCGCATGACAGCGGCAGCGGCGGCGTATTCCGCGACGCTTTCCCCACGCGCCCGCATCGCGGCCAGGAGCGCGCCGATTTGGGCAGGGGTTGCTCGACCATCGAACAGTTCTTCAAAGGCAAGCTCGGCCTGCGCGCGGGACAGGGGGCCTTCGGTCGCGGCATAGATCAGGGTTTTCATCGCGTCACTCATGCCGACACCTTCGTTCTGTTCAGGAAGTTTTCCAGCATCTTGTGCCCGTGCTCGGACCGGATGCTTTCCGGGTGAAACTGCACGCCTTCGACCTCAAGCGTCTTGTGGCGCAGGCCCATGATCAGACCATTGTCCAGCTCGGCGGTGATCTCAAGGCAGTCGGGCAGGGTGTCGCGATCTACGACCAGCGAATGATAACGGGTGCCCTGCAACGGCGATGGCAGGCCATGAAACACCCCTTTGCCCTGATGTAGAATCTCGCCAATCTTACCATGCACGATCTCGGGCGCACGCACGACTTTGCCGCCGAACGCCTCGCCAATCGCCTGATGACCAAGACAGACCCCAAACAGCGGCACTTTTGCTTCGGCGGCGGCGGCGGTCAGGGGCAGACAGATGCCCGCCTGCGCCGGATCACAGGGGCCGGGGGACAGAACGATTCCATCCGCGCCCATGCCCATCGCCTCTTGCACATCCAACGCGTCGTTGCGTTTGACCACAACATCTGCCCCCAACTCTCCGAAATAATGGACGAGATTGTAGGTGAAACTGTCATAATTATCGATCAGCAAGATCATTGTGCGGCCTTTCACCAAGAATGTCTAAGCAGGGGTTACGTCCCGCGTTTGTCGGGCTATACATGATCCACGCAGGCACCGACGGTCAAGAGCGGCGCGTGCAAAGGATGAGGTTTCGAGGAGAGTAAGCCATGGCAAAAGGCTTCCTGTCAGGTGTGTTGTTGGGATCGGTTGTGTCGGTCGTTGGTTTGGGCGTTGTATCGCTGCAACTTGCCCCAGTGCAGCCGGGTCGGTTTGCCCCTGCGCCTGTCGATCAAGACGGAGCCCCAAGTGATGAGGCTGCGGCAGTTAGCCCGGACGCGCCCGAGGTCGATGACACGCCGCCCGATGCAATCAGCGCGCCGGATGCGCCATCGAACGTGGACAGCGCCGAAGTGTCGCCTGATGCCACAGCCGATGACGCAGTGCCGGTGCCGGACGCACCTGCCGCACCGCCAGAGCCGACTGCGCCAGACAACAGCGCGCCGGTTCAAACCGATGCGCCTGCCGCTGCACCTGCTGTAGCCGCGCCGGAAGCGGACCAACCGGACGCAGCGGATACGGACGAGGCCGCCGGCGCTGGCGAAGAAAGTCCAGCGCCCGACATTCCCCAAACCATTCCTGATCTGGCCAACACACCTCAGATCAAAAGCGACCCGGTGGCCCCCATTGGCGATCTGGCTGAAGGCGTGACAACCAACCGCCTGCCAACCATTGATGCGCCAGATGCCGATGGTGACGCGGACGCTGCAGATCCTGGTCCTGTTCTGGCTGATGTGACGACGCTGGCAATTGATATGAATGCGGCTGAGTTCACAAATCCCGACGGGCGCCCATTGATGTCGGTGGTGCTGATGGATCAAGGCGCTGACCGCCAGTCGCTTGGCGATTTGAAAAACGTGCCCTTCCCGATCAGCTTTATCGTAGAGGCAGGCGCGGATGATGCCGCCGAAGCTATCGCCTTTTATCGCGACGCCGGGGCCGAGGTGATCATTGTGCCGACACTGCCCGCTGGCGCGACCCCAACCGACGCCGAGGTTATCTTTCAGGCACAAGCTCCGCTGCTGGACCAGGCCGTGGCCGTGTTCATGGCTGAAGACAGTGGGTTTCAAAGTGACAGCCAGCTTGCCGCTCAGATTTCGCAGATTTTGGTCGCCAGCGGTCACGGTCTGGTGTCCGAGCCACAAGGCCTGAACACCGGACATAAAACCGCCCTGAAAACCGGCGTCGCATCCGGTATCGTGTTCCGCGAGTTGGATGGCGAAGGGCAGGATGGCAAAGTTATGCGCCGCTTTCTGGACAACGCAGCCTTCAAGGCCGGTCAGGAAAACGGTGTGATCATGATGGGTCAGGCGCGGGTTGAAACCCTGCAAGCCCTGATCGAATGGAGCCTTGGCAATCGGGTGAAATCTGTCGCCATGGCCCCGATCTCGGCGCTGCTTCTGGGCGGATAGATAGGATGGATTGGCGCGGCTCGAACCGTATTTGAAGGGTCTTATCTTCTCATCATACTTGCCCTGACCTCTACAATCGACTTGCCCAATCGGAAGGGCGCGGCAAAGCTGACCAGACAAAGCGCAAGGATTTGAAGGACCAAAATACTGGAATGCGACTGTAAGTATTCCCATTCGTCCTTCAGCTTGCCAACCTGCTCGATCAAATCATCATAGCTTTGCGCGATGATAAGATAGTCAGCGGCGATGGATGGCGCTGCAAGTCGGGTCTTTTCGACGGCCTCTTTGGTTTTGTCGTCAAGCGCCGCGAAAACCAAGAATCTTTCAACATCAAAGGCTTCCAGACGACCAACCATCTGGCGCATATCGTCTTCGCCCGCAGATTTTTCGGCACCGCGATTGCCAAACAGAAAACTCAGACCGGCAAGCGGTGCCACCTCGTCAGTAACGGCGATAAACAGCGGCAGATCAGAATTTGCGGCAGTAGATGCAGAAAGAAACTCAACTTTTTCGCACAAAGTCATCATGTTGGTGGTGCTGGCCGTTTCGCAAAACCTCAGCCTGAATCGTGCGGCATCGCGATCAAATGCGGCGGTTGCGCTGTAAGCCAGGTCGATTTGCCGGTCCAGCCGTGAACTATCGGCGGTATATAACCCTGCCACAATGGCCACTAACGCGCCAATACCCCCCAACACCACCCAGACCAGATCTGCGAATTTCCAAGCGCTGTGGCCAGCGGGTTTGCGAAACAGAAATGCAGTCCCTATCGCGCCGACGACAAAAAGGGACAGCAGAAGCTCCAATTGGTTGCTGGCGATAAACATCATGCGCAAAGTCTAGGGCCAGTTGGCGCGCTTGCAACATAGTAGGTGCGAAATTTTTGAAAACTCTGATGAACCGGCGATGTTTTGATCAGCCCGATAATGAGCAATCGACGAGGCGACCATCTTGGGCCGCCCTATGTGCGAGACGACCAAGAATGACGTAGACGCGGAAACATGGTATGACGCCGCCACCAGACTGCACAATGGGGCAGGCGTCATCGGCATGAAACCTTCCAAACAAAAAAGGAAGATCAGATGTCGTTTTATATGTTCAAAGGTCAATACAGCACGGATTCATTGCGCTCCCTCGTGGAGAAACCGCAAGATCGCGAAGCTGCCGCGGGGAAGATGATCGCGGCGATGGGTGGGAAGTTACACCACATGTTCTTTTGCTTCGGAGAAGATGACGTGATGGCGCTGATCGAAGCGCCAAGCGACGAAGTCATGGCGGCATGTGCCTTGGTGGTTGGCGCCTCGGGGACTATGGCGGGTGGATCAACGACCAAGCTCATGACCAGTAAAGAGGCCATGTCTGCGATGAAAAAAGCGCAGGAAGGCCAGAAGTCATATCAGGCCGTGGCAAGCTAGGCGTCTTGACCGCCAAGCAAAGAAAAAGGCCGGAGCATTGCCCAGGCCTTTGCGAGTAATAATCGGCGGATCGCTTACTTCAAAATCGATCGCCCGGCATATTCCGCTGTCTCGCCCAGCAGTTCCTCGATCCGGATCAGCTGGTTATACTTCGCCAGCCGGTCAGAGCGCGCGAGCGAGCCGGTTTTGATCTGGCCGCAATTGGTGGCGACGGCAAGGTCGGCGATGGTGGCGTCCTCGGTTTCGCCGGAACGGTGGGACATGACGTTGGTCATGCGCGCACGGTGGGCCATGTCGACGGCCTTCAGCGTCTCGGACAAGGTGCCGATCTGGTTCACTTTCACCAGCATCGAGTTGGCCGCGCCCTTGGCGATCCCTTCGGCCAGACGTTCGGGGTTGGTCACGAACAAGTCGTCGCCGACCAGTTGGATCTTGTCGCCCAACAATTCGGTCAGCGCGACCCAGCCGTCCCAGTCATCTTCCGACATGCCGTCTTCGATCGAGATGATCGGGTAGTCATCGCAGAGCGCTTTCAGGTATTGGGCATTCTCGTCGCTGGTCAGCGATTTGCCTTCACCTGAAAAGACATATTTGCCACCCTTGTAATACTCGGTCGCGGCGCAATCGAGCGCCAGATAGATGTCTTGGCCCGGCGTGTAGCCCGCTTTCTTGATCGCGTTCATGATAAAATCGAGCGCTTCACGGGTTGATCCGATATTGGGCGCAAAGCCGCCCTCATCCCCGATGCCGGTGGACAGACCAGCGGCCGACAGCTCTTTTTTCAGGGTGTGAAAGACTTCTGACCCCATGCGCACGGCTTCGCGAATGTTTTCCGCTGCGACCGGCATGATCATGAATTCCTGAATGTCGATCGGATTGTCGGCATGTTCGCCGCCATTGATGATGTTCATCATCGGCACCGGCAACACCCGCGCGGACGCTCCGCCGACATAGCGATAAAGGGGCAGGGCGGACGCGTCTGCGGCGGCTTTCGCCACAGCCAGAGACACACCCAGAATGGCGTTGGCGCCAAGGCGGGCTTTGTTGGGCGTGCCGTCCAACTCGCACATGGTCGCGTCGATGGCTTCCTGTTCTGTCGCGTCAAAGCCGACCAGCGCATCGGCGATCTCGCCGTTCACGGCTTCGACCGCATCCAGAACGCCTTTGCCCATGTAACGCGCCTTATCACCATCTCGCTTTTCAACCGCTTCGTGCGCGCCGGTGGAAGCGCCCGATGGCACTGCCGCGCGGCCCAGCGTGCCGTCGTCCAGAATGACATCCACCTCGACGGTGGGGTTGCCGCGGCTGTCCAGAATCTCGCGGGCGAAAATATCGACGATGGTGCTCATGTTAGCGCTCCCAATAAGAAGAAAACTTCAGTTGAGGCTCTTTAGCGCGTCCTGCGCCTTTCGACAACTGTCATGCAGCTTGTTCGGGCGCCTCGTCGCGGGTGGCGCGGCGTTCGCGCAGGAAGGTATAGATGCCCATGCCGATCACGATGCTGGCGCCTAGATAGGTCCATCTGTCCGGGTTTTCGTCAAACACGATCATGCCAAGGATCATCGAAAAGATCAGCCGGGCATAGCGAAACGGCATGATGATCGAGGTTTCGGCGATCCGCATCGCCAGAACGATCGCGTAATACCCGGACACGCCAAAGCAGATTGCGCCCAGGATAAACGCCCATTCGACCCCGACTGGCATGACGAACGGGGCGGTGAAAATCGACATGGCAAGCCCTGCCGGGATCACTGCGGCGAACCCATAGAAAGCCACGCTGACGGAGGGGATGGTAGGGTCGAGCTGGCGCGTCAGCAGATCGCGCAGTGCGATGCCGAAAACGGCCGCCAGTGGAAGTAGAGCGGCGATTTGAAAGCCCTCAGCGCCCGGTCGAATGATGATCAACACGCCGATAAACCCGACCGCGATGGCGGTCCAGCGGCGCCAACCGACCTGTTCACCCAAAAACAGCGCAGCCCCTGCGGTGATGGCCAGCGGCGTGGCTTGAAAGACGGCCGCCACGGTCGAGATCGGGACAAGTGATAGCGCGGTGATGAAGAACATCGCCGATATCGCCTCGGACGCGTTGCGCCACAGCATGATGGGTGCGCGCATGTCGCGATGCACCAGCGGGGCCAATGTGCCGCGTTGGACATAGGTCAGGATGGCAAACGCCACCGACCCGCCAAGCCCCAGCATGACCAAGACCTGCGACACGGGCAGGCCGCGCGACATGGATTTGATAAACGTATCCTCGACCGCGAAAGCGGCCATGGACACGATAACAAGGATGATGCCGCGGACATTTTGCATGGAGGGCTCAGACGACTGTGGGTGAGGCAGAAAGAACAATCCGGCGACAGAACCCGGTTTTCGCACCCAAAGCAAGATGTGATCGGTGATGAAACCGATCACCGGGCGCGATGGGGAGCGCCTATTCCTTGTCTTTCTTGCGCACGCCGTAAAGCTCCAACCGGTGGCCCTTCAACTCATAGCCCAGCTTGGCGGCGATCTTTTCCTGCAGGGCTTCGATTTCGGGGTCCAGAAACTCGATCACCTGCCCAGAGGTTAGGTCGATCAGATGGTCGTGATGATCGCGGTCCGCACTTTCATAGCGCGCGCGCCCATCACCGAATTCGTTTTTGACAAGGATGCCGGCTTCTTCAAACAGCTTCACGGTGCGATAAACCGTGGCCAGCGAAATGCGATTGTCCAGTCGGGCGGCGCGGGCGTGCAGTTCTTCGACATCGGGGTGGTCGCGATGCGCTTCTTCCAGGATACGTGCGATCACCCGGCGCTGGCCAGTCATGCGCAGACCCAAATCCTCGCAACGTTTCAGAATGGATGCTTCGGACATTGTGCCCCCGTTTCTCGATCTGCCTGCCCCCCTTATGGCGCGAAATCTGAGCGGGGGAAATGGTCAGTTGGTTTCGCTGCGCATTGGATGAAATATTCGGGGCGGAAATCTCTGACCATGCGGGGTGTGGCTCGGCGGCCGAGGCACAACTTTTCGCACGACAACTGGCTGGTGATTGGTGCGTCGGCACGATTGTGCGCCGCACGGCCGGTTGTCCTGCCCTTGCCAAGCAGGCAAAGAACGTCCGATAGTCGGGGTTGAGACCGCAGGGCTGATCTGCGGCAGTCAGGAATGGCGGATATAATTGACGAGTATTCAAAGCAAAAGAGCCCGATCCGAAGATCAGAAGGTTGAACGACACGTTGCGATCCTCTCAGCAGCGCGTGATCTGATAGAAGAGCTCGGCTGTGATGGCGTCACGATGAGCGCTTTGGCAAAACGTGCGGGTCTGGCGAAAGGGACGTTGTATCTTTACGTGCGCACCAAGGAGGAACTGTTCCTTCTGTTATTCGTCGATGCATTGGAAGATCTAGTCACCCGGCTCGAAACTGAATCGGGGCTTACCGCCGATCCCGACCAACTGGCGGCTTATTTGACGGACCTGTCGCAAGATACCCCGCTTTTTCTGCCTCTGTATGCCCGGCTGGTCGCGGTGATCGAAGCAAACGTGGCGGATGAGGCGTTGTTTTCGGCCAAGCGCAGCATGGCAGCGAAAAGTAAGCGCATCACAGTGCATCTGGCCAAGCTCCTACAGCTTGACGCCGCGCGCGCTGAACTGGTGACCCGCGTGTTGATGAATGTGTTGCAGGGAACGGCCCAGTTTGATCTGACCTCGGGGCGCGATCCAGAAGGCTTGCCCGAAGACCTGCGCGATGCATTTGCCGTCAATGCATTCGCTCGCAATTTCCGCCCTGCCGCCGAGTTGATCCTGAGGGCCATTTTGGCAAAAGACGACTGATCCAAGCTGCTTGGATGAATGGCACCCCGGTTTTGTTACATCAACTCTGGCTCGCGGCCCAAACGGGACGCCAACGGGGCCACGGTCAGCCCTTGCACGATGATTGAGAACACAACGATAATATAGGTCGCCGTCAGGATCAGCGGTTTCCATTCATTGTCGGGCAAGCTCAGCGCCAGGGCGACCGAAATCCCGCCCTTTAAGCCGCCCCATGTCATGATCGGCACCACGCCCTTTGAAAAACTGCGGAAGGGTTTGAGCAAGAACACGGGCACAGCGACAGCGGTCAGGCGGGCAAACAGGGCCAGAATGATCGACAGAACACCGGCGGTTACGGCGTCGGTGGTGAAGGCGACGGCGAAGACCTCGAACCCGATCATCAGGAACAGGACCGCGTTCAGGATCTCGTCGATCAGCTTCCAGAAGGCTTCGACATAGCGGCGGGTTTCTTCGGTCATGCCGTGTTTGGTGCCAACATCGCCAATCAATAGCCCCGCACAGACCGCCATGATCGGGCCGGACACATGCAGCGCCACGGCCAACTCGTACCCGCCAAACGCCAGCCCAAGCGTCAGCAGCACCTCCAGCGAATAGTCGTCAATGTGGCGCATCACGCGGAAGGTCAGCCACCCCAGCACAACGCCCAGCACCGCGCCGCCGACGGCTTCTTGAAAGAACAGGGTGAAGGCGGCTTCAATACTCGGGTCGCTGGCATGGTCACCGTGTCCTGTGGGAAAGGCCAGCCCCACCAGCACCAGAAAAACCACATAGCCGACGCCGTCATTGAACAGGCTTTCGCCCGCAATCTTCGTCTCAAGCGATTTTTGCAGATTGGCTTCGCGCAACACACCCAGAACAGCAACCGGGTCGGTGGGGGAAATCAATGAGCCGAAAACCAGCGCGATCAGCAACGGTGCGCCAGTCAGCCAACTGAACCCGACGCCGACCACCACGGTGGACAGCGCGACGCCCATCGTCGCCATGAGGAACACGACGCCCCACTGCGCCCGCAAATGGCGGATTTTCACATGCAACGCGCCGGCAAACAGCAGCAGACCCAACATGCCCTCAAGCAACGTATCGGAAAAATCAAGGTTCTCGACCGTGGTGCGAACCTGATCGGCAACCCCCATCGCCGGGATGAGAAAATCCAGCCCCATCAGCGCCAGAGACGCCATCAGCGATACCAGCAAAATCCCGATGGGCGAAGGAAGCTTCAGGAACAGGTAGTTAATCGACCCGAACACTCCGGCCAGAACAATCAGAAGCGATGTGATTTGCAGAATGTTCATGCGGAGCCCCGAAGCATCATTTGCCGCCCTCTTAACACGCAGGGGTCACATGACAAACGTTCAAGATAAACTTGCTGTGGGCGAAGGATAGTCGGTCAGTCTTTGACGCGGATCCGCGCCCAGACCGGCAAGTGATCTGACGCCACCTTTGCCAAGGGGGATTGGTCCACACCCGCGTCGCGCAGTTCGACGCCCGCGCTGAGCGCCAAGCGGTCCAACCCGGCGACTGGGCGGGACGCATGAAAGGATCGACCGGGCGAGATGATATCGAAGTTATGTTCCAAAGGCTCGAACCCGCGTTTCGGAGACCATTCGTTGAAATCCCCCATGATCAGCGTGGGAAGTGGTGTGATCGCGAGTTTTCTTGCCAGTTGGCGCATTTGCTGATGGCGATAGGGGCGCAACAGGCCCAGATGAGTGCCGACAAGCTTCAGCCGCCCAGCGATTTCAACCGAAACGGCACCGCGCGGCTCAAGCCCCGGCAATTCCAACTGCTCCATGGCGTGGAAGGTCAGCCCCTTGCGCACAAGGATCGCATTGCCATGGCTGCCAAGTGACACGCCATTGCTGGCAAATGGCACGGGGACAAAATCAGTTTCGTCTTCCAGCATGCGGCGCGGAAGCGCGGACGGGCGCGCACCAAGGCGGCGGTCGGCTTCCTGCAGCACGATTACATCGGCATCCAGATGGTTGATCACGTCCAAAATGCGGTGCGGGTCGCGACGCCGATCAAGGCCCACGGCCTTACGCATATTGTATGTCGCCAGTTTCAGGTTCAGGTCATCGGAACTCATACCAGCAACTTAATCAACGCGGCAGGGCATTTCCAGACGTCGAGCCGCTTAGGTGCCACAGAACGTGCGCAAAACGCGTTCGTCCGGGCGCGGGGGGGCGGCCAGGTCCAAGTCGTCCGCCAGCGGATCAAAGGGACGAGCCAGCGCATCAACAAGGCGGTGGAAAGGGGCGTAGTCGCCACCTATCCCGGCCTGAATAGCCTCTTCCACGCGGTGATTGCGGGGGATCAGAACGGGGTTGGCCGCCCGCATTGTGGCCTTCGGATCGCCCGGCTCGCGGGAAATTCGAGCCCTCCAGTTCGGTGCCCAACTGGCCCACGCACCGTTATCGGTGATGTGGTCGCGCGCTTTGCCGTTGGTTAGCGCGCTGAATGTGGCGGTAAAGTCGGCCTGCGAACTGGCCATGCGGGCCAACAACCCGGTGATCAGCGCTTCATCCCCGTCTTCCTGCGTGGTCAGGCCGATCTTGGCGCGGAAAAGCTGCATCCATTCCGGGCTGAACTGCGTGGCGAAGTTTTCAAGGACGCGGGTTGCTTCCTCTGCTGCGTGTTCAGGGTCGCCATCCATCAGCGGCAACAGCGAGGTCGCCAGTTGCGCAAGGTTCCACACCGCCATGTTGGGCTGTTCCTGAAACGCATACCGCCCTTGCTGGTCAATCGAGGAAAAGACCGTGCGCGGATGATAGGCATCCATGAAAGCGCACGGGCCATAATCAATGGTTTCGCCCGACACAGCCATGTTGTCGGTGTTCATCACGCCATGGATGAAGCCCACGCTCATCCAGCGGGCGATCAATCGCGCCTGTGCGGCGGCGACTTCGGAAAGAAAGGACAAGGGGCCATCTGCTTGGGGGTAATGGCGCGCGATACAGTGATCCAGCAGCAGGCGAAGGCCTGCACTGTCGCCGCGCGCCGCAAAATACTGGAAGGTACCGACGCGGATATGGCTTGCGGCGACCCGTGTCAGGACGGCACCGGGATAGCGGCGCTCGCGCTGAACACCTTCGCCCGTCAATGCAGCGCCAAGCGCGCGGGTGGTGGGGATACCAAGGGCGTGCATTGCCTCGGACACAATGTACTCGCGCATCACCGGGCCAACCCAGGCCCGCCCATCGCCATTGCGACTATAGGGCGTGATGCCGGAGCCCTTAAGCTGAATATCGCGTCGCCCGAAATCGCCAGTGATTTCACCCAGCAAGATCGCCCGCCCGTCGCCCAGACGCGGCACCCAGCCGCCAAACTGGTGGCCAGCATAGACCTGTGCCAAGGGGTCGGTGCCGGGTAACAGCGCGTTGCCAGACAGCACCTCGGCGGTAAGCGCAGAGGGGTCCAGCCCAAGCTCACGCGCAAGCGGTTCGTTCACCCGCAGGACCTGCGGGCTGGCGACCGCTGTCGGTACCAGCCTTGAATAAAACCTGTCGGGCAGGCGAGCATAGGAGTTGTCGAAATCTTCGCGCATTGCCTGAACTATATCAGCTTTTTCCAACCTCTACATCACCCGTGTCATCAGGTGGTATCGATTGCGGGACTGAAAACCGACCCGTTCGTATAGCAGCCTAGCGCGGTCGTTATCCGCGTCGACCTCAAGATGCATGGCATTGATGCCCTGTTCGGCCAGTGCGCGCACCAACGAGGACAAAGCTTCGCTACCCATGCCGCGGCCACGGACGCGTTCGCGCACATAGATTTCATCCAAAAAGGCATCCAGCCCGCCGAATTCGATCGACCAGCCGAAACTGACGGCGATATAGCCGACCGGGGCCACGCGTGGGCCGATCATCCAGATCGCCCCGTGCGGCGAGCCGTCCAGAAGCGGTTGAAGCGCGCCGCGCCGTGTTTCGTTGTCCTGTTCGATGCCGTTTTGGGCGTGAAACCCGGCCACAAGCGGCAGTAGCCGATCAAGGTCGTCTGAGGCGGCAAGGCGAAGGCTGCTCATAGGCGGGCAATCCTTGTGGTCAAAAGGTCAAAGAAGGCGTCGCTGTCCAGATCTCCGACGAAGAGAGCGTTGGCCGCCTGATCGGTGACGCCCCACCAATCGGCAACGGTCATGCCCATGGTCAGTTCGGACTGGGTTTCGATTTGCACATTCACGTGGCGGCCACGAAACATGTCGGGCTGGATCAGGTAGGCAATGACGGTCGGATCGTGCAAAGGCGCACCGTCCGAGCCGTATTTTTCCTTGTCGAAACGTTCGAAGAAGTCGGTCATTTCGGCGACCGCGTGGCCGATGTCGCCGGGCAGGGCACGAAAGGCGTCGTTGCGGGCTTTCGTCACCAGTGCCTTGTGGGTCACATCCAGCGGCATCACAACCAGCGGAATGCCTGATCGGAACACGATATCAGCAGCTTGCGGGTCAACATAGATGTTAAACTCAGCCGCCGGGGTGACGTTGCCAACCTCGAAATACGCCCCGCCCATCAGGATGATTTCCTGCACCTTCTCAATGATGTCAGGCGCGCGTTCAAAGGCGGTGGCGATGTTGGTCAACGGTCCAAGCGGGCACAGGGTCACGGTGCCGGGATCATGCGCGCGCAGGGTGTCGATGATGAAATCGACGGCGTGCTGATCCTGAAGCTGCATCGCGGGGTCGGGCAGCACCGGGCCGTTCAACCCCGTCTTGCCATGCACATATTCAGCTGTCACCAGATCGCGGCGTAGCGGGCGGTCACAGCCTGCGAAGACTTTGGTGTCCGGCCTTCCGGCCAGCTCGCAAATGATCCGAGCATTCTTTGCAGTTAGCTCCAGCGGCACGTTTCCAGCGACCGCTGTAATGCCCAAAACGTCGATGTCCTCGGGGCTGGCCAGCGCCAGAAGAATGGCAACCGCGTCGTCCTGGCCGGGGTCGGTGTCAATGATGATCTTACTTTTCATATCAGTCTCTTATGCCGCCAACTCAATCCAGACTGGCACGTGGTCGGATGGTTTTTCGCGCCCGCGCACCTCTTTATCGATTTGGCAGTCGGTCAGCAGGTCGGCGCATTCTGGTGACAAAAGAAAATGGTCGATGCGGATGCCGTCATTGCGTTGCCACGCACCTCGCTGGAAGTCCCAGAACGAATACTGCTCAGACGCTTGATTGCGGGCGCGGAACGCCTCGGTCAGGCCAAGGTTCACGATCTTGCGCCATGCCTCGCGGCTTTCGGGGCGAAACAGAGCGTCGTCGATCCAAGCCTCCGGGCGGGCGGCGTCCTCGGGCTGGGGGATGATGTTGTAATCCCCCGCCATCAAAAAGGGCTCCTCGGCGGCTAGAAGTTCTTCTGCGCGGGCTTGCAGGCGTTTCATCCACGCAAGCTTGTAGTCGTATTTCGGCCCCGGCACAGGGTTGCCATTGGGCAGGTACAGGCCACAGATGCGCACGGCGTGTTCACCTACCACGGTTGCCTCAATATAACGCGCCTGTTCGTCATCTGCGTCACCGGGCAGGCCGCGCGTCACATCTTCCAGCGGCAGCTTGGACAGAAGCGCCACACCGTTGAAACTTTTCTGCCCGTGGGTTTCGACGTTATATCCTTTGTCCTCAAAGGCTTCTCGCGGGAAACTCTCATCAATCGACTTGATCTCCTGCAAGATCGCGACGTCGGGTTGGGCGTCGTCCAGCCAGTCCATCAATGCGGGCAAACGTGCTTTGATACCATTGATGTTGAAACTGGCGATTTTCATGAGGCCCCTCCTGTTCGTGGCGGCCAATGTGGGCGCAAACGGGCGGGGGTGCAAGCGATGCGTCTTAGGTTTCGGCGATATGCCGCCCGGCGGCATGCGCGCTGGACCAAGCCCATTGAAAGTTGAACCCGCCAAGCCATCCGGTCACGTCCACACATTCGCCGATGAAGTAGAGGCCGGGAACGGTTATCGACATCATCGACTTGCTGTCGATCCCGTTGGTGGCGATGCCGCCAAGGGTGACTTCGGCGGTGCGATAGCCCTCGGACCCGGATGGGGTCAGCGTCCAGTTGGACAATTGATCGGTTAGGGTGCGCAGCGCGGTGTCCGACTGGTCTGCCAGACGCGCGGTCAGGTCGAACCGCTCGGCCCAGTCCGTCGTCAGAAACTCCACCAGCCGTGCGGGCAGATGACGCGCTAGTTCGGTCGAGATCTGCCGTCGCCCCTCGGCCTGCCGTTGATCGCGGAGCGTGGTGAACAGGTCGCGCCCGCCTGTCAGGTCAATATGGATTGGTTCACCCTCGCGCCAGAAGGACGAGATCTGCAGGATCGCAGGCCCGGACAGCCCGCGATGGGTGAACAGCGTCGCCTCGTCAAAGCGCGCTCGGTCGGTCCAGACGCGGACGGGCAGGGACACGCCAGACAGGGCGGCAAAGCGTCCTTCGGGGAAGGTCAGGGGGACGAGTGCGGGGCGGGGTTCGATGACCTCGTGCCCGAACTGGCGGGCGATGTCATAGGCAAAACCGGTCGCGCCCATCTTGGGGATAGACTTGCCACCGGTGGCAAGGACAAGGTTGCGGCAGGTCAACGGACCCGCCGTGGTCTTTACGGCAAAATGGTCGCCTTTCTGGTCAAGACTTTCAATGGATGTGGACAGGCGCAATTCGGCCCCTGCTTCTTTCAAGTTCCGAACCAGCAAGTCGATGATTTGCGTCGACTTGCCGTCGCAAAACAACTGCCCCAGCGTCTTTTCGTGCCATGCTATCTCGGCGTGGTCGATCAGTTCTATGAAATCCCATTGGGTAAAGCGCGCCAGAGCGGATTTGTGGAAATGTGGGTTTTGGCCTGTGAAATTGGCAGGCTCAGAATGCATGTTGGTGAAGTTGCACCGCCCGCCGCCTGAAATGCGGATTTTCTCGCCCGGTTTGGCGGCGTGGTCGATCACCAACGTGGACTTGCCTGTGCCCGCCGCAAATGGCGCGCAGAACAGTCCAGCAGCGCCCGCGCCAATTATGATTGTGTCCCAGTCGGTTTTCATGGGCTGCACCTAGCGCGTTCGACGTCTTAGGGGAAGAATTTTGCGCCTGTTGCGCGTTTTCCGATCGCGGTCAGGGTTTGTTAACCCAGATCGTTCAAATTCAGCTTAAATCACGGTTGATGGACGAAGGATCAGCAATTTGGACCACATGACACGCTCTCGATGCAAACGCAGCCTTCATTTGTTGGTTGGGCGCGAACAAGAGGTTGCCAGCGCATTCTTTTCCCTTCTGTTCGCACGCGTGCCGGAGATGCGAGTGATCTTCCCGGGCGATATCGAAAATCCCGCTGTGCAGCTTCAATGGTTTTACCGAATGGTCATCGCGTTCGCTGGCAATGACGCGATGCTGGTAAACAAGTTGCGGCTGATCGGGTTTCGCATGGCAATGCGCGGGATGGATCGCCGCCATTGCGAAGTTTTGGCAAACACGTTGATCGGCACGCTCCAACGTCATCTATGCGGGTCATGGCAAAGCGACTATTCCCATGCGTGGCGCAATGCGAAGGCCGAGGCGCTGGATATCATGGAGGACGGCGCCGGTCTGATGGCCGCCTAAGTGATGCGTTACATCGAGAAGGACGTGCCGCAGCCGCAGGACGATGTGGCGTTGGGGTTTTCCACAATAAACCGCGCGCCGATCAGCTCTTCCGTGAAGTCGATCGTCGCGTTGGCCAAAAAGGGCAGGGACACCTCGTCCACCACCACCTGTTCGCCTGCACCTTGCAGGATCAGATCACCCTTGGCCGGGTCGTCCAGCGAGATATCATATTGGAACCCCGAACAGCCGCCACCATCGACGGCAACGCGCAATGCCTTGCCTTGTGCGCCCGCGCCGATTTCGGCCAGCCGCGCAAAGGCGCGTTCGGTGACAGTCGGGGGCAGGGTCAGGTCCATTGGAAATCCGTTTCATGTTCACGCTAAACAGAATATAGGTGGGCCAAGCGGGCGCGACAAGACGCCCCGAAGGGTGCGTGTCGGTCGAAACGCCGGGCGTGCCAGCGGTGACAGGCAAAAAGGGGGCAGATATGCTCGCTATTTATGCGACCCAGCCCGGTGGCAGCCGGGGGCGGTTATATTACGAAGGCGAAAGCGCGTTTCGTGAACCCTATCAGCGGGATCGTGATCGGATCATCCACAGTTCGGCCTTTCGCAGGCTAAAGCACAAGACGCAGGTCTTTGTCGAACACGAGGGCGACTATTTCCGCACGCGGCTGACCCACTCAATCGAAGTGGCGCAGGTGGCGCGCACCATCGCGGGCGCGCTGGGGCTGAACAGCCATCTGACCGAGGCCGTCGCGTTGGCCCATGATCTGGGGCATACGCCGTTCGGCCACACGGGCGAAGACGCGCTGGATGCCATGATGACCCCCTTTGGCGGGTTCGATCACAACGCGCAGGCGCTGAAGATCGTGACCTCTCTGGAACGCCACTATGCCGAATGGGATGGGTTGAACCTTACTTGGGAAACCCTTGAAGGCATTGCGAAACATAACGGTCCGGTGATGGGTGACCTGCCTTATGCGCTTGCGGAATACAACGCGCGCCACGATCTTGAATTGCACACTTTTGCAGGCGGCGAAGCGCAGGCAGCGGCCTTGGCCGACGACATCGCCTATAACAATCACGACCTGCATGACGGGCTGCGCGCTGGGCTGTTCACGATGGACGAGATTGCCGCGCTGCCCATCATCGGCCCTGCCATCGCCGACGTGGATGCCACCTATCCCGATCTTGATCCGGGACGTCGACAGCACGAAGCCCTGCGCCGGGTGTTTGGGGTAATGGTGGAAGATGTTCTGACAACGTCTCAAGCGCTTCTAGCCGACGCAGACCCGCAATCGGTCGAAGATATCCGCGGATTGGATCACGCGGTCATCCGGTTCTCGCCCGCGCTGTGGGCTGATCTGAAGCAGATCCGACAGTTCCTGTTCACCCGAATGTACCGCGCCCCTTCCGTGGTCGCGATGCGCGAGCGTGTGACCCATGTGGTCGAGGAATTGTTTGCGCATTTCCAAACCGTGCCTTCGGACCTTCCCGGCGAATGGCGCACCGAGATCGCGGCGGCAGATAACCCGACGAGTCTGGCCCGACTGGTCGCAGATTACATTGCCGGGATGACAGATCGTTTCGCGTTGCAGGAACACCAGCGGCTGGGGCTGGGCGGCTAGGGGGCGCTGCCCCCTCGGGAGGGTGGCCCTTACCCCCGGGATATTTCTTGCCAGAAGAAGCAGGTGGGGGGCGTTCATTCGCCCGCGTCGCTTGACCTTTGGGGCGGGGCTGGTAGGAGTGCGGCTGAGAAAAAGGACCCAGCCCATGAACCTCTTTGCTGATATTCGCGGCCTTGTGATCGACGCGCTTAATGCCATGACCTCTGACGGCGTGCTGCCTGAGGGGTTGAGCTTTGATAACGTGGCGGTTGAGCCGCCGCGCGATGCGGCTCATGGCGACATGGCGACCAATGCCGCGATGGTATTGGCAAAGCCTGCGAAGATGAAGCCGCGCGACATTGCGGATGTGCTGGCGGGTAAGCTTGCGGCCGATGATCGGATCGAACTTGCCGAAGTGGCCGGGCCGGGGTTTTTGAACCTGCGTCTGGATGCGAGGGTCTGGACCGGACTGGTCAGTGGTATTCTGGGCGAGGCAACTTATGGACAGTCGTCCATGGGGGCGGGTCAGAAAGTGAATGTCGAATATGTGTCGGCCAACCCGACCGGCCCGCTTCATGTGGGTCACACGCGGGGCGCGGTATTTGGTGACGCGCTGGCGAGCCTGCTGGAATATGCCGGCCATGACGTAACGCGCGAGTATTACATCAATGATGGTGGCGCACAGGTCGACGTGCTCGCCCGGTCGGTTTACCTGCGCTATCTGGAGGCGCACGGGCAGGAGGTTGCGTTTGAAGACGGCACCTATCCGGGGGATTATCTTGTCCCGGTTGGCCAAGCGCTGAAAGACAAAGTTGGCGACGCCTATGTCGACAAGGGTGAGCAATACTGGCTGGCTGAGATCCGTGAATTTGCAACCGAGGCGATGCTGGACCTGATCCGCGAAGATTTGGCGATGCTGGGTGTGAAGATGGATGTCTTCTTCTCGGAAAAATCGCTGTATGGCACGGGCCGGATCGAAGATGCGTTGGCGGCGCTTGAGAGCAAGGGCTTGATCTATGAAGGCGTTCTGGAGCCGCCCAAAGGTAAGAAGCCCGAAGATTGGGAGCCGCGCGAGCAAACCCTTTTCAAATCAACGGAACATGGTGACGACGTGGACCGTCCGGTCAAGAAATCGGATGGCAACTGGACGTATTTTGCGCCTGATATCGCCTATCATTTTGACAAGGTCGAACGTGGTTTCGATGCGTTGATTGACGTCTTTGGCGCTGACCATGGTGGCTATGTGAAGCGTATGAAGGCGGCGGTTTCGGCTCTGTCAGATGGGCGCGTGCCGCTTGACGTGAAGCTGACCCAACTTGTGAAGCTATACAAGAATGGCGAGCCGTTCAAGATGTCCAAACGCGCGGGCACGTTTGTGACCCTGCGTGATTTGGTCGAGCAGGTGGGCGCAGATGTGACCCGGTTTGTTATGCTGACCCGCAAAAACGACGCGCCGCTTGATTTCGATTTCGACAAGGTGCTGGAGCAGAGCCGCGAAAACCCTGTGTTTTATGTGCAATACGCCCATGCGCGGGTGCGGTCTGTGCTGCGTAAGGCGGCGGAGCAGGGGATCGTGCTGACCGACACACCGAAGATTGAAGATGAGGCCGAGGCGGCGGTCGCCAAAAAACTGGCCGAATGGCCACGCTTGGTCGAAATCGCCGCGCGCACGCACGAGCCGCACCGGATTGCGTTTTACTTGTACGAGCTTGCCTCGGACTTTCATGGGTTGTGGAACCGGGGCAATGACAAGCCCGAACTGCGCTTCCTTCAGGATGGTAATAATGACTCATCGGCGGCGAAAATCGCCCTACCGCGTGCGGTAGCCGTTGTCATTTCTTCAGGCTTGGGTATTTTGGGCATCACTCCTGCCGAGGAAATGCGCTGATCACAAGTGCTGCTTGGCCCGGAGAGAGGTTGACGCAGTAGTCGGAACGGGACGCACGCAGAGCCATCAATGGCCGGGCGCGTTCGTATCCGGAGGTGAGGCATAATGGCAGAAGCAAACTGGGGTCCCGAGACCCGGCAGGCGACGTATCAAAATCAATATGATCAGGGCTATGATCTGGCGCATCGGGTTGAACCTCCGTTGGTTGCACCTGTGTCGCCGCAGTCGCACTACGCGCCGCATCCGCACGGGGTGCAGGCGGGATATGCTGCGCCGATGGCTGACCTGACCGAAGAAGATACCATGTCGACCGGAGCCCCAACTGCGCCTGGTGGTTTAGGCTCGGCCCTAAACTATGCTGGCGCGGCTTTGTCGCTTGCGCTGATCGTAGGTCTGGGCGTCTGGGGCTATAAGCTGGCGGTGCGCGACGTGACTGGCATTCCCGTCGTGCGTGCCCTTGAAGGGCCGATGCGCGTGCAGCCGGAAAACCCCGGCGGCCAATCCGCAGCCCATCAAGGCTTTGCCGTGAACGATGTACAGTCCGAAGGGCAGGCCGCTGCGCCCGCAGACCGATTGGTTTTGGCTCCAGCCCCCGACGAGTTGGCCGAAGAAGATATGACGGCTGAAGTCTCCGCCCGCGCCGATACCGCGCCCGGGGCCGCACTGCCGTTGCACGAGGCCTCCGCCATCGTGCCTGCGCCCAAGCCCACGGCTGTCGACCCCGTGGCCGCAGCATTGGCCATCGCCAAACAGATTGCTGCGGACGCAGAGCCGTTATCTGGCGAGGCGCTGGACGAAGCTGTCGTGGCCTCGGTTGCACAACCGACCGTGCCTGATGCGGCTTCAGAAGCTAGCGTCCCAAAAATAATTCCTGCCTCGGTTCCCGGTGTGCGCAAGTCGCCCCGCCCCTCGGGTCGCCCGGCCGATCTTGATACACGTGTTGCCGCAGCGCCCGCTGCCACCAACGCGACCGCGACGGTTACCGATGTCGCACCTGACAAGATCGCCGTTGGCACGCGTCTGGTTCAGCTTGGGGCATTTGACAGCGCCGATGTGGCCCGCGCCGAATGGGACAAACTGTCCGTCCGCTTCGAGGACTACCTTTCAGGCAAGTCACGCGTCATCCAGCAGGCCAAGTCGGGTGGAAAAACCTTCTATCGCCTGCGCGTTATGGGCTTTGACGACCTTGCTGATGCACGTCGGTTCTGTTCTGTCCTGATGGCTGCGAAAGCCGCCTGTATTCCTGTTGTGACCCGTTAACATGTCGGGGCCGGGCGCTTTTATCCTCGGATGCGAGGGGCCGCGGCTCAAACAGTCCGAACGGGATTTCTATGAGCGCGCCCAGCCTTGGGGCTTCATCCTGTTTGCTCGTAACGTCGAAGACCCTGATCAGATCCGGGCGCTGACCGCCGAGTTGCGCGGTGCGGTTGGGCGTGACGTTCCGGTTTTTATAGATCAAGAAGGTGGGCGCGTGGCGCGGATGACCGGGCCGCATTGGCGCGAATGGTTGCCTGCGCTGGATCAAGTGACGCTGAACAAACGCGACGCCCTGCGCACACTTTATATTCGATATCGCCTGATTGCCGATGAATTGATGGCCGTCGGTATCGACGGCAACTGCGCGCCAATCGCTGACATTGCCAATGCCGACACCCATCCGATCCTGCGCAACCGCTGTTACGGCGAAGATGTTGTGCGCGTGGCGGAACGGGCGGGCACCGTGGCGCAAGCGCTGCTGGAAGGCGGTGTCTTGCCAGTGGTCAAGCACATCCCCGGCCACGGGCGCGCCAGTTTGGACAGCCACAAAGATCTGCCGCGCGTAAAAACCAAGGCCAAAGAACTGGCGCGCACCGATTTCATGGCGTTTGAGCCTCTGGCCGCCTTGCCCATCGCGATGACCGCGCATGTCGTTTACGAAGATATCGACGCTGAAAACCCCGCCACGCAAAGCCCGGCGATGATCCAATTGATCCGCGACCGTATCGGGTTCGGTGGCCTCTTGATGACAGACGATCTGTCGATGGAAGCGCTGTCGGGGCCGTTGTCGCTGCGTGCGCGCAGGTCGTTGCATGCCGGTTGCGATATGATCCTGCATTGCAATGGTGTGCTGGAGCAGATGGAAGAGGTTGCCGACGCCGCCGGACGTCTGGATGGCAAGGCGCTGGAACGGGCCGAGGCCGCTTTGACTTGGCGCCGCCGCCCCGATCCCATTGACATTCCCGCGCTTGACGCCGAGTTTCAGAACCTGATGACAGGTCAGGGGTCGGAACAGGCGACGGATGAGCGAGACTGACGAATTTGAAAGCGACGCGATGTCGGTCTCGGAACGCTTGGCGACCGAGGCGCTGATCGTGGATGTCGAGGGGTATGAAGGTCCGCTTGACCTGCTGTTGACCCTCAGCCGCACCCAGAAAGTTGACCTGCGCAAGGTGTCGGTTCTGGAATTGGCCGAGCAGTATTTGGGCTTTGTCGAAAAGGCGCGACACCTGCGCATCGAACTGGCGGCGGACTATCTGGTGATGGCGGCGTGGCTGGCGTTTCTGAAATCACGCCTGTTGTTGCCACCTGATCCGTCTGAAGACGGCCCGTCAGGCGAAGAACTGGCAGCCCACCTCGCGTTCCAGCTTGAACGCCTTCAGGGGATGCGTGATGCGGCGGCCAAGCTGATGGCGCGCGACCAGTTGGGGCGCGATTTCTTTGCCCGCGGTATTCCCGAAGACGTGACGCGCGTGCGCCGCGTGACCTATACCGCGACCCTTCTGGACCTGATGCAGGGTTACGCACGCATCCGCACCAAGGATGAATTCCGCCCCTTCGTCATGGACCGTGACGCGGTGATGACGATGGAACAGGCGCTGGACCGGATGCGGGGGCTGATCGGTTATGCGGGCGACTGGACCGACTTGACCTCGTATCTGCCGGAAGGCTGGCAAACCGACCCCGCGCGCCGCCGCTCGGCCACCGCCGCAAACTTTGCAGCCACGCTGGAGCTTGCCAAACGTGGCGCCGTAGAACTTCGACAGGGGGACGTATTCGCCCCCATTCAAATCCGCAGGAAGACACATGACGGATGATGTAACGCGTGACGATGTAACCGCCGAAAAAGGTGCAGTTGCGCCCAATGACAGCCTGTTCGAGGCCCCGCCAATGGGCGAACAGGAACGCATGGTGGAAGCCATCCTGTTTGCCTCTGCCGAGCCTGTGACGGTGAAAGAGCTAGAGGCGCGCATGCCGCATGGGTCAGACGCCGCTGAAGCACTGGTCTATCTGCGCAAACGCTATGAAGGGCGGGGGGTGTCGGTGGTGAAGGTCGGCGACGCGTGGGCCATTCGCACCGCACCGGACCTGGGCTACCTGATGCAAAAAGAAACGGTCGAGACGCGCAAGCTGTCGCGCGCAGCCATCGAAACGCTGGCGATCATCGCTTATCACCAGCCGGTTACCCGCGCCGAGATTGAAGAAATCCGTGGTGTCTCGGTCAGTCGTGGCACCGTGGATCAGTTGATCGAAATGGAGTGGATCCGCTTTGGCCGCCGCCGTATGACACCGGGCCGTCCGGTGACGTTCGTGGTCACCCAGATTTTCATGGACCATTTCGGTCTGGAAAGCGCGCGCGACTTGCCGGGTCTGAAAGAACTACGCTCGGCCGGCCTTCTGGAAAGTCGCCCGCCCCCCGGATCTATGCCGGGGCCGGAAACGGATGACGAGGATGAAAGCCCTGAAGGGCAGTCGGAACTTTTCGAGGATTGATCATATTGGAGCGGGCTCCGCCACGCCGTGAAATCACCCAATTTTCGTGTATGCTGCCTGCGGGCAGAAAAAAGGACGCATGACGATGAATGTCAACCAGATCATCAACATGATCATCCGGCAGCTAACCCGTCGGCTGGTCAATAAGGGCGTGGATGCCGGGATCGATCTTGCGTCGCGGCGCGGCAAATCCAAAGACGAGATGACTGACGAGGAGCGCGCGCAAGCCCGGTCACAGGCCCGTCAGGGCAAAGACATGACGAAGCGTGCAAAACAAGCGCGACGGCTTACGCGCAAGTTTTTTTGAAGAGTATCTGGCGGCTTCTGTTCAACGCAAGCTCGTTCTGCCTATGATCTGAATGTCCGGAATGATCCCATACTGTGAATTTGATTTTCTTTCTGCCATGCAGCGGCAAGATCGGTTTTTCATGCGGGCTACAACAAGGATTGGTCCTCGAACTCACTGGTCGCGGGATAAAGTGGGTTTTCGGCCAAGACATCGGGATAGCAGCGATCCGCGATGTGTGTACATCGCGGAATTATGTGCCGATGATGAACCAACATTCGCTGATTCAAAGGCCGCATCCAGGACCTGCAATTGAATGGCTGCAGCCCCCTATTTGCCGAGCGATCGAAATACCCGAGGAGGGTCATAGTGCCCCCTCAGAACAAGTTAGTACTGCCGCGCGCCCGCTTCTGACGCCACGCGGGGTACCAGCGCCCGGACGAGGCTGGTCATATCCAGCGTGCCGACGGGATTGCCATCTTGCATAACGACGTAGGCATGCGAAGTGTCTCCGCCCGACCGTGCGATCATGCTTTCCAGGGTATCGTCATAGTCAACATCGCCATGGGCCTCTGGTGGCACCACGTTGCCTATAAGAGGTGTCATAATCGATCGCACACGCAGAACGCGCGCGCGATTGATGTCGCTCACAAAGTCTTCGATATACGGATCGTTTGGGTTCAGCAGGATGTGTTGCGGCTCCCCTTGCTGAACCACATAACCGTCCTTCAAGATCACCAGATGATCCGCCAGTTTCAGCGCTTCGTCCAGATCGTGAGTGATGAAGATGATTGTCTTATGCAGTTCTTTTTGAAGTTCCAGCAGCAAATCCTGCATGTCGGTGCGGATCAACGGGTCAAGCGCCGAGAACGCTTCATCCATCAGCATGATGGGCGAGTTCGAGGTCAGTGCCCGGGCAATGCCCACACGTTGCTGCATACCACCCGAAAGCTGGTGCGGATAATGTCCCCCATATCCGTGCAGGCCCACCCGATCGAGCCACTTGTCGGCTTCGGGCAGGTATTCACTTTTGGGCACCCCGCGCACAGCCAATGTGGTTCCAGCGTTTTCGGCCACGGTTCGGTGAGGCAAAAGGGCGAACTTCTGGAACACCATCGACATGACTTCACGACGCATGTTGCGCAACTGCTCTTCGTCGTATGACAGAACATCTTCACCATCGACCTCAACCTGCCCAGCGGTGGGTTCGATCAGGCGGTTCAGGTGGCGGATCAGGGTTGACTTGCCAGACCCCGACAGCCCCATGATCACGGTGATCTCGCCTTCGCGCATATCGACATTGATGTCCTTCAGACCCAGCACATGGCGGTGCTTTTTCAGCAGATCAGCCTTAGAGGTTCCGTCATATACGTGCTTCAATGCGCTCTCGGGGTTGGCACCAAAGATCTTATAGAGGTTGCGGATCGAGACTTTGATATTGTTGGTCATTTGTTCATTCCCGATCAGTGTTTCTGCGAAGCGTTGACACGGTCAAGTGCAGCTTTGGTGACGCGGTCCAGGATGATCGCCAACAGCACAATTCCAAGACCCGACACGAGTCCCACACCCAGCTCAAGGTTTCGGATGCCGCGAAGCACAAGCACACCCAGCCCTGGTGCAGACACCAGCGAAGCAATAACGACCATGGCGAGGCTCATCATGATGGTCTGGTTCACGCCCGCCATGATGTTGGGGAGGGCCAATGGAATTTGCACGTTGAAAAGCTTTTGCCGGTCGGTCATGCCAAAGCTGTCTGCCGCTTCAATCACTTCTTTGTCGACAAGCCGGATGCCCAAATCCGTCAGTCGGATAACAGGAACGATGGCGTAAAGAATAATGGCGATACCGTAGAGCTTTGGTTCGGTCACCGAAAACAGAAAGATAAGCGGGATCAGGTAGACGAATGAGGGAAGCGTCTGCAGCATATCCAACACCGGGATCGTCATCCTTTGAAGCCGGTCGTTGCGTGACATCGCAATTCCGATGGGTACCCCCAACAAGACGCATAAGAACGCACAGACAAAGATAATCGCCAGCGTCTGCATGGCATGATCGTAGTGATCGACGAAGGCGAGAAACATCAGGCAGGCCAAGACAAAGCCCACCAGTTTAACTGACTTGGACGCGTAATAAACAATCAGCCCAAGGATTGGCATCATGATCCACCAGGGCGTGGCTTCGAATGTCGCAAGGGCGAAATCCAACATCCAGCTCAGCGGTTGAGTGAGCGGGTCAAGGATGAAGCGCAGCGCATCCTTGGCCGCCAGAAATCCATTCTCAACGCCTTTTGTGACGTCACGAGACTGTGCAAAGGACCCACAGGCTTGGTTTAGTTCATCAAGCGAGGGGAACGGAACATCCAGGACGGATCCCTTGTCCTCGACACCGGCCTGCGCCAGCAAATCTGCCATTGAAGCGGGGGCGTCGTCGGAGCCTCCCCTATTGCACCAGTCTCGTAGGCCAAGTCCGTCAAACAGGAAATCATAAGTCGCCATGATACGCTGCCCCTTCCGCCGTGTTTGACACGAGCGTGGCCCGTCTCGTGGAAATAGAAGAGATCACCTTTGGATGCCGCCGGACCAAAGAAGCGGTCCGGCGATACCATGTGATCGCAGTTTTACTTGATCAAAGCGGCCAGTTTTTCGCGCGCGCTGTCATTGATCCAACCCGACCAGATTTCCGAGTTGTTGGTGATGAAGTAAACTGCGGCTTCTTCTGTCGAAGCGCCGTTTTCGTCGGCCCAGGCCAGAACACTGTTCAGCACTTCAATGTCGAAGCTAACGTTGGACATCAGGGCTGCGATGTCGGGTTCGCGGTCGGACAAATCCGAAGTCGCAACCGTCAAAACCGGCGCCGGCGGGAAATCGGAGACGCCTGGCGCGTCATTGTCCGCCTGTCCGTTCGCTTTGTGGATGTCGACATCAATCGGTCCGATCTCAATCTTGGTCATTGGGTATTTGCCAAGAACAGCAGTCGGCGCCCAATAGTACCCAAACCAGGGCTGCTTGTCGTCGTAGGCGGCGGCGATTGATGTTGCCAGCGTTTCGCCCGATCCGTGATCGAAGACTTCAATTTTGTCTCGCATGCCAAGGGCGGTTATGATGTTGTCGTTAACAATCCGGCAACCCCAGCCAACCGGGCAGTTGTTGAAGCGACCACCGACAAGATCAGGATTGGCCAAAATGTCCTGAATGGTCTTTAGTTCAGGATGAGCTTCGGCCAAGTATGATGGGATCCACCAACCTTCAACACCACCGGGATTGAACACGTCGGCGAGTTGTTTCACTTTGCCTTCGTCCCGAAGTTTTGCATAAGCTTCACCGGTTGAGTTCAGCCAAAGCTCGGTCACGATGTCAGGTTCTTGGTTTTCAGACAGCGATGCAACGGCGGTTACCGTTGCAGATGGCACCAGCTCAACCGTGCACCCATAGCCCTGTTCCATCAGGAATTTGGACACATGGGTAATGATCTGGGATGATGGCCAGTTCATCTCGGTGATCGAAACTTCGCCGCAATCAGCATAGGCTGCTGACGCAGTTGACATAACGGCAACCGCCACAATGCCTTTCATCAGTTTCAGTGAGTTTTTCATTTTTTTCTCCCGTTGGTGGTCTTTTTACGCCAATTCCCCTAGTTTTTGGGTCTATTGGGCGCATTGCCGCGTTACAAAGCTAGATACCTAATAGGTTCACAGCAATTAGAATTAACTGCATTCAGTTTCAGTAGAATTGAAATCGCGATATGTGAATTCATCAACTTGTTGCGTGATATTCCTCCTTCGGTTTCTTGTTCATACGTCAACGAATGACTGGGAGCTCGCGAGCTGCCCTTTCCGTAAGCAAGGTCGATCCCTGCGCGCCGACAACAATGTTTTCTTCGTGTACCATCATATGTCCTTTTCCGTAGGACAGTGATGGTTCGATCGTCAGCACCATGTTTTCCACCAGCGCTGTTTCGTCGAATGCGGCGTGCGAAGGTTGCTCAGTGAGCTGCATACCCAGCCCGTGGCCAAGACGCCCAATGTCGCCGCGGCTGTCGTCTAGTTCCGCGATCACAGCGGACATGGCAGCAAACAGATCGCGGCAGGTATTGCCTGGCTTGGCCGCTTCAATGCCCGCTTGTGTGGCACGCCACAATACATCATAGGCACGTTTTGCGCCGTCGTCTGTGTGACCGACTGCCCAGTTTCGATCAAAATCGCAGAAATATCCATCCCACGTGCACCCCGTATCCAGCATCAGAATATCTCCGGACTGCAAGGGGCGGCGCGAGGGCGGCGAGATAACATCGGCATAGCCACCCTGATCTGCCGCCCCTACAACATAAGGCGCGTCATCGGCACCAAGGCCAATTGCAGCGAGTCGGAACTTGCGGAAAACCTCTTCCAGCGGCAAGCCTTCTTGGATCAGTTCAGGCACCTTGCCAAAGGCGGCCGAGCCAACACTGCAAATATAGCTAAGCTTTTCGATCTCTGCTTCTGACTTGACCATGCGCAACCCTTGAACAAGGCCTGTCGCATCGGTCACTTCAAGCCCGGGCAACGCAGCCATCAAGCGCTCCCAGTCGCCCAAGGGCATCCGCAACAACGTCTCATGGCCTTTCATCACACCGATCTTGTCACCTGCTTTGGCAAATGGAGCCAGCAAATCCGTCAACAGGCTGATGCCGTCATCATCCGGCGTTGGAGCGCTCCATGTTCGGATGTCCTCAAGCCAACAGCGGCGCATCAGTTCGGCGCCGATCTCGGGGATCACGGCGATGGGCTTGCCGGTGGCTGGCACAAACACGAACCAAGGTCGGGTTGGGCTTTGCCAGAACAATGTGTGAAAGCCCGTGAAATAACGCACTTCGTGTTCACTCATCAGCAAAAGGCCGGCCAACCCGGCTTGTGCCATCAACGCCTGTGCGCGTGCAGTGCGCTGGCTGAACTCCAAATCGGTAAAGCCACGTTTGGGGGTTGCGGAGGCGCGTGTCATGTTGATCGTACTTCTCAAGCCTTGCTTTGATTTGATTTTACCGGGTGACAATGGCATGAGCCGAAAACTCGGCCATCTCTCCGCGCCAGACCTGACGTCCAAAACAGAACGGAGTCCCTTTGTCATCGCGGATAACCTGTTCCAGTTCGATCACCGTATGACTGGCAGCGATGTTCAATAGCTGCGCCTCGTGTGCTTGCACGCCCCGCATTCGGATCACGATATCACCGGTGTTTGCCGATGTGTTGTAGCTCTTCTCAAGGATCTGCGCGGTGGATTGCCGCAAATCATGATCAAGAAAATCAGGGAAGCGTTCGGCGATCAAATACTCGGTCTCAATGAAAATCGGATGATTGCCAGAATGAAAAAGGCGGGTGTATTGGACAACATCGCATTCTTCGGGCTGTTCGAGCAATGCCGCCAGACGCGAGTCGGCGATGCTCTCAGCGGCCTCGATAACATTGATCTCCAGATCAAATTCGTTGGTCTGGGCGTTCACAACAAAGCTGACCATGTTGCTGACGTTGTAGTTAAGCCGCTTGGGCGAAACAAAGCGCCCGCGCCTGTCTGCGTTGTAGACAAGCCCCTCGGTTTCCAATGCTTCAAGAGCGCGCCGACCCGTCATGCGGCTTACGTTATACTGTTCTGAAAGACTCCGTTCCGAGGGCAAAATGTCGTGCACCGTCAGGTCGCCTCTTTCGATTTTCTCGCGAATTTTATCGGCAATTTGAAGAAAACGGGGGCGGGTCGAAGGTTCGTCGTCGCCGTCCTGTTTGCTTCGTTTGTCTCGCAAATCTGCACCCTCGTATCTTACCGTGGCTGGTAGCCTAGGTGGTATATACCAGGTTAATCAAGGAAATTCTTTTGCGTTGACAGGTGGTGATATTGTCTCGCCAACTCAGCCTGTCTACCTAGTATATACCAGTTGCAAAGGAGAGGTGCGGAATGGGATTGCTGACACAAGAACAGACCGACACTTTCTGGCGTGATAGTTGTAGAAAACGCGATCACCGCTGACGAGCTGGCTGCCTTGAGGGCGGAACTTGCCAGCTGGGTTGAAGAAAGACGTGCCCATGACGGCGGCCATGGCGAAACCCTTGATGGTCTGCCCAAGGTTTGACTTGCAGCCTGGCCACAGCGCAGAAACACCCGGCTTGCGCCGAGTGCAATCTCCGGAAGAAGTTTCACAAGTATTTGCTCAGACCAGGCGCAACGCCAAGACGGTAGAATATTGCGCCGAGCTCATCGGCCCCGGCATCCGCCTTCACCACGGCAAGGTGAACTCCAAGCTGCCCGGCACCGCGACACAAATGAAATGGCATCAGGACTTCCCGTTTGAACCAATGACGAACGACGACATGATCACCTGCCTTTTGTTTATCGACGACGTAACGCTGGAAAACGGCCCGCATGAAGTTCTTCCCGGAAAACACAAGGGCTCGACCCATTCTCACTGGCATGACGGTGTCTTCACCGGTGCGGTGGATGACGCGATTACCGACGCACAGCGCGACAAGATCGTGAAATGCACAGGCGGGGGGGGGGCAGCCTGCCTGATCCACGCCAACCTGCTTCATGCCTCTGCACGCAATCTGTCGGATCAATCGCGTAGGCTCTACATCACCGCGTGCTACGCGGAAGATGCGATTGAACTGAGCCCGAACCACTTGCCCTGCACATTGACACACGTACTGGTGCGCGGTGAAGCCAGCGGACGCGTGCGCTGCACCCCTTACAAGATGGAGCTACCTGCCGTGCCAAAGGCAACGTCGTTCTTTGCGCAACAAGAAGGGGGCGATATCGGCTGATGCCAGTTCGTTGGAGCCTGCAACCATGACAACAAACGATCAGGTCGAAACGCTCGACTTCGGTGCCGACGAGGGCCTTAGCACGGGCGTGCGCCTTGGTCTGATCGTGTTGCACACCGACCAAACAATCGAGCAAGAGCGCGCAGGTATTTTCGGCGCACAATCCGATATTGTGCTTTACGCAGCACGCATTCCCAACGCGATGGATGTCACGCCTGAAGCGCTGCGGTAAGTGACAGATCGACTGCCAATTGCCGCAGCGCTTCTGCCTGCAAGTTTCGGGTTTGATGTGATTGGTTATGCCTGCACGTCGAGTGCCACGATGATCGGCGAAGACCGCGTGGGCGCGCTGATCCGGAACGTATATCCAGAGGTGAAAACCACCAATCCGCTCAGTGTCTGTTAGATGGCCATGGCCGCGCTCGGGCTTGACGTATCGCCTTGATGACGCCCTATGCGGTTGATGTCACGCTGGAAATGCAAGCCAAATTGCGCGCTGACAGATTTGACACAACTGCCGCAGCGACATTTGATCAATCCGATGATTTCACAGTGGCAAGGATCAGTGCCGACAGTATCCTTAAAGCTGTGCAGCGGGTCGGCGCGCGAAAAGACTGTGATGGTGCCTTTGTTTCCTGCACCAGCCTGCGAACACTGCAAGTGATCGTTGGGGCTGAAGCCGAAATTGGTAAACCCGTCAATTCATCCAATCAAGCACTCGCCTGGCACATGATGCGCCTTGCGGGTCTCGCAGACGGGCCAGCGAACGCCGGACACCTTTTCGAGACCGACATTAAGTAGAACAGGATACCCCAATGTCAAAACCTCTTCCTTCCCACGCGCAAGTGGTGGTTATCGGTGGCGGCGTTCATGGCTGTTCGGTGGCCTATCACATCGCGAACACGGTTTGGAAAGAGGTGATCCTGCTCGAACGCAAGGCGCTGACCAGCCGCACTACATGGCATGCTGCAGGACTTACTGGACAGTTAGAAGGGAGCTATTCGACAACCGCCTTCGCCAGTTAGGGCTTTGAAATGCTTCAAGAAGTAAAACTGAAACCGGCCAAAACTCCGGCTTTCGCCAATCAGGTTCCATCCCTATCGCCGTCAATAAAGAGCGGCTGTCCGAGCTGAGTCGCAAAGCTGATTTTGCCTCGCTCTTCGGTATCGAGGCGCACAATATGGAAACCGCCGAGGCCGCTGAGCGCTGGCCTTTGATGAACGCCGATGGCGTTCTGGGGGGTATCCATATGCCCTCTGACGGCTCCGCCAACCCGATTGATCTGGCGCAGGCGCTTGCCACAGGCCTGCGCATTGATCATGGGACAATCACCGCCGATATTGTCGCCAATTGCGGCGGCAGGTGGGCGCGCGAGCTGGGTCGCCAGAACGGCGTCGGCGTGCCGCTCCATGCTTGTGAACACTACTACCTCGGACCGAGCCGATCACTGATCTGCCCTCCGATTTGCCGGTGCTTCGCTGTGGCTGCGATGGCACCAATTGGAAGGAGGGCGCTGGCAAACTGCTCTTTGGTTTTGCCCACTTCCACGCGAAGGCCCGGGCAAAGGATGGCATCCCGGAAAGCTTCGAGTTCGACAGTCTGCCGTTCATGGAGGACGACGTGATGGAGGTGCTCGAACGCAGCATGAGCCGCGTTCCGATCTTGCTCGAAACCGGCATTCGCACCTTCTTCAACGGGGCGGAAAGCTATTCGCATGATTGCCGCTTTACTCTCGGAGAAGCACCTGACCTTAGGGGCTGCTACGTGCTGGCAGGTGTAAACTCGACAGGTATCCAGTCTGGCCCGGGCGCAGGCAAAGCACGGGCCGACTGGATCATGGCGGGCCATCCGCCTGTGGACCTGGCCGAGATGGACCCTGCCCGCATCGAAGAATTGCAGGCGCGCGACCCTTACTTGCGCGAACGCTGCCCCGAAGACACTGGTGCTGACCTATGCGATGCACTGGCCGGATCGCCAGCGCGAAAGCGCACGTGGCCTGCGCCGCACCCCGTTTTTTCACGCCATGAAAGCGCGCGGCGCTGTCTATGCCGAAGCCCAAGTCTGGGAACGCCCGGGTTGGTTCGCCCCTAAAGGTGTCGTGCCGAAATACGATTATTCCTTCCACTGCCCCAGTTGGTTCGATCAGGCGCAGGCAGAGCAAAAGGCGGCCCGCGAATGCTTCGCGATGATCGACTATTCGATGCTTGGTAAGTTGATGATCGAAGGACGCGATGCCGAAAGCTTCGCGCAAAGGGTTTGCACCAACGATATGGCCATGCCGGTCGGCCGCCTTGCCTATTCGCTGTTGCTCAACGAACGCGGCGGCGTCGAAAGCGATGTGACAGTCGCCCGCCACGGCAACGACGCCTACATGGTAATGTCTTCTATTTCTGACACCCGCCGCGACCGCGACCACCTGAAGCGCCATTCCAACCGGGCGAAGACGTGCACCTGCGCGACGTCACATCCTCTTACGGTGTGCTCTCGGTTGCCGGGCCCAAAGCGCGTGATCTGCTCGCTGCGGTGACAAATATCGACCTCTCAAGCGAGACCTTGCCCCTCAACTGCCTGCAGGATTTTCACATCGGCCATGCGCCGGTTTTTGCTCAGCATCTCTCTTACACAGGCGAGCACGGCTGGGAGATATTTATCTCTCCCGACTTCGCCGAACATGTGTTCGAAGCGCTCATGGACGCAGGTGCGCCGCTTGGCCACAAACTTGTAGGCGGCGCGGCGCTCAATGCGCTGCGTATCGAAATGGGCTTCCTGCATTGGGGGCATAACTTGGCCTATACAGAAGTGCCGTATCCGGTTGGTCTAGGCGTTCACCTGCAAACCGAACAAAGCGATCCCCTTCATTGGTCGCGGGGCCTACTTTCAGTGCAAGGCCGAGTGCAAAGGCGTTCCTGTGTTTCATCAAACTCATTGACGCAGAGCGACTGCTGCACCACAAGGTGCCGGTCGCGCCTAACTCGCTGTCGGCCGGGTTTACCGTCGCTTTCATGGATGTGACCGGCGCACCGATTGAGCCAATGCACTACGCAACCACAAAGGATGCGAGAAGGCAGACCCAACTGCCATTCTGCGCGGTTCCAGATCAAAAGCCTTCGACGACGATTTTGCCTTTCGCTTGTCCCGTTTCAACCAACCTATGTGCTTCGCGCATGTTGGCGGCGTCGATTGGTGATAAGATTTTGGAGACTGTCGTCTTGATGTTTCCAGCGTCGATTTGCGCGGCAATATAGGACAACAGGTTATGCTGTTCGATCATGTCCGGTGTTTGGTGCATAGATCGTGCGAACATGAACTCCCAATGGAGACTGGCCGCCTTCATTTTCATGCCTCCCATCGGCATTGGTATGTCGGTGTCGTCGATTGACACAATGCCGCCTTGGGGGCGAATAAGCTCTACGGCGGTATCCCAATGGCGCATGTCATTGAAGATGGCGATGTGATCGACGTAATGCATCCCCAATGCTCGGATCTGTAGAACCATGTCTTTGCGGTGATTGACGACATGATCTGCGCCCAGTTCTTTGACCCAAACAGTCGTCTCTGGGCGCGACGCTGTGGCGATAACAGTCAATCCCGCCTGTTTTGCAAGCTGAATACCGATGGAACCAACGCCGCCACCCGCGCCGATGATCAGGACTGACTGTCCCTTATCGGTGCCATCACGGTCGATGCCCAAGCGATCAAAGAACGCCTCATACGCGGTGATGGTCGTCAGCGGCAGGGCGGCGGCTTCGGCATGGCCCAAGGATTTTGGTTTGTGGCCGACAATCCGTTCATCCACCAAATGAAACTCAGCATTAGTGCCGGAGCGGGAGATATCGCCGGCGTAGTAGACCTCATCGCCGGGCTTGAAGAGCGTTACGTCAGGGCCGACAGATTCGACAACGCCGGATGCGTCGTAGCCAATGATGCGTGGCGCTTCCTCAACCTTGTCCTTGGGCGCGCGGACTTTGGTATCGACGGGGTTCACTGCAACCGCCTTGACGGCGACCAAGACGTCCCGGCCTGTCGCCGTCGGTGTTTTGATGTCCAGATCGAGAAATGCATTGCTGTCCTCGACGGGCAAGTAGTGTGTAAATCCTACGGCCTTCATGGGTTTGTTCCTTTTGATAAATTTAAGCTATGACGTTGGCAAAGCGAGATTTGTGTTCTTGCCAGATGATGAAGGCCAGCCCTATGGCTGGAACGATAATCGCTGCGAATGGGATGTAGCCCGCACCATAGGTGCTATCGACAACGATCCCGCCAATAATCCCGCCCAAGGCGTTGGCGATATTGAAGGCAGAGATGTTGGCCGTTGCTGCAAACTCGGGCGCGTCGCCAGCGTGCTTCATCACGCGCATCTGCATCGGTGGCACATTGGCGAAGGAGACAATACCGAAGACAAAGGCGGCTGCGACGAAAAGGAAAGGTTGGGATGCCACCAGCCCGACGAGGATCAAAGAGGCGATCATCGCGGCGGGCCAGCCGATTAGGGATACGCTGAGGTTCCTGTCAGCGGTTTTGCCGCCAAGCGTGTTGCCCAAGACCAAGCCCAAGCCAACGATTGCCAAAATCCAAGTCAGGGATGAACGCTCGAAGCCTGCGATGTTCTCGGCAATCGGTGCTATGTATCCATAGAACGTCATAAACCCGACCCAGCCCAAAGTCGTGATCATCAAGCTGGCGATCAATTGTGGATTGCGGAACGCGCCAAGTTGCGAGCGCACGGATTTCGGCTCTTCCGCCCCTCGCGCAGGAACGCCAATTGCTATGGCGACCGCAGATAGTGCGCCAAGGATGGCGACAACAACGAACGTAGTGTTCCAGCCGTAGATGTTGCCGATCCATGCACCACCGGGCACGCCCAGCACATTGGCCAGCGTCAGACCTGCAAACATTTGGCCCACGGCCTGTCCTGCCATTTTCTCTGACACCAGACGGGTCGCGACGACGGCCCCGATCCCATAAAACGGCCCTTGTGTCAGACCGGCCATCACGCGGCTGATCATCAACGTTGTGTAGTCGGTTGAGAATGCCGTGATCAGGTTGGAGACGACAAACAACGCCATCAGGCCGATTAGGACCACCCGCTTGCGATAGCGCGCAAGCCAGAGCGTCAAGATTGGCCCACCGATCACGATGGCCAAGGCATAGGCTGTGATAAGGTGACCTGCCTGTCCTTCAGAAATGGTCAGGCTTTCAGCGACCTGCGTCAGGATACCGGCGATCACAAACTCTGCGGTGCCGATGGCGAAGGCGGCCAAGGTCAAAATCCAGACCTGTAGCGGCATTTTTGATTTCAGTGACATGTGTCTGATCCTTTCGCGGACGTGGTGTTCAGTTGATCAATGCGCCACCGTCGATGTCCATGACGGCACCGGTGACAAAGGGATTGTCGATTGCGAAGAGAGACTCGTGCGAGGTTTTTCGGTGCGCCTGCTGTACCAGCGGCAGCAAAGACACCGCGCGGTCCAGCATGGCGTTGCGCGCCTCTTCATTCATTCCCGAATGGGCCTCGGTATCGGTTAGGTGGGGGCTGATCACATTGACGCGGATCGGGGCCAGTTCGTTGGCGAGGATTCTTGCGACGGCTTCAAGAAGCGGACTGGATGGGGCGCGCGAAAATAGGAGTCGCTCCTCAATCTCTGGAAAGTCCATCGTTGAATGCTGGATCCCGAGATCTTGGAGTCTGGCGCGAAACGACTTGTAGCCCGCAAGGCGGATACCAAAGTGATCGAAGGTTTCGTCGGCCGTATCTCTCCCGTTACCGCGTGTGACGATCAGGTGAACGAACGGCTTGTCACCTGCATAGAGCCTGTGTCCGGGATCGCGATGGATCGCCTTGGGTCGATCGCGCTCCTCCAGATCGCCGAAGACTTTGGGAAAGAACGCTCGTGTGCAGGCCAGATCGCGGGTGTGCAGTGTGATGTGATCAAGGTGCATAATGTCCTCCTTTCGTTGGTCATCACGTAGCACTTGCCTATAGGCAGTATAATTGATCAAAATATGAATTTATAATTCGGTCTGACCGTATAATGGAAAACCAAATGCTGATTGAAAACCTCAAGCTGTTCTTAAAAATCGTTGAAAAAGGTGGGCTTGCGGCGGCGGGCCGAGAGGTCGGCTTATCGCCGGCCACAGTCACAGATCGGCTAGCGACCCTTGAGGCGCATTACGGCGCGCGGCTTTTGACGCGAACGACACGCTCAATCAGCCTGACAGATGAGGGCGGTGAGTTGGTGAAAGGTGCGAGACGCATCTTGGCCGAGGCCGACGAAACAGAAGCGCGGATCAAGCTGGGCGTCGAGAAGATATCAGGAACAATCCATATCAGCGCGCCGAACGATCTGGGGCGCAGTCAGATTGTGCCTTTGCTTGACCGCTTCATGTCTGAGCACTCTGAAATTGCCGTCGATCTAACTCTCACTGATGGATATGTCGATCTTGTGGGGCAAGGTATTGACCTTGCTTTGAGATATGGCGAGCTGTCAGACAGCACGATGAAATCGCGCAAGCTTGGAAGTAATCGCCGCCACATCTGTGCCAGCCCGGACTACCTGAAGTGCAACGGTGTGCCTGCGCATCCTGATGATCTTGCCCACCACAATTGCCTGATCATGCGGTTTGGGACCAGCACCGATCAGGATTGGGCATTTGTCGTGGATGGAAAACTGCGGAACTTCCGCGTTTACGGTGATCGAATTGCCAATAGGGGCGATCTTATTCGGCGTTGGTGCCTGAATGGACGTGGCGTGGCCCTGAAGTCCGAGTGGGATGTCCGACACGATCTGGCAGCGGGCAACCTTGTCTCGGTCCTCGGTGAGTACGCACCGAGTCCAAGCGCGCTGCAAATTGTATATCCCGCAGGCGCGGTGCAACCGCGTCGTGTGCGTGCGCTGATGGATTACCTGTCAGAGATGCTTGATCACTAGCGACCGGACGTTGGAAAAGCAGACTTTCGCACTTCTGTGGTGAAATTGCGCTTTGTTCGCATACCGGCCATCCCCTCACCGAAAATGCTTCGACAGCTTTAGCCCCTGACCCTGATAATTCGACTTGATGTCGGACCCATACAGCGCTTCAGGCACTTCGCTCATTCGCTCATAAACCAATCGCCCCACGACCTGTCCATGTTCCAACACAAACGGTGCTTCGTGGCAGCGCACTTCAAGCACGCCGCGCGAGCCCGAGCCGCCTGCGGCGTCATAGCCAAAACCAGGATCAAAAAAGCCTGCGTAGTGCACGCGAAACTCGCCGACCATTGCCAGGTAAGGGGCCATTTCGGCGGCGCAATCGGGTGGAATGGCAATCGCCTCGCGACTGACGAGGATATAGAACGCGCCGGGGTCAAGGATGATGCGCCCGTCGGTGGTATGCACCTCTTCCCAGTATTCCGCCGGGTCGTAATGTGCGAGTTTTGACAGATCGACAACGCCCGTGTGCCGCTTGGCGCGATAGCCAACCAGATCGCCCGAGGCCGGTTTTAAATCGACCGAAAACCCAAGCCCGTCCGAAATTACCGGATCGCCTGAAACAATCGGCGTGCGGGCGTGCACGTCCCGCAACTCGTCATCGGACAGAATCGTTTTGCCTTGCCGGAAAATGATCTGGTTCAGCAATTGGCCGGGCTGGGCGACGACCGAAAAGCTTTGCGGGCAGAGCTCGGCATAGAGCGGTCCGTCATAGCCTTCGGGCACGCGGTCGAATTCGATCCCGTGATCGGTGATGACGCGGGTCATCAGGTCAACGCGCCCGATCGAGCTTTTGGCGCTGGCGGCGGCGGTCATGCCCTTGGGCAGGCGCAGGCGCTCCATCAACGGAACGACATATACGCAGCCTTTTTCCAACACAGCACCGCCGGTCAGCGAAACTTCGTGCATGGTCAACTCGTCCAGCCGCTCGGCCACGGTCGAGGTTTTGCCGGGCAGGAACGACGCGCGGACGCGATAGGCTGTATCCCCCAGACGCAAATCCAGCGATGCCGGTTGAATTTGTTCATTGAGGATCGGAGACGAGGCCGCGATGCCGCCTTCGGCAACCATCTGCCGGATCTGTCGGTCTGCCAAAACGCCGGTTTTCATCTGCGTCCCTCCTCGGACCCGTGCTGCGGATACAAAAACACCCGCCCGATAGACGGGCGGGCGGTTTTGAATTTGGTCGGGCTAGCAGGACTCGAACCTGCGACCTTCCGTCCCCCAGACGGACGCGCTACCAGGCTGCGCCATAGCCCGACTGGAGACCTTACATAGTGATTTTCGCAGGCAGGGCAAGCGGGAAACAGCAGGAAATTCATCATTCCGCTTTCCTGTGCACATGGGCCGGGCATCGGCGCGCTTAAGGCGTTTGTCCGGGCTGGCGGCCCATCTGTGCGCCAAGCGACTCCAGTCGATCGGCAAGCGCCTGCAGGGCAGCAATATTCGCCCCGGTACCGGATTTGCGTGCGCGTCGCAGGGCGCTGGACAGTGGTGCGTGGGCGGCTGCGTCGTCATCGCCGGGGTCGCTGGGAACATGAGAAATATCAACTGAGGGTGCCGCGGTGGACGATTCGGCATCGTTTTGCAATCCGGGCAGTTCGGGGGCGACCGGCGGCGGGGTGTCTGTGGTGTCTTCTTGCGACGCGGCCTGATCGGCTGACGCCACGCGGTCCGAGCCGAACACAGGTTGCGTCGGCGGGGCAGGGGGTTGGCCCGGGGCAGCTGTTTCTTTGGGCAATGGTGCATCAGAAGAGTCAGCCACATCGCCGCGCGTAAAGGGTGCCTCGCTTTCGATCGGGGCTTTAGCCGCATCTTTTTCTGACGGCGACATTGGCTGCGCTTCGGATTTTGCGGCGACTGGCCGTTCTTCCTTGGCAGGCGGCGTGTTCGGCTCGGGTTCAGCTGCCGCATTGTCGTCGATGGTCTGTGCGTCTTCGATCTGGGGCTTAGCGTCTTTCGTTGACGTGTCTTCCTTGCCAGATTTGCCTGCCAACGGAACAACGTTTGACGGTGTGACGTCGCGCATTTCATCGCTGTCAAGTGGTGGGGACATCGCCGCTACATGCTTCACGCCTTCTTCGCGCAGCAGTTTCTGCACCCCGCGAATGGTCATCCCATCTTGGTGCAACAGCTTTCTGATGCCGCCCAGAAGCTCCATGTCATTGGGGCGATAATACCGACGGCCACCGGCGCGTTTCACCGGCTTAACTTGACTGAAACGGCTTTCCCAGAACCGCAGCACATGGGTCGGCACGCCTAACCATTCGGCCACCTCGCTTATCGTGCGGAAGGCGTCGGGAGACTTCTTATCCATGTCCAGACCTGTCTGTTCTGCTTCTTATCATCATTAAGGACGCACGCGCCCGGTGTGGTGGTCACGCAGACGCGTCAGCGCTTGTTTCCGTCGTCAACGCGGTCTTTCATAAGGTGGGACGGGCGGAAGGTCAGAACCCGACGCGGCGGGATCGGCGCTTCTTCGCCTGTTTTCGGGTTTCGACCCACGCGGGCCGCCTTGTCGCGCACTGAAAACGTTCCGAAAGACGAGATTTTCACGCTTTCGCCATCTACCAATGCATCGGAAATGTGACCCAATACGGTCTCGACCAGTTGCGCGCTTTCGTTGCGTGACAGGCCGACTTCGCGGAACACGGCCTCGCTTAGGTCCATCCGGGTCAAAGTCTTTTCACTCATGTCGTCCCCCTGATTATTTTCGGGAAGCATGGGTCGTTTGAATTTACGAGTCAATATCAACGGCTTGGGAAAAGGCGTTCGTGCATGGGTTTAAGGGCGTTACCAGCGGATAACCACCGCGCCCCACGCCAGACCGCCGCCAATCGCCTCGGTGACGACAAGATCACCGTGTTTGATCTTGCCTTCAGCGCATCCCACCGACAGGGCCAACGGGATCGATGCCGCCGACGTATTGCCGTGATCCTGCACCGTCACAATCACGCGATCCATCGGCACGCCCATTTTCTTGGCGGTGCCTTGAATGATGCGGATGTTGGCTTGATGGGGGACGATCCAGTCAACGTCATCATCGTTCAGGCCGACCTTGGTCAGCGCTGTTTCAGCAGTTTCAGTAAGCTTTCCAATGGCCTGACGGAACAGCGGATTGCCCTGCATGCGCAAATGGCCGGAGGTCTGGGTTGTCGACACCCCACCGTCGACGAAAAGCATGTCCCGCATGCGTCCGTCCGAGTTCAGGTCGGCCGACAGGATGCCGCGATCCGTGGTCTCTCCGCTGCCGTTTTGTGCTTCCAGCACCACCGCGCCCGCGCCGTCGCCAAACAGGACGCAAGTTGCCCGATCCGTCATATCAAGGATGCGCGAAAAGGTTTCTGAACCGATCACCAGCGCGCGGTCGATCTGTCCTGACAGGATCAGCGCATTGGCGTTGGTTAGCGCAAAGACGAAGCCCGCGCAGACCGCCTGCACGTCAAAGCCGAAGCCGCGCGTCATACCCAGTTCGTTCTGCACCATGGTGGCGACCGAGGGAAATGTCAGATCGGGGGTCGAGGTGGCGACGATGATTGCGTCGATATCGTCGACGTCCAACCCTGCGTGCTTCAGGGCTGCGCGTGCGGCGTGCGTGGCCATCTGCGAGGTGGTTTCACCTTCGGCAGCAAAATGGCGACGTTCAATGCCTGACCGCGTGCGAATCCATTCGTCCGTGGTATCCACAATGTCTTCGAAGTGCGAGTTTGGGACGACTTGCTCGGGCAGGTAGTGCCCGACGCCCTTGACCACGGCGCGTCTTGTCATTCTTGCTGCTCACCTTGCCGGCTTTCCGTTGCGACATCTTGGCGTGATGCGTCCCCGGATGCAACCCGCGCGGCGAGCTTCTGGTTGAAACCGCTTTTGCCCAGTTGAAAGGCCAGTCTGACCGCTGCGGAAATACCTGTGGCATCTGCCGATCCGTGGCTTTTCACAACCGTCCCGTTCAGTCCCAGAAACACACCGCCATTGTTGCGGCTGGGGTCCACGCGATTGCGCATCCGTTTAAGTGGCGACATCGCCAAAAGGGCGGCGATCTTTGACAGGAGGGTCGATTTGAAAGCGTCCCGCAGCAGGCCCGAGATCAGGTTGGCCGTGCCTTCGCCGGTTTTCAGGGCAACATTGCCCGTAAACCCATCCGTGACGATCACATCAACCCGATCAGACGGCAAGTCGACCCCTTCGATAAAACCGACAAAGTCGATTTGCGCGCCATCTGCGGCATTAGAGATCAGCTCATGCGCAGCCTTCAATTCGCTGCGGCCCTTGTGTTCTTCGGTTCCGACATTCAACAACCCGACCCGCGGGCGATTGATGCCCAGCCCGTTGCGCGCATAGGACGCGCCCATCATGGCATATTGCAGCAGGTCGTTTTCATCGGCGCGCACATCGGCACCCACATCCAGCATCACGTTGAACCCAGTCGGGTTACGTGATGGCCACAGGCAGGCAATCGCGGGCCGGCTGACACCCGGCAGCTTGCGCAAGCGCACCATCGACAACAGCATCAGCGCGCCGGTATTGCCGCAGCTGACAGCCACATCGGCGTCGCCGTCGCGCACCGCGTCAATCGCCGACCACATCGAGGTCTTCTGACCATTGCGCATCACTTGGCTGGGTTTGTCATCCATCGTGACGACTTCGTCAGCGTGACGTATCTCGCACACCTCGGACAGGCCCTTGGTGCGGGCGACCAACTGCTCAAGCTCTGGTTTGTTGCCGTGCAGAATGAACCCGATTTCCGGGTTCTTGTCCGCAGACAGCGCAAGACCGGCAACCACGGCTGCCGGCCCCAAGTCGCCGCCCATGGCGTCGACCGATACGATTGTGCGTTTGGGGGCGTCCATTGTCATTCTTCATCCCATGCTCGGGGATTTTCTGACACGACCGCCCGCGCCGGGCAAGAGGCTTACGCCGCGTCTTCGTCGTCGAAATCGACTTCGTCGGCAATGGCGACCACTTCACGGTCGTCATAGTGGCCGCACGAGGGGCAGACGTGGTGGGGGCGCTTCAGCTCGCCGCAGTTCGAACATTCGTTCGGGTTCGCGGCAACCAGGGCGTCATGCGCGCGACGGTTGTTGCGACGCGACTTTGATACTTTGTTCTGTTGGACAGCCATGGTCTCAACCTTTGGATTTCGGGGGCGCAGGGCCCGGTGTGTTTCAGGGGCGATATCGCCCGGTGTTCTCAAATATTCCTGAGTCTCGGCGCCTCATACGCGGTTTGCGGTGCGCTGTCCAACCCATCTTGTGGAAGAAGGCGGCAAAATACTGGGATTCTTTTTTCGTGCAAGGGGTGAAACGCGCCAATTTCGGGTGAAATCGTCGATTTTTTGGCAGAAGTACCTGACACGTGGGGTATCGTCAGCCCGCCTCAGGTCTTTTCGCCACCACCAGAAAGCTTGTCACGCAATTCAGACAGGCCTGCAAATGGCTTCACGTCATCATCTGTCAAAGGCTTGGTGCCCGTCTCGGCGAACACACTCGCCTGCACTTCTGCGCCTTCGACACGAGGGTACAGGGGCAGGGCCAGCGCCAATGCCTCGATCATCACCAGTCCAAGGTCAATCACGTCCGTCAGCGGCTCGACGCTGTCATCTTCCGGCATCTCGACCTCGTCGTCGTCGCTTGGCTCAGACAGATGCTGAAGCCAGCGGCGTTCGATCTTGTCGTCAATCCGCGTTGTCACGGGGTCCAGTGTAACCACACATTCCTGCGTTACAGTTGCCCCAAGATCAGCCGTCATTTGCCAGTCGCGCCTATCCAAAGGCTTCAACGCGCCGGTAAAGCGCAGCTTGCGCAGACCAACAATGCCCAGATCGCGCGCGATGGCGTCGCAATCTGCTTGGCTTGGCACCAGTTCGAACTCGGTCACACGCTTGGTCGACAGATCAGCCGGACGGATGGGATGTTTGAAGGGCAGGGCGTTGCCCGAAGGGGTCGTGTTGGTCATTTTGCGTCTCCGCTGGTTTTTCAGTCTCGTGTTTGATCCAGTTTATCTTGGCCCTGTGCCAACATAGCTGGTGATCGTTTCTTGAACCATGCGCGATCCTAGGCTAAGCCGATACCCAAGACAGAGTGGCGAACGCAAGGGGGGCGGTATGTCTTATCTGCGCCAAACAGGCAAGAAAATGGGTAAAGTAATGGGTGTGGTGCTGCTTGTGGCACTTGTTGCAGCCTGTTCCGCAACGTACCGCAATCACGGCTATATGCCGCTGAAGGAAGATGTGGATCTGATCGAGGTCGGCAAGGATACGCGCGAAACCGTTGCCACGTCGATTGGCAAGCCCGGCACATCTGGCTTGCTGGCAGACAGTGGCTATTATTACGTGCGCTCGCGGTTCAAGCACTATCTTTATAACGCTCCGAAAGAAATTGACCGCGAGGTATTGGCCATTTCGTTCAGCGACAAAGGGGTGGTCGAGAACATCGAACGCTTCGGTCTTGAGCAGGGGCGTGTGGTTGCACTGGAACGTCGTGTGACAGACAGCAACATCAAGGGTGTTGGGTTCCTAAGGCAGCTGTTTGGCTCGATCGGTAGGATCGATGTGGCCGAGCGACTTCGCGGCAACTAACGGGCGAAGGGACTTTACCGCGAAACGCGCGAGACCGCAGGGTCAAGCCCCTAACCAGATGAGTTGAACGGCCGGGCCAATCGTGAAAAGTCTCTGAGCGTTTGATGGCGACGTCCGCGCAATAATACGCAAGGGGAAATGACCTGTTGAATGCTGGCAGTGCGAGAATAGCAGCACGCTCCGCCTTCGGGGTTGCGCGTTTGTCCAAAGCTCTATTTCGTCATCCTTCCGCCAGCCAAGGCGTGCGGATCGGCGCATCCCATGATCGCAACATCCCCCCGAGACAGCCCCATTCGGGTGCAGACGGATTCTGATGGCGCGTTTCCGGGCTCGACGCCGGTCATGAAATCACCAAACCCGAACCGCGTTTCCATCTCGAGGAGGGCATGTGCCCCATTCACCCGGACGGCACCGTAGGCCGCATTGCCCTGGACTATGGCCAAGGCGGCAAGCTGATCCACATCGCCGTCCTCTGGTTTGGTCAAGCCAAGCGTGCGACCGTAGTAAAAGTAGCGCTCATCCTGATCCAGCAAGGCAACCATCATCCGGCCGCGCCGCAAGACGGCGCGCTGATCGTCGTTTCCAAAGAACTCGTCGGTCGCCATGGCCCGACCTTTCATAAAGCGCAAACGCAAATTTTCTGGGGTTAGCCATCAGTTGTCAAAACAATATTGGACGGCGGCTGGTCCAATCGGCATTGGCCGACCCACTGAAATCATTCGATTATGGGTTAACTCTTGTCTGCAAAGAGCAAAGCGGCCGATGGGAGAACTGATCGCGGCCACAAGAGGACACACTCCCCCACACAACAGGTAAGGGGCTTGGCGCAGGGTCGCCGTGGCTTCTTTTCGTTTGCTACGCTGCTCATATTTCTGTCACATCTTGTCGCCACGGTGTCAGAGGCGCATATGTTTTACCAACAGCACTGCATCATGGGCGGAGGTCCGCAATGCCGACAGTTACCAAAGGCTGCTATGTCGCCCGCTTTGGCGAAAGCCAAGATGATATCAAGGCGGCCCAGGCCCTGCGCCATCGCTGTTTTCGCGGCCATGATGGGTCGGACGCGGACCCATTTGACCAACTCTGTCGTCATATCTTGATCGAGGATCGCGCGACGCGCGCGCTGGTCGGGTGCTTTCGATTGATGCCGCTTGAAAACGGCACACGCATCGGGGACAGCTATAGTGCCCAGTATTACGAACTGTCTGCCCTGCGCGCCTATGACGCTCCGATGATCGAGATGGGGCGGTTTTGCATTGACCCCGAGGCCAAGGGCGGCGCTGACATCCTGCGCGTCGCTTGGGGCGCAATGACGCGCTATGTGGACGACGAAAATGTGGGAATGCTGTTTGGCTGTTCTTCTTTTCAAGGCACGGATGCGGCGCAGTATTTCGATACCTTCGCCATGTTGCGCGACCGTCACATCGCGCCTAAGCGTTGGCTGCCTCGGGTGAAAGCCCCCAAAGTGTTTCGTTTTGCCCAACGGTTACGCCGCAAACCGGACGCTAAACTTGCGATGCGCACGATGCCTCCGCTGTTGCGCACCTATCTTTTGATGGGGGGGTGGGTGTCCGATCACGCTGTGGTCGATCATGACCTGAACACCCTGCATGTCTTCACCGGGCTTGAGATCGGCGCGGTGCCGCCAACCCGCGCACGCCTGTTGCGGGCCATCACCGGATAAGCCTTTGGTTGACCTTGCAGGTGTGATTGCCTAACTCCGCCTTATGGCACGTATACCCCTTCTTCAGATGTCTGATATCTCGCTGACCTTTGGTGGCGATCCCGTCTTTGACGGGCTTGACCTTGTGGTGCAACCGGGCGACCGCGTGGCGCTGGTGGGGCGCAACGGATCGGGCAAATCGACGTTGATGAAGGTCATGGCGGGACTGATCGAAGCCGATCACGGCACGCGCGTTCTGTCGCCCGGTGTCTCGGTCGGATATATGGAACAACACCCTGATTTATCGGAATTTACCACGCTGGGCGATTTCGCGACCTCCGGACTTGAGCCGGGGCAGGATTATCTGGTCGAACGGGTCGCCGAAGGCCTGAAGTTCCAACTGGACGCTCCGGTTGGCACCGCGTCGGGCGGCGAGCGGCGGCGCGCAGCCCTTGCCAAGTTGCTGGCCGAGGCGCCTGACCTGATGTTGCTGGACGAACCCACGAACCATTTGGATATCGAAGCAATCGAGTGGTTGGAGGCCGAGCTGACGCAAACGCGCGCGGGTTTTGTTCTGATCAGCCACGACCGCGCCTTCCTGCGTGCGCTGACACGCGCCACGCTGTGGGTGGATCGCGGGCAGGTGCGCCGACAGGAAAAGGGCTTTGAGCATTTTGAGGCATGGCGCGACAAGGTTTGGGATGAAGAAGACCAGAGCCGCCACAAGCTGAACCGCAAGATCAAGGCCGAGGGACGCTGGGCCGTCGAAGGTATTAGCGCGCGGCGCAAACGCAATCAGGGTCGTCTGCGGGCGTTGGGTGATCTGAGGGCCGAGCGCGCCGCCCAGATCAACCGCCAAGGTGCTGCCGAAATGGCGCTGGACGCTGGGCCAAAATCTGGCCGCAAGGTGATCGAGGCGCGCGGCATCTCGAAATCATACGGCGACCGAGTGATTCTGAATGAATTCGACCTGCGCGTGATGCGCGGCGAAACCATTGCGTTGGTTGGCCCCAATGGCGCTGGCAAAACAACGCTTTTGAAGATGTTGATCGGTCAGGAAACGCCCGACACCGGCAGCGTGCAACACGGCACCGGGCTTGAGATTGCCGTCTTTGACCAAAACCGAACCGGGTTGGTTGAGGATGACAGCCTGTGGGAAAACCTAGCGGGTGATCCCGAAATGCGGGTGTCGGGCAAGGCTGATCAGGTGATGGTGCGCGGCACGCCTAAACACGTTGTCGGCTATCTGAAAGAGTTCCTGTTTTCCGACGCCCAAGCCCGCGCGCCTGTGCGGTCTCTGTCAGGCGGCGAAAAGGCACGATTGATCCTGGCAAAGATCATGGCGCGGCAGTCCAACCTGCTGGTGATGGACGAGCCGACCAACGATTTGGACGTCGAAACGCTGGACCTGCTGCAAGAGCTGATCACCGCCTATAACGGGACGGTTTTGGTGGTCAGCCACGACCGCGACTTCCTTGACCGAGTTGCTGAACGCACCATTGCGATGGAAGGAGACGGGCGGGCCACGATCTATCCCGGCGGCTGGTCCGACTATCAGGCACAGCGCGGCGATCACGAGGATAATTTTGCAAGAAAGCCTTCAAAAACAAGGACCAAGGCCGACAAGGTCAAGCAGGACGTGAAGCCCGAACCCGACGGTCTGTCATTCACCGAACAGCACCGTCTTGACGCGCTACCTGCCGAAATGGACCGTCTGTCCGCCGAGATTGCCAAGCTGGAAGAGTTCCTGATGGACCCCGATCTGTTCACCAAAGAACCGGTGAAGTTCAAGAAAGCGACCGAAGGGCTGACCCAGAGGCAGCAAGCGTTGGCGGCTGCGGAAGAGGAATGGCTTTTGTTGGAAGAAAAGGCGGAGGCCGCGCAGGGGTAAAGCGAGGCCAGTGGCCCCGCTTCTAAGGATTTACATCGGAAGGTGGATGTTGAACCGCGCCCGGATCGCGGCGTCAACTTGCGGGTCGAAGCGCGCACTGGCCCGCTGCGCCAGAATATCCTCTTTCCGCGCGGTGGCGGCAGCGATCAGATCGGGTTTGCCAACCTCAGCCCATTCTTTCGGGGACGTCCTGTCGCCGAGGGTCGGATAGACAAAATCTGTCTGCATCCGGCTTAACGTCTGATCTTCCCCTAGGTAATGACCCGGCCCCCCAAGACAGACCGATCTCATCATTTCGATGCTGACCGAATCCTCAGTGATCTCGATCCCGCGCACGCAGCGCAACGCCTGCCCGACGATGTCGTCGCCAAGGATCAGGCTTTCATGACAGAAGCCCAGAAGCGAAGCGTGCATGCCGGCGGCCTCGTAAACCATGTTCAGACCCGAAAGACCGGCCAGCACATTGGAACACATCTGTTCCCAGCCAGCCTGCATATCCGGCAGTTTTGAATCCGAGAACCCGGCGGCCGCCCCACCGGGCAGGCCATAGAACTGGTGCATCTGCGCGCAACCAGCCGACATCAAAGCCTGTTCGCCCGATCCGCCCGACATCGCCCCGGACCGCAGATCGACCAGGAAGGGCCACGTGCCGAAGATCGCGGGGTGCCCCGGTGCGATTGAATTGACATAGACAACGCCCGCCAGACATTCCGCCACGGCCTGAACGATCGCGCCGGCCAGCGTGGGGGGCGCCGTGGCTGTGGCCATGCCGGCTGACAACAGCAACACGGGCATGCCAGCCGCGATGACCTTCTCCATCACCTGACAGCTTTCGGTGGCGAATTTCATCGGCGGCACGACAAAACAGTTGGTGTTCGACACGAAGGGGCGCGCGCGCCACGCGTCCTCGCCGCCCGCGATCATGTGCAGAAGCTCGATCCCGTCTTCTACGAAGTCAGGCTCTGAAAACGAGACGCCGACATGCTTTTTTGTCCCTGATGTGCAGGCGTAGATCGAGTTCAGGTCCATCTCGCGGTTGTCGGGAATATCCCGGCAGACCATGGGCCGCTGAAGGAAATGGATGTTGTCCAGCTGATCGACGATGCGTGCAGCATCATGCAGGTCCTGAACCGTGCTTTCCCGGTATTCGCGCCCGTGCGGATCAACCATATGAACCGCCGCGCCTGCGGTGCCGTAATGCACGCGCTTGCCGCTGAGGGTCAGGTCATGCTGAGGGTCGCGACCGCACAGGGTGATGCCCTTGGCTGCTTTGGCCAGCATGTCTTCAACCAGAGCACGCGGGAAGCGCAGGCGACCGTCGTCGCCAAGGATCGCACCCGCGCGGGTCATGATGTCGATGCCTGACGGCGGCGCGTCCGCCAAACCGATCTGTTCCAAAGCGTCCAGCGCGGCGTGGTGAATGCGATTGATGCCGGCTGGGGTAAGGGGCTTGAACGTCCCCCCCTCCATCCCCGCCCGAACGGGGCGAACATCTTGGGCAAGGGGGGCGGCGCGAAGGGCTTGGCGGGCGGCGCGACCGCCAGAGCGGCGGGCAGATGTCGTTGTCATATTGAATACCTGAAAATTGTTGTGGCGCTTGGGTGAGGGCAACGACCCTTCAGGGCCGCCCACGCGCCGCACGCCCGCGGTCCGCACCGATTGTGCGCACAACAATTGAAACGAGCCAGTCTAGCCGATCCATTCCCGTCCTCCTGCCGACAAGCGTAGTGGGGCAGAAAGCGACAGGTCTATCCTATTCGCGTCATTCTTGGCGGCTAAATCAGACCTTAGGTGCCCACAACCATTACAACAGCCGCGTAATGAGCGGCTGCACCCAGCAGCACATGGACATGCCAGATAGCTCGGTTAAACGGCAAATGCTCGCCCAGATGGAAGAAGATGCCCAGCGTGAACAGCAAGCCGCCACCCACAAGCAGCACGAGAACCACAGGGCTGAACGTGGCAATCAGCGGGCCGATCATCAGAACGGCCATCCAGCCCTGCATCAAGGTCAACATCAGCCCAAACCGTTCAAATCGCCCAAAGAAAAACAGCTTCATACAAACGCCGACAATGGCCAACGTCCATGCCGCCGCTACCAGCGCGTAGCCGTTTGTGCCACCGATTCCGATCAGGGCGATTGGTGTATATGTCCCCGCGATCATCAGATAGATGGCCGCGTGGTCGAACTTGCGCAGCACTTGGCGCGCTGAACGATGCAAGGTCATGTTGTATGCGGCAGAAAGCGTGAAGCTTGCGATCAAACCAGCCCCATAAGCCAGCATTGGGGGCAAGTGACCCAAAGGTGCATCACCCATTGACCAGTAGATCAGGGCCGCCGCACCAATCATGGCCGCAATTACCCCTAAGCCGTGAACGACGCCGTCGGCGACGTACTCGTGATATGTAAAGTCCTTCCCGAACTCCATTGGATTCCCCTTTCGCCTATCAAATAGATAAGAACCAAAGCGGGTGCCGGCATGCCGTTGTGCGGTAAAGTTAATGTCCGCCGCACAGGGCACGACCCACATCCAGTTTATACGCTGGCACGGAAAAGTAAAGATTTCTTGCTGTTACAGGTCGCGGGTGAGGTCTTTGAGTACGTCGGGGATCATCATCACATCTTCGCGGGTGCACGCAAACTGCCCGACAGCAACGCGGATGACGAACTGCCCTGCGTGATTGGTCTGGGTCAGATAGATGCGCCCGTCGCGGTTCACCCGTTCCAGCAGTTCGGCGGTTTTTGCATCATCTTTGAAGCGGAACGAGAACAGCGACAGGATCGGGGGCGTGGTGATGTCCGTGCCGGGCAGGGCGGCAATCTCCTCTGCCGCCTCCGCCGCCCATGCGACATGGTTGCGGATGCGTGCACGCAGGCCGGTCAGACCTTCGGATCGCAGCAGGAACCATAGTTTCAACGCCCGGAAACGACGGCCAAGCGGCAGGGTCCATTCGTTGTAATTCACAACCTCATCCGCGCCTTGGGTCTTCAGATATTCGGGGCGTAAGCCCATCGCGCCGATCTGCGGAGCGGGATCGCGCAGGAACTGCACGGCGCAATCGAACTGAGCGCCCAGCCATTTGTGAGGATTGAAGATGATGCTGTCAGCGGCCTCGACCCCTTTCCAGAGGGTTCGAAACTCCTCGCAGATCATGGCGGACCCTGCCCAGGCGGCGTCCACATGCACGGTCAGGCCGTGAGATCGCGCCACGTCGATGCAGGCAGCAATGTCGTCACAGGCCCCGATTGAGGTGCCGCCAACGCATAAGACCACGCCCGCAGGCTTCATACCCGCCTTAAGATCGGCGCGGATCATCGCATCCAGCGCGGTGGGGTCCATCGACCATGTTGGGTGGTGGGGGATGGTCGGAACTTTGACAAGATTGTCCTGCCCAATCCCCGACAGGCGCACCGCCTTGTCCACGCTGGAATGGGTTTGCGCGCTGGCATAGATGCGCAGCGTCGGCGCGCCGGACAGCCCCTTGGTGATGCCTTCGTGCCCCAACGCCAGCTCTCGCATCGTGGTGACGGCTGAAAATGTTGCGGTGGTCGCACTGTCATGGATTGTGCCGGTGAAATCGCTAGGCAGCCCCATCGCGTCGCGCAGCCACCGGATGACAAGGTCTTCCATCTCGTTGGCTGCAGGGGCCGTTTGCCACAGCATCGCTTGGGCAGACATCGCGTTGGCCAGTTGCTCGGCCAGCATTGACGCAGGCGCAGCATTGGCAGGGAAATAGGCAAAGAAACGCGGGTGTTGCCAGTGGGTCATGGCGTCGGGCACCAGTCGGGTAAAGTCGTCAAAGATAGCCTCGATCGGTTCGGGCGCTTCGGGGACGGGGGCCTCGATCTTGGCCAGAAAGTCACCCGGCGCGAGGTCGGGGCGCACCGGGCGGTCACGCAGACCGGCGTGGTAGTCACGTGCCCAGTCGGCTGCGCGTTTTTGCCACTCTGCTAGTTCGGAATAGTCCATCGCACGCTCCGTGGGATTAGCAATCAAGGGCCGGGCCGCCAGGCGGTCACCCAGCAGATTGGGCAGGCTCAGGCGTTTTCAAGTGCTGTGATGATCGGCGAAAAGTCCGCCGCCGACAGGCTTGCCCCGCCAACCAACGCGCCATCTACGTTTGACACCGCAAAGATGTCTGCCGCATTGGATGGTTTGACCGAGCCGCCATAAAGAATGCGGGTTGAAAGCCCGACGCCCGCGCCGAACCGTCGTTCCAGACCGGCGCGGATGAAGTCATGCACATCACCGATCTGGTCCAGTGTCGGCACCTTACCCGTGCCAATGGCCCAAATCGGCTCGTAGGCGACGACAAGGTTTTCGCCCGTCACCACATCCGGGATGGAGCCCGCCATTTGCCCGCCGATGATATCCAGCGTGTTTCGGGCCTCGCGTTCGGCAAGGCTTTCGCCGACGCAGACCACAACTTTCAACCCGGCGGTCAGAGCGGTGACAACCTTGTTGCGCACATCCGCGTCGCTTTCTTCGTAATCTTGGCGCCGTTCGGAATGACCAAGGATTACATGACTCGCGCCCGCATCAACCAACATTTGCGCGGAAATATCGCCGGTATGCGCGCCGGTTTCACTGGAATGGCAATCCTGCCCGCCGATGGCGATCTGGTCGGGCGTCGCGTTCGCTGCACGCGAAATCAGCGTGGCTGGGGGGCAGATCAGGATGTCACAACCCGGCGTCGGGTGCGCCTTCGCCAGCGCGTCAAGCTCGGTCAGATTTGCGCTGGTCCCGTTCATCTTCCAATTGCCTGCTGCCATTTTGCGCCGCGTCATCACATCTCTCCCTATTGGTTGATATGTTGTCGGATGCGCGGCGGGGGGCGTCAAGCCCTGGTAGTGCTTGCGCACCAATCATGGATCGCTACAAGTCTAAGTGGAATGGGTCGTTCTAGAGGGAAGTCAGATGATCCCCACACTTATACCACGACTGGATGCCGCAAAAACCGCCATTGGTGATCCCGAAACAATGGCCGAGCTGAAATACGCAGTCGAGGAGGTCGGGTTTCTGACCGTCCATAATACGGGCATTTCCGAGAAGGAGATGGTCAGAGTGCTGGACACCTATCGGCGGTTTTTTCAATTGCCGGACGCGGAAAAGTGGGCCGTCGATATGGCGCGGACCGGTGCAAATCGCGGATGGGGCGGGTCGGGATCCGAGCAAGTCGATCCCAAAGCCAACCCCGATTTCAAGCAGGTCTTTGATTGCGGGTTTGAACTGGCCGACGATGACCCGCTGCGGGCCGAGGGGCTTTCAGTTTATGGCGACAATCTGTGGCCCGATCTGCCGGGGTTTCGGCAGGAAATTCAGGACTACTATGCCCAAGCGCTGAAAGTCTTGATGGAGCTGCTGCGCGGTATTTCAGTTGCCATCGGCGAGGATGAGACTTTCTTTGACGACGCCTTTACCCGCCCTATGGCACTGCTGCGCGGTAATTACTATCCGCCGCGCCCGGATTGGGCAGGGGCTAAGGATTTCGGCATTGCCCCGCACACCGACTATGGTTGCCTGACCCTTCTGGCAACCGACGGTGTTGCCGGTCTTGAGGTGTTGGCGGCGGACGGAAAATGGCTGCCTGTTGACGCCCCGCTCGGCGAATTCGTGGTCAATTTCGGTGAGATGCTGGAGATGTGGACCGGCGGTTGGGTGAAGGCCACGATGCACAGGGTGGTCGGGTCAAGTGCCGAGCGTATTTCGGTTCCGATGTTTTTCAATCCGAACCATGACACCAACGTTGCGCCGGTTGGTTCGGGCCAGACCATTCTGGCTGGGGACCACATGAAGAAACGGTTCGACGAGACCTATCTGCACCTCAAGGCGGCAACCAAAGCCTAAGCCAGCGCGTCCAGCGCGCGGCGCGCCCATGCGCAGGCCAGTTCCGGGTCGTCCAATGCGGCGTCCGGCAGGGTCCAATATCCCATGGTTTTGCCATCCATACCGAAAATGCGACTGCCCTCGGCCTCAAGCGCCTCGGCGAAGGGACCTTTGGCCTTCAAATAGATATCGCCGCTGCTGGACAGGATCGCGAAGACCTGACCGTCAAAATAGAATGTCGCGCCGCCCATCATTTTGCGGTGGGTCAGGGGGCCAAGCCCTTCAAGCAGCTCTTTGACAAAGGCGATATCTGAATCGGTGACCGACATCAGGCCCGTGATGTGTCCGCGCTGAGCGCATCATCGAATTTAATCGATTCGCCGCACCCGCAGGCTTCGCTGACATTCGGATTGCGGAACTTGAACCCGGCTTCCAGAAGCGAGATTTCATAGTCGATTTCGGTCCCGAACAAGAACATCTGCGCCATTGGCGCGATCATTACGCGGGCATTGCCCTGTTCGACCACCTCGTCGTGGGTGTCGACATCATCGACATAATCCATGGTGTATTCCATGCCCGCACAGCCGCCTTTCTTGACACCAATGCGCAAGCCTTTGTGCCCGCCCGACGCCATAAGCTTAGCGATCTGGGCCTCGGCGGCCGTCGTCATGGTGATCGGCGATTTGCCGGGTATGCCAAACATCGAATTCTCCTTCATCCCAAGGCTAAGCCGTCAGGTCGGTTTGCTCAAGGGCAGGGTGCATCTGGGGTTACATGAACCCCAGTTCAAGACGCGCTTCGTCTGACATCATCTCCATCCCCCAAGGCGGATCCCATGTCATTTCGACGTTCACCTGCTTGACACCCGCGACGGGCTCGATCGCCTCGACCAGCCAGCCGGGCATTTCGCCTGCCACAGGGCAGCCGGGTGCGGTCAGTGTCATGATCAGATCAACTTCGTTTTCTTTATTGATCTCAACCGTATAGACCAGCCCCAAGTCATAGATATTGACCGGAATTTCCGGGTCATAGACCGTGCGGCAGGCTTCGACCACGCTGTCATATAGCGGGTGGTCAACGGTAGAGGGCTTGATCAGTGGTTCACCTTCAAGCTTGTCGGTTGTGTTCATTGTCATTTTGCCATCGTCCTAATCCTGACTGAACATATAAGGATTGCGGCGGGTAAGGTCCAGAGCCAGACCGGAAGAACGCAGATGTTGCGGTGCAGCTTCTGCCCCAACTTGGTCGTGGGCAAGTGGGTCGCTGGCCCGAAAATTGAACAGTTGCCTGTTTCCTGATTTGATCCAAAACTAGGTAAATCCGGTGCATTGTGTTGGAAATCACAGCCACATGATGCGCAATCGCCTATAATTCGCCATAAAATAGACGTGTTCGCCTTCAATTTTCCACTGGAAGCGCTCTTCTTAAAGAGTCGGGGCAGCACGAGGAGCCAGAACGGTGATTTCGACGAAAAACGGTGACACCAAAACTATAACATGTGCCGAGCAGCTGGATCAGGCCGCGCGGATGGTGCAGGACGTTGCCTATGCGTTGGCCAACCGGGTGGACAACACGACGCTGACCGAGCTGATGCTGACCAGCCGCAAGCTGGAGAGGTTGTCTGAACGGGTGAATGCTGCCAATTTGGGGTCCGTCAAGATCAACCGCGACGATGACCGCTGAAGGGCCAGTTGACCAGCAGATCGCGGCGGCGCTGATCACCTGACGTCAAAAAACCCTTGGCAATCGGGTCTGCATGGGCCAAATCAGCCGCATGCAAGCCCAAAGCCCAAACCGCGTTTCGTTTTCCCTGAATGCCACAGACGGCAAGGCCCGCTCCGGTGTGATCGACACGCCGCGCGGCCAGATCCGCACGCCTGCCTTTATGCCCGTTGGAACCGCGGCCACCGTAAAAGCGATGATGCCGGAAAGTGTGGCGGCGACAGGGGCCGACATTCTGCTTGGCAACACCTATCACCTTATGCTGCGCCCGACGGCAGAACGGATCGATCGTCTGGGCGGGCTGCACAAGTTTATGAATTGGGACAAACCGATTCTAACCGACAGCGGCGGGTTTCAGGTGATGAGCCTTGCCGACCTTCGCAAGATGACCGAAACGGGCGTGACCTTCAAATCCCACATTGATGGCTCGAAACACGAGCTGACGCCGGAACGGTCGATGGAGATTCAAAAGCTTCTGGGGTCCGATATCGTGATGTGTTTCGACGAATGCCCCGCTTTGCCAGCAGATCGCGACCGGATCGCCGAAAGCATGCGCCTGTCGATGCGCTGGGCGGCACGGTCGCGCGACGCGTTCGGGGATCGGCCCGGCCACGCCTTGTTTGGCATTATGCAAGGCGGGCTGGAACGCGATTTCCGAGAAGAAAGCGCCGAGGCGCTGAAAAAGATCGGCTTTGACGGCTACGCGGTTGGCGGGCTGGCCGTGGGCGAAGGGCAGGCGGCGATGTTTGACTGCCTCGATTATGCGCCCGATTTCCTGCCCGACGACAAGCCGCGTTATTTGATGGGTGTCGGCAAGCCCGACGACATCGTTGGCGCGGTCAAACGCGGCATCGACATGATGGATTGCGTGCTGCCGTCTCGATCTGGTCGGACGGGGCAAGTGTTCACCCGTCACGGAGTTTTGAACATCAAGAATGCGCGTCACCAAGATGACCCGCGCCCGTTGGATGAAAACTGTGGCTGCCCAGCCTGCCGCAACTATTCCCGCGCCTATCTGCATCACGTTTTTCGCGCTCAGGAAATGATCTCAGGCATGCTGCTGACATGGCACAATCTGCATTATTTCCAAGACATCATGCAGAGTATGCGCGACGCGATTGCGACTCAAAGATTCGCTGAGTGGGAGGCCGATTTCCATGCAGGCCGCGCGCAAGGCGATATCGACCCGCTTTAAGGGTTCTGAAATCCCGTTCATGCCAACATCTCGCCAGCTTTCCCCTTGTCGTCCGCGCGCGCCAGGGGCAAAGTGTCGGGGCAAAACGGGTTGACGTTGGGCGGTGCGACCCCCATCTGAATAGTCCGAACAGGAGGCGCCCGAGCTGCCGAAACACAGGGGCAGGGCGCTTTGCCAAGAATAAGGAAAAACTATGAGTGAGCAACTGAGCCAATCCTTCCCGGTCCTTCCGCTGCGTGACATTGTGGTGTTCCCACACATGATCGTGCCGCTGTTCGTTGGACGCGAAAAAAGCGTGCGCGCCTTGGAAGAAGTGATGGCGGATGACAAGCAAATCCTTCTGTCCAGCCAGATCGACCCGTCGATTGATGAGCCGGATGTCGAAGGCATCTATACCGTCGGTGTGCTGGCCAATGTGCTGCAACTGTTGAAACTGCCCGACGGCACAGTAAAAGTTCTGGTCGAAGGTCAGTCGCGGGTGCGCATCAGCGACTATGTCGACAATGAAGATTATTTCGAAGCTTTCGCCGAAGTGATCGAAGAACGCCCCGGCGATCCGAACGAGATTGAAGCGCTGTTGCGCTCGGTCGGCGACGAATTCGAACGCTACGCCAAGATCAAAAAGAACATTCCTGAAGAAGCCCTTGCCGCAGTGTCCGAAACCCGCGCCCCTGACAAACTGGCTGACCTTGTGGCCGGTCATCTGGGCGTGGAAGTCGACCAGAAACAGGAGCTTCTCGAAACCTTCACCGTCAGCGAACGGCTTGAGAAGGTCTATGGTCTGATGCAGGGCGAAATGTCGGTTTTGCGGGTCGAGAAAAAGATCAAGACCCGCGTCAAAAGCCAGATGGAGCGCACCCAGCGTGAGTACTATTTGAATGAGCAAATGAAGGCCATTCAGAAGGAACTTGGTGACGGCGAAGAAGGTCAGAACGAACTGACCGAGCTGGAAGAAAAGATCGAAGCCACCAAGCTTTCCAAAGAGGCGCGCGAAAAGGCTGACGCTGAGCTGAAAAAGCTCAAGAACATGTCGCCGATGTCGGCGGAAGCGACCGTCGTGCGCAACTATCTGGATTGGATGCTTGGTGTTCCATGGGGCGTAAAAAGCCGCGTGAAGAAAGACCTGAACAACGCGCAAAAAGTGCTCGACGCCGATCACTATGGGCTTGAGAAGGTCAAGGAACGGATCGTCGAATATCTGGCGGTGCAGCAACGGTCGAAGAAGCTGAAGGGCCCGATCATGTGCCTTGTCGGCCCTCCGGGTGTGGGCAAAACCTCGCTTGGGAAATCGGTTGCGAAGGCCACGGGGCGCGAGTTTATCCGCATCTCGCTGGGTGGCGTACGTGATGAAAGTGAAATTCGCGGCCACCGCCGGACCTATATCGGCTCGATGCCCGGCAAGATCATTCAGGCGCTGAAAAAGGCGAAAACCACGAACCCGCTGATCCTGCTCGACGAGATCGACAAGATGGGGCAGGATTTTCGTGGCGACCCGGCATCGGCGATGCTGGAAGTGCTTGATCCTGAACAGAACTCGACCTTTGTCGACCACTATCTTGAGGTCGAATATGACCTGTCGAACGTGATGTTCCTGACCACGGCGAACTCCTACAACATGCCCGGCCCGCTTCTGGACCGGATGGAGATCATTCCGCTGGCGGGCTACACCGAAGATGAGAAGCGCGAGATTGCGTCGCGTCACCTTCTGCCGGAAGTGATCAAGGATCACGGGCTGAAAAAGGACGAATTCGCGGTCAGCGAAGCCGCCCTGACGGATATGATCCGCTACTATACCCGTGAAGCGGGTGTGCGGAACCTGAAGCGCGAATTGGCGAAACTGGCCCGCAAGGCCGTGACCCAGCTGGTCAAGAAAGAGGTCGAGACCGTCGAGGTCACGCCTGATCTGCTTGAGGACTATCTGGGCGTGCGCAAGCATCGCTTTGGTCTGGCCGAACAGGAAGATCAGGTCGGTGTCGTCACGGGCCTGGCTTGGACCAGTGTGGGCGGTGATCTGCTGTCTATCGAGGCGCTGCGGCTGCCGGGCAAAGGTCGCATGAAGACCACCGGGAAACTGGGTGACGTGATGAAGGAGTCCATCGACGCGGCCAGTTCCTATGTCCGTTCGATCGCACCCGAGATCGGCGTGAAGCCACCCAAGTTCGAAAAGTGGGATATCCACGTACACGTGCCGGAAGGCGCGACACCCAAGGATGGCCCTTCAGCGGGTCTGGCGATGGTCACGTCCATCGTGTCTGTCTTGACCGGCATTCCGGTGAAAAAAGATCTCGCCATGACCGGTGAAGTCACGCTTCGCGGCAACGCGCTGGCCATCGGTGGCCTGAAAGAAAAACTGCTGGCGGCCCTTCGTGGTGGTGTCAAAACTGTACTTATCCCGCAGGAAAACGAAAAAGATCTGCGCGAGATTCCGGACAATGTGAAAGAAGGTCTGACAATCATTCCGGTCAGCCACGTGTCCGAGGTTCTGAAACACGCCTTGGTGCGGGAGCCGGTCGCGGTTGAATGGGACGAAGCGGCGGAAGAAGCTGCCGCGGCGGCCTTGGCCAAGAACCCCGCTGGCGCGACCCCGGTCGCACACTAAGCGGTTTCTTACGACAACGGAAAAGCGCGGGCAAAATGCTCGCGCCTTTCCATTTTGCGGACTATGATCACAACGACACGGTTGTCGGCGTCAGATTACTTTCGCCGTGCAACAAATCTAACATAATATCAAAGGGGCGCTCCATGGCAGCCAGTACCAAATCAACGTCAAAGGCCAAGCATGGCACCGCCGCGGCGGCCAAACGGGGTGTGGCGAAGCCGTCCCAGACAGCCCCGTCCAAAGAGCCAAAGACTGATAGCCTTGCCGCCCCCAAAGAGCCGGTCGTGAAAAAGAAAGATTTGATGGCCCGCGTCGCGGCGCGCGCAAATCTACGCCCCAGCGAAGTTCGCACCGTTTATGACGCGGTGTTGCAAGAGCTTGGTGACGCGTTGCTGCGCGGTGAAAAGCTGCGCCTGCCCCCCTTGGGCTTGGTGAAGGTGAACCGCCACAAAGAACTGCCGGACGCGGATATCATTGTGTGTAAAATCCGGCGCAATAAGGCGACGGGCAGCGGCAAAGATGAACTCGCGCCGACGGACGAGTGACGCTAAAACGCGCGGCGTTGGGTGATTAGCTCAGTGGTAGAGCGCTTCGTTCACATCGAAGATGTCAGGAGTTCAAATCTCTTATCACCCACCAGCTTCCTTTTTTTGGCCACCCACCGGGCGCTGTTTTAACGCCCGTTATCTTATCAGACTCTACCCGTGACCGGTCGAGAATTTGTGCGGTGACATGCCAAACGCTTCTCGAAATCGCTTAGAAAAATAGGCGGCTGATTCAAAACCACACGCCACTGCCACATCAACCACGGCCAGATTGGTTTCCGCCAGCAGGATGCGGGCCCGTTGCAGCCGCAGGTTTTGCAGGTATTTCTTGGGTGTCGTGTCCAAGTATTGCCGGAACAAGCGTTCCATTTGTCGGCGCGATATCCCTAGCTGTTCGATCACAACATCCAAATTGATATGATCGTCCATGTGTTCTTCGAAATGGTTGATGATGCGGACCAACTTGTCGTTGCGCACCCCAATCGAGGCCGAGGTCGAGCTTTGCTGCCGATCGGTTTCTGATCGTTGCACGGTATGCAGGCACATGTTCAGAACCGCTTGCGCCAGCACGGGTCCATGGGTGTCATAGATCAGTTTGAAAAACAAATCGGTCGCCGCGGACCCTCCGCCACAGGTCAGCACGCGGTTGTCTATTGTATATAGCTGCTCGACCGGGGTGAGGTCTGGGAAATGCTCACGAAACGGGGCGATATTTTCCCAGTGCAGCGTAAACTTGTGACCAGCCAGAATGCCTGCGCGCGCCAGTGTGTAAGTGCCAGTGCACAAGCCCCCGACCGTGCGCCCCATGCGCCATTGCTTACGCGTCCAATCCGCAACCTTGGTGCTGGTGGACAGCTCTGGTTGCACGCCCGAGCAGATGAAAATCCGACTGTCGGTGGGGGTGTCACCCAACGGGCGATCAATCCCGATCTCGATCCCGTTCGAACAGCGCACATTGCCGCCGTCTTCGGACATAGTGGTCCACGTGTAAAGGCTTTGCCCGGTCAATTGGTTGGCGATGCGCAATGGTTCAATGGCTGAGGTGAACGCCAGCATCGACAGGTTGGGCAGCAGCACAAAGACAATCGGCTCCGGGTTGTCCGGAGCGTCGATTGCAACATGGGCAACGCCTTTTGGAACGACAGACGCCGACATTTTCCGGTTCCTTGTCAAAGGGAGTGACGCAGCAGACGTCAGCTTATGCAAAGTACAAGTGTTGGGGCAGGATATGATTGTTTTGTGCACCCTACCAGTGGTGGACAGATAATTTTTTTGCCCTTTGCGCAAACCGCTCTTGCAATCCCCGGTTTGACAAGGCTATTAGCTGGCGCAACGGGTCGTTAGCTCAGTTGGTAGAGCGCTTCGTTTACACCGAAGATGTCGGGAGTTCGAGCCTCTCACGACCCACCATTCCCCTAACCGCATAGCTGATTTGCCAAATGGCCCGATTACGTTAGCGTGGTTGCGTCCAGCCCCAATAGGTGCGCCATGCCCATCCAATATCCCGAACTGTTTGTCATTCGCCACGGTCAGACCGAATGGAATTTGGCGCGCCGTCATCAAGGGCGACTGGATTCGCCTTTGACCGAGAAAGGGCAGCAACAGGCGCGCCACATGGGGTCGGTGTTGCAGCGGGTGGTCGGTGGGCGAACGGACGTGGCGGCCCTCAGTTCGCCGCAGGAGCGGGCGTTTCATACGGCCCAATTGTCGCTGGCGTCGTTGGGTTGGCCGATCAAGCAAGACGAGCGGCTATGTGAGGTGGCTTTTGGCGTCTGGGAAGGCCTGACGCGAGACGAAATAGACGCAGGTTGGGGCGATCAGGCTGCCTATGCAGAACAGCATCCAGTGGCTTGGAACTACATGTCGCCGGGTGGCGAGACTTTGGCAGACCTGCAGCTGCGCACTGACAGCTTTTTGAAAGACCTGGCCGGTCCGGCGGTGATTTTTACCCATGGGGTTTTGTCACGGGTGCTGCGGGCACGCTGGCTGGGGCTAAACGAATATGAAATGTTGGACCTGCCGGGCGGGCAGGGGATCATTTTCCACCTCTCGCCCCGGCACGGTCATCAGGTGATCGAAAAATAATCCTGAAAATCGGCATTGGCCGCTTGACGCCCTTGGGTGTGCAGCCTAGAACGCCCGAACTAGCCGAGAGGCTGGCAGTGAGCGGTTGTAGCTCAGTTGGTTAGAGTACCGGCCTGTCACGCCGGGGGTCGCGGGTTCGAGTCCCGTCAACCGCGCCACCACTGCCCGAAATGAAGCCCCGCTTTTGGCGGGGTTTTTTCGTTTTGAACGTGCCGTAGAAGGTGCAAATCCGAAGGCCAGGCTTCGTGATTTCCCCATTGACGCCTGCCCATGCGCGCTGTATCCACGCCGCCACGCGCGGTTGTAGCTCAGCTGGTTAGAGTACCGGCCTGTCACGCCGGGGGTCGCGGGTTCGAGCCCCGTCAACCGCGCCACTTCACCACATTTTCGCCAACACTATTGGCGGCTAGCCTGTCTATATCCACCGCTGCGGATGAGGAAAGATTGTGTCGGTCATTGATGATATTCCGCTTCTGACAATTTTGATATTCTGCGCGACCATCGGGCTTGCGCCGTTTACGCCGCCCCATGTGTGGGAAAAGCTTGTCATGCTGTTCACTGGGACGCTGGTGCGGCCGATTGATATGTTTGATCTGCTGATGCACGGCACGCCGTGGGTGGTCTTGGCCATCAAACTTGTGCGGATGCGTCGCGGCGATCAGCCCGGGAAAGAGGGCTGATCGAAGTTTTGCTGGCATGCGTCATGGGACGCGTGAGCTTTGCGGCTTACGATAATTCCGCCAGAATGCGCGCCCAGCTACGGATGCCTTTGTGGAAGCTTTCCAGATCGTATTTCTCGTTCGGGCTGTGGATGTTGTCGTCATCCTTTGCAAACCCGATCAGCATCGCGTCCACACCAAGGATGTCCTTGAAATAGCCCGCAATCGGGATCGACCCACCGCAACCCGCAAAGGCAGCAGGGATGCCCCATTCGTCACTCAGCGCCTTGCGGGCTTGTTCGAACATCGGATTTTCCGTTGAGACCTGCGCGGCGGGCGATCCTTTTTCGGTGCGATATTCAACCGTGAAGCCCTCGGGCAAGCGGTCTTCCAGATAGGCGCGGAAGGTCTTGCGGATTGCGTCGGGGTCTTGCTTGCCCACCAGTCGGAAACTGACCTTGGCCGAGGCTTTGCTGGGCAGCACGGTCTTGAACCCGTCACCGGTATAGCCTCCCCAGATGCCGTTCACATCGCAGGTGGGGCGCGACCACAGCATCTCGATCGGCATACGGTCTTGTTCGCCCGCCGGGTGTTTTAGGCCCACGTCACCAAGGAAAGACACGTGATCAAAGCCCAACCCCTGCCATTGGGCGCGCATATCGTCTGACAGTTCCTCAACCCCGTCATAAAAGCCGGGCAGGGTGATGCGGCCCGTGTCGTCATGCAGGTCTGCCAGCGCGCGGGCCAGGATTCGGATGGGATTCATCGCCACACCGCCATACATGCCTGAATGCAGGTCGCGGTCGGGGCCGGTGATGGTGAAATCCTCGCAGGTCATACCGCGCAATTGGGTGATGATCGCGGGCGTTTTTGATTCGAACAGCCCGGTGTCGCAGATCAGCGCGATATCGGAGGTCAGTTCGTCTTTGTTGTCCTCCATGAAGGGGATCAGCGAGGGCGAGCCTGATTCTTCTTCGCCTTCAAAAAACAGCGAAATGCGCGCGGGCAGGCTGCCGTGGACGGCAATCCACGCCCGGCAGGCTTCGACAAAAGTCATCAATTGTCCCTTGTCATCGGACGATCCGCGACCCCGGATCACCTTGCCGGCTGGCGTGCCTTCAAGGGCGGGCTCAAACGGCGGCGAGTCCCACAGCTCCAGCGGGTCAACGGGCTGCACGTCATAATGCCCATAGAACATCAGATGCGGCGCATCTGCAGGGCCATCTGCATGCGCCACGACCATCGGGTGGCCCGGCGTTTGGCGTTTATCTACTTGAAATCCAATGGTTTTCAGGTCGCCCACCAACCAATCGGCAGCCTTCTGGCATTCCACGGCATATGCTGGGTCCGTCGAAATGGACGGGATGCGCAACAGCGCCAGAAGGCGGTCGATGGCGTCAGGAAGGTCCGCGTCAATACGGTCCAGAACAGGGTCGAGCGACATGGGAAAGGCTCCAAATTTGTGGTCGTTGGCGCCGAGCCTACCAGCCCGTCTGACACTGTCCACCCCGTCTGGAAAAGGGGGCGTAGTGTCGCGGAAATCCCAAAAAGGGTTCCGTTTGCGCTGGATCAATGTAAAACCCGCGTGCAAACCGTTAACACGGCAAGCAGCGACGATCAGGGAAAACATATCTAATTTTTGAATATGTTTGTGAGGTGATACCCTGTATGTTGAGCGAACGAACAGGATCAGACCGGCCAGGAGGGAACCTTGGACTATAATCACGAGCTCGACGCAGCGCTGCAGCGCCTGCACGACGAAGGCCGCTATCGCACATTCATCGAGATTGAGCGCCGTCAGGGCCAGTTCCCCCACGCCACATGGAACAAGCCCGATGGCACCGAAGCGCCCGTCACCGTCTGGTGCGGCAACGACTATCTGGGTATGGGTCAGCACCCCGCCGTGCGCGATGCCATGCACGAAGCGATTGAAGCCACCGGCGCCGGTTCGGGCGGCACACGCAACATCTCTGGCACAACCGTCTATCACAAACGGCTAGAGGCCGAGATCGCGGACCTTCACCAGAAGGAAGACGCGCTGATCTTCACCTCGGCCTACATCGCCAATGACGCGACTCTGTCGACATTGCCGAAACTGTTTCCGGGCCTGATTATTTATTCGGACGCGCTGAACCACGCCTCGATGATCGAAGGTGTGCGCCGCAATGGTGGGGCAAAACGTATTTTCCGCCACAACGACCTGGCGCACCTTCGCGAGCTTCTGGAGGCCGACGATCCCGCCGCGCCCAAGCTGATTGCGTTTGAAAGCGTCTATTCGATGGATGGTGATTTCGGACCGATCGAAGCGCTGTGCGATTTGGCCGACGAGTTCGGCGCGCTGACCTATATCGATGAAGTGCACGCGGTTGGCATGTATGGCCCGCGCGGGGCAGGTGTTTCCGAGCGTGATAACCTTGCGCACCGTATCGACATTATCAACGGCACTTTGGCCAAGGCGTATGGCGTGATGGGCGGCTATATCGCGGCATCGACGAAAATGTGTGATGCGATCAGGTCTTATGCGCCTGGCTTCATCTTCACGACGTCACTGCCGCCAGCCGTTGCGGCCGGAGCGGCGGCGTCGGTCAAGCACCTGAAGGAAGATCAGGCGTTGCGCGAAGCGCATCAGACTCAGGCCAAGATTTTGAAGACCCGCTTGAAAGCGCTTGGACTTCCGATCATCGACCATGATTCGCACATCGTGCCGGTTATCGTTGGCGACCCCGTCCACACCAAGCAATTGTCTGATATGTTATTGGAAAACTTCGGAATTTACGTCCAGCCGATTAACTATCCGACGGTGCCGCGCGGCACTGAACGGTTGCGGTTTACCCCGTCGCCAGTGCATGGGCCGAAGGAAATGGATGCGCTTATCAATGCACTTGACCAACTTTGGTCCCATTGTGAGCTAAATCGCGCCGAACTGTCAGCTTAACCTCAATCACGCACTGCACATTTTGTGAGAATGTGTTACTTTTCCACTAGGGAAGGTGACGAACGCGAATCGTCAGCTTCTTTGGGACACTTGAGGCACTAGGAGCAGCTGGATGATCGGGCGTTGGAACACGTCTCGGATCGAGGAAGAAGAGAAGCCAACAGGCTATGACTCCTTTGATCTCCGACTAGGCGATGTCATGCGTGGCGAACGTGCCACGCTGGGCAAATCGCTGTTGGATGTTCAGCGCGAACTGAAAATTAAAGCCACCTATATCGCTGCGATCGAAAACGCAGATGTCGCTGCGTTCGAAACGCAGGGGTTCATCGCCGGTTATGTTCGGTCTTATGCCCGGTATTTGGGGATGGACCCAGAATGGGCCTATGCCACATTCTGCGCGGAAAGCGGGTTTACCACGGCCCATGGTCTGGCCCCTAGCGCGTCCACCTTGTCCGAAAAGTCATCCAAGCAGTCCAAGCGCGCCGATCACTCAGGCGATCCGCTGGCCAACCCCAACGCAAACTGGGTGCCGCAAACCGAAAGCGTCTTTGCCGGCATTGAACCCGGGGCGGTCGGTTCTGTCGCTGTTCTTGCCGCGCTGATCGGCGTTTTGGGCTTTGGCAGCTGGTCGGTGCTGCAAGAAATTCAACGTGTCGACTTCGCGCCCATTGAGCAAACACCCGGTGTGCTGGCCGAACTGCCGGACGTTGGTGGGGGGCCGTCTGACCGTGGTGTGAACGATACAGAAGTATTGGCACAAGCTGGCGTTGGCCTGTCCCAACCCCCATCGGCCGAAGCGCTGGACCGGCTGTATCGGCCGCAAGCGCTGGAGGTGCCGGTGCTGACCCATCGCGATGCGCCGATCTCGACTTTAGATCCATCCAGGGTTGGTGTTCTGGCCGGTGTCAGCGCGCCGGATCTTGGCCCCGATCTGGGGATTGCGCCCAGCTTTGCGAAACCGAGTTCCATCGCGTCACGCGATACGCAGCGCTTCGCCACGAATTTGACCGCGCCGGTTGCCGGTGCCCCGATAGAAGACACAACCCGCGCTGTACAGGTGCTGGGGGCAGAGGCCGCCGAGGTGGCCGTCTTTGCCGTGCGCCCGTCCTGGGTACGCATCAAGTCCGCTGACGGCACAGTTATTTTTGAAAAGATTTTGGACGCTGGCGAACACTACATCCTACCAAAAACCGAACAAGCGCCCGTCATGCGCACCGGGAATGCCGGTTCGATTTACTTCGCGGTCAACGGCACAGCCTATGGTCCATCAGGCGATGGCCCATCGGTTGTGAAGAACATCGCGCTGTCGCAAGATGCGCTGACCGAAACCTTCGCACTCGCCGATCTGGCAAACGATGCTGATCTGGCCACCTATGTGGCCGAACTGACCGTGGCGCAGTAACTTCACCTTTCACGAAAACTTGGGATGCGCGGCGCGCCGTTGCGCTTGTCGCCGTTGCCTGCGCACGTTATCCCTAACCCCGAACAAACCGGCAAAAGAGTGACCCCCATGTCCCACAATCCGATCCGACCATGGCGAGATATCGAACGTCGCAAGTCGCGGCAGGTGATGGTGGGCAATGTACCAGTCGGTGGCGATGCCCCGATTGCCGTGCAGACGATGACCAACACCGACAGCTCAGACGTGAAGGCCACGCTGGCGCAGGTTCAAGCCGCTGCCGAGGCTGGCGCGGATATCGTACGTATATCGTGCCCAGACGTGGGATCGACGGTAGCGTTGAAAGAGATTACCGCAGAAAGCCCAGTGCCCATCGTGGCCGACATCCATTTTCATTACAAACGCGCGATTGAAGCGGCCGAAGCGGGTGCTGCCTGTCTGCGCATTAATCCCGGCAATATCGGTGATGAAGGTCGGGTGCGTGAAGTGATCAAGGCTGCGAAGGACCACGGCTGCTCAATCCGGATTGGCGTGAACGCCGGATCGCTGGAACGTCACCTGCTTGAGAAATACGGCGAGCCATGCCCTGAGGCGATGGTGGAAAGTGGCTTGGATCATATCCGCATTTTGGAAGACAATGACTTCCGCGACTATAAAATCAGCGTGAAAGCGTCAGATGTGTTCCTGTCCGCCGCCGCCTATCACGGGATCGCCGAGGCGACCGACGCCCCGATCCATCTTGGCATAACTGAGGCTGGCGGGTTTGTGTCCGGCACAATCAAAAGTGCCGTCGGGCTGGGCAATCTTCTGTGGGCCGGGATCGGGGACACGATCCGCGTCAGCTTGTCTGCCGATCCGGTGGAAGAAGTCAAAGTTGGATTTGAAATTCTGAAAAGCCTAGGCCTTCGCCACCGGGGTGTGAACATTATCTCGTGCCCGTCCTGCGCGCGACAGGGGTTTGATGTGATCAAGACCGTCGCAACGCTGGAAGAACGTTTGGCCCATATCCACACGCCGATGAGCCTGTCGATCATCGGCTGCGTGGTGAACGGACCGGGCGAGGCTTTGATGACCGATGTCGGGTTCACCGGCGGCGGCGCTGGGTCCGGTATGGTCTACGTGGCCGGGAAGCAGGACCACAAACTCGACAATGAAAAGATGGTCGACCATATCGTCGGGCTTGTCGAAAAGCGTGCGGCAGAGATTGATGCTCAGGCAGACGAGGCGGCCGAATAACGGGGACTTGGCCCCCTCGATCCGTTGGCATTCTCCATAAGATCATGCGTTTATCATTGTCTCTGGTCTGACGAATGCCAGATTGAGGATAGACAGTCTGTCTGGCATCAGGCGCCTGGCACCCGGACGTGCCTTTTCGCGCGCTTCCTGGGCCGGGTTCGCAAGACAGACGCGATTGATGCGTGGATGCTGGCCGTGTTCGCGCTAAAGTCGGATGGATTACGGCTTTGGCAACCGATTGAACCGAAAGCTGCGGGCCTAGCGTCGCCGCCGGGACAATCCGGCCAAGGTCACGCGGATCAAGCAAAGCCGCCCGGAACACGCGACGATCAAAGCGGTATGCCGTTCGCTGAGCAGGCATGAGCTGGTGAGAGGGCCGGACAATGCAGTCTTTGATAGTCAATGCGTTGCGAAGTGCTTTATAAGAACGTTATGCAATCTGGTCTTGAGTCTCGGATACAAGAATTCGATGGTACTGCCATTTCAATATTGTCAGAGGCGAGAGCTGCCAGTCGAGACGCACACGGTTACCTTGATGACCTCATACCTCTGTGTTTTGACCCAAGACCAAACATCGCGGACGGAGCGACTTGGATACTCAAGGCGGAAATTGAGGACGGTGTTCAATTGGCACCGGATTTGGTTGATCTGATTGTCGCTTCGCTGGAAAATCTTCAATCGTGGCAAGCAAAACTCCATATTTGCCAATCCGTTGACGGGTTTCAGTTTACAGCAGCTCAAGCAGATCGATTTATCGCGTGGGCGGCACAACTAGCTGACCATTCACGCCCGTTCCTGAGGGCATGGAGCCTACATGCGAGAGTGAAGCTTGGGATCAAGTTCGCAAAGCACAGACATGCCTCCGGACTTGCTTTGAGTTCGGCAGAGTTAGATGAAGCCGCTTCAGTTCGAGCGCGCGCGCGGAAGCTGCGAAAGCTACTGGCTCGGCAAGGTTGATGTGGTTCGAAACGGATTATTTTGGGTGGAGAGTTGTCCCATAAGAAAGTTAATGAGGGCTCGGAGGACGACTATGTCGCGCGCGGGACGAACGGCTGCTCTGCTGAAACCGCATTCGCAAAGAGCGTCCGATATTTGGCGCCTAGACGCGCTTTACCCATGCTCACGATTAAGCTGGGTGTTGGCCAGCGCGCCATGGTAGATATTTCAGGCCAGAAGAAGCACCAAATCGCAACCAAGTCCTGCGCAAATGAAGTGGGATACAGCCGACGGCGATGAAGCTGCAGTTGCAGCGTCACGAGCTTGTGTTCGTCGGGCCCAGAATCCCGATGATTGCTGCGGGTTTCTTCCGGCGCGAAATATCCTGGGGTGAGCCCCGAAGGTGCGAGGGCCGAGGCCTCTTCCGACCTATACTCGGGCCTACTCCTCATTAGGCGTGACCGATTGGATCGGAAACCGAAGCCCGTCCTCGGTGATGACCACCAGGCTGGTGCCATTCATTATGTAAAGATCGCAGCGTGAAATACCGGTGACAAATGTCACGCAAGCCGTACTGTCCGCGCCAATCACATATTCCCCCAGCCATGTTCCCCCGCCGCCATAGGTATAAGTGTAATGCCCGTCTTTTTCGAACGCCGAGGTGCCTCCATCATGGTATGTCAGTGTGTGTCCTGTCAGAGTGTCGGACAACTCTGAAGCGCTTAGGCGGGTGTCGTTTGGCCGGGTTTTCCAGTTTTCGGCCTGTGCTGGAAATCCGAAAGACAGGGCGGTCAGGCACAGCGCGAGATGGGTCGGGTGGGGCATGGGGCTTCCTTTCACCCCAAGACTAACGGCAATCTCAACTGTGTCGCGTCACGTTGCGGTGAGCAGGCTTATTCCTGCGCAAGTCGCGCTTTGCGTCCACCTCGCCGTTTGGTCAGCAAGTTTTTGCGGTCTGGCAAGTCGATCATCACGGCCCGTCGGGCGGCGGGTGACAGGCGTGACCATCCGCCGATTTCTTCGATCGTGCGGAAGCATCCGGTGCAAATGCGTGCCACGGGGTGGACGACACAGACGTTGACGCAGGGGCTTTCCACCTCGTCGCGTTTCCAGATGTCGTCGGTCATTACAGATGCCTCATTCGGTCCAGCACACCTTGCAGGATATACCCGGCGGCGACATGGTCGATCACCTCTGCGCGACGCTTTCGGGACGTATCCGCCTCTAGCAGGGCGCGTTCGGCAGCGACGGTAGACAGGCGTTCGTCCCAGAATGTGATCGGGATGTCGACCAGCTTTTCCAGATTTCGGGCGAAAGCACGGGTGGATTGGCAGCGCGGCCCTTCGCTACCGTCCATGTTGCGCGGCAGACCAAGGACCAACCCGCCAAGCTGGCGATCCGCGATGATGTCAAGCAAGCGGGCCGCGTCCGTGGTGAACTTCTTGCGTTTGATGGTCTCAAGCGGGGTTGAAACCTGACGCAATCCATCAGACACCGCGACGCCGATGGTTTTCGTGCCAAGATCCAACCCACCCAGCGCCGCCATTGGGGGCAGGTCTTGGGCGAAGGCCTCGACCGTCTCATGGATCACGAGGCGACCCCGGCTTGTTCGGCAGCGGCGCGCACAGTGGCCAGCGCATCGGGGGTGTCGGCAAACACGGTCTGAGCCTCGCCCCAGATGGCCGCAGCGCGTTCTGTGTCGCCAACAACGCCAAGCACACTGATCAGGCGGGCCCATTCCTCGGGCGTGCCGCCTTCAGTGGCCAGCCGTTCCGAGAGCTGTTCGATCATCCCTTGAATCATCGCGTTGCGGTCTTCTTCGCTCATGTCTTGGGCTGCGTCGACATCGTCGGCGCTGGGGCCGGGCAGGCCGGGGGCGGCAGGCATCGTGGGTCGGGGCGCGGCATCGGGCGGGGTGTAGTCGACGCCAGCATGAGCCGCGAGGCTACCGATTTGCGTTCGCACCGACGTCCACCAGATGGCGGTGTCAGGGCCTTCTTCCAGCAGCCCGCGCCACAGGCGGAACCCCATGTCGGGGCGTCCGTTTTGGGCAAACATTAGCCCGGTATAGTAACGTGCCAACTGGTGACGTGGGTCACGCTCAAGGGCATTTTTCAACATGTCCTCGGCTTCGGGCGAGATAAAACCGCCCGCCGCGTTGACCATCAGGTCGGCTTGCCGGACATAATCGTCTGCGGTCGCGGATTGCCCTTTGATTGCCAGCAACTGGCTCATCGCCTCGCGCGCAGCCACCATGTTGCCAAGGGCGGCTTCGTGCTGCGCCAATAGGTCCAAACCGCGGATGTCATCGGGTTTTTTGGCGACCGCTTCACGCAGATTATTGATCAGTGCAAGATAATCTTCAGGCGCTTCGGGAGGGGGCCCGGGCCACGGTGGCATGTCGGCTTCGACTTCAGCCTGGCTGGGACGGCTTTCGCGCATCTCTTGGCTCATTGCGATCCGTTTTTCGCGGCCAAGATCCTGATAGCCGGGTGAGCCCATGACCCAATAGAGCCCAAAGGCGCCACAAGCGATTGCGCCGGCGGACAGCGCCATGGCGAGGCGGCTGACACCAGCCGGGGCGTCGGCAGGCACGATTTTGGCTTGCGCGGTTTTGTCGGCCTCAAGCAGGCGTCGCGAAATCTCGATCCGGGCGCGGTCGGCTTCTTGCGCGGTCACAGTGCCACGTTCCAAGTCACGATCCAGCTCGCTGAGTTGGTCGCGATAAACTTTCATGTCCGAGCTTAACTTACCCGTTTCGCCGTCCGCGGGCGCAGACAGGTCGTGGGGCCGCAACATTTGCCGCGCCAGAACCAAAATGGTGACGAGCGTGAGCGCCCCGATGATCAGCCAGAAAACCATGTTCCCTCCGCGAGCTTAAGTTACCCCCCCATGTAATGCGCAACGCGGGCGGGCAAAACCCTTAAAGGTCAAGTGCGACAATCACGATGCCGCGCGGGGCGGTAAATTCCGCGCTATGTCGCCTTTTTCATTCCAAATGACGCTGGAATATCGTCCGCCAACGTCGCAAGACGTGTAAAACCGACATGAACTGTGTGCCCAGCTGAGGGGATTCGCATGCGACGTTATTCTGCATTTGCCATTGCGCGCGAGGCTGCGCGTTATCACCAGGGGTGGGAGCGCGCGTGGGCGTCGCCCAAGCCGAAGAAGAAATACGATGTGGTCATCGTGGGCGCGGGTGGCCACGGGTTGGCCACGGCGTTTTATCTGGGCAAGAATTTCGGGATCACCAATGTGGCGATCATCGAAAAGGGCTGGCTGGGCGGCGGCAATACGGGCCGCAACACCACGATCATCCGGTCGAACTATCTGCAAGACCCTTCTGCCGCGATCTATGAAAAAGCCCGCTCGCTTTACGAGACGATGAGCCAGGACCTGAACTACAACGTCATGTTCAGCCCGCGTGGCGTCATGATGCTGGCCCAGACCGAAAGCGAGGTGCGCGGATATGTGCGCACGGCCCACGCCAATGCGCTGCAGGGTGTGACGACTGAATTTATCTCGCCGCAGCGGGTGAAGGAACTCGTGCCGATCATGAACATCGACGGCCCGCGCTATCCCGTTCTGGGTGCGCTGTGGCAGGCCCGTGCGGGCACCGCGCGTCACGATGCGGTGGCTTGGGGCTATGCGCGTGCGTGTTCAGACATGGGCATGGACATCATCCAGAAATGTGAAGTGACCGGGGTGCGCCAGTCGGGCGGCAAGGTCACGGGCGTTGATACCACGCAGGGTCAGATTGATTGCGACAAGCTGGCCATGCTTGTGGCCGGAAACGCAAGCCATCTGGCCGATATGGCGGGCTTCCGTCTGCCGATGGAAAGCGTGGCGTTGCAAGCACTGGTGTCCGAGCCGATCAAACCCTGCATCGACGTGGTGGTCATGGCCAACACGGTGCACGGCTACATGTCTCAGTCCGACAAGGGTGAGCTGGTCATCGGTGGCGGCACGGACGGTTACAACAACTACACCCAGCGCGGATCGTTCCACCATGTGGAAGAAACCGTGCGGGCCTTGGTCGAGACCTTCCCAATCATCTCACGCCTGAAAATGCTGCGCCAATGGGGCGGCATCGTGGACGTGACCGGCGACCGCTCACCCATCATCGGCAAGACGCCCTTGGGCAACTGCTTCATCAACTGCGGTTGGGGCACCGGCGGCTTCAAATCGATCCCCGGATCGGGCTGGGCCATGGCCGAAACTGTCGCCAAGGGCGAACCCGGCGCGCTGGCAAGCGAGTTCGGTTTGGACCGCTTCACTGAAGGACGCTTCATTGATGAAAGCGTGGCTGCGGGGGTGGCTCATTGATTTTCAGAGATCCGGCTAGGCAAGTTGGTTGGAAACGCTTTGCTCCACTGGTGGCAGTTGCGCTGTGGGGCACTGTTTCTCTTATCGCAATATATGAACATTTGCCTGCACTTTTCGGGCGGATGGGAATTGTTGGCCTGGGTCTTATATTGGTTTCTTTTGCGTTTGCGAGAAATGCCTATGCATCCTACGTCCGCTGGCTTCAAACACATATAGCTCTTTGGAATGCCGAATTGTTTTCAGTCGCTCCCAAAACCGCAGAGTTTTTTGCGATTTATGACAAAGCCAAGCTGCACTTTGGGCCTGATGATCGTGCAGTTTTGGAGCAAAACAAAGGTGCAATTACGCAAGCACATGAGATGAGTAAACCTATAATCACCGCACTTGATCGGATGATCCAGAAGCATGAACAGGTTCTTTCGAAGATGGGTTGGTGGGAGATAGCGCTTGTAATCATCGCCTCAGTCCAGAGCGGTGTTGGCGAAACAGTTTTGCTAAGAATGTTGGAAGGATAAAATATGCTGATCCTTGAATGCCCCTATTGCGGCGTGATGGCCGATGAAACGGACCTGCATGGCGGTGGCGAGGCGCATCTGAAGCGCTATGGCCCCGGCTCGTCCGATGAAGATTTTCAGACATATTTGTTCCACCGCGCGAACCCCAAGGGTGTTCACTTTGAACGCTGGCGGCACGTGTCGGGTTGCGGCAAGTGGTTCCACGCGGCGCGTAACACCATGACGCTAGAGGTCTACGGCACCTATTCCGCCCAGACTTATGAGCCGCCCAAGGCGATCATCAATGCGGTTAAAAAGAAACATCCCGAGTGGGAGGGCCCGAACATGGGTGAAGCGAAATGAGCACCCGTCTGGCAAAGGGCGGTCGCCTGATCGACCGCACCAAACCGAAGAATTTCACCTTCAACGGTAAACGCATGAAGGGGTATGAGGGCGACACGCTGGCCGCAGCCCTTCTGGGCGAAGACCAGATGCTGGTTGGCCGGTCGTTCAAATACCACCGCCCGCGCGGCATTGTCGCGTCTGGCGCGGAAGAACCCAATGCGCTGGTCAACATGGGGCAGGGCGGGCGTTTTGAACCCAACCAACGCGTCACCACGACCGAGCTGTTTGACGGCCTCGCCTGCACTTCGCAAAACCACTGGCCGAGCCTTGAATTCGACGTGGGCGTGGTGAACAACTACGCTGCGCGTTTCCTGCCGGCGGGGTTCTATTACAAAACCTTCATGGCGCCCGCGCCCGCGTGGAAACACGTGTTCGAACCGATCATCCGTAAATCCGCCGGTCTGGGCAAAGTCCCGACCGAGGCTGACGTGGATCGTTACGAGCATTTCTATCACCACACTGATGTGCTGGTGATCGGTGGCGGTGTCGCCGGTCTGGCCGCCGCTCTGGCCGCGGGTCGGTCGGGCGCGAAAGTGCTGGTGATGGAGCAGACGCACCATTGGGGCGGTCGTGCCCCGGTTGATGGTGGCGAGATTGACGGGCAGTCGCCCGATGACTGGACCGCCGCGACCCTGGCCGAGCTTGAAAGTATGGACAACGTCACCCTGCGCACCCGCATGATGGGATCGGGCGTTTATGACCACGGCTATGCGCTTGGCTATGAACGTGTGGCCGATCACACGCCGGGCGACGACCGCCCGCGCCATCGCCTGTGGCGCATCCGTGCGCAGCAAATCGTCACCGCGACGGGGTCGATCGAACGCCCGTTGTCCTTTGCAGGCAACGACATTCCGGGTGTCATGCTGGCGGCTGCCGTGCGTGACTACGCCGTGAACTGGGGCGTGTCGGTGGGCGACCGCACCGTGGTTGTGACCAACAATGACGATGCATACCGCACTGCACTTGTGTTGAAAGAGGCCGGGCTTGAGGTTCCGGTTATTCTGGACGCACGCGACCAAGCCACCGGTCCGCTGGCAGAGGCTGCCCGCGCCGCTGGCATTCGAGTCGAAGTCGGCAAGGCCATCGCCAAGGTGAACGGCGGCAAACGCGTGACGGGCGTTTCGATCTGCTCGCAGGCAGGCGAAGGCTCGGCGGTCGAAGATATCGCTTGCGACGCGGTCGCCATGTCGGGCGGCTGGTCCCCCGTCGTGCACCTGTGGTCGCATTGCGGCGGCAAACTGATCTGGGACGACGAACAGAGCCATTTCCGCCCCGACCCTGACCGCGCGCCCACAGGCCATGATGGCCAATCCTTTGTGGTCACCGCGGGTGCCGCTTCGGGCGCGATGAGTTTGGCGGATGTGCTGTCGGACGCTTATGCGGCGGGCCAGCAAGCTGCGAAAGCGGCAGGCGGCAAGGCCGTGCGCAAGGCTGGCCCCAAGGCAGACCCCGAGGCGACACAGCCAATGGCTCCTGTCTGGATCATGCCGCAGGGTGCTGGTCATCAGAAACGCATGAAAATGTGGCTGGATTATCAGAACGACGTGAAGGTGTCGGACGTGCAGCTTGCTGCCCGTGAGGGATATGAAAGCGTTGAGCACACCAAGCGTTATACCACATTGGGCATGGCGACGGACCAAGGGAAGCTATCCAATATCAATGGCTTGGCGATCCTTTCTGATGCATTGGGTCAACCCATTCCGGCGACCGGCACCACCACTTTCCGCCCGCCCTACACGCCGATCAGCTTCGGTGCGATTGCAGGCGAAGCGCGTCACGAGATCTTCCAGCCGCTCCGCCGCACGCCGATGCACGGGTGGCACGAAGACGCTGGCGCTTACATGGAACCTGTCGGCCATTGGCGGCGCCCCTATTGCTATGCCAAACCGGGTGAAACCAACGAACAAGCCGTGCATCGCGAAGTTCTGAACACCCGCGAAAAGCTCGGGCTTCTGGATGCCTCAACCCTCGGCAAGCTGATCGTCAAAGGTCCGGACGCGGGCAAGTTTCTGGACATGATGTATACCAACATGATGTCGAACCTTGCCGTGGGCAAATGCCGCTATGGTCTGATGTGCTCGGAAAACGGGTTCCTGTCGGACGATGGTGTTGTCGCCCGGATCGACGAAGACACGTGGCTCTGCCACACGACCTCGGGCGGGGCTGATCGCATCTATGCGTGGATGGAGGAATGGCTGCAAACCGAATGGTGGGACTGGAAAGTCTACGTCGCAAACATCACCGAGCAACTGGCGCAGGTCGCCGTGGTCGGCCCCAACGCGCGCAAGCTGTTGGAAAAGCTGGGCGGGATGGATGTGTCCAAGGAAACACTTCCCTTCATGCAGTGGAAAGACGGCAAGATCGGCGCGTTCGATGCGCGCGTCTATCGCATCTCGTTCTCGGGCGAGCTGTCTTATGAAATTGCCGTGCCCGCTAGCCAAGGCCGCGCCTTCTGGGATGCGCTTCTTGAGGCCGGAGAGGAATTCGGCGTCATGCCGTATGGCACCGAATGTTTGCACATCATGCGGGCCGAGAAGGGCTTTATCATGATTGGGGACGAAACCGACGGCACCGTGATCCCGCAGGATCTGGGGCTGAACTGGGCGATTTCCAAGAAGAAAGAGGACTTTCTTGGCAAGCGCGCTCAGCTTCGTAGCCATATGACAGACCCGGATCGCTGGAAGCTGGTGGGGCTGGAAACGCTCGACGGATCGGTTCTGCCGGACGGCGCTTATGCGGTCGAAGGCGGCGAAAACCAGTATGGTCACAGGAACATGATCGGGCGCGTCACCTCGACCTATTATTCGCCGACGCTGAAGAAAGGCATCGCGATGGGTTTGGTAAAACACGGACCTGATCGGATGGGCGATGTGCTGAGCTTCCCGACCGTGGACGGTTCAAACACCGAGATGAAGGCGCGGATTGTTGATCCGGTCTTCTATGACAAGGACGGGGAGAAGCAGAATGTCTAATGCTGTATCCGCACTGCAAGGCGCGTCGTTTGATGGCTATTGCAAGGTCGAAGAGGCCGGATTGGTCGGCATGATCACCCTGCGCGGCGATCTGTCGTCGGAAGGTGTCACCAAGGCGGTCAAGACCGCCACGGGCGCCGAGATGCCGGGGCAGGGCCAGATTACCGAAGGCGCGAAGGGTCGCGCAGGCTGGATGTCGCCGGATGAGCTTTTGCTTGTCGTGGACCATTCCAAGGCAGCGGACCTTGTCGCGGCAGCGACCAAGACGCTGGCGAAGGAGCATGCTCTGGTCGTCAACGTGTCTGATGCGCGTGCGGTCTATCGCTTGACCGGTGACGCGGTGCGCGAAGTGCTGGCCAAGCTCAGCCCCGCAGACACAGCCGTCATGGTGCCCGGTCAGTTGCGTCGCACAAGGGTCGCCCAGATCCCGGCCGCGTTTTATCTGACCGATGACCAGACAGCAGAGCTGATCTGCTTCAGGTCAGTGGCGCAATATGCGTTCGACCTGCTGAAGGACGCGGTTCAACCGGGTTCAGAAGTCGGCATCGTTTGATGTCGTGAGATATCGCATCCCCGAAATCGGGTGTTGCAACCATAAGTTGAGGGTCGCTATGATTAACGCATGCGCGTTTGTCTGGCGGCCCTTTTTCTGTTCTGTCTAATCGCGCCAGCGCGCGCTGATATTTACAATTGCGATATCACGCCGAAAGGCACCGGCGACTGGCTGCCCACCCGGCTTTTGGTTGACCATACGCCACATGCTCAAACCGCCGATGTCTGGGATCCGTTGATCAAGTATTTCGTCGGAAAACCCATGACCGCACGGGTTGTCACCGAAAACCCCAAACGCGTCACTATCGCGTGGGAGATCACGCGCCTGACAAACACTCAAGGGCAAGGGCGGCAGTATACACCGGCGCTGGCGTTCCGGGCGACGATCCTGAAGCCGTCCTTGAAGGTCGTGATCCGATCAAAACCGCGTGGCTATCCGAATGGGTATCTGGGTCAGGGCGCTTGCCGGATAAGATGAGTTAGTTTGCCGCAGCAACAACCTAGAGGGGTTGCGAGCCAGCGAAAGCCGTGGCATCCGTTCGGTTCGGAAAAAATCTTACAAGGTATTTGAAAATGAAGAAGTTTTGTGCTGCGGCGTGTATTGCCGCATTGTCCGTCATTGCAGTTCCAGCGGCAGCTAAGACATATGAATGCAAGTTAAAAATGAGCAGGTCGGGTGGAAACTGGATGGGTCCGACCATGTATGTTGACTATGATGAAAAAAACGGAGCGGCCACAGTTATTGACGGTGTGCTCAACAATTTTTTTGGCAAACCCCAAACTGTGAGCCGCATCACCGACAACGAAAAAAGAGTGACATTTGCCTATACCGTCAGCCTACCCGGCGGCACGACGCGAAGCGCTTTGCCTGTGACGTCAAAGCATGTCTACCGATTGACTGTCCTGAAACGGAGCCTCAAGGCCAAGGTCTTCATGAAGCCTGTTGGATTTGACAACACTTTTCGCGACAGCGGAACCTGTGTTGTAAAATAGCAGGCCGATGCAATGCGGAAGGCTGGGTGCAAGTGCGATATTTGGATGGGCATCACATGTGCCCCTTGACCTTGCCCCGTCCGCTACCCCATCTAGGACGTAACGGAAACACGCATGAACAGGAGGCCCAAAATGGCTTTTGAACTTCCCGATCTTCCTTACGCTCACGATGCACTTGCTGATCTTGGCATGTCGGCGGAAACGATGGAGTACCACCACGACCTTCACCACAAGGCCTATGTCGACAACGGCAACAAGCTGATCGCTGGGACCGAGTGGGAAAACAAGTCGCTTGAGGACATCATCACCGGCACCTATGACAAGTCGGCAGTCGCTCAGAACGGCATTTTCAATAACATCAGCCAGCTTTGGAACCACAACCAATTCTGGGAAATGATGGGTCCGGGCAAATCGTCCATGCCGGGTGAGCTTGAAAAAGCGATCAATGACAGCTTTGGCTCGGTTGACGAGTTCAAATCGCGGTTTGCGGCTGCCGGTGCGGGTCAATTCGGGTCGGGCTGGGCTTGGCTGGTGAAAGACACGGATGGCGGGCTGAAGGTCACCAAGACCGAAAACGGCGTGAACCCGGTGTGCTTCGGCCAGACCGCGCTTCTTGGTTGCGATGTGTGGGAACATTCCTACTACATCGACTTCCGCAACAAGCGCCCTGCCTATCTGGACAACTTCCTGAACAACCTCGTGAACTGGGAAAACGTGGCCTCGCGCCTGTAAGCCTTTCACATACGCAGGACTTGCGCCCATCCGGAAACGGGTGGGCGCTTTCTATTTGTGCAGCTTTGATTAGACCAACGGCTCAAATTTACAGGTGAAGTGGCGCATAAGGTCAGGCTCCCACGTAATGCGATACCCGGTCAGGCTGTCGCGCATCTGCGCAAGTTCGCCAAAGGCCTCAATGATGTAATCCGCGTGGCTTTGGGTATAGGTGCGGCGGGGAAAGGCCAGCCTGACAAGGTCCATCGCGGCGGGCTGTTCAGAGCCGTCGGGCTGGCGACCAAACATCACGGTGCCGATTTCGCAACTGCGCACACCGGCGATTTCATAAAGCGCCACCGCCAGCGCTTGCCCGGGGTATTCGGTGGGCGGGATGTGAGTTAGCCAGCTGCGCGCATCGACAAACACCGCGTGCCCGCCTGCCGGTTTTACCACCGGAACGCCCAACGCATCCAATTGCTCGATGATATACTCATTGGTGCGGATGCGGTAGCGCAGGTAGTCTTCGTCCACGATCTCGCTCAACCCCTGTGCCAGCGCGTCCAGATCGCGCCCGGCCAACCCGCCATAGGTGGGAAAGCCCTCGGTGCGGATCAGGTGGGCGCGGGCGATATCAGCCAATGCGTCGTCATTCAGCGCCAGCCAGCCGCCGATATTGCCGAACGCATCCTTCTTGGCGGACATGGTCATGCCATCCGCCGGGGCGAAGCAGTCGCGCACGATCTCGGTGATGGTTCTATCCTGTTGACCCGGTTCGCGGCACTTGATGAACCATGCGTTTTCGGCAAATCGGCAACCGTCTATGAAAAAGAGTTTGCCGTGCGCGCGGGCGGTGTGGGCGACGGCTTGGATATTTTCAAGGCTGACGGGTTGGCCGCCGCCGGCGTTGTTGGTGATGGTCAGCATCACGCAGGGCACCGCGTCGCCATGTTCGCTTAGACAAGAATCGAGCTTCTCGATATTCATATTGCCTTTGAACGGATGCTCACAAGCCGGGTCTTTGCCTTCGTCGATCACCAGATCAACCGCCACCGCGCCCGAGGCTTCGATATTGCCGCGGGTGGTGTCGAAATGGGTGTTTGACGGGATCACGCGCCCCTTTCCGCCCATCATCGAGAATAATATGGCCTCGGCGGCGCGCCCTTGATGGGTCGGGATAATATGGCGAAACGGCATGAGGTTCGCGACCGCCTTGCGAAAGCGGTGGAAGCTGGGCGACCCGGCATAGCTTTCATCGCCGCGCATGATGGCCGCCCATTGTTCGGACGACATCGCCCCGGTGCCACTGTCGGTCAGCAGGTCGATCAGCACGTCGACTGCATCAAGGGCGAACAGGTTGTAATTGCAGTCCCGGATCAACGCTTGGCGCTCGGCGCGGGTGGTCATGCGGATCGGTTCGACCGATTTGATGCGGAAGGGTTCTATGATTGTTTTCATGGGTTCAGGGCCTTTTGTTAAAGGACCCATGCACATCGCGGCAACTGTTCAACGCGAAAGGGACCCTAGCGCCACGGTTGTCCACAGATGCGGACCGCGCTCAGCGCCCTTCAAGTTGCCTGTAATTTCTGTCACGAGGGGCTTGCAGTCGTCAAGCCTTGCGATGCCATCTGCGCAGGTATTACAGATCATCGCCGGGGCAAAACGACCAAACGTGTGCTGGCGATCATCAGCGCGTGTTTCGTCACGACAAGGCGTCGCACAGGGCCGCCATCGCCTGATCCACATCCGTCACGACGGTCATGAAACCGCGCAGGCTGTCTTCGGCAAATCCGTGATCAATCACGTGATCCAGCAGGCCGACCAACGGGTCCCAAAAACCGTTTACATTCAAAAGCAGGATCGGTTTGTCATGCAGGCCCAACTGGCGCCAAGTCAGAACCTCGAAGAATTCGTCCAGCGATCCGGCCCCACCGGGCAGAACAACCACAGCGTCCGAATTCATGAACATCACTTTTTTGCGTTCATGCATATTTTCGGTGACGATGAAGGTGGTCAGATCGCGTTTGCCCGCCTCCCTTTTCAAAAGGTGCTTGGGGATCACCCCAAACGTTGCCGCACCTGCGTCTTGCGCCGCAGCGGCCACGGTGCCCATCAGCCCGACATCACCCGCGCCATAAACCAGCCGCCAGCCATTGCCTGAAAGCGCCGTGCCAAGTGCCGCCGCAACCTCGCGAAAGGCCGGGTCTGTCCCAAACCGCGAGCCGCAATATACGCAGACAGATGCCGTGTGTTGTGTCATGTTCGTCCCCAATAGCCCCATGTCCGAATGATCTTTTGACCGGTGTTAGCGGGATTGCTAGTGTTCAACAAGCAGGCGCGACGTAAAGATCGGCCGACAGAGGGCGCATATGACAATCGAAACGGGCAGCACCAACAAGCCCAAAGGGCTGATGATCGCGGCAGGCATTGGTCTTGTCGTGGCGATTGGTGCGGCGTGGTTTTTGTGGTCTCGATACCAAACGCCGGTCACCCAAGTGCCCGCACCAGCATCGTCTGCGCAGACATCGACAGAAGAAGCAGCGCCGCAGATCACCGCCCCAAATGCCAAGCAACAAGAGGATACGCCATCTGCCTCAGAGGCATCTGGCTTTGATGTCGTGCGCGTGGACCCGGATGGCAGCGCTGTTGTGGCGGGTCATGCAAAGCCCGACAGCACGATCCAGCTGACACTTGACGGTCAACCGCTTGAAGATATCACCGTTGATAGCGACGGCAATTTTGTGGCGCTTCTGGATCTACCAATTGAGACACCCGGAGCACTGGGTATCGCTGAGTTGGATGACAGTGGTCGGGTCATCGAAAACAGCGAAAGCCCGCAGACGGTTCTGATCGCGCCGATGGCCGCCAAGCCCGCGCCAGCCGACACCACCGCCGCGACCACGCCCACAACAGAACCCGAAGCTGTGCCAGAGACTTCGGATGAGGATACGACAATCGCCGCCGCCCCGCAGGTCTTGCTGGCAGATGAGCAGGGCATCGCGGTTTTACAAGATGGGGGCGGTCGCCCTGCCGTCGACAACATCGTCATCGACGCAATCACTTATGACGATGTGGGTGATGTCGCCTTGTCGGGCCGAGGGCAAAGTGGTGCTGACCTGCGGGTCTATCTGGACAACACCCCGATTGAGATTGGCGAGGTGTCAGAAAGCGGTCAATGGCGTGTACCATTGTCCACGGTGCCAAGCGGGGTCTACACTTTGCGGGTGGACGAATTGGCCGATGACGGGTCTGTCGCCTCGCGTACGGAAACGCCGTTCAAACGCGAAGAGCCCGCGCAACTGGCAGCGGTTGCAAACACCCAACCGACAAGCCCCAAAGTGCGGGTCGAAGCGGTAACCGTGCAACCTGGATCGACTCTGTGGGCAATTGCGCGTGATCACTTGGGCGAAGGCCCGCTTTACGTGCGTGTCTTTGCCGCCAATCGTGAACAAATCCGCGACCCGGACCTGATTTACCCCGGACAGGTATTTGCGATACCCGACGCGGAGTAGGCACGCGCCCTTAACCGAGTGCTTGCGCGTTCTCGCTGGCGCAGGCGCAAATGTCGGGGTCGCGCGCACAGCAATCATTCAGCAGATAGGCGATCACACCTCCAAGGGCGGCGCGGTTCGCGGCATAGATCACATGGCGCGATGCCTTGCGCGAGGTTAACAGCCCAGCCGTTTCCAACTGCGACAAATGAAAGGACAGACCAGAGGCAGAGACACCAAGGGCGTCAGATATCGCGCCCGCCGCCATCCCCTCATCACCGCGCGCCACAAGCAGGCGCACGATTTCCAACCGGGTGTCATGTGCCATCGCGGACAGGGATTTGAGGACTCGACTCTGCTCCATATTTCAAATATCGGTGAAATATTGAAATAACACAAGCCCCAGCGAACCCGCTGCGCAGTTTCTGCCGCCGGGTCTAGCCAGAATAAGGTTACGAATGGCTCCTTCCCGTATCACAACCACCGATTCCCCCAAGAATGGCTGGCGCACGATCAAGCGTGTTGCGCCCTATCTTTGGCCCGACGAACATCCTTGGGTGAAATACCGTGTGGTCATCGCGCTGGTGATGCTTTTGGCCTCCAAAGTGATCTCGGTCCTGACGCCGTTTCTTTATAAAGGTGCGGTCGACGTCCTGAGCGGCGATGCGACAGGCGAGGCATGGGCGCTGGCGATCGGTGCGATTGGACTGACGCTGGCCTATGGTATGGCGCGGATGATGACCAACGGGTTTCAGCAATTGCGAGACGCCGTTTTTGCTCGTGTTGGCCAACGCGCGCTGCGCTTATTGGCGCTGGAAACGTTCACCCACATTCATCGCCTGTCGATGCGCTATCACATCACGCGCAAGACGGGCGGGCTGTCGCGGATCATCGAACGTGGCGTGAAGGGTGTCGATTTCCTTCTGCGCTTCATGCTGTTTTCCATGGGCCCGCTGGTGCTGGAACTTGTGATGATCTCGGCCATCCTTTTCTTCGTTTTTGACGTTTGGTATTTGGCGGTCGTGGTGGTCACGATTGCCATCTATGTCTGGTTCACCTTCAAAGTGACCGAATGGCGCGTGCGTATCCGCAAGGAAATGAACGACCAAGACACAGATGCCAACCAAAAGGCCATCGACAGCCTGCTGAACTTTGAAACCGTCAAATATTTCGGCGCAGAGACGCGCGAAGCCGAACGTTATGATGTGGCGATGGCGGGGTATGAACGAGCCGCGCTGAAGACCTCGTATTCCTTGGCCTTCCTCAACTTCGGGCAAGCGTTTCTGATCACGCTGGGCCTGATGGGTGTGATGGTTCTTGCCGCAATTGGCGTGCAAGCCGGGGATTTGACGGTCGGCGACTTCGTGATGGTCAACGCCTATATGATCCAGATCACAATGCCGCTCAATTTCCTTGGCACCGTGTATCGCGAAATTCGCCAGTCGCTGGTCGATATGGACGAGATGTTTAACCTGCTTGAACAACCGGCCGACGTGAAAGACGCGCCCGGCGCGCCTGATATCAAAGTCACCGGCGGCGCGTTGAAGTTCGATGATCTGCGCTTTGGCTATGACGCGGAACGACCCATCCTGAAAGGTGTGTCGATTGATGTACCGGCCGGAAAGACCGTCGCAATCGTCGGCCCGTCGGGGTCGGGAAAATCGACCATTGGACGACTTCTGTTTCGCTTCTATGACGTCAACGGTGGCAGCTTGTCTATCGACGGGCAGGACGTGCGCGATGTGACCCAAGACAGTCTGCACGGTGTCATTGGCGTCGTGCCGCAGGACACGGTGCTATTCAATGACAGCGTCTATTACAACATCGCCTACGGACGGCCAGAGGCCAGCCGTGACGAGGTTGTGGCCGCCGCAAAAGCCGCGAAAATCCATGATTTCATCATCAGCCTGCCCGAAGGCTATGACACGCAGGTCGGCGAACGCGGCCTGAAACTGTCAGGTGGTGAAAAGCAGCGCGTCGGCATCGCGCGAACGTTGCTGAAGAACCCGCCGATATTGTTGTTGGACGAGGCGACTTCGGCGCTGGACACCCAAACCGAACGCGACATTCAGGAAAGCTTGCGCGAAATGGGGCAGGGGCGCACGGTCATCACCATCGCGCACCGCCTGTCCACCATCGTTGATGCCGACGAGATTGTGGTGCTTGAAGCGGGCGAGGTGGTCGAACGTGGCAGCCATGACGCACTGTTGGACAAAGGTGGGCGTTACGCCGCGATGTGGGCTCGCCAAGCCAGCGAAGAAGAGGCAACAGACATCGCCGCTGCCTAAGCGCTTTTGTCCGTTCGCTAAAAGAGAAGGGCGCACAGATACTTGTGCGCCCTTCTTATGTTTCGATGTTTGCTTGGTTCACTCGGCAGCTCGAAGCGGTGATTTGCCGGGCCGTTTCGGCGCCTCAGTATCAGGCTCGGCGGTCGCCTTACCCTCGCCTTCGGCATTTCCCTGATCCATGACAGGGGGCTCTTGCGTGTTGCCAGCCGGGCCCAGATCGCTTTCGGTGACCCATAGGAGCTCGTGGATCGGCTGTTTGCGCGCGGCTTTGTCCAGCGCCACATCACGCGCCGTCTGACCCGAGCGCAGTGCCAGCGCGCGCAGCCCGTTGGCCGAACGATAAGCGCCGGCCGATATCCACACCCGCAGGGCAAGCATAGAGGGAGTGAAGATAAGCGTCAGCACCGTCGCGATGCCAAGTCCGAACACCACAGCGGTCGCCAGTTGTTTCCACCAAAGGGCAGTGGGCGCATCAAGCGAATAGCCGCCCTTGAAGAAATCCAGCGACAGGCCGAACATCATCGGTGCAAGACCGGCCATGGTGGTGATGGTGGTCAGCAGAACCGGGCGGATGCGCGCCTCGGCGGTGCGGGTGATGGCTTCGATCTTCGGCATGAAGCGCGCGTAATCCTGATAGGTGTCGATCAGCACGATATTGTTGTTCACCACGATCCCCGCCAAGGCGACGATGCCCGTGCCAGTCATGATGATCGAAAACGGCTGCTGCATCACCATCATTCCAACCAGAACACCGGTGGTGGACAGAACCACAGCCAGCAGCACCAGAACCGAGTTGTAAAAGCTGTTGAATTGCGCCAGCAGGATGATGAACATCAGCCCAAGCGCGCCGATAAAGGCTTGCCCAAGGAACGCCTGGCTTTCGGCCTGATCTTCCTGATCACCGGTCCATTCGTAAGTCACTCCGACAGGCAGGTCGACGCTGTCGATCCACGCGGTCAGGGCGGCGATCCGGTCGCTGGGGGTGACCGGCATTCGGGTCAGATCGGCACCTTCGTCGCTTGCCAGAATTTGGTCCGCCTCATCTGCGCCGACATAGCGTTCGCCGCCTTCGGGGTCGGTCAGCCGGACCAATCCATCCTGCACGCCCGCCTTCACGTCATAATAGCGGCTTTGGTCCACCCGGTCGATCTGCGCCAAGCTGGGCACTGGCTTGCGGGTTACAAAGTTGGACAGCGGCACAAGCCCTGTCGAGGTGCGCAGTTTCAACCCATCAAGCGTGGACAGAACACGATCTTTCTTGGGCAGACGCACGCGGATTTCAATCTCTTCATCCGAGCTGTCCACCCGCATCGTGTCCAGCAGAATGCCGTTGGTCACAAGCTGCACCATGCCGCCCACTGTGGCGACATCGGTGCCGTAACGCCCGGCTTCTTCGACATCGACTTTCAGCTGCCAGTCAATGCCGGGCAGGGGCAGCGTGTCTTCGATGGCGGTCAGGCCGGGGGTTGCGTTGAACTGGGCTATGGCGGCGGAGGCTGCGGTCTCCAAAGCTTCCCAGTTGTCGCCTTTCAAACGCAGATGCACGGGCTTGGCCGAGGCTGGGCCGCGGTTCAGGTTCAGAACCTCGGTGCGAAATCCGGGCAAGGTGGACAGGCGTTGTTCCAGCCGGGCCATGACCGCGTCGCCGTCAAATTCCGGGTCAATCTCGGTCGTGGTAAAAGGGATCAGGCCGAACAGCGGCGCGTCGCGCTCGATTGACGGGCGATCTTCCCACGCCACCAGCTCAATCTGCAACTGGCCGATACTGTCGCGCGGCCCCATCGCGCCGCCGGTATTCTGGTTCAGCCCGCCCGCGCCGGCAAAGGCAAACACGCTTTCGATGCCCTTGGTGGACAGCGCAATGTCTTCTGCCTGCCGGACCATCGCGTCTTTTTCCTGCAGGCTCAGATTGCCGCGTGCGCGCACATAGACGATGGCTTGTTCGGGTTCGCTGTCGGCAAAGAACTCGACACCCAGATTGTTACGGCCATACATCATGAAGGTCGAAACAACGAAGCCGATGACCAGCGCGATAGCCACCAGCGGCATGATCGGGTTGCCCGAGATAAAGTGGATCAGGTGGCCAAACCATGTTCGGCGATAGCCACCTTTCACGGTCTTCGCTTCCCGGTGCCAGCTCAGCGACCCCAGCGTGATCGAGGTCGCCGCTGCGCCAAGCAGGAACATCACCGCGCCCGGCATGATCGCCATGACCCCTTCAAACGGAGGCACGCCGCCGAACAGGTAGCCTGGGTTCAGCAGCTGGAAGCCGGACAAGAACAGAACATAGACCGACGGCAGGACGAGCGTGATCCGCAGCCAAACTGGCAGACCGCGCAGCGCGTCGGAAAGAAAGCCAATGGTGCGGCTGATCCGGCCCGACACGCCGCCGACCACTGGCAGATAGACCAAGGCCACCAGCAACGACGCCGACAGCACATAAATCAGCGTCTTGGGCAGCCAGCCCATAAACTGGCCGGGGATGCCGGGCCAGAACAGCATGGGCAAGAAGGCGCACAGCGTCGTCGCGGTTGAGCTGACGATCGGCCAGAACATCCGCTTAGCCGCCGCCGTATAGGCCGCCATCGGCCCAACGCCTTGGCTGATCTTCTTGTCGGCGTATTCAACGACAACAATCGCGCCGTCGACCAGCATCCCCACCGCAAGGATCAGCCCGAACATGACGATGTTCGAAATTGTGACCCCCAGGGCTCCGAATAGCGCGAAGGTCAGCAGGAACGAGGTTGGGATTGCAAAGCCCACCAGCAGTGCGGGCCGGGTGCCAAGCGCGCCCAAAACCACGATCATCACCAGCGCGATGGCCGTGATGACCGACCCTTCCAACTGGCGCACCATACTGTCCACCACGAAGCTTTGGTCGTTCGAGGTGCCGATTTTCACAGCCTGACGCAGATCGGCGGGCCATTCCTTGCGGGTAACATCCACAAGGCGGCGCACTTGTGCGGCCGTATCAATCAGGTTATAGCCTTTGCGTTTCACAACTTGCAGGGCGACGGTGGTGTCGCCATTGAAACGCGCGGTACCTTCGCGGTCTTCAAAAGTCAGGCGGATCGTCGCCAGATCGCCCAGTGTTACGACGCTGTCGTCGTTGACCTTTACCGGCAGGTCATAAACATCCTGCACCTCGTCAAACGAGGATGGGATTTTTATGGCGGTCGATCCCGTGGGCGTCTTGACGTCGCCCGCCGCGATCAACTGGTTATTGTTCTGTACGACCCGGATCAGTTCGCCCGCTGTGACGTTATAGGCCTCAAGCTTCAGAGGGTCGATTTCAACCTCCAGCATCTCGTCGCGATACCCGGCGAGCGAGGCTTCCAGCACCGCGTCAAGCCCTTCCAGCTTGTCTTGCAAATCACGCGCCAGACGTACCAATGTGCGTTCCGGCACATTGCCGGTCAGGTTCACGATGATGATCGGAAATTCCGAAAAGTTGATTTCGTTCACCGAATAGCTGTCAAACCCGGCGGGAAATTTCCCCTCGGCCGAGTTCATGGCATCGCGGACATCGGCCATCACGTTGGTCTTGTCCCAGCCGAATTCGAACTCCAGCGCGACCCCGGCATAGCCTTCGGCGGCGGTGCCTGACATGGTCTTTAGCCCGTCAATGTCGGCCAGCTCTGTCTCCATCGGGCGCAGCACAAGTTGTTCGGCGTCGACGGCAGAAATGCCGGGGAAGGGGACCGAGACGAAAAGAGCCGGAATTTCGATGTCTGGCTCGCCTTCCTTGGGCAGACTGACATAGGCGATCGCGCCGGCCAGAACCGACAGGATCACGAAAGCGATGACCATCCGGGCCCGATTGGCGGCCCAGTCGACGATACCTATCATAAGCCGGGCTCCTGATAAGTGACGTCAACCGCCACGCCATCGGTGACATAGTGGTGGCCGACGATGATCACCTCGGCGGGGTCTGAAAGTCCGGTGACCCACACGCCCTCGACGCTGTCGCGCACCATTGTCACGGGGGCGAATCCTGCCACGCTGTCGCCTGTTACAATCCGGACACCAAGTCGCCCGTCATCATCCAGCGTCAACGCACTTTGGGGCACCAAATGTGCCGGCAGACCGTTTCCGGTGATCACCACCTCGGCGGTTTGGCCCGCGCGTACGACGGGGGCACCATCGTCTTGCGTGACCTCAACCTCAACGCGGAAGGTTCGGGTCACCGGATCGGCGGTGTCTGCCACAAACGTCACGTTGCCCGACAATTCGCCACCCGAGGCAAGGCGCACATCGGCGCGCAACCCGGCCCTTAACTGGTTGACCTGAAGTTCTGAGACGCTGCCAACAACCCGCACCGGGTCATACTGCACCACAGTTGCGCAAGCCGCGCCGGGTTGCAAAAGCGTTCCAACGTCCGCGCTGTCGGTTTCCAGGGTGCCGGGAAAGGGCGCGCGGATGTCCAGCCGCTCAATCTCGCGCTTTGCGGCGGCCACACCTGCTTCTGCGGATTGGATCGCTGCGGCAGAACTGGAGGCACCGGACTGCGCCGCGATATAGCCCGCCCGTGCGGCTTCCACCGATGCTTTGGTGTTGGCGACCCGCGTGTCCGAGGCGAAACCGCCAGCGGACAGCTTGGTGGCGGCGGTCAGGTTAAATGTCGCCTCGTCCAGCCGGGCTTGTGCTTCGATCACGCGGGCTTCGGCTTCGGGCGCGCGGGCTTTTGCCTCAGCCAACCGCGCGATTGCTTCGTCCAAGCTCGCTTCGCGTGTGCCAGCATCCAGACGGCACAAAATGTCGCCTTCTTCGACATGGCTGCCCTTGGATATCTTCATAGAAACAACCTGACCTGTGGTCTCGGCGCGCAACTCGACCCGACGGTTGGCCTCGGTTCGGCCGCGCAGAAGGACGGGCATCTCGATCTCGCGGGCCGCGCTGCGCAGGGCCACAACTGACACGCCTTCGTTTGGCGCGGCATCTGATGTGTCGTCCGCGGCGGTGCTTGCCTCATCCGCTTGCGTCACTGGCGCCCCGGCCGCTGTTTCAAGTGTGTCGCGCTGAAACACCAGCATGAACATGCCTGCCACCACAAGGATCGCTGTGATTATTGGGAAGAGGCGCATAAGATTTCCTGCCGATGTTAATTATTATGACGAAAGATAAGCCGAGTCCTACCCGGGGACAAGTGCGGCTTCCCTGACCCGCTCAACCGGAAGGGCAGTATTGCCCGCCGCCAAACGCGCCAAAAAGATCACCCAATTAAGCCGAAGGGTCAGGCAATATGCACCCCCTTGGCATCCGCGCGTCATTGGGGCAAAAGGAGGGGAGATTTTGACCCGGAGGCACCGCCGTGAGCGAGACCGATACTTTCATTGATGAAGTCAGCGAAGAGGTTCGTCGCGACAAGCTGTACGCCGCCATGCGTAAATACGGCTGGATCGCCGTTTTGCTGGTCGTCTTGCTGGTGGGTGGTGCGGCCTATAACGAATGGCGCAAAGCCAGCGACCGGTCCGCCGCGCAGGCGCTTGGCGACGCCATTTTAGCCGCCGAGGAACAAGCGGATGCGACCGAGCGTGCAACGGCCCTAGCAGCAATTGATGCCAGCGGGGATGCGGCGGTGGTGGTCGCAATGTTGGCAGCGGCAGAGGGCACAAATGGTGTGGACGCCTTGCGCGCTTTGGCCGACGATACCAGCATTGATCCACTGTATCGCGATTTGGCTCAGTTGAAACTTGTGTCAAAAGACGGATCGGGTCTTGACCCTGCCGCGCGGCGCGCGCGCCTAGAGCCATTGGCCGCGCCCGGCGCACCGTTTCGCGTGCTGGCGGAAGAACAATTGGCGCTGGTCGAAGTTGACGAGGGCCAACAAGACGCGGCCATCACCCGCCTGAAAGCGCTTTTGGTGGATGACGAGGCGTCTGGGGCCTTGCGTCGGCGCGCGTCTCAGTTGATTGTGGCGCTGGGTGGATCGTTAGAGACATCCTGACCATCCACACCGGACAATGATCCGGGTTGAAAAGACATTTTTTGGTATCCCGGGGGGCATATCGTGAAGTTGAAACAAAGCGCCGGAATTTTGGTCTCGTTGAGCCTTTTGGCGGCATGTTCCCAACAGGAATACATTTTACCGGGCGATCGTGAAGATCTGCGCAGCCTGAACCCGCAAACGTTAGGGGCCGCCGAGTTGTCTGAAGCGGCCGCATCTGTCGAAGGCGCAGGCCGTCAGGATGGCGCGCGCCCGATTTCACTGCCTGCAACCGTCAATCATGCAAGCTGGACTCATTTGGGCGGCAGCCTGACCCATCGCGTTCAGCATCCCGCCTTGTCGCCCGCGCCGCAGCTGCGCTTTGCTGCGTCAATCGGGCAAGGCAATGGCCGCAAACACCGCATCACCGCAGAACCGGTGGTCGCAGCCGGTCGGGTATTTACCTTGGATAGCCGCGCACAGGTGGTGGCAACCTCAACCTCCGGGGCAACCCTGTGGTCGCGTGACCTCACTCCGCCATCTGACCGATCAGACGACGCGTCGGGCGGCGGTTTGGCTTATGCGGACGGCACAGTCTATGTAACATCGGGCTTCGGTATGGTCAGCGCACTTGATGCAGCGTCCGGCAAAGTCAAATGGCAACAGAAAATGGATGCGTCGGGGTCTGGCGCGCCCGCTGTTTCGGGTGGGCTTGTCTATGTGGTCAGCCGCGACAACAGCGCGTGGGCAATTGAAACCGGCACCGGCCGCGTGAAATGGCGCCTGTCTGGCACCCCCAGCCAAGAAGGCGTCGTGGGCGTATCCTCGCCTGCCGTCACCGATCGTCTGGTGCTGTTGCCCTTCGCCTCGGGCGAGGTGGTGGCGGCTTTGAAAAAAGGTGGTGCGCGTACGTGGTCAAGCCTGATCGCGGGTGAACGTGCGGGCCGTGCCTATTCCATCGTGACCGACATCACCGGTGAGCCGGTTGTGAAGGACGGCATCATTTACACCGGCAACCCGGTGGGTCGCACGGTTGCCATCAACATGTCAGGCGAACGCCTGTGGACCGCAAAAGAAGGCGCGGTCAGCCCCGTTTGGGTAACGGGCGGGTCGGTGTTCCTTGTGTCGGACGAAGCACAGCTTGTGCGGCTGGACGCCAAGACTGGCGAACGAATTTGGGGCGTGCCGCTGCCATACTATACAAAGGCGAAAACCCGTAAACGCAAGTCGATCTATGCCAATCTTGGCCCGGTTCTGGCGGGTGGAAGACTGTGGGTTGCGTCGTCAGATGGGGTGATGCGCGGCTTCAATCCGGTGAACGGCGCGCTGGTTGGTCAAGTGGCCATTCCCGGTGGCGCGGCAACCCGCCCGGTGGTTGTGAACGGCACCGCCTACATCGTGTCTCGCGATGGCAAACTTCTGGCTTTGCGCTGACCGGTAAACCGTGTATGCGGGGCGCTTGACGTGACCCGGAGAGCGATATGAGCTTCACCCTTGCCATTGTAGGGCGCCCGAATGTGGGCAAATCCACCCTATTCAACCGGTTGGTTGGAAGACGCCTTGCGCTGGTCGATGACCAGCCGGGCGTGACCCGCGACCTGCGCGAAGGCGAGGCGCGGCTGGGTGATTTGCGTTTTACCGTTATCGACAGCGCGGGGCTTGAAGAGGCCACCGACGAAAGCCTTCAGGGCCGGATGCGTCGCCTGACCGAACGTGCCGTTGAAATGGCCGATGCCTGCCTGTTTCTGGTGGACGCCCGCGTCGGCATCCTGCCGTCGGATGAAGTTTTTGCCGACATCCTGCGCCGCAAGAACGCGCATGTGATCCTTGCCGCGAACAAATCCGAAGGCAAAGCGGGTGAGGCGGGGTATCTGGAGGCCTTCTCGCTTGGCCTGGGCGAACCGATCCGTCTGTCGGGTGAACACGGCGAAGGCATGGGCGAGCTGATGGATGTGCTGCGTCCGATCTCGGAAGAATTTGAAGAACGCGCCGCCGCGACCGCTCCGGAAACGGATGTGGATTATGACGAGGATGCGGATGACGGCCCCCGCGTGCCAACCAACGACAGACCCTTGCAAGTGGCCGTGATTGGCCGCCCGAACGCAGGTAAGTCCACCCTGATTAACAAGCTGCTTGGCGAAGAGCGGTTGCTGACTGGACCGGAGGCTGGCATAACCCGCGACGCGATTTCAGTTCGGTTTGACTGGGATGGTGTGCCGACGCGAATTTTCGACACTGCCGGAATGCGCAAACGCGCCAAAGTGCAGGAAAAGCTAGAGAAACTATCCGTCTCGGACGGTGTGCGGGCTGTGAAGTTCGCCGAGGTTGTGGTGGTTTTGCTGGATGCCGAAATCCCGTTTGAACAGCAGGATTTGCGCATCGCTGACTTGGCCGAACGCGAAGGCCGTGCCGTGGTCGTCGCGGTAAACAAATGGGACGCAGAGCCTGAGAAGCAGGCCAAGCTGAAAGAATTGAAGGAGGCGTTTGACCGCCTGTTGCCGCAACTGCGTGGCGCGCCGCTTGTCACCATCTCGGCCAAGACGGGTAAGGGGTTGGACCGCCTGCAAGCCGCGGTGATGCGCGCCCATGACGTCTGGAATCGCCGGGTTAAAACCGCCCAACTGAACGGTTGGCTGGCCGAAATGATCTCAGCTCACCCGCCCCCCGCGCCGGGCGGCCGCCGGATCAAGCTGCGTTATATGACACAGGTAAAAACCCGCCCGCCGGGCTTTGTCGTCATGTGCTCGCATCCTGACAAATTGCCCGAAAGCTACAGCCGCTATTTGGTTAATGCGCTGCGCGAAGATTTCGACATGCCCGGCACACCGATCCGTCTGACGATGCGCGGGCAGGGGGACAAGAACCCCTATAAGAACCGCAAGAAGTCGACACCGTCACGCCTACGCAAACATTTGGGCAAGGGCCGCGCGGACGACTAATGCTTCCGCCCGCCATTGAAAACATGCAACTGACAGGCCCCGTTGATCATCCCGATCAGCGGGGCGTTGCTTTCTAGTGGGGTAAAAATTTGCCAAACCGATCATTTCACTGTCATGATGCCCCCCTAGCCTGTTTCCAACTTGGTCTGATCTGGAGGTCCCCATGTCTCTTACCCTATCCCGTCGCGGCTTTTTAGCCGGCACCGCAGGGTTCATCGCCCTGCATCCTTATTCACTGCAAGCGTCACCCAATCAGGCGCATTTGCGGATCATGGAGACCACTGACCTGCATGTGCATGTGTTCCCCTATGACTATTATTCTGACAAGGAAACCGACACGGTTGGGCTTGCGCGCACCGCAACCCTGATTGGGGATATCCGGGCTGAAGCCACCAATTCGCTGCTGCTGGACAATGGCGATTTTCTGCAAGGCAACCCGATGGGCGACTACATCGCCTATGAGCGGGGCATGAAAGAAGGTGACACCCACCCGGTGATCAACGCGATGAACACATTGGGCTTTGACGCGTCAACGCTGGGTAATCATGAATTCAACTATGGCCTTGATTTTCTGATGAAATCTATCGCGGGTGCTGGCTTCCCGGTGGTTTGTGCAAATGTTGCCAAGAAGCTTGGCGCAACCCCGCCCGAGGATGAAACCCTAGTGCCGCCCTACGTTATTGTTGATCGCGAAATCACCAATGGCGGCGGCACCGTGCAACCCATCCGCATTGGCTTTATTGGCTTTGTCCCGCCCCAGATAATGAACTGGGATCGACAGCATCTGGAAGGCAATGTCATGGCGCGTGACATTGTTGAAGCCGCGCGTGCCTATGTCCCGCAGATGCGTGAAGAGGGCGCGGATCTGATCATTGCGCTGTCGCATTCGGGCATCGGGGCTGCCGAGCATACAGATGGGATGGAGAACGCATCGGTCCCGCTGGCTGCCGTCGAAGGTATCGACGCGGTTCTGACCGGGCATTCGCATCTTGTGTTCCCGTCCTCGACCTATGCCGATTTCGCGGGTGTGGATGTGGAAGCGGGCACGTTGATGGGCATTCCGGCTACAATGGCAGGGTTCTGGGGCTCGCATATGGGCCTGATTGACTTGATGCTGGAGCATGATGGCGGCGCGTGGCGCGTCGTGTCGCACACCTCCGAGGCGCGACCTATTTATGAGCGTGGCGAAGATCGCTCGATCACGCCGTTGGTGGAAAGCAGTGCCGCCGTGCTGGCGTCGGTTCAGAAAGAGCATGATGAGACGCTGGAATATGTGCGCCGGGCGGTGGGGAAAACCGATGCGCCGCTGCATTCCTATTTCGCGCTGGTCGCGGATGATCCGTCGGTGCAGATCGTGTCAAACGCCCAGACCTGGTACATTGAGCAGATGATGAAAGGGACCGAGCATGAAGGGCTTGCGATCCTGTCTGCCGCAGCGCCGTTTAAAGCTGGTGGGCGCGGCGGTCCTGAATATTACACCGATGTCGATGTGGGTGACGTGGCAATCAAGAACGTGGCCGACCTGTATCTCTATCCCAACACTGTGCGCGCGGTGCGGATCAACGGTGCCACTGTGCGCGAATGGCTGGAACGCTCGGCCACCATTTTCAACCAGATCGAGCCGGGGGCACAGGACGCGGTGCTTCTGAACCCCGAAATGCCGTCTTACAATTTCGACGTCATTGATGGTGTCACCTATCAAATCGACCTGAGCCAACCGGCCCGCTACAACAAGGATGGCGAGGTGATTGCGCCCGATGCTCACCGAATCGTCGACTTGCAGTTCGATGGACAACCAATTGATGAAGAACAGGAATTCATCGTCGCAACCAACAACTACCGCGCGGGCGGCGGGGGCAGCTTCCCCGGCGCTGGTGGCGATACGACGATCTTCGAAGGGCCGGATACCAACCGCGACGTGATCGTGCGCTATATCGTCGAGAAAGGCACGATCAGTCCCAAGGCGGATGCAAATTGGACCTTCGCACCGATGGAGAACACGACCGTTCTGTTCGAAACCGGCCCCGCTGCAGCGAAACACGCGGCTACAGTGCCGGGTGTCACTATCGAAGAGGCCGATATGTCAGACACAGGCTTTGCGCTGTTCCGTATCACGCTTTGAAGGTTGCCGCTGCGAAATGAGAAAGGGGCGACCGCTGGCCGCCCCTTTCGTAATAGCCGTGAGTGGCTTTAGTTCAGGTATGGCATTGGGTCGACCGGCTCTGTCCCTTTGAACACAAGGAACTGGATTGCGTTGTATTGGTTCTTTGAGGCGGTCGCGATTTGCTGGCCGCGCTTCACTTTTTGTCCCTTCTTCACCTTGATGCCGGAGATGAAGCTATAGGCGCTTTGGGTGCCGTCGCCGTGATCGATGACGACAATCTCTTCGCCCTCGACGTCCTTGGACACCAGCCGAACCGTTCCGCTGGCCGCCGCGCTGACGGACGCGCCGGGACCGGCGGACACAAGGATATATCCGGCCTTATCGGCGTCAAACAAGCTGGTGACTTTGCCTGCCACTGGCAGCGACATGCGGGCGGTGCTTGCGGGCGTGCGGGTTTCTTCCAGCTTGGGCGACGTCGGGGTGGGTGCTTTGGCTGGTTTGGCCTCATCCTTCGGCAACGGCTTAGCTGACGACGGCGGTATGGGCGCGGTCGAACCTTGCCCCGGTTGGCTGACGCGGGTTGGTTTGACCGGGGCGTCCACCTTGACCGGGATCATCAGAAACTGGCCTTCGCGTACTGTCAGGCTAGAGCCGAGGCCGTTCCAATCAGCCAGCGCCCGGACCGACACGCCATAGGTGCGCGCGATGGAATAGGCGGTTTCGCCTCGTTTCACGCGGTGGCGGGTCGGCTGTTCGCCGGATGTAACGGTCGCGACAGGGGTCGCAGTTGTCGTGCCCGCGCGGTCAATGGCGTCGCCCGCCAAGGCCGTGATGTCGATGTTGTCGGTTGGTTGGATCACACCGGTTGTGGGTTCGGCCACACGGCGCGGCAGGGCCAGAACCTCGCCTTCGCGCAGCCGAGCGTCAACTGACACACCGTTATAGCGGCCCAATTCAGCCGGTGCCATGCCGATGCGGCTGGCGATATTTGCCACCGTATCGCCGCGTTTGGCCAACGCCACCTGATAGCTTGGGTACGAGATCACACCGCGCGCATCCGCCTTGGGTCGGGCCGCGGTGGTTGCGCTTTGCGCCGCTTGGGTTGTCGACAGGCCGCCATCGGCAAAGCGGCGCATATCCATGTCAAAAGTGTTGTCGCAGGCCGTCAGTCCCACCAATACCCCCAACAGGGCGGCAGAGCGCATTTGACGCCGCCGCACGGGGCGGGGCGCACGCAATTCGGTCGTGCTTTGGAGTAGCATTGCTCTCATCCTCAATCCATTGGCCTGTTGTCAGGCTCTGGTTGCGACCCTTTGCGGGCCTTGTCACTGCTGTGCGGGGGTGCCCCCACGGTTCCGGTTCCCCGGTCTAGCTATGTCGCGTCAGTCCTGCCCCAGCCCTTCCAGAAGGGGCACGAAACGCACCGGCAAAAGCTCGTCATACTCAAAGCCTTCGTCGTTGCGCGTCACCTTGATCAGGGTCTGGACGGCATCGGACTGGCCCACCGGCACGATCATGATACCGCCAATGGCAAGCTGCGCCAAGAGGGGACCGGGCGGGTCTTCGGCGGCTGCGGTCACAATGATACGATCAAACGGCGCCTGATCGGGCAATCCACGCGATCCGTCACCGGAAATGGTGGTGATGTTGTGCAGGTCCATCGCCGCAAACAGCTCGCGGGCTTCGCGCACCAGCCTCTGGTGGCGGTCGATGGTATAGACACGACGCGCAAGCCGAGACAGGATCGCGGCCTGATAGCCAGACCCCGTGCCGACCTCCAGCACCTTGTCGCGTGGATTGATCTGCGCGGCTTGGGTCATCAGACCAACCACCGAGGGTTGCGAGATGGTTTGCCCGCATGAAATCGGCAGCGGCATGTCCTCATAGGCGCGTTCGGCAAACAAGCCACGCACGAATGGGCCGCGGTCGATTTCTTCCATCGCGGACAGGACGCGCGCGTTTGTTACGCCTTTCGAGCGAAGGGCGTACAGGAACTGCATCTTGCGTTCCGCATCTATCGCGTCAGCATTGTTCATTCAAACAACGTCCCCAAAGCCGCCAGTTGATCATGAGCCGTCAGATCGGCGCGCATCGGCGTCACAGACACATAGCCATCAAGGTTAAGCGTCACATCCATGCCGGGCGAGGACGGGTTGGCCTGTGGACCCCCCTTGATCCACAAGAATTTACGCCCCGACGGGCTGTTTTGCGCATCGATCCCGAAAAATGCATCGTGTCGCCAGCCTTGCGGTGCGGCTTTTACGCCTTTTACCAGATCAGCTCCGACAGGCGGGAAGTTCACGTTGTAAAATAGCCGATAGTCGGCGCCGTGCTCCCAAGGCGCATCCGCCAGAAGTCGGCGCACGATATCGCCGCCGCATGTTGCCGCCGCTTCAAAAACATTGCCTAACCCTTTGGTGCCGTTGCCCATATATTGCGATAGGGCGATCGCCGGGATGCCTTGCAAGGCGGCCTCCATCGCGGCGCCAAGCGTGCCGGAATACAGCGCGTTTTCGGCCGAGTTGTTGCCCCGGTTCACCCCCGAGATCACAAGGTCGGGCCGGTCCGGCATCACGTCATAGATCGCGGCAATGACGCAATCGGCGGGGCTGCCTTCGGCGGCAAAGCGGCGTGGGGCATGTTCGGCGATCATAAAGGGATGGGTGTAGGAAATGCAGTGGCCGACGCCCGATTGTTCGAACGCGGGTGCGACGGTCCAGATTTCGGCCTTTTCGCCGGCAAGCTCCAGCGCGACTTCTTGGGCGATGGCCTCGGCCACTTTCAACCCCGGCGCGTTGATCCCGTCGTCATTAGTGATGAGAATGCGCATGGTTCTGCCCTTTTACCCGGCTATCCGCCCTTGGATTGGGGCAGTCTTGGTTTCTCAATAAGACAGCTTGGCGCGCGCGGCAAGCACAGCGCGTCTTTTGGCGCAAGGCATGTGGACGCTGTGACCTGCGCTTAGGCCAGACCGGCGTCCGACAGGATGCGCCGTGCCTCGATATCGACAGGGACCAGTTTGCTGCGATCTTCACCGGGGAAGAACCGTGCGCGCATTGATGTGGCAAGCGGTTTGGGCTCTGCAATGACCACGCGCGGGCCGAGTTTGGTGTTTTCAGCCTCCCAACTGCGCACCAAGGCCATCTGCGCAGCTTTCGTCGCGCCGTAGCCTGCGAAGAATTTCTGCCCGGCATGATCATCGGCGAAGAATAAAGCCGTGCTGTCATCGGTCATCAGCGCGTTGACCATGAAAATCAGGTTGCGCGTCGCTTCGACATTGGTGTTCAGCGCTTGCGTCCAGCCTTTGTCATCCAGATCCGGCGTGGGCATCAGGGCCGGGCCGTAGATCGCGGTATGCGCCCAGACATCAACCGGCCCCCAACGATCATGGATCGACCGGCACAGATGCGCCATCGCGTCCTTGTTGGTGATATCCATCGGCGCCAGCGTCGCCACGCCGCCTTGGGCCTTGATCCTGTCGTCCAGCTCTTCCAGCGCGCCGGTGGTGCGGGCAACGGCGACAACATGGTGGGTCTTGGACAGCTCAAGCGCCAATGCCGCGCCAAGTCCGCGCGACGCTCCGGTGACCAATGCGATTTTCTGTGTATCCGTCATGGCGGTGTTTTTTCATCCAACGAGGCCAAGGGCAAGGCAAAAGCTGACCGCTGGGATCGGCGTGTCATTCTGCCGCTTGCAGCTTGAACCCACTTTCAACCTTATCAGAAGGTGTGACCGGGTATTCACCCGAGAAACAGGCATCGCAGTATTGCGGGCAAGCTTTGTCGCGCCCCTTCGCCTCGCCAACCGCGCGATACAGGCCGTCCAGCGAAATGAATTTCAGACTGTCGACGGTGAGGTGCTCGCGCATCTCCTCCTCGGTCATTGAGGCGGCCAGCAGGTTTTCGCGTTCCGGTGTGTCCACGCCATAGAAACAGGGCCACGCGGTGGGCGGGGACGCAATGCGAAAATGAACCTCTGCGGCACCCGCGTCCAGCATCATGTCTTTGACTTTACGGGTCGTCGTGCCACGCACAACGCTGTCGTCGACCAACACCACGCGCTTGCCCTTGATCAGGGCGCGGTTGACATTCAGTTTCAGGCGTACACCCATGTTGCGGATCTGTTCGGTCGGCTCAATGAAGGTGCGGCCCATATACTGGTTGCGGATAATCCCCATCGCGTAAGGAATGCCGCTTTCCTGACTGTACCCTATCGCGGCAGGCGTGCCGCTGTCGGGCACGGGGCAGACGATATCGGCGTCCACGGGGTTTTCGCGTGCCAACTCGACGCCGATCTGGCGGCGGGTTTCATAGACGGAGCGACCGCCATAGCTGCTATCGGGACGCGAGAAATACACATGTTCGAAAATGCAGAACTTCGAGGGTTTCGGGCGGAAGGGAAAGCGACTTTCCACGCCCTCCGCGCTGATCACAACCATCTCGCCGGGCTCGATTTCGCGAATGAATTCGGCCCCGATGATGTCCAACGCGCAAGTTTCAGAGGAGAGAACCCAGCCTTCCCCTAAGCGTCCCAACACCAGCGGGCGCACGCCATGTGGGTCGCGCACGCCCATCATTTTTGTACGTGTCATCGCCACCACGGAAAACGCGCCTTCGACGCGGCGCAGCGCGTCTTCCATCCGTTCCGGGATGTTGCGTTGCAGGGAGCGCGCCATCAGGTGAATAATACATTCGCTGTCAGACGAGCTTTGAAAGATCGACCCGCGTTCTACCAATTCGCGGCGCAGGGCCACGGCGTTGGTGATGTTGCCATTGTGGGCAATAGCCGCACCGCCCATGGAAAATTCGCCAAAGAAGGGCTGCACGTCGCGGATGACAGCGCCTTTTGACCCGGCTGTGGAATAACGCACGTGGCCGATGGCGATTGGGCCGGGCAGCGTTTCCATCAAGCTGGCTTTGGTAAAGTTGTCGCGCACATAGCCAAAGCGGCGCGCAGAGTTGAAGCCTTGTTCGGGATCATGGCAGACGATGCCGCCAGCTTCTTGTCCCCGGTGTTGCAGGGCGTGCAGGCCAAGAGCCACAAAATTTGCAGCATCTGCAAGGCCAACGACACCGAAAACACCACATTCTTCCTTCAGCTTGTCGTCATCAAAGGGATGCGCTGGAGGCATAAAAAGGGTGTCGGTGGGCGAGGTGTCGGACATGGCAGCGAACTCCGATTCCGTGGCGTTGGCTCCGTCTTAATCGACAGGCCACGATCTGTCACGAAACTATCTGGTGACCATGGCGTTTTTGCGCGGAGTTGGGCGTGGGATCAGGTGCAGTTCGGGCGCAGAAAAAGAAACGCGCCCGATCAGACGCGTTTCAAACAGTCAAACATTTTGGCTTGCTGTGGCGGAGATTATTGAATGCCCGTTGAGCAGGCGCCAACAAGTTCTTCGTATTTACCGACGATCCAACCGGGGGCGTCTTCCGGGATCTGTTCGTTGATTTTGTCTTGAGTGCGCGCGAAAATCTTGGCGGTGCGGCTGTCATCGACCATTGGGATCGTGTCCGTGGTGACGATGCGGTCATAAACGACCAGTGCGATGGCCACCAAAAGGAGGCCGCGCGCTACACCAAAAATAAAGCCAAGCGACTGGTCCACGCCGCCAAGGGCGGACCGCTGGACGGCAGATGAAAACAGTGGTGTGAAGATCGACACAATCACCAGCGCCAAGGCAAAGACACCCGCAAAGGCCGCGATCATCGACAATTCGCAACTGTCGGCGATGAAGTCCTTCAGGACCGGGATTTCCTTGACCAGCGGCAGGGCGCGGGGTGCAAAGATATACGCCAGAATGGCCGCCGCGATCCATCCAAGGATGGACATGCCTTCGCGCACAAACCCGCGCGAATAAGCCAGAATGGCCGAAATCAGGATAACCGCCGCAACGATCCCGTCAATCAAGGTAAAGCCTTCCATGTCGTCTCACTTCGGCCCGGCAAAAGCTCGTGACCGTCCTTTATCAAGGGGCTAACCGGCCCCGAAAATCTCACCAACGAACCCGGTCAGGTCCGCCATCTTCTGTATCTTCAACCCGGAACCCGAGCCGATCTTGCTGCGCGTGGGCGCGATTGCGGCGGTAAAACCAAGTTTTTGCGCTTCTTTCAACCGGTTTTCGGTCTGTCCCACGGGGCGCAACGCCCCTGATAGACTGATTTCGCCAAAAACCACAGTCTCTTTCGGGATTGCAGCGTCCTCGCGTGCCGAAAGTAGCGCCGCCGCCACAGCAAGGTCGGCAGCGGGTTCGGAAATCTTCATGCCGCCTGCCACGTTAAGATAGACGTCCAGCCCGGCGAAGGGGATGCCGCAGCGGGCTTCAAGGACGGCCAGAATCATCGCCAGACGCCCGCTGTCCCAGCCCAGAACGCTTCGCCGTGGCTGACTGAGGGAGGAGGGCGCGACAAGGGCCTGAAATTCGACCAGTACGGGGCGCGTGCCTTCGATGCCTGCAAAAACGACTGAACCGGGGGCCGGGTCTTCACGGTCAGACAGGAACAGGGCGGACGGGTTCAGAACCTCGGCCAAGCCTTTGCCTGTCATCTCGAACACGCCGATTTCGTCGGCGGGGCCGAAGCGGTTCTTGACGGCGCGCAGGATGCGGAACTGGTGGCCACGTTCACCTTCGAAATACAGCACCGTGTCGACCATATGTTCGACCACGCGGGGGCCAGCGATCTGGCCGTCCTTAGTGACGTGGCCGACCAGAACGACCGAGATGCCGCGTTTCTTGGCAAATGTTGTCAGCTCATGCGCGGCGGTGCGCACTTGGCTGACCGATCCCGGCGCGCTGTCCACATGATCGGCCCACATGGTTTGGATGGAGTCGATGATCGCCAGCGCCGGGCGTTCGGTGTCGAGCGTCGTCATGATGTCGCGCAGATTGGTTTCGGCGGCCAGCCGAACAGGGGCGTCGGTCAGGCCCAGGCGTTGTGCCCGCATCCGCACTTGCGCCGAGGCTTCTTCGCCTGAGACATAGATTGTGGGCAGGCCAGCACGCGCGAACTTCGCAGCGGCCTGCAGAAGCAAGGTCGACTTGCCGATGCCGGGGTCGCCGCCCACAAGAATGGCCGATCCGGGCACTAGACCGCCGCCCAGCACGCGGTCAAGCTCTGCCATGCCGCATTCGGTGCGCGGCGGCGGGGCTTCTTCGGTGGACAGGTTCGTCAGGGTGATCGGAGATCCGCGCTTGCCACCCAAGGATTTCGAGGCAGGACCAGCACTTAGCGGCACCTCCTCAACGATCGAGTTCCATTCCCCGCACGCCTCGCACCGCCCCGACCATTTGGACGAGGACGCGCCGCAGGCGTTGCAGGTGAAGGTTTTCTGAGCTTTTGCCATGGGGCTTTTTGCCTGACGATACCGGGGCTTGCAAGAGGCGTCAGAACCGCTGCCATTTGGCCGTCGTGAAGCTGATCGCGATGGAGGTCAGAACGCAGGCGGTGAACAGATAAAGGCCCCATCCGGTTTCAATCTTCGCCATGCCAACACCCTTCACGATGACGATGTAAAGCGCGATCAGGAAGATGTCGGCCATCGCCAGTTTGCCCAAGACGTTGAAGATGGGCAGCATCTTGCGGCGCGTCATGCCGAACTGGATCAGCGCAAGGCCCAGCACCTTCATGATCGGGGCGAACACCGCGAAGAAAGTGACAAGCAGGGCAAGGATCACATCCGTGTCCCACAGGGCTTGCAGGCCCGAGATCACGCTGACTTCCTTGAGGCCGAAGAGCGGAAGGTTGATGCCGGCTCGCATGAGGGGGGCGAACCACGCGATGGGGAAGGCGATGAGGAGGGCGAGGTTGAGGTATTTGAGCATGGGGGCAACGAGAACCTGGTTAAGTGATTGCTAAGTCTATGAGAGGAAGAAGAGGGCAGAGCCTGACCGCGGGCGGAAGCGAAGCGCCCGCGCATGGGGGCGGTCGGGCGCTGCCCGGCGGGGCCGCCGGGCGAAGGGGTGGTTAACGCACCGCCTCAATCGGCCCCTCGGCGCTGCCCGAAATGAACTGGGTCAGATACGGATCGCCAGAGGCGTCCATCTCACTCACCGGACCCGTCCACTGGACCTTGCCCCCGTGTATCATCGCCACCTTGTCAGCGATCACGCGCACGGACGACATGTCGTGGGTGATGGTCATGGCGGTGGCGCCCATTTCGACGACGATCTCGCGGATCAGGTCGTTGATGACGCCGGACATGATGGGGTCAAGGCCGGTGGTGGGTTCGTCAAAGAAGATGATTTCAGGCTCGGCGGCGATGGCGCGGGCGAGCCCGACGCGTTTTTGCATGCCGCCGGACAGCTCGGCGGGGAACAAGTCGGCCACATCCGCAGTCAGACCGACACGGCGCAGTTTCTCGACCGCGATCTCGCGTGCTTCAGGCCACGGGCGGGCGAGTGAGCCGCGCAGCAGGCGGAAGGCGACGTTTTGCCAGACGGGCAGGCTGTCAAACAGCGCGCCACCTTGAAACAGCATCCCGAAGCGGGCCAGAAACGCGTCGCGTTCGGCTTTCAGTGTGTCTTCACCATCCAGCGTGATCGTGCCGCTGTCTTGTGTCATCAAGCCAAGGATGCATTTCAGAAGCACCGATTTCCCGGTGCCCGAGCCGCCGATCACCACCATGCTTTCGCCACGCGGAATGGTCAGGTTCACACCTGCCAGCACCTTCTTGGGGCCAAAGCTCTTATGGACGTTTGTTAATTCAATCATGAGGTAAAGAAGAAGCTGGTGAGAAGGAAGTTGGCGGCAAGGATCATGATGGCAGCAGCCTCGACCGAGGTTTTGGTGGCACGGCCCACACCCTGCGCGCCGCGTCCGGAATTCATCCCGTGATAGCAGCCCATCACGGCGGCAATGAACCCGAAAACCGCGCCCTTCACAAGGGACGACACGATGTCGGCGGTTTCAAGGAAGTTCCACGTGTTGGTCAGATAAGCGCCGGGCGCGAAGCCCAACTGCTTGGTGCCCACGATATAGCCGCCCATGATGCCGATGATATCGCCGATGCCCACAAGGGCCGGCACGACAAGGATTGCCGCCAGCACGCGCGGGGCGGTCAGGTATTTCATCGGGTGTGTGGACAGGGTGACGAGGGCGTCTATCTGCTCGGTCACTTTCATCGTCGCAATTTCGGCTGCGATGGAGGAGGTGACACGAGCGGCAATCATCAGGCCCACAAGCACCGGGCCAAGTTCACGCACCATGCCGATGGCGACGATCTGCGGCACCACGGCTTCGGCCGAGAAACGCTGGCCGCCCGAGTAGATTTGCAAGGCAAGGGCCGCGCCGGTGAAGATCGCGGTCAGGCCGACGACCGGCAGGCTGAAATAGCCGATGTTCAACAGCGCGTTCAGAAACTCGCGCGGATAATAAGGTGGGCGCACAATATGGCTGAGCGATTGGCCCGCGAAAATTGCGACGCGCCCCACCATGGCCAGAAAGCCCAATGTCGCACGGCCAAGGGTGGCCAATGGGTAGGTGAGCGGCTTCATCCGCGACCTCGCGCGTAATAGCGAGCATAGCGCGCGCCAAGTTGTGTCAGGACTTCATAGCCAATTGTGCCCGCCACGTCAGCCAGATCATCCGGGCTTTGGTGGTCGCCCAGCATTGTCAGCGCCTTCGGGGTTTCTTTCAGATGGCTCACATCTACTGTGATAAGGTCCATCGACACGCGGCCAAGGATTGGGCATGGCGTGTCTTGGTGAAACACAACCGCGTGGTTCGAGATTGCGCGGGCAAGCCCGTCGGCATAGCCACCATTGACCGTGGCCACACGGGTTGGATGTTCCGCGATCCACGCATTTGAATATCCGACGCTTTCACCAGCGGCGACGTCGCGGATTTGGACCACCGGCAGGTCAAGCGTCACAACCGCTTCGGCGCTGTCAAAGGGCAGGCCACCATACAGGCCAATGCCGGGGCGGGTCAGGTCGAAATGATAGTCCGCCCCCATCAGGATGCCACCGGTGGCGGATAGGCTGCGCGGCACGTCAAGGCCCTCGGTCATCTCGTGGAACATGTCGAGTTGCTGGCGGTTCATCAGGTGCGTGGGCTCGTCCGCGCAGGCCAGATGGCTCATGATTAGGCGCGGGTTCTGCGACACGATCAGATCGCGCAGAGTGGCCCATTCGGCTGGCTCCATGCCCAAGCGGTTCATGCCGGTGTCCAGTTGTACGCCGAACGGATGGCCGGGCAGGGCTTCGAAATGGCGGGTCAGTTGGTCGACCGAATTGAGCATGGGAACAAGGCCCAGATCATGGATCATGTCGGTGTCGCCAGACATATGGCCCGCAAAGATGCTGATCTCGGGCCCCGGACCAAGCGCTTCGCGCAAGGCGGCACCTTCTTCGGCCACGGCCACAAAGAAACGTCGCGCGCCAGCGGCGGCCAAGGCGCGGGCAACCTTGGCCACGCCAAGCCCATAGGCGTCAGCTTTGACCACAGCGGCGGTTTGCACGTCTTGGCCCGTTTTGGCGTCCAGCGCCCGCCAGTTGGCGGCCACGGCGTCCAGATCAATGGTAAGTCTGCCTGTACTCATAAGGGGGGTTTTTGACGTGCCGGTGGCTTAGGTCAAGGCAAAAAGCCGATCCTGAGGCCCCCCACGCGGATTTCCCCGCGCAGTGTTGTGCGGAATGACGGGGATGTCAGATTATTCGGCCAGAACCGTCACGACCTCGCTTGAGCCTTCCAGTGTGCGGTGGACCGGGCAGCGATCTGCGATTTCAAGCAGGCGTGCCTTTTGGTCGGCGTCCAGCGCGCCCTGCAGATAAATTTCGCGGCGAAACTGGTCGATCCGGTCGCGCGTGCCGGTTTCGGCATCTTGTGCGTGGACCTTGTCGTGACTGACATCGACCCGGACATGGTCAAGCGGCCACCCTTTGCGCCGGGCATACATCCGGATGGTCATGGACGTGCAGGCCGCCAGACCAGCGGCCAGAAATCCATAGGGCGACATGCCCTTGTTGGTGCCGCCATAGGCCAGCGGTTCGTCCGCGAATGTATGGTGGTTCGGCCCGGATTGAATGTCTTGCAAGAAGCCGCGCGGGTCGGCTTCTGACGCGCGCACGATGCCCTCCGGGGCACCCGGCGGTGGGGCAGGGGGTGCCAGTTCGACATATTTGGCGGCCCAAGCGGCGATCACATCTGCCGCATATTCCGCATCCGCAACGCGAGAGATGAGGTGATCCGCATCATCCAGCGTCACAAAGCTTTTCGGGTGTTTTGCGGCCATAAAGATGCGCGCGGCATTGTCGATCGAGACGACTTCATCGCGTGGCGCATGCAACACAAGAAGCGAGGGCTTCAACGTGCCAAGCACCGTGTCCAGATCGCTGGCTTCAACGTCTTTGATAAATTCGTGGCTGACGCGGAAGGGACGGCCGCCCAATCGAACCTCGGCGCTGCCTTCGGCACGGATGCGCGGCACCGCTTCGCGAAAATTATCCACCACATGGGCGGGATCCGCCGGGGCGCCTATGGTGACGACAGCTTTGGTGTCGGGCAACAGGCTAGCGGCTTTGATAATCGCGGCCCCGCCCAGCGAGTGCCCGATCAAAAGGCTGGGGGACATGCCACGGTCAGACAATGCCTTTGCGGCAAGCACGATGTCATCGACATTGGACGAGAAATGTGTGTTCTCAAACTCTCCATCCGAATGACCCAGCCCGGTGAAATCGAACCGCAGCACTGCAATCCCAAGACCCGCCAGCCGGGCCGCAATCCGGCGCGCCGCAGCAATATCCTTGCCGCAGGTAAAGCAGTGCGCAAACAGGGCGGTCGCCAAGTGTGGACCGTCCGGCAAATCAAGCCGTGCGGCCAATGCGTGTCCTGCATGACCAGTGAAACTGAATTTTTCGGTTTTCATCGGCGACTCCCATCGGTGCGTGCTTGCACATTGGGCATCCTACGCTTAGCTCACAAGATCGGCGGAGCGTTGCTCACGCAAGGGTGATTGAATGTTCCTTTCTTCGGCAATGGGGGTAACAAGGGCGCATGATGAAACGTGGTCTGAAAAACCTGTTATTGCTGGCACTTATCGCGCTGGCTGCGGGTTATTTGGGGAAGTACCATCCGGCTGGTGACAGCCTGGCCGTGTTCCGTCCGCAGATAGCGGTGGCGATTTTGTTTTTGGCAGCCCTGCTTTGGATCGCCTCTGCGCGTTGGTGGGCGCTGTGCGGCATTGTTGCGGCAGGTGTCGCGCTGGGTCCGATCTTCTGGATGAGCGGGGCTGTCAGCGCGTCGGGCAGGGCCGACCTAAGCCTTTATCAAAAGAACATGCGTTTTCTGGTTGATGATCCCGCGCTGCTGGCAGCGGATGTGCTGGCGCGTCGTCCTGACTTTTTGACTTTGCAGGAAGTCAGCGGGGCAAACATGGCGGTTTTCGACCCACTGGACGACATCTATATAGCTCGCCAGTTCTGCCCGTTCGCGACCGTTGGCGGGGTGGCGGTTGCGTCGCGCTGGCCGATAGTGGCGGGGACGGGCTTCTGTGCTGAGGCTGATGGGTTGGCCGCAATGCAGGTCACTACACCCAAAGGGCGGGTTTGGGTCGTTTCGATCCACCTGCATTGGCCTTGGCCGAAAAGTCAGCCCGCCCATATCGCGCGGCTTCTGCCCATTCTTGGCGAACTTGCACGTGATAACGCGGGTGGGCCGCTGGTCATTGGTGGTGACTTCAACATGGTCCCTTGGAGTGACGCATTGAGCAGTATCGAGCTGGCCAGCTCTACCCAACGGATCGGCCCGCCGCATGTGACATTGACCAAGTTGCAAGGTTGGATGCGGGTGCCGATAGATCATGTGCTGGTCAGCGGTGGCGATGGCAGCGTGCAGCGTCTAGAGCGCCTTGGCTCGGACCACTATGGACTATTTGCGCGGTTTGCGCTGCCATAACGGCGACTAGGCTGTTGACCGAAACGGTTGCCAAGTTTGACACACTGATGGCGCTGGGAAAATCTTCACCCAAGACGACACATGGACGCGGAAACTACCGGTCCCGCTCTGGTCAAAAGTTATATCTATCGCGAGCCAAGGAAACTTGGGCGGTGTTTTCAATACGCACTTAAGTCGCCCGAAAATCAGCACCGATTCCCTTGGCTAGTTCTTTTTTTGGGTTTTCTGGTCGAACCTTGGCGGTCATCCGCCGATGAATCGGACGAAAATCTATGCTTGGTTGAATTAGAGCGGGAGATGCTATTTTTCGGTGCGTAAATGTTGTTTTTCAACACTTATTTCATGAAACGCCTTGAAAAAGAGGTGCATATGACTATCGGTTGGAGCGACATGAGATATCGACCAACAAAAAAATAGAGGCTGTGAAAGTCCGCAGCTTCTTCGCAAGCAGCTTGGTTTGAGAGGTTGAAAAAATGATGCGAACTGGATTTATCGTGCTGGCAGGGGCCGTGTTGTTGTCGGGCTGTCTGCGTTCCAGCTATGAAAGCACACCCGTCGAGGTGAACACGCCGAAAGGCAAGGTGACGTGCCAGCTTTACACGCCTGATCGTGTTCAGTGGGATGAAGCGATTTCAAAACCCGAAAGCATGACCAAGCGTGAAGCAGATCGGATTTGCATTGGCCGCGGGGCTGAGCAACTGAAGGTATACCGCGCTCAGTAATGAGTTGCGGTGGATAGTTGGGTTAATGACTGGTTCCCGTCAGGCCGGGATGACGCCCGCGGAATGTTGGTGGAAACGCTAGAACAGAAAAGTCTTTCAGTGCTGGTATGACCCAGTCACAATGAAAAAGGGCGCCGAATTTGGCGCCCTTTCGTGTTTGTGCAGCTCAACCTGCCCTGCTCCTAGCAGCTGTAATACATCTGGTATTCAATGGGGTGAGGGGTCTGTTCGAATGCAAAAACCTCGTCCCATTTTAGCTCCATATAGCCGTCGATCTGGTCTTTGGTGAACACGTCGCCGGCCAGCAGGAAGTCGTGATCTGCTGCCAGACTTTCCAGTGCTTCACGCAGGGACGCGCAGACTGTGTCGATGCCTTCCAGCTCTTCTGCCGGAAGATCATAGAGGTTCTTGTCCTGCGCGGGGCCGGGGTCAATCTTGTTCTTGATGCCGTCAAGGCCAGCCATAAGCAGCGCTGCGAAGCACAGATAAGGGTTCGCGGCGGGGTCAGGGAAACGGGCTTCCACGCGCTTGGCTTTCGGGCTTTCCGTCCACGGGATACGGACGCAACCCGACCGGTTACGGGCCGAATAGGCGCGCAGGACGGGGGCTTCAAAACCGGGGATCAGGCGCTTGTAGCTGTTGGTCGACGGGTTGGTGAAAGCGTTCAGCGTCTTGGCGTGCTTCAGGATGCCGCCAATGAACCAGATCGCTTCCTGGCTGAGGTCAGCATACTTGTCGCCCGCAAACAGCGGCTTGCCGTCTTTCCAGATCGACATGTTCACGTGCATCCCGGTGCCGTTGTCGCCCGCAATCGGCTTGGGCATGAACGTCGCCGTTTTGCCGTAAGCGTGCGCTACGTTGTGGATGACATACTTGTACTTCTGAAGTTCATCAGCCTGTTTGGTCAGGCTGTCGAAGATTAGGCCAAGCTCGTGCTGGCACGAGGCGACCTCGTGGTGATGCTTGTCGGTTTTCATGCCAAGCTGTTTCATCGTGGTCAGCATTTCCGACCGCAGGTCTTGCGCGTCGTCAATCGGATTCACGGGGAAATAGCCGCCTTTCAGGCCCGGACGGTGACCGGTGTTGCCCATTTCGTATTCGGTGTCTGAATTCCACGACGCGTCCACCGCGTCCACTTCAAACGAGACTTTGTTGATGGTGTTTGAGAAACGCACATCGTCAAACAGGAAGAACTCGGCTTCCGGCCCCATATAGGCCACGTCGCCGATGCCCGATGATTTCAGGTAAGCCTCAGCCTTCTGGGCGGTGCCGCGGGGGTCACGACCATATGCCTCGCCGGTGTCCGGCTCAACGATTGAACAGTGGATGCACAGGGTTTTTTCCGCATAGAACGGGTCAATATAGGTGCTGTCCAGGTCCGCCATGAGCTTCATGTCCGAGTTTTCAATCGACTTCCAGCCCGCGATGGACGAGCCGTCGAACATGAAGCCTTCTTCAAGGAAGTCTTCGTCGACAAGGTCGCAATCCACGGTCACGTGCTGCAGCTTGCCGCGCACATCGGTGAAACGGATGTCGACATAGGCAATGTCGTCTTCCTCGATCTGTTTGAGTACGTCTTTAACGCTCATGTCTCTTATCCTCTGGTTCTTATCTTAACTGGGACTGTGTCAAACCGCGTCCAAACCGGTTTCGCCGGTGCGGATACGGATCGCTTGTTCAACGGGGGTGACGAAGATTTTTCCGTCACCGATTTTATCTGTCTTGGCAGCCTCGACGATCGCCTCGATGGCTTCGTCCACCTGATCGGCGGGCAGGACGACTTCGATCTTCACTTTGGGCAGGAAGTCGACGACATATTCCGCGCCGCGATAAAGCTCTGTGTGGCCTTTCTGACGGCCAAACCCCTTCACTTCGATCACCGAGAGGCCTTGCACCCCGATGTCCTGAAGCGCTTCTTTCACTTCATCCAGCTTGAACGGCTTGATGATGGCTTCGATCTTTTTCATCTGCATCCCCCCATTTGGCTCATGCGTGTCGCGACTCAAAGACCACTTTCCCAAGGGCGGGACAATTGGATAGGCTGACACAGGGCGGTCCTATCTGACCGATTTACGGGCGACTGCACAATATTTAGGCAGTTGGTTTAAGAATTGAGCATGTGACGAAAGGTGACCCATGACTGAATTGCTGACAGCGGCCCAAATGAGGGCGATCGAGCAAGCCGCGATTGAGTCGGGCGAGGTTACAGGGCTCGAGTTGATGGAGCGTGCGGGCAGGGGCGTGGTCGAGGCCATTTTCGAGGAATGGCCGGAGCTTTCCAAGACCTCTCACAAGGCGGTGGTTCTGTGCGGGCCCGGGAACAACGGCGGCGACGGGTTTGTCGTGGCACGGCTTCTGAAAGAGTGGGGCTGGGAAGTTGAGGTGTTCCTGTATGGGGACGCCGAGAAGCTGCCACCGGATGCTCGGGTGAATTATGAGCGGTGGGGGGAGCTTGGTGAGGTTAAGCCAATGCCGAAAGGATTTTGGCTCCCTCAGTGTGATCTGCTGTTAGATGCGGTTTTTGGAACGGGGTTGACGCGAGGTATCTCTGAGGAGATTTCCTATGCGTTTAGTTATCTTCACAAAGTGCATCCTCACTTTCGTTGTGTAGCGGTCGACGTACCCTCTGGCGTTTGTGCCGACAGTGGCAAGGAACTAAATGACATAAGCGGAAAGGCGGACCTTACTGTCACGTTTCACAAAGAGAAATTGGGGCATCGCCTTTCTGACGGTGCTGCACTTTGTGGGAATGTGAGAGTAAAGGACATTGGGTGTGCTGTACCGGTGTTTCATTCGATCAAAGACCTCATGACGCAAGTAAATCAGCAAGAACCATTGACGCATGAGCAAAAAAAACGGGTGGATGCGAACGGCTATTCAATAGCAGGCAACGGTTCCACGGTTCGGCTAATTGATCAGGTCAAGCGAACGGAGAAGCGTAGCGGAACGCACAAATACACCCACGGCCACGCCCTCATCCTGTCCGGTCCATCCGGCAAAGGCGGCGCTGCCCGTCTTGCAGCCCGTGGAGCGCTCCGCATCGGGGCAGGGCTTGTCACCGTCGCCCCCACACCCGGCGCACTCCAAGAAAACGCAGCGCGGTTGGATGCGATTATGTTGTCTCCTGTTGGGGATGCGCAGACATTGCAGGCTGTGCTGGCGGATGAACGGCTGAATGCGCTGTGCCTTGGACCGGGGTTGGGGCTGGAACGCGCGCGGGAGTTGGTGCCGGTGGCGCTGGCGGCCAAGCGGGCGACGGCGCTGGATGCGGATGCGTTGACGGCTTATGCGGACAGCCCAGCCGAGCTTTTCGGCATGCTGCATGAAAACTGCGTGCTGACACCCCATGCGGGCGAGTTCGCGCGGTTGTTCCCAGATATTGCCGAGAAGCTGAACGCCCTTGCCACCAAAGGGCCGGCCTATTCCAAGGTGGATGCCACGCGAGAGGCCGCCGTGCGGGCAGGGTGCGTCGTGCTGTTCAAAGGGCCGGATACGGTGATTGCTGCGCCGGATGGGCGGTGTTCCATCAACTCAGCCGCCTATGAGCGGTCCGCGCCTTGGTTGGCGACAGCCGGATCTGGCGACGTGCTGGCGGGGTTCATCACAGGGCTGCTCGCGCGGGGCTTCAACCCGATGCAAGCGGCTGAGAGCGCCGCTTGGCTGCATGTAGAATGCGCGCTGAGTTTCGGGCCGGGGTTGATTGTCGAGGATTTGCCAGAGGTCCTGCCTGATGTGTTTAGAAAGCTGGGTGTTTAGACGTCTCGGTCGCTGGCTGGTGGGCGGGTGTGGAAAGAACGTTCAGCCCCCCGACGCGGACCAACTGCGGTGCGTCGAAATGCAGTTGGAACAGGGGCAGTTTGGCGTCCAGATCCATGCGGCGGATCAGCTCTCCGTCTGCAATAGCGGACACGGGCACAAGCGCCCGGTCGCGGCCAAACATTGCCCGCGCCATCCAGCCGCCCACCATCACATGCTGTTGATCTGACAACACAACAGGGTTGGGATCAGTGCGCGCGCGCCCCTCGGCCAGTGCTTTGGGCGAGATGCGGCACAGCTTGCGGGCGGGGGCGGCATGGCGACTGACAGACGCAAGACGCGCACGGGTTCCGTCCGCGCAAAGGATACGGTCACCGGGGACAAGTGTTTCGATCGCGCGATTGCCGTGCAATGTGCGCACCAAAGCGCCGGGGCCAATACCAGCGGTTGGACAAGTGTTGCGCACATATCCAGCCACCGCGCGCCCTGAAAAGGAGTTGGGTGTCATTCTTCGTCCTGCCTTCGTCTGTGGCCCGGTTGTTGGGCTCTGCTCATTACCGGCAGGCTAGCAAGCTGGTGGGCGAAATCACCTGTTTTCTGGTGGGCAACGGGGTCTTGGGGCAGATCGCTGCAATCACTGTGGCCATTTCGTCGCGAATTGCCGCTGATCAATGGCCAAAGCGGGCGTTTTTCCTCTCGCATCCCGTCCATACCGGTGCTAGAAGGGCGCGAATTTGGGCGGCCCCTCCGATTTGGCGCGGGCTGCCCACGGTTTTTTGCGGGTGTGGCGGAATTGGTAGACGCACCAGATTTAGGTTCTGGCGCCGCGAGGCGTGGGGGTTCGAGTCCCTTCACCCGCACCAGAAATGGAAAAGGACAAGATGATGCAGGTCACCGAGACCCTGAACGAAGGTCTGAAACGCGGCTATAAGATTGTGGTTCCGGCCTCTGATCTGGACGCAAAAGTCAACGAAAAGCTGATCGAGGCGCAGCCCGAAGTCGAAATGAAGGGCTTCCGTAAAGGCAAAGTGCCGATGGCTCTGCTGAAAAAGCAGTTTGGTCAACGCCTGATGGGCGAAGCCATGCAAGAAGCCGTTGACGGCGCGATGAGCAAGCATTTTGAAGACAGCGGTGACCGTCCGGCCATGCAGCCCGACGTGAAGATGACCAACGAAGATTGGAAAGAAGGCGACGACGTTGAGGTCGAGATGAGCTATGAAGCTCTGCCCGATATTCCCGAGGTCGACCTGAAGAAGATCAAGCTTGAGAAGCTGGTCGTCAAAGCCGGTGACGCGGACATCGAAGAAGCGCTGGGCAGCCTTGCTGAAACCGCGCAGGATTTCAAAGACCGCAAGAAGGGCTCGAAAGCCAAAGATGGCGATCAGGTTGTGATCGACTTCCTTGGTAAAGTTGACGGCGAAGCGTTCGACGGCGGTGCGGCGGAAGATTACCCGCTGGTGCTGGGCTCAGGGTCGTTCATTCCGGGCTTTGAAGAGCAGCTGGTTGGCGTGAAAGCTGGCGACGCGCTTGACGTGAAAGTGGCTTTCCCGGCTGAGTATGGCGCTGAGAACCTTGCGGGCAAGGACGCTGTCTTTGAATGCAAAGTGAAAGAGGTCAAAGAGCCTGTTGCTGCCGAACTAAATGACGAACTGGCCAAGAAGTTTGGCGCGGACGATCTGGCGGCCCTGAAGGGTCAGATCAGCGAACGTCTGGAAGCTGAATTCTCGGGTGCTGCACGGGCCGTCATGAAGCGTGGCCTGCTGGATGAGCTGGACAAACTGGTTGATTTTGACTTGCCGCCGTCATTGCTGGATGCCGAAGCCAAGCAGATCGCACACCAGTTGTGGCACGAAGAAAACCCGGACGTGGAAGGCCACGACCACCCGGAAGTCGAGCCGACTGAAGAGCACACAAAACTGGCCGGTCGCCGTGTGCGCCTTGGTCTTCTGCTCGCCGAGCTGGGCCAGAAAGCCGAGATCGAAGTGACTGACGCCGAGATGACCCAAGCGGTCATGAACCAAGCGCGCCAGTATCCGGGTCAGGAACGTCAATTCTTTGAATTTGTTCAGCAAAACCCGCAGATGCGCCAGCAAATTCAGGCACCACTGTTTGAAGACAAAGTCATCGACTATGTTTTTGAGCTGGCCAAAGTGTCGGAAAAGGAAGTGTCCAAAGACGATCTGCAAAAGGCCGTTGAGGCGCTGGAAGAAGAATAAGACCGGCCACGCCGATCAAAGAAAAGGCCGCCTGATTGGGCGGCCTTTTTTGTTTGGGTGTCGGTTAACCCGGCCTCAACCCGGTTTCAACCAACAGCCCCAGACGTTTGGCTTCGTAATAATACCCGCGCGCGTACCATTTCATCGCCATGTCGATGTTCCCGCCTGCAACGATGTATGCGCCGCGCAGGTATTTGCCCGCATATTTCAGATTTACATCCGGGTTCAAAAGCTCTTTCGCGGGGCCGCGATGTCCCATCGTCCGTGCGGTCTGGGGCAGGATTTGCAGGAGCCCCCAATACGGCCCGTTGCGCGCCCATGGTCGATGGGTGCTTTCACGCACCGCCTGCCGATGGACCAATTCACGCGGGATTTTGTAATGGTCGGCCCATTTGTTGATCAGTGCCCGCAATTCAGGCGTTTCGTTCGGATAGAGCGGTGGCTTGAACGACCCGGCAGATGTGCTGCTTGTCACTGTTTCATCAGGTCGACCGCCAGAACAGGCCGCCACCGTGAAAGAAGAGAGGATCATGAGGGCTGTGCGTCGAGAAAGGTGCTTCATGACATCAAGTATAGATAGGCGCCATCGGGTCGGATAGTGGCATTTGCGGCCGTCGGCGGTGGCGTGCTGACAGATGTCTTCTTTGCGTCCAAAGAGACCAGCGCAGATGCAAGTGCCCTTGGGCGTGCAGCACCACTGATTGTGCAAAGTCGGCCTGAAGTTTCTGCGGGCCGTATATCACCGCAGTTCAGCAGCCGCCTGAGACCAGATAAATGGTCATCACACGGCGTCTTTCCTGCTTGTTCATTTGCGGGTCAGCGGGTTCGCGATCTCGCTGCGCCGCTGTTTATCTTGTCCATAATGGTGGACACATCGCGGGGCGTAAGGGTGGGTCAATCTGAAAGGTCAGGGCTTCGCATTTATTGCTGTCACAGGGCCGTTTCCAGCCATTCACTTGTGATTCTGCCTTTACAGAACCGTTCCCACCGACCCTGCATCAGGTCGCGCCGCTCGATGGGCGAAATATTAACAGTTGAAAAATTACCAATATTTTAGCATCATTTCATCTATTGAAATAAATATTTTTTGGGAGATTTAGGCATGGCCGAAGGCTTCCGGGTCATCTGCGTCATCGTATTGCTTACCGTGTTGTCACTGTCCACGACACCCGCATTCGCTCAACAAGAGACGTCGGTTGAAAGCGAAAGCCAGATGTCAGAGCGCGCTCGCGCATATCGCCGCGTTATTGCCGATCTTGAAGCGAAAGCGGCGGCGGCAGAAGAGCAGTTGAAAAGCGTGACTGCCGTTCTTGAGGAAGCGCAACTCAAGCTGAAAAATGTAAAGGCAGATACCAAGCAGGTCGTCCAGCGGCAGCAAAGCGTGTCTGAAAGTGTCAAGCAGGCTGAAACTGCCATTGAAGATCGCACCAGCCAGCTTGCCGAAATCGAAGCCGCAATATCTGCTGCCAAAGATACTCATACCTCGGTCGAAGAAGAATTGAAATCGTTGACGGCTGAAGCATCTGACCTTGCGGATACGAATGCGCTCGCAGAACAGCAGCTTGCCTATCTGACGCGCCAGAAAAAAGCCGCGAAGTCGGCGCTTGAGCCGGTGACGCAAGAGGTGGAGGCGATGACTGCCAAAAGTCAGGCGCTGAAAGCTCGGATCGAAGAGATGCAAAATGAGCAGAGCGCCCTCTCTGCGGACGTGGACCAACTGCGTGTTGCTAAAGGTGGATTGACTGACGAAGTTGCGGGAATGCAGTCTGAATTGCTTGGCCTCGGCGAGCAGATGCAGATTGCCCGCGACCAACATGATCTGGTGCAGCAGAAATTGGCCCAATCCACTGCCGAGGCAGAGGCCGATGAAGCTGCCCGAAACGCTGCATTGACGGAACTCGAGGTGCTCTTTGCGCTGATCAAAGAAGATCAGGCGACGTTGGCAGACACGCGTGATCAGATAGAGCAGGCTCAAGCGGAATTGTCCGCACTTGTCACAGAACAGCCAACTGCACCAAAGCCGACCGAGACGCTTGAGACACAGCCAGCGCCTGCCGCGTCGAGCGCGGCGGCAAACTTGAACCCGCGCGCACCAGATGCCGTTCGCAACGCGCTTAGGGTTGCTCCGGGGCTGGGGGACGCCACGACGCAACAGCGTGACGAACTGGAGCGTCTGCTGGTCGCAGGGACCTGCACGCATGAAGCACTCGTGTCAGTGTTCGATACCATAAATCGCCAAACGCTCGTATCTCTCTTGCGCAATCTGCGTCGGTGTTGAAACCCATAGTGTAAAGAAGATATAGAGCTGGGCGCATATTGGTGGGTCCAATTGTCGGCCAAATTTCGATCGGGGATGAGAGCGATGGCTCACTGAAAGCTTTCAATGCGTTCGCAAATGACCAGCGACGCAAATCGGCAATTGCGTGATTGCGGGTCCGGCAGAATGCAACCGATCCACCTGCTCCGCACGGCCGACTGCGCCCGAATTCGCCGGGAACGCGGCATACAAGTCCTGAATTTGCGTGACCGTCGGCTGCCGAATTAGTCCGCGCCGCCAGTTTCGATAGGGTGCCAAGCACTGAAGGGGAGGTCGTCTGCACTAACGCGCCAAGCAACCGCCCCGACAGGCCTATCAATCCGTGCGGCCGTCAGGGGCGTTTTATAATGACCGATCGCACCACCATCCGCGTCAGCCAGTTCAACGCGAAAGTTATCCGCCGCTCCGTCCCAAACGAGGTCAAGTTTGTCGCCGGACACCCGCGCGAAGAGCGGTTCACCTGATGGTTTAGTCACTTGGCTATTGTCTGTCGCAGCCAGTTTGCTGACGTCCAACTCGCCGCCCGCCACGGCGGCCCATCGGTCGGCCAGTATAGGCGAAAAAACGACGCCATCACCGGTTGCGTAAAGCTGGCCGAGATACGTGGTCGCAGTCGCATGTCCCTGCAGGGCCGCCAAAGAGAACAGGATCGCGGTCTGTTGCGGGTTATCGGAGTTAATCGCTCGCAAGAAATCAGCATCGCCGCCCTGATCTGTGCCATCGGTGGCGCGCAGGGCATCTGGGACCCGATATACGGCTGTTACGGTCGATACGGGCCCACTGGCAAAATTTTCAGATGTGACATTGGCTATTTGTCCACTTACAGCGACCGCGTCGTCAATTTGCAATGGGGAAACAGACCCATTGAGCGGCATCAACCCATCAGGTGGAAAGGTGGGAATGGAGACAACCAAGACACCGGCTAAGCCTGCGGCAATTGCGACGCCGGAAATCGGCCTGATCCAGTTTCGCGGTGTCTGAGATTCACTCTCAACTGTTGTTTGCGGGGTGACATATGTGTCTTCCCCTTTACGTGTTGGCGCGATGTCAGCGGTTTCATGCGGTGCGTCGATCACGAGTGTGGTGGGCAAATCGACGTCGGCGGATTTTGCTTTGCGAAGGTCTTTTGGAATGTCCCGCGCAAGCTCTGCAGTGTCCAATTCGACAACCGGGCTTGTGAGGCTCATGTTATCTGGCGACACATTGTTGATCAGAACATGTCGGGTAAATTTGTCTCCGATATAGGGAAGGCCTTCCCCCCGTGCGAGGAACAGGAGTATTTCGCAAAGCTTGCTTATGCGGCGCGGGTTTCCGTGGCATGCGTTTTGGATCTGTTGCACGGCATCATCGCTGAATACCGGATCGGTTGCACCAGCAAGACGAAGCCTTTCTGTGACGTAGACCTTGGCTTCGCCGTCAGTGAGTCTGTCAATACGTAGCCTAAGCGTTATGAGTCTGTTTAGCTTTTTGAAGGCGCCAGTTTTCAACGTATTTTCAAATTTGGTCTGACCAAAAAGAAAAAGATGAAGGTCGAGATTGTTTCCGATCGAGTATTGCGCCAAGCGGGCAATATCTTCGGCGACTGACTGCGACAGTGCTTGCGCCTCATCGACAATCAAAAGGATTTTGACATGATCTGATTTCGCTTTTTCAAGCGCGCTCACGACGCTGTCCCATGCTGCTGTGGTCCGAATTTCACGGCCATGCAACCAGCGCGCAAAATCAGCGATGACCTCGCCTTCAGCTCCTGAGCAATTTGCCAGAAAGGCAGTTCGTACATCGTCCTGGTCCGCATAATGATCTAGGATCGACCGAGCAATCAGCGTCTTGCCGCTTCCCCAGTCGCCCGTCACCAAGGCAATCGTCGGCGGCCCGCCGACGGCTTTGGTCAAAGCGTCGCGAACAATTTTATGCGGTCTGACCGGGACCATGAATTTGGTGTTTGGCGCAAATGAAAAAGGTCTGACATCGCTACCAATTACATCGGGCATATTAGTACAGGCCTTCATTTATGAAGAACGGGCCTTAGGTAATTCGAATCTTTATTTTCTATGTTAATCTTCACAGTCTAATCGGTCTTCGCCGTCGATTCTAGTGAATGATCTGAACTTCGGCTCGGACTGGTGTCGCCGCGACCGGGGTTTCAGGTGCTTCTATCGTTCGTTTTTTGAGAGACGAGGCGAACAATGGCAACCGTTCGAATGGCCCTCACTAACCGCAAGTATTCTGCCGGGCTGGTCCGAATCAAACACGCGGTGCGAACGGTAAGCGCGTTTGCACTGCGGGCGTGCCGACAAAAAAAGGCCGCCCCGATCGGAGCGGCCTTTGTCTTTTCGACAGAAGGGAGCTTAGTCCTCTTCCGAAGCCTCGTCAGTTGCGGCTTCTTCTTCAACGGCTTCCGCGAGTTCGTCGTCTTCGGATGCGGCTGCGCCGATGTCATCGAACAGCTCTGCAATCTCGAACTCGGCTTCGGCTTCAGCTTCAGCTGCCAGTTCTTGGATCGACTTGCCCGAAGCCTGCAATTCTGCTTCTTCCGGCGAGCGCGCGACGTTCAGATCAATCTCGACCTCGACCTCGGGGTGCAGGATGACGTGGACGGTGTGCATCCCCAGATATTTGATCGGAGCTTTCAGAGCGACCTGTTTCTTGTCGACGGTGAAACCACCTTCGGTGGCGACGTCTGCGGCGTCACGCGGAGTGACCGAGCCGTAGAGAGCGCCAGCGTCCGATGCCGAACGAATCACGATGAACTGTTGTCCGTTGAGTTTCTCGGCCAGAGCCTCGGCTTCTTTTTTGGTTTCCAGATTGTTCGCTTCAAACTGCGCTTTCTGGGCTTCAAAGGATGCGATGTTGGCTTGCGAAGCGCTGAGCGCCTTGCCTTGGGGTAGAAGGAAGTTGCGGGCAAAGCCCGGCTTGACGTCAACGACGTCGCCCATCTGACCAAGTTTGGCCACACGTTCCAGAAGGATAACTTGCATAATCAGATCTCCTTACTTAACGGCGTAGGGAAGCAGAGCGAGAAAGCGGGCGCGTTTGATGGCGCGCGACAGTTCGCGTTGCTTCTTGGCCGACACAGCGGTGATCCGCGAGGGGACAATCTTGCCACGCTCAGAGATGTAACGCTGCAGAAGGCGTGTGTCTTTGTAGTCGATCTTCGGCGCATTGTCGCCAGAGAACGGGCATACCTTGCGACGGCGAAAAAATGGTTTAGTTGCCATGGTTTAGATCCTTTCGAACTTAGCGGTCACGCGGGCGGCGATCGGCGCGCTCGTCACGTTTTTGCATTTGGATCGACGGGCCTTCGGCGTGATCGTCAACCTTGATCGTCAAAATGCGCATGACGTCGTCATGCAGGCGCATCAATCGCTCCATTTCCTGAACGGCCGTTGCGGGTGCATCGGTTTTGAGGAAGGCATAGTGACCCTTGCGGTTCTTGTTGATCTTGTAGGCCATCGTTTTGACGCCCCAGTACTCGCTGTCAACGACGTTCCCGCCGTTGTCACCCAGCACGGTGCCAAAATGTTCGATGAGGTTCTCAGCTTGCGTATTGGACAAGTCCTGACGCGAGATGAAGACGTGCTCGTAGAGCGGCATGTGAGCTCCAGTTCTTTTCTCTGGCGCGCTTCAAAGGATGGGTATTTGCGCCTTTCCGCCACCCATCCACGAGAGGCCACGCGGTTCATAAACACACGGAAAGGACGGTGCCTTATACACGCTTGGCCCAGTGGTGCAAGGTTGTTTCACCCAGTTCGGCGCGCGCGGTAAGACTTGCGCGGTGGCCTGCTAAGAAGAGTGCTTTTCAGGCGCGATTGCCTGCGAAAGACCAGACGCGTGCCGCAATCCCGTCACAGTTGCATGCGAGCCAAGTAGGTAAGGAAAAAGTAGCGCTGACGGCATCGAAATCCGTCGCATTGGACTGAAAAGGGTAGCTTAACAATGCACAACAACAATCAGCAGGCCAATTCGTCTGATCAAAGCATGCGGGGCGGTGCCGCACCAAAGGTTGTTCAAACACCTTGGGGGTATCGTCTTAGCACGGCCGGTGCGGATGCAGGGATCTTGCGGATCACACATGCGCTTGGCCGGTTCGTAGGTCTGGTGCTGATGCTGGTCATCGCAGGCGTTTGGTCATTTGCAGGAAATGCTTTTGCAGACCCATTGATCATGGCGATGAAACTTGGCCTGACGGGCCTTTTGTTTGTGTTTGGCTGGTTGTTGTTTTGGTACGGCCGCGACGCCCGACAGGTCGAAGCACAGGTTGATCTGGACAAACGAGAGTTGCGGATTGGGCACAAGGACGGTTTGAACCGGTTTCGGCAGGACACGCGTGTTCCATTTAGCGATATTGGATCGTTTCTGATCCTTCGTGCGAATGATGACACATGTGAGGCGGCTCTGTATGCGCGCATTGGCAGCGGCATGGACGCCTACGAGGTTATCGCGGGCGAAGAGGCAGCGCTGGAACCCATTCAGGCGCAGCTTGTGACCGACCTCAGCGGTGCACGCCGCAGGCGCGACCCGGAAAACCGCAGAATCTCGCGGGTCAAGGGCAACGCAATCTCTTTGGCGCGGGTGTCAGCCTCCTGATCTCATAAAGAATTTAGGTTAAAGCCTTGACCGGCGCGCATCTTGAATGATGCGTGCCGGTTTTCATTTCTGGCAAAGCGGATTGCGCCAAACGCGCCTGCGCGCTATGCCCATTGAGAAAGCTTCACAGCAACAGGAGAGCCCATGAGCCGCGCATTTGTATTCCCCGGGCAGGGTGCCCAGAGCATCGGGATGGGCAAGGCCCTTGCTGATGCATACCCATCCGCAAAGGCCGTATTTGACGAAGTGGATGATGCGCTTGGCGAAAATCTATCGGCGCTTATCTGGGAAGGTGAGCAGGACGCATTGACGCTGACCCAAAATGCACAGCCTGCGCTGATGGCAACGTCATTGGCTGCGATGCGGGCGTTGGAGGCCGAAGGCGTTTCGGTTGAGGCAGCATCCTATGTGGCGGGCCATTCGTTGGGCGAATACTCTGCCTTGGCGGCGGCCGGCACCTTTACGATTGCAGACACGGCACGCCTGCTGCGCGCGCGTGGCAAGGCGATGCAAGAGGCCGTTCCGGTCGGTGTTGGCGCCATGGCGGCGCTTCTTGGACTGGACTTTGAGACCGCGCAAGAGGTGGCGCTGGAGGCCGCCCAAGGTCAGGTCTGTCAGGCCGCCAATGACAATGACCCCTCGCAGGTCGTCGTGTCTGGTCACAAAGAAGCTGTGGAGCGCGCGCTTGAGATTGCCAAGGCCAAGGGCGCAAAGCGTGCCATGTTGCTGCCGGTGAGTGCGCCGTTCCATTGCGCTTTGATGCAGCCCGCAGCAGAAGTGATGGCCGAAGCGCTGGCGTTAGTTGATATGAAGACGCCAACGGTACCTTTGGTGGCCAACGTGCGTGCCTCCGCCATTTCCGACCCGAACGAGATCCGGTCGCTGCTGGTTGAGCAGGTGACAGGCTCGGTCCGGTGGCGCGAGAGCGTCGCGTGGATGGCAGACAAGGGCGTGACTGAGATCTGGGAAATCGGTGCTGGGAAGGCGCTGTCCGGGATGGTCCGGCGTATTGCAAAAGATGTTGGGACCCGCGCTGTCGGCACGCCCGAGGATGTTGCTGCTGCTATAGAGGCGTTCAAAGTCGGATAATTGTTTGGTGGCCGCTGAAAAACGTGGTGCATTGTAAACTTGAAGAAGGATGCTCAGATGTTTGATCTGAATGGTAAAAACGCGTTGTTGACGGGCGCATCTGGTGGGATCGGCGGCGAGATTGCACGCGCCCTGCATAAGGCAGGCGCAACTGTTGCCTTGTCCGGCACCCGCGTGGAACCGCTTGAGGCACTGGCTGCTGAACTTGGCGAACGCGCTCATGTGCTGCCCTGCAACTTGTCGGATGGCGAGGCAGTTGATGCGCTGCCCAAGCAAGCCATCGAGGCAATGGGGTCGGTCGATATTCTGGTCAATAACGCGGGGATTACCCGCGACCAGATATTCATGCGTATGTCCGACGATGAATGGGACAGCGTGATCAACGTCAACCTGACCTCGACCATGCGTTTGTGCCGTGGTGTCATGCGTCCGATGATGAAATCGCGATGGGGTCGGATTATCAACATCAGCTCGATTGTGGGCGCAACGGGTAACCCCGGTCAGGTGAACTATGCGGCGTCAAAGGCTGGTATGGTGGGGCTGACCAAGTCAGTCGCGTACGAGGTCGCGAGCCGTGGCATCACCGCCAATTGTGTGGCACCGGGTTTCATCGCAACCGCAATGACCGACAAGCTGACAGACGACCAAAAAGACAAGATCAACGCTCAAATTCCTGCCGCACGCATGGGCACGCCCGAAGAGATTGCCGCCGCCGTCCTTTATCTGGCCTCGCCAGAGGCGGGTTATACCACGGGAGCCACGATTCACGTGAATGGTGGTATGGCAATGTTGTGATAGGCTTGGCGGGCCGGGCGTCGTCCGGCCACCTGACCGATTGAAGGTCTAAAGCGTTTGCCTATCTAATACGATGTGCTATAGGCGGCGCATGTTTTTCCCCAACGTGCCTTTCGGGGTGGGGGATATTGGCGTAACGCGCTGAAAACTAAGTGGCCCATCCCGGGTCTATCGAAAAAGGCCATGTGCCTGAATAAACGTGAGGATTTATCATGAGCGACGTCGCAGATCGCGTGAAAAAAATCGTTGTTGAGCACCTGGGTGTTGAAGAGGACAAGGTTACGGAATCGGCCTCGTTCATCGACGACCTTGGCGCTGACAGCCTGGACACAGTCGAGCTGGTTATGGCTTTTGAAGAAGAGTTCGGTATCGAGATCCCGGACGACGCTGCTGAAACCATTCAGACCTTCGGCGACGCCGTGAAATTCATCACTGAAGCTGTCTAAGCTTTCAGGATTATCTTAATTCTCGAAACGGCCCGCCATTCGGCGGGCCGTTTCTTTTTTTGTGTTGGATTCGGATGCCGCGCCGCTTTCTGATCGCATTAAGCCGAATTTGATCACGCTTCTGACGGTGTGGTACTGTTTGACTAAACCACCGATGGTTTAGCGAAGGAGGCGATCCATGATCATCTATCCGACACTTGAATTGCAGAACGGACGTTGCGTGACGCTGCGCCGGGGGCGTCTCGAAGAGCCCTCGATCTGGCATGTGGACCCGGTGGAAACGGCGCAAAGCTTCGCTGAAGCCGGTGCGGAATGGATACATGTTACCGATTTCGATGCGGTTGACGGCAAAGGTGAGAATGCCGCGCTGATTGCAGACATTATCAAACACACAGGCTGCTCGGTTCAGGTCGCGGGCGGTATTCGCACCCGCGACATGGTTGAAAACTGGATCGAGAAAGGGGTTGGACGCTTGGTGTTGGGAACCATTGCCGCACGCGATCCTGACATGGTGAAAGAACTTGCCAACCGGTATCCTGATCAGATCGTTCTGGCTGCGGATATCTGGCAGGGTAAGTTGATGACCGACGGATGGCGTAACCCCGTGGCAATCACGCCCGAGGACTTTCTGGCATCCTATGCGGATATTCCGCTGGCCAGCGTGTTGATCACCGACATCGATAGTGACATTGATCAGCCGGACGCGCAGCTGGGACTTTTGAGCAAACTGGCCGCAGCAACCCGCCATCAGGTCATTGCAGCCGGCACGGTGCATGATTTGGATGACGTTGCACGACTGAAATACATCCCCAATATCGCGGGCACATTGATCGGACGCGCGCTGTTCTCGAAAAATGTGGATCTGGGCGAGGCACTTGCAGTGGCGCGCCCAGCACCCGAGGCCAAGGCAGAGTTCATCTGACGTGAGTGAAAACAAGAAATTGGCCGGTGACGCGCTGGTTTCGCGCATGTGCCGTCGGCCGGCTTCAAGGTCGGACGGTTGGACGTCAGGTGATCGGCGGCTTTTGCCGGACAAGTGGAATTCGTCTTGCCCCGACCAACCCAGCCGCGCTATCACGCTGTGACATTTGAAAACCTGAGAGGGGTCAGCATAATGCGTCGAGTGGTCGTTACAGGTCTGGGTATGGTTTCCCCTCTTGCGAGTGGGGTCGAGGAAACCTGGAAACGCATTCTCGACGGGCAGTCGGGCGCGGGTCCGATCACCAAGTTTGATGCCTCGCGTGTGACAACAAAATATGCGTGCGAAGTGCCGCTTGGGGATGGAACGGATGGCACATTCAATCCCGATGATTGGATGGAGCCCAAAGAACGCCGTAAGGTAGATGATTTTATCCTTTACGGGCTGGCGGCCTCTGAAATGGCCGTGAAGGATGCGGGCTGGTTGCCGGAAGACGAAGAAAGCCGACAGCGCACGGGTGTGATGATCGGGTCCGGTATTGGCGGTTTGGCGACAATTGCTGAAACCTCGATCACCTTGCATGAACGCGGCCCGCGCCGTGTCTCGCCGTTCTTCATTCCGGGATCGCTGATCAACCTGATTTCGGGTCAGGTTTCGATCAAGTTTGGTTTCAAAGGCCCGAACCATTCGGTTGTTACGGCCTGTTCGACCGGTGCCCATGCCATTGGCGACGCGTCGCGTCTGATCCAGACCGGGGACGCGGATGTAATGATCGCAGGAGGGGCCGAGGCCGCGATTTGCGAGCTTGGCATTGCCGGGTTTAATGCGTGTAAGGCGCTGTCTACAAAGGGTGAAGACGACCCGCAAGCGGCCAGCCGCCCCTATGACGCCGACCGTGATGGGTTCGTCATGGGCGAGGGTGCTGGTATTGTCGTGCTTGAAGAATACGAACATGCCAAGGCGCGCGGCGCCAAGATCTATGCCGAGGTGCTGGGTTATGGCCTGTCAGGCGACGCCTATCACATCACAGCCCCGTCCGAGGACGGTGATGGTGGGTTCCGTGCGATGCAGGCTGCCCTTGCCAAGGCGGGGCTTGAGCCGTCGGCGATTGACTATATCAACGCGCATGGCACCTCGACCATGGCCGACACGATCGAACTGAGCGCCGTCGAACGCCTGTTGGGCGACGCGGCGGACAAGGCCACGATGAGCTCGACCAAAAGCTCAATCGGTCACCTGTTGGGGGCTGCGGGCGCGGTGGAGGCGATTTTCTGCATCCTCGCCCTTCGCGACCAAATCGCACCGCCGACCATCAATCTGGATAACCCCGCTGTTGAGCCGCGCCTGAGTTTGGCCGCCAACAAGGCGGAGAAGCGCGAGATCAACACGGTTCTGTCCAACAGCTTTGGTTTTGGCGGCACCAATGCCAGCCTGATCATGGGCAAGGTCGCTGACTGATGTGGCGTAATATCGCCTCGAACGCGCTAAGTCTGTTCGTTGTCATCATGATCGTTGCGGTCGGGGTGATCGCATGGGGTAAGAAACAGTATACCGGTCCCGGTCCCTTGGCAGAAGCCATTTGCCTGCGCGTCGAGAAGGGCTCTAACTTCTCTCGGGTCGCAGATAAGCTGACGGATCAAGGCGCGATATCCAGCGCCACGATCTTCAGGTTGGGGGTTGAGTATTCCGACAAGACCTCGGCGTTGAAGGCCGGGTCTTTCCTGGTGCCCGAAGCCGCGTCGATGCAGGATATCGTGGATGTTGTGACGCGCGGTGGGGCCTCGACCTGTGGCACTGAAGTGCTGTATCGGATCGGCGTTCTGACGGCGGTCATGCAGGTGCGTGAACTGGATCCGGCAACACAGGAATACGAAATCACAGCTGAGTTTAAGCCGGCTGAACTGGAAGGCGCTGCACCCGAAACCTATACAGAGGTGCGCGGCGAGAGCGACACGCGCTATCGCATCGCGTTGGCGGAAGGTGTGACCAGCTGGCAGATTGTGGACAGCCTGAACAAAGCTGATTTTCTTGCCGGAGATGTCACCGAAATTCCAGCCGAAGGCAGCCTTGCGCCAGACAGCTATGAGGTTAAGCCGGGGGCCGAACGCGCGACGCTACTGGCCAATATGCAGGCGGCCCAGAGCAGCATTCTTGCCGCTGCCTGGGAGGCGCGCGCGCCTGATCTGCCCTATGCCAGCCCGGAAGAAGCGTTGATCATGGCGTCTATCGTCGAAAAGGAAACCGGCGTGGCCGAAGAACGGCGGCAGGTGGCAAGCGTGTTCGTGAACCGTCTGAACCAAGGGATGCGGCTGCAAACCGACCCGACCGTGATCTATGGTGTGACCAATGGTCAAGGGGCGTTGGGGCGAGGGTTGCGCCAAAGCGAGCTTCGTCGCGAGACGCCTTATAATACCTATGTGATTGAGGGCCTGCCGCCGACACCGATTGCCAATCCCGGCAAGGCGGCCATCGAGGCGGCGATGAACCCGGACACGACGGACTACATCTTCTTCGTGGCCGATGGCACGGGCGGTCATGCATTTGCGGAAACGTTGGATGAACACAACCGCAATGTCGCCAAGTGGCGCGAGATCGAAACGGAGCGTGCGAACCAGTGATTTGGTAAATAAAACATGATCTTGCCGCACGCTGTTGCCGCGGGTCAGTTTGACAGAACGCACGGTCGCCCGTAGGTTCTGAGATACGCTAGAAGACGTGAATGTAACGGCCTTGGGCACCCGCCCGGGGCCGTTTTTTCATGTCGCTCGTTCGGAGACGAGCATGAGAGGCAAATAAAAAAATGACAATGATCACGCCCTTGGGGAAGGACGCGGCTTCGGACGAGTATCTGAAGATCGCGGACACGTTTTTTCTGCGTGTTTTGAAAGAGCTGGACCGTCAGTTGAGCGCGGCGGAACTGGCCAATTGTGAAACCACACCGGGTTTGGCGAAAGCCGTGGCCGAGGTGCGCCGTGCCATGCAAACGGTATTCGAGGAAAGGAAACGTCTTGAACAAAGTGGAAGCAACGCCTTTGGCGGGGCCGGAGCGGTCGCACTCGACCTTGCTCAGGCCCGGGATGAAATCTGGCGCCGACTGGCTTGCCTGCGCGACGCAAGAGGAGCGGGCGGCGTTTCTGAACAGCCTGAGTGATGGTGCCTTGGTGGCGTTGCCTTACCTGTTCGAGTTCTGGGCGCTGGATCACCAATTGCCCCTGGAAGGCGACTGGCGCACATGGGTTATCATGGGCGGGCGTGGCGCGGGGAAGACGCGTGCCGGGTCCGAATGGGCGCGCGCCGAGGTTGAGGGGGCAGGCCCCCTTGATCCCGGCCGTTCGCGCCGGGTGGCGCTGGTAGGCGAAACCATTGACCAAGTGCGCGAGGTGATGATTTTCGGCGAAAGCGGCATTCTGGCGTGTTCGCCGCCGGATCGCCGCCCGGAATGGCAGGCAGGGCGACGTCGGCTGGTCTGGCCAAACGGGGCGGTGGCACAGGTGTTTTCAGCCTATGAGCCGGAAAGCCTGCGCGGCCCACAATTTGACGCGGCGTGGGTGGATGAGTTGGCAAAGTGGAAAAAGGCGGAAGAGACGTGGGATATGCTCCAGTTTGGGCTGCGGCTGGGCAGTCACCCGCGCCAATGCGTGACCACGACGCCGCGCAATGTTGGGGTGTTGAAAGCAATCCTCAAGAACCCCTCGACCGTGACAACCCAAGCGCCAACGGAAGCCAACCGGGCCTATCTGGCGAAAAGTTTCCTTGAGGAGGTGCGCAGCCGATATGCGGACACGCGACTGGGCCGGCAAGAGTTGGACGGTGTGCTGCTAGAAGACACCGAGGACGCGCTGTGGACCATGGCCGGGCTGGATAAGGCACGCGTCACGGGTGACCTGCCAGCCTTTGATCGCGTGGTGGTGGCGGTTGACCCGCCGGTCACGGGACACAAGGGTTCGGATGAATGTGGGATCATCGTCGCAGGCGTCGTGGCGCAGGGCGCGCCGGGGGATTGGCGCGCCGTTGTGCTGGATGATGCGAGCGTATCGGCCGCTAGTCCATCTCAGTGGGCGGAGGCAGCACTGGAAGCCATGCGCCGCCACAAGGCGGACCGTTTGGTGGCCGAGGTCAATCAAGGCGGTGATCTGGTGGAATCGGTGATCCGACAGATTGACCCGACCGTTTCGTTTCGCGCCGTGCGCGCCACGCGGGGCAAGTCGGCGCGGGCCGAGCCTGTCGCTGCGCTTTATGAACAGGGACGGGTGGCCCATGTGGGCGGGATGCCTGCGCTGGAAGACCAGATGTGCCGCATGACCATTCAGGGCTTCGAGGGCAAGGGTAGCCCGGACCGCGTTGATGCGTTGGTCTGGGCGCTGCATGAATTGATCATTGAGCCCGTTGCCAAATGGCGCAGGCCGCAGGTGCGCACGCTGGGTTAAAGAGTTTTTTAACCTCGGGTGGCAGAGTGCAAAACATCGAAAGGCGGGGTCCTGAGCCCAACCAGCCCACGGGCCCCGCCTGACATCAAAGAGACAGACTTTTCACCGACCGGTAGCGCGACACGCGTTTCGCCGGGCGGGAGAGGTTTGCCGGGGGTCATCCCCGACTTGGACAGAACGCGAGGAGCACCAGCCGATGGTATTCGACTTTCTCAAGCGTGGCGATGCAGCGCATATGGCCACGCAGCCGACCGAAACCAAAGCGTCCGCGACCGGGCCGGTCATCGCCTATGGCGGTGCGGGGCGTGTGGCCTGGAGCCCGCGCGATGTGGTCAGCCTGACCAAGACTGGCTTTGCAGCCAATCCGGTTGGGTTTCGGTCGGTCAAGCTGATCGCAGAGGCCGCCGCCGCGCTGCCCTTGGTGCTTCAGGACGATGCGCAGCGGTTCGAGGTTCATCCGCTTCTAGACCTGTTGGCCCGCCCGAATGCGGCACAGGGCCGTGCTGAACTGTTTGAAGCCTTCTTCGGGCAGTTGCTGTTGACCGGGAACGGTTATTTCGAAGCGGTGGCCAGCGAAGACGGGTCGGTGTCAGAACTTCATGTGCTGCGTTCGGACCGGATGAACCTGGTGCCGGGGGCGGATGGCTGGCCGGTGGCATATGACTACACGGTTGGTGCGCGCAAACACCGCTTTCATGTGGGCGAGGGGTCATCGCCGATCTGCCACGTCAAAGCCTTCCACCCGCAGGATGATCATTACGGGCTGTCCCCTTTGCAAGCCGCCGCCACGGCGATTGATGTGCACAATGCGGCGAGCCGGTGGTCGAAAGCGCTGCTGGACAACGCCGCAAGGCCGTCGGGCGCCATCGTCTACAAGGGCGCGGACGGGCAGGCGCAACTGAGCGCAGACCAATATGACCGGCTGCTGTCCGAGATGGAAAGCCACCACGTGGGCGCGCGCAATGCCGGACGTCCGATGTTGTTGGAAGGCGGTCTGGATTGGAAGCCCATGGGGTTCAGCCCCTCGGATATGGAATTCCAGAAAACGAAAGAGGCCGCCGCACGCGAAATTGCGCAGGCCTTTGGGGTGCCGCCGATGCTGATCGGCATTCCGGGTGATGCGACTTATGCAAACTATCAGGAAGCCAGCCGGGCGTTTTATCGCCTGACCGTCGTGCCCTTGGTGTCGCGCGTGGCGGCCAGTGTCGGCCATTGGCTGGCGGGGTTCACCGGTGAAAGCGTGGTGCTGAAGCCCGACCTTGACCAAGTACCCGCACTGTCCGCTGAGCGTGACCAGCAATGGCGCCGCGTGGCCGAGGCCAGTTTCCTGTCCGATGCCGAAAAACGCAGCCTTCTGGGTCTGCCGCCTGTCGCCTCTGACGACGTTTAACAATCGAGGAAAAGCCATGAGTGAATTTCAGCCCGATCTGGGGCTTGAGCATAAATTCGTCAAGCTGGGCGACACGTCCGAAGTGGACGAGGGCATTCTGATCGAAGGCTATGCCAGCTTCTTTGACCAATGCGACACGGGAGGCGACATCGTGGCCCCCGGTGCCTACGGCAAATCCCTGCGCGCGCTGAAAGGGGCGGATCGTGGCGTGAAGATGCTGTGGCAACACGACCCGGCACAGCCGATTGGCGTGTGGGACGAAGTGCGCGAGGACGCGCGCGGGCTTTACGTCAAAGGGCGCATTCTGACGGATGTCGCCAAGGGGCGCGAAGCCGCCGCACTGATTGAAGCCGGCGCGATTGACGGTCTGTCGATCGGTTATCGCACCAAGCGGGCAACCAAGAACGACAAGGGCCAACGGCTTTTGACCGAGTTGGAGCTTTGGGAGGTGTCGCTTGTCACCTTCCCGATGCTTCCGACGGCGCGAGTGGGGGCAAAGGGCGATACGCCTGCTGCTGATGCCACTTTGCGTGAACTGGCGGCTTCGATCACCGAAGCCCGCCACATGCTGGCCCGAAAATCCTGAGCCAGCGATCTGACCCCCTGAGAAGGACCCATAGATGAGCAAGAACGAGACGAAAGCTCAGGGCCAGTCGGCCGCGCCCGCAGGCCCGGATTCTGGCCCGGTTGCGGGCTTGACCCCGGCTGCCGAGGTTAAGACCGCGCTGGCTGGTTTCATGAGTGATATCAACACGTTTCACGACGATATTTCAACCAAACTTCAACAACAGGAAGAGCGACTGACCATGCTGGATCGCAAATCTCAAATCACCGCGGCTCGTCCGCATCTTGCCGCTGCTGCCGATCTGGAAGCACCGCATCAAAAAGCGTTCGAGGCCTATCTGCGCTCTGGCGATGATGACGCGTTGCGTGGTCTGGAACTGGAAGGCAAAGCCATGTCGACCGCCGTTGCTGGCGATGGGGGCTACCTGGTCGACCCGCAGACGGCTGCGACCATCCAAAGCGTGCTGAAATCGACCGCATCGCTGCGCGCTGTCTCCAACGTGGTCAACGTCGAAGCCACATCATATGACGTGCTGGTTGATCATTCGGATGTGGGCTCGGGCTGGGCCACGGAAACCGGATCGACCGTCGAGACCGGCACCCCGTCGATTGAGCGCATCACCATTCCCCTGCACGAGCTGTCGGCGCTTCCCAAAGCATCGCAGCGCCTGCTGGACGACAGCGCGTTCGAAATCGAGACCTGGTTGGCAGCGCGGATTGCGGACAAGTTTGCCCGTGCAGAAGCTGCGTCGTTCATCTCGGGCGACGGTATCGACAAACCGACCGGTATCCTGACCCACACCACGGTGGACAACGACAGCTGGACCTGGGGCAATCTGGGTTACATCGCGACCGGAACCTCGGGCGACTTCGACGCCTCGAACCCGGCTGATGCGATCATTGATCTGGTCTATGCGCTGGATGCTGAATACCGCGCGGGCGCGAGCTTCGTGATGAACTCGAAAACCGCGGGTTCGGTGCGCAAGATGAAGGACATGGATGGCCGCTTCCTGTGGTCGGACGGTCTGGCTGCCGGTGAACCGGCGCGTCTGTTGGGTTATCCGGTGCTGATCGCCGAGGATATGCCGGATATTGGCACCGACGCCACGCCAATCGCCTTTGGCGACTTCGGCTCGGGTTACACCATCGCGGAACGTCCTGACACGCGTATTCTGCGTGACCCGTTCTCGGCCAAGCCGCATGTGCTGTTCTATGCGACCAAGCGCGTTGGCGGTGATATCAGCGATTTTGCTGCGATCAAGCTTCTGAAGTTCTCGGTCTCGTAAGAGCCTGAACCCGAGACCCGCACTGCGCCTTTTTGGCGGGTGCGGGACCGGGCGCGCGCCGACCTCACCCCGTGTTGTCTAGCTGCTCCCCCTCCGTCCGAGCAATGCGGAAGGTGCGCGCCCACCCCATCCCCCATGACGTGAGGGGCCCGAATTTCGGAGATGATCCATGATGTTAGTCGAGCAGACCACAGTGCCGGGCACGGCCCTTCCGGTCGCCCAATTCAAGGACCACTTGCGGCTTGGCACCGGGTTTGCCGATGACGGGGTGCAGGATACGGTGCTGAAGGCCTATCTAAGGGCCGCCATGGCCGCCATCGAGGCGCGTACTGGCAAGATCCTTCTGTCCCGCAGCTTTACCTGGACGCTTACCGCTTGGCGCGATCTTGCCACGCAAGCCTTGCCGGTGGCCCCGGTCAGCCAAATCAGCAGCCTGTCGATTACCGATCGTTTGGGAGGGTCAGAACTGATCGCCACTAGCCGCTATGTGCTGGAAGCTGACATGCACCGTCCGCGATTGGTGTCGACGGGGATCTGCCTGCCGGCAATCCCGGTGGGCGGGCAAGTGATCATCGGTTTTGAGGCCGGATTTGGTCCGACTTGGTCTGACATGCCCGCCGACCTTGCCCAAGCGGTGCTGATGCTGGCCGCGAGCTTTTACGAAAACCGGTCGGATAGTGGCACAGGCACGATGGGTCAGAGCCAATTGCCTTCTGCGGTCGCGGCGCTGATCCAACGCTATCGGACGGTGCGTCTGTTCGGCGGCGGAGGTGCACGATGAAGCCGCCCATCCTAAACCGCAAGCTGACCCTTGAAGCGCCTGTCCGCACGCCCGATGGCGCCGGTGGCTTCACCCAGAGCTGGCAAACATTGGGAGAGCTATGGGCCGAGATCAAACCGCGTACAGGACGCGAACGTGCGGCAGGATTTGCAACAGTGTCAACCATCGCGTTTCGCATCACGGTGCGCGCTGCGCCCGTTGGTGCCCCATCGCGGCCCCAGCCCGATCAACGGTTCCGCGCAGGCGGGCGTGTTTTTCGCATCCTTGCGGTCACGGAAGCCGATGCGGGCGCACAGTTCCTGACCTGTTTCGCACAAGAGGAGGTGTCGGCATGAGTTATGGCGTTTCAGCGGCCTTGCAACAGGCGGTCTACCAATGCCTCGTTGCGGACGCGACGTTGTCCACGTTGGTTTCCGGCGCGATCTATGACGCGGTGCCAGCGGGCATCATCACCGGCACGTATGTAAGCCTTGGGCCAGAGGATGTGCGCGAGCGGTCTGACATGACCGGCCACGGCGCTGTGCATGAAATCACAATCAGCGTGGTCACGGATGCCGCTGGTTTCCAAGGGGCCAAGGACGTGGCCGCTGCGGTAAGTGACGCGCTGGTGGATGCCACTCTGACGCTGACACGTGGCAGCCTTGTTTACCTGAATTTTCATCGTGCGCGGGCGCGTCGGGTCGAGGACGCCGATGTGCGCCGGATCGACCTGAAGTTCCGCGCGCGCGTTCAAGACGACTAACCCTTAACAACGGAGTGATCCCATGGCTGCGCAAAACGGCAAGGACCTTTTGATCAAGCTCGACATGACCAACACCGGCGTGTTCGAGACCATTGCGGGCCTTCGGGCAACGCGCCTAAGCTTCAACGCGGAAAGCGTCGATGTCACCAGTCTGGAAAGCACGGGTGGCTGGCGCGAGCTTTTGGGCGGGGCGGGTGTGAAATCGGCCTCGATCTCGGGCTCGGGGGTGTTCAAGGACGCCACCACCGACGAACGGTCCCGGCAGATATTTTTCGACAATGAAGTGCCGAACTTTCAGGTGATCGTGCCCGAGTTTGGTGTGGTCGAAGGCCCGTTCATGATCACTTCGATCGAATATGCGGGATCGCATAACGGCGAGGCGACATATGAGCTGTCGATGGCGTCGGCTGGCGAACTCAGCTTCACGGCGCTCTGATCATGGCAAATCCGTGGACGGGCGAGGTTACCCTGGTGATCGACGCGAAACCGCGCGTCATGAAGCTGACGCTGGGCGCCTTGGCTGAGTTAGAGGCGCAACTGGGCGAAGACACAATCATCGGGCTGGTCGAACGGTTCGAGAGCGGTGCTTTTTCAAGCCGGGATGTGTTGGCCCTGATCGTGGCGGGACTTCGTGGTGGCGGCTGGCGGGGCGGTGCGCAGGATCTGCTGGCCGCCGAGATCGAAGGCGGTCCAGTCAGGGCAGCACAAGCGGCGGGGCAGCTTCTAAGTCGCGCCTTTGCCCAGCCTGACGCTCGCGAGCCGACCGCGTGAGCGACATACCTGCATTCGACTGGCCCGGCCTCATGCGTCTTGGCCTGGGTCGGCTGGGGTTGCGCCCAGAGCAATTCTGGGCGCTGACACCGATCGAGCTGATCGTGCTTGCGGGTCTTGATGACCAACCCGCGCCTTGCCTCAGATCGCGGCTGGAAGAATTGGCCTTGGCGTTCCCCGACGCGACCTCGGCCCCCTTGGAAGGAGAAAAGTGATGGCTGGATTGGACAGTATTGACAGCTTTGACGAACAGATCGACGCGCTTGAAACGGCCCTTGGTGGCGCGCAAGCGATGACCGCCGGGTTTGTCTTCGAACTCAAAGGTATGCATTCGACGGTTTCGGACCTGAGTGCTGATGTGAACACCTTGTCGTCGGGGATTTCGTCAGGATTGCGCAAAGCGTTTGACGTGCTGGTGTTTGATGGCATGAAGCTGTCCGACGCGCTGAAGGACGTAGCAAAGTCGATGACTGATGCCGCGTATAACGCAGCTATGAAGCCCGTTACCGGTCACTTTGGTGACATTCTGGGGCAGGGGATTGGTGCTTTGACCAATGCGTTCCTGCCATTTGAAAATGGCGGTGCGTTTGCGCAAGGTCGCGTGTTGCCTTTTGCCAAGGGCGGCGTGGTGTCCAGCCCGACGACCTTCCCGATGCGCGGTGCAACCGGGCTGATGGGCGAAGCAGGGCCGGAAGCCATCATGCCACTTGCGCGAGGCGCAGATGGTCGCTTGGGCGTGCAGGCGGGCGGGGGTGGTCGACCCGTCAACATCACCATGAATGTTTCGACGCCTGACGTTGAGGGGTTCAAGCGGTCGCAAAGCCAGATCGCGGCCCAGATGTCGCGCGCGCTGTCGCGCGGTCAGCGCCACCGCTAGATCACGATTTTCACGAGCCTAGGAGGGTTTCGCCCATGTCTTTTCACGAGGTCCGGTTTCCGGCAAATCTGAGTTTCGGGTCCGTTGGTGGGCCCGAGCGGCGCACCGAAGTGGTCACGTTGGCCAATGGTTTCGAAGAACGCAACACACCGTGGGAGCATTCGCGCCGCCGCTATGATGCGGGGATCGGAATGCGGTCGCTTGATGATGTTGAAACGCTGATCGCTTTTTTTGAAGCACGGCGCGGCCAACTTGTCGGGTTTCGTTGGAAGGACTGGTCCGACTACAAAAGCAGTTTGCCGTCGAAGCCACCTGAATACACAGACCAAATCATCGCCTGGGGGGATGGTGAGACGTTGGAATTTACGCTGATCAAAACCTATAGGTCAGGCACGGAAACCTATGAGCGACCCATCCAAAAACCAGTTGAAGGTTCAGTAAAGCTGGGTCTGAAGGGTGACCCTTTGGCCGAGGGTGCGCATTTCACGGTGGATTACAGCACGGGCCGCATCACCTTTGTGACAGCACCTGAAACCGGGGCCGAAGTCACAGCGGGATATGAATTCGACGTGCCGGTGCGCTTTGATACGGATCGTATTCACACATCGGTTGCGTCGTTTCAGGCAGGTGATGCGCCGAACGTGCCTGTGGTGGAGGTGCGTGTCTGATGGCGTTGTCCCCTGAACTCGAAGCTCATCTGGGCCACGGCGTCACAACAGTGGCGCGGTGTTGGAAAGTCACTCGGCGCGACGGTGTGGTGCACGGCTTTACTGACCATGATCTTGACCTGCAAATTGGCGGCGTGACCTACCGCGCCGACACCGGAATGACCGCACGCGCGTTAAGCCAAACAACCGGATTGTCGGTCGACAATACGGAGGCGTTGGGTGTGCTGAACGATACCTCAATCACCGAGAAAGACATCCGCGCGGGACGCTATGACGGGGCCGAGGTTGAGGCTTGGCTGGTCAACTGGACAGACACAGACCAGCGGTATCTGCGGTTTCGCGGCACTGTCGGAGAGCTTGCCCGTGAAGCCGGTGGGTTTCGCGCAGAGCTGAATGGCCTGTCTGAGAAACTGAACCAGCCGCAGGGGCGAACCTATCAAATGCCTTGTTCTGCGGTGCTTGGCGATGGGTCATGCCGTTTCAACTTGAACCAGACGGGCTATCAGCTTGACCTGCCGATCGGTGAAAACGAGAACGAAACCACATTTCAGCTGGCCGATATGTCGTCCTATCCCAATCGTTGGTTTGAGAGGGGGCGGTTCACCGTGCTATCGGGCGCAGCCAAGGATCTGTCGGGCCTTATCAAGAACGATCGCAGGGGTAGCAGCGGCGCCCGGGTCATCGAATTGTGGGAAGCTATACGAGAGCGTATGGAACCCGGCGATATGGTTCGATTGGAAGCGGGGTGTGACAAGCTTTCCAACACCTGTCGTGTTAAATTCAACAATTTCCTGAACTACCGTGGCTTCCCAGATGTGCCGGGTGAGGATTGGTTGATGTCTTATCCCGTCGGGCATGGAAAGAACGACGGCGGCGATGCGCGGGAGGTAAATGAGATTCCTGATTTGTCCATATTGGGTGGCGATGATGAAAACCCATTCTCGCCGATCTCGGGCAGCTGAGATGGATAGCTTGCGGAGTGAAATCGTCACCGAGGCACGCGCATGGCTAGGCACGCCCTATGTGCATCAGGCGTCGTGCCAAGGCGGCGGGTGTGATTGCCTTGGTTTGATCCGCGGCGTGTGGCGGGCCGTTTTGGGGGCAGAGCCCGCGCTTGTCCCACCCTATACGGCCGATTGGTCGGAAGCGGCGCGGCTTGAAACTCTGTGGAGTGCCGCACGAGCGCATATGCAAGAACGCCCCGACAATGACGCACGGCCCGGCGATGTGCTGTTGTTTCGGATGCAGCGCGGCGCCGTCGCCAAGCATCTGGGCATATTGACCCGTGCCGGTAGCGCCCCCGCGTTTATCCACGCCTACTCAGGCCACGGCGTCGTCGAAAACTCGCTGTCGGCCCCTTGGGCCCGCCGCATCGTGGCGTGTTTTTCATTTCCTGAAGGGACAAATTGATGGCAACGATCTTATTCTCCGCAGTCGGCGCAGCCGCAGGTGCCTCTATCGGTGGTGGCGTGCTTGGCCTGTCATCAGTGGTGATCGGTAAGGCCATCGGCGCGACCGTCGGTCAGGTTATCGACAATCGCATTCTGGGTGAGGGGTCCGAACCAGTCGAAACCGGCAAGGTGGACCGTATGCGTCTGACCGGTGCGTCCGAAGGGACGGCTATCCCCATGGTATATGGCCGTGCGAGGTTGGGCGGGCAGGTGATCTGGGCCACCCGGTTCAAGGAATCTGTGACCACGACAGGTGGCGGCGGCGGCAAAGGGATGCCATCCCCGCCCGAGCCGGAAGTGACGACCTATAGTTATTCCATCAGCCTGGCGATCGCCTTGTGCGAAGGCGAGATTACCCGCGTTGGCCGGATCTGGGCTGACGGAAACGAGGTATCGCGCACTGATCTGAACATGCGGGTCTACAAGGGCACGAATACCCAACTTCCCGACCCCAAGATTGAAGCGGTCAAAGGGGCAGGCCATGCCCCGGCCTATCGTGGGATCGCCTATGTTGTGATCGAAGATTTACCCTTGGGTCAGTACGGCAACCGTGTGCCGCAATTCAGTTTCGAGGTGCTGCGGCCCGAACAACGCAACCAGCCCAAAGAAGTGGCGCGCGGCACGCGTGCGGTCGCGCTGATCCCCGGCACCGGCGAATACTCACTGGCCACCACGCCCGTATTTTACAAAAGCGGCCCCGGTGCGGTTGAGGGGTCGAACATGAACACGCCGTCTGGCTGGACGGATTTCAAGACCTCTTACCGGATGATGCAGCAGGAAATGCCCAATTGTCGCAATACGGCGCTGGTCGTGTCGTGGTTCGGCGACGATCTGCGCTGCGGAAATTGTCGCATCCGCCCGCGCGTTGAACAACACGCCGTCGATGGCGACAGCATGCCTTGGAGTGTCTCGGGCGTCAGCAGGGGGCAAGCCGGTTTGGTGCCGAAAGACCCGCAAAATCGTCCAATCTATGGGGGTACGCCCTCCGACCGTGCGGTGATGGAGGCGATTGCGCTGGCGTCTGATAACGGGCGCAAAGCCACTTTTTATCCGTTCATCCTAATGGAACAGATGAAAGGCAACACGTTGCCCGATCCGTGGACAGGTAATCTGGGGCAGGCGGTTTTGCCGTGGCGCGGGCGGATCACGACGTCTTATGCGCCCGGCCATGTCGCCTCACCTGACGGAACCGCCGGGGCTGTTGCGCAAGTTGCGGCCTTCTTTGGCAATGCGCAGCCCGGCGACTTCACGGTCACGCCAAATGGTGTCAGTTACTCTGGCCCCGCCGGTTTTTCCTACCGCCACTTCATCCTACACTACGCGCATCTATGCGCCGCTGCGGGTGGCGTGGATGCCTTCCTGATCGGATCGGAGTTGCGCGCACTCACCCAAATACGCGGTCCGGGCAACAGTTTCCCTGTCGTTGACCAACTGATCGCGCTGGCAAACGATGTGCGAGCCATCCTTGGCGCGGGGACCAAAATCTCTTATGCAGCCGATTGGTCGGAGTATTTTGGTTATCATCCGCATGACGGGTCAGGGGATGTATTCTATCACCTTGATCCATTATGGGCCCACCCACAGATCGACTTTATCGGCATCGACAATTACATGCCCTTGTCCGATTGGCGTGACGGGTTTGACCATGCGGATGCTCATCACGGGTCGATCTACGATCTGACGTATCTTCAATCCAACATTGAAGGCGGCGAGGGGTTTGATTGGTATTACAAGAACGCCGATGCCCGCGATCTTCAAATCCGCACCCCGATCACGGATGGCGCGCATGATGAGCCGTGGGTTTATCGCTATAAGGACCTGCGCAACTGGTGGAAACGTTCGCACCACAACCGAGTGGGTGGCGTGCGCCAGACTGATCCGACGGGCTGGCTGCCCGGCTCGAAACCCTTTTGGTTTACGGAGCTTGGCTGCGCGGCCATCGACAAGGGCACGAACCAGCCCAACAAGTTTCTGGACCCGAAAAGTTCGGAAAGCTCAAAGCCGCGCTATTCGAACGGGCGGCGTGACGACCAGATGCAGGCGCAATATCTGCGGGCGATATATGATCATTGGGCAATGCCTGCCAATAATCCGACCCACAGCGCAACGGGCGTCAAGATGCTTGATATGAGCCGCGCGCATGTCTGGGCGTGGGATGCACGCCCCTTTCCACAATTCCCAAACCGCAAAGGATTGTGGAGCGATGGGGCGAATTATGACCGTGGCCATTGGCTGAACGGGCGGGTGTCGGCACGTTCGCTCGCCTCGGTCGTGGCCGAAATCTGCGAGCGATCCGGCGTTACACGCTATGATGTATCGAAGCTTTATGGATTGGTGCGTGGGTACATCGTTGACCAGGTTGGTGGCGCGCGCGCGGCGCTGCAGCCGTTGATGTTGGCCTATGGGTTCGAGGTGACCGAACGCGAAGGCATCCTGATCTTCAAAACACGCACCGGTCGGTCGGATCACGTTCTTGATCCTGAAAAGATGGCGCTGTCGGCGGAACGCGATACTACGCTCGAACGGGTGCGTGATCCCGAGGCCGAGATCGCAGGCCGCGTCCGGTTGACCTATGTCGAAGGCGAAGGCGACTATGACGTGCGTTCGGTCGAAGCGATCTTCCCTGATGAAACCAGTCGATCTGTCGCAGCCTCAGAAATACCGCTGATCATGACCCGGGTCGAGGCGCGTGCGATCGTCGAACGCTGGCTGTCTGAGGCGCGCGTGGCGCGGGACAAGGCGACCTTCGCGCTGCCGCCGTCCGAACTTTCAAAGGGCGCTGGCGACGTTATCGAACTGACAACCGACGCGGGGACCGAACAATATCGTCTGGATCATGTGGATCATGGCGGGGTGCAGACCATTCGGGCGGTGCGGGTTGAGCCGGGGTTGTTCCAACCGTCCGACAGCGTCGAGCCTGCTCCGGCGGTCAAACCATACATCCCGCCCGCGCCGGTGTTTCCGCTGTTCATGGACCTGCCTTTAATGACCGGGGACGAGGTCGCGCACCAGCCGCGCATTGCAGTGGCCGCCCGACCATGGCCGGGGCGCGTGGCGCTTTACAGCTCGGTCACCGATAACGGCTATGGGCTCAACCGCTTGATCACTCAGCCGTCGATTATCGGCGTGACGCAAACCGCACTTGATCGCGCGCCGTCAGGCGTGATTGATCGTGGTCCGGCGCTGCGCGTGAAACTGACTGACGGCACGCTGTTCGCCACGTCAGTCGATGACATGTTGAACGGTGCCAATGTGGCGGTGATCGGAGACGGCAGCCCGGATAACTGGGAGGTATTCCAGTTTGCCGGGGCCGAGTTGGTTGATGACCGCACCTATGAGTTGACGGCGCGTCTCAGAGGGCAGGCGGGCACAGATGCCCTTGTGCCGTCGACATGGCCGGAGGGCAGCTATTTCGTGCTGCTTGGCGGCCATCAGGCGCAGGTCAGGCTGGCTTCCTCGGCGCGTGGGTTAAACCGGCATTACCGCATCGGCCCGGCCCGCAAGCCCTTGTCAGACCCGTCCTTCCTGCATCAGGTGCATGCGTTCAAAGGGATCGGACTGCGCCCCTATGCGCCCGTCCATCTGTCGGCGCGCGAAGCCATGGGGGATCACGCGATCAGCTGGATCAGGCGTACCCGCATTGACGGTGACAGTTGGGACGACGGCGATGTGCCACTGGGCGAGGCGGCCGAGCGATATCGCGTGCGGGTGATTGACGGTGGATCGGTGAAGCGGCAGGTCGAGGTGTCGACCCCGGCGTGGAGCTATGATGCGGCCATGCGCAGTGCTGATCTCGTCAATGGTTCCTATGTGGTTGAGGTCGCCCAGATATCGGATCGGTTCGGCACGGGACCCTTCACCCGGCTTGATGTGGCGCTGTAACCCATGCGTCCTGTCTTGCCAGGAGATGTCGCTGCGGCCGGATGTGCGCTTCTTGCACTTCCGGCCCGCAAACGACCCGGCGCAATGCTGGCAATGCTGCACCGCGCCGAAGCAGCGGACCGGTACCGATTGGCGCTGGGTCGGGCGCATCCCACATGGGGCAATGGCAGCCTTGGGTCGGTTGCCATGTCTCTGCCACGGACCGCCGAGCCGTTTCTGAACGATCCCGACTATGTCGACTGCATGATGACGGTGTTTGCCGCCCTGAAAGCGCGAAATGACCGTCGCGCAGCGCTTAGCCGATCGCGCAGCTAACGCATTTCGTGGCGCAGGGGTCCAGATCAAGACGACCCGATGGAATGTCTTCGCCGCAATCCTCGCAATAGCCGAACTCGCCTTCATCCATCCGCGAAAAGGCGGCTTGTATGCGGGTGCGTTGCGCGGCGCGTCGGGCGCCTGTGGCCTTGGCCATCGCCTGATTTTGCAGTGCATCCATGCGGCTCAGCCGCCCGACAGCCTGTTGATCCAGCTCGACGGTCCTTTGACCGGCCGCGCCGCGCGCATCGCCTCGGTCCAAGGCATCCAGCGTGTCCATCAACTGTTTTCTAAAGCTTTGGATTTGGGTTTCATTCATATCGCATATCTTTGCCATCACGGCTTTGCATTTTGAACTCTGATCCTATCTGGTGTATCAAAGGCGTTCAACGTGAGGAAAGATAATGGCCGAAAAACGCGCGACTGTGACCAAGATTGAGCCGGTATGGGATCGGATCACTGCTGAAGCCCGACAGGCGGTGTCCGACGAGCCGTTGCTGGGCGGGTTGATTCACGCTTGCGTGTTGCACCACCGGACATTGGAAAAGGCGTTGTCCTATCGTTTTGCGGCCAAGTTGAGCTCGAATGAGATGAGCATGGTGTTGCTCCGTGAAATTGCAGACGAAGCCTATTCCGAGAACCCGGACTTGTCCGACGCCGCGCGTGCCGACATAACGGCCGTTTTGGATCGGGATCCGGCGTGCAACCGCATGCTGCAGCCCGTGCTTTATTTCAAAGGGTTTCAAGCGATGCAGGCCTATCGGCTTGGACATCACCTTTGGATGCAAGGGCGCAAAGACCTAGCTTATTTCATCCAGATGCGCTGTTCCGAAGTATATGGCATCGACATTCACCCCGGAGCCCGCATCGGGCGCGGAATCATGATCGACCATGCCCATTCCATCGTCATTGGCGAAACAGCTGTCGTGGGCGACAACGTGTCGATGCTGCATTCGGTGACGCTGGGCGGCACGGGCAAGGAACACGAAGATCGTCATCCGAAAATTGGCGATGGCGTCCTGATCGGGGCGGGTGCGAAGGTACTTGGCAACATCAAGGTCGGTACATGCTCGCGTATAGCGGCAGGCTCGGTCGTGTTGGAAGAAGTTCCCAGCAACAAAACGGTTGCGGGTGTCCCGGCACGGATCGTTGGCGAGGCGGGTTGCGACTGCCCCTCTATCAATATGGATCAAACCTTGATCCAGTAGCCGTCGGCGGAAATCCGCAGATTTGAGATAGATCAATGTCCTAATGCGCAGACTTCATCTATACGGACCCGATAACAAACACCGGGGATCCGAGATGAAACAGATTTGGTTTGCGACAGTTGTTGGGTTTTCAACACTTTTTCTTGTCGCCGTTGCCGGGTAACCGACACGCAAAAGCCGGGTGATAAACCTGCGAGATGACGAGGGGCGACGCGATTGCGCCGCCCTTTTGTTTTGTCGGCCAGACCACTTACCGTGACAGTTGGTCAAAGGCCTGTAGGGCGCGCGCGCCATACATATACCCCGGACCACCGCCCATCATGATCGCGACCGACACCGTTTCGGCAATCTCGTCGCGGGTTGCACCGGCCTTGATCGCGGCGCGCACGTGGAATCCGATGCAATCATTGCACTGTTTGGCGATCCCAATGGCGATGCACTGAAGTTCCTTGTGTTTGGTCGAAACAGCTCCGTCACCCATCGCGGCACGGTGCATGCCGACAAAGCCCTTGGCTGCATCGGGATGAACGGCGCGGAAGCTGTCGGTGTTGGCGGACGTGTCGTCCAGCAGGGCCTTGAAATCCATTGTTTTCTCCAGAGTTTTAATCGTCGGAAAAGCAAATGGCCCAAGGCGGGAATGTCCGCCTTGAGCCATGTCAATAGATGCCTATTTCTGAATATTTATTCAGGCCAACATCGACATTGGGTTTTCAAGGTTATCCTTGATTGCATTCAGAAGCTCCGCGCCAAGCGCGCCGTCTATGACCCGATGGTCAACGCTCAGGGTAACCGACATCACTGTCGCCACATCCAACGCACCTTCAGAATTCACCACAGGTTTTTTCACACCCGCACCAACCGCAAGGATCGCCCCATGCGGCGGGTTGATGACGGCGTCGAAATTGTCGATGCCGAACATCCCAAGGTTTGAGATCGCGAAGCTGCCGCCTTGATACTCATGCGGCGCAAGCTTGCGGTCGCGCGCGCGGGCGGCCAGGTCCTTCATCTGGGTCGACAGGCTGGACAAGGACCGCATTTCTGCGTCTTGCAGAACCGGCGTGAACAGCCCGCCTTCGATCGCGACGGCAACTGCCACGTCCGAGGCTTTCATCTTCAGAACCCGATCACCGGCCCAGACTGCGTTTGCGTCGGGCACTTGTTGCAGCGCAATCGCGCAGGCCTTTATGATGAAATCATTGACCGACAACTTCACACCACGCGCTTCCAACTGCTTGTTTAACTGACCACGGAAGGCCAACAGCGCATCCAGTTTGATGTCGCGGCGCAGATAGAAATGCGGGATGGTCTGTTTGGCTTCTGTCAGGCGGGCGGCGATGATTTTGCGCATCCCGTCCAGCTTGACCTCCTCAAACTCGCGCCCCTCATACATAGCGGCAATCGCGTCGGAGGAGACAGCGGGCGCGGGCGGCGCCGCAGCAGGTGCACTGGCGGCAGCGATTGCTGCTTTGGGTGCGGTTGCCGTCGCGCCTTCCACATCGGCCTTGACGATCCGGCCTTTGGGACCGGAGCCTTTGATCTGCGTCAGGTCCAAACCCTTGTCCGCCGCAATCCGGCGCGCCAAAGGCGAGGCGAAAATGCGTGCACTATCAGCGGCTTGCGGGGCAGGGGCAGAGGGTGCAGGGGCGGCGGGTGCCGCAGCCTCAACCGCTGCAGGAGCGGCCTCGGCTTCGGCAGCAGCAGACGCGCTTGTGGCCAAGTCGCCGACCTCTTCGCCTTCTTCAATCAGAACGGCGATGGCGGTGTTCACTTTTACGCCCTCGGTGCCGTCAGCCACAAGAATCTTACCAATGATCCCTTCATCAACGGCTTCGAACTCCATCGTGGCCTTATCGGTTTCGATCTCGGCCAAAAGGTCGCCCGATGCGACCTCGTCGCCTTCCTTGACCAGCCATTTGGCCAGTGTGCCTTCCTCCATCGTCGGGGACAGGGCGGGCATGAGAATTTCTGTTGGCATAGCTCTTCCTTAGTTCTCGATGTGGCCTGTGGGCGTGTCGGTAGGATGCGAAATTTCGGCCTGATACGCGGCCCTAATATCCGTCAATGCGGCTTCCGGCGAAGTCGCTTTTCCGGTATGAGCCAGCGCGTTGGCAAAATGGGTTTCAAGATCAGCAAGGATGATCCCTGCCCAACCTGGTGCTTCCAACTGATCTGCATCGATACGGACATTCAAAGATCCGTCGTCTTCAAAGAATGCGACGAGAAGTGGATTGTTCAGTTTGATCGGTCTTTTTCTTCCAAACATCTAACTGGCCTTACCGATAGGTTACAGCTTTGGCGGCGTCGATGACCTCTTTCGTGGTCACGAGCGCGAGCTTTTCAAGATTTGCGGCATAGGGCATGGGCACGTCCTTGCCGGTCAGGTTGATCACCGGCGCGTCAAGGTAATCGAACGCGCGTTCCATGATGGTTGCCGACAGGTGGTTGCCGATCGAGCAGACGGGCCAACCTTCTTCCACGGTGATACAGCGGTTGGTTTTCATGACAGAGTTGATCACCGTGTCGTAATCCAGCGGACGCAGAGTGCGCAGGTCGATCACCTCAGCAGAAATGCCGTCTTCGGCCAGCGCGTCGGCGGCCTCCAGCGCGTATTTCATGCCAATGCCGAAGCTGACGATGGTCACATCCGTGCCTTCACGCCAGATGCGCGCCTTGCCGAACGGAACGGTGTAGTCGTCCATCACGGGCACGTCGAAGCTCTGACCGTAAAGCAGTTCGTTTTCCAGGAAGACTACCGGGTTTTCATCACGGATCGCCGATTTCAGCAGACCCTTGGCGTCCGAGGCCGAGTAAGGCATCGCCACATACAGGCCGGGGATCTGCGAATACCACGCAGCGTAATCCTGACTGTGCTGGGCTGCCACGCGGGCAGCGGCCCCGTTCGCACCACGAAAGACGATGGGGCAGGACATCTGACCGCCCGACATGTAACGCGTTTTCGCGGCAGTGTTGATGATGTGGTCAATGGCCTGCATGGCGAAGTTGAACGTCATGAACTCGACGATTGGCTTCAAACCACCCATCGCAGCGCCGGTGGCAAGACCGGTGAAGCCATGTTCGGTGATCGGGGTGTCAATCACCCGCTTGGCCCCAAATTCGTCCAACAGACCTTGGCTGATTTTGTAAGCGCCCTGATATTCCGCGACCTCCTCCCCCATCAGGAAGACGGTCTCATCTGATCGCATTTCTTCAGCCATCGCGTCGCGCAGAGCTTCGCGCACCGTGGTTGCGCGCATTTCAGTGCCAGCGGGAATATCTGGCTCGGCGACGACCACTGGGGTGATCGGCTGCGCGGCAGCCTTCGCGGCCACAGGTGCGTCGGTGATTTCCGGCACAGCGGTTTCGGCTGGCGCTGCTGCAGGCGCTGCGATGTCATCAACGCTTTCGCCTTCTTCGATCATGACAGCGATCGGCGTGTTCACTTTCACACCTTCAGTGCCTTCAGCAATCAGGATTTTGCCGATGATCCCTTCGTCGACCGCTTCGAATTCCATCGTGGCCTTGTCGGTTTCGATCTCGGCGATGATGTCACCCGATGCAACCGAGTCGCCTTCTTTCACAAGCCATTTCGCCAGTGTTCCCTCTTCCATCGTGGGGGACAGGGCGGGCATCAATACTTCAGTAGCCATTTTTTCTTCTCCTCTGTCCGGGGCTTAGGCGTAAATGTCGGTCCACAGCTCTTCAAGAGCGGGTTCCGGGCTGTTTTTCGAGAATTCGGCCGCGTCGTTGACGATGCCTTTGATCTCTTTGTCGATGGCCTTCAACTCGTCTTCCGACGCGTGTTTGCCTTGTAAGAGAAGGTCGCGCACATGGTCGATGGCATCGCGTTCTTCGCGAACCTTCTGAACTTCTTCGCGGGTCCGGTATTTTGCCGGGTCCGACATGGAATGTCCGCGATAGCGATATGTTTTCATTTCCAGAATATAGGGACCATTGCCCGACCGGCAGTGTTCGGTGGCGCGCAGCCCAGCCTCTTTCACCGCCAAAACGTCCATGCCATCGACCGCTTCACCGGGAATGGCAAACGCTTCGCCGCGCTTGTAAATATCAGGGGTCGAACTTGATCGCTGCATCGAAGTGCCCATCGCGTACTGGTTGTTTTCAACCACATAGACGACCGGCAGCTGCCACAGCGACGCCATGTTGAAGCTTTCATAGACCTGACCCTGATTGGCCGCGCCGTCGCCGAAATAGGTGAAGGTCACGCCGCCATTTTCCAGATATTTGTCCGCAAAAGCCAGGCCGGTACCGATTGGCACCTGTGCACCAACAATCCCGTGACCGCCATAGAAGTGCTTTTCTTTCGAAAACATGTGCATCGATCCGCCCTTACCGCGCGAATACCCGCCTTCGCGCCCGGTCAGTTCGGCCATCACGCCTTTTGGGTCCATTCCGCAAGCAAGCATGTGACCGTGATCGCGATAAGAAGTCAGGCGCTTGTCGCCTTCCTGCGCAGCAGCTTCCAGCCCTACAACAACGGCTTCCTGACCGATGTAAAGGTGACAGAACCCGCCGATCAGACCCATGCCATATAACTGGCCGGCCTTTTCCTCGAATCGACGAATAAGCAGCATCTCACGATAGTGGGAGAGTAGTTCTTCTTTGGATGTATTTGATTTAGCGGGTTTTTTCTGGGCGCTTTTGCGGGCTGCCATGTGGCGTCCTCCTCCTGGCGTCAGTCAGTGTTTTGGCGGTAGTTTAGTGTTAAACTACCTTATACCGAAGTCAGACTTACAGGTCGACAAAAACTTGACGTTGGGACAGGAAGGGCAGGTTTGCACCGGGCGCATGACACTCGTTGTCCTGACGCATGATGTGAAAACCAGGAAAACCCAAATCCGGCGGGGTCGAAACTGCTGCGCAGACTGAAGGGGTTGCCGGGTCAGTGCATTCAGCAACCCACACCGGGTTTCTAGCGCAGTACGATCTCGTCACCGCGCACCATGCCAAGGACTGACCGCGCCTGCTCATCCAGCAGGTCAAGATCCAGATACTCGTCAGACAAGCGGTGGGTTTTGTTGGACAGGGCAGTAATCTCGGCCGAGAGCGCATAACGCTCTTTGATAAGCGCGCGCGTCTCAGCCTCGATTTGTACGCGCCGGAACAATCCATAGTCGCCCTGCACACTGGCAAAGGTGAAGTATAGGCCAAGACCCACGATCACTACGAAGTAGATCGCCCCACCAAAACCAGCTTGTGTACGAGGTGCGCCCATAGGCTTCCCATCTGTATGTACTGCCTCTTGCCCACCTCTTTTCGGGTGGTGCAAGGGGACTATGGCACAGGTGATTCGCCTTGTGAATCCCAAATCGAATCGGTTCACGAAAAAAGTGGGTCGCTGCCAAGCCTGTCGTCAGGTGCCAGTTCGTCGGGGGTCAGAGACTGCGAAGGCGTGGTGCCAGCGTCGTGTCGTTGAACGCCGCCGGGACAGTCCGCTTGTTCTTGATATGCCGTCTGACCAGCGTTTTGACACGCGCGCCATGAGGAAGCTGGCGTGATGGCGTTTGAAGTAAAGGGATCTTTGCCTGACCGCTGTCAGGAAGCAAAATCTGCAATTCGTCACGCGCCCTTGGTGATATTGCAGACAAAGCTTGTTGTCCCAGATACAGGCTTTCAGCCGCAATGCCATTCGCGTTTAGTATGTGGTGACCCTCCAACAGAACGTGGAAATAGAAAAATCCACCGTCAGGATGCACGGTCCGAATGCCGTTACACCCAAGCAGATCTTTTGCCGCTGCCAATATCTGGGGCTCACCAAACATGCGTTGCGCAATCTTACCATCAATCAGAATCCGGTGCTGGCGTGACACAAGCAAAGGGCGGGCAGGCATCCTTGCGCCTTGAAAAACGGCGCTAATCGCAATTGGCAAAAGCTTTGGATTGGCATTCACATCCGCCAGCGTGACGCGCCGCGCAAAGATCCATCGAATGGGCTGAAAGCCGTCGTCCAGCGTGTTTACAAGGTCGCCTGCGCGCAATTGTTCGATCGGGGTGTGGCCATCCGGGGTTTCGATCAGCGTGCCGGACGCAAAGCACACAATGTCCGCGCCGGGGGTCGGCGTCTGGGAATTGGTGAACCCGGTCGATGTCCTTTGGATCGAAAACCCGTCCTGATCGTTGCCGAAGTCTTCGACCGTCCCGGACTGTGTCGCAGTGTTGGAGAACCCGGAATAGCCACCACCGTTAACCGGGTCGTCAACGGAGTCTCCGTTATAGATCGCCTGAATAAATTCGTCATTGTTGGGGTCATAGACGACCAGGTTGTCGCCATTATTGTTGAAAACGCCGCTGCCGTAGTCAGCATCAAAGGCAAGGTTGTCGCCTGACACGCTGGGCAAACTGCCGCCATTCTGAACGTTGCGGACCACAACCGCGACCGCGCCCGGCTCCAGCACCGTGCCCGACGGAAAGGTGAACCAATTGTCGCGGCCCCGGTCCCAAAGTTCCAATCCGGAGATATCAATGGCGGCATTCGACGTGTTGATCAGCTCGATGAATTCATCGCCACCTTGGGCGTTGCCGTTGCCATCGGTGTCGAAATTGTTGGCCCCATTGGGGTCAGCAAGAATTTCGTTTATTGAAATGCCGCCAAGAAGCGTACTGGCCATCAGAAAGACCTTTTACCGAATTACGAACCGTTACCAAACGAACTACGAGTATGCAGGGTTTTGTCGCAAAGGTAAAATGCAACCGATAGGGTGCCAATAACGGCTTCATCAGAACGACATGGTGCAGCACGACCTGCACAACAGAAACGCCCGCAGCGTTGGCCACGGGCGGAGCTTGGTTTTGTCTTTGATCAGCCTGCGATGGACGCCTGATAAATGCTGTCGATCGTGTCTGCGATCATTGCGTTGAATTCGTCGTCCGACTGCTGCGCGGACAGGCCTTCGGTCAGGGCGCGCGAAAAGCTGGCGATCATGCCGGTGTTTTGGCTAAGGCGGGCGTTGGCCTCGGCGCGGGAATAGCCACCCGACAACGCCACGACAGAGGCGACGCGTGGGTGATCCACCAGCGCCTTATAGTGGTTCGGTGTCTCGGGCAGTGTCAGCTTCAGCATCACCGTCTGATCCTCCGTCAGCGCGTCCAGATGCGCTTTCAACTCGGCCAGAAGCAAGTCTTCCGCGGCCGCTTTGTCAGGGATCGAGATGTTGATCTCAGGCTCGATGATCGGCACCAAGCCATGGGCGATGATCTGTTTTGCGACTTCAAACTGTTGCGCCACGTTGGCTTTGATGCCATCGGCATTGGCCGCGTTGATGACGGATCGCATCTTGGTGCCAAAAATGCCGGCCTTCACGGCGCGGTCGCAGAGCGCATCCAGATCGGGCATCGGTTTCATCAGCTGGGCACCATTCACTTCTGCTTCCAGCCCCTTGTCGACCTTCAAGAAAGGCACCACACCGCGATCTTCCCACATGAAGGTTGCCGTCGGTTTGCCAGCGATTGTCCGGTCCATGGTCATTTCAAACAAGATGGCGCCGATGACTTTCTCGCCCGTAAATGCAGGGGCCTGCGCGATGCGTGACCGCATGGCGTGGATCAGGTCATACATTTCCGCGTCGCCCGAATAGGTATCTTCTTCGATGCCATACAGGCGCAGGGCCTTCGGGGTCGAACCGCCCGACTGGTCAAGGGCTGCAATGAAGCCTTGGCCGGCTTTGATTTGTTCCATTTGTGCTTGGTTTGGCATGTCGGTCCCGTTTTGATCTGGGTGAATTTCCACTGTTCTAAGGGAGTGTGCCAACCCTTGCAATTCTGCTGGCGCTAACGCCGCAGATTGAAATGTACCCCCGATCACACCCGCGGGCGAAATTGGGGGCCGCGGGGTCAATTGCTCCGGGTCTTGCTTCCGGTGCTTTGGTGGGCGCGCAACGGATGGTTGGAACGTAAGCTGAAACGCGCTGCGCCGTCTTGCTATTTCGTCAAGATCAGCTTGCCGGCCCGCGTGATGGTCAGTGTGTAGACCATGTCATTGAGCACAATTTGGGCTTTGCGCCCCGATCCGGTCAACGCCAGCGCGTCGTGCTGTGGCGGGGTGGTCTGGCTGGCACCGTCAAAGGCCGAGCTGGTCAGAGGGGCGGTCATGTGTGGTCTCCTTCAAGGCACGCCTCGATCCATGTGGCCAGTGATCGCAGGCCAGACAGGATGGGGAGGGAGAGTGTCAAATCGGTTCGGGCCAGAAAAGGACCCTTGGTCGGATTGGTCATTGTCGCGCTCCTGCACGGAAGGGCGGTTGCCCTGAGGTCTCCGGCTGATCGCGATTGCGACTGGCTGACGTTTATTTCCTACTAAAACGCTCAGGTAACTGTCAACCCGATACTTCCCCAAAAAAAACCCGCGCCTTTTCAGGGCACGGGTTCCATTGGTTCGATGAGTGGTCGGTCAGTCGCCCAGGGCCGCAACCCCCGGCAATTCCTTCCCTTCCATCCATTCAAGGAAAGCCCCGCCCGCCGTCGAAATATAAGTGAAGTCTTTCGCGGCATCTGCTTTGTTCAGGGCGGCCACCGTGTCACCACCACCGGCAACCGATGTCAGCCTGCCTGCGGCAGACAGCTCTGCCGCAGCCTTCGCGGCGGCGTTTGTGGCTGCGTCGAAGGGTTCAATCTCGAATGCGCCCAAGGGACCGTTCCAGATCAGCGTCCGGGCGGTCTCGAAAACCGCGGTGATGCGCGCCACGGTTTCGGGACCAGCATCAAGGATCATGGCGTCTGCAGGGCAGGCATCGACCGCAACGGTTTCATGCGCAGCGCCCGCCGCGAATTCGCGCGCCACGACCACATCGCTGGGCAGGATGATTTCGCACCCTGCCGCGTCGGCTTTTTCAAGAATTTCGCGGGCTGTATCGGCCATATCGTGTTCTGCCAGAGACGTGCCGATTTCGATGCCCCGGGCGGCAAGAAACGTGTTGGCCATACCGCCGCCGATCACCAAATGATCAACCCGTTTGACCAGATTGCCCAACAGGTCGAGCTTGGTCGAGACCTTCGCCCCGCCAACAACCGCCACAACCGGGCGTTCAGGGTCGCCAAGGGCGGCTTCCAGAGCAGACAGTTCGGCTTGCATCAAACGACCTGCACAGGCGGGCAACAAATGCGCCAGCCCAGCCGTGGACGCATGGGCACGATGGGCGGCCGAAAACGCGTCATTACAGTAAACATTGCCTAACGCCGCCAACGAGGCCGCGAACCCGCCATCGTTCTTCGTTTCACCTTCGTGAAACCGGGTGTTTTCCAACAGCAGAACATCGCCTTTTTCCAATCCGGCAACCGCTTTCTTGGCGGGTCCGCCGATGCAATCCTCGGCGAATTTAACCGGGCATCCCAACGCGGCTTCCAGCGCCGGGCGCACGACGGACAGCGACATGTCCGGCACACGCTGCCCTTTGGGGCGGCCAAAATGCGCAAGCAGAACCGGCTTCCCGCCGGCGTCCAAAATGTCGCGGATGGTGGGCAGAATGCGCTGAATGCGGGTGTCATCCGTCACTTGGCCATTTTCGACCGGCACGTTGATATCCACGCGCGTCAGCACAACCATGCCGTCTAGATCCATATCATCAAGTGTTTTCCAGGCCATCTGTCTCTCCATCTGCTACGGGGCAGTTGCACATTAAAAGGGGGCCGGGGTCAACGGGTTTGGGGGCGAAAATGCGCCTGTGACCTCTTTCATCTTGCCCAAAGCGCGCATAAGTTGGCGGGCAATTGACCCAAGTCACCGATAGACAAACAGGAGGCCCAAATGGCCGATTACAAAGATCCCGAAAACACCATCCTGATGGAGCTTAAAGGCGGCACAGTGGTGATCGAACTGCTGCCCGATGTGGCCCCCAAACACAGCGAGCGGATGAAAGAACTGGCGCGCGCAGGCGACTATGATGGCGTTGTCTTTCACCGCGTGATTGATGGTTTCATGGCGCAGACCGGCGACGTGGCCAACGGCAAAGACCCGATGACCCTGCGCCACGCGGGCACGGGTGGGTCGTCGCTGCCGAACCTTCCGGCCGAGTTTTCAAGGCTGCCGCATGACCGTGGCACTTTGGGGGCGGCACGTTCGGCGGATCCAAATTCGGCCAACAGCCAGTTTTTCATCAACTTCAAGGACAACCATTTCCTCGACGGCCAATACACCGTTTATGGGCGTGTGACGTCGGGGATGGAGCATGTCGACGCCATCACCCGTGGCGAGCCGCCAGCGGAGCCTGATGTGATGATCTCGGTCAAGGTGGCTGCTGATGACTGAACGCACACGCCGTGAAAAGAGGACCTTTCTGGCCGCCTTTCTGGCCGGTGTGGCAATTGTCGTCGGGTATGCGATCTATACGTTCTTGCCCTCGACACCGCCCGAGGTGGACACAGTGGCGCTTGGTGACGCACCGAAGATCGAAATCAGCGTCGCAGGCGAGGCGGAAGGCCGCATCGTCATCACGTTGCGCCCTGATCTGGCCCCGCAACATGCGGAGCGTATTGTGCAGCTTGCCAAGGATGGCGCGTATGACAACGTGGTGTTTCACCGCGTAATCGAAGGCTTCATGGCGCAAACAGGCGACGTGGAATTTGGCAAGGCTGACGGCAATGGTGGCCGCGCGGGCATGGGTGGATCGAGCTATCCGGACCTGCCAGCCGAGTTCTCGCAGGAACCGTTTGTTGCAGGCGTTGTCGGTATGGCGCGCTCGCAAAATCCAAACTCGGCCAACAGCCAGTTCTTCATCATGTTCGCCCCCAGTCCCAACCTGAACGGTCAATACACCGTTGTCGGCCATGTGACAGATGGGTTCGACGTGGTTCAGTCCATCAAACGCGGCGACGGCCCCAACGGGGCGGTGACCGGCGCTCCAGACGTGATGACCTCGGTGCGCGTCGTCGAATAGGCCCCGCGCACAATCTCTCAAACCCCCGTGAGGGGGGCTATGGGGCCTCTCCTTTCTCTGTCAGGGTAATTCCAGACAGACATAAAGGAGAGGCCCCATGCGTATCATCCTGACGATGCTCGCCATCACGATAGGGCTATGGGCGCATGACGCGCGTGCCGAGCCGCACGGATGGGCTTCGGAATTTCCCAAGACCGATTTCACGCGAACCAGTGTCGATGATTGGACTGAAATCCTGTCAGGCGGCCCCGGTCGCGATGGCATACCCGCGCTCAGTGATCCCAAATTTGTCAAGGTCGGCGATGAAACTCGGCTAGGCGCGCGTGAACCGGTGATGACCTTGGAGCTCAAAGGCGATAAACCACGCGCCTATCCGCTGCGCTATCTGACATGGCACGAGATTGTAAACGACCGCGTTGGTGGCACCCCCGTCGCCGTCACCTTCTGCCCACTTTGCAACTCGGGCATGGTGTTTGATCGCCGGGTCGGGGGCAAGACGCTGACCTTCGGCGTGACAGGCAAGCTCAGAAATTCCGACATGGTGATGTATGACCGAGAAACGGAAAGCTGGTGGCAGCAGGCCATCGGTGAGGGGATCGTCGGCAAACACAACGGCACGCAACTGGAACAATTGCCTGCGTGGATGGAAAGCTGGGCTGAATTTGCCAGCCGCAACCCAGATGGCCTAGTCATGGACCAGCCAAATGCGCGCCGCCCTTATGGTCAAAACCCCTATGCGGGCTATGATAGCCGCAACCGCCCATACCCTTTCTTTACCGGCGAGCAACCCCCTCACGGAGTGCCCGCACTGGCCCGCGTCGTTCGCGTTGGCGAACGCGCGTGGCCAGTCTCTCGCCTTTCAAAAGAAGGCAAGATAACTGAGGCAGGGCTGGTGATCAGCTGGGTCGCTGGTCAAGCCTCGGCTCTTGACACCGCCCGCATCGCACAAGGTCGCGACGTGGGCACGATCCGGGTGCGCGACGCCAAAGGCCGCGACGTGCCGCACGACGTCCTGTTCGCCTTTGCGTTCCATGCGTTTTGGCCGAAAGGGAAATGGATGCTGGGCGGATAGTGCTTAACCGAACGCCAAAGCCGGATAAAATCCCGCTTCTTCTGGCCTGAAATATCCTGGGGTGAAGGCCGCAGGCAGAGGGGCAAAGCCCCTAATTCCCGCCCCGCGTGAACATCGCCGCATCCTCGGCCGCGCGCCGGATCGCTTTCGACTTGTTCACCGTTTCCTCATATTCCGCCTCGGGGTCGCTGTCATAAACCACACCCCCACCGGCTTGAATGTAAAGCTTTTCATCCTGCACCACTGCCGTACGCAGGGCGATACACATGTCCATGTCGCCGCCGGCACTGAAATAGCCGACACCACCGCCATACACGCCGCGTTTTTCGGGCTCCAACTCGTCGATGATCTCCATCGCGCGGACCTTTGGCGCCCCCGACACGGTGCCTGCCGGCATCCCCGCAAAGAAAGCCGACAGCGCGTCGTGATCTTCGCTCAACTCTCCCACCACGTTTGAGACGATGTGCATCACATGGCTGTAACGTTCGATGATGAATTCCTCGGTCGGGCGCACGGTGCCGATCTTGGCAACGCGCCCCACATCGTTGCGACCCAGATCCAGCAGCATCAGATGCTCTGCCAATTCTTTCTGGTCAGCCAGCAGATCAGCCTCCAACGCCTTATCTTCTTCGGGCGTCTTGCCACGCGGACGGGTGCCTGCGATCGGACGGATTGTGACTTCACGGTCAAACACCCGCACAAGGATTTCCGGCGACGCCCCCACGACCTGAAAACCACCGAAATTGAAATAGAACATGAACGGCGACGGGTTGGTGCGCCGCAGGCTGCGGTACAGTGCAAAGGGGGGCAGGGGAAAGTTCTGCGTCCAGCGCTGGCTGGGCACGACTTGGAAGATGTCACCGGCCCGGATGTAGTCCTTGGCCTTCTCAATAGCGGCCAAATAATCGGGCTTTTTGAAGTTTGACACCAGCGGGCCAAGCTCGCGTGCTTCACCCAGATCACGGGTTTCGCCCGGTGATGCGCGGTCTAGGTCTCGCAGCGCGTCCATCACGCGTTCGCCAGCTTGCGCATATGCGGCTTTGGCAGACAGACCAGCGCCAACAAAGGCGGGTGACACAAGCGTCACTTCGCCCCGCACCCCATCCAGAACAGCCACCACAGACGGGCGCATCATCATCGCATCCGGCAGACCCAGCGGGTCGGGGTTCACATCCGGCAAATGTTCGACCAAACGGATCATATCATAGCCAAGATAACCAAACAGCCCGGCTGACGCGGCAGGCAGGTCGGCAGGCAGCTCAATCTGGCTTTCGGCCAGCACCGCGCGGAAGCTGTCCAACGGATTGCCCGGCATGGCCTCAAAAGCATCTGCGTCAAACCGCGCCTGTCGATTGATGCGGGCCCGATCGCCGCGACATTCCCAAATCAGGTCGGGTTTCATGCCAACGATGGAATAGCGCCCGCGAACTTCGCCCCCGGTCACACTTTCCAGAATGAAGCTGTCGCGCCGCGCTTCGGTCAGCTTCAGCATCAGGCTCACCGGAGTGTCCAGATCGGCCGCCAGACGGGTATAGACCACCTGATTTTGTCCGGCGTTCCAACCGGCTTCGAAATCCTCGAACGAGGGTGTCAGAGCCATTGGGTTTCCTTTCCGGTCGCGTGGCTGCGGGTCACTGGAACTGAGCGTTCACAGCGTTGATGACAGCGCGGTTCAGCTCGATACCAGCACGGGCTTGAACAGCGCGCGCGAAGGCGTTTTCAACATCCAGCGCAATTTCCTGTGCGGTGCCGGTCGCGAAGTTCTCTTTCAACGCTTTCGCCTCGTCGCTGTCCTGTTCGGCGGGCTCGACGGCGTCAAGCCGTACCAGAACGACGTTATCGACGCTTTCCAGCACGCGCCATGTGCCGGGCTCCATGCCGAAAACCTCGGTCATAAAACTGGGCGGGGTGCCTTCCACAAAGGCTTCGCGCGTCTGGTCTTGCTCAACCACCTCGGTCAGTCCAAGCGATGACAGGCTTTCGCCGTTGTCCAGTTGTGCGATCATGGCGCGCGCCTCGTCGGCCAGAAGTTCCAGTCGTTTCCCGGCTTCCCAACCGGCCTGAACCGCGTCGGCCACTTCCGATTGGTCTTGCAGGCGCGGTTCTTGCAGTTCATCCAGACGGACCGCAAAAACGCCGCCATCTTCCAGCAGCGTGATTTCCGGGAAATCGTCTGTGGTGACAGCTTCGGCTGCCTCGCGGAACGCGTCATAGGCGGCAATGCCATCGCTGTCACCGGCGGTCCAGTTCAGCACCCCTTGGCGCATGTTGTGGCTTTGGGCAATTTCTTCGATCGTTGCGCCACCGGCCATCTGATCGTCAAGCTCGGCCACCATGTCGCCGATCTGACGGCGCGCGGCATCCGCTGCCAGTTCGCCGTGCAATTCCTCGCGCGCGTCCTCAAAACTGGTTTCGCGGGCGGCAAGGATTGCGTTCATCCGATACAGGGCAGGGCCAAGGTCGCTGTCATGCGGCCCGGTCACGCCGGGTTCCGCCAGACCAAACACGGCGTCGCCCGCCGCGCCCAATTCGTCCTTGGGCAAATCACCCAGATCAATGTCAGACAGTTCCAAATTGCGCTCGGCCACTAAATCTTCGAAGGTTTTTTCACCAGTTTCAAGCGCATCAGCCGCCGCCTGCGCGTCTTCCGTTGTGTTGAACACCAGACGTTCGACCATGCGCCGTTCGGGCACTTGGTATTCCGACGCGCGTTCGTCATACAGCGTGCGGATCTGATCCTCGGCCACAGTGAGTGTCGGGATCACATCCTCAGGGTTCAGCCAGGCATAGGTGATCACCTTGGTTTCCGGCAGCGTGAAGTCTTGCGGGTGCGCCTCGTAATAGGCGGTCAGTTCCGCTTCGGTCGGTGCGGGGACTGGCGTGGTCAACCGATCCACCCCCATCGCGGCCCATGTGAAATCGCGGGTCTCGCGGGCGTATCCATACAGCGTGTCAACATAGCTGGGCTGAGTCGCAACCCCGTTGGCGACAGCGGCTTGCAGAATCTGGCGGCTCACCTCGTCGCGCAGACTTTTTTCAAACTCCGAGGCGGTCAGGCCGGATTGCTCCAGCGCAAAGGCATAGCCCTCGCGGTCAAACTTGCCGTCGACCCCCATGAAGGCAGGGATATCCACAATGCGGTTGCGTAACTCCTCGTCCCCGACCGAGATGCCAAGCCGCGCGGTTTCATCCTCAAGCGCTGCGGTTGCGATCACCCGTGCCAACACCTGTTGATCCAACCCAAGGTTACGCGCCATTTCCATGGTCAGTCGTTGCCCGGTTTCGGCCTGAAACGCGTTCATTTCCGACTGTAGCTCGCGCAGATACCGGTTGGCGTCCACCTCAGTGTCACCCACTGTTGCAACTGACCGGACCGAGCCGCCGAAATTGGTCGAGCCAAAGCCTACGAGCCCCACCATCACCAAACCCATAAGGATCCAGCCAAAGGTGCGGGATGTCTTGCCGGTTGCCATACGCGTGTTCCTTATATCACCTGTTCCAAAGCGTTTTAGGTGAGCCAGCCGGGAATGCCAATATGTGTTGATGCATGACAGTCAGGGGGCGAACGCCGCCAGCCGCTTCTGCACCGTCGCAATCCCGTCTGCGTCAATATTTGCAAATGCCACACGCAGCTGTTTAGCGCCGGCTTTGTCGCCCGCCGGCGTGAACATCGTGCCGGGCAGCGCAAGGATCGCGCATTGATCAACCAGGATCTGAGCAAGCTCGTCGGACGGCATTTCAAACGGATGGTGCAGATAGGAGAAATACGCCCCACAGCCCAGCAATTGCCAGCCTTTATCGGCCAAAGGTGCGAAGCCGCCGCGCATGGCCTGCGCCCGCGAAAGAATCTCGTCGCGCTCGCCCGCTAGCCAATTGTCGAGGTTTCGCAGTCCCCAAAGCGCCGCGTGCTGACCCAATTGGGCCGGACAGATGGTGACGGTATCAAGAAACTTCTCAACCTCAGCCAAACGCGCGGGCGAGGTGGTGATCGCGCCGACCCGATGACCCGTCAGCCGATAGGATTTCGAGAAACTGTAGAGCTGGATGACGGTGTCGTCCCAATCGGCATCAGCAAACAGGTCGTGGGCCGGGCCGGGTTGGGAATGAAAATCCCGATACGTCTCATCAAGGATCAGCGCGATGCGATGCGCGCGGGCAAGGTCGCGGAAGGCGGCGATCAGTGCAGGCGGATATTCCGCACCGGTCGGATTGTTCGGCGTCACCAGCACAATTGCGCGGGTGCGCGATGTGATCAGGCCGCGCGCAACATCAGGATCGGGCATCAGGTCTTCGCCAGTGGCCAACGGAACAGCCTGAACGCCACTCATATCAAGCCACATTTTATGATTGAAATACCAGGGTGTTGGAAGGATAACTTCATCCCCCGGCGCGGCCAAAGTCGCAATCGCGGCGCAGAACGCCTGATTGCAGCCCGAGGTGATCGCGATGTTGCCCGCCGTGACCGCCCCGCCATAGCGACGTGTGATGTTGAACGCCAGTTCAGACCGCAACGCTGGCAATCCCAAAACCGGACCATAAAGATGTGTTTCCGGCTGGCGCAGCACCGCGTCCGCCATTGCCTGCCGCATTGGTTCGGGTGGCGGATCAACGGGGGCCGCCTGACTGACATTGATCAACGGGCGCTCTGCCGGAAAGCTTTTGCCATCAACCCACCGCCGCGCCTCCATCACGGGCGGCGGCAAGGTGGCGGCAAGATTGGGGTTCAGCAGCGCCATCCTGTCCTCATCATGTTGGTCACAACACGCTAGCAAGCGCGCCGCCAAGCGGCAATCGCCTTCAAGAACCACTGGCTTCTTCTGGCAAAAATATCCCGGGGTAGGGACAAATCGAAGATTTGGCCCAAGGGGCAGAGCCCCTCAGGCTCACAAAGTGAGCCACTGCATTTGACAGGTCGTCTGAATTGCAGGGCCCGCCCGATGCCTCAACCCTCCAACACCACCAATGCATGGCGTTTCTTACCGGCCGACAGCTTCATCGGCTGGCCCAGATCACCAACGCCAACCATCCGACCCGCGTCTGTCAGCGCTTCGTCATTCACCTTGGCGCCGTTTTCTGTGATCAGACGTTTGGCATCTTTGCCGGACTTCGCCAGACCGGATTTGACAAACAACTGAACGATGGACATGCCGTCACCCAGATCGCCGCTGCTCAGCGTCAGGGTCGGCAGATCGTCGCCCGCGCCACCTTTTTCAAACACCTCGCGTGCGGTGGCTTCGGCAGTTTTTGCCGCCTCGGCCCCATGCAGCAAACGCGTCACCTCGTTGGCTAGAATGATCTTGGCCTCGTTGATCTCGGCCCCTTCCAGCGCGCCCAGACGGTCGCATTCCTCGACCGACAGCTCGGTGAAGATTTTTAGAAATTTACCGGTGTCTGCATCTGTGGTGTTGCGCCAGAATTGCCAGAATTCATAGGGCGATAGCATCTCCGCGTTCAGCCAGATCGCGCCGCCTTGGCTTTTACCCATCTTGCGCCCGTCCGAGGTGGTCAGAAGTGGCGTGGTCAGGCCAAAAATCTCGTTGTCCAGAACCCGGCGGGTCAGGTCGATCCCGTTGACAATATTGCCCCATTGGTCCGAGCCACCCATCTGAAGCAGACAGCCATATCGGCGGTTCAGCTCAAGGAAATCATAGGCTTGCAGGATCATATAGTTGAATTCAAGAAAGCTCAGGCTTTGTTCACGGTCCAGCCGCGACTTCACGCTTTCAAAACTCAGCATCCGGTTGACCGAGAAATGACGCCCGATATCGCGCAGGAAATCGAGGTAGTTCAGCTCGTCCAGCCATTCGGCGTTGTTCAGCATGATCGCGTCTGTCTCGCCGTCGCCATAGCGCAAAAACTTTGCAAACACCTGCTGCATTCCGGCGATGTTGGCGTCAATCTGTTCCGGTCGCAAAAGTGGGCGTTCGTCCGACCGAAACGACGGATCACCCACCTTGGTCGTGCCGCCGCCCATCAAGGTGATCGGTTTGTGGCCGCATTTTTGCAACCACCGCAGCACCATAATGTTCATCAAATGGCCCACATGCAGCGACTGCGCCGTGGCGTCATAGCCGATATAGGCTGGAACAACCCCCGCAATCAGCGCGTCATCCAGCGCCTGATAGTCGGTGCAGTCGGCCAGAAAGCCGCGCTCGATCATCACACGCATGAAGTCGGATTTTGGGTGGTAGGTCATGTTCTTTTGGTCCATCCTGAATTTTGAACCTTCCGTATAGACGTGGGGCGGGAAAAGGAAAAGAGCGTGTTGAAAGCCATCACTAAAGACGCGTTAGGCAGGCGTTTGGCGCGTGGTCCGGTCTGGGCGATGGGCTGCATGTCCGGCACCTCGATGGATGGGGTGGACGCAGCACTGATCGAAACGGACGGTGAAACGATCATTGGGTTCGGCCCAACTGGTTTTCAAGCCTATAGCGACGACCAGCGCCGGGTTTTGACGCGTGCCTTAGGAAAATGGCACGCGGCGCCCGAAGTCGCACCCGCTGCCCGCATTGTAGAGGATGTCCACAAAGCGGTCATAACCCGCCTGATGCAAGACGACCCGGTGCCAGAATTGCTGGGCTTTCACGGCCAGACCTTTGCCCACGATCCGCGCGGATTGGGCACCCATCAGGCTGGCGACGGTCAGGCCTTGGCACAGGTGCTTGACCTGCCAGTAGTCTGGGACTTCCGCACATCTGACGTCAAACTGGGCGGCGAGGGCGCACCGCTTGCGCCGTTTTTCCACCACGCCTGCGCGCGGTTCATCAAAGCCGACGCACCACTGGCGTTTCTGAACCTTGGCGGTGTGGGCAACGTCACATGGGTCGACCCTGCGCAGCCGACCCCAGATATCCCTGGTGCTTGCCTTGCCTTCGATACCGGCCCGGCCAACGCGCCGATGGATGACCTGATGCAGCATCGTTTGCGAAAATCCCGCGATGAAGGGGGCGCACTGGCGTTGTCGGGCAAGATCCACACTCCCAGCCTTGAGGCGTTTCTTAGCCATCCGTACTTCCGTCGCACGCCACCGAAATCGCTGGACCGAAACGATTTTCCAGACCTGCCGGCCATGGTGGCTGATTTGTCTGATGCGGATGCGCTACGCACGCTGGCCGCCTGCGCTGCAGCCGCCGTGGCAGATGGGATGGAACATTGCCCAACCCAGCCGACGCGCCTTTTGGTCACGGGGGGCGGGCGCCACAATGCGGCCCTTATGGCCGAATTGCGCGCGCGACTGCCAATGCCCGTCGACGATATCGACACCACGGGCCTAAACGGCGATATGTTGGAAGCACAAGCTTTCGCTTATCTTGCTGTGCGGGTGGCGCGCGGGCTGACTACATCGTCGCCAACAACGACAGGAGTTGCGGCCGCCGTCGGTGGGGGCGTTGTTTCTATCCCAATCGGTCAATAAAGCCGACGGTCCCTAGGTGCGCGCCACGGTCGCTTTTTCTGCGTAGAAGGCAAGGTGGTCCTTCAGCGCCGCCAAATCCTCAATCGGGGCGTCATACATATAGCCTGCATCCTCAATCACCGTCGATTTCGTCTGGATCGAGTAATGCCGTGCCTCGCCGCGATAGGGGCAGGTGGTGATCGTGTCGCTTTTGTCCAAAAACGCCATCGCCACGTCGCCTTTCGGGAAATATATCACGGGCGCGCGATTACCCTCTATCACCTCAAGCGCGGATTTGCTTTCACCCAGCACCGCACCACCTGCACGAACAGTCCATTTCCCCTCAGCAGGGCGGATTTTGAGTTGGTCAGCCATGGTATCCTCATCTTGCAGGTTGTGTCGCGAGACAATACCAGAAGTTGTGTGAACGTCGCGTGTCAAATCGGCGCACAGGCCGTCTTGAGCCATGCCAACGTTGCGTCACTTAGCCGGGGGGCGAGTTTTTTGACGCAGGTCGCGTGATAATCATTCAGCCAGGCACGTTCTTCGCCCGACAACATGTCCGCGATCACCAGACTGGTGTCGACCGGCACGTAGGTCAGAGTCTCGAACGACAGCATGTTGCGGTCCGCATCACCACCGACCGGGCAGGTGGCCTCTTCTACGACAACAAGGTTTTCAAGCCTAATGCCGAACGCGCCTTCGCGGTAATATCCGGGCTCGTTGGACAAGATCATGCCGGGCAGAAGTTCGACATCCGAGATCGCGTTGAACCGCTGCGGTCCCTCATGCACTGACAGATACGCGCCCACGCCGTGCCCGGTGCCGTGGTTGAAATCCTGATGCGCGGCAAACAGCGGATAGCGCGCGATCGGGTCCAGATCGCGCCCTGTCCGCCCCTTGGGGAAATAGACGCGCGACAACGCAATCATGCCTTGCAAGACACGGGTATAACAGCGTTTTTCTTCTTCGCCAACATCACCGACCCGCAAAGTGCGCGTGATGTCCGTGGTCCCGTCGCGATACTGCCCGCCGCTGTCCAGCACGACCAGATTGCCGGGGGCGAGCGTGCGGTTTGTGTCATTGGTCACGCGGTAATGCATGATCGCGCCGTTGGGGCCAGCACCTGCGATGGTCTCAAACGAGATATCCAACAGAGCATTTGACGCCCGGCGGGTTTCCTCCAGCCGGGTGACCAGATCAATCTCGCTCAGGGCGGCTTTATCGGCAGCGTCATACCAGGTCAAAAACTCGACCATGGCGGCGGCGTCGCGCAGATGCGCCTCGCGCGCGCCCTTCAATTCGGTCGGGTTTTTCTGCGCCTTGGGCAGGATCGCGGGGTCATCGGCCCAGTCGATCTGGATACCGGCCTTGTCGAGAACCTGTGAAACGGCAAGCGGCGCGGTCGCCTTGTCGACCCGAACCGGTCCGTCGAGCGTTTTTAGGTGGCCTGCGAAATCCTTGATCGGGTGCAGCGTCACGTCCTTGCCAAGCTGGGCCTCGACCGTGCGACCTTCGGTGGTGAAGAACGCGACCGAGCCATCGTCAGACAGGATCGCGAAGCCTTGCACGACAGGAATACGCGGCAGGTCGTCGCCGCGAATGTTCAGCATCCACGCGATGCTGTCAGACAGCGTGATGATGCAGGATTTTTGGCCGTCGGCCATCAAGCCGTCCGCCTGTTCCGACCGCTTCGCTGCGCTGGACTGCCCTGCAAATTCAACGGGTTGCTCGATGATCTTACCATTGGGGGCAGGGGGGCGATCTTCCCAGATCTGATCCACCAGATTGTCAGTGGGGATGAGCGTGATCTTAGTGCCCTCAAGCGCCTTCTCAAGCGTCTCAATCTCGCCTTTGGTGTGCAGCCAAGGATCAAAGCCGACCTTCGCCGCTTGGCTGCCGAGCGTCTCTTTCAACCACGGACCGGGCAGGGTTTCGGGCCAGTGAACCGGGGCGAACGCGTCCATATCGGCCTGCACGCGCACCTGTGTGCGATAACGTCCATCGACGAAGATGCCCGCGTGATCCTTCAAGGCGATGCAGAACCCGGCCGACCCGGTGAAGCCTGTCAGCCACGCCAGACGCGCATCACAATCGGCGACATATTCGCCCTGATGGGCGTCGGCGCGGGGCACGATGAACCCGTCCAGACCCTTCATCGACAGGGCGCGGCGCAAACGGTCCAACCGGACCGGGCCACGCGATGGGTCGGCGGTGCTGTCAAAGGTCTGGAACATGGAGGGTCTCCGATGGCTGTATGTGTCGGGCACGAGCGCGCCCGGAAACCGGGCCACATTCGCGCGCACCATGCCGCGAAACGCCAGCCGTGAAAAGGGGGTCAACTGACCTTCTTGATCCCCAACAGACGCGCCCGCGCTCGCGGATCGGAATCAAACAACGAGGCCAACTGTTCGGTCATCGCACCGGCAAGTTGTTCCACATCCGTGATGGTGACCGCACGGTCATAATAACGTGTCACATCATGGCCGATGCCGATCGCCAGAAGCTCAACCTGCTTGCGTTTCTCGACCATTTCGATCACGTCGCGCAGGTGTTTTTCCAGATAATTCGCAGGGTTAACGGACAAAGTTGAATCGTCAACCGGCGCCCCGTCGGAAATCACCATCAGGATTTTGCGCTGTTCGGGCCGGGCCACGATCCGACGATGCGCCCATTCCAGCGCCTCGCCGTCGATATTTTCCTTCAACAGCCCTTCTTTCATCATCAGGCCCAGATTGTCGCGCGTGCGCCGCATGGGGGCGTCGGCCTTCTTATAGATGATGTGGCGTAGATCGTTCAGGCGACCCGGTTGCTGCGGACGACCATCGGCCAGCCATTTTTCACGCGCCAACCCGCCCTTCCACGCGCGGGTGGTGAAGCCCAGCACCTCGACCTTGACCTGACAGCGTTCCAGCGTGCGCGCCAGAACGTCGGCACAGATCGCGGCGATGGAAATCGGGCGACCACGCATGGACCCGGAATTGTCCAGAAGCAGCGTCACCACGGTATCGCGGAACTCGGTGTCTTTTTCCTGCTTGAACGACAGAGGGGTCGTCGGGTTCGCAACCACACGGGCCAGACGTCCCGCATCCAGAATGCCCTCTTCCAGATCAAACAGCCACGAGCGGTTTTGCTGTGCTTGCAGGCGGCGCTGCAACTTGTTCGCCAGACGACTGACGGCGCCCTTCAACGGCTCCAACTGCTGATCCAGATAGGCGCGCAGGCGTTCCAATTCGGCCGGTTCGGCCAGATCTTCGGCCATGATCTCTTCATCATGTTCGCTGTGATAGACAAGGTAATTCGGGTCGGCATCGGACGCGGGGGGCGGCGCAGGCGGATCCAGCGGAGCGTCTGCGTCGGTCATCTCTGCCTCGTCGCTCATCTCGTCATCGGCCATGTCGTCAAGCGTCACCTGCGCCTCAGACGGGTCCATCTGTTCGTCTTGCGCGCGTTCGGGGTCGGCTTCGGTTTCGTCCTGATCGTCGGCCGCTTGTTCATCTTGTTGATCATCGGATTGATCGTCATCGGGGGCAGCGTCTTCGTCGCTGTCATCCTCGGAATTGTCCGGGTCGTCGCCCAATTGGTCGCCATAGCCCAAATCTTCGATGATCTGGCGCGTGAAGCGGGCAAATTCCTGCTGGTCAGCAAGCTTGTCGCCCAGATTGTCCAGATGGTCGCCCGCCTGACCTTCGATGAAATCACGCCAAAGGTTCATCACATTGGCGGCGGCGGGCGGCATGTCGCGGCCCGTTGCGAGATGGCGCATCAGATAACCAGCAGCGGTGGACAAAGGGGCGTCGGCGGCAGCGGTCATCTGGTCAAACCCCGCGCGCATTGCGTCGCTTTCGATCTTGGCGTCGATGTTGCCAGCGGTGCCCGGCATGTCGCGCGCGCCCACCGCCTCGCAACGGGCGGTTTCCATCGCCTCGTAGATTTCGCGCGCCATACCGCTGGCGGGCGCGTATTTCGCGTGTGTCGCCTCGTTGTGGTAGCGCAGCTTCATCGCATAGGCATCCGCCGTGCCACGCGCCAACAACACCTCGTCGCGCGTCATCCGACGCGTCACCTGAGGCAAGCGCACTGCGTCGTTGGACATACCCGGAGGGTCAACGGTGAAGCTGACCGACAGATCCGGATCGTCGGCAAGCGTCTTCGTCGCCTCAGCCAGCGCTTTCTTGAACGGATCAGCAGGGTTATCGGATGGTTTGTTCATTCGAGCCTCCAGTCAGTTCATCTAAATCTGCGTTGACATTCCTCGGATCTAACTTCTCTTGAACAGCGGAAGAAAAACGACGCTTGCATTTCATTAACCCCTCCGCGGCGATGGAATTGGGGAGGGACGGAATGTTATCGAGGGTATTGTAGGCAACTACAAGGTCGTCCAGTGGACCCTGGCGAAACCCCGTGAATGCGCTTTCTTTGTTTTTTCCGAAGTGCTCATGCTCGTGGTTAGGAAGAAGCCAGCGCCCCTTATCGATCAATGACGTCAAGCTGGACATTATCATAAGTCTCTCGTCATGATCTTTTCCATGCTGGCAAAGCACGTAAGCACGGGAAAGCTCGTCCATGCTTTCACTCGCCCAAGACAATAGCTGTTCGCGCGCACCTTGCTTCGCGTTGAACTTTGCCAACCTCTTGGAGAACTCCGCGTATTTTTGGTTTTTTAGATTCCAAAAGAAGGCAAACCCGAAGCTTGCGATGGAAATCAGCAATGCAAAACCGGATATTAAAACCCTAGGATCGAATTGAGAAAAGAGACCACTCTGTTCCACACAGATCACCCCAAGCTCATGCTCACCGCGCTCTCCGGCAGTTCCTCGTCAAAACAACGCTGATAGAACTCGGCCACGGTCTGGCGTTCCAGTTCGTCGCACTTGTTCAGGAAGGACAGGCGGAAGGCATAGCCGACCGAGCGGAAGATATGCGCGTTTTGTGCCCAGTTGATCACGGTCCGCGGGCTCATCACGGTCGACAGATCGCCATTCATGAACGCCGTGCGGGTCAGGTCTGCGACGGTTACCATCTGACTGACCGTCTTGCGGCCTTGTTCCGTGTTCAAAAGCGGGTTTTTCGCCAGCACGATGTTGGTTTCCGCATCATGGCTTAGATAGTTCAGCGTCGCGACCAGCGACCAACGGTCCATCTGGGCTTGGTTGATCTGTTGCACGCCGTGATACAGCCCGGTCGTGTCGCCCAGACCCACGGTGTTGGCGGTGGCAAACAGGCGGAAGGACGGGTGCGGGGTGATCACCTCGTTCTGGTCCAGCAGGGTCAGCTTGCCGTCATGTTCCAGCACACGCTGGATCACGAACATCACGTCGGGACGGCCCGCATCATATTCGTCAAACACGATCGCGGTCGGGTTGCGCAGCGCCCAAGGCAGGATGCCTTCCTGAAACTCGGTGACTTGCATGCCGTCTTTCAGCTTGATCGCATCCTTGCCGATCAGGTCGATCCGGCTGATGTGGCTGTCAAGGTTCACCCGAACCGTAGGCCAGTTCAGACGGGCCGCGACCTGTTCGATATGGGTCGATTTGCCCGTGCCGTGATAGCCTTGGATCATCACGCGTCGGTTGTGGGTAAAGCCTGCAAGGATCGCCAGCGTCGTGTCGGGATCAAACTTGTAGGTCGGGTCGATCTCGGGCACGCGATCCATGCGGTCGGCGAAGCCTTTGACATGCATATCGCTGTCGATGCCGAAAACCTCACGAACCGAAACGTCTTCGGTGGGTTTCGCGTTCATATCCTGTGTGCCGTCAGCCATCTGCGTAAATCCTTCTGCCTCGCGCGTCGCAACCAGAGTGTGATGCCTGATCAACGGGACGGGTTCAAGGGGAAGGTCACGAGATTTGTGACGCAGGGGTAAGCTGGCACTATTGGCCGTTGAATATTGGCCTCAACGGCGCGTCTGTCGCCGAATGGTGGCGTGGCAAAAGAAAAGGCGGCCCGAAGACCGCCCCCTGTTCGAAATGACTGCCGCCTCACCTGAAGCTGCGGCTTTCCTTGATTTGTTCCCACGCCCAGCGGACCTCTTGCAGCTGTTCCTCCTGCGACCGGTCGCCGCCGTTCATGTCGGGGTGCAGTACCTTGATCAGCTTCTTGTACGCCTTGCGAATCTCGGCCTTGGTCCAGTGATCCTTGGCTTCCAGAATATCCACCGCGCGGCGTTCGGTGGGCGGCAGCTTGCGAGTGCCGGTAATCGACTTGCCGGGATTGCGGGTGGCGTTTTCACCCAATACCTGATGGGGATCATCCACGCCCAGACGCGCCCAGGCGCGCTGTTCGGCCTTGGTGCCGAAGGGCTTGGTTTCACGTTCCCATACGCGGTCCTTGTCGAACTGTTCGTGCAGTTCTTCCTCGGACGAGCCGTCAAAGAAGTTCCACTTCAGATTATATTCCCGCACGTGGTCTTTGCAGAACCACTTGAATTCATCCAGGTGATCGGGCGAGCGCGGCGCGCGGTATTGCCCCTGCTCCTGACACCCATCATGTTCGCAAACCCGTTTCGAGGTTTCGAACGCGCCAGACATCCCGCGTTTGCCGCGCGGGTTCTTTTTCTTGGCCGCAGAGACGGACATATCGAAACCAAATGGATCGCTTTTAGACATGGGAACACCCTTTTCGACTCGGACCAGAGAGTTTACTGCATTTTCCTAGGTATAGAAGAGGGAATGGCGAAGAAATGACCCGAGCCGCGCAAATACATGAAAAGCTTCAGGCGGCCTTTTCGCCGCAACACCTTGAAGTGATTGACGAAAGTGAGAGCCACAGGGGGCATGCCGGGTATCAGGACGGCGGAGAAAGTCATTTCCGCGTCGTGATCCGGGCGCCTGTCTTCGGCAAGATGTCGCGTGTCGCACGGCACCGCGCCGTGCATGCCGCACTGGGGACGGTGCTGGTGGGGCAAATTCATGCGCTGGCATTGGACATCGCGGCGTGACGACTGGACCGCGTCACGCTTTTTGATGGTCCACCGCCGGCGCGTGATCGCCCACGGCGTTTGCGTCCTCGGCCGATGGCAGTCGCGGGGCGTTCTGGCGCTCTTGCGCAGGCTCTTCAACGGTCGGAATGCTGTCGATTTTTGGCGACGCGACTGCTGCCACGTCTTCGACATCCGCCAAAGGGCGGCGGAAAACCAACAGGTTTTGATAGACCGTGGTGCGTCCGGTAAAGCCTGAACGTTCTTCGCTGGGCAGGGTGTCGGTGCGTTGGTATTCCCAGCCTTCGGTGGCCATATCGTTCAAAAGCTCGGTCATTGCGTGGGCAAAGCGTCCATCTGAGCCCTTGATGCCCTTGGCTTTCTTCCCCTTGCGGGGGGCCGGGACCACCTCATATTCGTATTGCGTCATGGATTGTTTCCTTAAAACGACTGGCGCAGCCTAAACGATCGACGCACGTCCTGTCCAAGAAGATTGATTGGCTTGCGGAAATCCGCCTGAGGGCCGCCTGAGGGGCGTGTTTCCCCTCAGATGGTCAGTTTTCTAGAGTCCCAGCTTTGCGCTCACGATCTCGTTCACCGCTTTCGGATTGGCCTTGCCGCCGGTGGCTTTCATGACCTGCCCGACGAAGAACCCAACCAGTTTCGGGTTTTCCTTGGCCTTTTCGACCTGGGCGGGGTTGGCGGCGATCACCTCGTCCACCGCGGCCTCGATCGCGCCTGTATCCGTCACCTGCTTCATGCCGCGATCTTCTACGATCTTGGCCGGGTCGCCGCCTTCGGTATAGATAATTTCGAACAGGTCTTTCGCGATCTTACCCGAAATGTCGCCCTTGCTGATCAGTTCGATGATCCCACCCAGTTGCGCCGGGCTAACGGGGCTTTCCGAGATCGAGTGATCTTCCTTCTTCAGGCGTCCGAACAGCTCGTTAATGACCCAGTTCGCCGCCAACTTGCCGTCACGGCCTTCGGCGACGGCTTCGAAAAACGCGGCGTTGCGCACGCCGGCGGTCAGAACGCCCGCGTCATATTCGGACAGGCCGAATTCGGTCACGAAACGCGCCTTTTTCTCGTCCGGCAGTTCGGGCAGGGTTTTGGCGATATCATCGACCCAGCTCTGTTCAATCTCCAACGGCAGCAAGTCGGGGCAGGGGAAATAGCGATAGTCATGCGCTTCTTCCTTGGACCGCATCGACCGCGTTTCGTTCTTGTCGGCGTCATAGAGGCGCGTTTCCTGCGTGATTTCGCCCCCGTCTTCCAAAATGGCGATCTGCCGGCGGGCCTCAAATTCAATGGCCGCCTGAATGAAGCGCATGGAGTTCATGTTCTTGATCTCGCACCGCGTGCCAAGGTGGCCGAAATCCTGCGTCTCCATGTATTTTTCATACTGACCCGGACGACAGACCGAGACGTTGACGTCCGCGCGCATGCTGCCGCTTTGCATGTTGCCGTCACAAGTGCCCAGATAGCGCAGGATCTGGCGCAGTTTGGTGACAAAGGCGGCGGCCTCTTCCGGGCCGCGAATGTCGGGGCGGCTGACGATTTCCATCAATGCCACACCGGTCCGGTTCAGGTCTACGAATGACATGTTCGGGTCCATGTCATGCACCGACTTCCCAGCGTCTTGTTCAAGGTGGATGCGTTCGATGCGCACTTTGCGGCCAATACCGGGGCCCATATCGACGATCACTTCGCCTTCGCCCACAATGGGGTGATAAAGCTGGCTGATCTGATAGCCCTGCGGCAGGTCCGGGTAGAAATAGTTCTTGCGGTCAAAGGCGGAAAACAGGTTGATCTCGGCTTTCAAACCCAGCCCGGTGCGCACGGCCTGTTCCACACAGTATTCGTTGATCACGGGCAACATGCCGGGCATGGCGGCGTCAACGAACGCGACGTTGGAATTCGGCTCGGCGCCAAACGTGGTGGACGCGCCCGAAAACAGCTTGGCGTTCGAGCTGACCTGCGCGTGGATTTCCATCCCGATAACCAGTTCCCAATCGTCCTTGGCCCCGGCAATGACTTTCGGTGCGGGGGTTTCATAGGCGAGGTGATCCAGCATGTGCGCGTTTCCCGTGTTTCTTGATCTTCTGGCGTTCTAGGGCAGGGGCGCGCAGGGGGCAAGAGGTCGCGAGCGGTCCGGGAGCGGCGCGGGCGCAACGGGCTGTTTGGCATAATATCAATCAACGCGTGTGCTGCAGTGCAGAAAGGCGGTCATTTTCTGTCGATGGTAGAAAATTCTCTACGCATGCCAGCCTTGCAAATAAGGACATAAGCGAGAGTCTGCCAATTGCTGCAGTGCCGCATTTGTAAAGTTGCTTAATGCAAGCGATTCCCCTAGGACGCAGCGATGAATTGAATTGCACAACAGACGGACCTGAGCGAGGGACCATGAAACGATTTATTTTGGGCCTGATGGCCGCGATGATGATCGCGCCTGCTGCCAAGGCCAACGACATTTTCGGCACGCGCGGGGTGCGCACGCCGGATCTGACCATGAAATGGGATGAAAAGCCGCAAGCCTCGGCTTGGACAGACGCGACCATGAAGGCGCTGGAAACCCACGGGGCGGTCTTGTCGCAAACCGTGCCTGCCGACATCGAGACATGGTGCCCCGGCTATGAGAGCCAAGACCAAGTTGGGCGCAACGCGTTCTGGACCGGGCTTTTGTCCACTCTGTCCTATTATGAAAGCACATGGCGCCCGACCGTCGTGGGTGGCGGTGGCAAGTGGTATGGGCTTGTGCAAATCCTGCCAGCCACTGCGCGCGGCTATGGCTGCGAGGCGCAATCCGGCGCGGCCCTGAAAAAGGGCGAACTGAACCTGAGCTGCGCCGTGCGCATCATGGCGGTCACCGTGCCGCGCGACAATGTCGTGTCGAAGGGCATGCGCGGCGTCGCAGCCGATTGGGGCCCGTTCCATTCCGAGCGTAAACGCAATGGGATGCGGGAATGGATCAAGGATCAGAATTACTGCGCGGTCAGCTGATCAGCAGTTACATTCAGACAGAAAAAGGGCGGGCCATCTGGACCCGCCCTTTTTTGTGCGATCATCAGTCGCCCAGCATTCGCCCGACCATTTCCTGACTGTCGCGGCTTAGCCCCTCGGTCGCAAGAATGCGCTTCAGTGCCGAGGTCATCATGCCTTGGCGATCGGCGTCATAGCGCCGCCAGGTTTCATACGCCGTGGTCATGCGCGCTGTGGTCTGCGGGTTCACCGGATCAAGCCTGATCAACCAGTCTGCCGTCAGCGCATAGGCTTTCCCCGACGCATGGTGGAACCCCGCGTGGTTCGTGACCAGCGCGCCGAACAAGGCGCGGAAGCGGTTGGGGTTCTTCCAGTTGAACGCGGGGTCCTTGGTCAGCCGCTCTGTCACATCCGCCGCTGTCTCAGGCGTCGCATGGGCGACTTGCATCGCGAACCATTTGTCCATGACCAGTTCGTCATTTTCAAAGCGGCTGCGGAAATCAGCAAGCGCCGCTTCGCCCTTCTGGACTTGCAGCAGATACCCCAACGCCCCCAGCAGCAAGCTCATGTTGTCCGCCCGGTCATAAAGCGCCTGCGCCGCGGCCCCGCCGTCCAGACGGTTCAGCAGGTTCAACAGGCCAAGGCCAAGGGCGCGCTTGCCGGCTTGTTCGGCGTTCGGCGCATACGGCTCGGTCACGTCCATTTCGGCCATCATGCGGGGCAGGAGGTCTTGCACGTGCTCCGCCATGGCCTGCCACAACGTTTGCTGCGCGTTGTAAATCTTCTGCGGGTCTGGCGTGACACCGGCATCAAACAACGTCTGCGCCAGATCATCCTGACTTGGCAGCCCCAGCGTCAGCGCGCGAAAGGCCGGGTCAAGGCTGTCGTCGCGCAACATCACCGCAATCGCGTCAAGATATGCGTCCAAAGGTCCGTCTTCGCCGGTAATCAGCGCCACAAGCACCTCTTTGGCCAGCGTGCGCCCGGCTTCCCACTTGTTGAACGGGTCGGTGTCATGGGCCAGCAGGAAGGCACGCTCCTGCGGCGTGCTATCACGCTGCAAGATCACTGGCGCCGAGAAGTGGCGTAGGATCGACGGCGTAGGTTTTGCACCCAGACCGTCGAACGAAAAACTCTGCTTGGCCTCGGTCATCTCCAGAACTTGCGTGCCGACCACCTCGTCCCCGTTGGGGCCGATCAAGCCAACGGCGATTGGGATATGCTGCGGCAACTTTTCGTTCTGCCCCGGTGTGGGCGGTGTTTCTTGTTCAAAATGAAGCGTATAGGTGCCATCCTTGAAGTCATCCGCCACCTTCACTCGGGGTGTCCCGGCCTGTTTGTACCAGCGGCGGAACTGGGTCAGATCGCGGCCTGTGCTGTCTTCGAACACGCGCACCCAATCTTCGATGGTCGCGGCCTCGCCATCATGGCGGGTGAAATAGAGGTCCAGCGCCTTGTAGTATTCGTCTTCGCCGACCAGCGTTTTCATCATCCCGATCAGCTCGGCGCCTTTTTCATAGATGGTCGCGGTGTAGAAATTGTTGATCTCGACGAAGCTGTCGGGTTGCACCTGATGCGCCAACGGGCCGTTGTCTTCACGGAACTGACGACCGCGCAGGGCAGACACATCGTTGATCCGGCACACGGCCTTGGATCGCATATCGCCCGAGAACTGCTGGTCGCGGAACACCGTCAGCCCTTCCTTCAGCGACAGCTGAAACCAATCACGACAGGTGATCCGGTTGCCTGTCCAGTTGTGAAAATACTCATGTGCGATGATCGCTTCAATCCGTTCAAAGTTCGCGTCTGTAGATGTCTCGGGCGACGCCAACACAGCGGACGTGTTGAAGATGTTCAGCCCTTTGTTTTCCATCGCGCCCATGTTGAAATCGGACACCGCGACGATCTGGAAAATGTCCAGATCATACTCACGCCCGTAAACCTCTTCGTCCCATTTCATCGAGGCTTTCAGCGCCTCCATCCCAAACGCGGTCTTGCCCTCGTCACCGGGGCGCACCCACAGTTTCAGGTCCACCTCTTTGCCCGACATGGTGGTGAAACTGTCTTCGCGGGCGATCAGCTCACCGGCCACCAAAGCGAACAGATAGGCGGGCTTGGGCCACGGGTCATGCCATTCGGCCCAACCGTCGCCTGACCCGGTGGGGTTGCCGTTGGACAGAAGCACCGGCATGTCCCCTTCGATGCGCACCTTGAATGGGGCCATCACGTCGGGGCGGTCGGGATAGAAGGTGATCCGGCGAAAACCTTCGGCCTCGCATTGAGTGCAATACATGCCATTGGACATATAAAGCCCTTCCAACGCGGTGTTGGTTTCGGGGCTGATCTCGACCTCTGCCTCCCATGTGAAGGCGCGATCGGGCACGTCTGCTTCCAGCCCGCCATCGACCAGTTCTGGCGACACGTCTGACCCGTCGATCGCCGCGTGGATCAACGTAAGATGTTCTCCGTGCAGGAAAAAATCACGCGATTTGGCGTTTGGGTTCGGCGTGAACCGAATGGAGGACCGCACCCGCGTTGCGGTCGGATGCAGCACGAAGGTCAGCGAGACCTCTTCGATCAACCAGTTGGGCGGCGTGTAATCGGCAAGGAAAATGGGCTGCGGGCTGGTGTCGGTCATGTCAGATCCTTTCACGGTCACACCCTCTGGCGGGTGGCTCCTGCTTAGACCCGCGCGCGCCTGGCATCAAGTTACTGGGACATCAGATGTGATTATTCGGTTTTTCCAAAGGGTTTTGCATCGAAATTGGGGTTGCGGTTTGGTTTCGCATAGGAAACTCTAGCGCCAAATAAAAGTCGAGCCGGCCAAAGGGATTACCATGAGTGACTATATCGAGCGCAAAGGCCTGTCAGTTCACCGGGAACTGGCACGGTTTCTGGAAACGCGGGCCCTGGCCAAAACCGCGTTGAAATACGACGATTTCTGGCGTGGGTTTGCGGATATCGTCCACGAACTCGGCCCCAAGAACCGCGCGCTTTTGGCCAAACGTGACGACCTTCAACGCAAGATCGATGACTGGCACAAGGCGCGGGCAGGTCAGCCGCATGACGCCGTGGCCTATCGCGCCTTTCTGAACGACATTGGCTATCTGGTCCCCGAAGGCCCCGATTTCCAGATCGAAACCGCGAATGTGGACCCCGAGATTGCGGACGTTCCGGGGCCGCAACTGGTGGTTCCGATCATGAACGCTCGTTTTGCTCTGAACGCCGCCAATGCGCGGTGGGGCAGCCTGTATGATGCGCTGTATGGCACCGATGCGCTTGGTGCCACGCCCAAGCCCGGCGGCTATGACCCGGAACACGGCGCGCGCGCGATCGCGTGGGGACGCGCCTTTCTGGATGAAGCGGTGCCGCTGGCGGATGGCAGCTGGGCGGATGTCGAAACCGTATCGGTTACTGACGGCGCCTTGACGCCCAAACTGGCTGATCTAGCTCAATTTGCGGGCTATGCCGAAGGGCGAATTTATCTCAAAAACAACGGCTTGATGATCGAACTTCGCTTGGATGCCCAGACGCCCGTGGGCAAGCAGGACCGCGCGGGCATATCGGATATCCGTCTGGAAAGCGCCATGTCCGCGATCATGGATTGCGAAGACAGCGTCGCCGCCGTGGACGCCGAAGACAAGGTGCTGGCCTACTCCAACTGGCTGGGCCTGATGGACCGCTCGCTGACCGAAGAGGTCACGAAGGGCGACAAGACCATCACCCGCAAACTGTCGGGTGACATTCACTATACCGCGCCCGATGGCTCGCCGATGACCCATAAGGGCCGTGTCTTGATGCTGGTGCGCAATGTCGGCCACCTGATGACCAACCCAGCCATTTTGGACAAAGACGGACACGAAGTGCCCGAAGGCATCATGGACGCCGTGGTCACAACCCTGATCGGCATGCACGACCTGATGCGCGAGGATGGCAACTCGGTCAAAGGGTCGATCTATGTGGTGAAACCCAAGATGCACGGCCCGGAAGAGGTTGCCTTCGCGGATGAGATTTTCACCCGCGTCGAAGCCATGCTGGGCCTGCCGCAATACACCGTCAAACTGGGCATTATGGACGAGGAACGGCGCACCAGCGCGAACCTCAAGGAATGTATCCGCGCCGCCAAGCACCGCGTGGCCTTCATCAACACGGGCTTCCTTGATCGCACGGGCGACGAGATTCATACCTCGATGGAAGCCGGGCCGATGGTGCGCAAGGGTGATATGAAAGACGCCGCCTGGATCAGCGCCTATGAGGATCGCAACGTCGATATCGGTTTGGCCTGCGGTCTGCGTGGCCGGGCCCAGATCGGCAAGGGCATGTGGGCAATTCCTGACCGGATGGCAGACATGCTGGCCGAAAAAATCACCCATCCCGAAGCGGGCGCAAATACCGCTTGGGTGCCAAGCCCGACCGCCGCGACCCTGCACGCCACCCATTACCACCGCGTCGATGTGCTGTCCCGTCAGGACGAGATTGCAGCCAAGGGGCCGCGGGGCTCGCTGGATGATCTTCTTACCATTCCGGTCGTGCAGGGCGCCAACTGGTCAGACGCCGAGATCCGCGACGACGTGGAAAACAACGCCCAAGGCATCCTTGGCTACGTGGTCCGCTGGGTCGATGCGGGTGTCGGCTGTTCAAAAGTGCCGGACATCCACGATGTGGGGCTGATGGAAGACCGCGCGACCTGCCGGATTTCCAGCCAGGCGCTGGCCAACTGGCTGCACCACGGCGTCGTGTCCAAAGACGAGGTGATGGACGCCATGCGCGCCATGGCCGTGAAGGTGGATGCTCAGAACGCGGACGACCCGGCTTATGAACCGATGGCGCCGGGGTTTGACGGCGAAGCCTACAAAGCGGCCTGTGAACTGGTGTTCAATGGTCGCGAACAACCGTCCGGCTATACTGAACCCATGCTTCATGCGCATCGACTGGCCAAAAAGGCGCAGTGTGCGGGTTAAGCGAACCGAGGAGGAGAAGAGAAATGGAAAAGATTTCACTGGACGCCGCGCGCGTCATGATCCGCGAAACGCTGAACCACGCTGCGAAGGCAAAAATGAAGCCCCTGTCCGTTGCGGTCGTTGATGCGGGCGGGCACCTGATTGCCTTTGAACGCTCTGACGGAGCACCCGCTGGTCGGTTCGATTTGGCACGCGGCAAGGCTTATGGATCGGTGATGCTGGGCATAGGTGGGACCGCGCAGCGTGATCGCGCCGAAGCACAGGCCTATTTCATCGCAGCCGCCAATGTGGCCTATGGTGGCAAGCTCGTGCCGGTGCCTGGCGGGTTCCTTGTGCGCAATGAGAAGGGCGATGTTGTAGGGGGGCTTGGAGTCTCTGGCGACACGTCGGAAAACGACCTTGCGGCAGGCGAAGCTGGCATTCGCGCAGTGGGGCTTGTGCCTGAAGGGTAGGGCGCGCGCACTGCATTGCCGCGCGGACGGACATCCTCTATCCTCTTGCAATCGAACGCTATTGCGGAGCAGGCATGAGACGCCCCATCATCGGTATCATTGGCAATACCTACCTCATCAATGACCAGTATCCCAGCCACGCCGGCGGGACGATGAATTCCGAAGCAATCGCACAGGTGGCAGGGTGCCTACCGCTGATCGTGCCGTCCGATCCGCGCTTCGTCTCGGTCGACGAATTGCTGGAAACATGCGACGGGTTCCTGTTCACCGGGGGGCGTCCCAATGTGCACCCGGCCGAATATGGCGAAGACGAAACCGAAGCGCATGGCGAATTTGACCGCTGCCGCGACGCCATCACCTTGCCCCTGATCCGCGCCTGCGTGGATCGCGGCCAGCCCTTTTTCGGCATTTGCCGTGGGTTTCAAGAGGTCAACGTCGCCATGGGCGGCACGCTCTATCCCGAGATCCGCGACCTGCCGGGACGTATGAACCACCGGATGCCACCCGATGGCACGCTTGAGGAAAAGTTCGCCATCCGCCACGACGTCCGTTTTGAGGAAGGCGGCGTCTTTCACCAGCTTTTCGGCTCTCGCCGGGTGCGCACCAATACGCTGCACGGGCAGGGGATCAAGACCGCCGGTTCGCGCATTGTGATCGAAGGTCATGCCGATGACGGAACGCCCGAGGCGCTGTTCATCCGGGATGCGCCGGGCTTCACCCTTTCGGTTCAATGGCACCCGGAATATCAAGCGGCGCAAGATGCGGTGTCGCGGATTCTGTTTACCGCGTTCGGCGACGCGGCGCGTGATTGGGTCGCCAATCCCGGCAAGCCGTTTGCGGCGCGTTCTTCGGTCGCGAGACCTGAGTTGCGCGGATAATACCCGACATTTGTTGACCTTCCTCCCGCTGGAACCCGCATGCTGGCGGACAGAAAAGGAGATCTTATGATTCGATCCAACCGCAAGACCGTTTATGCTGGCGTCGCACTGGTGGCGCTTGCGCTGGCTGGTCTGAGCATGTCACGACTTTCGCGGTCAGATGATGGTGGGGCGCGGGCGTCGGCTGACGGCAGCATGGCTACTGAAACCGCATCAAGAGACCAGATTGTCGCGGTCACCTTGCCGCGGTTGGATGATGCGCAAAGTATTGGACAGAAAGTATTTCTTGCCAAATGTGCGTCCTGCCACGGCGAAACGGCGGGCGGGCGCAACGGGTTAGGGCCACCGCTGATCCACAAGATTTATGAGCCGTCGCACCATGGGGACATGGCCTTCTTCCGCGCCGCCGAGCTTGGTGTCAGGGCGCATCATTGGAAATTCGGCAACATGGCCCCGGTCGAAGACATCACCCGCGCCGAGGTTGCGGATGTTGTCGCGTTCATCCGCGCGGTGCAGCGGGAAAATGGCATCCATTGACAAGGTCAACGAAAGCAAGCGGTGAATGGGCGACCGCTTTTGCCTGGTCAGAGGTGGCGTCATGCAACCTTTGGCAAGGCGCGGGCCTCATGGGCACGTAAGACCATGCGGGCGGTGTCGCCATAGTGGCTGGGATCGACGCGCAGGTCGGGGAACAGTGTGAACAACTCTTCACGCGCCGCCGGGTCAATAGCGCCCAAACCCTCATGGCCGGGATGGAAGCTTTCTGATGCGGCCCCGTTGGCAAAGACAACTTCGTGGCGGTCAAACAGAATGTGGAAATATGTCACCTGATCCATAGGCTTGATGACAACGCCCTTGTCGTCGATCAGGTGTTTGGCTGGCACCATAACTTCGCGTTCAGCGAAAAGAAGCGTTGCTTCATGCCCGGCATAAACCATGCGGTGTTGCGGCGACACAAGCAGCGGCTTGTCGTTACCGAAGTGACCTTGTGCGATCTGGATGGGGGCAAGCTTGCCCTTGCCGGAAACCGTTTTCTGACCTGCCCAACGGATCGCCTGCAGGCCATTGTCACGGGTCACCACCATGTCGCCCGGACGCAGATTCTGTATCGCGCGTTCGCCGCGATCCGTTAGGATCATCGTATCCGTCGTGAAGCAAATGAAGACATTTTCAATGTTGGTGAAGGTCAGCGTTGTGCCGTCCGACAGCGTGGCCGTCCCATTTTCCGAGTTACCGGGGTCAAAGACCACATCGCTCCAGCCATCGACCAAATTGTTCAAGTAAAGCGTGTCGGTGTCGCTGTCATCGCCATCTTCGCCGCCATCGATGGTGACCGTCGACCCCGATCCGTCCAGCCCATCTGTCGGATCAAGGTTGATCGTGTCCGAGCCTGTGCCACCAGACACCGTGTCACCCGCACCAACATTCAGCATGTCATCGCCATCGCCACCGTCCAGCGTGTCGGACCCGGACCCACCGGTCAGCGTATCGTTGCCACCCTGACCATAGATAATGTCGTCACCGTCTCCGCCATCAACGGTATCGTCACCATCACCGGCGCTGACGATGTCGTCTCCTCCTCCGGCAACAATGATATCGTCGTTGGATCCGTCTGCGGCGTCGTTGTTATCGACGAAATCACCATCCGGATCGTCAGAGTAGCTTGCGTCTATGACATCGTCGCTGGCCGTGCCTTCGACGATGAAATTATTGCCGGTCGCATCACGATAATCGAAATCGGCAGTCATCGGCGTGTTGCCAGACCCATCCGCTGCCGCGTCGCCGTCTGTGTCGGCAAGGTCAAAGTTGCCAGCACCGTCTACATCCGTGTCATTGACGTCCCAACCGGACACGTCATCGACTGCGTCTGCGATGCCATCACCGTCAGCATCACCTGATGCGTCTATTGTGGCTTGGTCCACGTTGTGACCCGCCTCGGTCACATCTGCAACGCCGTCATTGTCGCTATCGGTGTCGATGTAGTCGGCAGTTCCGTCGCCGTCTGTATCAACCGGTGTCAGCCCGCCTGCATAAGCGTCATCAACGCCATCATTGTTTGCATCAATGCCGGAGGGGGCAACATAGCCATCCGATGTTTGTGCTTCGACATTGTCAGTTATTCCGTCATTGTCGCTGTCCAGATCGAGGTGGTCATAAATGCCGTCGCCGTCCGTGTCGCGCGGTGTTGTTGTTTCTTCGACTGTGAAGGTATGTTCAACGGACGAGCCAAAATCCAGATTGCCGCCATCTGTTGCGACGACCTGACCGTCAAGCTCGACGGTATATCCTGCTGGCCCTGTCTCGCTTATGCCGTCGCCGTATGTGTCGTTGACGACAAACGAGTAGTCGCCGAACTCCCCTGCGGGGATATCATAGGTGATGGTAACCTCGCTGTTCGATGCGAAGCCGCCGCTGTCCAATACCACGTTTCCATCTTGATCAAGAAGCTGCCAAGTGGTTTCGGAGTTTGCATAATTGTCGCCGTCAAAGGTGATGGTGATGGTCGTCGGTGTGTTGGTGTCGTATTCGTCTTCATTCAGGATGCCGTCATCATCGATATCCAGATCATCGACGTCGTTGATACCGTCGCCGTCCGTGTCGATCGGCGGCGGGACATCGAAAGTAAAGTCGGTGATCCCCGAGCCACCAGATAAGCTGCCGTTCGGGCCGGGTTGCAAGCTGAGCTTTAATTCGGATAACGGACCGGCAAGGCTGACCGACACATCATTGGCGGTCGTACCTGTTGCTTCGATCGAAACAGAGCCATCGGCGTTGACGACCACGGTTTCATCAACCAACCCGGTAATTCCGGCGATCACAACGGCGCTGTCAAGCAAGCCGCCGCTTTCGTCGTATGCGTAGATGGTCCAGTTGTCGTCATAGGTCGACCCGCCATCGTCATTCACATGTTCAATGTCGAAGGACAGGTTCTCGACCGGGTCAGAAAACTCGTAATTTGCAGTAATCGGAGATGATACGCCAAACGCACCAAAGTCCGAGATGTTGTAGCCGTTCTGAGAGGCGTCCCAAGTGCCCGTAAAAGTACCCGTGACCGTGGTGCTGTAAGCTCCATCCGTCACAACGGTGCTGCCATTTACAGCTTCGCCATTGGTGCCAGTCAGCCAAATGGCGTTATCAAGAATAGCCATCGTTTTCCCCTCAAATGGAGGTCAAGATCAAACATTGCCAACCTGCGAAGCCAGCAGCAGCTTCGCGTTGCGAATTTATTTTTAAAACTCGAAAGGCTCGTTCTCTCTTTACCCCAAGACTCGTTACCAAATCACAAATCCCAATACACCCATATTGCGACCATCGTCTAACTGGCCAAATATTGTGGCCAGATCAAGGTTTTTTGACCATTTTTACGTGATTTTTAGGTGATTTGGCGCGAAACTCACCGTTTCGCGATGGCAATGAACCCGATGGTAGAAACGGAAGTGCCGTTTTCTTGAAATGGTGCAAAAAAACGCCTGACCGTTGTGAGGCAGCGCATTTTGCAGGTTGATCTAGACTGCCTGCATGAACGCGGTCAGGCGCGCCAGTCCTTCGCGGATATCCTCGGTCGACCGGGCATAGGAAAATCGCAGCGTCTGGTGACCCCGCTTTGGGTCAAAATCCATGCCGGGGGTCACGGCAACACTGGCCTTGTCTAAAATCTCGGCGGCAAGGGCGCGGCTGTCATTGGTCAGGTCGCTGACATCAGCATAAATGTAAAACGCGCCATCAGGGGGGGCGAACTTGGTGAACCCGGCCTTGGGCAGACCTTCGATCATCAACTGACGATTGGCGGCATAGGTGGCTAAATTTGCGTCCAGCTCGCCACGCGCGCCCAACGCGCCAAGGGCGGTGATCTGGCTGGCGTGTGATGGGCAGATGAACATGTTCTGGGCCAGCCGCTCGATCAGCCGCACGTGATCTTCTGGCACGATCATCCAACCCACCCGCCATCCGGTCATCGAGAAGTATTTCGAGAAGCTGTTGATCACATAAATGTCGTCTGACACCTCTAGCGCCGACACAGCGCGACCTTCATATTGCAGGCCGTGATAGATTTCGTCCGCGATGAAGCTGGTGCCTTGGGCGTGGCAAGCGCTGATCAACCCCTCAAGCGCGGCATGGTCCAGCATCGTGCCGGATGGATTGGCGGGCGAGGCGGTGATCAGGCCCGCCAGATCGCCGGGGATTTCGGACGGGACAGGTTGCAGGCGATTTTCCGCTTTGGTTGGAATGCCGACAGGCGTTAGGTTCAGGGCCTTTAGGATTTGGCGATAGGATGGGTATCCGGGTTCGCCCAACCCCACTTTGTCGCCCGCATCAAACAGCGCCGTGAATGCCAGAATGAACGCGCCTGAACTGCCTGGTGTGACCACCACGCGCGCGGGGTTGATATCCAACTTATACCAATCTTTATAAAGCTTTGCGATGCCTTCTCGAAGTGCCGGAAGGCCAAGCGACACGGTGTATCCCAACGCATCGCCCCCCATCGCCTGAACCAGCGCCGCACGCGCTTTTTCGGGCGCGGGGGTCGAGGGCTGGCCGACTTCCATATGAATGATGTGGCGCCCTGCGGCCTCGGCGGCGCGGGCTGCTTCCATCACATCCATCACGATAAACGGATCAACGACGCCACGGCTTGAGTTTTTCATCTGGTCCTCATTATGCTTTGCGCGAATTGGGTGCACTTGCTGCTGGGCGAAGTCAATGGTCAGACGATGTGGGGTTTGTCGCAGCCCAGATAAACGGTCAGTGGTTGGCAGCGCCGCCCAGATCGCCTAAACGCGACGTGATCGCGAGAATGTGCAGTTACGTGGCCCGCCCACCTGCTAGATTATTCGCGCGCCCACGTGGTGCGCACAAACAAGAACGGACGAACGACATGAAAATTACACGGACCTTGGCGCTAACGACGGCCTTGACCTTTGCAGCGGTGATGCCTGGCCAGGCGTTCGATCTGTCAAGCATGACCGATGACGAACGCAACGCCTTTCGCGACGAGGTGCGCGCTTATTTGATGGATAACCCCGAAGTGTTGATGGAAGCCATCGGGGTGCTGGAAGAACGTCAGGCCGCAGCACAAGAAACGATGGATAATGATCTGGTGAAGGTCAATGCCGAGGCGCTGTTTGATGACGGCTACTCCCACATATCCGGCAACCCTGATGGCGACATCACGATTGTCGAGTTTGTGGATTACCAATGTGGCTATTGCCGCAAATCCTATGACGTCTTGCAGGAGCTTCTGGAAAAGGACACAGGCGTGCGTCTGATCTTGAAAGAGTTCCCGATACTGAGCGAAGCCAGCATGTTGTCCGCGCGGTTTGCGATCTCGGGTCAACAATTGTTTGGTGAAGACGCTTATGCCAAGCTGCACGACGCGCTGATCACCCTGCGCGGCAACGTGACGACCGCAAGCTTGACTAAACTGGGCGACGATCTTGGGCTGGACGGGCAAGCCATTGCAGACGGGATGGAGGCGCCCGAGGTTGACGCCATTCTGGCCGAAAACCGGGCGTTGGGGCAGCGCTTGCAGATCACTGGCACGCCTGCGTTTGTGATGCACGACTCCATGGCGCGCGGCTACATGCCGCTTGAGCAGATGGAACAGATCATCGCAACCAAACGCGACGAAGGCTAAAACCCTGTCATTGGTGGCTGACCTTCTGGTCAGGGCTTGATAAGCTCTGGCCAGAACAAAGGCACGGGCAAGGTCTGAACAATATGACACTACGGATGAAACGCAGGGCAGGGGCGGTCTTGCTGGCGGTGGGTCTTTTGACCCCGCTGCCGATGACAGCGATTGCGCAAGAGACGTCGGCACCCGCGACCTCGTTGTTTCCAAAAGCCAAGCCTGACAGGGCACCGACGATTGCACCTGCCGCAGAGGCCGCGCCAGCGCAGCCCACCGCGACCTCGGTGCCCAATACCAGCCCGCAGACCCTGACCGGACTGGCCCGCTTGACCGGCGCGGGCGTCACGATCAAGGATCGTTGGCGCGGCACAGCTATCGACATTTCGATGACGCGCACGGTGCCGTGGCGCGTCTTTACGCTGGATGACCCGCAACGGGTGGTCGTCGATTTCTCGGAACTGGATTGGGCCGGGCTGGACCTTCAAGGGCTGATTGCAGCGTCAGACCGGATCACCGACATTCGCGCAGGGCTTTTTCGACCCGGCTGGACCCGGCTGGTGTTGACCCTTTCCAGCCCGATGGTGGTGGAAAAGGCGTGGATGACCGGAGCCTCGGCCAATGATGACACAGCGACGATGCACCTGGAACTGGCGCAATCCTCGCTCGCAGAGTTTGCGGCCACCATCGGCGCGCCAGATAGCGCGGTTTTCGCGCAATCCGCCCCGCGCCCTATGCCGTCACCCAAGACCCGCCAGACAGGGTTTGGCGATCTGGTGGTGGTGCTGGACCCCGGCCATGGCGGCATTGATCCCGGCGCCGAGCGCGATGGCGTGGTCGAAGCCGATCTGATGCTGACCTTCGCGCTGCAACTGAAAGAAACCTTGCTGCGGGCGGGCGGCTTCAAGGTTGTTCTGACGCGCGAAAGAGACGTGTTTGTCCCGCTGGAAGAACGCGTGACCATAGCGCGCCGCGCAGGCGCGGATGTGTTTCTGTCGCTCCACGCTGATGCACTGGCACAGGGGCGTGCGACCGGGGCGACCGTCTACACGCTGTCGGACGAGGCCACCGACGCCGCCTCGCAAACCCTTGCAGAACGCCATGACCGTGAAGACATTCTGGCCGGTGTCGACCTGACGCGCCAATCGGATGAGGTTGCCTTGGTCCTTATGGATCTGGCGCGCACCGAAACGACGCCGCGATCCGAGGCGCTGGCCGATACGTTGGTTGAAGGGATCCATTCCGCAACCCAATCGACATATAAGTCACCAAGGATGAAGGCCGGGTTTTCTGTTTTAAAAGCGCCAGACATCCCGTCGGCTTTGATCGAGCTGGGGTTCTTATCCTCACCGCGAGACCGCAAACTTTTACAAGACGAGAACTGGCGCAAGAAAGCGGCAGAAGGCATCCGCGACGCGCTGCAATACTGGTCGCTTCAGGACGCAGCAAAGGCTGAGCGTCTGCGTCAATAATTCTTGAAAACAAATGGTTAAGCCGCGCCCTTCATGTTCCCTGTAAGGGCGCGCTTTGTCTTACAGTCCCTTGGCGCGGTAGCTTGCCGCCACCCGTTTGATGGCAACGATATAGGCCGCCATACGCAGGTCATCCACATCGTCGCGTTCGTGCCATACCTCGCGCATGTCCTGATAGGCCGTGCGCATCGTGTCATCCAGACCTGATCGCACCAGCTCCAGCTCGTCAGCGCCACGCAGGTATTGCTCTTTGAACTGTGGGGTCATTGACCACGCGTCGCCCAGATACCGGTCAAGGCGTTCCAGCTCATCCACCACCAGTTGGTGGCGCGCTTCTTCCTGACGGCGTTGCATCCGGCCAAAGCGGATGTGGCTCAGGTTTTTGACCCATTCAAAGTAACTGACGGTCACACCGCCCGCGTTGGCATAAAGGTCAGGGATGATCACGGTGCCCTTCTTGCGCAGAACCTCGTCCGCGCCCGAGGTGATTGGGCCGTTCGCGGCCTCAATGATCAAAGGGGCTTTGATGCGGTCGGCATTGGTCAGGTTGATCACGCCTTCAAGGGCGGCCGGGATCAGGATGTCGCAATCGGCCTCAAGCACCTTCGCGCCATCTTCAACATAAGTGGCATCCGCAAATCCTTTGACGCCGCCGTGCAGAACAATCCATTGATGCACCGCTTCAACATCCAGCCCCGCGTCGTTTGTCAGCGCGCCGTCGCGTTCGATGATCCCCGTGATCTTCGCGCCGTCCTGTTCGGACAAGAACTTGGCCGCGTGATAGCCCACATTGCCCAGACCCTGAACAACGATGCGCTTGTCGTTAAGCTTGCCGGACAGGTTTGCTTTTGCGACGTCATCGGGGTGACGGAAGAATTCACGCAGACCGTATTGAACGCCGCGCCCGGTCGCCTCGACCCGTCCGGCTATCCCGCCTGCGTGGGTTGGCTTGCCGGTGACACAGGCGCGCGCGTTGATGTCGGTCGTGTTCATGCGAGCATATTGGTCAGCAATCCACGCCATTTCACGTTCACCCGTGCCCATATCGGGGGCAGGGACGTTTTGCGACGGGTTGATCAGGTCGCGTTTGGCCAGCTCATAGGCAAAACGGCGAGTGATCAATTCCAGCTCGTGTTCTTCATATTCGCGTGGATCAATGCACAGACCACCCTTCGAGCCGCCAAACGGCGTTTCAACAAGCGCACATTTGAACGTCATCAACGCAGCCAGCGCTTCGACCTCGTCCTGATTCACCGCCGAGGCATAGCGGATGCCGCCCTTAACGGGCTCCATATGCTCGGAATGGACAGACCTGTATCCGGTAAAAGTGCGGATTTCACCCCTGAGCCGCACACCAAAGCGGACCGTATAGGTTGCGTTGCAAACGCGAATTTTCTCTTTCAGACCCGCCGGGATGTCCATCAAAGCGACCGCTCGGTCGAACATCAGGTTAACGGAATCACGGAAACTCGGCTCGTTGATATTGGCCATTTTCATACCCCTGCGTGCTTTTCTGCGCTGCCGCAGAATCAATTGGCTGCGACAATACTTCACACAGGTTAGGCTGAATGGATTCTATTGCCACCCCCACAATTTCATTGACAATTGATGCCCTGCTATCACCAAAGGCGGCCGCCAACCGCTTCTGTCACCGAGACGCGCACAATAAGGCGCTTTTACATCGATAAACTCGCATTTGCTCAGAAAATGCCTTAGTTTCGCCACAGCCGTTGATAAAGTATCATAAGGTAAAAAAAGTATTCGTATTTGTGAGTTGGTACCGTGCGGGGGCATGGGAAGGGAGTTCGACATGGCGCGTTATGACAACCGCTTTGGGGGTATTAAAGCAGGGCTGACCAAGCTGGGTCGCTTTGGTCGCTTCGGCAGATTTGCCAAAGAAGAGGATGGCGCGATGTTCATCCTCGCTATGTTCCTGTTTATAACATTGCTGATCTTCTCGGGTCTTTCGATCGACCTGATGCGTTACGAATTGCAACGAACACGCCTGCAGTCGACGCTGGACCGCGCGCTTCTTGCCGCGGCGCACCCCGATCAGGAAAATGATCGTAAAGGGGTCGTTCTAGATTATTTTGAACGTGCTGGCCTGACCAATCTTATGGATGAAGACGACATTACCGTCATCGTGGGGCCAGATGGCACCATCGTGACGGCGTCAGCCATTATGAAAGTTGGCTCGCCCTTCCTGAGCTGGTCAGGGGTCGACTATTTGAGCGCTCCTGCATCTGGCGGTGCTGCCAAAATCAACCAGCTGACCGAGATTTCGTTGGTTGTGGACGTGTCAGGCTCGATGGCGGATCAGTCGACTGGAACTGACACAAAGATTGAAGCGCTGCGCAAAGCGGCACTGGAGTTTTCAAACTTGCTGTTGTGCAATCCGAATGATCCCTCCACATCCACCAATTGCACAATCACCAAGCGCAAGACGTCAATCTCGCTGGTTCCCTACTCCACACAAGTAAATGTCGGTCAGACAATTCTAAGTAAGTTTGATCGCCAGGACGCCCAAACTGACGCCTATTGTGTCACTTTCCGAGATGGAGATTTCAAGGATGTTCGCGTAAAACCGCATCCAGACATGATCCTGGAGCCTGATAAGCTCATTCGGCAGGCGGCAAAGTTTTACCGTTATGGCGGTAGCTACCGTTCGACCAACTCGGATGCCTATTTGTCTTGTCATACAGATAGCTGGCGCGAAGTCGTTGCTTTCGAACACTCGCCAACCGACATGGAAACCAAAATCAACAGCTTGGGTGCCCAGGGCGATACTGCCATTGATATCGGGATGAAGTGGGGGGCCGCTTTGCTTCACCACGAAACCCAACCTGTGATAACCAATCTGATCAGTGAAGGGGTGGTGCATGCCGACTTTGCCAATCGTCCATATAATCCGGGGAGCACGGCGTCGTCCAAGTTTCTGGTGCTGATGACAGATGGCCAGAACACCAATCATCACTATCTGTATGATGGATATCGGACTGGGCCATCGCCCTTCTGGCTGAACACATACAACGGCCGTGATATCGCGTCGATCCGCCGAAACGTAACCTTCATAGAAGATGGTGTGGAGGTAACGGAGCCACGTTATCTCTGGTTCTATCCATCGACAAAGGAATATCACCCTTCAATCAACTCCAATCCGGAGAACTGGCATGAAGAGCCGTATGGATTTGAAGGGAAAGCGGACTGTTTTCCCTCCAGCAACGGCAACCGTTGCACCCCGCTCGAAGCGCCGGAAGACAGCCATACAAGTCAATTGAACTGGGAAACGTTCTGGAAGCTGAAATATACGTGGGGATTTGTCGAAAGGTTTGATTGGTTGCTTCCAAAGAACCCCGACAAGCCTTCTCCGGGGTATAAAATCTCCAACTCGAATAACTCTGACAACGATACCGCCGGAATCCGGGACATCGACCAGCGCTTGTTGGATCAGTGTACCGCCGCCAAAGATGCGGGCATAACAATCTATACGATTGAGATGGAGACACCGGATACCGCCACCGATGCGATGCAATCCTGTGCGTCAACAAAAGTCGGAGAAAACGGAAAGCCCAAGCTTTTGCATTATAAGGTGAGCAGTTCGCAGATATCGGCGGTGTTCAAAGGGATCGCTTCGGACATTAACAAACTCAGACTCACACATTGATGCAACAAGGCGCAATTGCAGCGGATTGCCTTAGGGCGCTCTGCAACACTCTGAAAACGGCACAAGGTAAGACGGAACGTAACGAATGAAACAAGTACTGCGGAAATACTTTCGCTCAATGCGAGCGACGGACGGCAGCTCGACCATTGAATTTGTGATTTGGTTTCCGCTGTTCATGACGCTGTTCTTGACATCGTTCGAGCTGACCTTTTATGGAATGCGCTCTGTTTTGTTGGAACGCGCCGTTGATCTGAATGTGCGTGGCATGAGGCTTGGAACAAAACGACCCGACAACATTCAGGAACTGAAAGAAAACATCTGTGAAGAAACGATGCTTTTTTCAGATTGCGAGCGCGAACTGACCGTTGATGTGAGGCGGATAAATACGCTTTCCTGGAACTTGCCCACAGGTCCGATTCCATGTGTGGATCGTGCGGATGACTTCAAACCGCCAGAAAACATCGTGTATGGGCCCGGTGGCGGTGGGGATTTGTTGCTTATTCGAGCCTGCATGGTGTCAAACCCGTTCTTTAGCACAACGCCGTTTGTCATGGGGCTTCCTCGCGACGTGTCCGGTGGCGTTTCTCTGGTCGCAGTGTCGACTTATGTAAATGAACCGTCCTAAGGAAGGTGTGAGGATGTCAGCCTATTTGATCACACAAACCTCTCTGGTTGCGCGGATCTGCCGTCGTTTGATGCAGCGGGTGCGCCTGTTTTCCCGTGTCGAAACCGGGACTGTTACGGTTGAAAGCGTGATTATCCTTCCGCTTTTGTTTTTTGGCGTCATGGCGACTTTTTCCTATTTCGATGCCTATCGGAAACAAAGCCTCGCCTTGAAGGCCAATTACGCGATCGCAGACTACCTGTCACGCGTTTACAAATTTGATCGCAACACCCTTGAAGGTCTGGATGAACTTTTTGAATATATGTCAAAAACCGGTGAAGATAGCTGGGTACGTGTCACAATGGTCCAATGCCCCGACAACAAAACACTCGTGCAATGCAATGAACAGGTACCGCGGAAACTGAGAAGGCTGGGCTCCAAAGCAAGCAACAACAGCGGAATATCGGGTCACACAAGAACCACTATGCGGGAATTTCTTGGGCCGCATATTCCAAAAATGTACGTAGGTGAAAGTCTTTTCGTTGTTGAGACTGTGGCCAAGTATGAACCGCTGTTTCCGGGTCGCTGGACGGGTATTTATCCGCGTGATTTTGAACACGTCGTCGTCTCAGGTACCAGAGAATATGATAAACTTTGCTTCGAGAACGCGGCAAGCCCCTGTGAGGATCCGGTCACTCCGTAAATCTGTGCTGGTCTGCTGTGGGCAGCGGTAGCCTGACCCAGATCGGCATGTGGTCCGACAGGTCATGGGCGAAGCGGGCGTAATCCGGTGTGCCATCTGGCTGAAGACCCGGACCTGCGTCGATGAAAAGCTGGGTGAAGTCAAACATTCCATAGTCAAAGCCGTCAGGTCCAAGCGTTCCCGCCAGATCATTGTGCCGTCCGCGCGCCAGTCGCGTGTCATTGGCGATCCAAGCGATGTGGTCATAGGTCTGGGTGCGTCGCGCGTTGGTTTGGAAATTTCCATCAAGAAACGGGAAATTCACCTTGGCGTCCAGCCGCCTTTTGGCATTGATCCCAGTCACATAGTTTTCGATCCCGACGCGCCTCAGGTCGTTTGATTTGTCGAAATCAAGGTTTAGATCGCCCATGATCATGATGATCTTCCCGCGCTTGCTGACGGTTTTGCGACTATCGTGCAAAAGCCATTCCAACAGCGCGAAGAACTCCTGTTCCCGCTCGCCTTTCTTACCGGAGACAAGATGGGCGTTGACGGCATAGACCTCATACTGCCCGTCTGGCCCGTCGATCAGGAATTCCACCAGATAGGGGCTGCGGATAAACTGCACGAACTTGGAGAACTGCGAGCCCATAAGGCGTGTGGTGTTTTGAACCCAAGTCATCAAACGCTCAAGATAGCCGGGGTCATCCTGCCCCGGCACGCTGGTATCGAACGACGCTTTCAGCGCCTCGTTCATGTTGGCGGCAATTGCGGTGCGATCATAGGACAGGTCCGAGGCCAAGTGACCCAATCGCACGTGGTCATGGCGGTAAAGGAACGCGAACCGTTCCGACATGCCCTTGTAGCCGGGACTGCGGCCCGTCACGTCGCTGTAAATGACGCCATAATCGGGGCTCAGCGCGGCGACCAGCGCCTCCAACGCGCCGGTGTCGTCTTGCTGCTCCTGTATCGACAACAGGTCGGCCTGGGCCGCGATCCGTTCGATCATCCGCGTCGCGCCTGCGCTTTTCTTGAGGCCATCCCGATCAGCCACCGCGCCAAACTTGCGGATGTTCCATGACATCAGGATGACCGACCCGTCGCGCTGTTCCGGCAGGCCATAGGCCTGAGGGTCCAGGCTCAGGGCTTGATCCAGATGCGTTTCGATCTGTTGCCATTCGGCGTCGGTAAATTGCTGGGCCATAGGTGCCTCAATCCATAAAAGAATTCTGCAAGTATAACACGAAAGCGGCGCGCGCGCTTCCCCACACGCGAATTGTGCAATAATGCGCAGCGACTGTTAAGCTGCGCGCAATTGTAGAGCATGCCGCGCATCCCTAGATGATGCTCAACGCCACATCACCTTCTGAAAGGGGATCACATGTCCATTCGTCCCGTTCTGTCCGCCTCGCACGCCCAACCCACACTGGAAGGCGCAGGCGTTCACCTGCACCGTGCCTTTGGCTTCCACGAGCCCGAGGCCTATGACCCGTTCCTGCTGTTCGACGACTTCCGCAACGACGATCCGCGTCTCTCTGAGAAGGGATTTCCGTGGCACCCGCACCGCGGCATTGAAACCATCACCTATGTTCTGGCCGGTGAGGTTGAGCACGAGGACAGCCTTGGCAATGCGGGCCGTCTTGGTGCGGGCGATATCCAGTGGATGACCGCAGGCTCGGGGATCATGCATCAGGAAATGCCCCACGCGAACGCACGCGGGCAGATGCACGGTTTCCAACTTTGGGCCAACCTGCCGCGCGATCTTAAAATGACTGCGCCGAAATATCAGGACGTGCCATCGGTCGAGATCCCGGTGATCGAGGAAGATGACGGCACCAAGGTCCGCGTGATCGTCGGTGATTTCTGGGGCAAGTCCGGTCCCGTTGACGGGATCGCGGCGGACCCGCTGTATCTGGATATCAGCGTGCCAGCTGGCGTGACCAAGACCTTCCCCGTGGACACGCGCCGTCAGGCCTTCGCCTATGTGTTCGAAGGCGCGGGTGCCTTCACCGATGCCGCCGCACCGCAAGGTGTGTTGCTGGAAAAAGAGGTGATGGGGCAGGAGGTCAACATCCGCGACCTGTCCGGTAACCGCACTGTCGTCCGTTTTGGCGCAGGTGACGATGTGCGCGTGCAGGCTGGTCCCGAAGGCGTGCGCTTTCTGCTGGTCGCAGGCGCCCCGATCCGCGAACCCGTCGCGTGGCATGGACCCATCGTGATGAACACGAAGGACGAGTTGCGGCAGGCGATGGCCGATCTGCGCAACGGCACGTTCATCCAGCCCGCACACTAAACCTATGTGACGGCGGCCCGGGTGTGATACTCGGGCCGGTCCCATTGGCGGGTCGCCATGATGTCAGACAAGATCTCAACGGCCCTGTCGACATCCGCTTCGTCGATGTAAAGCGGCGTGAAGCCAAACCGCATGATGTCGGGCGCGCGGAAATCGCCGATCACGCCACGCGCGATCAAGGCCTGCATCGCAGCATAGCCGTGTTCGAACCGAAAGCTGACCTGAGAGCCGCGCATCGCGGCCTCGCGTGGGCTGGCAAGGGTCAGGTCAGGGCAGGCGGCCTCGACCCCCTCAATGAACCGCTCGCACAGCGCGACCGATTGGATGCGCAGGGCGTCCATGTCCACCTGATCCCAGATGTCCAAAGCGGCGTCCAACGAGGCCATCTGCAAAACCGGCGGCGTGCCGACGCGCATCCGGTCGATACCGGGGCCGGGGCGATAGTCCGGGTCGAAGGCAAAGGGTGCGTCGTGGCCCAGCCATCCTGACAGGGCAGGGTGAATGCGATCCGCGTGGCGGGGCGCGACATAGATGAACGCGGGCGCGCCGGGGCCGCCATTGAGGTATTTATAGGTGCAGCCAATCGCGAAATCTGCATCCGTGCCCGTCACATCAACCGGGAACGCGCCTGCCGAATGCGCCAGATCCCAGATCACCACGGCCCCGACCGCGTGAGCTGCCCGGATCAACGCGGCCATGTCGTGGCGCCGCCCAGTGCGGTAATCGACCTCTGTCAGCATCAGAACGGCAAGATCGTTGCCGATCGCCGTGATGCGCTCGGCAACGTCCTCGGGGCTGGGCATCTCAATCCGGTGTCCCTGACCCAGTGACCGCACCAACCCTTCAGCCATGTAAAGGTCGGTCGGAAAGTTGCCTTTGTCCGACAAGATCACCCGGCGGTCGGGACGCAGCTCCAATGCCGAGGCCAGCGCCTGATAGACCTTGATCGACAGGGTGTCGCCCACGACCGTGCTGCCCGGCGCGGCCCCGATCAGCCGCCCGATCCGGTCGCCCAAGGCGCGCGGCTGGTCCATCCAGCCCGCCTTGTTCCACCCGGTGATCAGCATCTCGCCCCATTCATCGCGCAGGCAGGCCGCCACCCGGTCCTGTGCGGCGACAGGCAAGGGGCCAAGTGAATTGCCGTCCAGATAAGTCACGCCATCGGGCAGGGAAAAAAGCCGCTTGGTTGCGTTGAAATCCGTCATCTCGCCCTCCTGACACGCTTCAAACGTAGAGTATGGATTTCACGGGGCCGAACAAGCCCATTTGGGCGCAAATCGCGTTGCACATCGCATCCGAACCGTTACAACTTTCGCCAAGCGACAAAACCGAGACCGGAGACCCCGATGCGCAACCTTAAGCACTGGCTTGATATGCCGCCGGTTTGGCTTGCGGTGCTGGCCGGCGCTGCGTTTGCGCTGGACCGGGCTGTCCCCGGTCTGGGGTTTGGGTTGGGCTGGACGCATGGGCTGGGCAATGCGCTGATCGTATTTGGCTTCGGCCTGATGGGGTTGGCGATGTGGGAGTTTCGGCGCGCCCGTACCTCGGTCATACCGCGAGAGGTGCCGACGTCATTTTTGAAAACCGGGATTTATCGCCTGACACGCAACCCGATCTATCTGGGCGATGCGATGATCCTTGCGGGGCTGGTGCTCAGGTGGGACGTTTTGCCCGCGCTGGTGGTGGTTCCAATTTTCGTATGGTTGATCACCAAGCGCTTCATTCGGGGCGAAGAAGCTGGGCTGCTGGCCCGGTTTGGGGACGACTATTCGCAATGGGCGGCGCGCGTGCGTCGCTGGGTGTAAAGGGTGTGCTGCAAAGCAGCATTGCCCAAAGACGACGAGTCGCGTATTGAAACAATATTGTCGCAATACGCTCCGTAACGATAGCATCTTGCGCGCGGGCCGCGTATAGGATGCAGAGCAAACCGCCGGGACCGGGGAACGCCCCGCGACTCGGCACACGACGGGAGAAGGAAGAGACTGTGAAAATCGGTGTACCCAAGGAAGTTTTCGAGGGCGAGAACCGGGTCGCAATGACCCCGGAAAGCGCCCAAATGCTGCAAAAGCTGGGCTATGACTGTGTGATCGAAACCAAGGCAGGTAGCGCTGCGGGGTTCTCGGACGCAGCTTACAAAGAGGCTGGTGTCGAGGTCGTCAAGACCGCCGCCGCGCTGTGGAAAGCGGCCGATATCATCGCCAAAGTGCGCCCGCCCAACGACACGGAGCTCAAGCGTTTGTCGGCTGACAAGACGCTGATCAGTTTCTTCAATCCCGGCGGCAACGAGACCGGGATGGAAAAGGCCAAAGCCTCGGGCGCGAATGTCATCGCCATGGAAATGGTGCCGCGGATCAGCCGCGCGCAGAAGATGGACGCGCTGTCGTCCATGGCCAATATCGCGGGCTACCGTGCGGTGATCGAAGCGGGCAACAATTTCGGCCGCTTCTTCACCGGGCAGGTGACAGCGGCTGGTAAGGTTCCCCCTGCCAAGGTTCTGGTTGTCGGTGCGGGTGTGGCGGGTCTGGCTGCGATCGGCACCTCGACGTCGCTTGGCGCGATCACCTATGCGTTCGACGTGCGCCCGGAAGTGGCTGAGCAGGTTGAATCGATGGGCGCCGAATTCGTCTACCTCGATTTTGAGGAAGACCAGCAGGACGGCGCGGCCACCGGTGGTTACGCCTCGGTCTCCAGCCCCGAATTCCGCGAAGCCCAGTTGGCAAAGTTCCGTGAATTGGCGCCAGAAGTGGACATCGTGATCACCACCGCGCTGATCCCGAACCGCGAAGCACCCGAGTTGTGGACCGAGGACATGGTGAAAGCCATGAAGCCGGGCAGCGTCATCGTGGACCTTGCGGCCGAAAAAGGCGGCAACTGCAAGCTGACCGTCCCGGACGAAAAGATCGTGACCGACAATGGCGTGACCATCATCGGGTATACCGACTTCCCGTCGCGCATGGCCTCGCAAGCGTCTTCGCTTTATGCCAACAACATCCGTCACATGATGACTGACCTGACGCCTGAAAAGGACGGCAAGATCAATCACGACATGGAAGATGACGTGATCCGCGGTGCGACGGTCACCCATCAGGGCGAGATTACGTTCCCGCCGCCGCCTCCGAAAATCCAAGCGATTGCGGCCAAGCCGAAAGCGGTGGTGCCGGAACTGACGCGCGAAGAAAAGCTTGCCGCCGAGGCAGCCGCGTTCAAGGCGCAGACCAAGCAGCAATTCACTTTGCTGGGTGTAGGCGGAGTGCTGATGCTGCTTCTGGGGCTTTATGCGCCGGCCAGCTTCATGCAGCACTTCATCGTCTTTGTGCTGGCCGTGTTTGTGGGCTTCCAGGTGATTTGGAATGTCAGCCACTCGCTGCACACGCCGTTGATGGCTGTGACCAACGCCATTTCGTCGATCATCATTCTGGGCGCGCTGATGCAAATCGGGTCGGGGTCGTTCCTTGTGATCTTGTTGGCGGCGGTGTCCATCTTCATGGCCGGGATCAACATCTTCGGTGGCTTCCTCGTGACACGGCGTATGCTCGCCATGTTCCAGAAATCTTAAGGGGGTAGGGATCATGGAATTTGGTTTCACCACGGCCGCATATGTTGTTGCGGCAGTTCTTTTCATCCTCTCCCTTGGCGGTTTGTCAGGACAGGAAAGCGCGAAACGCGCGGTGTGGTATGGCATTGTCGGCATGGCGCTGGCGGTTGTCGCCACGCTGGTTGGCCCCGGCTCGGGCCTGTGGCTACTGTCGATCCTTCTGATCGCGGGCGGCGGTATTATCGGCACCTATGTGGCGCAGAAGGTCCAGATGACCGAGATGCCTCAGCTTGTCGCCGCGATGCACTCGCTGGTCGGTCTGGCTGCTGTGTTCGTGGGCTATAACGCCCATATCGAACTGGGCAACGTGTTGTCGATGAACGAAGAGGCCCGCCACGGGCTTGAAGGCTTCGCAGCCCTTCTTGCGCATAAAACGCCGGTCGAGCAGAACATCCTGCGGGTCGAGCTGTTCTTGGGCGTGTTCATCGGTGCCGTGACCTTCACCGGGTCGGTCATCGCCTACGGCAAACTGGCGGGCAAAGTAAGCTCGGCGGCAGAAAAGCTGCCCGGTGGTCACATGCTGAACGCCGGTGCCGCGATCCTGTCGTTGATCTGCCTGATCTGGTATTTCAACACGGGTGGGTTCTTCCCGCTCTTTGTGATGACGCTGGCCGCCTTCTTCATCGGCTATCACCTGATCATGGGTATTGGCGGCGCGGATATGCCCGTCGTTGTGTCGATGCTGAACAGCTATTCAGGCTGGGCCGCGGCGGCGATCGGCTTCTCGCTTGGCAATGACCTGTTGATCGTAGTCGGTGCGCTGGTTGGCTCCTCCGGTGCGATCCTGTCCTACATCATGTGTAAGGCGATGAACCGGTCGTTCATCAGCGTTATTCTAGGCGGTTTCGGCGGCACCTCTGGTCCCGCCATGGAAATCGAAGGCGAACAGATCGCCATCGACGCCGATGGTGTGGCGGCTGCTTTGGAAGACGCCGACAGCGTGGTGATCATCCCCGGTTACGGTATGGCTGTGGCGCAAGCCCAGCAAAACGTGGCCGAGCTGACCCGCCGCCTGCGCGCCAAGGGCAAAAACGTCCGCTTCGCGATCCACCCGGTCGCAGGGCGTCTGCCCGGTCACATGAACGTGCTGCTGGCCGAGGCCAAAGTGCCCTACGACATCGTGCTTGAGATGGACGAGATCAATGACGACTTCCCCGATACGGATGTCGCCATCGTCATCGGCTCAAACGACATCGTGAACCCGGCAGCCCAAGAAGACCCCAACAGCCCCATCGCCGGGATGCCGGTGCTGGAATGCTGGAAAGCCAAGCAGGTCTTCGTGTCAAAACGTGGCCAGGGCACCGGCTATTCGGGCATCGAAAACCCGCTGTTCTTCAAAGAGAACACGCGCATGTTCTATGGTGACGCGAAACAGTCGCTGGACACCTTGTTGACGATGATCAACTAGACGAAAGCAACGATCAAGGAACGCCCCCGCATGTCGGGGGCGTTTTTCGTTTCAACGGCCTCTCGCTTCCAACCGTCAGGCAAACGCGCTAAGCGAGGGGGATGAACCCTTCTCGCGGCATTGCTTTGAAACTCGGCTCGGTGGCTTTCTTCATCTCGCTTCAGACGATGGTGAAAGCCGTGTCGGGCCATGTGCCTGTGGGCGAAGCGGTGTTCTTCCGGTCGTTCTTCGCGCTTCCGGTGATCTTGGGTTGGCTTGCCTATGAAGGGCGCCTGCATTCAGCTTTGCGCACCCAAAACCCGTGGGGTCATATCAGTCGAGGCATGGTTGGTGTGTTGGCGATGGGGCTTAGCTTTGCCGCGCTCGGCTACCTGCCACAGACTGAGGTTACGGCGATCTTCTATGCCGCCCCGATTGTCACGGTCATCCTTGCTGCGATCTTCTTGGGTGAACAGGTGCGGATGGTGCGCATCGGCGCGGTGCTGGCGGGGCTGGTCGGTGTGCTGGTCATTCTATGGCCACGGCTTGAAGGCTTTGGCGGCGGCAGCGAGGCTGACGCGCTCAGGGCGTTCGGGGCGGTTTTGGCGCTGATTGCCGCCTGCTGCGTGGCGGTTGCCAAGATCCTTGTGCGCAAGCTTGTGGGCATTGATCCACCCTCAACCGTCGTGATCTACGCCTCGCTGACGGCGATCTGTATGTCCCTTCTGTCGCTGCCCTTCGGCTGGGTCTGGCCGACAGCGTGGGAATTTGCGCTTTTGCTGGGCGCGGGGCTTGCCGGAGGCGTCGGCCAATTGATGCTGACGACCGCCTATACCCATGCCGATGCGTCGACCATTGCGCCGTTCGACTACACGTCGATGATCTTCGCGCTGGCCTTCGGATACGTCTTTTTTGGCGAACTGCCGACCCTGCAAATGTTGGTGGGCGCAGGCATCGTCGTCAGCGCCGGGATGGTGATCATCTGGCGAGAAGCGAAGCTTGGCCGCGACCGGTCGAAATCGCGCGCCGTCAGCCCACCCGGCAGTTGATTGCGTAAGGGTGGGCATGCGGCGCGAATTGTCTGGAAAAACGGTGAAAACCTAGCTATCCTTTGCGCAATGACCCGCATCAGACGGGCGAATGAGGATCAGCGGTTGCAGCACCCGAAAACGGGGCCGTCCGTTGGTGAATACGAGCGGTACAGACAAGTGACAGGCATTTTCGCATGACAGAAATGGTATACGGCGCGGTTCCCGCGCGTGACGGCGACCCTATTCTTCCCCGGTGGTGGCGCACGATCGACAAGTGGTCGGTGTCGTGCATTCTGATCCTGTTTGGGATCGGCATTCTTCTGGGCCTCGCCGCGTCGCCGCCCTTGGCAGAACGCAACGGCCTTGGCCATTTCCACTATGTAGAACGCCAGTTGATCTTTGGTCTGGTCGCGCTGGTCACATTATTCGCCACAACGATGATGAGCCCGCAGATGGTACGCCGCCTTGGCGTGCTGGGCTTCTTGGTTGCGTTGGGCGCGGTAATGTTCTTGCCTGTGCTGGGCACTGATTTCGGCAAAGGCGCGACGCGTTGGTATTCGCTAGGCTTCGCCGCGATCCAGCCGTCCGAGTTTCTGAAGCCCGGTTTCGTCGTCGTCGCCGCGTGGTTGATGGCGGCCAGTCAGGAAATCAACGGCCCGCCGGGGCGCAGCATGTCACTGGCACTGGTGTTGGTCATTGTCGGTTTTCTCGCGCTACAGCCCGATTTCGGCCAAGCCGCGCTGATCCTGTTTGGCTGGGGCGTGATGTATTTTTTGGCAGGCGCCCCGATTGTCCTTCTGGCGGCGGCGGCTGGGCTTGTCGTTCTGGGCGGCATGTTTGCGTATAATAATTCCGAGCACTTCGCGCGGCGCATCGACGGATTTCTGAACCCGGACGTGGAGCCCACCACCCAGCTTGGCTATGCCACCAACGCCATTCGCGAAGGTGGATTTTTTGGCGTTGGCGTGGGCGAGGGGCAAGTGAAGTGGTCACTGCCTGACGCGCATACTGATTTCATCATCGCCGTCGCCGCCGAGGAATACGGCCTGATCCTGGTCCTGATCATTATCGCGCTGTATGCCACGATTGTGGTGCGCAGCTTCCTGCGCCTGATCCGTGAACGTGACACGTTCATTCGCCTGGCGGGCTCTGGTCTGGCCGCGATGTTTGGTATTCAGGCACTGATCAATATGGGTGTGGCTGTTCGATTGTTGCCTGCCAAGGGCATGACACTTCCGTTTGTCAGCTATGGTGGGTCGTCTTTGATCGCGGGGGGGATTGCACTTGGGATGCTTTTGGCCTTTACCCGCACCCGGCCTCAGGGCCGCATCCAAGACGTGTTCGCAAACAGGCAAGGTCGATGACCCAGAAAAGGCCACTTCTCGTAATTGCAGCCGGAGGCACCGGGGGCCACATGTTTCCCGCGCAGGCCTTGGCCGAGGTGATGCTGCGCAAAGGGTGGCGCGTGAAGCTGTCCACCGATGCGCGTGGCGCGCGCTATACCGGCGGCTTCCCGCATGTGGTCGAGATTGAAGAGGTCTCGTCTGCGACCTTCGCGCGCGGCGGCATCCTTGCCAAGGCGCTGGTCCCGTTTCGCGTTGGGGCAGGTGTCATCGGCGCGGTCTGGAAAATGTTTCGCGACCGCCCGACCGCCGTCGTGGGCTTTGGCGGCTATCCGACCATTCCTGCGCTGTCTGCGGCGCGCGTCCTGAAGCTGCCCCGTATGATCCATGAACAAAACGGCGTGCTGGGACGGGTGAACAAGATTTTCGCCACCCGCGTAAACGCGGTGGCCTGCGGCACTTGGCCGACCACGCTGCCCGAAGGCACAAACGCCATCTATACTGGCAATCCGGTCCGGGCCGAGGTTCTGGCCCGCAAAGGCGCGGGCTATATCCCGCCGGGCGACTATCCCATGGCGATCCTTGTCATCGGCGGCTCGCAGGGCGCGCGCGCCTTGTCGGACAACGTGCCTGCCGCGATCGCCAGCTTGCCCGAAAACATTCTGAAGCATGTTTCGGTCAGCCATCAGGCCCGGGATGAGGATATGGAACGTGTCAGCGCCTTCTACGCAGACCATGGCATCCATGCCGAAGTTCAGACCTTTTTCAACGACATTCCGCGCCGCATGTCTGAGGCGCAGTTGGTGATTAGCCGGGCCGGGGCGTCGTCGGTCGCCGATATCTCGGTGATCGGTCGCCCGTCGATCCTCGTGCCTTATCCTTACGCGACGGATGACCACCAGACCGCAAATGCGCGTGGGTTGGTGGATGCGGGTGCGACCATCCTGATCCCCGAAAATCGACTGGATGTAGAGACATTGGCTGATCAGATCTGGGCCGTGTTGGACAACCCAGCTGGGGCGATGCGGATGTCTTTGGCCGCGTTGGATCAGTCCCGACCCGACGCCACGGATGCGCTGGCTGGGTTGGTGGAAGAATTGACGGGTTACGCGCCAACCCCGTGACCGGGCTGGTCTTATGAGTGAAAGGTAGCATCATGAACGCAGCAGCGACCAAACTTCCCATTGAAATGGGTATGATCCATTTCGTGGGCATTGGCGGTATTGGCATGTCCGGTATTGCTGAAGTTTTGTTGAACCATGGCTATCGCGTGCAGGGGTCGGACCTGAAGACCTCGAAGATCACCGACCGGCTTGCCGATCTTGGGGCCGAGATATTCGTGGGGCAACGGGCCGAAAATCTTGAGAATGCCGAGGTGGTTGTGATCTCGTCCGCGATCAAACCGGGCAACCCGGAACTGGACGCAGCGCGCGCGCGCGGCCTGCCAGTGGTGCGCCGCGCCGAAATGCTGGCCGAACTAATGCGCCTGAAATCCAACATCGCCGTTGCGGGCACGCATGGCAAGACGACGACCACGACCATGGTCGCAGAACTGCTGGTGCATGGCGGCATTGACCCGACCGTGATCAACGGCGGCGTCATTCATGCCTATGGGTCCAACGCGCGCATGGGGCAGGGCGAATGGATGGTGGTTGAGGCCGATGAAAGCGACGGCACTTTCAATCGGCTGCCCGCGACCATCGCCATCGTCACCAATATCGACCCCGAACATATGGAGCATTGGGGCGATTTCGACACGCTGCGCCAGGGCTTTCTGGATTTCGTATCCAACATTCCTTTCTATGGGCTGGCGATCTGCTGCACCGACCACCCCGAAGTGCAGTCGCTGGTGGGCAAACTCACTGACCGCCGGGTCGTCACCTATGGGTTCAACGCGCAGGCGGATGTGCGGGCCGTGAATCTGAGGTATAAAGGTGGCGTCGCGCATTTCGATATTGAGCTGCACAACGAAGGCACGCGGATCGAAGGCTGCACCCTGCCGATGCCGGGCGATCACAACGTCTCGAACGCCCTGTCGGCGGTGGCGGTGGCCCGTCACCTTGGCATGAAGCGCGACGAAATCCGCGCGGCGCTTGAAAGTTTCGGCGGTGTGAACCGGCGCTTTACCAAAGTGGGCGAGGTCAACGGCGTCACCATCATCGACGATTACGGCCACCACCCGGTCGAAATTGCCGCCGTCTTGAAAGCGGCCCGTCAAGCCACTGAAGGGCGCGTGATCGCCGTGCACCAACCGCACCGCTATTCGCGCCTGCATGGCCTGTTTGAAGATTTCTGCGCCTGTTTTAACGAAGCCGACGTGGTTGGCATCGCCGATGTCTATGCCGCTGGCGAAGACCCGATTAAGGGCGCGAGCCGTGACGATCTGGTCGCCGGTCTGGTGCGCCACGGCCACCGCCACGCCTTTGCGGTGCCCGACGAAGACGCTCTGACGGCTTTGGTGAAAGAGCACGCCAAGCCGGGCGATCTGGTGGTCTGCCTTGGGGCTGGCACGATCTCGGCCTGGGCCAACAACCTGCCCGCGCGCCTGGCATGACCGGACCTGCGAGATGAGCCCATCCCTGATCGCCGCCGCCCTATGGGTGATCGCCGCCAGCGCAGTGGCGTTTTTGCCCATGCGTCGGCAATTCGTGCCGGGCTTTGTTTTGCTGGCCGCCGCCCCTGTGCTGATCATCTGGATCGGGGCCGCGCATGGATGGATATGGTCTGTGATCGGGCTGGGCGCTTTCATATCCATGTTCCGCCGCCCCCTTTGGTATCTCAGCCGTAAAGCACTGGGGCGAGTATGACTCTGTCACTGATCCTTGCGTGTTTCTGGGCGGTTATCGCGCAGGTCATCGCGCTGTTCCCGTCGCGCCACCATCATTGGCCTGCGGCTTACGTCTTGATTGCCGTGGGCATTCCGCTATTGGGTTACGTGGTTTACCAAAACGGACCGCTGGTCGGGCTGCTGGTCATGATCGCAGCAATGTCAATTCTGCGCTGGCCAGTCATTTATCTGATCCGGTGGATTCGCAAGACACGAGGCTGATGTGACCCATCCAAGCAAGATCGAAACGCGCGGAACGCTGGTTGCGCAAAAGGACCTGTCCGGCCTGACATGGCTGCGTGTGGGCGGCCCCGCCGACTGGTTCTTCATGCCCGCAGACGAAGATGATCTGGCGCAGTTTCTGGCCGCGCTCGACCCTGACACTCCAGTTTTTCCCATGGGGGTCGGGTCGAACCTGATCGTGCGCGACGGCGGCATTCGCGGCGTGGTGATCCGGCTGGGGCGTGGCTTCAACGGGATTGAGATTGACGGCACGCGGGTCACCGCAGGCGTCGCCGCACTTGATGCCCATGTGGCGCGCAAGGCGGCAGACGCGGGCGTTGATCTGACTTTCCTGCGCACCATCCCCGGTGCCATTGGTGGTGCGGTTCGCATGAACGCTGGGTGCTATGGGGCCTATGTGGCCGACGTGTTTGGTGAAGCACAGGCGATCACGCGAACGGGCGAGCGTGTGACGTTGACCGCCGATGATCTGAACTTTCAATATCGCCAGTCAGATCTGCCGGAGGGCTGGGTGATCACGCACGCTGTTTTCGAGGCACCCAAGGGTGATCCTGCCGCCTTGGCCGCCCGCATGGAGGCCCAACTGGCCAAGCGCGACGATACCCAGCCGACCAAGGATCGCACCGCAGGGTCAACCTTTCGCAACCCGGCTGGCTACAGCTCAACCGGGCGCGCCGATGACAGCCAGGAGCTGAAGGCGTGGAAGGTGATCGAGGATGCAGGGATGCGCGGCGCCACATTGGGCGGGGCGCAGATGAATCCGATGCACGCAAACTTTCTGACAAATACTGGCGATGCCACCGCCGCAGACCTTGAAGGTTTGGGCGAAGAGGTCAGAAAAAAGGTTTACGAACACAGTGGCATAAAGCTACAATGGGAAATTATGCGCGTGGGTGAACCGGCAGACAAATAAGCTGGTAGACGCGCGCAGATACCGGGGTCGGGCAGGCCCTTCGGACACAGCCGACAAGAGCTGGTCGAAAGGGGCAAAACGCCCTTGAAAACAAGGGGCATAAAGCCCTGTTATCAAAGGGGCGGTACAGCCTCCGATAAAGAAAAATGCCGCGCGTAATGTGCGGATGGGCGCCGGAAACGGCTGGGCAGTTGGTCGCTTTGTGCGATCACGGACGAGGCAAAAGCAGGCATGTCGGGCAAGACAGTCTCGAAAGTTGTGGTTCTTCTGGGCGGCCCTTCGGCCGAACGGGAGGTGTCCTTGAGCTCGGGTCGCGAATGCAGCGCGGCGCTGAGGACTGCTGGCTATGACGTGGTTGAGATTGACGCGGGCCCCGATCTGGCCGAGCGGCTGCGCGCCGAAGCCCCTGATGTGGTGTTCAACGCACTACATGGCCGCTGGGGCGAAGATGGCTGCGTGCAAGGCCTGCTGGAGTGGCTGCAAATCCCCTATACCCATTCCGGCGTTCTGGCCTCGTCTCTGGCGATGGATAAGGAGCGCGCGAAGGATGCGTTTCGGATGGCTGGCCTGCCGGTTGTGGACAGTGTGCTGGCCTCGGCGGACGATGTGCGGTCGCGCCATGTGATGGAGCCGCCCTATGTGGTGAAGCCCTATAACGAAGGCAGCTCGGTCGGCATCTATATTGTGCAGGACGGCGCGAACTCTCCGCCCAAGCTGGCGCCGACGATGCCCAAGACGGTGATGGTCGAAACCTATGCGCCGGGGCGCGAAATGACGACCTCGGTGATGGGCGACACAGCTCTTGGCGTGACGGATATTCTGACCGACGGCTGGTATGACTACGACGCGAAATACGCCGAGGGCGGATCGCGCCACGTTTTCCCCGCCGACATTCCCGCCGACATCGAAGCCGCGTGTCTGGACTACGCCCTGCGCGCCCATAAGGTGCTGGGGTGCCGCGGTGTCAGCCGCACGGATTTCCGTTGGGACGAGACCCGCGGACTGGACGGGCTGATCATTCTCGAAACCAACACTCAGCCCGGTATGACGCCAACCTCGCTTTCGCCCGAACAGGCGGTGCACAAGGGCATTTCCTTCAGTAAGTTTTGCGCCTGGATGGTGGAGGACGCGTCATGCGACAGATAAAGCGCGCGAAAAATAGCGGTCAATACCAATCCGTCGCAGCCTCGCGGTCAAGCAAGGCCGATGAGGCGGGGCAGGGCGCGCGCCGCGATCCCGCTCCCTCGCGGCTTGCTTATAAGGTGCATCGCTTGTGGCTGACGCCAGCCTTTCGCGGGTTTTTGCGGGTCGGACTGCCGGTCTTTGTCGTCCTTTTTCTGGTGGGTTCGTATTTCTCGAACCCCGCCAACCGAAACGCGATTGGCGAGAAGGTCACCCAGATTCAGCGCTCTGTGCAGGAACGCCCCGAATTCATGGTCAAGCTGATGGCTGTCGAAGGTGCGACCCCGGTCGTCAGCGATGCCGTGCGCCAGATGCTCCCAATCGACTTCCCGATCTCAAGCTTCGATCTTGATCTAGAGGTGATGCGCCAGGAAATCACCACGCTGGATGTGGTCGAAAATGCCGCGCTGCGCGTCCGCCCCGGCGGCGTGCTTGAAGTTGCGATCACCGAACGCCAGCCGGTCATTGTATGGCGTCACGACGGAATACTTGATTTGTTGGACCGCACCGGTCACCGGGTTGCCAGCATGTTGGCCCGCAATGGGCGACCCGACCTGCCGTTGATCGCTGGTGCGGGGGCGGACAAAGCCGTGCGTGAGGCGCTTGATTTGATCAAAGCAGCTCGCCCCTTTGGCACAAAACTGCGCGGCCTTGTGCGCGTGGGCGAACGTCGCTGGGATGTTGTGCTTGCCTCAAAGCAGCGCATCCTTTTGCCCTCTGACGATCCTGTTGCCGCGCTGGAACAGGTGATTGCGCTGGATCAGGCGCAAGAAGTAATGGCGCGAGATTTAACTGTAGTTGACATGAGAAACCCTTTGCGTCCGACGCTTCGACTGGCCGAACCCGCCGTCGAAGAGCTGCGCCGCATAAGGGCAATTGAGTTTGGAGAAGACCCGCAATGACCGATCTTTACAGCCAGCAGCGCGCCATGCGCTCGATGCGCGAAGCCGCCATGCAGCGGGGTGTCATTGCTATTCTGGATATTGGCAGTTCCAAAATCGCCTGCCTGATCCTGCGCTTTGATGGCCCGGACCAGTTCCGCGAAAGCGACGGGGTGGGCAGCCTTGCCGGGCAAAGCGCATTTCGCGTGATCGGCGCGGCGACCACACGGTCGCGCGGGGTTCGGTTCGGTGAAATCGATGCGATGCAGGAAACAGAACGCGCCATTCGCACCGCCGTGCAGGCGGCGCAGAAAATGGCAAACATCCGGGTCGATCATGTGATCGCTTGTTTCTCGGGCGCGAACCCGCGCAGCTATGGTCTGGCCGGGGCGGTCGAGTTGAACAACAACGCCGTCTCGGAAGAAGACGTCGCGCGCGTCTTGGCGGCGTGCGACATGCCCGAAATCGGAGAGGGGCGCGAGGTTTTACATGCCCAGCCCGTCAACTTTGCGCTGGATCACCGGTCAGGCTTGGGCGATCCGCGCGGGCAGATCGGCAACCGTCTGGCCGCCGATCTGCATGTGATGACCGTGGACAGTGCGGTCATTCAGAACCTGCTGTATTGTATCAAACGTTGTGATCTTGAGTTGGCGGGGCTGGCCAGTTCGGCCTATGTGTCAGGCATTTCGGCACTGGTCGAGGATGAACAAGAGCTTGGTGCGGCCTGCATTGATTTAGGTGGTGGGTCAACTGGTCTGTCTATCTTCATGAAAAAGCACATGATTTATACCGACAGCGTGCGGCTGGGTGGGGATCATGTGACCTCGGACATTTCAAAAGGCTTGCAGGTGCCGCTGTCCACAGCCGAACGGATCAAGACATTCTATGGCGGCGTTGTCGCCACCGGGATGGACGATCGCGAAATGATCGAGATTGGCGGAGACACTGGTGATTGGGAGCATGATCGGCGCACCGTCAGCCGCGCCGAGCTGATCGGCATCATGCGCCCGCGCGTCGAGGAAATTCTAGAAGAGGTGCGCGGCTGCCTGGACGCCTCGGGTTTTGAGCATCTGCCAAGCCAGCAAATCGTGCTGACAGGTGGCGGCAGCCAGATCCCCGGTCTGGATGGGCTTGCGCCGAAAATTTTGGGTCAACAGGTGCGTATCGGGCGCCCGCTTCGGGTGCAAGGCTTGCCACAGGCTGCGACAGGGGCGGGGTTCGCCTCGTCGGTTGGGCTGTGTCTTTTTGCAGCACATCCGCAGGATGAATGGTGGGATTTCGATATTCCCGCCGAAAGTTATCCTGCCCGCAGCATGCGGCGAGCCTTTAAGTGGTTCAAAGACAATTGGTGATCAGGCAGCCCAACCACCAATATGCGGTGCGTTCGGCGAAATCCTGCTGAAATATCCCATATGACATCAATATTTTGCGGTTTTCCACGCCATTAGTGCGTGACGAAAGGCTGTATAGTGGGGTAACATGGGGGAAACGAGGCAGTAACCGGCGATTCAGTCGGAATTAATAGACAGTATTTGCCGTCATCGGGGGACATCGATGCGGCGCGGACATTAACAGGCGGACAAATCATGACTTTGAACCTTACTTTGCCCGGTCAGGAAGAGTTGAAACCTCGTATCACGGTGTTTGGCGTGGGCGGTGCCGGTGGCAACGCTGTCAACAACATGATCGAGAAGGAACTCGAGGGCGTAGAATTCGTTGTAGCAAATACCGACGCGCAGGCATTGCAGAACTCGCGATCGAAAGACCGCATCCAGATGGGTGTGAAAGTCACCGAAGGTCTGGGTGCAGGTGCGCGCGCATCAGTTGGCGCAGCCGCGGCTGAGGAATCGATCGAACAGATCGTCGATCACCTTGCTGGCGCGCATATGTGCTTTATCACCGCCGGAATGGGCGGTGGCACCGGAACAGGGGCCGCCCCGATCATCGCGCAAGCCGCGCGTGAATTGGGTGTGCTGACGGTCGGCGTCGTGACCAAACCCTTCCAGTTTGAGGGCGCAAAACGGATGCGTCAGGCGGAAGAAGGCGTTGAAGCGCTGCAAAAGATGGTCGACACACTGATCATCATTCCCAACCAGAACCTGTTCCGTCTGGCAAATGAGAAAACGACCTTCACCGAAGCCTTCTCGATGGCAGATGACGTTCTTTATCAAGGTGTTAAGGGCGTCACCGACTTGATGGTTCGCCCTGGCCTTATCAACCTCGACTTCGCGGATGTCCGCGCTGTGATGGACGAGATGGGCAAGGCCATGATGGGCACGGGCGAATCCGATGGCGAAGATCGCGCCGTTCAGGCCGCCGAAAAAGCCATTGCCAACCCGCTGCTGGACGAAATCAGCCTGCGTGGCGCAAAAGGTGTGTTGATCAACATCACCGGCGGCTACGACCTGACGCTGTTCGAACTGGACGAAGCGGCCAACCGCATCCGCGAGGAAGTGGATCAGGACGCCAACATCATCGTAGGCTCGACGCTGGACACCGACATGGAAGGCGCAATGCGCGTATCCGTTGTCGCGACCGGCATCGACGCAGTGGACGTGAACACCGAAATGCCGGTGCCGCGTCGTAGTCTGGCCGCGCCGCTGCAAACGCCGCTTGATGTCGAGCAGAAGATGGAAGCAGAAGCACCCGAAGCGGTTGCCGCTGCCGCCGCGATCGAAAACTCGCCTGCTCCAAAGGCTCCGGAAGCGCCGGTGGCTGAAGTTGCTGCAAGCGAGCCGTCCCTGTTTGGCGATATGGAGCGCCAAGAAAATACGGAACGCCAAGAGGTTGCGCGGCAAGCACCCACCGAAAACGTCTTCCAGGCAGACCGGGCAGGGGGTGATGTGCCACCGCCCGCCTATCAGCCACGCGAAGCCGAAGCTGCCGCTGAAAGACCTGCCGCGCCTTATTCACCTGACTCCAAATACAGTGACGAGCAGGACGTAGCGACCTTCGTGGCCCCAAGGGCACCCGCGCCAGGCACACCATCGCCGGAAGCTCTGGCCCGTTTGCAAGCGGCGGTTCACAACCAACCCCGTGCGCAAGGGGCGCCCGCAGCACAGCAGCCACCGGCTCATGGCGGTGATTCAGCGCAGGATAAACCGCGTTTCGGGATCAACTCGCTGATCAACCGGATGACAGGGTCGGGTGCTGCTGGTGCAGAAGATCACGCACGCAGCCAACCGCCGGTCCAGTCCGCACAGCCTGCCCAACCCGCTCAACCGCAGACTCAAGCCGCAGATATCGAGCAAGACAAGGTTGAAATCCCAGCCTTCCTGCGACGTCAGGCGAACTGAGGCAGACAGACGCCGGGCGCGCGGGGAAACTTTCGCGCGACCCGGATGTTACAAGGTGGCCACAGCTTGAAACAATCGACGATGACGCGCTGCCACACAGTTCACAAAAAATCCGAAATTGACCTGCCAAGGGGCAGGTCTTTTTCGTTTTTAGTCAGCGATTTATGGCGCAAAGCTCGACAGCTCGGCGACCTCTTGCCGGGCCGTGTTTTGATGTTACAGAGCGTTACAGAGGTTTGAATTGTTATTCGACCGGGCAGGACTTACCTCTGCCTTACCAAGTTACAAAGGCTTGGAGCGCGTCAGACCTGCCGCTGCTTGAAACGGTTCAACACACCATTTTTTGCACGAGGACTGATGGGGGCGTTCATACCAAGTCGAACCCCCACGCGGACCCAAGGCGTTTCGGACCTGTGCTACTCCACACAGAAACCCAGACGCCTGCGGCTACTGGCGCGACGAAATTGATCGGCCCACCAAGACCTCGTCAGACGAGGGGTGAGCCAACCAAGGCAAGAGAAGAGACGATACGTGCAAACTACAGTTGCAAACACTGTAACATTCACCGGGACCGGGCTTCACTCCGGTCGCCCGGCGCGTATGCGTGTGCAGCCCGCATCTGCGGAATATGGCATCTGGTTCAAACGCGTCGATGTTCTGGACCGCGACAATCTTGTTCCGGCCCATTGGGCTTCGGGCGTGCCGACGCCATTGTGCACCTTGATCCGCAATGATGCGGGTGTTGAGGTCAAAACCATCGAACACATCATGGCCGCGCTGGCGGGCTGTGGCATCCACAATGCGCTGGTCGAACTTGATGGCCCCGAAGTGCCGATCATGGACGGCAGTGCCGCGCGTTTCGTCGACGGGTTGGTGAAAACCGGGGTGCGTGAGTTGTACGCGCCAGTGCGCGTGATTGAGGTTCTGAAGCCGATTGAATACCGCGAAGACGATGGCGATCATGCAGTGTGGGCCCGCTTGGAGCCCTCGGATGGGTTCGAAATCGACTTTTACATCTCGTTCCCGGATCCGGCCATTGGCACGCAGAGAATGAGTATGGACATGTCGAATGGCAATTTCGTGCGCGAACTCAGCGACTGTCGCACCTTCTGTCGGCGCGCCGATGTGGACGCGATGCATGACGCGGGGCTAGCCCTTGGCGGCACCTATGACAATGCGGTCGTGGTCGATGGCGACGCGGTGCTGACACCGGGTGGCCTGCGCCGCGCGGACGAAGCTGTGCGTCACAAGATGCTGGATGCGCTTGGCGACCTGGCCTTGGCCGGGGCACCGTTGAAAGCACGCTATGTGGGCCACAGATCCGGCCACGCGATGACCAACAAGCTTCTGCGCACGCTTTTTGACACACCGGACGCCTGGCGTGTGGTGGAATGTGACGCAGCCACGGCGCGGCGCTTGCCGGGGGTTGGTGTGCGTCGCTCTGATCTGCCGATGACCGCCTGATTGCGATCTGAACCCTTTGATTACAAAGCCAATGCCACGCCTATGGTGCGTGGCATTTTCTGTTTTTCACGGGGGATTGGGTGCGCGATTGCAACCCAAGTGACCCGAACCTGCGAAAATAGCCGAGCAAACCATTTTGCCCCGAAAATTTCTGTGCTAGGACAGGCGGGAACAGTTCGGACTTCTGGACGAATAAGAAATTTTTTGGGGTGGCACCGGTGATGATCCGCGTGAATTTGGGCAAAGCAAAAGCGTATCGCAAAGAACCTGTATTTCAGCTTTTTGCGAAACGCAGCGCGACATCTGAGCGTTGTGCACGTTTCACCTTGAAAGCCAGCGGCAATATCAAGGCGAAACGCTTTATCGGCGTAGCGCTGGTTTCGGGCATGGTTCTGTCGTCATGCGGTGGTGGCTCTGGCAGCCTGGGATTTGGCAGTCTTGGTGGTAGTTCGGGCGGCGGTGGCGGCTCGGGCGGCGGACGTGGTCTGTTTGGCGCGTTTTCCCAACCTGTCGAAAAAAAGCCGATTGATCAGTGGACTGCGGAAGAGATTTTCAAACGCGGCGAATATGATCTGGAACGCGGCGACCCGTCCGAGGCCGCCAAATGGTTCGGCGAAGTTGAACGCCTTTATCCCTATTCCGAATGGGCCAAACGCGGACTGATCATGCAGGCCTTTGCCTTCCATGAGGACCGCGACTACGAACAATCGCGCGCCAGTGCACAGCGCTATATCGACTTCTATCCGGCCTCCGAGGATGCGGCCTATGCGCAATATCTGCTGGCGCTCAGCTATTATGACCAGATTGACGAGATTGGCCGCGATCAGGGTCTGACCTATCAGGCTCTGCAAGCCTTGCGCGCGGTCATCGAACGCTATCCTGACACCGAATACGCAAAATCGGCGATCCTGAAATTCGATCTTGCCTTTGACCACTTGGCGGCGAAGGAAATGGAAATCGGGCGCTATTATCTGAAGCGCAAGCATTACTCGTCAGCGATCAATCGCTTCCGTGTGGTGGTCGAGCAGTTCCAGACAACAACCCATGTGGCCGAGGCCTTGCACCGACTGGTGGAAGGCTATCTGTCGCTTGGGCTGGTTAATGAAGCACAGACCGCCGGTGCGATTCTGGGTCACAACTTCCAATCGACCCAGTGGTATGAAAGCAGCTATCGTCTGCTGACTAAGGCCGGGCTGAAGCCCGAAGCAAAAGGCAACAACTGGCTGAACGGGATTTACCGCCAGCTGGTCAAGGGCGAATGGCTCTGATCCCTCACGGGGGCAGAGCAACGCACGACCGAGGGCATTATGCTGCGTGGTCTTGATATCCGTGACCTTCTGATCATCGACCGGTTGGAGCTTGAGTTCCAGCCGGGCCTGAACGTGTTGACTGGTGAAACCGGCGCGGGCAAATCCATTCTGCTGGACAGCCTGGGTTTCGTTCTGGGTTGGCGCGGGCGGGCGGACCTTGTGCGCGCGGGTGCCGAACAGGGCGAAGTGACGGCGATATTCGATTTACCGGACGGTCATCCGGCCCGCGCGGTGCTCGACGATGCCGGGATGCCGGTTGAGGACGAATTGGTGTTGCGCCGCGTGAACCGAGCCGATGGACGCAAGACGGCGTGGGTGAACGACAGACGTGCCTCGGGAGAGGTGCTGCGCGCCCTGTCTGATACGCTTGTGGAACTGCATGGCCAGCAGGATGACCGCGGGCTTTTGAACCCGCGCGTGCACCGCCAATTGCTGGATGAATTCGGCGGGCATGGCGCGCAGCTTGACGCCACCCGCACCGCTTGGCGCGATCTGTCGCGCGCGCAACGGGCATTGGATCGGGCACGTGCTGATCTGGAAGCCGCACAGGCCGAGGAAGAATTTCTACGCCACGCCGTTGGCGAGTTGGACACGCTGGCACCGATGTCCGGCGAGGATGCCGAACTCGACAGTCGTCGCCGGCTGATGCAGGCCGCCGAACGGATTGGTGAAGACATCACCAAAGCCCACCAAGCGCTTGGCGCGGGCGAGGGCGCTGAGGCCCGGATGGGCGATGCGCTCAGGTGGCTGGAAGGCGTGGCCGATCAGGCAGGCGAAACGCTCGACGCGCCGATTTCAGCCCTTGGCCGCGCGTTGTCCGAACTGGGCGATGCGGTGCAGGGCGTTGAGGCGGCGATGGAATCGCTCACCTTCAACCCGCATGAGCTTGAGACTGTCGAAGAACGTCTGTTCGCAATCCGTGCCATGGCCCGCAAGCATAAGGTCGCGCCAGATGATCTTGGGGCGTTTGCGGAAGACTTGCGCGCGCGCCTTGTAGCGCTGGACGCGGGCGTCGGCGCGATTGCCGGTCTGGAACAGGACGTGGCAGACGCGCAGGCGCGTTATGATACCACCGCCACAAAACTGACCCGCGCCCGCACGGCGGCGGCCAAGGATCTGGACAAGGCGATGTCGGGCGAACTTGCGCCGCTCAAGATGGAACGCGCGGTGTTCACCACAGCGCTGAGCGTCGCGGATGGCGGACCCGAGGGGCGCGATCAGGTGACCTTCACTGTCGCCACCAACCCCGGCGCACCCTCCGGCCCACTAAACAAGATCGCCTCAGGGGGTGAGCTTAGCCGCTTCTTGCTGGCGTTGAAGGTCTGCCTGACTCGCGAAGCCGACGGGCTGACCATGATCTTTGACGAAATTGACCGGGGTGTCGGCGGTGCGACGGCCGACGCCGTGGGGCGTCGTCTTTCGGCTTTGTCGGATGGCGGGCAGGTGTTGGTTGTGACCCACAGCCCGCAAGTCGCCGCTTTGGGCGATCATCATTGGCAGGTGCAGAAATCGGTGATGGACGGCATGACACGGTCCACGGTGTTGGCGTTGGACGATGCGGCGCGGGTGGACGAGGTGGCGCGCATGATCTCGGGCGATACGATCACCGAGGCTGGCCGGGCGGCGGCGAAAGAACTGCTGGGCGGCTAGACCGGATCACTATTGCGGCACAAGCTTTCCGGGGTTCAGAATCCCGCTCGGGTCCAGCGCCGACTTGATGTCACCCATCACTGACCATGCCGCGCCATGCTCAGAGTCCATCAAATCCAGCTTGCCCATGCCGATGCCATGCTCGCCCGTAATGGTGCCGCCCATCGTAAGGGCGCGCTCGCTCATCCTAGTGGCAAGGGCTTTGGCGGTGGCTTTTTCAGCTGCGTTGCCGTCTTCAATCAATAAGATCGCGTGGAAGTTCCCGTCGCCCACATGACCAAGGATCGGTCCAAGAAGCCCTGAGGCGGCGATGTCCGCCTGCGTTTCCTCGACTGCCTGCGCCAGTTTCGAGATCGGCACGCAGATATCTGTCACCACCGCCCGCGCGCCGGGTCGCAGTGATAGGACGGCATAAAATGCGTGGTGGCGGATTTTCCAAAGCGCGTTGCGGTCTTCGGTGCGGGTTGCATGTTTGTATGCGGTCGCGCCGAAATCTTCCACGACCTCGCCAAACCCCTCGCTGGCCTCAGTCACGGCGGCGGGGCTTCCGTGAAATTCGACCAGCAAATGCGGGCATTCCGGCATATCCGTGCCGGCATAGCCATTGAAGGCGCGCGCGGTGTCGGCGTCGACGAACTCGATCCGTGCCATGGGGATGCCCATCTGGATGACTTGCTGAACAGCTCCGACAGCCGCCGCCATATCGGCAAAAGCGCAAATGCCCGCATTGATCTGCTCGGGGATACCATGCAGCCGCAGGGTCAGTTCGGTGATGACACCCAATGTGCCCTCTGACCCAAGAAACAACGCGGTCATATCATAGCCCGACGCCGATTTCGCCGCGCGCGATCCGGTTTTGATGATCCGCCCATCTGCCAGCACAACAGTCAGGCCCAGCACATTGTCACGCATCGACCCATAGCGCACGGTGGTGGTGCCAGACGCCCGCGTCGCTGCCATCCCGCCGATTGACGCATTCGCCCCCGGGTCGACCGGAAAGAAGACGCCCAGCGTGCGCAGCTCATGGTTCAGATCTTCGCGGGTCAAGCCGGGCTGGACGACCGCGATCATGTCACCGGGGTCGGCCGTGACGACTGCATTCATGCGCGACATGTCCAGACACAACCCACCCAAAGGCGCGCTCGTGTGTCCCTCAAGCGACGTGCCCGCACCATATGGAATTACCGGAACTTCCGCGCCGTGGCACAGTTTCAGGATGCGACTTACCTCGTCCGTGGTTTCCGGCCAGACCACCGCATCGGGTGGGGTGGGGGCGAAATGGCTTTCGGATGCGCCATGGTGCAACAGATCGGACTTGGAGCGGCTGAGCCGATCGCCTAGCATGGACGAAAGCTCGGTTAACACGGTGTCGATGGTCATCCCATCCTCCCCAGCAAAGCCGGAACAACTTATGGTAAATGCGTGATCTTGGGAAGGGCCGCGCGGGCGGGGGACCATGCCTAATCGGCTAAAATTGTTCTTAGATCGCGCGTGGCGGGATTTGGTCGGGCGAGCCTCTACCGGTTGGCATATTCTGGCTCAAAAAGGGCCAAGCCAACTTCAGTTTTGGTTGATTGCCCTGATAATCGGGATCGCGTCGGGATTTGCCGCTTTGGGGTTTCGAAAGGGGATCGAAACGCTTCAGGCCGCGCTGTATGGCACCGATGATCTGGCGCATCTGCACAGCTTTGCCGGCACATTGCCGTGGTATTGGGTGCTGCTGATCCCTGCATTTGGCGGGCTGGCGGTCGGGATCATCCTGAATTGGTTTACCCATGACGGCCGCGTGCGCGCCGTGGCAGACGTGATCGAAGGCGCCGCCCTGTGGGATGGACGGGTTGAAAAACGCGCGGGGCTGGGTTCGGCGCTGGCGTCCATGATTACGCTGTCGACCGGTGGCTCTTCAGGTCGAGAAGGTCCGGTTGTGCACCTAGCCGCGGTGATTTCCAGCTGGGTGTCCGCGCGGATCAACGCAAACGGCGTGACGGGCCGTGATCTGCTGGGCTGCGCCGTGGCAGCTGCCGTTTCTGCCAGTTTCAACGCACCGATTGCCGGGGCGCTGTTCGCGTTAGAGGTTGTCTTGCGCCACTTCGCCGTGCACGCCTTTGCGCCCATCGCCATCGCGTCGGTGGCCGGGACTGTGATCAACCGGATCGAATATGGCGGCGTGACCGAATTCATCCTGCCTGCCGAGGGGTCGTTGGACTTTTACGTCGAACTGCCAGCCTTTTTGATCCTTGGTATTGTCTGCGGTGTGGTTGCGGTCGTTCTGATGCGGGCGATTTTCTGGGCCGAGGATGTTGGCAGTTCGGTGCAGAAACAATTGCGGCTTCCAAAAGTTCTGCGGCCAGCATTCGCCGGGTTGATCCTTGGCGCGATTGCCATCTGGTACCCGCATATCATCGGTGTTGGGTATGAAACGACCTCGGCTGCATTGACGGGGGGGCTGGGGCTGCACCTGGCCATCACCTATGTCGTCGTGAAGGTTGCGGCGGTGGCGATCACCATGGCCGGGCGCATGGGTGGCGGAGTTTTTTCACCCGCCCTGATGGTCGGCGCGCTGACCGGGTTGGCGTTTGGGATCGTGGCGACCGCTGTCTTTCCCGACGTGTCCGGGTCCGAAACGCTGTATGCCCTTGCGGGTATGGGGGCCGTGGCGGCGGCGGTTCTTGGTGCGCCAATCTCGACCACGCTGATTGTGTTTGAACTGACGGGCGACTGGCAGACAGGCATTGCCGTGATGGCCGCGGTGTCCATATCCACAGCTTTGGCCAGCCGGTGGGTGGACCGCAGTTTCTTCCTGACCCAGTTAGAGCGGCGCGGCATTCACCTTGCCGCCGGTCCGCAGGCTTATCTGCTGTCCACAGTGCGCGTCGCGTCGATCATGCGAGACCGCGAACACGCGCGCGCGGCGGGCGAGGAGACATGTTGGGAACTGATCGAACAAGGCGTTTACGTCGACGGCAATGCCACATTGGAAGCGGTGATGCCAATGTTTGAAATCTCAGGCGCGCAGTTTATTCCCGTCGTGACGCTGGGCGGTGAGGGCGATCCGCCCGAACTGTGGGGCGCGGTGTTTCATGTGGACGCGTTGAAAGCCTTCAACCGCGTGTTGGCGGACACGGCGGCAGAGGAGCATAGCTGAGGCTGTTCAGGGGCTGTTCGCTTGGCGGGATAGTCGAGACTTTTCAGGAGGACAGCGCGCGGCTGAGGGCGCAAAATTCCTCGATCCCGATTTCTTCGGCGCGCGAGGTCGGTTTGATGCCAACCGATGTCAGCACATCCTCGATCTGCGGGTGAAGGCCTTTCAACGAGCCGCGCAGCATCTTGCGACGTTGTCCAAATGCTTTTGCGACAAGGGTTTGCAGCTTGTCCGCGTCCGCCTCGAAACGCGGGGCGGGCAGGGCGTCGAAATGGACCACAGCGGAATGGACCTTGGGCGGCGGGATGAATGCTTCGGGTGGCAGCTCCATCACCACGCGCGGGGTGGTGCGCCATTGGGCCAACACCGCAAGGCGGCCATACTTCTTTGATCCGGGTTGGGCGACGATCCGTTCGGCGACTTCCTTTTGGAACATCAGCGTCAGACTGTCCCAGACTGGCGGCCAGCTTGGCGGCGTCAGCCAGCGGACAAGAAGCTCGGTCCCAATATTATAGGGCAAGTTGGCCACGATGCGGATCGGTGGGGACAAGTGTTCCAACGGGTCAAGGTCCAACGCGTCGGCATTGATAATCTGCAACCTGTCTGGATAGATCGCTTGAATTTCGGCCAACGGGGCCATCGCGCGGCTGTCTTTTTCCACGGCGAGCACTTTGCGCGCCCCTTCGACCAGCAGCCCACGGGTCAACCCGCCGGGGCCGGGGCCGATTTCAAGCACGTCAGAATTGCTGAGGTCGCCCGCCAGGCGCGCGATTTTGGCGGTCAGGTTCAGGTCGAGCAGGAAGTTTTGCCCCATGGATTTCTTGGCAATCAGGCCATGGGTCGCAATGACCTCGCGCAGCGGGGGAAGGCCGTCAATCTGGCTCATGTAAGACGTTCCTGTCGGGTGCGGCCCATTTGGTGGGCCATGCGCAAAGCGGCGATCAGCGAGCTTGGGTCAGCTTTGCCTGTGCCCGCAATGTCAAACGCGGTGCCGTGGTCGGGCGACGTGCGCACGAAGGGCAAGCCGAGCGTGACGTTGACACCGCCCGCGAAGTCGATGGTCTTGATCGGGATCAGGGCTTGGTCGTGATACATGCAGACTGCCGCGTCATAACCCGCGCGGGCCGCGGCGTGAAACATGGTGTCGGCGGATAGCGGTCCGATCAGGTCAAATCCGTCTGCGCGTAAGCCGTCCAGTAAAGGCGCGATCATGTTGATCTCGTCCATCCCCATCGCGCCGCCTTCGCCTGCATGGGGGTTCAGACCTGCGACGGCAATGCGCGGCGATGTCAGGCCAAAATCGTGGATCAATGCCGCATGGGTGGTTTGGATGACTTGCTTCAGAAGCTTGGGCGTCAGCGCGGCGGGCACTTCGGACAGGGCGATGTGGATGGTGGCGGGAACGACGCGCAGACCTTCGCACGTCAGCATCATCACCACATCTGCGCCACCGGCCAGATGGGCGAGGAATTCAGTATGGCCGGGAAAGGCAAAGCCCGCGCCATCTTTTAGGGCCTTCTTGTGGATCGGGTTGGTGCAGACCGCGAGCGCCTCGCCTGTTTGGGTCAGGTGGACGGCGCGTTCGATCACTTTGATCACATGTTGAGCCTGCGAAGGCTGTGGCTGTCCGGCGCTGCGCGCGCCGCCGAAATCATGCGGCAGGACGGGCAGCGAGGGCGCAGTGATTGCGTCGATTGGCGCGGCGATTTCAGTGAATGCTGTGTCTATTGGCAGGTGCGCGGGGTCGCCGATCAGAAAGAACGGAACCTCGCCTTTCAAAGTCGCGAAGGCCGGGCCTGCGATATCCGGGCCGATCCCTGCAGGTTCGCCCATGGTCAGCGCCACCGGCAGCAAGGTGCCCGAGGGCCGCGCGTTGGGGGTCATTGGCCGGTGTAGTCTTCGATATAAGCCGCCGCTTTCAGCTCGTCCAAATAGGCGTTGGCGAAGCTTTGCAGGCGTTGGTTTTGCAATTGCAGCTTAATGTCTTCACGGCTGATTTCTTCAGGCAGGTCGCGGCTGCGCGAACACAGCATCAGGAACACAAGGTTCTGACCGGACGCCGAGGTCAGACCGGTCGACACCTCGCCTTCATCAAGTTTGGCCAGTTCCAGCGCATAGTTGGACGGAACCTGACCCATCGGAAGGGCTTCACGCTGCAATTGCGAGGGCGGCAGATCCTTGGCGACGCCGTAAAGGTCATCGCAGCGGTCCACCTTGGCGCGGATTTTAGCAGCCTCGGTTAGTGTTTTTTCGGTGCGACCGCCGGGCAGCAACAGAGTGGCGTAATCGACGGTCACACTGGTTGGCGTGGGCGTGTCTGTTTCTTCAATCGCGCGCAATTGGAAAACCGCGACGCCGTTCTTGACGGGAATCGGATCGCTGACATGTCCGGGGGCAAGTGGCAGGATTTGGGCGGCGACGGCAGGCGGAAGGTTCGACAGGTCCATCCATTCCAGCCGACCAGACCGTCCGCGTGACGGTGCCACAGAATATTGCCGCGCCGCCGAGGCAAACGCGGGCAGGGTGGTGATCTGGCTGAGTTCCGAGGCGCGGGCATTGGATATTTGCATCTGCGCAGGCGTTTGCGCGGGCAGGATGATTTCTGACAGAAGGACGCGCACACCAGCGCCGGGACGTGTCAGCGCAAGTTGGCGATCGACCTCGTCATCGGTGACTTGAACGCGCCCGGCCCAGCGGGCACGCACGACGGCGCGCCATGCAACCCCGCCCGAGACGAAATCGCGAAAGGTTTCGGGTGCAATACCGGCCTGTGCGATGACCTTGTTGAAGGTCTCGACATCCATGTTGAACCGGCCGGTGAATTCCTCCATGCCCGCAAGCACTTCTTCAGCCGTGGGCTTCACGTCCACAAGCTCGGCGGCTTGGCGTTGCAGTGCCTCGTTGGTCAGCTGCTCCATCGCAAGTTCGTTCAGGTTGCCCGGCGCTTTCAGGATGGTCAGGAAGGCCATGCGCTGCGACAGCTCATAGGCGGTGATCACGCGATCATTGATTTTCTTGACCGGGGCGAAAAGGTTCTGCGCCGTCGCACTTGAGGCACCCAGTGTCATCGCGATCAGCAGGCCAGCCACAAGAGTTGCGGCGATACGCTGTGCCCAGCGGGGGTTCGCTATCGTCCTGGTGCGGATGTTGATCATGCGTTTCGCCATTTTTCTGTCCGATCTGCTCTTCGTCATCTCAATCTTCGGTTCCGGTCAATCGACTGCCTGTTTCAGCCGCCGCATTTATGGGCTGTCTTGCCGCGCGCGCCGCCAAAACCGGTCAGTTCGACCTTAAAGCCGAAATCCGTTGTTGGCGTCACATTAGTCGAGGATGTGAAACGACGCGAGAGGGAAACATCCACAAAAAGGCATTCATTTTGATACTGCAGACCCAACCCGGCGCGGGTGGCTTGACGGGCTTCCAGATCAAAGCTGCCATCTGCGGACACACGCCAGAAGTCGCTGAACTGATATGACCCGTCCAGGCGCAGCTCGTGGGTCGGGTCCGGGCGGTTTTCGGCGATGTCCTCGATCACCCAGATATGGGCGGCGCTGACCTCAAAATCCTCGGCCAGATAGGCGGCGCGGGTTTCCGATTTGGTGATTGCGAAATCGTCGTCCAGCAGGGCACGGCCCTGCAGCGCGAACCGCCCGCCCATGTTCACATGCGCCCCCAACAACCAGTCCGAGCGGTCGCCCGCCAGCCCTGATGCGTTGGTAAATTGATCAAACCCGCCTTCCCGAAACACCCGACCTGCGGCCAGCGTGAACGCCCAGCCTGACGGTGAATGACGTGTCCAGCTTAACCCAACGGCGGCGCGTGCGCCGTCTTCGCGCCGGTCTTGTCCGGGAAAGCGGTTCAGGTCAAACAGGTTGGCCTCGTCAAATTCGACAAAAACGCTGTCTTCATTGGGGACGTCGGCGCCGACCTGTTCGGACCATGCGATATGCGCAATGGGCTCTAATATGTCAACCGCGCCCGAGGATGTTACCCGCGACATCGGCCAGCGCAGCGTGACACCGGCGGATGGGGCGGCAAAGCTCTGCTCGGACACAAAGCGGCTGTCTTGTTCGATCCAGTAGACATTGGCGTCAACGCCTGCTTCAGCTTCGATCACGATCCCGGCGGGGCCAACCCAATCGCGATGCCAGCTAAGCCCTGCGCCAAGCCGGGCCACATCGCGGCCAAGGATGTCAGCGCTGCTTTCGCGGAAGTGGGCCTGCCACGACAGGTTTCCGCGCACTTCGCCCCCCAGCCAGGGCGGGAACAGGCGGCGTTCGTAAAACGTGTCAATCTGCGCGAAGGGCAGCTGGTCAAAGATCGGAAGCTCGGATTCGCGCAACGTGTCATAGCGGGTGATCCCACCGAAGACGAATTCGTCACGGCGCGCGCGCATCACAGTGATGGCATTGCGCAATCTGTCCTGATCGGAATAGCCGTAATCCAGCAGATACGCGGGGTCCGAGACCTCTTGCAGCTCAAAGCTCAGCGTATAGTCGCGGGGCAGGGCAAACTGGCCCTTGCCGAACACGTAATACCGGGTCTGGTCAGGCAGGACGCTGTCTTGGCTGACCGCGCCGGTAAACATGATGTCGCCCGCGCGGAACGCTTGGCGGTATTGCAGTTCAAGCGTCGTGGTCTTGGCGGCCAGAAACGGCGACAAGGTGACATCTGCGTGATCGCCCAACCGCAGGAAAAACGGGGCGACAATGCCGACGCCCAGCGTCGAACTGGTGCGGATTTTCGGGGGCAAGAACCCGGTCGCCCGCTTTAGGGTCGGGTCGGGCAGCCGCAGGCGCGGCAGATAGAAGATCGGCACATCCGCAACCCGCACCTGTGCCCCATGGAAATAAAGCTGGCGCGCCTTTTCGTCATGCACCACGCGGTCGGCCCGGATTTGCCACAATGGCACCGGGTTGGACTTGCACACATGACAGGACGAGGCCGTCACACGCGACATCTGTGTATAGCGGTCGTTGACGCGATTGATCTGGGCGGCTGCGATCTGCAATTGTTCGTCCAGCACCAGACGCGCGCTTTTCAGGATGCCATTGCGCAGGTCTGACGACAGTTCGGCCGCCTCGGCAACCAGCACTGTTCCATCTTCGCGGGCAATGGTGATCGGCCCCTGAATGCTGAGTTTATCGGTTGCCTTTTCATAGACCACGCGCGTTGCGGTCAGACGCGTCCCCTCATACAGAACCACCACATTGCCCTGAGCGATCAGGGCGCCGTTCCCCTCAACCCGCACCGAGTCCGCAATCAAGCTGGCCTGTCCTGCCAACGCGGGAGGCGCGGACAGCGTGACAACAGCAGCGGCCATCGCGAGGCCTCGCCAAAGTGCCGACAGGCTGGTGCGAAGTTGGCGCAAAAGGCGCATCACCCGTCCTCCAGATGTAACAGAAGCCCCATGGGCATCATGATCGCGGCTATGGGCGGGGCCCATGCGGCCAATATGATGGGAATCTGTCCGTTCTCGCCCAAAATCTGGGCGAAGTTACGAATGAAATAAGCCCCGAAGCCCATCACCAGTGCCATCAATACCATGATCCCCGTACGCCCAAACCGCGTGTGGCGCATGGTGAAGCCCGCGCCGATCAGTACCATGGCGACCATGAAAAACGGCATCGCAAGCTCCATCTGAAACCAAACCTGATGCGCGCGCGCCGAAAAACCTGCGGCTTCCAACTGGCGGATAAAACGTGGCATTTCCCAGATCGAAATCGAACTTGGCTTGCCAAAGCTGTCGCGAATCTGGTCCTGTGTCAGGTTCGAGGACACGAGGTATTCGTCGTAAGCTTCGGCCTCCATCTCGGGATTGTCGGCGTTTTCCAAGTCCCAGACCTTGGCCTTGGTCAACGCCCACTGGCCGGGCTCTAGTTTGGCGGTTTGCGCCTCAATCCGCAGGGTGGGAAGGCCGTCGGGCGCAAATGAGAAGAAGGTAACGCCCGACAGGCTGGTGCCCTCCAGATCAGATCGAACGGCGCGGATCACCGTTTGGCCATCCTCGTTGCCCTGCCGAAGCCAAACCCCTTCGGTTGAAATGGACAGGACCGAGCCGCCGGTGCCCTTGTATTGCGCGGAAATGCGCTCGTATTTCTTTGATGTTGCAGCCGCGATCGGGTTGCCGACGGCCACCGCGATCACGCCAAAAAGAAACACCGCCAGTGCAGGCGATACCAGCGTGTTCAGGGCTGACCGGCCCGCGGCGCGTGTCACAACCATTTCCGAGCTGCGCGACAGGCTCAGAAACATCCAAAGCGTCGCCAGAATGACGATCAGCGGCAGGATGCGATATATCCACACCGGGGCATTCAGAAGGGTAAGACCCAGAATGTTGCCAAACCCCACCGCAGCAGCATCGAACCGACGCATGCTTTCCACCATATCCAGCAGCACGAAGATCATGCCCAGTACGACCAGCATGGTCAGGAAGGCAAACATGAACCGGCGCGCGATATACAGGTGCAGCTTCATACCGTGCCTCCGGCGGGCAAGCGGGTCATTTCACGCAGCGTGCGTCGGCGCAGGCGCATGTCGCTTGGCGACGGACGGCTGGCCATGTTCAGCACCACGATATTGAAAAGCGCGCCGACAACAGTCGCAACATAGACAAGCCACAAGCTGCCATCTGCGCGGCGCGCCAGATCAAGCATCGTATTGTCCAGAGTCTGCAATAGCGCAACCGCGCCAAGCGCCATGACAACTTGCCGCCATAGCCCAAATCGGCTGAACCCCGCGACGATCAACATGGAAAACCCGGTTATCGCAGTGACAATAGAATACAATGCCTGAGCGTTGCGGAAATGGCCCTCGGCGCGCAGGGCGGCGCGGGTTTCACCCGTCTCGGTCAGGGTGGCGGCGGGCGGGTTCAGCAGTTCCGAGGTATAAATTTGGGTCACCGTGCGGTCGCCCCCAATCGGCCCCGTCAGAAGGGCCGAGATGTCATAGGTGAAGTTTTTGAACCCTGTGGTCGACAGACGTTGGCTATTGCTGTTCAAGACCTGCGCCAGACCATCGAACATGATCAAACGTGGCCCTGCATCGGTGCGCAGGATCAGGGCTTTTTTCGCGGTATAAGTATATTTCTGTGCCGGATCGCGTTCGTCCGACAGGAAGATGTCTTTCAGCTCGCCCGCCGCGCTGATCTCGCGAATATACAGGGTGACGCCTTCGACAGGATGCACAAAACTGCCTTCGGTCAGGAAGCGGGCCGTGATGTTTTCTGCGACCTCGGCCTGACGCTCGGCAAAGCGAAGTTGGCTCATCGGAACCAGAACATGGGTCAGGACCAGCATGAACAGCGCGGTGAACACACCGAAGACCAGAACAGGTCGCGCTAAGCGGAAGGCGCCAAAGCCCGCGGCCTGCGCCACCACAAGCTCACTTTCCGAATTCAGCCGGTTTGTCACCGAAACCGCTGCCGCGAACGACGCAATCGGGATGATAAAGACGATCACGCCGGGCACAATCATCGCCGAGAATTCCAAAAACACCATTGCGGTCTGCCCATTGGCAATCAACTGATCAAACAGCTTAACCGCCCGGTTCACCCAAAAAAGCAAAACCAGCACCAGCCCGTAAAAGCCAAACAGCAAAATAAGCTGCGACAGCATATAGCGGTCGAATCTGGCCACGTTACCCCCGGTGAACCCCAACATGTTGTGGTTCATTTTCTAGCCGATCCCATCGCCGGGGAAAACTGCTATCTGGTCATTCTTGGCGTGGCTGGCTAGGAATGGCAAAAGATTGCCTGAAAGGAATGTCATATGACGACCCCGATCCAGCCTGTTTTCAGCGAAGTAAACCTTGATCCCATCGGCGAACATGTTGGCCGCGTAGTGGTCGTTTTGTCCGAGCCGGGCAAGCTGCATCCGGCAGCACGCCGAGTCAACAAGCTGACCCGTGGCGCGTTGTTGCGCTTTGCCGAAAGTAAAGCGTTCGAGAAGATGAAAGACGGTGATGCACATGAACTGGCGTTTCCGACGGGCATGAAAGCCGAAGCTGTGCAGGTCGTCCGCCTTGCCCCACGCGCTGATCTGAATCTTGCGCGCAAGGCGGGCGGTGCCATTGGTAAGCATTTGGCCGGTAAGGATGTTCTGGTTTTGGCAGGCCCCGTCAAACACGCTGATGATCTGGCGCTTGGGGCGATCTTGCGTGCCTACGCGTTCAATGATCATAAGTCTGACAAGGACGCGGATGCGGGTGGGGGCAGCCTGAAACTCATGGTGTCGCGGGTCGACCAATTTGACGGCGCGAGCGAGCGGATCGCCGCACAGAGCGACGGTGTTTTCTTTGCCCGCGATCTGGTGAACGAGCCTGCCAACGTCCTGACCACCACTGAATTTGCCGACCGTCTGGTTGAGCTGAAGGGTCTTGGCCTGAAGGTCAAAGTGCTGGACGAGGCGGCGCTGGAAAAACTTGGCATGCGCGCGCTTCTGGCGGTCGGTCAGGGGTCCGAGGCTCCGTCGAAAGTGGTTGTCATGGAATGGATGGGCGGCGAAAAGGACATGGCCCCGCTTGCCTTGGTCGGCAAAGGCGTCGTGTTTGACACGGGCGGCATCAGCATCAAGCCCGCCGCTGGCATGGAAGATATGACCATGGATATGGGCGGCGCGGGCACGGTTGCAGGCGTCATGAAGACGCTGGCCACCCGCAAAGCCAAGGCCAACGTGGTTGGGCTGGTCGGTCTGGTTGAAAACATGCCGGACGGGCGCGCTCAGCGGCCCGGCGACATCGTGACCTCGATGAAGGGCGACACGATCGAGGTGATCAATACCGACGCCGAGGGTCGGCTCGTCCTGTGTGACGTGATGTGGTACGCGCAGGAAGAATACAAACCGGCTGGGATGATTGATCTTGCAACGCTAACCGGTGCGATCGTGATCGGTTTGGGCCATGAAAACACCGGCGTCTTCTCGAACGACGACACGCTTTGTGACGGGCTTCTGGACGCTGCAAAGGCAGAAGGTGAAGGCGCGTGGCGGATGCCGATGGGCCCCGGCTATGACCAACTGATCAAGTCGCACAAGGCGGACATGAAGAATGTCGGCGGTCGTCCCGCAGGGTCCATCACCGCCGCCCAATTCCTTGGTCGCTTCGTGAAAGACGGCCAGCCCTGGATCCACCTTGATATCGCGGGCACCGCACAGGTGGACCAAGACGGACCATTGCACCCGAAAGGGGCGACCGGCTGGGGTGTATTGGCGTTGAACCGTCTGGTTCAGGACATGTTCGAGGCCTGATGGGATGGCGGATACGGCAAATGAAACCTCAAGCGAGCAGGGTGCTTCGACAGAAACGGGCGGAGAGGTCCTTTTCTATCACATGACGCGCAGCCCGCTTGAGGCGACGTTGCCAACCTTGTTGCAAAAATCACTGGAAGCAGGCTGGAAGGTCTGCGTCCGGGGAACAGATGCAAAGCGGATCGACTGGCTGGATGAACGGTTGTGGACCACCACGGATGACGGGTTCCTGCCACACGGCAAAGCGGGTGGGCTGCATGAGGTCGATCAGCCTGTTTTGCTGACAACTGACGCTGAGATACCCAAAGGAACACCCAATGCAGCCAACGCCCTGATCTCGGTCGATGGGGCGTCGGTAAGTCGAGAAGAAATGACAACGCTGACCCGCGTCAGCATCCTGTTTGACGGCAACGACCCCGACGCCGTCGCCCATGCCAGATCGCAATGGAAAGAAGTTGTCGCAGCAGGGTGTACCGCGAAGTACTGGAGCCAGGAAAGCGGCCGCTGGGAAATGAAGGTCAGCACGCAAGGTGCAGAAAGCGAAGACTAAATTTCGGGCCAGACGTCAATCGCCGCGCGTTAGGATCAGCCTGTCCCGCTCAATCTCGATCTTTTCAAACCGTTGCAGATAGTCGTTGCCCAGCAGTGATCCCGGCATTTCGCCGTCATTTACCCAGACTTCGACGCCGAAATCCTCGATGCCCAGAAAATCAACACGCGCGATGCGGGCGGGGGCTGTGCGCACCGGGCCATTTGCGCTCATCGCGCGGCCAAAGAAGCGCAGCGCGTTCATTTGAACACCGGCCTTCAAAGCGTCCTCTTTCGTCAGAACGATCTGGCTGGCGCCGGTATCGACGACGAATTCGATGGGCTGGCCGTTCATCAATAAGGTGGCATAGAAATGGCCGTCACGCGCGCGCGGAAGCTCAATCTGTCCGGTTTCCTGCACAACGTTTTGACGCGGTGTGATGTCGTTTCGAATGTCCTGCCACAGCCCGACACCCGCCAACGCGCCGACGAAAATCAGTGCCCAGATCAGGGCGTGGCGGAAGGTTTGACCGATATTCTTGCGGTTTTCGGCAATGAAATACCCGCCGATTGCCGCCAATAGCAGTGTTAAATAGGCAATACGTGCATAGTCGTCGCCGGTCATCCTAAACTCCAAAACCCTTACCAAGAAGATATAGGAAGCCCGCCAGCGCTTGTCATCGGGGCAATGCGCCGCGTGTCAGCCCATCAGACCAAAGTCACGCAATCCTTCCAGCACGAACTGAACCGCCAAGGCGGCCAGAAGCATGCCCAACAGCCGGGTCACCACTTTGATCCCCGTTTCGCGCAACAGCCGTTCCAGTAGCGACGCCGCGTTAAACAGGATGAAGGCGATCAGAAGCACCAGTGCCATGACCGCCAATGCCAACCCGACACCTGCCAGCCCGTCGCCCTGACCTGACAGCAAGATCACCGTGGCAATCGAGCCGGGGCCAGCGATCAGGGGCATTGCCAGCGGAAACACGGATGGATCATCATCGCTGGCCACGCCTTCCTCGGACTGGTCCTTGCGTCGTTGGGTGCGCCGTTCAAACAACATGTCCAGTGCGGTCAGCAAAAGCAGAATGCCGCCGGAGATCCGAAATGCGGGCATCGAGATGCCAAGGAAGTTCAGCACCCCTTCGCCCAGAAACGCGAACAGCGTTAGGATCAGGGCTGAAATGGTGCAGGCCCTGAGCGCGATGGCGCGCCTCTGCGACGTCGTCTTGCCTTGCGTCAGCGCCATGAATAAAGGTGAAATGCCAATTGGGTCCATTACCACGAACAGGGTAACAAAAGCGGGCACGAAGAGGTCAAGTTCCATGCTTAACCCTCTGCTCTCTCTAGCTTATCCTGCGCGCGAAGCCACAGTTCTTCGGCGCGATCCAGCGCCTCGTGAACCTCGGCGTGTTTCTTTTGCCAAACCACAACTTCGTCTTTTCGCTCGGGCTCGTAAAGTTCTGGGTCGCCCAGCTTGGCATCCAGCTTGTCGCGCATCGCTTCCAGCTTTTCGACCCGTGCCTCCGCTTTGCGCAAATCGGCGCGCAGGGCAAGGATGGTGTCCCGGTCGGCGCGTTTCGGTTTCGGCTTGGGGGCTTTTGCCTTGGGCGGTTTCTTATCCTCATCCGTGGCAAGAAGCATCTTACGATAAGCCTGCAGGTCTTCCTCGTAGGGGGCGACATGCCCGTTTTTCACCAACCACAGGCGATCCGCCACCATGGACAGCAAATGCATGTCGTGGCTGACCAAAATCACCGCACCGCTATAGGCGGTCAGCGCTTCGACCAGCGCTTCGCGGCTTTCAATGTCCAAGTGGTTGGTCGGTTCATCAAGGATCAGCAAATGCGGGGCGGGCAGGGTGGCCAACAACAGCGACAGGCGCGCCTTTTGACCGCCAGACAGCCGCCCGACCTCGGTGTCGGCCTGATCCGGTCCCAGACCGAACCCCGCCAGACGGGCGCGCAGCTTTGCTTGTCCCTCGGCGGCGCGTTCGCGCATCAGGTGTTGCAGGGGCGTTTCGTCGACATACAGCTCCTCCACCTGATGCTGGGCGAAGAACCCGATGCGTAGTTTGTTCGAGGACACCATTGTGCCCTCCATCAGGTCCAATCGACCCGACAACAGTTTGGAGAGCGTGGATTTCCCTTCGCCGTTGCGCCCAAGCAGCGCGATGCGGTCGTCTTGATCAATGCGCAGGTTCAGATTGCGCAGAACAACGGTGTCGCCATAGCCCACAGCCGCGTTTTCGGTCGCGATGATGGGGGGCGGAAGCTCTTCGGGTTTGGGGAAGGTGAACACGGTACGCGCGGCATCTTCCGGCGCGCGAATGGTTTCCATTCGTTCCAGCGCTTTCACGCGCGATTGCGCCTGCTTCGCCTTTGATGCCTTGGCCTTGAAGCGATCCACAAACGCCTGCAAATGCGCACGCTGCGCGTCTTGTTTCTTGGCCGCGGACGCCAGAAGGGCACGTTTCTGTGCCCGCTGTTTGGCGAACATGTCATACGTTCCGGTGTAATAGATCAGCCCCTTGTCTTCGAGATGCAGAATGCCGCCCACCGATCGGTTGAGCAGCTCACGGTCGTGCGAGACGATCAGCACCGTGTGGGGGTATCTGACCAGATAAGCCTCAAGCCACAGCGCGCCTTCCAAATCCAGATAGTTGGTCGGTTCGTCCAGCAGCAGCAGGTCAGGCTCGGAAAACAGCACCGCCGCCAGTGCCACACGCATGCGCCACCCGCCGGAAAACGCCGAGCAGGGCATTTGCTGTTCGTCATGGGTAAAGCCAAGCCCCTTCAGGATCGAGGCCGCGCGCGCCTCGGCCGACCACGCGTCAATGTCAGACAGGCGGGTCTGAACCTCGGCGATGCGGGTCGGATCAGTGGCCGTTTCGGCTTCCGTCATCAGAGCTTCGCGTTCCGTATCTGCCCGCAAAACCGTGTCGATCAATGAGACCTCGTTGCCGGGCACTTCTTGGCTGACCCCGCCAATTTTCCAACCCTTGGGAAGCGAAACCTCGCCCGTGTCCAACCCCATCTCGCCGCGAATGATCCGAAACAGCGTCGTTTTGCCAGAGCCGTTGCGCCCCACCAGGCCCACCTTGTGGCCCGTCGGAATGGTCACCGAGGCGTTTTCAACCAAGGTGCGACCAGAGATGGAATATGTGATGTCTGAAATTCTAAGCATGGGCACCATGTGCCTGAGCTTGGAAGGCCCGTCAATCATCGCCTTCAATCGCTGCTTTCCAAAACGCCGATCCCATGTTACCGGGGGCCGCAAATCACACACGCACCGGGGCAGGGGTCCCGCTGCCCAACGCAAAAGGGACCGACATGGCCATTCAACGCACTTTCTCGATCATCAAACCCGATGCCACCAAACGCAACCTGACCGGCGCGATCAACGCCAAGATCGAAGCCGCTGGCCTGCGCATCATTGCGCAAAAACGCATCCACATGACCCAAGCCCAGGCCGAAACCTTCTATGGCGTCCACAAAGAGCGCCCCTTCTTCGGTGAGCTGGTTGAATTCATGATCTCCGAGCCGGTTGTCGTTCAGGTTCTGGAAGGCAACGACGCCATCAAAACCTACCGCACCGTGATGGGCGCCACCAACCCGGCCGACGCTGACGAAGGCACGATCCGTAAAGAGTTTGCCCAATCGGTTGGCGAAAACTCGGTCCACGGCTCGGACGCACCGGAAACCGCAGCAGAAGAAATCGCTTACTTCTTCTCGGGTCTCGAACTGGTCGGCTAAGGCTGGTTGGACGCAAAAAAAAGGGCCGCGCGGAGAAATCCGGGCGGCTTTTTCAATTCAGGGTCGGGTGTCAGGGCGCGCGGATGCCTATCTGGTCCAAAATGACTTCCATCTTGTCTTCAGAGGGGCGTTTTACTTCGGCCTCGGCCTTCAACGCATCAAACCGGGCGCGCAGGGAGTCTTTTTCCTTGCCTTTGCAGTCATTCCAAGGGCGCCCCTGCAACCCCATGACCATGGCATAATATCCGATGAAGTGCGGCCGTGATCCCGACGCCAAGAGACGGCGATAGGCCTCATCCGCGCCCAGTTCGCGCAACTCTTCGGCCGTATGGATGCCGGCGCGCGCAAAGGACGCATCCGACGCTGGCCCAAGATTGCGTATGGACGAGACAGGATCAGTCATGATCCCAACTTAAACGTGTTGTCCGACCGTGAAAACCCGTCAGATACTGGCCCAGTCCGTGAACACCACGGCGGGTGTTTCCGGTTCCTCGGTCTTCGTTCTGTCTGTTTTCGGCGGTGTTTGCTGTCGAAGATAACGAACGACACGTTTTGGTGTTTTAATCTGTTTTGTCTGTGACTTATATACCATTTCCCCAACTCCAGTTAATTCGGTTTGCGCCTAAATATGACGCACCATTTTCCCCACCAGAGACCTTTCGGTATGAACATGTTAACAGATAATTAGGGGAAATCGACGAATAAATATTTCGTGAAGGGGGTATTGGACGAAATATTGTGGCGTACCGGACACATGTGTTGATCAGCTGGGGCACGGGTCGGCTTGGTTGCGGTCGTGTTCGTTTGCGTCCTGCGGTACGATCTTTAGTGCTCTAAGAGCGTTTAGAATAACGGCCACATCGATCAGTTCCTGTAAGATTGCGCCCTGTACCGGTGAAAGATATCCCAAGGCCGCCGCGAACATGCCCACAACCGACAGGCCGATGCCTACGACCACACTTTCCAATGCGATCCGTCTTGCCCCTTGCGCGACTTCCAATCCCGGCAGCAGACGATCAAGCTGGTCGACCAGCAGGACGACATCCGCCGCTTCGGCCGACGCCGCCGTTCCGCGCGCGCCCATCGCCACGCCCACATCGGCAGCCGCCAGCGCAGGTGCGTCGTTGACCCCGTCCCCGACCATCATCACCGCGCCGCTCTCGCGTTCGTTCAAGACAAGACGCACCTTTTGATCCGGTGTCATCTGCGCGTGCACATGATCAAGATCAAGGCCTTCGCTTACGGCTTCGGCAACCACGCGGCGATCCCCGGTTGCAAGCAGGATGCGCGTCATGCCGACCCGGCGCAGCCCGGAAAGAAACCCGCGCGTGCCCGTGCGCAGCATGTCCGCCATAACAAGATGCCCAACAAGGCGGCCATCAACGGCAATTGCGACGATCACTTCGGACTCCGAGCGGGCAGGGTGGTCCAGCAGAGGCCCGCTGATCTGCCCGGCTACGAAATCCGCACCGCCGACGATGACCTTACACCCGTTGATCTTGCCCATCACGCCTTCGCCGGGAGCCTCAATGGGATCAGCGGGAGTCGGCAGCGCCATGCCCTGCTGATGGGCGGCGGCCACGATAGCCTGCGCAACGGGGTGTCTTGACGCCTGATCAAGTGCTGCAGCGAAAAACAGTATTTCGTTGGCGTTAAGGTCCGCCTGCGCCTCGATTGACACGATCCGGGGGCGTCCGTCGGTCAGCGTGCCGGTCTTGTCAAGGATCAGCGTCTTGACCCGTGCCATTGCCTCCAGCGGTCTTGCCCCCTTGATCAACACGCCAAAATGCGCGGCGCGCGACATGCCAGCCACAAGCGCGACCGGCACGGCCAGGATCAGCGGGCAGGGCGTGGCCACGACCAGAACAGCAACCGCGCGGATCGGATCACCGGTGAACCACCATGCAGCGGTGGCGATGGTAACAGTGACGGCGAGGAACAGCAGTGAATAGCGATCGGCCAGCCGCACCATGGGGGCCTTGGATTTCTGTGCCGCCTCGACCAGCCGGACGATGCCAGCATAGGTGCTGTCTGCGGCCCGGCGGGTGGCGCGCAGATCGAAGGCTTCGCCGTCGTTTGTCGACCCGCTCATAACGTAGCCGTCGCGCAGCAGGAGGGCTGGCATCGCCTCACCAGTCAGGGCCGACTGGTTCAGGATCGCGCTGTCGGTTTCCAGGGTCCCGTCTACCGGGGCAATGTCGCCCTGTCGGATCAACAGCAGGTCACCGGGAACGATCGCCTCCAGATCGACCTCGACCAGCGATCCATTGTGGTGTCGCGTTGCGGTTCGTGGCACTCGCGACAGCAGATCGCTCATCTCGCGTCGGGCGCGCCCTTCGGCAAAGCTTTCAAGGAAAGTGCCGCCCGAATACATCAGGGCAACCACCGCCGCCGCCAGCGTTTCGTCAAAAAACAGTGCCGCCGACATCGAAAGGGCGGCCACGATATCAAGGCCGACATCGCCTTTGGCAAGGCTTCGTACGATTTCGACCACAAGGGCAGCGAGAACCGGGATGACGCCGACAATCCAGACATAATCCGCCAATTGCGATTTTTCGACCAGCCACAGACCCAAGCCTGACACAAGACCAACCAGCGCAATGGTTACCAACGCGACGTTCAATCGACCGCGAACTTGTGATGTCATGGTGCCTGTGGCCTCCTGCAAAATGCGGCCCTACGGATACGATTAACACAACAGGAGCGCACTGATCCGCATTTGGTGAAACGCGTCAACCTCGCGCCTTAGCAAGGCTCGGTCAAGTTCAATGTACCGACAGCCATCGCCCTTCTCAGGACGTTCAGCCAACCGGTGACATACATCCCCAGCCCTCATTCAAGCAAACGAAGTATGGGTTAATACCTCGGCGTTCGATCACCGGAGCAAGCCAAACTCGGCGAAATCGCGCCCCAAGGCGGCCGATAAATCCTCGACTGAATCATAAGCGAGTTCCAGAGCATAATGGGGATTGTGCACATGGATGCCCGGATCGGCCGTGATGAACTTCCAGTTATATACGGCCTTGAGAAGGCGGGGCGTGAAGGCGTCATAGCTGACAGACCGCCCGTCTGCTTCGTCCGCAAGGCCATCCGCGTTTGCGTCAGCAAAGAAGTAGGGATAACGCGTCCCATCATAGATCATCGCTTTGCCTGCAATTTCTGTGGCGTAGTCCTGAATCAGCGACATCAGCAGATCGGCGTTCGCGTTGATGTCATGGTAGATGCCCTTGTCGGTTTTGCCGCTGCCGTCGTAGCTTTGGCGGGCGATCCGGATGGCTTTCGCGTCGCCGGATTGGTGGCATGTCAGGCAGTTCGCCTCGGCAACCGTAAGATCGTGCGGCTTGTGACATGAAACGCAGGTTGCGACCGGTTTTGCATGGTTGAAGCGTCCCGAATAGGTCTTGTCAGGGTATTGATACCCTAGCCGGGCATAGCCCCCCAAAGTGGTGGCCGCAGCAATGTTGTAATGTGGATTCACAAAGCGAAGCTCGCCACTTGATGTGTCCTCGGCGATGCCCGCTGTGGCTTCTGTCACCCGTGCGCCACTGGCGCGACCTTGGTGGCATGTCATGCAAGATACGTCACCACCGCTGACCGGATGCACCACCCCGGACGGCAGCGCGATTTCTGTGATACGTGACAGTCCCGGGTTATGGCAGGTTTCACAATCGACCACGCCGCCGATCGGGAAGGGGTCTTCTGGCAAACCCTTGGGGCTGCCGTCCAGACCATGGAAGGACCGAAAGCCCACTCCTGAATGGCAGGTCGCGCAATTGGCGGGGATCTCGCCTTCTTCGTTCCAGTGGCTAAAGGATTCGGATGCGGCGTCTGCATGGCCTGACCGCGACCATGCGGCAATCGCTTTGGCGTTCGGAATGGAAATTGTTTCTGGCGCAAACGGGCCGCTCTTGGGCATGTTGAACATTGGCTCGGCAATGCTTTCTGCGGCCTCTTTCTCCTCTTGTTTCTCTTCTTGCGCGAAGCTGCCGCTTGGCCCAAGATTCATACCAAACGCGAGCAGGGCGGCAAATCCGAAAACTTGAAGGACGATCTTGGCTGGGTGCTGCATCATGTCACACTCCCTTGTTTCGCTTGATGTCGTCGGCTTGATTTGCCTAGACTAACGTTACGGGATTGCTGGGCTGAAAACAATATCAGATGGCTCTGAACCCTATCATCGGCGGAGCGATATTTGTGCTTTGGAATCGCCAGACAGGTCTGACTGTTGATGTCCGAGGTCCCGTGCCGGCGGCACATGTTCCGGTTGAGCACAACATTACCGAAGAGGCGGCGCTTAGCGCGTCGGCAGACGATGATCTGCGGGTGACAATGCTGGTGGACGAAGACCAGCTTGTCGCTCAGGGCGCGCCGATCTTCAGGCTGCGCCATCATCCCGACATCGTGCAGGTGGCCCCGATGGCCGGGCGCGTCGCCGTTGTTGATCTTGCGCCGGGCAGGCGTTTATCGGAAATCCGATTTTTTCACGAAAACGACGGTGACCGCCATCAGTATGCCCCTAACGCGGCCCACAAAAGCGGCGACGCGCTGCGTTTGTTGCTGATGGAAAGCGGGCTGTGGCTGGCATTACGTTCACGGCCATTCGGGCGCGCGCCACTCCCGGGCGAGGAGCCAGCGGCCATCTTCATTGCTGGGCTGGACACCAAACCGCTTGCGCCGAACCCTGCTTTGTCCGTCAAAGGTCGCGAAGAGGATGTCGCGCGCGGCATCGCCCAATTGCTGCGCTTGACGCACGGCCCGGTCTATCTGTGTCAGGCTGGGGATGCAGGTGAGGGCTTCGCCGAGTTTGCACCGAATGACAGAATTAGGCGGCTGAAGGTTGCCCCGGTCCACCCATGGGGGCTGCCCGGATTTCTTGTCCACCAGCACCATCCGGCAACCCTGTCGCGACCAGTCTGGGACATTCATCTGGAAGATGTGGCCGCCATCGGTGCGCTGTTCGCGACCGGCCTTGTGCCACAGACGCGCCTTATCTCCTTTGCGGGGCCTGCGGTGACGGACGCGCGGCTTCTTCGCTGCCAGCCGGGCGCAGACCTGCGCAGCTTGTGCTATGGCCGGGTGACACATGGCCCGCATATCGCGCTGTCCGGATCACCGCTTGAAGGCCGTGCGAGGCGTTGGCTGGGCGCGCGGGACCGTCAGGTGTCTGTCATGAACGCCGGCGCGTCCGATCAACGAGATCATTGGCTTGTATCGGCACTGAAACAGGCTTCCCGCCCGCGCCCGATTATTCCAACGGCCGCCATTGAACGCGCCCTTGGTGGCGCACTGCCCGCACTGGCCTTGCTGCGCGCGTTGGCTGTCGGCGACCGCGAAACCGCCACCCGCCTCGGGGCATTGTCCCTTGTTGGCGAGGACCTGACGCTGGCCGATTATGTGACCTGTGCCGCGCCGCGCCATTCGGCGCTTCTGGATAACATGCTGCGCGAAATCGCGAAGGAGGAGGCGTCATGATCCGGGGCATCTGGGATCGCGAAACTGTGGCCCTGCTGCTGCTGTGTGCGAGCTTGCCGATTATGGTCACGTGGTTTCTGGCTGAAGGTTGGGGCGCGGTTGCGCGTCTTGTTTTCGTCACGCTTTGTATCGGGATCTGGCAGTTGATCTGGATGCTGGCGCGCGCGCAGCCGCCGTCCTTTGCCGTGCTGCTGACCGCGCTTGCGATTGTCATTCTTGCCCCGGAAAATCTGGGCGCGTTGCAACTGGTGCTGGGCGTGAGTCTCGGGATTGTATTCGGCGAATTGGCCTTTGGCGGTTGGGGGCGCAATATCCTTAACCCTGCGACGGTGACGCTGGCGTTTCTTGGCTTTGGCTTTCCGGGCGCGCCTTGGCCGGAGCTGCCCATCCAGCTGGGTTGGGCGGCGATTCCCGCGGCCCTTGTTGCGGCGTGGTTCGGTGTTGTTTCGGCGCGGCTTTTGCTTGGTGCCGGGGTGGTTTTTGCCGCAGCCGTTTGGATTGACCCCGGCCTGCTGGAACTTTGGCCGACGGTGCTGATCGTTCTGGTCCTGCTGGTTGCCGACCCCGTCGCCAGCGCATCAACCCCGGTTGGAGCTTGGGTGAATGGGGCGCTTTACGCCGGGTTTGTCGCGCTGTTCCACGCGACATGGCAAGGGTCGGCTGATGTCCAGATGGCGGTTTCGGCGGCGTTTCTTGTCTCACTTGCCGTGCCGCTGATCGACGAGGCCATCGTGTCCCTTTGGGTCGCGCAAAGGAGGCGAAAACTTGATTGATCTGAACCCGATTTCCGGCTGGAAACGTCTGTTGGCGCTGCCCAACGAAAGCCGTACGAAAACGATCGTGGTCGCCTTTCTGCTGTCGGCGGCCTGTGCCGTTCTGGTAACGACAGCCACGGTTTATCTGCGTCCCATCCAAATTCAGAACCGCGCGGCGGAGGAACAATTGCGGCTGGACAAGCTGCTTGCCTCCATTCCCGGCATGTCCGAGATCGTGGCAGAGGCAGGCGGGAGTGCGCTGTCTTCTGTGGTGGTCGATCTGACCAAGGGGAGCGTTGCCGAAGGTCAGACGTCGCAAACAGTTCAAGCCGCGCTTGACGATCCAAGCAACTGGACCCAGCTGGCCCCAGAACAGGACACAGCGGACATCGGTGCACGCCCGGACATCGCGCAGATATTCATCCTGCGGGATCAGGATCGGATCGCGCTATTGCTGCTGCCGATCATCGGTTCGGGCTATAACGGTCCGATCCGTGCGATGCTGGCGCTGCGCGGCGACATGAATACGATTGCCGGGCTGACGATCACCGATCAGGCTGAAACCCCCGGCCTTGGCGCCCGGATAGAAGAGGCCGAATGGCAAGCGCTGTTTGCCGGAAAGCAGATCGCCGACGACAAGGGAACGCTGCGGTTTTCAGTGGCGCGCGGACCGGCCAATACCGAATACGAGGTGGACGGCATCACCGGAGCGACCCGGACGAGCAACGCGATCACCCGCATGGTCCGCTTCTGGGTCGGCCCCGACGGCTACGGCCCCTTGATTGATGCCGTCCGGCGCGGGGAGTTCTGAGCGATGGCAGGCACCGCGCGTTACTGGACAAGATTGATCGAACCGCTGGTGCGCCAGAACCCGGTGACGTTACAGATCCTTGGCATCTGTTCGGCGCTGGCGGTGACCACAACGCTGGATACGGCGCTGACAATGTCGGCCTCGCTGATCGTCGTCATCGTGGCCTCGGCGGGGATCGTCAGCCTGATCCGTCGTCACATCCCAAGCTCGATCCGGCTGATCGTCCAGATTATCATCGTGGCATCGCTGGTTATCGTGATTGACCAGTTTCTGCAGGCGTACTTTTTTGACATCAGCCAACGCCTGTCGGTCTATGTCAGCCTGATCACCACGAACTGCCTTGTCCTTGGGCGCACGGAATCCTTTGCGCGCAACAACCCGCCGCTTGTGTCGATGACCGACGCCTTTGGCAACGGTCTGGGCTATGCATTGGTTTTGACGATCATTGGCGCTGTGCGCGAGATGTTCGGAACCGGGCGTTTGCTTGGCTATCAGCTTCTGCCAACCGTGGATCAGGGTGGCTGGTTCGAACCGCTAAATCTGATGCTGTTGGCCCCAAGCGCCTTCTTTCTTCTGGGCGGGCTGGTCTGGATCGTCCGGTCCATCTGGCGCGAACAGGCCGAGCCGTCAGAGTTCGATGCGCCAAAGGTTGAGGAGACAACGCCGTGAGCGGCTTGGTCGATATCTTTCTGCGCGCCATGTTTGTCGACAATATGCCGCTGACCCTGTTTCTGGGGCTGTGCACGTTTCTGGCGCTGTCGCGACGCACCGAATCTGCCGTTGGCCTTGGTATCGCGATCATTGCGGTCCTTGGCATCACGGTTCCGCTGAACAACCTGATATACAGCACTTTTCTTGCCCCCGGTGCGCTGTCTTGGGCGGGGTATGGAGCGCTTGATCTATCCTACCTCTCGCTGCTCGCTTTCATCGGGGTGATCGCGGCGACGGTGCAATTGATCGAGATGCTGCTGGACCGGTTTCTGCCCGCCGTGCATGCCTCGTTCGGGGTTTTTCTGCCGCTTCTGACGGTGCAATGCGCGATCTTGGCCGGTAGCCTTTTCATGGTCGAACGACGATATGATTTCGTCGAATCCGTCGCCTTCGGCCTTGGCAGTGGGGCGGGCTTTGCGCTGGCGGTGATCCTGCTTGGTGCGCTGCGGGCGCGGCTTGCCTATGCCGACATGCCAGACGGGCTGCGCGGCCTTGGCATCGCGTTCATTCTGACCGGGCTTATGTCGCTTGGGTTTGCGGCCTTTGCGCAGATGGTGGCGACATGACAGAAATCGCCGTTGGAAGCCTGCTGCTGATCTTGCTTGTCGTCTTGTTGACGGTCGGCCTTCTGGCGGCGCGCAACAGGCTTATCCCGCAAGAAAGCCTGATCGTGACCGTAAATGACGACACCAGCATCGAGGCTTCACGCGGCGACAATCTGCTGTCGGTGCTGCAATCTGCTGGCGTCCCCGTTCCGGCGGCCTGCGGTGGAAAGGGTACCTGCGGGTTGTGTCGCTTGGCTGTTTCGGGCGAAGGCGCGGGCCTGCCCGTGGCGACCGAACGCGGCATTCTGTCGCCGTCCGAGCGGCGCGATCACGTGAGGCTGGCCTGTCAGGTTAACTTGCGCGGCGCGGTCGGCGTTTCGGTCGCGGCTGACATTCTTGACGCAGAAAGCATTGATTGCCGGGTCCGTTCAAACCGAATGCTCGCGCCGCTGATCCGTGAACTGGTGCTTGACCTACCGGACGGAAAAAAGATCGACTTTCACGCGGGCAGTTTCATGCAGCTTTACGCGCCGCCTTACGATCTGGATTTCTCACGCCTCGATATCCCCGCACCTTTTGCCGAGACGTGGAAAATTTCGGGCTGGACGGGCTTGAAAGGTGGCTCGGACGTGCCGGTAAGCCGCGCGTACTCTATCGCTAACCGACCTGAAGACGCTGGTCGCCTTGTGTTCAACATTCGCCTTGCGGTGCCCCCGGCAGGACAAGAACGTGAGGTGCCGCCGGGCATCGTGTCGTCCTATCTGTTTTCCCTTAAAAGCGGCGACACGGTTGGCGCAGCGGGTCCCTTCGGCGATTTCCATGCGCAACCGACCGGGAAGGACATGGTGTTCATCGGCGGCGGCGTCGGCATGGCACCGCTGCGCGCGTTGATCCACGAACAGATCGGGCAGGGGTCTGGCAGGCGGATGTTCTATTTCTATGGCGCGCGCACTGCCGCCGATCTGTTTTATGTCGACGAGTTCGACGCGATCGCGGCCAAACATCCGAACTTCTCTTGGACGCCAGCCTTGTCCGATCCCGCCCCCGGTGATCGCTGGACGGGCGAGACGGGCTTTATTCACCAAACAGTTCGCAAAGGCATGTCCGCCCATCCCACGCCTGAAGACTGCGAATACTACCTTTGCGGACCGCCGGTCATGATTTCAGCCGTCATCGCGACGCTTGAGCAGATGGGCGTTGAACGCCGCAATATTTTCAACGACGATTTCGGAACCTGACACATGACAAGCAATTTCCGAAACTGTAACTGTCGAACTTTCGCAACGCGTGCGGGCGCGCGTCAGGGGCCGGATCTTGCCCGGCAGCACAACATCGCGGCGCTGTTATTGATCTCGGAAGGCCAAGCGTTGAGCCAAATCGCCACCGGGACGTTTGATGCACATGCCGCAAATGAGGTGACGAAATGGAACTGATCCTTTCGATGGGTATTTTTCTTCTGGTCTTTGGCGGCTTGGCGCTGGGACTGCTGCTGACGGGGCGGCCACCGCAGACATCCTGCGGTGGCGCGTCATGTATTCCCGGCAATCGGTGCGATGGATGTCCACGGCGTGCAAAATCTGAGGAGAATGTAGATGGCTGAGGAACGTATTTCGTCGGTCATGCAGACCGATTTCCTGCGCCTGTCTGGCGACTGCCCAATCCGTGAGGCAACAGCACGTCTTGTGGAAGGGGCCTCTTCAGGCGCGGCGGTTGTTGACGAGGCAGGGCAGCTCATTGGGATCATTACCGAAAAGGACTGCTTCCGCCCTGCGCTGAACGCGAGCTACTACCAACAGTGGAGCGGAACCGTCGCCGACAGCATGAACACCGACATCACTACGATAGAGGCAGAGACCGATTTTGTGACGGCGGCAGAAGTGTTTCTGGACCAGCCTTTTCGTAGTTTCCCGGTTATGCGTAACGGTGAACTTGTCGGGATGCTTGACCGCGCGGACCTGCTAAAGGTCTTTCTTCGACACGGATAGAGCCGCCCGTTGCAGGCATATAAATACTTAAAAACAATAATTTAGATAAGTTACTTGGCCAAGTCAACGAACGAACGCCACAGTGGCCCCCGTCGATTTCACTCGGTCGAACGAACCAATTCGGCGCGGCGCCCTTGCCCGGTCCAGCAGAGCAGATGAGCGTCCTAAAGGCGGTAATTTGACAGATTGATATTCGCGCCGCTATCATCGGGCCACGCCAGTGCTGTGTTTTTCGGGCGGTTTTGAACATTTTCAGCTATTCAATCAGGAGGGGTGATTTTGTTCTCTTTGGTCAATGTTTTTGGATTGCGCGAGATTTTGGTACGGGAAGCTTTGCCGTTTGCCGTATCGCTTACCGTGGCTCAAATCTTCTTTAAGTGGGGAAGCTTTGCTTTAGAACTTATCGGCTTCCTGGCCCTTTGGCTCACATTGGGTGCCATGCTGCATCTCGTTCAAGATACGCTAAAAAAATAGATCGCCTTCTCCCTTAGTTGGGGACGTATGAGACGTCGCACAGTGGTCCTATTTTGGGCAAGCTTACGCTTGGCGTGCGAGGGAGGCCTCTATGACGCGCAGACCAAATTTATCTGGGAGCATAGGCCGGCGTCCGTCTGTCGGGACACGTATTGACGACCTTGATCGACTGGATGATCTTTCGCCATCTGACCGGGAACGATTGGATCGGGTCATTGACGAAGTTGGCCGGATCGACGCGATTGACGTGCGCGATGTGCTGGTGGTGACCGAACCAAGGCCCAAGGTTGAAACGTCAAAGCTCACCCCTCAATCCGTGGCCGAAGCGCTGAAAAAGGCCACGGCCGCCGAGCGCCCGACCTCAGACGCGCGGCTTCACAATGTGACCGGGCTGGTGGTCGAATTTCTGCGCGAAAAAGATCCCGAGGCCTTCCCGAAAACGACGATAGATATCGGAAAGAATGGGCCGTCTATCCCCCTTGCCTCGAAATCCCTGGAACAGCTTTTGCAATATGCCGCACGCGATCGCGCCAAGGGCGAGGCCAGCGTTATCTGGGATGACGGGATCAACCAACTTGTCGTCCATCTTGGGCGCATCAAGTCAACGGTGACATCGGGACGGGTGCGCGTTGATATTCCGGTCGAAGCTGATGGGTTGCGTGATACGATGTCTGTTCCCATTGCTGTCGGATCAAAAACGACTGTCGCGGGCACCGTGATGGCGACGGTTGATCGCCCCGCTGGCAACGCTTTGGTCGCGCGCGTTTGGGGGGACGCGCTTATCGCACTGGCGCATTCTTCGATTGTTGCCGCCACTGCCAGCGTGGCCGGAGCAGTGGGCGTGGACGCCAAAAACCAACGCCTGATTGCGGGCGCACTTACGGCGACCCGAGGGCGCCTGACGATTGATAGCATCGCGGCACGCGGTCAGATCGAAAGGGCACGGCGATGAATGCGTTTAGCCCTGACAGTTTCGGCGACACATCCGACCTTTTGCGCGCGCTGGGGCTTGTCGATGGCGACGGCGAATTTAACGAAGACTGGCTACGCAACCCGGAAGACTATTTGCGCGATATCCTTGCCGACGATGCACAGCGATCGGCGCTACTTGCCTTCGCGCAAAGCGCGCGTGGCGGCGAAGAAGAACGGGACGCCGAGGCGCGATACTGGATCGAACTGTTCGCCGATAATGTCAGCACAGGCGCGCGCATTCGTTTCTATCTAGTTCTTGATGACGATCCGGTCCCGTCAACGGAAGTGCATCTTTTTCTTGGCGTGAAATTCGACACGCGTGCGCCTTTGACCGAAAGCCAGTCATCATTGATGATCCCGCTTTTCCGAGCTGGCAAAGAGGGCACACCGCGCCCAAGCCCTGACCTGATCGGCCAGCGCGGTGGGTTTTTCGCAATCTCTTCGGAAATTACCATCGCCAACACTCCCACCCCGCCGGGCGAGGCGGGGTTGCGCGCGGTCGGACTGCGGCTGCTTGTGCCGACCATCGCGGCGGATGGTCTGCCGGTGGTGGCTTTGACCCTTGGCGGCCTGCAACTGCCCGGAGAGGCGACGGGCAGGGACCTGAACCTGTCGCTGACCGACCCGGACGCGCTAGGGGATGCAGGGATCGAGCTGATCGTAGGCCTTATGCAGGCACAGTTGGGGGCCAGCGCGGACCCGCAGGTGGCCGCCCTTGCAGAGCTGTTGGGGCTTGGGACCAATCCTGTGATACCGAATTTACCTGTCACGGACATTTTCGACACCGGCCCCGACGTGCTGGTGGATTGGCTTGCTCAAACATTGGGTGAAACGGCGGCGCGCACCGCGTGGCTGCAATCATTGGCGGCCCTTCTTGCGAATGGTGCGGCTGTTGAGGGCGCAGATACCGTCCGCCTGCCTGTGGGGTCCGCCAATCTGCGCGTTGGGTTCAGGGTTGGACCCGGAGCGGCTGGCCGCCCGGTCATCACAATGTCCACCCGATTTGGCATGACCAGCGGCAACGCTGAAGCCGAGTTCGTAGCAGATATCGTGAAGCTGGACCTTGGCACCGGCGAGGCCATGGCCGTGCCATCGCTTCGCGCGCAGCTTCGATACGATCTTTCCACGCTTGCTGCGCCGAATGTATCGGCCGACGCGCTGGTCCTTGGGTTCGGGCTGAACGAGGGCCGTCGCCCGCTTCTGATCATCGAAGTTCTGAACGCGACCGTTTTTGGCACCAACCACCCGCGTTTGGACCTGACCAATCCAGAGGCGCTGGCGGCCACCGCGGCGGCAGCGGTCACAGATGCGTTGGCCGAAGTGCTTGGCAATCTTGGCCCAGCAGGCGATCTGATCGCGGTGGTGCTTGGCTGGCGCGCACCAACCGGTGCGCCGGCGGGCTTTCCGGTCATTGATCTGATCGCCTTCTTTGGCGACCCGCTTGGACAATTGCGCGATCACTGGAAGGATGTTCTGGCCAATCACGCGCCGGATGTCTCACGCGTGTTGGGTAATCTGCGTCGACTGATAACCGGTGATACGACCGCAGATGCGATCACTGGAAGCGGCACGATCGCCGACCCTTGGGAACTTGCGCTTGATGGCGGTGTCTATGTCGCCATATGGCAGAACGGTGGCGGGCGCTTGGTGCTGGGGCTTGGTGTCAGACAATCTGTCGACACCATCGCGAACGGCGAAACCGTCATCGAGACGCGTGCGCGGGTCGCCCTTCTGTCGGTCGATCTGGACAGCGGCGCCACGGGGTTCCTGCCAGAAATCACTGTTCAGGCGCGCGCCGCCATGAAAGATGGGTCGCGCCTTTCGCTGGGTCGCCGCAGCGCGCGGGTTGCGGTGGATCATCTGTCATTGGCGCTGCTCTGGCGGGCTCAGGATGGGTTTGATTTTGCGCCGGAAACCCCGAACCCCGAACTTTTTCTGGACGGTGTCGACGTGCCCATACCACTGCCCGAAATCCGGGCGCGGTATGACGATCTTGTGGCCTCTTTTGACGATAAAGACTGGGACGCAATCGAGCGCCTTGTGGTGGCACTGACCGACAGGGTGACCAGTGCCGATTGGCTGCGAGATCTGATCGATGCGGTGGGCTGGCAGCGATCTGCACCAATTTTGGGAAAACCCGACATATATCGATTGCGATTGGCCGATCTGGTAGATGACGCAGAAGCCGCTTTGCGGGCATGGGTCGCCGAGATGTTGAGCGATGCGCAGATCGACATTGCACGGCGTTTACAACCGCTTGCGCGCTTCCTTTCCGGTGACAGTGATGCAGATGTTCACATTGACGGGTCTGGCACGCTTGCCGATCCATGGCGGATTGATCTCTTACCTGGCGCAGGCCTTCCAGCCATAGCGGTTTGGCGTCAGCCGGACACGCCGTTGCCAATCCCCGACGTCACCCGCTCGATCCCGATCCGGCGCTGGTTGCCCGGTGACGTCGGACTGGAACCCGGCATTCTGGCAGATGCAATACTCAGCGAATACCCTGCCGCCCTTGGCCCGTTCGGAACAGAGCTTGCGCGCGATAGTCTGGGCGACGGGCTGGCTGGCGTTGCGGCCCTGTGGGAAGAAAGCGACGGTCGCGTGCGCGTGCCAGAAGTCGATGTGCCCGGCACAACGCTGCACCTTGTCGAAAACCAGACCGCGACGGCGCTTCTGGCAGGAATAGATTTGACGGAAATTCTGGACAGCGCGCCAACTGTGAGCGTGACCGTCAGGGTCTTGCCTGCAGATGCCGACCTGCCGTCGGGTGTCGATGCCGCGCGCGTTCTGGACATGCGAGAGGCGGGCCGCGACCCCTTGGCCTTTACACCGCTACCCGCAACCAATGGCGACTGGCACATTCTTTTGGCCCCACGCAGTGATGCGGCTTTGGCTGTCGGGGATGCGAGCGGGATCTTGGGTCAAGTGGCCCGGTTGCGCCACGCGCTGTCGCTGATCCGTTCATTGCCGGGTGTTGTGCTTGTTGCAGCACCCGAAGCAGGTCATGCGGCGTGGTTGGCGCTTGTCGAAATGGGTTCCGGCATTGATCGCTTTGTTGCGATCGGCTTGCCGCTGACGCTTGCGGACGCCCCCACCGCTCTGCCATTTGAAACCGAAGAAGCGTTGCGCCGTTTGTCTGAATTCATGCCAGCCCCTGATACGGACGAGCCTGACGACGACGATCTCGCCCGCGCGCGTGCTTTGCTTGAACAGCATTTGGACACTGGCCTGGATATCGTTCGCGAACTGACCCCGCCGCCCGGCTGGTCAACAACACTTCGCCCCGGATTGGACGCGCATCTTGTCTATGGCGTGATCGAAACTGATGCCGCACTGCGGGCAATGACCGCTGCTGCGGCGGCTGGGTTGAGCCTTGCCGCACAAGCAAGAAATATTCAGCGAGAATTACAAAAGATCGAGTCCGCCTCGCTGGGTGCTCTGCTGCCGCTTAACACAGCCACGGGCGGCTCTGGCATTGCGTTCACCGGACATCTTTTGGCAGAGATTGTCGGGGTCGACATTGATGTCGATGCGCCGTCCGTCTCGCCGCGTACAGCACATGCCGTTGTGTTGGCAGCGGGGCTGCGCCGTGAGGGTGGTTGGCTTGTCGGCGGACCCGGGACCGATGACCTGCTGGAATTGCGCGCGTTGGAGGTCGAAGCTCAGCTGACGGTTGGTGCCAGTTCCGAGCCAGCTCGAAACCGGGTCGCAGTTACGCTGCATGGCGTCAGGATCAACGACCAGCGCTTTGCCCGAGTGACGCTTACACCAGAAGATGTTGACGCCGCGATTGGACCGGATCGTTTCGATATGCCCACGTCGCCCGAGATGGGAATCCTGCTGCGTGCGGTTTTTGACGAGGCTGCGACAAGTGTCGATCCGGTTCTTCAGCGCTTCATGCAAGCATTGCGCGCGTTGCAAATTGTGGACGGTGACGGTCATTTCGATGCGCTGTCCTTGTCCAATTGGATTGATGATCCCGCCGCCCGGCTGCAACAGGTCCTGTCCGATACGGCGCAATATGCATTGCTGGTCGGACTAATCGAAAACCTGTCGGGCGACCATGCTGGGCTAACATTCGATCCAATATCCTCGGCGCTCTCAATCAGTTGTGGGGCAAACACCGGACTGCCGCTGTTCACGGAATGGAGCATTGACGCAACCATCGCCGGGGGCGGCGTCACAGCGGCAGGGCTGCGTTTGGGCGCTCTAACCGGTACGCGGTTAGTGGTCGACTTCCTGCCTTTTGCGGCCAATCTTCAAATCGCACCAGACGATGGGGCGCGAATGGGTCGGCTGCCAACGACCCTGCCACTTTGGCCGACGATAGATTTCGAACATCTTGCAAAAACAGCGTTGCCCGCACTGGCCGCCGTTGCAGCCGAAGAGCTTTTGGAAGGCGTGCGCGATATCCATCCGCAAGCAAAGACGATCACCGATGCCTTCCTGAACGCACTGGGCATGTTGCAAGACGGGCGCACGAGCATTCCGCCCCTACTGTTTATCGACCCCGCATCCGCCCTGAGACAAAGCGATATTCTGGGCAACGGCGCCGTGTTCCAACCCGTGCGCGTTGCGGCTCTGATAGATGCGCTTAAACCCATCACGGGTCTGGCTGGCCCCTCTGGTGTGCTGACACTGGCGACTGGTGTGTCCTTGCGGGCGCGTGACGTCGGTGGCCTTGTGCTGGATATTGCCTTTGATCCAGCCGCATTCATGCCGGGCGCGGATATTGATTTTGGCGGCGCAGTGGGGCTTGAATTCACCGCCGATGGGCGCGTGCTTCCGGCCATCAGCAGCTTTGCAGGCCTTGCGGGCGGCGTGCCGGGCAACAGTGCAGCGCACTTGACCGTTGCCAATGGAGCAACGCGCCTTTTCGTGCGTAACGCAGCGGGCAGCGATCTGGAGATATTTCCCAACCCGGCCGATCTGGGTGCCATCACCACGGCCGCTGTCACGGCGGCCCTTCCCCTCGTGCTTGATGCAATAGCGGATAGCGGAACGGATCATGGCGATTTGATTGCCGACATTGGGGACGCCTTGCTTCTTCGGCAAAGCGGCAGTTTTCACGGGCCAACGCTGGCAGCATGGGCGACAGATCCGGCTGGCAGCTTGCAAACGCGCTGGCCCGCTTTGCTTGCTTCGGGGCTTAGCAATTTAGACGATGCTTTGCCTGCCGACATCAGCGCGAGCAGCGATGCCAGCGGTGTCACTGTGACCATTGCTCAAGCCGGCAGCCCAAGCTGGAACATGACGCTGACGTTCAATCAAGCGCCGCTGTTCGTGGAACTCGGAGGGGTCTTTGCTGGCCTGCCCTTCATTGAGTCGGTCGCGACCACGTTGCGGTTTGATGCCACTGGGCTTGCCCGGCTGAACGCGACGCTCGGCCCAGCCGAGATACCGGTCGATCCCGCGCTGACTTTGCGTCCGGTTTTCAGTTTGGATGTCGGCTCGTCCGTTCCAAGCCCGTTCGTCAGTGTCGGTCTGTCGGTCGACGCGGCGCATTCGCAGGCGTTGGCAATGCGTTACAGTTTCAACACCCAAAGCTTCGATCTGGGCTTTGGCAGCAATTCACCGGAAGAGATCGCGACCGGCATACTGCATTTCGCCATCGACATGCTGGGTGGATTTGTTGTGCAACTGCCTGAAGTTGATGCGGTTCTGAACGAAACGGTTGGCAGTAGGGACATACGCTTCTTGTTAAGCGACGTTGTCCTGAATGACACGGGCACAGCGTTGGACGCAGAGCTTTTCCGCGTAATGCGCAATCCGGGTGAAAGCGAACAGCAGTTGATCGACAGCAAGATCGCACGGGTCATCAAGTTGTTGCAGAATATCGCAAGCGCCAATCCATCGGTGACCATTGACGGTGTGTTGACCATAGGATTGTCGACCATTGACGGTGTTTTGGGCATCAACCTAGCACTTGCCGACAGACTGGCAATTGCGCAGGGCGATATCGCCGTCTGGTTGGAAAATGATAACCGATGGATCATCGGAACGCCCGATGCGGGCGTGATCGTCGGTCTTGTCGATATCTCGAACCCAATCAACATCAGGTTTGCCCCCCGTCTGTCGGTCAACGGTGTTGGCCTTCGGATCGGGCGCTCGAATGCACCGCTTTTGACCGAGCCGATCGGATTGGGGTCTGTCGCTTTTCATATCTATGCAGCCCTTCAACCCGGACAGGTTCTTGGCGGCGCGCAGGTTGAACTGGCCGAGATTTCCGTGGCGGTCGGTGGGGGCAGCGGTGAAAGCTCTGACGGCAACGGGGTCGCCGAAGGGATGTTGTCCGAAACCAATGACGGAGAAGCACCGCTTGCGCCCGCATTCTCGCCCGCCTTGTCAGTTCAGACAAAGCCCGGTGGTGGAATTGCTGTTGGGTTTCGTGCAGGCGAAGGTGACGGGCCATGGTGGTTGCCGATCCGAAGCCAATTTGGTCCGATCTACATTGATCAGATAGGGCTGGGCGCGCAGATGGACGCGGCGACGCAGAACCTGAAATCTGTCTCGCTTCTATTTGATGGCAACGTCTCGATTGCCGGTCTGCAAGCGGCTGTCGATGATTTGGAACTGCGCCATCGTCTTGATCGTGGCGGTATTTTTGACCCCGAAGCGTGGGCGGTCGACCTTGCAGGTCTGGCGATTTCCGCGGATATGTCAGGCGTCACACTGGCAGGCGGTTTGCGCAAGTTTGGTGATCCGCCAAGTGTGGATTACATCGGTATGCTGCAGGCGCGCTTTGCGAGCTATGGCCTGTCGGTCTATGGCGGTTATTCCTCGGTCAACGAAGACAATGATCAATACAGCGCGTTTTTTGTCTATGGTGCTGTTCTTGGGCCATTTGGCGGGCCGCCGTGCTTTTTCCTGACGGGTGTCGGTGGCGGGTTTGGGATTAATCGCGACATAAAACCTCCTGATGATATTGGCAAATTTAACGAATTCACCATGATTGCCGCGCTTGATCCGGCCTATCGGCCATCAGACGATCTGATGGCCGAGATGGAGAAAGTGCGAAACGAATTTCTGCCCAAGAAAGGCAACTTCTGGTTCGCCGCCGGGATCAGCTTCAACTCATTCGCGCTTGTCGACGGGATTGCGGTTGTTGCGGTCGAATTTGGTCATGGGTTCGAGCTGTCGATCTTTGGCCTCGCGCGCATGGCGCTTCCGCGTCCCGAGGCGGCACTTGTGTCCATTGAACTCGGACTGATCGCACGCTTTTCGACGGAAGAGGGTGTCATTTGGATCCAAGCCCAGCTTACCGAGAATTCCTGGCTGTTTCATCAAAGCGCGCGCCTGACGGGCGGGTTTGCCTATGTCAGCTGGTTCAAGGGCGCGAAAGCGGGCGAGTTTGTGATCACTTTGGGTGGCTATCACCCGAACTTTCATCGTGATGGCTATCCGGTTGTGCCCAGGCTCGGCTTCAACTGGTCCGTGTCCAGCAACATCGTTGTGAAGGCCGAAACCTATTTTGCGCTGACCTCTGAAGCGTTCATGGCCGGCGGACTGTTCGAGGCCAGTGCGAAATTCGGACCGGCCTATGCCCATCTATCGTTTGGCGGCAACGCCATCGTGTATTTTGACCCGTTCCGGTATGAGGCTGACGCCCATGTGCGGGTGTCAGCAGGCATTCGCATAAATGTGCTGTTTGGCACGATTAACCTGTCCTTTTCGCTCGGTGCATTTGTCGAGGTTGCGGGCCCAGAATTCCACGGATCTGCGCGCGTCGAGATTGGACCGATTGACATTACTGTCCGATTTGGCAACGCCAACGGACAGACCCCAGACCCGCTTTCATGGGTGGCCTTCGTCGAGAAATATCTGGAATTGGCACCGGGCAACCGGGCGGCCGCTTTGTCATCAATCGCAGGGCGTGGCGCATTGCCGCCACCCGTTCAGAGCAGTTCCGGCAGTGAACGGGGCGCGACACCAGACGGAAGTGCGGCCCATCCGTTCGAGGTGATGAGCGAGTTTGAGTTGAGCCTGACGTCAACCATTCCCATCCTGTCAATCGCGCTTGAGGGCAAAGAGTTTGATGCCCAGAACAATGTAATGCCCAATGCCAATCTTGGCCTGGCGCCGATGCGGCGTGCGCTGGGAACGTCAAGGCTGAACCTGCGACTGGTCCCCAAACATGGATCGCCCGGTGGCCCGATCGCGCTGCAGGATACCGCACGTGTGACGATTACGCCGCGCACAACGGGTCGCTTCCCCAAGGGTGTCTGGGGCATTGCGCCCGGTGAAGACGAAAAAGTTATTCCGAAAGGCGATGTGATCCCCGCAACCGAAGGTGTCGACCTGAAATTCGTGCCGTCTCTGAACGCGCGCATTCCGATTGCATCAACTGGTGGCGTCTCGTTTGATCAGGTTGAGCCGAGCCGACCTGCGCCATTGCCATTGCGGCGCGGCGGGGCCATCCGGGCGCGTGTGATTGCGGCTGCGCAGCAGCAACGCGCGTTGTTAAAGACCATCGATCACAACCAGATGCCAATATATGCAGGCGAATGGCATCGAGCGACGCGCAATACTGATCTTTCACTGACGCCTCGGTCCGCAACTGCCATGCGATCTTTCCAAGGGAACAGGGCAACGCCCATGCGGGTTGGATTGTTGTCCGAACGGATCGTGGGCTCTGTGCGAACTGGCCGCAAGAAACTTAAGCGCAGGCCAACGGACAGTGCAATTCCGCAGAAATATCGGCGTCCTCAACTGCGCGGTATGTTGCAGCAGGAATTGCGCAGCACCGATGGCGTATTCGCCGAAAAAGGAACCCAAGTCACCGCCCGCACACGCGCAGCGAAAGGGCTGAAACGCATGGCACCGCCCTTGCTGGATGCCATGCAAGCTGAACGCTCGGTCCTGTTGCGCACCGAGGTACGCGCGCCCACTAAAGCCGGAACGCTGCTTGCAGAAGGCCATACGCCCGAGACTGCGCGCGCGGCCTCTGCCGTGTCATTTGCCGCGAAAGGCAGCGGGCCAGCCGAGCGCGCAGTTCTGGGCGACGTGCAAAACAACCTTGTTGGCACCCGTACAAAAGGCAGCCGCGACACCGTTCTGTCAGGCGGCCAGATCGCGGTCTTTGACTTGCCAGCCAGCACAGCCGTCACCCGGTTCCCCTCAAACGGAGCGTTGGCCTTATCCGGGGCAGGGCGTCTGCTGGTGATCGGCGGCGACGGTGAACTTTCACAAAACCGGAAGGTTGGCGGACAGGTTGAGCTGTCGGCCACCGACCGTGCCTTTGCGATCATTGCTGGTGTGGAAGCCTCGTCTGAAGAAATCGCCGGTTGGGTGGAAAGCACCGATGTCGCCTATCTAGGTTATTCGCTGGCACGATGCCGCGGCGGTGTTGTGCGTGCTGAAGGTGCGGGCCGGGCAAGGGGTGGACGAAAAGCTGGTACAGGTTGGATGACGGCCCGCGACTTGGTGGACCAATCGTCACTGGTTGAAACCGATTTTGATGCGGGCGCGACATGTGTTGCGGTCGTGCTTGAAGGGCCGGGCACCGAGGCTGATCTTGCTGATCTGTCCATCGCAATTTCTGGCGCGAAATTGGTGGATCAGCGGCCGCAAATCGTGCCGTTCGATGGCAAGACGCTATTGGTTTACGACATCACGTCAGATGACAAAGGCGCATCGCTGCGCGTGTCTGTTGCTGGCCGGATCGCAGAGCGCCTTGACGGTGTTTTGGCAACATCGCTTGGGTCTGACGCTCTGATCTCGCGCGTTCTCAACAGTGCAATGAATCTGGACCTTGAGGTAATCAGCGACAGCAAAGCCAGCGGCGCAACTGCCCGCTGGATACCCCCAAAAGATGTAGAGCTGGAGTAAGCCATGGTCGCGCGCGGAAAATTCTTTCTTTATGACAGCATCGACCCGGCCCTGACGGCTGGCAGTTACACTTTGTTTGGTGACTTGTCGCTAAAGAGCAATAGCACAACGTCTTATCCCGTCGACACGCTGGAAACTCATTTCAATGTCACTGCCCCGCGCCTGAAGCTGCCACCTGACCAAGCACTGATGACCTTTCCGCCCGCCAATTCAGAAGGCGCATTCGAAAACCGATTGCCGCAGATTGTGCTGAAACGGCGAACGTTGCCTTGGGACAGGGCTGCGGGCACGGTGGGGGATGAGCATCACGATCAAACGGTCACCGAAACAACCCCATGGCTGGCGCTTGTGGTGATTGCCGAAGGCGAGGGCCAGCTTGTCCACGATCAGCCGTGGGAGGAATGCTTTACCGCCGAGACGCCGATAACCGGACCGATGGACCAGCCGACCGGAAGCTATCTGTCCGTCCCTCAATCAACCGTCGACACGATATTCCCGACGCTCGACGATATTTCCCTGCTCACTCATGTGCGCGAGGTGAACCCGGATGACACCGAAAACGCCATGGGCGACGATGATGGGTTTCTGGCCGTTGTCATTGCCAATCGCACGCCGCTTTTTGACACGCAGAACTGTAAGCCCAAAGCCTACACCGCGTGTCTGATCAGTCTGGAAGGGCAACTTGGCGTCCTGCCACCGCCAACGCCGCCGGTTCCAACCTACGATATCAGCACGCTTTACATCAACGAAACGGTGGAAATGCTGGCGACGGCGACCCAATCAGGCGCCGCTGTTCCGCTAACCGCCACTGCCAGCCCGCGCGTGCTGGATACCAATGACAACGGCGCGCTTGGCGATGCTGTCCGGCGCGGCGAGGTTGTGTTTCACGAAGGCACGTTGATTGATCGCGCGGGCGTCGATGGAAACGGGTTGCACGTGCTGGGGCGTCTGGATGAGGAAGACTTCCTATCCGGAAACTTCAGCAGGGTGCGTCGCGATGCGACGTCAGACAGTCAGGTGTTCCAAGTGGCCGGAAGCTTCGCAGGCTTTAGCCTTCCGCTTGAAGTCATCATTCCCGAAACCTTCTACCGCTTCCCGGTTCTGACGTCATGGCGTTTCACTTGCACGGGTGCCGGCGGTTTTCAGCAGTTGATGAACGGACTTGATGTGGGGCTGTTGGGCACGGCATCACCCGGTGGGTTTGAGCGACCTTTGCCGCCCTGCACCGGTGGTCCGCGTGAAGGTGAAGCACCCGGTGAGCCCCCCGTGACAGCCCTGCCGCTTGAGATTGCAGAGACGGGCCATGTCGGACTGCCGCATCTAACGCGCACTGGTGAGAACGCCAACGCTTGGTATCGAGGCCCGTTTTCCACGCATGAACTGCTGCGCAATCCCTTGGCGGATGAAGAACCCTTCCCAATCCTCGCCCATGTCAGTGACCACTTGCGCATGATGACGCCTGATGGGCGCGAAGATGTCTCGCTCGCTGTGGCTTTTGAGACGGGCAGGCTGATGGCGATGTCGCAGCCTTCTTTTGTTGCCGCCCTTCAACGGTGGCGGGCAGAAACCTTTGGCGCGGCACGGGCCAAAGCGACCGCGGGCTTGAACCTCGCAGATAAGCTGGATCTGCTTGGGCGTCTTGATGAGTTTGCCGATATTGATGTTCTGCTGGAACGGGTGCGGTTGGGCGGCATTGGTGACATTCTGACTGGCGGTTTGTTTGACGAGTTGGACAAGGCCCGTGAAGCCGCTGTGTCCCAGCCGGTGCCTTTGGTGCGCCCCGGCGACCCGATCGCGGTTCTTGCGGATGGGTTCACCGAAAAGCTCGCGACTGGGCTTGGGCTTGACCATGACCTTACCAAATCGCTGGCAGGTGACGCGTTTGATCTTGGCGCCGTCAATCAGCTGAAACAAACCACACCAAGGGTCGTGGAAGATGTTGCCTATGACGTCGACGGGCGCGTGAACGAGCTGTTGGACGCACGTTTGGTCGAAGGTGTCCGCATCATCGCCGAAACCGCGGTTGGTGGCGTCGACATCACACGCGACACAATCCGGGACATGGAATCTTTCGAAACGTTTGACGCGTTCATCAATGATCGCTTGGGGAGGAGACGGTAATGGTCGCTCACACATCTGAACCGATGGAAGCCATGTATATGGCTGTCATGACCGTGGACGTGTTGCCGCCCAATGCGGAAGGCACGATTGCGCCTCAGGAAATTCTAACGTTTCTTGCCCGCCTGCGTCTTCTTCAGGGCGTTCCCTTCAACAACATCGTGCCCGACACCGAACTTCTGCCAAATGAATCGATCCGGTTTTTCTATCTGGATCGCGCCTGGACAGATGCAATCGTGCAGGGCGCGCTTTCCGTAGCGACAGGCAACACCATCGAACGGGCGCAATTGGAACGGCTTTATCCCCAGATCGAAAAAGAGATTGACGAAGCCGAACGGCAAGTGCGCGCGCCCGGTGGTGAACCAGCTTTGACGGGCGAGGCTGGGTTGGTGACGGGCTTTCTGATGCGCTCGGCTGCTGTCGCGGGGTGGCCCGGCATGCATGTACGCGCCTATTCGCAACCTCCCGCCGGCAGCGCGACCGAGGTTTTCCCCGAAAGCCACCCAAGCCGCATCAAACTGTTGCGTCTGGAACGCCTGTCGCCTGCGGTTTTGCTGTGCTTGTTCGACGGCCTGCCAAAGGTACTGCATATCGAAGAGCCGCGTCAGGGATTGCAGTTTGGCTATAATCTGCACGCCGGGCGTCGCGGAAGTTATTCGGCGACCGTGCCTGCGCGCAATGTGCGGTCTGCGGAATATGTGAATGCGGCGGGGGTCGAACAGGACGACCCGAATGACGCGGCGCAAATACCGGTTCGTTTTCGACGCAAAGCCCCCGGTGTGCTTGATCTGACCAACACGGCGCGCAATTTCGCCGATGAAGCGGCGACCAGCATGAACCTCGACGGCAAAGTGGATGGTGCCGAATTTGCCATGCAGATGATCCGGTTTCCCTACCGCCAGATTTTCGCACAGGACGCAGGCACAACGGCAACACAGAACGATGCTTTCAAACCCAGCCTTGGTGACGTGACAGCACGTTATACGGCTGAGCTGAAAGCACGGATCGAAAGGAGTTGACGCCAATGGCAGACCCGATCCGCGCTGACCTCATGGCAGACCTGCTGGTTTCCGATAACTGGCAGTTCACCGCTGCAATGGCAGAATACGTCCTGCCGCCAACTGCAGTTTTTCCGCGACCCTTGCCCGAACCACGCCCTGCGCTTCTGGTTCCGGTGGATGTTCAGGCGCTGTATGTGCCGAAATCGCACCGCGAGCGGTATGTCCGCCTGCCGCTGGACATGGACGACGGACAGGACGACGTCGCGCCGTTCTCAACGCCCGTGGCCCGCACGCATGGGGTGCATCTGCATTGGGCGATGCCCGATGGTCTGCTGCGTGGCGAGATGGTGGATGACAATGACACGCCGATCAAAATGCGCCCCTTGCCAGACCGCTGGCTAGTCGTACGTATGACTGGTCGTCGTGGTGCCACAAGTCAGGATCACAAAGCCTGGATCATCGAGGCCGACAAAGGATCTGCGTTTGAGTTAGAGAAATATCCCGGTGACCCCGTTGCCAAGTCCGATGCGCAGGTGGAGGCGGGCGAGCTTACCGGTGTCATCGGTGGGTCCCCGAATTGGACGGCCTCCTATGATGCCACGCTGAACCGTTTTGCCTTCCATGACCCATTAGATGACCTGACCGTAAGTGAAGTTACCACGGGCCGGGCAAGCTATGTGGTGATTGGCTGGTGGAGCAGCCGAACGGGTGACCCATTGGCCGGGGTCTATTCGCCATGGGGCGTGCCGCGACGCATCAAATCGCTTGGGTGGACGGCATCGTCAGCGCCGAAGGTGTCGGATTGGCAACCACCACAGGTTCATCGTTCTGAAAGTGACGGACGGTTTGGAACCGTAGATTTGAAGTCGACCCTTAAACTCACAACCTCCGGCGTCGCTTTGCTGGATGATTATCGCGAATATGGCCTTGACCATGTGACCATCGTTCCAAAACGCGAGCTTTATGAAACGGTTATGCATGGTGCCGTCTATGGCGTGCCGGTTCGTGGCCGTGTGGGCAGAGACGCAGCCCCGAGAGCGTCGGCAATCAAGCTTTCGATGGCACCGACGCTTGAACGTCTATTGGCCGCTCAGGCATCGGCCGGAATGCGCGTAAGCGGCACGGCGCGCAAGGAGTTTATGGAAACCTTGATGACCGCTGTGGCCAATACATCCTTGATGCGTGTGGATGAGCGCGACGGGGTGATCGGTCTTGACGAAGCCGAACATGCGGATGGGTTTGAGGCGTTTCAAGGCCCTGATGTGGTTGAAGAAATCGTGGCAGACCGACAGCGCGAAGACTTCAAGGCTGGCCGTCCGTTGCGCACCAAGGCTGCGCGATCAAAGACGCCGCGCCCGCCAAAAGCCGATCTGATCTGGAACGGACGCAAACGGGGCGGTTTGGTCGCCAGCAAAGACGAACTTCGCGATGCGGCCGCCTCATACAGTGACGACACGAAGAAAACGATCCGCGCTACAAGTGATGCCCCCGTTTTCAGAACTGTCCGCCGCCCCGGCCCACGCTATCACATGGCCCGCCCGCCGGTAGTCGGCCTAAGAAACTACGGCAAGTCAAACCGCTTCCTTGGGGATGGGCTGTTTAGCGAAGACGGCTATCTTCATTGCCGCTGGACCCGGGAAATACGGCGTAAATTTGCGATCTGGTTCCCGCTGGAACGTTATGTTCCCGAACTGACTCATGAAGCCATCCCAAACGCGACGGCAGAAATCCTGCGCGATGCTTTTTTAAACGACGCGCACGCAGCACCTTGGGTGTTGGACGCGTTCAAGGAAACCATCGAGCCCGAACGAATTGAAGCAACCCAAACACGCTATGTTGGAGAATTGGCGCTTCGCCATTCGCCAGACGGGGTGTTTGACGGAATGTCCCCATTGCTCAGAAGCGGCGAGGATGTCGTTGCGTCGGGCAAGGTTTCGCGCTCGGTCAGCGTGGCCGTACAACAGGATATGCTGCGGTTTTCGCTGCTGGGCGGACGCGAAGTCAGCCCCGTCGCTGTTACGAATTATGTCCAGCCATGGTGCCCGATCTGGCTTGAATGGGAAATCGCGCTTGAACCGGGTGAAGGGTTTAAGGGCTGGTCGCTGGACCGGGTGACCTTTGAAGGGGCGAGCATTCCAAGGGGTGGAACATTTGTTCTGTCTGGCCGATCAGCCATCACAACAGGTCTGTCCAAGACGTTCAAATCGGTCATTGATACATACCTCATCGCCGAAGCCCAACGCGACATTACCCAAGACGGCGAGATCGGCGGCCCAACCGCACGAACGCTTGCCTCGCTTTCTGGTTTTTTAGATAGAACTGATCTGGGTTCGATCACAATTGATCGCCTGAGTGATGTGTGGCTTGCGATCCGTTCCGGCCCTGATGGCAAAGAGATGTCGGTTCCAGAAGAGGTTGCAGACGAATTCAAGGCAGTCGCCTTGCCAAGCCTTGTCGCGGACGGAACGTTGCGCCTGACGCGGGCGCGGGTGATCGACACATTCGGGCGATACCGCGATATCAATACGAACAATCCCACACTGCCTGTCGCGCTTGCCACCAAGGATTCAAGTGGCAACGCGGCGTTGGCGATGCCGCCACGCCTGACCTTGCCGTCCCGTTTGATGTGGCGATTTGTTGACCCTGCCGACAGTGCAGCGGTGCCGCGCGAGGCGCGCATCGACCAACGCGATCCCGCCCGGACGATCAACCCCGTGGCCGGATACATCCTGCCTGATTTCATGGATGAAAGCCTTGAATTTTTTGACCAGGATGGCAATCCGTTGGGTGAAATTCTGCATGACGCGGTGACCGGCGGCCTGGCATGGGAAGGGGGTGTTGGGCGCGAAGGCCCTGTCTCGTCCTCGCCGCGCAGTGATTTGCCGATAAGTGCAAGCCGGATCGGCGACATCGCGGACGGCATGATTGCGGCCGATGTGTTCCAGCGCAACGACCCCGAGTTTGATGGCGAAGAAAGCCCTCTGAGTGCCTTTCTTCGCGCTGTAGACACAACGATGTGGAGTGTGGATGGCAGCCTTACGCATGCCGGGGCCACAATCGCAGGCTTGGTTGGCCGCCCAATTGCCGTCGTCAAGACGCAACTTTGGCTGGATATTCCAAAGGACCTTGCCTCGACGGGCGCATTTGGACAGCAGGCCGACAACATCGCCGCGCATCTTGTTCGCCAAGGCGTCTATGAAGCCGTCAAATCCCGCGCCTTTGGGGTGCGGTTGGGTGAATTGGCGAAAGGCAATGATGGGTTGTATGGATATTTTATCGGTGATGATTTTTCGACGCTGAACGTGATCGAAAAAGAGGTACGCTCAAGCGCGCGCATATCCAAACTTGGCACCGGCTTTCGAACCATGCTGGGCGGGGTCGCCGACACGTTGGGGCCGGGCTTTCTGCCGGTGCCAGACCCGCTGAAGTCGCCCTATATCTCGGCTGGCGAAGCCTTGGCCGTGCATGCGGGACAGCGTGTCAATCTGACCCTTTTGATGCACCCAACCGCGCGCGTTCACGCCACGACAGGTTTCCTGCCACGCAAAGCGTTGGAGTTGATGCGCGAATGGGTGACCAAGGGCATGGGCCGCATCGCACCGTCAGCGCGCGTGGGTCCGGTGTTGATTGACCCCGACCGGGTGCGCCTGCCCAAGATCGCAGCCTTTGGCGCAAGCCAAACCTGGACCCGGCGTAACACGCCGCTGACCTGGCGTTATGACCCCATTCTGGCCGCCACCCAAGCCGCGGTCCTGCCTGCAGGGCGGGTAACGGTGGAAGAGGGCTACATCCGCATCACGCCCGACGAAGACATCGACAATGAACCGGGAGCAGGCTGATGGCACGTTATGAATGGCCCCGTGAATTCAGAAAGTCGCCCGACCGGCTGATACACCGCGAAGAACGCGCACTTCGCTCCGGCGTCGTTACCCAATCCGCCGATGGATCAATCGGTAACATTGATTTGCTTGACGAGGTGATCGCGCGAAATTTTGACGAAGACCGGCTGTGGATGCCGCTTGGGCCTCATATCCTGACCAACGGGCAAGCAACACGAAATCCGATCGTCTCGGGCCGTACCAGGGACATCAAGGTCAGCCCGGACGGCACCCGCGCCTATGCCGGGACCGCGAATGGCGGCGTGTGGTATTGGACGCAAGCCCATGGATCATGGCGGCCTTTGGGTAGCGCGGGTCTGGCACCGACAACGGACCGATCCGATCTGTCGCTGACCGTGGGCGCGCTTTTGGTCCAGTTTGGCGCAACCGAGGCGTCTGATATCGTCTATGCCGCCACCGGCGAAGGGCGCCCCAGCACAAGCGCCACGCCCGGCTCATCTTTTGGTGGCCTTGGCGTTTTACGCCTGAAAGATCCATTGCCAACAGTGCTTGCCAATCAGCAATCCAACCCATGGGCACGTGAAGCGGAAAACCTGTCGGCAGCGGGTTTCTATCGCCTTGCCCGTGACCCGGCAGCTACATTTAATGCAGCAGGGCAGGGAACGCTGGTCGCGGCGACATCGTGGGGGCTTTACACACGCAGCGGCGCATTTACCGCAGATCAGGATTGGACGTTGGTCGAGTTTTTGGCGAATGCCACGTCGACATATGGCAGCCAAATCCACTGTTCGGACGTGGTCTGGAATGACAAAGGCCTTTGGGTGACCGTCGTTGGGACCAACAACAATGGTGTGGCTGACGGCCTTTATCGGTCAGTCAACGGCACTGCCGGTCCTTTTGTCCGCATCAACCTGCCCACCTATGAAGCTGCGGCCAGACTAAGCCTTGGCGAAGCCGCCCATAACACCGACCGCATGTATGTCTTGGGCAAAACACCAAGCCCGGTTGATGCAACTCGCCATACCGGCCATGCACAATTGTGGCTGGTAGATCTGACCCACAACGCAACGGTGGCGCGGACTGTTTCCAATACACCAATAGGATTGTTTGTGTCTTCCGTCGAACGACGAAGGGGCCGCAACTTCATCACCGAGAACGACCAGTCAGATTACGATCAGGCAATTGCTGTGCGTCAGGATGGCGGCAGCGATAAGGTCACTGTTGGCGGATCGCTCGAATATTCACAGAATGCCTGGAATGCCGCAATTTTCGATCTGACAATCTCTATCAACGCAAGTGGCGCGGTGCGCACGAACTTCAGACCTGGCAATCAACACCGCGCCCATCGTGACAGCACCTTTATCGGTTCGCGCATTCACCCGGATGTCCACAGCCTTGCATGGGCCGGCGCGGACTTGTGGGTCGGCTGTGATGGGGGCGTTTTCCAACGGCAGGGCAGCAATAACGCACGATCCTTGAATGCCGGGCTATCTTCGGTCGAAATTGGATACATTGATGGGCACCCGACCAATGATGGCACATTGATTGCCGGAACGCAGGACAATGGATCAATCCAGAGGATCGGTGACACGGTTTGGCGTTTGGAACGCAAAGGCGATGGCGGGGGCTGTCTGTTCCATCCCACAAAACCACATTTTCGGTTTCTGCAATACACCAACGCTGACTGGGAATTCCGCCCGGACCGATTCAGGCCCTCCAGCCCGGTGTTTCGCGCCAATAGTGCGCGCACCCACGAAACAACCGAGAGCGGTCGCGCGGGGTTCTATTCTCAGGCGGCCGTCGCGCGCTCCAACAACGCAGATGACGCGCGGCTGTTTATCGGGACCGACAGAATTTGGTACTCCGCCAACTGGAACCGGCCCAGACGTCGGATGAATTGGGTCACTATTCCTACGATGTCCGATCCCTACCGGAGGCGAAATACGACGCAGGATCAGTTGACAGAAAGTGCCAGTTCGGACCCGGTGGTTGCGATTGACATCCAGAACGAAGGAACGCTGGCCACCTATGAAAACACTGCACTTCTAGTTCTTTGCGCACGCACAGTGCGGTTGTTCCGCTTTACTGCAGGCGCGTGGACGTCCGTTGCAAATTCCGTGGTTAGCGCGACATCAACAGTTGCAGCACCCGGTGTTGGCGATCCGTTCCTTCGGCAATTGCCGCGTCTGTCGGGAACGCAATGGACGGATATCGCACCGCACCGCACCGTCGCCAACCGCGAACAGTTCTATGTCACGACGACGGGTAGCCTGCGCCGGAACGCGGTTTCTGGTGATCTTGAGGCCGACCCCGCAATGGATACGTTGTGGTGGTATGATGGGTCTGGGCGCTGGTATCCGACCGGTTTGATGTCGCAAGTCCTGAACGCAACAACGGGGCAGGGTGGATCGTCGGCACCTGCCTACTCGGTTGTGGTCAACCCGGACGACACCAACGAGGTCTATGTCGGCAATCGGATCGGTGTGTGGCGCGGGACGTTCGATGATAGTGGAACCCATCCAACATGGACGTGGCAGCCAGCAATGGAAGGGTTGCCGCATACTGTCGTGCAGGACCTTAACATTCAGCGTTATGACGGTGACGCCTTTCTTCAGGCTGGGCTGGTGTCCCGTGGGGTTTGGGAACGTGACATCTCCAATCTCCCCACGTCTGTCGGGACGACGTTCATACGAACCGTACCAACAGATACAGGGCGCTTTACCCTTCCGGACCCACCGCTTGATCCGCGCAGCAATCGAGCTTTGAAACTGCACGAAAGTTCTGATCTGATCCTGTTGCCAAGCGGCAGTCATCCATGGGATCCGGGTCTGCCCAATGAGGCGGAAATGATGGACGCGCGCGTGCCACGCAGCTTTCGCAAGCGCGTATATGACGGGTTTGCGATGGTGCATCACCGGCACACAACGCCCGTCGCGGGGGCGGACATGAATATTGATATTTTCATGCAACAGGATGCACCGCGCCGTGGCATAGACAGGTATATTTTGACGGATACATGGCGGACCGCTGTTGCGAACACCGTGAACGGGACAGCGGCCGCTTTGCCTGCAGGCCTAACGCATATCGGGCGGTTCAACCCGACGTCTGCAGTTGATGCGCGAACCCCCAGGGCGGTGAAATTCTCGGTCGACCTGAATTTTTTAGGGCGGCGCGACCATGTCATGTTGATCGCAATTGTGACCTCTCCCAATAACGGGTTTGGTGTGATGGATCTGAGCGATGCAAATTTGGGCGATGTTGTGCGCGGTTCCGCACAAGTTGCTGTTCGGATGATCCGGCGGCGTTAACGGGTCGCAATCGAGCCGAATGTTTCGGATCGCACCATGTCCGCTTGCGGTCCAAATGCGATGTTGCGAGCGGACTACGCAGCAGCTAACAAGGCCCGCCCAGTTTTCTCGACATGCACATAATCCGTGCCGCAACACCCGCCAAAAACATTCATTTTTGGGTGGGCGGCCCGGATATCTACGTATTGGCGCGCCAGTTCCTCGGGGTCACCCTCATCAAGATGGCCCAACTTGCACAAGGTCCCATGAGCCACGGATGACGCATTGGCCCGAAGCCCTCGGATGCGATTAGCCCAATCCTCGTTTGCAAGCGCAGGGCCGAAATCAACTGGATGCGCGCAATTTATCATGTAATAGGCGGGTGCATTGGACGTTTCGCGATCAACTGTTTCAATCGCTTGTTTCAACGTTTCTCCACTACGAAGTTTGCGGTCTTTTTCGATTGTAAAGGCGATGACCGACGGAATACCAGCTTCGGCTGAGGCCTTTGCGACGCCAATCGCTTCGGCTGTCGTGCTTAAGGTCAACGCTGTGACAATATTGGCACCGGCAGCTTTGAATGTATCAATCTGTTCTCTGTGGTAGCTTTCGGCGCTCTCGGCCGTGAGGCCCTTGTTTAACCTATAGGCATCCCCTTTCGGTCCGATGCAGCCGCTGAGAACTGTGTTTTCTGCCGCCAAACCAGCCTCGGCGGCGCATTCGCGGTAAAACTCTATGCATTTGTGGTTCATCTCGGCCAGTCCTTCGGTTGAGTATCCAAGCAAAGCACCCCAGTCCCGACTTGCGCGATAGGTCAGGCTGTCAAAGATGAAAGATGTTCCAAGTTTCACCGCGATATTGGCGAAGGCGGTGTAATATTCCCGCAATGCCTTGGCCGATCGTTCATCGTTCAGCAAATGAAAAGCGCTGAATTTCTGAAGTTCGAACCCGCGCTTGTACATAAGCCAAGTTTCCGTTCCGCCGTCGGTCAAGAAAATGTCGTCGGTTTGGTGGGGCAAACGGGGTGTTGATCGGGACATGTGATGCACCTGTCAGGTCTATTGAAGTGACTGAGAAGGGGATTGCGCGCCGGCGTTAGACCGCAGGCGCGATGTTTTGGTTGAAGCAAAACCGGTTTTGCGGATCGTATTTGGTCTTGATCGCGACAAGCCGTTCATAGTTAGCACCGAAACTGGCCCGCGTCAGCGCCGCATTGTCCTCACCATGGCCCGGAAATTAAGGTAGGCGCGGCCATGATGGCCAAATCGTTCGGAGTTGGACCAGCCTTCGCGTGACCAGGAAATGTTTGCGTCATCGTCACGACGATCGGTCCAAACGCCATCCAGCGAATACATCCACCCCATCGACCTGTCGCCAAAGGCGGTGGCGTCCGCCGCGACTTTGGCGGTTGCCCCGCCGAAATTCCAAAGAGATGACAGCGAGTTGTCCGACGGCGCCGCCAAGGCGTTGGCCATGGCCAGATCAATCATCTCGTCAGAAAGGTCGGTCAGATAGCGCGCCTTCCAGTAACAGCGAAACTCTCTGGCGGGTATGAGCGTGTCAAACAGCTGCTGAACGTCGCAGTAGTTCATCCGCCCGGAGAAATCTGTGACCAGTTTTCCAAGCTCACTGAGCGGCTTGAGAAGCGCTTCACCTTCGGCCACATCACCGTTGTAAATGCAGGCCAAAGTGTAAACCCGCTTGCCCCAATACTCCTCTGGGAAATCTTCGCCACCTGCCGTGGAAAATTCGCACAAAGACCCGACAAAGTCGCCGTGTTTAGCAAGGAAGTCGCGCCAGGCTCGAATGGGTGCGGGGCCATCTTCAACAGCATAGATCGGGGCTGCGAACATGACTTCCGGGCCGATGGGGTGAAGTGCGAATTCGAATCCGACCACGACACCGAAATTGCCACCCCCACCTTGCAGGGCCCAAAGCAATTCGGGGTTTTCCTCTGCGCTGGTATGGATCAGCGTCCCGTCAGCAGTGACAACGTCGGCGGCCAAAAGGTTGTCGATTGCCAAACCGTGCTGGGCCCGCAGCCAACCAATGCCGCCCGAAAGCGTCAATCCTGCTACCCCAGTATCGGAGATCAATCCGCCGGGGGTCGCAAGCCCATGAACCTGAGTGGCAGCGTCCACATCGCGCCAGAGCGCGCCGCCTTCTACCTTTGCCACCCGTGCCGATGCATCAACCGTCACGCCGCGCATGAGCGAAAGGTCGATCATCACGCCGCCGTCACAGACCGCATGACCCGCAACATTGTGCCCGCCGCCACGAATGGCAATGGGCAGGTCACGGGCAACCGCTAGCCTGATCGCGACCTGCACATCGCTGGCAGTTTTGCATTGAGCGATCAGCGCAGGGCGGCGATCTATCATCGCATTCCAGACCCCGCGCGCATCGTCAAATCGCGCATCTTCCGGACCGAACATCTCGCCACGAAAATCAAGCGAAAGCCTATCCAGCGTGTTTGTGAAGTCATCCATCTTGGGCATCCCTTTTTCCAATTTCGCATCACGCTAACCCAACACTCAAGCCTGGCAGAGTGGCATTGAGGCCAAGCACGAGGCATACTGGACAAGTGGCCAAGGCAAATTTGCCAATACCGTGCCGAATTGGACAAGGAGCAGCCATGACCCAACCCAAGAAGCCTCAGATCGTGCTGCTTGCCGCGCCAGAATCATCAGCGTCGGTTCTCTATGGGTTGTTTGATATCTTGCAATCCGCAGGCGCAGTTCGCTGTGACATGATCCCCGGATTGCCGGGTGATGAACTGTTGGACATCAAGATCGCGTCGGCAGACGGAAAACCGTTTCATTGTATCGGCCATATCCCGGTTGAACCGCATATGCCGGTCGACAATCAGGCGACACCTGATGCCGTTGTTGTTTGCGACATGTATACGTCGATCTACGATGTACCGAAGGACCGATACCCCCGAGAAAGCGCCTGGTTACGAAAGATGCACGCGGACGGGGCTATGCTTACGTCCGTCTGTTCAGGATCGCTCCTTCTCGCGGAAGCAGGGCTTTTGGACGGGAAAGAGGCGACGGCGCATTGGGCGTATCGTGATATGTTTCAACGCCATTTTCCGGAAGTCGCTTTTTGCAGTGAATCGATCATGTGTTTGACGGCCGAAGCAGACCGCATTGTGACGGTCGGTGGGGTCACCGCGTGGCATGATTTGGCGATCTACCTGATCGCCAGGTTCTGCGGATACCGGCAAGCGATCGAAACCGCGAAAGTCTTTTTGATCAGCGGCCACTCTGACGGCCAGTCACCTTATTCGGTCATGACGCGCCCTATGGAAATCTCGGATGCGCAAATCTCCGATTGCCAGGTTTGGATCGCTGACAATTACGCCCTCGCTAAGCCGGTCGAACAGATGGTTGCGCGATCCGGCCTGAACCCTCGTACTTTTTCGCGTCGGTTCCGGTCGGCAACTGGCTTTGCGCCCATAGAATATGTGCAGGCGCTCAGGATCGAAGAAGCCAAGCAGATGCTTGAAATGGATGTGCATTCCATAGACGATGTCGGCGGTTCAGTTGGGTATGAAGACCCAGCTTCATTCCGCCGGGTATTTAAACGGGGCGTCGGTCTTTCACCCGCTGCGTATCGAAAGAAATTCCAGCGTATCTCACAAATTGCCAAACCGAGTGCGATGAGATGACACTGAGAACTGCTGTGCTGTCAGGATTGATTTTGTTTTGATACAAAAGAAACGATCAAGATCGTCATTGGCGCAATTGCGGCCAATCCACCCTTCGTCCGGCCAACCAATGATTGCATCGTTCACAATTGCCGAGAGCAACAATGGATCGCAACTGGCAAGATTGTGCACAGTAACGGCCTGAAAAGACCGGCGACTTCAAAGCCCTGCTGAAATCTGTTAGGCGGCAATAGCTTTCGTTGACGTATATGCGTCAGCGAAATAACAGTGCAACCCTCATGGATTGCGTTGCGCGGACAGCATGTGTTCGGCGGCGTCAATCTGAATTGAGGTAAATCGTTGGGAACAAGGTATGGCTATCAGAAGTTTTTTTGCGATCGACTCCGCCAGTCTTGTGGTCACGTCAAGTTCGAACACGTCGATTGTCGGCAATTCCGTCATCAACAATTCGGATACGCCGAACGGCACTATCTTTTCCTATAGCGGCGGCGGCGGCACGACCGTGGAGCTTGACGATACGAGTCGCCGCAGCAGATTCGATGATGACAGAGAACAGGACCACGTCATCACGGATGGCGGTGGCATCGTCGCGAACGGGACCGAAGTCGAGGCGGAATCACTCATTGAACTGCGTGCGCTCGACGGCTCGGGCAATCCGACAGGTCCAACGATCACGATCACGGTGTTTTCGCAGAATGGCACCACATCGGATGTCTGGGGTTTTGGTAGTGATACCAAGCTTGAGCCGGGCACGTCCTATATCAAGACGGGCGGCAATAATATCGGCACTACGCGCTACAGTGATTTTGTCGCCTGCTTTGGCCCCGGAACTCCGATTGCGACGCCCTGCGGCGAGATCCCGGTGGAACAACTGAGCCGAGGTCAGGCGGTCTGGTCCAGAGATGGCGGTGACCATCGCGTTCGTTGGATTGCGACGACCGAGGTGCCGGGCACAGGGTCCTTCGCCCCGGTCGTGTTCGAACCCGGTGCGATTGGCAACACGCGGGAGTTGGTCGTGTCGCAGCAGCATCGCATCTTTTTTGAAAACGCCCATTCCGAACTGTTGTTCGGCACCCCCGAGATATTGGTCCCGGCCAAACACTTGTGCGGGTTGCCGGGTGTTTCGATCCAGGAACGGGACCGTATTCGCTATACCCATTTCATGTGTGACCAGCATATTGTCGTGCAATCTGCCGGCGCCCTCTCCGAGAGTTTCTTCTTGGCCGACCACGCCGTGAATGCGCTTGATCAAGGACCGCGACAGGAACTGTTGGATCTCTTTCCGTCGCTCGCCAAAGAGATGGCGAGTTTCGGCCCTACGGTCGCCCCAACCTTGAAAGCCCATGAAGCGGCAGTGTTCCGATCCTGTCTGCGGCAAAGCGACTATCTACCACTATAAGCCGTTTCTGATCGACGCTCTTGGGACACATCCTCCCTGAACGAGATAGGTCACGATTCTGCTGGCTACTCCTCCCGGAGTCAGGCCAACATGCTGGCGCCCAAGGGCAGGGGTAACGCGCTTATAGGTCGGAAAATGCCCTGCCACTGGACGAGCATCCGGCATCGCCTTCCGGTACCCCCAGATCCTCAAACATTTCATTTGATTTGCGCTAAAGGTTCAAGCAGCACGACGTGTTTATCCTCTGGGCCCTAGGTCCGAAACACCCGATTTGGGATTCTATCGCTAACGGCACTGCTTGCGGCGTCGGAAGAGACGCCGGTCACTGGCGGGGAAATGCAGGTTTTCGACCAAGTAATGCAACATGAAAGGTGGCATTGATTGAGTTCGGCCCGTCGCCAAAAAGTCCCTGAAATTCTGCTTTTACAAGATGCACATGCAATCGTCGCCGCCAATCTGCCAATCTCTGGCCCGCAAGACGCAATTCCCAATATTGCAGTGGGTGCAAATTTGATTTCCAGTATCCCTTTGCGTTCCGATCAAAATCGAAGCGTCAGGATCGCCTTGGTAACGTCTATCGCTGATCTGTATCCTAATGGTTGGATCGAAGGCGTTCGCCCTGACTTGCTCGAAAATCATCCCGTTGACCCAGACTGCGCAAGGCGGATTGCTAACTTGCACCTTCGCAGAGCGTGGCACTTCTTGAACTTGTTGCGGTGGTTGATTGTAACGCACTTGCTGACCGCCATGCTGCTGACTGACGAACATTTGGCAACTCGTCTGAAAACCCTCTCAAGCATGCTGTCTGATGCGGAACAGCGCGATGTCGCGCCTATTCGAGATGCGGTTGCGATGTGATTGAGATGTGCAAAGTCCGCGACTCCTGTGCCAGCATTTGTGCCAAGCAGAGGGATCGGACTCACACGGGGAAGGGCTTCCTTGAAGCACACCTGTCGGGCCTGCCCATCCAAGGTTGAGTCCTGACCGAAAGCAGGCGCGCAATATCACGCATGGAGAATATGAGAGGTCAGCACCGATGGGACAGTTTAGGGCAGTTTGATAAGAGAGGGTTTTGGCTCATCGTAACAACCAAGGAGTGAAGATGAGACAGAAGTCCTGAACACGGAAGAACCACGGCGAGAAGATCGTGAAGGACATTCGCCGTGCGACGCGTAAGCAATATTCAGCGGAAGAGAAGATCAGGATCGTGCTGGACGGCCAGAACATTGCAGCAGTATTTCGTCGATACTCGAGCCAATGTAGCGATAGAAGGCGCAATGCGTGCCAGCGCCACATTGCCGGATGCGGGGGTATCCCGGCAAAGGTCTGGCCGGTCCTGCTCTGCGACCCGGATATTCGCGAGTTATTCGGTGACAGTGATTGAGGTAAATCAATCGCAGCCTCTGCGTCACCGTTAGGCTGAACACCACACAAACCAATCACGGTGTTTGCCATGGATACCAATCTTCTGCCTGCAATGGATATGTCGACTAACACGACGGGCTGCTGCCCCAAGTTCAATCCCGAAGGGTGGGATGGGCGCCAGTTGCATTTCGAGGACAAGCCGTTCGTGCGGGCCACAACCCGCAGTCTGCTGCATGTGCCGATCAACATGGGCACCGTTTTTACGAGGGTTCAGGAGCATATTGAAGATGCCGGTGCGCAGAATCCCACAGGCTATCTGGTGCTCAGCCGTGATTTGTCGTCGACAGAAGCCGAGCATTTATTTGCTGTGACGCGTGATGTTCCTGACGAAGAGATGACGACGCTGACCGGAGACTTCATCACCCGTGTGTTTGAAGGCCCATATCGTCATGCCAAGGAATGGCACCATGTGATGGAAACGGCTGCCGAGGCCGCGGGGCAAACCGCGAAACGCATCTTTATGTTCTATACGACTTGTCCGAAATGCGCCCGCGCTTACGGCAAAAACTACGTCATCGGTGTCGCCGAGATTTGATGGAATTTTCCTACAACAATGGAGCTTGTGGACATGAAAGACCCGGAACTAGACATCCTTATTGACGAGCTGGAAGGACGCGAGGCCATGACGGTCGCGGACTTCGACGCCGTAGTTCATGCGCTTGAATTTCTGCTGCCCGGAAAGACGGCCGATGGATTGACATCGCAGGTCATCGGCACGACCGATGGTGCGATACATGTCGCCGACGAGGCCTATCCGAATTGGGTCGTTCATATCCGCGGACGCGCCAATGATCGTAACGGACACTGGCGCTGTACACTGCGCGAGGGCGATGCTCGCGACAATGATGCGGCCATCGGCATGGGGCGGTCTCCGGTTCTGGCTCAGGCCATACTGGCGGCTTTGCTGCGCCTTTCAATGATACTGAAAAAGGACGAGCGCGGCGATTGATCTTCCTCAAAGGTCGCCAGTTCAACTGCCATAGGATGCACACCAATACAGCGCCGAAAAGGAGATGCGCCATGAGTTATTCAGGATCGAAACTAAGACACATCGCCGTCGTCGCGGCCCTTGCGTTGGTGATGGCCAGCCCGGCCGTGGCATTTACCGCTTGTCAGGTCACCGACACTGGCGGCATTGACGACAACAGCTTTAACCAGACTGCGTGGAAGGGTGTTCAGGATGCCCAGAAGGAATTCGGGATCGATGCCCGGTTTCTGGAATCCCAGGCCGAGACCGACTATGATGCCAACATCAACTCGCTGATCGACGGCGATTGCGATGTGATTATCACCGTCGGTTTCTTGTTGGGTGACGCGACTGAGAAGGCTGCCAAAGCCAATCCTGAACAGCCTTTCTCGATCGTTGATTTCGCCTATGAACCGACCATCCCGAATGTACTGGGGCAGATATATGCCACCGATCAGGCGGCGTTTCTGGCCGGGTATCTGGCGGCCGGGATGACCAAGACCAAGATACTTGGCACGTTCGGTGGCATCAATATTCCGCCTGTGACCATCTTCATGGACGGGTTTGTCAAAGGTGTTAACCACTGGAACGCCGAGAAAGGCGACACCGTCAGCGTCTTGGGATGGGACATCGAAACGCGCGAAGGGCTTTTCACCAACAACTTTGACAACCTTGATGACGGCCGCGCCTTTGCGCAGAACCTCTATGACGAAGGGGCGGACATCGTGCTTCCGGTTGCCGGACCTGTCGGCCTTGGCTCGGCTACGCTGGCGGATGAACTTGGCATCGACAAGCTGAAAATCATCGGTGTTGATGCCGACCTTTTTTTCACCGATACCGAGCGCCAGCATGTCTATCTGACCTCTATTACCAAGCGGATGGACGCGACCGTTGCCCAAGTGATTGAGGACACCATGAAAGGTGAGTTCGAAGGTGGGCTGCTGGTTGGCACGCTGGAAAATGGCGGCGTAGATCTGGCGCCCTTCCATGACATGGAGGCCCTTGTGCCCGACGATCTGAAAGCCGAACTGGCGGCGATCCGGGCGGCAATCATCGACGGCAGCATTTCCGTGTCTGAATAGGCCAGAGCGATGCGGGTCGAGCTGAAAAATATCACCAAAAGGTTCGGCCCGGTTGTCGCAAACAAGGGCGTTGATCTGACCATTGAGCCCGGCGAAGTGCTTGGGCTTCTGGGCGAAAACGGTGCAGGAAAATCAACATTGATGAACGTGCTTTGCGGCCTTTATGAGCCGACAGAGGGCGAGATTTTCATTGACGGGAAATCGGTGCGCTTTGGCGGTCCCGGCGATGCGATCCGGGCGGGCATTGGCATGGTGCATCAGCATTTCATGCTGGTGCCGGTTTTTTCTGTGGCGGAAAACGTCGTGCTGGGTGTGGAACCCGTCGGCCATCTGGATCGGCTTGATCTGGCCGCTGCACGCGATGAAGTGCGCCGGTTAAGCGAGGAATACGGTCTGACGGTCGATCCGGATGCGATCATCGAAACACTGCCCGTCGGCGTGCAACAGCGTGTTGAGATCATCAAGGTGCTGTTTCGTGCCGCCGATGTGCTGATCCTAGATGAGCCGACCGCCGTTCTGACCCCGCAAGAGGTCGACGAGTTCTTCCAGATCATCAGGTCACTTTGCGAAGCGGGCAAGGCGATTGTCTTCATCACGCACAAGCTGAACGAGATCCTTGAAATCTCGGACCGGATCAGCGTCATTCGGCGCGGCGAGATTGTTGGCAGCGGTGACCCCAAAACGCTGACCAGACCGGATTTGGCCGAGATGATGGTCGGACATCCGGTGGATTTCGAGGTGAAACGCGCGCCCTTTGCGCCGCGCGATGTGATCCTTGATGTCGCCGATCTGACCGTGCTGCAAGACAATGGTTCGGTGGCTGTCGACAATCTTTCGCTAAAGATCAGAAGCGGCGAGGTTGTGGGAATTGCGGGTGTGCAGGGCAATGGCCAATCAGCCCTGATCGAGGTACTTGCGGGATTGCGCCGCCCCGTAGCGGGCAATGTGCTGTTCGATGGCAAAGATATTACCCAAGCCAGCCCCCGGGCGCGTCACCGAATGGGCATCGCACATATCCCCGAAGACCGTCAGCGCGCCGGGTTGATCGGAAACTTCACCGTGGCCGAGAACATGGTGCTTGATAACTATTACGGCCCACCGTTTTCGACCGGGGCCGGAATCGACTGGCCGCGCGTCCATACCGAGGCGGCGCGAGTGGCCGAGCAATATGATGTGCGCACCCCTTCGGTTTATGTACCTGCGGCGCATTTGTCAGGTGGCAATCAGCAAAAGCTGGTCGTCGCGCGGGAATTGTCGCGGGACACGCGGTTGGTGATTGCCGGGCAGCCGACGCGGGGGCTGGATGTCGGCTCGATTGCGTTCATTCACGCCCAGTTGATGGCAGCGCGCGATGAAGGTGACGGGCTACTGATTGTTTCGTCCGAGCTGGACGAAATCATGGCGGTATCGGACCGTATTCTGGTGATGTTCAAGGGCCGGATCGTGGCGGAATACACGCCACACGAGGGTCCGGTTGACAAGGCGGTCATCGGGTTGGCCATGGCAGGAGCGGCGGCATGACCAAGGCTATGGAACGGGCGGTGAGCGGCAAGCTTCTGGGTCGAAGTCAATTGGAAGATCTGGTGGTCGTACCGGTTTTCGCCTTTGTTGCCGCGTTGGTTCTGGGCGCGCTGGTGATGGCAGCCACGGGTGTTGATCTGGCGACGATCGGCACGTCTTATGTGGCGTTGGTGCGGGGGTCGGTCGGGTCTATCAACGCCGTGTCGGAAACGCTGACCGCTGCTGCTCCGCTGGTTCTGGCTGGGTTGGGCCTGGCGCTTGGGTTTCGAGCAGGTTTGTTCAACATCGGCGCCGAGGGACAAGTCATCATGGGCGGGTTGGCTGCCGTGGTGGCTGGTGTCGCGTTAGGAGACATGCCTGCCATCATCGCATTGCCCGGCGCGGTGCTTGCCGGCGCGCTGGCGGGGGCTTTCTATGCCAGTATCGCCGGGTGGCTGCGGGCGGTGACGGGCGCGCATGAGGTGATTTCGACCATCATGCTGAACCTGATCTCTTACCGCTTGTTGGACTATCTGTTGCGGACGCCCTTGATCCAAAAGGAGGGCCGTGCCGATCCGATCTCGAAGGCCGTGCCGGATTCCGCAGAACTGCCGCAGCTTCTGGCGTTTCTCGATCCGAACCTCAGGGTGCACGCGGGCATTTTCCTGACGCTTGCCATGGTCGCACTTGCCTATTGGCTCTTGTTTCGCAGCAAGCTGGGGTTCGAATTTCGCGCCAGTGGCGAAAACGCCGTGGCGGCCCGGTTCGCGGGTATGAATGCGAGCCTGACCATTATCCTGGCAATGGCCATCGCGGGTGCCATGGCTGGGCTGGCCGGGGCCAATCAGGTGCTCGGCGTTCTGGACCGCGCGACACCAGGATTTTCAGCCGGGATTGGCTTTAACGCAATTGCCGTCGCCCTGATGGGCCGGTCGCATCCGGTTGGCGTGCTTTTTGCTGGCGTTCTCTTTGGCGCATTGGAAGCGGGAGGCCGTCAAATGCAGGTGGACGCAGGCGTCAGCATTGATTTGATCGCGATCATCCAGTCCCTGATCATCGTTTTCATCGCGGCGCCGCTTCTGGTGCGGGCGATTTTCCCTTGGGGATTTCGCAGGGAACGGACGGGGGAGGGCGGATCATGAGCGCACTTTTGGACAAAGCCCGTCTGCGTCAAACACGGATCACCGGAGGCATATTGATCGCATTGGGCGTGATGATGGCCGTCTTTCTGGCACCTAACGCGCCGGGCGTAGCCACGTTCCGCCTGTCACGCCCCACGGATGTCTGGCCGGTGCCGAACCTGCTCGTTCCGGGTGGGCCCTTCATTTACGTGGTGTCGGCCTTGCTGGTGTTCCTTGGTGTGCGCCAGTTCCTGCGCGGGGCTGCAAAGTGGAGCGCGCTGACGCTGGGGATCGGTCTGGCCATTGCCGTCGCGGCGTTTCTTGTCTGGGCCACAGCAGGTAAATCCTTTTCGCTGACCGGCATGTTGCAGGCGAGCCTTGTGCGCGCAGTGCCAATCGCGCTTGGCGGTCTGGCAGGCGTTTTGTCCGAGCGTGTCGCGGTCGTGAACATCGGCATCGAGGGGATGTTGCTGGCGGGGGCCTTCACTGGCGCTTTGGTCGGCTCGCTTGCGGGTGGAGTCGCCGGTCTGGTCGCTGCGGTAGCCGTTGGCGGGTTGTTCGGGTTCGTGCTGGCCGCGCTTGTGGTGACCTACCGAATGGATCAAATCATCGCGGGGGTGTTCATCAACCTCTTTGTGCTGGGATTGACCAGTTACATCTCAAGCCAAGTGTTTCAAGAATACCGCGCGCTGAACAATGCACCCGTCTTCCGGGCCATCAGCGTGCCTTACCTCAGCGATCTGCCGGTGATCGGGCCGGTGTTCTTCAACCAGAACATCTTTGTCTATGGTGCGTTTATACTGGCGGGGCTGGCAACTTATTACCTGTTCCACACCCGACTTGGTTTGCGCGCCCGGGCTGTCGGGGAACACCCGCGCGCTGCCGATACGTTAGGCATCAACGTCTATCGCACGCGCTATATCAACGTGACGGTGGCGGGCATGGTCGCGGGATTTGGCGGGGCCTGGTTCACGCTTGGATCCGTCGGGCGGTTTGACGAAGGGATGACCGGCGGGCGCGGCTTTATCGGGCTGGCCGCGATGATTTTTGGGCGTTGGCATCCGATAGGGGCTTTACTGGCGGCATTGGTTTTCGGATTTGCCGATTCACTGCAACAGAAGTTGGCCCTTTTGGGCACACCGATCCCGTCAGAGTTTCTGGCGATGGCCCCTTATGTCGCCACGATCGTCGTGGTGGCTGGCGTTGTCGGCCGCGCGCGTGCGCCTGCGGCGGACGGCAAGCCCTATGTGAAAGAATGAACCAAGCCGAGGCAGCCATTGGAACCTGTGACCAATAGTATGGCGCTGTCTTGCGCGGGCTATGGCCGCTATTGGTCAAAGAACACCTGTCCAGCCATGATCTGCTGCATATATTCACATGGATCATTTCTGTCCTGAAAATGAAGCCAGACAAGCGTTGCAAAATGGCTGGGCGACAGGAAGAGCATGGTTTCCGAAATCGAGTCGTCGCTCGGCTTACTTCGAAGCGTCACTGTTTGGCCGAAGAGTGATCGTTGATCCTTGGGCAGCGACAAAACCTGCATGGCAAAACTGGCATACTCGCTTGTCACGATGCAATTGAAGAACGGGCATTCGACCTTATCATAGGCGGCGTGGGTCAATTCGTGCACAAGAATGCTGTCCCAATAGGCATCGTCTGAAATCAGTTTGAAGGCACCTTCCTTGTTACGGGCGAAGCTCATGCCCTGAGGAGAAAGGATCTCAATCCGATTTTCGCCGCAATGATAGAGGCCGAGACAGGAGGTGTACTGCTCATCGAACGTCTTGACGATTTGGATTTCGATTTCGACGGTTCGGCGTAAGGCGACCCCGCAACTTTCCAGGAACATTCGTGCGCCAGATGCGACCTTGCAAGTGCGGGCGCGCAAGGTTGCGTCGCCGCCCGTGACCTGCAAAAGCGGGTCGGGGCAGTTAAGGGTCTCGGCTGGAAGCTGGCCTGCGAAGCAAAGTGATACCACGATGTTTCGCAGGACATCCATTTCTATCTAACCGCTTTCGGCGTCCGACACATTGCGCAGGACCTGAACAAAGCTGTCGGGTGTGACGGAGATGGAATCGATGCCGAACTTGACCAGATGGCGCGCATAGTCCGGGTCGTTGCTGGGGGCCTGACCGCAGAAGCCGACCTTTGATCCAACTTCGTGGGCCTTGGCAATCACGGTTTCGATCATCCAAAGCACCGCCGGATCGTCCTCGCGGAAAAGCGGGGCGAGCGCGTCGGAGTCGCGATCAATACCAAGGGTGAGCTGCGTCAGATCATTCGATCCGATCGAGAAGCCGTCAAACCTTTGGGCAAATTCTTCAGCGCGGACGACGTTGGCCGGAATCTCGCACATAACATAGACTTCCAACCCGTCGCGGCCCCGTTCAAGGCCATGCTCTGCCATAACGGCAAGCACTTTGTCGGCTTCTTCGGGTGTCCGACAGAAAGGGATCATGACGATGACGTTGTCAAAGCCCATCTGGGTGCGAAGCCGCGCAATGGCCTGACATTCAAGGGCAAATCCATCTCGGTAATGGTCGGAATAATAACGCGAGGCACCCCGGAAACCGAGCATCGGGTTTTCTTCGTGCGGCTCAAAATCCCGGCCACCCAACAGGTCGGCGTATTCGTTTGTCTTGAAATCACTCATCCGTACGATGACGGGTTTTGGATAGCAGAAGGCCGCGATGCGCGACAATCCGCGGGCCAACCGGTCGACAAAATAGTCCGGTTTGCTAGCGTAGCCAGCGGTCAGGTGTGCGATTTCGGCTCGGGCGGTTTCATCGGTGACACGTTCGAAATGGGCCAGCGCCATAGGGTGGATGCGGACCGCGCTGTTGACGACGAACTCCATCCGCGCCAGCCCGACGCCATCGACCGGCAGACGCCACCAGCGTAGCGCGGCACTGGGATTGGCGAGGTTCAGCATAACTTTGGTTTTGGTCTCGGGCAGAGCTTCCAGAGCCTCTTCGGTGATCTTGATGTCAGAGAGACCGGCGGTCACGACGCCCTCTTCTCCGCCCGCACAGGACACGGTGACGTCTTGTTCGTCATGCAGCAGATGGGTGGCGTTGCCGCAACCGACGATAGCGGGCAGACCCAGTTCGCGGCTGACAATGGCGGCGTGCGATGTGCGTCCTCCGTGGTCGGTAACGATGGCGGCGGCCCGTTTCATGATCGGCACCCAGTCCGGATCGGTCGTGCCAGTCACCAGCACCGAGCCGTCAACGAAACGGCCGATGTCGTCGGCGCTTTCTATGATCGACACCCGCCCGGCGACCGCCGCACTTCCTACACTGAGCCCGGTTAGCAGCACTTCTCCGGGGTCGATAACCTCGTAACTTTTGAGCGTCCCCATATCGGCGCGGGACTGAACCGTCTCGGGCCGGGCCTGTACGATATAAAGCGTACCAGTCACTGAATCGCGCGCCCATTCCATGTCCATCGGCTGGCCATAGTGGTCTTCGATGATCTTTGCCTGTCGGGCCAATGACAGGATCTCGGGATCGCTAAGAACGAAGCTCTGACGCTCGGCCTTGGACGTGGGGACGTTGCGCGGCGCGCCGTCTCGGCCATGGATCATCTTGATCGCTTTGGCCCCCAGCCGTTTTTCAAGGATTGGTGTCAGGTCCGGCTTGTCGAGAAAGAGTTTGAAGACCTGATATTCGTCGGGGTCCACCGCCCCTTGCACGACATTTTCACCAAGCCCCCAAGCAGCGTTGATCAACACCGCGTCGGGAAATCCCGACTCCGTATCGATCGAGAACATCACGCCCGAACCGCCGTCCTCAGCACGTACCATTTGCTGAACGCCGACCGAAAGCGCCACGTGTTCATGCGCGAAGCCTTTGACTTGCCTATAGGAAATGGCTCGATCTGTGAAAAGTGAAGCGTAGCATCGCTTGCACGCATCAAGAAGGGCTGCTTCGCCAGAGACGTTCAGGAAGGTTTCCTGCTGGCCCGCGAAACTGGCGTCTGGCAGGTCTTCGGCAGTGGCGCTTGAGCGGACAGCGACGGGCACGTTGGCCTCGTTCGCGGCTTCACTGAGCGCACGATAGTGGGTGGCGATGGCCTCGGCTATTTCGTCGGGCCAGTCGCCGCCAAGGATAAGCGCTCGGATCCGTTTGCCAGCCGTCTGAAGTGTTATCTTGCCGCCCGCCAAAGCGTCGAGCTGCTGCCCGATCGCGCCGTTCAGATCGTTGCTGGCCAGATAGCTCCGAAAGGCATCGGAGGTTGTGGCGAAGCCCGGTGGGACAAGAATACCTTTGGGTTGAAGTGCTCCGATCATTTCGCCAAGCGATGCGTTCTTGCCGCCGACAAGGCCGACATCACCGCGATTTACATTGGTGAAGTTGACGACGTGTTGAGTGGTACGGGCCATGCTGCGCCTTTCCTGGATTTGAGTCGCCTCCAGCATGCCCCATTGATTTCGGCACGGCTTGATACAGATCAGCCGGATGCAACGAATTGAGCGATGTCAACTGGAACAGGATGAAAGGTGTAAGGCTGCATGCATTGATTTTGATAGTTCTAGGAAAGGAAGACCCATGGAAAACGTTGAGCGCCTGTTAAAAGGCACCGTCGACGAGTTGGACCGTCTGTTGAACGCTAAGAATGTGCTTGGCGATCCTATTGAAAAGGACGGTGCGATGGTGATCCCCATTGTCAGCTACGGCTTCGGGTTTGGAGCCGGCGGTGGCGGCAACGCCAAGTCCGGGGACGGTGCCGGCACGGGCGGCGGCGGTGGGATTAAACCGCTTGGTGCGATTATTATCGACAAGGACGGTGCCCGAGTGGAGTCGGTACAAGGCGCAATGACCACTTTTGCCGAGGTGCTGGGTCAGACTGCTGGGAAGGCCATCGAAAAAACCGCGGACAATGTGAAGCCAAAAAACGCGCAGGGCTGACGTAGGACGATGCTCACCGTAGTCACAGTGGTTATGTGGATGCTGGTCGCGGTGCTGGTATTGCTCGTGTTGATCCTCGCGCTGCCGCTGAGGATTGAGTTGCAATTGTCCTAAGAGGAAGCGCTTCGGTTTTCCTTGGCGCTGCGGCCTTTTGGGCGGTTTGGCCCAAAGATCTCCCTATCGGACCGCAAGCGAAAGAGGTCAGAGGCCGCGCCCAAGGCGAAGACCAAAAAGTCGCCTCGTCGGAGGTTTTGGAAGGCGTCGCCGCTGCAGATTGTCAGCGCTGCGATCAGGCTTGTGATGGATATTTGGGACCGTGTGCGGGTCGACGCAGCTACGCTTGATCTGCGGTTCGGTTTGGACGATCCCGCCGAGACAGGTCAGGCTTTTGGTCAAATGACCCCGCTGATTTATGGCACATCTGCCGCGCCGCGGGTCCATATCAATGTGGATCCAGCGTTTGATCGGGCCATCTTGAAAGGCAGAGTGGCGCTGGATTTGTCGTTTGTCCCATTCATGCTTGTCCCGCCGTTCATCCGCTTTGGCTGGTCGGCGTTTTGGCCAGACCGATGAACTGGGCCATAGACCCCCCGGTTCGGATCGGTCGCAATGCGGTCGCCGCCATCGTCGAAACCCGGATATCTGTCCGGTCCACCTCACGCGCATTGGTTGCAGACGGCGAGAAGCGCCCAATCCTTTTCCTTTTAAGGCTTGATGACGCGACATGTGGGATTGATGGCAGCGGGCATGTCTATGAAGCTGAAGAGATCGAAAACCTCTATCCGCAAGCCATCGCACATATGACCGCGCTGTTAGGTAAGCTGGAATGATGGGCTTACGGCGATTTGTCGACCAGATAGCGCACCAGATCGTCGAAACACGACATTTGCGGATAGTCCGCTTCCGGCATCGGGAGGTTGAAGCGCTTGCCGAGAGCCGCAACGAGGTTAAGGAAATCCATGGAATCAATATCAAATTCTTCGCGGAGGTCACCGGCGCGGTCGATGTCATCCAAAGAGACATCCGGGGCGATCTTATAAAGCTCGTTCGTAAGAGCGGTTTCGATCTCTGCTTGGGTCATAGGTTTTGTGGCTCCTGTAGCTTGGTGTCGATGGCCCTGAGAAAAAGCGCTCCGCGATGGCCGTCGCTGACCCGATGGTCGGCGGCGAGCGACAGCGTGGCGGAGAGGCGGGGCACCACGTGTTCATCGTGGACCATGGGCCGTAGGCGCGGTGTTCCGACGCCGACGATGGCGACTTGCGGCGGATAAATCACGCCGGTCACCAGATCAACGCCGCGCGCGCCAAGGCTGGTCATGGTGATCGTGGCGTCTGACAATTCTCGGGCTTTGAATCGGCCAGCGCGCACACGCGAGACAAGGTCGCTGAGACCCTGCATCAGGTCGTCAGCCGTTCGGGTTTCGGCATCAAAGAGCGCAGGCGCCACCAATCCGCCAGTACGGATATGGATGGCGATGCCAAGGTGGACGGCTTCGGCGGGGCAAAAACCGTCGGTTTTGTAGTGACCGTTGAACTCGGGGAATTTCGTCAGAGCGAGGGCAATGGCTCGGGCAAAGAGCGCGCCCATAAGCAGCCGTGTGGTGGGAGCGCGCTCGGCATTCAGTTTGGTCAGATAGGCATCGGCGGTCGTCAGATCGACCTGATGGGCAAGGTAATAATGCGGTATTTCCCGTTTGGACCGGGTCATGGCGGCGGCGATCGCTTTGCGCATCTCGCCAGCGGCATCCGACTTCGGAGCGGGGCTGTCGCGGGTTTCTGCCAAGGTCACGGCCAGCTGCTCGATTTGCTGACGATTCAGGATCTGATCCGTTGCGAGTGTAAGGCCTGCAGGATCAATACCTAACTCGGCCGCAAGTCGCCGTGCCGCCGGGGTAATTCTGGGGCGCGTTGCGCCGACGTAAGGCGTGGCTGACGTTTCTGATGCAGTTGTCGGTGACAGTTCACCCAACTGGGGCTGGGGTTCCGGCGGCAATGGCACGGTTTCTGGCGGCGTGGGTTCTTGTGTTGGATCGGGTTCTGCCCGGACTACCGGAATGTCGGGCGGCATGGGTGGTTTCGGTTCGGATGGAATTTCGGGATGATCCGGCTGCGGGTCGCCTTCGTGCGCGATCACAGCAAGTGGCATGCCGACCGGCACCTCGGTGCCCAGATCGACAAGCCACCGATCAAGGACGCCATCCTCGAACACCTCAACCTCGATCACACCCTTTTGGGTTTCAACCGCCGCGATCACATCGCCCCGTTGGAAGGCTTCGCCCGCTGCGATCGTCTGTTCCACAAGCTTGCCCGAGGTCATGTCGGCACCCAGCGAGGGCATCAGAAACTGGCTCATGTCTTGTCCTTCATCAAGCGTGCAACGGCGGCCAGAATCTTGTCGACCTGCGGAATGGCGGCCTGTTCAAGGTGATGGGGGTAAGGGATTGGCACCTCTTCTGAGCAAACGCGTGAAAGGGGGGCGTCCAGCTCGAAAAAGGCGTCTTCCGCAAGGCGCATGCCGATTTCGGCGGCAAGACTGCCGCTCCTCCAGCCTTCGTCGACGATCAACACGCGGCGGGTTTTCTGGACGGATGCCAAAATTGTATCGAAGTCGAGGGGTCGGAGTGTGCGCAGGTCGATGACGTCGGAACTGATCCCATTTTCGTCACTGAGCCGCTGCGCAGCGGCAAGCGTTTTTTCAAGCGATCCGCCGTAAGTGATAAGGGTGAGATCATCACCAACATGACGGATTGCGGCCCGGTCGATGTCGACGGGGCCGGCATTCTCGGCAAGCGTTCCCTCTTGATTATAGAGCATGACGTTTTCGAAAATCAGCACTGGATCAGGGTCTTCAAGCGCTGTCCAGAGCATGCCGCGTGCATCTTCCAGCGTCGCGGGCGCCAAGATCCGCAGACCGGGGATATGTGCGTACCAACCTTCCAGACTGTGCGAATGCTGTGCGGCCAGTTGCTTGCCCGCGCCGGTGGCCATGCGGATCACGACAGGCACGCCGAACTGGTTGTTCGACATATGACGCAGCGTGGCCGCGGTGTTTAGGATCTGGTCAAGCGCAAGCAACGAGAAGTTGACGGTCATCACCTCCACAATTGGGCGCATACCGGCCATCGCAGCACCGATCCCAGCGCCGGTGAAACCCGCTTCGGACAGCGGCGTGTCGCGGATGCGGTCCGGGCCAAACTTGTTCAACAGCCCCTTGCTGACGGCATAGCAGCCACCGTAGTGGCCCACATCCTCACCCATCAGAAACACCCGGTCGTCGCGGGTCATCGCATCGGTGATCGCCTCTTTCATGGCCTCGCGGTAGGTCGTGGTGCGCATCTCGTGGGCCGTCGCGGGCGGTGGCGGCGGTGCGGGGCGGTCTGGTGACATGACGAAACGGGCCAGATCGGTGACCGGCTCGTCTGTACCTGCTTCGGCGAAGGCAACGGCCTCGGCTATCTCGGTATCGATTTCCGCTTCGATCGCGGCAACATCGTCTTCGTGGAGCAAACCGTTGCCTTCAAGCCAGGACTGGAACCGCAGAATTGGCCCCTTGGCACGCCATTCGGCAACCTCTTCCTTTGAGCGGTAGAGCTGTGGGTCAAACATGGAATGCGCGCGAAATCGGTAGGTCTTGCATTCAAGAAAATAGGGCTTCCCTGTTTCCGAGATGGCGTGCATCGCCCGCCGGGTGGCGGCTTCGACCGCGACAACATCCATGCCATCGACGGTTTCCGCAGTAATCCCATAGCTACCCGCCCGCTTGGTGATGTCGGTTTCCGCTTCGGTCAGCGCAAGCGCCGATCCCATGGCATAGGCATTATTTTCGCAGATAAATAGAACCGGCAGCTGCCAGAGGGCCGCTAGGTTCATGCTTTCGTGAAACTCACCCTCAGCAATGGCACCTTCGCCGAAGAAACAGGCAGTGGTGGCTCCTGTCGCCTGCATTCGATCGGCCAAGGCAAGGCCAACGGCCATCGGCAGGCCGCCACCCACGATGGCGTTGCCGCCGTAAAAATTGTGGTCGCGGCTGAACAGGTGCATCGAGCCGCCACGTCCGCCCGAGCAGCCTTCGGTTTTGCCGAACATCTCGGCCAGGATCGCGCCCATGGGCACGCCGCGGGCAAGCGCATGACCATGTTCGCGGTAGGTGGCGACAATCCTGTCATCGGTGCCAAGGACGGGGATGACGCCCGCGGCTATAGCTTCTTGCCCGTCGTAAAGGTGAAGAAACCCTCGTATTTTTTCGCGGGTGTAGTACTCGGCGCAGCGGTCTTCAAACCGGCGTATGCGGATCATGGCTTTGAGCAGATCACGCACATGGGCGTGGTCCAGGCGGGGCTTGAGGTTTGCGTCCGTCATGTCTCGTCACTTTCCAAAGTTGAGATATCGCCTTCGGGCAGGCCCAGTTCACGTGCCTTCAGAAGGCGACGCATGATCTTGCCACTGCGTGTTTTCGGCAGGTTGCCCCGAAACTCGATGGCCTTAGGCGCGACGGCAGGACCAAGGCGCTTACGCGCATGGCCGGTTAGCTCGAGTCTAAGACCCTCCGAGGCCTCATAGCCCGGTTTCAGGGCGATGAAGGCTTTGACAATTTCACCGGCGGTGTCGTCCGGCACGCCAATGACCCCAGCTTCGGCAACCGCCGGATGCTCGATCAGGGCGCTTTCCACTTCGAAGGGGCCGATAAGGTGCCCCGCACTTTTGATCAGATCGTCGCTGCGCCCGACGAACCAGAAATAACCGTCGGCATCACGCATTGCCAAATCGCCGCTCAGGTACCAGTCATCGCGAAAACATTTGGCATAGCGTGCCTCTTCGTGAAGATACGCGCGCATCATCGAGGGCCAACCGGGCCGAAGTGCCAGTTCACCGATGGTCATGGGCTCGGTCAATTCGCGAAGGCCTGTGTCGTCGATCTTGACGATGCCAGCGTCGATGCCGGGCAGGGGCTTGCCCATTGAACCCGGTTTGATGTCCATTGAAGCATAATTGGCGATCATGATGCCGCCGGTTTCGGTCTGCCACCAGTTATCGTGGAATGGCATACCGAATGTGTCGTTGGACCAGATGACCGCTTCGGGGTTCAAGGGTTCGCCGACGCTGGCCATGAACCTGAGCGCCGGGAAGTCATGGGCCTTGGCGGGCGCGGCGCCCGCCTTCATCAGCATGCGGATCGCTGTTGGCGCGGTGTACCAAACGTTGACCGCCTCGCGCTCTAAGGTGTTGTACCAGCTTTCAACGTCGAACTCGGCCTCGTCGATGATCATCGTCGTGCGATTGGTCAGCGGAGCTATGATGCCATAAGAGGTTCCGGTGACCCATCCTGGATCGGCTGTGCACCAGTAGACATCGTCAGGGCAGAGATCGAGCGCCAAGCGACCGGTGGTGTGATGCGCGACGACGGCCTGGTGGACATGGACCACGCCCTTGGGCTTGCCAGTGGTGCCCGAGGTGAAGTGAAGCAGTGCCGGGTCTTCGGGGCCCATCGGCTCGGTCGTGAAGGCGTCGGATGCATTTTCTGTGGCTTCGGCCAGCTTAACGGTGTCCGGTTCTTGCCCGTCGGTAAGAAACACCCGGCGCAACTCGGGCAGGTCGGCCCTTAATTTTTTAAGCTTGCGGCGATAGAGGCGGGTTGAAGTGACAATCGCGTTCGCACCGCCGATTTCCATGCGGGATTGGATCGGTTCCGGCCCGAAGGCTGAGAAGAGCGGGCAAAAAACGCAGCCCGCTTTCAGGGTTCCGAGGGCGGCGACGTAAAGTTCGGGGACGCGGCCAAGAAGCGAATAGACTTTGTCGCCCCGGTTGAGGCCGTGGGCGCGCAGTGCATTGGCAAATCGGTTAGTTTGAAGCTGAAGATCACGATACGAAAAGTCCTGCACATCGCCTGCCTTGCCGATCCAGCGCATAGCGATCTGGTCGCCATGGCCTGCGGCGACGTGCCGGTCAATTGCCTCGTGCGCCATGTTGAGCCTGTTGCCGCCTAGGCCGTCGATGGCCTTTTCGGCGGCTTCCCAAGAAAACTCGGCCCTTGTTTGGGCGTAGTCTGGCATGTTCGCCGCAGCGCGAGTTCGCGCAGCCTTCGTAATGGGGGGACTGTCCATTAGGTTTGCCTCGCTGTCTTTTAGTCAAGGGCAAGGTTAGATGGTCACGGCGGGCGGGAACTGACGCAGATCAATTGTGGATCAGGGTTGATGGCACGAAAATGCCCACGTGAACTTTGCGGCCAATGTGCCTTGTCTGAATGGCTTTGGTGGGCATCACATTTCAGTCGGCACCTGTCAGCGACAAGTCGAGCAAGGCAGTGGGGCGCAGTATTATGATCGTGTGTATGTTGTCGATGACGATTATTCCGTCCTCGCGCATCTGCGTGAGTGATCGACTGACAGTTTCTTTCGTCAGGCCCAGAAAATCAGCAATGTCGGAACGCATCATCGGCACCTCGACCTGAACAAATCTGCCGACTTGTTCGCCGACCCGGTCTGTCAGGACACAGAGGAACGAGGCAACCTTTTCGATCGCAGACTTGCGACCGAGCATCATGAAATGGTCTTGCATCGCGCTGATCTCGCGAAGCGCCGCCTGAAGAAGCTGCTGATGGGTTTTCAGGTCAGAGCAGCAGCCTTCGAGGCACGCCAAGCGATAAGGTTGCAGGGTGGCATCGACAAGAACGTCACAATCGGCGTTATGTCGACCATTGGCAGGAAATCCGACGATGTCTCCGGGATATCCGAACGCGATGACCTGACGGCGACCGTCGTCGAGCAGACGGGTGAGGCGCAGAACGCCCGAGGTCACCAGATACACCCACTCCACCTCGTCCCCCTCGAAATAGAGGTATGACCCGGTTTTCAAGCGGGCTTCGGGCAAACGTTTGGTGTTATTTGTGAAGTGGCTGACGAGCGATTTGTCGGCGTAGAAAGTCGGGATGGTGACATACATTTTTGGCTCCCATATTGTTCGGAGGCCACTTTGGACAGGTGGTGTAATCTGACTTATGATCCAACTGCGTTGTTTTGTATCATTTTGTATGAGGCGCTGAATGCAAACGATTTTCGTTTGCCGGGTGCCTCTCGACCGAAGGCCCGTCCATACCACTCGGCATGCAGGCCTTTCCCCTCCCGATTTTGCTGCCCGTCCACTGTTGAAGCTGATTATTGAGATTTATCAATTCTCTGCTTCCCCACAGATGTAAGCTGGATGTCATAGTCCAAGAGGTGTGCAGTGTTTGCAAGATCGTTCAAACTCATGTCGTTGCTTGGGTTCGAGATAAAAATCGACCCTAGTTGGTTTTTGATTGCAGCCCTGATTACCTGGAGCCTTGCGACCGGGTATTTCCCTGTCGCCATCCCCGATGCGACCCGCGCCGACTACATATCCATGGCCCTTGCGGCGATGATGCTGTTTTTCGGATCATTGATCCTGCACGAACTGGCGCATGCACTGGTGGCGCGAAAATTCGGCATGAAGATCAAGGGGATTACCTTGTTCTTGTTTGGCGGCGTCGCAGAACTGGCTGCGGAACCTGATACTGCGGGTGCCGAACTTTGGACCGCGCTGGCAGGGCCGGCTATGAGCATCGCGCTGGCAGCGGTGTTCTGGTTCGCCGGAGTAACTGCAATGGTGCTGGATTTGCCCGCCGCGCTGGCGGCGATACTCACCTATCTCGCGCTGATCAACTTGGTTCTGGCGCTGTTCAATCTGGTCCCAGCTTTTCCGCTGGATGGGGGGCGGGTCTTGCGGGCCTTGCTTTGGAAACGCCACGGCAATCTGCTTGAAGCAACGCGCGTCGCATCTTTGTCCGGCACTGTCTTTGCCTGGTTGCTGGTGTGGCTGGGCTTTTTTTCCTTTTTTAAAGGCGCCCAGATCGGCGGCCTGTGGCAGGTCGTGATCGGTCTGTTCCTATTGGGTGCAGCAAAAAATGCCTATCAGCAACAATTGATGACAAGCGCGATGGCAGGCCAGACCGTCGGATATCTGATGAGCACAACCGTCGTGACAACAACGCCGGAACGATCCTTGTCGGATTTCGTCAATGAAAATGTGCTCGCAAAGCGCTTGAACTTTTGTCCCGTGGTCGAGAATGGGCGTCTGTTGGGTTATGTCGATCTGGATGTTGTTGTCCGGATAGATCGGGATAACTGGCCCATAACCCGCATCGGTGACGTGTTCATCGCAAGCGATGAGGGCAACACGGTCGGCCCTGACATGCCAGCCGAGGACCTGTTCAAACTTATGAACCATTCAAAACGGCGCAAGTACCTTGTCGCGGACGGCACGCAACTGCTGGGTGTGATTTCCATTTCGGACATGATCGGTTTTCTGGCTCTCTCAATGCAGGTTGGTGCAGTGTCGGGCGCGCAGGGGGCGACATCGCCATTTTTCGCAAAAAAGAACTAGAGAGCGCTGACGAAAACCGGGGTGCCAAAACTATGATGGGCCTGATCGTGACAGTCAGCCCTTATCAACCAGCCCAGCAGTGCCATCTTGCCAAAGGATGGATCGGGCTGTGTTTGACTGCCGCGCCGATAGTCTAGACCTTTTCGGGCTGTGACCCAGTCTGTTTTGAGCGCACAACCTCGCTGGTAAACGAATAACCCACCCCGCGCACTGTCGTGATCAGTTTCGGATGTGCTGGATCCCGCTCGATCTTTTTGCGAAGCCGCGCGACCTGATTGTCGATTGTCCGATCCAGCGGGGTCCAGTCTGGTCCGCCGATCAGGTCCATCAACTGTTCGCGCGAAAGGATACGCTTGGGGCGCAGAAGGAACACGTTGAGAAGTTTGAAATCTCCGCTGGTCAGTTCGCAAGGCTTGTCATCACGGTCGAGCAGTTTGAACTGGTCGGGAATGGCGGTCAGGTCGTCAAAACGAAAGACATCGCTGTCTGGGATGATGTGTTGGTCTGTGCCGGGTTCCTCCGCTTGCTGTACCAAAAGATCGGCTCGCCGGATCCTACCTCTGCGCAGCACAGATTTCACCCGCGCAATCAGTTCGCGCAGATGGAACGGCTTGGTGATGTAGTCATCTGCGCCCAATTCAAGGCCAACGACCCGGTCGATCACATCATCCTTGCCGGTGATCATGATGATCGGAACATCCGAAAAAGTCCGCACCTCGCGGGCAACTTCGAACCCGTCGCCGTGGCCAAGATTAATATCAAGCGTAATGAGGTCGGGCCGGGCACATTTCGCCAGATCCAGTGCCTGAGGCCCATTTTCAGCCTCCAGAACCGTGAACCCTTCGCCCGTCAGGCAGCGCGACAGCAGACTGCGTATCTTGGGATCGTCGTCGACGACCAGAATTTTTTCATCTGCCATGGTATCCCGCTAATCCAAAAACCGATTTTCGTTACTATAGATATATTTAGCAGTCATTTGTTGACAAAATACAATGTCTGCCTGCGCGGTTAGTCGCCGATCTTCCCAATCCATCCCCGCAGATACAATTTGATACATGCCTGCGAAACTGTGGCGACCCAGATTGCCCATGATCTTCTTGAAATTGAAAGGAGATCGATATGTATATGACGAGCCCTGCCAAGCTCAAGGCACATCCGGTCGCGACCGTTCCTCTCAGACAGCCACGGGGCCGGTTGCCCTACTGTTTGCAGACAGGTGCAAACCTATTTCGCGAAGGGGATGCCTGTTCTGGTCTTTTCGAGGTAGAGAGCGGGGTGTTTCGGCTTAGCCGTGTGACGCGCGGCGGGAGTCGCTATGTCGTCGGCTTCGGCTTTCCCGGCGACATACTGGGGTACGGGCCGGATCAGCACCATATCTCGGATTGTGATGCGCTTATCGCTGCCAAGGTGATCAGCCATCGCCCCAGACTGCTGCAAAGCAATGACGCAGAGCCAGAAATGCAGCAGGTACTGTTCAAAGGGGCTCTTCGGCAAGTTGAGGCCATGCAAGAACATTGCATGATGCTGAGCTGCAAAAGCGCCCGCGACCGGATCGCTGCGTTTCTTTCATTTCTCGGTGACCGTATAGGGGTTCCACTGGGTCGACATGTAGTGTTCGAGCTGCCGATGCCACGCGAGGACATTGCCGACTATTTGGGGCTGACCCGGGAAACCGTCAGCCGCAGCCTGACCGAGTTGCGCCGCGCAAAGCTGATTGAAATCAAAAATATTCATCAAATCATCTTGCTGCGCCCGCAGCTTCCTGACGCGCTTGCCGGACAACGGGCCTAAGCCTGTCGGCCGCTCCCTATGGCTCTGGCCACAGGGAGCGGATGTCTTCTGGCAGATTGCCGCGAATGTCGTTGATTTGGCCCGGTGAAATCCGGGCGTTCAGCAGTTTGAAAACCTTAACGATATCCTGCTGGCCCCGATACTCCACGACATCGCCAACATGGCGTTCTACGGCGGTGACAAAATCAGCAGCACGGCGACCAGGCACAGGCACCAGATGTGGCTGCCACCCCTCAAAGAACATCCCCCGGATCATAATGGGCAGCTGTGCTGAAAGTTGCGCGGTTTCGTTGACATGAACCCGGTCACGGATCTGATGCAGTGTAACGCGTAACAGGCGCAGTGTGTCCCGGTCACTGCTCCAATCCAGTCGGTCGCGGAGTTCATTTACCCACTCGTGGGTTTTCTGCCAAGTGCGATCAAGAACTTCTAATCCTGTGGCGGACATGTGAATTTCTCCTGTTTGCAATGTTTCAAGAAATCTAGGTGTCGATTGGGTTCATATCGACATCCAGCGCAAGGCCGGGATTGCCGAGGATCCGGTTGAAGACGGCCCCCGTCATCGCCCCGATGCCCAGCAGGACCAGCGCGTAATTTGCGATCCAGCCCAGAAACGGAATGAAGTTAAGGACGGCGACGACGATCAGCACCCCTGCAAATGCAACGAGCCGGATCAGATTCGTCGGTTCCACCTTACCGCCGAACGCCAGCAAAAACCGTTGTGCAATAGCATATGCACCCAAAGCGTATCCCAATGTCCAGACAGCTACGATTGCCAGCAAGACAATCGGCACAAGTGGAAGTCCAAACACCGTCAGCGCGATGATCGGCACCATGCCAAACAGCATCGACAGGCCGATGACGCCTAACAGAAATATCTGCCCCGGCCGGGCCTGAATGGCGGCCTGCATGCGATTCAACTGTTTCGGTAGGAAGGTCTGAAAGATAGCAGCGAGGGCGACGAAAAAGGCAAGGGACACCAGAAAAAGTGCAAACATCGACATGAATGCTGGAAAGACCGGATAGTCTCTCCACTCCTCGCGTATCCGCGAGGCGACCTGTGGAGGCTGCAACTTCTCAAAGCGGACACGGTCCGGGGAAATGACCCGTTCCGGCACTGATATCTGGTCTTCCGCTGAATAAACCAACTGACCCGCGATGACCGCATCGGGACCAAAGCTGATGTCCTCGCCCACCAGCCATGCATCACCATCAATCTGGGCGTTCAAAACCACGTTCTGCCCAAAGCCCGTCAACGCACCCGAAACAGGGCCGTCAATCGTGACCGTGTTGCCGATCAGAAAGGCGTTGCCGCCGATGGGGGCATTGCCGCTATTGCGCACACTGAAGCCGGTGGCAGTAACATCGCCCGCAATTGGCGCCCCCAGCGCGACAGTCATGCCGGTCGCCAATAGATCGCCGCCCACTGTGGTCCCCTGATCGACGTCAAAACCAAGAAGGTACACATCACCATTCGCGGATCCCTTTGCGGTGATCACGTTGCCGACGGCAAATACATTCCGCTCGGCCGCAAAAGTCTGACTGACTGTCGGCTCGGCAACGAAAGTGTCCCCGCCGTGAACCCGCTCGACCGTCTGGGCGGTAATTGGCGGGGCACCCAAGAGCCCAAGAGCAAACACTGTTGTCAGGATCGAACGAAACATGGCGGCACCCCGAATATTTATCATTTGGACCAAATGTAGTGCCGGTTCGCCCGCGCGTTTTGACGAAGATCAATCGGTTGGCGCTACATCTGGATATCGCCAGACACAGCAGCAGTTGTTGAAATATCCTCAGCCGGTGCTCATTTTTTTTGCACAAATTGATTCAAGTCCATGCGCAAAGCGTCTGTGGATTGTACGAAAGAAGATATCCGTTGCTGCAAAGGAATTTCATGATGAAACTGAAAACTGACACTTGGGTTGTTGTGGCTGATGGCACCAAATACCTTCTCCTCAACAACGTGGGCTTTCCCACACGTCTGGATTTGCGTGTGCTGAAACATGACCAGATTGACGTGCCGCAGACACAGGATCTCGCCAGAGACCGCGCAGGGCGGCAACATGAGCGTTTTCGTCCGGGGGTCTCCGGGTTCAAGCAGAACAATCAGCACGAGGCTTTGGAAACGGCGTTCGCAAAACAGCTCGTTACCGAGCTGAATAAACGGGCCGAACAGAAACGATTCAACGAAATCGTGATCATCGCCGATCCCGAAACACTTGGCGAGATGCGGCCCGCATATGGTGCGCCGCTGAAGGAACGGCTGGTCGGCGAAATTCCAAAGGACCTGACGAACTTGCCGATCCCTGATATCGAGGCTGTTGTGAACGCTGCCTGAACACGTGTGTGGCCAGAACGGGGTTGTTGGCCGAAAAAGATCTGGAAGATCGTCAGGAATTAGAGTGACCAAAGAAAAACCAACAACCAAGCCAAAGAGCGGCAAAACCACCCGCGCCAAGGCGCAGGAAAAACCGTTCTCGGTTGTCGCGTTGGGCGCGTCGGCTGGCGGGCTTGAGGCGTTCACGGCATTCCTGAAAGCTCTGCTGCCCGACAGCGGTATGGCCTATGTTCTGGTGCATCACGTGGATCCCCAGCACAAAAGCCTGATGGCGGAACTGTTGGCGCAACACACCAAGATGCCCGTCGAAATGGCTGAAAATGATATGCCGGTGGCCCCGAACCATGTCTATGTCATCCCCCCGAACAGTTACATGGAGATCGAAAGAGGCGTTCTGCGCCTATCAGAGCCAAAGGACAAGCGCGGGACAAGGTTGCCGATCAACAGATTCCTGTTGTCGCTGGCTCGCGATCGGGGAAGCAATGCAGTTGCGGTGATCCTAAGCGGCACCGGAACTGACGGATCAGCCGCGATTGCCGAGCTCAAGGCGCAGGGCGGTATCGTGCTGGTTCAGGACCCGGCAGAGGCGCAGCAGGACGGGATGCCGCGCAGCGCGATTGCAACCGGTGCCGCCGATCATGTCGTGCCGATTGCTCAGATGCCGGGGATCATTGCCGACTTTGCTCAACATGCGTTTGTGGCATCGACTGCCTCCAAAGCTCCATTCGGCGAAAATGCGCGCCAGTCGCTGGCAGGGATCGTGGCCACGCTCAAAGCCCATTCGCCGATCAATTTCGACCTGTACAAGGAAGGCACGCTGCTGCGCCGGATCGAACGGCGCATGGTGCTGCGACACATGCAGAATTCAGTGGATTATCATGCGTTGCTGATGGATTCACCGGAAGAAGCAGAGGCCCTGTGCCGCGATCTGTTGATCAGCGTCACGTCTTTTTTTCGCGACGCGGACGCCTATACCTGGTTGGAAGACACCGTGCTGCCTGAACTGGTGGCCACGCGTCCGGCAGGCGAGGCGGTTCGCGTATGGGTGCCGGGCTGCGCCACTGGCGAAGAGGCCTATTCGCTGGCGATGTTGCTGATCGAACGGGTATCAAGCCTGAAAAAGGATATCAGAATCCAAATTTTCGCGTCCGATGTGGACGAACACACTTTGGCAACGGCCCGCGTCGGTCTCTATCCGGATTCGATCGAGACCGATGTCTCGCAGCGGCGGCTGGACCGCTTTTTTGTCAAGGAAGACCACAGCTATCGCGTGTCGCGGGAATTGCGCGAAGCGGTTGTTTTTGCACATCATAACGTCCTGGCCGATGCGCCGTTTTCGAAGCTGGACATGATTTCCTGCCGCAATCTGCTGATTTATCTGACGGCAGAAGCGCAGGACCGCGTGATGGAGGTCTTTCATTTCGCCCTGAGCGATGGGGGCGTTTTGTTTCTGGGGATGTCAGAGACCGTCAGCGAGAGTGAGGCGCTTTTTCAGCCGCTGTCCAAGAAACATCACATCTTCAAACGCTGTGGTGCGTCACGCGCGCGCCACTTGCCGTTGCCGGTCGGCCCCGGTTATCAGTTGCGAACGGGTGCCTCGCCGCATGCCATGCCACCCTTGCCCGGTGGATTACGACTGGCCGACCTTAGCCAGCGTGTGTTGGTCGAGAATTATGCACCCGCCGCCGTACTAGTGAATGCCAATGCAGAAACCCTGTATCTGGAAGGTCGGACAGATCTCTATGTCAAGGTGGCAACCGGCGAGGCCAGCCGCGATCTGCTGGCCATGGCGCGCGACGGTTTACGCACGCCGTTGGCCAGCGTTCTGCGCGCCGCGCGCGAAACGGACAACACGGCAAGCAACACCGCAAGAATGATGCGGGACGGATCCAGCGTGACCGTTGACATACACGCACATCCGATCGTTCTGGATGGTGCACGACCGTTCCTTGTGACCTTCCAGGATCGTGCGGAACCAGCATCGGTTACGACCAGCCCACCGCAAGAGGGCGCAGCGACCCATCTGCTGGAGCGCGAGCTGGAAAAAACCCGCGCCGATCTGCGCAATACCATTCGCGACTATGAGCGCTCGACTGAGGAGTTGAAGGCCAGCAACGAAGAAGCCATGTCGATGAACGAAGAGTTCCAGTCGACGAATGAAGAACTTGAAACTTCAAAAGAAGAGTTGCAGTCACTGAACGAGGAACTGATCACGCTGAACACTCAGTTGCAGCAGAAGATTGACGCCGAGCGGCAACTGTCGGACGACCTGAACAACTTTCTGGCCAGCTCGGGAATTGCCACGATTTTCCTGAATCGCGACCGGGAAATCATGCGCTTTACACCGACAACCCGTGGTCTTTTCAATTTGATCAGCAAGGATGTCGGCCGCCCGATCAGCGATTTCACCAGCAAGCTCGACGACCCAAGCCTGTTCGATGACATTGCGAAAGTGCAGGAAACCCTGGTTCCCGTTAAGGCCGAAGTGCAGGCGGAGGATGGCAAATGGTATAACCGTCAGATTTTGCCCTACCGCACGCAGGACGAAAAGATTGACGGTGTGGTGATTACCTATTCGGACGTTTCTGAACTCAAGGCGTTCCAGCACAAGACACTGACGGCGCAGCGGTTTGCAGAGAATATTGTAAATACGGCTCGCGCGCCCTTGCTGGCGCTTGACGAAGACCTGAATCTTATCCAGGCCAACCGGTCCTTTCATCGGCTGTTCGATACGACAGATGCAGACGTCGTCGGAAAAAGCCTTTTTGCGCTGGCAGACGGCCAATGGGATACGGCCGAGTTGCGCCGCCATCTTGGGCGTGTCGTGCCTGAGGGACCATCGGTCGAGGCCTTCAGCCTGACGATCAAGGTTGCTGGAAAAGGCAAAAGGGATTTGGTTCTAAACGCCCAAAAGATGGCCAATCCAGATGCTGCCGCGGACCTTATCTTATTGGCATTGGAAGATGTGACCGAACAAAAAAGGGCGCAACAATCGCTGCGTGATCGGGAGGCCCGGTTGCATGCCATTATGGATGCCGTACCTGAGGCCATCATCACGATCAATACTAACGGGATCGTCACCAGCTATAGCCCGCCCTCGGCGATGATTCTGGGTTATACCAAATCCGAGGTGCTGGGCCGCAACGTGAACATGCTGATGTCCGAACCGCACCGACACCAGCACGACGGATATATTTCAGCCTATCTTTCGACCGGAAAAGCCAAGATCATCGGCATCGGCCGCGAGTTGGAAGCGCGCCAAAAATCCGGAGCGTCCGTTCCGATCTATCTGAAAGTATCAGAGGTAGTGATCGGCGGTGATCGGCAGTTTCTGGGCGTCATACGCGATCTGACCGCAGAAAGGGAAAGCCGAAAACAGCTGGAACAGGCCCAGAAAATGGAGGCTATCGGCCAGTTGGCAGGCGGCATCGCGCATGATTTCAACAACCTGCTGACCGTCATAATCGGCAATATCGAATTGTTGGAAATGCGCCCTGACGATCCCAACCGTGCGTCCATTCTGGGCGAAGCCCTTGAGGCTGCAAATCTTGGTGCGGCACTGGTTGCCAAATTACTGCTACTGTCCAAAAGGCGACGACTGGCACCCGAACGACTGGATATGAGCCATGTTATTGAAGCGCTCAAACCTATTTTGCAACGTACACTGGGCGAGCATATCGTCATAAGGGCGGACGTGGACAGTGATGTCGATCTGGTGCTGGCTGATCCGGGGCAGATCGAAAGTGCCGTGCTGAATTTGGCAATCAATGCCCGCGACGCGATGGGGCAGGGGGGAACCCTGACGATCCGGGCGCATAACGCAAAGGTGGGCGCGGGTCAGCACGCGGATGACAACGCTGATCTGGCCCCAGGGGATTATGTCGTCCTGTCGGTCATTGATACAGGGTCGGGTATGACATCCGAAGTGATGGACCGCGCGTTCGAGCCGTTTTTCACCACGAAAGACCCCGGCAAGGGGACCGGCCTGGGCCTGCCGATGATGTATGGCTGGGCTCGGCAAAGTGGCGGCGCTCTTACCCTGCGCAGCAAACTGGGCGAAGGCACCGAGGTGCGCCTTTACCTACCCGCAGTCGCGGCGGGGAATGATGCCGTACAGAATGGCGCATCGGCGGCGAATGGGGCAGTAGGAGAGGCGAAGGGTGAAACCGTTCTTCTGGTCGAGGACGATCCAAGGGTGCGAAACCTGACTCAGCAGCGTCTTGAACACTTGGGCTACTCGGTTGTCGAGGCTGCGGACGGGCGCGCAGCGCTGGCGCATCTGGAAAAAGGGCGTGATATCAATCTGATGCTGTCAGATATTGTGATGCCAGGGGGCATCGACGGGTTTGAACTGGCCAACAGGGCAAGCGCGCTTCACCCGGACTTGGAGATCATTCTGACAACCGGATTTGCCCGCACGACCGATGATGCGACTTGGCCAGTTCTGCGCAAACCCTATGACATTGACACACTTTCCAAAACCCTGCGCAAATTGCTGGATGCACCCACTTAACAGCGCCACAGAACATATTTTCAACGGCCTTTGAGAAATATCAATTCCAGTGCGGGAATTTGGACCACCCTAAGACAGTTGGCGGGCGAGGAAAGCCTGCCTTGTCGAAGGAGAGGTCATATGCGCTGCGCGTTCAACAGAACCGGTCAGCTCCGGCACGCTGCCAGTCCGATGAATGAAAGGCCATTGCTGGCACTGGACATCACGGACATGGGCACCGATGACGGTGTTGACGTGACAATCCGCGATGAAGCCTCGGGTCGGATTCTGTTTGAGACAGTGCTCGCCGACCCGGACTCTCGGACGTTGCTGACTTTTGGCAGCCCCGAGACCGAGACATTTTGGCAGTGTCTGCAAACACACGGGCACGTTGATCATGTGCGACATCTGTTCTTGACAGCGCGGTGCCGCTTCAGCCTCTTGAACATGACGATATCAACAAAACGGATCGGTCATGCGGAAGTTCGCAATGTCGCGTTCCTGCGATTGATCGAGGACGTGTTGGATGAACTGCGGACCAGGGAACCCGGAATGTCGGTCGAGGTGGCGGTGACCCAACGCAATCCCGCATTTGCCGATTTCGTCAGGTATGATCAAGAGTGAGCGGAGCACGGTGCCAGTGCGTGCATTAGCGCCTGTAAGCCGCTGAACTTAAGTCACTTTTTCGTGGCGCGTTTGCGCGCGCTCTCGGCCTCGGCAAGTGCGCATCTCTCGTTCTTCGTCCCAATCCGGGATGGCTATGTCGGGTTCTTCCGTCGCCGACTCCTCGTTGGTTTGATCAGTCGTCTCTTTGCTTACTTCCATGCTGCTTTCTGTTCGTCATATTTTCCCTCATCAAGACATAAAGAAGGCACCTGAGACACGTGCAGATGTAAGAACGACCCGCAGGTTTTCGGGGCAAGTTCACAAGCCAAACGGATAGGTTTCGTCCTCTTTGGTGTTTGCCAGTGTGGGCAGCGCTGTGACCGCCTGCGTTTGGTCAAACCAGACGAAAGCATCATATTGGTCAGGCAGCGTGGCATAGCTGTAGTGGCTCGCACGTTCAGTCTCGGGCCGATAAATGACGCCGATGTAGCGCTGCAATCTTTGCTGGGACAGGAGCCGCAGGAAATCAGCTGATTGTTCCTTTTTGAAGTCCCACAGGAAGCGTTCAAGATCGAGGCCATGGAAAAGCGCCTCATAGCTTTCGGGGCGCGGGGGGCGGATGTCTTTTGTCTCCATTGGGGCGTCCCATTCGGACGCGGCAGCAACGGTGCCTGATGCAGTTCCAAATCCAATCAGGGCGGCCGCGTCGCCATATTTCTCGCGGCAAAGTTGACCGATGTTCAACTCGCCACGGTTGCGTCCCATGTCCGTGAAACGCGCATCGCCGATATGAGAATTATGCGCCCAGACAACAGCTTTTTTGTCCGGCCCAGCATGGTCTAGAATTTGGTTCAATGTCTGGAACATGTGCTTGTCGCGCAGGTTCCAAGACACTTGCGAACCGTAATACATCGCGCGGTAATACCGCTCTGCACTGGTGACCAGTCGTGCGTTTTGCGCCGCATCAAAAAACGCATCGCCGTCTTGCGCGGTATAGTCCAATTGCTTCTTGAACAGATCAATCAGGATTTGCGTGACCGGCTTTTCACATTCAGAAAACCCGCGCGTCAGCGCAGCGCGGCCGTAGGCAACGGGGTCATGCGACCATGCTGACAAACAGGCATAACGCGAGCGGGCTACAGCGGCTGCCGCTTCGTCGACGCGATCAAGATACGCCAGAACCGCCGCAATCGATGCATTCATATTGTAGAGGTCGAGGCCATAGAATGCGACGCGGTCGTCGATCTTTCTTGCCCGGTTGTATTTCTCCAAATCGCGCGTGAAAGCATCAAACTCGACGTTGCGCCACATCCATGTGGGAAAGCGCGCAAAGGGCGGCGGGTTCATGGGTGCGGGACTCACTTGTCGAATGTGGCGGTTAACGGCCGCAGCGTCCGGCCAATCGGCCTCAACTGCGACAATTGAAAAGCCGAAATTTTCAATCAGTCGTTGGGTAATCGCGGCCCGCGCCCGGTAAAATTCCGAGGTGCCATGTGAGGCCTCACCGAGAAGCACCACGCGCTTTGTTCCGAAACGGTCGAATGCCTTTGCGAAATCAGGATCATTGATCGGGGGCAGGGGCTCAGCGGCGGCCCGCAGGACGGACAGGGCGGTGTCGACTTTTGGTCGCGGCGCGGGCTTCGGTCGTGCGGCCACCGCCGGGCGCAGATACGCCTTGAACCATTGGGCGGCATGATCGACGGCACGATCCAGTGTGCCCGGCTCTTCAAATAGATGACCCGCCCCCGGCACGATCTCCAGTTTCTTCTCACAGGTCATCGCAGCAAGCGCCTGTTGGTTCAGCCGGATGACGTCGTGGTCCAGACTGCCAACGATCAGCAACGCAGGGCTGGTGACTTGCGGTAAGTAATCCGTGGCCAAATCTGGCCGCCCGCCACGCGAAACAACCGCTGCCACCCGGCCTTTGAGTTCAGCCGCTGCTACAAGCGCGGCTCCGGCACCCGTGCTTGCCCCAAAAACCCCGACCGGCAAATCTTCAAGATCAGGCTCAGATGTGATCCAGATCGACGCTTCCACCACGCGGTCGGCCAGCAGCGGTATGTCGAATACGTTTCTGCGGTCTTGTCCTTCCTCCGGTGTCAGAAGGTCGAACAAAAGCGTCGCAAACCCTTCTGCATTGAGTCTGTCGGCCACGTATGTATTTCGTGGGCTGTGGCGGCTAGACCCGCTACCATGCGCAAACAGGACGATGCCGTGCGGATTTGGTGGAACCGTCAGATCGCCGGGCAAGCCAAGCGGAGGAATGGACGCTTGCCGTTTGTGGCGGGCTGGCGTGACTGCGCGCGCGGTATTTGTCGGTCGGGTCGAAACCTGACCCAGCAGGGCCACTGTTTCGTTGTCCGACAACTGGTGAAAGTTGCGGTAAAAGCCGCCGACGCCCCGGAACACTTCCGCTGGATGCAGGCAAATTACATCGTCTGCCTGATCGGAAATTTCCTCCAATGCCTCTTTCGGCGCGACCGGAAGGGCAACGATGATCCGCTTCGGATTGGAGCGTTTCAGCCCGATCAAAGCCGCCTTCATCGTGGCACCGGTGGCCAGTCCGTCGTCTACGACAACAACGGTTCGACCCGTTGGGTCCAGCCTCGGGCGATCGCCCAGATAACGCCTTTTGCGTCGTTCAAGCTCGGCTCGTTGGCTGGCCACAGCCTCTGAGATGAAAGCCTCGTCAGCACCAGACAGGCGTTTCACGCTTTCGTTGATGACAATCTCTCGGCTCGCTCCCTCAACAATTGCGCCAAGGGCAACCTCGGGATTTCGCGGTGCACCGATTTTTCGGACTAGTAATAGATCAAGCGGCGCATGAAGCGATTTTGCGATCTCGACGGCCACTGGCACGCCGCCGCGGGGCAGGGCATAAATCAACGGCTGATCAAGCTCCAGCGCCACCAGAACTTCAGCCAATTGCCGGCCCGCGTCAGCGCGATCAGTAAACGTGAAAATCACTTGTTCCATGGTGGCGAGTCTATGACGTCGGCGGCTTCCAAGAGTGAGGTCGATCAATCGTGGCGCGAAGTATCTTTCAGGCCAAGAACGTCTTAGGGCACAAGCACCGCGGCACCGTTCAGATGGCCGTTTCGCAGGTCGTCCAAGGCTTTATTTGCGTCTTTGAGTGGATAGCGTGTTGTATGGGTTTGGACACCGGCCTTTTCGGCCAGCGGAAAAAAAGCCGCGCCGTCCTGCCGCGTAAGGTTGGCGACGGACATGATCTGACGCTCATGCCATAAGTCCGCATAGGGAAATGACGGAATGTCACTCATGTGAATACCCGCACAGACGACACGACCACCCTTGCGGACTGCTTTCAAAGCCTTTGGGACAAGCGCGCCCACAGGTGCAAAGATGATCGCAGCGTCCAGGAAAACGTCGGGGGCCATGTCGGAACCGCCCGCCCAGACGGCACCAGTTGCGCGCGCAAAATCCTGTCCGGCGCTGTCGCCCGGTTGCGTGAAGGCATATACGTCACGGCCCTGCCATACAGCGATCTGGGCAAGGATGTGTGCCGCCGCGCCAAAACCATAGAACCCCAATCGCTGCGCGTCACCCGCCATGGAATAGCTGCGATACCCAATCAGTCCGGCGCACAGCAGGGGGGCCAACCCGACCGGGTCCGCATCGCGCGAAAGCGCAAAAACATAGGCGGCATCGGCGACGCATTCTTCGGCATAGCCGCCGTTCAAGGTGTATCCCGTAAAACCGGGTGCATCACACAGGTTTTCGCGTCCTGCCTTGCAATAGGGGCAATGGCCACAGGTCTGTCCCAGCCATGGCACCCCCACGCGTTGGCCGATCGCCAATCCTTCAACTTCCCCGCCGACTTGCGCGATCCTACCGACAATTTCGTGTCCGGGAATAAGGGGCAACACCGGGTCCGTTAGTTCCGCGTCGACGATATGCAAGTCAGTGCGACAGACACCGCAAGCCTCAATAACGAGCCGTACCTGTCGGGGCCCGCAGGTTGGCACAGCCACATCCTCAAGCCGAAGTTCGGCCGTCCCTTTGTGCAGAACCATTGCTTTCATCAATTTCTCTCCATCGATGGCCACGGCTTGTAAACCGTCTGTTGCGGGCAAGAATGATGCGGATCACTCGGCCATGGTAAAAATGCCGCCTATCCTTAATCTGTAGTCAGCAAATTTCTGCCAAACGAAAGAATTCCAACGGACATATTGATCGGAATCACTTGAGGGATAATTATCGCTCTTATCAGTTGAATCACGTTCGTGCTTAGCCATGTGTGGAGGTGAAAATTTCGCGATGACCGACAATGAAAGCTGCCTGGATGTTATGCGGTGGCTTGGCCCCGGCGGGCGTTTGCTTCCGTCGCAGGTTCAACCAAAGCGAAGCGAACTGACTTATGAATTGCAGAAATACATGCATATTCTGGGGCCAACGCCGAAAAGTTGCCTGGCAACGCTCGCAGACCTCGGGCTGTCTGATCCAGAGATTGCGCGCTATTTCAAGGTACCCAAAAATATCGTTACTGATCTTCGCCAAGTCTGGAATATCGACGGCGAAGCCTGATCCAATGTGCATGGGACGCTGCGGCGTTCGAAAAGCGGGTCTGCTGACCTATCTGACTGTCAGGACGCTACAGTCCGCATTGTGCAGAACTTTTTGCGAGACGCTGCCCAATACGGTGCTCTTGAGAACACCAAGTCCGCGCGACCCGATGACGATCATGTCGACGTTGAATTCGTTGGCGGCGCCCAGGATTTCTTCGGCGTAGTCGCCTGCACGCACGGAGGTCTTGGCGTTATTGACACCTCGTTCAGCGCAACGTTTTTTCGCTCTGGCGACGATCTGCTCTCCAAGAACCGATATGATGTTTTCGGTTCTTGGATCCGTCCTACTGCCCCCCAGAAATTCGGGGTGACTTCCCGTCACATATGCGATGCCCGGAGAAATGACTGTTTGCACTTCTTTGACCAGATGTTCCACCTCAGCCATATGCACCAACTCCTCGGCCGGACGACCGCGCATCGTGACATGCACGATGAACATATTTGCGTTCAGTTTGCCTGCCAGTTCAGCTGCAAGGTCAACGGCCCTTTGTGCGTTCTGAGACCCATCGACGGCCAGAAGGATTTTGTCGATCATTGTCTTGCTCCTTTCGAGGGAAATAATGTGAATTGCCTAAATCGTTTGGACGAACTGCCCGTCCATTGCCTGCATAATGCGTTGGCCGTCCTGCACCGTCCGCCTGTGTGATCGCCGCAAAACCTGATCTGTCATAGATATAGTCGCGCGTCGGCGGGACGGCATCGATATATCGTGACAACTGGAACTGGAAAACTGCTTGCGGGCCATTGCGAAAGGTTTGCTCGCACGCGGCAAGATAAAAGCGCCACATCCTGACAAAGCGATCATCATACATCGCCGCCACCTGATCTTCATTCTTCTGAAAGCGGTTGTACCAATGTCGCAATGTATAGGCATAGTGCAGGCGCCAACACTCGATGTCAGTTGCCCACAGCCGGGCTTTCTCGACGGCGCTCATGGCTTCTGAAACGGTCGGGATGTAGTCACCCGGAAAGATGTATTTGGCGATCCACGGGTTCGTGCCCTCCGCCGGGCCAGCCCAGCCTATTGTGTGGATCAGGGCGATCCCATCCGGCAACAGCCGGTCGCGCACCGTCTGGAAGTATTCATCGAAATGGCGCAACCCCACATGTTCGAACATCCCGATAGAGACTATCCTGTCAAAGCTTTGATTGACGTGGCGATAGTCACAGAGCCGAAAGTCGACCCTGTGCGCCAGACCTTCGCGTTCTGCGCGCCGTGTTGCATAGGCATGCTGCTCTTGCGACAGCGTGATGCCGACAACACGTGCATCGTAGTCTTTGGCCAAGGTCAGTGCCATTCCGCCCCAGCCGCACCCAATATCCAGAACCGACATGCCCGGTTCGATCATCAGTTTGCGGGCAATATGCTTCTTTTTGCACGCCTGCGCCTGCTCCAGCGTCTCGTTCTGGGTTTTGAAATAACCGCACGAATACTGCCGGTCCTCGTCTAGAAAGAGGTCGTACAGACGCCCCGAAAGGTCATAGTGATGTGCCACGTTGCCGCGCGCGCGTTCTATGACGTTGTTTTGCGCCAGCACCCTCAAAGAAGACCGTAATCTTAGCAGCGGCTTTTGCCACCAGACCCGATTTCCAGCAGCAAGCCGAGCATTGCGCACGATCAACGACAAAAATCCTTGCAGATCATCCCCGTCTATCGTCAGCGACCCGTTCATATAGGCTTCGCCCAACGCCATTTCTGGGTTTAATGCCAGACGCCTTACGGTCGAGGCGTCGCGTAGCCGAACTGTTACTGGATGGCGGCTTTGGTCGCCGTATCTATGACTGTCGCCGGACGGCATGACGACGTGCAGTGCACCGTCGCGCAGAGTCGACCTCAGCATTCTGTCGAGTGCGTATTCTGAAAGCCGTATCATCAGGTCACTTTCTGTCCAAAGCTCATCCATCATGAACTGGTCAGACCGCAGGCAAATCGGATGGAGTTTTGCCGGACTATTTTCTTTCAGGGCGACGGGTCGCTGCGGACCAACTAGGATGATGCCGTCTGCCCGCCAAGTCTTGCGCATGAAGCAGCAGCCAAATTGACGCTGATCAATTGGTGTAGAGATTTCGGATTTTGATCGGTAAGTGTGTTCGTTCGTCCGAAAGGATGGTTGATCCTACCCCACAGAGGTGGTCCGCCCCTGTAGTTAGCAACGGAGGATCAAACGACATCGCTGGCGTGACGCAATCGCGAGATTGCTGCTCTGGTTGTATGCGGCTGTCAATCAAAGCTCTTCTGGATCTGCGTCGTGTCGCGCCACTTTTGCGGGTGCGCAGCTTGTGCAGCTGAGCCGGGCGGGTGGTTATGTTTGCCATCATGTTGGCGGTGACCGGATATCGGGCTAAGGGTCAATGAGATCTGGCTCGGTCCGAACTAGGCGGCGTCCCTTTCGCCATGCAGAGGTTTGAGTGACGCCGTGACCACACCCACGCTTCCCGTGCCCATGAAGTCCAGTCAGCGTTTGGAAAAAGGGCGGATACCGGATGTTCGCTGCAAAGTAGTTCGAGGCCAACATTGCGGGGCACACCGGCTATTCGAGCCTGCGTTTGCCGTGTCTGCTTTCGCCCTGATGGAGACCTATCCACAGTTCATGTCAGGGACAGCTTCTCACGGCAGCGCTCAAGCAAGAAATCAATGAAAAGGCGGACTTTGTTGTCCTGCAATCGCCGGTGCGGATAGAGGCATCCGAACATCGCGGGTTCTGGCGGCGTTTCAGGGAGCACTTCGACGAGGTCCCCACTCTGGAGGTGGGAGATGACGTCAAAACGCGGCTTGTTGATGATACCACGCCCGGCACAGGCCCATGCCGTCAGCACATCTCCGTCATCGGAATCGTAACTGCCCGAGACGTCCATCCGCTTAGGGCCTTCAGATGTCGACAACGTCCAGAACCATTCGGGCGATCGTGGGTAACGCAAGAGCAGGCAATTGTGGCGCGTCAAATCATCGGGTGTCTGCGGCACACCGTGTTTTTCAAGATAGGACGGCGCGGCACAAAGGATCCGCGGCGTGTCCATAATCTTGCGCAGCTTCAGGTTCGAATCCGGCGGCCGGCCAATGAACAGCGCCACATCAAGGCCGTCCTCCAACAGATCCACCTTGCGGTCTGACAGGCGCAGCCGCACCGACACATCCGGATACATATCGACAAATTCGGGAATGATCGGTGCGACCAATCGCTTTCCGACGCCAAGGGGTGCTGTCACCTGCACGGTGCCGTGCGGTGTTTGGGAATAGCCGGAAATCGCGGCCTCGGCGTCTTCCAGGGTTTGCACAACCTGGCGGGCGTGATCGTAGAATGTTTGGCCGACGTCCGTGGGGGACAGCTTGCGGGTCGTACGGTTGAACAGACGCACATCCAACCGTCGTTCAAGCTCTTTGATACGTTTGCTCGCGACCGCCGGTGTCAGTCGCAGGTCGCGCCCACCGGCTGTGATACTGCCAAGCTCGACCACTCTCACGAATACTCTCAGGCTTTCAAGATAGGGCACGGGAACCTCTGATTATCTACGAATCGTTGAAAGAGCGTAGCCGAATGCGCCGTATTTCGGGATAGTTAAGTGAGTCATAGTTGCTGAGATCGCAGATTCCCGACTGCGGCAAGGGAGGAATTATGACAACCAGATCCGAAATACGCTTCGTGCTGAACAACCGCGACGTGACATTGGACACCGTGAGCGCAAGTGACACCTTGCTTGATTTCCTGCGGATTGATCGCCGCCTGACCGGCACCAAGGAAGGCTGCGCCGAGGGCGATTGCGGCGCGTGCACGGTTCTGGTGGGACGGTTGCAAAATGGCGTGCTGCGCTATGAGCCGGTGAATGCCTGCATCCGGCTGACAGCGTCGCTCGATGCTTGCCATGTTGTCTCCGTTGAATATCTGTCCGGTCCGAACGGGAAGCTGCATCCCGTCCAACAGGCGATGGTGGATCATCACGGCAGCCAGTGCGGCTTCTGCACGCCGGGCTTCGTCATGTCGCTTTATGCGCTTTGGATGGGGAACCCCGAACCGTCCGAGACCGAGATTGAAACCGCGCTTCAAGGCAACTTGTGCCGCTGCACGGGTTACGAGCCGATCATCAAAGCAGCGAAGGCCGTGACCGCCCACGGCAGCCCAGCCGATGACGCGCTGACACTGGAACGGGCGGCAATGACCGCCAAGCTGGCGCAGTTGCGCGATGGCAAACGGGTTGAAGTGTCAAGCGGTGGCAGCCGCTGTATCTTGCCCGCTTCTGTAGATGATCTGGCGGAAGTTCTGCTGGAAACCCCTGACGCGACGATCATCGCAGGGGCGACCGATGTTGGTCTTTGGGTGACGAAGTTCCTGCGCGATATCTCTCCCGTCGTGTTCCTGAGCCATCTGGACGAGCTGCGCCAACTCGACGTCACAGAGGACGAGATCAAAATCGGCGCGGGTGTAAGCTATACCGACAGCCGGACGGCGATGTCTGACGACTACCCGCACCTTGCCGCGTTCTGGGACCGGATCGCGGGTTGGCAAATCCGCAGCATGGGGTCGATCGGCGGCAATATCGCCAACGGATCGCCCATCGGCGACACGCCACCGGTTCTGATCGCCCTTGGTGCATCTATCACGCTGCGCAAAGGTGGCGTCCGCCGAACCATCCCGATCGAGGACTTCTTCATCGACTACGGCAAGCAGGACATCTCTAAGGGCGAGTTTCTGGAAAGCATCAGCGTCCCACGCCCCGCCAAGGACACCATTCACGCGGCCTACAAGATATCCAAACGTCGCGACGAAGATATCTCGTCCGTCTGTGCGGCATTCAACGTCACCGTCGAGGGCGGCACAATCACCGCCGCGCGGATCGCATTCGGCGGTATGGCCGCGACCCCCAAGCGGGCCGCACACGCGGAAGCGGCGCTAGTCGGCGCAGCATGGAGCGAGGCTGCGCTGATCGCAGCCGCCCAGCGGCTTGGCGACGACTTCAGCCCGCTCAGTGACTGGCGCGCATCGTCCGATTACCGCCTGCAAGTGTCCAAGAACCTGTTCCGCAAATTCTGGCTGGACCAGCAAAGCGACACCGCCACCAACCGCCTTAGCGCGTAAGGGAGAGATTTGCCATGAATGTTCAAAAATCCGCAAATGCCCCGATTAAAGGGGCCGTGAACTCCGATCTGCGCCATGACAGCGCCATCAAGCACGTCACCGGCCGCGCTGAATACTGCGATGACATCGCAGAACCCATCGGAACCCTGCACGCCTATCTGGGGCTTTCCACCAAGGCGCATGCGCTGCTGCGCGACGTGGACCTGAGCGCCGTGCGCGCGGCCCCCGGCGTTGTCGGCGTGCTGACGGCTGACGATATTCCGGGCGTCAACGACGTCTCCCCGACAGGGCGCAATGACGAGCCGATCTTCGCCACTGAGAAGGTCGAGTTCTGGGGGCAGCCAATGTTCGCCGTCGTGGCCGAGACACGCGATGCGGCCCGCCGTGCGGCCAAGCTGGCGCAGATCACCTACGAAGACCTGCCACACGCGCTGGATCCCGAAGCCGCGCAAGAGGCCGGCATGGGGTATGTGACCCCGCCGTTGACGCTCAAACGGGGCGAGGCCGAAAGCGCGATGAGCAAGGCGGCCCACCGTATCAAGGGCAAGCTGCGTGTTGGCGGGCAGGATCACATGTATCTTGAAGGCCATATCGCGTTTGCCATTCCCGGCGAAGATGACGACGTCATCGTTCACTCCTCCACGCAGCACCCGTCGGAAGCGCAGCACATGGTGGCGCATGTTCTGAGTGTGCCGTCGAATGCCGTGACCATCAACGTGCGTCGCATGGGGGGCGGGTTCGGGGGCAAGGAAACCCAGATGAACCTGTTCTGTTCGGTGGCCGCCGTGGCTGCGAAGAAATGGAACCGCGGCGTGAAAATCCGCCCGGATCGCGACGACGATATGTCAGCGACCGGCAAGCGCCATGACTTCGTGATCGACTACGAAGTGGGCTTTGACGACGACGGTGTGATCGAAGCTGTGACCGGAGATTTTGCGGCGCGCTGCGGGTTTTCGTCTGACCTGTCTGGCCCGGTGACCGACCGCGCGCTGTTTCATGCCGACAACGCCTATTACTACCCGAACGTCCTGCTGAATTCGCACCCGATGAAGACCAACACCGTGTCCAACACCGCCTTTCGCGGCTTTGGCGGACCGCAGGGCGTGATTGCAGCTGAACGGATTATGGAAGAGATCGCCTATCACCGCAGGCTGGACAGCCTTGAGGTGCGCAAGCGCAATTTCTACGGCGACAATGGGCGCGATGTGACGCCCTATCACCAGACCGTTGAAGACAATATCGCACCGCGCATCTGTCAGGAACTGGAAGACAGCGCCGATTACCGCGCCCGTCGCCAGGCCATTCTTGAGTGGAATGCAAAGGGTGGCACGATCCGCAAGGGGATCGCGCTGACCCCGGTGAAGTTCGGGATCTCGTTTACCGCCACCTGGTATAATCAGGCCGGAGCATTGCTGCACATCTATTCGGATGGGTCTGTGCATCTGAACCATGGCGGCACGGAAATGGGTCAGGGTCTGAACACCAAGATCGCGCAGATCGTGGCCGATGAGCTTCAGGTGGATTTTGACATGATCAAGATCACCAAGACGACAACGGAAAAAGTGCCGAACACCTCCGCGACGGCGGCCTCATCAGGGTCTGACCTGAACGGGATGGCCGCGCGGGACGCGGCACGGCAGATCAAGGAACGACTGGTGGCGTTTGCGGCCGAGCATTGGAAAACCGATGCCGATGCCGTGCGTTTCCTCCCCAATGCGGTTCAGGTGGGCGATGAGATCATGTCCTCCCGTGATTTCATCAAGCAGGCCTATATGGCCCGTGTCCACCTGTCCGCAGCAGGGTTTTACAAGACACCTAAGATCCATTGGGATCGCGAAACGGGGCAGGGCCGTCCGTTCTACTATTACGCATACGGTGCCGCATGTTCCGAAGTGTCCGTTGACACGTTGACGGGCGAATACCGCGTCGAACGCACGGACATTCTGCACGATGTCGGCAAGTCCCTGAATCCGATCCTTGATGTCGGTCAGGTTGAGGGTGCGTTCATTCAGGGCATGGGGTGGCTCACCACAGAAGAGCTGTGGTGGGACGCCCAGGGCCAGCTGCGCACCCATGCGCCGTCGACTTACAAGATCCCGCTGGCGTCGGATCGTCCGCGCATCTTCAACACGAACCTCGCGACATGGTCCGAGAACAAGGAACACACCATGAAGCGGTCCAAGGCCGTGGGTGAGCCGCCGTTCATGCTTGGCATTTCGGTGTTCGAGGCCTTGTCGCACGCGGTCGCCAGTATCGCCGATTACCGTGAATGCCCCCGTCTGGATGCGCCTGCCACGCCAGAGCGTGTGTTGATGGCGGTCGAGCGTTTGAAGGGCTGATTCCATGACCCTCGCCGACTTCCTGACAACACCCGAAGACGTCGTCCACATCCGCCTGACGGATGTGCGCGGGTCATCGCCGCGTGACGCAGGCGCGCAGATGTTTGTCAGCGCCGATGGCCTGCACGGGACGATTGGCGGTGGACAGCTGGAATATATGGCCATCGACAAGGCCCGCGCGATGTTGCGTGCCGGGGATGTGGCGGAAGATATGGACGTGCCATTGGGGGCGGAGATCGGTCAGTGTTGCGGAGGCCGCGTCGCCGTCACATTGCACCAGATGACAGACGCGGATCGTCTGGTCGCGCGCAGGGCTGAGGGGCGCGATATTGCTCAGCGCCCTCATGTCTACATCCTCGGCGCGGGTCATGTCGGGCGCGCGTTGGCGCGTTTCTTTCAGTTCTTGCCTGTGCAATGCATTCTGATTGACGCGCGGCACGAAGAGCTATCCCTGTGTGATGCGAAGGTCGAGACGCGCCTATCTGTAATGGCAGAGGCGGACATACGCTGCGCCCCGCCGAACAGTGCCTTCATCGTGCTGACCCATGATCATGCGCTTGATTTCCTGCTGACATCCGAGGCGCTGGACCGATGCGACGCGGCCTATGTCGGCCTTATCGGGTCCGCGACGAAACGGGCCAAGTTTTCGCGCTTTCACGCCTCCAATTCAGTCACAAAAGACACCTGCAATCTCACCTGCCCCATCGGTCCGACACAAAGCGCCGACAAGCGCCCCGAGGTCATCGCGGCCTTCGTTGTGGCAGAAGTCATGACACGGCTGACCGGTCCGGCACCGCGCCCGACGTCGCCATCACACCAACAGAACCAAACTCCGCAAAGATCGTCTGAGAAGCGCGGCGTGGAGCAATACCAATGGGAGGAAACCCGAAATGTCTGATACAGCCTACAGCTACAAGTTATTCAACAGGAACGATTTTAACGCGTTCTGGGCCTTGTTCACCGACAACCTTGTCAATCTTCTGATCCTGTCCGGGATCTGTCAGTTCGTCTTTCAGATGCCAGCCGAAATCGTCTTTGGCCGTATTGTGCCGGGTGCTGCGGTTGCGATCCTTGCGGGTGTGGTCGTTTACACATTGATGGCCAGATGGGTCGCCAACAGGCAGGGCAAAGACGCGACCGCGCTGCCCTACGGTATCTCGACCCCCGTCATGTTCGTTTACCTGTTCGGCGTCATCGGCCCGATCTACTGGGCGACGGGCGATTCCCTGCTGGCCTGGCAGGTCGGCATTGGCGCAGGCTTCATGGGCGGCATCGTCGCTGCATTCGGTGCAATCGTTGGCCCGTTCCTGAAACGGATCACGCCGCGTGCGGGTATGCTGGGCACGCTGTGCGGTATCGCCTTGGTGTTCATCGGGTCGGTTCCTCTTGCCACCATCTTTGAACATCCCCTGATCGGCTTTACGTCACTGTTGTTCATTCTGTGGGGTCTGATCGGTCGCTTCCGTCTGCCGGGCAATCTGCCTGCCGGACTGGTGGCGATTGGGGTCGGCACGGTTATCGCGATTTTCCTTGGTCAGTCGTCTTTCAACACCGACGGCATCGGTTTTTACGCGCCCATTCCCTACTTCGGGGACATGCTCATCGGTATTCAATATCTGTTTGCCAATCCCGAGTTGTTCCTCGTTCTGATCCCGGTGCAGATCTACAACTTCATTGAAACGATGAATAACGTAGAATCCGCCGAAGCCGCGGGCGACAGCTATCCGGTTGCCGTCTGTCAGGTGACAGACGGTGCGGGCACGATGATCGGCGCGTTGTTCGGCTCGCCTTTCCCGACAACAGTCTATATCGGCCACCCAGCCTACAAGCGGATGGATGCGCGTGCAGGATATATCATCGGCGTGGCCCTTGTCATTGCGGCTGCGGCGTTCCTTGGCTTCCTGTCGTTCCTCGCCGGGTTGATCCCGATTGCAGCAGCAGCCCCTGTTCTGGTGTTCGTGGCCGTGAGCCTGATCACCAACACCGGTTACGCGGTGAAACCTGCGCACATGGCGGCTGTCGCATTTGCGATCTTGCCCCATATCTCGAACTTCCTGATCACCAAGTGGGGGTCGTTGATGAACGCTCTGCGCAACACAGGTGTCGAAGGCCTGCCCGGTTTGGGCGATGGCGAGTTGACGGCGGCGCTGCTCATGGAAGGGGCCCATTACGAAGGCCACCTTGCCTTGTCGCAAGGCGCGATCATCACCGGACTTGTCTGGGGCGCTATTGCGGCGGATGTGATCGACGGGCGGTTCAAGCAGGCAGGCGGGTTCGCAATCGCAGCGGCTGTGATGTCATCGATCGGGATTATCCACAGTTACACCTTGCAGATGCCGCAATTTGACGGGGTCACGATTGGCTACCTGATCATCGGGGCGTTCATGATGATCTATCCGATGGTTGCGCCCAAGGAAGACCTTGAGCATCGCATCATTGTTCCTGACGAGCCTGACCTCGTGGATGATGATAGCCCGGCGCTCGACGTCGCTTGATTGCAGAACCTGACGAGGCGGCCGCGAAAAGGCCGCCTCGTTCACCTCCACCCCCACGAAAGAAGCTCTCCTATGTCCGATACCCTTCTGCGCGGTCGCCTTTTGACGTTTCATCAGGAGCCCGTGGGTCCTGACGATACAGACGCCTATAGCTACATCGAAGATGGGGCTGTGTTGATCCGGGACAGCATGATTGTCGCTTCGGGCAACTATGATGAGGTTGCCGCCACATCCAATGGTGCCAAGATTACAGACCATCGCCCGCATCTGCTGATGGCCGGGTTTATCGACACGCATATCCACTTCCCGCAGGTGCAGATCGTCGCCAGTTGGGGCAGTCAATTGCTGGACTGGCTGAATGGCTACACCTTTCCCGCCGAGGCAGAATACGCCAACGCCCAACACGCCCGCGCCATGGCGGGGCGGTTTTGCGATTTGTTGACGGATCATGGCACGACGACCGCCGTCGCGTTCTGTTCGGTCCATGCCTCATCCGCCGAAGCGTTGTTTTCGGAAGCCCAAGACCGCAACATGCGGATGATTGCCGGCAAAACCATGATGGACCGCAACGCACCCGATGCGATTTTGGAGACTGCGCAAATGGGTTATGACGACAGCAAGGCACTTATTGCGAAGTGGCACGGCAGGGGCCGCGCCTCCTATGCAATTACGCCGCGCTTCGCGATCACCTCAACCCCCGAGCAACTTGAGATGTCTGGCGCATTGGCCAACGAGCATCCCGATTGCTACATCCAGACCCACTTGTCCGAGAACCACGACGAGATTGCCTATACGGCCACGCTGTATCCGGATGCCCGCGACTACCTTGATGTTTACGAAAGCAACGGACTGCTTGGCCCGCGCACCTTGTTGGGACATGCTATTCACCTCAAGGACCGCGAAATCGGCGCGATGGCCGACACCGGTGCCCATCCGGTGTTCTGTCCGACGTCCAACCTCTTCCTCGGGAGCGGGCTGTTCGATGACGCGGGCTTGCGCGCGCGAGGCATCCAAAGCGGGATCGCCACGGATATCGGGGCAGGGACCAGCTATTCGATGCTACAGACGCTGAATGAAGGGTATAAAATCCTTCAACTCCAAGATCAGAAATTGCACACGCTCCGCGCCTTTCACTGGATCACCCGCGGCAACGCAGAAGTCTTGGGGATGGCCGACAAGATCGGCACCCTTGATGCGGGAACAGAAGCCGACATCGTCGTCATCAACGCACGCGCCACCGCAGCAATGGACGTGCGAATGGACCGGGCCGAAAGCCTGTCGGACGAATTGTTCGTCGTTCAAATGATGGGCGATGACCGTGCAATTGCACAAACCTACGTTGCTGGCGTGCCGCAAAAGAAGGAAACGACATGATTTCAGTTACCCGGCTTGATATCGCAGATGCCGACGTCCTTATCGAAGGTGCGGTGGCACAGGCGAAGGCGATCGGCGTGCCGATGTGTATCGCGATCACCGATGAGGCGGGCCAGTTGATCGCCTTTTGCAGGATGGACGGCGGCAAAGTGACGTCGACGACCATCGCAATCGACAAGGCGTTCACCGCTGCCGGCGCGAAGAAAGCGACGCATGAATACGGGATCGCCAGCCAACCGGGCGCACCCGCATACGGGATCGGGTCCGCCATCGGCGGTCGGTTGATGGTTGTCGGCGGCGGCCTTCCCGTCATTGTTGACGGCCATGTCGTCGGGGGGATCGGGGTCAGTTCAGGCACGCCTGATCAAGATAGGGCCGTCGCGCAGGCAGGAATTGACGCCTTCCTCAATCAGATTTGAGCGACTTGGAGAGCCATTGATCTGTCAGGGGTCCAATTGGGTCGATTTAATCGAACCACACATGGAAACCTATCTACTGCGGCGTCCGGCTAGTCGAAATTTGACAAGAACGGCTCGTTTGAAACCCGCCAATCACCTATGATCTTGGTCGACCAGTTCGAGGAAAAGCCGTGCAAAATGCCGGCGACTGCAACTGCGACCCACCGTAGTCAGATGCTGCGCCGCCACGAAATCGCCGCTGCATCGATGAGGCGAATGCAGTCATTTGGACATCATGCAGCAATTCTGAAACCTTGAATTCACAGACTGCGGGACAAACCGGACGTAGCTCTGCTATGCACGGTTTCGTTCTCTCTCGGCATTCTTGATCTATGTCATGCACTCCGAGCCTCCACATGAATATCGTCGAGCCAGTTTCGCGTATTGATACACTCGGAAGCGGAGAGGACTGATGTGGCGCTCCCTATGGATATTCCTCGCGGCCATTGTGATCCTGACAATCTTCCTTGCGATACCGTTTGTTTTCAATGATCGGGCGGTTCGGCCGCTGTCGGGGGCCAGTCTCGATCAACTGACATATGAAGAAGTGATCTTTCAGAATGGGGGACTCGAACTGGCAGGGATGCTCATGCTCCCCGAGGGGGATGCACACTCTCCCGGTGCGGTCTTCATCCACGGTTCCGGAACCAGCCGCCGTGACAATCCCTGGTATCTCTCCGTGGCTGAAGAGCTTCTCGCCAATGACATAGCTGTTCTGATCCCCGACAAGCGCGGGTCGGAGAACTCGAGCGGAGATTGGCGGGACACGCGCTTTGAGGAGCTGTCGTCGGACACTGAGGCGGCCTTTGCTCTTCTCACCCAGACCCCGGGAGTCGACAGCGATCGCGTCGGGTTGATCGGCTTCAGCCAAGGCGGATGGATTGCCCCGATCGTGGCGTCCGAAAAACCGTCCGTCGCCTTTGTCGTGAGCCTGTCCGGCGCTGGGGTCACGACCGAGGAACAACTGGTCTTCGAGGAGGTCAACAATATCGCTGAATTGGGAACCTACCGTTTCGTGGCCCGGCTAATCGCTCGGTTCACTGTCCCCGCGATCATGCAGCGCGACACTTGGCGCGCGACGGCGGGGTTCGACCCGATGACCTACTGGCCGGGAGTCGAGGCACCCGTGTTCGCGGCTTTCGGCGAAGGTGACACCAATGTCCCGGTTCAGGAAAGCGTCAGCCGTTTCGAGATGCTACCGTACGAGGTCTCGGTCGGCATCTATCCCGATGGAGGTCACGGCATCACTGATCCTGTCTCGGGACGCGTGCAACAAGCCTTCCTTGACGACCTCGTGTCTTTCGTCCTGGGTGCGACCGATGACTGAGCCACGCTGATGCATCAGAGACCAAAGCTACACCCAGCCAAGCAAGACAGATTGATCTTGCTCAATAGCGAGATCCTTCCGCTAGTTAGACTGGGCTTATCAATCAGTCTTGATGGAGAGGAGCCATGGAAAATTCCGAAGCATATCAAGCAGCGAAAAAACGCGTTGAGGCCAAAATGGGGTTTTACACGCACCTGTCTGTTTATGTGGCTGTCATTCTGTTTCTTGCGGTCATCGATTTTGTATCCTCACCGGGCACCATTTGGGTCCAGTGGCCAATGATGGGGTGGGGCATCGCAGTGGTCCTTCATGCCCTCGCGGTTTTCGTGTTTCCGGGACGCTACGCTGTCACCGAAAAGATGATCGAAAAAGAAATGAGTAAATCTCGAACACAGTCTTGAGGGGTGGTCGCTATGGTTAAAGACGAAGCGCAGACATGGGATGCCATTGTTGTCGGGTCCGGCATGGGTGGCATGACGTCGGCAGCAGCACTGTCGAAAATGGGCCACAAGGTATTGCTTTTGGAGCAGTACAAAACCCTGGGAGGCCTGACGCACAGTTTCTCGCGCGACGGCTTCTCTTGGGACGTTGGGATTCACTATCTCGGCTGCGTCGCGCCCGACGACCGGGAGCGGGGGATGATCGATTGGCTGACGCACACGCCCATGGAATTTGAACCCATGGGGGCAGTCTATGACAACCTGCACCTCGCAGACGCCCCGCCCCTTGTGTTGTCCAGGCCCTTTGAGGCCCAGGAGCGCGACCTGAAAGACCGGTTTCCAGATGAGGCCGAAGCGATTGAGGCATGGGTAGCCGCGCTTCGGGAAGGGCGGGAAACGATGTACACGATCGCCTCAACCCGCGCGATGCCTGACTTTGTCGGCCAAATGATTGAATGGTGGAACCACCGGGCCATCGAAAAATGGTGCAAGCGAACGACGCAGGAGGTCATCGACAGCCTCACGCGAAATCCGGACCTTGCCGCTGCCTTTGCGGCGCAGTGGGGAGATCATGGGGGCCGCCCACACAAGGCAAGCTTTGCCATGCACGCCCTGATCTGCGGCTCTTTTCTGGAGAGCGGTGCGTGGTATCCCGTGGGTGGCGGCCGGGCATTCGCGGAACATCTCATACCGACGATCACGCAGGCGGGCGGAGAGGCCCGCGCCGGAGTGAAGGTTGATATGCTTTTGGTCGAGAACGACAAGGTTGTCGGGGTGCGCACATCTGATGGTGAAGACATCCATGCGGATGTTGTCATATCCAATATCGGTGCGCGCGAGACGATCAATACTTTGCTGCCCGCGGGCTCCGGGCCCGAAGACTGGATCGGGGAAATCCAAGCGCTGCCCGCCTCCATTGCTCATTTCAGCCTCTTCCTAGGATTCGAAGGTGACGTGGAAGAGGCCGGCGCGACACGGTCAAACCACTGGTTCTATCCGACAAGAGAGGTTGACGCGGTGTGGTCGGCAGCACCGAAGGGCAATCCGCCCGGTTTTTTCGTCTCGTTTGCCTCTCTGAAAGATCCAAGCCACGATCCGGGCCCCAAGCAGAAATATGCAGGTGAAATGGTGGTCTGGACCGATTGGAGCACGGTCGCCCAATGGGCGGACCTTCCCTCGGGCGAGCGGGGCCCGGAGTACAAAGCCTTCAAACAGCAGATTGAGGACAAGATGTTCGCGCTGTTTGAAGACAGCTTTCCCGATTTGGCCAAACTCGTGGTTCTTCGCGAACTTTCAACCCCGTTGGCAACGGCGGCGATCACGGGTCACCATGAGGGCCGCTTCTATGGGCTGGACGGGACGCCGGAGCGCGTCTTGAGCGATGCGCTCAACGCCAAGACCCCGATCGAAGGACTCTATCTTTCAGGGCAGGATGTGGTCAGCCAGGGCATTCAAGGCGCGCTTTGGGGCGGAATACTTTGCGCTGCGAGCGTTGACCCGAAGGTGTTCAAACAACTCAGAGGGTGATCTCTCAGCTTAGGTCGCATGAAGGAGGATGACGCAATGGAACAGACCCTGAAGAACCAGATCATATCCATTATCGACGATGCCGACGATATGACCATCGCAACTATCCGTGACGATGGCTATCCGCAGGCCACCACAGTTAGTTTCATGAACGATGGTCTGACGATCTATTTTGGCACGTCAGCTGACAGTCAAAAGGCCATGAACATTACCAAGTGCGACAAAGTCTCGCTTACCATTAATCGTCCCTACGAAGACTGGAACGAAATCGTCGGGCTATCAATTGGCGGCAAGGCATCGCGCGTGACCGATCCCAAGGAGTTCGAAAACGTTGTGAAGCTGATGTTCAAGAAATTCCCGCAAATTCCGGAGTATACGCCAACCGATGACAGCGTCGATCTTGCGATCATACGCATTGATCCCATCGTCATCTCGCTTCTCGATTACCGGCAGGGCTTTGGGCACACTGAACTTGTGAGCGTTTGAGGTGTCTGATCAGCCCGAGGTGCCCAAGGGTCGCGCATGGTGGACACTGCAAGCCACAGGGTGGTTGTTTCTGGCCTACCTGATTTATGCGCAACTCATCCCCGTTTTCGATTATCAGTTGGGTGTCGAGATGGGCACACAAGAATCCGCTGAACTGGTCACAGATGTCGGGGTCGCTTATTGGAAGGCCTTCGCCTTTGGCGATCTCGTTACCTATGCACCGTTGCTGCTTGCCGGATTGATCGGTCATCTGTTGCGTCGCCAATGGGGGCGCATCGCTTTGGCGGCTGCCTTCGGCATTACCGTTTATTGGCCTGTCGTTTCGCTTGCGGCGGTCCATTCAGCGCGAAAAGCGGAGGGCTGGATGCTTGGTAACCCGATCGAATATTGGATAGTTCTGCCGATCATCACGCTGTGGGGTCTTTGGGGGCTCTGGGTCTTGCTGACAGAGGAATGAGTTTCAGGAAGTATAACCGCGTCGGTCTGGAGGCGTCGTTGGTACCGCGGACCTTTGACATCCATCAATTCAAAACCTCAGCGGTTTCCCAGTCTCTTGAATAAGGGTTAAACTCATATGAAAGCCGCTGTCTACAAACGCTATGGACCGCCTGAAGTGGTCAAGATCGCCGAAGTGACTACCCCCGATCCGGGCGATGATGAACTTTTGATCAAGACCTATGCTGCAACGGTCACCAGCGGTGACTGGCGCGCCCGCACAATGATAGGACCGCGTGGGTTCGGCCCGATACCACGTCTTGCCTTCGGTATTATCGGCCCTCGTCGCAAGATCCTAGGCACAGAGATGGCCGGACGCATTGAAGCCGTCGGCAAGGATGTGACCGCCTTCAAGGTCGGCGAGGATGTGATTGCCTTTCCCGGGCTCGCGATGGGCTGTCATGCCGAGTACATCACGATGCCGGCCTCGGGAAAGGTCGTGCACAAGCCCCGCAACCTGTCCTTTCCAGAAGCTGCGGCATTGTCATTTGCGGGGACAGCAGCATTGCATTTCCTGCGCGGTAAGGGAGACATTAAGTCGGGCGAGACAGTGCTGATCATCGGTGCATCAGGTGCGCTTGGCACGATGGGTGTTCAAATTGCCAAATACTTTGGGGCAGATGTCACAGGTGTTTGCAGCACAGTCAATCTACAGCTCGTAACTTCCATCGGCGCCGAGCGTGTGGTGGATCATACGCAAGCTGACATCACCAGTTCCAGTGAAACCTTTGACGTCGTATTCGACACGGTTGGCGCGTTGCCACTGACAAAGATCAGGCGGATGTTGCGGTCGTCCGGGCGCGGTGTGCTGGCTGCGGGAAGCCTTCTCGACAATATCAAAGCGCCCGTTTGGTCATTGATTGGGCCGCAGAAATTCTATGCGGGTGTCGCGGTCGAAGCGGTCGAGGATATGCGCCTTCTTGTGGATATGGCCGAGACGGGTTCGCTGAAACCTGTGATCGACCGGGTCTACCCCTTCGATCAGATCACGCAAGCCCACGCTCATGTCGGGACCGGCCATAAGAAAGGGAATGTCGTGGTGCAATTCGAACAAGACTAATGCTGCTTAGTGCGCGGACAACCGGAACGATGCCCAACCGATGACGATGTGGAAGAACACCAAGGCAAAAATGCCAACGCCCACGATATCGCTTTCCTCGATCAGCCCGGCAACGGCCGCATAAATCCCCGCTATTGCAAACAGGATACTTGCCCAGCCGGTCCATGATCCAAAGTGAGGGGCCCGTAGTATCGCAATACCATACAGTAACAGCCCAACCGGTGTCAGCACGATCCCTGTCACTACAAATGTATCGATCCACCCCAGACTGACCTCCCACGCGACAATCAGAACCGGCATCAGTTCAGCGGCAGTTTCAGGCGCGTGGTAAAGGTCTGATATGACGGTCTCAGCCGTGTGTGGGATCGCCCCGGCTGCGAGGATGGCGAGGCCAAGGACTGACATCACGACCGCTGCAAGCGATATGCCGGGACTGTCCGCCCGCAGTACCGCAAACAAACCCACCGAATGCAGCGCCCAGAGCGCCAACGCAAAGAGGTAGGCGGTATTTTCAATGATGCGTGCCCAGCGGATTTCCGGGTAGCGTTCCAAGGCGGCCTGCGCATCAAGTGTTTCGAGCCCCACAAAAACCGAGAGGAACGCGAAGACCCCAAGCAGAAGCGCGCTTCCCAATAGGCCCGCCAGACCGCTCAGTTTTGAAACTGATTGATCCTGAATATCCATATCGTTTCCTTTCGCGGTTCTAAGTGGGTGTGTAGGTGCCAGAGACCAGCACGATCTTTCCGCAGATGTCCCCAGCTTCGAGCATCGCATGCGCCTCTGCCGCATCTTGTAGCGGCAGCTTTTGCGCGATCTGCGGTTTCAACCGTCCCGTAAGCGCCATCTCAAAAAACCCTGAAAGACTATCTCGATACCAGTCAGGATTGGCACGCGGATAATCGTCCATACCGGGTCCCTTGGCGATGCGCCGGCCACGCGGCCAGACCGCAAAGAGCCCAAGCATGATCAGGCTTGGTAAGACAATCCACGAGCCTGATCGCAGCGTGCCAACCATGCCCAACATCAATAACCGACCTCCCGGACGCAGCGCGCGCCAAGAGCGCAGCAACTGTCGCGCGCCACCAATCAGGTCGATCACCACGTCGGCACCACCGTTGGTCAGAGTATGGCTTCGGGCGACAATATTCTCTGACTGGTAATCAATCGGCTGTGCCCCATCGGCGACGATCAATGCTTGTTTGCTGGTGGCGTCACAGCCATAGGTCCGCAGCCCCACCTCGCGACCCAACTGCAACAGCGCGCTTCCAAGCCCCCCTCCAGCCCCTTGCACAAGCAAGCGTTCGCCCGTGGTCACTTGTGCGGTCTGGTGCAAGGCGAGGCTTGCGGTGAGGTAGTTCACGATCAACGCAACAGCAATGGCGGGATCAAGCCCTTGAGGCACCGGCACCAGATCACCCGCAGGACGGCACAGGTATTCGGCATAGCCACCCGCATCGCCAAAGGTCCAACCGCCGACGCGTTGGCCCACGTCCAAACCCGTAACGCCTGCGCCCAGCTTATCTATGATGCCAACGAAATCTTCTCCCGGCGTGTAGGGCATAGACGGTGAGCCCGGAAACCAATGACCGCGCAGCATAGCATCGTATGCAGAAACCCCTGCCGCCTCGACCCGCACGCGGACTTCGCCCGGGGCGGGTTCCGGCATGTCCACGCTCACCCATTGCAGTACCTCCGGCCCGCCCCGGCGCGGTACGATTATGTGGTGCGCCCGCGCACCGATCACGCCGGGGTCTCCGTGTTGTGCGGATGCAAATGTGTGATCGCCCGAAAATCAAATCCTCTGAAAATGAACCAAAGCGCCATGACCATTTCCTGCACCCCGATCGGCACAATCAGCAATGGGCCCCACGACGGCAAAGGAACGAAGATAGCGGCACCAACAACCACCAAGAGTACGGCAATCGCGATCAGCCCGAACAGGGAAATCCAGCGGGGGATCAGCCGCGCATAGAACAGCGTTCCGTAAAGGCAGATGGCACCAAGAGCGAAAATGATATTGTAAAGCATGCCCGCCGTATCGGCCCAGACATTTTGTGCCCTAATCAACATCAGCGCGCCGTCGGCCAGCGATGGGTCGGCCCCTGCAAGCTGCGCCTCGCTCAAAGACAAAAGGGCGAATTTGTTGGTCAGCGCGACGTTGGTCAGGATGATCGCTTCGAGCGAACGGAAAAAGAAGTAGGACAGCGCCAGACCGGTGCTGAGACGGCGCAGTATAGGGTAAATGAAAGCGCCGATCAGCGGCATTGCAAGAATGCAGATCAGTTCGATCATCAGGCCCAGCACGATGACTGGCTTGTTCTGGGCGGCGATGGTCAACACGTCGGGCGCATCAAGGAACGGTTTGTAGAACACCTCACCCAGAAACAGGAAGGCAGTCGCGATAATGAAAAGCACCCCGACAATGAGGCCAGTGCGCCGCATATGTTTGTCCTCAGGCCGCATGGCGATCACCCGATCCCGCATGCGTCAGGTCTAAGCCGCGTATCAGCAGCCAAAGCGCCAGCGCCATTTCGTTGATCCAGATTGGTAGAGACATGATCAGGTCAGCCGTGCCGCCCATCTCGATCCGGTCGAAAAGGATCAGAACGCAAGACACCAAAAGCATTGGCCCACCAATCAGCCCCCAAAGTGACAGCACGCGCGGGACCAGCCGAAAGAAGAACAGCATCGGATAGAGCAACAGGGTCCCGCAACTGAACACGAGGAGCGCCATAAGGAATGCGGTATCGTGCAGGGCTATTGCGAACACCCAATTGTTGGCGCTGGTCGATACAATCACGGCCAGTGCTGCAGCGGCAACAACGCCCACTGCTCCTTCAACGACGCGCAGCCCAAGATAGCCTGCCGCGGCAATTTCGGCGCATCCACGCAGAACCGGGTAAAGCGCAATCGCAATTCCTGCGCTGGCAAGCGCATTGACCAGTTCCAGCAGGGTTGCCAGCGCGACGAGCTGCGGTTGCGGGGCACCCGTGGGCGTTGACCCTTCAAGCAGCGGCTCCAGAATTAACTGGGCGGCCATTGTTGATGCAGTTGCGGTGATGAAAAGCACACCAGCAATCCGCGCGGCGCGTTGCGATGCGCGATCGCTCGACGACAGGTGTGAGTTATTAGTTTGAACATTCATGTCGAATCCTCGCTTCCGGCAGGTTCGGATACGCCATTTTGCCGATTGGTGGCATGGGGCAGGGCATCCGATCCGTTGGCCGCTTGCAGTTCTTTGATCAGATCGACGACGGGCTGAATGCTGTCTCGATCCATGTAGTCAAAGCCCTGCACTTCCTCGCGGGCCGCTTGCCTGTCGCGGTTTAAGAGACCGGCAATGGTCAGCATGAACCAGTCGTACCATGTCAGACGTTGCCGGTTCTGCCGCCCGCGCAGCGCGACGTGGTGCATATGGCGGATCAAACTTGGTGGCAGACTGTCCTTAATCCAGCCATCCAGCTTTTTGCCTGCCTGTGCCCCTGACACAGTAAAGAGCACCGTTGGTTTGTTCAAAACCGCGTCGAGGTGCCGCCGCACCCACTTGGAAAAAATGAGTTTGTAATAGATCACAGGACTTCCCAGCACCAAAAATTCAAAGTCCGCCGGGTCTGCTTCGTGCGCATCAATGGCATAGACAGGAAGCCCAGTCGCATCGGCGATCCAGTCTGCGTATTCGCGCGTGCTGCCGTATTTGCTGGCGTAGAAAATGGCACCATTCATCAGATTTTCTCCCACTACAAAATCGAAAGAGAACGAACGAGAGGCTAACGCGACAATTTCCAAGCCTATTGATCTTCATCAATGGGGGACGACGGACAATCGATACTGAAGTCCAGGCGATCATCGCGAGACGCGGAGGGAACGCTATTGAACGCCCTAGAAAAGGGACATGCCATCCCTGTGATCAATTCAGTGCTGGTCTCTAGCTCAGGAGGGGCCGAGCAACACAAAAAGCATCGCTATGGCAGTGGGAGCCGTAAATGTTGTGGGTTTTGACATCACGCAGCTGGATCAAGGTCGCACTGAGTTACTTTCTGATCCAGCACCGAGACGGGTTGGTCCTTTTTTATATCGGACTGGACCCCGCGATTGCCACCGATACCAGTTACATCTCCAGTGCGCTTGGCCAATTCCGATTGCCCGGGATATTCCGGCTTCATGTGACGAAGGATGACAGGCTCGATAAGGTTCTTGAGAAATCAGGTGTGGATGCTGGCGCTGTCAGGTTGGCCGTCGTTTCCTATCTTCATTTCGACCATGTGGGTGGTGTCTCACATATTCAGCAGGCGCAACTATTGGTTAGTGAACGCGAATGGGCGCAGCTGTCTGACCCGCATCCGGAGCGTGAATGGATTCTGCGCGAGCATATCGAAAGTCCGGATGCGCAATGGCTACCGTTTGCGTCTCAGCCCTCGGACGATCCGCTGTTCGCAGGCTTTGATGGCATCCAAGACGTCATGGGCGACGGGTCTAGGATCTTGTCACGAACGCCGGGTCACACGCCCGGCTCATTGTCGATGCTGATCCGGCAGGACGGCTGGCCCCCGATCCTTCTTGTCGCGGATTTGACCTATGCGCCCGAGCTTCTGGACCAAGACACGGTCTCTGGCACCGGCGATGCGGTTGTGCTGCGTGCGTCATTTGCCAAAGTGCGAAAGCTGAAACAGCGCTTGCCTGATCTTGAAATCGTGGCGACGCATGCTTTCGACGTATTTCTTGAAACACCGCTGAATATCGGACTGGTCGTTGGCGGGGTTGTCGTGCTTGCTGCACCCTGGCTTGCAATCTTGGGAGCCATTGCCGGGTTGGTGACAAAGGTTCGCATCGTCGTCGAGCGCGAGGCCGAGAAAAGCGAGACGGATGAGGCCGGACAAAAGGATGCTTCCTGACGAAAGAAGGGCCGTAGTCATCGTCTGAGGATGCCCCCGAAGCGGGCAGGCTTGCCGACGTTCTCTGGCCGACAGGCCCCGACGATCTGGTTGCCGAGCTCAAGCGCGTGTTCAGCCATGTACTGCTGAGTTCGCCGGAACTTCCGATGATCCAAATACGCCTCGGGGTAGGGTTCAGTCTGTTTGTGAAGAAATGTCCGGTGATGCGTCACCCTTTTGATTGCCGCGGTCTGGCGCGATCACCGCGTCCAGCACCTCTTTCAAATGCATGAGCGGCCACAAGTGTCCCGCGTTCTTGATCAAATGAAATTCGGCGTTCGGCACTTGTCCAGCCAGATACTGGCCCATCGCAGGTGGCACGCTGCGATCAAGCGCTGCATACCAGAATTAAACCGGCATCTTGATCCGGTCGAGCGCAAAACCCCAGGGCCGTCCATGGTTGGCGGCCATATCGTCAACCATGCCTTGTCCGCCCCCACGCAGCGCCTCAGCGAAGTCCGCAACAAGCATGTCTCGCATGCCGGGCGCGCGCAAAACTGCGCGGTCCACGGCATGGACTTTGCGTTGCATCAGATCGATGTAGCGGCCCGGATTGCGCCGGACGACCGAGGCGACAAACCGGGTGTTAAGGGTCGAAAGCCAAGGCGCGCTGCGGGCCAGCTTCATGAAGAACCGATTGAGCCCGCTCATGCCCGCAAAGACGCCGGGCGCATCAGTTGGTGCGGCCCCTGCGAAGACGCCGACACGCTCCAGTCGGTCAGGCATCTCCGACGCGCAGGCGAGCGCACCGGGACCACCGCCGGACACACCAACGATGGAAAACCGGTTCGGCGACCTTGGCCGAGCCGCAGCGAGAAACGTGCCGCAGAAGCGAATGCTATCTGCGTCAGTAAACACTGCATGAGCAAAAGGCGGTGGCCTACCACATTACTGCGCTGCCGCAGCGAATGGCTGGTTCGACGGGCCCTACCGCAGCATCAAGATTAGACCGTGGAGGTCCGCTTTGGGCTGGAGTGCTGGCCAGTATCGACGTTGAGCGATCAGTCGTTGCGCCGCATCCGATGTCAATTCAGAACCCCGACCTACCAGGTCGCGGTTGAAAGGCTAATGACGGGTTTGGTGCACAAAGCAGCTGTCAATGAGGCCCATATGCGGCAAATTACTTGACCTGCCCCATATGGCTAAAACTTCATCTCAGAAGCTCTATCATATCTGCATAACCACGCGCCGTTGCATGCTGAAGCGGGGTTACACCGTCGCGATCACCAATGGTTTTATCTGCACCGGCCTCAACAAGGATCTCGACCGTCCGCACGTGATCCGGCCCGCCGTCCCCCAGCACCACAGCCTCGATCAACGCGGTCCACCCAAGATTGTTGACATGATCCAGCGGTGCGCCGCCAGCGACCAGTCGGGCGACGACGTCGTGGTGGCCCAGATGCGCCGCGGCGATCAAGGCCGTTCCGTCGTAGACGCTGGTGACGAGGTCCGGCCTGTTGCCAACCTGCATGGCCAACGACACCAGTTCAGGATCGTTCGCAACGGCGGCAATGGTCAGAACATCGTAGACACGGTCTTCCAGCGCATTCATATCCGCACCACCCTTGGCGAGAGCAGCGACAACGTCGTCATGCGAGGCGAAGGCGGCGACATGGGCGGGCGTTCGGCCCGCGCGATCTCGTGCATCTACATCGGCACCTGATGCGATCAACCGGTTGACCTCGTCCACGTGCCCTTCGTGGGCTGCTAGATGAAGCCCGGTGTAGGACGCAATGTCTGAGGCTGAGGGTGCCGTCTGTGCATGGGCCACGCCAGTGAAAGCAAACGTGGCGGCTATGATCAGGAAACGAAGCATTTGATTGACCTTTCACATGCGGTGACCCGCCCCGAACAGGGGCAGGTCATGTTTGGTTTATTCGGCGCCAATGGTATCAAGGCCTGCGCGCGCGCAAGTCTCGTCAATCGCGCCTGATGGTGCGCCACCGACACCGATGCCACCCACCAAGGCACCACCGATCTTGATCGGCAAACCACCGGCTTGAATGACCAAACGGCTGTCCATATCGCGCAGGCCGTCGTTTTCAGGGTTTCCACCGATGAAACCGGCCAAGCCGGCAGTGTCGCGGCCCATGCTGGCGGACGTAAATGCTTTGCCCGTGCTTGACCCGACGGAGTGGGGGCCTGCGTTGTCGGCACGCAGAATGACCTTGGTCACGCCGCTGCGGGCGACAATCGCAACGCTGACATTGTGACCTTCGGCGGCACACGCATCGACAGCAGCCTGTGCCGCTTGGGTCGCCATGTTGAGCGGCAGGTAGGGTGCGGTTGGCAATTCCTGCGCAAACGCAGCAACAGGTGTCAGAAGAGCGGCGGCAAGTGTTAGTGCACGGATCATCGGATATCTCCTTTTGTTGAACTGATGCTCCTTGTCTAGCTCCAACGGGTCGGCCGTGATATTCGTAGCCTCCGCAAGGATGTCCGTAGTTCTACGGGTCCACCTGCGCATCCAGCCAGTATCGCGTCAGTTCAGCCGCAGAGGACGTACCTGCCTTGGCCGCAATCGCGGCACGGTGGCTTTCGACCGTGCGCGGTGACAGGCCAAGCGCATCGGCGATCTGCTTTGTCGTTAGTCCCTTTGCGATCATGCCCAGAACCTCTTGCTCGCGAGCCGAGAGGCCATTGACCAAAGCGACGGCTTCGGCACGTTCCGCAAGGACTTGTTGCTGCCTTTCAAGCTCTGCGTGACCCTTTTGGATCGCATCGATCAAATCGTGCTCGTCAACGGGCTTGCTGAGAAAATCAATAGCCCCATTGCGAAAAGCCCGTCTGCACGCCTCGATATCGCCATGCCCGCTGATGACGACGGTGGGCCATGTAATGCCCTGATCGGTCAGCTTCTCTTGCAGCTTGAGGCCAGAGATCGCAGGCATCCGAATATCAAGGATAAGGCATCCGGGCGTGAAACCTGCCGCTTGGTTCAGGAAGGTTTCAGGAGAGGCGAAACTGCGCACATTCAAACCAACCGTTTCCAGCAGAAGGGTCAGCGCGTCGCGGACAGCTTCGTCATCATCGACCAAATAGACGTGATTGCTCATGGCGTCACCGCCTTTGTTGAAAGTGGTAGGGCCAATCGGAACGTTGTTTCCGCTGCATCCGATAGAAGCACAATCTCGCCGCCCATTTCCTCGACCAGTCTTTGGCACAGCGCCAAGCCAAGACCGGTTCCATCCGGTTTACTGGTTACAAACGGCTCAAAAACACGTGACTTGATATCTTCGGGAACACCCGGGCCATCGTCTATGACATCCAAAACAGCAGCCTCGCCGTCCACATCTGTTCGGATGGTAACCTGCGCCCCGTCTGATGCATCCAGCGCATTGCGCACCAGATTGAAGACCACCTGTTCCAGTTCAACCGGGTCGGCTTCGATCATAAGCGGCACCTCGTGAAGAGACAGCGTGATCGTAGCCGCGCGGCTCTTGGCTTCCGATGCCAAAAGACGCTGCACACTCTGGATCGCTTCATGCAACGCAGAAGGCTCCATGCGCGCGCGGTTTGGTTTGCTCCAGCGCCTGAGCCGGTCGAGTATGTCAGCTGCACGCTGCGCCTGAGTCACGGTGTCGTCCAGTACAGTGCCCAGACGGTCGACATCACCCCGCCGCGCCAAACGCCTGCCTGCTTGGGCTTGACTGAGGATTGCGGTCAAGGGTTGTGCCAGCTCATGCGCCATGCCGCTGGCCATCTCGCCCATCGCGTTGACACGCGACGCATGCGCCAGCCGCGTTTCCTGTGCGCTCAGTTTTGCAAGACCTTCTGCCTCTCTTGTGCGCGCACGCTGTCGCAAACCAAGCACTGTCAGTAAAAACAACGCTGTGACCAACGCAACTGCAGACAGAACTTTTCCTATTGGCAAGAGGTCCGCCAGACGAATTGCAAGAGCGGTCTCAAATATCAATGGCTGCGATCCGCTTCCAAGTGCCTTTGAAAAACCTGCCTCATCCGCCGAAAACTGACTCGTCAGTTCGGTCTGACCGTCCGGTGCGAGCAAGCGCAGCGAAACAGACGGCTTTTGCCAAAACGCATCATCGGTCGCCACCAGCGCGCGCGCATCGATGGTCAGCGCCAATCCATGACGTGCGGCATCTGTATTGGGTGTGCGCTTTACGACCATATAATGGTCGGGCGTGTTCGGCATTTGCTGAACCTGCAAAGCACCAGTGGAGCTGCGCGCCATCTGCACAACCAGCGCCGCGTCCTCGTCCAAGACGCGGGGCTCCGTTTGGATCACTGGATCTGACAGATCAAACGGGATCACATTTACGGAGGTAATGCGCGGATAGAAGCGCATGATTGTGGCCGCTACGTCCAAGAACAGATCCTGACGCGCGACCCCGCCGGCAACAAATATCGCCGACAAGGACGTCAAATGGGCGTCGTGCTGATCTGCGCGTTGAGAGGCCAATCGATGCAGCGTTGCGCTTTTGGTTGTCAGTTCGCGCACCAAACTCTGTCGTTCGATAGCTGCCAAGCCACAAAGCGCAAGTAAAACAGCGAAAGCCCAAAGCCACAGGTATCGCCAGATGTTGTTTGAGTTTGCAGAGGTCATTTCTACTCATCGCAGGTGGAACATCAAACACCAATCCGTAATTCTACGGTCAACTCAAAGACTTTATCTCCTCAATCAGTTCAAGAGCGGTCCTTTTGTGCAGCAAGTCGAAGGCCCGCGAAGTCCTCTCAGCCGACCATAATACGTTCATTATGCATTCTGAGCCTGCCTGAAAATACTGGATGAGCGTTTGGAGCCCATAGTGGCGTCTGCTTCATTTTGCCTAAAAGGCTGTTCGGCGGGCAAAAGAGGCATTCCGAAGAACAAACAACTCAAATCTACTAACTGTCCGAAGCAAGTAGAAAACTCGGCGTCATGTGGATAACGAAACCATCGAAATCTATACCTTAAGTTCGATGATTAGGGAACTGAACGAAAACGCGCGGCTTAACGACCAAAAGTATCTTGATGATGTTCACTAAGCGCGCCATGCATCTCGCATTGGCTGCGCTAAACCCGACAGTGACCGGGAATCAGTCTCCACATCCTTGGTGAAAACCGCCATCACAATGAGCCGCCAATCTTGCACTGTCCGCTTCGCTCCAATTGTCCGGATCTGTGACCGCGACCCATGGTCGGACATAGTCAGGGCCATAATAGGCGTGACCATGTCCATCCGGCGCGGAGTTTGCCAGCGCCATGTCGACCGCAAGTTGGAACTGGGTGACGACGGGCATGAATTTCATATCGGGCGAGACATCAACCGCAGCAGGTTCTTTCATCCATTCAGGCGCGCGAAACACCGATGCTGGTTCGTAAAAGACAATCGGATCGCTTGAGTATTGCAGGAACACCATCCGCATGTCGCCCCAGCCTGTTGGACCGCCCGCATCCTTGGTGTGCGACGCAAAGCGCACCAACCTGCTGTCGCCAATGATCGGACTCACATAGGGGCTGTCAGGGTTCCGTTCTGCGTTGATGCCGTTCCACATGTCAGAGGGGAAAGGAGGACCTGCCCAAAGCGCGCCATTGATGGGGTCGTCAAGAAGCGCAAACAATCCCGTGCCATGCATCGACGACCATGCGCCAAGGCTTATGCTGTCAAGCGGCCCCAGCGAAGTCTCCAAACGACGTTTGATATTGTTAAATGTATTTCGTGCCGACTTGTTTGCATTTTCCCCGAGACGCTCCTTTTCGTAGACCCCGGCAGCATCTGCTAAGGTAACTGGCGGCGGCATAAGTGGCATAAGCTCCTCTGTGTCGTCGTCTCTCTACCCCGATAACCATTCGATAAAGTTCGGGGTCGGCACCAGTTCTTGCCAATTCATCTGCTAGGAGGTCTCTTCGTTCCTGATCACCACCGTCGTCTTTGAAAGAGCGTCCGCCCACAATTGACAGAACAAGCTTGTCAGCTTCAGATTTTTTTCCAACCAGAGCTGTCGTTCGGTTCGAGAGTCGTCGATGCTCGACCATGCCTTTTGCTTGTAACGTGCTATGCCGCTATCTCCCAAGGCATCAGGTACACCAGCGCGGGCATCTGAGACCAGCCGTGCGAATGCAGCTTCGAGTGCAGCATGTTCCGTTACAAGATCAGCACCCTCTACCTGAACCCGAAGGCGGCAACGAAAAAACGGCTGCTTCGACGATGGGTAAAGATGTTTGATGTCGGCTGGGATTCGTCGGCTGTAGACGAATTTCCCCTTATTGGTGACTACGTTTGATAGCTTCATCAGCAGTGCCATGATTAGATGTATCCCCGATGTATCCCGTAAAGTAGCCCTCTGGGACAACGCAAGCCCTTGTTCTAAAGGCTTTCAATGGGATAGCTCGAAGAAACTGGCTCCGGCGGTAGGGATCGAACCTACGACCAATTGATTAACAGACCATTGTGTCACATGCAATTTATTTTATATTAAACAATATGATAGGTAAAATGACTTCACTGAAAAAGTCACCCGCTATTCACCTTTTCAAGGTTTGACATTTCCCAGATTTGCTGTCCAGCGGGCAATGTGCCATTTCGAGTTTCGGTGGCTTTCATGCTCATGCGTGCCACAAGTTCCTGTCCATCATCTTCAAAAAGATGTCCGTAAACATCGAGAGTAAAGGACGCTTTGGAATGCCCCATGTAGCGCTGAAGCTGCTTGAGGTTCGCGCCTTCTTTTACCAGCCACGACGCGAAATGGTGGCGGAAGGCATGAAATTTTCGATCACGCCGAACCGTTACAAGTCGAGGGTCTGCGTTGGTTGCTACAAGGAGGTCAGCCCTGTCTTTCAACGCCTCCAAAAGTCGGGGGTAGAGTGTTGGCAGGCTAATCGGTTTGTCAGTTGTGGTTCCAAAAACTAAGCGTCGATCATGGGTATCCAACCAAGTTTCAAGTGGCTCACGCAACTCCGGATTCATTGGCACCCAGCGTCGCCCAGCGGCGGTCTTCGTTTCGTAGCTGCCTGTTCCCTCTGGCGCGGACTCACGGATATGAATGCGACCTTCTGCTGGTGCGTAATCCTGCCGTCGGAAAGCGCGTGCTTCACTGATGCGCGCGCCGGTGTACACAAGAAGGTAGACCATTGGGCGATACCGCGCCCAAGTTTTCCGAGTCTGTTTATTGGGGTCTGAGGCAAGATTATCTGCCGCCACCAACATCGTATAGACTTCATCAGGCGTGTAGTATTTCTTTTCAGCGGCGTCCTGTTCTTCCGCTTCTTCTTTCCTAGTCTTCTTTTTCTTTATCGGGTTGTCTGGCACGAAATCGATATATCCAGCGTCTTTGGCGAAGGTGAGTGTCGCCTTCAAAAGGCGCAACGCTTCCGCTCGTGTCCGTGTTGACATCCCCAATTTCACACAACGCTTGTAGATTATCTTGTAGTCATCTCCATCGATATTGGAGGGGCGTTTTCTCGCGACAACTGGGAATACATGCTCTTGCAAGACTGATTTATAGCCGCGAATAGTGACTGGCTCCAAAGGGTCTTCGCCGGGCTCTGGATTTTTAAGGCTTGATATGTAAGCCACAGCAATAATTGCGAAACTCGGATCGTCAATACGATTGCGCTTGAGATTCTTGCGTTGACGAGGGAATTCGACCTCTTTTTGTGACCGGAACAATTGAGCTTCACGTCTCGTAGAAAAGCTCGCTTGGCGCTCTTTGCCAGTTTCGTCTTTCCATCGCACCCCATACCGAGGTTCGCCTTTAGGAGTGGGTCGGAGTTTGACAATCTTGGCCATGTTCACCTCGCAATCAATTGGTCGTCTTCTTGGGCATCGCGGGCGACTTTGCCAAGAGATTCTGGCGAAATAGTGTCGCCACGCGAATCGTCGCCCATCATAGAAACCTTAAGGTTTTGCTAACGTTTTTCGGTTACATTTGAGGTTATCAAAGCCCACATGTTTCACGAATAATGTTCACAATCGCCATCGCCGATATATGCAGTGCTGCTTCCCTCTCTCGCCAAACTGTATGGCGTTTACTGAGAGGGCGTCAGCTTCCGTTCGCGTACTGTGCAGGACGGAAACACTTCCCAGTAGCAACTGTGCTCGCACGGCTTCGCGAACGCGGACGCGACGAACAAGTGGAACTCAGGCTTCTCCAAGTCGACAAGGAAAAACGAACCCAATGACCTTTTACGAGAACGAAATCATCGCATCCCATCTGAAATCGCACGAGGAAGCGCGTCTTGAAAAATGTGAGTCTGCCTTGGAACTGGCTTTGGCATCAGAGTTTGGCAATCGATTGTCTGAGATCACAGTCAAAGGTCTTTGTGCCGATCTACGTCAGAACCCAAGTGTTTTCCATTTCATTGTAACCGGCGATACGACGGAAGTTGATCCGAGCGACCGTGCGCAGTGGGCATCCATTGCCCGCCGCGCCGTCGAAAATGATGAAATCAGTCAATTGAACCTTGCGAGCAACGACCGCCAGTTGCGTGCGCGGTTGACCGCCGAATTCATGGAGAGCGTCAAAAAAGTGACTCTGCTTCAATGGGATCGGGACGGATCACTGGCTGATCGTGTCGAAGACTACGTTCAGAAGAAGATTTCTGAGTATGCCCGGCGCTGATCCCGGATCAGCCCCGCTTCGCAAAGCGAAATATGAGGCGTTTGCGCAAAGTGTAGCGGCTGGAATGCTGCTCATTGATGCATGGTGTTCCGCTACTGGTGCAGAGGTTACTCCGGGTAGGCGTGTCACCGCGACCCGTGTGAATGCCCGCGAAGACGTCATGGACCGGATCGCGTACCTGCGACGCATACGAGCATCTGTTGGCGCACCAGAACGTTTGACGGCGTCACACTTGTCAGAATTGATGGAGAAAGTCACTGATGCCCTCACTCAGGCCGCTGAGGCCGCTACGCGCGCAGGAGCTTCCTACGCACAGCAGAGCGCCATTAGAAAAGGGCTGGTCACCCATGCAGGCAGATCACAACGCGTCGAGTCACGCACACCATCGCCTGAAAAAGTTGAAGAAACCCCTCCGTTTCGGGAGTTTCACTACTGCACGTGCAATGCCACATCATGAAGCACACTGTAAGAAGCCTTCTTTTTGTCGTGGAACACTCTGTCAGTGCGATTGAAAAATTCACCGGGCAGTTGAGAAACCTACCCCAAGGCGACAAACGCGCTTCGGCAATTTTGAAGGCGATCACAACGGAGTCGGATGTCCTGTCATCCGCTTTGGTCGGTTTGTCAAAACATGTTGATGTGCTGCCAGACCCAGAAGGGCAGGAAAGGAAGTGTGACCCGGAACAGGGGCGCAGACTTCTGGATCAAGCCCAACTCCTGTTCGACGCTATCGAGCGTGGCTTCTGCCCCCGTTGCGACGGTGTTTTTGCAGAAATGAGATCACCCCGTCGGGGTGATGGGCAAATGCACTGGGGCGTTTAATCGTCAAGCACGTCCCAGTGCGCCCAAGACATCGAGCACGCCTTTCGGTTTGCGCGTGCTCGAAGTGGTAGGGATTAGGCCAATCCCTGCCACACCAAAATTGCTGAGACCCAAATCAGAATTCGCGGCGATAGTTGCGACTGGTGGCTGCCCCGAACAGCCACCGCTTTTTTCAACCCTCTTCCACCCGACAGGAGACCAATCAGAATGGACAAATAGTCATGTTTCCCATCTCCACAACGAGAGCCCAACAGGCTCGCCTCTACCTTCATATCCGCGCGGGTTTCGGGCTGTCGGACCAGAACCCGACCAATTCGACAGAGGCCGCGTCAGCGGCCCTTGCTGAGGCTGTCAGTTACCATTCCAACGGAGTTGAATGGTCAATTGCAGAGATTTTCGCACTTGCTGAGGCCGTACTGGCGCATCGTGATGATGTGGCTGGTGATGCACCTGCGATCTATGATCTCGACAGCCTTTCTACATCCGTGGGATCACGTGATTTGAGCCTTTTGGCCTGCAAGCTTTGCGGCGCATACATCCACGCTCCGAACCAATGGCAAGACGACGGCGCGGGTCGCCCTGTCGCTGTGACCTTCCCGCCTGATTTTCCGACGGAACGGTGGCTGCAATGATCATTTCAGCGGAAACCTTCTCGCGAAATATCTGACCTGATATTGGCAAGCGCTGATCAAAAAGGCGGTGTCATGACTTTTCCGCAACAAGTGCTGCGATGGCGTTGGTTTCTAACTGGATTTAGCGGCGACGGAGTGAGGCAAAGAATGTTAAGTTGCGGGAAATTATTATTTTTTATCAGTGCTTTACCGATTTTCAATAAATTATGTGGTAGGCATGCCGCCAACAATGAAATGCAGGGTCGCAAAAGGCAAAGACGCGACGGAGCAATAGTTCTGATCAACCATGAGTACACCACATTGTGTGTTCATTGAGGTACCAAAGGCAAGATAAATGACGACTTTGAACAAGACTGCAGATCGAATAACTGCCGATGATCGCAGTGACAACGTAGTCGACATGCTTGAACGCACGCATGCGGCAGATCTCTTTGAAAGATTGAACAACCGAAAGAATCCGTATCTCACGTCCGCAGCGACGATGGCCCGAGACGATCTCAGGCAACGGTTGCCTGCCAAGTATGCCCATAAAGCTGCAAGGGTATTGTCAGACGTTAGCAACAGCTTTCCAAACCACAATGTCCTGACTCTTGCGGCGGCGCTGGCCTACGCCGATGAAGGGCTTCATGTCATAGATTCACATGCACTGGGCACGGCTGGCGTTGGCACTGGACCCGGCGGTCAGGTCAAGATTCCTCGCGGCACGAAATGGCAGGCACGCGCAAGCGTTGACCACGCCGAAATTACATCTTTCTGGACCGGCGACGGTAACTACCCTGCCGACAAGAATGGCAGTGTCTACCCATTCGCTCCGCCGCCAGCTTATCGGAACGTCTCTATTTCATTCCCGCCCGACTGCGACTTGTTCGTGATGGACATTGACGGCGATGCGGGCAAAGCGGCTCTGGCAGAAATGGAAGCTGAGCACGGCGCACTTCCAGTAACGTGGGAGTCCATCACCGGCAGCGGCGGCTATCACCTGATCTTTCGTGCGAACGGTGCAGACATTCGCAACACGGCGTCTTCAATCGCGCCCGGTGTTGATATCCGGGGTAGCAATGGGCAGATCATCGCCCCTCCATCCATCCACCCAAACGGCAAATTTTATCGCTGGGATGACGGTCGCGCGCCGTGGGAATGCAGCGTTGCAGATGCGCCCGATTGGCTGGTGAAGCTTTCATTCGAGGCGACTAAGGGGCGCGGCGAAGAGGTCTCGAAAACCAAGGGCAAGGCCAAGACAGGAAAGCGGAAGAGTAGTGCCAGCGCCCGTCAGGGCGTCAATGCGATTGGTTTTGAGGCTCACCTTGAAACCATCGGAGATGGTGAGGGCCAGCGTGGCTTTGATGCTCCCATCTACAGCGCAGCTTGTAGCTTCTTTTCGGAGCATGGGTCAGACGCCAACGGCGATGACATCTTCGACATTCTGCGAGCGACAATTGCCGCCACCGAAATGAAAGATGATCAGGCAAGAAAAGACCGATACATGTTTGATGACGACTACCTGACAGGCCGGATAGAACAGGCGAGAGAATTCATCGCAGCACGGCAGGTGCGAGAGCTCACAGACAAAGTTCAGTTCGAGGCGGCAGAAGACTGGATGCCGAAAGGGTACGTACTCGGGACTGACATGATCTTCTTCCAAGAAGCTAATGGGGATGAAATCGCAAGCATCCCTGTTTGTGGCGTGTTTGACGTTGTCGGGCGGACAGCAGACTCGAGCGGGACCGAAGGCGCGGGGCGGATAATTTCGTTCGAGAACGAAAACGGTATCCGGACCGAACTAACACTTGATCGCGCCAGCCTGTATGCGAATGGACCGGATGTGCTGCGTAAGTTGGCGGACGCAGGTTTGCCGATGGAGGCGGGGACACAAAAGGCAAATGATCGCCTGTTGAACTTGCTTCGTCGCATGACCCCAAAGCGATTGGTTCCAACGCTCCATAAGCCCGGATGGCACGGCGAAGGATTCATGATGCCAACCGGTCACTGCATTGGAGGCGATGCTGTGCGCTTGCATGAGGATGCAACGGTCAAGGTGATCAACAAGAAAGGCACTCTTGAAGGCTGGCAGGGTGCAGCTAACGCTGCCCTCTCCCACGTTGAAGACAATCCATATTGGGCATTGACGCTTTGTGCGGGCTTCGCCGGACCACTGCTAGACATGCTCGAATGGAATCCAGTTGGCTTCGTACTAAGCGGTGGCACGTCAAAGGGGAAATCGCTGGGGCAGACGGTGGCCGCATCCATCTGGACGACGCCACAGGACGGTAAAGGCGTGTTCTGGACCGCAAGCTCTACTCCTAATGCCTACGAGGATTTGGCGATTTATGGCAGTGGTACGTGCCTAATGATGGATGAACTTGGGGCTATCACTGACAAACGCCAGCTTGCACCATTGATCTTTGTTATTCACACCGGGCGTGGAAAAGCGCGTAAGCGTGGTAACGGACCGGGTCTTACCCGCACTTCCGAATTTCGGCCCTTTGTGGTGTTCTCTTCTGAGTCGAACATCAAGGCTGAAATTGAAGCTGCTGGCGTCCCGTATCGCGGCGGTATGGCAGTACGCTTCCCGGACGTTGATGTTGGGAGCGGCAGGGACCGAACGACAGCCGAGATTGCAAAGATTGAGGCTGTCCAACAAAACTACGGATATGCCGGGGAGGATTTCATTCATCATCTCATGGATCGAGACAATTCAAACCTTGCAAAAGAGGTGCAGACAATTGTCGATACGTTGGCAGATGGCAGGACGCCGGGGATAAGACGTGCAGCGCGACCATTTGCGCTTGCTCAGAGGGCTGGTGAACTGGCTTTTGAGGCAGGCTTGCTAGATGAACTGAGTGCCGTCAGGCGCGGCGTTCTTCTTTGCTGGGAGTCGTTTTTGAAGTCGGATGAAGCTGCGACCGCAAATGGATCTGAGTCGATGTTGGACTCGTTCCGATCTTGGATTGGTAGTGAGATGGACCGAACCATCCTTGCCGCCTGCGCGCCGGATAAGGATGATCGAGTACAGGGGATCACGCCGGATAATCATGATGCACGCGGGCGTGTCATAGGGTGGTACACACCCGACACAATTTATTTGGACTGGAAGCAACTGGAAACGCTACAAATCCCCGGCAGTTTTGGAAAGCGCGCTGCCTTGTGCAACGCGCTGGCGGACATTGAAGCGCTTGACCGGAGTTCTGCAAGTAACATTCCCTACACAAACCTTCCCGAATTCGTTGCGTCCGTTAGTGATGGTGTCGGGCGAACCACCAAAAACATGAGGATAAAACGGAAGGAATTTGGTGTCTGAGAATTAGTTTCTGTACAATTAATAAATGATGGAAGGAGGTACACGCGATTAGTTCCGGATGCTCGCACGGTACTTCCTGCTTGTTGCCGCGATCTTCGACGCTTGCCTTTGCATTCTGTCATGTTTCTTTCGAAGTACAGAAACATCTGTATCATCAAGTCTTGCAACAAAATCTTCGAAACTTTCTTCTGAGATATCATCAAATATTTCATCAAACTCACGCCGGAAGTCCTCCCGCTTTCTGTATATTGATCGAGCAGATCGCCTAATTTTTTCAATCTGCTCAGTCGATGCGCTGGATCTAATGGAAGTACGACCGGTTGCGTCAGGGTTAGTTTCGAATGTCTTTTCAATTTCTATGAATTCATACACTTCCGCGCCGTTTGCTCGTCGTGCTTGAGCCATTTTGATTAGTGACAAGTCTTTGGTCGCCAACAACTCTTTGAACGGCACGTTGTCTCTTCTTTTTCTATGCCCATCCGCTTCAAGCGAGAGAATTTCTAGTGCATCGATATTGGCTTTCCAAACCTCGCAAATATGCGAGGACAGCTTAGCCATGTGGTCCAATAAGTCTGCGGTGTCTTCATCCGCACGATCATTTCGGTCAACAAGATGAGTCAGTAGTCTTGACAGGCCACTTATCGACAACGCGCTATCCTCCTTATGTGCAATTCTTGACAGGAGATTGCGGGACGATCTTCAAGTAAGATCAAGACAAAAGCAACGCTTTGTAAGTGTTTTCTGGCATGGCCGCAGGGGCTCGCAGCGGTCATCTAGTAGTCTCGCGTCGTCAACAGTTTCTGAACCGGATGTAGCGCCGCTAGGATCGCCAGCGATGGCAAGAGATGGCAAGTCGATGGCGACGGTTCCAAAAAAATTCCCTTTGAATCAATGCTGCGATGGGAACGATGGGAGCGATGGAAAGTGCATAGAAATATTCTTGAACTCTAACCTCTCCGACATCATCGGAACTCACATCCACACCCAAACCGTTACAGGCAGCCATCGCTCCCATCGTTCCCATCGCGGCGTTGAAATCAGGGGGTTTTCTCTCAACATCCAACCATCGCCGGCCATCGCTGGCATGACACACGATTGTCAAACTGCCTCCGCAGGGGCCGCTCATGACGCAAACAAGATTTTATTGCGTGATTATCATTTTTCTTGAAACAGTCATAGCAAGAAGCAATTTCGTCGTTGTCGAGGCACAATCGACTCCGCTTCACCAATCGCAAAGGAAATCCCGCTGACCAAGAATTCCGCCGAACTGACGTTTCTCCACTTTGAGTAGTGCACCTACACCCTCTTTCACTTGCGAGAAATCCGTCTAGCCAAATTCCCGTTCTCAAAACCCCGTCGGTCTGCCAAAAAATCCGCCCGACATGATGTCTGATTGCTTTTCAGCACCCGACGCGTATCCGCCATCATTCATTCCCATGCCAGAAACGCTCAGAGCATACTGTCCAACCCACAAATAAGCGATTGTTTCCACAATAGGGGCCAGACACACCGCTCAAAATTTGGTACATTACTTGAGAAAAGTACCAGATGAGTCGATTAAGTGTATGGAGGATATAGGTAATGCATCAGGAGAATATTGCAGCGTTCGCGTATATGAGGACTTCAAGTGCCACAAACGTAGGTGTGGACAAGGACTCAGACACCCGCCAGCGCGCTGCCATTGAAGCCTATGCGGCTGCCAATGGCTATGACGTAGTTGACACGTTCTATGACGCGGCGGTGTCCGGCACTGACCCTATCGACCAACGGGACGGCATGCTCGCTCTCTTGGATGCAGTCCTTGCCAATGGGACGAGGACCATTCTGGTCGAGTCGCCGGACCGCTTTGCACGTGATGCTGTGGTACAGGAACTTGGCCACCGCATGTTGAAGGAACGTGGCGTTGACCTGATTCCGACAACTGCGCCTGATTACTTCACCGTCGATACACCGACGACAGAGCTTGTGCGGACTATTTTGGGGGCAGTGAACGCCTTCGACCGTCGTCAGACCGTAGAGAAGCTGAAAGCTGCACGTGACCGGAAGAGCGCAGCTCTAGGCAGAAGGGTGGAAGGCAGAAAACCTGTCGCTGACGCGACCATTCAAGTAGCGAAACGCCTCTACCGCAAATCACCAAAAACAGGCAAGCGTCGCACCCTTCGCCAAATCGCCGAAGTTCTCTCAGAAATGGGTCACTGCGCACCAAACGGAAACGTCTATAACCATAACAGTGTCCGTCAAATGCTGGCACGGGCAGGTGTCTACAAGCCCGCTTGAAGGCATGATGATGGACGCACCGCCGCTCTACTTATACGCCTTTGAACAAAGGAAACCACGGCATACAGCTAATAAAACTACTCTTCATGACCGCCGTCTTCACCGCACTGTCAAAACTCAGTGGACAGGAACATGTCGAAGGAAGTCGACATTTATAAACAAAAGTCGAGTAAGCGATAGTTGTTACGATTGATCAGCGCGAAAGCCGCATGACAATCGGCTAGAATTTAGTGGCTGGGACCCAATGGGTATACAGGGGTAGGGGCAGGGCCGAGCATGCAGTAGCCCCGTCAAGCACCGCCGTTTGACAACATGGGCGTTAGCCCAAACCTGTCCTAATCTGAATTGTTAAGATATTGCGAAAATGCTTTCTCTATCGGAACCTAAAGCCGAGCGGCTTGATTGCACGCATCGTCTTCCAGCTTCACATTAAGCTTACGGCAATTGCTCCATTGATTACCACCCCAGACACGAGAAAGAACTCACTTGCGCTCCCCGAGAATCTCTTTAAGCAAAATAATAGCCAGATCAAAGCGTACGCTGAAAATACGTATATCCTTGGTCCGTAAAATAGATCCTGCCAATGATTTGGATCACCCGCATAGTTCTCAAAGTACTTTGAGTGAGTGTCAATTAGCGGCTTGGATAAAATAATTACTAAAAAAGTGAAATTACCAAAAAATATGACTCCTCTAAATCTCGACCCGATTCCATCTTCCAAATGAGATCGGCCGCGAACAAGCGCTCTGACAATAAAAAAAGTAATCAGCAAACTAAGAAAGTTCACAAGATCAAAAATTGTAGCACCTAAACCTTGATAGCGAGAGAAATAGTAGGACGCAGAGTTCGATATTCGAGCGACACTTGATGCGTCATACCTGAACAATGTCGCAAAGGACAAAATGCATATCGGTGCAACAAGAAAAGCTGCCCATACCATACGCGCCATTGAATCGGACCCAGATGAAAAATTCAACTCAAGAGGATTCTTTCGCGAAGTCAAACGTGGGAATACAACCAACCGCTCTCGTTGTAGTAGTGTACGTTGATGGTTTCCAAACTCAATCTGAACGGAGCCAAACATTGAGAGGAAAAAAACAAGAACAACACCTGACACCATTAGAAAATCCCGGTATGAAATTCCTACGCCAAGAAATGGCAAGCGTAAATTTGAATCGGCCACACTCGGCTCAAGAACCGCTCGTGCGTGAGTGTTCGCGACGGACCAAATGTCTGCTTGGCGGGGCAAATCTGGGAGTGTTTCATAAAACAACGACAGGATGCTCTGACGAAATAGAAATTCGTCAATTTTTTGAGCGATGTCGTCGTCGTTTGCCAGTTCAAAGTCACCCACGCCAGAGCCGGAAACGCCAGAGAATGGAGAGGTTTCATACACAATCCAGTTGGCTATAGCCGTGTGACTTTCCTCGCCCCTTCTAAGCATTGAGATGATCGTCTCAGCTTTCCATTCGAAATGTGATGACCTGATGTCGCCGATTTCCATTCCGATTTCTTTCAGTGCGGTTGCATAGCGCTCACCTAACTGTTGCGAAGAAATGGATTCATCAAAGAGCGATTCAGAATTTACAGTGTTTAGTGCTCGGATAATTTCCCGAAGATGATTACTTGGATCAATTTCATTAATGTCATTCCAACCGGGATGACTGAAAAGGCTTGCTTGGCATTCTCCGCGTGCTCTTTGGTCCATGAAAGAAAATCGGATTTCGATATCACCATTTCGATCAAAGTAGCTTGCGCGAGAGAAATTCTCCCAATGCGGAAACGAATCTGAATCCCAAAAGAAGATGTTGCTTGCTAGAACGCAGGTGGCAAAAGGGACTTTGTCATCGAATGCTTGGGTACGCGATATCACGCCGGGGGCAAACTTTGAAAATTCAAATATGTCCTCTGAGAGCTGTCTTTTTATCCCTGCAATGCTGTTGAAGGAGAATATGCAGAGAACGATGAAGATCATGATCAACACTACAGCAACGGCTGAACGTCCAGTTGTCTTTGCCAGTTCTTCATGTACCGCCATGATTGCTTAAAAACTCCATTCGTGCTGGCGTAGAGCAAGGTGAAAACTGTGACCACCGATCGCCTTTGCTCCTAAATTCTGCGACTTGTCATTTTTTCTACAACCCTGCAAGTGGATGGACTCCCAAACTCACACCAAATCTTTAGTGTTTCGCGTGGGATGTGGCAACTGAGACTAGGTATGCCTGCAACCAACTTCCTAAAAGCGTTGAGCGATATAGTCCTGAGCCTGCCCGCCCTTCAACTCTACTGTTGCAGCCACAGAACGGATGTAGAATCTCTCTTCGTTTCCATCCTTCAAGTAAACGGGTGATCGTGCGGGTTGGCACTCGACGACAAGCACTCGCTTGTCGTCATACTCGTCGAAATGCGGATGGATGTAGAGCATGTGTTTGGCTCCAATTCGATCTTTGATCAGGTTGTTCATGTGAAGGTACATTTGGTCTTCATTCTTGAACGAGTCCGTTTCAATGCCGAGCGCCTCGCCGTCGTCCTTCACGCCCACAATCAGGGTCCCGCCACCTTTGGAGTTGAGAAAACCGACGATAGTTTTGAGGACAGAATTCTCCATCCTTACATCATTGTCGCCCGTGTGCATGTTTCGACGTAGCGTGGACTTGAATTCCGTCGTTCCGTTTTCACCTTCGGCTATCAGCTCTGCAATATCCCTCGAATCCTCGGCGGCCTGTCCCATTGTCCCTTTCTCGAAGCGGGAGAATGCGTCTTGAACAACGGCGGCAATCTTCTCTCGACGTTCACGAAGGAAATCTTCATAGATCATTTCGGGCCATCCATCTGGCAGAGCGTGCCAATAATACATCCGCTCCAAGTCCTTCTTTGAAAAGCGGCTTTCAAAATCAGGCAGGTAGTCGGCAGGGGGGGCGTCACTGATTTTGTTGTTGTCGCCCCATTCTACGAGAGCATAATTTGCGATTTGGTTCTTCTGTGTCGTGGTCTGCCGTCCTATTGAGTCGAGGTAGGCGCGTGGAAACAAATGATGGCGCTCAATTGGTGAACGTGGCTCTTTGGTGGATGTATCGAGCAATTCCGCAACCTTCTGTTCAGAGAACAGCACGTTTGCGTCAAGAATTGTCAGTGATGCGAAATAGGCGAACATCGACGGACTTCGGGCCGACGACGTCGCAAGTTCAGTGGGCAGCGTGATTTTCCAGTAGTCATTTGTTGTGATTGCACCACAAATCTGGTCGAGCACGGTTTTGAACTGTTCCTTGTTTTCAACTTCGCGCAGCTTGGCGAGATCAGCTTCCATCTTAGATTCTGGCGAACTGGTAAAGCGACCGGTCATCCCGGTTACAAAAAACCACTTTGCAATCAAGCGGCGAAGCTCTGGCTCTTCGAATTTCAGTTCTGTCCGACCGAGCAAGTAAAGGATGTACGCAAACAATACGGCGTTCTGCGAACTGATCATTTTATGGCTCTTGTAGCCAGCAAACCGAATTGCTTTCAGAAAGTCATGCCAGTATTGAAGATTCAGGACGCGTGATTGCGCATCCTTGAGCTTAGAAAACTGTTCTTCTCGCCGCTCGTCGCTAAATTCTTCGGTTTCCAAATCCTTGCCACGCAGGATTGAATACACGTACTGCAATCTCGCGCGCCGGAAAGCGACTCCGACCGAAACACGTAAGAGTTGGTCGGGATCGGGCTGCATCAGGTAGTTAAAGGGTGACGCAGTTGAGGTTGAAGGCAGGCGTGCATCACGACAGAACTTTTCAAGTTCGGCCCGTCCTTCATCCCAAAAGACGGACATGAGCGTCAGAATAAAGTCTGCCTGATTGAGCTTCTTTCCCTCGGAGTTTATTCGAACGAAAACCTCGGAAACTTGTTCTTCGTTGACGTTGGCTGTTAGTTCCAAAGCAGTGAACGGATAGGTGCTCAACTTTTCTAACCGGTTCAAAGCAGAACGCGCTTTTTTGCGATCTTCATCGGAAAGCTCTTGAACCTCGGCTAGACGCGCAAAATACTCGTCCTTAACATCATCGAAATCCGCTTTCTTGTCCCAGATCACAGAAATATTGGGTAGGAATTGGCGGTTATTGTGCGTCGTGGCGTCGGCCACTTCGAATTTCTCTTGCAGCGGATTGAAGCTGATTTCGATCCGCTCAGCGTCATACCCTTCACGAATAACTGGCGTGCCGGTCATGACGGCGTAGAGCGAAGTCAGTCGCTGTTGCCCGTCAACGACCAAGAGGCGTGGCGTCTTCTGTTTGCCGTCGGTTCCAATTGTCCGAGCGCCTTCGACAACGGACGGTTCCCAGAAAAGGAAGAATCCGACGGGGAAGCCACGATACATGGAGTCGAACAAGTTGCGTACTTTGGCGTTTTTCCAAACAAACGGGCGCTGCAATTCTGGTAGGGCAATGTCACCAATCTTGATGTCCGAGATCAGGCCGGACAGATCGTAGTCAATCTTCTTGTAGACAGTCTTGCTCATGCTCGAAACCTCGGGAACACTGGGGCGCTGTTAGCGTCTTCGTTGGGATTTGAAACACCCTAACGCGTCGCAACATCGGTCTTCAACGTGCAATCGATACGGGAGGGCGGAAACCTGATGGAAACCCAAGGTGTTGGCGATTACGAATCTGGCGGCGCGTTCGTCGGTCGTGTAGACAGATGGAAAACAGTAAGGGGCAGTGCATGACCGAGTTGAGTTTCAAGGGCAAAGAGTTCGTCTACAACCACCATCTTTCGGTGCCGTTCCACCCGTTGGTGCCGCATCCTGAGAAGGGGATCGGCGACGTTGCCTTTGACGGCAACCTGATCATCCAAGGGGACAACCTCAAGGCGCTGAAAGCGCTCATGCCCATGTATGCGGGCAAGGTGGACTGCATCTTCATCGACCCACCCTACAACACTGGCAACGAGGGTTGGGCCTACAACGACAACGTCAACGCCCCGATGATCAAGGAATGGCTGGACTCCAATCCCATTGGGATTGATGACGGCCTTCGCCACGACAAGTGGTGTGCAATGATGTGGCCTAGGCTGAAACTGCTCTTTGATTTGTTGGCAGACGATGGCGTAATGCTTGTCTGCATTGATGATAATGAACTCTATCGCCTACGGATGATGCTCGACGAGATTTCTGGCAATACTGACAATTGGATCGGGACAATTGTTTGGAAAAACGTCACGGATAACAATCCGACGCGCATCGCTATCGAGCACGAATACATTGTTTGCTTTGCTAAGCAGAAAGAGAATGTGGAGAAGGTTTGGAAGTCGCGCCTTTCAGACGTAAAGGACATTCTTATCGAGGTTGGCGATGACCTTTCTGAGAAATTCAAGGATAACGACGAATTGCAGGCGGCTTACACTTCTTGGTTCCGCGAACACAAGAAGGAGCTATGGCCGTTGGATCGCTACAAATACATCGACCACGGCGGGGTCTATACAGGCAGCCAAAGTGTGCATAACCCCGGCAAGGAAGGCTACCGATACGACGTAATACACCCCAACTCGGGCCAACCATGCAAAGAACCTTTGATGGGTTACCGCTTCCCTGAGGAAACGATGAAAGACCTATTGAAAGCGGAAAAAATACTGTTTGGTGAGGATCACACTAAGATCATTGAATTGAAGGTCTATGCCAAAGATTATTTATCCAAACTACCGAGCGTCATCGAACTAGATGGGCGCGTGGCTGCGTACGAATTGCGCGAAATTTTCCCGGACCAGAAGAAAGCATTTGACCACCCGAAGCCAACCCAACTCGTTGATCAGTTACTGTCCTTTGTTGCCACCCCAAACGCCATAGTCCTAGACAGTTTTGCCGGATCGGGAACAACCGCGCATTCTGTGTTGAAACTAAATCAAGCCGACGAGGGCAATCGGCGATTTGTCTTGGTCGAAATGGAAGAATACGCCGAAGACCTCACAAGCGAACGGGTCCGTCGTGTGATCAATGGTGTCAAAAGTGCGCAGTCAGATGAATTGAAGAATGGGTACGATGCTAAATTCACCTACTGTACCCTTGGCGACGCAATCGAAATGGACACTATCCTGACCGGCCAGAACCTACCTGCTTACGATCAGCTTGGAGCGCTTCTGTTTCACATGGCGACCAACCACCCGCTTGACCCGAGTGGAGTAGATCAGGAAGCAAGATATCTGGGTGAAAGCGAAGACCTCCACGTTTGGCTGATCTACCAAGACGATCTGGATTGGCTGAAATCTCAAGAAGCGGCGTTGACTTTGTCCTTCGCCCGCGAGATCGCAGGCGCGAAACCCGATAAGCCGCATCTTGTTTTCGCACCGGCGCGCTTTGTTAGTCAGAAGCTGTTGAATGACGAGAGGCTGCAAGTCGAATTCGCGCCGCTGCCCTTTGCACTCTACCGGGTTGAGCGGGACTGATGCGGGAGCTTGAATACCAGACGCGGGTACTCGACACTTTCAACGCCTATTTGGATGTATTGAAAGACCGGAAGACCAAGGCCGACAAAGTTGCAGCCTTGCTGGCTGCGGACCCTGATCTTGACGTTGCGCCTCAGGACTTTGCCAAGAAGGCTTGGGAGGACATGAAGGCGGCAGGCAAGCTGCCCCATTCCCGCGCCGCAATCCCGTTCTCAGAGCGCTTTGACGGCTGTGAGCGCCCCGTTCCGAACGTGACATTCAAAGTGCCAACTGCCGGGGGCAAAACGTTCATTGCCGCAAACGCTGTATCGCGTGTCTTGGGGCGCTATCTGAGCCAGAACACAGGTTTCGTTTTGTGGATCGTGCCTAACGACGCCATTTACACCCAGACGCTCAAAAGTTTGAAGAACAGGCAACACCCTTATCGCCAGACACTGGACCGGGCGGCGGCGGGACGGGTGCGCATTCTTGAAAAGACTGACCGGCTGGACGTGCGGGACGTGGAAGAGAACCTCTGCATCATGGTCCTGATGCTGCAATCAGCTAACCGCGAGACGCAGGACAGTTTGAAGATGTTCCGGGACCGTGGCGACGTGCATGGCTTCACGCCACCCGAAGGGGATCAGGCCGCGCATGAGGCGCTGGTAGCGACGATACCGAACCTCTCGATCTATGACCAAGGCGACGGCATGGCCGCGTGGGCGATGATCAAGGACTCGCTGGGAAACGCACTCCGGATCATCCGGCCCGTTGTGATTCTTGACGAAGGTCAGAAGGCAATCTCTGACCTCGCTTTCAAGACGCTCTACGACTTCAACCCATCCATCGTGATTGAACTGTCCGCCACGCCGATTGACGTGCGCGAACGCGGTGGGGCGGCTCCACGCCCTGCGCGTTATGCGAACCTCTTGGTTGAGGTGACCGGGCGCGAGATTGACCGCGAAGGCATGATCAAGATGCCTTTGAACCTTGAGACGAAGCCGGGGGCGGATTGGCATACGCCGCTGAACGCTTCGTTGACCAAGTTGAACCAGTTGCAAGCGGAAGCGGCGGTCTATCACGCGGAAAGTGGGCGCTACATTAGGCCAATCATGTTGGTACAGGTTGAACGCACCGGTGCGGATCAACGTGAGTCCGGCTTCATCCATGCGCAAGACGTTCGCGATTGGCTATTGAACGCCGGGTTGGATGAAGCTGAAATTGCGATCAAGACGGCGGAACAGAATGATCTGAACCAGCCTGAGAACTTAGACCTTCTTTCGCCGCACAACCGGGTGCGCGTGATCATCACAAAGCAGGCGCTGCAAGAGGGATGGGATTGCCCTTTCGCTTATGTCCTGTGCTCACTGGCGGCAAGTTCCAACCTGAACGCCATGACGCAACTTGTAGGACGCATTCTACGCCAGCCGCACGCCTTGAAGACTGGCGTGGACGCGCTGGACGAAGGCTATGTCATTGCGCACCACCCGACGACCGGTGACGTGGTCAAGGCGATCAAAGACGGTTTGGAAAAAGACGGGCTTGGCGATCTGGTGCTTCATGTCAGCGGTTCAGACGCACCGGGAAGTGAACGAAAGGTGCGTCAACTGCCCAGACGCGAGAAGTTTGCGAAGACAGATATCTATCTGCCGAAGGTTCTGTTTGTGGACGGAGACGAGGTGCGAGACCTCGACTATGAAACCGACATATTGGCGGAAATCGACTGGTCCGGCTTTGACGCAGTTGCGTTGGCCGCGAAGATACCAGAGAACGCCCAAGCGGCGGAGGCGCAGGTTCAGCGCATTGAATTGAGTGACGGCGAGACGCCCATTGAAGCGCGGCGTGTGTCACGAAGCATCGCCACATCTGATTTTGACCCTTCTTTCGCCGTTCGGATACTGTCGGACCTTGTTCCCAATCCATTCGTTTGCCGAAAGGTCATTGCCGATTTGGTTGCGGCGCTTGAGGCTCGCGGATTTACACCGGAGAAGATCGGCTCGCTTGCAGCGATGATTGTGGAAGAAGCGCGCAAGGCTTTGGACGCGGAGCGTAATGCACTGTCGGAGGCGTATTTCAAGAAAGCTGTGGCTGACGGGCGCATTCAGTTTCGGCTGCGTATCGACGGGCGCAATTGGATTATGCCGTTCGAAATGGACACTTCGGAGCCGCTGAACGCCAACCAAGTTCTGGGAAGCGGTGGAGGGGCGCTTGAGAAGAGCCTGTTTGCACCCGTCTATCAAGCCGAACTTAACGGCGATGAACGGGACGTGGCGGTCTATCTGGACGCGGATGACGCCCTCGTGTGGTGGCATCGCAATGTTGCAAAGGCGCAGTACGGCTTGCAAGGATGGAAACGCAACCGCATCTTCCCCGACTTCATTTTCGCGGCGACGAAAGGTGACGGGAACCGGCGGTTGACTGTTTTGGAAACCAAGGGCGATCAACTCGACAATGCGGACACTGCCTACAAGCGGGAGGTTCTATCCGTTCTGTCCGACAACTTCGCATGGGATCAAACCCAGCCAAGTGGAGAGTTGGAACTGATCACTGACAGCGGCGAAACTGTTGCATGTACTTTGATCCTCATGAGCGAGTGGCCTGTGAAGCTTCCTGAGTATCTTGGCTCCGCCAAAAACTAACGCTTTCGACAGTGCTCTCGCATGACAGCTACGTTGATGTGCCATTTTAGAATCATCCCCTGACAAGGGAGAAAAAACGGTTCACTTCCACCGAATTGGATTCACCCGTTATTCACCCGTTCATGTGCCAAAAGGGAGATTTTCACACGATTTACGGTACTTTTTGCTAAAATCCAGAAAAATACCGCCCCGCAATTGTATCTCTACGGGATTGTTATCTATAAGAAAATTTGGCTCCGGCGGTAGGGATCGAACCTACGACCAATTGATTAACAGTCAACTGCTCTACCGCTGAGCTACGCCGGAACACGTGGGCGATATAACAAGTGCGATTCCGGGCCGCAAGAGCTATTAGCGTTTTTTCAGCCGATCCTGCGAAAATCTGCGTGGGCCTCAAGTTGCGGCTCCGCAGCAACGATTTTGCGGGTCGACAGGTCGATCAGATGGGCGAAGACATTGCGTTCTGCGGCTGGTATCAATGGGGCGGGAGTGTCGGTATAGATCGCGCGTGTTAAGGCCGGGATGGCGATCGGCCTGGCGTGGGACAGGGCCGCCAGTATGTCATTTTCGCGCGACTTGCGGTGGGCGATCAGCCAAGCCATGCGCGCGGCTGGATCTGTGATCTCCAATCCGTGTGCAGGGTAGTAGATGCGGTCGCACCGAGCGGCGAGTTTTGCGCAAGAGGCCATGAAGGCGGTCAGATCGCCGTCGGGTGGAGAAACCAGTGAGCTTGCCCAGCCCATGACGTGATCGCCCGTAAAAACAATACCTTGTGTGGCAAAGCTGAGGTGATTAGAGAAGTGGCCCGGGGTCCAGATAACTTCGATTTCAAAACCGCCGGCCTGAAAAAATTCGCCATCCGCAACGCAGATGTCCGGCGTGAACCCTGCGTCCACGCCTTCGCCGCCAGACTTCAGCCCGCGCGCGACAAGGTCTTGCATAACCGCGCTGCGCCCGGCACGGGCATTGCCGAAGGCGATTACGGGTGCACCCGTCGCCTCGGACAAATGCCGAGCCAGTGGCGAGTGGTCAAGATGGGCGTGGGTGACCAGAATTTCTGTCACACGTTCGCCCCGTGCAAGGCCCGATAGGATCGCGTCCATGTGCGCCCGATCAGCCGGGCCGGGGTCGATCACCGCCACGTCGCCTTCACCCAGAATGAAAGTGTTGGTGCCCCAATAGGTCATCGGCGACGGGTTGGGCGCGATGATCCGACGGATGCCGGGATGCAACGCCGTCATAACGCCTGCAGGCGGGCGGCCCGGAGCGCCAGTGTTGTCTGCCATTGTGGCCTCACTTCTGTCGAATCTCAGGTCACAGTAACCCCGCGCGGTCGCCGCTTGGCAAGCGCGGCGCTGCGTCATAGGGTCTGGCCATGGTTCAGTTGCCTAAAAACCGGTTTCTCGATTTTGCTTGGCTTAAGCAGTTCATGCCGCGCGGACTTTATGGGCGGGCGGCTCTGATTCTGATTGTACCCATCGTGGCCTTGCAGCTTGTCGTCTCCGTCGTGTTCATACAGCGGCATTTTAACCGGATCACCGTTCAGATGACGTCGGCGGTCGTGTTGGAGCTTGAATACCTGTTGGCCGAGGTGAATGCCTCCGCCACGCCTGCCGCCGCGGTGCAAGGTGTTGAGCAGGTGATTGCTCCGCTTGCAATGCAACTGGATTTGCCTGGCGCGCCGGTTGAGACGTCAATTCGATTGACTGATCTTACCGGACAGTGGGTTGCCAGAACACTGAGCGCAGGCTTGCCAACGCTGACGGGGGTGGATCTCAAATCTTCGCGGGCGGGCGTTGTTGTGGGCATCAATACCAAACACGGCCCAATGCGGGTGGGGTTTTCGCGCGACCGCGTGTCGGCGTCGAATCCCCACCAATTGCTGGTATTGATGGTGGCGACGGGTGTGTTGATGACGCTGATCGCCTATCTTTTCCTACGCAATCAGCTCAGGCCCATACGACGATTGGCCCGCGCCGCTGAGGCCTTCGGTAAAGGGCAGGTCGTGCCCTATAAGTTGGCTGGCGCTACCGAGGTTCGGTCGGCTGGCAAAGCGTTTCTGGATATGAGATCCCGCCTTGAGCGACAGATCGAACAGCGCACCCTGATGCTGTCTGGTGTCAGCCACGACTTGCGCACGCCGCTGACCCGCCTGCGTCTTGGACTGGCGATGATCGACGACGACAGCCGCGAAGATCTGGAACGCGATGTCGATGATATGGAGCGTCTGGTGGATCGCTTCCTGAGCTTTGCCCGCTCTGACGCGCTGGAGGATGATCCCGAACCGGTCGACCTTGCCGCGCTGACCCGCCACTTGGCTGACAATGCCGCGCGGGCCGGGCAGAACGTCACGTTGGGCGAAGTGGCTGATCCCGGCATGCGCCCGCTGCGCCGGGCTGCGTTAGAACGTGCTTTGGAGAACCTTCTGGGCAACGCGACCCGTTACGGCACCCATGCGCGCCTGTCGCTTGTCACCGGGCGCGGCGATCTGCGCTTTGTGGTCGAAGATGACGGGCCGGGCATTCCGCCTGACGCCCGCGAAGAAGCGCTGAAGCCCTTTGCGCGTCTGGATAAGGCGCGCAATCAGGACAAAGGCTCTGGCGTTGGGCTTGGATTGGCGATTGCCAGCGACATCGCACGCGGCCATGGCGGCCATTTGCGGCTGGGCGAAAGCGCCGATCTGGGCGGGTTGAAGGTTGAATTTGTATTGCCGCAATAAAACAAAGGGTGCCGCGTGCTGCCTTTGTCGTGATGGTGGTAGGCCCGGAGGGATTTGAACCCCCAACCAAAGCGTTATGAGCGCTCTGCTCTAACCGTTGAGCTACAGGCCCACTGTACTCTCATCGTGCGCCCTTGCTAGCAAACTGGCGCGTGGCGTCAAGCGAGGCGTGGACTCTTTGCCGCCCTTAAGCTATCGCAGGCGCAGTTTTTATGCAGGTCAATCGGGGGACCAGATGAGCGACGCATCGAAGGGCATCACCTATGCCGACGCAGGCGTGGATATTGACGCGGGCAACGCATTGGTTGAACGGATCAAACCCGCCGCCAAACGCACCAACCGTCCGGGCGTGATGGCGGGGCTGGGTGGCTTCGGCGCGCTGTTTGACCTGAAGGGTGCGGGCTTCACGGATCCGGTGCTGGTGTCGGCCACCGATGGCGTCGGCACCAAGCTGCGCATCGCGATTGACACAGGCAATGTGGACACGATCGGCATTGATCTTGTCGCCATGTGCGTGAATGACCTTGTGTGTCAGGGGGCCGAGCCTTTGTTCTTCCTCGATTATTTCGCCACAGGCCGTCTGAAAACCGACAAGGCCGCGCGGATCATCGAAGGTATCGCGAAAGGCTGCGAGTTGTCCGGCTGCGCGCTGATCGGTGGCGAAACCGCTGAAATGCCCGGCATGTACGAAGATGGCGATTTTGATCTGGCCGGGTTCTCGGTCGGCGCGATGGAGCGGGGCACAGACCTGCCGAAAGGCGTGCGCGAAGGCGATGTCCTTCTGGGGCTGGCCTCGGACGGCGTTCATTCAAACGGCTATTCTCTGGTGCGCAAACTGGTCGAGGTCTCGGGCCTTGGTTGGGACGCGGACTGCCCATGGGATGCGCAGGTCACGCTGGGCGAAGCATTGCTGGCCCCAACGCGCCTTTATGTGCGCCAAGCGCTGGACGCGGTGCGGGCAGGGGGCGTTCATGCGTTGGCCCATATCACCGGCGGTGGCCTGACCGAAAACCTACCACGCGTTCTGCCCGAAGGCATGGGCGCGTTGGTCGATCTGGATGCATGGGACTTGCCACCAGTATTTAAATGGCTGGCGCAAACCGGTCAGATGTCCGAGGCGGAGTTGCTGAAAACGTTCAATTCGGGGCAGGGCATGGTGCTGGTCGTCGACGCCAAACAGGCTGTCGCCCTGACCGAAAAGCTAACGCAAGCAGGCGAACGCGTCACGCAAATGGGCCGCATCCAAAGCGGTGAGGGCGTGAGCTACCTCGGCTCGCTTCTGTGAGCGACACGGGCGGGGCGCATAAGCGGGTCGCCATCCTGATTTCAGGTAGCGGCTCGAATATGGTGACGCTGGTCAAGTCGATGACCGGCGATCACCCGGCGCGGCCCTGTCTGGTTCTGTCCAATGTGCCCGACGCAGGTGGTTTGCGGAAAGCCCGCGATCTGGGCGTGCCGACCGCCGTCGTGGATCATCGTAACTTCAAAGGCGACCGGGCAGGGTTCGAGGCTGCGTTGAATACCGTGCTGGAAAGCGCCCAGCCAGATATCATCTGTCTGGCAGGCTTCATGCGCATCCTGAGCGAAACCTTCACCGCCAAATGGTCTGGGCGTTGCCTGAACATCCACCCGTCGCTATTGCCAAAATACAAAGGGCTGCACACCCATCAACGTGCCATCGACGCGGGCGACGCGGAAGGCGGCTGTTCGGTGCATGAGGTCACGGCCGAACTGGATGGCGGCCCGATCCTTGGACAAGCCCACGTGCCGATCCAGCCGGGCGACAGCGCCGACACGCTGGCCGCGCGGGTTTTGGTGCAGGAACATCTGCTCTACCCCGCCGTGCTGCACCGTTTTGCCAGCGGCGACATAACGCCGGTTCGGCTGCCCTAAGCATCACAATGCGCCCTAGGGTTTTCTTTTTCGCGCTTTCGCCTTAAACCCGTCAAAACACCCTAACGGGAACCAGAAACGAGCAGAAAGACCCTGTATGATCACGATTACCACGACCGAGGCGCTGGCTGATTTTTGCACTCGCGCCGCCACCCATCCTTATGTGACGGTCGATACCGAGTTTCTGCGCGAACGCACCTATTATTCCAAGCTTTGCCTTGTGCAGCTGGCTGTGCCCGGTGAAGCGGACGAAGATGCCGTGCTGGTTGACCCGCTGGTCGATGGGCTTTCATTGGAGCCCCTCTATGACCTGTTTCGCGACGAAAACGTGGTCAAGGTGTTCCACGCCGCCCGTCAGGATCTAGAGATTTTCTTTGTTGAGGCCGACGTCTTTCCGAAACCGCTGTTTGACACGCAAGTGGCCGCGATGGTCTGCGGGTTTGGTGATCAGGCGGGATATGAAACGCTGGTGCGCAAGATTGCAAAAGCGCCAATGGACAAGTCCAGCCGCTTTACCGACTGGTCGCGCCGCCCGCTAACCGACGCGCAGAAGACCTATGCGATCGGGGATGTGACCCATCTGCGTCAAATCTATGAGCATCTGGCTGCAGAGCTGAAGAAATCCGGGCGCGGCCCTTGGGTTGAAGAAGAATTGTCCATGCTCACTGATCCTGCGATCTATACCATTCATCCCGAAGACGCTTGGAAGCGTTTGAAAACCCGGACAAATTCCGCGCGGTTTCTGGGGATTGCCAAGGAACTTGCGCGGTTTCGTGAGGCCTATGCTCAATCGCGAAACATCCCGCGCAACCGCGTGATGAAAGACGATGCGTTGATGGAGCTTGCCTCGACCAAGCCACGCAACATGCAAGACCTTGGCCGATCCCGCCTGCTGCTGCGCGAAGCCCGCAAGGGCGAGATTGCCGAAGGCATTCTGAATGCGGTCACCGCTGGCGTCGAAATGGCGCAGGAAGATTTGCCGCAAGCGTCTGACAAGTCGCGCGACAAGTTGCAGGTGAACCCGGCACTGGCGGACCTGCTGCGTGTGCTGCTGAAAGCCCGGTGCGAACAAGAGAAGGTCGCCCAGAAACTGATAGCCTCTGCGGCGGATCTGGACGCACTGGCCGCTGGCAAACGCGATGTTCAATCGCTGCACGGCTGGCGAGCAGAAGTGTTCGGAAATGACGCGCTGCGCCTGTGTGAAGGCAAGCTTGGTTTGGCGGCAAAAGGTCAGCGTGTTGAGGTGTTTGAGGTTTAACAAACCCCCTCAATACATTGTTTTTGAACTTTAACGGCTGGATGATCGGCTGTTGCTCTCGCCCACAACGCGGATCGACCGAACACCTTGCAGCTTGGTGTTGGATACGAACTGACCGACCAGCACTTCGCGTTGTTTCGGGCGGCCAGCGTTCGTGCGATAGGGTGGCTCGCTGATGCGGAACATATAGGTCAGCACGCCATCAACCGGGCGCTCGAAGTTTTCGGGCACAAGCTCGGCATCCCAATAGCCCAGACGCGGCGGCAGGCCTTTGGCGCGGATGATCGCGCCGCCTGTGCTGCGCAAAACCTGCAATTCGACGACTTGCGTGACCAGCCCACGAAATTCCTGATCCTCAAGAAAACCACCTTCTGGGATCACCGCGACCTCTTTCACGCCATCTGACCGAAACCAGTTAACTGGGTTCAGGTTCGCAGAGCCACCACAGGCGCTTAGCCCCAAAACGAGACCGATCAATAGGGTGGGCAGGGCAAAACGGCGCAGGGTCATGGTCGCTCCTCTTCTTCTAACCAAAGGGTTAGCCCATGTGTGAAGATTTGAAAAGAGAACACTGCGCATAGGTCAGGGTCTGGACCTTTGGTGTCGTTCGCCCTAACTGAAAGGCGACGGAAAAGAAGGATCAGCCAGTATGGCCAGTGCAGCTTTTGAAGAGATTGTCGAAGATTTCGAGTTTCTGGACGATTGGGAAGACCGCTATGCCACGGTCATCGACATGGGAAAGTCGCTGCAGCCATTGGAGGACGCGTTGAAAGTGCCCGCCACCAAGGTTGAAGGTTGCGCCAGTCAGGTCTGGCTGCATCCTGAAATTGAGAACGCCACATTCCGGTTTCGCGGCGACAGTGATGCCATGATTGTGAAAGGTTTGATCGCAGTGCTGGCCGCGCTTTATAACGATGTGCCCGTGTCCGATGTTGCAAAAATCGATGCGCCGGCGGAACTTGCGCGCCTTGGGCTGAACGAACATCTTTCATCGCAGCGGTCGAACGGCGTGCGCGCGATGGTCGAACGCATTCGCCTTCACGCCGCCGAAGCTGTCTGATTACCCTAATGGCTGAAGCGCTGCGGCCAGATCGCCAAACCCGGTGAACTTCCGTTCATAACGCAACCCAATCCGCTCTGCCGCTGCTTCGGCCATGCGATCCAGATCGGGATTGTCGGTCTGCGCCAGATAGATCAGACGGGTGTAATGGCCAAAATACATGTCCCGCAATTCGGGATGGCGATCCAGGCCAAGGGGCTTGATCACGAAGCTCTCAAACCCCCGCGCCAAAAAATCGGTCAGATAGAAAACGTCGATCTCGTCTTCTGCGCGCACGGCGAAGGCGTCGTTGCCTTCAAAAAAACTGTAACAATGCGGCCCTTTGATCATTTCGATCCCCAACTCGTCACAAAGTGCGGTCAACTGCCCGCCCGTGCCGCAATCAGCATAGGCCAGAAATATCTGATCGAAATCGGACCTGTGGATCTTCACGGCTGCGCGCACCGCATCGGGGATACGGTCAGGCGTGTTGTGCAGGATCGCGGGCAGGCAGGTCAGGCTCATGTGATGCCAACCGTTCAGCCGGATAAGCGCCAGAATTTCGTTGGCCAGCGCGCCACACGCCAATATCAAAACCTTCGCCGAGGCGTCAGTTGGGGCCAGCCCATCTTGTGTCAGGCGCTCATCACTTAGTTTCATTGGCCGTTCCTGCCTGATAACGCCCTGATGCCGATGGACGCCAACATGACCAAAGGCAAAAGTGCCATCGCGACCTGCCCATCCAGCTTGCCAGAGGCAACCGCAAGGCTGGCGATCAGCACTGTTAGCCCGCCCGCCAGGATCACCAGCGTGATCAGAAAAAAGAAACGCGTTTTGCTCATCTGATTAATCTGGGGTCTGGCGTGCCAAAAGAAAAGGCCCCACCGCGCGGGCAGGGCCTTGATACGTCTTGTTCAGAAGGATCAGCCAGCCGCAAGTTGGTTGTGTTTGCGCAGCATGTAGTCTTTCGCCGTCTCAACCGCGACGGCTGCATCACGGCAATAGCTGTCCGCACCAATCGCTTTGCCAAATTCCTCATTCAGCGGCGCGCCCCCAACCAGAATGGTATAGTCGTCGCGAATGCCTTTTTCGATCATCGTGTCGATCACGACCTTCATATACGGCATCGTTGTGGTCAGCAGCGCCGACATACCCAGAATGTCCGCCTGTTCAGCCTCAAGCGCGTCAAGATAGCTGTCGACGGCATTGTTGATGCCCAGATCGACGACTTCAAAACCCGCACCTTCCATCATCATCGACACGAGGTTCTTGCCGATGTCGTGGATGTCGCCCTTCACGGTGCCAATGACCATCTTGCCCATGCGCGGCGCACCTGTCGCGATCAGAAGCGGCTTCAGAATGGCCATGCCGGCCTTCATCGCGTTGGCGGCCAACAGCACTTCGGGCACAAAAAGGATGCCATCGCGGAAATCATGCCCGACGATGGTCATGCCTGCAACAAGTGCTTCGGTCAGGACTTTGTAAGGGGCCCAGTCACGCTCTAGCAGGATGTTCACGCCTTCCGTGATCTCTTCGGCAAGGCCATCATACAGGTCGTCATGCATCTGCAGCACAAGCTCTTCATCGTTAAGCTCGCTCAGGATGATTTCGTCTTCTTGGTCGGACATAGCTGTCGTTCCCTAGTTGGAGGTTTTCTTACTTAATTTCCACATGCGACGATTTCGCACATTTGGTCTGGACCGATTGCGACACTGATTGCGCTGTGACCGACCAAATGGCAAATGAATAATTCGCTATGAAATGGTGAATTCACTTCATATGTTCCTGCTATGTCCTTATGCTGAGGCATGGTTTCAGAGCTGGACAAGAAAATCAGGGCCGAAGAGCGGCGCGGGCGCGGGGCGGTCAGCAATTGCGCCGGTCGGTTTGAACCGTATGAGCGGGTCGGGATCGACGATGGCTGGCATCAGGACATGCCGCGGGCGCGTCCCACCCATGTGGCGATTGAAAATCCGCGCAGTGTGATTACCCGCAACAGCTCACCCGATATCGCGTTTGACCGGTCGATAAACCCCTATCGGGGATGCGAACATGGCTGCATCTATTGTTTCGCGCGGCCGACCCACGCCTATCTGGGGTATTCTGCCGGACTGGATTTTGAAACGCGCCTGATCGCCCGCCCCAACGCCCCAAAACGGTTGGAACAAGAGCTGTCGCGCCCACGTTATAGTGTCGCGCCGATCGCCATTGGCACCAATACCGACCCCTATCAGCCGATCGAGGCGCGCTATCGCGTCATGCGCGGCGTGCTGGAGGTTCTGTCGCGCTTTCGCCATCCCGTCACCATCGTTACCAAAGGCACGCTGATCGAACGTGACATTGATCTGTTGGCTGAAATGGCGCAGGCGGGGCTGGCTCATGTGGGAATTTCCATCACCACGCTGGATGCAGATATTTCGCGCAGGATGGAGCCGCGCGTACCCAGCCCAAAGCGGCGGATGCAGATGATCGAACGGCTGGCGGCCGCGGGCATTCCCGTGCGTGTCATGGTCGCGCCGGTCGTGCCCGGTCTGACAGATCACGAGCTTGAGGCCATCATGTGCGCCGCGAAAGATGCAGGTGCGAACGCCGCAGATTACATTCTGCTCAGGCTGCCCGGCGAGGTGGCGGAGTTGTTTCAGGATTGGCTTCTGGAACATGTACCCGACCGTGCCGCCCGCGTGATGGGCCGGATGCGCGAGATGCGAGGGGGCGATGACTATGACGCAAGTTTTGGCGCGCGAATGGTCGGGCAGGGCGAATTTGCCGATTTGCTGCGACACCGGTTTGCGATTGTCCGAAAACGCCTTGATCTGCCGCGTGACCTTCCAAAACTGCGCAGTGATCTGTTTGCCGTGCCCCCAAAAGCCGGCGACCAGTTGTCTCTGTTCTAACGCCTTTCGATCAATAAAAAACGAGGGCTGAATCACCCTCGTTTCCAGATCGTGTCCCGTGTCGGTTAACTGCGCCTGCGGCGCGACCGGCGTTCGGGTTTGGGGCCAGCATCGTCGCCGGTGCCGTCATACGCGGACGAGAACCCGCCAAGTGCTGTTGTGATCTGGTCCAATGTGGGGCGCGTGTCGCTGCGCGGGCGGGTCTCCAGCGCCTCCCGCATGGCGCGCAGGTGTTCGGGCGTGGTGCCGCAGCAGCCACCAATGATCGTGGCACCGCAATCGCGCGCCAATACGGCATAATCCGCCATCAGTTCGGGCGTGCCGTCGTAGTGAATATGCCCGTCCACATATTTCGGGATGCCTGCGTTGCCTTTGGCAATGACCGGTCGTTCGCTGCCCTGTGCGGCAAAGCCAAGCACGGTGCGCAGCAGGTCAGACGCCCCGACACCGCAATTTGCACCGAAGGCCAGTGGCGGCTTTACCAAGGTTTCCACCAGTTTCGCCAGATCGGCCGAGGTCAGGCCCATCATGGTGCGCCCGGCGGTGTCAAAGCTCATCGTGCCGCACCACGGCATGTCGGCCAGTTCGGCCGCGCGGGCGGCGGCTTTGTATTCTTCGGGCGCCGAAATCGTTTCGACCCAAAGCACATCTGCGCCGCCTTCCTTCAAGCCCTCGGCTTGTTCATGGAACATCTCGACCGCGCTGTCGAAGGTCAGGGTGCCCATCGGCTCCATTATGTCGCCGGTTGGTCCGACCGAGCCTGCCACGACCACTTTGCGACCCGAGGCATCAGCGACCTCGCGGCCCAGTTCGGCGGCGGCTCGGTTTAATTCACGCACGCGGTTTTGTGCACCGTGCAACTTCAGGCGCGAGGCATTGCCGCCGAACGAATTGGTCAGGAAAATATCCGACCCGGCGTCCACCGCGCCCTTGTACAACGCGCGGATGTTGTCGGGCTTGTCGACATTCCAAAGCTCGGGCGCGTCGCCAGATGTCAGACCCATGTTGAACAGGGTGGTTCCGGTTGCACCGTCGGCCATCAGCCAGTCGCGTTCGGTCATAAGTTGGGTCAGCGCATCTGTCATCTGGGGTCCCCGCGAATAGAGAAACGAATTGTGCCGCTACCTGCCACGGATTGCGCGCGGGCGCAAACCCATTGCGTCCCTCTTTGGGCGGTTTGCCGTATGTCTTTGGGTCTGTCAGCGTTTCTTCGCACGCGTCTGGTCGCAGGGCCAGTCCGACAAGGTCGTCAGTCTATTGGGGGCGGTGAATTTCGCGTACGACATCCAGCGCGCCAAGGGTCAGTGTCGTCGATCCGGGGGCCGCTGCATATAGGGTTTCCCAATGCGGGGCGAAGGCGGATTTGAACTGGCGCAAGCCGTCCGCGCCGCTTGCCGCATCAATTGCCAGACGCGCTTTGCGAAAGATCAGCGGCTCGTCGGCCTGTTCACCAAGTGGTACAGCCGCCAATGACAAACGGGTCAGCCCCTGTTCCTTTGCGGCGGCGATGGCGGTGGTGACCAAAGCCTGCATCGTCCCGCCCGGTGCGGATGTGTCGACGCGCATCAGGTCCAGCGCGTGCTCATTCGCATTTGCATGCAGGGTCAGAAAACCAATCAGGCGTCCATGATAATAGGCCAGAAATACCTGCGCGAAGGGCAGGGTGGCAGGGTCCCATACGCCCATGGAAAAGCCGCGCTCTCCTCCGCGCGCCTGCGCCCAACGCGTCGCGATCTGTTCCATTTCACGCAGCGGCAGGCGAGCGCCAGCGTTCTGGACTACAACACCTGCACTGTCTGCATGTCTTAGCTTGCGTCTGAGCTGGCGTTTGTTCGATCCGTCCAGTGTAAAACATTGCGGGTTCAGCCATGCTTCGCGTGCGATAGGCAACACGCACCAGCCCGCGCGCCGCGCGGCGCAAGCGAGCCGTCCGCCAATTTTATACAGAAACGGAGCACGAAAACAGCGACCAGCAAGTGTGCTGAGCTGAGCAAGTGTTGTCTCTAACCGCATGTTCGTGTCGATGGGGTCGGACACCATGATCAGGCTTTGCCCGCAAGCCGAACCTATGGCGAGGGGCGTGCCGTCGCCCGCCTCGATCAAAGATAGTCGGCCATGGCGCAGCAATCCCACCTCGGCGCGTGGTGCTGTGTGAAGGGATAGCGTCAATTTGGTGGGCAATGGATGTTTGGGCAATCTAGACAAACGGAGGTCGCGCTGTGGTTGGGTCGCCCTCTTAAGGACTTTCGGGCCGCGTATGGTCAACAGCGCCGCCATCCCGGCAGGAAGGGCGTAATAGACCGCGCGAAACGCCAGTATGGCCGCAAGAAGCGGTTCCTGCCCGATCTGCGGCAGGGTGGCGAGCAGGGTGATTTCGAACCCGCCCATCCCACCAGGTGTGCCGGAAACCAGGCCAACGCCCAACGCCAGCATATAGGCCGCGATCAGCACGACCAGTGACACCTCGCACCCGTCGGGCAACAGCACCCAAAGGGCGGTCCCGGCGGCAGCCATATCCAGCAAGGCCAACATCAGAAAGGCCAAAACGGCACGCAGCGGTGGCAGGTAAACATGTGACAGGAACTTTGGGCGCAAAACCGATGCAATCGCCATCACGCCCGCCGCGGCCAACACGATCCAAGCGATTCTGGTGGCCAAGCCATCCCATGGCAATGCCACTGAGATGACGACGACAACCATCGCCGTGACGACCGCCCATGCCGTCAGGAACGAAGCCGTAACAATCACGGAAATCCGCGCCGCCTGCGCGAAACTGACATCGGGCAACATCCGCCACCGAACCAAGGCCGACGAGATGACGCCCATACCAACCGTCTGCGATATCGCGATTGCTGTGATTCCCGCTCGTTCGGCCTGCGTATCGGTCACACAGGAGCCCAATAAACGGTGCACCACGCCATCATATCGCCCCAATGCCCAAAACGAGACGGCGGTGAACCCGGCGGCCGCAAACCATTGCCATGGTGCAACGGTTTTCAGTGACGCCTGAATATGGGCGACATCAAGTTGGGCAATCTTGTCCCACATCAGAACAATCAACCCAAACATAAGGATGATGGGCAGTAGCTGACGCAAGGCCGCTTTGCGCAAATTCAGCCCGTTTTCGGCAGGCCATGTCAGGACCTGCGCCATATTTGGGCGCGCGTGCGGACCCCCCTGACCCGTCTGCGATAGCCCGTCCCGATCGGCGAACGGGCTTTGTGCCCGCGGCAGGGGTTTGGAGTTTTCGTTCCCAGTGTTGGTTGGTTTTTGCATCATCACGCCCCATCTTGTCCCGCCACCAGAATTCGGCAAAGACAAGAAGACCGCGTTAACAGATCAATTTTTATGCAATTGGTGCGACCGCAGCATGATATCCGGTGTGAATCGCAAAAGGGCGCAGCCCCGACGGGTGCGCCCTTGATACAATGCCAAGCTAGATCGGCGGCGGCGGTTAGACCTCAGAGATGATCTCGCCTTTGGCGATGGCCAGCAGCTCGGCGCGTTTGGCGCGCACCTCATCGGCACTGACGGTGTTCAGATCGCCCGTGACCTTGCGCACAACGTCTTCGTGCCCGGGCTCTTCGAAATCAGACTTGATGACTTCATGGGCATAGGCGTCCGCCTCGCTTCCGGTCTTTCCCATCTTCTCGGCCGCCCAAAGGCCCAGTTTCTTGTTGGCTCGGGCTTCTGCCTTGAAGATCATCTCTTCATCATGGGCAAATTTGGCCTCAAAAGCGTTTTCGCGATCATCAAAGGTGGTCATGGCGTTCCCTTGTTCATGGACTGGTGCCTTCGGCGGGCCGAATGGCGATGTTCGATACAGATATGCCAACGGCGGGCTGCTATTGCAACTGCGCTAGCGCTCTCAAACACAGGAAATCGTGCCAGATGGGCGATATTCTTGCCCAGCGTCAGGCTTTCACGTATAGGGCGGGCAACGGCGGGAGTCGCGCGGGCAGGGGGCCCGCCCAACGGCTTCGACCCGCACTGACCGACGGAGGTCTTATGGCACGGCGCAAGAAACTCTATGAAGGCAAAGCTAAGATCCTGTACGAAGGGACCGAGCCCGGCACGATCGTGCAGTATTTCAAAGACGATGCGACCGCCTTTAACGCTGAAAAACGGGGTGTGATCGATGGAAAAGGCGTTCTGAACAACCGCCTGTCCGAGTTCTTCATGAAAGGGCTTACGCAGCTTGGTATCCCCAATCATTTCATCAAGCGACTGAACATGCGCGAACAGCTCGTGCGCGCGGCCGAGATCGTGCCACTGGAAGTCATTGTGCGCAATGTCGCGGCTGGCTCGATGGCCAAGCGTATGGGCATGGAAGAAGGCACACCACTGCCGCGCCCAATCGTCGAATTCTCGTACAAAGATGACAGCCTTGGCGACCCGCTGGTGCCGGAAGAATATATCGCCGCGTTCGGCTGGGCCAGTCAGCAGGAAATGGATGAAATCGTTTCGATGGCACTGCGTGTAAACGACTATTTATCGGGCGTCATGTATGGGGTCGGCATCAAACTGGTCGACTTCAAGATCGAGATGGGGCGCGTGTATGAAGGCGATTTTCCGCGCCTGATCGTTGCCGACGAAATCAGCCCCGACAGCTGCCGCTTGTGGGATATGGAAACCGGCCAAAAGCTCGACAAAGACGTGTTTCGCCGTGACCTTGGGGATCTGGCCGATGCCTATACCGAAGTGGCGCGCCGTCTTGGCGTTCTGCCGTCAAACGTGACCCATGCGCCCACCAAACCGACCCTGATCAACTGAGGAATTGCCCCGATGAAAGTACGTGTTGATGTGATGTTGAAAACCGGCGTTCTGGACCCGCAGGGCGAGGCCGTGCGCCACGCGCTTGGCAACCTTGGCTTTAGCGGTGTCGAAGGTGTGCGTCAGGGCAAGGTGATCGAGTTGGACCTGGCCGACGGCACCAAAGAGGCCGACGTCAAAAAGATGTGTGAAAAGCTGCTGGCCAACACGGTCATTGAAAACTACGTGATCGAGGTGCTGTGATGAAGGCCGGTGTAATCGTCTTTCCGGGTTCGAACTGCGACCGCGATCTGGCGGTGGCGTTTGAACGGGCGGGGGCTCAGGTCTCGATGATCTGGCACAAGGAAACCGAGCTGCCGGATGATCTGGATATCGTGGGCATACCGGGCGGGTTTTCCTTCGGAGATTATCTGCGCTGTGGGGCCATCGCGGCGCAGTCGCCGATCACCCGGTCGCTGATCCGTCACACCGAACGCGGCGGTTATGCAATGGGCATTTGCAACGGGTTTCAGGTGCTGACCGAAACCGGCATTTTACCGGGCGCTTTGATGCGCAATGCAAACCTTAAGTTCATCTGTAAACCTATTGAACTAAAAGTCGAAAATACTGATTGCGCTTTTCTGTCCGGCTATAGCCAAGGGCAAGAAATCACTGTTCCGATTGCCCATCATGATGGCAACTACAACGTCACGGATGAAAAGCTGGCCCAGCTGCGCGACGAAGGCCGGATCGCGTTCACCTATTGCGACAATCCCAATGGCTCGACCGGGGATATTGCGGGCGTGATCAGCAAGAACCGCCGCGTGCTTGGCATGATGCCGCACCCGGAACGCTGCGTGGACGACCGTCATGGCGGCACTGACGGCGTGGCGATGTTCCGCTCGTTGGTCGACAGCGTCGTCGCTGCGTGATTGCGAAGCAAGCCCTACGGGCTTATCTTTAGGTGATGGCCAACTACAAGACACGACCAGTCCTGCCCCCGCGCCCCGGGGTAAGTCTTCGCGCGCGCCTCGTCTTGGTGGCGCTGATTTCGCTTGCCGTGTCGGTCGTCTTCTTTTCAAACCGTTGGCTGACCGAACGCTATACCGAAACCACGCGCAACCGCGCCGAGCTTCGGGTGGCGCTGTATTCCGGTAACCTTTTAAGCGAGTTACAGCGAAATTCGGTGGTGCCGCTTTTGCTGTCACGCGATCCTGCCCTGATCAACGCGCTGAATTCGGCGGATTATTCCCAAAGCACCGCGCGCCTCATTTCCTATCGTGACGAGATCGAGGCGGCATCGCTTATGCTGCTGGACGGGGACGGGCGCGCCGTTGCCGCCACCACCCGCGAAGAGCTTGGCTCGCAACACCGCACGAACCCTTATTTCGTTGATGCGTTGCGCAGTTCTGAAACCGTGTTCACCACCGTCCCAACCGAAGCGGGATCCTACGAATTTGCCTATTCTCGCAAGATTGAAGACAGCGATGGCGTGATCGGTGTGATTGTCGTCAACGTGGACCTGCGAAAGTTTGAAAGCAGTTGGTCAGGCATTTCGGATGCGGTGCTGGTCACCAACAGCGAAGGCAACGTAATCCTTGCAACCGAGCCGCGCTGGCGTGGCAAACCCGAAGGCGAGGCACTGGCCACCGTGTCTGCCACCGATGCCATCCGGCGCAGTGTGCGTGATGTCGCGGACTGGTCGGGCTTGCCCTCGGACGTTCTGTTTCTGGGCGAAGCCGTTATGCGCCACGAAAGCCGCGTGCCATTTCAGGGCTGGCGGATCGCCTCTTTCACCTCATACGCGTCGGTGCGTGAAAAGGTGAACGCCGTTCTGGCGCTGGAAATCATGGCCTTCGCGATGCTTTTGTCGCTGCTGTTCTATCTGATCAGCCGCCGCGCCCAGTGGCGCTCGGTCCTGTTTGCGCAGGAATCGGCGGATCTGCGGCAGTTGAACGTCGCGCTGCAACGTGAAATTGCCGAACGCAAACGCGCCGAGGAAAACCTGCAAGTGGCCGAACAGACCTTGGCGCAAAGCTCGAAACTGGCCGCATTGGGAGAGATGTCGGCAGCCGTCAGCCACGAGCTGAACCAGCCGCTTGCCGCGATGAAAACCTATCTCGCAGGCGCGAAACTTTTGTTGCAACGCAAACGTCCAGATGAGGCGATGTCGAGCTTTCAGCGGATCGACGACCTGATTGAACGGATGGGTGCCATCACCCGCCAGTTGAAAAGCTATGCCCGCAAAGGCGGCGACGCGTTCGAGCCGATGGACGTGCGCCAAAGCGTTTCGGCCGCTCTTTCGATGATGGAGCCACAGTTAAAAGTCCGCGAGGTCCGTATAACGCGCAACATTCCGCGCGAACCTGTTATGGTAATAGGTGATCGCTTGCGTCTGGAGCAAGTGTTGATCAACTTGCTGCGTAATGCGCTGGATGCGACAAAAACTGTTGATTTGCCGCAGGTTGATATCATCGTCAGTCGTGGCGATTACGTGTTGATCACAGTGCGCGACAATGGAAACGGGGTTGAAGATCTGGATAACTTGTTCGAGCCCTTCTACACCACCAAAGCGCCGGGTGACGGCGTTGGGCTTGGGTTGGCAATCTCGTCCGGGATCGTCACCGATCTTGGTGGTCGTCTGACGGCCCGTAACGGTCAGGATGGCGGCGCGGTATTCGAGGTCGAATTGCCCGCGCTGGATGAAAAAGAATTGGACGTTGAAGCCGCCGAATAGCGGGGACAATGCTGAAAATGACGCAGGAGGCTGCCATGGCGCAGGCAATGAAGATCGCGATCGTCGATGACGAACAGGACATGAGGCAATCCATTTCCCAATGGTTGTCCTTGTCTGGGTTCGAGACGGAAACCTATCCCTCTGCCGAAGACGCCTTGAAGGTGATCGGGCAAGATTATCCGGGGGTTATCATCTCGGACATTCGGATGCCGGGCATCGATGGTATGGGCTTCTTGAAAAAGCTGATGAGCCTTGATAGCTCGCTTCCCGTGATCATGATCACGGGTCATGGCGATGTGCCGATGGCAGTCGAGGCGATGCGGGTGGGGGCCTATGATTTCCTTGAAAAACCGTTCAACCCGGATCAACTGACCGATCTGGCAAAAAAGGCGACGCATAAACGGCGTATGGCCATGGATGCGCGTGCTTTGCGGCGCGAGTTGTCGGATGGCTCGACCATCATGAAAAAGCTGATCGGGGCGTCGCCGGTTATGTCGCGGCTGCGCGAAGATATTCTGGATATCGGCCAGTCTGATGGCCATGTGCTGATCGAAGGCGAAACCGGCACCGGCAAGACCTTGGTTGCCCATGCGATGCACGCGGTCGGTGCGAAAGCCGGCAAGAAATTCGTCGTGACCACCTGCGCCGGACAGGACGAAGATGACCTGACCCGCCGGCTGTTTGGGCCGATGGAAGATGGCGGCGCGCAGCCTTTGGTCGAAGAAGCCCGCGGTGGCACGTTGGTTCTGGAAGACATCGAAGCGCTTCCGATGGGGCTTCAGGCCCGCCTGTTAACCTGGATGAATGATCAGGGCAGCCCGGCTGAAACCCGTGTCGTCGCGATCTGCAACCTGCAAGAACAGGGCAAGACCTGCGAAGATTGCCTGCGCCCCGATCTGTTCTATCGCCTTGCTGCAATGAAGATCACCCTGCCGCCTCTGCGCCAACGCGGCGAAGATATCTTGATGCTGTTCACAGGCTTTGCGGACCAGTTCGCCGACGAATACGGCTGTGCGGCGCCCACGGTCAGCGCGCAGGAAGCCGCCCAGTTGTTGCAAGCGCCATGGCCCGGCAACATCCGCCAGTTGATCAACATCGCCGAGCGCGCCGTGTTGCAGTCGCGTCGTGGCACCGGCACAATTTCGTCGCTTCTGATGTCCGATCACGACGAGGTGCAGCCGGTCATGACGACCGAGGGCAAACCCCTGAAAGAATACGTGGAAGCGTTCGAGCGGATGCTGATCGACAACACGATGCGCCGCCACAAAGGCTCGATCGTTGGGGTAATGGACGAATTGTGCCTGCCGCGCCGGACCTTGAACGAAAAGATGGCGAAATACGGGCTGCAGCGGTCCGACTACCTTCAATAAGTGATACGGCGTGGCGGAAATATATTCGGCCGCGCCGATCCTTGCTTGATTGGCGGGCGGGGGTCGATTACCCCTAAGTTGTTTACATGTTAAATAACCGGAGGCCGTGATGACCGCACCCGAAAACAAACTCAAACGCGCACTTGCGGCGGGGCAGATGCAGATTGGCCTGTGGCTGAACCTTGCGAGCCCGTCTGCGACCGAGCTTGTCGGCGGTACCGGGTATGACTGGGCGCTGATCGACGGCGAACACGCGCCCTATGATCCGACTGCCATCCAAACACAGCTGCGCGTGCTGGGGCAATTCGACATCTCGCCCATCGTACGCGTGCCCATCGGCGAAGACTGGGTAATCAAACAGGTGATGGACCTTGGCGCACAAAACTTGCTGGTGCCAATGGTCGACACCGGCGCGCACGCCGCGCAGATGGTCGCCGCCACCCGCTATGCCCCTGAAGGCCGCCGGGGCATGGGGGCAGGGGTTGCCCGCGCCGCCCGCTTTGGGCAGATCGACGGCTATCTGGACAACGCCAATGACGAGGTGTGCCTGATTGTACAGGCCGAAACCCGCCTTGCCGTTGAGAACATTGACGAGATTGCGGGCACGGATGGCGTGGATTGCGTGTTCATCGGGCCTGCCGACCTGTCGGCCGACATGGGTCATCGCGGCAACCCCGGCCATGCGGAGGTGAAAGAAGCTATCGCGCACACCGTCGCCCGCATCCGCGCGGCTGGAAAGGCGGCTGGCATCCTGCATTATGACCACGCCGATTTCGCCTATTACGCCAAGCTCGGCGTGACCTTTCTGGGCGTTGGATCGGACGCCACTTTGCTGCGGGTCGCGCTTGGCGACAATCTGCGCGACGCGCGTGCTGCCACCTCCGGCTAAACTACACAATCATCAGCAATAAAGCGGCATCTTTGCGCCCTGCGGCAATGGTGTTGGGCGCTAGGGCTTTTTTTGCGTCTCTACTCGGGTTAAACGAGCGATGAATCGTTCAAGGATCGCCCCATGGCAAAAGCTCCGTATTTTCCACCGCCGCCGCCCATTCCGCCGAAAACACGCATGTTTCAGCGGATGCCGCCTGCGGTGTTCACACCGATCATGGGGGTCTTTGGGCTGGGTCTGGCTTGGCGGCGCGGGGCGGATGCGCTGTCGGCCCCGGCGGCAATCGGGGATATGATCCTTGGCGCTGTGACGCTGCTTTATCTTTTCAGCCTCGCGGCCTACGCCATGAAGCTCATCCAACGACCCGGCACGTTTGTAGATGACTTGCGCGTGCTGCCGGGCCGCGCTGGCCTCGCCGCAATGGTGTTGTCAGGTTATCTGCTGTCCGCGACAATCGAGCCGTTTTCGACCGTTCTGGCCGGGGCGCTGTTGCTGCTGGCCTTTGCGATTCATGTGTTTCTGGCCGCTCGGGTCATCCACCTGCTGATTACCGGCCCCGCCGAGGCGCGGATCGTAACACCCGTCTGGCACTTGCTTTTTGCGGGCTTCGTGCTGATCCCGCTTGCCGCCGTGCCAATAGGGCTGACGAGTTTCGCAACCGCCGCCTTCTGGGGTGGATTTTTCGCAGCCGCGCTTATTTGGGGGGCCAGTGCCGCGCAATTTTTCCGCACCCGCATTCCAGCCCCGCTGCGCCCACTTCTGGGGATCCACCTTGCCCCGGCAAGCGTGCTGGGTACGGGTGCCTATTTCTTGGGTGAGACGCAATTGGCACTGGTCTTTTGTGTCACAGCAATTGTGATCCTGAGCATACTTGTTGGCCGGGTCCGGTGGCTGCTCAAGGCTGGATTCAGTCCCCTTTGGGGCGCGCTCACATTCCCTCTCGCGGCCTTTTCGACATTGATGCAGATGGCGGCGGTGGTCACGGGCAGCGATGTGTTACGGATCGTGGCCGGGCTGAGCCTTGTCGCAGCGACGCTGATCATTTTGCCGATTGCCTATAAGATCGTGCAGATGTGGACCAAGGGCGTTTTGGCGGTGAAAACCAACGCGGCTATCGCCTAAGCGTCAGAATCAAAGGGCGCGAGCGCGGCTTGCGCCTTTTTCGTCAGGCTCGCCCGGATTAGCGCATAGGACCGGTGGATGCGGTGGGTCAACTCGTCCTGGCCCGCGTCAAACGGCATCAACACCCATGAGCGATGGAAATAGGGGGCTTTGCTGCCCACGCCGGCCTCGATTAGCATGGACGCGGTTTCGATATCCGGCGTTTTGACCGATACGCCATCAGTGACGGCTCCCATCGCAGCGAATATCTTGCCGCCCACTTTCCAGATATCATGCCCCGGCCCAAACGGCTCGGACCATTCCGCGCCGGGCAGGGCTTCGCATATCTTGTTCACAGCTTTACGGGTCATAAGACCACGATAACCCGCTTGGCAGGCGCAGGGAAGGGTGCTAGCGTGCAGGCCATGAAACGGAAAAGCATCAACATTATTTGCTGCATTACCTGCTGAGACACTCAGGCGGGCCGTTCTTCTATTCCATACATGTCAGGAACTTGGTAAGCCCGCTCGGGATAATTCTGTGGGAATACCTGTGCGCAGACTTGCGAGGACATTATGACGGACATCAAGCTTTACAACACGATGGCGCGGGAAAAGCAGGTCTTTACCCCGATCGACCCGAAAAACGTCCGCATGTATGTCTGCGGGCCGACCGTCTATGACCGAGCCCATCTGGGCAACGCGCGACCCGTGGTAGTGTTCGATGTGCTCTATCGCCTGCTGCGTCATGTCTATGGCGTGGATCACGTGACTTATGTGCGCAATTTCACCGACGTGGATGACAAGATCAACGCGACCGCGCTTCAGCGCAAGGAAGCGGGGGCCGAGGGCACGTTGGAGGAACTGGTCCACGAACGCTCGGACGAGACCATCGGCTGGTATCTGCAAGACATGGGCGCTCTGGGCGCGCTGGAGCCGGACGAGATGCCCCGCGCGACTGAGTTCATCGGGCCGATGATTGCCATGATCGAGGATTTGATCGACAAGGGCCACGCCTATGAAGCCGAGGGGCATGTGCTGTTCGCGGTCGAAAGCTACAAGAAATACGGACGCCTGTCGGGTCGGTCTGTTGATGACATGATAGCGGGGGCACGTGTCGAGGTGGCGCCTTACAAGCGCAACCCGATGGATTTTGTGCTGTGGAAGCCCTCGACCGATGATCTGCCGGGGTGGGACAGCCCGTGGGGCCGGGGGCGTCCTGGCTGGCATATTGAGTGCTCGGCCATGAGCTATGAATTGTTGGGGGCAACCTTCGACATTCACGGCGGCGGCAACGACCTTCAGTTCCCGCATCATGAAAACGAGATCGCCCAGTCGAAATGCGCCCATCCCGACGCGGGGTTCGCGAATTACTGGCTGCATAACGAGATGTTGCAGGTCGAGGGCAAGAAGATGTCCAAGTCCTTGGGCAACTTCTTCACTGTGCATGATTTGCTGGACCAAGGCGTGCCGGGCGAGGTGATCCGCTTCGTGTTCCTTGGCACGCATTATCGCAAGCCGATGGATTGGACCGAGAAGAAGCGGGCTGAGGCTGAAGCGACGTTGCGCAAGTGGCGTATTTTGACCGATAGTGTCGAGCCAGCGTCTAGCGCGTCGGTCGAGGTGGTGGCAGCATTGGCGGATGATCTGAATACTGCGGGCGCTTTGGCAGAGTTGCACAAGTTGGCTAAGCGAAATGAGCTTCCTCTGTTGCTGGCTTCCGCTAGATTTCTTGGAATTCTGACAGATGAGTTGGGGGGCTGGAATTGGAGAACCCAGGTGATCGTTGGCTCTTCTTTTTCCAGTGAGGACCAGTTTGGTGCCGGTATCTTCTCACATAGTATCGAACTTCCATCCCTTGCTAAAAGATTGCACTACGCCCGCACCGTCGCCATGGAAACCAAGGATTTCTCCACTGTCGATGCGTTGAAATCTATCCTTACCGAAGCTGGCGTGCAGGTTCGTATGTCCAAAGAAGGGGTTGAGCTAGAACCGGGTCCCGACTTCGATGCCTCGAAGCTTGAGGTCCTTAAATGACCGAACGCCTCTACCTCTACGACACCACGTTGCGTGACGGGCAGCAGACCCAAGGTGTGCAGTTCTCTCTGACCGAAAAGCAGCAGATCGCCGAGGCGCTTGATGCGCTGGGGATCGACTATATCGAAGGCGGCTGGCCTGGTGCAAACCCGACCGACAGCGACTTTTTCGCAGCCGCCCCAAAAACCCGCGCGACCTTCACGGCGTTCGGGATGACCAAGCGGGCAGGGCGCTCGGCCGAGAATGACGAGGTGCTGGCGGGCGTGATGAACGCGGGCACACCTGCGGTCTGTCTGGTCGGCAAAAGCCATGATTTCCACGTCACCACCGCGTTGGGGATCGAGTTGGACGAGAATGTGGAGAACATCCGCGCCTCGGTCGCTCATCTGGTCGCGCAGGGGCGCGAGGCGCTGTATGACGCCGAGCATTTCTTTGACGGCTACAAGGCCAATCCGGATTACGCGCTGGACTGCCTGAAAGCCGCTTACGATGCTGGTGCGCGCTGGATCGTCCTGTGTGACACCAATGGCGGCACGTTGCCCCACGAGGTGCTCCAGATCACCAAAGCCGTGATCGCGACGGGCATTCCCGGCGACCATTTGGGCATCCACACCCATGATGACACCGGCAACGCGGTGGCCTGTTCACTGGCCGCCATCGACGCGGGCGCGCGGCAGGTGCAGGGCACGCTGAACGGGCTGGGCGAACGTTGCGGCAACGCCAATCTGACCACGCTGATCCCGGTGCTGTTGTTGAAAGAGCCCTATGCCAGCCAGTTTGAGACCGGCGTCGAACGGGATGCCCTTCAAGGTCTGACCCGCATATCTCGCAAATTGGATGACATCCTGAACCGCGTTCCGAATAAAGCGTCGCCCTTTGTCGGCTCATCAGCCTTTGCGCATAAGGCGGGGTTGCACGCGTCTGCCATTCTGAAAGACCCAACGACCTATGAACACATCCCGCCTGAAACCGTCGGCAACGCCCGTATCGTGCCGATGTCCAATCAAGCGGGGCAGTCGAACCTGCGCGCGCGGCTGGCGGATGCCGGGATCGACGTCGAACCGGGCGATCCGCGTCTGGGGCAAATCCTTGATCGGGTGAAAGAGCGCGAAGATCAGGGTTATGCCTATGACAGCGCGCAAGCCTCGTTCGAGTTGGTTGCGCGCGACGTGCTGGGGCAATTGCCCCGATTTTTCGAGGTAAAGCGCTACAAGGTCACGATCGAGCGGCGCAAGAACAAGCGCAACCAGACCGTCAGCCTGTCCGAGGCTATCGTGGTGGTGAAAATTGGCGATGAAAAGAAGCTGTCCGTGTCCGAAAGCATGGACGCGTCCGGTACCGATCGTGGCCCGGTCAACGCGCTGGCCAAGGCTTTGGCGAAAGACCTTGGACCCTATCAGGATATCATCGACGATCTGCGGCTGGTGGATTTTAAGGTGCGCATCACCCAAGGCGGGACCGAGGCGCAGACACGCGTGATCATCGACAGCGAAGACCGTGACGGCCACCGCTGGTCGACCGTGGGCGTCAGCCCCAACATCGTCGATGCCTCGTTCGAGGCGCTTTTGGACGCGATCACCTGGAAGCTCTTGCGCGACGGAGCCAAGCCCGCATGACCGACACCCCACGTGACCCCATCGCCGCCTGCGCCGAGATGGTCCAGAAAGGCGACCCCGACCGGTTTCTGGCAACCATGACGGGCGACGTGGAGGAACGTAAACGCCTCTTCCCGCTCTATGCCTTCAATCTGGAGATCGCGCGCGCGCCTTACATGTCGCAGGAACCGATGGTCGCGATGATCCGCCTGCAATTCTGGCGCGACGTGATCGAAGCGGCGGTTGAGGGGCGAGAGGCTCCGAAGCACGATGTTGCGACCCCGCTGTCGCAACTGGTGATCTGGGGCGACGTGCGCGCAGCACCTCTTTTGGCGATGCTCGAAGCGCGCGAAGGCGACACGCAGGGCGAGCCGCGCCGCACGACCGACCAGATCCGGGGCTATCTACGTGGCACCTCGGGGGCGTTGATGCTGGCGGCGGCGCAGGCCACAGGGCTGACCGACTTCGAAGGCGATTACGCAAAGGATCAAGCTTTGGAAGGGCTGGGTGAGGCATTGGGCATTGCCAATTGGCTGATGTCCCAACCCGCGCTGAAAGCGGCAGGACGGGGGCATGTCCCGCCTGACGAGGGCACAATTCGCGAACTGTCCGAAACGGGGCTTCAGGCGGTTGAACACGCGCACGCTGTTCTGATCAAGGATGGCAATGCCGCGTTGCGCAGCGCGTGGCGCGCCAAACCAATCTTGCAGCAGGCTCGGAAGTCGCCAACTGCGGTTGCGGACGGCGCTTTGGGCCAGTCCGAATTTGCCCGCCGTGGCGCATTGCTCTGGCGTAGCCTTTCGGGGCAGTGGTAGCTGATCCCCTGCGCGACCTCGGGCATCGCGCCATCATCACAACACTTGCCAAGAATCACATCCTTGCGTCAGGTAGGCGGGATTACGATGTCATGTCTTGCGGGGGGATGAACAGGATGGACGCACCGAAGCTCTGGTTTGCACGGGACGAATATCAGGACCGGCTGGCAAAGACGCGCCGAGAGATGGCGCGGCATGACCTTGACCTTCTGATCGTCACCGACCCGTCCAACATGAACTGGCTGACTGGCTATGACGGCTGGTCCTTCTATGTCCACCAATGCGTGGTTGTCACGATGGACGGCCTGCCGATCTGGTTCGGACGTGGGCAGGACGCAGCAGGCGCACTGCGCACCTGTTACATGTCCCCTGAACACATCATCGGCTATCCCGATCATTACGTGCAATCCACCGAGCGTCACCCGATGGACTACCTATCCGCACAACTGGTAGATCGCGGGCTTGATAAAGGCCGGGTAGGGGTCGAGATGGACAATTACTGGTTCACCGCCGCCGCCTTCGCGTCGCTGCAAATGCACCTGCCCAACGCGAAATTCACCGACGTCACCGCCTTGGTGAACTGGCAACGCGCGGTGAAATCCGAGGCCGAGATCACCTATATGCGTCAGGCCGGGCAGATCGTCGGCAAGATGCACCAGCGGATCTTCGACAAGGTGGAACCCGGCCTACGCAAATGCGATCTGGTGGCCGAGATTTATAATGCTGGCCTGCGATATGACAATACGCTTGGGTATGGTGGCGACTATCCGGCCATCGTGCCTCTGCTGCCCTCGGGCGCAGATGCCGCGGCCCCGCATCTGACCTGGGACGATCAGCCAATGAAATCCGGCGAAGGCACGTTTTTCGAGATCGCGGGCGTCGTCCACCGTTATCACTGCCCTCTGTCGCGCACCGTGTTTCTGGGCAAGCCCACACAAACCTTTCTGGACGCCGAAAAAGCGGTGCTGGAAGGGATGGAGGCCGGGTTGGACAAGGCGCGCGTGGGCAACACCTGCGAGGACATCGCGCTTGCTTTCTTTGGTGTGTTGAAAAAATACGGGATCGAGAAAGATAACCGCACCGGCTATCCCATCGGCCTGTCCTATCCCCCCGATTGGGGCGAGCGGACCATGTCACTGCGGCCCGGCGACAAGACGGTGCTTGAGGAAAACATGACCTTTCACTTCATGACTGGTCTATGGATGGAGGATTGGGGGTTTGAGATCACTGAAAGCATACGCATTAGTATGGACGGACCGGAATGTCTGTCCAACGTACCCCGCCGTATGTTCGTGAAGGATTGAGCCATGATCAAGAACCCGATCACGCCCACCATCCCGCTGGATCAAGACGGCGAGCATCACGGCTTTCTGAGGCTGCCCTATAGCCGCGATGACAGCGCCTGGGGGTCGATCATGATCCCGATCACGGTCATTCAGAACGGCCCCGGTCCCACGGCGCTTCTGACAGGGGCCAATCATGGCGACGAATATGAAGGGCCGATTGCTCTGCAGGAACTGACCGTGACCCTGAAGGCGGAAGAGGTCACAGGGCGGGTGATCATCGTGCCTGCCTTCAACTATCCCGCCTTCCGCGCGGGCACCCGCACGTCGCCGATCGACAAAGGAAATATGAACCGGTCTTTTCCCGGCCGCCCGGATGGCACGCCAACGGAGAAGATCGCGGATTATTTCCAGCGCGTGCTGCTACCGATGGCCGATATCGCGGTTGATTTTCACTCCGGTGGTAAAACGCTGGATTTCGTGCCCTTCGCTGCGGTGCATATACTGGACGACAAGGTGCTTGAGGCTGATTGCGCGCGCGCCATGCAGGCGTTCAACGCACCTTTTTCGGTGCAACTTCTAGAGATCGACAATGTCGGGATGTATGACACCGCCGTCGAAGACATGGGCAAGGTGCTGGTCACGACGGAATTGGGCGGCGGGGGCACCTCCACCGCGCGCTCCAACGCGATCGCCAAGAAGGGCGTGCGCAACGTGTTGATCCATTGCGGCATTCTACAAGGCGAGATGCAGATTGACGAAACTGTAAAACTGACCATGCCCGACGATGACTGCTATCTGTTCAGCGAAGACGACGGAATGTACGAGGCCATGGTGGATCTGGGCGATCCGGTCAACAAGGGCGATGTCGTGGCGCGTCGCTGGCCGCTGGACCGCACCGGGCAGTTGCCGGTGGACTATCACGCGCGGCGCGACGGTATTCTGATCAGCCGCCACCATCCCGGGCTAATCAAGGCAGGGGACTGCGTGGCGGTGATCGGTGTGGCCGAGCGCTGAGAATACTGGATTTCACTCCGGTCTTGCGCTATCCAGACCTTGACCCAAGCAATAAAGGCATTGCGCGCTGCTGCTGGGGCTGAGCGGAGCTGACCCGCCCGACCCAAAGCCGCACGACGCCAAGGGTCCATGCGCTAAAGCTCCTATCGTCTTTGAACCCGGCGGCGCGCCGCCTAACGATTGAGGTAAGCCATGCTTCACAACGACCAACTTGACCAGTGGGATCGCGAAAACTTTTTCCATCCTTCAACCCATCTGGCCCAACACGCACGCGGCGAAAGCCCGACCCGCGTCATCCGCACTGCATCCGGTGTGCATATCGAGGATCGTGACGGCAACAAGCTGTTGGACGCTTTTGCCGGGCTCTATTGTGTGAATGTCGGCTATGGTCGGTCCGAGATCGCGGATGCCATCGCCGATCAGGCGCGCGAACTGGCTTATTACCATTCCTATGTCGGTCACGGCACCGAGGCGTCGATCACCCTGTCCAAGATGATCCTGGATCGCGCGCCTGCGAATATGTCCAAGGTCTATTTCGGGCTGGGTGGGTCGGACGCGAATGAAACCAACGTGAAATTGCTGTGGTATTACAACAATATCCTTGGGCGACCCGAGAAGAAGAAGATCATCTCGCGCTGGCGGGGCTATCACGGGTCGGGGCTTGTCACCGGATCGCTGACGGGGCTTGAGCTGTTTCACAAGAAATTCGATCTGCCACTGGCACAGGTGATCCACACCGAGGCTCCTTATTACTTCCGCCGCGACGATCTGAACCAGAGCGAGGCGGATTTCGTCGCCCATTGCGTGGCCGAGCTTGAGGCGCTGATCGAACGCGAAGGGGCCGACACCATCGCGGGCTTCATTGGCGAGCCCGTTTTAGGCACCGGTGGTATCGTTCCCCCACCGGAAGGCTATTGGGCAGCCATTCAGGCGGTTCTGAAAAAACACGACATCCTTTTGATCGCGGACGAGGTCGTGACCGGGTTTGGACGGCTGGGCACCATGTTCGGGTCGGACCATTACGGAATGACGCCCGATATCATCACCATCGCGAAGGGTCTGACCTCGGCCTATGCGCCGCTGTCCGGGTCGATCGTTTCCGACAAGGTGTGGAAAGTGTTGGAGCAGGGCACGGACGAAAACGGCCCCATCGGCCATGGTTGGACCTATTCCGCGCATCCGATCGGAGCGGCAGCTGGGGTGGCGAACCTGAAGCTGATTGATGATCTCAACCTGATTGAGAACGCAGGTGAGGTGGGCAAGTATTTGCAGCAAGGGATGAAAGACGCCCTGTCAGATCACGCCCATGTCGGCGATATCCGCGGTGAAGGGATGCTCTGCGCCGTCGAGTTCGTAAAAGATCGCGACAGTCGAACCTTCTTCGACGCGGCCGACAAGATCGGCCCGCAGATATCTGCCAAGCTGCTTGAGCAAAGCAAAGTGATCGCTCGCGCCATGCCGCAAGGCGACATCTTGGGGTTTGCGCCGCCGTTCTGCTTAACGCGGGATGAGGCCGACACGGTGATCGCCGCAACCGCGCGGGCTGTGAAAACGGTGCTGGGCTGATCTTAACGCGGCAATGCGGCGGCAGTTTTGGCCAAGGCCGTGATTGCCGCCCAGTCGCCAGCTTGGACCAGATCGCCGGGTGCGACCCATGACCCCCCGACGCACAGCGTGTTGGGCAGGGACAAGTAGTCACTTGCATTCGACAAGCTGACACCGCCGGTCGGGCATAAGCGGATCTGGGGCAGGGGCGAGGACAGAGATTTCAAGAAGGGCGCGCCACCTGCGGCTTCTGCCGGAAAGAACTTTTGCACGGTATAGCCGCGTTCCAGAAGGCGCATAGCCTCGGACGCGGAACTTGCACCGGGCAGCAGTGGCAGATCGTTGGCCTCGCACGCATCTAGCAGACGATCCGTTGCGCCGGGCGAAACGCCAAAGGTTGCACCCGCCTTCTTGGCGTTTTCCACGTCCTTGGCGGTCAGCAATGTGCCAGCCCCGACAGCCCCACCCTCCACGCGCGCCATTTCGGCGATGACCTCAAGCGCCACGGGCGTGCGCAGGGTGACTTCCAACGCAGGCAGGCCGCCTGCCACCAAGGCCGCAGCCAATGGCGCCGCGTGGGCAACGTCATCCACGACCAGAACCGGAATGACCGGGGCCAATCGACAGATTTTCTCAGCGGCGATGCTTGCCTCTTGCGGGGTCATGATTGTCTCCTTCAGGAAATCGAGGATGCGCCTTCGGTCGCAGAGCTGGCTGCGCGTCGGAAGGTTTCGAAAAGCTCACGGCCCATGCCATCGGTATTGTCGCTCAGGTCGATCTGCACGGCGGGCCGGTCCATGGCGCCTTCGGTCAGAACTTCAAGCGTGCCATTCTCGGCGTCCAGCCGGATCATGTCACCGTCGCGGATACGGGCGATAGGTCCGCCGCTGGCGGCTTCGGGGGCCACATGGATCGCAGCGGGCACCTTGCCCGACGCCCCTGACATCCGCCCGTCCGTCACCAGTGCCACCCGCTGACCGCGCTGTTGCAAAACCGAAAGCGTTGGTGTCAGGCTGTGTAGTTCAGGCATCCCGTTGGCGCGCGGTCCCTGAAAGCGCACGACGACGATCAGGTCGCCCACAAGCTCGCCTGCCTTGAAGGCGGCCTTGACGCTGTCTTGGTCGTGAAACACGCGGGCAGGGGCTTCGATCAGGTGGTGCTTGGGATCAACGGCCGAGACCTTGATGACACCGCTGCCAAGGTTGCCCGACAATTGCACCAACCCGCCGGATTGTGCGAAAGGGTCAGAGGCAGGACGCAGAATCTTGTCGTTCAGGCTTTCACGCGGGCCGGGTTCCCAACGCACCCGGTCGCCGTCTAGTTTCGGCTCCTGCGTATAGGCGGTCAGATCGCCCATGATGGTCTTTGCATCGGGGTGCAGAAGCCCGGCGTCCAGCAGCTCGCCGATCATGTAGCCAAGACCGCCTGCGGCATGGAAGTGGTTCACATCTGCCAGCCCGTTGGGATAGACCCGCGCCATCAGGGGCACGATGGCCGAGATATCGGCGAAATCCTCCAGCGTCAGAATGATCCCCGCAGCGCGCGCCATGGCAGGCAGATGCAGGACAAGGTTGGTCGACCCACCCGTGGCCATCAGCCCAACCAGTCCATTCACGAATGCTTTTTCGTCCAGAACGTGCCCGGCGGGGGTGAAGCCAGCGCTGCCGTCTTTTGTGATCGCCAGCGCGCGTCGCGTCCCTTCTGCGGTCAAGGCCTCGCGCATGTCGGTATGTGGCGTGACAAAGGACGCGCCGGGAAGGTGCAGCCCCATGAATTCCATCAGCATCTGGTTGGTGTTTGCGGTGCCATAGAACGTGCAGGTGCCGGGACCGTGATAGGCCGCCATCTCGGCCGCCATCAGCTCTTTGCGGCCCACTTCGCCGGTGGCGAATTGCGTACGCACCTTGGCTTTTTCGTCGTTTGACAGGCCCGAGGTCATCGGCCCGGCTGGCAAGAACACCGTCGGGATATGCCCGAAACTTGCCGCCGCGATCACCAGGCCGGGCACGATCTTGTCACAGACGCCCAGAAACAGCGCCGCGTCAAAGGTGTTGTGGCTGAGTGCAACAGCCGAGGCGAGCGCGATCACGTCGCGCGAAAACAGGCTCAGTTCCATTCCGGTTTCGCCCTGCGTGACCCCGTCGCACATCGCAGGCACACCGCCGGCCACCTGCGCGGTTGCACCTTCGTCGCGGGCAATGCGCTTGATCAGGTCGGGGAAGGTCGCGAAAGGCGCATGGGCCGACAGCATGTCGTTATAGGCCGTCACGATGCCCAGGTTTGGCGCGCGCCCTTCGGCCAGCCGGTCCTGATCGGGTCCGGCCCCGGCATAGGCATGCGCCTGACCCGAGCAGCTAAGATGCGCGCGGCGCGGTCCGTCCTCGGCTGCGCGGTTGATCTTGTCCAGATAAGTCTGGCGGGTGTCCTTGGATCGCGCGATGATCCGGTCGGTTACCGTCAGAAGATCGTTGCTCAGGGTCATGGCTCGTGTCCTGTGATTTATCCCCGCAATTATGCGGTATGCCGAAAGGATATCTGTTGAAAGCCGGTTTAACACATTTGCCAGCCAGCCATTACGCGTGTTCATAGCAGGATATGATAGCGCTAACAAACTAAAATTATTTTTCAAGCGAATTTGGCCAGTTGAAAAGCGAAGTTTGATCGCGACAAGCATTACGGGTTCCCAACAACTGCCCTACAAGATAGGCAAGACGCGACGCCAGATATCGGAAGACCAAATTTATGGATGAAGCTGAAAACACCAACCACCGGCCAACGATCCGACTGAACCCCAAGGCGAATGCACGCGCCATCCGACATGGCGCGCCTTGGGTTTTTGACAATGAGGTGGTCACCGACCGGCGCACCAAGAAAATCGCGGTTGGAGCCATTGCTCGTTTGGAAGACAGTGCGCGCGATCCCATGGGTTTGGTCGCCGTGAACCTCAATTCGCGGATCATCGCGCGTATGCTCGATCGAAATCCCGAGGCCGTGATTGACCGCGCCTGGCTGGCCGCCCGGCTGAAAGCGGCGCTGGATCACCGTGAAACCCTTTATGATGCGCCATTCTACCGCCTGATCCACGCCGAGGCCGACGGGCTTCCCGGCGTGATCATCGACCGGTTCGGCGATACTGCCGTTATCCAACCCAATGCGGCGTGGGCCGATGTGCTGATCAACGATCTGGCGGCAGCGCTGGCGGATGTCACGGGCGTGACCACGATCCTGAAAAACGCGGCAGGTCGCGCCCGGGCGCTTGAAGGGCTGGACGAGCAAAGCAGCGTGTTGCTGGGCCAAGCGCCCGACGCACCGATTGCGGTGCCAATGAATGGCGCCACCTATATGGCAGACCTGACAGGCGGACAGAAAACCGGGCTGTTCTTTGACCAACGGCCCAACCATGCCTTTGCCGCAAACCTGTCCAAAGGCGCGCGGGTGCTGGATGTGTTTTCCCACGTGGGCGGGTTTGGCCTTGCTGCGCTTGCAGGGGGTGCGACCTCGGCTTTGGCGGTCGACGGATCAGCGCCTGCTTTGGCTTTGGCCGAGGAAGGTGCACGCCAAATGGCGGCAGGTGACCGTTTCTCGATCCGACAAGGCGACGCGTTTGACGTGCTGACTGCCCTCGGTGAAGAAGGCGCGCAGTTCGACGTGGTGATCTGCGACCCGCCAGCTTTCGCGCCGTCAAAGAAGGCGCTGGAACCCGGATTGCGCGCCTATGAGCGTCTTGCGCGATTGGCAGCACCACTGGTGGCCCCCGGTGGATACCTCGCCCTGTGTTCGTGTTCGCACGCCGCGACAATCGACAAGTTTCGCGCCTCGTCCATCCGGGGCATCGGCCGGGCCGGGCGGGCCAGCCAGTTGATCCACACCGGCTTTGCGGGCGCAGATCACCCGATGCACCCGCAACTGGCCGAAAGTGGCTACCTGAAGGCGCTGTTCTTCCGGCTGCTGCCATGAAAGTCCTGATCGACGCCTGCGTGCTTTACCCGACGGTGATGCGCGAGATGGTGTTGAGCACGGCGCAGGAGGGGTTTTTCACCCCTCTGTGGTCGCCCCGCATTCTGGAAGAATGGGCGCGCGCCGCGGCCAAGCTTGGCCCCGATCAGGAGAGTGTCGCGCGTGCCGAGATCGCGCTCTTGACGGCTCACTGGCCCAAAGCCAGCGTTTTGCCCCATGACGGCGATTTGCGTCGCCTCTGGCTGCCCGACGAGAACGACATTCACGTGCTGGCCGCCGCCATTGCAGGCGGGGCGGATGTGCTGTTGACCATGAACAACGCCGATTTCCCCCGCCATACGCTGGCCGAGGAAGGACTGCGCCGTGAAAGCCCTGACTTGTTCCTGCGCGAGTTTCTGGATCAAGACGCCGAGACGATGACGCGCATCGCAACCCGCGTTTTGACCCAAGCAAGAACACTATCAGGCGAGGATTGGACCATCCGCCGGCTGATGAAAAAGGCGCGCCTGCCACGGTTGGGCAAGGCGCTTGACGCGCTCCTCTAACCGTTTCCTGCGGTTGCGGTCAGGTCACCCACTTGGCTTCGTTCTTTTCAATTGCGGCAATGCGCTCGGCTGTTTTGGGGTGGCTCATCAACCAGGCGGGCATGACGCCGGACCGATTTTTCGTCAGCGCATCCAATTTGCCAAACAGTGACTTTTGCGCCTCGGCCCCGATCCCCGATTTGATCAGCAATGCGGTCGCATAGGCGTCCGCCTCGTATTCATCGCCGCGGCTCAGACCTGCGGCAACAAGCCGTGTCAGAAACCGCGCGATATAGACACCCGCGCCGGGCAGAAAGCGCGAGATCATCATCGACAGGACCGTGCGCAGGGCATTTTGACCGGAAAAGTCGATCATCCGCTTGCGCGCATGTCCCAATGCCACGTGGCCAAGCTCGTGCGCAATCACGCTGGCCAGTTCTTCGGCCGTAACGCGCCCTTGCCGATATTCGTTGAAAAACCCGCGGGTGATGAAAATCCGACCGTCCGGCGCGGCCAGCCCGTTCACCGGGTCAATCTCGTAGATATGAACCGGAATGTCTGCGATCTCCAGTGACGCCGCCATCCGGTCCGTCAGCGCCTTCAGCTTCGGATCGGCCAACCGCGTCGATTGGGCGTCCAACTCGCGATGGGTGCGCCAGACCGAGAAATGGTAGAGCAAAAGGCCATACGCGATCGGCAGAAGAATGGGGATCAGCTTCAACATAGGCGTTATATGGGTGCTATTTTATCCGCTGGAAAGGGATTAACGCGACAAGGCGTCGGATTTCAGCGCCTCTTGCGCGTCTTTCGCTTTCAGGACAGCGCGGATCCAGACCAACATCACCACCGCGACGATCACAGCGACCAAAAGCCCCGCGATATTGCCAAGAAGGGCTGCCAGACTTTCGATGCGGGATGCAAACCCATAGCCAAGCCCGACATAAAGGCTGACCCAGATTGTTTCCCCAAGAATATCCCAGACCGCAAATCGCACCCAACCCAGCCCGGTTGCGCCAGCCACGAAATTGACCCATGGCCCCAAGGGGGCAACAGCCCATGTCGACAGAAAAACGCCAGTGCCGCCGTATTTGTCCACGAAGGCGCGCGCCCTTTCCAATATGGTTCGTTTTGCGGGCGTGCGCGCCAGCCATTGCAGGGCGCTTGCCCCACCAAATCGGCCAATCGCATAGCCTGTCTGATCCCCTATGACCGCGCCCACAAAGGCAGAAAACATGACATTAACCAGCGAAAGATCCCCCGCCGCCGCAAACGCGCCGCCTGCCAGCATCATCAGAGAGGTGGGGATGGGAAGCGCGAGACACGACAGAAAGGCCGAGAGGAAAACCACGATAGGGCCATAGTCCAAGAGCAGGGCAAAGACGGCTTCGGTGGTGATCATTGGCCCCCACCGGTTTCGCTGTCAGCTTGAGAGGCGCGGTGCGCGGCAATGGCGGCTTCCAGATCGGCGATCATAACGTCCAGCGGGATACCGCGAGCCTCGGCAAGTCGGCGCAGACTGCTTGGGCCATCACCCGGTTGGCCCAGTTGCAATGCCTCAAACATCACCTGTCGCGGGACATCCCACGAATAGGCAACGTATCTTGCGGTCATCCATCCCTCGATCGGTTGGTCGATATGGGCGGGATCGTTCCAGTATATCCAGCTGGCGGTTGTTCGGACGGCAAAAAAGACGCTCATTGCCAAGGCGACCGCCAGAATAAGCGTCGCAATTGGGGCCGCGCCCCAGATGCGTTTGATAAATGAAAACATCGCGGTTTCCTTGCCGGTTGGGTCTTGAACGCGTGGGCGCAGAACTTCCGTCGTTTAGCGGCCCAATTCTTTCATCCCGCGCTCGATCCCCTCAAGCGTCATTGGGACCATGCGACCCTCAAAAATCTGGCTGATCATTTGCACTGACTGGGTATAGCGCCAGTGATGCTCCGGCAGCGGGTTGATCCACAGGTTGTCGGGCCATTGCTCACGCGCGCGCTCCAGCCAGACCTGACCGGGCTCATCATTCCAATGTTCGTTGGCGCCACCGCGATAGGCGACCTCGTAGGGGCTCATCGACGCATCACCGACGAAGATGCATTTGTAATCCGAGCCATAGGTGCGCAGCACCTCCCATGTGGGGATCTGATCGGTCCAGCGTCGGGCATTGTTGCGCCATACACCTTCGTAAAGGCAGTTGTGGAAATAGTAGTATTCCAGATGCTTGAACTCCGCGCGGGCGGCGGAAAACAACTCTTCGACGACCTTGATATGCGGGTCCATTGATCCGCCAACATCCAGAAACAACAGGACTTTTACCGCATTGTGCCGCTCGGGCCGGGTTTTCACGTCGAGATAGCCGTGTTCGGCGGTGGCGCGAATGGTGCCGTCCAGATCAAGCACTTCATGCGCCCCGTCGCGCGCCCAGTTGCGCAGGCGTTTCAGGGCGACCTTGATGTTGCGCGTGCCCAGCTCGACCGAGTCGTCCAGATTGCGAAACTCGCGTTTGTCCCAGACCTTCACCGCGCGTTGATGGCGAGATTTGTCCTGCCCGATCCGCACGCCTTCGGGGTTGTAGCCGTAAGCGCCGAAGGGCGAGGTGCCGGCGGTCCCGATCCATTTGTTACCGCCCTGATGACGCCCTTCCTGTTCCTTCAGACGCTCTTTCAGGGTTTCCATCAGCTTGTCGAACCCGCCAAGCGCCTCGATCTCGGCCTTTTCCTCATCGGTCAGGAATTTCTCGGCCATCTTGTCCAGCCATTCCTGCGGGATATCCACGGCTTCCAGCATTTGCTCGGCGGAAATCGCTTCAAGCCCTTCAAATGTCATCGAAAACGCGCGGTCGAATTTGTCGAGGTTGCGTTCGTCCTTCACCATCGCAACGCGGGCAAGGTAATAAAACCCCTCGATGTCATAGGTGACCAGCCCGGCCTTCATCGCTTCCAGAAACGCGAGAAATTCGCGCAGCGAGACCGGCACTTTGCTTGCGCGCAGGTTTTCGAAGAAGGGCAGGAACATCGGTCGGACCTAGCGGCTGATGAAGATCGAGGCGAAGAGGGCGATCAGGGCAAACCCAAGGGCATGAACGGCGGCGTATTGCGCGATGTCCAGCCGATTGCCGCCCCGTTTGCGGGCGCGCATAACGCCAACTAATGCCCCGAAGATAAGCGCCGCGATGACCAGCATATCTGCCTCTACCCTTCAAAAAGGGCGGTCTTGGACGGCCCCCGTTCCCTTTAGCCCGGCGAGATGGCAGCGATTTCGCTGAGCCGCGCGCCGACCTGCTCGTTCGAGCCGAAGCCATACCGCGCCCAGCCCAGACTGTCGAGCCTGACAAGCTGCGCCTCAGCGCCGCGGCCAGCAAGGTCAAGAGCTTCGGCTTTGATCATCATCAGCGTCGCCAGAAGCGCCGCGTTTTCGGCGCGCATGACGGGGGAGATGTGGGAGTTGACGATGGCAATCGCCTCGTTCGCGCGGCCGGCAGACAGGGCATAGGCCGCCAGTTGCACGCCCATATGGGCCGCGTGCAGCGCGGTTTCGGGATTGGCGCGGTAGATCGCTTCGGCCTCGCGGAAGGCGGCGAACGCCCCTTTGCTGTCCTGGCGCATGTTCAGGCGACCATAGGCAAACAAGCTGAACGCCAGTCGCGTGTCTCGCCAGCCCATATTGCGCGCGATTGTGACGGCTTGCGCAGACGCCTCACGACGGCGGGTTTTGGACTGTCCGCCGCCCAGCGCGACCTCTATCGCGACCTTCCATGCTTCGGGTGACGCACCGCCCATACGCGGCGCACCAGTGCCGCCTGCCGGGTTCAGTCGCGCCAACACCTGCGGCAGACGGGCAGCGACATCGCCACGGCTCATGCCCGAGGCCAGTTCGGGCGCGTAATACGCCCGCAAGATCAGCATATCAAAGCCGGTTAGAACGGTGTGGAAGTTATCGTCGTTGAAGACGCTGTCATGCAGGCGATACAGATCATTCACCGGCCCCAGCGCCTGTGCGACTTCTTCATGCAGGCAATCGCGCAGCTCTTGTGGGCTGACATCGCCGGGCAGGAACACGGCCATCTTGGTGCGGGTGCGCATCTTTACCCAATCCAGCTGTGCTGTGCCGCGCGCGGCCTTGTAGTCTTGCCAACTGGACACATTGGGCGCCACGAAACAGGCCGCATGGGGCACAAGGCGCTGAAGCTGGCGTTTCGGAATGACCTCAAGCGTAATGGACGCCGTTTCAGACCCGGACACTTGCCGGATGTTGATCCCGGCCTCAATGCGCAGTCGCGCCAACAGGCGGGTCAGGTCGGCCATCATGTAAGTGGGCGCATTGCCAGTGACGCGCAGGGTCACAGGGCCGTCGAACCGGGTCAGAACGGGCAGGGGACGACCGCTTTCCAATTGGAAGGACAGGTCCAGAAAATCCCCGGCAATCACACTGTTGGCCCGCGTGGGGCGGGTGATCTGTGTGCCACTGAAGGCTTTCATCGGGGGCAGGGTGGTCGGCAGACCGACGCGGCGTGCGGTGACCTCGTCGCCCCCAGCGGTCTGTTCGGCGCGCGTGCGTGATCCGTCCGGCACCGCGCAGCTGACAAATGCCAGACAGGTCAGGGCCAAGGCCGCGGTTTTTGTGATCGGTCGCATCGTCAAGCCCTCCCATACCGGATGAAGGGCGTTTTGACGCCAATCCGGTCATAGAGTGCACGTGCGGTATGGTTGAAATCCTGCGTCAGCCAATAGACGGACGGCGTGCCGTTGCGATCAGCGGCATCATACACCGCTTCGATCAAGGCCCGCCCGACACCTTTGCCCCGAACCGACGGGTCCGCGTAAAGGTCTTGCAGGTAGCACACATTCTCAACCTTCCACGCGTGGCGATGGAACAGGTAATGGACCAGCCCGACAGGCTGCCCATCCACGCATGCCAACAGGCCGTGGAACTCGTTCGGGTCCTCTGACAGAAGTCGGGCGAAGGTGGTTTCATAGACCTTCGCGTCCAGTTCGGTCTCATAGTAGCGCAGATAGCCTTCCCACAGGCGATCCCACGCGGCCCTATCAGACGCCGTCAGTGGTCGAACGGTAATGTGAGCATTGTTTCCCATAACAATACACGCACACCTATTTTGTGCCCCCCCAGGCAAGGGGTCGACCTTAGGGTGTGGGGCGGGTTTCACCAAGCAAAACGGTGGTTTTCGCGAAGGATTGGTCGGAAAGCCGATAGGAAAAACAATATGTTGTGTGAACTACCTCACGCAACACTAGGTTGATTTGATCGAAACGTGCTGGCTTGGCGAATCGTTTGCTACAGCCCTATCACGTCATAATCGGGCGAGCCGGACCACGTGATCTCCCATTTTGCACCCGGTCTCACGTTCTGCACGGCAGCGGGGTCGAAGGCGACCAGACAGGTGCCGCCGGGATGGCGAACGGATGGATAGACGAGGCCGCGATGACCCTCGGCCCGCAGCTTGTTGGCCAAGGCTTGGCCACGCGGATACCCGACAGCGGGGTCAGCGTGCAGCGACGGATGGTCGGTCTGGTGGCTCAGGTCCGGGAAATCACCGATGAAGTCAGCCAGAAGCTCGACATAGCAGGCTTTGGTGTCGAAAACGCCGATGTAAGACAGCTCGCGTGTGTAGTGATAGCCGACTTCAGCGACCGAGGTCATGGCGCTCCAACTGCAATACCACGCGCCGCGATGTTCGTCGTTGAACCGGTTGCCGCCTGAGCGCCGATAGGTGAAGGCCGCGTTCACATGGGTCATGCCATAAAGGCGCAGATCAGCCTCGCGCCGCGCCCACGCCAATTCGCGCCGGTCGATCCCCGGATCGCGCCCGCGTTCGGCGGTTTGGCGGGCGGATGTCATCGCCTCTACCTCGGCCAGCAGGGCCATTTCGTCGTCATTATCCACCAACCCACGCAAGGCGGGCGGCTTGTGATAGGTGGCCGGGATCAGCCGGACCAACGCCCGGTCGCTGACGGCCCTTAGGGGCAGGGCGTCGATCACATGCCCCCCCGCAAGGCGTCGACATAGCTGCGCACGCGCAGGAACTGGGGCAATCCATCCTCGATCATCGTGGCAATCGGGCGGGCGCCATCAAACAGCGGGCCGGTGTTGGCAAGGGTGATCCATTGGTCGGCAATCGCCTCGTCGAAATAGAGGTGCAAGGATTTGTAGATCCCCACCAGCGCGGACAGCCGCAGCATCTGGTCGCGGGTCAGATCGCCCTTGAAGCCGGGGTTGCGGGCACGTTTCCACGTTGATGTGGACATGTCAGCCAGCGCCGCAGCCTCGTCCAGTTTCAGCCCCCAAGCCTCGGCAATGCGACCATAGGCCTTGAGCGCCACGGCCGCGTGGTCCGAGGTCGGACGGGCCGGGGGCGGGGTGATTGGTTGTGGGGCGGCGTGCATGGTGCATCTCCTGTCATGTTGAACAGAAGATAGGGTCATATGGTCCAAATGTCAAGATCAGATGGGCTTATTGGCGCCCGCCGCGCCCCTCTCGACGGGCCAAGAAGGCCAGACGCTCAAACAAATGCACGTCCTGTTCGTTTTTCAAAAGCGCGCCGTGCAGGGTCGGCAGCGCTGACGCTCCATCGCGTTTCAGCACTTCAGGGTCGATATCTTCGGCCAGAAGCAGCTTCAGCCAGTCCAAGACCTCCGACGTCGAGGGCTTTTTCTTCAGCCCCGGTTGCTCGCGGATTTCATAAAACTGGGTCAGTGCCTCGGTCAGCAGGCGCGGTTTGATGCCGGGATGGTGCACCTCGACGATCTTGGCCAGCGTATCAGCGTCCGGGAAGCGGATATAATGAAAGAAACAGCGGCGCAGAAAGGCGTCCGGCAGCTCTTTTTCATTGTTAGAGGTGATGATGATGATCGGGCGGTGTTTCGCGCGAATTGTTTCGCCGGTTTCGTAGACGTGAAACTCCATCTTATCAAGCTCTTGCAGCAAGTCGTTCGGAAACTCGATATCGGCCTTGTCGATCTCATCAATCAGCAAAACGACGCGCTCGTCAGCGTCAAACGCCTCCCACAACTTGCCGCGTTTGATGTAGTTTCGCACGTCATGCACACGCTCTTCGCCCAACTGGCTGTCGCGCAACCGGCTGACGGCATCGTATTCATACAAACCCTGCTGCGCCTTGGTGGTCGATTTGATGTTCCATTCGATCATCCGTGCACCAAGCGCGCCCGCAACCTGCATGGCAAGTTCCGTCTTGCCGGTGCCGGGCTCACCCTTGACCAGCAGGGGGCGCTGCAAGGTGACGGCAGCATTCACAGCGACCTTCAGGTCGTCGGTCGCCACATAGCTTTCGGTGCCTTCAAAGCGCTTCGTCATCGTGTCATCCCCTTACGGTCAGGTCTCCTTAATACCGGGCGAGGTAAAGGGACGGGTTGTATTTGGCAAGTCTGGCGTTGCTACTGTCGTGCGCATCGCGCTTGTCCAGATCACCCGGCAGGCATTATTCGACGGGGCACTCCCAAGTGTTTTTGTTGCATATCATATGTTTAGCGTAAGCACAGGAATTCGTTGCCGCATCTGGGTTATTGGCTAGTGACAACACGCGAAAGCGGGTGTAAACGAGCGGCTGAGGAAACTGGGCTCCTAAAAGGCAACATGGTTGCATCGTATTTACAGCCCGGAAAAGTGAGGGAGTTGGTATGAAAGCAGAGACTTTCCTGCCCGACGATTACAGGCCTGCTGAAGACGAACCGTTCATGAACGAGCGTCAGACGGAATATTTCCGTCGCAAACTTCTTGCCTGGAAAGAAGAGCTGCTTGATGAAAGCCGTCACACGCTTGAGGGCTTGCAAGACAACACACGCAATATTCCTGACATCGCGGATCGCGCTTCAGAGGAAACTGATCGGTCGCTGGAATTACGCACGCGGGATCGCTCGCGCAAACTGGTTGGCAAAATTGATCAGGCATTGCGTCGGATTGACGAAGGCGAATATGGCTATTGCTCGGAAACCGGCGAGCCAATTTCGCTGAAACGTTTGGATGCGCGCCCGATTGCTACCATGAGCCTTGAGGCGCAAGAGCGTCACGAGCGGCGTGAAAAAGTCCACCGCGACGACTAACGCCGGGCCGTGCAGAAAACACGGGCGAGAAACTCGTTGATGGGCGCACTTGTCGCGTAGCATGACGTCCTGAAATATGACAAAAGGCGCTGGATATCCGGCGCCTTTTCTTTGCGCCCAGTCTTGGATTGCGCCGGGAAAACCCATTTGTGAAAGACCGCAAAAGGAGCGTACTGCCATGATCGCAGGACAGAAGTTCACCATCCTCGGGGCCGGGATTGGCGGGCTGACGGCTGCGGTGGCACTGGCGCGGCGCGGCGCGAAGGTTACCGTGTTGGAACAAGCCCCCGCGATCACCGAGGTGGGTGCCGGGCTGCAAATCAGCCCCAACGGCGTTCGGGTTCTGGATGCGTTGGGTCTGGGCGACGAGGCGCGTGCGCGCGCCACCCGTGGCAACGGCGTTTGGCTGCGTGACGGGATCTCGGGCCACGAGGTTATTGATTTCAATTTCGACAAGGTCGCACCCGATGCGACTTTCTTGCTGTTTCACCGCGCCGATCTGATTGATCTGCTGGCCGAGGCCGCGCGGGAAGCAGGCGTCGACATCCGCTGCGGCATGACGGTCGAGGCGGTGACCCCCAGCCTGACCACGGCGACAGTCAAAATCGCGGGTGAGGCCGCGCGGGAAATGGGTTTCATCATCGGTGCAGATGGTCTGCATTCCGTGGTGAGTCCGGCGCTGAACGGTGCGCGTGCGCCGTTCTTCACGGGCCAAGTGGCGTGGCGCGCAACGGTTCCTGCAACCGGACGCGAGCCAACTGAGGCCACCGTGTTCATGGGGCCGGGGCGGCACATGGTGACCTATCCTTTGCGACAGGGAAAGATGGTCAATCTGGTCGCGGTTGAGGAACGCGCGACTTGGGCGGACGAGGGCTGGAACCACACTGACAACCCGGACAATCTGCGCCGGGCCTTTGCCGGTTTTTGCGATGATGCGCAGGCGCTTCTGGAACGGGTCGAAACCGTTCATCTGTGGGGCTTGTTCCGCCACCCGGTTGCGCAGAACTGGCATTACGGCCAATCTGTTTTGCTGGGCGATGCGGCCCATCCCACGTTACCCTTTATGGCGCAGGGCGCGGTGATGGCGATGGAAGACGCTTGGGTTCTGGCAAGCTGTCTGGATCGCTACGGCGTGGACGAGGGGCCAGCGCGCTATCAAGCGCTGCGTCATGCGCGTTGCGAACGGATCGTGGAGGCCGCCAACAAAAACGCGCGTAATTATCACTATGCCAACCCGCTTGCGCGACGGTTAGGTCATGGGGCGTTGCGGCTTGCCGGACGCCTGGCCCCGCAGCAGGTCTTCAAACGGTTCAGTTGGATCTATGACGCGGATGTGACGCAGCTTTAGGCGGTATCATTCCTCAAGAAGCGCGTCGACCGCGCTGCCGGGCATGCCGGTGCCCATCATTGTAAAATCACCTCCCCCAAACATCGCCTCGGACGCATCGCGGATCACGCAATGGGTGACACGCGCAAGCGCAGATCCAAGCGAGATGCGCGCCACCCCCGCCTGCGCAAATTCAGCGCGGCTGACCTTTGACAAGGGGCCAGCCGCAAGGGCATTCACGGGAAGATTGGTCGCCGCACAAAGCCGCGCCTGATCGGCCAAACTGCCGGGCATGGGCACATAGACGCAATCCGCGCCCGCAGCCTCATAGCCCGCGATCCGAGCCAAGGCCTCCTCAAGATCATACTGCGCGTTCATCACCCCATCTGCGCGTGCCACCAGCACGAAATCTCCGGGCAGGGCGCGCGCCGAGGCTGTGGCGGCCATGATGCGCTCGATCGCCAATGCGCGGTCATAAGGTGTCGCGGCAGGCAATGCGGTGTCTTCGATCGAAATCCCAGCAAGTCCGGCCTCATACGACAAGCGCACCGTTTCGGCGCAGGTATCTGGATCATCGCCAAAGCCGTTTTCAAAATCACCCGATATTGGAACGCCCACTGCCGCGACCAGATCTTGTGCATGGGCCAGCGCTTCGTCCCGGCTGATATGGCCCATGTCGGGGCGACCCAACGTAAAGGCATGCGCGGCAGATGAGGTGCCAATGGCCTGTGCACCAAGCCCTGCCAGCATCTTCGCGCTGCCAATATCCCAGGCGTTGGCCAGAATGAATGGGTTGCCCTTTTGGTGCAGGGCACGGAATGCCGCGCCTCGGTTCTGGTCGCTCATTTTTATCATCCCCCAGTTCAACTGCGCCAATGGCGCGCAGCGGAAGCTTTCCGCGCCGCATGGGTTTTGTCAAACACGGCGTGCGTGAAGGACCGCCGCACAATTTCCTCCAATTCGCAGAAATGTCCCGCTTGGCCCTTTTCAAAACACCCAGAGCGTGAGATAGGGACGTGCCAAACGAACACTCCCGAGGAGAAAGCCCATGGAGATTCGCGAGGCGCTCACTTTTGATGACGTCCTTCTGGTTCCAGCCGCGAGCCACGTGCTGCCGTCAACGGCAGATACGACCACATTTGTGACGCGATCGATTGCCTTGAACATCCCGTTGCTCAGCTCTGCCATGGACACTGTGACAGAGGCGCGGATGGCCATCGCCATGGCGCAGGCAGGCGGTATGGGCGTCATTCACAAAAATCTTGATGCCGACGAGCAGGCCGATCAGGTGCGCCGCGTGAAGCGGTTTGAAAGCGGGATCGTTTACAACCCGATCACCCTGACGCCGGACCAGACATTGGCCGACGCCAAGGCGCTTCAGGAACAGTATCGGGTGACGGGCTTCCCCGTGGTGGGCGCGCGTGGCCGTGTCGTGGGCATCGTCACCAACCGCGACATGCGGTTTGCTACAGATGACGACACGCCTGTGAAGGTGATGATGACGTCCGACAACCTCGCCATGCTGCAAGAACCCGCCGAGTTGGAAGAGGCAAAAAGCCTGATGAAAGCGCGCCGGATCGAAAAGCTTCTTGTCACCAATGGCGAGGGCAAATTGACCGGACTTCTGACCCTGAAGGACACCGAACAAGCGGTGCTAAACCCCACCGCCTGCAAGGATGATCTTGGCCGTCTGCGAGTCGCCGCCGCCAGTTCTGTTGGCGATAGCGGGTTTGAACGATCGGAAGCCTTGATAGACGCGGGCGTGGACATTGTTGTGGTCGATACCGCGCATGGTCATTCGCAGGGCGTGATTGACGCTGTGAAACGTGTGAAGGCGCTGTCAAATTCGGTGCAGGTGATTGCAGGCAATGTCGCGACGGGCGATGCGACGCGCGCCTTGATTGATGCCGGTGCTGACGCGGTGAAAGTCGGGATCGGGCCGGGTTCGATCTGTACCACCCGGATGGTGGCGGGTGTGGGCGTGCCTCAACTGACCGCCGTCAGTGATTGCGCCGCCGCCGCAGGTGACGTGCCGGTGATTGCCGATGGCGGCATCAAGTTTTCGGGCGACTTTGCCAAGGCCATCGCGGCTGGCGCAAGCTGTGCGATGGTCGGCTCAATGATCGCAGGCACCGACGAAAGCCCCGGCGAGGTGATCTTGTATCAAGGACGGTCGTTCAAGGCCTATCGCGGAATGGGGTCACTGGGCGCCATGGCGCGTGGTTCGGCGGATCGTTATTTCCAGAAAGATGCGGCGTCCGACAAGCTTGTTCCCGAAGGGATCGAAGGTCAGGTGCCCTATCAGGGCAGCGCCGGCGCGGTTATTCACCAACTTGTCGGCGGCTTGCGGGCCGCTATGGGCTATACCGGTTGCGCGACGGTCGCCGAGATGCGCCAGAACTGCACGTTCGTCAAGATCACGGGAGCTGGTCTGAAGGAAAGCCATGTGCATGATGTCCAGATCACGCGCGAAAGCCCAAATTATCGGATTGGTTAGGTAAAACATGTGGTTAGCGGGTGAATCTAATGCCGGAGGAGTCGGGCAGTGACGCCCGGCGCCCGCATCGCCGCAGCGATCGAGATCCTTGACCCCTATCTGTCCGGCACCCCGGCTGAGCAAGTGTTGACAGGTTGGGGACGCAGCCACCGATTTGCCGGGTCCAAAGACCGGGCGGCCATTCGTGACCACGTATTCGACGCGCTAAGGCGGCTTAGATCCTCAGCCGCTCTGGGCGGCGGTGAAAACGGGCGCGCGATCATGATCGGCCTGTTACGTGGGCAGGGCATTGATCCTGACATACTGTTTACCGGAGAAGGCCACGCGCCCGACATTTTAACAGAAGATGAACGTCAACCCAGCGCGGCACCAACCCGCGCACAGCGCCTGGATTGTCCCGATTGGTTGCTGCCGCTTTTCGACGAAAGCCTCGGCGCAAACGCTGACGATGTATTGGCGGCCCTTCGTCACCGCGCCCCCGTTTTTCTGCGGGTCAACACCGCACGCGCGACAGTCGGGGAAGCACAATCCGCCTTGGCGTCCGATGGGATTGCAACCCGCCCGCATTCTTTGGCCGCCACGGCACTAGAGGTCATGGAAAACCCCCGCAAGATCAACGGATCACAAGCCTTTCTTAAAGGGTTTGTGGAGCTTCAGGACGCCGCATCGCAGGCAGTGGTTGAGGCACTGGAGATCACGCCGGGCATGCGGGTTCTTGACTATTGCGCAGGCGGTGGTGGCAAAGCGTTGGCAATGGCCGCGCTGGGGGCAAACGTCGTGGCCCATGATATCGCGCCCGCCCGCATGAAGGACATCCCCGCGCGTGCAGAGCGGGCTGGGTGCCATATCCAAATCGCAACACCTGACACCTTGGCCGAGATGGGGCAGTTCGACTTGGTCTTTGCCGATGCGCCCTGTTCGGGCAGTGGGTCTTGGCGCCGCGCACCGCAAGGCAAGTGGTTGATGACGCCAGAACGACTCGCCGCACTTCTCGCCACACAAAAAGAGGTGCTGTCACAGCTTCCGACCATGGCCACGTCCGCTGGGGAAATCGCCTATGCAACCTGTTCGGTTTTGACCGCCGAAAACCGTGCTCAAGTCGATGATTTCTTACCCGAAAATACCGACTACGCGTGTGACTATGATCACAGTTTTTCACCGTTGGATGGTGGCGATGGATTCTATGTCGCACGATTAAAAAGAATGTAAGACTTGGCAAAAACAATCTAAGGTTGCTAACCTTATCCCCGTTAATCGGCGCTTAACCCAGTGACTGCAATAAAAGGGTGCCGATTCTGTAAAAGGGGATCCCTGTGTCGCAAGCCGAACTGTTGCCGAACCCATTGACCGATATCGCCATACGGATGTCACAACGGATCGGATATCTGCTGGCCTTGGCTGCGCTGTTTGTTGGCTCGGCCTGGTTTGTCGGGTTCCCGGTGCCCGGGCTGGTCCTCTTGCTGATCGGGCTGACCTTCCTGTCACTTGCGTTAACCGTAAGCGTCTTGTCGATGCATCATCGTCGCCAGCAGAAAGCGCTGTTCCACACCGTGCAACGGTTTGTCGGCAAGGATGCGGCGGTCTCGTTTGCGACAGATGCGGATGGGATGATCCGGTATCAGAACGCCGCTGCAGTTGCGGAATTCGGCGATCAAACGGGCGCACCTCTGGCAAGTGCAGTGAAGGATATGTTTGCCGCGCCGGCCTCGGTGCTTTTTCGACTGCAAAACAAGGCCCAGGCCAGGGGCGCGGCGCGTGAAGACGTGGTGTTGCGGCGCGGACATGTGCGCCTGTCAGTGCACGTTGTAGGTGACGGCGGGTATCTCTGGCGGCTGGAAGATTTTGGTGAACGCGGGCAGGGTGGGCGAACTGGCGAACATATCAGCCTGCCGATGATGACAGTGTCGAAGACCGGCACTATCCTGTTCATGAATGAAGCCGCGCGCCGCCTTTTGGGGGGGCGCGAAACAACATTGGATCGCGTCTTCACCGACCTGCCAGTACAAGCCGGTGCCGTGGCGCAAGTGTCCGCAAAGGGTGGCCCTGTTCCCGCCTTTATCTGCGACCTTGAAATCAGCGCAGGGCGGCGTGAAATCTACTTGCTGCCGCCGCCGTCCGGACCCGTCATCACAAGCGAGGAGTGGGCGTTCATCGACCGGCTGCCCGTGCCGCTGATCAAATTGGATACGACGGGCGCGATCACCATGGCCAACCGGCGCGCGCGGTCATTGCTGGGCGATGAAAATGCCATTGGCTCTCTGCTTGCCGATCAGGTCGAAGGTCTGGGTCGTCCGGTTTCGGAATGGTTGCGTGAAGCTCATGTCGGTCGCCATCTGGGTCGGGCAGAAGTTGTGCGCGCCGTAAAACCCGAAGAAGATGTGTTCTTGCAAATTTCACTGGGGCAGGTCGCGGATGAGACCGGGCAGGCGCTGGTCGCTGTTCTGCAAGACGCGACCGAGCTTAAGACACTTGAGGCACAGTTCGTTCAAAGCCAAAAAATGGAAGCGATTGGTCAACTCGCAGGCGGCGTGGCCCATGATTTCAATAATTTGCTGACCGCTATTTCGGGCCATTGCGACCTGCTGTTGCTTGGTCGCGATGAAAAAGATCCAGAATACTCTGATTTGTCCCAGATTCATCAGAACTCGAATCGGGCGGCGGCGCTCGTGCGCCAGCTACTGGCGTTTTCGCGCAAACAGACACTGTGCCCTGAAAAGCTGGTATTGACGGAATCGCTATCCGACTTAACCCACCTTCTTAATCGATTGGTCGGAGAGACTGTGTCACTGGATCTGGATCACGATCGCGATCTGAAACCCATCCGCGCGGATCGCCGTCAGTTGGATCAGGTTATCATGAATCTGGTCGTCAATGCACGTGATGCCATGGAACAGGGCGGCCAGATCCGGGTAGAAACCCGAAATGTCAGCATCGAACAGGCCTTGCATCGCGACCGCGCGACGGTGCCTGCGGGGGACTATGTCACGATCAGGGTGATTGACCAGGGTACCGGGATCGCGTCAGAAAAGATCACCAAAATCTTTGAGCCGTTCTTTACAACCAAAGGCGCGGGGAAAGGCACAGGGCTTGGGTTGTCCATGGCTTACGGTATCGTGAAGCAGATGGGCGGCTTCATCTTTGTGGATTCCATTCCCGGCACCGGTTCGACTTTCTCCCTGTATTTCCCGGCCTGTCAGGGCGCTGACCCTGATGTAGCTGATATAGCTGAGATCAGCGATTTGGCCGGGATTTCATCTGCCTCGCCGCGGCACAACGGGGATATGATGACCAATTTGACAGATGGCACCGAGAAGCACACGTTGCCCGCTGATGCTCTGCCAGATGACCAAATGGCGGCTCATATTCAATCGACTTTGGACGCTTTGGGCACGGATGACCAACTGATGTTGGATGGTGCGACCGTGACGGTAAGAGGCCCATCCGCACCAACGCCAGACATCGCTAACGCGGGGCCGCCGGGCGCGAAAGATGGTGCAACGCTACATACAACGCCATCTGATCCGGTGCCAATACCAACCCACGACTTAGACGGTAACGATGACGGAATTGTCTTGCTGGTCGAGGACGAAGCCCCCGTTCGTGCCTTTGCGTCGCGTGCCTTGCGTATGCGCGGCTATACTGTGTTGGAGGCTGAAAACGCGGAAGAGGCCTTGAAAACCCTGGAAGATACGTCGCTGTCTGTCGATGTTTTTGTAACAGACGTGATCATGCCTGGCATGGACGGCCCCACTTGGGTCGCCAAAGCGTTGGAGGATCGGCCGGGCGTCAAGGTTGTCTTCGTTTCGGGCTATGCAGAGGATTCGGTCTCTGAACATCAAGCCCGCATCCCGAATTCGGTATTCTTGCCCAAGCCGTTTTCGTTGACAGATCTTACCGCGACGGTGCAGCGGCAGTTTCATTGACCACGGGCTTCTGGGTCGGGATTTCCCCATAATTTCCGGTTATTAATTACCGTTAACCCTTCAGTTACCATTCTGCCGCAATATCAATATTGAAAACATGACTTGAAATGTTCTTATTTTGTGCTCATAACGAAAAAGAGAACAAGAGCAGAACATGACCATGATTGCTGCCCGCTCGCGGGTGTGAAATAAGGGATGATAAGAAATGGCAACGGCGGATATCTTCGACATGAAACGTGACGGTGACAAACAAAAGGCGCTCGACAGCGCATTGGCGCAGATCGAACGGCAGTTTGGCAAAGGGTCGATCATGAAACTGGGTGGCGATAACCCCGTAGCTGAGATTGAATCGACGTCGACCGGGTCGCTTGGTCTGGATATCGCGCTGGGAATTGGCGGCCTGCCCAAAGGTCGTATCATTGAGGTCTATGGCCCGGAAAGTTCAGGCAAAACCACCTTGACGCTTCACTGCGTTGCCGAAGAACAGAAAAAGGGTGGTGTTTGCGCGTTCGTGGATGCTGAGCATGCGCTTGACCCCCTCTACGCGCGGAAATTGGGCGTTGATCTGGAAGAACTGCTGATCAGCCAGCCTGACACCGGCGAACAGGCGTTGGAAATCGTGGACACCTTGGTGCGGTCGGGGGCTGTGAACATGGTTGTCGTCGACTCGGTCGCTGCACTGACCCCGCGATCAGAGCTGGAAGGCGAAATGGGCGACAGCAGCGTCGGCGTGCAGGCTCGTTTGATGAGCCAGGCGATGCGCAAGCTGACCGGCTCGATCTCTCGTTCGAATTGCATGGTGATCTTCATCAACCAGATCCGAATGAAAATCGGCGTTATGTTCGGTAGCCCTGAAACCACATCGGGCGGAAACGCTTTGAAGTTCTACAGCTCGGTGCGCCTGGATATCCGCCGCATCGGCGCGATCAAGGACCGCGACGAGGTGGTGGGCAACGCCACCCGCGTGAAGGTCGTGAAGAACAAGGTCGCCCCGCCGTTCAAACAGGTCGAGTTCGACATCATGTATGGTGAAGGCATTTCCAAAATGGGCGAGCTGTTGGACCTTGGTGTCAAGGCCGGCGTGGTCGAAAAGTCGGGCTCTTGGTTCAGCTATGGGGACGAACGGATCGGGCAGGGGCGTGAAAACGCAAAGACATATCTGCGCGAAAACAGCCGCACGGCATTAGAAATCGAAGATAAGATTCGTGCCGCCCATGGGTTGGATTTTGACATGCCTCAGGGCAAGCCAGCGGGCGAAAAAGATGCCGATGATGACGGGCTGCTGGAAGCCTGACCCAAACAACAGACGTATAGAAGGCCGGGCATTGTCCGGCCTTTTCTTTTTGCGCCGCCAGCCTGTGGACAGGGGGGGCTGGCAAAGGTAAACGGATGTGAACGCCCTTTCAGAGACTATATATCATGGCCAGCCTTAACGATATCCGCTCGACCTTCCTGAAGTATTTCGAAGATAGCGGGCACGAAGTGGTCGACAGCTCGCCGCTGGTGCCGCGCAATGACCCGACGCTTATGTTCGTCAATTCGGGCATGGTGCAGTTTAAGAACCTGTTTACAGGTATCGAGACACGCGACTATACCCGCGCGACGACGGCGCAAAAATGTGTGCGGGCGGGCGGCAAGCACAACGATCTTGACAATGTCGGCTATACAGCACGCCACCACACCTTCTTCGAAATGCTCGGAAACTTCAGTTTCGGCGATTATTTCAAAGATGAAGCAATCCCCTTTGCGTGGAACCTGATCACCAAGGAATTTGGGGTTGATCCCAAGCGCCTTCTCACTACCATCTATCACACCGATGACGAGGCATTCGAGATCTGGAAAAAGGTCGGTGTGCCCGAAGATCGGATCATCCGGATCGATACGGCGGACAATTTCTGGCAGATGGGACCGACCGGCCCCTGCGGTCCGTGCACCGAGATTTTCTATGACCACGGCGATCATATCTGGGGCGGCCCTCCGGGCAGCGCTGAGGAAGATGGCGACCGTTTCATCGAGATCTGGAACATCGTTTTCATGCAGAACGAGCAGTTCGAAGACGGCTCGATGAAGGCGCTGGACATGCAGTCGATCGACACCGGGATGGGGTTGGAGCGGATTGGTGCGTTGTTGCAAGGTAGCCATGACAACTATGATACCGACCTGTTCAAAGCGCTGATCGAAGCCTCGGCACATGCGACCAATGTCGACCCCTATGGCGACCAAAACGTGCATCACCGGGTGATTGCGGATCATTTGCGCTCGACCTCGTTCCTGATGGCGGATGGGGTGATGCCGTCGAACGAAGGGCGGGGCTATGTGCTACGTCGGATTATGCGCCGTGCAATGCGCCACGCCCACCTTCTTGGGGCGCAAGACCCTGTCATGCATCGTCTTGTGCCCGAACTGGTGGCGCAGATGGGGCAGGCTTACCCCGAGTTGGGGCGTGCCCAGTCGATGATCGAAGAAACACTATTGAACGAAGAAACCCGGTTCAAGAAAACACTCGATCGAGGCTTGAGGCTGTTGGACGACGAAGTGTCGAGCCTTCCCGACGGGGCGGACCTGCCGGGTGAGGCAGCGTTCAAACTTTATGACACCTACGGGTTCCCGCTGGACCTGACGCAGGACGCGTTGCGCGAAAAAGGGCTTGGCGTGGACCAGCCCGGATTTGACTCGGCGATGGAAGAACAAAAGTCGCGGGCCCGTGCCGCGTGGTCGGGATCGGGTGAGGCGGCGGATGCCACCATCTGGTTTGATCTGGCAGAACAGCACGGCGTGACGGAGTTCTTGGGCTATGACGCCGAACATGCCGAAGGTCAGGTGCTGGCAATTGTCTCAGACGGTGCGGTTGTGGACAGTGCCAAGTCGGGCGACGAGGTTCAAATCGTGGTCAACCAGACGCCGTTTTATGCCGAGGCGGGCGGTCAAGTGGGCGATACCGGCCTGATCCGCACCGACACCGGGTCGGCCCGTATCGCCGATACGAAAAAGGTGGCGGATGTGTTCATTCACTTCGCCAAGGTTGATGAGGGCGAGATTGCCAAAGGGCAGGGCGCTGAATTGGCGGTGGATCACCTGCGCCGCACGGCAATCCGCGCCAACCATTCGGCCACGCACTTGCTGCACGAAGCGTTGCGCAACGAATTGGGCGATCACGTCGCGCAGCGCGGGTCGTTGAACGCGCCCGACAGGCTGCGGTTTGATTTTAGCCATAACAACGCGGTGTCGGCGCAGGAATTGGGCAATATTTCGCGTGAGGTGAACACCTATATCCGCCAGAACACGCCGGTTGAAACCCGGATCATGACGCCGGATGATGCGCGCGAGATCGGGGCGCAGGCGCTGTTTGGCGAGAAATACGGCGACGAGGTCCGCGTGGTGTCGATGGGACATTCACCGACCGGTAAAGGCACCGACGGCCAGACCTATTCGATCGAGCTGTGCGGCGGCACCCATGTGAAGCAGACCGGCGACATTGGCGTTTGCGTGATCCTGTCTGAAGGGGCCAGCGCGGCGGGCATTCGCCGGATCGAGGCGCTGACGGGCAAGGCTGCTGTCGCCTATATCGAAGATGAAGCCGCGCGTGCCTCGGAATTGCAAGGCATGCTGAAAGCCAAACCGGACGAGGTTGTTGACCGCGTCAAGGCCATGCTGGACGAACGCAAGGCGCTGAACAACGAGATTTCGGCGTTGAAACGCGAATTGGCAAAGGCCGCGGGGGCCGGGGCGGAAGCCAAGGACATCAATGGCGTGAAGTTCCTTGCCATGACCATCTCGGGTGTTGCAGGCAAAGACCTGCAAACGCTGGTGAATGAGCAGAAGGATGCGCTTGGCTCTGGCGCGGTTCTGATCATCTCGGAGAACGACGGAAAAGTCGCTGTTGCTGCTGGTGTGACGACCGATATGACCGACCGTGTGTCGGCTCTTGACCTGGTTAAGGCCGCTGTCCCCGAACTCGGTGGTAAGGGTGGCGGAGGTCGCCCGGAACTGGCGCAGGGCGGAGGTCAGGACATCACCAAAGCTGACGCCGCCGTGGCCGCGGCCGAGGCCGTCATCGCCGGTTGACCAACGCCCATTGCAAATTTTGAACGGCCGCGTATCGTCACCTGACATACGCGGCCTTTTTCATGCAGGAGACACAATATGCCCGCCCTTTGGATTGCTCATGTGACCGTCACAGATGAAGAGGCTTACGGCAAATATGCTAAGCTCGCCGGCCCTGCCATTGCCAAACATGGCGGACATTTCATCGCCCGCGGCGGACGCTATGTTCAGCTGGAAGGCAAGGACCGTCCGCGCAACGTCGTGGCGAAGTTCCCAAGCGTTGAGGCCGCTGAGACATGCTATCACTCGCCCGAGTATCAAGAGGCGTTAAGCCATGCGCGCAATGCATCCGAGCGGGATTTGCTGGTGGTTGAGACCGATGAATAAACCGCTGATATAAAATGAAGAAAGCCCCGGCGTTAATCCGGGGCTTTCGTGTTTTAGATGGATCGCCTTACTGATCCGATGACCGTGCTTGCCGCTTGCGTTCATGCGGATCGAGGAAGCGTTTACGCAGGCGGATGTTGTTCGGCGTGACCTCGACCAATTCGTCATTGTCGATATAGGCGATCGCCTCTTCCAGCGACATGGTGATCGGCGTGGTCAGGCGCACGGCCTCGTCCGTGCCCGATGCGCGCACGTTGGTTAGCTTCTTGCCCTTCAGCGGGTTCACCTCAAGATCGTTCTCGCGGCTGTGTTCGCCGATGATCATGCCTTGATAGATCTCTTCCTGCGCACCGATGAACATGCGACCGCGATCTTCGAGGTTCCACAGCGCATAGGCGACCGAGGTGCCGTTTTCCATCGAGATCAGAACGCCCGCGCGACGACCGGGAATATTGCCCTTGTGGGGGGCCCAGCCGTGGAACACGCGGTTCAGAACGCCGGTGCCGCGGGTGTCTGTCAGAAACTCGCCGTGATAACCGATCAGGCCGCGCGACGGCACATGGGCGATGATCCTGGTTTTGCCAGCGCCTGCGGGCTTCATCTCGGTCATTTCGCCTTTGCGCGTGCCGGTGATTTTTTCAATCACGGCGCCGGAATATTCGTCATCCACGTCGATGGTAACTTCTTCGATCGGCTCGACCGTCTCACCATCGACTTCGCGCATGATCACCTGCGGGCGCGAGATTGACAGCTCGAACCCTTCGCGGCGCATGTTTTCAATCAGAACGCCCATCTGCAATTCGCCACGGCCCGACACTTCGAAGGCTTCACCGCCGGGGGTGTCCGCGATCTTGATGGCGACGTTGCTTTCAGCCTCTTTCATCAGGCGTTCGCGGATGACACGCGACTGCACCTTCTTGCCGTCACGGCCGGCGAGCGGGCTGTCATTGATGCCGAAGGTCACGGTGATGGTGGGCGGGTCAATCGGCTGCGCGGGCAGCGGCGTGTCAACTGCCAGCGCGCAAATCGTGTCGGCCACTGTGGCTTTTGACATGCCCGCAAGCGACACGATGTCGCCTGCGATGGCTTCGTCGATATCCTGCTGTCCAAGGCCGCGGAAGGCCTGAATGCGGGTGACGCGGAACTGCTCGATCTTTTGGCCGATGCGCGACAGGGCTTGCACGGTTGCACCCACTTTAAGGCGTCCGGTTTCGACCCGCCCGGTCAGCAGACGGCCCACAAATGGGTCCGCGCCCAGCGTGGTGGCCAGCATCGAGAAATCCTCGTTCTGATGGGCCAATTGGCGCGGGGCGGGGACGTGGTTCACGATCAGATTAAAGAGCGCATGCAGATCCTTGCGCGGCCCGTCCAGTTCCGCATCCGCCCAGCCGTTGCGGCCCGAAGCATACATGTGCGGGAAATCCAGCTGGTCGTCATCGGCGCCAAGGTTGGCGAACAGGTCGAAACACTCGTCCAGCGCGCGGTCGGGTTCGGCGTCGGGCTTGTCGACCTTGTTCAGCACCACGATGGGGCGCAGCCCCAAAGCCAGCGCTTTCGAGGTCACGAATTTCGTCTGCGGCATCGGGCCTTCGGCGGCGTCCACCAGCAACACAACACCATCGACCATCGACAGGATCCGCTCAACCTCGCCCCCGAAATCGGCGTGGCCGGGTGTGTCGACGATGTTGATCCGCGTGCCTTTATACTCGACTGACGTGGGCTTGGCGAAAATGGTGATCCCGCGTTCACGCTCCAGATCGTTCGAGTCCATGGCGCGTTCGGCCACGGCCTGGTTTTCCCGGAACGCGCCGGATTGTTTCAAAAGCTCGTCAACCAGAGTTGTCTTGCCGTGGTCAACGTGTGCGATGATCGCGATATTGCGCAGGTCCATAGGGCCACCTTGTGGGGGAAACGTGTAAATATGTTAGAAGTTAGGGGCGCGCATAGCCCGGTTGGGATGCGAAAGCCACCCTAAAAACCAATCTTGTTAAATTTCGCGCCGCTTCAGCCTGGGGATCAATGCTGGGCGGATTGTGAAAACAGATGGATGATCAGAATCCCGCCAAGGATCATAGCCAGGCCGATCAGCGCAGGCAGATCGAGCCGTTGCCCAAACAGCGCATACCCAATGCAGGCGATCAGCACGATGCCCAGCCCGGACCAGATGGCGTAGGCGACGCCTACGGCCATGTATTTCAGCGCCCAGCCCAGAAGCACGAAGCTGATCCCATAGGCAACGACCACCGTCACGGATGGCCACAGCCGACTGAACTGCTGGCTGGCCTGCAAGGCGGTCGTGCCAATGGTTTCGGCAACCACGGCGAAAAACAGGATCAGGTATGGCATGGCGACCTCGTGGTCCAGGGATTACTGGGACTGATCCCAGTCCGGTTTGCGTTTCTCTATAAAGGCGCTGATGCCTTCTTCGGTGTCGCGCAGCATCATGTTCTCGACCATGGCGGCACCGGCGAAGGCATAGGCAGCCTCAAGCGACATATCGGCCTGATCGTAAAAGCTCGCCTTGCCGATCTTGACCGCCGCCCCGAGCTTCGAGGCCACGGTCTGCGCCAGTTCGTCGGTTGCCGCGCGCAACTGACCATGCGGGACGACACGGTTGACCAGCCCGACTTCACGCGCGCGGGTGGCGTCGATGAACTCGCCGGTGGTCAGCATTTCAAACGCGACCTTGCGCGGCACGTTTCGGGTCAGCGCCACCATCGGCGTCGAGCAAAACAGCCCGATATTGACGCCATTCACCCCAAACCGCGTGCCTTCGGCGGCGACGGCCATGTCACAGGTCGCCAGAAGCTGGCAGCCTGCGGCGGTGGCGATCCCGTGGGCCTCGGCGATCACCGGTTGAGGCAGGCGGGGGATCATGCACATGACCTCGGCGCAGCGATCGAACAGGTCTTTGAAATAGTCCGCCCCACCATCCTCGGCGTGCCGCCCGGCGGTCATTTCTTTCAGGTCGTGACCGGCGCAGAAAACCTTGCCCGCGCCCGCAATCACGACAGCGCGGATCGAGCTGTCTTGCGCAAGCGCCTCGAACTCGGCCTTCAGGGCCGCAAGCATCGCATCCGACAGCGCATTCAGCGCGCCGGGGTTGTTCAGGGTCAATCGCGCAACTGACGCTGCGTCCTCTCGGATCAGTATTGGGTCTGCCATCTTGTCCTCGCGTGGTGTTCTGGCACACGATAGGCGGGAAAATCACGGGGGGAAACCATGCAGTTGAAAATGACGCGCGACGAGCTTCAATCCTTCATGGAGGCCGAGTTTCCGCAAGTTGCGCCTGATTTTGAGATCGCAGACGTGGCCCCTTTGCAGGTCACCGTGCGCACACGGATTGGCGACAAACATCTGCGCCCCGGCGGCACGGTATCAGGTCCGACCATGTTCGCGCTGGCAGATGTTTCGATCTATCTGGCGATCCTTGCGATGATCGGGCCGAAGGCGCTGGCAGTGACCACCAATTGCTCGATCGACTTCATGCGCAAGCCCGCCGCCAATACCGATCTGGTGGCCCATGCGCGGCTGCACAAATTGGGCCGCGTTCTGGCCGTTGGCGACGTGCTGATCCATTCCGAAGGCAATGACAGCCCGGTTGCCCGCGCCAGTTTGACCTACTCAATTCCACCTGAACGGGCTTGACCGTCGCAAAGGATTGGCGCACCAAAAGCTGCAACCATGACACGAGGTTCCGATGTCCGAGCAACTGACCGATACCCCCGACCCGATCACGCCACCGGTTGAGCTTAGTCGCCTTGCCCATTTTCCGGTGACCTTCTTTGCCATCGTGATGGGCCTCATGGGGCTGACGCTGGCGCTGCACGCGGGCGCGCCCGCTTATCCTTGGCTATTGCACGCATCATCGCTTGCACTGTTGATTGGGGCGGCCGTCTTGTTGGTGATTGCGGGCTTCTATATCGCCAAAGCAATGCGCTATCCCGCGATGGTGGCCGAGGAATGGCACCATCCGGTAAAGATCGCGTTTTTTCCGACCATCACTGTCTCGCTGCTTTTGCTGGCAACCGCAATCTATACCTACAGCCCGCTGCTGGCGGAATGGATTTGGCTGGCCGGAGTCGCGGGGCAGGGTGTTTTGACCATCGCTGTGGTCACCGGTTGGATCAGTCACCGCAGCTTTCAGGTCGGCCACCTCACGCCCGCATGGTTCATCCCCGCTGTGGGCAATGTGATTGTGCCGGTTCTGGGCGCACGTCTTGGTTATATCGAAACGTCTTGGCTGTTTTTCTCAGGCGGGATGATTTTTTGGATCGTGCTGTTGACGCTTGTTATGAACCGGTTGATTTTTCATGACCCGATTGTCGCGCGTCTGTTTCCCACCATGGTGATCCTGATCGCGCCGCCCTCGGTCGCGTTTCTGGCCTATGTAAGCATGACCGGAGAGGTTGACGGCTTCGCGCGCATCCTTCTGTACGCTGGCTATATCTTTGCAGCCTTGGTGGTGGCGCAGTTGCCGCGACTGGCAAAGCTGCCCTTCGCGCTGAGTTGGTGGGCGCTTAGCTTCCCATTGGCGTCTTTGTCGATCGCGTCGTTCCGGTTTTCCCAGTTGGACGGGTCGCGGGTGCATCAAACCATCGGTGTGATTGTGTTGGCGGTTCTGGTCGTGGTTGTCGTGGGGCTGGTCTATCGCACCGGCAAAGCCATCATGCGGGGCGAGATTTGCTTGCCGGAATAGGGTGCTATTGGATTGAAGGCATGGGGTATAATAATACCTTATTTGTAACCCGTTGTTTTAACGCACAGATAATGCGTAAACTTCGCTTGACCGCGCGCCCAAAACCACTAGAAACAGCCCATCCGAAACCCAGTTAGGGCTGAATCAATGAAAACCTTCTCTGCAACGCCTGCAGATATCGACAAAAAGTGGATCCTGATCGACGCCGAAGGCGTTGTTCTGGGCCGTCTGGCGTCGATTATCGCAACGCGTCTTCGTGGCAAGCACAAAGCCACTTTCACACCGCATATGGACATGGGTGACAATGTCATCGTGATCAACGCGGACAAAGTTCAAATGACCGGCAAGAAGCGCACCGACAAAGTGCACTACTGGCACACCGGTTATCCGGGCGGCATCAAGTCGCGCACCGCCGGTCAGATCCTTGAGGGTAAACACCCCGAGCGTCTGCTGACCAAAGCCGTGCAGCGCATGCTGCCGGGCGGTCCGCTGAGCCGTCAGCAGATGACCAATCTGCGCGTCTATGCTGGCACCGAGCACCCCCACGAGGCGCAAAGCCCCGAAGTGCTGGATGTCAAATCCATGAACTCCAAAAACACGCGTGAGGGCTGATCATGGCTGAAGAGATCAAAACACTCGAAGACCTGAACGAAGTTGCCGAAGGCACCGAAGCAGTGGTCGAGATTGCCGCCCCCCGCGAACCCGTCCGCGACGATCTGGGACGTTCCTATGCGACCGGCAAGCGTAAAGACGCAGTCGCCCGCGTATGGATCAAACCGGGTTCCGGCAAGGTTACCGTGAACGGCAAGGAAATGGGCGTCTACTTCGCACGTCCCGTTCTGCAGCTGATTGTGCGCCAGCCCGAGCAAATTGCCGGTGTCGAAGGCGAATTTGACGTGGTTGCCACCGTCAAAGGTGGCGGTCTGTCCGGTCAAGCCGGTGCCGTGAAGCACGGGATTTCGAAAGCCCTGCAGCTTTACGAACCCTCCTTGCGTGGCGCCCTGAAAGCCGCTGGCTTCCTGACCCGCGACAGCCGCGTCGTGGAACGGAAGAAATACGGCAAAGCCAAAGCCCGTAAGAGCTTCCAGTTCTCGAAGCGTTAATCGCTGCGAACGTGTTTTCGAAAAGGGCTGCCTTCGGGTGGCCCTTTTCTTTTTGCGCCTATCGTTTGGTGGCTTTTCATGTTGCGAGGGGCAGGGCGATGGCCTATATCCCCGCCAGACCTTGTGTCGCTGATACCCGTTGCTCAACTGGATAGAGCGCTGCCTCCGATGGCAAATGTCTTTTCCAGCAAGCAATTGGTTCAGGAAAAAAATGATGCGTCCTGTCTGAATGGTTGGGGCGCGCCGCAGAAATGGTCCCGTAGCTCAGCTGGATAGAGTGCTCGCCTCCGAAGCGAGAGGTCGCGCGTTCGAATCGCGCCGGGACCACCACCTTATTGATCAACCTCCGCAGCTTTGACCGTTTGACGAGCAATTGATGCGTCTCGATTGCGTTTCCGTTTCGCGGGCTGTCGCTAGCCGATGTTTTATCCGTCGTATGGTCGCCGGCTGACACAGGTAAAAAAGACAACGCCTACGCTTCCACGCAAAGCATTTGAACGCGTAACGATGGACAACGCGGGCGAACCGTGACGGCGTTGACGTTAGGCTTGTCGTCGGGCTCTCTGGGTCTTGGATTTTTTGGGGTCACAACATGGCGGTTTCCATCTAGGCTTCGCGTGTCGCTATACGTGAAGGAAATGTCATGCAGGCTCATGCGAAAGTTGTTGTCGTCGGCGGGGGATGCGTCGGCGCATCCATCCTATACGGCCTGACCCAAAACGGATGTTCCGATGCCGTACTGCTGGAACGCAGCCAACTGACTGCCGGGTCAACGTGGCACGCGGCCGGGCTATTGGTGACCTTCTCACGGTCTAAGATCATCAGTCAGTTGACGATGGACACGCTACGCATCTACCGCGAGGTTGAAGAAAAACTTGGCACGTCATGCGGGTTGCGCCAAGTCGGCCAACTGCGTGTTGCCAACACGCAAGAACGCTGGGACGAGTTTCAAAGCTATATCGGCATTGCTGAGGCCGCCGGTGTACCCGCCGAGTTGCTGACGCCCGAACAGCTTCAGGAAAAGCACCCATTCCTGTCACCGAATGCCAATATCAAAGGTGGCCTGCTGCATCCCGAAGATGGCTATATCAATCCCGCCGACATCACGCAGGGCATGACGCGGTTGGCGCGTGAACAGGGTGCAAAAGTTTACCAGAATACCGAAGCGCAGTCATATGAAAAACGTGCAGAGGGCGGCTGGCGGGTTGTCACGTCGCAAGGGGATATCACCTGCGACCATCTGGTGTTTGCAACGGGCAATTATGCCCGCGAAAATGCCAAACGCGTGGGTTTGGACCTGCCGTGTATACCGATAGTCCACCAATACTGGACGACCGAAGTTATCCAAGAACTGAAGGACCGCAAAGCCGCTGGTCTGCCCGAATTCCCGATCCTGCGTGATGAAGATTACGGTGCCTACCTGCGTGAAGATGTGGGGGCATTTCAGTTTGGCCCCTATGAGTTTGAAAAAGACCTGAAGCTGTTTGCCGTGGATGGCGTGCCGAAAGATTTTGGCGCTGACCTGCTGCCCGAGGATTTTGAGGCGGTCGAAACCCAATGGGAACAAGCGGTGGCGCGCGTGCCTGCTTTGGGCGAAGTCGGGATCAAATCCAACACCCGTGGCCCGTTTCAGATGACCCCGGACGAGCTGCCGCTTTGCGGCCCGGCCCCCGGCCTTGACGGGTTGTGGCTGGCGGAAGGTGTTCCCGGCGGCATCCTGTGGGGTGGCACTTTGGGCGAAAGGCTGTCGCGGTGGATATTGAACGGGGATCCCGGCATTGATATGTCGCCAATTGATCCGCGCCGGTTTGGCAGTTTCGTCTCCAAACGCTGGACCGCTGACAAGGTGCGCGAGACTTGGGGTCGCCATATGCATGCCCGCGTGCCCGGCGAAGACTTTCCCGGTGCGCGGCCCCTGAAAACCGTCGGATCATACGACCTTTTGACGGCCAAGGGCGCGGTTTGGACCAGTCTGGACGGCTATGAATTGCCAAGCTGGTTCGCGCCAACGATTGAACTGGCTGTGCCGGAATACAGCTTTCGCAAGACAGACCACATGAAATTCGTGGAGAATGAGGTGCGCGCGACCCGCACCGCCGCGGGCCTGATTGAAATGTCGCCAATGACAAAATTCTGGGTGAAAGGAGAGGGCGCGGCGCGCTGGCTGGACGGGATCATCGCCAATTCTCTGCCAAAAATCGGGAGTCTGGTGCTGAGCGTTGTGTGTAACCCGGCGGGTGGCGTTGACGGCGAATACACCGTCATCAGGTATGCGCAGAACGCGTTCTATCTGGTCAGCACCCCAAATGGCGAGGCCTATAATTTTGACCAGCTTTCCCGCCTTCTGCCGCAAGATGGCAGTGTGACGCTGGAAAATGTATCCGAACAGATGGGGGTTGTTGCGATTGCGGGCCCCAAATCGCGCGACATCCTTCAACCGCTGACCGATAACGACCTGTCAAACGATGCCTTTCCTTGGTTATCAGCCCAGATGGGCGAAGTCGGCTATGCGCGCGACGTGCATCTTATCCGGGTCAGCTATACCGGCGAGCTGGGGTGGGAGTTGCACCACCCGGTCGCCTATAACCGCCATTTGGTCGAGACTTTGCTGAACGCAGGCGCGGCGCATGGGCTGGTGCCCTTTGGCCTGAAAGCCCTCGAATCGATGCGGCTGGAAAAATCCTACCGTGCGCTGCACCGCGAGTTAGGGCAGGACATCTCGCCGCTAGAGGCGGGGCTTGGCCGGTTTGTAAAGCTGGACAAGGGCGAGTTCATCGGACGGGACGCTTTGCAACAACAAGAAAAGGCCGGATTGGGCCGCATTCTTGTCACCCTGAAACTGCCGTCGCGCGACACATCTGTCGTCGCTGATGAAGGGGTCTATGCAGACGGCGCACTTGTCGGGCGGGTGACGTCGGGCGGGTTCTCTTACTTTTTTAGCCATGACATCGCGATGGCTCTTGTGCTACCCGAACATGCTGTGGAAGGCGCGCGGCTTCAGGTGCTGATCCACAACGAAATGCGCGACGCCGTGGTGGTTGGCGACAGTATGTATGATCCAACCAGCGCGCGGGCGCGCATGTAGATCAAAGGTTGACCGACTAAGGATCTCGCACCACTGGGCACCACACATTTGCGCAGCCAATCGAAGGACAAGGCGCGAGGTTGGTATCCTCTCGCGTGTACGGTTTATTTGTTTTTCAAAAAACAGGTTGGAGGATCAATCCCGATACCGTTTCACGAAATTCCTTAGAATCTGTGCAGGCGCGTGCACGTTCGCAGCATGGACCATATCCACAAGAGCCTCGGCTTCCTCGGGTGGAAAATACCCGTGATGTTTGTAGATTCCAATGCGGGTTTCGAAATTTCCAGCGTCCGCTTCGGGATGAAACTGCGTGGCATAGACGTTTTGTCCATAGCGGATCATCTGGAACGGGCAAGGCGCCGACGTTACGAGTTGAGTGCAGCCATCTGGCAGGTGCTGCATCGCTTCTTTGTGGCCAACGAAGGCTTCGAACGCGTCGGGGATGTTTGCCAGCAGCGGGTCATTGCGCCCCTCAGCAGTCACCCGGCAAGGGCTGGCGCTGACCGGCTCGCCATAGCTTTTTTTCGACACGGAACCGGGCTCCAGATGATGACCAAGGATGCCGATCCCATAGCAGCACCCCAAAAACGGCAGGTCGCGGGCGGTGATTTCGGGCATGAGCGCCAGACACTCCGCCTCGATCTTGGCCTCGACCGGCTGTTTTTTTTCGGGGGCATCCGAAACACAACCGGGCCCGCCGCCGACAATCACGCCGGAGTAATTTGTTAGGGACAGGTCAGCGGGAATGTCCTGTTGATCCAGGCGGATGCGGTGCACCTCGTCTTGCGCCAGCCCACCTTTGGTCAGGAAAGCGTCGAACTCGTCGTCCGATGCGTCAGCCTCAGGGCGCAATTGTAAGATCAGAAAGGGTTTCATCGCCACCTCGTAAAATGTTGCGCGACGATGCCAAACGGTTGTGGCGCGGTCAATCGCGCGCGGGAAAGATCGCGCGCGCGGCTAAAGGATGCGTCATTTTGGTCCATATCCTTAGGGGCGATTAGCATATAAACATTAGATATAGTGAATGTTTTCCTCCGCCGCGCGAACCGGAGATGAGGAGAGGCATAGCCATGAGACGTTACCTAGCGGTCCCGTTTGTCCTTATTTTATGCGCCGGCGTGGCGGGTTTTGCTTTAGCCGAGGGTCAGAGCGCAAGCCCGACACCACCACCTGAACCGCCAGCCATCCCGACAAATGCGACGGTGGACCATTCAAAGCTTGAGGTCCTTCAGAAAAAGTTCGCGACGGGTCCCGAGGTGACACAGGCCTGTCTGTCCTGCCACAACGCGGCAGATGACCAGCTTATGCATGCCATTCATTTTACATGGGATTACCAAAGCGACAGCGGTCAAAATCTGGGGAAATCCAAGGTGATCAACGCGTTCTGCGGCAACGTTGCGGGGAACGAGGCACGATGCACCTCGTGTCACGCGGGTTACGGCTGGGACGATATGTCGGTCACACCCGCAGAGGCTGGCGTCGCGCCCGACTGTCTGGTCTGCCACGACCGGTCAGGCCAATACACCAAGACGGCCACCGGTGCAGGTCATCCGCCGTTAGATCCCGTGAAACCCGGCACCAAGACGATCACCGGGTCGCTTGCGTGGCCGGTCGACTTGACCAAGGCGGCACAGTCGGTGGGCATGCCGGGGCGGGACAATTGCGGCAACTGCCACTTTTACGGGGGCGGCGGGGACAATGTAAAACATGGCGACCTCAGTTCGGTGCTCTACGCGCCGCCGAAAGAGGTTGATGTGCATATGGCACCCGATGGGCTGAATTTCACATGCTCAACCTGCCATGTCGAAGACAAGCACAATTGGGCCGGGTCGCGTTACGACACGGTCGCGAAGGATATGATCGGCACCGGCAAGCCGGGCGCGGTGCGCACCGCGGCGACCTGTGAAAGCTGTCATGACAGCGATCCGCACCCATTAAACATCAAAGGTGTGAAGTTGAATGACCACACCGATAAGGTGGCGTGCCAAAGCTGCCATATCCCCGAATTCGCGCGTGGCGGCGTGGCGACCAAGACTTATTGGGACTGGTCCACTGCCGGTCGGTTGGATGCGGCGGGCAAACCGATGCATGAAAGCAATTTCATTCAGTCCGACGGCCAAGCGCTGCACACATATCTGTCGACCAAGGGCGATTTCGATTGGGGCGAGGATGTCGTGCCGCATTATGCGTGGTTCAACGGCCATGTGGAATACGCCACTGATGAGGTGATCGACCCGGCCACTATGGTCGAGGTAAACCGGATCAACGGCGAGCCGGGTGGCATAGACAGCCGGATTTGGCCCTTCAAACGGATGGAGGGGCGGCAGTCTTACGACACCGGCAGCAACAAGCTGGCCTATTCCCATGTTTGGGGGCCAACCACCGACACCGCGTTTTGGACCAACTTTGATTGGTCCAAAGCGATCGAGGCCGGGATGAAGGCCGCCGGGCAGGAATATTCCGGCAATTTCGATTTTGTCGACACGCAGATGTATTGGCCGATCACCCATATGGTTGCGCCTGCCACGGACGCTGTGGATTGTGCGGCCTGCCATGCGGAAAACGGACGACTGGACGGGATCGCTGCCGTCTATATGCCCGGCACCAACCCGCGTTCACCCATCGGCCTGTTGGGCATGGCGCTGGTCGCACTGACAATTCTTGGTGTGGGACTTCACATTATTCTGCGCATCGTTGGTGGTCGCAAAGGAGGCACGGATCATGGCTAAACGCATTGTAAAGGTTTACCCGCGGTTTGAACGTTTGTGGCATTGGACGCAGATGGTGATGATCATGGTCTTGTTGTTCACCGGTTTCGGTTTGAACGGAATGCATTCGCTGCTGCCGTTCGGCCCGGCGGTGATGCTGCACACGATCGCGGCGCTGATCCTGTTGGCGGTGTGGATTTTTGCCACGTTCTGGCTGTTCACAACCGGAACCTGGCGCCAGTTCGTGCCGCATCTGGAAGGTCTTTTCAAAATGGCGCGCTTCTATGCTTACGGCGTGTTCAAGGGCGAAGAGCCCCCGTACCGCAAGATTTTCTGGCGCAAACATAACCCCCTTCAGGCGCTTACATATTTTGGTCTGAAGATGGTGGTGTTTCCGGCGATCTGGGGGTCGGGTCTGCTGTATCTGACCTATAATTTCTGGGCTGCCGAAGAGGGGTCAACATTCGCGCTTTACGTTATCGCCAATGTGCATCTGCTGGCAGCCTATGTCATTGCAGCTTTCGTTATTACCCATGTCTACCTTCTGACGGTGGGGCACGGGTTCCGCGAACATGTTCGCCCGATGGTGACGGGGTATGACTGCATTGAACTAACGCCGGAACAGGAAGCCTATCTGGAAACGAACGAGCCCGGTCGCCTGATGCCTGACAAAGGCTGAGGGATCATCTGAACACGCAAGCGTGTTGAGTAAGGCTGCCGTCGGGGGCTGGTCATCAGATTGTTGCGGGTGGCCCTAGTCAGACCTCATCCCCACACACAAAAGAAAAGGCCCACCAAACAGGGGGCCTTTGTCGCGTTGTTAGGTAGGGGTGGACATGGGACGCGTTACCGGCCCCAGCTGCGGACTACACCGCAATCCATATGAACAAAATTCGAACCGGAGTACCTGCCGACGCCGCCACCATGACAGGCCACCGCCGCTTTGAACATCTGATTGACCGACCTTGATTTCAGTCGCAGATCTGCCGCCTGACCCTTCATGTGCAGAGAATTCTTGGCAACGCCGCGCGACCGCGACCGAAGCATGGCGTTGGTCTTGGGCGACCGATAACCCGACAACATCATATAAGGCTCGCGGGCATCCATAAGCCCATGAGCAGCGGCCATGATGTCGACGGTGCGCGTGTCGATCTTAATCGCCTGGTCGGTGCGCCAGTCGCGCATGAAATGGTTAATCTCTTTCAAGGCATCTTTGATGTATTTGCCTTCGATCCAATAGATCATGTTGATCGTTTCGCCTGTGCGCCCAGAATACATGGCGAGTCGACGGACATCGCCCCCGCCACGCAGGAAGCCAGCGGCATTTGCATACATTGGCGCGGCAGTAACTGCTGTGGCGGCAAAAGCCCCCAGCACTCCGCGGCGAGTTAAAATGGATTTAGATCCGACCGAATTGTCGATAGTCATGTCCCAGCGTGTCCCATCGCTTGCCTGTTTTGCAGCGCCTGATGTGGATCGTTGTCCGATCAGGTCAACAAGTGTTTAAGCCTCTTCCCCAAGCTTGCCGATGTTATGGCACAACTCGAATCGCGGGCCAAGCAAAGATTTCTGATGCTTAACGTGTTCAAGCTAAATCGGCAGAATTTTGCTGAAATCGGTGAATTTGCGGTTAACAGTGGCCCAAACGCGCCAAAGCATGGGGCGAAAGACACGCCGCGTTCTAAGCGGGCTTTTTATCGGCTTTGTGAATGGACTTGAACGGGCCAATTGTGGAATATCCTATAACAACTACAGGTGTTTTACTATTGGGCGAGACATGATTAAGAACGCGCTGCCACGACGTCGTTCCTCTTTTTTCACGGCAGTTTTTGCCGCAATTCTGGGGATTTTCCTTTTCACAACAACGGCTGTGCCAACGCAGGCGCAAACCAAAGTGTCGGCCTTCGCGCAAGCCGTGGCGGAAGCTGCCGCACGTGATGCGGAAATTGCCGAATTCTATCGGGCTAATGGTTACCAGCCGATCTGGACCGGAACGAACCCGGATGACACTGCGCGGCGCAGCGCGCTGTTAAAAGCGTTGGCGACGGCCAGCGACCATGGATTGCCTGCCTATGACACCGCGTCTTTGATGACCCAGTTGAAAAGCGTGGAAAGCCTGCGCGATCTTGGCCGTCTTGAAGTCGCGATGTCTAAACTGTTTCTGGCCTATGCCCATGGCGTCAACAGCGGTGTCCTGACCCCATCGAAGGTGGACAGCGGCATTGTGCGCAAAGTGCCACGAAAAAGCGGGGCTGAGCTTCTGGCGGGTTTTGTCAAATCAAGCCCCAACGGTTTTTTGAAATCGCTGCCGCCCAAATCACCGGAATACGCCCGGTTGATGAAAGAAAAGCTGCGGTTGGAAAAACGGCTTGCCAACGGTGGATGGGGCGAACCTGTGCCCGCCAAATCGCTAAAACCCGGCGAGGCTGGCGTGGCAGTGGTCTCTTTGCGTAACCGCTTGATCCATATGGGATATCTGAACCGATCGGCCAGCCAATCCTATGATGCCTCGATCCAGAAGGCCGTGCAGCAGTTCCAGGAAGACCATGGGATGGACGCCGATGGCGTCGCTGGACCCGGCACGATGGCCGCCATCAACACACCGCTTAGAAAGCGTCTGGCCTCGATCCTTGTGGCGATGGAGCGGGAACGCTGGACCAATATCGACCGCGGCACACGCCATGTGTGGGTGAACCTAACCGATTTCACTGCCCAAATTGTCGACGGCGGGCGCGTAACGTTTGCGACCCGTTCGGTGATTGGCAAAAACGTGCATGACCGCCGCAGCCCAGAATTCTCGGATGTGATGGAGTTCTTGGTGGTGAACCCGACCTGGAACGTTCCACGCTCGATCGCGACGAAAGAGTATCTGCCGATGCTCAAGCGCAATCCCAATGCTGTTAGCCACCTGAAACTGATCGACAGCCGGGGCCGTGTGGTCAACCGATCTGCGGTGAACTTCAATGCGTTCTCTGCAAAGTCCTTTCCCTTTGCGATCAAGCAGCCCCCATCCAGCCGAAATGCGCTTGGGTTGGTGAAGTTCATGTTCCCGAACAAACACAACATCTACCTGCATGACACACCGTCAAAAAGCCTGTTTGGCCGTGAAGTGCGCGCCTTCAGCCATGGCTGCATCCGGCTGAGCGATCCGTTCGATTTTGCCTATGCCCTGCTGGCGAAGCAGAGCGCGGACCCGAAAGGCACGTTCCACAAGGTTCTGAACACCGGTCGCGAGACGCGGATCGACCTGAACGAACCGGTGCCGGTGCATCTGGTTTATCGCACGGCCGTCGCGCCGGCCAAGGGGCGGATGAACTATCGTCGCGACGTTTATGGACGTGACGCCAAGATTTGGGACGCGCTGCAGAACGCCGGGGTGGCGCTTGGCGGCGTAGGGGGTTAAATCCTTCGTCAAAGGTGGCGGGTCATTGCGCCCAACACCGGGACAAGGAGGTCAGATGCAGTTCACTCTTTCGCAAATCGCCGCCTCGCTGGGCACCAAGGTGCTGGGCAATGGTGATATCGCCCTGATCGGCGCGGCCGAGCCATCTGATGCCGGGCCGGACCAGCTTGCGCTGGCGATGGACCCGAAATATGCCGATGGCATCACCAAGGGCCGCGCGCGCGCGGCGTTGCTCTGGGACGGGGCCGACTGGGAGGCGCTGGGGCTGGAAGGCGCAATCTGTTTGAACCGGGGCAAGGCGGCCATGCCACTGTTGACCCGCGCGCTTGATCCCGGCCTTGGTATTGGCGAAGGGATTCACCCGACTGCTGTTGTCGACGACACCGCCACAATCGGCGAAGGCGCTCGCATCGGTCCGCTGGCAGTGATCGGCGCGAATGTCACCGTGGGCGCGCGCGCGCAGGTCGCGCCGCATGCCTCAATCGGCTATGGCACTGTTATCGGTGATGATCTGGTACTGCATTCGGGCGCGCGCATTGAGCATCTGTGCAAGATCGGGGACCGCTATATCGGCCAGCCAAATTCGGTCGTTGGGGGGGATGGTTTCTCGTTCGTGACGCTGGACAAGGAAAGTGCGGTGGAAAGCCTGCGCGGCGGTATGGCCGAGGGCGACAAAGCTGCGTTCGTCGTTGGCAGCCACCATTGGGCGCGCGTGCATTCGCTGGGTGGGGTCGAGATCGGCGACGATGTTGAACTGGGTGCAAGCTCGACCATTGATCGCGGCACGATCCGCGCCACACGCATCGGACGTGGCACTAAGATCGACTGTCAGGTTCAAGTGGGTCACAACGCAGATGTCGGCGAAGATGTCATGTTGTGTGGCAATGTCGGCGTGTCCGGGTCCGCCCGGATCGGCAACCGTGTCGTGTTGGGTGGCAAGGTGGGCGTCAGTGACAATATCTTCATCGGCGATGATGTAATTGCGGGCGGTGGCACCAATATTTACACAAACGTGCCTGCTGGGCGCGCGGTTTTGGGAAGCCCTGCCGTAAAGATCGAAACCGAGATGGCAATCCGACGCGAATTGCGTCGCCTGCCGCGTCTGGCCCAGACTTTGCGCGAGCTTCAAAAAACTGTTTCAAAACTCGTAGACAAGGACTAGATATCCGCGCAACGCGAAAGGGAACGCCATGTCGGACAGTATCAAAGATCGCGTGATCGCGATTCTGGCGGAACAGGCCATGTTAGAGCCGGGCGACGTCTCGATGGATCAGTCGCTTGAAGATCTTGGCATCGACAGCCTTGGTCTTGTGGAAAGCATCTTCGCGATCGAAGAAGCTTTTGATGTGTCAGTGCCTTTCAATGCCAATGACCCGACCGAAGGGGATTTTGACATCTCTTCGGTCAAGGCGATCATTGAGGCAGTAACGGGGCTGGTCGCCACGCAGGCAGCCTGAAGGTGACACATCACATGCGACGCGTTGTTATCACCGGTCAGGGCACGATCAACGCGCTTGGCCGCAATGTCGCCGAGACATTGCAGGCAATGCGCGATGGTCGCTGCGGCATCGGGGATCTTGAATTTCAGGACGTCGAACGTCTGTCGATCCGCATTGGCGCGCAGATCAAGGGCTACGAGCCCGAAGACAGCTTTAACCGCCAGCAAATCGCGCTGTATGATCGGTTCACCCAGTTCACATTGCTGGCTGCCCGCGAGGCTATCGGCCAGTCTGGGCTGAGCTTTTCGGGCGAGCTTGCGACACGCTCGGGCGTGATCCTTGGCACCTCGGGTGGCGGGATGAACACGCTGGATGAAAACTACCGCTCGGTCTATGCGGACGGGAAGAACCGCGTTCATCCGTTTGTCGTGCCCAAGCTGATGAACAACGCCGCCGCCAGCCATGTGTCGATGGAATGGAACCTGAAGGGGCCAAGCTTCACGGTGGCCTCGGCTTGTGCCAGTTCGAACCACGCGATGGGGCAGGCGATGCAGATGATCCGCACAGGTATGGCGGATGTGATGATCACTGGTGGCTCCGAGGCGATGTTGTGTTTTGGCGGCATCAAGGCGTGGGAAGGTCTGCGCGTTATGTCCAAAGACGCCTGCCGCCCGTTTTCGGCCAACCGAAATGGCATGGTTCAGGGTGAAGGTGCGGCTGTCTTTGTGTTTGAGGATTACGAGCGTGCCCGCACGCGCGGCGCCGACATTCTGGCCGAGGTGGTGGGGTTTTCGATGACCTCGGACGCCGCTGACATCGTGATGCCGTCCAAACAAGGCGCGTCGCGTGCGATTGCCGGGGCGATGCAGGATGCGCGGCTGAACCCGGAGGACGTGGCCTATGTTAACGCCCACGGCACCGGAACGACAGCCAATGATAAAACTGAATGTGCGGCGGTTGCGGATGCCTTCGGCCATCACGCGGATGATCTGATGATCTCGTCCACCAAGTCGATGCACGGGCATTTGATTGGAGGCACCGGCGCGGTTGAACTGCTGGCCTGTATCATGGCGCTGCGCGAAGGCGTGATCGCGCCCACAATCGGTTATGAAGAACCCGACCCTGAATGCGCGCTGGATGTGGTGCCCAACGTGGCGCGCGATGTGAAGGTCAACGCTGTGTTGTCAAACGCCTTTGCCTTTGGCGGGTTGAATGCGGTTCTGGCGTTGCGTGCCGCCTGATCATCGTCACAGTCTTAAACGAAAAACGCCGCCCAGTGAGGCGGCGTTTCTGATTATTTGACTAAGCGTTTACTGCTGTGGCTGCGTTGGAACGATCAGCTCGTCATATCCGCCTGTGAAACCTTTCAGCGACATGGACAAGTTGACTTTCTGATCGGGGGCCGCAGCGGGCACGATGGTAACCGTGGCTTTAGCGCCGCGTTTGAAGCCATCGATTTCGCTTTGGGTGAAGCCAATATTGGCAACACATCCGGGCTGCGCGCAGAAACGGAACGGGTAACGTTTGCCCTGACCGCCATCGACCGCGATGGTCAATTGCTGGGTCAGCAGCGTTTCAAGTGGCACAACAACCGTCGCACCGGCCACTGCCTGACCGCCATCGGGCAGACGCCCAAGCGAGATTTCGGCAACCGCATTGCCTTTTTCGTCTTTCAGAAGTTGATACATCTGGCAGGGGTCATCGCCCTGACCATCGGGCAGGGTGATACACTTGCGTTCCCAATCGCCTACAACCTTTTCGATATAGGTTTGTCCAGCCTGACGTGCGTCACCCGCGGGCTCGCCCAGATCGACATTGGGTTGTGCGGGCGCGGGAGTTTCTGCGGCAGGTGCCTCTGTCGCCGGTGCTTCCTCGGCGGGAGTTTCTGCGGCAGGGGCCTCGGTGGTGTCCTGTGCAAATGCCGGGGTCGCCAGCGCCAAAAGAGCTGCCAGTGGCAGCGTTTTCATCAGCTCAGCCTTCATTTTCGATCCTTACAATTAATCGGGTCTCATTGATCGATTGGATAACATGCCCATGCTGGGCTGTCAGGTGCAAAACCCCTGCAAGACTTTGCAAGTTCAATAAGACGCCGGGTTATGGGCAAGAGATCGCCGAGCTTCGCGCCAAGTATTCCTATGGGCGGGCCGCATTGAATTGGTGCAAGTCACAGGCACAAACATCAAAAAGGGCCCGACAAGCGGACCCTTTTCAAATCTTCTCTCCCTGCCGGACTGACCGGCTATTGGGGCAAAACTATGTCAATTGGTCGCAGGGGTCAAGACCTTTTGCGACGTGAAACTGGCCCAAAATGTCGGATTTTGGCAATGACACCGGCGCATGAGTAGTCCGTTGTAATTTGTTGACGGTGTTAAGAAAAATGCCCCGCCCGAAGGCGAGGCCAGTCTGACAGGGAGGATGTCAACCCCGATGACCCAAGGTCACCAGGGATGAATCCACTCTGGCACAAATTGGTTAACTTTGTATTGTTCTAGACAAGTGGTTTTTTAGCCTTGGAGGCGCGTAGATGGACGGTGCGATTTTTATGGGTGGCGGTGGCGAAGATTATCGCACCAAACAAGGGCTTTTGATGAAATATGCCAACCGACACGGATTGGTTGCCGGGGCGACTGGCACAGGTAAAACCGTCACGTTGCAGATCATGGCCGAAAGTTTTGCCGCCCAAGGTGTGCCGGTTTTCATGTCGGATGTAAAAGGCGACCTGTCCGGCCTGGCCAAGGCGGGGTCTGCCGGGTTCAAACTGCACGACGCTTTCACCAGTCGTGCTGAGAAGATCGGGTTTGACGATTACACCTATGAGGCGTTCCCGGTCACCTTCTGGGATCTGTTCGGCGAACAGGGCCACCCGATCCGCACCACCGTGACCGAAATGGGGCCGCTTCTGCTGTCGCGCCTGTTGGAATTGACGGACGCACAGGAAGGCGTGTTGAACATCGCGTTCCGCGTGTCTGACGAACAGGGCCTGCCGCTGCTGGACCTGAAAGACCTGCAAGCCTTGTTGGTCTGGGTGGGTGAAAACGCGAAAGAGTTGTCGCTGCGCTATGGCAACGTATCCACCACGTCGGTTGGTGCCATTCAACGCGCGCTGTTGGTGCTGGAAAATCAGGGCGGCTATAAGCTGTTTGGCGAACCTGCGCTGGATCTGGCTGATATCATCCGCACCGACATAGACGGGCGTGGCCGCATCTCGATCCTCGCATCTGACAAGCTGATGGGTGCACCGCGCCTTTATGCCACGTTCCTGTTGTGGCTGCTGTCCGAACTATTTGAGGAACTGCCCGAGGTCGGTGACCCCGAAAAACCCAAGCTGGTGTTCTTCTTTGACGAGGCACACTTGCTGTTTGACGACGCCCCCAAAGCGCTGGTGGACAAGGTCGAACAGGTCGCGCGCCTGATCCGCTCCAAAGGCGTGGGCATTTATTTCATTACCCAAAACCCCGCCGACGTGCCCGAAGATATTCTTGGCCAGCTTGGCAATCGCGTCCAGCATGCGCTGCGCGCCTTTACCGGTCGCGACCGCAAGGAACTGAAACAGGCCGCCGAAACCTATCGCGACAACCCGCGCTTTTCGACCGAAGATGCCATCCGCGAGGTCGGCGTGGGCGAAGCTGTGACGTCGTTTCTGGAAGCCAAGGGTGCGCCGGGCGTGGTGGAACGCACCTTGATCCGCCCGCCAAGCTCGCAACTCGGCCCAATTGAGGCGGGCGAGCGGAAGGCGCTGATTGATGCCTCGCCAATCGCCGGAAAATACGAGACGCTGCAAGATCGCGAAAGCGCCTATGAGGTGCTGACCAAACGGGCTACTGACGCCGCGAAAGAAGCAGAAGAGGCAGAGCGTCGCGAAACCGAGGCGGAAGAAACCTTGACCTTGCGCGAGTTCAACACCGGGCGGCGATACACCGGCGCCGAAGCTGACAAGCCAAATTCACGCCGGCGGTCGCGAAAATCGGACGAAGGGTTCAGCGAAGCGGTCGTTAATGTGGTGATCAAAGAGCTAAAGGGCACAACCGGCAGACGTATCGTGCGCGGCATCTTCGGGTCATTGTTCAAGGGACGCTAAGCAACCCGTCGCCCTTATTGCAACGTATAAGTCCGCGTGGTGCCGTCCGCGCTGGTCAGGGTCGCCTGATCGCCTTCGATCAGAACATCCAGACACCCGCTTGACCGCATCGGCTCGGGAGTTGGTTCGGTCAGAGTGCGGCAGTATTTGCCGTCCTCAACCGTCCAGGTGCCGCCAAATTGCAGCGTGTCATTGCCACCACTGATGGAGCCATCGGGTTCCAATGTGATGGCCAGCCCGGTTTTGCCAACGAAGGATTTGCCGGCCAGCGCCTGATACAGCGGGTCATTCGGGTCGCTTTGGGCCACAGCAAAAGACGCGCTCGTCAAAAGCGTGCAAAGCGCGACGGCAATATTGAGCGGTGAGGTGGTCCACTGTTTCATCTAAGGCTCCGATCTCAGTTACATTGCCACCAACTAGCCGCGATCACGACAGCAAGTTCAAGTGAAAATACAGCAATGGGGGTGCGCTATAATGGCCGGATTTTAAGCAAAGCAACCCGGTTGCCGTCCCGTTTCAGCACCTCGAACCGGAACCCGTGGAACGAGAAGACCTGACCTTCGTTGGGGATCATCTGCGCCTCGTGGATGACCAGACCGGCGATCGTGTTCGCCTCGTCATCCGGCAGGTTCCAGTCGTTGGCGCGGTTCAGGTCGCGGATAGTGGCGGCACCTTCAACGAGGTAATGCCCATCCGGCGACGGTTTGATTTCCGGTTCGGTCTGGACATCAAACTCGTCAACAATCTCGCCCACAATTTCTTCCAGAATATCCTCAAGCGTGATCAGGCCTTCCAGCGATCCGTATTCATCGACCACCAGCGCAAAATGCGTGTGGCGTCTTAGGAACTGGCGCATCTGGTCGTCAAGCGTGGTGGTTTCGGGGATGAAATACGGCTTTGTCGCCACCTGAAGAACGTCAAATTCCTTGATCGGTTTGCCTTCGGCCTGGGCGGAATACATCGCGCGGCTCAGGTCCTTGGCGTGAATGACACCGATGATGTTTTCGGGCTCATCGCGAAACACCGGCAAGCGGGTGTGGTGTGAGGCCAGGATTTGTTCAAGGATTTCAAGAGCGGGGGCGGTGGCGTCGACCATTTCAATCTGGCTGCGGTGAAGCATGATTTCTTCGACCGCGCGGTCGCCCAAATCCAGCGCACCCAACAACCGGTCACGGTCTTCCTTTTCTACAGCCCCTTCGGAATGGCCCAGCGCGATTGCGCCCATGATTTCCTCGCGGACGGCCAGAATGTGGCTGTCGGGGTCGGTTTTCACGCCGAACAGGCTAAGAAGCCCGCGCGTGATGACGCGCACAGCCGCCACTATCGGCGAAAACAGAAGGATCACGATGGATATCGGGCCAGATGCTTTTGCAGCTGCGTCCTCGGGCATGGTGATGGCATAGGTTTTGGGCAGCACCTCGGCGAAGATCAGGACAAGCAGGGTCATGACAAGGGTCGCCAGCGCCACACCGCTGTCGCCGAACAGCCGGGTAAACAGCGCCGTCGCAAGCGAGGTTGCGAGGATATTCACAAGGTTGTTGCCAAGAAGCACCGAACCGATCAGGCGTTCGTTATCCTCGGTGATGTTCAACGCGCGTTCTGATCCCCGGTCGCCCCGGTCTGCGCGCGACCGCAACTTACCGCGTGACGCGGCCGTCAAAGCCGTTTCCGATCCCGAGAAGAAGGCAGACAACACAAGAAGGGCCGCAATTGCCCCGCTGCTGATCCAAAAACCTGTGTCCATAATGATCCCGTTTGCCTTTCGCTTTTCTGTTAGTCTTATGTAGCGCTACGCGTATGCTTTCAAGGGATTGGCAGGAAAGGGGCCGCAGATGGGTCAAGCGATGGACAATCTGGTGCGCTTCGGCGTCGCTCCGGTGATGGGTGATCAAGCCCATGATGCGCGCGAGATGATGGCACTGTCTTTGCTGGATTGGGCAACCGTCGCGATTGCAGGTGCGGATGAGCCTGTCGCGCGGATCATCTGTGATATGGCGGTCGATGATGGCGGCGGAAGTCAGGCAAGCGTCGTGGGTCGTGCGCGCAAACTTCCGGTGCGCGCGGCGGCGATGGTCAACGGCACGGCCTCGCACGCGTTGGACTATGACGATACCCATTTCGCCCATATCGGCCACCCGTCGGTTGCGGCGGTGCCCGCCGCGCTGGCGATTGCCGAATGGATCCGGGCACCAGGATCGGAAATGCTGGACGCTGCATTGGTCGGCGTCGAAGGCTCGATCCGGCTGGGGCGTTGGCTGGGGCGCAATCACTATCAAACAGGGTTCCACCAGACAGCGACTGCCGGGGCATTCGGTGCGACCTTGGCTGCGGGGCGTTTGTTGGCGCTGAGCGCGGATCAGCTGACGCAGGCTTTGGGCTTGTGCGCCACACGTGCCGCGGGGTTGAAAAGCCAGTTTGGCACGATGGGCAAACCCTATCACGCCGGTCTCGCCGCCCAAACCGGGGTCGAGGTCGCGCGCGCCGCCAAGGCGGGGTTCATATCTGCCCCCGACGGGATCGACGGCCCGCAAGGGTTTGGCCCAACCCATTCAGGCGAGGCAGACGCGATCGCCTTCGACGACTTAGGTCGCCATTGGGATATTCTGACAATCAGTCACAAGTTTCATGCCTGTTGCCACGGCACTCACGCGATGCTGGAAGCGCTGTCTGATATCGACTGTGCGGCGGCGGATGTGGCCGAGATACAGCTTTGGACCCATCCACGTTGGCTGAGCGTGTGTAATATTCCACACCCCAAAACCGGGCTTGAGGTCAAATTTTCATATGCACATTGCGCCGCCATGGCGCTGTCGGGTGTGGATACCACGGCACTTGCCAGTTTCTCGGATCAGGTGGCGCGCGATCCGGCCTTGGTGGCGTTGGCGTCACGGGTGCATGTGCTGGCCGACGACAACATCGCCGAAACCGCCGCGCGGGTTGAGGTTACGTTGCAAAACGGTGCCGTATTGAACCGCGAGGGCAATCTGAATGCGCCGATGAGTCTTGCAGATCGTCGCGTGAAGTTGGAAGCCAAGTCCCGTGCGCTTCTGGGGGCGAGGGCGGATCAGGTGATTGAGGCTATCGGCTCGCTGCCAGATATGGATGCGCTGTGCACGCTGTTGCGCGCACCGTAATCTGCAAATGGAAAAGGCGAGCCATGAGCCCGCCTTCTTCTTGAGTAATGCGCGATGCTCCCTAAGACATTATATCATAGGCGCGTTCGCCATGGGCGGACAGGTCCAGCCCGTTCGCTTCCATCTCTGCATCGACGCGCAACGGGGTGATCAGGCAGACCAGCTTAACCAAAACCACCGTGACAACGGCGGTAAACAGGCCGACGATCACCAATGCACCGAGTTGGGCGACCCAACTGCCCTGACCGAAGACCGCGATCATAATGGTGCCAAAGATGCCGCCAACACCGTGCACCGCGAACACATCCAGTGTGTCGTCTATGTGCAACCTGTCACGGATGATGTTCACCGCCTCCTGACACAGGATACCAGCGACGCCACCGATGATCAGCGCTTCGATGGGGCCCACGAAGCCAGAGGCTGGCGTGATCGAGGCCAGACCGGCAATGGTGCCCGTCACGATGCCCACAAGGCTGGCCTTGCCGTATTTGATCCGCTCCCACAGGGCCCAGCTCAATGACGCGGTGGCGGCCGAAATATGGGTGACGGTGATCGCCATCGCCGCGCCGCCATCTGCGGCCAGTTGCGAGCCGCCATTGAAGCCAAACCAGCCCACCCAAAGCATGCCCGCCCCCATGAACACCATCCACGGCGCATGTGGCGGTGTGGTGCGGTGTTTGCGCGGCCCAAGCATCACGGCGATGATCAACGCGGCTATGGCGGCGGTTTCGTGCACCACGATACCGCCCGCAAAATCGCGCGTGCCGAACGCGCCGAAAATGCCGCCATCCGCCAATGCGCCGCCCCCCCAGATCCAGTGCACAACCGGCGCATAGCACACCAGCATCCACAGGCCCGAGAAGGTCATGACAAAGCCAAAGCCAACCCGTTCCACATAGGCCCCAACGATCAGCGCGGGCGTAATAATCGCGAAGGTCATCTGGAAGGCGAAGAACAAGACCTCGGGCAGGGTGCCTGACAGGCTGTCAGCGGTGACGCCGGACAGGAAGGCTTTGTCCAGACTGCCAAACCAGCCGTGTCTCACATCCCCGAAGGCAATGGTGTAGCCCAAGGCGAGCCACAGCACGCTCATCAAACAGGCAATGGCATAAACATGCATAAAGACGCTGAGCACATTGCGGGCGCGCACAAGCCCGCCATAAAAAAGCGCGAGCCCCGGCAGCGACATGAAAAGCACAAGGGCTGTGGCGACGATGATCCAGGCGGTGTCTGCCCCGTTCATGGGATGCTCCTTCAAAGAGTTGGTGATGCTGCGTTTTGTGGCGCAATGCGCAGGAGGAGGGGACAGTCGCACGGGGATTTATGCCCATACAGCAGGCATAAAACGACGCGCGCCTAAATATTAGGCGGGTTTTTGGGGTGTATGGCGCAGATATGGGCGCAAACCGGATCTACGTTTCAGGCTTTGCCTAAGGACAGGGCAGCTCGCGCCAGAAGTTTAACCGCGTGCGCGGCTGCGGCGTGGCGGACCTTGGCCCGGCCCAGCGCGCCGAATTCGACGGTCTCGGTCTCGCAGGCGTCTCGCGTCGCCAAGCCGAAGCACACGCGCCCCTCGGGCTTGTGCTCGGACCCGCCGGGGCCAGCGATGCCGGTGATCGACACAGCAAGGTCGGCCTGCGATCTGGACAGCGCGCCCAGCGCCATTTCGCGCGCGACCTGTTCCGATACAGCCCCGTGCGCGTCAAGCGTGGCTGGGCTGACCCCTAACATGTCGCGTTTGGCGGCGTTGGAATAGGTGATGAAGCCCCGGTCAAAGACGTCCGAGCTGCCCGCCACGTCCGTCAGCCAAGCGCCCACCATGCCGCCCGTGCAGCTTTCTGCCGCGGCGATTTTGAGGCCCTTGCTGCGGCACAGGTCGAGAAGATCAGCGATTTCTAACGTGTCGGGCATAGGTCACATCATAAACGCATGAACACCGTAGGCCGCAACGATCACCGTGATCGCCGCTGCTACGCCAGCATAGACATCATCCATCATGACCCCCGTCGCATCCCCGCGCCGGTCGGCTTTGCCGATGGGACCAAGCTTGGTGATGTCGAAGAACCGGAAGGCCAGAAAGCCGATGACCCACCCGGGATAGAGCGCGAGTATATCCGCGCCCATCATCTTGGCCCCGAAGGACACGGGAAACAGGGTGATCCACATGCCGACGACCTCGTCAATTACCACCTCGCCGGGGTCGTGATTGTCGGAACCTGCCGTATACGCCTCGGTCGCTTTCAGGCCGACATAATAGGCGACGATGGTCGCGCCGGTCAGGGCAATCGGCCCGCCGATCATGTGCAGCAGCCACGCGACGGGCAGGGCGGCCAGCGTGCCCCATGTGCCGGGGGCGGGCTTCAAAAGCCCCGCATAGAAGAAAGTCGCGATCAGCTTGGCGGTCGATTTCTGCATGGCTCAGTCCTTGATCAAAGTGGCCGAGGCCAGCGAGGCAATGCCTTCGGACCGCCCGGTGAAACCCAACCGTTCGGAGGTCGTGGCTTTCACCGACACCCGGTCCACATCCATGCCCATGATACCCGCCAAAGCCTCGCGCATGGCGACCGCATGAGGCCCGATCTTGGGCTGTTCGCAGATCAGCGTCACGTCCACGTTCGACAACCGATAGCCGCGCGACTTGGCCAGATCGACCGCATGGCGCAGGAAAATATCGCTCTCAGCCCCTTTCCACTGCGGGTCCGAGGGTGGGAAGTGCTGGCCAATGTCGCCTTCCGCCAGCGCGCCATAGATCGCATCGGTCAGGGCATGCATCCCTACATCGGCGTCGGAATGACCCTTCAGCTTGCGACCATGCGGGATGCGCACGCCGCACAGGATGACGTGGTCGCCATCTTCAAACGCATGCACGTCAAACCCGTTGCCCACACGAATATCCATGGCCTGTTCCTTTGCTCTGTCGCGGATCAACCGGTCTGCGCGCGCGAAATCGTCCGGCGTGGTGATCTTTATATTCGCCTCATCGCCCATCGTGATGGCAACGTCCAGCCCGGCCTTGCGCGCAACCTCAACGTCATCCGCCGCGCCGCCGTTATGCGCACGGTGAGCGGCAAGGATAGGGGCATAGTGGAAACCTTGCGGGGTCTGCGCCCGATAAAGCCCGTCACGCGATTGCGTGCCTGTTACCACCCCTTCATCACCGCGCCACAACGCGTCGGTTACGGGGATCGCAGGCGCGGCCCCTTGCGCGGATGACAAAGCGTCAATCACCGCGTCGATCACTTTGGCAGAGACCAAGGGCCGGGCCACATCGTGGATCAACACAAGATCGGGCGGGTTGGCTTGCAACGCCTCCAGTCCAGCCCGCACACTTGCGTCGCGGGTGGCGCCCCCGATCACGGTTTGGATGCCGTCGATCTGCTGCGCGTCACCGTGATCCTCTGGGTGGATGACCAACACGCAACGCGTGACACGCGGGTGATCGCGGAATGCGGCCACGCTGTGGGCTGCGACCGATGCCCCGGCCACGGTTTGCCACTGTTTGGGGCGCTGCCCGCCCGCACGGGTGCCGCGCCCTGCGGCAACGATGATCGCTGCGATATCCATGGCTCTTGTTTAGGCCGTGCTGAAATGAAGGACAATGGGGCGGTTTGGGTGCGAAAAACTGCACAAAAAATGGGCGGTTTGTGAAATGACGGCTCGCACATCGCGCTGAAAGTTGATATTTCGCAGGGGTATCGGGCAGGTTGAACCCACTGCACAAGGATTAGGCATGTCAGTCCGCGTCAAAGATGTAACGCTCGACCCTCCGGTTATTCTGGCCCCAATGGCCGGGATCACGGATCTTCCGTTTCGCAACATTGTCAGCAGCTTCGGCGCGGGACTTGTGGTGTCGGAAATGGTTGCCAGCCAGGAAATGGTGCAGGCCAAACCGGGTGTGCGCGAACGGGCCGAGCTTGGCTTTGGCCACGCAAACACCGCCGTGCAACTGGCCGCGCGCGATGTCTATTGGGCGGGCGAGGCTGCGCGGATGGTCGAACAGAACGGCGCGAGGGTCATCGACATCAACATGGGCTGCCCCGCCCGTAAGGTCGTGGGCGGCATGTCTGGATCAGCCCTGATGCGCGATCTGGATCATGCGCTGAAGCTGGTCGAGGCAATCGTGGCCGCAGTGTCGCTCCCGGTCACGCTGAAAACCCGGCTGGGATGGGACGATGACAGCCTGAACGCTGCCGAGCTTGCCAAGCGCGCCGAAGCGGCGGGCATTCAGATGATCACCATCCACGGCCGCACCCGCTGTCAGTTCTACAAAGGCCGCGCCAATTGGGCGGCGATCCGTCCGGTCAAGGACGCCGTCTCGATCCCGGTCATTGCCAATGGCGACATCGTAGACGCGCAGACCGCCCGGCAAGCGCTGGCAGACAGCGGCGCAGATGGCGTGATGATCGGGCGTGGGGCAGGCGGGCAGCCGTGGCTTCTGGCACAGGTCGCGCATGATATCTATGGCACAGGCGCACCCATGATCCCGCAAGGCGCGGCACTGGCGCGACTTGTCGAAGACCACTACCGCGCCAGTCTTGAGTTTTACGGACCTGAGCTTGGCGCGCGCGTCATACGAAAGCATCTGGGCTGGTATATGGATCAGGCGGGCACCGACGCGGAGCTGCGCCGCCGTGTGCTGTCCAACCGAAACCCTACAGAGGTATGCGCCATGTTGCCCGATGCCATCATGACAGAGCGGCGGGCGGCATGATCAGCGACGCATCACTATGGGCGGCGCTGCCCGTCCCGGCGATCGAGTTGGACGGGGCAGGGCTGGTGGTCCGCCTGAACGGCGCGGGCGAGGCGTTTTTGAACAGCTCGGAGCGCAGTTTTCGCGGGGCGAAGCTGTCAACGAAGCTGACCCTTTCAATAGATATCGAGGGCGCGCAGGACCGGGTGCGCAACTCGAAGGGGCCATATTATGTGGACGGGGCCAAGTTGACGCTTCCCTCTGGCATGGTGCGCGAAGTCAACTTGCAAATAGCCCCTCTGGCCACCACGGACGGGCGCGATGATCACGTGGTGATCTTGTTTCAACCACGCCATGGTGCCGAACATCTTGGCCTTGTGCAGGGGTCGAAAGCGGCGGCCCGTCAGGCCATCGGCATGGCCGAGATGCTGGCGCACGAGATCAAGAACCCGCTGGCCGGGATCACCGGTGCCGCGCAGCTTCTGTCGATGACCCTGTCGGCAGAGGATCAAGAGATGACAGACTTGATCGTCGCGGAAAGCCGCCGGGTGGTCGCGTTGCTGGATCAGGTCGAGCAATTCGGAGACCTTCGCCCCCCGGCCCGCACCGCCGTGAATATTCACGACATACTGGACCGCGCACGCGCCACCGCTCAGGTCGGGTTTGCGCCGGGGATGGACATTCTGGAACGATATGATCCGTCCTTGCCCGATGTCTGGGTGGATGGCGATCAATTGCAACAGGTGTTCCTGAACCTGTTGAAGAACGCCGCACAAGCCTGCTCTGGTGCGGGAAAAATTGAACTTCACACGTTTTACGAGACCGGGTTGAAGCTGCACCTGCCTGATGGCGGCTTGGCCAGTTTGCCCCTTCAGGTCGAGATCATCGACAACGGGCCGGGGTTGCCTGCCGATATCGCCGATCAGGTGTTTGACCCGTTCGTGTCGGGGCGTGAAAACGGCACCGGGCTGGGCTTGGCACTGGTGTCCAAGATCCTGTCGGACCATGACGCGCTGATCGCAGTTGACAGCCGTCCGGGGCGCACCGCGTTTCGCATTTCATTGCCGATCGCCCCGGCCCCTCACCGCAAAGGAGACTGACCATGGATGGAACTGTCCTTGTTGCAGATGATGACCGCACGATCCGCACGGTTTTGACGCAGGCGCTGACCCGCGCGGGGTGTCGGGTGCATGCGACCGGGTCAATGGCGACCCTGATGCGCTGGGTTGAGGATGGGCGCGGGGATGCGGTGATCTCGGACGTAGTGATGCCGGACGGAAACGGGCTAGAGGCCTTACCGCGGATCGCAAAGCTGCGCCCGAATCTGCCGGTGATTGTCATCTCGGCGCAAAACACCATCATGACTGCCATTCAGGCCGCTGAAGCCGAGGCGTTCGACTATCTGCCCAAACCTTTCGATCTGCCTGACCTGATGAAACGCACAGCACAGGCGTTAGACCGTAGACGCCTGCGCACGCCCGATGCTGCAGGTGATTCAAGTCAGGCCCCGAACACCGCCACAGATCTGCCGCTTGTTGGGCGCACGCCTGCGATGCAAGAGCTTTACCGACTGGTCGCGCGGGTTCTGAATGTCGATTTGCCCGTATTGATCACCGGTGAAAGCGGAACGGGAAAGTCGTTGATTGCCCAAGCGTTGCACGATTTTTCGGATCGGCGTGAGGCACCGTATGTCATTGCTACGCCGGATGATCTTGCCCCGTCAGATGGGGTCAGCGAAGTTGTGCAGCGCGCGCGTGGTGGCACGATCTTGTTTGATGGCGTGGGCGATCTGGACGCGGATGCACAGGCGCGACTGTCGCGGCTGCTGGACAGTTTGGGGCAGGGCGGCCCGCGGGTTCTGGCCATCTCGCAAGGGGATTTGGCGAAAGCGGCAGCGCAGGGCGAATTTCGCGAGGATCTGTACTATCGCCTTGCAGGTGTGGTGATCCCGGTTCCCAGCCTGCGTGAGCGGCTTGAGGATATTCCAGCTCTGTCAGACCACTTTCTTACCCGTGCCGCGCGGGATGGCTTACCGGAACGCCGATTTGCGGGCGAAGCGGCACAAACCTTGCGGGCATTTCCGTGGCCGGGCAACGTGCGTCAGCTTGAAAACCTCGTGAACCGACTGGTGGTGACCAGTGCCGAGGAAGAAATTTCGAATGCAGAGGTGGAACTGGCGCTTGGCGGGCCGGTGTCCACCTCGTTCGTGGCCGCCGATCTGAACGATGAGCGGCTGGCAGATTCGGTGGCGCGTCACCTGCAACGTTACTTCGATTTGCACGGCGGGACATTGCCCCCAACGGGCCTGTATCAGCGGATTTTGCGGGAAGTTGAGCTTCCTTTGCTCGAAATTGCGTTGGATGCGACCGGGGGCAATCAAGCTAAATGTGCTGATTTATTGGGAATCAACCGCAATACCTTGCGTAAAAAGATCACCGAGCTCGAAATCGAGGTGACACGCCGCCGTAAGTTGATGTAAAAGGGCAACAGAGCGTGGCAATCGGGCACAAGACCCGGGGCCACACAGGCGGTCGCCGCGGCAACGCGGCCATGAGTAGTAGGGGCGAGCACAGTGGCGCGACGCGCGGTGCGTAAGTCAAGGTTGGACCAGTATCTGTCCATGCGCCGGTGGCGCCGGTTCAGGTCACTTGGGGCCTTCGGTATGGTCGTTCTCGGACCTGTGCTGGCAATCGTCACGTTCCTGGCCCTCGGCCCATTCACCCAACGCGCTGACAGCAATACGCTGCGGCTGATCCTTCTGGCAGATGCGATCTATGTCATCATGGTGGCCGGGCTTGTTCTGGCTGGCGTCAGCCGGATGATCGTGGCGCGCCGTCAGGAAAGCGCCGGGTCGCGGCTTCACCTGCGCCTGACCATGGTGTTTGCCGTTATCGCCCTAAGCCCCACGATCTTGGTCGCCATTTTCGCAATGCTGACCCTGAATATGGGGCTGGAAGGCTGGTTTTCCGATCGCATCCGCACCGTGGTTGGCAATTCGCTGTCCGCAGCTCAGGCCTATAAACAGGAAAGCCGCGATGGTCTGTTGCAGGACGGAGAGGCCATTGCGCTGTTTTTAGAACGCCAGCGCCAATCCCAATTGCTTTTGACAGATGCCGAGTTGGGCTCGCTGCTGACACAAGGGCAGTCAAGGATTCAACGTGGGTTGCGAGAGGCCTATGTCATCGACTCCCATGGGATCATTCGCGTGCGTGGCGGTGGCTCGTACCTGTTTGACTATGAACAGCCTGCGCAGGCGGACCTTGACCGCGCACTGGCCGGTGAAACCGTGGTGATTGAGGACTGGCAGAACAACGAGTTCCGGGTTCTGATCAAGCTTGATAATTTCCCCGACCACCTGATCCAACTCACGCGCGACGTGAACGGGCAAATCCTTGACCTTGTCGATGAAACGCAAGAAGCCGCGCGAGTCTATAACCAGTTGGAATCCCAGCGCGGCCAGCGCCTGTTCCAGTTTGGCCTGATTTATCTAGGCTTTGCGATGATCCTGATTCTCGCGGCAATCTGGATGGGGATGTCATTTGCCGAACGTCTGGCGCGCCCCATCGGGCGGTTGGCCGGGGCCGCGCAACGGGTCGGTGGCGGTGATCTGGATGTGCGCGTGATCGAAGAAGAAGGCGATGACGAGATTGCCATGCTGGGTCGATACTTCAACCAGATGACGACCCAATTGAAAGGCCAGCGCGAGCGTTTGTTGGATAACACCGAACAGATTGAACGCCGTCGGCGGTTGTTTGACAGCGTGCTGGGGTCGGTAACCGGCGGCGTGATCGGCCTGAATGCCGAAGGACAGGTGACGTTCGTCAACCGTGCCGCTGAAGATGTTTTGGACGTCAGCGACGAAACCGTGCAGGCGCACGAGTTGTCGCTTGTCGTTCCCGAATTCCAGCCTTTGCTGGACGAGGTCGCCCTTGGTGGTCGCGAAACCGCCCAAACCGAACTGCGCCTGACCCGTGGCGGCAAGCAGGAAAACCTGCTGGTGCGCATCGCGACCCGGCGCAATGATGACGGCGGGCTGGAAGGCTATGTGGTCGCGTTTGACGATGTAACGGACCTTGTATCCGCCCAACGCATGGCGGCTTGGGGCGACGTGGCGCGCCGTATTGCGCATGAAATCAAGAACCCGCTGACCCCGATCCAATTGTCCGCCGAACGCATCAAGCGCAAGTTCAGCCGTGTTGAAGGCATTGATGTGGAAGCGCTGGAACAATACACCGACGTAATCGTGCGCCAGACCAACGATCTGCGCCGTATCGTTGACGAATTCTCAAAATTTGCCCGTATGCCGGAACCGGAGCGGCGCGCGACCGATATTGTGAAACTGGTGCGTGATGCGGTTGTGTTGCAACAGGCCGGGCAAGAGGGCGTGACCATCGGCGCAGAGCTGCTGGATGGTCCAATTGATGTCGAGATTGACTCGACGATGATTGGTCAGGCGCTGACAAACCTAATTAAGAATGCAGGTGAAGCTATTGAAACATTGCAGGAAAAAGATGCGCCGGAAGGCCACGCACCGGAAATTCGGGTGGTGATGTCGCGCGTTACTGGCGGCATCGAAATCACCATCGCGGACAATGGCATCGGCCTGCCCGAAGATCGGGCAAGGCTGTTTGAGCCCTATGTAACCACGCGCGAAAAAGGCACGGGTCTGGGGCTTCCGATTGTGAAGAAGATTATCGAAGAGCATGGCGGGCGTTTGATCCTTGAAGACGCGCCCGTCTTTAACGAGGACAGCGCCCATGTCGGCGCAATGGCACGTATTTTTCTGCCCGCGGATGATGGGCAGACAGAGCAGTCAACACGGGGGGCAAAATGAGTGATATTCTGATTGTCGACGACGAACGAGACATCCGCGAACTGATTTCGGATATCTTGGAAGATGAGGGCTTTTCAACGCGGCTGGCGGGCACGTCAGACGAGGCGGTGGCCGAGGTGAAGGCAGAACTGCCCTCGCTGATGATCCTGGACATTTGGCTGAAAGATTCAGCGATGGACGGCATCGACATCCTGAAGATGGTCAAACGCGAACATCCCGAAGTGCCCGTGGTGATCATCTCGGGGCATGGCAACATTGAAATCGCGGTCGCGGCGATCAAGCAGGGTGCCTATGATTTCATCGAAAAGCCGTTCAACATTGACCAGTTGATGGTGGTGATTGGGCGCGCGATGGAAACAAGCCGCCTGCGTCGCGAAAACACTGAACTCAGGCGTCGCGACTTGCATCCGACCGAGATGATTGGATCAAGTGCGGCTTTCAAGTCATTGAAATCAAATCTTGATAAAGTTACCAAGTCAAACGGACGTGTGCTTTTAAGCGGCGCGGCGGGCGCAGGCAAAGAAATGGCGGCGCGCTATGTTCATGCCAATTCTGATCGGGCCTCAGCGCCATTTGTCGTGGTCAACTCTGCCTCGATCGAGGCGGACCGTATGGAAGAGGTTCTGTTTGGCCGAGAAAGTGCCGAACGAGGCGTAGAACCCGGCCTTTTGGAGGAGGCCAATGGCGGCGTGCTGTATTTTGACGAAGTGGCAGACATGCCGCTTGGCACGCAATCCAAAATTCTTCGTGTGCTGGTTGACCAAAGGTTCCAGCGCGTCGGCGGCAACGATAAAGTGTCGGTCGATTTACGTGTCATTTCATCTACCAATCGTGATTTGCAGGTCGAAATCGAAGGCGGGCGGTTCCGGGAAGAACTGTATCACCGCCTGAATGTGGTGCCGATTGCCGTGCCTCCCTTGGGCGAACGGCGCGAGGATATACCCGAGCTGTCGCGTTATTTCCTTGAAGTGTTCAACCGCGATCAGGGGCTTCCATTGCGCGCCTTGGCGGAGGACGCCGAGGCGATGCTTCAAACAATGCAATGGCCGGGCAACGTGCGGCAACTAAAGAACATGATTGAACGCGTGCTTATTTTGGGCGAAGGGACGGGTGCCATTCAGGCCACGGACCTTCCCGGGCAGGACGGCGGGGGCGAGGATGGCGGTGATCAGGGCGTGGTTGTATCCGGCGCGCTGGCCATGATGCCCCTGCGCGAAGCGCGCGAGGCGTTCGAGCGGGAATACCTTCTGACCCAGATCAACCGCTTTGGCGGCAACATCTCTCGCACCGCGAATTTTGTGGGCATGGAGCGTTCGGCCCTCCACCGCAAACTGAAATCCCTTGGTGTTGTCACTGGGTCGAAAGCTGGCGCGCGCGTGGCCTATGTGGCGGGCGAAGACGATGAGGCGGAAATTGAGGCCGAGGCGTAATCGCTCGGGCCCGCTCTGTGCGACACGGCGACATTGGCATTGATCCGCAGGCATTGACCATAACCGGACCATCTGCCATGGATTTTGACGTGACATCAGGGAGAACCGGATGAAAGTCATCATTTGCGGTGCCGGCCAGGTAGGCTGGCAAATCGCGCGTCACCTTTCCAGTGAAAAGAATGACGTGACCGTGGTGGACAACAACGCCGAGCTTGTGGCGCGCGCGACCGATACGCTTGATGTGCAGGGTGTGTCGGGACATGCGTCCTATCCTGACGTTCTGGACCGCGCAGGCGCACGCGACGCCGACATGATTATCGCCGCCACGCATTCGGACGAGGTGAACATGGTCACCTGTCAGGTGGCGCATTCTGTTTTTTCGATCCCACGCAAGATTGCGCGCCTGCGGGCGCAAAGCTATCTGGACGCGATTTATGCCGATCTGTATCGGCGTGACCACCTTCCGATTGATGTGGTGATCAGCCCGGAACGCGAGGTCGCCCAAGCGGTTCTGAAACGGCTGCAAGCGCCTTCAGCTTTCGACATTGAAAGCTTCATGGACGCGCGTGTGCAGCTTCTGGGCATCCAGATTGCCGAAGACTGCCCGGTGGTGAACACGCCATTGCGCCAGTTGACAGATCTGTTTTCGACGCTCACCGCCGTGGTTGTCGGCATCCGCCGTGAGGGATCCTTGTTTGCGCCGGAACCCGGCGACCAACTTTTTGGTGGTGACCAAATCTATGTGTTCACCCGCACCGAAGATGTGAACCGCACGCTTGAGGTGTTCGGCAAATCGGTCAAGCGGCAGGAACGTGTTGTCATCCTTGGGGGTGGCAATGTCGGACTGGCCGTCGCGCGTGAACTGGAAAAACGGACCGACCGCGTGCGCGCCAAAGTCGTCGAGTTAAACCGCACGGTTGCCGAACACGCGGCCGATGCGTTGGAACGCACGGTTGTTTTGAATGGCGACGGCATGAATATCGAGCTTATGAACGAGGCGGGCGTGCCACGTGCCGATGCCATTCTGTCGGTGACCGATGATGACAAGGTGAACCTGCTGGCCTCGGTCAGGGCCAAGGCGGCGGGCTGCGCGATGTCGATCTGCCTGATCAATGATCCCTCGCTGGTCAACCTCATGGGACCTCTGAAAATCGACGCTTATATCAACCCGCGCACGCAAACCGTTAGCTCAATCCTGCGCCACATCCGCCACGGCAAGGTGCGCGAGGTCTATTCGCTGGGCGACGCCGAGGCCGAGGTGATCGAGGCGCAGGTATTGTCGACCTCGCCGATTGCAGGCAAGGCGGTGCGCGACATTGACTTCCCCGAAGGCGTGTTGGTTGGCGCGATCCTGAAAGGTGACAAGGTGGTGAGGCCAACAGGCGGCACACGGATTGATGAAGGTGACGTGGTCACGCTGTTCTCGATGTCCGCAGACGTGCCCGAGGTCGAACGCCTGCTTCAAGTCACCATCGACTTCTTCTGATCCCGCAGCCCGCATAAGGCCAACGCCATGCTTGCCCAAATCGCCAAACTGCCGCTGCTTGTGATCTTGATGGGGATCAGCGCGCTAGCGATGTTGATGCCCGCGGGCTTTGGCTGGATGATTGGCGAGTTTTACGAGGCACGGGTCTTTCTGTATGGGGCGCTGCTCTTTGGGTTTCTGACCTCGTTTCTGGCGATCGCCATGGCAAATCGACCACGCTCCACCCGACACCGACGCCACTTGTTGGCGCTTCTGGGCTTGTTCGTGTTGCTGCCCCTGATGTTGGCGGTGCCGTTCCATCAGGCGGTGCGCACGACGACTTTCCTGAATTCCTATGTCGAGATGGTGTCGGCCCTGACCACCACTGGCGCGACGTTGTTTGACGATGCGGGTCGGATCGCCCGTTCGGTGCATCTGTGGCGTGCCTTGGTTGGTTGGATGGGCGGGCTGTTCATCTGGGTCGGTGCGATTGCCATTCTGGCTCCGATGTCACTGGGCGGGTTCGAAGTGCGGGCCCGGTTCGGGGCGCGCGGGGCTGCCGCCTCGCGCGACACACGGTTCGGGGCGGGGGTCAGCCAAATCACGCGCGTTGCCGATTTCTCGGAACGTATTCGGACCTATGGGGTGCGTCTGTTGCCGGTCTACACTGGGCTAACGCTGGCCCTGTGGTTGGGGTTGATCCTGGCAGGTGACGGTGCCTTCGTCGCGCTGTGCCACGCGATGTCGACCATTGCGACCAGCGGCATTTCTCCGGTCGGGGGGCCAAGTGGGGGGCAGTCCGGATATGTGGGCGAAATCGTGATGGTCTTCTTCTTTTTCTTTGCGATATCGCGCGTGACCTTTTCCTCGGACATGCAGGGCAGCGAACGACGACGCAGGCTGGCAGATGACCCGGAAATCCGCATGGCGCTGGTGATCGTCATCGTGCTGCCGTTGTTTTTGTTCCTGCGCCATTGGCTGGGTGCTTATGACGTCGACGAAGAACTGAATTGGATCGCTGGCATCACCTCGCTTTGGGGAAGCTTTTTCACTGTGCTATCGTTCCTGACCACCACCGGTTTTGAAAGTGCCGCATGGGAGGTCAGTCGCAACTGGTCCGGCCTTCAGACACCGGGCCTGATCCTGATGGGTCTTGCGTTGGTCGGCGGGGGCGTTGCCACAACCGCCGGGGGCGCGAAACTGATGCGGGTCTACGCGCTTTATGTGCACGGGCTGCGCGAGATGGAGAAGCTCGTCCACCCGTCCTCGGTCGGCGGGTCGGGCATTGAGGCGCGGCATATGCGGGGCCGGGGGGCCTATATGGCATGGGTGTTCTTTATGCTCATGTCGATGTCAGTCGCACTGGTCATGGGGCTGTTTGCGTTGATGGGGCAGGATTTCGAAAGCTCGATGACCTTGACCATCGCGGCCCTGACCACCACGGGCCCAATCGCCCAAATCGCGGCGTCCGAGCCGATTTCATATAGTGCGCTCAGCGATCCCGCCAAAGCGGTGCTGGCAGGTGCCATGATCCTTGGCAGACTGGAAATGCTGGCCATTGTGGCGCTGCTGAACCCTGAAAGCTGGCGGCGTTAACACCCGCCCGCTGCAAAATACACACATTACGCACGCGCCGCGCGTGATGCTGCGATGCGGCTCTTCCCAGCGGTCCGGGGCCATCGCCTTGATACCATGATGCAAAAAGGGACTGGAAAAGGTTAAGTCTCCACGCCATAGTGTCGGTCAGTAATATTCTGTCGGGGCTCCGGCAGCACGAGACAACAAAGGAAAAAAGCGATGGCTGCCGACAAACAGAACCTACAGGATGCGTTTCTGAATCATGTTCGAAAAGCAAAAGTCCCCGTGACGATCTTTCTGATCAATGGCGTGAAGCTGCAGGGCGTTATTTCGTGGTTCGATAATTTCTGCGTCCTTCTGCGCCGTGATGGGCAGTCACAGCTTGTTTATAAGCACGCGATTTCGACCATTATGCCGGGCCAGCCGATCAACCTTTATGATGGCGAAGAAAGCTGAACGACCTCATTGACAGGGAAGAACAGCCCACCCGGGCTTGGGTTTTCCACCCCGAACTGACATCTGACAGGGGGCGGCGTGATCCCGCGCCCGCGCTTGAGGAAGCTGTTTCCCTTGCATCCGCCTTGCCACATCTTGAGGTGGTGGGCGCTGACGTCGTGCGCCTTCCTACGCCCCATCCCGGCAAGCTTTTTGGCAAGGGCAAGTTGCAGGAACTTGGCGCGAAACTGGACAGTGCCGAAGTTGATCTTGTCTTTATTGACGGTCCCGTCAGCCCCGTGCAGCAGCGCAATCTAGAGAAAGAATGGAACGTCAAGATATTGGATCGAACAGGCCTGATCCTTGAGATTTTCTCGGATCGGGCACGCACGCGTGAAGGCGTGTTGCAGGTCGAAATGGCGGCGCTGACCTATCAGCGCACGCGATTGGTCCGCGCGTGGACCCACCTTGAACGCCAGCGCGGCGGGCTTGGCTTTGTCGGTGGCCCCGGCGAAACCCAGATCGAGGCTGACCGGCGCGCGATTGACGACCATCTGAACCGTCTGCGCAAGCAACTGTCCAAGGTCGTCAAAACCCGCGAATTGCACCGCGCCGCCCGCGCCAAGGTGCCATATCCAATTGTGGCGCTTGTTGGCTATACGAACGCGGGAAAATCCACTCTGTTCAATCGGATGACCGGGGCGAACGTGCTGGCGAAAGACATGCTGTTTGCCACGCTTGACCCCACCATGCGTCAGATCGAACTGCCGTCGGTTGGCAATCAGGCTGCGCAGGGCGGTGGGCGCAAGGTGATCTTGTCGGACACGGTGGGCTTCATCTCGGACCTGCCAACCCAGCTAGTGGCCGCCTTCCGCGCCACGTTGGAAGAGGTGTTGGCGGCCGATCTGATCTTGCATGTGCGGGACATCAGCCACGCGAGCTCCGATGAACAGGCCCATGATGTCGAGCTGATCATGTCCCAACTTGGCGTCAGCGAAGAAACACCACAACTTGAGATCTGGAACAAGATCGACCTGCTGGATGATGAGGCACAAGAAGCGCGCAGGCGCGAAGCTGAACGCAACGATCAGGTCTTGGCAATCTCTGCCCTGACCGGCGAAGGGTTTGACGATCTTGTGCAAACCATCGACGCTATCCTTGATGCGCCACGCAAAACAGAAACGCTGTCGCTGGCGTTCTCCGATGGCCGCAAACGCGCGTGGCTGTTTGACAAAGGCATTGTAGAGGCCGAAGAGCCCGGCGAAGACGGCTGGCAGGTGACTGTGACCTGGACGGATCGTCAGGCGGCGGACTACGCGGCGCTCTAACCGCGTTAATTCTTTGGCAACAGCTGCGTTACGCCCACGGACGCCGCACGCGCCAAAGCCGGGTCAAGCGACATCGGGGTGTATTCGCCGCGCCGCCACAGCTCGCCCAGATCATCGTAATGGCGTGACAGCGGATGGCCCGACTGCCCGGTCGAGATCACGAAAAGAGAGCTGTTGGGGTCGGCGAAATCATACACGCCGCGAAACCCGGCCCCGTGCACGTTGCGATAGGGGTTCTGGCCTTTTCCCGCTGTACGCCCGCGCTGTAAGGTGTTGTCCCCACCCGAGGTCGATTGGCGAATGTTCACGAACCATTTCAGAAACGGCACATCGCCCAGCACAGGGTGTTGGTGCGTCACCTCGTGATAATCCCCCCAACGCAGGCTTTCCTGCGCGCCGCCAGCATTTTCCTGCAGCCACAAAAGCGCGTCATCCAGCGCAACACGGGCAACGTCGGTGCAAGTTTCCTCTGGTGCCGATTGGATGACGTCACACCAGACGCCCGCCCCTTGGATATCGCGAAAAACACGTTCAATGAAGATCGGGTCCACATGAGGGAATTCATTTGCCAGCGGACCAAGCTCGTCACGGATCAGGCGGGTCTGAAGGGCGCGCAGCCAGGCCGAATAAATCAGCGGCTCGGGCATATGTTCGTTCATTTCTCCGTTCCAGTTGGCCAGCAACGTCAGCGCACGCTGGCGTTCACGTTCAACCGTGCCTTCAGGGGCGGCGTCGCCGGTGAACCATAGGTCAGCGCCAATCAGCGGCAAAAGCGTGCGGGCGGTGACGGACACAGAGTCCAGCTGTGCTTCGATGAAACTGTCGCGTGTGTGCACTTCGCGCGCCTGCATCAAGCGGCTCCAGCGCTGCACGCGTTGGCTGTCGCCCCAGTTATAGCTCATATGATTGGGGAAGGGGCGGTCGACCAGCTTGTTGTTGGTGTTGCCGACAATCCCGCCGGTCGGCTGAACAAACTCGGGGTTGGCGCTGTAGCTCAGCTGCCCTTGCCACCGGTTTTCTGCCGCCCAGCCGGGGCTGGGAATACGACCGCGGGTCTGATGTGCCGCGTCCCGTTTCGGCATCGCACCGATGACCTTCATGGCAATGCTGTCGCGATCCGCCATAGTCAGGGTCAGGCTGGGCGCGACGTAATCCGTCCCGGCAGCAATGCCCTGCATCACGGTTTTTGACCGCATCAACCGGACAGCCGCGCTCATCGAGCGGTCTTCTTTCGTCAACAGCGTCCAGTTCAGGGACATCGCGTGGCCCTGTGGGGTGATGATCCCAAGGTCAAACAGATGACCGGGCAGGATCGGCCCATTTTCGGACCATTGCAGATTGAAGGTCACAGGCGCTTCGTCTTTGATCTTCACGATCGAGCCGCGCGTGGTCAGGCGTTTGAACCCGTCGGGAGTTTTGACTTCTCCGGGATTGTCCGGGTTCAGCTGTTCGACATGCAGGTCTTGGTCGTCCAGATAAGACGAGGTGACACCCCAGCCAAATTCATCCGACCGCCCAACCAGCATCGCGGGCATGCCGGGGATCGTGCCGCCGATCACTCCGCCTGTCGAAAGCTCCAACCGTGCCAGATACCAAATCGCTGGCGCGGTGAACCCAAGATGCGGATCATTGGCCAGCAGCGTGCCGCCCGAAGCCGAACGTTTGGCCGCTGCTGCCCAAGCATTTGACGCGCCTGCAAAGCCACGACGCGGTGTGGGCCAAAGATCAGGGCGATCTTGATTGGCGGGTAGGTTGGCGAACTGCGTCGCGGGCACGCCCAGAAGGGCGGCATAGTCGGGCAGGGCCGCCACACCGGTGCCGGGAATATCGGGCAGAATGTCCTTCACCCGGTCTTCTGGCAGGGCGAGTGTGACGCGGGCGCGCAGAAGCTCGTCTTCCAGATGACCGGCAAGTTGCACGCCCATCAGTTTCAGAATGGCGATGCTGTCGGCGGGTTGCCACGGCGAAATATCATTGGAAAACATGAAAAATTCGGGTGCACCACGGCCCAGAGCGTCCGAGTTCACACGGCTCAGATAGGCGTTGACCCCGGAGCTGTAGGCTTTCAGCGCGGCTTTGGTGTCATCGTCCTGCACTGCGACGGCGGCCTTGGACAGACTGTATAGGTCAAGCCGTCGCATCAGCTCGTCCACTTGCAATGTACGACGTCCGAACAGCTCGGACAGGCGACCTTGTGCCGTGCGGCGCATCACCATCATTTGCCACAACCGGTCCTGCGCATGGGCATAACCCAGCCCGAAAAACACATCGGCATCGTTTTCGGCAAATATATGCGGGATGTTGGCATTGTTGCGCACAATCTCGACCGGGGCCGAGATGCCGGCGGTCTGGCGCGTGACGCTATAGTCGGGCAGGGATTGCGCGGCCAGATAATAAACCAGCACCATCACCAACCCCGCAAGCCCAAGCAGTCCTGCCACGATCCGGATCATCCAAAGAACGACCTTGCCCATCACACTTTATCCAACGTTCTTCAAAATAACTTCCCGCCGTCGCCGTTGACCTTGCGTATTCCAGCGGTAACTACTGTGCTTCAAAAGGGAATTCAACGGAAGGAAACTGTCATGGCAAAATGCGCATTTTTAGGGCTGGGAGTCATGGGGTATCCCATGGCGGGCCATCTTGTCAGCAAGGGCCACAATGTCACCGTCTATAACAGGACGACCGCGAAAGCTGAAAGCTGGGCCAATGAACATGGTGGCAACTGGGCCGCGACGCCGCAGGACGCGGCAAAGGGCGCCGATTTCGTGATGACCTGCGTTGGCAATGATGACGATTTGCGCGCTGTGGTGATGGGCGATGATGGGGCTTTGGCCGGAATGCAGGACGGCGGGATTTTTATAGACCACACGACAGTCTCGGCGGCGGTTACGCGCGAATTGCACACGGCCGCGTCAGACAAAGGTGTGTTTTTCATCGACGCGCCGGTCTCTGGTGGGCAGGCGGGGGCCGAAAACGGTGTTCTGTCGATCATGTGTGGCGGCGATGCGGCTGCCTTTGATATCGCCGAGCCGATCATGCAAGCCTATGGTCGCACTGTTAAGCGGCTGGGCGACAGCGGCGCGGGCCAACTGACCAAGATGGTCAACCAGATTTGCATCGCGGGGCTGGTTCAGGGCCTGTCCGAAGGGCTGCACTTCGCCGAGAAGGCCGGGCTAGATATCCGCGAGGTGGTGGATGTGATCCAGGGCGGTGCCGCTGGCAGCTGGCAGATGGTCAATCGGCATGAAACAATGGCGGATGATCATTTCGAACATGGCTTTGCGGTGGACTGGATGCGCAAGGATCTTGGCATTTGCCTGTCGACCGCAGATGAAAACGGCGCGTCACTGCCTGTCACCGCGCTGGTCGACCAGTTTTACAAGGATGTGCAGAAGATGGGCGGCGGTCGCTGGGACACCTCGAGCCTGATAAAACGGTTGAGGGACGTCGACTAAGTCGTGGGTATCACGCACAAAAAAGGGCGGCCCTAAGCCGCCCTCGTCGTTCTCGGCCATTCCAACCTGTGTGGATCAGGGAATGATCCGCGTGTATTTCGCCCCTTCGATCGAGGCTCCTGCGATCAGCCCTGCCTGACCAAACACCACTGCAACCACTGGCGACGATGCTGTGATCGTGTCGGCTGACAGGCGGTCGCCTTCGGTTTGGAACGCATATTTGATATCAGCCGAAGCGACCCAACCGGCAGCCTGACGGAAATCCTGCAACGCCTGATCCGTCATGAAAAACAGAACATGCGCGTATTGCTGCGCGCCGATTTGCAGACCCGCACTGGCTTGCGTCAGCAGATAATAATCCACGGTCGCATCGTTAATGCGCAGGGCTCCGCGCCCGTATGCGCCGCCCAGTCCGAAGCCCGCTTCCGTCACCAGCGGCATCACCAGTTGACCGGTTGATTTTGCCGCCAATTCTTTTGTGCCGGGATAGCGGTTGTAAAGGTAGTTCAGCGTGCTGTCGACGCGCGCGTCAATGCGGTCGCCGTCGCGTGATCCAACACCGTTTGCACAAGCGGCAAGCGACATACTTGCGCCACCTGCTGCAATGATAAAACCCCTGCGGGAAAGCCTGTCTTCTTGCATAATTTTGCCTCGTTGAAAGCGCCGCCGGCGCGATTGTGTGCTCGTTTGTGGTTCTTGGTCCACTTAACCACAAAATGTAGCGGAAAGCGGCGAAGCTGTCACCCGTTTTACGTATGAGGCGCGAAAAACAGCCTAGCTGCACGCGCGATTACGACCCTTGAAGCAAGCGCGCCATACGCGGGGCAAAATAGGTCAGGATGCCATCACACCCGGCGCGTTTGAACGCCATCAGGCTTTCGGCCATGACCTTGTCGCCGTCCAACCAGCCGTTTTGCGCAGCCGCCATCAACATCGCGTATTCACCCGATACCTGATAGGCGAAGGTGGGCACGCCGAACGTGTCCTTCACCCGCCGACATATATCCAGATAGGGCATGCCGGGCTTGACCATGATCATATCCGCGCCTTCGGCCAGATCACGTTCGACCAGCCGCATCGCCTCGTCCGAGTTGGCGGGGTCCATCTGATAGGTTTTCTTGTCGCCCTTCAGCGCGCCCGACGCTCCAACCGCATCGCGGAACGGGCCATAGAAGGCCGAGGCATATTTGGCGGTATAGCTCATAATCGTGACATTGCGGTAATCGGCGGCCTCAAGCGCGTGGCGCATTGCGCCGATGCGACCATCCATCATGTCGGACGGTCCCAAAATGTCAGCGCCCGCATCAGCTTGCGCCAATGCCATTTTCACCAATGCTTCGACCGTTTCGTCATTCAGTATTTCGCCATCTTGAACAATACCGTCATGACCGTTGGAATTATAGGGATCCAGCGCAATGTCGGTCATCACGGCCAGTTCAGGTACCGCCGCCTTGATGGCCCGAATGGCCCGGTTTGACAGGTTGTCGGGGTTCCATGCCTCTTCACAAGCCTCGGTTTTTAAAGCGGGATCGTTGCTGGGAAAGATGCAGATCGCGGGAATGCCCAGATCAGCGGCCTCGCGCGCGGAGGCGACCAGACGGTCGATGGATTTGCGCGTCACACCGGGCATTGACGGGATTTCTTGTTCATGATCATCGCCATCAACCACGAAAACGGGCCAGATCAGATCGTCCACGGTCAGCGCATTTTCACGCACCAGATCGCGCAGGGCTGCGCTGGATCGGGTGCGGCGAAGACGGGTCATCGGAAACGGGGCAACCGTGCTTGGCTGTGGAACGCGGCTCATCTGGCTCTCCTTTGGCTTGGGCAGGCGTGATGGGGCCTGACCGCTCTGGCTTGAAACTTCCTGCCATGGGATCGCGCGCATCACAAGTGCGCAATCTGACGCCAATTGGCGCAAAACTGGGCTGGCAATAGGGCGACGGCGCCGCTAGTCTGCCCGTGTTTAAGATAGGCCCGAGCAGGCAATCGTTCCGATGACAAGTCGGACCGCTCAAGTGACGGCCCAAATTCAAGGTGACGCGCACGTGGATTGGTATTCCACCGTTTTCGAAATCATCGACATGCGGTCCTTTTCCAATCTGTGGTATTGGATTGCGCTTGCCGTGGCTTGGTCCACTGTCAGCCATTGGGTGATCGGCGTTCCGTTTGACCTGATTCAGAAAGCCGCCCGACTGGAAGGCGACGCACAACATGATCTTGAGGATCTGGTGCGCATCAACTGCAACCGCGTGCTTTATGTCGCGGGTGTTTCGGGCCTTTGGATCCTGGGCTTTGCGGCGGCGATGTTCACGTCGCTGGCCATTCTGGGCTTTTGGTACAAGGTCGAATTTGCGCAGGCGGTCTTTCTTCTTCTGTTCCCGATCGCTCTGGCTGGGTTGATGTCTTTGAACACGGCGGCGGTGATCCGCGAACGCGCCTTGACGGGCGAAGACCTGCGCAAGCGCTTAAGCCGCCACCGGGTTCAAACGCAATTCCTAGGTATGGCTGCGATCTTCATCACGTCGCTGTGGGGCATGTATCAGAACCTGACACTGGGCGTTCTGCGCTAGTCACGCGCCCTTGACACGAGATCACAGGCCGCTAACTCCCACCCATGGATAAACTGCTACTCTCAGGTGCCCCCGAAGGCTATGACGCCGCGCTGTTGGTGAAGGAACTGGCGCGCGGGGATGGCCCTGTCGTGCATGTGGCGCGCGACGACAAGCGACTGGCCGCGATGGAGGCCGCACTGCGGTTCTTTGCGCCCGATGTGGCGGTGATCCGGTTTCCAGGCTGGGATTGTCTGCCCTATGACCGGGTGTCACCCAATGCAGATGTGTCGGCGACACGGATGGCGACACTGGCAGGGCTCGCGACGAAGCAGATCGCAGGCAAGTTTGTTCTTTTGACCACGTTGAACGCCGCGACCCAGCGGGTGCCCGCGCGCACGCTGTTGCAGGAAACATCCTTCACCGCCCGTGTGGATCATCAGATCGACGTTGATGCGCTCAGGGCGTTCCTTGTGCGGATGGGCTTTTCGCAAGCTCCAACCGTGATGGAGCCCGGTGATTTCGCCATCCGCGGCGGCATTATCGACATTTTTCCGCCGGGCGAACAGGGTCCGGTGCGCCTGGATCTGTTCGGCGATGTTCTGGACGGCATTCGCCGGTTTGACCCGGTGACGCAGCGCACGACGGACAAGATGACGGGGATCGAACTTGCCCCTGTGTCCGAAGTCATCTTGGACGAGGCTGCCATCACACGGTTTCGCCAAAACTACCGCATCGAATTTGGTGCCGCAGGGTCCGATGATCCGCTGTATGAGGCGATTTCGGCAGGGCGCAAGCATCAGGGGAACGAGCACTGGCTGCCTTTCTTCCATGATCGGTTGGAAACCATCTTTGACTACGTGCCCGGTTCTTCGGTCCTGTTGGATGAACAACTGACGCCGTCGCGCCTGAGCCGGTGGGACGCGATCGTCGACCAGTATGAGACCCGCAAGATCGCGATGACCGCCAAGAACCGGATGGACACGGTCTATAAACCCTGTCCGCCAGCGCTGTTGTATCTGGATGACACGGCGTGGGAGGCTGCACTTGCTGATACGCGCGTGGTGCAGTTGGCCGCACTTCCGCAGGCAACTGGTGCAGGTGTGCTGGATGGCGGCGGGCGCATCGGGCGCAATTTTGCACCCGAACGCCAGCAAGAAAATATAAATCTTTTCAATTCACTGGTTGACCATATTAAGGCAAAAGAGGATCAACCTGTGATCGTCGCGTCCTATTCCGACGGTGCGCGCGAGCGGCTGCAGGGGTTGTTAGCAGATGAAGGTCTGGTCACCACCACCCGGATCGGGGATTTCCGTGATGTGCCGGACGGCAAAGGCGGCGTCTATCTGACGGTCTGGCCGCTGGAACACGGCTTTGAAGGCCCGGACCTGACGGTGATTTCCGAACAGGACGTACTGGGCGACCGTTTGATCCGCGCACCAAAGCGCAAACGGCGGGCCGAAAACTTCCTGACCGAGGCGCAGGGCCTGTCGGCAGGCGATCTTATCGTGCATGTCGATCACGGTGTGGGCAAGTTCAATGGTCTTGAAACCATCACCGCGATGGGTGCGCCGCATGAATGCCTCGCGCTGGAATATGCCGGTGGGGATCGGCTGTTTCTGCCAGTCGAAAACATCGAACTTCTGTCGAAATACGGCCAAGATACTGGCCTTCTGGACAAGCTGGGCGGTGGGGCGTGGCAGGCGAAAAAAGCCAAGCTGAAGGAACGCATCCGCCAGATTGCGGACAAACTGATCCGACTGGCCGCCGAACGCGAGCTGCGCCGCGCCCCCGTTCTGGAGGCACCGCACCACGCATGGGAGGAATTTTCGGCCCGTTTCCCGTATCAGGAAACCGAAGATCAACTGGGCGCGATTGAAGATGTGTTGGCCGACTTGTCCTCGGGCCGCCCGATGGACCGGCTGATCTGCGGCGATGTGGGCTTCGGAAAAACCGAGGTTGCGATGCGCGCGGCCTTCGTCGCCGCCATGTCCGGCCAGCAAGTGGCTGTGATTGCGCCGACCACGCTTCTGGCCCGCCAACACTTCAAAAGCTTTGCCGAACGGTTCCGGGGCTTTCCGATACAGGTCGGACAGCTTAGCCGGTTCGTGGGCCAGCGCGAGGCAAAACTAACCCGCGAGGGCATGACGCGCGGCACGATGGATATCGTGGTCGGCACCCATGCGCTGTTGGCCAAGGACGTACGGTTTGAAAACCTCGGGTTGCTGATTGTTGATGAAGAACAACGGTTTGGCGTCAGTCACAAAGAACGGCTAAAGGAAATGCGGTCCGACGTGCATGTGCTGACCCTGTCGGCCACACCGATCCCGCGCACGCTACAAATGTCGCTGTCAGGCGTGCGCGATCTGTCGATCATCGGCACACCGCCGGTGGATCGTTTGTCGATCCGCACCTATGTCTCGGAATTTGACAGCGTCATGTTGCGAGAGGCTCTGCTACGCGAACATTACCGTGGCGGACAAAGCTTCTTCGTGGTGCCCCGCATCAAGGATTTGCCGGACGTCGAGGCCTTTCTGGCCGACCACGTCCCCGAAGTCACTTATGTTGTGGCGCATGGTCAGATGGCGGCGGGCGAATTGGATAGCCGGATGAACGCCTTTTACGACGGCAAGTTCGATGTGCTGCTGGCGACCACAATCGTGGAAAGCGGTATCGACATTCCGACCGCGAACACGATGGTGATCCACCGCGCCGACATGTTTGGATTGGCACAGCTTTATCAGATCCGGGGCCGGGTCGGGCGGTCGAAAACCCGCGCCTATGCCTATCTGACAACAAAACCGCGTGTGCCGCTGACGCCGACCGCGCAGAAGCGGTTGCGCGTGCTGGGATCACTGGACGCGTTGGGAGCGGGTTTCACGCTGGCCAGCCAAGACCTTGATATTCGCGGCGCAGGCAATCTGGTGGGCGAAGAGCAATCGGGCCAGATGCGCGAAGTGGGCTATGAGCTTTATCAGCAGATGCTGGAAGAGGCGATTGCCAAGATCAAAGCCGGCGAACTAGAGGGGCTGTCTGACGCTGACAGCACATGGGCGCCACAAATCAATCTGGGCGTTCCGGTCTTGATACCAGATACTTATGTGCCTGATCTTGATGTACGCCTTGGGCTTTATCGCCGTCTGTCGTCGCTCGCCACCAAGGTTGAGCTTGAAGGCTTCGCCGCCGAGTTGATTGACCGTTTCGGCCCGCTGCCGAAAGAGGTGAACACCCTGCTTCTGGTCGTGCGCATCAAGGGTATGTGCAAACGTGCGGGCATTGCCAAGCTGGATGGCGGGCCGAAGGGCGCGACGATCCAGTTCCACAATGACAAGTTCGCCTCGCCCGAAGGGTTGGTGGACTTCATTCACGCCCAAAACGGTTTGGCCAAGGTGCGCGACAACAAGATCGTGGTGCGCCGCGACTGGCGCAAAACCTCGGACAAGATCAAAGGTGCGTTTGCGATTGCGCAGGATTTGGCGATCAAGGTCAAAGAGGCAAAGCAGAAGGCGGGCGCTGCGAAAAGCGCCTAGCCTCTAGTTCATATTGCCACGATCCAACTGCATCACCGCCACTGCCAGCGCCGAACAGATCGTGACGCCGATCAACAGCGGGAAAGGTGTGTTGTTGAACGCCAGCCCAACCGGGGCGGCAATTGCGATGGCCGCGACTGTTGGTACCGCGCCGATAACGGCGCTGGCGGTGCCGGCCATATGGCCCAGGGGCTGGATGGCCAGCGCGTTCAGGTTGCCAAAACTCAGCCCATTCAGGAAGAACAGGGTCGTGGCCCAAGCGCAGAACAGCCACAGGGCAAACGCGCCTTCTGGGGCGAGCGCCCACCAAATCACCAGGGTTAATGACGCCAGAACAGTCTGCGCGCCAAACCCGGCCAGCGCCAACCTGCGCATGCCCAATCGCATCACCAACTTGGCATTCAGAAACCCGGCCGCAGCAGAAAAAATTGTCACCATTGCAAAGTAATAAGGGAAATTCGTTCCTGCACCCAAGACATCGACAAATACTTGTTGGGCTGAACTGATGAATGACATGAGCTGCCCGAAAGCCAGCGTAATCACCGCCATGTAGATCAAAGTGACCCGCGTGCTCAGCACCACTTTGAACGCAGCCAAGGTGGGACGAGGTGAGAGCGGGCGTCGACGCTCGGGCGGCAACGTCTCGGGCTGACGCAAAAGGAACCAGGTCAGAATCAGCGCGGCCAACAGGATGTAGGCGGTGAACATGTGACGCCAACCGAACCCCAGTACGATCCATTGGCCGATCATCGGAGCCACTGCGGGGACGAATACGAAAAAGCCGAAAGCCATCGAGTTCACCCGTGCCATCTCGCGCCCTTCATAAAGATCGCGCGACATTGCCATGCCGCAGGTGCGCGGGCCAGCGGCCCCCAACCCCTGAATAAAGCGCCAGAACAGAAGGGCTTCGAGCGTTTGCGCCCAAAGCGCCGCAAATGCCGCACACATATATAGCAGCATCCCCATCGACAAAGAAAAGCGCCGCCCCATGCTGTCAGACAGCGGGCCGAAGATAAGCTGCCCAACGCCCGCGCCAATCACGAAAGAGCTGATCAACAGTTGCGCCTTGTTGACGTCGTCGGGCACCAGCCGGTTGCCGATTTCGGGCAGCGCGGGCAGAATCGAGTCGATGGAAAAGGCCACCATCGAGAATAGCGCAGCGATCAGCAGCACAAACTCCCGCAAGCGAAGGGGGGCTTGCGGGGGGAAGTGCCTTATCGTCACTGAGCAGCATCCTTCGCCAGCTGGGCGGTCAGTTCGTCAATCACTTGCGACCACAGATCCGTGGGCTGAGCACCGGATACGACATGTTGATTGGCGATCACGAAGGTTGGCACTGACTGGACGCCTTTGGCGCGCGCATCTGCGTCACGTGCTTGGATGTCGCCCATGTCGGCGTCTGAGGCCAACAGGCGGGCGACCACATCTCCGTTCATGCCGATTGCAGACGCGATTTCAACAAGTTGCTGAGTGTTGCCAATGTCTTTTCCGTCGATGAAATAGGCCCGGAACAGTCGATCAACGGCGGCGTTCTGTTTCAATTCAATCCCGGCCCAATGAATCAGGCGGTGTGCGTCCAGTGTGTTGGGTGTACGTTTGATGGCCTCCAGATTAATCTCAAGCCCTGACGCCTCGGCTTCAGTCGCAACCGGCAGATAGGCTTTCACGGCGCTGTCCTGGCCCCCAAATTTTGCTTCCAGATAGGAACGGCGATCCATTCCGGCCTTGGGCATATCGGGGTTCAGTTGAAAGGGATGCCACTGCACCTGAAACGGATGATCTGGCCGCGCCTCAAGTGCGCGGTCAAGCCGGGATTTGCCGATATAGCACCATGGGCAGATCGGATCAGAGAAAATATCAAGGCGGATCATTCAGGTCTCCCTAATGTGAAGCTCTATCTGGGATTGAAGGGTATGGGAAGTGTCGGGGATCACAGTGTGGCCAACGTTCCAGTTTCGAAATCTGTGCGCAATGAGGCGCGCAATAGCTTGTTATTGGCACCGCGCGGCAGGCTGTCTACCGGGATGAACAGTCGGGGGCATTTGTAATGTGCCAAGCGGTCGTGGGCGTGGGCCGATAGGTCTTCCTTAGGCACTGGGTCAGCCTCGGGCGTATAGAAACAGGCGATGATTGTGGCGTCGCCCTTCACGGCAACCTCGGCACAGGCGGCCTCGTGCACGTCGGGATGGAGGGCGATGGCGGCCTCGACCTCAATCGGTGAGACGCGGAAGCCGCCCGCGTTCATGATGTCGTCAGAGCGCCCCTCGAAGGTGATGGCACCGTCCGCCGCCATACTGACAGTGTCGCCCGTCAGGAACCAATCCCCCGAAAACCGGCTCTTTGTGTCTGCCTCAGCACCAAGATAGCCCAGCATCAGGCCGGGATCGTTGGCATGCACGGCCATGATCCCCGGCGTGTGATGCGGGACGATCTGGCCGTCCTGATCAAGAACCGCAATGCGACGACCGGGCTGGGGGAAACCCAGCGTGCCGTTTGGGGCCGGGTGATTGGGTGCGCCTGACACAAAGGTCGAACATTCGGACATGCCGTATGCCTCGTGGATCGGCGTGCCAGTGGTGTCGACCCATTGTGCGCGGGTGGTGGCGGGCAGCTTTTCGCCCGCCGACAAGCCGTGCCGCAAGTCGGGCAGCGGGGGCAGGGCAGCCCGCAACATTTGCCGATATACACCGGGGGCGGCAGCGAAGATCGTCGCCTTCTCACGCGCGAGCAGTTGGCCAAGGTCGGTGGATTTTGTGCCCGCCGCTGGGATCAACGCCGTTGCGCCCACCGACCACGGATCCATCAGCCCGGTGCCCAGCGTATAGGTCCAGTTGAACGCGCCCGCGTGCATCAAACGGTCGTAGCGCGTCAGGCCATACCAGCCGTCCCACATCATCTGACGCGCCCAGATTGCGCGGTGTGCATGCACCACAGCGCGCGCCTTGCCGGACGTGCCAGAGGTGAACACGATATAACCAGCGCGGGCAGCGTCGCTCAAATGAAACGCAGCGGGGGTGTGGTCGGCCAGTTGGTGCAACGTCTCGACATCCAGAACCGGGGCCGACTGCCCACTCGGCAGGGCAATCCCCTGATCGGCAATGATCAGTTTTGGGTCAATCATCGCGGCCATCTTGGTGATTTCGGCCTCGGTCAATTGCGACGAGGTCGGCACCGGCACCAGCCCGGCGGCAATAGCCCCCAGAAACGCAAGCGGGAAATCGACGGTGTTGCCAAGGCGCAATAGCACCCGGTCACCGGGTGTTAGACCCCGCGCCAGTAATCCGCCCGCCAGCCCGCGCACTGCACGATCGAGTTGGGCGAACGTCCAATGCGTCTCACCAACCCCATCCGCGGTCACCACGGACAAGGCGGTTTTGTCGCCCAGATCTGTTGCATGAGCCAGCACATAGCGGGCCATGTTGAACGCGCTTGGCGGTGGGGGCAATGGGGCGGTAGGGCGAAATTCAGATTGCATCGCTCAGATGTGCCAAGGGGGCGGCGAAGTTGCAAGTGCACGCGGTTGCATCAGACCGATTTCGGTGTATTGAAAGGGCATGATGAAACCTGAACAGCCCAGCCTGATCCGTCTGGCCCGTGAAAACGGCGAGGAAACGCCCGATCCAAGCCCGCTGGACCTTGGCGCGCGGGTGCGCGATCTGCGCAAGTCCCATGGCTGGACGTTGGAGCAAGCGGCGCGCCAGGCGGGGCTTGCCCGCTCGACGCTATCCAAGATCGAAAACGGGCAGATGTCACCGACCTATGATGCGTTGAAGAAGCTGGCGGTCGGGCTGGAAATCTCGGTGCCGCAGCTTTTCACTGCGCCCAAGGCCGCGCAGGTGTCTGGGCGTATGACGGTGACCAAAACCGGCGCGGGTGCAGCACACGCGACGGCAACCTATGAGCACGAGTTGCTGGCAGGCGCGCTGACCAAGAAAGCGATGTTGCCGTATCGCGCACGGGTGCGGGCGCGCGCGTTTGACGAGTTTGACGGCTGGGTGCGCCATGATGGCGAGGAGTTTTTATACGTCCTGACCGGAGCCATTCGCCTGATCACCGAATTTTATGAACCGGTCGAGATGAAACGTGGCGACAGCGCGTATTACGACGCCTCGATGGGCCATAACGTGGTCTCGGTCAGCGACGAGGACGCAACGATCCTGTGGGTGACATCGCTGACCTGAGTTTTGTGGGACTGCATTCCAAGCCAAGTTGGCGAAACCCGAGATTTGCGCGGTTTCCGTTCTCACTTTGTCAGCCAGTGCGCGCTTATTCCGCCGCAATCGCCTTGTCAGTCAGTTTGTCCAAAGCGCCAGTCATCTTTGCGATGTATTCTGCATCGGCAGGCAGGCCGTGATCTTCGACGAGTGAGGCGGGCGCGTGATAAACAACATGCACCTGACCGTCACCATCTGCATAAGCCAACACCCGCAACGGAAGATCAAGTCCGGCGGTCTGGCTGTCCAACATGGCTGGCGTGCCAAGCGCGGGATTGCCGAACATCAGCATTTCGGTCGGGCGCAGTTCGGTATCTATCGACGCCGCGCCTTTGGCATGATCCACGCGCGCAAAGACGGTCGCGCCTGCACCTTCAACCGCCGCCTGAAGTCTGTCGATGGTGACGGGTACGGAATGAGGGCTGGCCTTTTCGACCATCTCGGCAGTAGCGGCTTGGGTCATCATTGCGAGACCAGCAAGGCTGGCAAGAATTCTAGAATGGCGCATGAAATCAAATCCTTTCATAGATATTTTTTCGATTTTTAGCACAGCGCGCGATCCATCTGCCTGACAAGTCTGTGATGAACCCTGACTACGCGGACATACGCTCTTGGAACACTCGGCTAAAGCCAAGCACAGCCGCTAATGCGCGCAACTGGCGTGCTACTCCTCGTACCACCAAATCTCGGGCTGGAAGCCCAGATAGTCGCCATACATCGGCACATGTTCGGGGTATTTCAGCTCTTTCACATGTGCGATGTGCGACAGGTCGGTATAACCCAGCGGGATCACATAGCGTCCCGAAGTCAGCACGCGGTCAAGCGCCTTGGTGGCAGCCTCAAATTCGTCCTGGCCCTTGGCATTCAACATTTTGTCAATCAGACCATCAATCGCCGCACTTTTGACACCCATCCAATTGCGTGTGCCTTCTTTGTCAGCGCTTTCCGAGCCCCAATAGAGCTTCTGTTCATTGCCGGGGCTCAGTGACAGCCCGCGCCAGTAATAAGCCAAATCGAAGTCAAACGCGTTGGTGCGTTCTTTATACTGCGCGCTGTCGACCGAGGTGATGGTCGGCACGATCCCCAAGCGTTCCAGACCAGCGGCGAAGAAGTCAATTTCCTGCCGGTTTTCGGACGACCCGGAGTTCAGCAGGATTTCAAACGTAAACGGCACGCCATCTGCGTTTTTCATCACGCCGTCCTGAACGGTCCAGCCTGCGGCCTCCATCAGGTCCATCGCGGCGCGCAGACCTTGCCGGTTGCGGGCCGATCCGTCCGAGACGGGCAGGGCGTAGCCTTCAACCGCGCCTTCTGGCAATTCATCATATTCCATCAACATGTCACGCACCAAACCCTCGGCCGGTTCACCCGGTGCCATGCCAAGCACCGAGTTGTGGAAGTACGACAGGATACGCTTCTTTGCGCCTGCATTGATGCTTTGATTTATGAATTCGAAATTGAACGCGTGGATCATCGCGTCGCGCACCCGAATGTCGCTGAAGGCGTCGCGCCGGGTGTTCATCACATAGCCCATAATGCCAGTTGGGCGTTGATGGGGGATGTCGGACAGCACGATGTCACCCGATTGCACCGCCGGGAAATCAAACTGACCCGCCCATTTTTGCAAATTTGTTTCGCGATGGGTGGTCGCCTCGCCTGCCTTGAACGCTTCGAACGTCACGTCGCCGTCGCCGTAATAGTCAAACCGGATTTCATCCAGATTGGCTTGGCCCTGCATGAACGGCACATCTTTGCCCCAGTAATCGGGGTTACGTTTCAAGGTCAGATACCGGCCCGGCTCGAAATCTCCTATCACGTAGGGCGACGATCCGATGGGGATCACGTCGATGCCCGAGGCCTCAAAGTCCTTCCCCTCCCACTGGGCTTTCTTCATGATGGGGCGCATTCCAAGGATCAGCGGAAGCTCGCGGTCTTCTTCGTTGAAGGTGAATTTGACCGAGCGCGGTCCGGTTTGTTCCATCGTCTCGACTTTGCCCCAGGCGCCCTGATAGCGAGGGTGCCCAAATTCGCCGAGCATGTCGTAAGACCACATCACATCTGCTATGGTCAGGTCGCTTCCGTCAGAGAATTTGGTGCCTTCGCGCAGGGTGTATTCGACCCAAGTTCGCGCCTCGTCCGTGTCGACCGATTCGGCCAGCAGGCCATAAAGCGTGAAGGGTTCGTCATAGCTGCGGCCCATCAGGCTTTCGAACAACATGAAGCGAAGTTGCCACGGCGCGCTGCCCTTGCGGATCACCGGGTGTAGCGAATCATAGCTGCCTGCCTCGGCAAAAATGATCTTGCCGCCCTTCGGGGCATCTGGGTTGACGTGGGGTAGGGACACAAAATCAGGTGGAAGGACAGGGTCTCCATACATAGCTATGCCATGTCTGGGCTCTGCATGGCCGATTTGGGTCGCGACCACCGACAGGGCAATCGCCCCGGCCAGCCCGCGTAACTTATGGATGACGGATGCTCTCATCGGCGCAATATTCCTTCACGTCCCTGTTTTGATTTAGGAAACCTTAGAGGCGAAAAATAGCCTTTTCAAACTTTTAGCTTGGAACACGGCGCCTGACCGCCTATAAAGAGTGCACTGCTCGATAGGTTTCTTGCCTGTATGAAACCTGCCTCAATAACTTAACGCCCGCTTCGTGCGGGCGTTTTTTTTATGGCCGAAAGCAGACTGCTTGCCCGTCCGGCTTTGCAAGAGAATCGGGGGCAATTGGCTGTCACAAAACCAACCTGACCGAAGCTGAATTGGCAGGGTGTGAAACCGCTGGCGTGTAAACGGCGTTGAGGTATGCTGCATCGCAACATCAGTTATCCGAGGAGAGACCATAATGGCCATCACGACATCGCTGGACGGCAAAACCGCTGTCATCACCGGATCAAACTCGGGGATCGGACTTGGGATTGCACGCGAACTGGCGCGCGCTGGCGCGGATGTGGTTCTGAATTCTTTCACCGACAATGAAGACGATCACGCGCTGGCCGCTGACATCGGCCGAGAGTTTGGCGTGACCGCACGTTATATACAGGGCGATATGTCAAAAGCCGATCAGTGCCGCGGGTTGATTGAAAAAGCGGGGCAGTGCGACATCCTTGTAAACAATGCAGGCATCCAGCACGTGGCCCCGGTCGAGGAGTTTCCGCCCGAAAAATGGGACGCCATCATCGCGATCAACCTGAATTCGGCCTTCCACACCATCGCCGCCGCGCTTCCGATGATGCGCAAGGCCGGGTGGGGGCGTGTGATCAACATCGCGTCGGCACATGGTCTGACCGCGTCGCCATATAAATCAGCCTATATCGCGGCCAAACACGGGGTGATCGGGCTGACCAAGACCATAGGGCTTGAAACAGCCGAAGAGGCGATCACCTGCAATGCCATTTGCCCCGGCTATGTCCTGACACCATTGGTTGAAGCGCAAATCCCCGATCAGATGAAAACCCATGGCATGGGCCGCGACGAAGTGGTGCGCGATGTGATGCTGACCCGCCAGCCGTCAAAAGAATTTGCCACGGTCGAGCAGATGGGCGGCACCGCTGTGTTCCTGTGCTCGGACGCGGCCGCACAAATCACCGGCACCTCGATTTCGGTCGATGGCGGCTGGACAGCGCTGTAATCGGGTATGGCAAAACCAAAACGTATCAACTTGGCCCTGCAGGGCGGCGGGGCACATGGCGCCTTCACTTGGGGCGTATTGGATCGTCTGCTGGACGATGAAGGGATCGAGATTGCGGGCATTTCCGGCACTTCGGCGGGCGCGTTAAACGGCGCGGCCTTGAAGTCCGGTTTGGTGGCCGACGGCAAAGGACAAGACCGCGACGCCGCGCGCGCCAATCTGGATGCACTTTGGCATTCGGTGGCGGGCGTTCATGACCTGCGCCTGACCTCGTGGTTTGCGCAGTTCGCGCCGCAGAACGAGCTGATCAGCCAGGCTTTCCAAGCCTCGCCGATGGTTGCTTGGGCGGATATGGCCAGTCGCGTCCTTAGCCCTTATGCCTATGGTCCATTCTATATGAACCCGCTGCATTCGGTCGTTGAAAAGTTCGATTTCGACCAAGTCTGCGCGGATATCGGTCCACGCCTGTATGTCTCAGCCACCAATGTACGCACCGGAAAGATCAGGGTATTTGACGGGGCCGAAATCAGCACCGAGGCGATCCTTGCCTCGGCCTGTTTGCCGACGGTGTTTCAGGCGGTTGAAATGAAAGATCCCAAGACCGGCAAGGATGAGGCGTTTTGGGATGGCGGATATTCCGGCAATCCAGCTTTGTTTCCGTTGTTTGAGCCGACGCTTCCCGCTGATGTGGTCGTAGTGAACATCAACCCGCTTTTTCGCCCGGATGTGCCGCAAAACGCGGCTGATATTCAGAACCGGATCAACGAGATCAGCTTCAACTCGTCGCTTCTGCGTGAGCTAAGGGCCATCAATTTCGTCAAGCGACTGATTTCGGTGGGAAAGTTAACCTCTGGCCAAATGCGCGATGTGTTGGTTCATATGATTTCGGATGACGTGCTGATGCGAGATCTGAGCACGGCCACCAAGCTCGTGCCTTCTACGGTGATGCTGCACCGACTGAAAGCAGCCGGGCGGGCCGCTGCGGGCGCGTTTCTGGACAGCCATCGCGATGATCTGAACACCCGCGGCACCGTCGATCTGGAAGAGATGTTTAGCTAGCCGATTGCGCCACTCACGACACCGTTGACCAGCCCGGCTGCAATTGCCCACATGGTCAGGCCGATGATCACATCCAGCACCCGCCATGCGCCAGATTTCTGCATGATTGGGGCCAACAGCCGTGCGCCATAGCCCAGCGAGAAGAAGAACGCGAAGCTGGAGGTGACTGCCCCCGCGCCGAAGGCAAGGCGTTGGGACCAGTCGCCAAACGAGGTTGAGATCGCACCGATCAGCCCCAGCGTATCCAGATAGACATGCGGATTGGCCCATGTGAAGGCCGCCGCAATGGCAATCACCGCGCCCAGTGATCGGGACTTCCCCTCGATCTCCATCGCGTAGTCGCCTTTGGCGGCGGCAACAAATCGCATCGCCCCGTAGACGATCAAAAAACCTGCCCCGGCCAGCGCCATGATCAGGGGAAGGGTCGGCCAAGCCGTCACCAACGCGCCAAAGCCAAGCACACCTGCAGCGATTAACAGCGCGTCAGAGGCGGCACAAAACAGGCACAGCCAGAACACGTGTTGGCGCATCAACCCCTGACGCAGGACAAACGCGTTCTGCGCCCCAATGGCCAGAATAAGGGAAAAGCCGGTGGCAAACCCGGTGATGGCAGGTGCGATCAACACGCTCAGCCTTCCGGTAAATTCAATTTTATTTCAGAGAGTTGCGCAGAGCTTTTCGAGTTCGGATAAACCAGACCAGCCGATATGACCAACTTGGCTGCGTCCTCGACCGTCATGTCCAATTCGACCACCGAATGGCGCGGCACGAACAACAAAAAACCCGAGGTCGGGTTGGGCGTGGTCGGCAGAAAGACCGAGATGATATCCTCATCCACCGGAATTTTCTGGTCTATTTCGCCCTTGGCCTTGGTCGAAATGAAGGCAATCGCCCATATCCCTTTGCGCGGATATTCCACCAGACAAGCCTTGTCGAACTTTGTTTCGGTCGATTGGCTGAAAATGGTTTCGGCAATCTGTTTGATGCCATTGTAAAGCGACCGCACGACCGGCATCCGGTCAACAATGCTTTCGCCCCACGCCAGAAAAGATCGCCCGATAAGGCCCTTGGCGATCCAGCCGACGAACACGGTGAACATTAAGAACACCACAACGCCGACGCCACGAACATTCACGCGGACATCTTCGCCAAAGGCTAATTTGAACCATTCGCTGTTGCCAAACAGCAGGTCGATCAGACGGTCAGGGTGATAACGCGCGGGAAGAAATGGCAAAACCCAACTGTCAATCCAGCCAACAAAGGTCCAGATCATCCACATGGTCACGGCGATTGGCACCACAACAACAAGCCCCGCAAGGAAGTTGTTGCGCAGCCCCGCAAATGGGCGCCGCTTGCGCTTGGCGTGTTCGTCGTGTTCCGTCATGAAAACCCGTTCCCCGGTGTTATCAGGCGGAACTTAGGGACTCGTTTGGTAATCGGCAATAGGGTGCGGTCTGAAAGCCGCGCTAATCCCGCCGAATTCAACGGCTTGCAACCCATCCGCGAAGTTCGTGGCCGTTCGGGGCTGGACGGGCGGCAAGGCGGGGCCTATCAAAATGGATATAGGTATGGGGGTGCCATGCGCGCGACAGCCGAGATAGACGTGGAACAATTGACCGAAGATGCGGCCCGCGCCGAGCTTGCGCGGCTAGCAGATCTGTTGGCTGCGGCCAACCGGGCCTATCATACGGAAGATGCTCCGGTCATTACGGACGCGGACTATGACGCAGCCAAGCGGCGCAACGCGGCGATTGAAGATCGGTTCCCGCATCTGAAACTCAGCGACAGCCCGACCGATCAGGTGGGCGCGACCCCGTCCGAAGGCTTTGGAAAGATCACCCACGCGGTGCGGATGCTGTCGCTGGGCAATGCCTTTGGCGACGAGGATGTGACGGAATTTGATGGCCGCGTCCGTTCGTTCCTTGGGCTGGGTGCAGACGCAGAGCTTGCCTACACCGCCGAGCCCAAAATCGACGGGCTTTCCTTGTCGATCCGCTATGAACACGGTCGATTGATCTATGCTGCGACCCGTGGTGATGGGGCCGTGGGCGAAAACGTGACCGAAAACGCCCGCACAATCGCGGATATTCCCGCAACGCTGGAGGACGCGCCCGATGTGCTTGAGGTGCGGGGCGAGGTCTACATGTCACACGAAGATTTCGCCGCACTGAACGAACGCCAAGCCGAGCGTGGTGGTAAAACTTTCGCCAATCCGCGCAACGCGGCCGCCGGGTCGCTGCGCCAGTTGGACGCCAAAATTACCGCCGACCGCCCGCTCAGATTCTTTGCCTATGCGTGGGGGGCACTGTCTGAACCGCTTGCCAGCACCCAGATGGGCGCGATTGACCGTCTGTCCGGGCTTGGATTTCAGACCAATCCGCTGACCCAACGGTTTACTAATGTGGCGGCGATGATTGCGCATTACCACGCGATTGAAACGCAACGCGCGACGCTGGGTTATGATATCGACGGCGTGGTTTATAAAGTGGACGACCTTGGCCTACAGGCGCGCCTCGGCTTTCGCTCCACCACGCCCCGCTGGGCGATTGCTCATAAGTTTCCAGCAGAACGCGCCTGGACCCGGCTTGAGGCGATCGACATACAAGTAGGTCGCACCGGCGCGCTAAGCCCCGTCGCGCGGCTGACGCCTGTCACTGTGGGCGGCGTGGTGGTGTCCAACGCCACATTGCACAACGAGGATTACATCGCCGGTCGTGACAACAAGGGCGAGGTGATCCGCGGCGGCAAAGACATCCGCGTGGGCGATTGGGTTGAGGTATACCGGGCGGGCGATGTAATTCCAAAAATCTCGGACGTGGATCTGACCAAACGCGAGGCGGGGGCTGAACCGTACATCTTTCCCCAAACCTGCCCTGAATGTGGATCAGACGCGATCCGTGAAGAAGGTGACGCGATACGTCGCTGCACGGGCGGGATCATCTGCCCCGCGCAAGCCGTTGAGAAGTTGAAACATTTCGTCAGTCGCGGCGCGTTTGACATCGAAGGTCTGGGCGCCAAACAGGTCGAGCTGTTTTATCACGACGACGTTCTGCCCATCCGCGAGCCTGCTGATATTTTTACGCTGGCAGCGCGTGACAAGGGGCAACTTGCGCGGTTGAAGAACCGCGACGGCTGGGGCGAAAAAAGCGCCGACAACCTATTCGCAGCGATTGAAGAACGCCGCCTAATTCCTTTGAACAAAGTGATTTTTGCGCTTGGCATACGCCATGTGGGTGAAAGTGCTGCCAACCTTCTTGCCCGCCACTATGGCACGTGGGAGGCGTTTGAAACCGCCGTCACCGCCGCTCAGCCGAACACGCCCGAATGGGATGATCTGGTCTCCATCGACGGCGTTGGTACGGTGATGGCAGGCTCATTGGTTGCTGCGTTTTCGCAGGATGCTGAACGTGCCTCGATCGATCGGCTGGTTGCGCAACTAGACGTGCAGGCGGTCGCTGCCCCCAAAACCGACGGCAGCCCGGTCGCGGGCAAGGTTGTTGTGTTCACCGGCGCGCTTGAAAAGATGACCCGCGCCGAAGCCAAGGCGCGTGCCGAGGCGTTGGGGGCCAAGGTCTCCGGCTCGGTATCGGGCAAAACCGACTTACTGGTTGCGGGACCGGGCGCGGGATCAAAGGCGAAGAAGGCTGCCGATCTTGGGGTCGAGACGATTGACGAAGACGGCTGGCTTGACTTGATCGGGGACGCATGAGCTATGGCAACCCGTCCCGAAATCCTGTTTCCCTTGTTTGCCGATCTGGAAACCCTCGGCGGGATTGGCGAAAAGACCGCCAAGGCCTTGGGAACATTGGGGATAGAGCTTCCACGTGATCTTCTGTTCTGGTTGCCCCATGCGGGGATTGACCGCAAATTCCGCGTCTCAATCACCGAAGTTTTGCCCGGCGAGATGGCGACGGTCGAAATTGAGGTGGTGCAACACAGGCCGGGTCGCACGAAGTCAGCGCCTTATCGGATTGAGGTGCGCGACGACCTGACCGCGTTTGAACTCGTATTTTTTCACGCAAACGGCCCGTGGCTTGGCAAACAACTGCCCGAAGGCGAAAAGCGCGTGATTTCCGGCAAAGTGGAAAGTTTCGACAGGAAGTTGCAGATCGTGCATCCCGATTACATCGTGAAACCAAATGACGCCGCCAGTATCCCTGATTATGAGCCTGTATATCGCCTGACTGCGGGGGTAACCGGGCGCGTGATCACCAAGGGTGTGGGCGAGGTTCTGACCCGTCTGCCCATCTTGAAAGAATGGATCGACCCAGAGCTGAAATCACGTGAACACTGGCCCGATTGGAACAAGGCGCTCATGGCGGCGCATGGCCCGGAAGGCGCGGATGACTTGTCGCCGCAATCGCCCGCGCGCAGGCGTCTGGCCTATGACGAGTTCTTCGCCCACCAACTGACGCTGGCCTTAGCACGCGCCAAGGTGCGACGTGGCAAGGGGCGGGTCAGCGTGGGCACAGGCGACTTACAGGCCAAGGTTCTGGCCGCACTTCCCTATGCGCCAACCAGCGCCCAGACCCGTGCGGTTGACGAGATCGCCGCCGATCTTGCTTCGGGCAAGCGAATGAACCGGCTGTTGCAGGGCGATGTGGGGTCGGGAAAGACTTTGGTCGCGCTGCTGTCGCTGCTGGTCGCGGTCGAGGCTGGCGGGCAGGGCGTCATGATGGCCCCCACTGAAATTCTGGCGCGACAACATTTGCAAGGCCTGCGTCCCTTGGCGGAAGCCGCAGGTGTTGTGGTCGATATCCTGACCGGGCGCGATAAGGGGGCCGAGCGGCGCGCCAAGTTGGAAGCGTTGGCGAAAGGTGACATTCACATCCTTGTCGGCACCCATGCCGTGTTTCAAAAAGACGTTGAATTTCATGATCTTCGTCTGGCCATTGTAGATGAACAGCACCGGTTTGGTGTCTCCCAACGAATGGAATTGGGTGCCAAGGGGCAGGCCGCAGACGTATTGGTGATGACCGCCACGCCGATCCCGCGCAGTTTAGCACTGGCGCAATATGGCGACATGGATGTGTCGGTGCTGGATGAAAAACCACCGGGGCGCAAACCGATCAAAACTGTGCTGGTGTCCTCCGGGCGGATCGACGAGGTGGTCGAACGGCTGCGTGGTGTGATTGCCGACGGCGCGCAGGCCTATTGGGTCTGCCCGCTGGTCGAGGAAAGCGAGGTGATGGAACTGACCGCCGCAGAAGAACGGTTCAAACACCTGCGCGCTGCGTTGGGTGAAGGCGTGGTCGGCATGGTCCATGGTCAGATGCCACCTGCCGAGAAAGACGCTGCCATGGCAGATTTTGTGGCGGGCAAAACCAAGCTGTTGGTCGCGACAACGGTAATCGAAGTCGGAGTCGACGTGCCCAATGCCTCGATCATGGTGATCGAACGAGCCGAGCATTTCGGGCTGGCGCAATTGCACCAGTTGCGCGGACGGGTGGGGCGCGGGCAGGCGGCGTCGACCTGTCTTTTGATGTATCAGCCGCCGCTGACCGAAGGCGGCGAGAAACGGCTGGCGGTGATGCGCGACACAGAAGACGGGTTCGTGATTTCCGAAGCGGATTTGGCAATGCGCGGGGCAGGCGACGTATTGGGCACGGCACAATCGGGCCTTCCACGCTTTTGGGTTGGCGATCTGGAACATCAGGCAGGTCTGATGGCAGTGGCGCAAAAAGATGCCCGCCTGTTGCTGCAGCAAGACCCGGACCTGACCACGCCGCGCGGCCACGCCGCCCGCGTGCTGCTTTGGCTCATGCGGCAGGATGAAGCGATCCGTTTGATTTCAGTTGGTTAGCGTCTTTGTTCTCGTTTGTTCACAAATGTTCTTAAAAAGTTCTTTACAAGCGGTTCTTTTATATGCGAACAAAGTAGCAACAAAGGTGAAAGCGACCACGAAGGCGCCACCAAGACAGAGAGCAGGAGAGTGACCATGTTGAAAGACGTGAAAGCCGTATTGACCCGTTCGTCCGCTACCTTATGGCAGGACGCAATCGGGGGAACATCTCTGTTGGTTGTGCTTTTCGGTGCGCTGCATCTGCCGGGGGTGATCTGACCCCAAACCCAGTTTCTGCCTGCTCAGGGTCCGGACACTGCATCATGTCCCAACTTCGATGCGTCCAGACGGATCACTGCCCGTCGCCTGTCCAAGTCCGGTGTTTTGCCTCATTCCTTCACCGGATCCGGAAATCCCGAGCCGCAACTTGCCGCCGCCTCCCTGCCAGGAGAGCGGCGGTTTTTTTATGGGTCAGTCGCTCTGCGCGTCATCAATCGCGGCGAGCGATGCATCGAACGGCAACAGGATCGAGGCATGGCGGTTTTTGAAATCGCGCGCCGGCTGAAGCACCTCGTATCCCTCAAACGGTGCGGTGGGGACGGCCTCCTGTTCGGCCAGCATTTTATGCAACTGATCGCGGCCGCGCTGAAGCGTGTCGCGATCAAGACCTTTGACGATCTTGCCCAGAATGGCTGCCGAGGCCTGACCCAGCGCGCAGGCTTTTACGTTTTGCGCAAAATTTGCGACTACGCCGTTGTCAAGCGTCACGCCAACCGAGACGGTCGACCCGCAGAGGGGGGAGCGTGCTTTCGCCTCGCCATCGGGTGCATCCAGCTCGCCAAGATGGGGAATCGCGGCTGCCAAGGCGAGAATTTGTTTTGAATAGAGCTTGATCAGGTCGCCGTCGCTCATGCATCCCACCTTTCGCATCGCGGTTTCCCGCACTACATAGGACGCGCACGGACAATTGGAAAGGACGGGCCATGAAATTCGACGCCGAGGCTTTGAAATATGATGACAAGGGTCTGATCCCGGCAATTGCGCAGGATGCGGAGTCTGGCGACGTGCTGATGATGGCATGGATGAATGCGGAAGCCGTGCAGCGCACGTTAGCCGCAGGGCGCGTCACCTATTGGTCACGGTCACGTCAGAGTTTCTGGGTAAAGGGCGAAAGCTCGGGTCACGTGCAGGAACTGGTCGATTTGCGGGTTGATTGCGACCGCGATTGCATCTTGTTGCAGGTGCGTCAGACGGGCCCGGCCTGTCATACCAACCGGCGCAGTTGCTTTTACACAGCAGTGCGTGATGGGGACGAGGAAGAGATTATGGTGCCCACAGTCTGATCATCGCGCTGGGGCGTATCACAGCCCGACCATCCGGCGGATGTCGGCTGGTGATTTCCCGTCAGCACGATAGGCCGAGATCGCTCGTGCGTCATCGCGTTTGGCCAATCGTTTGCCCGCTTCGTCCCGGATCAGTTTGTGGTGGTGATAGATCGGAATGGATAGGCCCAGAAGCGTCAACAGGATCACCTGAATCGCCGTAAAGTCGAACAGATCTTCACCCCGGATGACATGAGTGATATTCTGCGCCGCATCATCAATAGCAGACGCAAGAAAATAGGCCACTATATCCTCGCCTTTACGCGACAGCACCACATCCCCGATCTGGGTCCTGGCATTAACGGGATCAATCTTGTGGGTGCCAAGAAAGGCTGCTCCCGTCTCGTGGAAAACCGGCAGATCGTCGCCCAAAATGGATAAGGCGCGGCCCAGATTCAGGCGCAGGGCGTCGCCGGGTTGGCGATCGCTCATAGGCCGGGAATTGCACGTGCCGGGATAAACCTCGTGTGGCTGGCCTTCTTGCGGTGCAGACAGAGCGGCGCGAATATCCGCCCGACTGCACGAACACGGATAAAGCAGGCCTTTGCGTTCAAGCTTTGAAAGCTGCGTGCCGTATGAACCGAGCTTTTCGGACTGGCGCAGGACCGGTCCGTCCCATTGAATACCAAGCCAATGCAGATCTTCCAAAATCAGCGCATCCCATTCCGGCTTGCTGCGCTGCAAGTCCGTATCCTCCATCCGCAAAAGGAAACTGCCATCGGCTGCCCGCGCCATTTGGTGGGCAAGCAGCGCGGAATAGGCGTGGCCCAGATGCAGGGGGCCGGTTGGGCTAGGCGCAAATCTTGTAATGAATTCCGACATAAGAGACCGGACCTTCAGGTGAATTTCTCAAGCCAGTCGGTCCAGGCCTCTTTGGCGCGGTCCGTGTAGGCCTTATAGCGATCTTTGCGACCGCGTCGCCCGCCTTTCAGCCCGTCAACCGGACGGAACAGCCCGAAATTCACGTTCATCGGCTGGAAGGTTTTCGCCTCGGCCCCGCCGGTGATGTGGTGGATCAGCGCGCCCATGGCCGTGTCTTGCGGCACCGTGGGAAGGTCGAGGCCCAGGATCTCGGCAGCCGCCAGACGGCCCGCGAGCAACCCCATGGCCGCACTTTCCACATAGCCTTCGACGCCCGTCACCTGTCCGGCGAAGCGAATGTTCGGGCGGGACTTCAGGCGCATCTGGTTGTCCAGTAGTGTTGGCGAGTTCATGAACGTGTTGCGGTGGATGCCGCCCAGTCGTGCAAAAGAGGCGCTTTCCAGACCCGGGATCATCTTGAAAACCTCGGACTGCGCGCCGTATTTCATTTTGGTTTGGAAGCCGACGATGTTGAACAGCGTGCCAAGCGCGTTGTCACGGCGCAGCTGCACAACCGCATAGGGTTTATCCTCGGGCTTATGCGCATTGGTCAGGCCAACAGGTTTCATCGGGCCAAACCGAAGTGTTTCGCGGCCGCGTTCGGCCATCACCTCGATCGGCAGGCAGCCGTCGAAATAGGTGGCGGTTTCGCCCTCGTGAAACTCGGTCTTGTCGGCGGCCAGAAGCGCGTCGATGAACGCTTCGTATTGGTCTTTGGTCATAGGACAGTTGAGGTAGGCCTTCTGCTCCGCTTCCGTCTCGCCCTTGTCATAGCGCGACTGCGCCCAGACAACGTCCATATCAATACTGTCGGCATAGACGATGGGCGCGATCGCATCGAAAAAGGCAAGACGATCCGTGCCAGTTTCGCGTGCGATCGCGTCGCCAAGGGCGGGCGAGGTCAACGGGCCAGTGGCAAATATCCAATGCCCATCACTGGACAGATCAGTTACTTCGCCATACTCCACGCTGACATTCGGCAATGCGTGCAGCTTGGCGGTGACGTTTTGCGCAAACGCTTCGCGGTCCACGGCCAACGCGCCGCCAGCTGGCAGGCGATTTTCATCGGCGGACGCCATGATCACGCCACCCGCTTGGCGCATTTCCCAATGCAAAAGCCCAACGGCGTTCTGTTCGTCGTCATCTGACCGGAACGAGTTGGAGCACACCATTTCAGCAAAATCACCGGATTGGTGGGCGAAGGTGCCAATTTCTGGACGCATTTCGTGCAGCACCACATCGACGCCCATATGGGCTGCCTGCCATGCCGCTTCGGACCCGGCCATGCCGCCGCCCACAATGTGTAATGTCTTGTCAGTCATGGGGTGCAGATAGGAGATCGTCGGGCAAAAGGGAAGAGCCCCTTTTCCGCCAGCGTGTTGCAGAAAAGGGGCAGATGTAGGACGAACGGATCAGCTTTCGCTGTCCATGGCGTCTTCTTCGTCAGATTGTTCAATGATCCGCGCGACAGAGACGACCTCTTCGCCCTTGCCGGTGTTGAACACTTTTACGCCGCCTGCGCTGCGTGATCGGAAGCTAATGCCATTGACCGGACAGCGGATGGATTGCCCTTTGGATGTCGCCAACATGATCTGATCGTCCATTTCAATCGGGAAACAGGCCACGATTTCACCGCCTTTCATGGCAGCCACACCTTGTCCACCACGACCACTAACACGGTAGTCATGGCTGGAGGTCAAGTTGCCGATACCACCCTTGTTGATCGTAACAAGCAGGTCATTGGCCGCCAGCATTTCCTGATAGCGTTCTTCGATCAGATCGCCCGCAACCTCTTCGCTGGTGTCATCATCCGAGGTGTCGTTGCCCAGTTCAGACCGGAAGCGCTTGATAAAGCTCGTGCGTTCGTCCGGCGTGGCATCGAAATGGCGAATGACCGAGGCCGATACGACCTCGTCTCCGTCGTTTACCAGTCTGATGCCCCGCACACCCGTCGAAGACCGCGAGTTAAAGACCCGCACATCTGTCACCGGGAAGCGGATCGCACGGCCCGAAGTCGTCACCAGCATCACGTCATCGTTTTCATCGCAAATTCGCGCGTTGATCAGGCGGGTGCCTTCATCATCGCCTTCAAACTTCATCGCGATCTTGCCGTTGCGCATAACATTGGTGAAATCAGACAGGCGGTTGCGGCGCACCGAGCCCTTCGAGGTTGCAAAGATAATCTGCAGGTCGTCCCAGTCTTCTTCGTCCCGATCAACAGGCAAGATGGCTGCAATCGACACGCCTGTGGGGATGGGCAGGATATTCACCAGCGGTTTTCCCTTGGCGGTTCGGCCACCTTGGGGCAGGCGCCAGGTCTTGAGCTTGTAAGCCATGCCGTCATCGGTGAAGAACAGAAGCTGCGTATGGGTGTTTGCGACGAACAGAGTAGTGATCGCGTCTTCGTCCTTGGTCTGCATCCCCGACAGCCCTTTGCCACCGCGTTTCTGCGCGCGGAAGTCAGCCAGCGGTGTGCGCTTGGCCCAGCCACTTGCGGTGATGGTCACAACCATATCCTCGCGTTCGATCAGGTCTTCATCGTCCATGTCACCGGACCAGTCGACAATCTCGGTGCGCCGCGGCACGGCGAAAGCCTCTTTCACCTCGCGCAATTCGTCCGAAATGATAGACATGATCCGCTCGCGTGAACGTAAAATATCCAAGTAATCTCTGATCTTTGCGGCGAGGTCTTGAAGTTCATCCGTGACCTCTTTCACGCCCATGGCGGTCAGGCGCTGCAAGCGCAGCTCAAGGATCGCGCGGGCCTGCGTTTCAGACAGGTTATAGGTCCCGTCCTCGTTCATCTTGTGGGTGGGATCGTCGATCAGCTGAATGTATTCCGCGATGTCATGGGCGGGCCAGCGACGCTCCATCAACTTAGCGCGCGCATCTGCCGGGTCAGCCGAGCCGCGGATGGTCGCGACCACTTCGTCGACATTCGTTACAGCGACAGCCAGACCACACAGCACATGGCTGCGTTCACGCGCTTTGCGCAGTTCAAAGGCCGTGCGGCGCGTGACAACTTCCTCGCGGAAGGTGATGAAATAGCTTAGAAAATCTCGCAAGGTCAATTGTTCGGGGCGACCACCGTTCAGCGCCAACATGTTACAGCCAAACGAGGTTTGCATCGGCGTGTAACGGAACAGTTGATTCAAAACCACTTCGGCTGTGGCGTCGCGCTTCAGCTCGACCACAACGCGCACGCCGATCCGGTCGCTTTCGTCCTGAACCGCCGAAATGCCTTCGATCTTCTTTTCACGCACAAGGTCAGCGATCTTTTCGATCATCGTGGCCTTGTTCACCTGATAGGGGATTTCGTCCAGCACGATTGCGTAACGGTCCTTGCGGATCTCCTCGAACCGCGTCTTGGCGCGCATGATCACGCTGCCACGCCCTTCAAGATACGCTTTTCGGGCGCCGGACCGGCCTAGCATGATGCCACCTGTGGGGAAATCAGGGCCAGGGACATATTCCATCAGATCTTCCGAGCTTAGGTCGGAATTTTCGATCAACGCAAGCGTCGCATCCACGACTTCGCCCAGATTGTGCGGCGGAATGTTGGTGGCCATGCCGACGGCGATGCCACCGGCGCCATTGACCAGCATGTTTGGATAGCGGGCAGGCAAGACCGTTGGTTCAAGGTCTTTGCCGTCATAGTTGTCTTGAAAATCGACCGTGTCTTTTTCGATGTCCGCCAGCAGCGAGGCGGCAGGTTTGTCCATCCGCACTTCGGTATATCGCATGGCCGCCGCATTATCGCCGTCCATCGAGCCAAAGTTGCCCTGACCGTCCAGAAGCGGCAAAGACATGGAAAACGGCTGCGCCATCCGTACCAACGCGTCATAGATCGCTGAATCGCCGTGCGGGTGATACTTACCCATCGTGTCGCCCACCGGACGTGCCGACTTGCGGTAAGGTTTGTCATGGGTGTTGCCGGTGCCATACATCGCGTAAAGGATGCGCCGGTGAACCGGTTTCAACCCGTCCCGAAGGTCGGGGATCGCCCGGCTGACGATCACGCTCATCGCATAATCGAGATAGGAGGTTTTCATCTCCTCCTCAATCGAGATTTGCGGGCCGTCATAAACGGGACGTTCAGGCGGCATTTCGCCTTCGTTTTCCGGTACTTCTGGGGTGTCTGTCACGTTGTCCGCCGTTTTGGTGCGTTTCACACAATATCTAGGTCTGGCGACTATATCATCGGCTTGTCGGAAGGGGCAACCGAAAGGACCGGATTAACCGCGGAAACAGACGGAATTTCTCGGTTTTTCTTAGGTCTTGCCCCCTTGGCATTCATCGCCAAGTAAAGGAATATCGCGCGAAAGCGAATGGGAGAGCCAGATGTCCAAACCCCGCAGCATTTTTGAAGAAGTCAGCGACAAGACCACGGCCCCGCAGGAAGGCCCCAAAGCCGGTGTGATCGAACGTGGGTCGGGTGGCGGCGCGGCGCGCGGTGCTGTGCGCTTGTGGCTGATGGTTCTATTTGCGCTGGTGGCCGCGATGGTGGTTGTTGGCGGGCTGACGCGGCTGACGGATTCGGGTCTTTCGATCACCGAATGGGCGCCGTTCACCGGGGCGATGCCGCCAATGAATGACACCGAATGGGCGACCGAGTTCGCGAAATACCAGCAAATCCCCGAATTCAAACTACAAAACAGCGGCATGGACCTTGCGGCGTTCAAATCCATCTATTGGTGGGAATGGGGGCATCGCCAGCTTGGCAGATTCATTGGACTGGTCTGGGCCGTCGGGTTCTTTGGGTTTCTGGCAGCACGAAAGATTCCCAACGGCTGGACTGGTCGCCTGCTGATGTTGGGCGCGCTTGGTGGCGTGCAGGGTGCGATAGGCTGGTGGATGGTGTCGTCTGGCTTGTCGGGCGAGCGCGTCGATGTGGCCTCGTACCGCTTGGCCGTCCACCTTGGGCTGGCTTTTGTCATTCTGGGCCTGATTGCGTGGTATATCCTTATGCTGGGCCGCAAAGAGGCCAGCCTGATGGCTGCGCGCCGAAACCGCGAAGCAAAACTGTTTGGCATGGGCACGGGCCTGATGCATCTGGCGCTGCTGCAAATCCTGTTGGGCGCGTTGGTTGCGGGGATCGATGCAGGCCGGTCATTCGTCGATTGGCCGTGGATGGCGGGCCAGTTCTTTCCGCCCGATGCCTTCGACTTATCCCCCATCTGGCGCAACTTCTTCGAAAATGCAGGTCTTGTGCAGTTCATGCACCGTATGATGGGCTATCTGTTGGTTATCTATGCTTTGGTTGTTTGGCGCGTGTCACGACGATCAGGCAACCAGATGATACGCGCGGGCTTTACGTTTGCGACCGTGATGGTGTTGGGTCAGTTGGTGCTGGGGATTACCACAGTGTTACAAGCCTCGCCGCTTCATGTGGCGATCACACACCAGGTGGGTGCAATCATGGCTTGGGTTTTGATCCTGAACGCTCGTTTCTTGGCGGGCTATCCCGCTGAACAATCTGTGCGAAGTTAGGGCCTAAAACATGACAGCATTTGAAGACCTGATGGTGTTCCAACGCGACACCCAAGCTTTAACCGAAATCGCAGGCCGCTTGGGCTGGGATCAGGAAACCATGATGCCAGAGGGGGCAGGGCCACAACGGGCCGAGGAATTGGCAGCGATTGAAAAAATGCTGCACGCCCGCCGGATTGATCCCAAAGTCGGTGCGTGGCTGGACGAAATTGAAGCGGGTAAGCTTGATGACGTGTCCGCCGCCCAAATTCGCGAAATCAAGCGCGCCCAAACCCGCGCGCAGAAAGTTCCGGTCGAGCTGTCCAGCGCGATTGCCCGCGCGACCTCGGTTGCGCAAGGCAAATGGGCAGATGCGCGCGCAAAAGACGATTTTGCCGCGTTCCGGCCGGTGCTGAAAGAGATCGTGTCGCTGCGTCGGGAAGAAGCCGCAGCTATTGCGGGGGATGGCGACCTATATGATGCGCTGCTGGACGACTACGAGCCGGGCGCATCCGGCCAAGATATTCAGACGATGTTTGATGCCATGCGGCCCCGGTTGGTAAGCTTGCGCGACGCCACCCTGGGCGCATCCCATCAACCCGAAAAGCTCGTCGGCACCTATCCCGCCAAGAAGCAAATGAATCTATCCAAAAAGCTTACCGATAAGTTTGGCTATGACTTGACCTATGGCCGGATCGACAAAGCGGTGCATCCGTTCAGTTCAGGTTCGGGCCTTGATGTGCGCATCACTACGCGCACCAATGAACAAGACCCATTCAACTGCTTTTATTCCACCATCCACGAGGTCGGGCATGCTTGTTATGAGCAGAACGTAGACCGGAGTTATCTGCTGACGCCCATTGGCCGCGGCGCCTCGATGGGAGTGCATGAAAGCCAGTCGCGTATTTATGAAAACCAGCTTGGCCGTTCACGCGCATTTACGGATTGGCTGTATCGCCAGATGGAAAACAAATTCGACCACGGCTGTGCCGGTGACGCTGATGCGTTTTATGGCACCGTAAACCGGCTGGAAAAGGGCTATATCCGCACCGAGGCCGACGAGGTGCAGTATAACCTGCATGTCATGCTGCGCTTCGATCTGGAACGTCGTTTGATCTCCGGTCAACTGGACGTGGCCGACTTGGAAGAAGCCTGGAATGCCCTGTTTGAAGCCGATTTCGGGTATAGGATTGATCGATCCTCAAACGGTGTTTTGCAGGATGTGCATTGGGCAGTGGGCCTGTTTGGCTACTTCCCGACCTATAGCCTTGGCAATGTCTATGCGGGCTGTCTGCATGACGCGCTCCGGGCTGATCTGCCCGACCTTGACGCCAATCTTGCACGAGGCAATGCGACCTATGCGACCGCGTGGTTGAAAGAGAAAGTGCAACAACACGGCGCGCTGTTTGCTCCGCAAGAGGTGATCGAGACTGCAACGGGTAAACAAGTGTCGGTCGAACCGCTCTTGTCTTATCTAGAGGCCAAATTTTCCGAGATTTATCGCCTGTAAACCACCCGGTTTTACGCGCAAGCACCTGTCGTGTAACATCGAAAGGCCGCCATTCGGGTTTCCGTGTGCGGCTTAACCTGCGCGAGGAGGGCAAGCGATGGCAAAAGTAACCGGAATCGGCGGCGTGTTCATCAAATCCACAGGTGACGGCGCCGCGTTGGCCGCGTGGTATCAAACCCATCTGGGCATCGCGCTTGAAGATTTCGGTGGGGCGGTCCTGAACTGGCAGGATGACCATGCGGATGACAAAGGTTTGACTGTCTGGAGCACCGCCGACAGTACCAGCGATTGGTTTGCCCCCAGCACGTCGAGCTTCATGATAAACTACCGTGTCGATGATCTGGCCGGGCTGCTGGAACAACTGAAGACAGCGGGCGTGGCGATCGTTGCTGGGCCAGAGCGTCACGAAAACGGTGATTTTGCGTGGATCATGGACCCGGAAGGCAACAAGGTTGAGCTGTGGGAACCAATGCTCTGGGACGATACGCGCACCGACAAGGGCAATGATTAGGGCTGTTGTACCTTGGGACTATTCAGGCTGTTCAGACCGCTCAGCTTCCACGTGTTTCTTCAAAAGCTGTATCAACATCTCGCGCCCGCGCGCCTCGGCGCGGCGGATGCGCACGGCGGTCATGAAAGCCTCTTCCAATGTGGTTGAGGAAGCGCCGATGGTCTTCTTGATCTCGTCCACCAGATATTCGTTGCCAGTCGCATCGACGGCTTTCAGCACTTCTTTGGCCAATCCGTCCGAGACTTGTTCAAGAAGATCCATCTGTGCCTCGCTTAACGGGTCGTTTCGGTCAGGCGGCGGCGGACGTATTCGTCCACATGCGTGATCATCGTGTCCATATGGTCATCTTCAAAGAAGTGGCCCGAGCGTTCTACCTCGGTATGGGTGATAGTGATGCCCTTTTGCTCGTGCAGCTTATTGACCAACGCGTGCGTGTCGGCAGGCGGGGCCACACGGTCGGCGGTGCCGTTGATGATCAGTCCGGAACTGGGGCAGGGTGCCAGAAAGCTGAAATCATACATGTTGGCGGGCGGGCTGACCGATATAAAGCCGGTGATTTCCGGGCGACGCATCAGAAGTTGCATCCCGATCCATGCACCGAACGAGAACCCAGCGACCCAGCAATGCTTGGCGTTCTGGTTCATGGATTGCAGATAATCCAGCGCCGAAGCCGCATCAGACAATTCGCCGACGCCCTGATCATATTCGCCCTGACTGCGACCCACGCCACGGAAATTGAACCGCAACACGTTAAAGCCCATGTTGTGGAACGCGTAATGCAGGTTATAGACGACCTTATTGTTCATCGTGCCGCCAAATTGCGGGTGCGGATGAAGAATGATGGCGATGGGGGCGTCTTTTTCCTTTTGAGCGTGGTATCGGCCTTCAAGCCGGCCTTCGGGGCCGGGAAAAATCACTTCGGGCATTCGGTCTTGGCCTCTTTTTTTCGTCAGATCCTGCGTCGTGCGGCAACTGCCAGCTTTCTTGACGCGTCCGGACCCGCACCATAATACGGGGGTGGCGAATTGGCGGGCCGTGGGCCTGCCTTTGCCAGTCCTATGTGACCTAGTGGGCATAGTCCAAAAGGTCAATGTTTTTACGGGGAGGTTACGCCATGAAGCTGTCGACAAAGGGGCGCTATGCAATGGTGGCGCTGGCCGATCTTGCGCTGCAGGACAGCGACGCACTGTTATCGCTGACCGACCTTGCCAAGCGGCAGGACATTTCGCTGCCCTATCTTGAGCAGTTGTTCGTAAAGCTGCGCCGTGCCGGGCTTGTGGACAGCGTGCGCGGCCCTGGCGGCGGATATAGGCTTGCGCGCGCGGCCTCGGACATTCGTGTGTCAGAAATCCTGACCGCTGTGGATGAGACGGTATCGGCGATGCACAAAGGGGCAGGGGCGTCGGGTGGCATGTCCGGCTCAAAGGCCCAGTCACTGACAAATCGGCTGTGGGAAGGCCTGTCAGCGCATGTCTATGTATTTCTACACCAGACCCGCTTGTCAGATGTAGTGAAGAACGAACTGACCCCATGCCCTGCCGTGCCGACATTGTTTTCGGTGGTGGATGACGAATGAATGGGGCGCGTCGGTGAGCCGGACCTATCTTGACTGGAATGCCACGACGCCGCTGCGCGCTGAGGCGCGCGCCGCGATGGTTGGCGCAATGGATGTGGTCGGAAACCCATCCTCGGTTCATGCAGAAGGGCGTACGGCCAAAGGGTTGATCGAGCGCGCGCGCAAGGACATTGCCGCCGCATTAGGGGCCGAAGGGGCCGACATTATCTTTACATCGTCCGCGACAGAAGCGGCGGCGCTGGCGCTGGCCGGAAAAGGCGCGTCTTGTGCGGGCATTGAACATGATGCGGTCCGCTCTTGGTGTGACGAACGGTTGGCTGTGGATGGAAACGGGACAGTGACGGTCGACGATCCCGCCACGTGCGCACTCCAATTGGCAAACTCTGAAACCGGCGTGATCCAGACGCTGCCCGAAGGCTTGATGCTGACGGATGCCACGCAGGGTTTTGGAAAAATCCCGTTTGCGTTCAATTGGTGTGGCGCACAGATGGCCATCGTATCGGCCCACAAGCTTGGCGGCCCAAAGGGCATCGGCGCACTTGTCGTCAAACGCGGCACCGAGATTGAAGCGCGCATCAAAGGCGGTGGGCAAGAGATGGGGCGGCGATCTGGCACCGAGAATGTCGTGGGCATTGCAGGTTTTGCCGCCGCGGCCCGTGCAGCACAAGCGGATTTGGAAGACGGAATAGGCGCGCGCATCAAGAAACTTAGAAAGATTCTAGAAAATACCATTGCGGAATCTTCAAATAAGACTATTTTTGTCGGGAAAGACGCGAACAGGCTTCCCAACACCTCTTGCTTCGTCACTCCGGGCTGGAAGGGCGAGACGCAGGTGATGGTGATGGACCTGGCCGGATTTGCGGTTTCCGCAGGATCGGCCTGTTCATCCGGGAAGGTAAAAACCAGCGCCGCACTCGAGGCGATGGGATTTGATCGGGGACAGGCGGGATGCGCTTTGCGCGTCTCGCTTGGCCGCGATACGAGTGAGAAAGAGGTTCTGGCATTCGCACATGCCTGGAGCCGTGAATATGAAAAGTTCCGAGCGCGTGGCCGATAAGGTGCGTGCGGTCGGTGAAAGGATGACATGGCCGGTGTAGATGAACTGATCGTCAAAGAGGGCGTTGAAGAGGAAACCGTCGAAGCGGTGAAATCGCTGGCCGGACAATATAAGTACGGCTGGGAAACCGATATCGAGATGGAATACGCCCCCAAGGGCTTGAACCGCGATATCGTGCGCCTGATCTCTTCCAAAAACGAAGAACCAGAATGGATGACCGAATGGCGTCTTGACGCCTTCGCCCGCTGGGAAAAGCTGGTCGAGCCGGAGTGGGCCCTGCTGGATTATCCCGAAATAGATTTTCAGGACCAATATTACTATGCCCGTCCGAAGTCGATGGAGGAAAAGCCGAAGTCGCTTGACGATGTTGACCCTAAGCTGCTGGCAACATACGAAAAACTTGGCATCCCCCTGAAGGAACAGATGATCCTGGCTGGCGTCGAAGGGGCCGAGAATATCCCCGCTGAAGGCCGTAAGGTTGCTGTGGATGCAGTGTTTGACTCTGTCTCTGTCGGCACCACGTTTCAGGCAGAGCTGAAAAAAGCCGGGGTCATCTTCTGTTCGATCTCGGAAGCGATCCGTGATCATCCCGAACTGGTGAAGAAATATCTCGGCTCGGTCGTGCCGGTGTCGGACAACTATTATGCGACGCTGAACTCGGCCGTCTTCTCGGACGGGTCGTTCGTCTATATCCCGCCCAACACACGCTGCCCGATGGAGCTGTCCACATATTTCCGCATCAACGCGGAAAATACCGGCCAGTTCGAGCGCACGCTGATCATCGCCGACAAAGGCTCTTACGTCAGCTATCTTGAGGGCTGCACGGCCCCCAAGCGCGACGTTGCACAACTGCACGCGGCCGTGGTCGAAATCATCATCGAAGAAGACGCCGAGGTGAAATACTCGACGGTTCAGAACTGGTATCCCGGTGATGAAAACGGCAAGGGTGGCATCTATAACTTCGTGACCAAACGCGCCGATTGCCGGGGTGACCGGTCAAAAGTGATGTGGACACAAGTCGAAACAGGCTCGGCTGTGACGTGGAAATACCCGTCCTGCATCCTGCGCGGCAACGAAAGCCAGGGCGAGTTCTATTCGATCGCCATCACCAACAACCATCAGCAGGCCGATACCGGCACCAAGATGATCCATCTGGGGCGCGATACGAAATCGCGGATCGTGTCCAAGGGTATTTCGGCGGGGTTTGCGCAGAATACCTATCGCGGGCTTGTGTCGATGCACCCGAAGGCCAAGAACTCGCGCAACTATACGCAATGTGACAGCCTTCTGATCGGCAACAAATGCGGGGCGCATACGGTGCCTTACATTGAGGTGAAGAATAATTCGTCACGCGTTGAGCACGAAGCGACCACATCCAAGGTGGACGAAGAACAGATGTTCTATTGCCGCCAGCGTGGCATGGACGAAGAAGAGGCCGTGGCCCTGATCGTCAATGGGTTTGCCAAGGAAGTTCTGCAGGCGCTGCCGATGGAATTTGCCATGGAAGCGCAACAGCTCGTGGCGATTTCGCTGGAAGGATCGGTGGGATAGAAACTCCCGGTCGGTGCGTCAGTCAGAGGAAAGTCGATGGAACAGCAAAGCAAGATGAGAGCGATCCTTGAGGGTTTCGAGACCGTCATTCCATACGTGTTTCCGGCGATCGGCGGTTTAGCGGGGATCATCTATGTAAACCTGCACAAATTGGACCAACTGAACCCGATGTATTGGGTCGGCGGGGGTATTTTCCTTGGCTGGCTCACGGCGCGCGGTGCGCTCGCTGTTCTTGATCGGTGGCGGTGATGCGGCAGGTTGAATTGGAGCACTTCGAATGATTGTCACAACAACCCCCTCGGTCGAAGGCCATCCCATTGTGAAATATCACGGCATCGTCACGGGCGAGGCCATTTTGGGCGCGAACATCTTTCGCGACATCTTTGCACAGGTGCGTGACATCGTGGGCGGGCGCTCGGGCGCGTATGAAGAAGAACTGGGCAAGGCGCGACGCACAGCGCTGGCCGAAATGGAAGAACAAGCGGCGTCAATGGGCGCCAATGCGGTCGTGGGCGTGGACCTCGACTATGAAGTGATCAACAATATGCTGATGGTGTCGGCCTCGGGCACGGCTGTCACTGTTTCGTAAGGATATAAAAATGCTGAAAATCAATAACCTGCACGTCAAACTTGAAGAAGAAGACAAGCGTATCCTGAAAGGGGTCGACCTTGAGGTGCCCGCTGGGTCAGTGCACGCAATCATGGGGCCCAATGGCTCGGGCAAGTCAACGCTGTCTTACGTGTTGTCGGGCCGTGACGGCTACGAGGTGACAGAAGGCAGCGCGACGCTTGAAGGCAATGACCTTCTGGACATGGACCCGGAAGAGCGCGCCGCCGCCGGTCTGTTTTTGGCGTTTCAATACCCGGTCGAAATTCCCGGTGTTGGCAACATGACCTTCCTGCGCACCGCGGTGAACGCACAGCGTAAGGCACGCGGCGAGGACGAAATGTCTGCAGCGGATTTCCTGAAGTTCATCCGCGCCAAGGCCAAAGAGCTGAAAATCGACGCCGACATGCTGAAACGCCCCGTCAATGTCGGTTTTTCGGGCGGCGAAAAGAAGCGCAACGAGATCCTGCAAATGGCGATGCTGGAACCCAAGATGTGCATTCTGGACGAAACCGATTCTGGTCTGGACGTGGACGCGATGAAGCTGGTGTCCGAAGGCGTGAATGCGCTGAGAGATACTGGACGTTCGTTCCTAGTTATCACGCATTATCAACGCCTTCTGGACCATATTAAACCCGACGTGGTGCACATCATGGCCGATGGCCGGATCGTGAAATCTGGCGGACCCGAACTGGCGCTAGAGGTTGAAAACAACGGCTATGCGGGCATCCTTGCCGAGATGGAGATTGACGCATGAACACCGCCGCCAAACCAGCGCCAACGCTTATCAGCGCCGATGCGCGACCAGTGTCAGGTGCGTGGGCGCACGACGCGCGCGCAGATGCCGCCCACCGGCTGGCCGAGATGGGTTTGCCCACGCGCCGTGACGAGTATTGGAAATGGACACGTCCCGACAGCCTGATCACGGCCACGCCTGCATCAGCTGAGGTTTTCGACTATGATGGCGAACCGCCGGTTTTCCATCAGGTTGACCGCTTGAAGATTGTCTTCGTCGACGGCGTTTTTGATGCCGAGGCGTCGGATGATCTGTCCGGCGAGGGGCTTGAGATTGAGCGTTTGTCAGATGCAGCCGCCAAGGATATCCACTGGGCCAAAGACCTTTATGGGGTGCTTGAAACACGCGGGCAGTCGCCCGTGGTCCGCCCGCTGGCCGCCCACAACACGGCGATGGCGACAGATGGCGTGGTGATCCGCGCGACGGGGCGCATAAGCCGCCCGGTCAGCGTGTTCTATCGCCATGACGATGCAAATTCAGACGCTGTGCTGCACCACGTGATCCGGGTGGAAGCGGGCGCGAAGCTGACCCTTCTGGAAAACGGGGCCGCGGCTGCGCGCTTCTCAAAGGTTGTTGAGGTTGACGTGGCTGATGGCGGCGAATTCCACCATGTTCGCGCGCAGGGTCGCGATCATCAACGCCAAGCGATCACTCACATGTTTGCCCGTTTGGGCGCACAATCGGTGTTCAAAAGCTTCACCATGACGGTGAACGGCAAACTGACCCGCAACGAATGTGTCATCGAGTTTTTGGGCGACGATGCCATTGCCCATGCGGCCGGTGCTGCTTTGGGCGACGGAGCGGATGGGGAATTCCATCACGACGACACGGTTTTCATAACCCATGACGCAGTGGCCTGCGAAAGCCGTCAGGTGTTTAAAAAGGTGCTGAAGAACGGCGCGAAAGGCGTGTTTCAGGGCAAAATTCTTGTGAAACAGAAGGCCCAGAAAACGGACGGCTATCAAAAATCGCAATCTCTGTTGTTGGATGATGACGCAAGTTTCCAAGCGAAACCTGAACTAGAGATCTATGCGGATGATGTGATCTGCTCGCACGGATCGACCTCGGGCGCGATTGATGAAGAGGCGATGTTCTATCTGCGCTCGCGCGGCATCCCGGCTCATATCGCCACCGATCTTCTGGTGCTGGCTTTCCTTGCCGACGCGATAGAAGAGATCGAAGATGACGCCATCAGCGCCGAGATCACTGACCGTCTGGATGCGTGGCTTGCCCGCCATCGTGGCTAAACAGGGGCCTGCGAAATGTCTGTGATCGACGATGTCATTCGAAGCTACCGCGCGCCACGCGCGGTGTTTCAGCGACGTCTGAGCATGGGCACCCGTGAAGACAAGGCGCTGGCGGTGCTAATGGGCGGCTGCCTTCTGGTATTCGCCGCGCAACTGCCGCGTCTGGCCCGCGTTGCGCACGAAACCGGCGAAGATTTGAACATGCTGATGGGCGCGACCATGTTGGCATGGATTTTCATCATGCCGCTTGCGTTCTATCTGATCGGGACGCTCAGCCATTTTGTGATGCGTCTGGTTGGCGGGCGGGGAACGGCGTTTCGCGCGCGTTTTGCGCTGTTCTGGGCGCTTCTTTGCGCGACGCCGCTTTGGTTGTTGTGGGGCATGGTTGCAGGCTTCATCGGCGAAGGCGTGCAAATGACGGTAACCGGCGCGCTTGCGCTGTTGGCTTTCTTGTTGTTCTGGTCCATCAACCTGCGTGAAGCGGAACGTCAGGTGGAAGGATGATCCATGCGGTTTGACCCCGGCTATCTTTTCGGAATGGCGCTGCAAACGGTGCCAGAACCGCGCAAGGTTGCGCGCGACCTATTCGACCTAAACGTGTCACGCGAAACCCTGTGGACAGCCCTGATGCTGGTCGTGGTCTTGAACGCGGCCCTTGGCGTGATTGCTGGCATGATGTTCCCAATGGACCCCGAGCAAATGGGCACCCTTCTGTCCAGCCCCGTCCTGCTGGGGATGATCGAAGCCGGGTTTATGTTTGGCCTCGCTTGGGCGATCTATCTGATTGGGCGAATGTTTGGCGGGCAGGGTGGATTGTCTGATGCGATCATCACCGTCGTCTGGATGGAGCTGATCTTTCTCGTATTGCAGGCGGTCACACTGATCCTGACTTTCTTTGCCCCGGGTCTTGCGGCGATCATGATGGTTGCCTCGGTGTTTTTATTTTTTTGGGTGCTCAGCCATTTTACCTGCGAAAGCCACGGCTTTCAGTCGACCGGGCTGGTGTTCACGTCGATCCTTGGCTTCATGATTATCGCTGTTTTCGCGCTGTCTTTCGTGCTGGTCTTGCTGGGTGTTGAACCCGTGCCAATGACCACACCCAACTGATCGGAGTTCGCGTCATGTTTGACATCAACAAGGTCCGTGCGGACTTTCCGATCCTGTCGCGTCAGGTGAACGGTCAACCTTTGATCTATCTCGACAATGGGGCGTCGGCACAAAAGCCGCAGGTGATGATCGACGCCGTCACCCGCGCTTATGGCGAGGAGTATTCCAACGTCCACCGTGGCCTGCATTTTCTGTCGAACCTTTCGACCGAGAAATACGAGGCCGTGCGCGCCACCGTGGCGCGGTTCTTGAATGCCGGGTCGGAAAACGAGATCATCTTTAACTCGGGCACGACCGAAGGGATCAACCTCGTCTCGTACGCTTGGGCCGCGCCGCGCCTGACTGCGGGCGATGAGATCATTCTGTCCACGATGGAGCATCACGCCAATATCGTGCCGTGGCATTTCCTGCGCGAACGGCAAGGGGTGGTCTTGAAATGGGTCGATCCCGAAGTGGACGGATCACTGGATGCCCAAAAAGTGCTCGACGCGATCACCGATCGCACGAAACTGATCGCCGTTACCCAGTGTTCCAACGTGTTTGGCACCGTGGTGGACGTAAAGACGATCTGCGCGGGGGCTAAGGTCAAGGGCGTGCCTGTACTGGTGGATGGCTCGCAAGGCGCGGTGCATTTGCCGGTTGATGTGCAAGATATCGGGTGCGATTTCTATGCGATCACGGGCCACAAGCTTTATGGTCCGTCAGGGTCCGGCGCGATCTATATCCGCAGCGAACGGCAAGCGGAAATGCAGCCGTTCTTCGGCGGCGGCGATATGATCAACGAGGTATCAAAAGACAATGTGACCTACGCTTCCCCCCCTTTGAAGTTCGAAGCCGGGACGCCGGGCATCGTGCAAACCATTGGGTTTGGCGCCGCGCTTGAATATCTGATGGATTTGGGGATGGGGAATGTCGCCGCCCATGAAGCATCGCTTGCGGCCTACGCGTCAGAACGTCTTGCGGGCCTGAATTGGGTCAATGTGCAGGGCCATGCACCCGGTAAAGCCGCGATCTTCTCATTCACCATGGAAGGTGCGGCCCATGCCCATGACATCTCGACCATCCTTGATAAAAAAGGGATTGCTGTCAGGGCCGGGCATCATTGCGCCAAACCGTTGATGGAGCATCTGGGAGTCTCTGCCACCGCCCGCGCATCGTTCGGTCTTTATAACACCAAAGACGAGGTCGATCGGCTGATCGAGGGGTTGGAGCTTTGCCACCGACTGCTGGTCTAAGTCCAGCATGCGCGAGGTTCATCCGCGCCTGACCCAAGGGCGATTCACCCGTCGGGCTTGATCAACCCAAGCCCGCGCAAATAAATCCCGATCCCGCTTTCCAACAGTTCTTCGGGCGGAAACGGGCTTTTCTGGCCCGGACTGCCACGACCAAACAGCTCTACCACACCGTGGCTCATCGCCCAGACATGTGCGCTGACCATCCGCGAGGGGGGGCGTTTGTCTTGCGGGATGTTTTCAGCCAGTTTCTCGGCCGCTTTTTCCAGCACGCCCATGGCGCGCCCAGCCACGCGGGCAAGGTCTGGCGAATGGTTGATCGAAATCCCGCTTTCGAACATCGAAATGTAGTGGCCGGGATATTTCCGGGCAAAAGCTAGATAAGCGCGGCCTGTTGCCTCAAAACTCGCCAAGGCGGATGGGTGGCCTTTATCATAGGCAAATTCCATCAGATCCGCAAAAATCTCATAGCCCTGACGCGCGGCCTCAGCGATCAGGTCTTCGCGGCCTGCAAAATGGCGATAAACCGCGGCGGGCGTGACACCGGCCTGTTTTGCTGCCTCGGACAAGGTGAAGCCGGTGGGCCCTTTCGCCTCGATCAGCTCAAGGGCCGCATCGACCAGCGCCTGACGCAGGTTGCCATGATGATAGCCGCGTTTAGCCATCCCAGATATCGGGGCCTCCGCAAATTTTGCTGTCTGGCGCATGCGCAATATTTCCATCTTTACCAGCGTAATCAATCCCTTGCAGGACGGCGCGAATAGCGGCCAGACGGGCGCGTTTCTTGTCATCAGACCGCACAACAGTCCATGGCGCGCGTTTACGATGGCTACGCTCGAAGGTCTCGGTGATCGCGTCGGAATAGGCGTCCCATCGTTGCAACCCCTCGACGTCGATCCAGCTGAGCTTCCACTGCTTTAGGGGGGCTTTTTCGCGCGACAGGAAGCGGCGCAACTGTTCTGCGCGCCCGACATTCAGCCAAAGCTTCACGAAATGGATGCCCTCATCTACCAAAATATCCTCGAATTCCGGCAGCTGGCGAAAGAACGCCTCGCGTTGATGATCTTCGCAAAATCCGAAAACCTTTTCGACCACGGCGCGGTTGTACCAACTGCGGTCAAACAGCACGATTTCTCCGGCCGACGGCAGTTCACGCACATAGCGTTGGAAATACCATTCCCCCGCCTCACGATCCGACGGTTTGGACAGCGCCACAACGCGCGCCACACGCGGGTTCAAGTTCTCGCGAATGCGCTTGATCGTGCCGCCTTTGCCCGCCGCATCACGCCCTTCAAACACAACGACAACCCGCTTTCCGGTGGCCTTCACATCGGCCTGAAGCTTCACCAACTCAAGCTGTAGCGCTTCAATCTCGGCCTCATAAGTGTCTTTGTCCATCGGCGTTTCATAAGGATAGGTGGTCGACAGAATATCCTTCTTGCTGGCCTTTTTGATCACCTTTCGCACCGCGTCGGGTGCAGTCTCTTTATAAAATTTCGAAATCGCACCATCGAAAGGCAAAGACATACGCAAACTCCTGATTTCGCGCCATTATGGGGCGTTCGCTGCCGGTTGGCAATTGCGACACGACCTGACCCAACTCAGTTGCGACGGTCCTGACGACTTTCGCCGATCTTGTCGATGTCGAAGGGCGTGGTCAGATACATCTCGTTGATCCAGTTGGCGTAAAGCAGATGCGCGTGGCTGCGCCAGCGGTTTTCCGGCCGGTTGGCGGGATCATTGCCGGGATAGTAGTTCATCGGCACGTTGATTGGCGCGCCCTTGGCGACGTCGCGGTCATATTCGCCCTTCAGCGTGCTGGTATCATATTCGAAATGATTGAAGATATAGAGCGCGCGATGGGCGGTATCCTCAACCAAACACGGCCCGACCTCGTCCGATCCCAGAAGGGTGGTCAACCCTTGGGCAGCGTCAATTTCATCTTGCCGCATCTCGGTCCAGCGGCTGACCGGAACGACGCAACTATCCGAAAACCCGCGCAAATACGGAGACGCGGGGTCCAGGTTTTTCTGCGGGAAGCAGCCAAAGGCTTTCGCATCCAGAATGTGCTTCTTCACCTTATGGAAGTGATAAATCATCGCCATACCCCCCCAGCAAACGCCAAAGGTTGAATGAACATTGGTCTGGGTCCAGTCAAAGACCTGGCTGATCTCATCCCAATATGTGACGTCTTCAAACGGTAGGTGTTCGATCGGGGCGCCTGTTATGATCAGCCCGTCAAATTTCTGATCGCGGACCTCCTCCCACGGTTGATAGAATTCGCCGATATGGGCCTGGCTGGTGGTTTTTGAGGTGTGTTCGGACGGACGGATCAGCGTAAGCTCAATCTGGAGCGGATGCGCCCCGATCAGGCGTGCAAACTGGGTTTCCGTCTCGATCTTTTTTGGCATCAGGTTCAAAAGGGCGATCCGCATCGGACGGATGTCCTGTTTGGACGCCTGATCCTCGGACATGACCATCACGCCTTCTTCCGTCAGCACGTCAGCGGCGGGCAGGGATGAAGGGATCTTGATAGGCATGTCAGATGTCCTTGGATGTCAGAGGAAGGAACGTAGATGGGGTCGGATCAGGTGGCGTCAATGGCCGCGGCGATCATCGTGTCAAAGTCGTCAGGGCTTTTGATCGACGCGACCTCGTGTGCGCAAAGCGACACGCCATAACGCGCCATATGTTCATAGAGCGGCTGACGATGCGCCAGCGCTTGCGCATAGGTCCAGCGGATGAAGTCATCTGGATCAACATCACCCTCTTGCAGTTTGAATTTCAACAGGTATTCATCCCAAGCGCGCACCAGAAACTCTGGTTGATAGGCCATCGGCTTGGGCGCGCGGTCAAAGCGTTCAACCAACCTTTGGGTATGCGCATCATCCCCTTTGAGCCAGACGAGAAGACACTGTTGGCCAAGTTCAGCGATCAAGGGATCATTTTCGCCTAGTGCCGGATCTATCCATTCACAGATGGAGCCGCCAGTGTCGCAGATGAAGTGGGGATAGCCATAGATGCGCCCGGCACGTTCGATGAAGTGCCCGGTGTCCAAAAGGGCCGACATCTCGGCGGTTTTGAACTGGTCCTGCCGCCTGCGGTATTCGTCGATTGCCACGCCGCCTTTGGCCGGGTCGCCGGGTTTGCCAAGATAGGTGGCGACAGGGGTCAGGTTGTCAAAGCTGATCTTGGACGTAATTCGGATCGAATCTGATAGCAAAAGGTCGCGCAGGAACGGCACTTTCATCGCCTCGGCTTTGAAATTATCCGCGATATGTTCGCCCATATAACGCGTGCCGATCCGGTAATCGATCGAGTAGTGGAACCAATCACCTTGATCGCGCAGCATTGTTGACAGATAGGTTTTCCCCAGCCCCGACATGCCAAAGAAAAGCACCCGTTTATGCGGGGCGTTCAGCCATTCCTGTGCGTTTTTATACAGCATCTGGTTACCCATCGTTTTGCACCTTCGTAAGGGGCAGGGGCGGGCGGGTCAAATGCTTCGCGCACGAACGAAAACGCCCCGCAAATTGCGGGGCGTTTTTATCATCATGTTGCAAGCCGGATTAGAAGCTGAAACCAACCTTCATACCGAAGGCAAGTGCATTGCCATCGCTAAAGGTGGTTGGCCCAATACCCGTGGTGACGGTTTTCTCGTCAATCATTGAGTATTGAACACCTGCCTGAATTTTCATGTTGTCTTGGGTGTATGTGGCGCCAAGACCAATGCTTGTGGTTGCGCCCGCAGGAGCCAGCAGAGTGGTACCTACATCCGAGCCACTAGTATAGGAAACGGTGCCTGCAATGGACCAGTTATCATTCAACTTGCGACCCAAGCCCAGCTTGTAGGTGGTGATGTCTTCAACGAAATCCACCCAATCCACCGGGCCGAAAACATCGCTGTTTGAGCTCAAAGTGATTCCGTCCCATTTCGCATAGCGAACGGACCCGAAGAGCAACGTGTTTGCCGCGATACCCGTCTGGAAATCCAAGTTGAAGGCAGCCGGCATCTCGACATTTCCTGTGGCCGGCAAAAGGTTATGCGTACCGGTAAGATCATGCTCGATCGCAGTGAAATAGGTCAACGCCACGCGCATTGCGATGTCGGGGCGTTCGTATGCCACACCAACCAGACCACCTAGATCATACTCGCTGGACGCTTCCAGTTGCCCATCCCCCGACAGAATGGCGCCCGAGAGTTTCTGGGCACGCAGACCACCGTGGACACTAAAACCATTGCCCATCTCATAACGAACGATACCCGACAGGGCGTGGCTTTTCACTTCAGCCATCGCCGGATTAGCAGATCCCGGTGGAAATGGAATCTGAATCGGCGTGTTTTCGTAGCTGATGTTCGCGCCATAGGGCTGATCATAGATCAGTGCAAAGCTCCACTGGTCATTGATCTGTTTTTTAAACCCGAAGCCGAAAGAGTTATAGTCTACGGCGGATTGCGAAATCGAACCAACAAACGGGTTGGTTCCTGCAATATCCGGGCTCACATTTGCAAAACTCAATTCGACATAGTTGCCCTCTTCGAAAAGGATGCCGATGTTTTGACCCGAGCGATCAATCCCCGCCTGTGCGGTGGTTGCCGCGGCAGTGAAAAGCGCAGCTGTTGTAAGTTTAAGGTTGTTCATCGTTCCTCCCGTGAACCACTAACTGTCCAATATGCATAGTTACATTAGGAACAAGCTATTTGTCGCACTTGATATTGGTCAATCGTTACCTTGGGTCAGATATCACTGCGTTGTTTATAACCCGTTAAACGATGTGGAAAGGACACGCTTTCTGGTAGAAATGATCGCAACAAAACACTTTAGTATAGTTTGCATTAATTACCGAGCGCCGGTTTTACGGTCGACTCGGCGCGGATGTTGACGAGGTTCGCCAGAACGATCAGACCGCCGCCAAGAACCAAAGCCCAGCCGACCGGCTCGCCGTAAAACACCGCCCCGATCAGCGCGATCAGCGGCAAGCGGGTGAAGTCGATCGGAATAACCACGGATGCCGGGGCGATCGACAGTGCGATGGTCAAGCAGGTATGCGCCAGAAGTCCGGCACATCCAATCAGCACGAGCCAGGGGGCCGTGGCCCACGTCGGCAGGGTGATATTCCCGTCGAAACCTGCGGTGATCAGCCCGAACACAAGCTGTGTCGCGGTCAGCCACATCAGGATCGCCAGTGTGGTCTCGGTCCGGGTCAGCCTGCGGGTGAACATCGCGGTGAACGCAAAACAGATCGCTGACAGCGCGGCTGCGACGATGCCGTTTGACAGGCCCAGCCCGGACCCCGGCTGCGCGATGATCAGAATGCCGACGAAACCGACCATGGCGCTGATGGCGCGTGTCGCGGTCAGGCGTTCGCCCAGCACCAATGGCGCCAGAGCAGCGACCCACAGGGGCGAGGTGAATTCCAACGCAAAGACTTGTGCCAACGGGATCGCCGTCAGAGCGAAGAACCAAAGGTTCTGTCCGGCGAAATGCGCAAGGTTGCGCAGCAGATGCAGGGGGGCGTTTGCGGTCCTCAGTTCGCATTGTCGTCCGTTGATCATAACAATCGACAGGATAATCACAAACCCAACGCAGGAACGGTAGAGCATCAGTTCGAACGTATCCAGTTGGTGACTGACCGCGCGCCCCGCGACGGCCATCGCCGTGAACGACGTTATCGCCCCGGTCATCCAGAGCGCGGCCCGCAGGGTCGCTGTCACGACGCAACCTCTTCGATCTTGTAACGACGTGGGATGCCCGCAGTGATCCTGGCCCAAGGGCTTGATTTCATGCAGGCCTTATGTCCGGAGAGTATGATGCGAGGCGGTTGCGACATTTCTCACGGCTAGCAAGTCTCTGGATTGAAAGCGAGGGGAATTACTGTGATGTCAGTCGCGCGCGGGTGACACCGTCATGAAATATATACGCCGCCCTTACGGCGGCGTATTTTAGTAGTTGTGTCATTCCCACTCGATCGTGCCGGGTGGCTTCGAGGTCACGTCATAGGTGACGCGGTTGATGCCCTTGACCTCGTTGATGATCCGGGTCGCGGTTTCACCAAGAAATTCGTGGCTGAACGGATAGTAATCGGCTGTCATACCGTCCACCGAGGTCACGGCACGCAGCGCACAGGCATAGTCATAGGTGCGCCCATCGCCCATCACACCCACGGTGCGGACGGGCAGGATCGCGACAAAGGCCTGCCAGATCTCGTCATACAATCCGTGTTTGCGGATTTGGTCGATATAGACAGCGTCCGCTTCGCGCAGAATGTCGAGCTTGGCGCGGGTGATCTCTCCGGGGCAGCGGATGGCAAGACCGGGGCCGGGGAAGGGGTGGCGACCGATGAAGCTTTGCGGTAGGCCGAGTTCGCGACCCAAGGCGCGCACTTCGTCTTTGAACAACTCGCGCAGCGGCTCGACCAGCTTCAGGCCCATCTTCTCGGGCAGGCCACCCACATTGTGATGCGACTTGATTGTCACCGACGGGCCGCCAGAAAAGCTGACACTTTCGATGACGTCCGGATACAGCGTGCCTTGGGCCAAAAACTCTGCGCCCTCGATCTGGTCGGCATGTTTCTGGAACACGTCGATGAACAGGCGACCAATGATCTTGCGCTTGGTTTCGGGGTCGCTTTGCCCGTCCAACTCGCCCAGAAACAGCTCCTGCTCATCTGCATGGATCAGTTGCATGTTGTAATGGTCGCGGAACATGGTCACGACCTCTTCGGCTTCACCTTTACGCAGCAATCCGTGGTCGACAAAAACGCAGGTCAACTGATCGCCAATGGCTTCGTGGATGAGCACAGCGGCCACTGAGCTGTCCACGCCGCCGGACAGGCCACAGATCACTTTCTTTTCGCCAACCTGTTCACGAATGACGCGGATCGCCTCGTCGCGATAGGCGTCCATGGTCCAGTCGCCTTTGAACCCGGCCAGCTTCACGAAATTCTCGTAAAGTTTCGCCCCTTTGGGGGTGTGGTGCACTTCCGGGTGGAACTGCACGGCATAGAAATGACGGCTGGCATCGGCGGTGATCGCGAAGGGGGCGTTGGGCGAGGTTCCATAGACCTCAAAACCCGGAGCGATTTCAGAGACATGGTCGCCGTGGCTCATCCAGACCTGTTCAACGCCGTGGTCAAACCAGCCGTCCAACAAGTCGAGCTTGGCGCTGGGGGTCACATAGGCGCGGCCGAACTCTGCCGTGCCGTGGCCGCTTTCCACTTTGCCGCCCAACTGGGTCATCATGGTCTGCTGACCATAGCAGATGCCCAGAATGGGCACACCATAGTCGAAAATCTCTTGTGGCGCGCGCGGACTGCCCTCACGGGTGACGCTGTCAGGGCCGCCAGACAAAATCACCGCTTTCGGGGCCATTTCGCGCACGAAACCCATCGTGACCTTCTGGTAGGGGTGAATTTCGCAATAGACGTTCAGCTCGCGCAGGCGGCGCGCGATAAGTTGCGTCACCTGGCTGCCGAAGTCGATGATAAGAAGGCGGTCGTGGCTTTGATCTGTCATGTCGTCGGATTAGGGCAGGGGCCCGGGCAAAGCAAGTCCCGCGCGCGCATCAACGCCATCTGGCGGACGTTTTTTTCTGGCTTTACCGGCAGGATGTCGCTTTTGCCCCATGAAGGACGCTTGCGAGCGGATTTAGCGGGGACCGCAGGATATTCACAAATCAACAGGACATTTTGGAGGATTACCATGACCGAGGCACCCACCCGTCGTGGTCGCGGGGGCGGCGGCGCTGCTCGTCGCGCTGAACGCACCGCCGTTCGCATCGAATGTGCGAAATTCATCACGCGCAACATTCCCAATCTCGAAATCCTCAACGAAGAGGCGATGGAGATCATCGAATACAACGCCGAAACGGTGCTTGAGGAAATCGGCGTCAATTTCGTTGAAAACCCTGCCGCACTTGAGCGGTGGAAAGAGGCGGGGGCCGATATTGACGGGGAACGGGTGCGTATCCCGCGCGGATTGGCGCGTGAGCTGTGCAAAACGGCGCCCAGCCAGTTTACGCAGCATGCCCGCAATCCCGAACGGAATGTCGAAATTGGCGGCAACCATCTGGTGCTTGCACCCGTCTATGGCCCACCCTTCGTGCGCGACGTGGCAGGCGGGCGTCGTTACGCAACGATGCAGGATTTCCGCAAATTCGTGAAGCTGACTTATATGTCCAAGTGGCTGCACCATTCTGGTGGCACGGTGTGCGAGCCGACCGACGTGGCGGTGAACAAGCGTCATCTGGACATGTTACACGCCCATATGACCCTGTCGGACAAGCCTTACATGGGGTCCGTAACTGCGCCCGAACGCGCCCAGGACAGTATTGAGATGTCCGAGATTCTGTTTGGCAAAGACTTCGTGCGGGACAACACGGTGATGACGTCGCTCATCAACATAAACTCGCCGATGCAATATGACGACGTGATGATGGGCGCGATGGAGGTGTTTGCCGCCAACAACCAAGCCTCCATCATCTCGCCGTTTATTGTCGGTGGTGCCATGGCACCGGTATCGGTCGCAGGCACCCTGACGCAAGTGCTGGCCGAGGTGCTGGCAGGCGTGGCCTATAGCCAGTTGATCCGCAAAGGTGCGCCGGTTGTGGCGGGCACGTTTGTATCGTCGATCGACATGAATTCTGGCGCGCCAACTTTCGGCACGCCTGAAGCCGCACATGTGACCTATGGCGCGGGGCAGCTATTCCGTCGTTTGGGTCTGCCATATCGTTCTGCGGGCTCATTTAACGGGTCGAAACTGCCAGATGCGCAAGCAGCCTATGAAACGGCCAACAGCTTGAATATGGGCCTTTTGTCCGGCGTAAACTTCATGCTGCATGCGGCGGGTTGGCTTGAGGGCGGACTGGTCGCCAGCCTTGAGAAATTCGTCATGGATGCCGACCAGCTTGGCACGCTGCACCATTTGGCACAGGGCATTTCAATCGACGAAAACGGGCAAGCGATGGACGCGATCCGTGAGGTTGGGCCGGGCGGGCATTATCTTGGTTGCGCGCATACGCAGGCGAATTTCAAATCGGCCTTCTGGCGCTCGGACCTGTTGGATTACAAACCGTTTGAGACGTGGGAAGAAGAAGGCGCGCGCGACACCGAGGCATTGGCATCTGCCCGCGTCGCGAAACTGCTGACAGATTACCAACAGCCCGGCATGGATCCTGGGATCGCCGAAGGCTTGCGCGATTATGTTGAAGCCAAAAAGGCATCCATGCCTGATGCGTTTGGCTAAGACGGAATCGTTTACCAACTGTTCCGTGTCCGTTCGATACGGTTAACGACTGGGTAAGGGGGCTTAACGGCCCCCTTACTTATTGAGGTCTCAGATGCGATCATCGGACCTCACGCGGGCCGTGCGGAAGCAGTCGCACTTCCGACATCAGGGCGATCAGAATCTCGACATGATAAGCAATGGAGTAGGACGCATCCCCCGTTTTGCGTGTATCCTCTAGCCGCGCTTCTTCCTGCAACAATTCGTTAACCGCATTGGCCGGACTAGGTGTCGCGGCGGTTTTCATAAGCTTTTTCAAGTCTCTATCGCGGTTATAGTCGACCAATCCGAAGCGCGCAGCCCGCACCAGAAGGCGGGGGCGGCGAAGTGCTTTAAAGCAAGTGAAGGCGTCAGTCATGAGGATCCCTTTCAGTGATTCCTCGTGATCATGACTCAACCAAAGCGGGTGTTGCGCGAGGGCGATTTGCACCGTTCGCAGGCTTTAACAAATCTTACCGCTTTGGCAACAATCCTTACTGCGAGCGATATGGGTTAACGAACCGCTAACCAAACGAATGATAGGTCTATCGGCTTAAATTCAACCTGCGGTTGCGCGGTGGGATATCGCGAAACGCACGGAACGCCAATTGGAAGGGGCTTGAATGCAAAACGCGACGCCATCTGGGATCGAACACAACACTGTATTGCGCTGGTTGCCGGACGAGGTCCATCTGTATCTAAAACATACCGAAAAGGGCGCGTCGATCCGGGCACTTGCGCGCGATATGGGGGTTCATGCTTCGACCGTGATGCGCCAAGTGCGCAAGACCGAGGCGCGCCGGGATGATCCGTTGGTTGATTCCCTGTTAACCCGCTTGGGCGAAGGCGTGCGCGACGGGCAGGCCGACCTTGAAGCGATTGAGGCCACATTGGAAACGATCGAGGACGACCCCGTATCGCCCCATATGCTCAGGTTGTTGCGGGCGATGATGAAAGACAAGGCCGTGATGGTTGTCAGTCAGGGCGTCGACACCGCCGTCGTGCTGGCGGCCAATGAGGGGGGTGACCCGGTGGCCTTGGCCAAAGGCCCGACCGAGGTGGTCGAGGTGATGGCCCTTCGCGGTTGGATCGACGGCAGCACCAAAGGGCGCATTTGCCGTTACCACATGACGTCCGAGGGCCGGGTGGCGTTGAACCGGATGCTGGCTCAGATGGAAAGTCGTGCAACGGGATTTGTCAAGGCACAGGTGGGGCTTACCGACCTTCACAAAGGGGCAAAATCCGCCAACTCATCGAAGGGCGCACGGTCAAAACGTCCCATCGGCGCAGACAGCCCAGTGCGGGTTCTGGGGCGTGCCAAAGGGCGCCAGCAACCCTATCTTGCGCCCGATCTGGTGAACGCAGCCGAACGGTTGCATCGCGACTTTGCCTTGGGCAAGTTTGCACTGTCGGGCACGGCCACCTGGGATCGGGTGCAAGCTGCAATCCAGACGCCAGCGCCGTCCGGCCACCCTTCGGACCGCAAGCTTGACGCCCGCAAGCGGTTTTCGGATGCGATCGGTGCGCTGGGTCCAGAGCTCGCTCAGATTGCCATGGCGGTATGCTGTCACGAAAGGGGTATGGAACGGGTCGAGGCGGATATGTCGATGCCCGCGCGGTCAGGCAAATACATGTTGCGCGTCGCGCTAAGCTATCTTGCGCGCCATTATGGCAAGGTCTCTGGCGATGACCATGACCTGATCTATTGACCGGTTGCTGCCTCCGGGCTGTCCAAAGCATGCGTCATCTCGTCGGGCATAACGATCCGAAAATCCAAACCCGGATATAGCTGACGGAGTTCGCGTTTGATGATGGCCGGGTTTGGTAGGGTGTCGGCGCGGATCAAATAGGTGCCCTGAAATCCAAGACTATGTAAACGCTGACCAATTTCGATGCAATCCGTCTGGGCGCAAAACAACGCTGACAGCACCAGTTGGATCGACTTTTCTTCGAAGTCGTCCCGCGTCATCTTACAGAAAACGTCGCACGTCATGTGCGAAACACGGTATGTATCCGTAGAAAGGGATTCAAAGAATGTATCGCCTCCCAATGCCAATAGCATCGGTTTTTCGGCGCGGTCACTTGCCATCAACCCGGTTCCCGTTCTGAGGATTCTATCGCCACAATTAGCCGCTTGAAATGACAGGTGGACGCCGTGCCCGCCCGTCGGATTGCCTTCCCGAATGCACATATAAGGCGAACGTGGAATTTGCAATTCTCTCTGCACGCGGAATGTTGTATTTTTGCTGTTTGACGTGCCGTTATTATCCGGCCATCTCATTGGTCTGAGGAAACGAAGTCCGTTTTGGGGGCGTTATGGCGTCAGTTGAAATTTTGCAGGCCTTGCCGGTGCCGACCATGATGATCGGTCGCGATCACCGGGTCACGCAGCAAAATGACGCGGCGACGGACTTGCTCGGTGCCAATCTGATCGGTCGACATGTTGCCAACTCCGTTCGTCAACCTGCATTACTTGAGGCGGTCGAATCGGTGCTGTCCGGCGCACCCAAATCCAGCGTTCGCTATCTCATGTCAAGACCCGGTCGCGAACTGGTTTTTGACGTCCATGTGGCCCCCGTTCGCTCGGAAAATGCGGTCGTATTGACCTTTGTTGACGTGTCGTCTCATGAAGAGGCGGGGCAGATGCGGTCGGATTTCGTCGCGAATGTCAGCCACGAGTTGCGCACGCCGTTGACCGCGCTGTCGGGTTTTATAGAAACCTTGCGCGGCCCTGCACGCGACGATCCTGACGCGCGCGCGCGGTTTTTGGATATTATGGATGGGGAAGCGAACCGGATGAACCGGCTGGTGACAGACCTCTTGTCCCTGAGCCGCGTTGAAGACATGGTGCGTATGCGCCCCACTGATTTGATCGAGTTGGATCAGGTCATATTGTCGGTGATCAACGCACTCAGCCCGGCGGCGGGCGAACGAGGGGTTGTCTTTCACACCAACTTTGACGCACCGCGCTCGATTGTTGTGCTGGGGGACAGGGACCAGCTTATTCAGGTTTTCACCAACCTATTTGAAAACGCGATCAAGTATGGTCGCGAAGGCGGGTCGGTTCAGGTAACGGTCAAGTCTGCGGACATGATCCCGGCATTCAAAGGGCCGGGCTTACAAATCACGGTCCAAGACGACGGCGAAGGCATCGACCCAAAGCATCTGGGAAGATTGACCGAGCGGTTCTATCGCGTCGATGACCATCGCTCGCGCGCGCTCGGCGGCACCGGGTTGGGGCTGGCGATCGTGAAACACATCGTCAATCGCCATCGCGGGCGGCTGCGGATCGAAAGCACGCCGGGCGAAGGCAGTACATTTTTGGTTTCATTGCCGCTGCCACCGAAAACCTGACAAGCTGCGGGGCTGGTTTGTTTCTGTTCTGAGGCAGAAAATCGGTCTGCAGGCGCCAATTGTCACACTACTTTTACAAAACTTACACAAAAGCTTTGATCAACAGCTCTAGGACAACCTCATGTCGTCCAAGCGGGCGATGCCATTTCAAAACAGGAGAAATCCATGTCCTTTGTGAACCTAACCGCATCTACGCTGGCGATCGCCGCCGTGTCTGCAACCGCTGCTCACGCCCGTGATCAGGTTCAGATCGCCGGATCATCGACCGTGCTGCCCTATGCCGCGATCGTTGCGGAAGCTTTCGGCGAGAACTTCGACTTCCCGACCCCGGTTGTTGAATCGGGCGGCTCGTCGGCTGGTCTGAAACGGTTCTGTGATGGTGTTGGCGAAAACACAATCGACATCGCGAACGCGTCACGCAAGATCAAAGACAGCGAGGTCGCCGCTTGCGCCGACGCAGGTGTCACCGATATCTTGGAGGTTCGGATCGGCTATGATGGCATCGTGTTCGCGAGCCAGATCGAAGGACCCGACTTTACCACGTTTGATCCAGCCGACATCTATCACGCCCTTGGCGCGCAGGTGGTTGTCGACGGCAAGCTGGTCGAGAACCCCCATAAAAAATGGTCTGATCTCAACGCCGACCTGCCCAACACGGACATCGCAGCGTTCATCCCCGGCACCAAACACGGCACCCGCGAAGTGTTTGAGGTGAAAGTGATGGAAGCAGGCTGTAAGGCAACCGGCGCATATGACGCGTTTCTGGCAGGTGCGGAAGGTGACGACGACAAGGCCAAGGCGAAAGCCGCGGCCAAGATGTGTTACAAAGTGCGCACCGATGGCAAATCCGTCGATATCGACGGCGACTATACCGAAACGCTTGCGTCGATCTCGTCAAATAAGGATGGCATCGGGATCTTCGGTCTGGCTTTTTACGAAAACAACACTGACGCGTTGAAAGTGGCGACCATGTCGGGCGTCGCACCGTCAACGGACACGATTGCGTCCGGCGAATACCCCGTGTCGCGCCCGCTATATTTTTACATCAAGAAGGCCCATATCGGCGTCATCCCCGGTGTAAAAGAATTCGCGGAATTCTTCATCTCGGACGAGATTGCCGGACCCGACGGCCCGCTGTCGGAATATGGCCTGGTGGCTGACCCGGAACTGGCCGCCACCCAAGCGTCTGTTGCGGCAGAAGACGTTCTGACCAACTGAAATCTGGCGGTGCGGGGCAGGGACCTCGCACCGCTTATTGCTTTTGCTGCAAGAGTTCATCATGTCCGCACTCTGGTTACTCATAATCATACTGGCACTGGCCGCCACTGGGTTCATTCTCGGCCGCGGCCGCGCGGTTGCGTCGGTTGGCGGGGACCGGCGAAAGCTGCATTCGCTTCCGAATTATTACGGGTTCAACGTTGCAATGCTGGCCTTGGTGCCCGCGCTTCTGGTTCTGGCCGTGTGGGTCGTGATCCAACCCATCATGATCAATGCCAATGTCTCGGGCCACATTCCCGACGCACTTTACAGTGACGCAGGTCAGTTGAACCTGATCATGAGCGATGTGAACCGCGTCGCGGATGGGTTGGGTGACGCCCTTCGTCAGGGTGTCATCACCGCCGAGGGCATTCACACACTTGACCCCGAAACCTCCGACCTGCGTGCGCTGCTTGGGAGTGTTGGCGTGGCAATCGGCAGCGATATCAGCGCCGACATACTAACCGCCGCGCGATTGCTGCGTGACCAGTCGACCACCGGGCAACGTGCCATGACGTTCGTCGTGCTGGTCGTTGCGTCCCTGGGTTTTCTGGCCGCGATGCGCATGACCTCGGGCACGTTTCGGGCGCGCAATACGGTCGAGTATGGTGTGAAACTGCTGCTGATAGGGGCTGCGTCGCTCGCGATCCTGACCACGGTCGGCATTGTTCTGTCTCTGATCTTCAACACGATCAGTTTTTTTGGCATGTTCCCAGCCGCTGACTTCCTGTTTGGCACAACCTGGAGCCCGGAGGGCCGTGGCGGGTCGGAACATCTGGGCATTCTGCCGCTGCTTTGGGGCACGCTCTATATTTCCTTCGTGGCCCTTTTGGTGGCCGTGCCCATCGGGCTGTTTGCCGCCATCTATCTGTCAGAATATGCCAGCCGCACAACCCGCGCTTTCGCCAAACCGCTGTTAGAGGTGCTGGCGGGCATCCCAACCATCGTCTATGGCCTGTTCGCCCTGACCGTAGTCGGACCCTTGCTGGTCAACGTGTTTGGCGCGGACGGTTTGGGCTGGATGCAGGGCGCACGCTCGGTAATGACCGCGGGCCTTGTGATGGGTATCATGTTGATCCCATTTGTCAGTTCGCTGTCCGACGACATTATCAATGCGGTGCCACAGGCGATGCGCGACGGCTCTTACGGGCTGGGTGCCACGCAGTCTGAAACCGTACGTCAGGTTGTGCTGCCGGCTGCCCTTCCAGGCATCGCGGGTGCCGTTCTTTTGGCCGCAAGCCGCGCGATTGGCGAGACAATGATTGTCGTTATGGGGGCAGGGGCCGCCGCCCGGCTGGACCTGAACCCGTTTGAAGCAATGACTACCGTCACAGCCAAGATCGTCAGCCAGTTGACCGGCGACAGCGACTTTGCCAGTCCCGAAGCGCTGGTGGCCTTCGCCCTTGGCATGACGCTGTTCGTCCTGACGCTTGGCCTGAATATCCTCGCGCTTTACATCGTGCGCAAATATCGGGAGCAATACGAATGAGCGACGCGAATTTCCCCGTTGGTGCGCGCGCGCAATCCTCGCTTCTGGCGTTGGATGCACGTACCAAGAAACGCAATGCGGCCGAGGCACGCTTTCGCGCTTATGGCATTGGGGCCATCGCCATTGGTTTGCTGTTCCTCATGGTGTTGATCACCTCGATCTTCGCCAAAGGTATGGGCGCGTTCCAGCAAACGTTCATCACCCTTAATGTCGAACTGTCTGAAGCAAAAATCGACAAATCCGGCACCCGCGATCTTGAGGCCATCAAGAAGATCACGACCTTCGGGTATAACCCATTGATCGACGCCGCCTTAGCGCAAGCCCTCACCGACGCCGCGATTGACAACCCGTTTTCGAAGGGCAAAGACCTGCGCAAGATGCTCAGTTCAAGTGCGGCGGCAGACGTTCGCGACTTTGTCATCGCCAACCCGGATCGGATCGGTGACACGGTCGAATTCCACCTGCTGGCCTCATCGCGCGTCGATGGGTATCTGAAAGGCCGCGTCAGCCGCGAAAGCCTTACGCGCGACAAGAACCTGACGCCCGCGCATCTTGATCTGGTCGATGCGTTTTATGGGGCAGGGGTTGTGTCGAAGGGTTTCAACCTGCCCTTCATCACCGGCGCGGACGCGTCGGAAAGCCGCCCGGAACAAGCGGGGATCGGTGTGTCAATGTTGGGCAGCCTTTATATGATGCTTGTAGTGCTGGCCTGCGCCTTGCCGGTTGGGGTCGCGGCCTCGATCTATCTAGAGGAATTCGCCCCGCAGAACTGGTTCACAGATTTGATCGAGGTGAACATCGCAAACCTCGCCGCTGTGCCGTCTATTGTGTTCGGCATATTGGGGCTGTCGGTGTTCATTCAGTTTGCCCACCTACCGCAATCGGCGCCGCTGGTCGGCGGGCTGGTGCTGACCCTGATGACCTTGCCAACGATCATCATTTCGACCCGCGCATCACTGAAATCCGTACCACCTTCGATCCGCGAAGCCGCCTTGGGTGTGGGCGCGTCCAAGATGCAGACCGTGTTCCATCATGTGCTGCCACTGGCCATGCCGGGCATTCTTACGGGAACCATCATCGGGTTGGCGCAGGCGCTTGGGGAAACCGCGCCGCTTCTGCTGATCGGGATGGTGGGCTATGTCGCATCAAACTATCCCAGCGGGTTGGTCGACGGCTTTATGTCGCCAAATTCGGCCATGCCCGCGCAGATCTATGAATGGGCCAAACGCGCCGATCCAGCTTATTATGAACGCGCGTGGGGCGGCATTATCATCCTGCTTTTATTCCTGATGTGCATGAACATCATCGCAATCATTCTGCGTCGCCGGTTCGAGCGTCGCTGGTAGGAAAGACCAAACACATGAACGATATGACGAAAATCGAGAAGGTCGCGGCGATGCAGGACATCAAAATCACCGCAAGCGGCGTGCAGGTCCATTATGGCGACAACCACGCCATCAAGGATGTCTCGGTCAACATACAAGACAAGACGGTGACCGCCTTTATTGGGCCGTCCGGCTGTGGCAAGTCGACCTTCCTGCGCTGCCTGAACCGGATGAATGATACAATCGACATTTGCCGCGTCAGCGGGGAAATTCTGTTGGACGGCGAGGATATTTACGACAAACGCGTCGACCCGGTGCAATTGCGCGCTAAGGTCGGGATGGTGTTTCAAAAACCAAACCCGTTCCCCAAGTCGATCTATGACAATATCGCCTATGGTCCGCGCATTCACGGGCTGTCCAGAAACAAGGCCGAGCTGGATGACATTGTCGAAAAATCCCTGCGTCGTGGGGCCATCTGGGACGAGGTGAAAGACCGCCTTCATGCCCCCGGCACCGGCCTGTCAGGCGGCCAACAGCAGCGGCTGTGCATTGCGCGCGCGATTGCCACGGAACCCGAAGTGCTGTTGATGGACGAGCCGTGCTCGGCGCTCGACCCCATCGCCACCGCACAGGTGGAAGAGTTGATTGACGAGTTGCGCCAAAGCTATTGCGTGGTGATCGTCACCCATTCGATGCAACAGGCCGCGCGCGTCAGCCAGAAAACAGCGTTTTTCCATCTGGGCAATCTGGTGGAATATGGTGACACCGATAAGATATTCACCAACCCGGAAGACAAGCGCACCGAAAGCTACATCACTGGCCGGATCGGCTGACGAAAGACCGCCCATAGGGGCAGGAGAGAGACCCATGACGGACCAACATATCGCATCTGCCTTTGACCGCGACCTTGAAGAAATTCAGGCCCATCTGATGAAAATGGGCGGCATGGTCGAAGACGCGATCCGTGACGGCGCGAAGTCACTTAAGCGGCGCGACGAAGAACTTGCCGATACCGTGCGTAAGAACGACAAGAAAATTGACGCGCTGGATATGCAAATCCACGAAGAATGCGCGCGTCTTCTGGCGCTACGCCAGCCGATTGCATCTGATCTGCGCACGGTTCTGACCGTGATGAAAGTCGCCGGAAATCTGGAACGTATCGGAGATTACGCGAAGAACATGGCCAAACGGACCACGGTTCTGGTGCATATGCAGCCCATCGACGGCGCATCAGGCGCGATCAAGCGGATGGCAGATGAAGTGCAGAAAATGCTGTCTGACGCGCTGGACGCCTATATCCGCCGCGACGAGGCATTGGCGCTGGATGTGCGTCAGCGCGACCTTGAAGTTGACCAGATGTATAACGCGCTGTTTCGCGAATTCCTGACTTTCATGATGGAAGACCCGCGCAACATCTCGTCTTGTATGCACCTTCATTTCATCGCCAAGAACATCGAACGGATGGGGGATCACGTCACCTCGATCGCTGAGCAGGTAATCTATCTGGTGACCGGCGACATGCCTGACGAGGCGCGGCCCAAAGGCAATGCGCCCAATTACGAAACCCCGACCGCAGGCCATATCGAGGGCACGCAATGACCGCTGACAAACCTTGCGTGTTGCTGGTTGAAGACGAGCCTGCACAGCGCGAAATCCTACGCTATAGCCTTGGCGCGGAAGGCTATGACGTGGCCATGGCTGAAACCGGCGATGATGCGCTGATCCTTGTCGATGAGGTGATGCCTGACCTCGTGTTGCTGGACTGGATGTTGCCCGGCGTGTCGGGCATCGAGATTTGCCGCCGCCTGAAAACCCGCAAGGAAACCCGCAACATTCCGGTGATCATGCTGTCGGCCCGCTCAGAAGAGGTTGACCGCGTGCGCGGCTTGGAAACCGGCGCGGATGACTATGTGGTCAAACCGTTTTCGGTCAGTGAGCTGATGGCGCGCGTTCGCACCCAGCTGCGCCGCACGCGCCCGGCAGCGGTTGGCCAAAGGTTGGAATATCTCGACATCAGGCTGGACGGCGAAAGCCACCGCGTGACACGATCAGGGGCAGATGTAAAACTTGGGCCGACCGAATTTCGCCTTCTGTCTACGCTGATGGAAAAACCGGGGCGTGTCTGGAGCCGCGAGCAATTGCTGGACCGTGTATGGGGGCGTGATGTCTATGTCGATACGCGCACTGTCGACGTCCATGTTGGCCGTCTGCGAAAAGCCCTGTGCCGCCACGGCGGAGACGATCCACTGCGCACCGTGCGGGGAACGGGCTATGCGCTGGGGTAGGGTGATGCCTTTGCTAAGCGACGACCATGACGCACTGTAACCCTTGAACGGGCATGAGATGAGCACGAGTATAGGGGTGATTGGATCGATTGCTTCGGCTGATAGGGGGATGAATGAAGGTTCTGCTTCTTGTGGCGTTTGTATTCGTGGTCCTATTGCTTGTCGGGTTGCTCGGATGGCGGCAGCTCGACAATCGGGGCGACTGGTCGGAAATGAACCGCCTGCGCGCGCTCCAACCAGAAGAGCCGGAACGATTCTCGCAAGCGATGGTCTCCGATTTGCCCGAACCGGCGCGGCGCTATTTTTCATTCGCGATCGACGAGGGGACGCCCCTATACACCGTCGCGCAGATTGAAATGGAGGGGCAGTTCAGCCTCGGCAGCAAGGATGTGCCGAACTATATGAACATGTCCGCAACGCAGGTATTGGCGGCCCCTGACGGCTTCGTGTGGAAGATGGCGGGCCGACTTGGGTTGATGCGGATGTCAGGCTCAGACTCAGGGCGCTGGACGCGGTTCTGGCTGGTGGGGTTGATCCCTGTCGCCCGTTTTGGGGGTGACGCGGATCATACGCGTTCGGCCTTTGGGCGTTACGTCGCCGAGGCAGCATTCTGGACACCAGCGGCCATTCTGCCCGGACCTAACGTCACGTGGGAAGCCGTCGATCAAGACACCGCACGCTACACGATACACAATGGCGGGATCGCGCAATCTGTCGATGTTACAGTCGACAGTGACGGGCAGCCAACGAGGGTCGCGTTTGAACGTTGGAGCAACGCGAACCCCGAGGGCGTGCATCGCCTGCAGCCCTTTGGCGGCTACCTGACTGACTTCCAATTGGTGCAGGGCTTTCGCGTGCCGATGCATGTTGAGGCGGGAAACTGGTTTGGGACAGACGACTACTTCCCGTTCTTCATCGCAAACGTGACTGAGCTTGCATATCCGGCCAGGGCGCCTTGATGGAGGCTAGCGGCTGGACAAAAGCGTTGGGGCTCTTTTCTTTCACCCGCCACTCTCAGTGATCACAAGATCGGCCAGAGCGGCCTCAAGAGCTTGCACAAGGTCGGTGCTGTCATCTGCGATGCCGACGTCAGTGTTGATCTGGAATGAAATCGTAACGCCGTGGTTTGAGTAGTGGCGCAAGCTCGAGACATAGCCGGGGATCCATCCACCATGCCCAAATACCGGCCCGTGCGGTGTATCTTTATAAATCGCAATCCCCGCGCCATACAGAATATCTGGCGTGTCAGGCGATATGGCCATGCCATCAAGCAGCCGGTCCAAATAGGGGACCGCCATTGCAAAGCCGCCAAAAATCGCCCGTCCCCATGCCGCAAGATCGCGCGAGGTGGAGGCCAGCCCTCCGCCCGTCCACTCCATCGCAGGGTCCCATAGCAGCCGTCCATCTTGGTCCATTATGCGAACCGGCATGCCAAACGGATTGTCCTCAGAAACGTAACCGACAGCAAGGCCCGGCAGCCTTCGTTTGTTGGACGGTGCAGTTGCCGTGAGCTTCAAAGGGTTCAGGAACCGCTCGGCCACAAGATCATAGTAACGGCGTTCTGCAACCTGCTCGATAATTAGGCCAAGCAGCAAATAACCAGTGTCGCTGTATGCCCAACTTGTCCCAGCACGAAACAGTGCGTCGGTATCAAGCACAAAACCGATGGCGGCTTCGGGTGACAACGCGTCGCCACCCGATTGCATCCGTGCGCGCATTTCGGCAGCGAAGGCCTTGGTGTGGACGTGATCGGGAAGGCCAGAGCTATGTCTAAGCAGGTCACCAATTCTCATCGTTTCATGATTTGCCAATCGGTCGAACCAATCGCGGTCACCAAGGTGGCGCGCGACAAGGTCACTCTGATCAAGCAGCCCGTCAGCTTCAAGTGCCAGCACGGTCGCCCCGACAAAGCTTTTGCCAATGCTGGCGGCCAGCATGCGGCTTTCAGGTGTCATCGGCGTTCCAGCCTCAACATCGGCAAGCCCCGTCGCCACACTCTCGATAGATCCATCCGTTAGGGCATAGGCGGCGGTTGCGCCGGGAAACCCGTAGTCAGCGCAAAACCCATCCAGTAACTCTTGCACCTGAGACGGCAACTCATCGGCCCCTGCGATACATGACAGGGGCGAAATCACCGCCACGAGTCCACACATCGCCGCCAAAAGAACAGCCCGACACGTCATGCCCGTCGGCCTGTCAGGTCGGGGATAACGTCGGTCACCGCGCCCTGCCGTGTGAACATTGTTTCGCGGTTGACCCAGACCACCACAACGGCCACGACAACGAGTATCCACGTGTCATAGGGCTGTGCATCCGGCCAGAAGGGGTTGATCAATTGCCAGTGAAAAAGCATCGGCCAAAGCAGCCCCCCACGACCCGCGTTCAGCATCGGGGTGACAAGCACAGCAAGAGTGATGTTGCCAACAAAGAAAGGCCAGAAGTCCCAACCGCCGAAAACTGTGCCCGACAAATAAAACGCGGGAAGGTGCCACACACCCCAGAACGCGCCAATTGTAACACCCGCCCAGATCGGCGCTATATGGCGCTGCAGCAGCGGCTGTGCGATACCGCGCCAGCCGAACTCCTCGATTGGTCCGAGGAACAGCATCATGAAAAGAACGGCGAACATCGCGCTGGCACCCTCAGGCGGCATCGGGGCAAGCAGCGGTCCGCCCTTTGCCAGCGATCCGACCATGAACACCAAGGGCAGCACGACCAGGACAAAGCCGACCCAACCAAGCGACATCCTCCACAGAAAAATCCGCGACAGAAAAGCCCACACGCCAAAAAGGCCGCTGTAGCTTAGGACAAGGATGACAGCCGCAATCGCAGGCGCCCAAGTCGCGAGAAAGAAGAACGGATGCGAGCCGCTGATCTGGCCAAACGCGGCCATGGCCTGTTCGGGAAAGAAAATGTAGGACCCAATCACCCCCCATGTGATCGCAAATGTGATGAATACGAAAAAGAGCAGGGCGCGGGACGGGATACCCCGGACGGGTGGGTCATCTGCTACTGACATGGCACCTCTCCAACAATTCACGATTTTTAACGGTTTGGAACCACTATGTCGGATCTTGATTTTGGCTCAATGACCTCAGTCAATTGGGAAGATGCGTCTGGTCTTGACCCGCTGAAGCCGGTTCAAATTTAATGCGGAAATTTGGGTATACTTCTGGCACGATAAGGAGCGAGCCTATTTCGAAGAAACTTATCAACGATGAACAGATTGCCTTTGCGCTGAGAAACGCGGAAAGCCCAGTGAGCTACGGATATCGCCGCCCGCACGCCCTGTTGCAACAGGAGGGCTGGAAAGTGAACCATTAACGTCTGTGTCGGCTTAACTGCGAAGAAGTGGAACCTATGCTGTTTTCAGTTTCTGGATCGGTGTCAGATATTCGACCCCCACGCTTGGGCGTTCAGAGGTGTATGTCCGACGCCAGCAGGTTAGGCGCCCCAAACCTACACTTTCCGAGCCGTCTCGTTGGCATTTGATCGGGGCGCTGGAGGACTTGTCTGTTGAGCCATCAGCCGATGGCTGTGGCCCGGACATTGACCCCAAGTAATAAATGTTGAATTTTAGGAAAAATCGCTGTGCAAGCCACAGTATCAAATCGCTATGATAATTTCTGGGGCATGCCATGATGAAGGACTTGATCGCCGACCACCGCCTGATGGACGGAAAGGCCGTCGCGGCTCGCATTCTTGAGAGTTGCCGTGCGGTTTGCGATGCCCATCATAATATACCCGAGCTTGTGTCGATCTCAATCAGCGATATGCCGGAGGTTGTGATGATTGGTCATTCAGAGATCGTTGAAAAATCCGCGGTGATGATGCTGATGGCCGAAGGTGCAGCGGTGACGGAATGCCACCATATGGCACGCTCCGTCTCGCTGCATTCTCGCCGTGCGGCTGGCGAGCTGGAGGTTTAAATGGGACGTTACGGGACCAAATTCAACATGAACTTAGCTGTCGCAGGGAAACCAAGCACTCTCCGCAGTTTCGAGCTGTTCGTCAGCGCGGGTTTTTGTGATTTCGAGCTATCATCGGTCACCCGAACGTTAACATTGGCCAATGAGTTATGCGGCACAGCGCGCTTCACGTGGCGCATTGTGTCCGACACGCCGGGGCTGACCAAGAGCCGGAGCGACATGATAGTACGCTCCGAGTTGGCAGTGCCTGATCATTTGCTGTCTGATGTCATGATTGTGGTGGGCGGAACAAATACCGCGCGTTCCGACGAATGGCTAAAGCGCGCCCGCGCAATGCAGCGCAAAGCCCGCCCGGTTGCGCTGCTGTCAGACGCGGCCACCGCATATATCAAGGCGACACATGCGCCTGCGGGAAAAGTTACCACCCATTGGCGCGATGTCGAAATGCTGTCGGAGGAAGGATACCACCCAAACCTGACCCATTGTTTCTCGGAAAATTCAGACGGTATCGTCACCGCCGCAGGGGCGGGGGCAACCGCAGAGTTAATCCTGGGACTGATCGCTCCAATGCTCGATGGCCCACAAGTGGCGGAGCTGGGCAATCGACTGCTAATACACACGATCCGCAAAAGCGATGCGGAGCAGCCCAAAAACCTGGCTGACAACGCTGCGTTATTTGACGGTCAAGTTACGCAAGCCATCCGTATCATGGAGAGCACGCTCGCCGATCCCATACCGATTAGCGAATTGGTGCGCGACTTGCGTCTGTCCACCCGTCAACTGGAGCGCAACTTTCGAGAAGTCTTCGACGACACACCCGCAAGGTTTTATAAGCGACTGCGCACACGGCGCGCCAAGGACCTGGTGGAAGAAACACTGATGCCGCTCACAGAGATTTCCGTAGCCACGGGGTTCGGATCACTCGCGACCATGGCAAATGCGGTGAAGGAGGAATTCGGCCAAACGCCATCCAAGCTGCGCGCGCGCAGACGGGTAAAAATTCTTAAGCATTAAGGCTGCTATTCTCTCGGGAAAGCACCCCATCTCTTGCCAAGCATCGGAAAACGTCTGCGCACCGACCGATTTTCTTTGCAGGACACAGATCGGCTGGTTATTCTTTTTGTTAAAGAATTATTCCACTCATGCAACATGGGCGCGACGGGGACCTAAAACATGCTTGATGATCCGTATCCTAAGGTAAGGCCGGGCCCTCCGAAACCCAGCGAAATTATCCAACCTCGTGTCTTCTCGATGCCGCCGGGAACAGAGCGCTATGTGGTCGAAGGGGCCGGCGCCGTGCTGATCCCCGTTGAGGCGGGTGACCAGATCACCGTGATCAACGATGAAGGCGGGCAGGTGGCCGAGATCGTTGCCGCCGACGGCAAAGGCCGAATTGATGCGGCAATTTTGGGCACGAGCGCCAACGCACAGGCCACGGGTCTGCGGGCGCTGTTGGTCAGCTCTGACAATTCACTGCGTGGCTTGCGGATGGGGCTTGACGCGCGGGCGATAGACGTGGCCCACGCACAAGCTATCCGGCTGTTCGACGCCATTTCCCGCGCTAAGTCGGAAGAGACCTTACGCGCAACGCGCGACGGGGTCGTGATCATCGCGGCCCCCGGCGGTGCCATGGATATTGAAGCACAAGACACCACCACGCCACTTACCGTCATGGTGAAACGCGCCGTCATCAAGCAACATGTCAAGTTCGAGTTGCCGGACCCATTGGCCGACCCTGTGCTGGACGTCAGAATCCACAACGCCACCGCCGAGTCCTATTTCGTTAAGGCGGGCGACTACATCCAAATCCAGGATGTGGACGGTCGCCAATGCACTGACTTCGAATGCTTTTCGGCGCGCAAGTTGGACAAGGGCATTGAGCACGCGCTTGACGTGACGACGACCCGCACACTGATGGGCCATGCTTATCCAATGCCCGGACTACACGCGAAATACTATGATCAGGAAATGTTGCCGTTGGTCGAGGTCGTGCAAGACACCTGCGGGCGGCATGACGCGTTCGCCATGGCTTGTACCGAGAAGTATTATAACGACATGGGTTATCCCGGCCACGTTAACTGCTCGACCAACTTCAATGGGGCGCTCGCCGATTACGGCGTTGCCCCGCGCCGTGGCTGGATGGCAATCAACTTCTTCTTCAACACCTTCCTTGACGAGCATGGCGTGATGTATTCCGACGAACCATGGTCGCGCCCCGGCGACTTCGTGTTGTTGCGCGCACTCACGGATATCGTCTGCGTCAGCTCCGCCTGTCCCGACGACACGTCGGCGGCCAATGGCTGGAACCCGACCGACATTCACATCCGCACCTATAGCGGCAAAGAGACCTTCCAACGCTCGGTCGCGTACCGGCCCACTCCAGATGCGGAACCTAAAATGACCAAGCAAACCGGATTTCACGACAGCTTCGCCAAGCACACTCGCAACTTTATCGAGTATAACGGCTATTGGTTGGCGAGTTGTTATGCCGAAACCGGCCCGATTGAGGAATACCGCGCCTGCCGACAAAAGGCCGTCATCATGGACCTGTCGCCCCTGCGTAAATTCGAGATCACAGGACCAGATGCAGAGGCGCTGTGCCAATATGTCTTCACTCGTAATATGAAGACTTTGGCTGTGGGTGCCGTTGTTTATACCGCGATGTGCTATGAGCATGGCGGCATGATCGACGATGGCACCGTCTTCCGGTTGGGCCGCGACAATTTCCGCTGGATTGGCGGCTCTGACTACGGCGGGGAATGGATCCGTGAGCAGGCCGAGAAGTTGGGGTTGAAGGTGTTGGTGCGTGCATCGACCGATCAGTTGCACAACGTCGCGGTGCAGGGACCAGAAAGCCGCGATCTGCTGCGCAAAATCACTTGGACTGCACCACACAATCCTGAATTTGATCAACTTGGCTGGTTCCGTTTCACACCGGCGCGGCTTAACAACGAAAGCGGCACCGCCTTCGTTCTGTCACGCACCGGCTATACCGGTGAACTGGGATATGAGGTGATGTGCCACCCGAAGGATTGCGAGGAGATTTTCGACGCAATCTGGGACGCTGGCAAAGAGCACGGCCTGAAACCGATGGGGCTGGATGCGCTGGACATGGTGCGCATTGAGGCAGGGCTGATCTTTGCGGGCTATGACTTCTCGGACCAAACCGATCCTTACGAAGCAGGTGTCGGATTTACTGTGCCATTAAAGTCCAAAGAAGACGATTTCATCGGGCGCGATGCCCTGATCCGTCGTAAAGAGCATCCTATGCGCAAACTGGTGGGGCTGGATATCGACAGTCAGGTTGAGGTCGGCCATGGCGATTGCGTCCATGTGGGCCGCGCGCAGGTGGGTGAGGTTACATCGTCCATGCGCTCACCGCTTCTGGGACGCAACATCGCGATCGCCCGGGTCGATGTGGCCCATGCCGAAGCCGGAACACAGTTGGAAATCGGCAAGCTCGACGGTCATCAAAAGCGCTTGCCCGCAACGATCCGCCCTGACTTGGCGGCGTTCGATCCCAAGAAAGAGCGCCCGCGCTCATGACAACAGTGCTTGACCAAATCGGCGGCGAAACCGCTTTGCGCGCGTTGGTCGAGCATTTCTATGATCTGGTCGAGTCTATGCCGGAAGGCCGCCAGATTGTGTCGCTACACCTTCAAAATCACGGGCTTGCCCACACGCGGGTCGAGCAGTTCGATTTTCTGTCCGGCTTCATGGGCGGGCGGCAGTACTACATGGAAAAGCACCGCCACATGAACGTGCGCGATATCCACGCCCATGTTCCGATCCGCTTAGAAGATGCCGAGAACTGGCTGACGCTCATGGACCGAGCGCTTGACGATCTGGGCCATGAAGGTAGCCATATCGACCGCTTGCGTGCAACGCTGCGGCGGGTCGCGATGATCCTGGTGAACGACGGAAAGGTGGCGGGCGAATGAAGCGCCGCGTCGCACTTGCATTCCTATGCGCATTGCTTGCTGTTCCAGCGGTCGCGCAATCAGTGAAACTGAAGGCCGAAGACATCACGGCACTTCTTACGGGAAACACCGCAGTCGGTATTTGGGACGGTCGCGCTTACCGACAGTATTTCGACCCCGATGGCACAACAATCTTCGCGCAAGAAGGCACCCCATCCAGCCAAGGTGAATGGCGCAGCGATGCCGAGCGTGACGAATTCCAGTCCATCTGGCCAAGCGATACCGAGTGGGAGGGATGGTACGTGATGGAGTATCTGGGCGACTACTTCTGGGTCTCAAAGACAACCCCGCCGACGCCGTTCAAGATACTAAACGGCCGGCGGCTGGCGTTTGTGCCGAAGTGAAGGGGATAGGGGAGTTGTCGCTTTGTGGGATTTAAACGCGGTTGGCCCAGCCACGTTTTGGGCGCACTCTTTGGCCGGTAACAACTTCATAACTACTAGACACCCCATGCGGGACGACCGGCTTTTCCAAAAGATTCCAGGACGGGCCGGCCCAATAGAAAGGGCCAAATAATGGCTTGGATTTATCTCGTTTTCGCTGGTTTGTTGGAAGTTCTTTGGACGTTCTTCATGAAAAAATCCTTGGGGTTCACGCTGTTAGTGCCCAGCATAATCACTATTGTCACGATGATTGCGAGCGTCTTCCTGCTTTCGATCGCGATGCGATCGCTTCCACTTGGCACCGCCTACACTGTCTGGACCGGCATTGGTGCCGTCGGGGCGTTCGCCGTGGGTGTTATCGGGCTGGGGGAGGCTCTGACGCCGTTGCGTCTGATCGCAGCCCTTCTGATCGTTGCGGGGATCGTGCTGATGAAGATTTCGAGCTCTTCTGCATAGGAAAATACCTCAGAGACACTCTGCGCCCGCTCGTCCAGATGGGCTCCAATCGGCCAACAGAATAATCCCTACGACCCGCTTGCAGGTGGGGCCGTAGGGGACGCTCAATTCTGCAAATAGGCCTCTAGGCTATCGTCCAACGCGTCCTTCCACGGGGTATGATGGACGGGGGCCATGGTGCCGGTCATCACCGATTTGTAGCAGTTGTCGCGGAAGGTCATGATCCCGGCCTTCTTGTGGCCTTTCCACTGCTTGAAGGCCTGACAAGCGCCCTCCACGTCGAAGCTGGGGTAGTCCGTTTCGGCGATCAGTTCCTTGATGTAGTCGCCTTGGTACCAGATGGCATCGTAGTCGTCCGCGCCTGCATCTTCGCGCGCGATGCGGTCTGCGACGTCGGCCTCCATCTTGGCCTGTGAGGGCAGGGCGATCTTGCTCATGATGGCGTCGCGCACCCACCACGCTTGGGCGTCGAACATATTGAAAGTGAACCACTGGTCCTGCATGCCAAGATAGAAGAGCGCAGGATTGTGCACCCACGCGACACCTTTGTAGAGGTCAGCCGTCGCCAAGCGGTTGGCAGTTTTCAAACGCAGGTCTTCAGCCATGAAGGGGAAGTGATGCTGATAGCCGGTACATAGGATAATGGCGTCCACATGCTTGGTGGTGCCGTCCTTGAAATGCGCGGTGTTGCCGTCGACCTTCACCAGCAGCGGCACCTCTTCCCAGTTTTCGGGCCAGTCATAGCCCATAGGCGCGGTGCGGTGGCTGATGGTGATCGATTTGGCGCCGTACTTCCAACATTGCGAGCCGATATCCTCGGCAGAATACGATGTGCCGACCAGCAGCAAGTCCTGATCTTTGAACTCCAATGCGTCGCGGAAGTCGTGAGCGTGCAAAACGCGGCCCTTGAACATGTCGAACCCGTCGAATTCCGGCACATTCGGGGTTGAGAAGTGGCCAGAGGCACAGATCACATGGTCGAATGTCTCGGTGTATTCATGGTCGTTCGGCAGGTCTTTGACGGTGACCTCGAACTTGCCGTTCTCAAACTCTACGCGCCGCACGGCAGTCTCGAAGCGGATCTGGTCGCGCACCCCGGCCTTCTTCACACGTCCTTCAATATAGTCGAACAACACCGCGCGGGGCGGGTAGGAGGCGATTTGCTTGCCGAAATGTTCCTCGAAGGAATAATCTGCGAACTCCAAACCTTCCTTGGGGCCGTTCGACCAAAGGTAGCGATACATCGACCCATGCACCGGCTCGCCATACTGATCCACGCCCGTGCGCCACGTGTAGTTCCACAGACCGCCCCAGTTGGACTGCTTCTCGAAGCAGACGATCTCGGGGATGTCCTCGCCGTTTTGTTTGGCAGACTGGAAAGCGCGAAGCTGGGCAAGACCGGACGGGCCAGCCCCGATGATGGCGATACGTTTGGGCATGTAGATCTCCGTTAGGTGTTGGGCGGGGGTCACCCCGCCGCCGCGACTAGATATCGAGTGTGTTTTCTTTCTCCCAACGGGAGAAATGCGACACGAACGAGTTCCATTCTTCGTGTTTCATCTTCAGGTAAGCGTTGGAAAATTCCTCGCCCATCGACGCCTTCAGTTCCTTGTCTTTGTCATAGTCACGCAAGGCGTCGAGCATATTCAAAGGCAGCTTTGGTGCACCGCGAACCTTGTGGCCGTCAGCATACATATCGATGTCATGGCGCTTGCCCGGGTCAGCTTTGGTACGCACCCCCGATAGCCCCGCCGCAATGATGACGGCCTGAAGTAAGTATGGGTTCACCGCGCCGTCGGGCAAGCGCAGCTCGAAACGGCCGGGGCCGGGAACGCGGACCATGTGGGTGCGGTTGTTGCCGGTCCATGTGACCGTGTTCGGAGCCCAGGTGGCCCCCGATATCGTGCGCGGCGCGTTGATGCGCTTGTAGCTGTTCACCGTGGGGTTGGTGATCGCGGCCAACGCTGACGCGTGTTTCATGATACCACCCAGAAAGAAGCGGCCTTCCTCGGACAGGCCAAGCTCGGCAGTTTGGCTGCTATCGTTCGCTTCCATGGCGAAAACGTTGGTCTTGGATGCTGCGCCCGGCGCGTCCCAGACCGAGATGTGGGCGTGGCAGCCATTGCCGGTCAGCCCCTCTATCGGCTTGGGCATGAAGGTAACGCGGTAGCCGTGCTTTTCGGCCACGCATTTGGCCATGAACTTGAAGAAGGAATGCTTGTCGGCGGTCGCCAGCGCATCGTCGAAATCCCAGTTCATTTCCCACTGACCGTTGGCGTCCTCGTGGTCGTTTTGGTACGCCCCCCAGCCAAGTTCCAGCATGTAGTCAGAGATTTCGCGGATCACGTCCAAGCGGCGCATGAAAGCTTGCTGGTCGTAGCATGGCTTGGCGGCGGTATCGAATTCGTCTGATATCTGGTCGCCAGCAGGGGTCAGCAGGAAGAACTCGGCCTCGATGCCGGTTTTGACGTGCATGCCTTCTTCGGCGGCTTGTGCGACCAGCTTTCGCAGCACGTTACGTGGGGCTTGGGCAACGGGTTCGCCTTCCATCACGCAGTTGGCGGGCACCCAAGCGATTTCTTTGTTCCACGGCAGGATGATCACCGCTTCGGGGTCTGGCACGGCCAGCATATCAGGGTGAGCAGGCGTCAGGTCCAGCCATGTGGCGAAGCCTGCAAAGCCCGCGCCATCTTCTTGCATGTCCGCAATAGCGCGGGCAGGGACCAGCTTGGCGCGTTGGCCTCCGAACAGATCCGTGAATGAAATCATGAAATATTTTACGCCGTTATCCTTGGCGAATTTAGCAAGGTCAGTTCCCATTTGTTTTCGTCCCTATTGGTCGCAACAGTGAGGGCGCGTACATAACTGTCGCGCCCTTCGTTTGTTAGAATTAAGTATTAGGTTTGCCGGGGTACCAGTCGGTGCCGGCCAATGGAACCTGGGCCATGGCGGCGGCCTCCATTGTCAGGGCCACAAGGTCTTCTGGCTCCAGATTATGCATGTGATTTTTGCCACAAGCCCGCGCGATGGTTTGCGCCTCGAGCGTCAGCACCTTGAGATAGTTTTTCAACCGGCGACCACCTTCAATGGGGTCAAAGCGTTTCATCAGTTCCGGGTCCTGCGTGGTGATGCCTGCAGGGTCCAGACCTTCATGCCAGTCATCATAGGCACCAGCAGTTGTGCCCAACTCGTTATACTCGGCCTCCCATTTCGGGTCGTTGTCACCCAGTGCGATCAGGGCGGCCGTGCCGATTGCAACAGCATCAGCCCCCAACGCCATGGCTTTCGCCACATCTGCACCAGACCGAATGCCGCCAGAGACGATCAACTGCACTTCGCGGTGCATGCCGAGGTCTTGCAGCGCCCTTACGGCGGGGCGAATACACGCCAAAGTGGGTTGCCCGACATGCTCGATAAAGACGTCTTGCGTTGCCGCCGTGCCGCCTTGCATGCCGTCCAGAACCACAACATCTGCACCGGCTTTGACAGCGAGTGTCGTGTCAAAGTAGGGGCGCGCGCCAGCAATCTTGACGTAGATTGGAACCTTCCAGCCGGTGATTTCGCGCAACTCAAGGATCTTGATTTCAAGATCGTCGGGGCCGGTCCAATCCGGATGGCGGCAGGACGAGCGTTGATCGATGCCTTTCGGCAGGTTGCGCATCTCGGCCACGCGGTCAGAGATTTTCTGCCCCAACAACATGCCGCCGCCACCGGGCTTGGCACCTTGGCCAACCACAATCTCGATCGCATCGGCTTTGCGCAGATCATCGGGATTCATGCCGTATCGCGAAGGCAGGTACTGATAGACCAGCTTTGAAGAATGGCCGCGTTCTTCTGGTGTCATGCCGCCGTCACCGGTGGTGGTCGATGTGCCTGCCGCATTTGCACCGCGGCCCAAAGCCTCTTTCGCGGGGCCGGACAAAGCGCCGAAACTCATGCCCGCAATGGTGATCGGGATATCAAGCTCTATCGGGTTCTTTGCAAAGCGGGTGCCGAGTGTGACTTTGGTTTCGCATTTCTCACGATAGCCTTCGAGCGGGTAGCGAGAGATCGACGCGCCCATGAACAGCAGGTCATCGAAATGTGGCACCTTGCGTTTAGCGCCGCCGCCTCTGATGTCGTAAATGCCCGTGGCTGCCGCGCGACGGATGTCGCTGTTGACGTCTTGGCTGAAGGTCGCGGACTGGCGCGGTGTCGTGTGCGGGATGCCCCGGGCGTCGTGATCTTTCATCGGGATATCCTTAATAAGCCGCAGCGTTGTCGACATCGAAGTTATACAGTTGGCGGGCCGAGCCATAGCGCCTGAACTCGGACGCTTTGGCGTCGCAGCCGCCACGTTCAAGCAGGTCTTCAAGAATGGCAATATGCTCGGGACGCATCTCTTTTTCGATGCAATCGGCACCAAGCGATTTGACCGAACCGCGCACGAAAAAACGAGCCTCGTAGCAGCTGTCACCAAGTGCGTCGCCCGCATCGCCGCAGACCACGATATTGCCGGACTGCGCCATGAAAGCGGACATGTGACCAACATCGCCGTGCACGATGATGTCGATGCCTTTCATCGCAATTCCACAGCGCGACGATGCGTTGCCCTTGATGATCAGCGTGCCACCGTGGCCGGTCGCCCCCGCGTATTGTGATGCGTCGCCTTCGACGATCACCGTACCTGACATCATGTTTTCGGCCGTGCCCGGACCGGCAGAGCCATGGACATGCACAGTCGCCTGCTTGTTCATTCCAGCGCAGTAGTAGCCGGTTGAGCCTTTGACACTCACCTCGATCGGTGCGTCCAGACCCACCGCGATCGCGTGGCTGCCTTTTGGATTGATGATTTCCCAATGGGTTTGGTTCGTATTCTCAGCCTGCGCGTGGAGAGTTGCGTTCAGGTCGCGCAACCCACGCGCTTCAAGATCGAATGTTTGCATTTATGCCGCTTTCTCTTGTGCGGTGGGTGCCGCGTTGTGCGACCAGAAATAAACCGTTGCGGGTTCCGGCTCCCAGACGCGGGCGGTGTCGATGCCTGGCAGGTTCACCAAAGCACGATACTCGGACCCGAAGGCCACGTATTGGTCCGTCTCGGCCATAACTGCAGGTTTGCACGCGATCGGGTCGCGCACCACGCCGAAGCCGTCCTTGGTGCCAACGACAAAGGTGAAGAAACCGTCCAGATCGTCGAGGCTTGATTGCAGGGCTTCGCCCAACGTCGAGCCGGTCTGCATTTTCCACGTCAGGTAGGCCGCGCCCACTTCTGTGTCGTTCTCGGTCTCGATGTGAACGCCAAGGCGGCGCAGCTTGCGACGTAGGGAGTTGTGGTTGGACAACGAGCCGTTATGGACCAAGCACTGGTCCGTGCCAGTGTTGAACGGGTGCGCCCCCATGGTTGTCACCGCCGACTCGGTGGCCATTCGTGTGTGGCCGATGCCATGCGTCCCACTCATCTGTCGCAGGTTAAAGCGTGCTGCCACATCTTTGGGCAAGCCAACTTCCTTGTAGATTTCCAGCGTATCGCCCTGAGACATGACCCGAACCGACGGCCGGATTTCGGCCAACGCGGCGCGGGCTATTGCGATCTGGTCGGCTTGCATCGTTAGCACTGCGTGAGTGTCGATCACATCCATTGAGACCTTGCCTTTGACCATCTTGCGCAACTCATTGTCGAGCTTGGAAAAATCCTGATCAGGCGTGTCCGATTGTACGGTCAGTTTGGAGTTGCCTTCTGACTCCGCCCCATAAATTGCGATACCCGCACTGTCCGGCCCGCGATCCGTCATCGTGATCAGCATGTCAGTCAGCATGTCGCCGAGCTTTGGCTCAAGCAAAGGGTCTTTCAGGAAAAGTCCAACAATTCCGCACATATGCGTGATCCTTTCGGGAGTGGGTTTGCAGCTGAATCAAAGGCTAGCATCAAAAAAAACAACTCTCAACCCTGAGGAAATAAATATTCCTATGAGGATAGGTCGAGGAGGCGATTGTTAAGCCGCCCCCTCGCGAAACTCTAGTATCGCTCGAGCGCTTTTTTGACTTTGTCCTGATCTCCCATCTTCTTGGCTTTCTCCAGATGTTCGCCTTCGCGAACAAACTGGATGCGGTGCCACACCAGCCAGAAAATTACGCCTACGATGGTCATCGCGACCTCCCAGCCTTGGAGCGGATAGACGGCTCCTACTTCGGCAAGATCAACGGCCCAGTCTTTGTATCCAATAGTTGACATACTCGTCTCCTTACTCTGCTGGAGTTGTTGTGGCTGCAAGATGCGCTTTGTCGGCTTCGATTATGTCAGCCTTTGCGTCCTCGTAGGCGTGGTGTTCTGCATAGTCGAGCCCTTGCAATTCCACCTCTTCTGGAATGCGCAGTACACCAGCGGCGGCCTGCATTTTGGACACAAGGAACCCCGGCAAGAAACCCAGCACGAAGAACATGATCACGGCACCGGTGGCTTGGCCCCACGGTGTGATCGTCGCATAGCCTTCGAATGGTGAGGTAGGCGCGCCCCAAAGTAGGAAGCCTGCAATGATCAGACCGACAACACCGGAATAGCCGTGCACCGCGACCGCACCCACAGCATCGTCAAGTTTGAACCGCTTCTCTACCCAGTAGTGCAGCTTGTAGACGATCACGACGCCAACAGCGCCAACCAACATGGCTTGGATCGGGTGGTAAAGGTCATTGCCCGCCGACGCAGTGATGATCCCGGCAAGACCGCCTGAGAATGTCCAGAACGCATCGCCTTTTGAGACCACGTAAGCCGCCATCAGACCGCCCGACAAAGACATCAGGAAGTTGAAGGTAATCGCCGATAAGGTCGTCGGTGCCAGATAGATATTCGTGGCTGTCCAAGTGGTGCCAACGATTTGACCATCAATCACTTCAGGAGCGATGATCGGCACGTTACAGGCGGCGTAGAAGCCCCAGAAACCGGTATAGATCAGGAAAATCCCGACGGTTAGCAGCCACGGGTTATGCGGTGGAATATCGCGTGGGGTGCCGTCGGCTGCAAACTTACCGATGCGGGGGCCCAGCACCATGATCACACCAAGCGCATAACCGCCCGCAATCGCATGGATCACACCAGACGCATAGGCGTCGTGGTAGCCAAGGTATTTGACCATCCAGCCCGCATAGTGCCACCCCCAAGCCGCGTCGATGATCCAGAATACTGACCCAATAAGGACGGCGTGGACCCACAAGGCGGACGATCGGATACGTTCGATCACAGAGCCGGACACGATAGAAGCCGCTGTCCATGAGAACAGCAAGAACGCGGCCCAAAAAACGCCAGTGATTCGATCTTCGAGGTTGGTCGCCATGGTTGGGGACCAAGGCGTGTTGGCTGCGCCGGCGTCAAAATCAATTGAGCCACCAAAGATGTAGAAGTTGGGAAATGCCCAATATATCCACCATCCAAAGAAGAAAAACGTAACAGTGACCAAGGGAATGATCATGATGTTTTTCATCAGCGTGTGCATATGGTTGCGCCGTCGGCTTGCGCCAACCTCATACATACAAAACCCGACGTGAATGAGGAACATGAAGACCACGGTGACCCAGTAATAAAACTCGGTGAACACCGTGGTCAGTGCGTTTAGATTACCGTCCACTGTTCAACTCCCTGTTGAATTTTCAGGCTTTTTGCCTGTTAGTGATATTTTATTCCTGTATATAAACTCACAGACTTAGATTCTGTCAACGATGCTGTCTTTAGCGTAAGATTGTTTCGGAAGATGGAGGGGGCGGAAAAAGGCTGCCTCTTCAATATTGCCTGTCAGGAAAAAAATTTGCCTGCAATGTTGCTTTTTGAGCTGCTCTGAGGCTCAATGCGTCCCAACAAAGATTCACAAAAACACGACAGGGAGACCAACATGGCCATAATCTGGAGACACTCCGTCCTCGCCCCCCGCCACGCGGAAATCGGTGGAGAGCTTGAGGATTGGAACGGTATGGGCACCGCTTGGTTCTATGATCATACACCCGAGCGGGCGAAAGCAGACTACGAAGCTATCCGCACCAAAGCCGGGCTGATGGACGTGTCTGGTCTGAAGAAACTGCATATCGTCGGCGCCGATGCGGCCTATGTGATTGATCGGGTAACCACCCGCAACGTCGAAAAGATAGCTCCGGGCCGCTCAACATACGCCTCTATCCTGAACGCTGATGGCAAGTTCATCGACGATTGCATCATCTATCATCTTGCGGTGAACACATGGATGGTCGTCCACGGCACAGGCGCGGGGATGGAGCAGTTCACGTCCGTTGCAGCCGCCAAAAACGTCTCTGTATTGTTCGACGACGACCTGCACGACATGTCATTGCAAGGCCCTGTCGCAGTCGATTTCCTTGCCAAGCACATCAAGGGCATCCGTGATCTTGCCTATTTCGGCATCATGAACACGCGGCTGTTTGGACGTGATGTGATGATCTCTCGTACGGGTTACACCGGCGAGCGGGGCTATGAGATTTTCGTAGGCGCCAAGGATGCCACGCATTTGTGGGACAACATCCTGTCCGAAGGCGCAAGCATGGGGATCCGTCCGGTGCAGTTTTCGACCCTCGATTTGTTGCGCACCGAAAGCTACCTGCTGTTCTACCCGGGCGACAACTCCGAGACCTATCCGTTTGATGACGCCCCGCATGTGGGCGACACGATATGGGAACTGGGTCTGGAATTCACGGTCTCGCCGGAAAAGACTGGCTTCATCGGTGCGGAAAACCACTATGCGTTAGAGGGCAAGGAGCGCTTCAAGATCTACGGCGTCCGTCTGGACGGCACCACACCGGCCGACGAAGGTGCGGATTTGTTGCAGGATGGCAAGAAAGTTGGCGTCGTGACCTTCGGGATGTATTCCGAGCTGAACAAGCACAATGTCGGCATCGCCCGTATGCCCAAGGATTGCGCTACACCAGGCGTGAAATTGACGGTAAGAAACGAGGACGGCACCGAAATCGGCTGTGTTACCGAAGAGATGCCATTCTACGACAAAGAAAAGACAATTCGTATCGCCAAAGGCTAATCGGATAGGGTGCGGGTTAAGGCTCGCGCCCTTCTTGCTTTACTAGAGGACGACAATGCCTAAGTTTGAATTCCCGCCGTCAATAAGAAGCCGCCCCGTCTATGGTACGTTGGAAGCGCGCCCCGGAAAACATCACCTGATGGTCGCGGATGCTGACGGGGCCGAGGCGATTCTCGACGTGGCCACACCTGAACTAATGGCCAAAACCCACATCATCTATATCCCAAAAGGTGCCGTCTTCACGGATAAACTTCGCGCACTCAAGCCTGCCCAGTTTTATGAGGGACCTAGCTACGCGGCCTCGCTTCAGCGCATCCGTCATGTTCTGCAAAACGCCCATATGGGTCTGCAAATCTACCTTGCCGGTACCGAAGGTTTGATGGGCCAAGCCCAGAACGAGGCGATGCAGGCCGGATATCCACACACCGCCATTCAGACGGAGCATCGCGGCTCCATCGCGCGGCGAATGCAATGTGTGCATTGCAAAGGCATCACCGAAGACGTGGAAACCGATCCTTTTGTCTGTGCGCATTGTGGCCTGAACCTGTTTGTGCGCGACCACTACTCGCGCCGTTTAGCCGCCTATCAGGGTGTATGTATCGACGCAGAAGACCCGGGCAATGTGCCCGAAGCGAAGGGGATTTACGAATGAGCGCCGCACCCCAGAAAGTGAAGGCCGGAGCCGAGAAGATCGACATTGCCGTCTCTGCTGTCGTACCGCTGAATGACCTCGTCACGCGATTTGAATTCCAACGCCGCGATGGTGCGCTTTTCCCACCATTCTCTGGTGGGGCGCACACGGTGGTCGAGATGAACGATAATGGCCGCACGCGTCTAAACCCCTATTCACTGATGTCGGATCCGGGCGATTTGTCGACCTACGCTATATCCGTGCGTCGCGACGATGAAGGGCGCGGTGGTTCGCTGTTCATGCACCGCAATGTTAAGGTCGGCGACGAGATGACGATCACCTATCCGGTCAACCTGTTCTCGCTGGATTTACGCGCGCGCAAGCATTTGTTCTTTGCAGGTGGCATCGGTATCACCCCGTTCATGGCAATGATTGCCCAGCTGGAACGTTCAAACGGGAATTGGGAGCTGCATTACGCCTGCCGCTCGGAAAGCCTTGGCAGCTATGTGGACGTTCTGAGCTATAAGTACCCGGGCAAGGTGCACATCTATTTTGATGAGCAATCTCAAGCGATTGACCTTGAACATCTGCTCGACGGCCAACCCTTAGGCACCCATGCTTATGTTTGTGGTCCAAAAGGTATGATCAATTGGGTTCACGCCACGGCCACCGCCGCAGGCTGGCCCGATGAACATGTCCATTCGGAAGAATTCCTCGCTCCTGAACCGGGCGAACCCTTTGAAGTGCGCCTGTGCAGATCGGACAAGACCATCACCGTACGCGAAGATGAAAGCCTGTTGGAAGCAATCGAGCGGGCAGGGGTCGAGGCCCCGTTCCTGTGTCGCGGCGGTTCATGCGGGCAATGTGAAACCGAAGTGATCGCTGCGGATGGCGAATTCGTCCACCGCGACCATTGGCTGGATGACGAAGAACACGCATCAGGCAAGAAAATCATGCCCTGCGTCAGTCGCTTTGTTGGCAAATCTCTGGAACTGGACCGCTAATATGACCCTGCAATTCAATGACGAAACCTTCCGTGACGACTACTCTTTCCACAATTCGCAAAGGGCCATCGACCGCTTCCCGTTCCCGTTCCACGAAGACAGCTACATGTATTCGGTTAACATGGAACAACACCGAGGAGGGCCAGCGGACTCGGTTTATGAGAAGCGCTTCGATGTGGACGAGCATTACGTGGCCGAGATGCGTGACCGCGCCATGGTGTTGGCGGATGACCCACTGCGGTGCCAATGCTTACCGCATATGACGCTGGCAGGTTGGGACTTGCTGGAACTGATCATGGTTTCCAAATCAGAGGATTATCCCGACCTGTTCGAGCTGCACCGTGACGGGGACACATGGCGGTGGGTCAACAAACCCATGGGGATCGACGACACGTTCACATTCATGGACGAAACCACGCTGCCTTACGGACCAATGGAATACATCACGCGTCAAGCGCAGGGTGATTTCTGCGTGTTGGACCAGCGTGACGAAAACCTGTGGATGGATGCGGGTATGATCACGACGCAGGCTGACTGGTCGCTTGATTTCGATATCGGCATGAACTTTTTTGAATGGCACGCACCTGTGCCGCTGGCCCATGAGAAGGGCATCTTTGTGCGTGCGCTGAAGTTCTTGCTCAACATCCAGCAAGGTGCACCTGCGCGGCGATTGAACTGGACGATGACGGTGAACCCTCTGCTGGATACCAGCCCAGAGAACTATCACAAATGGGGCATCCAGAAGACGTCGCTGACGCCGGAAAATATTGGGTCAAAGCAACATCTGAGAGTGGAGCTGCAGACATTCTTCCGCCTGCCGCGCTCGAATGCGCTGGTGTTCCCGATCCGCTGTTATTTGTGCAGCTTCCAAGATCTGATGACGAAGCCCAAATGGGGCCGCCGCTTGCATCGCGTGATCCGCGATTTGCCCGATGAATTGGCAACCTACAAAGGTTTCATCGACAACCGCCCGATGATGCTGGACTACTTGTCACAATTCGACGACGGGCTGCCCACGTCACTGGGCGTGTTCGCTGACACTGATACCGAGCCGCCTTTGCAGAAGTAACTGCGCGGGCACGGGGATTGGTCTGTCAGGCGTTTTGCGGGTAGCTGATGATCGACAGATAGCGGGCGGGCAATTTCACCAACTGCTCTGGCCCATGCGGGGCATCTGCGTCGAAGAACAATGTGTCACCAGGCTGCAAGGAATGCACGACGTCACCATGGCGATAGTCGACCTCTCCCTCCAGCATATAGATCGTCTCGATCCCGCCATGCTGAAAGGCTGGAAACACGTCTGACTTGTCGCTGAGCGTAATCAGATACGGCTCCACGATGACGCCAGAGGCGTTCGCACCAATATGTCCCAACAGGTTGTATTGGTGGTTCGCACGCGTGCCTTCGCGGTCAATTTCAACCCCCTCACCTGCTTTTGTATGGACGGCTTGGCGACTTTCCTCAAAGCGGCGGAAGAAGCCGGTCAGCGGCACGCTCAGCGCGTTGGCGAGCGTTTGCAAGGTCGTCAGCGATGGGGATGTGTTGCCGTTTTCGATCTTTGACAACATACCGATCGAAAGTCCGGTGATCGCGGCCAGCTCGGCCACGGTAAGCTCTTTCTGGCGGCGAAAAGCACGCACCTCACGGCCGATGGCGACCTCAAGTACTTTCTCTCGTTCACCATCCCGCGTTTTGTGCGGATTTTGGGTGAGTTTCGACGCCATATTCGGGCTGATTTTCTCGATGTCCATAGCGCAATCGCTTTAGGGGGTCATAGAAGAACGATCAATCGCCTTTCCATGAAAACTGATTATATTATAGTCAGATTATTCCTGATAGAAATATAAAGATGAACGACAGTGAAATATTGCGGATTGGGTTTCTAATTTTTCCCGGATTCCCGATGGCTTGCCTGACCTCCTTTATCGAGCCACTCAGAGCCGCAGGCGAGATTGCAGGACGGCAATCTTTTGCCTGGAAACTCGTGTCTGAGCATGGCGAAAAGGTCGCCTCAAGTGCCGCTGTTAGCTTCGAGCCGGATTGCGCTTTGACGGATTTGCGTGACGTTGACATGTTGTTTCTTCTGTCCAGCCCCACCAGCACCTTCACGGACCCCAAAGCCTCTAACGGTATTTTGCGGGCCATGGATCGACGTGGCGTTATATTGGGAGGCATCAGTGGCGGGGTGTTTCCACTCACGCGTGCTGGTGTGATGGCTGGCCATCGCTGCTCGGTGCATTGGTGCTACGAGGCGGCATACCGCGCCGAATTCCCAGACATGCAAGCCGAAGGGGACGTCATCGTGACCGACCGCCGCCGCTATACCGTCTCGGGCGCGGCGTCTGCGTTTGATTTGGCGCTAAGACTGGTCGAGGACCGCTTGGGGGCAGATATCGCCCACGAGGTCGCATGTTGGTTCCAGCATCCAACGATGCGCGGCGAGGGGGTTCGGCAGCGGGTGCCAATGCAAGCCAGCGCCGACCCTTCACTGCCAGACCTCGTGGGCCGCGCCGTTGCATTGTTCGCAGGACGCATCGAGGATCCAATTTCCATTGGCGAGGTGGCGGACAGCTTGAACGTAACACCGCGTCAGGTGGAACGCGCCTTTAAGAAGGCAACAGGCCAGAACCCTACACATTACTATCGCAAGCTGCGGATGAAGGCCGCGCGGCAGCTCGTGCTTTATTCCAAAGACAGTATGGCGCAGATCGCTTGCGCGGTGGGCTACGCCTCGCCGACGCCATTAATTGCACATTACCGCACCGCGTTTGGTCTAAGCCCGCAAGAAGACCGCGCGCGGATCAATGCCTTTCGCGTCGTGGGCGACATGCCGGTGCCATCGACCTAAAGTGCAGATTTCATCGCGGTCAGGATCGCATGATGTAGCGAGCCTGCCGAAGCACGCGGCCCAAGGATGCGCACCCAATCGGATGGGTCGCGGCGCAGCACAAAGCAGCCCAGATGGTGAATAGATGTACGCTGCGCGTCACCGGTTTGCATGGCGCGGATGTTGACGTTGCACAGCAGCTCCATCACCGCCTCCATTCCGTCGCCTCGCAGATCGAAACAGACCCAAGCGTCGGTTTGCTCGGTCACCGATGCCGACTCGCCAAACCGCGCCTTTAGTTGCGCGGCCAAGTCTTCATGTGTGTCGAACGGTGCGCCGACCATCCACTGATCGGGACCCATCCAAAATCCTGCTTCAGGGTCGTGCAGCTGTACCTTGCCGGGCCCGGGAACCGCGCCGATGACGGCTTTCAAATGTTTGCGGCACGTAGTCTCTTGGTCCATACGCGCGGCGACTGACGCCAGCGCGATCCCGGGGTTTTCGGTCAGCGTCGTATCCGCCACGCGGTCAACGCGCGGGGCGCTGCCGCCAAGCGCAGTTATGGCTATCAGATCATGCACGAACACGCTCCCCTTCGGGATCGACAAAATGGGCCGAGACGATCTCGACCTCCACCGTTAGATCGGTCACGGGTGACACCAGCCGCATCGTTTCACCCAGCCGACTGCCGCCGTCTTTCAGGAACCCAAGCCCAATCATGTGATCCAAGCTTGGAGAGAAGGCGGCGGAGGTAACGTAGCCTTGATCGTGCTTCGCATCGACCGGGCCTGTGGCCGCCATCAAATGCCCGCCGGCGGTGATCTTATCGGCTGCGTTCACCGGCTTTATGCCCACTTGCGCCAGTGCGCCGTCTTCGTTTAGCCCCGCGCGCTCTGACAGTTTGGAGCCGATGCTGTCCTTCGCCTTGGACACCATCCGCCCCATTCCAAGGTTCAGCGCCGTGGTGGTGCCGTTCAACTCGTTGCCAGCCGCGTGGCCTTTCTCTATCCGCATAACGCCAAGTGCTTCGGTGCCATATGGCGTGACATCGAATTCTTCGCCTTGGGCCATCAACTTGCGTATCAAAGCGTCACCATACCGCGACGGCACGGCAATCTCGAATGCCAACTCGCCCGAGAATGAGATACGGAACAGGCGCGCACGCAGCCCGCCGCAAACGGTGATGTTGCCGCAGGCCATGAAGGGAAAGCCGTCGTTAGAGATGTCGAACGCGGGGTCCACGATCTTTTGCAACAGCTTTCGTGAATTTGGCCCCGCAACGGCATATTGCGCCCACGCCTCGGTGGTGGAAATCAGCTGCACGTCGGCGTCCGGCATCAGACATTGGCGCACGAATTCCATGTGCTGATAGACCTTGCCTGCATTGGCGGTGGTCGTGGTGACCACGAAATGATCCTCCGCCAGTCGCCCCGCGGTGCCGTCATCCATGGCAATCCCGTCTTCGCGCAGCATCAAACCGTACCGGGTTTTGCCCACGGCGAGTTTGGCAAACCCGTTGCAATATACTTTATTCAGGAACAATGCCGCGTCGGTGCCTTGCACGTCGATTTTGCCCAGCGTTGTGCAGTCGCACACGCCGACCGAATTGCGAGTGGCGCGAACTTCACGGTCAACACTTGCGCGCCAATTGGTTTCGCCCGCAATGGGGAACCACTGCGCGCGCAACCAGTTGCCGACCTCGACAAAGACCGCGCCGCGCTCTTTTGCCCAAAAGTGAGAAGGCGTCAGGCGGGTCGGGTGAAAATCCATCCCGCGCATCCGGCCACCCAGCACGCCGATGGCTGTGGGCGTGTACGGTGGGCGAAAAATTGTGGTGCCAACTTCGGGGATGGATTTACCCACAAGCTCTGCCATGATGGCTAGCCCGCCCATGTTGGACGTCTTTCCCTGATCGGTGGCCATGCCGAGTGTGGTGTAACGTTTCAGGTGTTCGACCGAGCGGAAGCCCTCTTGATGAGACAGCTTCACATCTTTCACGGTCACGTCGTTTTGTTGATCAAGCCACGCACGAGAGCAGCCTTCGACAAACCAGAACGGTGTTTGCCTGACGGCGGCATCCTCGGTGGTTGGGGCGTCGGAGGGCTTGATGTCCAGTATCCGCGCAGCGGCATTCGCACCGGAGGTCAGCGCGCCATGGGTGGAAAACGTGCCGTCTGCCGCGCCTGCGACGGTCATCCCGGGGGGCAGGTCGGCGCCCGGCACGAAAGCCGCCAAGTCCTCGTTCCAAGTTGGCCGTCCGCGTTGGTGGCAGGTCAAATGCACATTCGGGTTCCAACCTCCCGAGACGCCCAACGCACCGCACTCGACGGTTCGACTTTCGCCATTCGCCAACCGCAACTCAGCGAATGTCAGCCCAAGGCGACCTTTTGTGTCGACCACTTGTGCGCCTTTGATAACCTCATAGTCGCTGCTGAACGGGGCATCTGCACGCGTGTCCACAACGGCGGCAATATTCACATGCTTGGCGTGCAGATCGGCGGCTGTGCGGTGGCCGTCGTCATTGTTGGTAAAGATCGTAACACGCTGTGCCGGTGTGGCCGCCCAACGGTTCGCATATGTCCGGATAGCCGAGGCAAGCATAATGCCCGGTCGGTCGTTGTTTTCAAAGGCAATCGAGCGCTCGGTGGCGCCTGCGCAAAGGAGAGTTTTTTGGGTGTAGATACGCCACAGAATTTGGCGCGGCTTGCCCTCTGGCGGGGTTTCCAAGTGGTCCGATATCCGCTCAACAGCGCCATAGATGCCGTGATCGAACGCGCCAATAACCGTCGTGCGGGGCATCAGGCGGACGTTGGGCAGCGACGACAGCTCGGCCACGGTGGCGGTGGTCCAATCAAGGGCAGGGGCGTCATTCAATGCAAAGGTTTCGGAATTTAGTTGCCCGCCCATGGCGAAATCTTCGTCTGCCAAGATAACATCACGCCCGGCACGCCCAGCCGTCAAAGCGGCCATCAGGCCTGCGGGCCCCGCGCCGACAATCAACAATTCGCAATGGCGGAAGCCCTTGTCATACGCGTCGGGGTCCGCCTGCATGGACAGCGATCCAAGCCCTGCGGCTTTGCGAATAATCGGCTCGTATACCTTTTCCCAGAACGCGGCGGGCCACATGAAGGTCTTGTAGTAGAAGCCTGCCGTCAAAAAATTCGAGAAGCGGTCATTAATCGCCATGGCATCGAAGGCAAGCGAGGGCCAGCGGTTTTGCGATTTGGCGACGAGGCCGTCATATAGCTCGGCCGTTGTCGCGCGGGTGTTGGGTTCTTGGCGGTCGCCACTGCGCAACTCAACAATGGCGTTCGGTTCTTCCGAGCCCGCAGTCAAAGGCCCGCGCGGGCGGTGGTATTTGAACGATCGGCCCATCAGACGCACGTTGTTCGCCAGCAGTGCAGAGGCCAGTGTATCACCGGGGTGGCCATCGTAGGTCTTGCCGTCGAACGTAAATTTCAGCGTGGTGTTGCGGTCGATCTGGCCGCCGCTCAGGCGATTGGACTGGGTCATTTTGAGCGTCCTTGCGCGCGGGCCACATCACGTGCGATTTCGACCTTGGATATTTCGTGCGTTACCGTGTTGCGCGTCACCACCAGCCAAGAGCGGTCGCCGCCCTCATGCCACCACAATTCCCGATGCTCGCCCGCCGGGTTGTCGCGTAGATAGGCATATGCATACCATTCTTCTCCGCTGGCGGTTTCAGGGTCAGGGCGATTGATGAGCCCTGCGTCGCCCATATAGATGAATTCGGCGCTGTCGCGCGGGCCGAGTAGGGGGTGGTTGATAATCATCAGTGCAAGTTGGGCTGATTGCCCATTCCCTTTTCGTCGATCATGTGACCGGTACGGAAGCGGTCGATCCGGTATGCAGTCGCAGTCTCGTGCGGCTCATCTTTCGCCAACAGATGGGCGAAGGCATAGCCCGATGCAGGCGTCGCTTTGAAGCCGCCGTAGCACCAGCCGCCATTGAAATAGAGCCCATCGATATGGGTGCGGTCGATAATGGGGGAACCGTCCATGGACATATCCATGATCCCGCCCCACATCCGCAACATCCGGGCGCGGCCAATCATCGGCATGATCGCCATGCCACCCTCGCAGACGTCTTCGACCACAGGCAGGTTGCCGCGTTGGGCATAGGAGTTATAGCCATCAAGATCGCCGCCGAAGACCAGCCCGCCCTTGTCGGATTGCGACACATAGAAGTGGCCTGCGCCGAAGGTAATGACACCGGGTAGGACGGGTTTCAGACCCTCAGAGACGAAGGCCTGCAATACGTGGCTCTCAATCGGCAGCCGCATGCCCGCCATGGCCATCAGACGTCCTGAATTTCCCGCCACCGCGCACCCGACTTTGCCCGCCCCGACAAAGCCGCGCGAAGTTTCGACGCCTTTGCACACGCCGCCTTCGATGCGGAAGCCCTGCACCTCGCAGTTCTGGATGATGTCGACGCCGTGGCTGTCGGCGCTGCGCGCAAAGCCCCATGCGACTGCGTCATGGCGCACGGTGCCGCCACGTCGCTGCGCCAGCCCCCCTTTGATAGGAAAGCGAGCATCGTCGAAATTCAGAAACGGGTATTCCTTGCGGATTTGGTCTTCATTCAGGTATTCGGCGTCCGCGCCGTTCAACATCATCGCGTTGCCCCGCCGGACAAACGCATCGCGCTGTGCATCCGAATGGATCAGGTTCATGATGCCGCGTTGGCTGATCATAGCGTTGTAGTTCAGGTCTTGCTCCAACCCTTCCCACAGCTTCAACGACATCTCGTAGAATGGCTCGTTTCCGTCGAGCAGGTAGTTGGAGCGGATGATGGTCGTGTTGCGCCCGACATTGCCACCGCCAATCCAGCCCTTTTCCAGAACGGCAACCCGCTTCTCGTCATACACTTTGGACAGGTAATGCGCAGTCGCCAACCCATGACCGCCACCGCCAATGATGACGATGTCATAGTGGCTTTGGGGCTCGGGGTCGCGCCATGCGGGCGTCCAGCCTCGGTGGCCCGTCAGGGCTTCCTTGATGACCTTAAAGCCGGAGTAGCGCATGGAATCAGACCTCTTTTGCTACAGGCTTCCTATTTTTTGTCACAAAGTCACTTCCAAACCCGACTTCGAGCCGTCCAAATCGGACCAAAACACCAGATTTTGGCCTTTCTCCGCAAAAAGTTGAACACGCACCATGAAGAAAAATTCTTGATCGAGAGGAAAATCGTGCGACAGTAGCGACGGAGAAATGCGGAAGTTCAACAAGATTCGACCTTCGCGAGACGCAGGACTGCCCTGCGATCCAATATGAAGCGGCGCAATAGACCGCGACACAACTGGGAGAATTAACATGACGAAGTTTACAACGGCGTTGACCGCTGCTGCGCTCGCGCTCAGCTCTGGCCTAGCCTTTGCGGAAGACAGCAGCGATCCAATCGTGATTCCGATCCACAACTGGTCGTCACAGATCGTGATGAGCCACGCGGTTGGACAGATTCTAGAATCCATGGGTAACAACGTGGAATTTGTCACGACAGATAGCCAAGCCGTCTATGAATCCATCCGTTTGGGCGATGTTACGATGGAGTTGGAGGTCTGGGAAGGCGCGTTTGGCGCGTCCTTCCGCGCGGCGCTGGAAAAAGGTGGACTGCACGACGCCGGTGACCACGACGCAGTGACGCGCGAGGACTGGTGGTATCCGATGTGGACCAAAGACGCCTGCCCGGGCCTGCCAAGCTGGGAAGCGCTTAATGACTGTGCCGCCGTGTTTGCGACCGCCGAGACTGGCGATAAAGGTCGTTATCTGGACGGCCCCGTTGACTGGCTGAAGCACGGTCAAGAACGTGTTGAAGCGCTCGACATGAACTTCGTCGTGGTGAATGCAGGCTCCGCCGCCGCCCTCTGGGCCGAAATCGGCGCGGCAGAGGCCGACAAACGTCCGGTCGTGGTGTTCAACTGGACGCCGAACTTTGCTGAAGCTGTGTGGCCCGGTGAATTTGTGGAATTCCCAGAATGGGTCGAAGGCTGTGACAAAGACCCAGCCGTCGGCGTGAACCCGAATGCGATGTATGACTGCGGCAACCCTGCCAAGGGTTACCTCAAGAAAGCCGCTTGGGATGGTATGAAGGACAAGTGGCCCGCAGCCTATGACACGCTGACCAAAGTCTCGTTCACCAACGCACAGATCGCCGAGATGGCCAAGCTGGTCGACATAGACGAGATGGAAGCCGAGGACGCCGCCGCCGCTTGGCTGGAAGCGAATCCCGACGTTTGGCAGGGTTGGACCGGCTCTTAAAGCCTATCTGACAAATCACTAAGAAAATGCGTCTGTCCGGAGTAACCTCCGGGCAGACGTTTTGAGCACCGGCGCTTGGATCGGTGAGGGGAGAGCCGCATCATGACCACCAAACCCGTGATTTCCTGCCGCAATGTTTGGAAAATCTTTGGGGCACATCCTGAACGCTACCTTGCCCAAATGGCGGAAGGTAAGAGCTTTGATCAGATCCGCGAAGATGGCTACATCGCAGGCGTGAAGGATGTCTCGCTCGATGTTAGCAAGGGTGAAATGTTGGTCATTATGGGGCTGTCGGGGTCGGGAAAGTCGACACTGGTGCGCTGCTTCTCACGCCTGCACGAAATCACCGGTGGCAGCATTGAGGTGGACGGGCAGGACATCATGTCGCTCACCGAAAAAGAGCTGATCGAGTTGCGTCGAAACAAGATGGGCATGGTTTTTCAAAGCTTCGGCCTGCTGCCGCACCGAACGGTGCTGGAGAATGTGGCCTTCCCACTTGAGATGCGTGGCCAAGACAAACACGAACGCCGCGCGCGCGCGCTGGAAGTTGTGAAACTGGTCGGCCTTGAGGGCCGCGAGGATTATTTCCCTCGCGAGTTGTCCGGCGGACAGCAACAGCGCGTTGGCATCGCACGCAGCCTCGCCATCGAGCCCGACATTTGGTTTCTGGACGAGCCGTTTTCCGCGCTCGACCCGCTGATCCGGCGCGAGATGCAAGACGAGTTCCTGCGCCTGCAAGCGCTGCTTGGCAAGACCATCGTGTTCATCACTCACGACTTTGACGAAGCCCTGCGCCTTGCCGACCGCATCGCCATCATGAAAGACGGCGCGGTGGAGCAGTGCGACACGCCCGATCAGATCGTTCTGCGCCCCGCGACCGAATATGTGCGTAAGTTCACCGAAGATATCGACAAGGCCCGCGTGGTCCATGCCCGCGTTCTTGCGACCGCTGAAACAATAGGCGAGGGCGATCCTGTGGACGCAAAGGCAACGGTGCAGGACCTTGCCCGCCTGCTTGTCCAAGACACCCGCGACGTTATTCCGGTTGCCAAAGACGGCACAGTCATCGGCGGCATGAACCGCACCGAAGCGTTGGAAATTCTGTTGGAGAATGGCTAATGGCAGAGACGACAGCCCAGCCTGAATTGCGCACAGGTCAGACGCTGACGCGCCCGCGTGGCGCACTTATCCTTGTGGGTGTCGCCATCGTGCTCATGCTGCTTCAATACGCGGGCCTGCTGCCCGCCGCCTTGTTTCGGGTGCCAGAGGCGGTGGTCCCGAATTTCGCAGGCTGGCTGGACGCGATTTTCAACTTCGTGAAAGATGATCTGGGGCTGTTGAAGCTCACGCGCTTTCTGACCGAAATTTTACAGGCTTTCCTTGATACGACCGCTAACTTGCTGTTCGGCAAGCGGCGTTGGCCGAGTATTGGCCCCATCCCATGGACCGCTATCGCGGCTGTCGCGGGGGTGATTGGTTATTACCTTGGCGGCTGGACCATGGCGCTTTTGGCTGCGGGCACATTCGTATGGACGGCGCTGATCGGGCAGTGGAAAATTGCCATGGAGACGATGTCAGTTCTTGTCGTCGCAGCCCCTTCGGCGTTCCTTATCGGCTTGGGTCTTGGCATCTTGGCGTGGCGCAAGCCATGGGTAGACGCGGCGCTGAAACCAATCCTGTCGGTTCTGCAAACTCTACCCTTCTTCACTTATTTGCTACCTGCGGTCATCTTCTTCAAGGTGGGTCCAACGGCTGGTGCGGTGGCTACCACCATCTATGCGATCCCGCCGATGATCCTGATGACAACGCTTGGCCTAAAGAAGGTTTCACCCGAAGTGGTGGAAGCCGGCAACATGAGCGGTTGCACCCGTCGTCAGCTGTTATTCCATGTCTATTTACCGTCGGCCCGAACGGAAATTCTGGTGGGTGTAAACCAAGTGATCATGCTTTGCCTTGCCATGGTGGTTCTGACGGCCTTCATCGGCATGCCCGGTCTTGGGGCAAAATTACTGGCGATGATGGGCAGCTTCAAGCTTGGTCGATCGTTTGAAATTGGCATTACCATCGTGCTTCTGGCTGTGATGCTGGACCGCATGTCTAAGGCCTGGGTGGTCAAACAGCCTGAACATTTCGAGAAAGGCACCCCATGGTGGAAGCGCCACCTGACACTGTGCCTTGCCGCAGGCGCGTTCGTATTTTTTGTTCTCGTCGCACAAATAATCCCTGAGGCGGGTCAGCTCGGTCGCACGCAGAACTTCTCCATGGGTAAAGAGCTGGACAATCTGATCAAAGGCTTCCTCGACATTGGCGCGGTGAAGGCCACCACTGGTTTTCTGCGCGCCTTTGTGAATGTGCAAATCCTGATCCCGTTCCGCAACTTCCTGCTATCAATCCCGACGCCCGCGCTCATCTTGCTCGTGGCAGCCTTCGCGCTGTGGCTGGGGGGCAGAAAGCAGGCGATCTATGCGACACTGTTCTTTTCGCTGGTGGCGCTGTCCGGGTGGTGGGACCGCTCAGTTATCACGCTTTATTCTGTTCTATCAGCGGTGGCTATTGCGATGCTTCTGGGCCTGCCCATCGGCATTGTGGCCGCACGGACGGAAAAGTGGTCCAAGCGCATTTTGCTGGTTTGCGATACGGCGCAAACCTTCCCGAGTTTTGTCTATCTAATTCCGGCGATCATGCTGTTTGGCATTACTGACATTGCGGTAATCTTTTCGATCCTGATCTTCGCTATGGTGCCGCTGATCCGCTATACGATCGAGGGGCTGCGCACCGTGCCGGAAGAGATGACCGAGGCCGCCGACATGGCGGGTGCCACACGGATGCAAAAGTTGTGGAAGGTGCAACTGCCGCTGGCGCTGCCTACGATGGCCGTTGGGTTCAATCAGGCGATTATGTTTGCCTTCTTCATGGTCATCATTGCGGCGTTCATCGGCACGCAAGACCTTGGCCAAGAGCTTCAACGCACCCTTGCAGGCACTGATCTGGGCAAGAATTTTGTGCTGGGCATTTGCGTGGCTCTGATGGCGCTGACCTTTGACCTGACCATCCTGAAATGGGCGAACGACCAGAAAAAGCTCCTGGGTCTCGATTGATGAAGACGGCCTTGTCAGGGAACGATCTGCTTGAGGCGGGCAGGGCGGTCAACCAGCATTTATGAAAACAAAACACAGCCCTCGTCGCTACTTCAGGCCGGGTCAAGAGATCTTCCGTCTCGCTATGATGATGCACGTCCGTTTCCCTTTTTTTGCTCCGAATGCCGAGGATCTACTGCATCACCCAATATCCTCTACTTCAAGAACATTCCTTAAAAGCAGCGCTATTTGAATTGATCAATACTGCTGTCGCTGTGATCGCTTGCGTCGGCTAAATCTACAGATTTCGCTGAAAAGCGCAAAAATCATGAATCCTTGAAACTGGACCGAGACGAATCTCATTCTCATTATCTACGTACTCTGACAAGCTTTGCGCCTGTGAGCGATAGTTGAACTGCGACTCCTATTGGCGCTGAGGGTAGGGGTGTTTGCCTGTTTCCTCCATCATCTTTTCACGGAACACCTCCGCTGGAGTTTTCCATCCCAAGCATTTGCGGGGCGTGTTGTTGAGCTGATCGCAGATCTGCTTGATGTCATGATCTGTCATGCCTCG
>NZ_JALPQG010000019.1 GCF_023195695.1 Aliiroseovarius sp. S1339 | reverse complement strand
CAGAGCATCGTGGCCCGGCTGAAGAGCGGCTGGACTCCCGAGCAGATCGGTAACCGCATGATCCATGAAGGTGCAAAACTGCGGGCCTGCCAAGAGACGATCTACCGATACATTTATTCCAAAGAAAGCATGGATCAGGAGTTGTGGTGGTACCTGCCCCTGCACAGAAAGAACCGCACACCACGTCGTGCACGCAAGCGTCAGAAGCCTAAGTTTGACCGCAATGTCAGCATCTTGTTCCGCTCTGATGATGTCGCCCACCGCCGCCAGTTCGGCCACTGGGAAGGCGGCTTAATGTTGTTCGAACAGAAGCTTGGCCAGACGAATGTGACGTCTCTCGTTGAACGGGTCAGCCGGTTCACTGTGATCCTGAAAAACCCGAACAAGCGCACCAAACCGGTCATGGGAAAGATCATGAAAGCAATCAAAGACCTGCCCTTGATCGCACGCAGATCGATTATCTTCGACCGTGGCACAGAGTTCGTCAGCTGGCCGCACCTGCAAGCTGAGCTGGGCACTCAAACTTGGTTCTGCGACCCTTCCAGTCCCTGGCAGAAAGGCACCGTCGAGAACACCAACAGGCGCGCTAGACGATGGCTTCCTCGCAAATGCGACATCCGAGGCATGACAGATCATGACATCAAGCAGATCTGCGATCAGCTCAACAACACGCCCCGCAAATGCTTGGGATGGAAAACTCCAGCGGAGGTGTT
>NZ_JALPQG010000018.1 GCF_023195695.1 Aliiroseovarius sp. S1339 | reverse complement strand
TTTGAGCCCATTGTGACGGTTGTCCGAACTATGCCGATTGCCATTGCTGCTATTCCCGGTGTGGATCATTCGCCGGAAGCGCACCGCGCAAATCCTCCGCATTTTTCCAGTCAGGTTTGGCGCTAGATCCGGTCTCGTCAGGGACAAAGGAAGATGCCGCAGCTTTGGTAAGATCAGGGATATATCGCGGACAGTTCGGAAAAATCTCGTCGGCGCTGACCTGCACAGTCATCTTGTGACCCTTGGGAGTCGGACCATCCAGCAGTGCGCATATACCATTGACGCGCAAGCGTTTGGGGTGTGCCCCGAATTCAATGAAAAGCAGCCCGACACGAGGCGATTTCATTGCGTTGCCAAGGCTACGGTACATGGAGTTTCCATCATAATCCGACCACTCCAAACTTGCGGGGCCAGTTACCCGCACAAACCCTGGTGCGCCGCCCCGAAAAGAGCAGTCGACGCTTGGCCCATGCGCCGTCGCGATAAAGAAGAACTCCGCGCTTTCGATGAAGCTGACATCTCGCTCTCGAAACGTGGAAAACCGACGATGCTTCTCCAACGCATCTGCCATGCGGCGACCGTCAAACTTGTCCTGCAATTCGCGATGTCCGTCATGATACATGCTGGTGGATCGTTCTGACATAGTTGGTCCTCTGCGGCAACTTGGGGCAGAATACCATAGATTCTCTGGTTTTCCGAACGTCCGCCTTGTCCCGC
>NZ_JALPQG010000017.1 GCF_023195695.1 Aliiroseovarius sp. S1339 | reverse complement strand
CCTTCGCGGATGGCGAAGCGCAGGCCGTCTTCCATCGCGATCGGCGCGATCAGTTCAACCGCGAACTTCAGGTTGTCGCCCGGCATCACCATCTCGGTGCCCGAAGGCAGCTCGACGGTCCCGGTGACGTCTGTGGTGCGGAAGTAGAACTGCGGACGGTAGTTCGCGAAGAACGGCGTGTGACGGCCACCCTCTTCCTTGGTCAGGATATAGACCTCGGCTTCGAACTTCGTGTGCGGGTTCACCGAGCCCGGCTTACACAGAACCTGGCCACGCTCAACCGCTTCACGGTCGATGCCGCGCAGCAGAACGCCAACGTTGTCACCAGCTTCACCGCGATCAAGCAGCTTGCGGAACATTTCAACGCCCGTGCAGGTGGTTTTCTGGGTGTCTTTGATGCCGACGATTTCAATCTCGTCGCCAACATTCACAACGCCACGCTCAACACGACCGGTCACAACCGTGCCACGGCCCGAGATCGAGAACACGTCTTCGATCGGCAGCAGGAACGCACCGTCAACCGGACGCGCTGGCGTCGGGATGAATTCGTCAACAGCCGCCATCAGCTTGCGGATCGAGTCTTCGCCGATCGCCTCGTCGCGGCCTTCCAGAGCGGCCAGAGCCGAGCCCGGAATGACAGGAACGTCGTCGCCCGGGTAACCATATTCGGTCAGAAGCTCGCGGATCTCCATCTCGACCAGCTCAAGCAGCTCTTCGTCGTCAACCTGATCAACCTTGTTCATGTAGACAACCATGGTCGGGATACCAACCTGGCGGCCCAGCAGGATGTGCTCGCGGGTCTGCGGCATCGGGCCGTCAGCAGCGTTCACAACCAGGATCGCGCCGTCCATCTGCGCCGCACCGGTGATCATGTTCTTCACATAGTCAGCGTGGCCGGGGCAGTCGACGTGGGCATAGTGACGCGCGTCGGTTTCATACTCAACGTGCGCGGTCGAGATCGTGATGCCACGTGCTTTCTCTTCCGGTGCGCCGTCGATCTGATCATACGCCTGGAAGTCACCGAAATACTTGGTGATCGCCGCCGTCAGCGTCGTTTTGCCGTGGTCAACGTGGCCAATCGTGCCAATGTTGACGTGCGGTTTGGAGCGTTCAAACTTTTCCTTAGCCATG
>NZ_JALPQG010000016.1:0-2500 GCF_023195695.1 Aliiroseovarius sp. S1339 | reverse complement strand
GCGAAAGCGAGTCTTAATAGGGCGAATGAGTTAGGTGGATCAGACCCGAAACCGAGTGATCTAGGCATGGCCAGGTTGAAGGTGCAGTAACATGCACTGGAGGACCGAACCCACATCTGTTGAAAAAGATCGGGATGAGCTGTGCCTAGGGGTGAAAGGCCAATCAAACTCGGAGATAGCTGGTTCTCTGCGAAATCTATTTAGGTAGAGCGTCGGACGAATACTCTCGGGGGTAGAGCACTGAATGGGTAATGGGGGCCTACAGCCTTACTGATCCTAATCAAACTCCGAATACCGAGAAGTACTATCCGGCAGACACACAGCGGATGCTAACGTCCGTTGTGGAGAGGGAAACAACCCTGACCTACAGCTAAGGCCCCTAATTCATGGCTAAGTGGGAAAGCAGGTGAGACGACCAAAACAACCAGGAGGTTGGCTTAGAAGCAGCCATCCTTTAAAGATAGCGTAACAGCTCACTGGTCTAATTTAAGTTGTCTTGCGGCGAAGATGTACCGGGGCTCAAGCCATGAGCCGAAGCTTAGGGTGTGCACTTTTGTGTACGCGGTAGCAGAGCGTAGTGTGACATAGTTCCATGTCTCTTTAACTCATTGATGCAATGCCAAAGCGCTCAAGTAGCGAAGCGGTAGCGCATATATAGTGAGTGTCGGAGACACGGAGCTTTCTGTGAAGCCGGCGCGTGAGCGATCCGGTGGAGAGATCACTAGTGAGAATGATGACATGAGTAGCGACAAACAGGGTGAGAGACCCTGTCGCCGAAAATCCAAGGGTTCCTGCTTAAAGCTAATCTGAGCAGGGTAAGCCGACCCCTAAGGCGAGGCCGAAAGGCGTAGTCGATGGGAACCAGGTTAATATTCCTGGGCCATGAGGTGGTGACGGATCTCGAAGGTAGTTCATCCTTATCGGATTGAATGGGCTGCTAAGAGGTTCCTGGAAATAGCCCCTCTATTAGATCGTACCCTAAACCGACACAGGTGGATAGGTAGAGTATACCAAGGCGCTTGAGAGAACGATGTTGAAGGAACTCGGCAAAATACCTCCGTAAGTTCGCGAGAAGGAGGCCCAGTTTCTACGCAAGTATTGACTGGGGGCACAAACCAGGGGGTGGCGACTGTTTACTAAAAACACAGGGCTCTGCGAAGTCGCAAGACGACGTATAGGGTCTGACGCCTGCCCGGTGCCTGAAGGTTAAAAGGAGGAGTGCAAGCTCCGAATTGAAGCCCAGGTAAACGGCGGCCGTAACTATAACGGTCCTAAGGTAGCGAAATTCCTTGTCGGGTAAGTTCCGACCTGCACGAATGGCGTAACGACTTCCCCGCTGTCTCCAACATCGACTCAGCGAAATTGAATTGCCTGTCAAGATGCAGGCTTCCCGCGGTTAGACGGAAAGACCCCGTGCACCTTTACTACAGCTTCGCACTGGCATCAGATACAATATGTGCAGAATAGGTGGTAGGCTTTGAAGCAGGAACGCTAGTTTCTGTGGAGCCTCCTTTGAGATACCACCCTTGTTTTGTTTGATGTCTAACCGCGGTCCGTTATCCGGATCCGGGACCCTGCGTGGCGGGTAGTTTGACTGGGGCGGTCGCCTCCTAAAGAGTAACGGAGGCGCGCGAAGGTTGGCTCAGAGCGGTCGGAAATCGCTCGTTGAGTGCAATGGCAGAAGCCAGCCTGACTGCGAGACTGACAAGTCGAGCAGAGTCGAAAGACGGCCATAGTGATCCGGTGGTCCCGAGTGGAAGGGCCATCGCTCAACGGATAAAAGGTACGCCGGGGATAACAGGCTGATACTGCCCAAGAGTCCATATCGACGGCAGTGTTTGGCACCTCGATGTCGGCTCATCTCATCCTGGGGCTGGAGCAGGTCCCAAGGGTACGGCTGTTCGCCGTTTAAAGAGGTACGTGAGCTGGGTTTAGAACGTCGTGAGACAGTTCGGTCCCTATCTGCCGTGGGTGTAGGATACTTGAGAGGAGTTGCCCCTAGTACGAGAGGACCGGGGTGAACGTTCCACTGGTGGACCAGTTGTCGTGCCAACGGCAGTGCTGGGTAGCTATGAACGGACAGGATAACCGCTGAAGGCATCTAAGCGGGAAGCCCCCCTCAAAACAAGGTATCCCTGAGGACCGTGGAAGACTACCACGTCGATAGGCCGGAGATGTAAGCGCAGCAATGCGTTCAGTTGACCGGTACTAATTGTCCGATAGGCTTGATTTGATCCAGTAGAAGTTAGACCATCGCGCTCAAGTAGCGAGAGCGGTAGAAACGATACTGATAAATCAAAAGCATACACACCAGTGTACTGACTTGGAACGGCTCTTTCCTCGGTTTGGTGGTCACAGCACAAGTGAAACACCCGATCCCATCCCGAACTCGGAAGTTAAGCACTGTCGCGCCAATGGTACTGCGTCTTAAGACGTGGGAGAGTAGGTCACCGCCAAACCTAGAAAAGAGCTAATTCTCTCAATACGATAACAATACAAA
>NZ_JALPQG010000015.1 GCF_023195695.1 Aliiroseovarius sp. S1339 | reverse complement strand
TCGCCGCCGTCAGCGTCGTTTTGCCGTGGTCAACGTGGCCAATCGTGCCAATGTTGACGTGCGGTTTGGAGCGTTCAAACTTTTCCTTAGCCATGATGGCCTCCTATTAATCTAAGCGCCGGGCAAGGCCCCCCTGCCCGGCTTGTTCAATTAGGCAAATTTCGCCTGAATTTCGTCCGAGATGTTCTGCGGAACCGGATCGTAATGCGAGAACTGCATCGTGAACTGCGCACGGCCCGAAGACATGGAGCGCAGTGTGTTGATGTAGCCAAACATGTTCGCCAGCGGCACGTTTGCGTCAATTGCAATCGCGTTGCCGCGCGGCTCTTGACCTGAAACTTGACCGCGACGCGAGGTCAGATCACCAATGATGCCACCGGTGTATTCCTCGGGCGTGATCACTTCCACTTTCATAATCGGCTCAAGCAACTTGGCGCCAGCCAAACGCATGCCTTCGCGCATACCCATACGGCCTGCAATTTCGAAGGCCAGAACCGACGAGTCAACATCGTGGAATTTACCGTCGATCAAGGCAACCTTGAAGTCGATCACGGGGAAGCCAGCCAACGGGCCGCTGTCCATAACCGATTTGATACCTTTTTCGACGCCGGGGATGTATTCCTTCGGAACAGCACCACCAACGATGCGGCTTTCGAACGAGAACCCTTCGCCAGCTTCGGTCGGCGAGATGATCATCTTCACCTCGGCGTACTGACCCGAACCACCCGATTGTTTCTTGTGGGTGTAGGTATGCTCGACCTCTTTCGAAATCGTCTCACGATACGCAACCTGCGGGGCACCGATGTTGGCTTCCACTTTGAATTCACGCTTCAGGCGATCAACCAGGATGTCCAGGTGAAGTTCGCCCATGCCCTTCATGATGGTCTGACCACTTTCGATGTCAGTTTCCACGCGGAACGAGGGGTCTTCAGCAGCCAAACGGGCCAGACCTTGCGACATTTTCTCTTGGTCAGCCTTGGTTTTCGGCTCAACCGCGATCTCGATCACCGGATCCGGGAAGGTCATGGTTTCTAGAACCACTGGGTCGTTGACCGCGCAAAGCGTATCACCTGTGGTGGTGTCTTTCAGACCTGCCAGCGCGATGATATCGCCCGCGAACGCTTCCGAGATCTCTTCACGGTCGTTCGAGTGCATCATCATCATCCGACCAACACGCTCTTTCTTACCTTTGGTCGAGTTCAAAAGCGTGTCGCCTTTGTTCAGGACACCCGAATAGATGCGGGTAAAGGTCAGCGTGCCGACGAAAGGGTCGTTCATGATTTTGAACGCCAGACCCGAGAACGCCATATCATCATCCGCACGACGCGGAATGTTACGGGTTTCGGTTTCATCGCCGGGTTTGAAGCCCATGTAATCAACAACGTCCATCGGGCTGGGCAAATAGTCGATCACAGCGTTCAAAAGCGGCTGAACGCCTTTGTTTTTGAACGCGGAACCACCAAGAACAGGCACAAATGCCAGCTCCAGCGTGCCCTTGCGCAGCAGTGCGCGCAGGGTTTTCACGTCCGGCTCGGCGCCGTCCATGAGGTAGTTTTCCATCGCTTCGTCGTCCATTTCGACGGCAGCTTCGATCATTTTGGCACGCCATTCGTCGGCCATGTCTTTCAGGCTGTCGCGGATCGGAGCTTTGATCCACGATGCGCCAAGGTCTTCACCCTGCCACAGCCATTCTTCCATGGTCACCAAGTCCAGCAGGCCTTCCAGCTCGGTTTCTGCACCGATCGGAATACCGACGGGAACAGCACGCGCGCCGGTGCGGTCTTCGATCATGCGAACGCAGTTGAAGAAGTCTGCGCCGATCTTGTCCATCTTGTTGACAAACACCATACGCGGAACCTTGTAGCGGTCGGCCTGACGCCACACGGTTTCGGTCTGCGGCTCAACACCAGCATTGGCGTCAAGAACACAAACAGCGCCATCAAGCACGGCCAGCGAACGTTCAACTTCAATGGTGAAGTCAACGTGGCCGGGGGTGTCGATGATGTTCATGCGGTGTTTTTCGGAATCGGGCGTCACACCGTCTTCGGTGCGTTCCCAGAACGTGGTCGTCGCAGCCGAGGTGATCGTGATGCCGCGTTCCTGTTCCTGCTCCATCCAGTCCATGGTGGCCGCACCATCGTGCACCTCACCAAGGTTGTGGGATTTGCCGGTGTAAAACAGAATGCGTTCCGAACAGGTGGTTTTACCTGCATCGATGTGCGCCATGATGCCGAAGTTGCGATAACGGTCGAGAGGATAGTCGCGTGCCATGGTTTTCTTCCTTCCTTGGCTTTACCAGCGATAATGGCTGAACGCTTTGTTGGCGTCGGCCATTTTGTGGGTGTCTTCGCGTTTCTTAACGGCAGTACCGCGCGAGTTCACAGCATCCAGAAGTTCGCCAGCAAGACGCTCTTCCATGGTGTTCTCGTTGCGGTTACGGGCTGCAGTAATCAGCCAGCGGATTGCCAGCGCTTCACGGCGCTCGGGGCGCACTTCGACCGGAACCTGGTAGGTAGCACCACCAACCCGACGCGAACGAACTTCGACCGACGGTTTGATGTTGTCCAGCGCTTCGTGGAACACTTCCACAGGCGCACGCTTGATTTTGTCTTCAACGCGATCCAGCGCGTTATAGACGATTGTTTCTGCGACCGACTTCTTACCGTCGATCATCAGGTTGTTCATGAACTTGCTCAGCACACGATCGCCAAATTTGGCGTCGGGCAGTATTTCGCGCTTTTCAGCAGCGTGACGACGAGACATTCCGAGATCTCCTTACTTCGGACGCTTGGCGCCGTATTTCGAACGGCGTTGCTTACGATCTTTGACGCCCTGAGTATCCAGAACACCGCGAAGGATGTGGTAACGCACACCCGGAAGGTCTTTTACACGACCGCCACGGATCAGAACCACCGAGTGCTCCTGAAGGTTGTGGCTTTCGCCGCCGATGTAGCTGATGACCTCAAAACCATTGGTCAGGCGCACCTTGGCGACCTTACGCATGGCCGAGTTCGGCTTCTTCGGTGTGGTTGTATAAACGCGCGTGCAAACGCCACGTTTTTGCGGACAGGACTCCAGGTGCATCGACTTGGAGCGTTTTACTTTAGGCTGGCGCGGTTTGCGGATCAGCTGTTGGATCGTTGGCATAGGGCTCTTTTCCCGTTTCTCAACACATGTGTTTGCACGAGTGTCCCCGTGCGGTTTGCATTTCCCCGCCCCGCACGTCTGCAAAGCGAAAACCCGCGATCGTTTCCATTCCGAGGCAAACGACGCGGTTGGTTCACAGAGGATCAGCGCTTAAAAGTAGCTCTGACCTTGATCCCTCAATTCTGATAAGCCGGGCATGACCCGGTTGGATGGTCGGCGTATATGAGGAGTCGCCCCCCCTGTCAACAGTCTGACGCGATGTTGGCACGGCTGATGGCTGGTCGCCAAATGATCGTGGTCAAAAGCCTGCCGGACAAGATTGCGCCTCAGTCCTCAAACTTCAGCCGCCGGGCCAACTGTCGTTCACGCAAAAGGGTAAACAAGCCCGTGGCGACGACTATGCTGGCACCCGCCAGTGTCAAAGCACCGGGCCATTCGTTGAAAAGGACCAGCCCGATAATCAGGGCCCAAATCAGGCCCGTATATCGGAAGGGCGCAACAAAGCCGATGTCGCCAACCCGCATCACCATCACCGCAAAAAGATAGCCGATGAAGATAAACACGGCAGACAGGAACAAGACCAATCCGTTCCACGCATTCACCGGTGCCCACTCGACCCCAAAGGACGCGACCCCAAAGGACACCGTTATGACAATAGCGGTCACCAAGGCCACGGTCATCGACGGGGTTTCCGGCGCCATTTTCCGCACAACGAGATCGCGAAAGGTGATGAAGCCGACAGCGACAAGTGCATAGATCGACCATGCGGTGAACCCATCACCGCCCGGCTGGACGATCATGATAACGCCGACGAAACCAACCAGAATGGCAACAAGGCGACGCCAACCCAGCGGCTCTTTCAAAAACACCCATGCCGCTAGGGCGATGGTCAACGGCAACGCCTGCAAGACCGCTGTGACATTCGCAATCGGCATATTGAACAGCGCGCTCAGGAAACAGTAGGTGGCTCCAGCTTCTGCCACTGACCGCCAAAGCATTAATTTCCATTCGCGGCGGTTCAGTTTGAAGGTCAGCGATCGAAGCGCCAACCCCAAGGCATACAGCATCACACAGGTCAGAACACCGCGCAGGAAAACCGCCTGTGACAAGGGCAGATCACCGGCGAGGGCCTTCATGCAGGCGTCATTCAACGTGTATCCAGCCATCGAGCCGGACATCAACGCCGCACCTTTCATATTGTCCGAAACTGACATCGTGTCTTCCAATTGGGGTCTGTGGATGGTGACCGCCTTAATGGATCAACGGTTTGGTCTGAACCTTAGTCAACGACCAGCGGTCCTTGCAAACGAAAAGCCCCGCCACATGGGCGGGGCTTTCCAAACTCATTTCAAAGACGATCAGGGTTGTTCTGATCCGCCAAATTCCGGCGTCTCAACCAACCCGCTGTCATCATTGGACCCATTGCCAAACACGTCGTCAGCAGGTGCGGCCAGCGCAGCTGCTTTTTCAGCTTCGGCGCGGGCTTCTTCGATCACCTTCATGTCGCGGGCTTGTGCGATCTCGCGCACACGCTGCGTGGCCCCACCGGTCCCAGCCGGGATCAGGCGACCAACGATGACGTTTTCCTTAAGGCCAACCAGCTTGTCGCGCTTACCTTGGACAGATGCCTCGGTCAGAACGCGGGTTGTCTCTTGGAACGACGCCGCCGAGATGAACGAACGTGTCTGCAACGAAGCCTTGGTGATCCCCAACAGGATCGGTTCGCCCGCTGCCAGGCGACGACCTTCGGCCGCTGCCTTTTCGTTGGCTGCATCGAATTCGGCCTTGTCCACATGTTCGCCCTTCAGAAGCGTGGTTTCGCCCGAGTCCAAGATCTCCCATTTCTGCAGCATCTGGCGAACGATCACCTCGATGTGCTTGTCGTTGATCTTAACACCTTGCAGGCGATAAACGTCCTGAACTTCGTCGATCATGTAGTCAGCCAGCGCTTCGACCCCCATGATAGACAGGATGTCATGCGGCGCGGGGTTGCCGTCCATGAGGTATTCGCCCTTCTGGATGAAGTCACCTTCCGCAACCGGAATGTGCTTGCCCTTGGGCACCATATATTCGACGGGCTCCATGCTTTCATCAGCCGGCTCGATCGAGATGCGACGCTTGTTCTTGTAGTCGCGGCCAAAGCGCACGTAACCATCGATTTCGGCGATGATTGCGTGATCTTTCGGACGACGTGCTTCGAACAATTCGGCCACACGCGGCAGACCACCGGTGATGTCCTTGGTCTTGGCACCTTCACGCGGGATACGCGCGACAACGTCACCAGCTTTCACCTTCGAGCCGTCTTCGATCGACAGGATCGCATCGACGGACAAAGTATAGGTCACCGGGTTGCCTGCGTCATTGCGCACGGGCTCGCCATCTTCGTCAACCAAGATCACTTCGGGCTTCAGCTCGTTACCTTTCGGCGCCGAACGCCAGTCCGAGACGATCTTCTGCGTCATACCAGTTGCGTCATCGGTTTCGTCACGCACTGAGATACCGCTGATCAGATCGACGAATTTAACCATCCCGTCTTTCTCTGCGATCATCGGCAGAGTGTAGGGATCCCATTCATACAGCTTGTCGCCACGGCCCACTTTTGCGCCGTCCTTGACGTGCAACTTGGTGCCATAACCCAGCTTGAACGCAGCGCGCTCTGCGCCGTTTTCGTCGATGATCGCAAGAACCATATTCCGGCCCATGACAACGATCTCGCCGTCACGGTTTTCCAGAATGTTGGCGTTCCGATATTCGATCTTGCCGTCTTGGTTGGCTTCTTGGAACGACTGTTGACCACCCTGCGCAACACCGCCGATGTGGAACGTCCGCATCGTCAACTGTGTACCGGGCTCACCAATCGACTGCGCCGCGATGATACCGACCGCTTCGCCTGTGTTCACACGCGTACCGCGTGCAAGGTCACGGCCGTAACAATTGGCGCAAACGCCTTCTTCGGCTTCACAGGTCAGCGGGCTGCGCATGCGCACAGTCGCCACGCCCGAGGCCTCGATCTCATCCGCTTTGCGTTCGTCGATCAGCTCGTTCTTGGCAACGATGATTTCGTCCGTGCCCGGAACCAGAACATCCTCGGCGACAACACGACCCAAAAGACGTTCGCCCAAGGTCGCGACGACTTCACCGTCGTTCACAGCCGCTTCGGCAGTGATCGATTTCTCGGTCCCGCAATCGACCATGCGGACGATGCAGTCTTGCGCCACGTCCACCAGACGACGGGTCAGATAACCCGAGTTCGCGGTTTTCAAAGCCGTATCCGACAGACCCTTACGGGCACCGTGGGTCGAGTTGAAGTACTCAAGCACGGTCAGACCTTCTTTAAAGTTCGAGATGATCGGCGTTTCGATAATCTCGCCCGAAGGTTTGGCCATCAGCCCACGCATACCGCCCAGCTGTTTCATCTGGGTGACAGAACCACGCGCGCCGGAGTGCGCCATCATGTAAACCGAGTTCGGTTCCGCTTCAGCGCCGTTTTCGTCCAGCTTGGCGGACGAGATGGCGTCCATCATGGCGTCGGTGACCTTGTCGTTACATTTCGACCAGGCATCGACCACCTTGTTGTACTTCTCGCCCAGCGTGATCAGGCCGTCCATATACTGCTGTTCGAACCCTTTCACCTGATCGCGGGTTTCATCCACGATCGGCCATTTGCTGTCCGGAATAACCATGTCGTCCTTGCCGAACGAAATGCCTGCTTTGAACGCTTCTTTGAAGCCGACGGACATGATCTGGTCACAGAAGATAACCGATTCTTTCTGACCGCAATAACGATAGACGGTGTCGATGACCTGCTGCACTTCTTTCTTGCGCAGAAGGCGGTTCACCAGTTCGAACGGAGCCTTCGCGTTCAGCGGCAGAAGCGCGCCAAGACGGATACGGCCAGGAGTGGTTTCGAAGCGAACAGTCACTTCGTTGCCTTCCTCGTCGATCTGCTTCATGCGGGCCTGAACCTTGGCGTGCAGGTGAACTTCACCAGCGTCCAAAGCGTGCTGAACTTCGTCCACGTCGGAGAAGATCATGCCCTCGCCCTTCATGCCTTCACGCTCCATCGTGATGTAGTAAAGGCCAAGGATCATATCCTGCGACGGAACAATGATCGGCGCGCCGTTGGCGGGCGACAGAACGTTGTTCGTCGACATCATCAACACGCGAGCTTCCAACTGAGCTTCCAGCGACAGCGGCACGTGAACGGCCATCTGGTCACCATCAAAGTCAGCGTTGAACGCCGAACAGACCAGCGGGTGAAGCTGGATGGCTTTACCTTCGATCAGGATCGGTTCGAACGCCTGAATGCCAAGACGGTGCAACGTGGGTGCACGGTTCAGCATAACGGGGTGTTCGCGGATAACCTCGTCCAGAATATCCCAAACCTCGGGACGTTCTTTTTCGACCAGCTTTTTGGCTTGCTTCACAGTGGAAGACAGGCCTTTGGCTTCAAGGCGCGAATAGATGAACGGCTTGAACAGCTCAAGCGCCATCTTCTTCGGCAGACCACATTGGTGCAGCTTCAGCTCAGGTCCGGTCACAATAACCGAGCGACCCGAGAAGTCGACGCGTTTCCCCAAAAGGTTCTGACGGAAGCGACCTTGCTTACCCTTCAGCATGTCAGACAGCGACTTCAGCGGGCGCTTGTTAGCACCTGTAATCACGCGGCCACGACGGCCATTGTCAAACAGCGCATCAACCGATTCCTGCAACATCCGCTTTTCGTTGCGGACGATGATGTCGGGCGCGCGCAGTTCGATCAGACGCTTCAGACGGTTGTTGCGGTTGATCACGCGGCGATACAGATCGTTCAGATCCGAGGTCGCGAAACGGCCACCATCCAGCGGCACCAACGGGCGCAACTCGGGCGGGATAACCGGGATGACGGTCAGGATCATCCATTCCGGGCGGTTGCCCGATTCAATGAAGGATTCAACGATCTTCAAGCGCTTGATGATCTTCTTGGGCTTCAATTCACCCGTGGCAACGGCCAGATCAGCACGCAGCTGTTCGGCTTCCGCTTCAAGGTCGATCGCGGCCAGCATTTCACGGATGGCTTCCGCACCGATATTGGCTGTGAAGGCGTCCATGCCGAACGTATCCTGGGCGTCCATGAATTCTTCTTCGGTCATCAACTGACCATAGGTAAGGTCCGTCAGGCCGGGTTCGATCACCACGTAGTTCTCGAAATACAGAATGCGTTCCAGATCGCGAAGCGTCATGTCCAGCATCAGGCCGATGCGCGACGGCAACGACTTCAGGAACCAGATATGCGCGACCGGTGCCGCCAGCTCGATATGGCCCATACGCTCGCGGCGTACTTTCTGAAGGGTAACTTCAACGCCACATTTCTCGCAGACCACGCCGCGATACTTCATGCGCTTATACTTGCCGCACAGGCATTCGTAATCTTTGACCGGGCCAAAGATACGGGCACAGAACAGACCGTCGCGTTCGGGCTTGAACGTCCGGTAGTTGATGGTCTCAGGCTTTTTGATCTCGCCATACGACCACGAAAGAATCCGCTCCGGGCTGGCCAGAGAAACCTTGATCTCGTCAAAGGTCTTGGGGGCCGCCAAAGGGTTGAACGGATTTGTTGTCAGTTCCTGGTTCATTCGCCCTAGTTCCTTATATTTCCGACATTCCCGGCATGAGATTGCCCCATCTGGGACACACGCCGGTAAGCGTCAAAATCTGCATTCATCGAAACTTCCCGTGCCACCGCATTCGCACCGCGTTTGTCGGAAGCGCGTGATGCCCGGAAAATATCGTCACAATCAGTTAATGTTGCAGGGTCCACGTCTAGGAACTCCCACAATTGTTCTTCCCCGACCCGGTCGAAAAAGAACTCTTCATAATTCAGCACAAGACACCGCTCTCCGCTGGCCGCAAATTCTTCTATGCACGACATGGCACTGTTGAATTCTTTAACAGCCGCTTCATAGCTTCGATCTGCCGCCCAGATGTCTTTAGAATTTTGAGCGCGCACGACAAAACTGTTGGCGATGCCATACGGTTCTCGAACGATGAAGATGACCCGTGCATTTGGAAAACCGTTCAGCTGTTCAAGCCGCTCGACCAGATTGGGGATCTTGTCGCCAATCAAACGCGCCGCATGGATCTTGTGCAATACGGGTTCGCGAAGCGCATCCCCAGCCCACCCATTGTGATGGGTGTCGCCTGTGCGAAACTCGCAAAAGCGCTCTGCCTGATACAGCTCCGGCGTCAATCCATTTTCCTTGGACAGCTTGGAGAAACGCTCGTAGCCAACAGCAACGTCAGGGTGCTTGTTTACCAACGTCGTCAACGCAGTGGTCCCACTGCGTGAACAGCCCGTGATAAACAGATACTGACGGTCACCATCGAACGCAGGGCGTTCAAGATCAGCAGTATCCACAGCAGCACGGGAAGGCTTGCGCGATGCAAGCCTTCCTTTCGCCAACTGTTTTACGCGCTGAATGGCAGTCTCCATCATGGCTTACTCTTCGCCCTCTGCATCCAAGAGTTCCATGTTAAGGCCGAGGCCGCGGACTTCTTTGACAAGAACGTTGAAGCTTTCTGGCACGCCGGCTTCAAAGTTGTCCTCGCCTTTGACGATGCTTTCATAGACTTTCGTCCGTCCGGCAACGTCGTCCGATTTGACCGTGAGCATCTCTTGCAGCGTGTAGGCAGCGCCATACGCTTCAAGGGCCCAGACCTCCATCTCACCGAAGCGCTGTCCACCGAACTGCGCCTTACCACCCAGCGGCTGCTGCGTAACAAGCGAGTAGGGACCGGTTGAGCGCGCGTGGATTTTGTCGTCCACAAGGTGGTGCAGTTTCAGCAGGTATTTCACACCCACCGTCACTTCGCGCGAGAACTGCTCGCCGGTGCGACCGTCAAACAGAACCGATTGGCCCGAGGTGTCGAACCCGGCACGCGTCAGCGCATCGTTCACGTCAGCCTCTTTCGCACCATCAAAGACGGGCGTTGCAATAGGCACACCACGGGTCACATTGCCTGCGGCATCGACCAGCGTGTCTTCGTCCATGCCAGCAATGCCCTCTTCGTAGACATCGTCGCCATAAGCGATGCGCATGGCTTCGCGAACCGGGGTCAGATCGCCGGAGCGACGGTATTCACCCAAGGCTTCGTCGATGTTCAAACCCAGACCGCGCGCGGCCCAACCCATATGGGTTTCAAGGATCTGACCGACGTTCATACGCGACGGCACACCCAGCGGGTTCAGACAGAAGTCGACGGGCGTCCCATCAGCAAGGAACGGCATGTCTTCCATCGGTACAACCTTGGAAATAACACCTTTGTTCCCGTGACGACCGGCCATCTTGTCGCCCGGCTGAAGCTTACGCTTCACGGCAACGAAGACTTTGACCATCTTCATCACACCCGGCGGCAGATCATCACCACGACGGACTTTTTCGACCTTATCTTCAAAACGCGCATCCAAAGCACGTTTCTGCGCTTCGAATTGTTCGTTCAGGGCTTCGACGATCTTGGCATCATCTTCGTCTTCCAGTGCAAGCTGCCACCACTGGCCGCGGCTCAGGCTTTCCAGAAGCTCGTCGTTGATTTTCGATCCCGATTTGACGCCTTTCGGCCCCTTCACGGCAACCTTGCCTTCGATCATGCTGCGCAGGCGCGCATAGATGTTGCGCTCCAGAATGTGCAGCTCGTCGTCGCGGTCACGGGCAAGGCTTTCGACCTCTTCCCGTTCGATCTGCAGGGCACGTTCGTCTTTTTCGACGCCGTGGCGGTTAAAGACGCGCACTTCGACAACAGTGCCGAAGTCACCCGGCTTCACACGAAGCGAGGTGTCGCGAACGTCCGATGCTTTCTCACCGAAGATGGCACGCAGAAGCTTTTCTTCCGGCGTCATCGGGCTTTCGCCTTTGGGTGTGATCTTACCGACCAGAATATCGCCCGGCTCAACATCCGCACCGATGTAAACGATGCCAGCCTCGTCGAGGTTGCGCAGCGCTTCTTCACCGACGTTCGGAATGTCGCGAGTGATCTCTTCCGGCCCAAGTTTCGTGTCACGTGCAGCGACTTCGAATTCCTCGATATGGACCGAGGTAAACACGTCGTCACGCGCGATACGTTCCGAGATCAGGATCGAGTCTTCGTAGTTGTAGCCATTCCAAGGCATAAACGCGACGACCACGTTTTTACCCAGAGCCAGTTCACCCATATCCGTGGACGGACCATCGGCAATGACTTCGTCTTTCGAAACCTGCTGACCCACCTTCACCAGCGGACGCTGGTTGATGCAGGTGTTCTGGTTCGACCGCTGGAACTTGCGCAGACGATAGATATCGACGCCCGCGTCACCCAGACCAAGGTCTTCGGTGGCGCGCACAACGATACGCGTTGCGTCAACCTGGTCGATGACACCGCCGCGCTTGGCCTGAATGGCAGCACCTGAGTCGATGGCAACCTTGCCTTCGATACCGGTGCCGACATACGGTGCCTCGGCCCGCAGAAGCGGAACGGCCTGACGTTGCATGTTCGACCCCATCAGGGCGCGGTTGGCGTCGTCGTTTTCCAGGAACGGAATAAGCGAAGCCGCAACCGATACCAGCTGCTTGGGCGACACGTCGATCAGGTCAACGCTTTCGCGCTGCGCCATGGTGTATTCGCCCGACTGACGGGTGTTCACCAGATCATTTTCAAAACGGCCGTTCTCGTCCAGATGCGCGTTGGCCTGAGCCACAGTGTGACGCATCTCCTCGGTGGCGGACATATAGTTCACTTCGTCCGTGACCTTGCCGTCCACAACCTTACGATAAGGCGTTTCGATGAAGCCGTATTTGTTCACGCGGGCGAACGTTGCCAGCGAGTTGATCAGACCAATGTTCGGCCCTTCCGGCGTTTCAATCGGACACATCCGACCATAGTGGGTCGGGTGCACGTCGCGCACCTCGAAGCCAGCACGTTCGCGGGTCAGACCACCTGGCCCAAGCGCCGACAGGCGGCGTTTGTGGGTGACTTCCGACAGCGGGTTGGTTTGGTCCATGAACTGCGACAGCTGCGACGAGCCGAAGAATTCACGCACAGCCGCAGCAGCTGGTTTCGCGTTGATCAGGTCTTGCGGCATGACGGTGTCGATCTCGACCGACGACATGCGTTCCTTGATCGCGCGTTCCATACGCAGCAGGCCAACACGATACTGGTTTTCCATCAGCTCACCGACCGAGCGCACACGACGGTTGCCCAAGTGGTCGATATCGTCGATGTCGCCCTTGCCGTCACGCAGCTCAACCAGCGCCTTGATGCAGGCGACGATGTCTTCGCGACGCAGAGTGCGTTGCGTGTCTTCGGCGTCCAAGTTCAGACGCATGTTCATTTTTACACGACCAACAGCCGACAGGTCATAGCGTTCACTGTCGAAGAACAGCGTGTCGAACAATGCCGACGCGGCATCTACGGTGGGCGGCTCGCCCGGACGCATCACGCGGTAGATGTCCATCAGCGCGGTGTCGCGACCGACGTTCTTGTCAGCTGCCACAGTGTTGCGGATGTAGGGGCCAACATTGACGTTGTCGATGTCCAGAACCGGAATGTCGGTCACGCCCGCATCCATCAGCTCTTTCAGCGAACCACCAATCAGTTCACCGTCTTTGTCGTGCTCCAGCGTCAGTTCGTCACCAGCTTCGACATAGATCGCGCCGGTTTCTTCGTTGATCATGTCCTTGGCGACATACCGACCAACGATTGCGTCAAACGGCACCAGCAGGTCGATGGTCTTGCCATCTTCCATCAGCTTTTTGACGGCGCGCGGCGTAATTTTCTTACCTGCTTCGGCAATCACTTCGCCAGTCTTGGCGTTTACCAGATCCTGCGTCGGACGGGTGCCTGCAACACGCTCGGGGAAGAACTTGGTAACCCAACCCTTGTTCTTCTTCAGCTTGTACTGAACGGTGTCGTAATAGGCATCCATGATGCTTTCCTGATCCAGACCCAGCGCATAAAGCAGGGTCGTCACAGGCAATTTGCGGCGGCGGTCGATACGCGCAAAGACAAGGTCCTTGGCGTCGAACTCGAAGTCCAACCACGAGCCACGATAGGGAATGATGCGGCAAGCGAACAGAAGCTTGCCAGACGAATGCGTCTTGCCCTTGTCGTGATCAAAGAACACGCCGGGCGAACGGTGCATTTGGGACACGATCACACGTTCGGTGCCGTTCACGACAAAGGTGCCGTTCGGCGTCATCAGAGGCATATCGCCCATGAACACGTCTTGTTCTTTGATGTCTTTGACGGATTTCGCGCCAGTATCTTCATCAATATCAAACACGATCAGGCGAAGCGTTACTTTCAGCGGCGCCGAATAGGTCAGGTCGCGCTGTTGGCATTCTTCGACGTCAAACTTCGGCTGTTCCAGCTCGTATTTGACGAATTCAAGAATGGCTGTTTCGTTAAAATCCTTGATCGGGAAAACCGATTGGAAAACGGCATTGATGCCCTCACCATCCATAGGTTCGAGCTGATCGCCCGAATTCAGGAAAAGATCATAGGAACTTTTCTGAACCTCAATCAGGTTCGGCATCTCAAGCACTTCACGGATTTTACCGTAGTACTTACGCAAGCGTTTCTGGCCAAGATAGGACTGCGCCATAAGGTAATTACCTTTCATTTCTCAACTGATGCGCCAACCGTTGGGTCACCGGCGACGCCTCGTCCGAGAGAGGGGGTTCGGACCAATTCCCGGAAGCCGTCCCAAAGGCTTCCTCCCGATCCAGTGAACCTTTCCCAGGAAAACGTCCGCGTCGCAGCGCAGGCCCTCTCCAAGACAGGTTCGGCTGGACCCGGATTTCTCCGGACCCAGCCATAATGTGCGGGTCTTCAAGCGACCCGAAAGCGAAAGGCTTAGGCCAGCTCGACTTCGGCGCCAGCTGCTTCCAGCTTGGCTTTGACGTCTTCTGCTTCGGCTTTGTCCACGCCTTCTTTGATCTTGCCGCCAGCTTCGACCAGCTCTTTGGCTTCTTTCAGGCCAAGACCGGTGAGACCGCGAACTTCTTTGATCACGTTGATTTTCGAGGCGCCAGCGTTCTTAAGAACGACGTCGAACTCGGTTTTTTCTTCAGCAGCTGCACCAGCGTCGCCGGCAGGGCCAGCCATCATCACTGCGCCGCCAGCTGCGGGCTCGATGCCATACTCGTCTTTGAGGATGGTTTTCAGTTCTTGTGCTTCGAGAAGGGTCAGACCCACGATGCTCTCAGCAAGTTTTTTCAGATCAGCCATTTGACTTCTTTCCGTTTTATATGTGTTCCAACGTGCGCGGTTTTCGCCACGCAGGGCTCAGATTGCTTAAGCAGCCTTGTCCTCGATTGTGGACAAGATGGATGCGATGTTCGAAGCAGGTGCGCCAATGGCCCCGGCGATGTTCGCAGCAGGTGCGCCAATGCAGCCAACGATCGAAGCAATAAGCTCGTCACGTGACGGCATAGCGGCAACAGCTTTGACACCGGCCGTATCCAGCGCCGTTTCACCCATAGCACCACCAAGGATCACGAGCTTGTCGTTATCTTTGGCATAGCCTTCCATGACCTTGGCCGCAGCCACAGGATCTTCGGAATAGGCGAGAACGGTCATGCCTGTCAGAAGGTCGGCGATTGAAGCGGCCGGCTTATCTTCCAAGGCGATTTTGGCGAGCTTGTTCTTGGCAACACGCACCGACCCGCCAGCTTCGCGCATTTGCGAACGCAGGTCCTGCATCTCGGCAACCGTGAGTCCCGCGTAGTGGGCAACCACTACAACGCCAGAGCTTTCAAAGATCTGGCCGAGTTCCTCGACCACTTTCTCTTTCTGGGCTCTATCCACAGTTTTACTCCAAGTATGGAGGGTCAGACCCTCCGGCTCTTATTTCACCAGATTTTCAGAGAAAACCCGGCAATCGGGTCCGTTATACGGGTCCTTCGCAAAATCGCCTCAGGGCCGAACGGCCGCGAGAATTCTTTTGTTCATTTCCCATCTCAGGCAGGAATTATGACCCTTGCGCGCGGTCGCTTTTCAGCTTGGCCCACCAGCGTCACCCACCGTCTCGGACGAAATGCAAAACAGCGCACGACGAATCGCACGCTGGGCTGCAAAGGGTATGTAGGATGTTTGGAAAGGTTTTCCAACCCCTAAATGGGCGCGCGCTCTAACACGTCGCCCTTCAGATCATCAAAGACTAGCACGAAATACGCCACAGCGCAAAACGGGAAAAACAAACAACAAAGGGCGCCGCATTGGACGCCCTTTGAACTGTTCTGTGAACAAGAGGGTCAGGCGTTGCCTGTCGCGTTGTCCACCGAGATGGTGATGCCCGGACCCATGGTCGAGCTTAGCGCGATTTTCTTCATGTAAGTGCCTTTGGCTCCAGCAGGTTTGGCCTTCTGCACGGCCTCGATGAAGGCACGCACGTTTTCGACCAGCTTGGCTTCGTCAAACGACGCCTTGCCCAGACCAGCGTGAACCACGCCACCTTTTTCAGCTTTGAACTGAACTTCACCGCCTTTGGCAGCTTCCACGGCTTCTTTTACGTCCATGGTCACGGTGCCAACTTTGGGGTTCGGCATCAGGTTGCGCGGGCCAAGAACTTTGCCCAGGCGGCCAACGATCGGCATCATGTCAGGTGTGGCAATGCAACGATCAAACTCGATAGTGCCGCCTTGCACGGTTTCCATCAGGTCTTCTGCGCCAACAATGTCAGCACCGGCTGCCTGAGCTTCTTCCGCCTTCGGACCGCGAGCAAAAACAGCAACGCGCATGGTTTTGCCAGTGCCGTTAGGCAGGCCGATCACGCCGCGAACCATCTGGTCTGCATGACGTGTATCAACACCCAGCGACATTGCAATTTCGATGGTTTCGTCGAATTTTGCCTTCGCGTTGCCCTTTACCAAAGCAACAGCCTCTTCGACCGAAAGGTTGTCTTTGCCGGCGAATGCTTCGCGCGCGGCTGTGGTACGTTTACCCAGTTTCGCCATCTTACTTCACCTCAATGCCCATAGACCGGGCAGAGCCCAGAACGATCAACATCGCAGCTTCGATATCGGTCGCGTTCAGATCTTTCATTTTCGCTTCGGCGATTTCTTTCACCTGCGCAGCGGTCACAGTCCCAACGGTTTCGTGGCCGGGCTTGTTAGCACCCGACTTCAGGCCTGCTGCTTTGATCAGGAAGTAAGACGCGGGGGGCGTCTTGATGTCCATGGTGAAGGACTTGTCCTGATAATAGGTGATCACGGTCGGGCACGGCGCACCGGCTTCCAATTCCTGCGTCTTGGCGTTGAACGCCTTGCAGAATTCCATGATGTTGATGCCGCGTTGACCCAATGCGGGGCCCACGGGCGGGCTGGGGTTGGCTTGACCTGCAGGAACCTGCAGCTTCATCGTGCCAGCTACTTTTTTAGCCATTTGGCTTCTCCTTTAACAACGGCTCGGGGACGCGTCCCTTCGCCTTCCATTGTCGTGGTCTGGATTGGGGATCGCGATCCCTGCCCCTCCCACGCCCGCCCGGCTGGGCGACTTACGCGTCAGGCCTGTTTGGTGACCTGCGTGTATTCCAGTTCGACCGGTGTTGCCCGGCCGAAGATCGACACCGTCACCTTCAGGCGCTGGTTGTCGTCATCTACATCCTCGACCATCCCGTCGAAGCCTTCAAACGGCCCGTCGGTGACTGCAACCTTCTCGCCCACTTCGAAGTGGATCAGGGTGCGCGGCGCATCAACACCTTCTTCAACACGGTTGAGGATCGCATTTACTTCCGCGTCACGCATCGGCATCGGGCGACCTTGCGGGCCCAGAAAGCCAGTAACGCGGTTGATCGACGTGATCAGGTGATAGCCTTCGTCCGACATTTCCATATGCACTAGCACATAGCCGGGCATGAAGCGGCGCTCGGCAGTCACTTTCTTACCCCGACGAACCTCGATCACCTCTTCGGTGGGGACCAGAACCTCGTCGATTTCCTCGCCCAGGCCTTTTTCTTCAACCGAGGTCTTGATCTGCTCGGCAATCTTCTTTTCGAAGTTCGAGAGCACGCTCACCGAATACCACCGTTTCGCCATATCAGCCTCTGCCTTCTTGCGCCCTGTGGGCCAGTTCAAATTCCGTTTTCGGGAACAAAAAAGCGGCGTGCAACTCGAATCGCCACACGCCCGTCCCGAAGTGTCGCCCGGACTACCCCCGAAATGACCTCATTTCAAGGGGGCAGGCGAAAACTCAGCCAAACAGACCAAGCACAGCGGACAGACCACTGCGGATGCCCAGATCAACAAGCGAGAAGAACAGTGCCGTCAGCGCGGCCAGCACAAAGACCATCCCTGTGGTCAGAAGCACCTCGCGGCGGGTCGGCCATGTCACCTTCGACACTTCGGCGCGCACCTGCTGGATGAATTGCAGCGGATTGGTCATCTTATTTCTCAGCCTCTCATGGGTCAGGCGGTCAATTACGCAATGCGCGCGGGGTTTTCAAGCCTCGTTGGCCCAACGCGGCGACATTTGCGCTGAAAAGGTGCGGTCGTGGTCAGCGATAGGATGGATGGTGGCAGGGGCACACAGACTCGAACTGTGGACCTACGGTTTTGGAGACCGTCGCTCTACCAACTGAGCTATACCCCTAGGACCGAGGGTCGGGTTACGGCAAGCCGGGGCGTTTTTCAAGCGCTTTCCGTGGCTTTCGGCGAAGAATCCGTCCAGCATCGGAAAGTTCGGCTTTTTGTGCCTCCCGCGATGCGCTAAGCACGCAGTCAGGATGATGAGAGACACCAGCGAGTTTAGCGACGCCCCTTGGCGCACAATCGGCTGGGACCGATTGCAACAGGCCCGCAGCGTGCCCACGATGTTGGCCGGGGCCGAACAGAAGCTGTATTATTGGCTGACCTCGAACTGGACCCAGGACATCGGCGCGGTCGTTGATCTGGGGTGTTTCGTTGGAGGGTCCACAGCGCGACTGGCGGAGGGGCATCTGGCTGCAGGCAAACGCAACTGGATTCACGCTTATGACCGTTTCAAAGCCGACGAACGCACCAAGAAAACCGAGCTTTATCGAAAGGGCATCGCCGCGTTCAAGGGCACAGACACCTATTGGCTGGCCCGTGAGTTTTTAGAGCCGTGGGACGACTGTATCACCCTGCACCGCGGCGATATCATGAGCAAAAGTTGGGATGGCGATCCAATCGAGCTTTTGATCATGGACGCTGCCAAATCGGCCGACACCACGGACGGTATTGCCGAAAGGTTCTTTCCCCATCTGATCCCGGGGCAGTCACTGGTCGTGCAGCAGGACTACTTCTATTGGCGCTTGCCGTGGATTCCCGTGCAAATGCACCGAATGTCGGACTGGTTCAAACCCGTGGCCTTCTGCCCCGATGATACGGTGATCTTCCTGAACACACGCCAGATCGACGATGAAGCGCTGGCGACCGGGCGGGTCGGCGCGTTGGATGACAGCGCATTGCTGGAGAATCTGACCGAGGTGCTGCCCCTCGCGCGGTCCTGGCGGCGAAGAAGAAGGATTCACCGAATGATGCGCGCGGTCGAGGGGAATCCGGGTGTGCGGACAGGTCACAGGATGAAGGATCCGGACTTGTAGAACTGGCACCAAATGACACCGCTTGGGCTTTCGAATTTCACCGAGCGAACAGTAGCAGTTATCAAGATACAAGAAAGTCCGGCTTGCGAACTTCGGGAAAGTCCGCCATCCAATCGCGATACCGATCGTTCGTTACAACTATGGCTCCGATATTTGTTGCAGCGGCAAGGATAACTGGATCAGCGGGCCGCCCTTTTTCAACAACCACCACCGCATTTTCAGGAAGTAACAACCGTGCCGCCATGGCGGCATCGTCCAAATACCGTCCTTCCAACAAATACCCTGCATTAGCATCGAACATAACGCCCGGCGTGAAGCCGAGCCATTTTAGTTTGCTGATCACGTCATGCAATGGATCAAAACTGGGTTCGCCTTCTTTCCAATGCATGACATTTGAACCATCAATAACAGCGGGTTTATCAGGCTGCTGTTTCGCAGGTTTGCTTAGAGATTTTGGCTTTCTCGATTTCTGTTTTGGATCGAGTTTCTGGAAAAACCGAACCAACAAAAGCAAACTGGCTAAAGCGCAAGGTAAAGTGATCACAATTATGTCCGACCAAGCTGGCTGCAGTAACGCAAAAATTGTCAGCAAGGTTGACAGAAACATGATAAAAACCAGAAACGGCATCGAACACAAACCCTGTTTAGTGTACTTGATTGGGCTACACTATAGACTGAAATCCGGCTGGCAGTTAGTCAGGAAACAAAAAAGGGCGTCCCTCAGGGCGCCCTTTTCCGTTGTATCAGGCTCTCGGCAGATTTGGCGTGACCGCCAATTCGCCTTTCGCCAATTACGCAATAATCTTCGAGACAACGCCGGAGCCAACGGTGCGGCCACCTTCGCGGATGGCGAAGCGCAGGCCGTCTTCCATCGCGATCGGCGCGATCAGTTCAACCGCGAACTTCAGGTTGTCGCCCGGCATCACCATCTC
>NZ_JALPQG010000014.1 GCF_023195695.1 Aliiroseovarius sp. S1339 | reverse complement strand
ACCAAGCACGATCCCTTGAAGAAATTCTGAAGCGGGCGGAAGAGTTAGCATCACAAGAGGTGGGGCTGTCCCCGAACACGATCAATCGTAATGCGGCGATCAAATAATTGGAGACGGTTTTTACTGTGAGCCACTCCCCATGTTCGGACTGACCTGCCGTCCGAAAACTGGACCACTTAGGTGGGGCTAGCCAAACTTGCGTGACTACGGAAACGGTTTCTGGGCCACTGATTTTATATTCCATGCTCTCCCGCAAGCGATCCCTTGATCGCTATTCTTCATCGTCCGCCTGTAGGGCAGCGACGATCAGCGCGCCGATTGCAAGGCCTGATACGACAACCAAAGCGCCAGAGCGGTGGCGCAGCAAACCGGGCAATGCCGCCAATAGCGCTGCCTGACCCTTGCGCCGGGTTTCAGCCTGACGGAGTTCGGCGCGTAGGCGTTGCTGCCGGGTCCGCCACTGAACAATAGCCAGCAAGATGAGTGCTATCACAGCGACCAGCAGGGCTACGAAAAAAAGCGCCAGCGCCGTTCCCCATAGGGGAGCGAGCAAGGCGACCAGCCCCGCGAGGAGCGCCGCCCACACTGTAATGGCAAGCAAAGCGACAACCCCGAGGATCGCCGCATTGCCAGCCACTCCGCGCAGCCGCTCTGAAACACTGGTGCGCACGGACGCCATGATATCGTCGGTTCGGCGTGACATGGCTTAATCGTGGTTCCGACGCATCAGTATCGTAACCATCAACCCAAGCCCCAGCGCCCCGAGGAACCACTGAAGTGGGTGTTCGCGAACCTGCGCCTCCATGTCCTTTTCGAGGCGCGACACCTGCTTGCCGAGCTTCTTGACGGTGCGGCGGGACTCGGCCAGCATTTCGTCGGACCAATCAGAGGCGCGGCCTTGTAAATCGTCAGCGCGTGCTTTGCCATATTCACCCATGGTTTTGGTCAGCGCGGCAATATCCTTCTTTAACTCTGCCATATCGTTCCGAATTTCACTTTCATACTTTGAAAGGTCAGAACCTTTGTTCGATTTGGCTTCTGCTGCGGTGGTTGCCATCTCTGTTCTCCTTTTGGTGTGTTTGTCCGGGCGGTTGCGAACCAAATGTTGCTGCACTGCCCACATTTTCATTTCAGCACGCTGCGAAACGGCTAGCATTAACAGCCGTCAACAACGCGGGCGCTGAAGTGCCTTAAATTGAACGTCGGTCATCAAGCCATGTTCAGCACGTGATTGGATAATACGTGTTTTATTTCATAGCGTTATGGCGCGCGGACAATTCACGGCGGAGGCGATCGTATTCACGTTGCGCGGAGCGAATGAAATTTTGTCCATCCCGTCCACCTACATGTCAACCGAGCTGTGCGCCACGGCTACCTCGACCCCAAAAACCCGACCAAAGAATAGGGCAGTTTGGGTTGCTATTTTCCCTTGCTGCCGTCTGGCCTATGTTGCCAACAATGTGGCTGTCGCGACGCCTGTATCAACCGGAGAAATCCCATGAATCGAAAGAATCAAATCAACATCTGGTACATTCTGATCGCTTTCATGGGCGTGGTCCTTATTCGCGATCTTTGGGTGCAAAGCCAAACGATCGAAGCCATTCCCTATAGCCAGTTCGAGACATATCTGGAGGACGGAATGATCGACGAGGTGGTGATCGGCAGCAATAGGATCAGCGGCACGTTCACCATTGCGCAGGAGGGCAAGACCGGGTTTGTGACAACGCCCGTGACACCCGATCTGGCCGACCGGCTGAACGAGACCGGCGTTACCTATTCGGGCGCGGTCGAAAACACGTGGTTCACCACGCTTTTGTCGTGGCTGCTGCCAGCGCTGTTCTTCGTCGGGATTTGGATGTTCGCGATCCGCCGCATGGGTGGCGGGCAGGGCATGGGCGGTCTGATGTCTGTCGGCAAAAGCAAGGCCAAGGTCTATGTCGAAAGCGATACCAAGGTCACGTTTGACGATGTCGCCGGTGTGGACGAGGCGAAGGCCGAGCTGCAAGAGGTCATCGACTTCCTAAAAAGCCCCAAGGAATACGGCAGCCTTGGTGCGCGGATGCCAAAGGGCATTCTGCTGGTTGGCCCTCCGGGCACGGGCAAGACGCTTTTGGCGCGCGCGGTGGCGGGCGAGGCGGGGGTGCCGTTCTATTCGATCTCGGGCTCGGAATTTGTCGAGATGTTCGTGGGTGTGGGCGCGGCCCGTGTGCGTGACCTGTTTGAACAGGCGCGCGAGGCGGCGCCTGCCATCATCTTCATTGACGAACTCGACGCACTGGGTCGCGCCCGTGGTGCGGGGAATATTCAGGGCGGTAATGACGAACGCGAACAGACGTTGAACCAGCTTTTGTCGGAACTGGATGGGTTTGACCCGTCCGAAGGGCTGGTGCTTTTGTCAGCCACCAACCGGCCAGAAATTCTTGACCCCGCGCTTCTGCGCGCCGGGCGGTTTGACCGTCAGGTGCTGGTGGATCGTCCCGACCGGGCAGGGCGGGTGCAGATCCTGAAAGTCCACATGAAAAAGATCACGCTGGCCCCGGACATCGAACTGGATGATATCGCCGCACTGACTACCGGGTTTTCGGGCGCAGACCTTGCCAACCTGGTGAACGAGGCTGCGTTGCTGGCGACACGGCGGCGCGGCGATGTGGTCACGATGCACGATTTCACCCATGCCATCGAACGGATCGTGGCGGGGCTTGAGAAACGCAACCGCCTGATCAACCCGCGTGAACGCAAGATCGTGGCCTATCACGAGATGGGTCATGCGCTGGTCAGCATGGCGCTGCCGGGGGTGGACGAGGTTCACAAGGTCTCGATCATTCCGCGCGGGATCGGGGCGTTGGGCTATACGATCCAGCGCCCGACCGAGGACCGGTTTTTGATGACCGAAGCTGAATTGCGCGACAAGATCGCCGTTCTGATGGGGGGCCGGGCCGCCGAAACACTGGTGTTTGGGCATTTTTCCACCGGGGCTGCCGACGATCTGGCGCGGGCCACGGATATCGCGCGGTCGATGGTGGCGCGGTATGGGATGGACGCCGACCTTGGCTCGGTCAGTTATGAGGCCGAAAGGAACAGCTTTCTGGGCGATCGCCCGCCGGGATATTTTGAACGCAACTACAGCGAAGCGACAGCCGAGGCGATGGATCAGGCTGTGCGCGAGGTGCTGCGCGAAGTCTCGGCGCGGGCATTGGACATTCTGACCAACAACCGCGACATTCTTGAGCGTTCCGCCACGCGTCTGTTAGAGGTAGAAACACTGGATGAAGCCGCGTTGCGTGATCTGGCACAAGGTCTGCGTGGGGCGGCAGAGGACAAGCCGAAGGTTGCAGCCAATGAGTGACGATCCCTACAAGGTTCTTGGTGTTGCCAAGGATGCCACAGAGGCCGAGATCAAGAAGGCCTATCGCAAGCTGGCCAAAAGCCTGCACCCCGATCTTAATCCGGGGGACAAGGCAAAGGCCGCCGAGTTTCAGGCCGTCTCGGCCGCCTATGACATCATCGGGGATGCCGACAAACGCAAGCGCTTTGACGCGGGCGAGATTGACGCAAGCGGGCAGGAGCGGCCACAGCGGCAATATTACCGCGAATACGCCGACACCGACCCGCAGGGGCGATACGCGTCCGGCGCGGGGTATGGCGATTTTGACGATCTGTCTGATGTGTTTTCAGACCTGTTCGGCGCGCGGGCGCAGGCGCGCACTGGGCGCGCGCAGGGGTTTGCCGCGCGCGGGACGGATGTGCGTTACCACCTCGAGGTCGATTTCATGGATGCCGTGCGCGGCGCGAAACGTGCTGTCCCTTTGCCTGATGGCAGCGCGATTGACCTGACCATTCCAGCGGGCGTGCGCGATGGGCAAACCTTGCGGTTGCGCGGCAAGGGGCAGCCGGGGTTCGGGGATGGGCCTGCGGGGGATGCTTATGTCTCGATCACTGTGCGACCCCACAAGGTGTTCACGCGGGATGGCAACGACATCGAGATTGAGGTGCCGATCACCTTTGACGAGGCTGTTTTGGGCGCAAAGATTGAGGTGCCGACCCTGACAGGCAAAGTCGCAATGAGCGTGCCCAAGGGCGCGTCATCGGGGCAGCGGCTGCGGCTGAAGGGGCGGGGCGTGAAGCCCGCCAAGGGGGCGGCAGGCGATCAGTATGTGCGCCTGAAGATCGTGACACCAACCAAACCTAACGCCGATATGGAAGCGATTGCGCGGCAGTGGCGGGACAAGGTCGATGAAGACCCCCGCGCTAAGCTCTGGAGGGATGTGTGATGCTGAATGAACAGGATGTTGTTGCCACCGTGCGCCGGGTCGAGCTGCGCGAGCTTCGGCTTTGGGTCAACGAAGGCTGGGTCAAGCCCGCACAGGGTGAAAGCGGCCCGGTGTTTGACGATCTGGATGTGGCGCGTATCCGGTTGGTGTGCGATCTGCGCAAGGACATGTCACTGCCAGACGACGCGGTGCCGGTGGTTCTGTCGCTGCTGGATCAGGTCCACGGGCTACGGCGCGAGTTGCGCGGGCTGGTCGAGGCCGTCGAGGCGCAGCCTTCAATGACAAAGAAGGCCGTGATCGAAGCGTATCGCGCAAGACTGCCCGACGACGACTGACGCGGGGACTGACGCGGGCGCCCCAAGGGTCGGGACGCCCGGACCGGGATCATCGCAACATGACGCTGCCGCCATCGGCCATCACGGTTTGGCCAGTCATGTATTGGCTGCCGTCGCTCAGCAAGAACATCACAATGGGCGCGATGTCTTTGTGGGGGTCGCCGAAGCGGCCTAGGGGCACTTTGGCGGCGACTTCGTCATATTGGGCGCGGTGCGACTCTTTCCATTGGATGACCCCTTCGGTCAGGGCCAGCGGGGATACGATGTTGACCCGGATGCCATCCTTGGCCCACTCGTTGGCGGCAACGCGGCTAAGACCGCGGATCGCCTCTTTCGCGGCGGCATAGCTGGCTTGGTTCGGTTGCCCATACAAGGCAGCACCCGAGCCGAAGTTCACAATGGCACCGCCGTTCTTGGCCAGTTCGGGATGAGCTGCCTGCATGAAGTTCAGCGTGCCCCAAAACCCGGTGTCGAAGGACAAGGCCCAATCCTCGGGCGTTTGGTCAAGCAAGGGTTTCTGCCGCGAGGCATGTGCATTGTTGACCAGCCCCGTCAGCTTGCCGAATTTCGACACGGCAAGGCCGACGGCATCGTGTGCCACCTGCTTGTCCGAGATATCGCCCTTCAGAAACGCGATATGGTCGGGGTGGGCTTTGGCAAGGGCTTGTCCGGCTTCGTCATTCAGATCGACGGCCACAACCCGCGCGCCGTTTTTCGCAAGCTCTGCGGTGATCGCACCACCAATACCCGCCGCACCACCTGTTACGATAATAACCTGATTTTTCATCCCGCTATGCCTTTCGTTTGCTGCAAAACTTGTCTGAATGGTGCGCTGCACCGAAAGTGAAAGATAGCGCAATCGGCTGTTGGTGAATTAACTGTGATCAACATTGGCATTTTGTCGCGCAAACCGGTCGACTTAACAGGCGTTAATGAAGAGGTGGGCGGCTGTTCCTAGTGTGAGGATGTATGCGGGTTTCTCCGCGCCCGGTGGTGTGACCGGGCCTTCGACGCGAAAGGGAAAGAAGATGTCACGGGCAAAGAAGAATGACGCGGTGCAGACGGACAAGGTCTTGCCCCTTCACCCCCAACGCGACGGCGCCGCTGACGCCGCCAGCCACAGCGATCCGGCGCTCCAGCCGCTTCCACCCGAGTTGTCGCTGCGGTGTGACCGCGTGTTGCCCGACAATTACAGCACCGAGAGCCTTGACCATGCGATCAAGGCGCATCTGGCCCGGTTCACCATGGGCGTCACGCCCTTCGGTTTGTCGTCGCTTTTCTTCGATTGGTGGGTGCATCTGGCCGGCTCGCCCGGAAAACAGGTGCAGCTGATGGAAAAGGCGATGCGCAAGGCGGCGCAGCTGGCAATCACTACCGGCCAGCAGATGCAAAAGGGGGAAGCTGATCCCTGTATCCTGCCGCTTGAGCATGACAAGCGTTTCGATGCGCCCGAATGGCAGCAATGGCCGTTCAACCTGATTTACCAGAATTTTCTGCTGACCCAGCAATGGTGGTATAACGCCACCAACGATATTGACGGCATGTCGCGCCGCGATGAACAGGCGGTGTCTTTCGTTGCGCGCCAGCTTCTGGACCTGATGTCGCCGTCCAACAGTATTTGGACAAACCCCGAGGTGATCGCCAAGACAACGCAGGAAGGCGGGGCGAACCTGATCCGCGGCGCGCAGAACATGATCGAGGATTGGGAGCGCGCGATTTCCGGCAAACCCCCCGTGGGGGCCGAAGATTATCTGCCGGGCCGCGATGTGGCCGTGACGCCGGGCAAAGTCGTCTATCGCTCGCACCTGTTCGAGCTGATCCAATATGCGCCTCAGACCGACACCGTCGCCGCCGAACCGATCCTGATCGTGCCGGCTTGGATCATGAAATACTATATCCTTGACCTGTCGCCGCATAACTCGTTCGTGCGCTATCTGGTCGAACAGGGGCACGCGGTCTTCATGATCTCGTGGCGCAACCCGGATGCGAACGACCGCGATCAGGGCATGGCCGAGTATCTGGACGCAGTGGACCAGGCGCTGGACGCGGTGGGCGAGGTCGTTCCCGACGCGCCAATCAACGCCGTCGGCTATTGTCTGGGCGGCACGCTTTTGGCGACCAAGGCCGCGCAGATGGCGCGCGATCACGATGACCGTTTGAAAACCATGTCGCTGCTGGCCACCCAGGTTGATTTCAAAGACCCCGGCGAATTGCAGCTGTTCATCAGCGAAAGCGAGGTGTCATTCCTTGAACATATGATGTGGGATCAGGGCTATCTGGACACCAAACAGATGGCGGGGGCGTTCCAGCTTCTGCGCTCGACCGACCTGATCTGGTCGCGTTATGTGCATGAATATCTGATGGGCGGTCGGCAGGGGATGTTCGACTTGATGGCGTGGAACGCGGACGCGACCCGGATGCCATACAAGATGCACAGCGAGTATCTGCGCAGCTTCTATCTGGATAACGCGCTGTCGCAAGGGCAATACGAGGTCGGCGGCAAGCCGGTCGCGATCACCGACATTTCGGCGCAGGTATTCTGCGTCTCGACCACCGGGGATCACGTCGCGCCGTGGCAATCGGTTTACAAGCTGCATCTGCTGTCGGACACGGATATCACGTTTGTTCTGACGTCGGGCGGGCACAATGCGGGGATCGTCAGTGAACCCGGCCACCGCGGGCGCAGCTATCAGATAACCACCACGCCCCATGCCGCCAAATATGTGCCGCCCGAGGATTGGCGCGCGCAAGCGCCGTTGAAGGATGGATCATGGTGGCCGGAATTTGTAACATGGCTGCGCGCCCATTCCAGTGGAACCGGAAAACCACCACATATGGGCGGCACTGAAAGCCGGGCCGTGCCGATGGGCGATGCGCCGGGCACCTATGTATTCCAACGCTGACCATTTAGTCAGGGACAAGGATAAATCATATGAAAATAAGTGATAACGCGGCGGTGCAAGCTCATGAAGGCTGGCGCCCGGATCGGCTGGAAGGTCTGGAACAGCTCGCGCGTGAGATTGAGCCCATCAAGGTCGCTGTTGTTTGCCCAGAGGATGGTCCAAGTCTGACCGGCGCGATGGAAAGCCAAACACGCGGGTTGATCGAGGCTGTTTTGGTTGGCGATGAGGCAAAGATCTGGCAGGCCGCTGACGATGCTGGCCTTGATCTGGGCGATACTCCGATCATAGCGGCCGACACCGCCGCACGGGCCGCTAGGACGGCGGTCGATCTGGCCGTGGCTGGCAAGGTGGGCGGCTTGATGAAGGGCGCGTTGAAAACCAGAGTGCTGATGCACGCCATCATCTCGGAAAAAGCGATGCGCACGGACCGACGGATCAGCCATGTCTTTGCCATTGATGTCGCAAGTTATGCGCGGCTGTTGTTTGTATCCGACGCGGCGATCAATATTCGCCCGGACCTGTCGACACTGCGCGATATTACCAGCAATGCGATAGATTTGGCCCATGCGCTGGGAATAGCACGGCCCAAGGTCGCGCTTCTGTCGGCCTCGGAAAATATCAACGAACAGATCGAGTCCACAATCTTCGCGGCGGCGATTTGCAAGATGGCGGACCGGGGGACGATCTCGGGCGCAGATGTTGACGGCCCGCTGGCGATGGATCTGGCGATCTCGCCCAAGGCGGCGGCGATCAAGGGGATTGTATCGGACGTGGCGGGGCAGGCGGATATTCTGATCGTTCCCGATCTGGTGTCGGGCAATATTTTGGTCAAGGACCTGGACTATCTGGCAAATGCTGAAACGGCTGGCATTGTAATGGGTGCGAAGGTGCCAATCGCCCTGACCAGCCGGGCGGATACGGTGGCGCAGCGATGTGCCTCGGCGGCGCTGGTTCGCCTTGTGGCGGCGCGAACGCAGGGGGGGGGCAATAAATGAGCGATCAGCTGGTTGTGACTTTCAACGCCGGATCATCCAGCCTGCGCTGTGGTGTTTTCAAACTTGCGGCAGACGGGCCGTTGCAGGTGAGAAATTTCCACATTCGCGGGTTACCCGGTCAGATGCTGTTGACGGAAAAGGACCTCAAAACGGGTCGCTTGCAGGAATTCGATCTTGGCGCACCGTCAAGCGCCGACCGCGCCCATCCCGAGGCGCTGACCCACATGCTTGCGCGGCTGGATGCGCTGTCTGATCTAGGAAACATTGCCGCCTTTTCGCATCGGATCGTGCATGGTGGGACCGATCATGCCACGCCGGTTAAGGTGACCGATGACGTTCTGGAGCGGTTGAAAAAACTAGAGCCACTGGCCCCCAGTCACCAGCCGCACAACCTGCGCCCGATCCGCCAGTTGCGCGCGCATTACCCCGGCATCCCGCAAATTGCCTGTTTCGACACCGCGTTTCATCGCACGCAACCGCGCGTGGCGCAGATTTTTGGCCTGCCGCGCGACCTGACGGATGATGGGGTATTGCGCTATGGGTTTCACGGGCTGTCCTATGACTATATCGCGCATACGCTGGCGCGGTCGTATCCCGATCTGGCGGCAAAGCGGATTATCGTCGCACAACTGGGACGCGGGGTCAGCGTGTGCGCGATGAAGGATGGCCGCAGTGTTGCCACCACAATGGGGCTGACCGCGCTGGACGGCTTGCCGATGGGGCGGCGCTGCGGGGCGCTTGACCCCGGCGTTGTGCTGCATCTGATCATGGACCGTGGTCACAGCCCCGAAGAGGTGCGCGCCATGCTTTACGAACAATCGGGCCTGTTGGGGGTGTCAGGGATCACCGGCGAAATGAACGATTTGCTGACCAGCGACCGCGCCGAGGCCGCCGAGGCCGTCGATTTCTTCACATACCAGTGCGGCCGCAGCTTCGGGTCGCTGGCCGCGGCGATGGGTGGTGTGGACGGTGTGGTTCTGACCGGCGGGATGGGTGAACACATCCCAACCCTGCGCGCGAGGTTGGTGCGCGAACTGGCGTGGCTGGGCGCGGAACTGGACGAGGTCGCGAACGGGCTGGGCGGGCCGGTTCTGACCACGGATCAAAGCCGCTTGCCGGTCCTGATGTTGCCCACCGACGAAGAACGCGTCTTGGCGCGTCGAGCCTATGAGGTGCTTGAAGGGCACCCGACTGCATGACGCGCATAACCGACACGAAGGCCGCAACGATGGGCGCGCAACAGATTGCCGAGTTTGCCAAGCCGGCTGCATCTGTGGCGCAAGCGTTGGGCGTGGACCCGGATGTCGGGCTGACAGGCGGAGAGATCGAAGCGCGCCGAATACGCTATGGCCCCAACCAGTTGCGCGCCCACACCAAACAAAGTGCTTTCGTCATATTGGCGCACCAGTTTGAAGGTGTGATCGTCTGGCTTCTGGCGTTTGCGGCTGGCATGTCCTTTTACTTTCACGATTTCGCTGAAGGCATCGCGATCACCGTCGTTCTGGCGATCAATGCCGCGATCGGGTTCTTCACCGAACTGCGCGCCGCACGATCGATGGAGGCACTGTTGAGCATCGCCTCGGTCACGGCCCGCGTCCGGCGGGGTGGGCAAGCGGTGCGTATTGATGCGCATGATCTGGTGGTGGGTGACATTGTCCTGCTGGATGCAGGCGATATGATTGCCGCCGATTTGCGGCTGGTTGAGGCGTCGAACCTGCAATGTGACCAATCCGTTCTGACCGGCGAATCCGTGCCTGTGGACAAGAAGACTGACCCGGTGGCACCGGATGCAATGATCGGGGACCGATCGTCTATGGTGTTCAAGGGCACGGCGATCACGCAGGGGTCGGGGATCGGCATTGTGACCGCGACCGGGATGTCAACCGAGCTTGGCCATATCAGCCATTTGGTGCAAAGCGCGGACGCTTCAGCGTCGCCCTTGGAAAAGCGTTTGGACCGGTTGGGGCACCGGCTGGTCTGGCTGACGCTGGGCCTGGCGGTCTTAGTGATCGGTGCGGGTATCCTGCGCGGACATGATATCACGGCGATGGTACAGACCGGCGTGGCGCTCGCGGTGGCGGCAGTGCCCGAAGGTTTGCCGGTGGTTGCCACCCTCAGCCTTGCGCGCGGAATGTGGCGTATGGCGGCGCGCAACGCCATCATCTCGAACCTGTCATCGGTGGAAACGCTGGGCGCGACCACAGTTATCTTGACCGATAAGACCGGCACGCTGACCGAAAACCGCATGACGGTTGTGCGTTATCTTGTTTCGGGTGCCGAGGTGGATGTGACCCGACCCGACGACAACATGCAGTTTGAAAGTGAGGGGCAGTTGGTCGACCCCGAACAGGACACGCGGTTGCGCGACATGCTGCGCGTTGGCGCGCTTTGCAACGGTGCATCGCTGGGGCAAGGGGGCGAGGCACCGGCAGGCGATCCGATGGAACTGGCCTTGCTGCGGGTGGCCGGGCGGGCCGATCCGGCGCGCGAGCCCTTGTTGCAGGACTGCGAGAAGGTCCGTGAACACGCCTTCGATCAGGACAGCAAGATGATGGCAACCGTCCATCGCAACGAAGGCGGCTTCCAATATGCGATCAAAGGCGCGCCCGAGGCGGTAATGGACGTCTGCACCCATGTATTGGGACCGGACGGCACACAGAAAATGGACGCCGCCGCGCGCGCCGACTGGCTGGACCGCAGCGCAACCGCCGCGGCTGACGGGCTGCGTTTGCTGGCCATGGCGACGAAACAGACAGATCGTGACGATGCGGCCCCCTATGAGGGCCTGACGCTGGTCGGCATGGTTTGTCTGCGTGATCCCTTGCGCGAAGATGTCGCTAGTGCCATCGCCGCCGCCCGGGCCGCTGGCGTGCGCGTGGTGATGATGACGGGCGACCATGCCGACACTGCCGCCGCCATCGCTCAGCAGGCCGGATTGGGCACCGATGCCCGCGACCTGATCGTGATTGAGGGGCAGGAGCTGGCCGATTTTGACCCCGATGCGACCGATGGTGCATTGCGCGACCGCATCCTTGCCGCCGACGTTTTTGCCCGTGTAACACCGGCCACCAAGCTGAACCTCGCAACGCTCTATCAAGCCAACGGTCATATCGTCGCGATGACCGGGGATGGCGTGAATGACGCGCCTGCCCTGAAGAAAGCAGATATCGGCATCGCCATGGGCCAGCGCGGCACCGAGGTCGCCCGCGAGGCCGCACATATGGTGCTGCGCGACGATTCCTTTGGCACCATTATCGCGGCAATGCGTCAGGGGCGGGTGATTTTCGACAACATACGCAAGTTTGTGATCTATCTGATGTCGTGCAATGTCAGCGAGGTGCTGATCGTCGGTCTGGCGGTCGGCGTGGGCCTTCCGATGCCCTTGTTGCCGCTGCAAATCCTGTTCCTGAACCTTGTAACGGACGTATTCCCCGCCTTTGCGCTGGGTCTTGGCGCGGGTGACGAGACCGTCATGGGTCAACCTCCGCGTGACCCGGCCGAAGAAATCATTGATCGCAGCCGTTGGACCGATATCGGTGTTCTGGGCGGAGTGATCACGCTGGCGACGCTTGTTGCGTTCTGGTTGGCACTGCACTGGTTGATGCTGGACGTCGGGCCTGCTGTTACAGTGGCCTTCCTGACGCTGGCGCTGGCGCAGTTGTGGAATGTGTTCAACGTGCGGGTGCCGGGCGGGCAGGTGTTCGTCAATGATGTAACGCGCAATCCGTGGATATGGGGGGCCATCACATTATGTCTTGGCCTGATTGCAGCGGCGCTTTGGGTGCCGGGCCTGTCGAGCGTTCTGCAACTGCCAGATCCGGGCGGCACCGGGTTGCTGTTGGCGGCTGTTGCCAGCTTGGTTCCGTTGGTGATCGGGCAGATCTATATCATTCTGCGCCCGGTGCACCTGCGCACATCATACGCAAGGATCGCTGCTGTGAAATAAACAAACAGGGCCACCGATGTGGTGGCCCTGACATTCACTGATCGGCTGATTTCCGATCAGGAAAACCGCTTCCATGCACGCTTCATCGCGTCGCCCATCTCGTCCCAGGCAGCTTCGACGCCGGTTTTCATGTCTTTCCACGCTTCGCCTTGCGCGTGCGCCAGTTCCTTTAACCGCTCTTCAGCCTTCTTTTGATGGCCGCGCAGCTCTTCGACTTCTTCCAAATACTTCACCCGTGCGGCGGCCTGTGCTTCTTCGGCTTTGGCGCGCAACTTGGCGATTTCGGCGTTCCATTCGTCAAGCTGGGCTTGCAGTTTGTCCTGATAATCTTCTTTTTTGTCCATGTTGTTCTCTCCTGATGTTTGGGGCGAAGATGGACTTATTTGCCCTTTTTCGTCACCATTTTTGTATTTTCAACATTATCGCCAATTGGCTCAATCTCGTAGCTAAAAAGAGTGCTGGCGCATTGGGCCATCATTTCAGTGCAGTCTTTGACGTCTTCTGCCATGCGCTCCATCGAATGGGTTTGCCAGTCTACGATCTCTTTCATTGCGTTTACCGGATCGGCGCCGCCATCCGCTGACAGGCGCTTGCCAGCTTCAATCATCGCCTGTGTCGCTTCCTGCCGACGTTCAAGCCAAGCTGACGAAAACTTCCCGACTTCATGAGAGATTCGCTGCGGTGCTTGCAAGAATTGCTTTGTCAGAGGAGAGAGAAATCTGGGGTTCAAGGAAAATTCAACCTGCGCTGCGTTCAGCGCGTCCATCTCTGACGGGGTCATGTTCATGTGGTCGGCCATCCCATTGTCCTTTCGTTTGATACCAGCTGTCGTCTTGAATTCTGGCCTGTATCGCCGGGGCCAGCATTAACAGGCGTCAACGATTTCGGGTTTCGCAGTGCCCTGCTGCGGTTCGGCGGATGCTTGCCAGAACATTGATCCCGGTTAATGTCGGAGCGTTGGGACTGCCTATACTAATGGTCAGTGATTTTCATTTTTTCGCATGGGTGACCATGGCCGATGAAAGACGAATGCGCCGCCTGGATCAGACGATCGAGAAACTGAAGAAACCGGCGGGAAACCGTGTGGTTTCCAACTGGCCCAAATGACAAGGACGAAGAGAAATGGAAGAGATGATTGATTTTCTACAGCGCAGTTGGTGGGTATTTCTGCTGCGCGGCATGGCGGCGATTGTGTTCGGTATCATGGCCTTTGTCTGGCCCGCATTGACCCTGTCGGTTCTGGTCATCCTATTCGGGTTTTATGTGTTGATCGACGGCGTCTTTGGCTTGATTGATGCCATCCGATATCGTGATCGGCTGACGCGGGTGTGGCCCTTGGTGCTGGATTCCGTGCTTGGCCTTGTGGTGGGTCTGATGACCCTGCTGTGGCCGGGCGTCACGGCTCTGGTATTGTTGATGTTCATTGCCGCCTGGGCGGTGGTTGGCGGGTTGCTCAGGATCGTTCTGGCCTTCCAGATCCGCAAAGAGATCACCGGCGAATGGGTCCTGATCGTGGGCGGCGTCCTGTCGATCCTGTTCGGCGGCCTGCTGGTGGCATTGCCCCAAGTAGGGCTGGTCACGCTGGTCTGGTTGATCGGCTTCTACGCGGTCGCGCTTGGTGTGTTGTTTGCCATGCTGGCGCTCAGACTGCGCAAGCTGGGCAATACCATCGACACTTTTGCCTGAATGAGTGAAAGGAGACATCTCATGAAACGCTTGCAAGACAAGATTGCCCTGATCACTGGTGGCGCGGCGGGGATCGGTTTGGAGACAGCCCGTCTGTTCCTGAACGAAGGCGCCAAGGTCGCGCTGGTCGATCTGGTAAAGGATGATCTGGCGAAAGCCGCGGGCACCCTGGATGGGCTGGGCGAGGTGCTGACCATCGCCGCCGATGTATCCAAACCCGACGACGCGGCGCGCTATGTCCGCGAAACCATGGACGCCTTTGGCCGCATCGACGTGTTTTTCAACAACGCGGGGATCGAGGGCAAAGTCGCCTCCCTTGTCGATCAGAAGATCGAGGATTTCGATCGTGTCATAGCCGTCAACGTGCGCGGCGCTTTTCTGGGGCTTCAGCACGTCCTGCCCGTGATGACGGATCAGAAATCCGGCAGCGTCATCAATATGTCGTCGATCGCCGGTCTTAAGGGCAGCCCCAATGTCGCTCCCTATATCACGTCTAAACATGCGGTTGTCGGTCTGACGCGTGCGGCTGCGATTGAAGTCGGCGCGACTGGTGTGCGGGTCAATTCTGTCCATCCCTCGCCGGTCAACACCCGTATGATGCGGTCGTTGGAAGACGGGTTCAGCCCCGGCCACGGCGACGCCGTAAAGGAACAGCTGACCGCCAGCATCCCGCTGGGCCGTTATGGCGAATCCGCCGATATTGCCGCTTTGGTCCTGTTTCTTGCCTCGGACGAGGCGGCGTTCATCACAGGTGCGCAATATCCCGTCGATGGCGGTATGGCGGCAGGCTAGGTGGATCAGATGACCCAAACCCAGACCGGCACTGTGACCGCCATTCGCGGTGGCGTGGTGGACGTGGCCTTTGAGGATGAGGCACCAGGCATTCATACCCTGCTGTATGCAGACGGTGTGCCGCTTGAGGTCGCATCCCTGGTGGGCGCCGGCGTGGTGCGTGCCATCGCGCTTGGCCCCGTGCGTGGACTGGGGCTTGGGGCGCCCGTCACTTCGACCGGCGGGCCGATCACCGTCCCGGTGGGCGAAGGCGTGTTGGGTCGGATGCTGAACGTCTTTGGCGACCCGCTTGACGGGTTGCCGCCGCCCTCTGCCATCGCGCATCGGGGCATTCACCAGCCACCGCCGCGCCTGTCCGACCGCGTATTGCGCGCCGAGGTGCTTGAGACGGGCATCAAGGCCATCGACCTGCTGTCGCCTATCGAACGCGGCGGCAAGACCGGGCTTTTCGGCGGCGCGGGCGTGGGCAAGACCGTGCTGTTGAGCGAGTTGATCCACAACACGGTTGAACATCACCACGGCGTCAGCCTGTTTTGCGGCATCGGCGAACGCTCGCGCGAGGCCGAGGAGCTTTGGCGCGAAATGGGCGAGGCCGGGGTGCGCGACAAGATGGTGATGCTGTTTGGCCAGATGAACGAGGCCCCCGGCGTCCGGTTTCTGGTCGGCAATTCAGCCCTGACCATGGCCGAATATTTCCGCGACGACCGGGCGCAAGACGTGCTGCTTCTGATCGACAACATCTTCCGGTTCGTGCAAGCGGGGTCCGAGGTGTCGGGGCTTTTGGGCCGGATGCCATCGCGTGTCGGATATCAACCGACATTGGCGACCGAGCTTGCGGCGCTGGAAGAACGGATTGCGTCGACCCGCAAGGGGTCGATCACCTCGATCCAGGCGGTCTATGTGCCTGCTGACGACTTCACCGACCCGGCCGCGGCGCATATCTTCTCGCACTTGTCGGCGTCGGTCGTGTTGTCGCGAAAACGCGCAAGCGAGGGGCTGTATCCGGCGGTTGATCCGTTGGCCTCGACATCCGTGATGCTGACCCCGAATGTCGTCGGTCAGCGGCACTATGACATTGCCCGCGCCCTGCGCCGCACCTTGGCGGAATACGAAGATCTGCGCGACATCATCGCCATGCTGGGGATCGAGGAGCTGTCAGCCCATGACCGCGCTGTTGTCGCCCGCGCCCGCAGGCTTGAGCGGTTCCTGACCCAGCCGTTCTTTACCGTCGACGCGGCAACCGGCACTTCAGGCAAACTGGTGCCCATCGCCGATACGCTGGACGGGTGCGAGACGATCCTGAATCAGACCTCGTTCGACAAGCCCGAAAGCGCCTACTACATGATCGGCGCGCTATCCGATCTGAAAGAGGAGGCCGCATGAACATGGCGTCCGACATGCAGATCAATCTGCGATTGCCGTCGAAGGTTCTGTTTGACGGGGCCGCGACACATTTGCGGGGTGAAGCCGCCGACGGTGGGTTTGGCATCCTTCCCAACCACGTGGATTTTGTCACCGCCCTTGTGCCCTCGGTCCTGCTGATCCGGCAGGCAGATGGCGTTGAGCGGATATTCGGCATTGATGAAGGGCTGTTGGTCAAGAAGGGTCACGCGGTCAAGATTGTCGTTCGGCGCGGGGTCGAAAGCGCCGATCTGGACGCGTTGCGCGAAACTGTCGGCAGCAGCTTTGAAAGTCTGGAAGACGAAGAACGCGTCGCCCGCGCCGCCCTGTCACGGCTAGAGGCTGACATGGTGCGCCGGTTTGCAAGTCTCAGGGAGCCACATCCATGACGGAAGACGACGATAAGTCCGCCGTTGATATCGGCAAGCACGCGCAGCGGATGAAGGCTGCCCGCGACAACCCCGGCCCCAGCCCGCTGCGCGGCATTGGCACCTTTGGGATGATTGGCTGGTCAATCGCCGTGCCAACCGTTGGCGGCGCATTTCTGGGCATGTGGTTGGACCGGATCGCGCCACAGGCGTTTTCCTGGACCATCGCGCTGCTTCTGGGCGGTTTGGTGATCGGGGTGATCATCGCCTGGGGTTGGATCAGCAAAGAAGGAAAAGGACGATGACGGCAATTGACTGGACATGGGTCGGATGGGGCGCCTTGGCCGGCGGTTTTGCAAGCGCCCTGTTCTTTGCGGGCCTAGCCTGGGGCATGACCCGCGCCTTGGCGTCGACCCGCCCGACCATGATCCTGATGATCAGCAGCGCGGTGCGGATCGCGGCCCTTCTGGCCGTCGGCTGGCTGGTGGCGGGGCAGGGGGGCTGGGCGCTTGGGGGGTTTGTGCTGGGCTTCGTGCTGGTGCGTTTCGCCATCCTTATCGTGGCCCGCCGCCCGGCCCCTGACAGGGGGACGTCATGCAACTGACACCTGACGACAGTATCCTTTTTACGCTTCTGGGCCTGCCCGTGAACGCCACGATTTTCAACACGTGGATCATCATGGCGGTGCTGGCCGGTGTTGCCGCGCTGATCACCCGCAACCTGCGGCCTGACGTGCCGCCGAACCGCTGGCGCACCGCGCTTGAGGTGACGGTGAACGGCATCGTCAGTCAGATCGCCGAGATCACCGGCCGCCACGACCCGCGCGTGCTGTATTTCTCGGGCACGCTGTTTCTGTTCATCGTCACGGCCAACCTTCTGACCGTGGTGCCCGGCTTCGACACGCCAACCGCATCGCTGTCCACCACCGTGGCACTTGCCTTGTCGGTGCTGATCGCCGTGCCCATGTTCGGCATCGGCAGTCGGGGGATCATGGGGTATCTGAAAACCTATATCGAACCTTCGATCATCATGCTGCCCTTCAACATCATCAGCGAGTTTTCCCGCGGGATATCGCTTGCGATCCGCCTTTACGGCAACATCATGTCCGGCGCGGTGATCGCCGCGATCCTTCTGGGGGTGGCGCCGTTCTTCTTCCCAGTGGTGATGAACATGCTGGGGCTGCTGACGGGTGTCATCCAAGCCTATATCTTCGCCATTCTGGCAACTGTCTATATCTCGTCCGCGACGGCTGTTCAGCCGGCGTCCGACACCTCTGAAACCACAAAGGAAACACCATGAGCGATCTTTCCATCATTGCCGCCATCTCGATCTTCACGGCGGGGCTGACCGTTGCGATCGGCGCGCTTGGCCCGGCACTGGGCGAAGGGCGCGCGGCGTCAACGGCGCTCAGCGCCATTGCCCAGCAGCCCGATGCCTCGTCCGACCTGTCGCGCACCTTGTTCGTCAGCCTTGCGATGATCGAATCCACAGCGATCTATTGCTTCGTCGTCGCGATGATCCTGCTGTTTGCCAACCCGTTCTGGGAAGCAGCGCTGAGCGCGGCAAGCCAAGGGGCCGGAGGCTGACATCATGTCGATAGACTGGATCACGGTCGGGGCGCAGATCGTCAACTTTCTGGTGCTGATCTGGCTTCTGAAAAAGTTCCTGTATCGTCCCATCCTTGATGGCATCGACGCCCGCGAGGCTGAAATCTCGGAACGGATGGGTGAAGCCGCAGCCGTTCGGACCAGCGCCGAGGTGAAAGAGGCCGAATACAAGGCCCAGATCGCCGAGCTGTCCGCTAGCCGGGCCGAGATGCTGGAAAACGCCCGCCGCAAAGCCGATGCCGAGCGCGACGCTCTGCTGGCCGAAACCCGCACCCGGTTGGAGAAAGAACAGGCCGAGCGCGAGGCGCGGCGCGCCGAAGAAGCCCGCGCGTTCACCGAAGAGCTGCACCAGAACGGCGCGCAGGCCCTGCTGGACCTGACGCGCAAGGCCTTGGCGGATCTGGCGGACGAAACGCTGGAACAGCGGATTGCCTTGCATGCGGCAGGGCAGTTGAAAGACATGGCAGACAACCTGCGCGATGCAGCGGGCGACAGTTGCGACGCAACCGTTCTGACCCGCGACCCTTTGCCTGAAGACGTGCAGGACCGGCTGCGCGATGAACTGGCCGCGATCCTGCCAGATTTCAGGTTGCGCTTCGACACCGATGCCGGTCTGTCGCCGGGGTTGAACCTGCGGCTTGGTGGGGCGCAAGTGGGTTGGACTACCGACAGTTATCTGAGCGGTCTGGACGCCGTGCTTGAAGACCGGGTGGGCCGGCCTATTCGAAAGGGGCTGACCGATGCGGCCTGATCTGAAGCCCAGCCAAACGGTGCGCGATCTGGTGCAATCGCTGCTGGACAGCCCACCCCCCGCGCCCGAGGTCAGCGAAGTCGGGCGCGTGGCCGAAGTGGGCGACGGCATCGCCATCGTGACGGGTCTGGCGCGCGCGTTGGCAGACGAGCTTCTGGATTTCGCCTCGGGCGTGCGGGGGATCGTCTTTGATGTCGAGCCGGGGCGGCTAGGCGTCGTGCTGCTTGGCCCCTCGCAAATGGTCAGGTTGGGCGAAGATGTGCGCCGCACGAAACGGGTGGTCGGTGTGCCGGTTGGCCCGGCCTTGCTGGGCCGTGTCGTCGATGCGCTGGGGCGCCCGCGCGACGGGGGTGATCCCATCGACAGCGCCACCCACGCCCCGGTCGAAGCCGAAGCCCCCGACATCCTGCACCGCCGCGCTGTGGCCCGCCCCTTGGCCACCGGGCTGAAGGCGGTCGATGCCGCCGTGCCCGTCGGGCTGGGTCAACGCGAGTTGATCATCGGCGACCGGCAGACCGGCAAGACCTCGATCGCGGTGGACACCATTCTGAACCAGAAGAAGACCGGCGTGATCTGTATCTATTGCGCCATCGGTCAGCGGGGCGATGCGGTGGCCAAGGTCATCGGCGCGATCCGCGATGGCGGCATGATGAAGCAGTCGGTGGTCATCTCAGCCGGGGACGAGGATGCGCCGGGCCTGTCATACATTGCACCCTATGCCGCAATGTCGGTCGCCGAAAGCTTCGCCGCCGAAGGCCGCGACGTGCTGGTTGTGCTGGATGATCTGACTCACCACGCGCATTCCTATCGCGAATTGTCACTGCTTCTGCGCCGTCCGCCTGGGCGCGAGGCGTTTCCGGGCGACATCTTCTATGTCCATGCGCGGCTTCTGGAGCGGGCGGGCCAGTTTCGCGAAGGCGCCGGGTCGATCACCGCGCTGCCGGTTGTCGAAACGCAGGCAGAAAACCTGTCGGCCTATATCCCGACCAACCTGATCTCGATCACCGACGGGCAGATATACCTGTCGCCGCGATTGGTGCGCACAAACCAGTTTCCCGCTGTCGATCTGGGCGTGTCGGTCAGCCGTGTGGGCGGCAAGGCACAGGCCCGCGCCTTTCGCGAGGTGGCGGGCAACCTGCGCGTGACCCTGTCGCAGTTCGAAGAGTTGGAGGAGTTCGCCCGCTTCGGCACAAGGCTGGATGACGACACCCGCGCGCGTCTGGCCCGTGGCAGCGCCGTGCGTGCCGCCCTGCGCCAGCCCGAACGCGACCCGATGGCCGCGAATGAACAACTGGCCGTCCTGATCGCCGCGATGGAAGGGCTGTTTGACGGCATGGACGAGGCCGGGACACAAGCCGCGATCAAAGCCGTTCGCGACAGGATCCGCACCGATGACGCGGGTCTTGCGCAGACGATTGCCGACAATGACAAGCTGACCGATGAAGCGCGCGCGCAAATCGTCGCTATCGTGCGGGCTGCGGTGTCGCGGCAGGCAGGGGGTGGCGATGGCCCAGACGCTTGAACGCCTGACCCACCGCACCCAGACGATGACCAGCATTCGCGGCATCGTGCGGACAATGAAAACTATGTCGGCGATCAATGCGCTGCCCTATGAGCAAGCCGCGCAGGCGATCGAGGCGTATCAAGACACCGTTTTGCAAGGGTTTCACGCCTTCGTGCGCTGCCACGGCCCGCTGCCGGACGAAGCCGACCCAGACGCCGCGCCGATCGTCATCGTGTTCGGGTCCGACCACGGCCTTTGCGGCAATTATAACGAGATCGTCGCGACCGAGGCCCAGACCCTCGCAAGCCCCGGCGCGCAGGTCATTTGCATCGGGGCACAGATGGAGGATGCGTTGTTCGGGCAGGGCATCCGCCCCGTCACCACCCTGCTGCCGCCCGCAACAGCCGACGGGCTGGCGCGGCTGTCCGGGCGGCTGATCACGCTGTTGGACCAGATGCGACCTTCGGGCCGATCAACCGCCCTTTCGGTGTCGTTGGTGAATATGGAGCGCGCCGCCCATGGGTTGCAGAACCCGGTGACGCAACAGCTTTTGCCGCTTGAACGCAGCATGACCAAGGATCTGGCCCACCGCCCCTGGACCTCGCGCAGCCTGCCGCAATTTCGCATGGAGCCTGACCATCTGCTGGCATCCCTGATCCGCAGCTATCTGTTTGCCCGGCTTTATCGTTCCGCGGCCGAGGCTATGGTGACCGAAAACGCGGCCCGGCTGGCCCGGATGCAGCAGGCCGAACAGTCGATTGACGACCAGTTGGAGGTGCTGAACGCCGAACTCCGCACCGTGCGCCAAAGCGAGATCACGACCGAGCTTCTGGACGTGATCATCGGGTTCGAAGCCCTGAAAAAGCGCGACAAGCGCAAGCCAGAACCGTAAACCACACCAATTTACCGGCGGTTGTCCAGCGCGTGTTAACCGCGGTCAAAGCATCCTGACCAACGACACGCTATCGTCTGGATATGCTGACCGGATGGGCCAAGTCCCTTCGGATAAACTGTCCTGATAGAAAGAAAAGAAATGCTCTATATTGACCTGCCGACACCGCACGAAATTGGAAAACTTCACCTTGTTCGTTCGGATGCATGCATCTCAATCTATCTTGCCACGACGCCTTTGACCCAAGAGATTGGCAATAGCCGCACGACATTGCGTCAATTGGTTAAGACCGCCATCCAGCAACTTGAGGCAGCAGAGATCGAAAAGCGCCGCATCTGGCTGCTGGAAGAGAATTTCGATACCATTCTGGAGGATGATGAATACTGGGAGCATCAGGCCCATAGTCTTGCCATTCTCGCAACACCCGAGAAGTTGCTTACCTATCGGTTGGCAAACAAGTTGGTGGATACGGTCGCGGTTTCGGACCGCTTTCACCTAAAACCGCTGCTCAGAGCCACCACTTTCCCAAACGCGGCCCACATTCTGGCGGTTTCGGAAAATGCGGTGCGGCTGGTCGAAATCTCAAGCGACCTGCCCGCAACTGAAATCAGGGTTCCGAACATGCCCAAAGATGCGGCAAGTGCTGTTGGCAAAGCCTCGATCAATGACAGCGGTGCTGGACGACGCATTCATGGCAAAGAGGGCCAAAAGGTGCGTTTGGGACAGTATATCCGCAAGGTCGACGCGGCGCTGCACCCTGTATTGGCCGGTTCGGAGATCCCGTTGATTTTGGCATCTACGCTGCCGGTTGCATCCCTTTTCCGGTCGTTGAGCCGCCTTTCCTTGCTGGACGACATGATCGAAATGTCGCCCGACCAAATGACAGATGCCGAATTGGCACATGCCGCTCGACCAATTCTGGATGCCCATTACGCGCAACGGATTGCAGAGTTCCAATCCCATTACGACGCGAATGCAGCCCAGAGCAGGGCGACCACGGATATATCGGACGCCGCACGGGCGGCTACCTTTGGCGGGGTCGAAACGTTGCTGGTTGATATGGACGCAGTCATTCCGGGCACGGTCGATGAAACCAGCGGTGTCGTTAACTTTGCGCCTGACGCTGGTGCAGACAGCTATGGGGTGGTCGATGAAATCGCTGGCCGGGCGCTGCGCACAGGCGCGCGGGTTGTGGCGGTTCGCAAACAGGATATCCCCGGCGAAATGCCACTTGCGGCAATCTTGCGTTATGCCGTTTGAACAGCCACAGCGCTCGGGCGGGCTAACCATTGCACCTCGGGCGCAGGGTCGGTTCGCGGCTCGGAAAGATTGCAGTTCTTATCCGGTCATGAAGGGTAACATGACCAAACAAGTTGTTGTAAACGTTGCGGAGATTTAGGGATGTTGGTAAGCTGCATTATGCGCACACCCGTTACGACCATCGGTCCGGGCACGTCGGTTCGGGCGGCAGCGGCTTTGATGGCCAAACTTGATCTGGGCGTTTTGCCCGTCTGCGAAAATGGTCGGCCAGTGGGTATTTTGACGGACCGGGATATCGTGATCCGTTGGGTTCCCGAAGCCGTCGCTGACCGCCATATTGCCCCGATCATGACGCCTGCGATCGTGACGTGCCGCGTGGACCAGACGGTTGAGCAGGCGGCCTATGTTATGTCGGCCAAGCAGATCAGACGGCTTGTTGTTGTGGACGATGCCGGCAACCTTGTTGGGATCATATCTGTGGACGATATCGCGAACGACGCGAGCGAGGAATTGGCGGGTCAAACCTTGGGCGAGATCGTAGAAGTGCGGTAACGCTAGTGCGTTCTTTGCACCAGTATTTCGTGCTGAAATGTTTTCAGGTCGATCCCAGCGATTTCACATAATGCGTCAACGTTGTTCAGAACGATGTCGGTGTTCGTCGGATGGGCGATGATTCCGTCGCGCTCGAACAGACGCATGGTCCTGCAGACATGGACGTTGCTTAGCCCGGTAAACTCGCCGATCTTGTGCTGCGTCATTGGGAAGGCAAAACGGTTGTCTTCGACCAATCCGGCCGCATCAAGCCGCACGTAAAATTCCAGCAGTGCATAGGCAATGCGGTTGGCCGCTGCCCCTTTGCCCGTCCGCAGCAGTATTTCTGCGACACGGGCCTGTGACCTGACAATTTCCCCGGCCACAAGTTCGCGCAGCTTTGCCATCTCGGGTTCGGGACCATTCGCCTGTGCCGGTCGAACGGCAATGAACCGCGCATCACTTAACGCGTCGACCGAACAGGCTGCCACGGGCGCGTTGGTCGCGCCGATCAGCGCGAAATCACCCGGCAGCATCACGTCGATAATCTGGGTTTCGCCATCGGGCAGCATCTTGGACAACGCCAACCAGCCTTCCAGCAGAAGGATGGAGTGATCTGCGAAATCATCCTCTTGAACGATGATTTGTCCCTTTTGCGCTGTTTCGACATTGGGCTTTGGATGCATGCCCATAAATACATCGACAAGCGACTGGCGGTTGTGACCGAAAGGCAGCGTCTCAATTTTGCTTTGAGTTTTCATCGCTCTCACTTTGTCATGTTAAGCTGGCATAGCTTTCAGGATCGAAGCATAGGCAAAAGTAGCTTACCGTGACAGGATGCAGATGTATTGTCCAGTTGCACGCATGGGCGGTTTTCAAGCGTGTGAGGCCAGTTCAGATTGCAATAGATGCCAAAAACGCGATGTGAGGACGCTCAACTACCGCCAGCCGACGCCGTCACGAGGTTGAACTCTAGCAGAACAGAACGGTTTTCGGTGACGCGCCGTTTCTATTAGAACCTAGTCAGGCTTTCGAAAATTGCACCCGCCCTGTCAGGGTTGGCGCCTCCGAACGGCTACCGCGCTCGCGCGTCTCAACTCTATGCGCGTCGGCTTGGCCGCCAAACAGCCACACGAAGAAGACAAGCTGACGCGACCGCAGTAAATCGGATACCAATGTCAATTCAATCCTTGCGGAGACTATCCGCATTGGGCTTTGCTATCTTAGCTGAGTTAGTGTTTTCCTTTCTTATCGCTTTCGCCTGTTTGACCAGTGCAACGTGAACACATATCCACCCATTCCTGAAAATCCGCAGCTATACGTTCCGTCGAGTGCTTCTGCCAATCTGACATCACTTCGAGCATTGCAGCCGGATCAGAGGGCCCTGCTCCTACGATTTCATTGGCCGCTTCTATTGCGGTTTCGGTTGCCTCTTTGCGGCGGCTGAACCAGTGATCTGAATACTCTTGCGCTTCTTTCAGAAAGCGTTGCTGCGCTTCCAGCACATTCGTCATCTGTGCGCCCATCAGCGGATTGGCTGCCATCAGGCTCTGTGCTTGTTTTAATATATCGGGAACCGCCGAGATGTCGGGTTTTGACTGTGCCATGTGTTTCTTCCCTTCGTGTGGTTGTGACGTGAACCTTAATTATGGATCATGCCTCCGCTGGGCGCATTAACTCTCGTTAAATCCCGTTTCCACGCCTGACCCAAGGAGTTCTCAATGGGCGGCGATTTTGCGCAGGCTTCGGTTCGGCGCATATTACAAACAATCATATCTAGACGCGCCAATAGGCTTCGCTTAGTGGCGCAAGCAGAAGCTTTGGAGCGCTTTGATCGTCGGAAGGTGGCATCGCCTTATCCGAATCTGGATCTCGATTTGCCACCAGCAATTAGTGACCATTTACATCTGGTCACTTCCGAACCTCCCAAGACGCTTGAAGGTCGTCGCTACAGCGATGAAATCACGTCTATCGTGTCTGACTATATCGCAAGCCGAAACCGTGTTGAGGATGACCCAGCCGAACTTAGGAAAATTGCTAATGATGTGAAGTAACGCAGGGCTGTCTTAGCTCAATTCGCTGAAGCGACGAACGTGACTGATCGCTCAAACCTACGACAGGAAGACTTGTTTTACTATGTCAGTGTTTTGGAGAGATTGCCAAAGATCTATCGAAAAAGCCCAGACGACCAAGCACGATCCCTTGAAGAAATTCTGAAGCGGGCGGAAGAGTTAGCATCACAAGAGGTGGGGCTGTCCCCGAACACGAT
>NZ_JALPQG010000013.1 GCF_023195695.1 Aliiroseovarius sp. S1339 | reverse complement strand
CCCACGATGGCTGCGGTCAGAACGACCCAGTCCACAGTTACAGCGCCGTCTTCGTCAGCTTGGAAAGTCTTGATCAGGTTATACAGTTTCATTTTGTTTCACTCCGAAAAGGTGTTGTTTCATCTTGTTCACCTTGGCGCCTGAACTTTTGCCGTCCGCAGCGCTGCTTGGCATGACACCTAATTAGCCCTTTGATTGGGGCAAGAGTTGGGCGGGTTTCGTACCTTTTCTGGCTTAACGAAATTTTAGGTTTTTTTCCGGTCAACCTTTTGAAATCGCGCATTAAAAAAGTGTTAAAATCTTTTTTCTCTGTGGTAATCCTGCGTATGTGTCCGCAATTTTTCCAGACAATCCAAGGTAAATCTGGCTCTTAATGACCAAATCTGCGACAAACAACAAAACAATTCGAGGCAGAGCAGAGAACCGCAAAATGCGGCGCTTCCTGATCATAAGCATACTCCTGACCCTTGTGATGGGGGGACAGGCGCAGGCGGACACCACGCCGGCGCCCTTTCCAGACTTCACTTTCAAGCGAATTGCCGTCCCGCAGGCCGGGGCCAAGCGGATCACAATCCAAATTGACCCGGCCGTGCAAGCCGCCGCATTGGCACCGAAAGCCCCCGCACCCGAGGTTGTTGAAGAGGTTGCGGCCTCTGTGCCGACACTTCCGCCTTCCGAATGGGATTGGTTCTGGACCTCCGTTTCACCGCGTCTGGACAAGGCGGGCCCGGCCAATGTGCGCGTCGCCCTTGATTTGCTTGAAACGCAAGAGGGGATGGCCCAGCCCCGCCTTCAACATTTGCAAAGCATCGCGCAGGCCCATGGCACCGATATTCTGAAAGCGACGATCGGCACGCCGGTGTCGCCCGCGCTTGTTCTAGCGCTGATTTCGGTGGAAAGTGGCGGGCGTGTGGCTGTGGAAAGCCATGCAGGCGCGCAGGGGCTTATGCAATTGATCCCTGACACTGCCGCGCGCTTTGGTGTCAAAGACAGCAACGACCCCTCGCAGAATATCATGGGTGGTGTTGCCTATCTGAACTGGTTGATGCACCATTTTGACGGCGACCCGATCCTTGCCCTCGCGGGTTATAACGCGGGCGAGAATGCGGTGAAGGACAATGGCGGCGTGCCCCCTTATGCGGAAACCCGCGCCTATGTGCCCAAAGTGCTTGCCGCCTGGCGGGTCGCGCGCGGGCTGTGCCTGACCCCGCCAGAGCTTTTGTCTGACGGATGTGTATTTGCAGTAAATGGATCGTGATTTGATGGCCGACAGTCTTACCAAGAAACCGTTCGTTTTGGACGTCGACGGAACATTTCTGCGCACAGACATGCTTTATGAATGCTTCTGGGGCGGTCTTGGTAAAGATCCGATCCGCACGCTGCAAACCAGCCTCGCGCATTTTCGCGATCCCGCCCGTCTGAAAGCCGAACTGGCTAAGATCGCCGCGCTGCGCACTGACTTGCTTCCGGTTGACCCAGATGTGTTGGAGGTCGCCCGCGCAGCCCAAGCTGAAGGGCGTGAGGTTGTGCTCGCCTCAGCGTCCGACCAGAGCATTGTGCAACAACTGGCGGCGGACCACGGCCTGTCGGACCGCATCTTTGCCTCAGACGGGCACACTAACCTGAAGGGCGACAACAAGGCCAAGGCGTTGGTTGCGGCCTACGGCGAGGGCGGCTTTCACTATGCGGGCAACGCGGTCGTGGATCGTGCAGTTTGGGACCATGCCGACGCGGCTTTGGTGGTGGGTGATACGCGCTCGGCCAAGATGTTAGAGGCGCAAGGAAAGCCCGTTACCCTGATCGAGGGCGGCTGGCGCATGAAAGATGTGCTGAAAAGCTTCCGTCCCCATCAATGGGTCAAGAACGTGCTTTTGTTCGTGCCGATGATCGCGGGTCATGCCTTCGATCTGAACACGCTTCTTCTGGCGATCCTCGGGGTGATCAGCTTTTCGGCGGCGGCATCGTCCATCTATCTGGTCAACGACCTTCTGGATCTTGAGGCTGACAGGCTGCATGTGAAGAAATGCAAACGCCCCTTTGCATCAGGGGCTGTGCCGATACAGGTGGGGATGGTGTCGTTCTTCGTTCTTGCGGCCATCGCGTTGGGTGTGGCGGCCTATCTGGGCTGGGCATTCTTTGGCGTGGTCAGCCTGTATATGGCGATGTCGCTGGCCTATTCGCTGAAGCTGAAGCGGATGCGTTGGGTAGATATTGCGGTGCTGGCGTCCCTTTATACTCTGCGGGTCGTTGCTGGCGCCGCCGCCACAGATATCCACGTGTCGGGATATCTGCTGGTGTTCATCTTCCCGGTCTTCTTGGCCCTTGGCTGCGTGAAGCGTCTGACGGAACTGACCCTTGCCACATCAGACGAGCGTTTGCCGGGGCGGGGCTATGGTCGCCCGGATCGACCCGACCTTCTGAACGTAGCGTCGCTGGGTGTCGTGGCAGCCCTGGTGGCCTTTTTCCTGTATTCCTTCACCGAACAAGCCCTGTCGCTCTACAAAACCCAATGGCTGATGTGGATCGCGGGCCTGCCGCTGGCATGGTGGATGATCCGTATGGTGCGTTTGGGATGGCACGGCAAACAGGATTATGACCCGATTGTCTTTGCGATGAAGGACAAGCGGGGCATTGGCCTGATGCTGATGACGATGGCAATTATGTTCTACGCCGCAGGTCTTTGGCAGGAATGGTTCGGGGTCGGTTAAAAGCCGATCAGATCGACATCTTCTTAAAGATAAACTCCGGGATGTGTCGGATGATCAGCATGATGTAGCGCCAGAAGAACGGCGTGTAGATCACGTTGCGCTGCTTCTCGACCGCTTTCAGGATGTCGGCGGCGACCTTCTGGGGCGAGGCGACAAGGAACATCCCTTCGATCCCCCATGTCATCGCCGTGTCCACGAAGCCGGGCTTTACTGTCACCACATGGCCGCCCGCGCGTGTCAGGCGATTGCGCAGGCCCGACAGGTAGGTGGCAAAGCCTGCCTTGGCCGAGCCATAGACATAGTTGCCGATCCGGCCCCGATCGCCTGCCACCGAACAAACGCCGACGACCGTGCCCGCACCCCGGTCTTCGATGATTGGGGCTAGCATGGTCAGGAACGCCGCTGGGCCTGAGTGGCTGTCTTTCACCACGCCTTCGATCAGGGCGGGGTTGGCGTCGATGTCTTCTTGAGCGGGCATCGAGCCAACAAAGACCGCAGCGTTGATCACGCCTTCCTCGCGCCCGGCGCGGTCGATGATCGGCTGGAAGGTTGCGATGTCGCGGGCGTCGAACTTCACCGCCTCAGCGGTCACACCGCGCGCGGACAGGTCTGTTGCGGATCGTTTCAGGTCGTCCATATCGCGCCCGGCCAGAATGACACTTGCGCCTTGATCGGCCACGGCCTGCGCAAAGGCGCGCGCCATGGATGAGGTTGCGCCAAGGATGATCCAGCACTGGTTTTGTTTGGTCTTTGTCATGTTCTTACTCCGCCTCGCGCAGGTTCAGACGGCGCACCATATCGGTTTCCAGCGCGTGATCCGGGTCGGCCTTGTTGACCTGTTTCACCCAGTCGCCATGTTCGGGATACATCGACTTGATCGCCGGGCCAGTGGCCAACGCGTCCTTGGCAAGATAAAGCCGCCCGCCTGCGTCCATGGTCATATCCTCAAGCATCGCGATCAGGTCCACCGCCGCGTCACGGGCGGGGAAATCGACCGCCAGCGTGTAGCCCTCCATCGGAAAGCTCATATGACCCGCGCGCCCCGCTCCCATGCGTTTGAGTACGGCCAGAGGCGACGACAGACCAGCACCAGCGATCAACTCCAACATCGCTTTCAGCGCGTCGGCCTGATCCAGTGGCACGACGTTTTGGAACTGATAGAAGCCGCGCTTGCCGTAGAGGCGGTTCCAGTCGTGGATTTTGTCCAGCGGGAAGAAGAAGTCGTCGATCCGTTTGACGGACGAGCGCCCCGAGCTTGGCACCCGTCGGTAATAAGCGTTGTTGAAGGCCCGCACGACCGGGTTGGACAGCGCGAAATTCGGCGCATCCAGCGGGATTTTCTTCGACGGCTTCGCCTTCGGCAGAAGCCCTGCGGCCAACTCGGCCTCTTCTATGACACCGCGCCCAAGGGCTGCACCCTTGGCGGTCGTGTCGATCCAGCCAACCGTATAGGTCGCCTGACTGCCATCGAGCAGGGCAAGGTGGTCGTCCCAATCCTCGGCCCGGCGTTCTGTGACCATCATCACGTCGCCGGGGCAGGGTTTGAGTTGCAATTTCGCCTCAGCAATCACGCCGGTCTGTCCGATGCCGCCCATCGTGGCGCGGAACAGGCTTGCGTTGCGGGTGGGCGTGGCAACGGTGCGCTTGTCGCCATTCAGCAGGGTGACCGACAGAACGTGCTGGCCGAAGCTGCCCTCGTTATGGTGGTTCTTGCCGTGCACGTCTTGTGCGATGCAGCCGCCCACGGTGGCAAAGCCGGTGCCGGGCATGACGGCGGGAAGCCATCCGCGCGGGGCGAAGACGTGGGCCAGATCACCGATGGTGATGCCGGCCTCGACCGTGACAACGCCAGTGTCCGCGTTAAAGTCGATGATGCGGTTCATCCGCGTCATGTCGATGGCGCGACCACCGTCGTTCAGCGGCGCATCACCATAGGATCGGCAATTGCCGATGGCGGGGCAGGGGTGCTGCGCCACGGTGGCCTTCAGGCTGCGGGCGCGTTCGGGACGCGCCAATTCGGCAGAGGCTTTCAGAACCCGGCCCCAGCCGGAATACTCGTTATTTTTCCAAACCATGTGTATGTCTCAATGAATTGCGTTCCGCGACGGGGAAGATCAAAAGACCTAGCCCAATCGCGAACCAAAGGGTTGTTATACGGATGATGGCGGTGGCGGGCAGGCTGACTTCAAGCGGCACGCCTTCCATTGCCAAAAGGGCAATCATGGCGGCTTCCGCACCACCGACGCCACCCGGTGCACCGGTCAGGCCACCAGCGAGGGTCGAGAAGACGAAGATGGCGACCGCCTTGGCAAAGCCGATATCGGCCCCCATCCACATTAACAGAAGGTGAAAGGCATAGCCTTCGGCGACCCAGCCAATGACCCCGATCAGCGCGGCAAGCGCCATCAATGTGGGCGAAGTGAACGCCGACAGCGAAAGGGAGGCACGGCGGATCTTGGCCCAAAGCCTCGCAAACCGCCCGGTGATCCTGTGCCCCATCGTGGCAAACCAGCCCAGCAGGCGCGGTCGGGTCGCTGCGAAGGCGGCGATCAGGGCAAGGATTGTGACGGGCAGCCCGCCCGCGATCCCGGTCGCCGAAAAGGCCAGCGCCAGCCCAAGGATCAAGGCCATCGCCGTCAGGTCCGACGCGCGATCCACCAGCACAAGGGGGGCCGTGCGCTCAAACGCCCAACCGGTTTCGCGTTTCAGCCAGCGCATCCGCACCAGCTCGCCCACGCGGCCGGGTGTGACCGACATCGCGAACCCGCCAAGGAAGTGGCGCAGGTCTTGGACAAGACCCGTGGGCAGTCCCAGTTTGCGCGCAAAGATATGCCAGCGCAGCCCACGAAACAGGTAATTCACAAGGCTGAGGGCAAGCAGGGCGACAAATTGCGCGACCGTCAGCTTGGCAAGTTGAGCGCGGGTTTCTTCCCAGCCTGTTGCGGCGGCCAGACCGATCAATCCAACCAGAACCAGCCCGAACAATCCAAGCAGCACAAGCGTGTCGCGCAGCCGCCGGGGGGCGGCGTCCGGTGCAGATTGTTTCCCTGCAGTGGATGATATGGGGTTTGTGCTGCTCATTGTCATTGCCCGGCTTATGGCGGGGGATTGAGGCGAGATTATGAAAGCTTCGGCGCAATTGCGAGGGAAAAGGGGGGCGTGGGGCTTTGGTGCGGGCAACCCAACGAAAGCGTAGCGAGGGCAATGATTGTTCAGACTTCCAAGCTAGATAGCGCGGACTTCGGATTGCAATGCAAATGGCTTCAGGGATTGGGTCAACACTTGCCCCTCATAGGCGCGCAGCTCGGCGTGGGCCATATCGCTTGGTTTTTCGAGCAGGCCGGGGAAGATCGCTTCAAGCTCGTTGATCTGCGCCTGGTTCAGCGTGGTCAACGACATGTCGCCAAGATGTAATGTCTCGGCGGGGCAGCCATTTGCAAAAACGATCTCGTGCTGATCAAGGACAAGGTGCCAGTATTCCAATTCCTCAACCTCGCCGCTGCAATCATAGATGCTTTCGCCATTCAAAAGGCTTTTCGCACTGGCAAGGGCCGTGTCCTGCGCCAACAGCAAATCAACCTGTGGGCCTTCCAGCAACACCCTGTGCTGGGGTGAAACCCGCAGCGTTTTGGTTGGCACGCCGGGTGCAAATGTGTCCGGCGCAATCGCGATGGGTTCCAGTTGCGAGTTGCCGCGTCGCCGATCACGCGACACTTTCGACGCAGATATCCAGCGCACAGGCTGAAGGCCATTGTCGCGGGTGACCAGCATGTCGCCCACGCGCAACTGTTCAATCCGGCGCGGGCCGCGATCGGTCAGTATATCGGTGCCGCGCGCAAAGCAGACTTCATTTTCGCCAAAGATGGTGATGGTCACCTGATGGGTGTCGATGACCGCAGTGCCATTGACGACCGGGGCATAGCCATTTGCGGCGTTGAAGGATGTGTCCCTGACCCGGATATTGAAGGTGACATCCAGGCTTTGACCCGCGTCCAATCCATCCAAAGCCGGATCGTCGCTGTCGACCACGAAGCTCCATGTATAGCCGCCTTCGTCATTTGCGGTGTTTTGAACGATCGTAAGCGTACCAAATGATGGGGCCGACAGAATGTCATAGCCGCCTGCAAGCCAAGAATACGTGCCCGGCTCTGTATTCACGACAGAGCCACTGGCACTGATGTTCCCGGTCCCGTTGAACCCTTCCGTCATCGAGGCCGTCGTTGGTCCTGAGAGGCTAACCATGGAAATTCCCTCTTTTACTCGCCAAACATTTACAGGCGGCGCTTTCGCCGTTAGAAATCCCGCTAAGGAACACAGGCAAAAGCCGTAAACTCATTAATACTTTGAATACGACACTCGGGCAATTCTGTCGGTGTGGTAAGGGGGAAATCGGCGGAGAAAACACCATTTCATGCCACCTCGGTCGATCGGATCTTCCATTTTTCGCTGTTTGGCGTGCGGTGCCATTCCAGTAGCTTTTTCTGCCCCTTGTGGATTCGTAGGGTTTTTACACTGTCCTCCTGCACAGAGGATTTGATGTTTTCAATGATTTGGTCGCCATGCCCCCACGGGGCCATGATATCCATGATCCAAAGCTGTGTGCCAGACCGCCATTCGTCAAATTCGTCCAGCCCCTTGCCTGTCAGATGCTTCTTTTCGGCCGCCGCATCCAGTTTGGCCCAGGTAACAAGACCACGCGGCACATCGCGCGCGCGATAGACATTGAACTGCTTCAGATAGATCGGAGGCTCAAACGCTTTCGCAATCGCGCGCGCCGACCAGTTTCCGTAAAAGTCGGAATAGAAGGCCAGGAACGCGAGCTCTCCGAACACACGCAGAACATCTTCGTTGGGGTAGAGAGGCGAAACCTCTATCAAGCCACCTGTGTCTTCGTCATCCGTCATGAGCTGACCCCTTACATGAAAACCATTCGCTATCTTTCCCCTCGACTGCGCGCGCTCTGAGTAGGAGTATTGGCGGGCCAATCGGGAAGTAGGAGCAAAAAGTGGCTGACGCAGGCGACGATGACAACACTAAAGTCGATTTGGAGTTTCCGAAGCCAGCCGAGATGAAGAAAGGCCGTGTACGCCTGCACCCAAGCGACGGGTTTCGCGGTTGGCTGACGAAAAACCGGATTTCTCTGGCGTTCAATACCTATCACATCGGCAAATTATTTATGATTGGCGTGAACGATGCGGGCCAGTTCGTGTTTTCCGATGCCAATTTTCCGCGCTCGATGGGGTTGAGCCTGCACAACGGCACGCTGTGGATGGCAAGCCACAAGCAAATCTGGCGGTTTGAGAACTTTTTGGACAAGGGCCAGATGTCGCAAGGCAATGACGCCGTCTTTGCCCCGATCGCGGCCACCACCACCGGATTTATCAACGTGCATGACGTGCGGGTCAGTGACAGCGGCGTTTATTTCATCGCGAGCCAGTTCAACTGCATCGCGCGCCTGCATGAAAGATGGAGCTTCGAGCCCCTGTGGAAGCCACCCTTCATCAGCGAGTTTGCATATGGCGACCGGTGTCACCTGAACTGTCTGGCGCTGGAGGACGGCGCGCCAAAATATGTCACCTGCTTTGCCGACACGGACGAAGTTGAAGGTTGGCGCGCATTACCGAAGGACCAAAGCGACGGGCTGCTGATCGACGTGCAAAGCAACGACGTCCTGTGTGACAACTTGCACATGCCCCACTCGCCCCAACTGCATAACGGGAAGCTATATGTTGCCAATAGCGGGTTGGGCGAATTTGGCGAGGTTGACCGCGATACTGGCGCGTATCGCCCGATCTGTTTTATTCCGGGCTTCACCCGTGGGATCGCGTTTTGGAAAAACTACGCGCTGGTCGGTGCGTCGCGCCCGCGTCAAAACGGAGTGTATGAAGGCAATGACGGCACGCCGTTGAACGAGCGTTTGCAGGATATGGGGGTTGCGCCGGAATGCTCGATCTCGGTCATCAATCTGGATAGTGGCGCGATTGAACACCAGATCGTGCTGGAAGGGGCCGCGTCCGAAATTTATGATGTTTGCGTTCTGCCCGCGATCCGCAAGCCGCGGGTCTTGGATCTGGGAAGCGACGCGTTGGACACGATGTTCCGCCCGTCAAAGCTGTATATCTAACCAGTGGCAACGCGGCGCTAAAAAGAAAAGGCCCCGCGAACGGAGCCTTTTCTGACGCCTTTTATGACCGTTAGTCGAGGATCTTTGCCTCGGTCGCGGCGCGCAGCTCGTCTTCAGTGACGCCATCTGCGGTCTCGACGATCTTCAGGCCACCCTCGACCACATCCAGCACACCAAGGTTGGTGATGATGCGGTCCACCACGGCCTTGCCGGTCAGCGGCAGGGTGCATTCCTTCAGCACTTTGCTGTCGCCATGCTTGTTGGTGTGATCCATCACGACCACCACGCGGCCAACACCGGCCACAAGGTCCATCGCGCCGCCCATGCCTTTGACCAGTTTGCCGGGGATCATCCAGTTGGCCAAGTCGCCGTTTTCGGCCACTTCCATCGCACCAAGGATCGCCATCGCGATCTTGCCGCCCCGGATCATCCCAAAGCTCATCGAGCTGTCGAAATATGAGGTCTGGGGCAGTTCGGTGATGGTCTGCTTTCCTGCGTTGATCAGGTCGGCGTCAATTTCGGCCTCGGTTGGGAAGGGGCCCATGCCCAGCATTCCGTTTTCCGACTGAAGCGTCACGTGGACACCTTCAGGGATGAAGTTTGACACAAGCGTCGGGATGCCGATCCCGAGGTTCACATACCAGCCGTCTTGCAGTTCCTGTGCCGCGCGGGCGGCCATTTGATTGCGGTCCCATGCCATGATCTCAGCCCTCCCGAATGGTGCGTTGTTCGATACGCTTTTCGTGATCGCCCTGAATGATGCGATGCACATAGATGCCCGGCAGGTGGATCGCATCGGGGTCAAGCGACCCGGTCGGCACAATCTCCTCGACCTCGACCACACAGACCTTGCCGCACATGGCGGCGGGCGGGTTGAAGTTGCGGGCGGTCTTGCGGAACACAAGGTTGCCGGTTTCGTCCGCTTTCCAGGCTTTCACGATGGACAGGTCGGCAAAGATGCCTTCTTCAAGGATGTATTCCTCGCCGTTGAAGACCTTCACTTCTTTGCCCTCAGCGATCACGGTGCCCACGCCGGTTTTGGTGTAAAACCCGGGGATGCCGTGACCTGCGGCGCGCATGCGCTCGGCCAAAGTGCCTTGGGGGTTGAACTCAAGCTCAAGCTCGCCCGACAAGTATTGGCGCATGAACTCTGCGTTTTCGCCCACATAGGACGACATCATTTTCTTGATCTGCTTGGTGTCCAGCAATTTGCCAAGCCCGAAGCCGTCAACGCCGCAGTTATTCGATGCGATGGTGATGTCTTTGACGCCGCTTTCGACCAGCGCGTCGATCAGCAATTCCGGAATGCCACACAGGCCAAAGCCCCCAGCGGCAATCAGCATCCCGTCGCTCAAAAGCCCATCAAGGGCCTCGGCGGCGTTGCCATATACCTTTTTCATGAAAGTTACCTCTCGTCAGTTTCGCACCTGTTCTGGCGTGGGGGCCGTGCAAAGTCAACGAAACGCGCGGGTGAGACGAGGCTTCGGGTATTTCTACCTAAGACCTGATTTCCTTTACCTTGGTGGGCGCAACACTTGAAACGACCCCCTAGATTATCCGAACTTGCGCGCCGATTGGTGTGATGGCGAACAGCTCGGCGATGGCGCTGTTGTAAAGGCCGATGCAGCCGTCCGAACTGCGCCGCCCGATCTTGCGCGTGTCATGGGTGCCGTGGATCAGATAAGCGGGCCAATCCAGATACATGGCGTGCGTGCCCAGCGGATTGTCCGGGCCGGGCGGGGTGTATTTCAGGTCTGGATTACGTTCCATCATACTGGGGGTCGGCGTCCAGTCTGGTCCGACCTTCTTGCGCACAATCTTTGTGTATCCGGTCTTGGTCAGTTCATCCGTCATCGGAACCGAGGAAGGATAAATGCGATAATCGCGGCCATCCGCGCTCCAGTAATGCAAGGCGCGCGAAACCGTGTCACAGACGATCGTGACCCGGTCCAGCTTGTCGAAATGATCACGCCAGTCCTGACTGGCAAAGCTCGACACGTTGCGCTTAGCGGTTTCGATGATGGGTGTGGCAAGCCCGGCAGCGGGCAGCACGAAAGAGGCTGTTGCGCCCGCGATGACCGCGCGGCGCGAAAGAATACGTGACATGGTGAGGCTCACTGTTCGATTGCGTTTGGCCGCAATCAATCCAACGCGCGCGCAGGTTTCAACTCACGAATGCGCGAGTTTGAATGTGGCACCCGCAGTGTCGCATTTCTGGCCCGGATCAAGGTGTCAAAGCCGCCGTCAGCCCTTGCTGGCGGCGGGCTTTTTCTTTGCGGCGGGTTTCTTTGCTGCCGCTTTCTTCTTCGGTGCTGCTTTCTTTCTCGCAGGCTTCTTCTTCCCGGCTTTTTCCGTGATCAGGGCGACCGCCATCTCCATGGTCACGTCAGCCGCTTCGACATCCTTGGGAATGGTCGCGTTGACCTTTTCCCATTTCACATAAGGCCCATAGCGCCCGTCCATGACATTGACCGGCCCGCCGTTTTCGGGATGTTCGCCCAGTTCTTTCAACGGCTTGGCCGCCGCCCGACCGCGCCCACCGGGGTTGGCGCGTTTTTCCGCCAGCATCTCGACCGCGCGGTTCATGCCGATCTCGAACACGTCATCGGGGTCTTTCAGATTGGCATAGGTCGGTTTGGCGTCGTCGGGCAGTTTGTGCATGACATAGGGGCCGAAGCGCCCGAAATTCGCGCTGATCATGCCGCCTTCGGGGTGTTCGCCAATTTCGCGGGGCAGGGACAGCAGCACCAGAGCCTTCTCTAGGTCCATCGCGTCCTTGTCCCACCCTTTGGGCAGGCTGGCACGTGGTGGCTTTTTGTTTTCCGGCGTCGGTTCACCGCGCTGCACGTAGGGGCCGAAACGACCAGATTTCAACCAGATCTCGTCGCCCTGATCTTCGCCCAGCACACGTTCATCCCCCTCGGCCCCTTCACCCGCGATGGGGCGGGTATAGGTGCATTCAGGATAGTTGCCACAACCGACAAACCCACCAGTGCGCGAGGTTTTCAGGTGCAGCTGACCGTTGCCGCATTTCGGGCAGATGCGCGGGTCTGATCCATCTTCGCGTGGCGGGTAGAGCTGCGGGGCAAGGGCGGCGTCCAGCTTGTCGAGCACTTCCGAAATGCGCAATTCTGATGTCTCGGCAATTGCCGCCGAGAAATCGCGCCAGAAGCGCGCGAGCACCTCTTTATAATCCATGTCGCCAGCCGAGATTTCGTCCAGCTCTTCTTCCAAATGTGCGGTAAATTCGTATCCCACATATTTACGGAAGAAATTCATCAGGAAGATGGTGACGATCCGCCCCTTGTCCTCGGGAAACAGACGGTTCTTGTCTTTGCGGACATACTCGCGGTCCTGAATGGTCGTGATCACCGACGCATAGGTCGAGGGGCGACCGATGCCCAGTTCTTCCATGCGCTTGACCAACGTGGCTTCGGTGTAACGGGGCGGGGGCTGGGTGAAATGCTGTTCGGGCGTGACACCCTTTTTCTCGGCCTTTTCGCCTTCCATGATCTGGGGCAGGCGCTTGTCGTCGTCATCCACCACCTGATCGTCGCGACCTTCTTCATAGACCTTCAGAAAGCCCTCGAACACGACAACCTGTCCGGTGGCGCGCAGCACGACCTGACCGTCGGATGAGCCCACATCAACCGTGGTGCGTTCGAACTTCGCGCTTTCCATCTGGCTGGCCAGCGTGCGCTTCCAGATCAGGTCGTAAAGCTTGCGCTGATCGGGTTCCAACCGCGCCAGATCGCTCGCGGATACGGTCATATCGGTCGGGCGGATACATTCGTGTGCCTCTTGGGCGTTCTTGGCCTTGTTCTTGTAAATCCGGGGCTTGGCCGGGATGAACTCCTTGCCATAGCGATCCGAAATCGCGTCACGCGCGGCGGCCACGGCTTCCGGCGCCATGTCGATCCCGTCGGTCCGCATATAGGTGATATAGCCCGCTTCATAGAGGCGCTGGGCCGTCGACATTGTCTGACGCGCGCCAAAACCGAACTTACGGCTGGCGTCCTGTTGCAAGGTCGACGTCATGAAGGGCGGCGAGGGGTTGCGGGTGGCAGGCTTGGCCTCCACCGACTGAACGGTCAGATCGCGCGAGGAAATCGCCTGCACAGCCATTTCGGCCGCGGTCTCATTCTCAAGGTCGTAGCGGTCGAGCTTTTGGCCGCCGAGCACTGTCAAACGCGCCTCAAACTCCTGCCCGCGCGGGGTGGAGAGCAGCGCTTTCACCGACCAGTATTCACGGGCCTTGAACGCCTCGATCTCTTCCTCACGCTCAACGATCAGGCGCAGGCAGACCGACTGCACACGACCCGCAGAGCGCGCGCCGGGCAGTTTGCGCCACAGAACGGGCGACAGGTTGAAGCCCACCAGATAATCCAGCGCGCGACGGGCCAGATAGGCCTCGACCAGATCGGTGTCGACGTCGCGGGGATGCTCCATCGCCTCGGTCACGGCGGATTTGGTGATCGCGTTGAACACCACGCGGCTGACCGGCGTGTCCTTCTTGATCGCACGCCGCTTGCGCAGGGCTTCCTCAAGGTGCCACGAAATCGCTTCGCCCTCGCGATCCGGGTCGGTCGCGAGGATCAGGTTGTTGTCGTCTTTCAACGCATCCGCAATGGCGCGCACGTGCTTGGCGCTGTCGCGACCAATTTCCCATGTCATGGCGAAATTGTCGTCGGTATCGACCGAGCCGTCTTTTGCAGGCAGGTCCCGCACATGGCCATAGGATGCCAGCACGGTGTAATCCGACCCAAGATACTTGTTGATGGTCTTGGCTTTGGCCGGGCTTTCTACGACGACAACGGGCATGAACTTCCTCTCGACTCAAACGCGCCATGAAATAATGGCAGTCTTTCTGGAGGCGTTAGATGGGTCGGGAAGGGGCAGGTTGTCAATGGCGTGTCTTTATATATAGGGGCAGGGTGCGCCACGCCCCCTTTAGGGGGCGGAGAATTTCAGCCCGCAGGCGACAATCGGTTTGCGCGCAAAGAACATTCGTGGAACACTCTTCCCACCCGCATTCCCCGTTGATAAAGAACACCCATGAGCGAATTCGACGAAAACGACGCATTCGAGGCCGCCGCCCGCCCCAGCCTGTCGCAACAGGCAATGGCGGCGCGCCCGATGCCTTACCTTGATGGGCTGAACCCCGCGCAACGCGAGGCGGTCGAGGTGTTGAACGGCCCCGTCCTGATGCTGGCGGGTGCGGGGACGGGGAAGACCAAGGCCCTGACCACCCGCATCGCGCACCTTCTGAACACCGGGCAGGCGCGGACGAACGAGATCCTCGCCGTAACCTTCACCAACAAGGCCGCGCGCGAGATGAAAGAGCGTGTCGCCAGCCTGCTGGGCCAGACGGTTGAGGGGATGCCCTGGATGGGCACGTTCCACTCGATCTGTGTGAAGCTTCTGCGCCGTCATGCCGAGCTTGTGGGGCTGAAAACAAACTTCACCATTCTGGACACGGACGACCAGATCAGGCTGATGAAACAGCTGATTGCCGCCAACAATATCGACGAAAAGCGCTGGCCCGCGCGGCTGCTCGCTGGCGTGATCGACAACTGGAAGAACCGGGCTTGGACGCCCGAGGTGCTGCCGGCGGGTGAGGTCAACGCGTTCAATGGACACGGCCCCGAGCTTTATGCGCAGTATCAGACGCGGCTGAAGACCCTAAACGCCTGCGACTTCGGCGACCTGCTTCTGCATATGGTCACGATCTTCCAGAAACACGACGACATCCTGAAGCAATACCAAGGCTGGTTTCGCTACATCCTCGTCGACGAATACCAAGATACCAACGTGGCCCAATACCTGTGGCTGCGCCTGCTGGCGGCGGGTCACAAGAATATCTGCTGTGTGGGCGATGACGACCAGTCGATCTATGGCTGGCGCGGGGCCGAAGTCGGCAATATCTTACGGTTTGAAAAGGATTTTCCTGGCGCCAAAGTCGTCCGGCTGGAACAAAATTACCGCTCGACCGCGCATATTCTGGCGGCCGCCTCCGGCGTAATTGCGGGCAACGAAGACCGGCTGGGCAAAGAGCTTTGGACTGACGCCGAGGGCGGCGAAAAGGTCCGCCTGATCGGCCATTGGGACGGCGACGAAGAAGCCCGTTGGGTCGGTGAAGAAATCGAGGCGATGCAGTCTGGAACCGCATCATATGCTCGCGCCCGGTCAAATTCGCGTTCGACTTCGGCTGCACAAGAAGCTGAACGAAGAGCAAAGGGTGGAACCGTTTCGAAGAACCCTCAAGGAGATATTCACGAGCTAAACTTGCAGAGAGCTGGGGCGCTGTCTGAGGCGGGCAAAGGTAACATTCCCCTGCCGACGTCGTATGGTCTTGACGAAATCGCCATCCTTGTGCGTGCCTCCCACCAAATGCGCGCGTTTGAGGATAGGTTCCTGACCATCGGTCTGCCCTACCGCGTGATCGGCGGCCCACGTTTTTACGAGCGTTTGGAGATCCGCGACGCGATGGCCTATTTCCGGCTGGCGGTGAGCCAAGATGACGACCTTGCGTTTGAGCGCATCGTCAACACTCCGCGTCGCGGGCTTGGTGACAAGGCGGTGCAGACCATTCAGGGGCTGGCGCGCCAAAACGGCGTGTCGCTGGTCGAAGGCGCGCGAATTGCGGTCGAAAGCGGTGCGATCAAGGGCAAGGGTGGCAAGGGGCTGGCGGAACTGGTCATGGGACTGGACCGCTGGTATGCCCAGTTGCGTGCCGAGGACGACACCCATGTCGAAATGGCCGAGGTGATCCTCGAGGAAAGCGGCTATACCGAGATGTGGCTGAACGACAAAACGCCCGAGGCACCGGGGCGGTTGGAAAACCTCAAGGAACTGGTCAAGGCTTTGGAAAGTTTCGAAAACCTGCAAGGGTTCTTGGAGCATATCAGCCTGATCATGGACAATGACAGCGACGACGCCGAGGAAAAAGTGACCATCATGACGCTGCACGGCGCGAAAGGGCTGGAGTTTCCCGCAGTGTTCCTGCCGGGGTGGGAGGATGGGCTGTTCCCATCCCAACGCTCGATGGATGAAAGCGGGCTGAAGGGCCTCGAAGAAGAACGCCGTCTGGCCTATGTGGGTATCACACGGGCCGAGGAGATTTGCACGATCTCGTTTGCCGCCAACCGCCGCGTTTACGGCCAGTGGCAGTCACAACTCCCCTCGCGCTTCGTCGATGAATTGCCCACCGACCATGTCGAGGTGCTGACCGCCCCGGGCCTTTACGGAGGCGGCTATGGCGGTGCGGCAGGCGATTTCGGTGCGTCACTGTTGGAGGACAAAGCCAGCCGGGCGGACGCCTATAACTCGCCGGGGTGGAAGCGGATGCAGGCACAGGGCGCACTGCGTGCCAAGCCCAGCCCCAACGAATCGCGCGGGCTGGTGATTGATCTTGAGGCCGTTTCGTCCTTCACGCAGGGCGACCGGGTGTTTCACACCAAGTTCGGCTATGGCACGGTGATGGGCATCGAAGGCGACAAGCTGGATATCGAGTTTGACAAGGCGGGAGCGAAGAAAGTCGTTTCCAAGTTCATCGTCCCCGCAGCGCAGGCGGGCGACGTGCCGTTCTAAGAGAGGGTCGGGCCATCAGCGCCGATCTGCGCCGCCAAGCGCCTGCATTGAGAGCGATGCCGTTATCCCGGACCACGCGTTTTTCCGGACCATCAAGGGTCGGCTGAGTCGTGGGCGAACAACGGATCCCGGATCAGTGCAGCCGCGCGCGCACCTTGTAGCCTTCAACCGTTCCTTCACCCAGCTTTTTCAGGGCTTCCAGCCGGTGTAAGCCTTCAATCAGCACATAGCCCTTGGCATCTTCGCGCACGCGGATGGGCGTTAACTGTCCGTTTTCCAGAATATCCTCGGCCAACGCATTGGCTTTGTTGTCCTCTAACGTCTTCATGCGCTTAACAGGGACGCGGATCGCAGAGATGGGGAGTGTTTCTTTTTTCAGCATGTCCCAAGCCTGCACGCTGAGCAAAAAATAAGCCAGCGTTATTGGACGTGTTCGCCGTCCAAGCGTCCGGCTTCCTGCCCGTTCGAACAGACAAAAAAACGGCGACGCCCGGGAGGAGGTGGGCGCCGCCGTTCATATCTGATGCGGGGCCCTGGGAGGAGGTAGGGACCCGTCTTCAGGTGGCTCGGGATCTGGGAGGAGGTAGACCCGTTGCCGTATCGGTTCACCCTGGGAGGAGGTAGGTGTGAACCGGATCTTGGGGGTGCGGTAGCGCCAGGGAGGAGGAAAGCGCCACCGCGACCCGCGGACCTTCTAAGGGAGGAGGACGAAGGCCCGAAACTTTTGTGATTGTGCGGCGGAACCGGGGAGGAGGTCGGTCCTGCCGCCAATCAAAGCCACCACCCGGGAGGAGGTAGGCGGTGGCCAGGAAACTTAGTTGCCGTAAACGGCCATGTGGGCCACGAAGCGGACCGAGCCGCGGCTGATGCCCAGGTCTTCCAGTTCGCGATCGGACAGGCTGCCCAGCTCGCGGACGGTTTTACGATATTGAGCCTGGCTTTCGAATTGCTCTTTCCACTCAGCGATGCGTGCGGAAATACGATCAACGATGCCGGCGGGAGCCTGAAGAATTTCAGTTGCATATGTCATTGTCTTACTCACTTTCATCTCAGTCGCAGAACTCTGCGGGGCGGGGCGGCGAGGCCGCTGTTGTTTGTTGGCGCTCACAGTGTCGCCTTGAGACAGAAGATGGGGCTAATGCTGCAGATGCACAATGGCCCACATCTGCAAACCCGATATGCGGCGGGCGCATACGTAAAAATGACATAAAAATAACCCCTTGCGGGCACAATGGGGTTGACCCAAGGTCAATTGCTGCAATGCAGAAATGGGCTTCAAGTGAGTTGACTTTGGGTCACTTTGGTTGTGGCCAGAATGGATCGGGCGGGCCGATGCCTCTTGCACCTGCCGGGAAAGCTGCCAAGTAATGGGCGAACCCGAAGGAGGTATGAATGTCGGATATGCGCGAAAAGATCATGGGCACCCTGTCCTCTATTGCTTTGCCGGACGGCGGGGATCTGGCGTCTCGTGACATGGTGCGTGCGCTGACGGTCGATGGTGGAGCGGTGAGTTTCGTGATCGAAGCCGAAACGCCCGAGAAGGCGTCGGGTATGGAAGCGCAGCGGCGCGCCGCCGAAGCCGCCATTGCTGCGCTGGATGGTGTCGAACGTGTCTCGGTCATTCTGACCGCGCATGGCCCGGCAAAAGCTGCAACCCCACCACCGAACCTGAAAATCGGCGGCCACCCAAAGCCGCAGGCTGGGCCTTTGCCGGTGCCGGGGGTCACGAATGTGATCGCCATCGCCTCGGGCAAGGGGGGTGTTGGGAAGTCCACGCTCAGTTCGAACCTCGCCGTTGCGCTGGCGCGTCAGGGGCGCAAGGTGGGGCTGTTGGATGCCGATATTCTGGGGCCTTCACAGCCGCGCATGATGGGCACCAGCCAGCGCCCATCTTCGCCTGATGGGGAGCTTTTGATCCCGGTTCAGGTCCATGGCGTGAAAATGATGTCCATTGGTTTGATGCTGAAATCCGATCGCGAGGCGGTGGTTTGGCGTGGCCCGATGTTAATGGGCGCATTGCAACAGCTGTTGTTCCAAGTCGATTGGGCGCCGTTGGATGTACTGATCATCGACCTGCCACCCGGCACCGGCGATGTGCAGCTGACGCTGGCGCAGAAATCACAAATGACCGGTGCGATCATTGTATCGACGCCGCAAGATATTGCGCTGCTGGATGCGCGTAAGGCGATTGATATGTTTGACAAGGTAAAGGTGCCAATCCTTGGGTTGGTCGAAAACATGTCCACCTATGTCTGCCCCAAATGCGGCCACGAGGCGCATTTGTTCGGCCATGGCGGTGTGCGCGAGGAAGCCGCAGCGCTTGGTGCGCCCTTCCTTGGCGAAATCCCCCTGTCGCTGGACGTGCGTCTGGCTGGCGATAGTGGCACACCCGCTGCAGCGGGCGAGGGGCCGTTGGCGGATGCCTATGCCGCACTGGCCCGCGATCTGGTCACACGCGGCATCGCTTGACCAGATAGTCTTGATTATCGTCTGTCCCTTTCGTTAAGGGGGCAGCCCGGCCTTTGGATGGGAAATCATGGCCCGCGCGCCGTTAGTGCGGTGGGAAACCATGGGCGAAGCGCGAAAAGCGGTCGAATCAAACCAAAATCACTGCCCATTTATTGACTTGTGAAGGTTGCCTGCCTTCTGCGAGCGTCCAGATTTCCACTTTAGCGTAAGAAAAGTGGGAAATCGGGGGAATTATTTTTTCTGCATGTGCAGCACTATATCTAGTGTGGTTTTGTGCGAATTGCAGCTAGGTGTCGTGGTGATCCTGCGAAAAACCCTACTAGATATTGTTTACCACATCCCTCTAAAACAATATCTGGACATGGCTTCCCATAAAAAACTATTGCGTCCCACGATTTCCCAAGCTATCCCTAAATACAAGATGAGGACGGGACATAAGAGGCAACAAGACCTCGAGACACTCCCAAGTCAGGTTTCATACAGGCACCCGCTTCATCCTAAGAAAGAGATCCGGCGCGAACGCGAGCAGACATCCCCCCAGGTGGCGCGCGCAGCTGGACACCCGGAAACGGGACAGGCGGCGGATTGGGCAGTGGCAGCAGCTCAATCCGCCGTTTCTATTTCAGCCCTAAATATTCGGGGCGCAGTGAAGTTGGGACAGTGAAGGAGCCGCGAAAGTGGCACGTAGGTTCAGAGGCGAAAGCCACCATAAGGTGGACGCGAAGGGCAGGGTTTCGATCCCAGCCCTGTTTCGCCGTGTTCTGGAAGCTGGCGACCCCGACTGGACCGATGGTCTGAGCCCTAACATTGTCATTGTATACGGCGACCACCGCCGCAATTTCCTTGAATGCTATACGATCGAGGCCATCGACGAGGTCGATACGAAGATCGCGAACCTGCCGCGCGGCTCGATCGAACGGCGCATGCTGGAACGGCTGTTCAGCGGTCAGTCGCTGCCCACCACGGTGGATGAGACCGGGCGGCTGGTGCTGCCCGCAAAGTTGCGCGCCAAAATCGGGCTTGAGAACGAGGCGTTTTTCATCGCCACCGGTGATACGTTCCAGATTTGGAAGCCCGAGACCTACGAAAATGTCGAAATGGCCAAGGCCGAGGCTTGGTTGGATGATCAACCCGAAGACTTCGATCCGCTGACGCTTCTAAGTGGCGGGTCCGTTTCCGGAGGGGATGGCTGACATGACCGACCCGGCTGCCACCGAAAAACGTCCTCATATCCCAGTTCTATTACGACCGCTTTTGCAAGCGGTCGCGCCTGTTTCTGGCGATTGGGCGGATGGCACGTTCGGGGCAGGTGGGTATACACGCGGATTGCTGGACGCAGGCGCGGACTGGGTTTGCGGCATTGACCGTGACCCGATGGTGTTCGACATGGCCGCCGACTGGGTCGCCGAGTATGGCGACCGGCTGGCCTTGCGTGAAGGCACATTCTCGGACTTGGACGAGTTGGCAGGGCGCCCGTTGGATGGTGTGGTGTTGGACCTTGGCGTCAGCTCGATGCAGCTGGATCTGGCAGATCGCGGGTTTTCCTTCATGCGCGACGGGCCGCTGGACATGCGGATGAGCCAATCCGGCCCGACCGCCGCCGATATCGTCAATCATGCCGACGAAGAAACGCTGGCCGATATCCTTTATCATTACGGCGAAGAACGCGCCTCGCGCCGGATTGCGCGGGCCATTGTCAGGGCGCGTGCTGAGGCGCCATTTGAAACGACGTTGCAATTGGCCAGCATCGTGGAAAAATGCCTGCCCCGCTCGAAACCCGGTCAGAGCCACCCGGCCACACGGTCGTTTCAGGCGATCCGTATCGCGGTGAACGACGAATTCGGCCAACTGATCGACGGGCTGGAGGCCGCCGAGCGCGCCTTGAAATCCGGTGGCAAGCTGGCCGTCGTGACCTTTCATTCAATGGAGGATCGCGTGGTGAAGCGGTTTTTCCAAGCCCGCGCTTCCGAAGGCGGGGGCGGGTCGCGCTATGCACCGCAAGAGGCCGCAGAAACGCCGCGCTTTAAGCTGACCCCGCGCAAAGCCATCGCGCCGGACGCAGATGAGCTTGCCGTAAACCCCCGCTCGCGGTCATCCCGCCTGCGCGTGGCCACCCGAACAGATGCGCCTGCCGGGCCATCCGACCGGCGCAAACTTGGTCTTCCACCCCTTGTTTTCAAGGACAAATCATAATGCGTAGCTTGCTTTACATCACATCCGCTTTGGTCGTCATGGCACTGGCTTACTGGGCCTATTCCGAGAACTACAAAACCCAAGCCTCGTTGGATCGCGTCGAAGATCTGCAACGCGAAATTGGCCTGATGCAGGAACAACTGGCGGTGCTGCGCGCTGAATGGGCGTATCTGAACCGCCCCGATCGGCTGCGTGATCTGGCCGAGCTGAATTATGATCGCCTTGGACTTCTGCCCTTGGCACCCGAACAATTTGGACGTGTCGATCAGGTGTCGTATCCCATCGAAGAGTTAGAGGAGATCACGGAAGCTTTTGATGTATTTGGGGAGATTGAGCAATGACCCGCGTCCCCCTGCGCCCGCTGGCGCGTATTTTAGAAGCCCGCGCCAAGGGCGAAAACCCCGATGTGATCGAACGCGAGAACCTGCGCCATCGCCACGAAGAAATTCGCGACCGTTCACGTCTGCGATCAGAGGGACGGCTTTTGGTGCTCGCCGGCTTGTTTTTGTGCGCGTTCTTGGTTGTTGGCGGCCGCATGGCGGTGCTGTCTTCAACAGAACCGCAAGAGCCGCGCGCGCAAGCGCCGGGATCTGCGATTGCAACCGCGCGGGCGGATATTGTGGACCGTCAAGGCCGCATACTGGCCACGAACCTTGTGACTCACGCGCTGTATGCTCAGCCACCGCAAATGGTTGATCCGGCCCGTGCAGCGGATGAGTTGATCAAGATATTCCCGGACCTTAAGCGAGAGCGCCTGATCAAAGACTTTACTGGAACGCGCAAGTTCTTGTGGATCAAGAAGAAACTCAGCCCTGAGCAAAAGCAGGCGGTGTTTGATATCGGCGAGCCCGGCCTTTTGTTCGGACCCCGTGAGATGCGGCTTTACCCCAATGGCAAACTGGCCGCCCACGTGATGGGTGGCGCGAGTTTTGGCCGCGAAGGCGTCAGCGCCGCCGAGGTGATCGGCGTGGCGGGCGTTGAAAAGCAATTCGACGATTATCTGCGCGACCCGGCCAATGGCGACAAGCCGCTTGAGCTGTCACTTGATCTGACCATCCAGACCGCGATTGAACGTGTCTTGTATGGCGGCATGAAACTGATGAATGCCAAGGGGGCCGCGTCAATCCTGATGGATGTGCATACCGGCGAGGTGATCTCGGTCGTGTCGCTGCCCGACTTCGACCCCAACAAACGCCCACGCGTGCTGACCAAGGGTGATCAATCCGATAGCCCACTGTTCAACCGCGCGGTGCAGGGGGTGTACGAGCTCGGGTCCACCTTCAAGATTTTCACAGCGATTCAGGCGATGGATTTGGGTCTGGTGAACGCGAATACGGTGATCGACACGGATGTTCCGATGAAGATCGCTGGCTATCGGATCGGCGAATTCAAAGGCAAGAATTACGGCGAACTTAGCGTGACCGACATTATCGTGAAGTCCTCGAACCGGGGCACCGGGCGGATGGCTTTGCAAATCGGGCCAGAGCGTCAACAAGAATTCCTGCGCTCGATCGGGATGTTTGACCGCACCCCGTTCGAGATCGTCGAGGCGCGCGGATCGCAGCCATTGTTGCCCAAGAAATGGGGCACGCTCAGCTCGGTCACGATCTCATACGGGCACGGGTTGTCGTCCACCCCGATGCATTTGGCGGCGGGCTACGCGGCGATCGCCAATGGCGGATTCGCCGTCAAGCCTACCGTGCTGAAGCAAGATCGGCTGGCGCGGGGCGAGCGGGTGATGTCTTCCGCCTCTGCAGCCTCGGCACGTGATATGTTGCGCAAGGTTGTCACCGAAGGCACCGCGTCCTTTGGCGAGGTGGCTGGCTATAAGGTGGCTGGCAAAACCGGCACCGCCGACAAACCCAAGCCGCGCGGCGGGTATTACGATGATAAGGTGATCAACACCTTCGCCAGCATGTTCCCGGCGGACAATCCGAAATATGTGCTGGTGGTGACATTGGACGAACCGGTTGAAACGTCCGGTCCCAAGCCCCGGCGCACAGCGGGCTGGACCTCTGTTCCGGTCGCGGCGGAAATTGTGCGCCGTGTCGCGCCACTTCTGGGTTTGAAGCCTGAACCTGAACCTGTCGTTGAAACCCTCTTGCCAACTGGGGTAACACTCACCTCGAACTGATCTGGATGGGCGGGACAATCATGGGCGCTGAAACGACAACCAAATCCCTGGCTGAACTGGGACTAAGCGCCCGAGGTGGCAAAGCGACACATATTACGGGCTTGTCGGTCGACAGTCGCCTTGTGAAGCCGGGGCATCTGTTCGCAGCGCTTCCGGGGGCGAAAGTGCATGGGGGTGAGTTCATCCAATATGCGCTGCGCATGAAGGCCGCTGCGGTCCTGACCGACCCTGAGGGCGCGAAGATTGCGAAAGCTGAACTGGATGCATCCGACGCGGCCCTTGTCGTCACAGAAGATCCACGCATGGCGCTGGCCTATGCATCGGCGTTGTGGTTTGGCGCGCAGCCTGAAAACGTGGTCGCGGTTACGGGCACAAACGGCAAAACTTCGGTCGCGTCGTTCACCCGCCAAATCTGGACGTTGATGGGGATTGAAGCCGCCAACCTTGGCACAACAGGCGTCGAAGGCGCGTTCACCGCCCCCCTTAACCACACCACACCCGAGCCGATCACCCTGCACAAAGTGCTGGCCGAGATGGCAGGCGCAGGCGTGACCCATGCCGCGATGGAGGCATCTTCGCACGGGCTTGCACAACGTCGTCTGGACGGTGTGCGTCTGTCGGCGGCGGCGTTTACCAACTTCACCCAAGACCATTTGGACTATCACGAAACCTTCGAAGAATACTTTGCCGCCAAAGCTGGCCTTTTCGCGCGCGTGCTGCCTGAAGGGGGCACAGCTGTGATCAATATGGATGATCCCAAAGGGTCCGAGATGGCAACAATTGCAGACGCGCGCGGCCAACACCTTATCCGCGTGGGCCGAAGTGAGGTATGCGAATTGCGGCTGAAAGCACGCCGTTTCGATGCCACTGGTCAAGAATTGAGGTTCACATGGAATGGCAAAGCGCATACCACGCGCCTGAACCTGATCGGTGGATTTCAGGCGGATAACGTATTGGCGGCAGCTGGGCTTGCAATCGGCTGCGGCGCGGACCCCGACCATGTGTTTGAGACGTTCAAAGATCTCGAGACCGTGCGCGGTCGGATGCAGCACGCCGCGACCCGCGACAATGGGGCGGCGGTTTTTGTGGACTATGCCCACACGCCTGACGCCCTGAAGACCGCCCTGCGCGCGATGCGCCCACATGTGCTGGGCCGTCTTGTGGTGGTGTTTGGGGCGGGCGGAGACCGCGACACCTCGAAGCGGAAACTGATGGGGCAGGCGGCAGCACAGAACGCCGATGTGGTGTTCGTGACCGATGACAACCCACGCACCGAAGATCCTGCTGCGATCCGCGCGATGGTGATGGGCGGCTGCCCAGAGGGCGTGAATGTCGGTGACAGGGCCGAGGCGATCTTGCGCGGCGTTGATGCGCTTGGCCCCGGCGACGCGCTGTTGATCGCAGGCAAGGGGCATGAGACAGGCCAGACCGTTGGCGACGATGTGCTGCCGTTTGATGACGCCGAACAGGCGTCGGTTGCGGTGGCCGCACTTGACGGACATTTGGCATGAGCCTGTGGCGCGCAGAAGATGCCGCTGCCGCAACGGGCGGGCAAGTGCAGGGGAGCTGGGCCGTTGATGGTGTGTCGATCGACACGCGCACGATCCAGCCGGGCGATCTTTTTGTCGCCCTGAAAGACATTCGCGACGGCCATGACTTTATCGCTCAAGCGCTTGAAAAGGGCGCGGCGGCGGCGATGGTCAGCCGTATCCCGGATGGTATCGACCCCAGTGCCCCGCTATTGATCGTCGATGATGTGCTGGCTGCACTGGAAGCGCTTGGTCGCGCCGGACGTGCGCGAACGAAGGCGCGCGTCGTGGCGGTGACGGGGTCTGTCGGCAAGACCTCGACCAAGGAAATGTTGCGCGCGGTTCTGTCCGCGCAGGGCCGGACCCACGCCGCCGAGGCAAGCTACAACAACCATTGGGGCGTGCCGCTGACCTTGGCGCGGATGCCTCGGGACACCGAATTTGCCGTGATCGAGATCGGCATGAACCATCCTGGCGAAATAGGCCCGCTGGCCCGCATGGCGCGGCCCCATGTTGCGCTGATCACGACCGTTGCGGCGGCCCATCTGGAAGCGTTTGACGACCTTGCCGGAATCGCTCACGAAAAAGCTGCGATTTTTGAGGGGTTAGAGCCAGGCGGGACAGCCGTGATCAACGGCGATCTGGAAACCTCGCCCCTGCTTGCACTGGCAGCGGACGGCTATAACCTGCAAAGTTTCGGCGAGGGGGCTGGGAACGATCATCGACTGACCCATGTCTCACTGACCCCGGACGCCACGATTTGCAAAGCAATGATCGCGGGCGACGAACAGTTGTTCAAGATCGCGACACCCGGCAGGCATTTTGCGATGAATGGCCTTGCCACTTTGGTTGCGGTACACGCCTTGGGAGCTGACACAACGCTGGCGGCGCGCCATATGGCGACGTGGCAACCGCCCACCGGGCGCGGCACACGCGAACAGGTCATGCTGGATGCCAGCGAGGGCCTGACGCTGACCGTGATTGACGACGCGTTCAACGCCAACCCCACCTCATTGGCCGCCGCGCTGGAAGTGCTGGGAGCGATGGAGCCGGTTGACGGTGTGGGCCTTATCCAGAAAGGTCGCCGGATCGCAATCCTTGGCGACATGCTGGAACTTGGCCCGGACGAAGCCGCGCTGCACGCTGCCATTGCAGACCTGCCGTTCATCAAGCCGATTGACCAGATACATTGCGTCGGTCCGCGCATGCGCGCGCTTTGGGCGCGGTTGGACGGCGATCAACAAGGCGTTTGGGTGGAAACCGCCGCCGAGATGAACCCCCATATCCGCAAAATCGTAGACGCAGGCGATGTTGTGTTGGTCAAGGGGTCCAAGGGCTCTTTGGTGTCTCAGACGGTTGACGTCTTGCGCAAAATGGGCCAATCGCTCGACTAACTCCAAAAAGGGACCCACAATATGTTGTATTGGTTGACCGAGTTTTCGGACGGTGGCGATGTTTTCAACCTGTTTCGCTATATCACCTTCCGATCCGGTGGGGCGTTCTTCACAGCCCTTATCTTCGGGTTCATTTTTGGCAAGCCGCTGATCAATATCTTGCGTCGCAGGCAGGGCAAGGGGCAACCGATCCGCGATGATGGGCCTGAGAGCCACAAGGAAAAGCAGGGCACGCCGACGATGGGCGGGCTGTTGATCCTGTCCGCCCTTCTTGTATCGACCCTGATGTGGGCGCGGCTGGACAATCCCTATATCTGGATCACGCTGTTCGTGACCTATGGCTTTGGTTTGATTGGGTTTGCAGACGATTACGCCAAGGTGTCCAAGGCCACCACAGCGGGCGTTTCGGGTAAGCTGCGCATGGGCCTCGGCTTGGCGATTGCCGCGATTGCGGGCTATCTGGCGTCGATCAGCCACCCCGAGGGGCTGCAATTCCAGCTGGCGCTGCCGTTCTTCAAGGACACGCTGTTGAACATGGGGATGTTCTTTATCCCCTTCGTGATGATCGTCATCGTCGGGGCTGCCAATGCGGTGAACCTGACCGACGGTCTGGACGGGCTGGCGATTATGCCGGTGATGATCGCGGCAGGCACGTTGGGTGTGATTGCTTACGCCGTTGGCCGCGTCGACTTCACCGAATATCTGGACGTGCATTATGTGCCCGGCACGGGGGAGTTGTTTATTTTCACCTCGGCACTCATTGGCGGCGGGTTGGGCTTTCTTTGGTATAACGCCCCCCCTGCGGCGGTGTTCATGGGCGACACCGGGTCGCTGGCCTTGGGCGGCGCCTTGGGGGCCATCGCTGTCGCCACCAAGCACGAGATCGTTTTGGCCATCGTCGGCGGCCTCTTCGTGGTCGAGGCGCTGTCGGTCATCATTCAGGTGCTTTATTACAAACGCACCGGGCGCCGCGTGTTCCTGATGGCTCCGATTCACCACCATTTCGAACATCTGGGCTGGAAAGAGCCGCAGATCGTCATCCGCTTCTGGATCATCTCACTGATCCTCGCGCTGATCGGGCTGGCGACGCTGAAGGTGCGGTAACCACGCCGCACCGCCAAGATTTCAAGCCCTGCCTCTTAACAGGCGGGGCTTTTGTTTTTTCGTCAACTCCGGTAGCGATGAAGCAACGAATGCAGGAGGCGCGGATGATCCCGGTCAAAGGTTATGACGGCCAAAAGGTAGCGGTTCTGGGGCTTGGGCGCTCTGGCATTGCGACGGCACACGCACTGGAAGAAGGCGGGGCGGAAGCCCTGTGCTGGGACGACAGCGCTGAAGCCCGTGACCGCGCCGAAGGCCAGGCCCTGATCCTGCATGATCTGTCCAAACCAGAGGCCTGGAAGGATGTGGCCGCGTTGATCGTCAGCCCCGGCATCCCGCATCTTTATCCCGAACCCAACAAGATCATCGCCGCCGCGATGGAGGCAGGCGTGCCGGTCGACAACGATATCGGCCTGTTCTTTCGCAGCTTTGCCACCTACGATTGGGACAGTTTCGAAGTGTCGCCGAAGGTGGTGGCGATCACCGGATCGAACGGCAAATCCACCACCTCGGCCCTGGTCCATCACATCTTGCAAGAGGCAGGACGCCCCACGCAGTTGGCGGGCAATATCGGGCGCGGTGTGCTGGACATTGACCCCGCCCATGACGGCGAGGTCGTGGTGTTGGAACTGTCGAGCTATCAGACCGACCTTGCACGCGCCCTGACCCCGGACGTGGCCGTGTTCACCAACCTGTCGCCCGACCATCTGGACCGCCACGGCGGCATGGGCGGCTATTTCGCGGCCAAGCGCCGTCTGTTTGCAGAAGGTGGCCCGGATCGTGCGGTGATCGGCGTAGATGAACCCGAAGGTGTCTTTCTGGCGGGTCAACTGTCCGAAGGGCCGACCGATGACCGGGTGATCCGCATGTCTGTGGACCGCAAGCTGACCGGTCCCGGCTGGCAGGTCTTTGCGCGCAAGGGCTTTCTGTCCGAATACCGCAAGGGGCGGCAGGTCGGCTCGATCGACCTGCGGGGGGTCAAGGGGCTGCCCGGCACCCACAACCACCAGAACGCCTGCGCAGCTTACGCGGTCTGTCGCACGCTGGGGCTGGCGCCGAAACAGATCGAGGCCGCGTTTCACGCGTTCAAGGGCCTGCCGCACCGCTCGCAATTGGTGGGGGAACGCAACGGCGTGGCGTTCATCAATGACAGCAAGGCCACCAATGTGGACAGCGCGCGGGCAGCCTTGTCTGCGTTTCGGAATATCCGCTGGATCGCGGGTGGTCTGGGCAAGGATGGCGGGATCGAAAGCCTGTCCGCCGATGATCTGTCTGGCGTCACGAAAGCTTACCTGATCGGCCATTCAGCGCGTGACTTCGCGCTGCAACTGGGCGACGTGCCGCACGAGATTTGCGAAACCATGGCGCAGGCCGTCGCGCAGGCGGCGGCTGATGCCCAACCCGGGGACACCGTTTTGCTGGCGCCAGCGGCTGCCAGTTTCGACCAATATCCGGATTTCGAAAAGCGCGGCGAGGATTTCTCCGGGCAGGTTGCAGCCCTGATCGCCAATCCATAGCCTCGGCGGTATCCCGCAGCATACGAAGCACCGCGAAAACCCCTTGTTATAAAGGGTTTGCAAGGCGTCCTTGCTCTGCTACCTCTGTCGCAAAAGGAAGGGCGCGCGATGTTTTCACTGGACGATCACCCACAGCGTTACGAGCTGGCAAACGAGTTACATGCCCGCCCGTCGCCCGCGTTGAAAGCGCCGGGGACGGCGGTGTATCTGGCGGTGAAGCGACCAGAGAATGCGGCCAGTCGGGATCGCGATGCAGACCGTGCGCATCTGATCGACCTGCTGGATCGGTTCGGCGCCCCCCATCCCGGCCCCGGTGCGAACCACTATTTCGGGGCAATCGGCCGCTATCATCTGAAATGGGAACAGCATACCGAATTCGTCACCTATACGGTATTCGGTGATGGCGTTGCCTCGCGTGCCTTTGATCCCGCCGCCTTCGACGTGTTTCCCGATGATTGGCTGCAAACTGCCCCGGGCAAGCGCGTGACATCGGCCCATATCCGTATCGACACGATGCCCGACACCGAAGACGAGATGAATGAGGCGATCAGCAAGTGGTTCGTGTCGGAAAGTGTCGCCTCGACCTGGGTTCTGGAACGCGCAGCGATGATCGCTGGGGATTTCCGCATTGACCCGGCGGGCCACATGCGCTTTGCCGCCTTTATCGGCAAGGATGCCGGCGACAGTCGCATCGGGCGGATCGTTCAGCGCCTGTGCGAGATCGAGACCTATAAGTCCATGTCCATGCTGGGCCTGCCGTTGGCGCGTAACCTACAGGCCAAGCTGGGTCATCTGGACGGAGAGTTGACCCATCTGGTCAGCGCCATGTCGCGCGATGACGAACCCGCCGAAGCGACGTTGGACGAATTGCTTCAAATCTCGTCCGAGCTTGAGGATTTGACGGCGGCGACCTCGTTTCGGTTAAGCGCCACGAAAGCCTATGAGGCGATTGTGCATCAACGGATCACCTCGCTGCGTGAAGCCCGGTTCATGGATCGCCAGACCCTCAGCGAATTCATGATGCGCCGCTATGACCCGGCCATGCGCACGGTCAAAAGCGCCGAAAAGCAGCTGACGGCGATGGCGCGGCGGTCGATGCGCGCGGGCGATCTGTTGCGCACGCGCGTCGATGTGCAGCGGTCAGAGCAGAACCAAGCCCTGCTGGAAAGCATGAACCGGCGCGCCGATATGCAGTTGCGGTTGCAGGAAACGGTCGAAGGCTTGTCCGTCGTCGCGATCAGCTACTACGCCGTGTCGCTGGCGGGCTATCTGGCCTATCCGCTGACGGACGTGCTTGGCATCTCGAAAGGGATGCTGACCGCGGTGCTTACGCTGCCTGTGGTTGGGCTTGTGTGGCTGGCCGTGCGACGGATCCGTCATTCGATCGAGAAGTGACGCGCGCATCAACGCGCCCCGCAACCCATGCGCCCGCCGATATGGCCAGCAGCGCCAACACTGCCGCGACCGACAAAGTGGCTACGCCGGAAATACCGGCACCCACGGTGCAACCGCCAGCCAGCACGCCACCAAAGCCCATCAAAGCGCCGCCGCTGAGGTAACGCCCCATCTGGGCCGGGCCATCAAAGCCCTGCCATTGGAAGCGGCCGGCGAGCAGCGCAGACGCCAGCGCACCAAGGATCACACCACCGATCAGCCCGGTGCCGAAATTGCCGCCAACGGCCGAAGACGCGGCCGTCCAGAACAGCGTGTCGGCCAACGGCGCGGTGAACGAGAGGCTTTCGAAGGTGATCGGATCGAACTCGTCCTGCAGCACAAGCCCGGTGCCCAGCCACCCCAACGGGATCAGGGCACCCAGAAGTGCCGCAAGAACCAGCGTTCCTGCACGTGGGCGCGATTGGGCCACGAGATAGCCTGCAAGCACCAGCGGCACCGCAGCTGTCCAGATGGGCAGGGTCGGGGCAGGGGTGACCACAGCCTCCAACGCGACGCGGGCGGGGGCCAGCAATCCTTTCAACGTGGCAAGCGCGGCCAGTGCGGCGACACCCAGCACGACCAAAGCGCGCAGGTTGCCCGAAGCGCCAAGCACAGCAAGGCGCGACAGGCAGCCGCGTGTCATCACCATGCCGACGCCGAAGATCAGGCCGCCGATGATGATCGATAGAAAGGGCAGGTTTGCGGCTTGGAAGCGGTGGGCAGAGAATTCGACCCACCCGGCCTGAACGATGCCTTGTGTGCCCAGCACGGCGACGGCCAGTGCCGTCACCCAAATCGCCAAGGCGGATCGGTTGTCACCGCCGCCACCAATCAGGCCGCGGCGCAGGCAGAAACGTGTGATTTCCGCCAGAACACCAAAGGCCACACCAAGTCCCAATCCAAAAAGGATCGAGGCTGTGCGTGGGGTCAGGGTCTCAAAGCCAAAGGTCTCAAACATCTTCACGTCTCCGCATTTGGGAATATGTTCCATCTGGCGTCTGATTTTGGGTCTGACAAGGGTATGTGTGGTGTGGCGCGCGCGGCTTGACAGAATTATTTCCTGCGCAAAGGTGTCTGGCGTGAACATCGTGCATGCCATCGGCGGTTATGGTGAACCGTAATTGGTTTTAAGGTTAACTACCGACCTGTCGCGTTCTTTTTAACCGGGTCCGCCCGCCGTGCGACTTGCGCGGGTCTAACGCGTCGCGCAATCCGTCCCCCATGTAATTCACACTCAACACCGTTAGCGAGATCGCAAGCCCCGGCCAGATCACTCGTGCCGGGGTCAGGGTCATGTAGTTGGTGCCATCAAACAACAAACGACCCCAGGTCGGAACATCCGATGGAAAACCCAGTCCCAGAAAGCTAAGCGCGCTTTCGGTGATGATCGCGTGACCAATTCCCAGCGTGGCCGAGACCATGATCGGGCTGAGCACATTGGGCAGGATGTGACGCCCAATCATTGCAAAGGGCCGCGCGCCAAGGGCGGTGGCAGCCATGACGAATTCACGTTCGCGCAGGGCCAGAACCTCGCCCCGCACGATCCGCGCGGTTTGCATCCAACTGGTCAATCCGATGACGCAAACGATCAGTAGGAATATCCCGAATTCGGGGCCGAATTGCGCACGCAGGCTGTCGCGCCACAACATAATTGCGACCAATAGCAGTGGCAGCAGGGGCAGGGACAGGAACAGGTCGGTCAGGCGCATAAGCGGGCCGTCCCAGCTGCGAAACACGCCCGCGACCACGCCGACCAGCGTGCCAAGGCACAGGGCCAGCACCATGGCCACTAAACCGACCAACAGCGATATGCGCCCGCCAGCCAGAAGCGCGGCCAAAAGGTCGCGGCCCAGTTGGTCGGTGCCAAGGGGGTGGGCCAGATTAGGCCTTTGGTTTTTCGCGGCAATGTCGATCTGCGCGGCATCAAGGCTCCAGATTAACGGGCCGAGAAGAACGGCGAGGCTGATCAGCCCAAAGACCACAGCGCCCGCAACCGCGCCGGGATGGGCGCAGAAGCGACGCCAAACTGTTGCGCGGCGTGGCGGGTGTGTTGCTGTGATCATCACCGGCTCAGTCATACCGGATCCTCGGGTCAAGAAGGCCATAAAGGATGTCGGCCATCAAGTTGAACGCCACGATCAAGACCGCGAACAGGAAGGTCAGTGTCTGCACCAGCGGCACGTCGCCATTTTGTATACCGCTGATCAAAAGTTGCCCCAAACCGTTCACCTTGAACACCTGCTCGGTGATGATCGCGCCTGCAAAAACGTGCGGCACCGTCAGGGAAATGACGGTCACCACAGGAATCATCGAGTTGCGCAGCACGTGGCCCAACATCACGCGCACCTCGCTCATCCCCTTGGCGCGGGCAGTGCGCACGTAATCCTGATGCAGATTGTCCAGAATGGCGGCGCGCATGTAGCGGCTGAACTGGGCCGCATTATACAGCGCCAGCACCGCGACCGGCATGATCATCTGGCGCATCTGAACCACAAAGCTTTGCCAGTCCGAGACTTTGTGGGTCGTGTCATAAATCGACGGAAACCACCCCAGTTTGACCGAAAAGATGATGATCATCAGCACGCCCAGAAAAAAACTGGGGACCGAAAAGCCAACCATCGCGATGAACGTGCCGACCTGATCGACCCAGCCATATTGGCGATAGGCCGACAGGATGCCCAGCGGCAGGGCGATCATGATGCCGATCAGCATGGCCAGGCCGACCACCCACAGGGTTTGGGGCAAACGCTCGACGATCAGGTCAACAACGGGCGCGCGCGCGGACCAGCTTTGCACCCTCAACCGGTCTTCGCCAAGCCCGCCCCAGCCCGTCAACGCCTCGATCAGGTTCAGCGGTTCATAGATGAAAAACTGTTTGCACCACAAAAGATAGCGCACGTGCGTGGGGGCGTCCAAGCCAAGGCTGGTGCGGATTTGTTCGCGCATTTCTGGCGGGATGGTCAGGGGCAGGTTGGCCGTTGGATCGTTCGGCGCTAAGTCGATCAGCAAAAAAATCACAAGGCTAATCGCCAGCAGCACCGGAACAGAAAAGGCAAGCCGCCGCAGCGTATAGGTGAACATAAGGCGACCTGCGGTCCTTCGGGGCTGCCCGCCGCCGGTGGCGGGCGTTGGCGCTAGTCTAGCGGGCTTACTTGGCGCGGGTCCAGTCCGCGATGTTCCAAAGCTCGCTGTCCCATGAATTCATCCGCACCCCTTCAAGCGTATTGGCCTGCGCCGAGACGTCGCCGCGATGCACAAGCGGGATCAATGCGCCCGCTTGCATCAGCATGTCATTCATCGTGCGCGCAATGGCGGCGCGGTCTTCCAGAACAGCGGTTTGCGCCAGCTCGATGGCCAGCGCATCGTAGGCCGGGTCACAATAGCGCGGGATGTTGAAACCCAGCCAGTTGTTGGTTGGCTCAGGAATGCTCTTGCAGGTCCAGTTGTTCAAGTAGGCCTCGGGATCAGTGCCGGGGAAGAAATTGGTGAACATCTGGATGTCCGCATAGAATTTCTGAAACGTGTCCGGACTGGCTTGATCGCCGCCAAAAAAGACCGAGGGGTCAATGTGGCGCAGCTCGGTCTCGATGCCGATCTCGGCCCACCAGGATTTCAGCAAGGCCTGCGTGTCTTGGCGCACAGGGTTGGTCGATGTCTGGAACAGCACCGACAGACGCACCCCATCCTTTTCGCGCACGCCGTCCCCGTCGCTGTCCACCCAGCCCGCGTCAGTCAAAGCCTGAGCCGCACCGGCTAGGTCTTGTGTCAGACAAGCGTCATTTGTGGTCGAGGCATAGATTGCCGGGGCGGGAAGGATGTCGCAGGTCGGTTTACCTGCTGCTCCGTATCCCAGTTCAGCGACCACGGCGCGGTCAATGGCCGCCGACATTGCGCCCAGAACGGCGGGATCGGTCAGGAACGGATGCGCGCCGCCTTCGCGAGTCGATCGCGCGTCGCCCAGCCTAGCGGACGGGTCGGTGCGGTTGATCATCAGCCGTTCGACCGGCGTGCCGAAAGACCGGATAAGGTGGCCTTTCCCGCTTTCGGCCATTTTGTTCAGGATGGCGGGGTCAACCTGAAGGTTCCAAGCGTAATCCATTTCTCCGGTTTCCAGCACGGCGCGCGCGGCCCCTATGGCATCGCCACCGCCCTTGAACGTCACCGTCGCAAAGCCCGGTTTGGCTGGGTCGCGGTAGGCGGGGTTTGCCTCAAACGTGACCACATCGCCGGCGCGAAACTCTGTCACTCGAAACGGACCAGTCCCGATGGGCGCGAAATTCTGCGCGGTACAGCTGGGAGCGCTTGCGCCGACGCAGTCCGCGAACTGGGCCTGTTGAAGAATGGGCGTTTCCACACCGACCAGTGGGCCATAGGGGAACGGTTTGGAGCCTGCGAAGGTGATGCGGACGGTCAGATCATCCAGTGCCTCGACCTGCGTTACGTCAGAGAATTTAGTGGCCTGCTGGCAACCACCCTCTGGCGCCATGCAATAATCGGCGGTGAAGACAACATCATGCGCGGTGACTGCGGTGCCGTCCGACCATGTTAGACCCGGCTGCAAGACCCACGTGATCGTCGTCAGGTCCTTCGAGATGCCGCCATTGGCTAAGGTGGGAATTTCTACGGCTAGCCAAGGAGTTAAGCTGCCTTGTTCATCATACCGCGCAAGGGGTTCAAGAACCATCGATGCCGGTTCGATGTCTTTTGGGCCGCTGGACAGATAGGGGTTCAGGATCGTCGGCGCTTGCCAGTAGAGAATGTTCAGATGGCCTGCATCGCCGCGCTCGGCCACAGCCGCGGCGGGCATCAATGACAGCGCAAAAGTTGTGGCAAATCCCCAAGCAGAAAATCTATTGTGTCCCATCCCTGTTCCCCCGAACATTCGTCTTTTTTGTTGTGCAAACCGCCTCGTTCGCGGCTGGTACTATCCCCGCGCAGCGTGCGCCCCAAACACCTGCTTCGGACTGCCGATCGGGCAGTCCGAGCGTTCCGTTCGTCAGTGAGGCTTTGTTTGTCGTCGCTGCGATCCATCGAATGACACATAATAAATCGCCTAGACGCAAGGTCTTAGCGCGCAAAGCTAAAAGTTTTTTCAATGTTTGGGGCGTCGCGGCGGGGTGTGGAACGAGCGAGCATAATGCTTTGGGATAGGTTCTTGCCCACAAAGCCCGCGCGAACCTTCGACCCCAGTTCTGCGCGCAGACCAGTTGAACCAGCCCCAAAACAAGCGCATGGTGGTCGCTACGGCGCGGATCAAACCGGATTTGTCGCCGCGACAAAACAGGAAGGTCAGACCGTGCCAATCAAAAACAGGTTTCACGAGTTGAAAGACGACATCACCGCGTGGCGTCGTGATTTCCACGCCCATCCCGAGCTTATGTTCGACACTCACCGCACCGCCGGGATCGTGGCCGACAAGCTGCGCGCGTTCGGCTGTGACGAGGTGGTCGAAGGTATTGGGCGCACTGGCGTGGTCGGCGTCATCAAGGGGCGCACCGACAGTGCGGGCCGGGTTGTCGGTCTGCGCGCCGACATGGATGCGCTGCCGATTGAGGAGGCGACGGGGCTGGACTATGCCTCGACCCAACCCGGCAAGATGCATGCGTGTGGCCATGACGGGCATACGGCGATGCTTCTTGGCGCGGCTCAGTATCTGGCCGAGACCCGGAATTTCGACGGCACCTGCGTGGCGATTTTTCAGCCTGCTGAAGAAGGCGGCGGGGGCGGGCGTGTGATGTGCGAAGATGGATTGATGGAGCGGTTCGCCATTCAGGAAGTCTATGGCATGCACAATTGGCCGGGCCATGACGAAGGCACGTTTGCAATCCGTCCGGGGCCGTTTTTTGCGGCCGCCGATCTGCTTGATATCCAGTTCATCGGGCGCGGCGGACATGCCGCGAAACCGCATGACACGGTGGACCCTGTCGTGATGGCGTCACACGCTGTGCAGGCGCTGCAGACCATCGCGTCGCGCAATGCGGACCCGACATTGCAGGTGGTCGTTTCGATCACTTCGTTTGAGACAAGCTCAAACGCTTTCAATGTGATACCGCAAGAAGCTCACCTTAGAGGCACGGTTCGCACCCTGTCGCCCGAGTTGCGGGATTTGGCCGAGGCGCGGGTGCATGCGATCTGCAACGGGATTGCGGCGGCCTTTGGCGGGTCGGTCACTGTGCGCTATGATCGTAACTATCCTGTCATGGTGAACCATGAAGCAGAAACCGAATTCGCTACGCGCGCGGCAAAATCGGTGTCGGGCAAATGCGAGGACGCGCCTTTAATCATGGGCGGCGAGGATTTCGCCTTCATGCTCGAAGAACGCCCCGGTGCGTATATCCTTGTCGGCAACGGCGATACCGCGATGGTCCATCACCCGGAATATAACTTCAACGACGAGATCATCCCGCAAGGGTGTTCGTGGTGGGCGGAAGTTGTCGAACAGCGAATGCCCGCGCGATAAGCGACGCGGGCGGGGCCTGTCAGCCGCCGGTATGGTTCATATGGCGGATGGTCTGGCCCTGAATGCCCTGACGGGAATAATCGAAATCATGACCCTTGGGTTTGCGTCCAATTGCGGCGTGAATGGCGTCGATCAGCACGGCGTCACTTTCTGACGCGCGAAGGGGTTCGCGCAGATCAGACATGCCGTCATGGCCCAAGCAGGTGTAAAACTGCCCGGTGCAGCTCATCCGGACGCGGTTGCAGCTTTCGCAGAAATTGTGGGTCAGGGGCGTGATCAGGCCGATTTTCTGGCCGGTTTCTTCAACGCGCATATAACGCGCCGGGCCACCGGTGCTTTCGTCCAGATCGGTTAGGGTCAGGCGTTCGGCAAGTTGGGCGCGCAGATCAGACAGCGGCCAGTATTGGTCGATCCGGTCCTCTTCGCCCATATCACCCATCGGCATAACCTCGATAAAGGTCAGGTCCAGACCTTTCTGGGCGCACCAGTCCACCAGCGAGAACAGCTCGCTATCGTTGAAACCTTTCAGGGCGACGGCGTTGATTTTCACCTTCAGCCCGGCCTCCAGCGCGGCGTCAATGCCACGCATGACTTGCGCCAAGCGCCCCCAGCGGGTGATCTGCGCAAACTTTTCCTCGTCCAGCGTATCCAGCGAGATGTTCACCCGCCGCACGCCAGCGGCATAAAGGTCGGCGGCAAAGCGGTGCAGTTGTGATCCATTGGTGGTCAATGTCAGCTCGTCCAGCGCGCCACTGTCCAGATGTCGCCCCATACCTTGGAAAAAATCGATGATTCCTTTGCGCACCAGCGGTTCGCCCCCGGTGATACGCAGTTTGCGCACGCCAAGGCCGATGAAGGCGGTGCAAATCCTATCCAGTTCCTCTAGCGTCAGAAGGTCTTTCTTTGGCAGAAAGGTCATGTTCTCGGACATGCAATAGGTGCAGCGGAAATCGCATCGGTCCGTGACGGACAAGCGCAGATAGGTGACCGCACGCATAAATGGGTCGACAAGCGGGGATTTTTCCATGGATCAATCCTAATCACGGGCGGGCATACGCGCAAGACGCAGAGCAGTAAATTCTGCCGTTGAAAGCGGCGACGAATTGCGCCACGCTGTGGATATGAAACATGTCATTCTATTGCCCGCAATTTGTCTAACCCTGGCCGGGTGCTCTGGCTTGGATATGAACAATATGCTGCCGCGCCCCCCACATTTGCAGAACCAACCCACCTATGACAGTGATCTGCCACCGGTCCCGCCAAGTGATGCGATCACCGTTGACGAACTGGACACAGCGACCAACGAAGATCGTATGGCTGCCGCGACGATAGCACCGAATGCTGCCGCCGGATCGCTGGGCGTGACGGTTGCCAGCCTTGGTGATCCGACCGCGCCGGGGTTCTGGCTGGAAACGCCGCTTGTCTCGTCCGAGACGAAGGGGCGTGTGCAGTCCCAATCCACCGGGCGCACTGTCAAAGTGACCCTTCGCCCCATTTCGGGTGGCGGAAGCCGGGTTTCCCTGTCGACGCTTCAGCTATTGGACCTCGATATCTCGGGATTGCATGAGTTGGTTGTCTTTGGCTCATGAGCCCCAGCCTATCTGACGCGGAGTGGCTGGCGCAGGGTCGGTCACGAAAGCTGATCGCGCGATGGGCCCCGTGGGACGAGATGCGCGCGGATTTTGCGTGGGACATACCTGAGCATTTCAACATCGCTGAACGATGCTGTGACAGCTGGGCGGCCCTTGACGCGGGCCGCGTCGGGTTGACCCATGTGGCACAGGATGGCGCGGCCAAAGACTGGACCTTTGGCGACTTGAAGGCAGCGTCGGACCGGCTGGCGACGGTCTTGCGCGCCGGCGGGTTGCGCAAGGGCGATCGGATTGCGGTGCTGCTGGGGCAGGGGCCCGAGGCGCTAATCACCCATTTCGCCGCCTATAAGTTGGGCGCGGTTGCCTTGCCGCTGTTCACGCTGTTTGGTGCGGATGCTTTGGCCTATCGCCTGTCTGACAGTGGCACGCGGGTGGTGGTGACGGATGCACAGAACCTCGCAAAAATTGACGCGCTTCGGGCGAATCTGCCAGAACTGAAAGACGTGTTTTCGACCAGCCCATCCGACGTCGCGCGTGATTTCTGGGCCGAACTGAACGCCGCAGAGCCTTTGGACAAGCCCGAACTGACCCGCGCCGAAGATCCGGCTGTGATGATCTATACCTCCGGCACCACAGGACCACCCAAGGGGGTGCTGCATGCGCAGCGGTTCCTTCTGGGCCATCTGCCCGGTGTTGAATGTTTCAACGAGGATTTCCCGCAGGCTGGTGACAAAGGCTGGACGCCCGCAGATTGGGCATGGATCGGTGGGTTGATGGATCTTGCGCTGCCGTTTCTTTATTTCGGCGTGCCGATTGTCAGCCACCGGATGCGCAAGTTCGAGGCCGACGCGGCCTATCGCCTGCTGGCCAACCATAATATTCGCAATCTTTTCATGCCGCCCACCGCGTTGAAACTTCTGCGCCAGTCCGATGCACCGCCGAAGGGCGTCAACATCCGCTCCATCGGATCGGGTGGCGAAAGCCTTGGGGCCGGGCTGCTGGATTGGGCGCGCGATGTGCTGGGCGTGAATGTGAACGAGTTCTACGGTCAGACGGAATGCAACCTCGTCCTGTCCTCTGTTGCGGGTGCGATGGCGGTCAAGCCCGGCAGCATGGGCCAAGCCATCCCCGGCCATGATGTTGCTGTGATCAACGCGCACGGCACGCCATGTGGCCCCGGCGAGATGGGCGAAATTGCCGTCAGGGTGGGCGACCCGGTGATGTTCCTGCGCTATTGGAACCTGCCCGAAAAAACGGACGAGAAGTTTGTCGGGAATTGGATGCGCACCGGCGATCTGGCGGTGTGTGACGGCGACGGGTATTTCACTTTTGCCAGCCGGGACGATGACGTGATTACCTCGGCGGGCTATCGGATTGGGCCGTCCGAGATTGAAAACTGCCTGATGACCCATCCCGATGTGGTGATGGCCGCAGTGATCGGCGTGCCAGATGCTCTGCGCACCGAGGCGGTGAAAGCGGTTGTCGTGTTGCGCCCGGGCGTGAACGAGGCGGGAGTGGCCGACCAGTTGATCCAACTGGTGCGCGGTCGCATCAGCCCCCATGTCGCCCCACGTCTGGTTGAGTTCGTGACCGACCTGCCTATGACCGCTACCGGCAAGATTATGCGGCGTGAATTGCGCACGGCGCAGGACGAATGAGCAACGTGGTGTCAGCCCGACCGGAAGCGCGAGGGGTTTCATGAAGCAAATGCTGCGAACACTTGGTTTGGTCGCGCTGGTCTTTGCGGCCGCGTCATGGCTGGCTGAGCGGACCTTTTACAGTGGTGTTGAGATCACAGGCGTCTTGCAGGAAAGCTTTTTCCTGCCACTCTCGTTCATTCTGGGGGCCGTTGGGCTGATCTGCCTTGCGATGTCTTTTCTTATGAAAGCAAAACGATAGGCGCGGGAAGACCCCGCTTACGTAAGGTGCTTTCCAGCTTCCTTGCGCGCAAACGCTTTCATTTTCTCGCCATGGGCGTCCAGAAACGCGCGGGTACGGTCGGGGTCGTGCTTTGACAGATCGCGCAGCCACCACGCCACGGCTTTCTGAATGAACCATTCGTGGTCCTCGACATAGGACGCGGCCCAACCCAGCACGCGGTCACGGATCGCAAGATCGTCCGACTTGGGGTTGTTTTGTTTGGTCCAAGGCAGGGTGACGACAAGCGCGGCGCGCCGGGTCCACATGTGGTCGGATTGCGTCCAGCCTTCGACCGCATCGACGCGGGACGGGTCTGCGACCAGCCGTTTCTGGCCTGCCATGCAGACATGATCCGCAATCGCCCAACTGTCAAAATCAGGCACCCAGCTTTGGATCAGCGCCCAAGCGGCGGCGTCCGGGCGCAAGCGCGCTTGGGTCAGCAGCTTGGCCGCCGCGATGCGCGCTTCAAAGATGTCGCTTTGCCAGAGCTGGTCGGCCAGCGCTACACGCTCCTCGACCGTCAGGGTTTGGCGCCAGCTTTTGGTCAGATCATTCAGCGCTGGGTTTGGTATGCCCAGCACTTCGCGCGTCTGCTTGTGATAGGCGGCCATGCCTTCGGCGCGACCTTCTTCCACATGCGATTTCAGCGCGGCGAGGGCATCATCCAGCGTCATTCGACCGTGACCGACTTGGCAAGGTTGCGCGGCTGGTCCACATCTGTGCCTTTGGCAATCGCTGTGTGATAGGCCAAAAGCTGGGCCGGGATCGCGTAAAGGATCGGCTGCACCAGTTCGGGCGCTTCTGGCAGGGCAAGCGTTTGCCAGACCCCGTCGCCCGCCTCTTTCGCGGCGCGTGCGTCTGACACCAGAACCACACGGCCGCCGCGTGCCATGACCTCTTGCATGTTGGACACCGTCTTGTCGAACAGCTTGTCATGGGGCGCCATCACCACGGTTGGGGTGGCCTTGTCGACCAGCGCAATGGGTCCGTGTTTCAGTTCACCTGACGCATAACCTTCGGCGTGTATATAGCTGATTTCTTTTAATTTTAGCGCGCCTTCGAGCGCCAAAGGAAACATCTGCCCGCGCCCCAAAAACAGCACGTCGCGTGCTTCGGCCAGTTTGGTCGCTATCTCTTTCGTGGCGCTATCGATGGTCAGCGCGTGGCTCATCAAACCAGGCAATTGGCGCAGCTCTGCAAGGTGCCTGGCCAAGGCTTTGTCGTCCAAATGACCCCGATCATGGGCAGCCTTTAGCGCCATGATTGCAAAGCAGGTTAGCTGGCAGGTGAATGCTTTGGTCGAGGCCACGGATACTTCCGGCCCCGCGTATATTTCCACTGCCACATCGCTTTCGCGCGCGATCGAGCTTTCGGGCACGTTGATCAGGCTGACGATCTTATCGACCTTGCCGGATGAGTATCGAAGGGCAGCCAGAGTATCTGCGGTTTCGCCGGACTGGCTGACAAAGACGCCCAAGGTTTTGGGTGCGAAAGGGGCTTCACGATACCGAAACTCGCTGGCCACGTCGATGTCGATGGGCAGACGGGCGTAATGTTCAAACCAGTATTTCGCCACCAACCCGGCATAGTAGGCCGTGCCGCAGGCGACGATGGACAGGCGGTCCACATCGGCAAAGTTGATGCCATCCAGATCCATCGTGATCTGGTCACCCTGCAGATAGGCATTCAGCACCTCCCCCACTACGGTCGGTTGCTGGGCGATTTCTTTTGCCATGAAATGCTTATAGCCGCCCTTTTCGATGCGGGCGGCGTCCAGGTGCACCTGTTTCATCGGGCGGTTGGCGCGGCGACCTTCGGCGTCGAAGATTTGGGCACCGTCACGCGTGATGACGGCCCAGTCGCCTTCTTCCAGATAGGTGATCTTGTCGGTCATCGGGGCCAGTGCAATGGCGTCGGACCCCACGAACATCTCGCCGTCCCCATGGCCGATGGCCAATGGGCTGCCTTTGCGCGCGGCAATCATCAGGTCGTGTTCGCCGTCAAACAGGAAGCACAGCGCGAACGCGCCTTCCAATTCAGCCAGCGTGGCGGCGACCGCCTCTTGCGGGGTTTTGCCGCGTGCGATGTGGCTTTGCGCCAGCAAGGCGACGGTTTCGGTGTCGGTCTCGGTGGAGAATTTCAGCCCTTCGCCCGCCAGCTTTTCGCGTAACTCGCGGAAGTTTTCGATGATCCCGTTATGGACCACCGCGACGGATCCCGCGCGGTGCGGGTGGGCGTTTTCGGTGGTCGGCGCGCCGTGAGTGGCCCAGCGGGTGTGGCCGATGCCGGATTTGCCGGCGAGCGGGTCGTGCACCAGCGTGTCTGACAGGTTCACCAGCTTGCCGACCGCGCGGCGGCGGTCCAGCGCGCCCGTGTTGTTGATGGTGGCGATCCCGGCGCTGTCATAGCCGCGATATTCCAGCCGTTTTAGCGCTTCGACCAAAATCGGCGCGGCCTCGTGATTGCCCAGAACCCCTACAATACCACACATAATCAGGAACCTTTCTGACGTCGGGCCTTCGCGGCCTTCAGTTTTTCAAATAATTTAATGGCAAGGCCGGGTTTGACCTCCATCTTCGCGCGACCGACGGCCATGGCGCCTGCAGGCACATCTTTCGTGACCACGGTGCCAGTGGCCGTCATCGCCTCGTCCCCGATGGATACGGGGGCGACAAGGCAGGTGTTTGACCCGATGAACGTCCGCGCGCCGATGTCCGTGTGATGCTTGGAAACGCCATCATAATTGCAGGTGATGGTGCCTGCGCCGATATTTGCGTGCTCGCCCACCCGTGCGTCGCCCACATAGGACAGGTGATTGACCTTCGCGCCTTCTTCGATCTGGGCGTTCTTGATTTCGACGAAATTGCCGACCTTGGCGTCATTAGCCAGTTCAGCGCCGGGGCGCAGGCGGGCATAGGGGCCGACCACACCGCCACGCGAGACGTGGCAGCCTTCCAGATGTGAAAACGCGCGGATCAACGCGCCGCTTTCAACGGTCACGCCGGGGCCGAACACCACGTTGGGTTCCACCACCGTGTCGCGCCCGATGACGGTGTCATGGGCGAAGTAGACCGTGTCGCGGGCGATAAGGGTGACGCCATCTTCGAGTGCGGCGTCGCGGGCGCGGGTCTGGAATACCTGTTCGGCGGCGGCCAGTTCGGCGCGGGAATTGATACCCAGTGTTTCGGCTTCGTCGCAGGTTACAACCGAGGCGGTTAGGCCTTTTGTACGGGCGACTTCAACGATGTCTGTCAGATAGTATTCACCGGATGCGTTGTTGTTTCCGACCGCGTCTATCAAATCGAAAAGCACATCAGAATTTGCTGCGATAACACCACTATTGCAGAGTGTTACGGCGCGTTCTTCATCTGATGCATCCTTGAATTCAACGATCCGATTCAGCGCACCGTCTTTGACGATCAACCGACCATAGCGACCCGGATCGGCAGCCTCAAAACCCAGCACCACGACGTCCGACCCAGCCGCCCGGGCAGCGGTCATCGCGTCCAGCGTTTCGGGGCGAATGAACGGCGTATCGCCGTATAGGACGATGGCGTCTCCTTCGAACCCGTCTAATGCGGCGCGGGCTTGCGCAACTGCATGGCCTGTGCCCAGTTGGTCTTCCTGCACCGCGATGTTGATGTCGGGGTCCAGATCTTTGGCGGCGGCCTCGACCATGTCGGCGCCGTGCCCCACGACCAGCACCGCGCGTTCGGGTGCCAAGGCAGACCCCGACGCCAGCGCATGCGCAAACAGCGGAGCGCCCGCAATTTCATGCATCACTTTGGGCAGGTCTGAATTCATCCGTGTTCCCATGCCAGCGGCAAGGACAATCAGGGCGGTCGCCATATCTATCTGCTCTTTCAATTTCTTTTCGCCCGTTTTACCTCTTGGGGCGCGGCTCGCAAGCGAAAGCTGTTCAATTAACCTTACGCGAGGTTACAGGCTTTGCGTGGAAATTCCAAAGCAGGGGGTAGAATGACCGATACAGCAACGCCGGGGCGCCGCACGGTGATCTTCGATCTGGATGGTACTTTGGCGGATACGTCCGGCGATCTGATCGCGGCGGCGAATGCGTGTTTTATCTCGCTGGGGCATGGCGAGGTTCTGGACCCATCGCAAGACCAGCTGACTGCCTTTCATGGCGCGCGGGCGATGTTGCGCCTAGGATTTTCACGTCTGAACGGCGGCGACGTGGACGAGGCCGATGTGAATCGCGAGTTCCCGAACCTACTGGATGCCTATGAAGCCGACATTGATCGCCACACACACCTGTATCCCGGTGCCATGGACGCGGTCGCCCGTCTACATGCGAGCGACTATGCGGTAGGGATTTGCACCAACAAGTCCGAGGGGCTGGCACGGCTGTTGCTGTCCCGCCTTGGCATTCTGGATCGTTTCACCTCGCTGATCGGGGCGGATACATTGCCGACCCGCAAGCCGGACCCTGCCCCTTTTGTTGCGGCGGCGCATGGGGCGGGTGGCGATCCGACGCGGGCGCTCTTGGTCGGTGACACCGAAACGGACCGCCTGACAGCGCGAGCTGCGGGTGTGCCGTGCATCCTTGTGGGCTTTGGCCCCGAAGGGCCGGGTGTTGCGCGGCTGGCACCCGAGGCCATGCTGGATCATTTTGATGATCTGGATGCAGTGGTTGCGCGTCTGATCGGTTGATCCATTGACGCCGAGCGGCTTCCTGCGCAGGCTCACCACATGACAGAGCGATTCACTGGCAACTTCACCCAGCAAGAACCGATTCCCGAGGACGGGATTGCCGCGGCAATGGAGGTGCTGCGCCACGGGCGCTTGCACCGCTACAATGTGGCCGAGGGCGAGACGTCCCACACAGCCTTGTTGGAGCAGGAATTCGCCGCCCTGATGGGGTCGAAATACGCGCTGGCGGTGGCGTCAGGCGGGTATGCCATTGCGACCGCCCTGCGCGCGATTGGGGTAGGGCCGGGCGATCGGGTGCTGACCAATGCCTTTACGCTGGCCCCTGTGCCCGGTGCCATTGCCTCAGTCGGCGGCGTGCCCGTCTTCGTCGAGGTGACCGAGGCGCTGACCATTGATCTGGACGATCTGGCGGCCAAGGTCGCGGCCCCGGATGCGCCGAAGGTTTTGCTGCTCAGCCATATGCGCGGACATATCTGTGACATGGACTGGCTGATGGAAATCACGAATGCGGCTGGTGTGACGGTGATCGAAGATTGCGCCCACACGATGGGCGCGCGCTGGAATGGCACCTTGTCGGGGCGTCATGGCGTCATGGCGGCCTACTCGACCCAGACCTATAAGCACGCGAATTCGGGTGAGGGCGGGCTTCTGATCTCGGACGATCCCGACCTGATGGCGCGGGCGATCGTGCTGTCGGGCAGCTATATGTTATATGAGCGGCACCTGGCAGGGCCACCACCCGAAGCTTTCGAGCGAATAAAATACGTGACGCCCAACATCTCGGGCCGGATGGACAATTTGCGCGCGGCGATCTTGCGCCCGCAACTGGCGAAATTGGATGAGCAGTGTGGGGCGTGGAACGCGCGCTATCGTGTCGTCGAGGAGGGGCTGCGAAACACGCCCGGCCTGACACTGATCAATCGCCCCGAGGTGGAAGCCTACGTCATGTCCTCGTTTCAATTCCTGCTGTTGGATTGGGCCGAGGCTGATGTGCAGCAGGTCATGAAAAAAAGCGCAGACCGTGGGGTCGAACTGAAATGGTTCGGCGGGGCCGAGCCGACCGGCTTCACCAGCCGTTATGACAGTTGGCGCTATGCCCAGTCGCCGAAATTGCCGCAGACCGACCGCGTTCTGAAAGCCGTGTTGGATCTGCGCCTGCCGCTGACGTTCAGCCTTGAAGACTGTGCCATGATTGGCCGGATTATCCGTGATGAGGTGTCGACGCGCTTCCAATCCGGGGCCTGACATCGGCGACTGAGACCCTTTGTGACGCTGCGTGCAATTGCTTGCGTATTGACCCGAATCGTCGCTTGCGCGCATAACTGAACAAGCGTTCAATAAACCTGACCACCAAGAGGGGCAGCACATGTTCAATCACTCCATGAATTTCGACCTGGGCGAAGACGTCAATGCAATGCGCGAGATGGTGCACCGCTTTGCACAAGACCGGATCAAGCCGATCGCCGGTGAGGTGGACCAGAAGAACGAATTTCCCAACGAGCTGTGGAAAGAATTCGGCGAGCTGGGCCTGTTGGGTGTGACCACGCCCGAAGAATACGGCGGTGCCGGCATGACCTATCTGGCGCATGTGGTGATCGTGGAAGAGATCGCGCGGGCCTCGGCCTCGGTCTCGCTGAGCTATGGGGCGCATTCGAACCTGTGTGTGAACCAGATCCGCCGCAATGCGACCGAAGAACAGAAACAGAAATACCTGCCCAAGCTGATTTCGGGCGAGCATGTGGGCGCCTTGGCCATGTCCGAGGCGGGTGCGGGGTCGGACGTCGTCTCGATGAAACTACGCGCCGAGAAGCGCAATGGTTACTATGTGCTGAACGGCACCAAGTTCTGGATCACCAATGGCCCGGACGCAGACACTTTGGTCGTCTATGCTAAAACCGACCCGGACGCTGGCCCCAAGGGCATCACCACCTTCATCATCGAAAAGGATATGAAGGGCTTCAGCACCTCGCCCCATTTCGACAAGCTGGGGATGCGCGGGTCGAACACCGCCGAGTTGATCTTTGAAGATGTCGAAGTGCCGTTCGAAAATGTGCTGGGCGAAGAAGGCAAAGGCGTGAACGTGCTGATGTCGGGGCTCGACTATGAACGCGTCGTTCTGTCGGGCATCGGCACCGGCATCATGGCCGCCTGCATGGATGAAATCATGCCTTACATGAAAGAGCGCAAGCAGTTTGGTCGCCCCATCGGGGACTTCCAGCTGATGCAGGCCAAGATCGCGGATATGTATACCGCGATGAACTCGGCCCGTGCCTATGTTTACGAGGTCGCAAAGGCCTGTGATCGCGGTCAGGTGACCCGTCAGGACGCGGCGGCCTGTGTGCTTTATGCGTCTGAGGAGGCGATGAAGCAGGCCCACCAAGCGGTGCAGGCGATGGGCGGGTCGGGCTATATGAACGAAACCCCCGTCAGCCGCATGTTCCGCGACGCCAAGCTGATGGAGATCGGCGCGGGCACCTCGGAAATCCGCCGGATGCTGATCGGGCGCGAACTGATGGGCAAGATGTGATGGGCATCCGGGGGTTTATCCTTGCTGCGCTTGTGGCTTTGGCCTCTCCGGCCACAGCCCAAGACATGACCTATAGTTTTCATCCCACAACGGACTGCCTGTCCGCCATGGGGGACGATGGCGACCCGATGCGCTGCGTTGGATCGGCGGCCAATTATTGCATGGAAGCAACCGAAGGCGGGTCAAGCACGGTTGGCATGTCGTCCTGTCTTGGGCTGGAATACGAGGACTGGGATCGCCGCCTGAACCGCGCCTATGGGCTTTTGATGACCCGGTTGAGGGCCGAAGATGAAGAAATGGCAACGCTTGGGTCAGCGGCCCCCAAACAAGCCCCCGCGCTTCTGGACATGCAACGCGCTTGGATCACCTTCCGCGATGCGTCGTGCGACTATGAACGGTCGAAATGGGGTGGTGGCACAGGCGGAGGCCCTGCGTCTGTCGCCTGCATGCTGCATCAGACCGCCCGCCAGTCGCTTGCGCTGGAGGCCGATTTGAACGGCTACGGCGATACAATCTGCAACCACGAAGGATGCTGAGATGAAACTGAATTCCCAAGCCACGCCCGGTTCCGAGGCGTACAAAGCCAACCGCGAGGGCCATCTTGAGGCGCTTCAAGTTGTGGCTGACGCTGCCGAGGCCGCCGTGATGGGTGGCGGGCAGAAATCGCGCGAACGGCACCTGAGCCGCGGCAAGATGCTGCCGCGCGACCGGGTGTCGAACCTGCTCGATCCCGGATCGCCGTTCCTCGAGGTCGGCGCGACGGCGGCGCATGACATGTATGACGGGGCTGCGCCCTGTGCCGGTGTCATCGCGGGCATTGGTCAGGTGCACGGGCAAGAGGTGATGGTGGTCTGCAACGACGCCACCGTCAAAGGCGGCACCTATTATCCGATGACCGTGAAGAAGCACCTGCGCGCGCAAGAGATTGCCGAGGAATGCAATCTGCCCTGCATCTATCTGGTCGATAGTGGTGGCGCCAACCTGCCCAATCAGGACGAGGTGTTCCCCGACCGCGATCACTTTGGCCGGATTTTCTACAACCAAGCGCGGATGTCCTCCAAGGGCATCCCGCAAATCGCTGTGGTGATGGGGTCGTGCACCGCCGGGGGCGCTTATGTGCCTGCCATGTCGGACGTGACGATCATCGTGAAAGAGCAGGGGACAATCTTCCTTGCTGGGCCCCCTTTGGTGAAGGCCGCAACGGGTGAGGTCGTCACAGCCGAAGATCTGGGCGGCGGCGATGTTCATACCCGCTTGTCTGGTGTCGCCGATTATCTGGCCGAGGATGACGCCCATGCGCTGGCCTTGGCGCGGCGCGCGGTGGAAAGCCTGAATCGCACCAAGCCGATGACGGTGAAATGGCAGGTATCGGAAGAACCGGCCTATGATCCGGAGGAGTTGCTGGGCGTTGTGCCTGCCGACCTCAAGACGCCTTACGACATTCGCGAAGTGATCATGCGCATCGTCGATGGCTCGCGCTTCGATGAATTCAAACCGCGCTTTGGCGACACTCTGGTCACAGGATTTGCCCATCTGAAAGGCTGCCCCATCGGGATCATCGCCAACAATGGCGTGATTTTCTCGGAAGCCGCCCAGAAGGGGGCGCATTTCGTGGAACTGTGCAGCCAGCGCAATATACCCTTGGTTTTCCTGCAAAATATCACCGGGTTCATGGTGGGTCGTAAATATGAGAATGAAGGTATCGCGCGCCACGGCGCCAAGATGGTGACGGCTGTGGCAACGACGAACGTGCCGAAGGTGACGATGGTTGTGGGCGGCTCTTACGGGGCTGGCAACTACGGCATGGCCGGGCGCGCCTACCAGCCGCGTTTCATGTGGTCCTGGCCCAACTCGCGGATTTCCGTGATGGGGGGCGAACAGGCGGCGGGCGTGTTGGCCACCGTAAAGCGCGACGCCATTGAGCGTCAGGGCGGTGAATGGTCGGCGGAAGAAGAAGCCGCCTTCAAACAACCCACCATTGATATGTTCGAGGAACAGTCCCATCCCCTCTATGCTTCGGCGCGGATGTGGGATGACGGCGTGATCGACCCGCGTAAATCGCGCGAGGTGCTGTATCTGTCGCTGCTGGCGGCGCTGAATGCCCCGATCGAGCCGACGAAATTCGGCGTGTTCCGGATGTAAGCCTTGGACACGAACCTCGTCATATACTGCGGACTGACGCTGTTGATCCTCTATTCGCTGGCCGAGCAGATTGCGCCCGTGCCGCGCAAAAGTGGGATTGCGGGCTGTGTGGTCGGCTTTGTCTATGACGGGGATACGGTAGAGCTGAAATGCTCCGACCGCACGCACACTGCCCGGCTGGTGGGGTTTGACACGCCCGAGACGAAAGATGCCGGGTGCGCTGCTGAGAAGGCACTGGGCGACAAGGCCACGCGCCGCTTGCGTGAGATTGTTGAAAGTGCGGACCTTACGCTGCGCCACGAAGGCCACGACAAATATGGGCGCGAGTTGGTGCGGTTGTCAGCGGACGGACAAGATGTTGGCAAGACGCTGATCCGCGAAGGATTGGCGGTCGCCTATACTGCTGGCGCGCGGATCAATTGGTGTGACCGCTTGGGCGGCTGACTTTTTTGACGCTCCGGATTGAGGGGCGAGTTGAAATTCCGGGGCGCATTGCGACCCCACCCGAAGGAGGAACCTTGATGTTCACGAAAATCCTGATTGCCAACCGGGGCGAAATTGCCTGCCGCGTGATCGACACCGCCCGCAAGCTGGGTGTGACCACGGTGGCGGTTTATTCCGACGCCGACGCGGCCGCGCGCCATGTGAAAATGGCGGACGAAGCCGTGCATATCGGCCCGTCGCAACCCGCGCAGTCTTACCTGAAGGGTGATGTCATCATTCAGGCAGCACTTGATACCGGCGCGCAGGCGATCCATCCGGGTTATGGGTTCCTGTCGGAAAACCCCGATTTCGTGGATGCGGTTGAAAAGGCCGGGTTGGTCTTTATCGGTCCGTCGTCAGACGCGATCCGCAAGATGGGTCTGAAAGATGCCGCCAAGAAACTGATGGTCGAGGCTGGCGTGCCCGTCGTGCCCGGCTATCACGGTGCAGACCAAGACCCCGCGCTGCTGGCGTCAGAGGCTGACAAGATGGGCTATCCCGTGTTGATCAAGGCCGTGGCAGGCGGTGGTGGCAAGGGGATGCGCCGGGTTGATGATCCCAAGGACTTTGCGGATGCTTTGGCCAGCGCGCAGGGCGAGGCGAAGACCGCCTTTGGCAACGCGGATGTGTTGGTCGAGAAATATATTCTCTCCCCGCGCCATATCGAGGTTCAGGTGTTTGGCGACGGCACCCAAGCGGTGCACCTGTTCGAACGCGACTGCTCGCTGCAACGTCGCCACCAGAAGGTGATCGAGGAAGCCCCTGCGCCGGGCATGACCGAAGAGGTCCGCGAGGCGATGGGGCAGGCGGGCGTGCGCGCAGCCGAAGCCATCGGCTACAAGGGCGCAGGCACGGTGGAATTCATCGTCGACGGCGCAAACGGCCTGCGCACCGACGGGTTCTGGTTCATGGAAATGAACACACGCCTGCAAGTGGAACATCCCGTGACCGAAGCCATCACCGGCGTCGATCTGGTCGAATGGCAATTGCGCGTGGCCTCAGGCGAGGGGCTGCCGAAGCAGCAGGACGAACTGTCCATCAACGGCCATTCCTTTGAAGCGCGGCTCTATGCCGAGGACGTGCCGAAGGGTTTCCTGCCCGCCACCGGCACGCTGACCCATCTGAAATTCCCCGAAGGCGCGCGGGCCGATACTGGCGTGCGGGCGGGCGACACGATCAGCCCGTTCTATGACCCGATGATCGCCAAGATCACCGTGCATGCAGGATCACGTGCGGCGGCTCTGCGGCAATTGTCGTCGGCGCTGACCCATACCGAGGTGGCGGGTTCCGTCACGAACCTCGCCTTTCTCGGGGCGTTGACCCGACACGAGGGCTTTGCGGCAGGCGATGTGGATACCGGACTGATCGAACGCGATCTAGAGGCGCTGACCGCCGACCCCGGCCCAAGCATGGCTGATGTGGGGGCAGCCGCGCTGTGTGCACTGGATTTGCTAAAGCGCGAAGGGTCGGGCTTTACGCTCTGGGGTGGATTGAACCACTTTGTGACACTGACCCATGCCGAAGATACATATGAGGTTGTTGTGACCTCTTATGGTGCTGACCGTCATGTGATCACCGTTGGGGAAGACAGCATCGAGGCCACGTGCCTCAATGGCCAATGGAAGATGGGCGGCGACCGCGGGCCGCGCGTCGCAATGGCGGGCAATGTCGTGACCGTCTTTGCGCAATCCGGGCTGGAATTCCACGTCGTTGATCCGTTGGACCAAGACGCGGGCGCGGGTGCAGGGGCCGGTGTGGTCGAAGCACCGATGCCGGGTCTTGTGAAAGCCGTCTTTGCCAAAGCAGGGCAGGTGGTCAAGCAAGGCGACCGGTTGGCCATTCTGGAAGCCATGAAAATGGAACACAGCCTGACCGCCGCGCGCGATGGTGTCGTGGCCGAGGTGCTGGTTGCCGATGGCGATCAGGTCGAAGCGGGCGCGCCACTTGTGCGGCTTGAGGAAGAAGAGGAGGAGGCCGCCGCATGATCAAGCTGCATCATGTGCCGTGGTCGCGCTCCTTCCGGGTGTTGTGGCTGTTGGAAGAATTGGGCCTGCGCTCGACGATCGAATGCTATTCGATCACCGATGGGTCGCTGCGCCACCCGGACTTTCTGGCGATCAGTCCCGCAGGCCGTGTGCCCGCGCTGGAAATCGACGGGCAGGTGTTGTTTGAAAGCGGCGCGATCGTCGAATACCTCTGCGAAACACGACCCGAGGCCGGGCTGGGCCGCGCACCGGGTCATCCGGAACGCCCCCGCTATCTGGAATTCCTGCATTTCGCTGAAACGCAGGCGGCGTTGATCGCCAACCTCAATCTGGCGCAGGTGTTTCTGCGGGACCCGGCGGCACGTTCGCCCTTGCTGATCAAGCTGGACACCAAGCGGCTGGAAAAGACGCTTGCCCCGTTAGAGCGGCGATTGGGCGCGCAGGACTGGTTGCTCGCGTCGGGCTTTTCGGGCGCGGATGTGATGTTGGGCTTCAACCTCTTTGCGGTGCCGTTCTTCGTGCATCTGGACGATTTTCCGAACCTGCGCGCCTATATCGACCGGGTGAAGGCGCGCCCCGGCTGGCAGGCGGCGGCGCAGATCGAAGGGCCGCAAAACTTCTATGCCCAAGACTTCTATGAGGTGCCCGATGTCTGACTATGTCGAAATATTCGAGGTCGGCCCGCGCGACGGGCTGCAAAACGAGAAACGCCAGATCCCGACCGAGGACAAGATCGCGCTGGTTGATCTTCTGTCCGGTGCGGGTTTCAAACGGATCGAGGTCGCGAGCTTCGTCAGCCCCAAATGGGTGCCGCAAATGGCGGACAGTGCCGAAGTGCTGGCAGGGATCACGCGGGCCAAGGATGTGTCCTATGCGGCGCTGACCCCGAACCTGCGCGGGTTCGAAGGCGCGGTGGCAGCCGGGGCGGACGAGATCGCGATATTCGGCTCGGCGTCTGAGGGGTTCTCCAAGGCCAATATCAACTGCACCATCGCTGAAAGCCTTCAACGGTTCCAACCCGTGGCCGACGCGGCGCGCGCGGCGGGGATCATGATGCGGGGCTATATCTCGTGCGTGACCGACTGCCCGTTCGACGGGCCGACCCCGCCCGACAAGGTGGCATGGGTGGCCGAGCAGCTGATCGCCATGGGATGTTATGAAATCTCGCTGGGCGACACGATCGGGCAGGCGACACCCGCAAGCATCGACGCGATGCTGGATGCGGTGCTGAGCGTGGCGGGTCCAGATATGTTCGCGGGCCATTACCACGACACGGCGGGCCGGGCTTGCGACCATATCGAGGCGTCGTTGAAAAAGGGTCTGCGCGTGTTTGACGCTGCGGTGGGTGGCCTTGGCGGTTGCCCCTATGCGCCGGGAGCTCAAGGTAACGTGGCGACCGAGGCGGTGCATGACCGCGTCACGGCGCTGGGCTATTCGACCGGGTTGGACCGGGACATTCTTGAAAAGGCTGCCCGGATGGCGCGGCAAATGCGGGCAGGGGACTGATCATGGGTTACGAGACGATTTCCATTCGTGCTGACGAGCGTGGCGTGGCGACATTGCTTCTGGACCGTGCGGACAAGCACAATGCGCTCAGCGCCAAGATGATCGAGGAACTGACTGACGCCGCCCACGCGCTGGGCGCAGATGAAGCGGTGCGTGTGGTGGTCCTGACCGGCGCGGGCAAGAGTTTCTGCGCGGGGGGCGATCTGCGCTGGATGCAGGACCAGATGGCAGCCGACCCGGAAACACGGGGGATTGAGGCCAAGAAGCTCGCTATGATGCTGAACGCGCTGAATGAAATGCCGAAACCTCTGATTGCCCGCGTGCAAGGGCAGGCGTTTGGTGGCGGGGTCGGCATGGCCTCGGTGTCCGATGTCTCCATCGGTGTCACCGGCGCGAAATTCGGTCTGACCGAAACGCGGCTGGGCCTGATCCCGGCCACCATCGGCCCCTATGTGCTGGCCCGTCTGGGCGAGGCGATGGCGCGGCGCGTCTTCATGTCGGCGCGCATTTTTGACGCGGAAGAAGCCGTAACGCTGGGCCTGTTGGCGAAAGCGGTCGCGCCCGAGGATCTGGACGCCGCTGTCGAGGCCGAAGTGAAACCTTACCTTTCCGTCGCCCCCGGCGCGGTGGCCGAAGCCAAGGCGCTGGCCCGCCGTCTTGGACCGCCGATCACCGAAGCGATCATCGACGAAACTATCGCAGGTCTGGTCGCGCGCTGGGAAAGTGCCGAGGCGCAGGAAGGCATTGCCGCGTTCTTTGACAAGCGCAAGCCAAGCTGGGCGTGATGCTTGACCTGACTGAGAGCCGATGACCTGGGCCGGATACATCTATGTCGCGTTGATCGCCATCGTTATGCTGTTTCAGGCGTGCATGGCGGCAGGTGCACCATGGGGCCACTTGGCGAATGGCGGCAGGTGGCCGGGACAGTTGCCAGTGCCGATGCGGTTCGCGGCGGTGGGGCAGGGAGCAATACTTGGCTTGATGGGCTGGGCGATGGCAGCGCGGGCAGGAATTGTTGGCACACTTCCTGTTTGGACCTTCTGGGCGGCGCTGGGGGTGACTGTCATGACATGTGTCGCAAACCTTGCCACCCCGTCGCGACCCGAACGGCGAATTTGGGGTCCGGTGACCGTTCTTCTGGTCCTGTGCGGCGTTCGGTTGGCGTGGAGTTAGCGCCGTGCTTTCAAGCAAGTGAGTCTCTTTTCCCAAGCCGGTTTTGCCGTTCGTTTGCTGCGCGACGGCAAAATGCGATGGTTTTTTGGTTAACAGGTGACGCAATTCTGCGCGCGCGATATGCTTAACCTGTGTCTGAAGCCCTTGCAAACAACGGTATGCAGACGGCTCCGCCACTCGTTTTACGCAAGCATTCACAAACTCGAATGCGAGCGGCTCTCGGTTGACCCTGCGCACACGCAAAGGTAAACCGCTGATAGCTAGCGACAGGCGGGTAAACCGTTAAAGGAGCCATACGTGGAAGACCTTCTTAAAGAATACCTCCCCATTATCATTTTCCTTGGATTAGCCATTGTTATCGGACTTGTTCTGATCCTTGCAGCCGTCGTGCTTGCAGTGCGCAATCCTGATCCCGAAAAACTCAGCGCTTACGAATGCGGGTTCAACGCCTTTGACGACGCGCGGATGAAGTTCGATGTCCGGTTTTATCTGGTGGCGATCCTGTTCATCATTTTTGACCTCGAGATCGCATTCCTGTTCCCCTGGGCCGTGGCCTTCAAGGATGTCGGGCTGGTCGGGTTCTGGTCGATGATGGTGTTCCTGGCTGTTCTGACAATCGGCTTTGCCTATGAGTGGAAAAAAGGGGCGCTCGAATGGGAGTGATGACTGGAGCCAACACGGCACAAGGCGACCGCGAACATGGCACGCGCCTGATGAACGAGCAGTTGGCCGACAAGGGTTTTTTGTTGACCACCACCGACGACATCATCAACTGGGCGCGCACCGGGTCGCTGCACTGGATGACCTTTGGTTTGGCTTGCTGTGCGGTTGAAATGATGCATGCCTCAATGCCGCGCTATGACCTTGAACGCTATGGGATTGCGCCGCGCGCCTCGCCGCGTCAGTCAGACGTGATGATCGTGGCTGGCACGCTGACCAATAAGATGGCCCCGGCGCTGCGCAAGGTTTACGACCAGATGCCGGATCCGCGTTATGTGATCTCGATGGGGTCATGCGCAAATGGCGGTGGGTATTACCATTATTCCTATTCGGTGGTGCGTGGGTGTGACCGTATCGTGCCCGTGGACATCTATGTGCCGGGTTGCCCGCCAACTGCTGAGGCGCTGGTCTATGGCATCCTGCAACTGCAACGCAAAATTCGCCGCACCGGCACGATTGTGAGGTAAGCGATGAGTGACGCCCTGAAAGAACTTGGCGGTCTGCTGGAAGCAAAACGCCCCGATTGCGTGCTGAACTGGGACATCGCCTTTGGCGAGCTGACCGTTAATGTGCCGCTGTCGGCCATTCCGTCTTTCATCGAGTTTCTGAAGGCCGATAAGGCCTGCAAATTCTCGACGTTGGTGGACATTACGGCGGTTGATTACCCGTCGCGCGAAGAACGCTTCGATTTGGTTTACCACTTCCTGTCGATGTACACGAACCAGCGCATCCGCGTTAAGGTTGCGGTGCGCGAAGCGGACATGGTGCCGTCGATCACTGACGTTCACCCGTCGGCCGGTTGGTTCGAACGAGAAGTGTTCGACATGTTTGGCATCCTGTTCTCGGGCCACCCAGACCTGCGCCGCATCCTGACCGACTATGGGTTTAAAGGTCACCCGCTGCGCAAGGATTTCCCGACCACAGGCTATACCGAAGTGCGGTATGACGAAGTTGAGAAACGCGTGGTTTATGAACCCGTGTCGCTGACGCAAGAATACCGCCAGTTCGATTTCATGTCGCCATGGGAAGGGGCCAACTACATCCTGCCCGGAGACGAAAAATCTGACGAGGCCAAGGGCTGAACCAGATGAGCGGGCAAACCTTCATATTCTGCCTTGGGGCAACGAAAGCTGGCACAAGCTGGCTGTTCGACTACCTGTATGGGCACCGGGACTGTCATTTCCCGGCGGTGAAGGAATTGCATTACTTCGACGCGTTGGAGCATGGCACCGGCGATTTTTACCGCAAGCAGGCGCAGGCCCGCCTTGAACGCGCCCGCAGTGATCGTCCGACACGGTGGCAAAAACAGCTGGTGGCCGATCTGGAACGCTGGCTGGCAACTTTTGACGGCAAGACCCGCGACGATGCCGCCTATCTGAGATATGTGCGAGAGGGCGGTGAAAACGCCCGTCTGATCGGTGATTTTACGCCGGCCTACGGGCTGCTGCGCGAAGCGTCATTGAAAGCCATGGCAGCGCTGACAGACAAGGTTCGCTTCGTTTACCTGATGCGCGATCCGGTCGACCGGATCTGGTCAAACATCCGCATGGTCGCGGGGGCTGGTGGCCAGACGGCGTTGGACGCCAAGGTTGACGGCGTGCTGAACGGCACGGCGGACAATATCCTCGACCGTTCGAACTATCGTCGCACGCTAAACCGGCTGACCCGTGCGATCCCGCGCGACGCCCTGCATATCGAATTTTATGAACGGCTTTTCACTCCCGCCGCAATCGAACGTCTGTGTGCGTTTCTGGGGATCGCTCCCCAGCCCGCATCGTTTGATCGTGTGGTGCATCAAAGTGCGAAAGCCGCGCTGCCCATGGGTCAACGCGCCCAATTGCAGGCAGCACTGAAACCGCAATACAATTTTGTCGAGAAGTTCATGGGTGAGCTTCCGACGGAATGGACCCAGAAGATGGTGAGCGCATGATGGACGGATCCAAGGACTTCAACGACACCCAGACCGGTGAACAGAAGATCCGCAATTTCAACATCAACTTCGGCCCGCAACACCCGGCCGCCCACGGCGTGCTTCGCATGGTGTTGGAGCTGGACGGCGAAATCGTCGAACGCGCTGACCCGCATATCGGCCTGTTGCACCGGGGCACCGAAAAGTTGATGGAAAGCCGCACGTATCTGCAAAACTTGCCCTATTTCGACCGGCTGGATTACGTGGCGCCGATGAACCAGGAACATGCTTGGTGTCTGGCGATTGAAAAACTGTGCGGGGTCGAGGTTCCGCGCCGTGGCTCTCTGATCCGGGTTCTGTTTTCGGAAATCGGCCGCATCATGAACCACGTGTTCAACGTGACCACGCAGGCCATGGATGTGGGCGCGCTGACGCCGCCTCTTTGGGGGCTGGAAGCGCGCGAAAACCTGATGGTCTTTTATGAACGGGCCTGTGGCGCGCGGATGCACGCCGCCTATTTCCGCCCCGGTGGAGTGCATCAGGATCTTCCGCCCGAGTTGATTGACGACATTGAAACATGGGCCAACGGCTTCCCGCAAGTTCTGGACGACATTAGCGGTCTACTGACTGAAAACCGCATCTTTAAACAGCGTAACGTCGATATTGGCGTTGTGACCGAAGAGGACATCCAGAACTACGGATATTCCGGAATTATGGCGCGTGGATCGGGTCTGGCGTGGGATTTGCGTCGCGCGCAACCTTACGAATGTTACGACGAATTTGAATTCCAGGTTCCCGTCGGCACCAACGGCGATTGCTATGACCGTTATCTGGTCCGCTTGGAAGAAATGCGTCAGTCTCTGTCGATCATTCACCAAGCCATCGCCAAGCTGCGTGCCCCTGAAGGGCAGGGCGACGTTATGGCGCGCGGTAAGCTTTCGCCGCCGTCACGTGGCGACATGAAGCGCTCAATGGAAAGCCTGATTCACCACTTCAAACTCTACACCGAAGGCTTCAAGGTCCCAGCAGGCGAGGTCTATGCCGCAGTTGAGGCACCCAAGGGCGAGTTTGGCGTCTATCTTGTGTCGGACGGGTCGAACAAACCCTACCGCGCCAAGATCCGCGCGCCCGGATATCTGCATCTTCAATCTATGGACCACGTGGCCGTTGGCCACCAACTGGCCGACGTCGCCGCCATTATCGGCACCATGGACATCGTGTTTGGGGAGATCGACCGCTAATGCTCCGCCGTTTGTATCATGAACAGCCCGAAAGCTTCGCTTTCACGCCCGCCAACCTTGCGTGGGCCGAAGGGCAGATTAGTAAGTATCCTGAAGGCCGTCAGGCCTCGGCTGTGATCCCGCTTTTGTGGCGCGCGCAGGAACAGGAAGGCTGGCTGACCAAGCCGGCGATTGAACATATCGCTGACATGCTGGATATGGCCTATATCCGCGTGCTGGAAGTGGCCTCGTTCTACTTCATGTTTCAGCTGCAACCGGTTGGATCGGTGGCAAATATCCAGATTTGCGGCACCACGTCCTGCATGATCTGTGGCGCGGAAGACCTGATTGCCGTGTGCCGTGAAAAGATCGCCGACAAACCGCATGTTGTTTCCGCTGATGGCAGATTCAGTTGGGAAGAGGTCGAATGCCTTGGTGCGTGCACCAACGCGCCGATGGCGCAGATCGGCAAAGATTATTACGAAGATCTGACCGCCGAAAACTTCGCCAAGTTGCTGGATGATCTGGCCGCTGGCAATGTGCCCGTGCCGGGCCCGCAGAACGGGCGTTATGCGTCTGAACCTCTGTCGGGTCTGACCAGCCTGAAAGAATATGACAGCGGCAAGACGCAGTATAACGCAAGCGCGCAACTGGCCACTGACCTTGGCGACACGTTGAAGCGGATCGACGGCAGCGAAGGTCCGCTTTTGACGCCGTGGCTGGGCAAGAATGCGACCAGCGGTAAGGCACAACCACCGAAACCGGCGGCAAGTGCTAAGCCTGCGAACAAGCAAAAGCCAGTGCGCAAAGTGCCCGCAGACGACAGCAAGAAAATTGCCAAACCTCCGGTAAAACCTGCCGTCGCGCCGGTTGCGGGCAAAGAAACTAAGAAACCGCGCATCATGAAGGCCCCCCGCAAGTCGGGTGCGGATGACCTGAAACTGCTGAAGGGCGTTGGCCCCAAGCTGGAAGGTGTCCTGAATGGCCTTGGCTTCTGGCATTTCGACCAGATTGCCAAATGGGGTGCGGAAGAAATTGCCTGGGTTGACGATCAACTGTCCTTTAAGGGCCGGATTGAGCGTGACGGATGGGTAGAGCAAGCCAAAATTCTTGCCGAGGGCGGTGAAACCGCATTCTCGCGCAAGGGTAAAAAGGGCGAGGTCTGATAGGAACAGGTATGATGGCGGGGCGTTTGGAGCATAAGTGTATGAAAAGGCAAGAAAATGCCAACGCATCTGTGCGCCCGCTTGGTGTGTCCACAATCAACAACAGGGATAGGGACAATGAGTAACAATACCGGATTTTTCACTTGCAAGAATGTGTGCTGGATCATCGGCGCGCTGCTGGGTTTCGCAGTTTTCCTGATGATTTCTGGCTTCATCGGCCTGATCGTTGGCATCATCGTGGCCGTCGCCGCGGCGATACTTCTGCAGAAATTCCTTTGTGGCGAAGTGGTCGATACCCGTCCCGCCAAGGGCGAGATGACGGCCGCAAGTCTGAGTGGCAACGCAACCGCCAGCACCCGTGCAGCGGATGCCTCGGCATCTGATGACGTGGCTGCATCTGCGGCCAGCATTCCGGCGGCCGCGATGGACGGCGCACCTGTGCCCGCAGAGGCTGCAACGCCCCCTGCAAAAAAGAAACCTGCGGACAAGAAACCTGCTGCGAAGAAAACAGCAGCAAAGGCATCGACCGCAAAGAAACCGGCTGCGAAGGCGGCCAAGAAGCCCGCGGCGAAAGCCGCCAAGCCCGCCAGCAAGCCCGCAGCGAAAGCACCCGCGCAGACTGGCCAGCCGAAAAAGCCACGCACCCTGAAAGCGCCACGTAAATCTGGCGCCGACGATCTGAAACAACTGAAGGGCGTGGGTCCGAAGTTGGAACAGACGCTGAATGGTCTGGGGTTTTGGCATTTCGACCAGGTCGCTAAATGGACCGCGGACGAGATTTCGTGGGTTGATGACAACCTAAGCTTCAAAGGCCGGATCGAACGTGACGGCTGGGTGGAACAAGCCAAGACCTTGGCCGAGGGCGGGGAAACCGCGTTCTCGAAAAAGGTCAAAAAGGGCGATGTTTATTAAAGGATGACACAGATCATGCACACCGATCCAAAAAACAGCATACAGCGGGAAGGGCGCCTGGCAGGTCTTGTCATCGCCTTCACCGGTGCGCTGTGGGTCGGTGGCACATGGGTTGGGAAAAGCCTCGACTGGTCCAACAGGACCATGGCGTTGGTGGATCTTCTGGCCCTTGCCGGGTTCTTGTTTGGCCTGGTGGTAACGTATCGGATCTGGCGCAAGCGCCGGGCGGATGAAGGATAAGAACGAATGCTGCAGGATAAAGACCGGATCTTTACCAACCTCTACGGCATGCACGAACGCACTCTTGCGGGCGCAAAGCAACGCGGCCACTGGGACGGCACCGCCGGGATCATCAAGAAGGGCCGGGACTGGATCATCGAGCAGATGAAAGCCTCGGGCCTGCGCGGTCGTGGTGGGGCAGGGTTTCCGACCGGTCTGAAATGGTCCTTCATGCCGAAGGAAAGCGACGGTCGTCCGGCCTATCTGGTGATTAACGCCGACGAATCCGAGCCGGGCACCTGTAAAGACCGCGAGATTATGCGCCACGATCCGCACACGCTGATCGAAGGCGCGCTGATCGCGTCTTTCGCGATGAACGCCAATACGTCTTACATCTATATTCGCGGCGAATACATCCGCGAGCGCGAAGCCCTGCAGGCTGCGATCGACGAATGTTATGACGCCGGTCTTCTGGGCAAGAACGCGGCAAATTCCGGCTGGGATTTCGACCTGTTCCTGCACCACGGTGCAGGCGCCTATATCTGTGGTGAAGAAACCGCTCTGCTGGAAAGCCTGGAGGGCAAGAAGGGCATGCCACGCATGAAGCCGCCCTTCCCGGCGGGCGCGGGTCTTTATGGTTGCCCGACAACCGTGAACAACGTGGAGAGTATTGCCGTTGTACCGACCATCCTGCGGCGTGGCCCGGAATGGTTCGCGGGCTTTGGACGTCCGAACAATTCCGGCACCAAACTGTTTGGCATCTCGGGTCACGTGAACAACCCCTGCGTCGTCGAAGAGGCGATGTCGATCTCGTTCGAAGAACTGATCGACAAGCATTGCGGCGGCATTCGCGGTGGTTGGGACAATTTGAAAGCCGTGATCCCCGGTGGCTCGTCCGTGCCATGCGTGCGCGGTGAAAACATGCGCGATGCGATCATGGATTTCGACTACCTGCGCGGAGAGCTCGGCTCGGGCCTTGGCACCGCGGCGGTGATCGTAATGGATAAGCAGACCGACATTATCAAAGCGATCTGGCGTCTGGCGAAGTTCTACAAACACGAAAGCTGCGGCCAGTGCACGCCTTGTCGCGAAGGCACCGGCTGGATGATGCGCGTGATGGAACGTCTGATGCGCGGTGAGGCTGAGGTCGAGGAAATCGACATGCTCTGGGACGTGACCAAGCAGGTGGAAGGTCACACGATCTGCGCCTTGGGTGACGCGGCCGCATGGCCCATTCAGGGCCTGATCCGCAACTTCCGCGACGAAATCGAAGACCGCATTCAAGTGAACAAACAAGGCAAGGCCAGCATCGCGGCGGAGTGATCCGTCGGCTTGGGCAAGGGAAGACATGAAAATGGTAATGCAACACAACATATTGAAAACAGGTGCGAAAGCGCCCGTTTCGGTGCGTTGTTATTGCATGTCAGCCCCCTGCGTCCCCACGTGCTTCATGACAAAAGGAGAACTGTCATGAAGAAATTACGTATTTTCGCCCTTGCGTCGGTTATGGCCGCCACCGCCACGACGAGCATGGCCTCGGCCCAGGACTATGCACCGCTGCGTGACGACGACCGCATGCACAGCGAATTGCTGGGCGCGTCGATTGCCTATCTGGTTGACGAAAACTGCTCGTCCTTGCACCTGCGCAAGCTGCGCCTTTTGAACAAGGCGTTTTCACTGCGCAAACATGCGATGGCACTGGGTTTCACGTCGAAAGAGGTGATGGCCTATGTCGACAGCAAATCCGAGCAGGACCGGTTCCGCGCGATTGCCGAGCCGATCTTGGCCAAGCGTGGTGTGAATGCGGGCGACGAGGAAAGCTATTGCGCGGTTGGCCGCGCCGAGATTGAAAAGGGCTCCTTCGCTGGTTCGTTGCTTTACGAACGCTAGGGGCAGACACGTGCGGGCACGGGGAACACCCCGGCTTGCGAATTGAAAAAGGGACCGTGATGAGCGACTTGAAAAAGATCGTCATTGACGACATGGAAGTTGAAGTTGATGGCGCGATGACGCTGATCCAGGCCTGCGAAGTGGCCGGGATCGAAGTGCCGCGTTTCTGCTATCACGAACGCCTGTCGATTGCTGGCAACTGCCGCATGTGTTTGGTCGAAGTCGTGGGCGGTCCGCCCAAGCCCGCGGCCTCCTGCGCCATGCAGGTGCGCGATTTGCGCCCCGGTCCCGAAGGACAGCCGCCTGTGGTTAAAACCAACTCGCCCATGGTCAAGAAGGCCCGTGAAGGCGTGATGGAGTTCATGCTGATCAACCACCCGCTGGATTGCCCGATATGCGATCAGGGCGGCGAGTGTGATTTGCAGGATCAGGCAATGGCTTATGGTCTGTCCGGCTCGCGGTTCAAGGAACAGAAACGTGCCGTGGACGATATTGATTTGGGTCCGCTGATCGGCACCGCGATGACGCGCTGCATCAGCTGCACCCGCTGCGTGCGCTTCACCACGGAAGTCGCCGGTATCGCCCAGATGGGCCAGACCGGTCGCGGCGAAGATGCCGAGATTGTCAGCTATCTGAACCAAACGCTGGACAGCAACCTTCAGGGCAACATCATTGACCTGTGTCCGGTTGGCGCGCTGACCTCGAAACCCTACGCGTTCACCGCCCGTCCTTGGGAACTGACCAAGACCGAAACCATCGACGTGATGGACGCGCTTGGATCAAACATCCGGGTCGACACTAAGGGCCGCGAAGTCATGCGCGTTCTGCCGCGCAACCATGATGGCGTGAACGAGGAGTGGATTTCCGACAAGACCCGCTTCATCTGGGACGGTTTGCGCCGCCAGCGTCTGGACGTGCCCTACATTCGCGAAGACGGCAAACTGCGCAAAGCCACCTGGGCCGAGGCGCTGACCAAGGCCGCTGACGCCATGAAGGGCGCCAAGAAGGTTGCGGGTCTGGTCGGTGATCTGGCCTCGACCGAAACCGCGTTCAGCCTGAAAACCCTGATCGAAGGGCTGGGCGGCAATGTCGAGTGCCGCACCGACAACGCGCGTTTGCCCATCGGCAATCGTTCGGGCTATGTCGGCACGGCGTCGATTGAAGATATCGACAACGCGAAATTCATCCAGTTGATCGGCACCAACCCGCGCGTTGAATCGCCGGTTCTGAATGCGCGCATTCGCAAGGCGTGGCTCAAGGGCGCTCAAGTCGGTCTGGTCGGCGAAGCCGTTGATCTGACTTATGATTATGCGCATGTCGGCAATGACCGCGCTGCGCTGGAAAGCATCGTGGGCAAAGACTACGGCGCGGTGAAAGACGCACCGTCAGTGGTGATCGTGGGCATGGGTGCTGTGCGCGAAGCCGATGGTCTGGCGGTTCTGTCCAACGCGATGAAGCTGGCCGAGGACACCGGATCGAAGCTGATGATCCTGCACACCGCCGCGGGCCGTGTTGGCGCGATGGATGTTGGCGCCGTCACCAAAGGTGGCATAGACGCCGCCACGATGGGCGCGGACGTGATTTACAACATGGGTGCCGATGAGATTGACATCGATGCTGGCCCCTTCGTGATCTATCAGGGCAGCCACGGCGACCGTGGTGCGATGCGTGCCGACGTGATCTTGCCGGGTGCGGCCTATACCGAAGAAGGCGGGCTGTTTGTGAACACCGAAGGGCGTCCTCAATTGGCGCTGCGGGCGAATTTCGCACCGGGCGAGGCCAAGGAAAACTGGGCCATCCTGCGCGCTCTGTCTGCTGAACTGGACGCGACCTTGCCGTGGGACAGCCTGGCGGGCCTGCGCCGGGCGATGGTTGAGGCCGCACCGGTTCTGGGTGGCGTCGATCAGGTGGCTGCGAATGAATGGCAACCGCTGCCGGTCGACAAGATGGGGGCTGCCAGCTTCCGTTACGCGATCGGTGATTTTTATATGACCAACCCGATAGCACGGGCGTCAGAGGTGATGGCAGAGCTTTCGTCACAGGCACGCGCGCGTGCTTCGTCGAAACTGGCTGCAGAGTAAGACAGAGAGCGGAACAGGGATGTATTTAAACGAACATAAGACGCAAACGCGCGGACGGGCCTGCATACAGGCGCAACCGGTGTGCCTGTCTATCCTAATGTTTCTGCAAGCGAAAACGGAATACCGACGGTCTGAGGGCATGAAGAGAAATGATTGAATTCTTCACGACAACAAATCTGGGCATCGCCCTTTTGATCCTTGGTCAGTGTCTGCTGATCGTGGTCCCGCTTCTGGTCGCGCTGGCCTTCCTGCTGTATTTCGACCGCAAGGTCTGGGCAGCGGTGCAGATGCGCAAAGGGCCCAACGTGGTCGGCGCGTTCGGCGTTTTGCAGTCCTTTGCGGACTTCATCAAATACGTGCTGAAGGAAATCGTGGTGCCGTCCGGGGCGGATCGCTTTGTCTTCTTCCTGGCCCCGATGACAAGCTTCGTTCTGGCGATGTTGGCCTGGGCGGTGATCCCGTTCAATGATGGCTGGGTTTTGGCCGATATTAACGTGGCGATCCTGTTCGTCTTCGCGATCTCGTCGCTTGAGGTCTATGGCGTGATCATGGGCGGCTGGGCGTCGAACTCGAAATACCCGTTCCTTGGGTCGCTTCGGTCGGCCGCGCAGATGATTTCTTACGAGGTGTCGCTTGGCCTGATCATCATCGGTGTGATCATCACCACAGGCTCGATGAACTTCGGTGATATCGTGATGGCGCAAGACGGCAAGGGGCTCTTGAGCTGGTATTGGCTGCCGCACTTCCCGATGGTCTTCCTGTTCCTGATTTCTGCACTTGCGGAAACAAACCGCCCACCGTTCGACTTGCCGGAAGCTGAAAGCGAACTGGTGGCGGGCTATCAGGTCGAATATTCCTCGACCCCGTTCCTTCTGTTCATGATCGGAGAATATGTGGCCATCGTGCTGATGTGCACGCTGATCTCGATCTTGTTCTTCGGCGGCTGGCTGTCGCCGGTCGAGGCATTGCCGGACGGCATCCTGTGGCTGTTTGCAAAGATTTTCTTCTTCTTCTTCGTGTTCTCGATGGTGAAAGCCATCACGCCGCGCTACCGCTATGACCAACTCATGCGCATCGGTTGGAAAGTCTTCCTGCCTTTGTCGCTTGGCTGGGTTGTTCTGGTCGCATTCTTCGCCCAATACGGGGCATTCTGGGGCACTTACGCCCGCTGGACTGTAGGGGGCTGATCGGATGGCATTCGACTACGTACGCGCAACGAAATACTTCCTGCTAGCGGACTTCGTGAAGGGGTTCGGACTGGGGTTGAAATATTTCTTCTCGCCCAAGGCGACGCTGAACTATCCGCATGAAAAAGGCCTGCTGAGCCCGCGCTTCCGCGGTGAACACGCGCTGCGCCGCTATCCCAACGGGGAAGAGCGTTGCATCGCCTGTAAACTGTGCGAAGCGATCTGCCCGGCGCAGGCGATCACCATTGATGCGGAACCCCGCGATGACGGGTCGCGCCGCACCACGCGTTATGACATCGACATGACCAAGTGCATCTATTGCGGCTTCTGTCAGGAAGCCTGCCCGGTGGACGCGATTGTCGAAGGTCCGAATTTCGAGTTTGCGACCGAAACGCGCGAGGAACTGTTTTACGACAAGGCGAAACTGCTTGAGAACGGCGAACGCTGGGAAGCCGAGATTGCCCGCAATATCGAACTTGATGCGCCGTATCGCTAAGCATTGCAAAGTATCGCGAAGGAAAAAGCCATGGACGATTTCTCCAAACTATATGCGCAGATGATGGAGCAGGGGCAGGAAATGCTCCGCAATTTCAACCCCGCCTTGGAGACGTTCAAGCCGCAGGGCTTTGACAAGATGATGCCGACCATGCCGAAAGACATGATGGACATGATGTTTGGCAACGCCTTCAACAAGGACGGGCTGGACGCGAAAACGCGGATGCTGATCACGCTGGCGGGTCTGACCGTTCTTGGCGCGCAAGCGGACGCGCAGATCAAGATGACCGTGCGCCACGCTTTGGAAGCGGGCGCGACCGAGAAAGAGATCGCCGAGGTGATCTATCAAATGTCGATGCTGGGCGGCCTTCCTGCCATGACCCGCGCATTGGAACTGGCGCAAGCCGTGTTTGCCGACAACGAGGAGGGGGACGCATGAGCGTTGCCGATTACGCATTTTACCTCTTTGCCATGACGACGGTCGTGGGTGGGTTTTTCACCGTGATGGCACGCAACCCCGTGCATTCGGTCCTGTGGCTGATCACCGCCTTCGTTGGCGCAACCGGGCTGTTCGTTCTACTGGGCGCCGAGTTCGTGGCGATGCTTCTGATGATCGTCTATGTGGGCGCGGTTGCGGTTCTGTTCCTGTTCGTCGTGATGATGCTGGATGTGGATTTCGCGGCACTGAAGGCTGAAATGGCCAAGTCGCTGCCGCTGGCGCTGCTGATTGGTGTGATCTTGTTGATGGAACTGGGCACGATTTTCGGCGTCTGGCAGTTTTCGGATGGTGCCGAGGCGGCGCGCGGCGCTGTGACGCCGGCGCTTGATGTCGCGCATAACACGCAGGCGCTGGGGATGATCCTTTACACCGACTACATCCTGCTGTTTCAGCTGGCCGGTTTGATCCTGTTGGTCGCCATGATCGGCGCAATCGTCCTGACGCTGCGCCACCGCACCAATATCAAACGCCAGAACGTGATTGCCCAGATGCACCGCGACCCGGCCGAGGCGATGAAGATCATCGACGTGAAACCGGGGCAGGGGCTTTGATGAATACGAATAACAAGACTTGGGCAGGCTGCACCGGCAGCCAAGCCCGGAACGAAGGGACGCAAGCACATGGTTGGACTTGAACATTATCTCGCGGTGGCGGCGGCTTTGTTCGTCATCGGCATTTTCGGGCTGTTCCTGAACCGCAAGAACGTCATCATTTTGTTGATGTCGATCGAATTGATGCTGCTGGCGGTGAATATCAACCTCGTTGCCTTCTCAAGCTTTCTTGGCGATCTGGTCGGGCAGGTTTTCACCCTGTTCGTGCTAACCGTTGCGGCCGCCGAGGCGTCCATCGGTCTGGCGATCCTTGTCAGCTTCTTCCGAAACCGCGGCACCATCGCGGTTGAAGATGTCAACGTGATGAAAGGCTAACGGCAAATGGTACAAATCATCCTCTTTGCCCCCCTGATCGCAGCGCTGATCGCGGGCTTTGGCCATCGGGTCATTGGCGACAAGGGCGCGCAGGTTTTGACCACCGCGCTTTTGTTCCTGTCCGCGCTTCTGTCTTGGGCAACGTTCTTGAGCCTTGGGTCGGAAACCCAACACATCCACATTATGGATTGGGTGCAGTCTGGCACGCTGTCTGTTGACTGGTCGATCCGACTGGACCGCCTGACCGCGATCATGCTGATCGTTGTGACCACGGTGTCGTCGCTGGTTCACCTGTATTCGATGGGCTACATGGCTGACGATCCACAGTTTAAGGGCGAAAGCTATCGCCCTCGTTTCTTCGCCTATCTCAGCTTTTTCACCTTCGCGATGTTGATGCTGGTCACAGCCGACAACCTGTTGCAGATGTTCTTCGGCTGGGAAGGCGTGGGTGTCGCGTCGTATCTGCTGATCGGTTTTTACTACAAGAAACCGTCGGCGAACGCGGCCGCGATCAAGGCCTTCGTGGTCAACCGTGTCGGTGATTTCGGCTTCTTGTTGGGGCTCTTTGGTCTGTATTATCTGACCGACTCCTTGATGCTGGACGACATCTTTGCCGCAGCTCCCGCGCTGGCCGAGACCGAGCTTCACTTCCTCTGGCGCGACTGGAACGCGGCCAACCTTCTGGCGTTCCTGCTGTTCGTTGGCGCGATGGGTAAATCAGCGCAGCTGTTCCTGCACACTTGGTTGCCCGACGCGATGGAAGGCCCGACCCCTGTGTCGGCGCTGATCCACGCTGCGACCATGGTGACGGCGGGTGTGTTCCTTGTCTGCCGCATGTCTCCCTTGATGGAATACGCGCCCGAGGCGACGGGCTTTGTCGTCTTCATCGGGGCCACGACTGCATTCTTCGCGGCCACCGTGGGACTGGTGCAAAACGACATCAAACGGGTGATCGCTTATTCGACCTGTTCGCAACTGGGTTATATGTTTGTGGCCGCGGGCGTCGGTGTTTATTCGGTCGCCATGTTCCACCTGTTCACCCACGCCTTCTTCAAGGCCATGTTGTTCCTTGGGGCCGGTTCGGTCATCCACGGCATGCACCATGAACAAGACATGCGGAACTATGGCGACTTGCGTAAAAAACTGCCGATGACCTTCTGGGCGATGATGATCGGTACGCTGGCCATCACCGGTGTCGGCATTCCGCTGACCACCATCGGTTTTGCGGGATTCCTGTCAAAAGACGCTGTGATCGAAAGCGCCTATGCGGGCACCCAAGGCGGTTATGCCTTCTGGATGCTGGTCATCGCAGCGCTGTTCACCAGCTTCTATAGCTGGCGTTTGATGTTCATGACCTTCTACGGCAAGGCGCGCGGCGACAAGCACACGCATGAGCACGCGCATGAAAGCCCGATGACCATGCTGGTGCCGCTGGGTGTGCTGGCGCTGGGGTCGGTCTTTGCTGGCATGATCTGGTATGGCTCGTTCTTTGGCGACCACGACAAGGTCAACAGTTTCTTCGGGATCGAAGCGCACGCTGAAATGGCGGCTGAAGGCGATCATGCCGAGGCTGGGGAAACCCACGAAGACGCCTCTGGTGATCAGGCCGCGGATGCAGCGACCGCAGACACAAATGCGGACGCAACCCATTCCGAGGGCGAGGACCACGCCGCCACGATGGCAGACCCGGCCCACGCCCCCGTGGCCGCCGTTCATCACGGCGAGGCACCCAAGGGCGCGATCTTTATGGGCCCCGATAACCACGTGATCGACGACGCACACCACGCGCCTGCATGGGTCAAGGTGTCACCGTTCATTGCGATGCTGATCGGGCTTGTGACGGCCTATTGGTTCTACATGGTGAACACCAGCCTGCCCAAAAAGCTGGCCGAGACGTTCCCGCATGTCTACCAGTTCCTGCTGAACAAATGGTACTTCGACGAGATCTACGAGGTTCTCTTCGTCAAGCCGATTTTCGCAATCGGACGGTTCTTGTGGAAACGTGGCGACGGCAATGTCATTGACGGGTTCCTGAACGGGACGGCGATGGGCGTCGTGCCCTGGTTTACCAAACAAGCGGGCCGGGCCCAAACCGGTTACCTCTTCACTTACGCCTTCTCGATGGTCCTTGGTATCGTCGCGCTGGTCACAATCATGATCCTCTTCAGCGGTGGAGCGCACTAATGAACAACCTGCTTTCCATCATCACCTTCCTGCCGCTGGTCGCGGCGGTGATCCTTGCGCTGTTCTTGCGCGGGGATGACGAAGCGGCCACCCGCAACGCCAAGTGGCTTGCGCTTGCGGCAACTGTGGCGACCTTCCTGTTCTCGCTTCTTCTTTTGACAGGGTTTGACTCTGCCGACACGGGCTTCCAGTTCGTGGAAGAGGGCAGCTGGATCATGGGCCTGAAATACAAGATGGGCGTCGACGGGATTTCGGTCCTGTTCGTGATGCTCACCACCTTCATGATGCCTTTGACCATCTGGGCGAGCTGGGGCGTGAAATCCCGCGTGAAGGAATACATGATCGCCTTCCTGCTGCTTGAAACCCTTATGCTTGGCGTGTTCATGGCGCTGGATCTGGTGTTGTTCTACCTGTTCTTTGAAGCAGGCCTGATCCCCATGTTCCTGATCATCGGGATTTGGGGCGGGAAAGAGCGTATTTATGCCGCCTTCAAATTCTTCCTGTATACCTTCCTGGGCTCGGTCCTGATGCTGGTCGCGATGGTCTATATGTATGTAGACGCAGGCACGACGGATATTCCGACGCTGATGGCCCATAAGTTTGGGTCTGACACGTTCAGCTTGCTGGGTATTCAGGTCGTGGGCGGGGTGCAGACACTGATGTTCCTGGCCTTCTTCGCCAGTTTCGCGGTGAAAATGCCAATGTGGCCGGTGCACACCTGGTTGCCGGATGCGCACGTTCAGGCGCCCACCGCCGGTTCGGTCGTTCTGGCGGCAATCCTTTTGAAGATGGGCGGCTATGGCTTCCTGCGCTTCAGCCTGCCGATGTTCCCGGTTGGGTCGGATGTGATGGCGAGTTTCGTGCTGTGGCTGTCAGCCATCGCCATCGTCTACACGTCGCTGGTGGCGCTGGTACAAGAGGACATGAAAAAGCTGATCGCGTATTCATCGGTTGCCCATATGGGGTTTGTGACGGCTGGTATCTTCTCGCTCAACCAACAAGGTTTGGATGGGGCGATCTTCCAGATGCTCAGCCACGGCTTTATCTCGGGCGCGCTGTTCTTGTGTGTAGGCGTCATCTATGACCGCATGCACACCCGCGATATCGACGCTTATGGTGGCCTTGTGAACCGGATGCCAGCCTATGCGCTGATCTTCATGTTCTTCACCATGGCCAATGTCGGCCTTCCGGGCACATCGGGTTTCGTCGGGGAATTCCTGACGCTGGTCGGTATGTTCCAAGCCAACACATGGGTCGCCTTGGTTGCCGCATCTGGCGTCATCTTCTCGGCCGCTTACGCGCTTTACCTGTATCGCCGCGTCGTCTTTGGTGATCTGATCAAGGAAAGCCTGAAGTCGATCACCGATATGGACGCACGCGAGAAGATGATCTTCGCACCGCTGGTGTTCATGACCCTGCTTTTGGGCGTCTATCCCAGCCTTGTGACCGATATGATCGGTCCTTCGGTTGAGGCCCTTCTGACCAACTTCCACGCCGCCATTCCTGCTGACGTCGCAGAGATGGCCCAGACCGCATCGCATTAAGGAGAGCACAGATGAGCTCTGTTGATATTCAAACGGTCCTGCCTGAGCTGGCGCTGGCCATCTATGCGATGGTGGCGCTGCTGGCTGCGGTCTATACTGGCAAGGATGCGCTGGCGAAACCGATCACCTGGATCACCGGTGCAGTGATGGTTGCCATCGCGTTGATGGTGGCGGGTGGCGACGGCAATACGGCGTCCTTTAACGGCATGTTCCTTGACGACGCTTACGCGCGCTTTGCCAAGGTTGCGATCCTTCTGTCCGCTGCCACCGTTCTGGTGATGGGCGAGGCAACAATGTCGCGCCGTGGGCTTCTGCGGTTCGAATACCCGATACTTGTGGCGCTTGGCACCGTTGGCATGATGATGATGGTGTCCGCAGGCGATCTGATGGCGCTTTACATGGGGTTGGAGCTTCAGTCGCTCTCGCTTTACGTCGTCGCTTCGCTGAACCGTGACAGCGTGAAATCGACCGAAGCTGGTCTGAAATACTTCGTGCTGGGTGCGCTCAGCTCGGGTCTGCTGCTTTACGGAGCCTCGCTGACCTATGGCTATGCAGGCACGACGCTGTTCTCGGGCATTATCGAAGCCGCAAATGACGGCCATGTCGGACTTGGTCTATTGGTTGGTCTGGTCTTCGTGACTGCCGGTTTGGCGTTCAAGGTCTCGGCCGTGCCGTTCCACATGTGGACGCCGGACGTTTACGAAGGTGCGCCGACCCCGGTCACGGCGTTTTTCGCCACCGCGCCAAAGCTGGCCGCCATGGCCTTGTTTGGCCGCGTTATGTTTGATGCGTTCGGTGGAGCCATCGGCGATTGGCAGCAGATCATCGCCCTTCTTGCGGTTCTGTCGATGTTCCTTGGCGCGATTGCCGCCATCGGTCAGACCAACATCAAACGCCTGATGGCCTATTCGTCGATCGCCCATATGGGCTTTGCCCTGATGGGTCTGGCGGCTGGCACGGAATACGGTGTGCAGGCGATGCTGCTCTATATGGCGGTTTACCTGACGATGAACATCGGCACCTTTGCCTTCATTATGTCGATGGAACGTGACGGCCGCCCGGTCGCAGACATTGCAGCGCTGAACCAGTTCGCGGTGAACGACAAGCTTAGAGGCTTGGCAATGCTGGTGCTGCTGTTCTCACTGGCCGGTGTGCCGCCGATGCTTGGCTTCTTCGCCAAATACGGTGTGCTGATTGCCGCCGTGCAATCGGGCCTGACATGGCTGGCCGTCGCTGGTGTGGTCGCGTCGGTGATCGGGGCCTTCTATTACCTGCGTATCGTGTATTTCATGTATTTCGGGGAAGAAGGCGAAGGTCTTGAACTGAACATGTCACCCGCGGCTTGGGTGGCGTTGGTCGGATCGGCGGCGATTGTCGTTCTGGGCGTCGTCAATTTCTTCGGCATCGAAACAGCCGCCGCTGCCGCGGCCGAAGCCCTTGTCAAATAAACCCGTCACGGCTTGGCCAGAGGGCGTTGGAAAACGCGTTCTGGATCAGGTCGACAGCACCAATGAAGAGGCCCGGCGCATCGCGCCGGGTCTTTTGGGTCCAACATGGATATTAGCCCACCGGCAAACCGCAGGCCGCGGTCGCCGGGGCCGCGCTTGGGCAGACCCCAAGGGACATTTCTCAGCCACGCTTGTGATGCGCCCGACCGAACCACCTGCACAGGTGGCGCTGCGAAGCTTCGTGGCCTCACTGGCGCTTTTTGATGCACTCGTCATGGCCACGGGTCGGCCGGAGGCGTTTTCGCTGAAATGGCCCAACGATGTGCTGCTGAACGGCGGCAAAGTGGCTGGCATATTGCTGGAAAGCGCCGGGTTGGGCGCGCAGGTTGGGCATTTTGCCATCGGCATCGGCGTGAACCTGATCGACGCCCCTGCGGGGGCTGCGATCGAAGGGCGCGCCGTTGCGCCTGTCAGTCTGGCCGGGGAAACCGGGGTCAGCCTGACGCCTGAAGGCTTTCTTGACCTGCTCGCCCCCGCCTATGCGCAACACGAGGCGAGCTTCACCACCTACGGTTTCGCGCCCATTCGCGAGGCGTGGCTGGCCCGCGCCGCCCGTCTGGGCGAGGTCATCACCGCGCGCACCACGCGCGCCGAATATACCGGACGGTTTGACACGGTGGACGCGGACGGCAACCTTGTTCTATCAACAGCCACATCCCGCGAGGTCATCCCCGCGGCCGAGATTTTTTTCTGAGGGGGAACCGATGCTTCTGGCAATCGACGCTGGCAACACAAACACCGCATTCTCGATCTGGGATGGCGAGAAATTCTTGTGCACGATGCGCACCTCGACCCACCATTCGCGCACGGCTGACGCGTATTTCACTTGGTTTTCAACCCTGATAAATCACTATGGGATCAAACCCGAGATTTCAGATGTGGTCGTCAGCTCGACCGTGCCCCGCGTGGTGTGGAACTTGCGCGTTTTCGCAGACCGGTTTTTTGATTGCCGTCCTTTGGTCGTCGGCAAACCGGATTGCCTTTTGCCCGTTGCGCCACGTGTTGACGTGGGCGCCGTGCCTGGCCCCGACCGTCTGGCAAACGCGGTTGCGGCCTTTGACCGCCACGGTGGCGACGCAATGGTTGTCGATTTCGGCACCGCCACAAATATCGACGTGGTGGCGCATGACGGGGCCTATATCGGGGGCGTGATCGCGCCGGGTGTGAACCTGTCGCTCGAGGCTCTGCACCAAGGCGCCGCAGCCCTGCCGCATGTGGACGTGACCCAGCCAGATAAGGTGATTGGCACCAATACGGTTGGCTGCATTCAGTCGGGCATCTTCTGGGGCTATGTCGGGCTTGTGCAAGGGCTTGTGCAACGGGTGAAAGACGAATACGGCCTGCCAATGAAAGTCATCGGAACCGGTGGCCTTGCCCCGCTGTTCGAGCAGGGCGACAATCTATATGACGTAATTGATCACGACCTGACCATGCACGGTCTGGTTCGGATCTACGATTACAACAAGGAACAGGGCAACTTATGAGTGCTGACCGTCTGATTTACCTCCCACTGGGGGGCGCCGGCGAGATCGGCATGAATGCCTATGTCTATGGCTATGGCAAACCCGGAAAAGAACGTCTGATCCTTGTCGATCTGGGCGTGACCTTCCCGGATATGGACACGACGCCGGGGGTGAACCTGATCATGCCCGACATCAGTTGGCTGGCGAAAAACGCTGACCGGCTAGAGGCGATCTTCATCACCCACGCGCACGAAGATCACGTGGGCGCGGTCGGGCGGCTGTATCCGCAACTGAAAACGCCGATCCACGCGCGACCGTTCACCCGCTATCACGCGCAGCGCAAGATGGAAGAAGCGGGCCAAGTGTCCGAGGTCGTCGTCGCGGCCGATGTCTATCCACAAGTGATCGAGGCGGGGCCGTTCAAAGTCAGCTATCTGCCGCTCAGCCACTCGATCCCCGAAAGCGCGGGGCTTGTGATCGACACGCCAGCGGGGCGCATCGTGCATACGGGCGACTTCAAACTGGACGAAACCCCGGTGCTGGGCGATGCGTTTGACGAAGCCCTGTGGCGCGAGATTGCGGCTCCCAAAAATGGCCAGCGTGTGAAGGCGCTGGTGTGCGATTCCACCAATGTGTTCTCCACCCATCCCGGTCGGTCAGAAGCTGAGGTTGGCCCCGAGCTGGTGACGCTGATCAAGGACGCGCCGCATATGGTGGTGGCGACCACGTTTGCGTCAAACGTGGCGCGTGTGAAACAGTTGGCCGAGGCTGGTAAAGCAGCAGGGCGGTCGGTCTGCCTTTTGGGTCGTGCCATGCGGCGGATGATTCAAGCGGGTGTCGAAACCGGCGTGTTGGGCGACTTTCCAACAACGGTGACGCCCGAAGATGCACGCGATATTCCGCGCGAGAGCCTGATGCTGATCGTGACCGGCAGTCAGGGCGAACGACGTGCGGCGTCGGCGCAGTTAAGCCGAGGTAAATATCTGGGCCTGACGATGGCGGAAGGGGATATGTTCCTGTTCTCGTCTAAAACCATTCCGGGCAATGAACGCGGCGTGATCCGCATCATGAACGCGTTTTCCGAAATGGGCGTGGATATTGTCGCCGAGAATGATCAATACCACGTGTCCGGCCACGCCAACCGGCCCGACCTTCAACGGGCGCATGATCTCATCAATCCTGAGATGGTTATTCCGATGCATGGTGAACACCGTCACCTGCGCGAACATGCCAAGATCGTGGAAGAGGGCGGGCGGAAGTCGCTGGTCGTCGTCAACGGCGCTGTTTGCGACCTGACCGGAGACACCCCGCGTGTGGTCGAACATGTCGAGGCCGATCGCATCTATCTGGATGGCGATATCCTGATCGGCGCGCTGGACGGGGTCGTGCGCGACCGCATCCGCTTGGCCCTGAACGGTCATGTCATTGTTAACGTGATCGTTGAGGGGGATGAGCCATTGGGCGACCCTTGGGTCGAACTGATGGGTCTGCCCGAGACGGGGCGTTCCAAAGCACCATTGGTTGACGTGCTGGAAGAAGATCTGGGTCAGTACTTGATGCGCGCAGGGCGCAAGAGCCTGCGCGATGACGACAAGCTTGGCGAAGAGCTGAAACGTATCGCCCGCAAGACCACCAACGATGAGACCGGGCACAAGCCGGAAGTCACTGTTGTGGTCAGCCGCCTGGAATAAGGCTGAGTATTGCTTCGCTAAGCTCGGCAGCCTCCGGCTGGGATATTTCTGGCCAGAAGAAACGCCCACTTACGAACCAAAAAAAGGCCCGCATTGTGATATGCGGGCCTTTTTATTCTGCTGTGATCTGTGCCTTAGCTGGTGCGGCGATCGTCAAAGCTTTTGGCAATGAAATCAGGCAAGTGATCGCCCATACCGACGGGCTTGTTGCCGCCGTCGCGCCGGTCTGACCCACCACGCCCACGACCACCGCGTTGCGGCTTGGCAGCTTGGCGTTGAGGTTTTTGCGGTTTCGTTTCGGTGTCTTGTGCCTGAGGCGCTTCTTGGACGGGCGCGTCCTTGGGCGCAGGCTTGGCTGTGTCATCCGACCGCCGGCCACGTGAGCGCTTTGGCTTTGCCTCGGCGTCGCTTTCGACCGGTTTTTCGGACGCTGGCTGATGGGTCTCAAGCGGGTTGTCGACGCGCGGAATTTTCGTTTCGATCAGGCGTTCCACCGCATCGAGGTTCTTTTCGTCGCGCGGCTCGCAAATCATGATGGCCTTGCCGTCACGCCCTGCGCGGCCCGTGCGGCCGATCCGGTGCACATAGTCTTCTGCGTGGCCGGGCACGTCGAAGTTGAACACGTGGCTGACATTGGGAATATCGAGCCCGCGCGCCGCAACGTCTGACGCGCATAAAAAGCGCAGCGTGCCTGCGCGGAACCCGTTCAGCACTTCGGTTCGCTTGGATTGTTCCAGATCACCGTGGATCGGGGCCGCGTCATAGCCGTATTTCTTCAGGCTTTTGGCGACGGTATCCACATCGGTTTTGCGATTGCAGAAGATGATTGCGTTGGTGCAGGCGTCACCTTCCCGGTCGATCAGGGCGCGCAGGATTTTGCGCTTTTCAGTCGCCGCGCGATCACGGCGCGACGCTTTGAACATGCAAAGTTCCTGCGTGATCGTCTCGGACGCGGTGGCCTGACGGGCGACCTCAATCCGGGCGGGGTTTGATAGGAACGTGTTGGTGATCCGCTCAATCTCGGGCGCCATCGTGGCCGAGAAGAAAAGCGTCTGGCGGGTGAACGGCGTCAGCGAGAAGATGCGTTCGATGTCCGGAATGAAGCCCATGTCGAGCATCCGGTCAGCCTCGTCCACCACCATGATTTGCACACCCGTCAGCAGCAATTTGCCACGTTCGAAATGGTCGAGCAGACGGCCGGGGGTCGCGATCAGCACGTCAACACCACGGTCGATCAGCTGATCTTGTTCCTTGAAGCTGACGCCGCCGATCAACAGTGCTTTGGTCAGTTTCACGTTTTTGGCATAGGTGTCGAAGTTTGCCGCAACCTGCGCGGCCAATTCGCGCGTTGGGCACAGAACCAGCGAACGCGGCATGCGCGCACGCGCGCGGCCACGGGCAAGGGCCGTGATCATTGGCAGTGTGAAGCTGGCGGTTTTGCCGGTTCCCGTTTGGGCGATACCCAAGACGTCACGCCCTTCAAGGGCGGGTGGAATGGCGCCTTCCTGGATCGGGGTGGGGCTGGTGTAGCCTGCTTCGTCGATGGCTTTCAGCACTTTAGGGCTGAGCTTTAGGTCGGAAAATTTAGTCATGTATGTCCTGTTTCACGGACAACACTGGCCCGTGCGGAAGAGAAGGGAAAGCCCGTATGGCCGATGCGCAAGAATACGCCCCTTCGATATGCCCTGTGGGTAAAGAAAAATGGCGCTATGGTCAATGACATGGGTCGGTTTGTGAACAATCCGGGCAAAGCGTTGCAATTGTTGATGGGATCAGGCGGTTTCATGCAGAATTGGTGCGAAGCCTGTGCGTAGCACCTTGATCAATGGCGCGGGGGTCAGAACGATGACGTCGCCCGATGGTCGGCGAATCTGCGCGCCATAGCCTGTTGATCGAAAGGGAAAAAGGTGATCGTCGCCTACCAGATGTGGCGTGTCATCATGTATGATAAAGCTGCCGTTTGGCAATGTGGGCAGGGCAGCCCGGTGTCGAATTTGTGTGCGCGTGCGAGTGACCCGGTCGCGATGCAGAACCTTATCAATCTTGTTGTGGTTCGCGGCGCAACCTGTTGCTGTTTCCCAAGCGGCTTTGAACGCGCGGTAGGCTTCTGGACGGCAATAGGCACAGGGGCGGTGGCCTGCAGCAAGCCCTACGGCCTCGTCCAGAAAGAACAACGGCGTCCAGCCGCGTGCAGGCATGGGGCCATGATAGCGCCCCTTGGGATGGGTCAGCGCGCAAATGATCCAGTGGTGGTGCTTCCAGCGTGACGTGCCAAGGCGGCCATGGGTGAAGGGCAGAATACCCCGGTTGCCGGTGAACATCCCGCGCGCGCGGTCCGCTACAATCTCACCCGTTGGTAACACGCGGTTTTGCAAGGGCGAGGGGCGATGCGTGGGCATGGAGTCAGACCATCATTTCCTTCGTCGCAGACAATTTCAGTGCCGGATAATCACGTTCAACACGGTCGATATCCCATTGAAGACGCGTCAGAAACACCGGATCGCCGTCGTTGTCATGGGCGATGTGCTGCTTGTTGGCTTCGACCAGTTTTTCAACCTCGTCCTTGTCGCCGATGATCCAGCGGGCCGAGGTGAACTGGGACGCCTCGAACCGCACCGGCAGGCCGTATTCCAGTTCGATCCGGCTGGCGAGCACTTCAAACTGAAGCGCGCCGACGACGCCGACGATGAAACCCGATCCGATATTGGGTTTGAACACCTTGGCCGCCCCTTCTTCGGCGAATTGCATCAGAGCCTTTTCAAGGTGCTTGGCCTTCATCGGATCGCCTGCGCGCACACCT
>NZ_JALPQG010000012.1 GCF_023195695.1 Aliiroseovarius sp. S1339 | reverse complement strand
GCTGGTGGATCGTTCTGACATAGTTGGTCCTCTGCGGCAACTTGGGGCAGAATACCATAGATTCTCTGGTTTTCCGAACGTCCGCCTTGTCCCGCACAGCCGCCATTGAATCCCGATCCCCCTAGCCACCTCCGTCCCCCTCTGCCATATCTTCCTTTCACGTAGGAGACCCACCATGACCCGTATCATCGAACGCCTCAGCGAAGTTTCCACCAACTACGACGCCTATTTCGTGGACCTCTGGGGCTGTGTGCATGACGGGGTGCATCCTTACACCGACGCAGTTGACGCTCTCCGGCAGGTGCGGGCAAATGGCGGTTTCGTCGTTCTTGTCACGAATGCCCCGCGCCACCGGACCTCGGTCGAGGGGCAGTTGGATCAAATCGGTGTGCCGCGCGATTGCTGGGACACAATCGCGACCTCGGGCGACAGCGCGCGGGCGGCGATGTTCACCGGTGCGGTTGGAAATAAGGTGTGGTTCATGGGCGAGGATCACGACCGCAGCTTCTTCGACCCGCTCGCCCTTATCGACAACCCCGTCGACATAGAAGAGGTCGCGCTGGACAAAGCAGACGGCATCGTTTGCTGTGGCCCGTTTGACCCGCACACCCATCCCGACACCCTGCGACCCCAGCTGTTACTGGCCAAGCAAAAGGGGCTGAAACTGCTCTGCGCCAACCCCGATATCGTCGTGGATCGTGGCGCGACGCGGGAATGGTGCGCGGGCGCCATCGCGCAGCTTTATACCGAGATGGGCGGCGAGAGCCTCTATTTCGGCAAGCCCCATCCGCCAATCTATGACCTTGCCCGCCGCCGCATGACCGCCGAAGGGCGCGCGGTGGATGACAGCCGTATCCTTGCCATTGGCGACGGCATCCTGACCGACATCAAGGGCGCACAAGGTGAGGATATTGACAGTCTGTTCATCACCGGCGGGCTAGCACGGGACGAGACCAAGACCGACCGACAGCCCGACCCAGACGCGCTGCAAATGTTTACAACCGCCGAAATGGTCACTCCGACCTTCGCAATCGGATATCTTCGGTAGTGACTGATCGGCTTTGCGGCCCTACGCGCAAATTTTCTATGCGTGGTGCGGCACTTTCCGCGACAGATGTTTCATCCTGTGTCCAACCGCACGCATTCGATCATTCCAGATCACTTTTTTCTTGATTTTTCTGCGCCTGCAAAGTAACGATATTACCGTAATTGGTGATAATTGGGTTTTTTGTTACTCGGAGGATCAAGATGTTGGACAATCTCCCGCGCGGAACAATCTGCATTGAAGAGCTGGAAATCGGCATGTCGCGCCACGTCACGAAAGAGGTGACAGACCGCGATATCGAAATGTTCGCCGAGATTTCGACCGACCGGAACCCGGTGCATCTGGATGATGACTACGCCAAGGACACGATCTTCGAAGGCCGCATTGCGCATGGTATGCTGACTGCCGGGCTGATTTCGGCCGTGATTGGCGAACAACTGCCGGGCCATGGCACCATCTATATGGGTCAGCAGTTAACCTTTCTGGCCCCGGTGCGCCCCGGCGACGTTGTGCGCGCCGAAGTGACCGTTATGGACATCGACCACGCCAAACGACGCGTGACGCTGAAGACCGAATGCCTTGTTGATGGCAAGCCGGTTCTGAAGGGTGAAGCGAAGGTTTTGGCACCTTCGGCCAAGTTCGACTGACTCCACAAAGCCTATGAAATCGCGCCTGCCTTGCCCGGCGGGCTTGCGCCTGTTCGCTGTGAGCGATAATGCCACCATATGCGGATCATTCGTGACTATCAGTTTGTCGAAAAAGCAGACCGCGGCGCATCCGCCGCGATCGGCAATTTTGACGGCGTGCATCTGGGCCACCAATATGTAATCGACATTGCCCGCACGCAGGCCAAGGCCGAGAATGCACCCTTGGGTGTCATGACGTTTGAGCCCCATCCCCGCCAGTATTTCGCGCCCCAAAGTGGCCCATTTCGCCTGATGAGTGCGGATGCCCGCACGCACAGGCTGGAAAAGCTGGGCGTTGAGCGGCTGTATGAGCTCAACTTCAATGACTCGCTGTCCGCTCTGACCCCCGACGAATTCGCCCAGCGGGTGATCGTGGACGGTCTGGGCCTAAGCCACGTCGTCATCGGCGCGGATTTCCATTTCGGCAAGGGCCGCGCGGGCAGTGCTGCTGAGATGGTCGCTTTGGGCGAAAAGATGGGCTTTGGCGTCACAGTTGCGCCGCTGATGTCGGATGAGGTTGGCGAGGTTAGCTCGACCGCAATCCGCCACGCGTTGACAGATGGGCGACCACGCGACGCCGCCCGGATGCTGGGCCACTGGCATCGGATGGAGGGCGAGGTTATTCGCGGCCACCAACGTGGACGCGATCTGGGATATCCGACCGCTAATCTGTCGATTGCCGACCTGCACCCGCCGAAGTTTGGCGTCTATGCCGTTCAGGTCGACATCCTGACCGGCCCGCACAACGGTAGTTATGGAGGCGCAGCGTCGATGGGCACGCGCCCGATGTTCGGCGAAAACCTTCCAAATATCGAAAGCTTCATTTTTGATTTTGCAGGCGATATCTATGGCGAGCAGATTTCTGTCGCATTGGTCGATTATCTGCGCCCTGAAGAAGTGTTTGACGGGTTGGAGGCGCTGATCGCGCAGATGGATGCCGACTGCGCCCGTGCCCGAGATATTCTGGCGAACTTATAAAGGCCCCAAGATGATCCGCCATATCGTATTTTTTACATCCAAACGCCCGAACGACCGCGAAATGATCCGTGAAGGGTTGGAATTGTTAAAGGGCATCCCCGATTGCCGCCATCTGGAAATTGGGTCGAACCTGGCCAATGACCCGATTCCTGGCCCGTCACCCGACTTCATCGTCTATGGCGAATTTGAAGACGAGGCGCAGTTGGCTGCCTATAAATCCCACCCGCTTTATCAGCAGGCCATTCAACGCGTGCGCCCCCTGCGCGAGCTTCGGATCGCCGCCGATTTCATGGCTGATTGATGGGTGGTCCTCTGCGCAAAAATTTCTGGGAGCTACCGCTCGACAGCCTGACGCCACCGGAATGGGAGGCATTGTGCGATGGCTGCGGCAAATGCTGTCTGAACAAACTAGAGGACGAAGAGACTGGCGAAATCGTGTTCACCCGCGTTTCCTGCCGACTGCTTGACGGCGACACCTGCCGCTGTTCGCAATACGACATTCGCCTGCAATTCGTGCCGGAATGTATCGTTTTAAGCCCAGATAATATCGGCGAAACCGCGTATTTCATGCCAGCATCCTGTGCCTATCGTCTGCGCCACGAGGGCAAGCCACTGGAAGACTGGCACCCGCTTGTGTCTGGCAATCCCGACAGCGTTCATACGGCTGGGCGCAGCGTGATGGGGTGGACGATCCCCGAATTTGAAGTTCCCGAAGACGAATGGGAAGACCACTTGATTGAGGAACCTCACTGATGTTTTTCGCCTCTGACAATACCGGCCCAGCCCACCCCAAGGTGATGGAGGCACTGGCGCGCGCGAACGAAGGCTATGCAATGCCATACGGTAGCGACACGCTGATGGACGAAGTCCGTGCGCGGATCCGTGACATCTTTGAAGCGCCCGACGCCGCCGTTTATCTGGTGGCCACCGGCACGGCCGCGAACTCGATCGCGCTGGCGACCCTGTCGCAGCCGTGGCAGACGATTTTCTGCACGCCAGAGGCGCACATCCAGCAAGATGAATGCAACGCGCCGGAATTCTATTCAGGCGGCGCAAAGCTGACCCTTGTGCCGTCAGACCATGCCAAAATGACGCCCGCCAGCTTGCGCAGCGCGATCGCGGTTGAGGAAAGCCGCGGCGTGCACGGCCCGCAACGCGGCCCCGTGTCGATCACCAATGTGACCGAGCGTGGGACGGTTTACTCGGTGGCCGAACTGAACGCACTTTGCGACGTCGCGAAGCAGTTTGATTTGCCCGCCCATTTGGATGGTGCACGTTTTGCCAATGCCCTCGTTTCGCTAAATTGCACCCCCGCTGAGATGACGTGGAAAGCGGGCATCGATGTGGTCAGCTTCGGTGGCACCAAGAACGGCTGCATGGGCGTCGAGGCGGTGATCTTCTTTGATCCCAAACACGCTTGGGAATTCGAGCTGCGACGCAAGCGCGGGGCGCATCTGTTTTCCAAGCACCGCTATTTGTCGGCACAAATGCTAGCCTATCTGACCGACGATCTTTGGCTGGACCTTGCACGGCGTTCGAACGCCGCCAATGCCCGGCTGACGCGGGGGCTAAAACAGATCGAGGGCGTCAGTTTCCTGCACGAACCCGACGCCAATATCAGTTTCGCGGGTTGGTCGCGGGCGGGTCACCACCGCCTGCATGACGCAGGCGCGGCCTACTACGTGTGGGACGATAACCTTGCAGGCGATGACCCGGACGAGGTGCTGACCGCCCGCATGGTGGCCGACTGGTCGATGACCGAGGACAACATTGACAGGTTTGTCGACCTTGTGCGCGGCTAAGGTCTGGTTGGCGCTGTCTGGCGCAGAAACGCCAAAATAGCATCGCCGACCTCGGCGGGATGGGTGATGGGCGCCATATGTCCTGCGCCCCCGATCACATGGCGCTGGACGTTGGGCAGACGCGCCTCAAGCACATCGTGGACCGCCCCCACCAAGGCTGGCGAGCGCGCACCTTCCATCAGCAACACCGGCAGCTCGACACGCTCCAACGCGCCGGGGGCGATCTGGTCATGGATATCATCATGCGTCACCGGTTTCCCGGCGGGGATCAGATGAATACGCCGCGCCATATCTTCACGCAGGGACTGAGGCAACGCCTGCCACGCTGCGTCGCGCCCCCACATGACGTTGAACAGGCGTGCGGCCTCCATCCGGTCACCCGAGCGCATGGCGTCGGCGAAGGGCCCGTTCATATAGGCCGCATTCTCGGCATAGGCCGGGTGATCGCGGGCGGCAGCGAACAACACGGGCTCGAACATCGTCAGGCTGCGCACGCGTTTTGGCGCGCGTTGGGCCAGACGCAGGGCAATCGTGCCGCCGTAACTATGGCCGATCAAATCGACCGGTCCAGAGGTCTCGCGATCTAGCAGTGCCTCAGCAATCTGAACGCTGGCGTCCTGAAAGTCGCCCGCCCCGTCCCAATCGGCACTGCGCCCATGACCCGGCAGGTCAAAGGCAAGCATCGTGAATTGGTCTGACAGGCGTTTTTCCAGCCCGCGCCACGCGCCGGAATGTGCCAGCGAGCAATGCACCATGAGTGCGGCGCGCGCGCCCTGGCCCGCCCGGTGCCAACAGGTCGGATGGCCTGCCAACGGTTCTATGTTCATCAGGGCTTAGCGCTCAGATGGGTGTCCAACGCGTCCAGCCGGTCTTGTCCCCAGAACCTCTCACCATCGTCGCAGATATAGAAGGGCGAGCCAAAGACACCAGCGGCGACAGCGTCTTCAAGGTTGCGGCCATAGGTTTCGGCCCCGGCCAGCAAGCCGCTATCGGCAAGACTGGGATCAAAGCCCGCATCTGAAAGGCAGGATTTGATCACCGCATCCTCAGCAATATCCTTTTCGCCCGCCCAACAGGCGCGCATGATCCTATGAACCAACGCGCCCATATCGCCGCCACCTACCGACTGCGCCGCGATGATCGCATAGGAGGCTGGCGCACCATTGGTGGGCCAATGGGCCGGGATGTGGTTCATCGGCATATCCAACGCCTTGGACCAGCGCTTGAGTTCCTGCATCCGGTATTCCATCCGCGACGGGTGGCGGTCTTTTGGCGGTGTCCCACCGGTCCGTCCGAACAGCTGCCCGATATCCAGCGGTTTATACGTGATCTGTGCGCCATGGCGCGACGCGATATCTTCCAGCCGCGATCCGGCCAAATAGGCCCATGGCGACAACACTGTGAAATAATAGTCCATCTGCTTCATTTTTCCGGTCCCTGTTGCGCCAATGCTGTTTCAAGGAATCTATCCCGATGGTAAGGGGTGTCAACGTCACGATTCTGTCATTCAGACCAGCCCGGGGACCGCTGCCATGCCATCCATCACCGAACCGAAACTCATTTCGGGCAATGCCAACCGGCCCCTTGCCGAAGCTGTTGCCAAACGCATGTCGATGCATCGCGGATCCTCTGTCGGATTGGTGGATGCGCGGGTGGAACGCTTCAACGACGGCGAGATTTTCGTCGAAGTTTACGAAAATGTCCGCGGCGAGGATATGTTCATCATCCAGCCGACCTCGAACCCCGCCAATGACAACCTGATGGAGCTTCTGATCATCTCGGACACGCTGCGCCGATCGTCAGCTTCGCGCGTCACCGCTGTGATCCCCTATTTCGGCTATGCCCGTCAGGATCGCCGCACCAAAGCGCGCACACCGATTTCCGCCAAACTGGTCGCAAACATGATTGCCGGTTCGGGGATCGAACGGGTTTTGACCATGGACCTGCACGCCGCGCAAATCCAGGGCTTCTTCGACATCCCGGTGGACAACCTTTACGCCAGCCCGATCTTCGCGCTGGATGTTAAGCACCACTTCAAGGATTGCTTGGACGAGGTCATGGTCATCTCACCGGACGTTGGCGGCGTGGCCCGTGCCCGCGAGCTTGCCAAACGCATCAACGCGCCGCTTGCCATCGTCGATAAGCGACGCGAGAAAGCTGGCGAGATCGCCGAGATGACCGTGATTGGGAACGTCGAGGGCAAACGCTGCATCATCATCGACGACATTTGCGATACCGCTGGCACGCTGTGCAAGGCCGCCGAAGTGCTGATCGAAAACGGCGCGCAGGAAGTTCACGCCTATATCACGCATGGCGTCATGTCCGGCCCTGCGGTCGAGCGTGTGTCGAAATCGGTCATGAAATCGCTCGTCATCACGGATTCGATCCAACCCACCGACGCTGTTACCAACGCACCGAACATTCGCATCGTGCCAACGGCACCGATGTTTGCGCAGGCGACGCTGAACATCTGGGGTGGCACCTCTGTGTCATCGCTGTTTGACCACGACACCTTGGAACCGCTTTACGAAAACCTGTATTCGTAACTGACCGCGACATCTGGATACAACAAAGGGCCCTGCGGGGGCCTTTAATTTTGGTGATTGACTGGCAGTCAAACGTCCCAGTCGTCATCTCCGCGCACCTCTCCTATGGCGGTCCAGTCAACACGCACCCGTGCGACGCGTGTGTCGCCCCATGTGCGAAAGATGATCTGAAAACCGGTCTCGGAAATCGCGTCGGCGGCAATGTCAGCACGCGCATTCGTGCGTTTATCAAGGTCCCACATCGACACGCTGACATGGACAGATGGCGGCACCAGAAAGCTTCCTGAAAACTCTACGGGCGTTTCAAGCTTGCGCGCGCCGTTGCCGGTCCACATCTCTCCGTCATGTTCGAAATCCGAGAACAGTATTTTGCTGCCCTGATCGACCCCGACCAAATGGCTTTTGATCCGTCGCATACTTGGCAGCCCCGTTCAACTTCACGCACTCTCAGCAGACCTGAAACCCCGCCAAGAGGCAACCCGCACTTAGCGCCTAAGTCTTAAGAAGAATGGGAAAATCAGCAGGACAAGCACACCAGAGAACAAGAAAGGCGCACCGGGAAGATAGATCGCAGCATCTTCGGCTGCAAAACCCTGAAATATCCACGTCATGACCATCGGCGCGATCACCGCCGCGACGGACCCAAGGCTGGCAATCACGCCCTGCAAAAGGCCCTGCCGGTCTTCTGCAACCATGTTGGCCATCATTGCTGTCATCGTGGGCGGGGCCATATCCGCAAGCGCCGCGATCAGGATCACGGCAAACATCACATAAGCGCTGGCTGTCACACCAAAGACCAAAAGGGCAACAATCCCACAGACAACCGAGAAGATCAGCGTGCGAAATTCGCCCAGACGCGGGATCAGCATCCGCATGATGACTCCCTGCGTAAACGCAACCGCGATGCCATAGGCCGCAAGCGTCAGACCGATCAGCGCCGTGCTCCAACCAAACACCTCGCGTGTCCAGAAGGCCCAGAGCGTCGGGTAAACCATGTTGGCGAACTCAAACACAAAGATCAGGACGAGTGGCAGGCCCAGGCCCGGCAGTTTGAACGCATCAAGGATTGATCCAAACGGGTTCAGGTCCCGACGCCGGAACGTGCGCCGTTTTTCGGGTGCAAGGCTTTCCGGCAGAACAAATACCCCCAGCACAACATTCAACCCCGCGAACGCGGCCGCCAGCCAGAACGGGGCGGTCAGGTGGAAGCTCGCCACGAAACCGCCGATAGCGGGGCCCATAACAAAGCCAATGCCGAACGTCGCACCAATCAGGCCGAAATTGGCCGCGCGCTCTGCGGGTTTCGAGATGTCCGCAAGATAGGCTGTCGCGGTGATATAGGTGGCCCCTGCGATCCCGGCAAGGATGCGCCCGACAAGCAACCACCAAAACGTCGTCGCCAACGCCATGACTATGTAATCAATGGTCAACGCCACAAGGGCCAGAAGCAAAACGGGCCGCCGCCCCAGACTGTCGGAAACACCGCCAATGATCGGGGCAAACAGAAACTGCATGGCGGCGTAAGACGCCATCAGGATGCCGCCCCAGAAAGCTCCGTCTGCTGTGTTGGCCGCCCCGACGCGCAACATCAGATCAGGCATGATCGGAAACACGATCCCAATGCCCACCGCGTCCAGAAGGATGGTGGCAAGGATAAACCAAATTGCCGCACGGTTGGATGTTTGTGGCAGTGAACTCATGCGCTTATCAGTGCCGCGAATACGCCCTTAGCGCAAATGCAAAAAAGCCCCGCCAGTTGGGCGGGGCCTTTGCAATTTTTTGCAACAAACAGCGATCAGGCTTTGACCGACAGTCCCAGTTCATTGGCCATCGCCGCGATATCTACCGTGCGTTTGGCCAGCTCGTCCAGATTTTCAGCGGTCGCGTTTTCCGACGCGGCGGCTGCGTCGGATACGAACCCGTCCAGCAGCTCTTGCGTCATCTCAGCCACTGGAACGGCGCGTTCGGCCAGAACCGAAGTGCCTGTCGCGGTGACCTCGGCGAAACCACCGGTTACGGCAAATTCCGCGTTGCCTTCAGGCGCTTCGACGCGAACGATACCGGGGCGCAACGTCGTGATCGTCGGTGCGTGGTTCGCCATCGCCGTCATGTCACCATCGGTGCCCGGCAGTTGAACCGCGGTTGCCTGAAGCGAAGCAAGGCTTCGTTCGGGCGACACCAGATCAAATTGCATCGTATCAGCCATTTAGGATCTCCTTAGAGGATGGTCGGGGGTAGGTCGCCCTACCCCGTCACGGTCCCTATTAGGCAGCGTCAGCCGCCATTTTTTCGGCTTTGGCAATCACGTCGTCGATGCCGCCAACCATATAGAAGGCGCCTTCGGGCAGGTGATCATATTCGCCAGCCACAACAGCTTTGAACGACGCGATTGTTTCTTCCAGCTGAACCTGAACGCCGTCCGAACCGGTGAACACTTTCGCAACGTCGAAGGGCTGCGACAGGAAGCGTTCGATCTTACGCGCACGCGCCACGGTCAGTTTGTCGTCTTCCGACAGCTCGTCCATGCCAAGAATGGCGATGATGTCTTGCAGCGACTTGTAGCGCTGAAGAACCTGCTGAACGTCGGTCGCAACCTTGTAGTGCTCTTCGCCAATGATCAGCGGATCAAGCAGACGCGAGGTCGAGCCAAGCGGGTCCACAGCCGGATAGATACCTTTTTCCGAGATCGCACGATCCAGAACGGTCGTCGCGTCAAGGTGCGCAAACGAGGTTGCAGGTGCAGGGTCGGTCAAGTCATCGGCGGGAACATACACGGCCTGAACGGACGTAATGGATCCCGATTTGGTCGACGAAATCCGTTCCTGCATCGCACCCATGTCGGTGGCCAGCGTCGGCTGATAGCCAACAGCCGAAGGAATACGGCCCAGCAGAGCCGAAACTTCCGAGCCAGCTTGGGTAAAGCGGAAGATGTTGTCCACGAAGAACAGGACGTCGGAACCCGTGTCGTCGCGGAACTGCTCCGCCAGCGTCAGACCCGACAGAGCCACACGCATACGTGCTCCGGGAGGTTCGTTCATCTGGCCATAGACCAGCGCAATTTTCGACTTCTCAAGATCGTCAGGAACGATAACACCGGATTCGATCATCTCGTGGTAAAGGTCGTTGCCTTCACGGGTCCGTTCACCAACACCAGCGAACACAGACACACCCGAGTGCACTTTCGCGATGTTGTTGATCAGTTCCATGATCAGAACGGTTTTACCAACGCCGGCACCGCCGAACAGACCAATTTTTCCACCCTTAGTGTAGGGGGCCAGCAGGTCGATAACCTTGATGCCGGTGGTCAGGATTTCTGTTTCCGTCGACTGTTCGTCGAACTCGGGCGCGTCACCGTGGATCGGGCGGCTTTCTTCCGACTTCACCGGGCCCTTTTCGTCAACGGGTTCGCCGATGACGTTCAGGATGCGGCCCAGGGTCGCGTTGCCAACTGGCACTGAGATCGGCGCGCCGGTGTCAGTCACCTCTTGACCGCGGACCAGTCCTTCGGAGGCGTCCATCGCGATACAGCGCACGGTGCTTTCGCCCAAGTGCTGCGCCACTTCCAGAACAAGTTTATTGCCGTTGTTGTCGGTGGTCAGGGCGTTCAGAATGGCCGGAAGGTCATCCCCGAACTGAACGTCCACAACGGCGCCAATCACCTGCGTGATCTTACCTTTAGCATTAGCCATTGTCATTTCTCCGGTTTTCTCTAGAGCGCCTCGGCGCCCGAAATAATTTCGATAAGCTCGTTGGTGATCACGGCCTGACGCGAGCGGTTATACTGAATGGTCAGTTTCTCGATCATGTCGCCAGCGTTGCGAGTTGCGTTGTCCATGGCAGCCATCCGCGCGCCCTGTTCAGACGCAGCATTTTCCAGAAGCGCCGAGAATATCTGAGTGGCTACACCCGATGGCAGCAGCGTTTTCAGAATACCCTCTTCCGACGGCTCGTAGTCATAGATGGTCGATGCGCTCGCGCCCTCTTCCGGGGCATCAAAGCTGGCAGGGATGACCTGCTTCGCGGTCGGGACCTGCGTGATCACGCTTTCGAACGTGTTGTAGAAGATCGTCGCCACATCGAACTCACCCTCGTTGAACCGATGGATAAGGTCGTTCGCGATCGGCTGGGCGTTGTTATAACCGACATTGCGCACGCCAGACAGATCGACATGGGCGACCATTTGATCCCCGTATTCACGCTTCAGCTGCTCGCGGCCTTTCTTGCCGACGGTTAGAATCTTTACCGTCTTACCGTTCGCCAGCAGGCTCTCAGCCTTCGCACGCGCCATCTTCACAATTGACGAGTTAAAGCCACCGCAAAGCCCGCGTTCAGCCGTCATAACCACCAGCAGGTGGACTTGATCGGAACCCGAACCGGCAAGCAGTTTGGGCGCACTGTCGCCGCCGCCCGAGGCCGCAGCCAAACTACCCAGAACGGCGTTGAACCGTTCTGCGTAGGGACGACCAGCCTCGGCCGATTCTTGTGCCCGCCGCAGTTTTGCGGCGGCCACCATCTGCATGGCCTTCGTGATCTTCCGAGTGTTCTTGACACTCTCGATCCGATTTTTGAGATCCTTAAGGTTGGGCATCGTTCAGCGCCCCCTTAAGCGAAGTCAGCGGCGAACGCGTCCAGCGCAGCTTTGACTTTGTCCTCAAGCTCACCTTTGACCTTGCGATCATTGTTGGTGATGTCGGCAAGCAGATCAGCATTGTTCTGACGCAGATGGTTTAGAAGGCCAGCTTCAAAGCGGCCAACTTCGCTCACGTCGATCTTGTCGAGATAGCCATTGGTGCCTGCATAGATGATGCACACGATTTCCGCGTTGGTCAGCGGCGAATACTGAGCCTGCTTCATCAACTCGGTCAGACGTGCGCCACGGTTCAGAAGCTGCTGCGTTGCCGCATCAAGGTCGGACCCGAACTGCGCGAACGCGGCCATCTCGCGGTACTGAGCCAGCGACAGTTTCACCGGACCAGCAACCGAGGACATGGCCTTGGTTTGAGCCGACGAGCCAACCCGCGACACCGACAGACCGGTGTTCACAGCAGGACGGATGCCTTGGTAGAACAGTTCCGTTTCTAGGAAGATCTGACCGTCGGTGATCGAAATCACGTTCGTCGGAATAAACGCCGAAACGTCACCACCTTGGGTTTCGATAACTGGCAGAGCCGTTAGCGAGCCAGAGCCGTAATCCTCGTTCAGCTTGGCCGAACGCTCCAGCAGGCGCGAGTGCAGATAGAAAACGTCACCCGGGTAAGCTTCGCGGCCCGGCGGGCGGCGCAGAAGCAGCGACATCTGACGATAAGACACAGCTTGCTTGGACAGGTCATCATAGATGATCAGGGCGTGGCGGCCATTGTCGCGGAAGTGCTCGGCGATAGCAGTCGCGGAATAAGGCGCCAGGAACTGCATGGGGGCCGGGTCGGATGCGGTTGCAGCCACAACGATTGTGTATTCAATCGCGCCGCTTTCTTCCAGCTTCTTCACCAACTGCGCAACAGTCGACCGTTTCTGACCGATCGCCACGTAGACGCAGTAAAGCTTCTTTGACTCATCGTCGCCAGCAGCGTCGTTATACGACTTCTGGTTCAGGATGGCATCAAGCGCCAAGGCGGTTTTACCTGTTTGGCGGTCGCCAATGATCAGCTCGCGTTGGCCACGGCCAATCGGGATCATCGCGTCGACCGATTTCAGGCCGGTTGCCATCGGTTCGTGAACCGACTTACGCGGGATGATGCCCGGCGCTTTCACGTCTGCCACACCGCGTTTCTTCGCGTTGATCGGACCTTTGCCGTCGATCGGGTTGCCCAGACCGTCAACTACACGCCCCAGAAGCTCGTCACCGATCGGCACGTCCACGATCGAGTTCGTGCGCTTAACGGTGTCGCCTTCTTTAATGTCGCGGTCCGACCCGAAGATAACAACACCAACGTTGTCGGCCTCAAGGTTCAGGGCCATTCCGCGGATTCCACCGGGGAATTCGACCATTTCACCTGCCTGGACCTTATCAAGACCATGCACACGGGCGATACCATCACCGACCGAAAGCACGCGGCCAATTTCGGCCACTTCGGCGTCTTGGCCAAAGTTCTTGATCTGGTCCTTTAGGATCGCAGAAATTTCTGCTGCTTGGATACCCATTATCCGACCTCTTTCATGGAATTCTGAAGTGCATTGAGCTTCGCGCGGATCGACGTATCAATCATGCGCGAGCCCACTTGGACGACAAGACCACCGATGAGCGTTTCATCGACAGCCAGGTTGATGTTCACATCCTTACCAATAGTGGCTTTCAAAGCCTTGGCAAGTTTGTCTTGTTGCGCCTTGGTCATGGACTTGGCGGCGGTCACCTTGGCAGTCACCTCGCCTTTGTCTTCGGCAATCAGCGCACGCAGGGCGACCAACAGCTGCGGCAACACGAACAGACGCCGCTTTTGGGCCATCAGCCCAAGCGTGTTCGCGATCATTGGCGAGAGTGTCATCTTTTTGGCGATAGCGGCGATTGAATTGCCCTGTTCTTCCCGGCTGTAAATCGGCGAGCTGATCAGGTTTCGAAGATCTTCACTATCGGCGAGAGCAGCGTCAAGAGCGGCAACGTCCGCCTCGACTGCTTTCAGGTTCTTACCCTCTTTGGCAAGGTCAAAGACGGCAGTGGCATAACGCTGGGCAATGCCGGTTGAGATCGAGACTGGTTCGGACACGTCCACCCTTCCGATGTCTTTAGCCCCATTGTGATTTGCCTCTCAGCAAACCGGGGCGGCCTACAGATGCCGCATGTTCTCGCGTGTCATCTAAATCGACGAAGCGTTTAGCAGGGATATGCACACCTCGCAACAGGCTTGCATGGGTTTAACGCCAACATCTGACCGCCTTTTTTTCCCTTCTCGGGCTTATTTACGCCAGACCCCTTTGCCAAAGGGGAAAAACACGTGACGGACGCCTAAGATGAAAGGTGCTTTTTGGATACATTTGTATACCCAAAGAAGTGATTCCAACCCTCAATCCGTCAGGCCAGGCTTTCAGTGGCTTTCCCGATGCGGTCAGCACTGTTGATTCTGCCCCTGCGAAATAAGCTAGGTCGACTTGTTTTCGGCGGCTCTTGACGCGCTCGGTTCGGGCACGCCCAGCCCCTCGAGCACTTTCAGCGGCCGCTTTACGGCCTGCGCCAATCCGGGGCGTTTTGGGGCGGGAATTTGCTTTGACACCTCGACCATCAGAACGCCGCCAGCCAGGATCAAGGGCAGCTGAAGTCCGGCCCGCTCCCAAAAGTTCCCGGTCTTCAGCCAGAAGCGTTTGGACGAGGGCGGCTGATACAGCGCCGATAGGTGGCGTTCGACGCGAAATCCGTGCTCTTTCAACTGGCCTTCTAGCTGGCTCAGCGAATAGGGGCGACCATGGCCGAAAGGTGTGGCGTCCGATCTGGCCCACAAGCCTGCGCGGTTCGGGGTGATGAACAATGCCCGCCCGCCGGGGCCGAGCACCCGATAGGCTTCATCCAGCAGAAAACCGGGCGTGTCAGATGTCTCAAGCCCATGCATCACCACCAGCTTGTCTACAACACCTGTGTCGAGCGGCCACATCGTATCCTCAACCAAGACCGAGACGTTGTTCATACCCGCGGGCCAAGCCATCACACCTTGCGGCGCGGGCATCAAGCCCAACACCCTGCGCGCCGACGTCAGATAGGGGCGCAGCAGCGGCACCGCAAACCCAAAGCCCGCCACCGTCTGACCCTTGGCCTGCGGCGCGGGCCACAGCGCGGTTACCTTGTCGCGAATGGCTTTCTGGGCCGCACGCCCCAACATGCTGCGGTAATAGAAATTGCGAAGATCCTGCACATCAAGATGCATGACGCTGTTTGCCACCTGCCCGGTTTCGTTGCGCAAAGATTACCCGATCACCAACAAAAGGGAATGCGTCAATGGAACGGACCGCTTGGAAAAGCGTCATTCCCGCGTCTGGCGCATGACCAGCGCCAGATTGTTAGCTGGCATTTCAATTAGGTCGACGCGCTTCAAGCCTGCGGCAACCGCCCAAGCCTCGATCGCTTCAATTTCCTTATAACCGATGGTGGGATCTTGTTCTGTGAGCGATGCGTGGAACGCGCGGTCGCTGTCTGACCTGAAGTCCCCATCCGCACGAAACGGGCCATACAGAAACCAGTGCCCGCCCGGCAAAAGATTGCGTGCCACACCTTTCACGACGTCTTGCGCAGCAGGGGCTTTGATAAGATGCATCAGGTTCACCGTCACCGCCATCTCAAACGGCCCGGTGCGCCAGCTTGGCGCTGTGGCGTCCAGAACCTGCGCGACCCGCATGTTCAAAACCCCGTTCTTGGCGCGCCACGCATCAATGCTGATCAAACGCTGCGCATCAATATCGGTTGGTTGCCAGATCGTGTCTGGAAACGCCTGCGCATAGGCCACGGCATGTTCGCCTGTGCCCGACGCTATCTCCAGCGCCACGCCACCGGACGGCACAAAAGGTTCAATTGCGGCTAGAATCGGGGCAATGTTACGTGCAGCTGATGGCGCAGACAAACGTCCGTCATCGCGTTCCTCCGCGATTGAATGCGGCTTTTCTTCGGCCATTTCAGCCCCCCAGTGTACGAGCAGTATTGAGCCTTGCTCGCCTTTGGGCAAGAGTAGAGATGCAAACCGGAGAAACACATGCTTACGCTGGTCACAATCCCCTGTCTCGCCGACAATTACGCCTTTCTGTTGCATGACAATGCCACAGCCGAAACCGCCGTGATTGATGCCCCCGAGGCCGGACCAATCATCGCTGAGTTGACGACGCGCGGCTGGCAATTGTCCGAAATCTGGCTGACCCACCACCATTCGGACCATATTGGCGGGGTGGCAGATTTAGTGAAGGCCACGGGCGCACAGGTTGTTGGCGCAAAAGCCGACGCACACCGCCTGCCCGGCCTTGATCGCGCCTATGACGACGGCGACCGGTTCCAATTCGCGGGCCATGACGTGCAGGTGATGGACGTGTCGGGCCACACGGTCGGTCACATCGCCTTGCATGTTCCCGATGCGGGCGCTGTGTTCACCGGCGACAGCTTGATGGCGCTGGGATGTGGGCGACTGTTTGAAGGCACACCTGATCAGATGTGGGCCAGCCTGTCGCATCTGGCGAATCTTCCGCCGGAAACGCTGGTCTGCTCTGGCCATGAATACACAGCCTCGAACGCGGCCTTCGCCGCGACAATTGAGCCCGACAATCGGGCGCTAAAACAGCGGACCGAAGACATCGCAACCCTGCGCGCAGCAGACCAACCCACCGTGCCTTCGCGCCTGTCGGACGAACTGGCAACCAATCCTTTTCTACGCGCGCACTTGTCCGAGGTTAAAGCCGCCCTACATATGAAAGCCGTCCCAGACGCAGAGGTTTTCGCCGAAATTCGGCGGCGCAAAGACAGTTTTTGATCCCTAAATGCGCCTAATCACACCTTCGAGAGTGAAAATTGACAAGAAAAAGCTTGAAGACGCGCCAAGAAAACCGAACTTTAAACATATGAGGCGACGGTAAAGGCGGGATAACCGCCACGCGGAAGATCCCGCATTAGATACGAGGAGTGTTCAACGTGCCATCCTTTTCAAAACCGCTCGAAGAAGCCATTCACCACGCGCTTGCGCTGGCGAATGAACGAAAACACGAGCTGGCGACGCTGGAACACCTGCTTCTCGCGTTGTTGGACGAACCAGATGCCGCCCGCGTAATGCAAGCCTGCACAGTCGATCTGGATGTGCTGCGCAAGGTCCTGATCGAATTTGTCGATGAAGAACTGACAACCCTGATCACCGATGTCGAAGGCAGCGAGGCTGTGCCAACCGCCGCCTTCCAACGCGTTATCCAACGCGCCGCCATTCACGTGCAAAGCTCGGGCCGCACAGAAGTCACCGGCGCGAATGTGTTGGTCGCCATCTTCGCCGAACGCGAATCGAATGCGGCCTTCTTCCTGCAAGAACAGGACATGACGCGCTATGATGCGGTGAACTACATCGCGCATGGTGTTGCGAAGGATTCAAACTTCGGCGAAGCACGCCCTGTGTCGGGTGCACCGGAATTCGACGATGATGTGCAGGACGCCCAGCCCGCCGAAGAAAACGACAGCGCGCTTGCGAAATACTGTGTCGATCTGAACGCCAAGGCACGTGAAGGCGACATTGACCCCCTGATCGGCCGCGAATCCGAGGTTGAGCGCTGCATTCAGGTGTTGTGCCGCCGCCGCAAGAACAACCCGCTTCTGGTGGGCGACCCCGGCGTGGGCAAGACCGCGATTGCTGAAGGTCTGGCAGCCAAGGTTGTCGGCGGCGAAACCCCTGCAATCCTGTCCGAGACGACGATTTATTCGCTCGATATGGGCGCGCTTCTGGCAGGCACCCGCTATCGCGGCGACTTTGAAGAGCGTCTGAAAGCGGTGATGAAAGAGTTGGAAGACCACCCGGACGCGGTTTTGTTCATAGACGAAATCCACACCGTGATCGGTGCGGGCGCAACGTCGGGCGGGGCGATGGATGCGTCGAACCTTTTGAAGCCTGCGCTTCAGGGCGGCAAGCTGCGCTGCATGGGATCGACCACCTATAAGGAATTTCGCCAGCATTTCGAAAAGGACCGCGCGCTCAGCCGCCGGTTCCAGAAAATCGACGTCAGCGAACCCACGGTAGATGATGCGGTGAAAATCCTGCGCGGTCTGAAACCGTATTTCGAGGAACATCACGGCGTAAAATACACCGCCGAAGCGATCAAGTCGGCGGTGGAACTGTCGGATCGCTATGTGAACGACCGCAAGCTGCCCGACAAGGCGATCGACGTCATTGACGAAGCCGGGGCCGCGCAGCATCTGCTGATCGAAAGCAAGCGGCGCAAAACCATTGGTGTGAAGGAAATCGAAGCCGTAGTGGCCAAGATCGCCCGTATCCCACCGAAAAGCGTCTCGAAAGACGACGCTGAAACGCTGCGCGATCTTGAAAGGTCGCTCAAGCGGGTGGTGTTTGGACAGGACAACGCGATCGAATCGCTCGCCTCTGCCATCAAGCTGGCGCGGGCTGGATTGCGCGAACCTGAAAAGCCCATCGGCAACTACCTGTTCGCGGGTCCGACGGGCGTGGGCAAGACCGAGGTTGCAAAGCAACTGGCCGACAATCTTGGCGTGGAGCTTCTGCGCTTCGACATGTCCGAATATATGGAAAAACACGCGGTCTCGCGCCTGATCGGGGCGCCTCCGGGTTATGTTGGGTTTGATCAGGGTGGTCTGCTAACCGATGGTGTGGATCAGCATCCGCATTGCGTGCTGTTGCTGGACGAGATCGAGAAAGCGCACCCGGATGTCTACAACATCCTGCTTCAGGTCATGGATCATGGCGAACTGACCGATCACAACGGCCGCACCGTCAGTTTCCGCAACGTGGTCTTGATTATGACTTCGAACGCCGGGGCTGCCGAGCAAGCGAAATCCGCCATCGGCTTTGGGCGCGACCGTCGCGAAGGCGAAGACACCGCCGCGATCGAGCGCATTTTCACGCCCGAGTTCCGCAACCGTCTGGACGCCGTGATCAGCTTCGCCCCGCTTGGCAAAGAGGTGATCTTGCAAGTCGTCGAGAAATTCGTGCTGCAACTGGAAGCCCAGCTTCTGGATCGTGGCGTCAGCATCGAGTTGACGCGCGCCGCCGCCGAATGGATTGCCAACAAAGGCTATGATGATCGGATGGGTGCCCGCCCGTTGGGCCGGGTCATTCAGGAACACATCAAGAAGCCGCTGGCGGAAGAATTGCTGTTTGGCAAGCTCATGAAAGGTGGATTGGTTAAGGTTGGCGTCAAAAATGGCGAACTGGACCTGAGGATTGAGAAACCGAAAAGCCCGCAATTGGGGTCTCGTAAAAAGCCGCCACTGCTGACCGCCGACTAAGATCGAAGCACCGAACAACAGAAAAGGCCGCAGATTGCCTCTGCGGCCTTTTCTTTGAAATCTACGGCGATGTGCGGGTCTAGCGCTCGGTCAGTTTCAATTCGATCCTTCGGTTCTGCGCGCGTGCCTCGGTCGTGTCGGCCGCGTTGACAGGCCGATATTGCCCAAACCCGGTGGCCGCCAGACGGTCGGGCGGGAAGCCCAGATCGTTGATCATGTATTCAACAACCGACAGGGCACGGGCCTGGCTTAGCTCCCAATTGTTACGGAACCTACCATTTCTGGACAGCGGGACGTTGTCTGTGTGACCGTCGACGCGGATGATCCAATCAACTTCGTCCGGTATCTCGTCCGCAACCTCCGCTAGCAACGCTGCGACATTGGCGACCTGTGCTTTCCCTTCTGGCTGCAAGGCTGCATCCGCACTGGTGAACAACACTTCGGACGAAAAAATGAAGCGGTCGCCGACAATCTGAACCCCTTCCCGGTCGCCCAAAACCTGCCTGAGCTTACCGAAGAACTCGGACCGATACGCTGCAAGCTCTTTGGCCTCTGCCTCAAGCCGTTTGCGCTCGGCTTCCTCCAGCGCGGCCCGTTTGCTTTCTTCAGACGCCACCCGCGCAAGGGCTGAATTCAGCTCTGAGCCCAGTTTTTGGATTTGCACCTGCGCTTCTTCATCGCGCGCATTTCCGTCATCCAGTATGGCCTGAAGGCTTCCAAGCTGCGTACGCAGCGCGGCGACCTGTTTGTTTAGCAGGGCGATCTTGCGCTGACTTTCGGCGCTTTGGGCTTCTTCTTCCGCCAATGCCAGATTGGCCGCGGCCAGCAGGCGTGCGCGTTCTTCCGCCTCGCCCAGCGTTTCATCGATCTTCGTTTCGGCTTGAAGGCGCGCGGCAAGGGCGGCGTTTAGCTGCGCGCGCAAGTTGGCAGCCTCGGCCTGATCGGAAGCTTGTTCATCAAGCTGCAACATAGCGGACGCCAACCTCTGTTCCAGATCGATACCGGCGGCCTTCGCCGCAGCCAGCAAGGTCAACGTGTCTTCGGCCTGTTTGCGTTCCGCCTCAAGCGCAAGAGTCATCGCGGTCAGTTCTTCATCTGCCGTTTTCAACCGTTCGCGCAAGGCGGCAGCGGCGGCGGCTTCGGCCACGCGGCCCGCCTCTTCCTCGCTCAACGCAGCCGCGTTTTCCTCGGCTTTGGTTTCCATATCGGCGACCAGTGCTTCAAGCGCCTCGCGCTTGGCGGCGGCCAGACGGGCGGCTTCGGCGTTTGCGTCCACCTCGTCACGCGCTGTGGCCAAGGCCAGCGTCAGCGCCTCTTGTTCGGAAATCATCCGCGCCTGCGCGGCCTCAAGTTCGTCCACAGTCGCCGACAGGGCAGAACCTTCGGCAAGCGCCTGATCGCGCTGGGACAGCAGAGTCGCGACTTGCGCCTCGAAACTGGTGATTTTTGCGGCCTGTGCGGCCAAATCATCCGCCTGCGCTTCAGTTTGGGCGGTCAGTTGCGTGATCAGCGCGGCCTGCGCGTCCGAGACCGAACGTGCCTCGGCCAAGGTTGCATTCAGATTGCCCAGCTCGTTTTGCAATTCCGACGCGCGGGACCGTTCCAACCCCAACGCATCGGCCAGCCCGGCAACCTGACTGGACAGTTCATCAAGTTCGTCAGCTTGCCCGGAAATGGTTTCGCGAAGGATAAATTGCACGATCATGAAGATCGTCAGCACAAACATCAAAACCAGCAAAAGCGCCGTCATCGCATCGACAAAACCCGGCCAGATGGAGCCGCTCATCCGTTGCACCGATCGACGCGTCAGGGCCATGGCTTATGCCTCGTCCTGTCCACCGGCGACCTGGATCGAATGGATCAGCGTCGCCATATCACTGCGCAGGTCCGCCAGGCTTTCCTGACGACCCGCCTGCATTTCTTCCAAAATGCGCAAAAGCTGCACGTCGATGGACCGAAGGCGCATTCGGCTTTCCGCATCGGGCTGCGCTTCCGCATCTTCGCGTTGCGCCTGCAATGTCACAATCAAGCGTTCCTGACCTTCGGCCAATCGCATCAGGGCTTCGCCTTGCCCGTTGTCTTGGCCCAGATGCGTCGTCACCGCGTCCAACTTGTCGGCAAGTTGCCCAAGTCGATCATCCAGCATCGAGCGCTGCACGTCTGTCTGTGTGAACAGCGATTGCATGGCCTCGATCTGTTCGGCCAGCACACCCAGATAGGCTCCGGCGCTTGAGTCGTCAGATTCCCCGTCGCCCGAGGCAAAACTGATCTTGGTGATGGTGGACAGCCATTCCTCCAACTCGCGGTAAAACCTGTTCTGGCCGTGACCGGCAAACAGTTCCAGCAAACCCACCACCAGTGATCCCGCAAGACCAAGAAGCGAGGACGAGAACGCCGTGCCCATACCGCCCAGTTGCGCCTCCAACCCGGTCATCAAGCGGTTAAAAACCTCGGTGCCACTTTCACCTTCGCCGGGCGCAAGCGAGCGGATGGTTTCGACCACAGCCGGGACGGTCGTGGCAAGACCATAGAAGGTGCCCAAAAGGCCGAGGAAGATCAGTAAGTTGACGATATATCGCGTGATATCACGGGCTTCGTCAATCCGGGTCGCGATACTGTCAAGGATCGACCGAGACGACGACGCCCCGATCTGCAAATGAGACCCACGGTTCGACCGAAAAAGGGCGGCCAAGGATGCCAGCAATCGTGGCGCGCGATCCGGGTCGTGGCCGTCACGATCCTGCACATAACCTTCGATCCAGCCAACGGATGAAAAGACCTGCCAGACCTGCCAGAAACAGGCGAGCAGCCCGATGACGAAGACAAACAGGATGAAACCGTTCAGATAAAGGTTGGCCTGAAAGACGGGCAGCACACGAGGCAGTGCGAGAAACACACCAAAGCCCACCAACCCAAGCACCACCAGCATCAAGAAGATCTGGCGGATCGGGTGGGTGAAAGACGGCTCGACCCCTCGTTTTTTGGGCGCAGTCAGCGTCCCGCGATCCGACTGATCCATGCGGGCAATTCCTTGTCGCCATTGTTGTTGCGCACAGGATAGGCGCAACCGCTGCAGGTGCCAAGCATTGTCTGAACGCTAGATGTCGACCAGTGCGCGCACCTGTTGGGACAGCCAGCTTAGGTCTTGGTCTTCGATGCCCAGCTCGGTCAGATGCGCGGCGGTGTTGTATAGGTATTCGGTGTTCGGCCCCCGCCGGCCGACAGCGCGCGCGATGATCTGTGCCTGTTCATCAAGGTCGACCTGGCAATACTGCACATGGTGGGGGTCGATGACATAGGTGACCGCTTCCACCGCGCGCCCGTCCAGCAGCGTGATAGTCAACCGTTTCTCAAGATACGCCGAGGATACCAGCTCGCGCTCGCGCAGTTCGGCGAGCGTTTTGTCATAGCTTTTGGGGCAAGCCCGGAAGGCAAGACCCTGACAATGCGCGCCGTTCATTTCGTCCAGTGCAAGCACCAGACCGGGCGCATCTTCGGTCCCGCGATGGTGGATCGAACGCATGCAAAAGCTGCGGTGATAGCCGGGCAATGTGGCGACGATGGCCTCGGTATGGTCAAAGCCCGGGTTCCACATCAAAGAGCCATATCCGAAAACCCAAAGATCTTGCGTGCTCATTTCACTCGCTCTTCATCGCTAGTCGCTTTAGATACGCCAATAAACACGCAGAGCCACAAGAGGAAAGAGTGATGCGCAAATTGATCGTGATTACGCTTGTATTGGCGGGCCTGTGGGGCGGGTATTGGTTCATTGGCTCAAAAGCGACCGAACGCGCTTTCGGCGCATGGATCGCGGATCGTCAGTCCGATGGCTGGGTTGCCGAGGTCGAAGATCTGTCCACCCGCGGCTTTCCCAATCGGTTCGACACCATTTTCACCGGACTTGAACTGGCCGATCCCGACACTGGTTTGTCATGGATCGCACCCGAGTTTCAAATCCTCGCCCTGTCGTACAAACCCCATCATGTGATTGCGGCATGGCCGGGCAAGCAGATCGTTTCAACGCCCGAACAACGGATCGAGATTTCCGGCAGCAACGTAAAAGGCTCGATCATGGTGGCCCCGACCCCTGCCCTGACGCTGGAACGCAGCTCGATCGTGCTTGAGGGGGTGGAAATGTCGTCGTCTGCCGGATGGACTTCGGCACTTGAGCGAGGACAATTGGCGACGCGACAATTGGAGGACGGTGAAAATCGCCATGAAATCCACTTTGAGGCGGCCAACCTGACGCCTGCGTCGTCGTTCGTGCACTCCTTCGATGCCGATGACCTGCTGCCGCCTGTGTTTGAAGGCGTCACGCTGAAGGCAAATGTGGATTTCACCGCGCCGTGGGACCGGGCCGCCATCGAAGACGCGCGCCCGCAAGTGTCGCGAATTGATCTTGCCGAGTTGAAAGCCAAATGGGGGGAGTTGGAGCTGTGGCTAGCGGGCACTGTCGATGTTGACGACCGCGGCGCACCTTCCGGCAATGTCACCGTCAAGGCGCGCAACTGGCGTCAGATGATCGAGCTTGCCCGCGCCTCCGGCGCGCTGGCCCCCGAGCTTGTATCGACCGTCACCGGCGCGCTTCAATTCATCGCAGGGCTGTCAGGCGATGACGAAACACTGGACGTGCCTTTGCGTCTGTCTGGAGGCACGATGTTCTTGGGGCCGATCCCAATCGGGGCCGCGCCAGTCATTCGCATCAGGTAGGAGTCAGCGGCAGTAAGACCCGCTGCGATAGCGTGCGGTGTCCAGATGAAGGTGATCTTTGTGATAGCGATCCGAGTTGGGTCCAAGCACCGTTCCAAACGGCCCGCAGGCTGCTTTGTGCATTTTTTTCAGGACCTTACCTTGCACCGAGTCGCGCCATCCTTTCAGTACAGAAATCTCGGCCCCGCTTTTCAGTCGGACCCCGGCAATGTCAATCGCGCGCCCACGCCCGTGTTCACTGACCTTTGCGCCCGCTTTGTTGTTACGTGTGCGGCAGGCGTAATGCGCAACCACGCGCAGCGATGACGGGCCACCGCCCAAGCGACCAACTGCCGGGAACACACCTTTGCGTACCCATGTGTTCAGGGCTTTCGCGGTGGTGCAATCCATCACCGAAGGCTGGCTTAGCTTCACGCCGGACACCTCGGTCACGCGAACGGGATCTGAAATTCCACAGCCGCGGATTTTGCCCGGTATAGCCGAAATATTCTGCCCTTTGATCTCATTCACCCCGCAGATCCGCCCCTTGCGACCGGCGGTCGAAGGTTTGGGTGTCGACGCAGCGATTTTGCGGGCAAACCCCTTGGGGCGGATTTTCGGGCGTAATGATTTGCGGATTGCCAGCGATGTGGGCTGTATCGCTGGGGCGGCGGATGAGGCGATAACAACCTTGGTGCGCGGCCGGGGCTCGGGCCGCTCGGATATGTCGGGGGCAGAGGCAAACGCGGCCGCATTCACACCACACGCCAGCACCATCCACAGGGTCACTTTTCCAAAAACGCTTGGCCCGTTTAAACTCATTATCATCACTGCTCCTTTACACGTCCCCCGGATGTTGGGCTCAATCGTGCTTACCGGTTCGACCGAAATCAGGCGCGTCTGTATCTTGCCCGGCTTCAACGATATCACGGCGGATCGCGCGGGTTCGAGTAAAATAATCAAAAAGCGCGTCACCATCGCCATTTCGGATCGCTTGCTGCAGCGAAAACAGCTCTTCCGTGAAGCGGCCAAGGATTTCTAAAGTTGCATCTTTGTTGGCCAGAAATACGTCGCGCCACATGGTCGGATCGGACGCTGCGATGCGGGTGAAGTCGCGAAAACCCGCCGCTGAATACTTGATGACTTCGCTGTCTGTGACCCGCGACAAGTCATCCGCCACACCCACCATCGTATAGGCGATCAGGTGTGGCGTGTGGCTGGTCACGGACAACACCAGATCGTGGTGGTCCGCATCCATCACATCCACATTCGCCCCAAAGCCCTTCCACAAGTCGGTCAACCGGTTAGTGGCTTCTTCGTCTGTCCCGTTGGGGATCAGAATGCACCAGCGATTTTCGAAAAGCTCGGCAAAGCCCGAACGCGGACCGCTGTGTTCGGTGCCCGCCAGCGGGTGGCCGGGGATGAAATGGACATGGTCCGGCAAATGTGGCGCGACCGCTTCGATCACGGCACCCTTGACCGATCCGACATCCGTGACCGTCGCACCTTCTTGCAACTTTGGTCCGATTTCGGCGGCCACAGCGCCCATCACGCCCACAGGAACGGCAAGTACGACAAGATCGGCACCCTCGACAGCCTCACCGGCGGTGTCGACCACGCGGTCGCAAAACCCGATCTCGCGAACGATATCGCGGGTTTCAGGGGACCGCGCTGTGCCGACAATTTCGCCCGCCAAGCCAGCGCGACGCATGGCGTGCGCCATGGACGACGCGATCAGGCCAAGACCGATCAACGCGACACGGTTGTAAATCACACTCATTCCGGGCCCTCGTCGTCCATACGGTCTTCGTCCAGCAGCATCAGTCTTGATCCCGGCGCGCCGCCTTTGAAACGTCCGATCATATGGGCCACGCGGCGACAAGACGCTTCGTCGCCAATGGTGATACGCAAGCAATTCGGCAGGCCATAACCCGCAACCAAGCGCACAATGATCCCCTGTTCCTGCAAAAATTCATTGCAGGCTGTCGCCTCGTCCGCGCTGGCAAACCGGGCCAGAATGAAGTTGGTGCAAGAGGTATCGGACGGCACCCCAAGTTCGGCCAAGGCTTCGGCCAGCCACGACCGCAACCGTGTGTTTTCAGCCAAGCAGCGTGCCACGTATTCGCGGTCACGCAATGCGGCTTCGGCGGCGGCCTGCTGTGCCATCGACAGGTTGAAAGGGCCACGCACCCGGTTCAGCACGTCTATCACCTCGGCCGAGCCATAACCCCAGCCGATCCTCAACCCGCCAAGCCCATACATTTTCGAAAATGTCCGGGTCATGAACACATTGTCGTATTTCTCGACCAGCCTTGCGCCACCATCGAACCCGTCGACATATTCGGCATAGGCCCCGTCCAGTACAAGCAGCACATGATCGGGCAACTCGCGCGCCAGTCGGGCCAGTTCAGCATGGCTGACCATTGTCGATGTTGGATTACCGGGGTTGGTAACGAACACTAAACTGGTGCGTTCGGTGACGGCTTTCAAAATCTCGTCGATATCAACCATCCGGTCGCGTTCACGCACCTTGACAGGTGTCGCGCCCGCCGCGAGCGCCGAAATCCTGTACATCGAAAAGCCGTGCTCGGTGTAAATCACTTCGGTTTCGGGGCCCGAATAGCATTGGCAAAGAAAAGTGATCACCTCGTCCGACCCAACGCCGCAGATGATGCGATCTGGGTCCAACCCGTGGAATTCACCAATCGCACCACGCAACGCACTGTGGTCAGTGTTCGGATAGCGGTGCAGTTCGCGTCCGGCCCGCTGGAAGGCGTCGATTGCGTTTGGGCTGGGTCCAAACGGGTTCTCGTTCGAGCTTAACTTGATCACGTTCGCCACGCCGTCAATGCTTGAAGCGCCGCCCACATAGGGCTTGATCTGCATGATCCCCGGTTGAGGTTCCATCTTGGCCATAAGTTCGCTCCCCTACGAAGTGATTTACAGAGGTGACAGCATCATAGAAAGGCCGAAAAGTCCCGACCAGAAATTGCAACTGGTGCTGAGGCTTCGCTGCACCTGCATCCGCGCCTCGCACAAAAAAACCCGCCCAAAAACCTGGGCGGGTTCCAATACTTTGCGATGTCGTAAGACTTGCTTAGTTTTTCGCGTAGAATTCGACAACCAGGTTTGGCTCCATGATCACCGGATACGGCACGTCAGACAGGCCGGGCGTCCGTGTGAAAGTGGCAGTCAGTTTCGAATGGTCAACGTCCAGATAATCCGGCACATCGCGTTCGGGCAGCGCAATGGCTTCCATCACGACGGCCAGCTGCTTGGAGCGATCACGCACTTCGATCACGTCGCCTTCTTGAACGCGGTACGAAGGAATGTTCACTTTTTTGCCGTTCACGCGCACGTGGCCGTGGTTCACGAACTGGCGGGCTGCGAAAACGGTCGGCACGAACTTGGCGCGGTAAACAACAGCGTCCAGACGACGTTCCAGCAGGCCGATCAGGTTTTCACCGGTGTCGCCTTTGACACGTTCGGCTTCACTGTAGATGCGGCGGAATTGCTTCTCGGTCATGTCGCCATAGTAGCCTTTCAGCTTCTGCTTGGCGCGCAGCTGCAGACCGAAGTCCGACAGTTTGCCCTTACGACGCTGGCCGTGTTGGCCGGGGCCATATTCGCGACGATTGACGGGGGATTTGGGGCGACCCCAAATGTTTTCGCCCATGCGGCGATCAATTTTGTACTTGGCAGACGTGCGTTTGGTCACGGCTGATCTCCTTCATAAAAGTATCGAAGGGCGTTGTCCTTTGGCCGAAGCCCGACAGGCATCCCCTTGCAGGGGCCACCAACACCAATGAAAACCGGCCCCTTGCGGGACCGGACTTGGGGCTTATAGCGCCGTGAGTGGTGGAGTCAACGCTCTGATAGGCGACTTATGCGGTTTTTCCGCGCAAGATGGCCGCCTCGCCCCTGTTCAAGCTGCGCCGCGCAAAATGCCCATACGCCATGGGGTCGAAGTCCAGTTGCGGGAACATTTCGACGAGACGGTCGCGCTGGCCGGGGTCCAAAGAGTCCAGATCTGCATTCGCCGGGTGGAAACTTTCTGCCGGAACGCCGTTGGCCCATACGACCTCGTGGTTTTCCAAAAGCACATGGTGATACACGATCTCGCGGATCGTATAGTCAACGACGACCCGTCGTTCATCCACCAGATCGCGCGCCGAAATCAGAACTTCATCCTCGTTAAACAACTCGCGCGCGCGTTTGCCATTCAGCAAAATCTGGTGCTGGCCCGACACGACCAAATCCGCATCCGGCTGACCCGAGCGGATTGCCCCGGCCCGGAGTCGGATCGGCCGGAGTGCAGGCATCGCAAACATTCGCGCGCCGGTGATGCGTTTATTTCCGATCCACAACACTTTCTGGGTGCCATTGTCGCGGGTCTGCAATTCATCGCCTTCGCGCAATTCTTCAACGCAAACCTCGCCGCTATGGGTGCGCAACCGGGTGCCGGGAGCAAAGCAGATCACACCGGACGGCTGTTCCAGCAGTCGGTTTTGAGCACAGGGGGTCATACTGGCCCGCACCACCCAAAAATCTGTGTTTGCCGGTGGCATTTCGCCGAGGAACATCAGAAGAATCTGATCATCGACGCCGTCAATCAAGGTGACGACATAGCTTGCATGCCCATCCGTGACCTCGAAACCCATATTTAATTGCTGACTATCGACCGAATGTGACCCTAGGGGTCGTGAGGGGTCGATCGCTGCCCCGACCAGCTTGTGCACACTATGCGCAGCCCGCCTGCGTAGGTCTTGTTCTCCGCTTGCACTCTCAAGGTCGCGAAGTTCACGTGGTCCGTCGACGCGCAACGGTGACCCCGTCCAACGCCAATTCGACCCCACGCCAAGTGACGTCACCGGTGCCCCCGGCAATCCGTCCACTTCTGTTTGCGCCCATGAGATGACAAACGTGCCGTTAAAGCCCGTTTCCATGCCCGTTAACCTGCCATTTTTTGTTTTTATTACCCGAAGGCTAGCATGGGTGATTCGCTTTGTTAAGAAATTTGTCGCCTCCGCCCTGCACCATCGAAGGGCGCGGTGAAAACGCAACACAAGCGCGCTTGGCGAGGTGATTTGCTATTGCTTTCGCCATTTCTGACCGCGTCCTGATCAGCCAGCACGCCACAATTGCAATGGCCCAAGACAACTGGTAATAATTCTTTACCAATTTTCGCCGGAGCCTCAGCCATGCCTGTTATCACCGAGATCGAAGACCTTCGCCGCATCTATAAAAGGCGGGTTCCGAAGATGTTCTACGACTATGCCGAAAGCGGCAGTTGGACGGAACAAACCTTCCGCGAAAACAGTTCAGATTTCGACAAGCTCTATTTCCGTCAACGAGTGGCGGTCGACATGGACAATCGGTCCACACGCTCGACGATGATTGGGCGGGATGTCGCGATGCCCGTCGCGCTGGCTCCGGTTGGGTTAACCGGCATGCAATGCGCCGATGGGGAAATCAAAGCCGCCCGCGCCGCCGAGAAATTTGGCGTGCCCTTCACGCTTTCCACCATGTCCATTTGCTCGATCGAGGATGTGGCAGAAAACACGACCGCCCCCTTTTGGTTTCAGGTTTACACCCTGAAAGACGACGACTTCATGCAACGATTGTTTGATCGCGCCCGCGCCGCCCAATGTTCGGCCATTGTGATCACTGTGGATTTGCAAGTTCTTGGGCAGCGTCACAAGGATTTGAAAAACGGGCTGTCAGCGCCGCCCAAACTGACGCCTGCGTCGATTGCCAATATGATGACCAAGGTCCGGTGGGGCTTGGGGATGCTGGGCACCAAGCGGCGCTTTTTTGGCAATATCGTTGGACACGCCGAGGGCGTCGAAGATCCATCGTCGCTAAGCACCTGGACCGCGCAAGCCTTTGATCCGTCGCTGGATTGGGACCGTATCCGCCAGTTCAAAAAAATGTGGGGCGGCCCTTTGATCATCAAAGGCATCATCGAGCCAGAAGACGCCATTCAAGCCCTGAATGTTGGCGCGGATGCCATCATCGTGTCCAACCACGGCGGGCGTCAGTTGGACGGCGCGCTCAGTTCGGTCCGCGCATTGCCCGCAATCCTTGATGCGGTGGGCGATAAGATCGAGGTGCATCTGGACAGCGGCATCCGGTCAGGCCAGGACGCCCTGAAAGCTGTCGCGATGGGGGCAAAGGGCACTTATATCGGGCGCGCATTCACCTATGGTTTGGGCGCGATGGGGGAAGAAGGGGTGACCAGAGCGCTTGAGGTGATCCATAAGGAAATGGAAATCTCGATGGCATTCTGCGGCCACACCGATATCAACACTGTGGACCGGTCGATCCTGCATATTCCGAAGGGTTTCTCAGGTGACTGGGAAACGTAGCGCTGCGACGCAGCGTCAGAAGTAGCTTCGCACCAGCGCGCCAGACAGCAACGTCCACCCATCCGCCACGACAAAAAAGGCCAGTTTGAAGGGCAGCGATACGATGGCGGGCGGCACCATCATCATGCCCATCGACATCAGGATTGCCGCGACAACCAGATCGATGACGAGAAACGGCAAGAACACAAGAAACCCAATCTGAAACGCGCGTTCAACCTCGGACAACAGGAACGAAGGCACCAGAAGCGACAAAGGCGCCTCGTTTCCGATCTCAAGACCCGCAGTCTGCTCGCGCAGCATCGCCAGATGTTCGAAGGTTTCTGGGTCGATACGGGCGGCCATGAATATGCGGAAAGGCTCGATCGCTGCCATGAAGGCGGGTTCAATCTCCAACGCGCCTTCGGAAAAGGGCAGCCCACCTTGGGTCCAAGCCTCTAAGAACACAGGCTCCATAATGAAATAGGTTAGGAAAAGTGCGAGGCTGACGATCAGCATGTTCGGGGGTGATTGTTGCAACCCAATGGCTTGTCGCAGGATGGACAGCACCGTCACGATGAACGGGAAGCATGTCACCATAACCGCCAGACCCGGCACAAGGCTCAGTACGGTCACCAGCACCAGAACCTGGATGGTCCGGGTCGCCAGCGATCCGTCTTCCCCGAGCGAAAGGGTGATGTCCTGCGCGTTTGCCACACCAGTCGTGGCGACAAAGATGACCACAACTAGGGTCAACAGACCCCACCAATTGGACCATTGGGCGTCCCCGTCGCGCGTCATAGGCCGGATTTCAAGTCAGCGATCTCGGTCAGGCGGACGGCCAGACGACCTTGTGGATCGCCCTCCATCTCTTCCAGTTCGCCGCGAGCGATCAGCTTGTCCCCCACGTAAAGTTCAACCGGGTCTTCGATCCGCTTGTCCAAAGGCAAGACAGTGTCCTGTGACAGCTGCAGTAATTCTTTTACCGTGGGGCGCGCACGCCCAACCGAGATCGTAATCTCGATTGGAACTTGCACGAATGGGCTGGCGGCGGCGGGCGCATCACGTGGGGTTTGGGGATCAGCCATGGTCGAATGCCTTTTCGTTTATGTCATAAAGTGCGTTGACCGCGCCTTTGATGCGCGCAAGTGCCGAGGTCAGGTCGATGCACCGCTCGGACAAGGCGGAACGCAGAAAAACCTGACCGTCAGGCAAAGTGTCATCTTCGAAAATTTCCAGCGGCGTCGCATTGACGCGCCCCATGAGGTGATCCAGCATCGGGCGGCTGCCTGCAGATACGCGCACTTCGATTGGGGTGTCAGCAGCCTGTTCGGCTAACGGCAACAGTTCATCATTGATGACGTGACCCAGCGCTTCTTGCACCACTTCTGGCAAAAGCGTGTCGACGATCGCGCGCAATAGCGGCTCGAGCGAACCCAAAACATGGCTTCTTGCCTCGTGGAAGGTAAACCCGAGGTCTTCCAGATTGCGGGCAAACTCTGCTTCAATCCGACCTTTGTCGCCGTCCGATTCCTTCAGCGCGTCGTCCCAACCGGCGCTATATCCCGTCTCATAGGAGGTTAACCGGATCTTTTCCAGTTCAGCCTCAGCAATGCGCTGCGCACCGGACGGCGCGCCAGACAAGTTGGCCAAATCGAAATCCTCAAGGGTCAGGGGTTTGTTCATCGCGCGACCTCCTCATCCTCTTCCATCCAGCCACGCAGGATTTCAACGGTGTCAGATTGTCGTTCAGCGATCAGATTGCGCAGACGCTCCACCGGGTCGGGGCCGGTCATGTCGGCAAGGTCTGTGGCGATGATCTCGGTTCCTGTCGATCCGCCCAGCACCGCTGGCAAATCGGACGAACCCGCGGGGTCTGGCTGCGCCAATGCCGGCGCAACATTAGGTGAACCAGAAGCCTCAAGCGGCCCCGGCAATTCCGCCGCCGCGCCCGTGCTGGCCAAGGCTGGGCGCGACGCGAGGATCGGGCGCAGCACAAACAGCCCAAGCACAAGCGTGACGACTGCCAGCACAACCATCTGCACCAAAGACATAACATCAATCGCCAAGCCGGACAGAAACCCGTTTGCGGGCGCGCTGCCAGAGATGGGGACAGGTTCGAACTGCAATGATTTTATCGTGATCTGATCGCCCCGCGCCTCGTTGAACCCGACCGCGCCAGCAACCAATTCGCGCAAGCTGGCCAGCTCATCTGCACTGCGTGCTGTCCAGACCTCATCTCCGTTTCCGTCCGTTGTCATTATGCCGTCGATCAGCACGGCGACAGTCAGGCGTTTGACCGCGCCGGGGGTCGTGACCACCTCGCGCGTGGTTTCTGACACTTCATAATTTATGCGCTCCCGTGTTTCCGACGTGTTGGACGAGGAGTTACCGCCAGCCGCCGCGTCTCCATCCGGCAGGTTCGACGCCACCGTAACGCCCGCACTTTCGCTGTCTTTGGCGGAATTTGATGTCTCCAGCGTGTCGGTCGACACGGCCACGCGCGCCTCAGGGTCAAATCGCCGCTCAAGAATGGATTCCTGCTCAGTTGCAGTTTCCACGTTCAACTCGACCACGGCGTTGCCGAAGCCGACTCGCGCCTCCAGCAACCGTTCAACGTTCTGCTTCAAAACCATAGCGCGATCAGAGGCGAGGCTCGGCAGGTCTGATCGATCGTCCCAGCTGGCAATGAGTCCGCCCCGGCTGTCAATGATCGAAACGCGATCCGGCGACAGGCCCGGCACGGCGGATGCCACAAGAAATTTCAGGGCTTTCGCCTGCGACCCAGGCAGCGTGCCGCTGGCCGTGGTCACCGTCACCGATGCCGACGGCTCGTTGCGTTGACGAAACTGCTGGGTCGATGTGTTGCCAATGTGCACGCGCGCATTCTGGATCATCGGGCTGGCAACGATCGTTCGCGCCAATTCACCTTCTTTTGCGCGCCAATAGGCTGCGTCAAACATTTGCGAGGTTGTCCCGAACCCGCTGAGCCCATCCAACAGTTCGTACCCCTTGCCGCCATTGGCGGGCAGGCCTTCGCTGGCAAGGGTCATGCGCAGACTATCGCGTTGGGCGGTGTCGACGAAGATCGATCCACCACGAATGTCATAGACAACGCCCCGCGCTTCCAGCGCTTTCACGACATCACCCGCCGCCCCGCTTTCCAGACCAGCATAGAGAAGCGTCATTTGCATCGACGTTGCCATGCGCGACAGCCCGATCACCGCCACAAACATCGCCAACGTGGACGCCACCACTATCAGGCGTTTCCGCATATCCAAACTGGCCCATACCGAGGCGATTTGCTGCAAGACGCAACTCCTTTAATCGAGCGGGCTTCTGCCCCCGTCACAATTCACAGTCTTCGCCGATTGCCCTTAACAATTGGTTAGTGGCCGGCGGCTTATAACGATTCGAACAAAATTCTCTGGGTGTACCCATGGCCGATACCGAACAGACCATCGAAACCGACGCAGACGCGCCGAAAAAGAAGTCCAAAAAGGGGCTTCTGTTCGGGCTGTTGCTGGCGCTTGCCTTAGGCGGCGGCGGGTTCTTCGCGACATATTCAGGGTTAATTGGCGGGGCATCGGATCACGAAGCCACACCAGAACACGACAAATCGGTCGCCGACCTGCCAGCGGTTGCCTTCGTTGAATTAGAGCCGCTTGTGATATCACTTGGCGCTTCGGGACGAAGCCGTCATCTGCGGTTTCGCGGGTCGCTCGAAGTTGTGCCAGGCTATGAGGCGGACGTCACCAACCTGTTGCCGCGCGTCATTGACGTGCTCAATTCATATCTCAGGGCGGTCGAGGTCGCGATGCTGGAAGATCCCGCTGCGCTGATCAAGCTTCGCGCACAGATGCTGCGGCGCATCCAGTTGGTCACCGGCGAAGGTCGGGTGCGTGATTTGCTGATTCTTGAATTCGTCCTCAATTAATCGGGAGGAGAGAGTATGGACATTTTCGCTGACATCATGTTGGGCATCGGTGCAATAGGTGCCGCAATCTATTGCATGGTGCTTTCCAGGCGCTTGCGCCGGTTTAACAATCTTCAAAACGGCATGGGCGGGGCGGTCGCGGTGCTGTCAGCACAAGTTGACGACATGACAACGTCGCTGAATAACGCCCGAGACGCGGCTGGCCAAAGTGCAGCGGTTTTGACCGACCTGACCGAGCGCGCCGAGGCATCGGCCCAGAAGTTGGAGCTGATGATGGCCAGCCTGCACGATTTACCGGACCATGACCGCACGCCAACGCCTGATGCGCAGCCGTCGACTCCTTTGCCAGCCCCCCCGCAGCGTAAGAGCGCTGACAATGCGCCGCTCATGTTCTTCAGCCATCGCGTTATGGAGGCGGCAGAATGACACGCGCACGAAAAGGCCAAAAGGCAGCACGCCGCCGAGCTGTCGGCCGCCGCACACTCCTCACGCTCGCGCTGCTGTTGGGTGCATCGGGATTGATGCGATTAGGTGGGTTGGGGATCGCCGTCGCCGATGATGTGACCGACTTGCTGCGCGGCACATCAGCCCGCCATGATGAAATGCCCGCCTGCACTACAGAAGCTGACATCGAGGCCGTCTTGTCCGCCCTCCAACAGCGGGAAACGTCCTTGATCGAAAAGGAAACCGCGCTTGAGGCTCGTCTGGAAACCCTTGCCGAAGCCGACCAAAACCTGACGGAAAAAATGCAGGCACTGGTGGTCGCCGAAGACCGTCTGGCATCCACGATGGCGCTTGCGACGACAGCGGCATCAGACGATCTGGCGCGCCTGACTGCCCTTTATGAGAACATGAAACCAAAACAGGCGATTCCCCTGTTCGAAACGATGGACCCGGAATTCGCCGCAGGTTTCCTGTCGCGGATGAAGCCAGCAGTCGCCGCCCAAATCATGGCTGGGCTGGACCCGCAAGCAGCCTATGCAATTAGCGTCGTTTTTGTCGGCCGTAATTCGGAAGTGCCAACAAACTAGGAAACAGTTGCGGTTTATTAACCCCAAACTGCCAGTTTGACGTGACAGTGGCGTAACCAGTTCAAGGAGGTCAGAATGATCGGTTTTGTCGGCATCGGGCTAATTTTTGTGATGGTTTTTGGCGGCTATCTGGCCGCCGGTGGTAAGATGGGGATTATCCTGAAATCCCTTCCGTTCGAGTTTACGATGATCGGTGGCGCAGCCGTCGGGGCCTTTTTCATTTCAAATGACATGTCCGCAATCAAACAAACGCTAAAGGATATCGGCAAGGTCTTCAAAGGTCCGAAATGGCAACCTGCCGACTACCGCGATCTACTGTGCCTTTTGTTCGAATTGATCCGTCAGGCTCGACAAAACGCGGTCGCGTTAGAGGAGCATATCGAGAGCCCGCAAGACAGTGCGATCTTCGCTCGTTATCCCAACATTCTCGCGGATCACGAGGCGGTGGAACTAATCTGCGACACCCTTCGATCCGCTTCAATGAACTATGACGACCCCCATCAGGTCGAGGAAGTTCTTGAAAAGCGGATGGATGCCAATCTGCATCACGCGCTTCATTCCAGTCACGCGCTTCAGACGGTCGCAGACGGCCTGCCCGCCCTAGGGATTGTCGCCGCCGTATTGGGGGTGATCAAGACAATGGGATCAATCGATCAACCGCCTGAAATTCTAGGGAAAATGATTGGTGGCGCGTTAGTCGGGACGTTTCTGGGTGTTTTTCTGGCCTATGGTTTGGTGGGCCCTTTCTCAGCCAAGGTGAAAACAGTCGTCGAAGAGGATGCCCATTTCTATCAACTGATCCGCGAAGTGCTGGTCGCCAACCTCTACAATCATTCGGTCAACATCTGCATTGAAGTTGGTCGCCAACACACACCCGGACATCACCGTCCCAGCTTCTCGGATCTTGAGGCTGCTTTGAAAGAAACAAAGCGGGCGGGCTGATGCGTATTTCGGCTCTCCTCTCGTGCTTCATATGCTGTTTGCCGGCTGTCCTGACGGCGAAAGAGATCACCGTCAGATCGGGCGAACATGCGGACTTTTCCCGGTTGGTCGTCTATGTCGATCAAGCCGACACACCCATTTTCACGCGCACCGAAACGGGCTTCAGGCTGACAACAGGCAACAATACGGACTGGTTCCGCACGACGGGCGTCTTTGATTTGATCCCGCGCCAACGTATTACTGATCTGACGTCCCCTGCGGGTGGGATTCTAGACATCGGGGTGCAGTGTAACTGTAGCGCCCTGACAGAAACGTTGCCAGGTGGGCAATTCGTGATCGACATCACCGATACGCCACCGCCCAGCAATGACGTTAATTCGCAAAGTGAGGTTCAAAAGGCAGATGCCGACAAAGCACCCAAACCTCTGCTCAGCGCTCAATCTGCCCGGCGTGGGCTTCCGATTGCCGCAGATGTGGCTTCAGGCGGCCTAACTGAAACGCGCAACCAACCCGAAGAAAACTATGAAAATGTCAAGTCAACAAGTCAGGCCTCGGCCGCTGAGTCCCACCCACTGACCGAAGAAAAGCTGCTCAGACAACTGGCACGGGCCGCATCACAAGGGCTGGTAGTCGCTCCAACCACCCCTGCGCCGCCTGATGTCGATCCGCAGCCAAACCCGCAGTTGGCCGAGCGACCACAGCAGTCCGAACCATTGGCGCTGCCGCGATTCCCCAATGAGCACATACGCGTTCAGACCTCAGTCGATCGGGATCTAGGCCGGTCGAATGGTCGGCAGGCGGCCACGGACACCGGATTAGCGTGCTTTCCGGTCGAATCTTTCGCGATCGCCGACTGGGGTGTGGGTGCCGACAGCCCGTTAGATTTCGCAGCGCACCGGGCAGATCTGGTGACGGAATTTGACAAAACTGACCCCGGAACTTTCGAGCAATTCCTGCGCCATCAAATCTATCTGACCCTAGGGGCGGAGGCGCAAACCTACATGAACGTTTATGATGGGACGTTGGTTGACGACGCCAACCTGCGACTTATGGCAGACATTGTGGAAACTGGCGCGTCAGCAGATTTCGCCCGTATGACGGCACAGCTGACATGCGACGGTCCGGTTGTGCTTTGGGCTGTATTGTCCCATCCCCGCCTGCCTCGAAATCAGAACATCAACAGGGCCGCTGTGATATCGGAGTTTTCTGTCTTACCGCGCCATCTCCGTGTTCATCTCGGTCCCATGTTGATGCGCAAGTTTCTGGCCATTGGGGACACCGAAACTGCAATCGAAATTAACGGCATCATCCAACGCGGCGCACAGCCAACAGATACCGCCCACGCCCTGTCTGAAGCTCAGCTTTCTTTGGCAACCGGAAACAAGACGCAAGCCCGCGAAACGCTGGCCAAGATTGTCGACACCGACGACCATAATTCTGTCGAGGCGATGCTTTTGCTTGTCGAAAACCAAATCAAAAATCGGCAAGGCATACCGAACCGCACATTGGAGCTTTTGGCTTCGCTTGCACTTGAACACAAGAATACCGAAAAAGGGGCCGACCTTGCCATAGCGGAAGGTAGGGTACTGATCCATGTTTCGCGTTTCAACGAAGCTCGGGCGAAGTTGGGAGACATGAAAAACTTTCCGGACCGTCACAATGACGGGCACGTCGCGATATTGAACGAATTCGGCTTGGCTCTAACGAAATCGGCGTCAGATGGGACTTTCCTTCGATTCACAATCGGGCAGCCGTTCTGGCCTGAGGCCAGCGAAGCAACGCGTGTTTCGATGGCCAACAGATTACTTAACTTGGGGTTCCCAACGGGTGCGAAAGAAATACTCTTGAAGCAACCATCCGCGCCGGGACGTGAGGCGCGATTACTGATCGCAAAGGCCGCCCTTGCCGACGGCGACGCCAAGGTCGCGCTTGGCTACCTTGCTGGGTTGACCAGTCCCGAGGCTCAGCGATTGCGAACAGCGGCGCTAAGCGCTACCGGCCAGTTTGCCGCGCCGGCGCCACAATCAGATGAGATGCCGCCCAGTGATGACAACGATCAGAATGCAGAAACGTCGCTCACCGCATTTCGCGCCCTGATTGATGGCAGCCGAGAAAACCGAGAAAGAATTGAAAACGCCCTGAAAAAAACTCCGACACTTTAGGCGGTGTCGTGGTTACTGCTTGTTAAGCATGGGCCACTAGGTTGGGTGGCACACAGAAGCAGGAATGCGCGACGATGCCCATCCGGAACACTTTCGCCAACCTTCAGGGCAAGACATATCGGTCGATGATGCGCCAGGCATTGTTAAATCTCGCCGTCCTTTGGACGTGCCTGTTCATGGCCACGGCAACCTCGTCGGCGTCAGGCTTACCAGCCATCGGCGAAGTCTGCGAGCGCGCAGCAGAGGTCGCCGCGCTGCAGTCCGGCGTGCCAGTGTCAGTTCTGAAGGCCATTTCGCTGACCGAGACTGGCCGCAACCATTCCGGTGAACAGAGATCATGGCCCTGGACAGTGAATATGGAGGGCGCGGGCACATGGTTTGACACGCTGCAAGACGCGAAAACGTATGTCTACCGCCATTTCAAAAAAGGCGCGCGCAGCTTCGACGTCGGTTGTTTCCAGATCAACTACAAATGGCATCACCAGCATTTCACCTCGCTGGACGAGATGTTCGACCCACAACGCAACGCGCTTTATGCGGCACAGTTTCTATCAGAACTATATCAGGAATTTGGCGACTGGAGGTCCGCTGCAGGTGCATTCCATTCGCGTACGCCGGGCCTCGCAGACCGCTACAAACAGCGGTTTGCAGCAAATCGGGCGCAGTATTTGGCGCAAGAGTCTGCTCCAGCCAAGTTTCCCCGTTCAGCAGCTACAAAACCACCGGCGATCATAGCGCGGGCCTCAGCAGACACCGTGTCACGTGAGAACAGGTTCCCGCTGCTCACGCAAAGCGGCGGCGTCACCCTGCTTGGATCGCTCGTTCCGCAAACTCCGGCCACCGGATTCGGAAGCTTGCTGACCATGGCACCAAGGGGATTATGGTAATGCCCGCTCTTAAGGACATATTTCACCCGACCATTCTGCTTGCGCTGGCGTTGATGGCGATCATCGTGATGATGATCCTGCCGATGCCCGCTTGGGTGCTGGACGTTGGGCTTGCCGCATCGTTCGCGCTGGCGATCCTGATGTTTACTGTGACGCTTTTCATCGAGCGCCCACTGGATTTTTCGGCGTTTCCAACTGTGCTTCTGGCTTCGCTGATGCTGCGTTTATCCCTCAACGTATCGTCCACCAAGCTGATCATCGGACAGGGTCACACCGGCACCTCTGCCGCTGGCAGTGTCATTGAAGGCTTTGCCAGTTTCGTCATGGGCGGCAGCATCCTGCTTGGGCTTGTCGTTTTTTGCGTGCTCTTGATCGTGAATTTCATCGTGATCACCAAAGGCGCGGCCCGCATGGCCGAGGTCGGCGCCCGCTTCGCACTGGACGGCATGCCCGGCAAGCAACTTGCGATCGACAGTGACATGTCCGCGGGCGCAATTGATCATACCGAAGCCAAAGCGCGTCGCGAAAAAGAACAGGCTGAAACCACCTTTTTCGGGTCGCTGGATGGCGCATCAAAATTTGTAAAGGGCGATGCGGTCGCCGGTCTGCTGATCACTTTCCTAAATCTCGTGATGGGGTTGGTCATTGGTGTGTTCGTGCACGACATGGAAATCGCACACGCTTTCCAGACTTACGCAATCCTGACGGTTGGCGACGGGCTGGTTACACAGATCCCGGCGGTGGTTATTTCCATCGCCTCGGCCCTTCTGTTGGCGCGCGGGGGCACCTCTGGGTCAACCGACCTCGCGTTGTTCTCGCAGCTCGGAAAATACCCGTCGGCACTGGCTACGGTGGGGGTGCTGATGGCACTGTTCGGATTCGTGCCGGGCTTGCCATTTGTGCCTTTCATGCTGGGCGCAATTGCCTTGGGGGCGGCCTCTTGGAAAGGCCATCAGGTCCAACTTGCAGAGGCGCAAAAGGGCGAGGCCGAATTGGTCGATATCGACACATCCCCGCATAAGGAAAGCCTTGGGGACATCCTCGATCTGGATGACATTCATGTCGAATTTGCGCCTGATCTGGTGTCGATGGTGCTGGACCCTGCCACCGGGCTGGATGCCCGAATTGCGAGCATTCGAAATCACATTGCCAGCTCGTTTGGATTGATCCTTCCCGAAATTCGACTGACGGACAACAGCACGCTTCCATCAGGCACTTATGCAATCAAAATTCAGGGCGTCGAACAGGTCCGCAATATCTTGCGGGCAGACAGTGCGCTGGTCATCCTGTCCGGTGACGACGACGTTGTGCCTGACGGCGAAGACGTGAAAGAACCCGTTTATGGAGCACCCGCCCGCTGGATCAGCGAAGACGCGCAGGAAGATGCCGTGCTGTCGGGCTGCGCCGTTATTGCACCGACGGAGGTGCTTGCAACCCACCTGCTTGAGGTGATGAAGCGCAACTTCCCGCGGCTATTGGGGTTCAAGGCGTTGCGTCGGCTTCTGGATGAGTTCGTCAACCTGTCCGACGCTCCACGGGCTGAAGCCAACCGCCGCATGCTGGACGAACTTGTGCCCGAAAAAGTCCCGCTTGACCTACTGCATGCGGTGTTGCGCTTGTTGTTGGAAGAACGTGTGTCGATCCGCAACCTACCCCTAATCATTGAAAGTATCGCAGAGGCACGCCCGACATTCCCGTCGCCGGATGCGATCTGTGAATATGTTCGTCAGCGCCTTGGATTCCAACTGATCGCAGACCTGAAACGCGAGGATGGCACGGTACCGTTGGTCCAGCTTGCCCCGGAATGGGAAGCGACGTTCCAATCGCACCAACTTGACAGCGATCGGGGCAGTGATGTCGCTCTGCCGCCCGAAGAATTCAATCGCCTTGCAAATTCGGTCGCCGACAAGATTGCGCGGGCGGGCGAGAATGGGATTTATCCGGCTGTTGTGACCTCATCGCGGCGGCGACGCTTCTTGAAGACGGTCCTGTCCGCCAAGGGCATCGCGAACCCCGTTCTTTCATTCGAGGAAATCGGCACAGACGCAAAGCCGTCTTTGGTCGGGATGATCCCGGCATGATCGAGGCGTTGGCGCAGATATCCGACCTTGCCCAGCAACTTCTGCAACACGGCATGGTTGTCTTTCTTAGGGTTGGCGCGGCGATGGCTGTTCTGCCTGCATTTGGCGAGAAATCGGTTCCCGCCCGGGTACGCCTGTTTCTGGCATTGGCCTTCACGGTGATTGTCGCCCCCAGCGTCGCGCCCGATTTTGCGATGGAAACGATGTTGCCCAGCCTTGGCCTTCTTTATATCTCCGAGCCTGTGATCGGACTGGGTTTTGGCATCGCCATCCGTCTGATGATCATGGCGCTTCAGGTCGCAGGCAGCATCGCGGCGCAGTCAACGTCTTTGGCGCAGTTGATGGGCGGAGCGAATGCCGACCCGCAACCGGCGATCGGACATGTTCTGGTGGTGGCTGGCCTGGCGCTGGCGGTCATGCTGGGCCTGCACGTCAAGCTGGCGGAAGGTCTGATCCTGACCTATCGCGTGTTTCCAGTCGGGCAGTTTCCAGAGGCGCAGGCTTTTTCTGATTGGGGTATCGCTCAGATCGCCGGGGCTTTTTCGCTGGCCTTCACGCTGGCAGCCCCGTTCGTCATCGTCTCGCTGCTGTATAATGTCGCGCTGGGGGTCATCAACCGCGCCATGCCACAGTTGATGGTCGCCTTTGTCGGCGCACCTGCGATCACCGCGGGTGGCTTAATCCTGCTGCTACTTACGGCCCCTTTGTTGCTGCCCATCTGGCAAGCAGCACTTGAGGCAAGACTTGCCAATCCGTTCGGAGGCTGGTGATGTCCGACACCGAAGACGACGACAGCAAGCAACACGAACCAACCCAGAAGAAGCTGGACGATGCCCGAAAGCGCGGCGAGGTTGCGCGTTCTGCCGACCTGAACACGGCGATGTCTTACATGGCGCTTTTGGTGGTTGCGACATCGGTTGGGGCGGCCAGCTTGAAAGGCCTAGGTGAACTTCTTGCAGGTGTCCTTGCCCGGTCCGACCAGATCGCAGACAGCGTATTTCGCAGCGGTGCCCCCTTTTCCGGAACACTTCTCGCGGGCATCGGCCAACAAGTGGCGCCATGGCTGTTTGCGCCAGCGGCAGCCGTTCTGATCCTGACGATCGCCACCCGAAGCTTTATTGTCGCACCTGAAAAGTTACAGCCGAAGCTGAACAGGCTGTCCCTGATCTCAAACGCCAAGAACAAGTTCGGCCGATCCGGCTTGTTCGAGTTTTTCAAAAGCTTCGTCAAACTGACGATCTATGCGCTTGTGTTGGGTGTGTTCATCTGGGTGAACCTGCCCGAAATGCTTGCGACCATGTCGCTGAGTGCGGGCATGACAACCGTTGTCCTGCTGAAGTTGTGCGTCAAGTTTTTCGCGCTTGTCCTGTTGATCTCGCTTATCATCGGCGGCATCGACTATTTCTGGCAACATCACGAGCATTTGCGCAAAAACCGCATGTCCCACAAAGACCTGATGGACGAAATAAAACAGAACGAGGGTGACCCACATATGAAGGCGCAACGCCGCCAAAAGGGTTATGACATCGCGATGAATCAGATGCTGGCTGACGTGCCCGAAGCTGACGTGATTGTGGTGAACCCCACACATTATGCGGTGGCGTTGCAATGGTCTCGCATGGCAGGCGAAGCGCCCATTTGCGTTGCCAAAGGTGTGGACGAGATAGCTGGGCGTATCCGCGAGGCCGCAAATGAAAACGGCGTACCGATTCACAGCGACCCGCCAACCGCGCGTGCGCTTTTTGCGACCGTTGAGATCGGTGAAGAAATTCCCCCCGACCAATACAAGGCCGTCGCGGCCGCCATCCGATTTTCCGAGAAGATGCGCAAGCGGGCGCAAGGTATTTTTGGGGATAATGGATGAGCGACCAACTTACAGCCTTGAACGAATTGGCGGCCATGCAACACGACGCCGCAATGGCCGACCTCTCACGCCACAACCGAGCCATTCAAGCGTTGGACACCCGCATTTCAGAACTGCGCGCGCGGCTGTATTCGACGCCATCAACCGAACAGGGCGACGCCTTACCGCTATCCTTGACGAGCGGGCATTATGACACCTGGCAACGGTGGGCCGAGCGGGAGTTGGCGAAGCTCAACACCGATCTGGCACGCGCGCGCGCTGAACGCGAAGCTTTCGTCGCGGCCGCGCGGCTGGCCTTTGGGCGAAAATCAGCAACCGACGCCCTTTTGAAACAACAGAAGGACGAGAAACGGATCGCAGCCCGGAAACGGTTGGAACACAACGTGTCAGACGATCAGTTGGGCAAGAAACCCCTTTCCTTTTGACCATCCCCGGTCTATAGGCACGGCTTCAACTGCGGGGCTTACACCCTTGGAGGATTCCCGCATCAACAAACTGGAGAATTTCCATGGCAAAACAGATTCCTGATCTAGTCGCCACGGTACGGACGGGGACAGGCAAGGGGGCCGCTCGTCAAGCTCGCCGCGAAGGCTTCGTACCCGGTATCGTGTATGGTGGTGGTGAAGACCCGCTGCCGATCAACATCCCCTTCAACGAGCTGCTGAAAAAGCTGCGCGCTGGCCGCTTCCTTTCAACCCTTTGGAACCTGAAGGTCGACGGCGAAGATGACTTCCGCGTCATCTGCCGGAACGTTCAGCGTGACGTCGTGAAAGATCTTCCAACCCACCTCGACCTGATGCGGCTGCACCGCAACACGCGGATCAGCTTGTTCATTCACGTTGAGTTCACCAACGAAGAAGAAGCGCCTGGCCTGAAGCGTGGCGGTGTTCTGACCGTTGTGCGCCCGGAAGTCGAACTGAACGTCATGGCGGGTGAAATCCCCGAGCAGATCGTGGTCGACCTGACGGGCCGCGAAGTCGGCGACGTCATCCACATCTCGGATGTGGACCTGCCCAAAGGCGCGAAAGTCACCGTTGACCGTGACTTCGTGATCGCCAACATCTCAGCACCAAGCTCGCTGCGTTCGGCTGATGAGGAAGAAGAAGAGACCGAAGAGGTCGCAGCAGACGAAGTCGAAGCGACTGAAATGAAGTCTGAAGAATAAGATCGTCCGTTTGGATGATTGGAAAGCGGGCCCTTTGGGGTCCGCTTTTTTTGTGGCTCAATCCGCGGTGAGCCTTTGGAAAACAACAACGTTTCCGCGCGACCCCCATGGCATATAGGCAAAACCAGCCCGCGATAGCCCATCGAAAATCTTTTGAATGACCCGCGGGCTGTATAGCTGCGGATGGATTTCCATGATCACAAGGCGCACCGTTTCGACCCAGTCTTGTTGCGCCAACGCGACCTCTGCGCCCTCAACATCCATCACAACGAAGCTTGGCTCGCAGGCTTGGAAAAGATCGCGCAGTTTCAGCGCGGGCACGTCTATCAGTTGGGATTTCTTTCCCGGAGAACCTTTCAGGATTGATGATGCCCAAAAGGCTGCTCTGGCTTCGAACGAAACCGAGTCTTGTGTGAAGTCATCGGCAACAACAGCGCCGTGCAGCACCCGAAGGTCAACGGCGTCGTTCAGCGCAAGATTTTTGCCGATCACATGCACCATTTCTGGATTGGCCTCGACCGTTGTCACGTTTTGCGCCCCCACGACCTTTGCCGCCTGCAACGCCAAATAGCCCGCACCGCCACCCAGATCCAGAACGCGATCGCCGGGCTTCAGGTGTCGTTTGATCCCGGCCAGTTCTTTCGCCTCATAATGGCCCTGTTCAATCGCTGTCTCAATCGCCGAATTGAGGCAGTGCTTCGGGATTTCCAGAGTGAAGCCGTCTAGGTGAAATCGAGGCAAAACGGACTCCTTTTGCTGGCGTGTAATGCAGTGATTGCAACCCGTTAATGGGACCTTTACCCTGTTCGAACCCTAGAATGTTAGGGGATCGCGCGAAATGTCCAGAAGAAAGGCCTGCCGATGAAAATCTTCGTGGGACTTGGTAACCCCGGCCCGAAATACGCGGGCAACCGCCACAATGTCGGATTCATGGCGCTGGACCGAATCGCCGAGGATCATGGCTTCGCACCGTGGCGCGGCAAGTTTCAAGGCGCCATGTCCGAAGGCCGTTTGGGCCGTGAGAAGGTTCTTCTTCTGAAGCCTGAAACCTTCATGAACCTGTCCGGCCAGTCGGTCGGCGAGGCGATGCGGTTTTATAAGTTGACACCGGCCGACGTAATCGTATTCCACGACGAGTTGGACCTTGCCCCCGGCAAGTGCCGCGTCAAACAGGGCGGCGGGCACGCGGGGCACAATGGGCTGCGGTCCCTTCATGCCCATATCGGCGCTGACTACACCCGCGTGCGCATCGGTATCGGGCATCCGGGCAACAAGAATGCGGTCTCATCTTATGTCCTGCGCGATTTTGCCAAGGCCGACGAAGGCTGGCTGGACGATGTGCTGCGCGGATGTGCGGACGGGGCTGTCGACTTGGCCGAAGGCGACAGCGGGAAATTCATGAATGCCATCGGGCGACGCGTGAATCCGCCCCGGTCTTCGACCAACAAGCCGAAACCGGACGCGCCCACAACCGAAGCGCCTGCCCCGAACCCCGAAAAACCGGCCAAGGTCGTCGACACCCGCAACCCACTTCAGAAGCTGATGGACAAGTTTTCATGAGCCTGCGCGATGCGTTCGAGGTTCAGGCATGCAACAACGAACGATTGGACTCGCCTTTTACCGCGCGCGTATTGCGCCTGATCGCAGAACGACTTCGCCCGGGCACGCCGCTGTCCGACCGGATGTTCAACTGGCCCGGAGATATGGGGGCGTTTGCCGACAGTGTCCCGCTGCGGTTGTTGGCGGGCCTGCACGCGTTGGTTCTGACCGGAAAATGCGCGGACCTTGTCGCGGTCTATCCGCCGAAAACTGCCCCGGACGACGCCACCCTTTGGGCCGCGGTCGAAGTCGCCATGCGCGACCACCCCGATGTGCTGAACCAATGGCTCGACAACCCGCCGCAAACCAACGAGGTGCGCCGCGCTGCGATTTTGATCGCCGCTGGCCACTGGTTGGCGGCGCGGTATGACTTGCCGATACATATGTATGAACTGGGCGCGAGCGCGGGGCTGAACCTGATGTGGGATCGTTTTGCGCTGGCCCTGCCCGGCGGACAGATCGGCACGCGCGACCCTGCCATCACGCTGACCCCCGATTGGCGCGGTGACCAACCCGATGGCAAGCCACCGACAATCGCAGCCCGTCGCGGAGTTGACCTGATGCCGATGGATGCGGGCGACCCTGACGATGCGCTTAGGCTTGTTTCGTACTTGTGGGCGGATCAGCCGGAACGGCTAGCGCGCACCCGCGCCGTCATGCAGGTACTTGATGCGCAGGTGGATGCGGGCGATGCCGCTGCATGGTTGGAAGCACAGCTTGAACACGCATCACCCGATCATCTGACATTGGTCTATCACACCATCGCGTGGCAGTATTTCCCGCCTGAGACACAGACCTGCTGCACTGCGGCCATCCGGGGTGCGTCGCAAAACGGACCTGTTGCGCATCTGTCGATGGAGGCTGACGACCGGCGCGGCGAAGGTGCGGCCATCACCCTGAACTTATGGCCCGAAGGCGAAAAGTTGACGTTTGGTCGTGTCGATTTCCATGGACGATGGGTGGATTGGACGCCACCTTAGTCGGAAAAAATGAGAAGTCACATGCGTAGCATTCTAAAGCGGCTGATGCAGGCCGTGCTGGTCATTGGTTTGTTGATTATCGTGGCGGCGATCTGGAAACGGGAAGAGGTCGGCAGGCTGCTGGCGGTGAACTCATTGTTTTCCGAGGAAAAGATCGTTCAGAATTTTTCGAATATGGATCGTGCATTTCTGACCAAACCAATGTCGCGTGGCGATGGTCCAGCCTCAGCCTTGCGCGCCGGGGAAACCATCACCCTGCCCGAAGGCGCGCAACAGTGGCTCAGTGACCGGGCCGTGACCGCGCTGGTGGTGTTGCAAGACGGCAAGCTGCGCCACGAAAGCTATCACCTTGGCACATCGCCCGAAGATCGCCGCATCAGTTGGTCGGTTGCCAAAAGCTTCCTGTCCGCGCTGACCGGCATTGTTTTGGAACAGGGCGCGATTGCATCGCTGGACGATCCGGTCGAACAATATGCGCCCGCGCTTCGCGGCAGCGCGTATGAGGGCGCATCGATCCGCAATGTTCTGAACATGTCCTCGGGCGTGGTCTTCAACGAGGATTATCTGGACTTCGATTCCGACATCAACCGCATGGGCCGCGTTCTGGCCTTGGGTCAGTCAATGGATGAATTCGCCGCTGGCCTGACCGAAACCTTCATTGGCCCCGGCGAGACTTGGAGATATGTCTCGATCGACACGCATATTATCGGCATGGTGATCCGGGGCGCGACAGGGCAAACAATTCCTGACTTGCTTGAGAAACATGTGGTGCAGAACATGGGGTTCGAGGCCGATCCCTATTACCTGACAGATGGTTACGGCGCGGCCTTCGTGCTGGGCGGGTTGAATCTGCGCGCCCGTGACTATGCCCGCTTTGGACAGATGTTCCTGCAAGGTGGCACATGGAACGGTAGCCAGATCGTGCCGGCTGACTGGGTTGTGCACTCCACACGCCCATCAGCACGCACGGCCCCCGGAGAAGAACAATACGGATACCAATGGTGGATCGCGCCCGACGCGCCCGAGGGCGAGTATTTCGCCCGCGGCATTTACGGGCAGTACATCTTTATCGACAGTGCCCGCAACGTGGTGATTGCCGCCAACGGGGCGGATCGTGGGTTCCGCGAAGACGGCGCCCACGACGCCAATGTCGACATGTTTCGCGCGATTGCCGCGTCGATGGACTGACTTGCGTTAGTCCGCAGCACGGCCTTCGGTGTCGGACATATCAAAGCCCAGATACTTCGCGACGGTATAGATATCTTTGTCACCGCGCCCACACATATTCATGCAGATAATGTGGTCTTTGGGCAGGTCCGGCGCGATCTTGGCGACATGCGCCAAGGCGTGACAGGGTTCGAGCGCAGGGATGATCCCTTCCGTCTCGCAACACAGTTGGAATGCGTCCAGTGCCTCTTTGTCAGTGATGGCAACGTATTCGGCGCGACCGATTTCGTGCAGCCACGAGTGTTCCGGCCCGATACCTGGGTAATCCAGACCGGCCGAGATAGAGTATCCATCAAGGATTTGCCCGTCATCATCTTGCAACAAAAAGGTACGGTTGCCGTGCAGCACGCCCGGGCGTCCGCCGGTTAGGGAGGCACAATGCTCCATGTCGTCATTGACGCCTTTGCCGCCAGCTTCCACACCAATAATGCGAACGCTGTCATCATCAAGGAACGGGTGGAACAAGCCGATGGCGTTCGATCCGCCACCAATCGCCGCAATAATCGTGTCGGGCAGGCGGCCTTCGGCCTCTTGCATCTGCTCTTTCGCTTCCTTGCCGATGATCGACTGGAAATCGCGCACCATTGCGGGATAAGGGTGCGGACCTGCCGCTGTGCCAATGCAATAGAACGTGTCTGACACGTTCGTCACCCAGTCACGCAGCGCGTCGTTCATCGCGTCTTTCAACGTGCCGCGACCCGAGCTGACGGGGATCACTTCTGCCCCTAAAAGGCGCATGCGAAACACGTTCGGGGCCTGGCGCTGCACGTCATGAGCGCCCATATAGACGATACATTTCAGACCAAACTTGGCGCAGACCGTCGCCGTGGCAACGCCGTGCTGCCCTGCCCCGGTTTCCGCAATGATCCGCTTTTTACCCATCCGACGGGCCAGAAGAATCTGACCCAGCACATTGTTGATTTTGTGCGCGCCGGTGTGGTTCAGCTCGTCCCGTTTCAGATAGATTTTCGCACCACCCAAACGTTCGGTCAGGCTTTCGGCAAAATAAAGCGGGCTGGGCCGGCCAACATAGTGGGTCCAGAGGTATTGCATCTCGGCCCAGAAACTATCGTCAGTCTTGGCTTTCTCATATTCCGCCTCAAGGTCGAGGATCAGCGGCATCAAGGTTTCAGACACGAAGCGCCCGCCGAAATCACCGAACCGGCCCTTTTCGTCCGGGCCGTTCATGAAGCTGTTGAAAAGATCGTTGGCCATGGGCTCACTCCCCCTATACGGCAGCCTGTGCGGCGGCGCAAAAGGCCGCGATTAGCCCCTCATCCTTGATCCCCGGCGCGGATTCAACCCCTGACGACACATCCACTTGCTTTGCGCCCGTCAGCCGGGCTGCCTCGGCGACATTTTCCGGCGTCAGACCACCGGCCAACATCCACGGACAAGGCCAGTATTTCCGTTGCACCAACCGCCAATCAAACGTGACCCCATTGCCACCGGGAAGGTCCGCCCCCTTGGGCGCCTTCGCGTCAATCAGCAATTGATCGGCGACCGAGGCATATTGGTCGATCTGCGCCACGTCGTCCGGTCCTGCAATGCCAATGGCCTTCATCACCGGCAGACCGAAACGGGCTTTGACATGCGCCACCCGTTCGGGGCTTTCCGATCCGTGCAGTTGAAGTATGTCCACCGTCGTTTCTTGGACGATCTGGTCAAGCGTCGCGTCATCTGCATTTACAGTCAGCGCGACCTTGGCCACGCCAATCGGCACATCAGCCATCAATGCGGCCGCGTCAGGCAGGCTGACATGGCGCGGGCTTTTTGGAAAAAACACAAAGCCAAGATAGCGCGCACCAGAACTGGCCGCGACCTTGACGTGCTGCGGTTCCTTCAAACCGCAGATTTTAACAATTGCGCTCATTGTGCTCAGCCAGCGTCGTCGATCAAAGCCAACACATCGTCACCGGTGCGGGCCTTGGGTTGGTCGCGCAGGTTTTTGACCTCACGTGCCAGTTGGTCGCGTTCCTTGCGGGTGCGCGCGCCTTCGGCACGGATCTTGTGTTCGCGCAGCCATTCCCAAATGAAGCCGATCAGAACCCCGGCGATCACGCCCGCGAAGATCACCACGAACAAAGGCAGCGTCAGCGACCAGCTCCAGCCCAGAAAGCCAGACAGTTCCTCTGGCAGCAGGTGCACGGTAACGAATGCTCGGTTTGCCAGAGCGACGGTGATCAGGGCAACCGCTAGGGTCACCAGAAATGCGTAACGAATGTATCGCATAGATACCTCTTACTTGCCGTTCAAACGGTCCCGAAGAAGCTTGCCGGTCTTAAAGAAAGGCACGTGCTTTTCCTCGACCTCGACCGACTCACCCGTCCGGGGATTACGCCCAATACGAGCATCCCGCTTCTTGACGGAAAATGCGCCAAAGCCGCGCAGTTCGACCCGGTCTCCTTTGGCCATCGCTTCGATAATCTCTTCGAAGATCGTGTTTACAATACGCTCAACGTCGCGCTGATAAAGGTGCGGGTTTTCATCCGCGATCTTTTGGATCAGTTCCGACCGGATCATTCTAGGCCCCCCAAAATTGGCTATGTAATGGATTTTGCATCCTTATTCCGTCGGATTATAGGAGCAAACAGCCGCGCGAGATACAAGCATTGCCGCGTTCAAGAGGTGATTTTGGCGTGAATCGTATCATTTTCTTGGGATTTCTCGCCAGATGCCGCGCCAGCAAATGGTCCAGCGCCAGGTTGCCGCAGATTGTTGCGGTGCAGCGTGAGCTGTTGATTCGACGCAAAACGGCCCCGCACATCGTACGGGGCCGTTCGTGTTTTTAACGGTGCGGAACTTAGTCGTCCTGCTTCAGCGCTGCACCAAGGATGTCGCCCAGCGATGCGCCGGAGTCCGAGGAGCCGTATTGTGCGACGGCTTCTTTTTCTTCGGCAATCTCGCGTGCTTTGATCGACAGACCCAGACGACGCGACTTGCTGTCCACGTTGGTCACGCGGACGTCCATCTTGTCACCAACCTGGAAACGCTCGGGGCGCTGCTCGGCACGGTCGCGCGACAGGTCCGAACGACGGATGAAGGATTTCATGCCTTCATACTCGACTTCGATGCCGCCTTCTTCGATCGAGGTCACTTCAACAGTGATGATCGAACCGCGCTTCACGCCGCCAATGGCGTCTGCAAAGGGGTCGCCGTCCAGGGCTTTGATCGACAGAGAGATACGCTCTTTGTCGGTATCAACTTCCGAGACAACAGCTTTGACGATGTCGCCCTTCTTGAAGTCCTGAATGGCTTCTTCGCCACGCTGGTCCCAAGAGATGTCGGACAGGTGAACCATGCCGTCGATTTCGCCGTCGAGGCCAATGAACAGGCCGAATTCGGTGATGTTCTTGACTTCGCCTTCGACCTCGGTGCCCTCGGGGTGTGTTTCTGCAAACACTTCCCATGGGTTGCGCATGGTCTGCTTAAGACCAAGCGAAACGCGGCGTTTGGCGCTGTCGATTTCCAGCACCATGACTTCGACTTCTTGCGAGGTCGACACGATCTTGCCGGGGTGAACGTTCTTCTTGGTCCACGACATTTCGGACACGTGCACCAGACCTTCGACGCCCGGCTCAAGCTCAACAAACGCACCGTAGTCGGTGATGTTGGTCACGCGGCCAGTGTGGGTTGTTTCCAGCGGGTATTTGCCAGCAACCAGATCCCACGGATCGTCTTGCAACTGCTTCATACCAAGCGAGATGCGGTGGGTTTCCTTGTTGATCTTGATGACCTGAACCTTGATGGTTTCGCCGATCGTCAGGATTTCCGAAGGATGGTTCACACGGCGCCATGCCATGTCGGTAACGTGCAGCAGACCGTCAACACCGCCAAGGTCAACAAACGCACCGTATTCGGTGATGTTCTTGACGACGCCGTCAACCGCTTGGCCTTCGGTCAGATTACCGATGACTTCAGCACGCTGTTCGGCACGCGATTCTTCCAGAATTGCACGACGCGACACAACGATGTTGCCACGACGACGGTCCATTTTCAGGATCTGGAACGGCTGTTTCAAACCCATCAGCGGGCCAGCGTCACGCACGGGGCGCACGTCAACTTGTGAGCCGGGCAGGAACGCCACAGCGCCGCCCAGATCGACGGTGAAGCCACCTTTGACGCGACCGAAGATTGCACCTTCGACGCGTGCGTCGTCGGCATATGCTTTTTCCAGACGATCCCATGCTTCTTCGCGGCGGGCCATCTCACGCGAGATAACAGCTTCGCCACGCGAGTTTTCGGCGGAACGAAGGAAGACTTCTACTTCGTCACCAACTGCGATTTCAGGGGCTTCGCCGGGGTTAGCGAATTCTTTAATGTCGACGCGGCCTTCCATCTTGTAACCTACGTCGATGATGGCTTGGCCGGCCTCGATGGCGATGACCTTACCTTTGACAACCGAACCCTCTTCGGGGGTGTCCATTTCGAAGCTTTCGTTCAGGAGGGCTTCGAATTCCTCCATAGTTGCTTTAGCGCACATATGCGTTTTGTTCCTTTACAAGTTCTATTCGGGCCATGCGGTTGGCTCCGCAGGTCTTGGATTTTCCAATTTGGTCAACGGGTTAACCACAATACAAAGAGGGCCGGAGCCTCCGACCCTGCTCGTATCCCTGTGATCGCGGTGTTTTCACCTTGTCGACAGGGGCGGGATTTACGCGGATTCTGTCAACAAAGCAAGGGCGATGCGCGGAATTGATCGCCCCTTCCTCCGATTGCTGCTTAGTCGATCCGCGTCATCAGCTTATCTTCCGGTTTACGTACCTTTTTCAGGGGTAGCAGCCAGTCGCCGCTTTCGTCGCGATATCCAAGCGGCAACAAGACGACCGACCGCAAGCCGCGTGACTTAAGGTCTAGGATCTTGTCGACCTTATCGGGGTCAAACCCCTCCATTGGGGTGCAATCGACCTCTAACTCAGCCGCGGCCACCAAAGCGAACCCAAGCGCGATATAGGCCTGACGGGCTGCGTGTTCGTAATTGTCGCGGTCGTCGCGCGGCAGATAGCTGGCTTTCAGCTTGTCGTAATACCGCGACAAAAGCGGGTTTTCTCCGCCACGCTCGTCTTCCATCTGGTCAAGCACGGCGTCAATGCGATCAGCGGTATAGTTGTCCCACGCGGCAAACACCAAAAGGTGCGAGCCGTCGGTGATCTGGGTCTGATCCCAGGCAACTTTCTGGATTTCAGCGCACTTTTCTGGATTGGTGACGACAAACACTTCAAAGGGCTGTGTGCCGCTAGAGGTCGGCGCCAATCGGATAGCCTCCAGAATTTGGTCGAGCTTTTCGTCCGGGACCACTTTCGACGGGTCCATTTTCTTCGTGGCATAGCGCCAGTTCAGTTTATCAAGCATATCGTTCCTGCCTAGTTCCATTTGGGGCACACCCCGGTTCGACCCTGACGTATGCGCGCGTCGTCGCGGATCAACCTCAAGCGAGGAAAATGGACCGATTGACTTAACGGCAGGTGTTGATCACGGCCACTGCTTTGGCCACGGCTTGCGCGATCGACATCTCGGACGTGTCGATAATTACAGCGTCGTGTGCGGGTTTCAACGGAGCCTCGGCGCGTTCGGTGTCGCGTTTGTCGCGGGCGACCACATCCGCAAGAACGTCGGCGCGGGTGGTCTTGGCGTCTTTTTCGGACAGTTCAAGATACCGACGCTCTGCACGCACTTCAGCGCTGGCGGTGACGAACAGTTTTACGTCCGCGTCCGGGCAGATAACAGTGCCAATATCGCGCCCGTCCAGCACCGCGCCGCCATCGCGCGCGGCGAAATCGCGCTGAAATTCGAAAAGGGCTGCGCGCACGTCGGGCAATACGGCAACGCGGCTTGCCGCCTGTGCGACCTCTTGGGTGCGCAAGTTGCCCTGCAAATCGTCGGGGCTCAGCGACTTGGCGGCAGCAACCGGATCGCCACCAGCCAGAACCTTTGCCCCAACCGCGCGATACAAAAGGCCCGTGTCCAAATGGGCGAAGCCAAAATGCGCGGCCACAGCCTTTGAAATCGTGCCCTTCCCGGCGGCTGCAGGGCCATCAATGGCAACTGTGAAGCGGGTCATGTGTTTGCCCTTACCATTTGTGCGCCCAGCCCCGCCATCAGGGGTTCGAACACCGGGAAGCTGGTGGCGATGGGGCTGCCATCGTCCAGATGGATGGGCTTTTTCGACGCAAACCCAAGGCAGGCAAAGCTCATCGCGATGCGGTGGTCCAGCACGGTGGCAACAGTCGCGCCGCCGGGAACGCCCTCGGGGCCGAGGCCTTCGACCGACCACCAATCCTCGCCTTCATCGACGGTCACACCAGCGGCGCGCAGCCCCTTGGCCATGGCGTCGATCCGGTCGCTTTCCTTCACGCGCAATTCATGCACGCCGGGCATTTCGGTTTTGCCAGTTGCGAAGGATGCGACAACCGACAGGATGGGGTATTCGTCAATCATGCTGGCCGCCCGCTCTGGCGGAACCACGATCCCTTGCATGTCGGGCGAGAAGCGCGCGCGCAGGTCAGCGACGGGTTCGCCGCCCTCAAGCCGTTCGTTTTCAAACGTCAGGTCCGCACCCATGTCCTGCAACGTATAAAACAGACCCGCACGGGTGGGGTTCAGGCCGATATTGGGCACCAGCACGTCCGATCCGGGCACGATCAGTGCCGCGCAAACTGGAAACGCCGCCGAACTTGGATCGCGCGGAACCGTGATGGTTTGCGGGCGCAGTTCGGGTTGGCCTGTAAGCGTAATCTTGTGGCCTTCCTCAGTCTCCTCAACCGTGATGTCCGCGCCGAAGCCCGCAAGCATCCGTTCGGTGTGGTCGCGGGTGGCTTCCTTTTCGATCACCACGGTTTTGCCGGGCACGTTCAGGCCAGCCAGCAGCACGGCCGACTTCACCTGCGCGGACGCCATCGGCGTAACATATCGCACAGCAACCGGGTCGCGCGCGCCTACAATGGTCATCGGCAACCGGCCACCGTCGCGTCCAAAACTTTGCGCACCAAACAGCGCCAGGGGGTCCGTCACACGCCCCATCGGCCGCGATCGCAAAGAGGCATCACCCGTGAAAGTCGCCGTGATCGGCTGGGTCGCCATCGCCCCCATGATCAAGCGCACGCCCGTGCCTGCGTTGCCGCAGTCAATCACGTCCTCGGGTTCAGCAAATCCGCCAACGCCCACACCGTTCACACACCATTCGCCGTCGCCCAGCCGCTCTACATCGGCCCCGAAAGCGCGCATGGCGTCTGCGGTGCCCAGCACATCGTCACCTTCCAGCAGGCCCGTAATGTGGGTTTCGCCGATGCACATTGCCCCGAAGATCAAGGACCGGTGGCTGATCGACTTATCGCCGGGCACACGGGCCTCGCCTTTCAGCGGGCCGGATTTGCGCGAGGTCATGGGGATGGCGGGACCGTGTCCGGACATGTGTCTACTCCTGTAATCTGCGAATGCTGATAGCGCAGACATTGGCGCGAAACCAGACCCCGCCGCGTCAGAGCCTGCGGAATGTCAGATAGTGCGGTGTCCGCCCCTCGCGCAGCGCCTTTTGCTCGTATCGGGTCGAAATCCAGTCGCTCCACGGCGCGCGCCAATCCGAAGGGCGTTCTCCCAGCCATTCGAACCCGGCGCGCGGCACCTCTTCCAGCGTTTGCCGGACATAGTCGGGAATATCGGTGGCCACGCGGAACTCGGCCCCCGGTTTCAGCACGCGGTGGAAGGGTTCAAGGTATTCCGGCGTCACGAAGCGCCGACGGTGGTGCTTTTTCTTGGGCCACGGGTCGGGATAAAGCAGAAAGGCTTTGTCGATGGATTGATCCGGCAGCACGTCAAACAGATCGCGCACATCGCCCGGGTGGACCGCGACATTCTCGCACCCTGCCGTGCGGATCTTCCCCAGCAGCATGGCGACGCCGTTGATATACGGCTCGCATCCGATAATGCCGACATCCGGGTTCATCGCGGCCTGATGCACCATATGTTCGCCACCACCAAAGCCGGTTTCCAGCCAAACGGTTTTGCCGCCGAACAGGGCTTCAAGGTCCAGCGGTGTGCAATCCGGGTTCGCCTCCCAATCTACCGCGCCGGGGCTAAGGGCGGCGAGGTCTTCCTCAAGATACCCTTGCTGGCTGTCGCGCAGGTGCTTGCCTTTCAGGCGGCCATAGAAATTGCGCCACGGCGCACCCGAGCGGTGATGGGTTTTGGAAGCATCATCTTGTGTCATGGCCGCGCCTATGCCGTGCAAAGGGCGGCCACGTCAAGTGACGGGCCGCCCTTTGGCGTTGGTTGTTCGGGATGAGCCGTCGTCAAACTGCCTTTTTCAGCGCGTCGACCAGATCGGTATTTTCCCAGCTAAAGCCGCCATCTGCATCCGGTGCGCGGCCAAAATGGCCATAGGCTGCGGTGCGTTCAAAGATCGGCTTGTTCAGGCTAAGGTGTTCGCGGATGCCGCGCGGCGTCAGGTCCATGACCTGCCCGATTGCCTTCTCAATTTCTGCTTCATCGACTTCACCGGTGCGGTGGGTGTCGACCAGAATTGACAGCGGATGCGCCACCCCGATGGCATAGGACAGCTGCAGCGTGCAACGCTTCGCCATCCCTGCGGCCACGATGTTTTTCGCAAGATAACGCGCGGCATATGCGGCAGAGCGGTCAACCTTGGTCGGGTCTTTGCCCGAGAACGCACCGCCGCCATGCGGTGCAGCGCCACCATAGGTGTCCACAATGATCTTACGACCGGTCAAACCGGCATCCCCGTCCGGGCCGCCGATCACAAATTTACCGGTCGGGTTCACGTGCCAGACGGTGTCGTCCGTCAGCCAGCCGTCGGGCAGAACATCCTGGATATAGGGGGCCACACGCTCGCGCACATCGTCAGGCGTCATGGATGCGTCCAGATGCTGGGTCGACAGCACAAGCGATGTCACTTCCACCGGCAGGTCGTTTTCATAACGCACGGATAGCTGCGATTTCGCGTCAGGGCCCATCCAACCCTCGGTGCCATCTTTGCGCACCTCGGCCAAGCGACGCAAAATGGCGTGGCTGTATTGCAAGGGGGCTGGCATCAACGCGTCGGTTTCGACAGTGGCATAGCCAAACATGATGCCTTGGTCGCCTGCACCTTCGTCTTTGTTGTCAGCCGCATCCACACCTTGGGCGATGTCGGCGGATTGGGCGTGCAGATAGCTGTTGACCTTCAGGTTGGCCCAGTGAAAGCCTTCCTGTTCATACCCGATGTCTTTCACACATTCGCGTGCGATGTCTTCAACGCGCTGAATGACGCTTGCCGGGCCGCGCACCTCGCCGCCGATCACCACCCGGTCGGTGGTGGCAAAGGTTTCGCAGGCGACGCGGGCGTGGGGGTCTTCTGCCAGAAAAGCGTCAAGAACAGCATCCGAGATGCGGTCGCAGACCTTGTCTGGGTGCCCTTCGGATACGGATTCCGAAGTGAAAACGTGGTTTTTGCGAGTCATGAAAGCGCTCCGATGTTTAAGTCCACACCACGTCAGGAAGCCGTTGTGGCGGAATATTTCTTGGCGTTACACGGCAAACCGATTGCGGTCAACGCGCTTTAGCGACGCGCCGGATCATCAGCATGCACAATGCAACAGCGATCAGCACTGCCAATGGCAGGTCTCCATGGCGGGAATATGGCGTGGGATAGTCGGCCCCCGGCAATGGGGCATCTAAATAGCCAGCCTCGCCGAGCAAGATCGATTCGCGCAGATCGCCGCGCGCATCGATCACCGCCGAAATGCCAGTGTTCGCGACGCGGATGACCGGAAGGCCGAATTCAATCGCCCGAAAGCGTGCTTGGGCAAGGTGCTGATAGGGCATGGAATATTCGCCAAACCACGCATCATTTGTAGCGTGCAAAAGCCAGTCAGCGCGCGTCTCGGCCCCGCGAATGTCGCGCGGAAAGACGGCCTCGTAACAGATCAGGGGCAGCGCCAAGCCAGCAACGCCCATGTCCATCACCTGCGGCCCCTGCCCGGCGGAATACCCGTTCCCGGCCTGCGAAGCGAAGGCACTGATGCCGAAGCGTTCCAACCAATTGCCCAGCGGTATGTATTCCCCAAACGGCACCAAATGGTGCTTGTCATAGGTCGCCTCCACCTGCCCAACGGCATCAATCAGAGCGAGGCTGTTGTAGTATTGCATCCCGTCCCCGCGCTGCACGCCGAACAGCACTGGTGTGCCCTGCGCGGCGTCCGCAATGGCGTCGCGCACCTCTTCGGCCCATTCCAGCAAGGTTGGCACGGCGGTTTCGGGCCAGATCACCAGATCGGGTCTGGGTTGTCCGGGTGCAGGATCGGCGGCGGTGAACTCAATCTGGCGGCGGACGAAATCAAACGCGTATCGGCGATCCCATTTCAGGTGTTGCGGGGCGTTGGGTTGCACCAGTCGCAGGATGACATCGCGATCAGCTGGCAAAGGTTGATTGCCCCGATGAATGCTGACGAGCAGTGCAACGCCCACGATCACGGCAAAAAGCGCGAAATGAGCCACTTGCTTACGCGACCCGCGGGGTTGAGACGCTATATGCACTATTAAAGCTGACAGAAAGAAGGTCAGCGCGCCCAAACCACTCGCGCCGATGTAAGTCGCAAGCTGTGCGAAGGGTGTTTCGATCCACACATGCCCCGGACTGCCCCATGGAAAACCGGTGAACAGCCGCCCTCGGAGCATTTCGCTGGCAGTCAGTGCAAGCGCGAGGGCCAGCCAGCGCTGCGAAGGGCGCGCGAAGCGGTGCGCCACGCCAGCCGCACACCCCCACAAAAGCGCAAGACCAGCAGCCATGAAAAACAGCGCGAAAGGGGCCATCCAGCCATGGCGCGCGGCATCGACCAGAAAGGGTTCCACAAGCCACGACAGGGTCAAGCCGAAATAGCCGACGCCCAACCCCCAAGCGCGCAATCCGGCCTGACGGGTTTGGTCGGCTTGCAAAATGATATGGAATGCGAGCGCGAAACCGATCAGCGTGAAGATCGGCCAGTCGAACGGCGCTTGGCCCAGCGCGGCCACCGCGCCCAAGACGGCAGAGGCAAGGACGGGTCCAAGACCTGCCGCGCGGCTGAACTTAGTCATCAGGTTGCGAAGGAATCCGAACCCGAAGGCGTTTGATCCGGCGCGGGTCGGCGTCGACCACTTCGATCTCGGGCCCGGCGGGGTGCGAGATCACTTCGCCGCGTGCCGGCACATGGCCCGACAGCACAAAAACCAGACCGCCAAGGGTGTCGACTTCTTCATCGTCAATCTCGTCGCCACATAGCCCTATCCCGATCTCGGCCTCGAATTCGTCCAGCGGGGCTTTGGCCTCGACAACGTAACATCCCGGCTTTTCCTCGATCCACAAAGCGCCTTCTTCAAGGTCGTGTTCGTCTTCGATTTCACCAATCACCTGTTCGATCAGGTCTTCAATGGTCACCAGCCCATCGACCCCGCCATATTCGTCAATGACCAGTGCCATGTGTATCCGCTCGGTTTGCATTTTTTGCAGAAGAACACCGATTGGCATGGATGGTGGCGCATACAGAAGTGGGCGCACCAGCTTGTCCAGCGCGAAGGTCTGCGTTTTGACGCCAGCGCTGCCATTGAACCCATAGTTCAAGGCAAGGTCTTTCAAGTGCACAAGCCCAATAGGTGTATCAAGCGTGCCGTCAAAGATCGGCAAACGCGTCAGCCCGCTTTCACGAAACAGCGCGACCAGATCATCTTTTCCGATGTCCATTGGGGCCGAGGTGATTTCGGCCTTGGGAATCATGACGTCTTCAACGCGCATACGTCGCAGATTCATCATGCCTGGCGTTACAAATGGGGGCACGCCGTTCGTCACGGTGGGTGCATCTTGAGACGGCTCACTGGTCGTGTCCGAGGGGCTTAAAACCCCCACGATACGACCGAAAAAGCCGGTCCTGCTACTTTCGGTTTCTATCGGCGCGCTTTGCGCTGCTTCAGAAGAACCGTCTTCGGTGTCGCCCATCTTTCCTTTTCCACAATCGCGCAAAATCGCGCAGGTTATCCTTTATATGGGTTGCAAATGCCCATCTTGCCAAGGATTTCAACCTCTAGACCCTCCATTAGGGCCGCATCTTTGTCGTCTATGTGATCATAACCCAACAGATGCAATATCCCGTGAACCAATAAATGGCTCACATGGGTGGGGAAATCCTTACCCTGCTCGGCGGCTTCACGCGCACAGGTCTCGAACGCGATGGCAATATCGCCCAGTTCCGGGTCGGTGGGCGGCTGCGGAGGGCCGCCAGCTTGATCTGACGCCCGTTCCTCAGATGGCCAAGACAGCACATTCGTAGGCGCGGGCTTATCGCGAAAGTCAGCGTTCAAAACAGCGATGCGCGTATCGTCGCAGGCAAGCAGGCTCACCTCGAACGCGTCCCCAAAAGGTGGCGTCAGGCTTAGATGCGCAAAGGTTGCGTTCGCGGCGCGCTCGGCCAACACCTCAAGCCCCGCTGCATCCCAGCGGTCATCTTCGACTACCACATCAACGATCATATCAACGGTCGCGCTGCTCGCGCTGAGCTTTCTTGACCATCGCCACCTGCGCCGCGTCGTCATAAGCCTCGATGATTTTGGCAACCAACGGGTGGCGAACAACGTCTTTCGACGTGAAATAGTTGAACGCGATCTTGTCGATGCCTTTCAAAAGCCCCTCGGCGTCACGCAAACCGCTGTCCACCCCACGCGGCAGGTCGATCTGCGTGCGGTCGCCGGTGATCACCATACGCGAGCCTTCGCCCAGCCGGGTCAAAAACATCTTCATCTGCATGGTCGTTGCGTTCTGCGCTTCGTCCAGCACGACATAGGCGTTTGACAAGGTGCGCCCGCGCATGAAGGCTAGTGGCGCAATCTCGATCCGCTTTTCTTCGATCAGCTTGGTGACCTGCTTTGCGGGCAGAAAGTCATTCAACGCGTCATAAAGCGGCTGCATGTAGGGGTCGACCTTGTCCTTCATGTCGCCGGGCAGATAGCCCAATTTCTCGCCCGCCTCGACCGCCGGGCGGCTGAGGATCAGACGGTCCACATGGCCACCCAGAAACATGTTCACGCCAACGGCCACGGCAAGATACGTCTTACCAGTGCCTGCAGGGCCGATGCCAAAAGCCAACTCGTTCTGAAACAGGTTCTGAACATAGGCTTTCTGTGCCTCGGTGCGTGGCTCAACGGTTTTCTTGCGCGTCTTGATTTCGACCGCGCCACCTTTGAACATCTCGATCTGGTCACCATCACGGGTTCCGGTTCCAGCGTCAGACCCTCCCATTCGAATCTCGGCGTCGATATCGCCGGGTTCGATCGCCTTACCGCTTTCCAACCGCTTATAGAGCGCTTGCAGCACCTCGGCCGCCTTAGTGCGGGCACTTGTTTCGCCGTATACAGACAGCTGATTGCCGCGACGCACAATCTGCACGCCCAGATGGCTTTCGAGATGGGTCAGATTTCGGTCAAACTCGCCGCACAAATCAATCAGCAGCCGATTGTCGGGAAATTCAAGCAGCGTCTCTTCGGCGGTGTCGGCGTCGGGGGCTGCGGTCAGGTTGTCAAATCCCAATACGGGCTCTCCTGGTCAAATCCTATAAGGTGATGGTGCCAAGTGCGGAAGGCGGGCGCAACCCCCCGTAGGAAAACTTCACGATTTCGACATAATGTTAGTAGGGCGCGTGAACCTCAACCAACCAGTTCGCCAGCCAGCGAATTGGTGCTGCTTTCGACGATCCGCACGCGCCTTAACTCGCCAACCTGCCCATCCGGGGCGGCGACATGCACAGCATGAAGATGGTCAGACTTGCCAACCATCTGGCCTTCAAGACGCCCCTTCTTCTCAAACAGAACACCGACCTCTTTGCCCACCATTGCGTGTTGGGCGGCGTGCTGTTGTTCAGTCAGCAGCGCCTGCAAGCGATGCAGACGGTCGGTCGCGACGGCTTCATCCACCAGCGCACGTTCGGCAGCAGGGGTGCCCGGACGGGTTGAATATTTGAAGCTATAGGCCTGCCCATAATTCACCTCGCGGATCAGGGTCATCGTATCCTCAAAATCCTGATCGGTTTCTTCGGGGAACCCCACAATGAAGTCGCCAGACAGCAAAATGTCGGGCCGTGCAGTGCGGATGCGTTCGATCACGCGCAGATAATCTTCGGCTGTGTGGCTGCGGTTCATCCGTTTCAGGATCTTGTCTGACCCCGACTGAACCGGAAGATGCAGGTATGGCATCAGCTTATCGCAGGTGCCATGTGCCTCGATCAAATCATCGGTCATGTCGTTGGGGTGGGACGTGGTGAAGCGGATACGCGCCAGCCCGTCAACATCGTTGAGCGCCCAGATCAGGCGGGCCAGCGACCAGTCGCCACCCTCGCCCGCACCGTGATAGGCGTTGACGTTTTGGCCCAGCAACGTGATTTCGCGCACGCCGCGTTCGACCAGTTCGCGCGCCTCGCGAAGAATACGGTCGACCGGGCGGCTGACCTCGGCCCCGCGGGTATAGGGCACGACGCAGAAGGCGCAAAACTTGTCGCAGCCCTCCTGCACCGTCAGGAAGGCCGACGGGTTGCGTTTGGCTTTCTGGGCATTGGGGCGCCTGGGCAGATGTTCGAATTTGTCTTCTTCGGGGAAGTCCGTGTCCAGCGCCTTTTCCCCTTTCGCCACCTGCTCCATCATCTGCGGCAGACGGTGATAGGTCTGCGGGCCGACGACAAGGTCGACCAGCGGCTGGCGGCGCATGATCTCTTGCCCCTCGGCCTGTGCAACACAACCCGCGACGCCGATTTTCAGGTCGGGGTTATCTATCTTCAGGGCTTTCAGGCGACCCAGCTCGGAATACACCTTCTCAGCCGCTTTTTCGCGGATATGGCAGGTGTTCAGCAGGATCATATCCGCGTCAGCCGGCGTGTCGGTTTCCACATATCCATCCGCGCCCAGCGCTTCGGCCATGCGTTCACTGTCATAGACATTCATCTGGCAGCCATAGGTGCGAATGAAGAGTTTTTTCGGGTCGGACATGACGCGCATTTCCCACTGGATGAGGTTTTGGATCAGGTCCTGTGTCCTATAGCAAAGCGTATCATGCCGCAACGCTTGCAAAAGGCTTTGAATTCATAGCATTTTGGCGCGAAAGCCGCAGAATCTTGTGGCGGGAAAGAGTGAGTGATGCGCTATCAAGGCCTGACAGATTTTCTGACCACCGGCGGCAAGGCTTTGGCCAAAGGCCCCGTGGCGATGATTTTTGTCGAGGATCTGGTAGAGGTTGAAAGCACCATCCAACACCACCAAAACGCCGGGTTCGCCCAGCTTTTGGTGTTTGCCCCCGACGCGCTGGAACTGCCTGACGCGGTCGAAGCCAAAATCCACCGCATTCCTTATGGCTTGGCGCGTGAAGGGGCTTTGGAACACGCGGTCAACAAGATCATCGATGCCGCGCCCGGCACTTGGCTGTATTATTGTTACAACGCCGAATACCTGTTCCACCCGTTTTGCGAGACGCGCTCGATTGGCGAACTGCTGGCTTTCCACACCGAAGAACGTCGCGGTGGTGTTCTGACTTATGTTGTCGACCTTTACGCCGACGATTTGGGGCAATTCCCGAACGCGGTCGCGCTGGATCATGCGTACTTGGACAAGTCGGGCTATTACGCGCTTGGACGCCTTGATGCAGATGGCAACCCGCTTGACCGCCAGCTGGATTTCTTTGGTGGGCTGCGCTGGCGATTTGAAGAACACATCCCAACCGCACGCCGCAAGATTGATCGCATATCGATCTTCCAAGCCAAAAAAGGGCTTAAGCTGCGCACGGACCGCACCTTCAACGACGAAGAATACAACACCTATGCCTGCCCATGGCACAATAATATCACCGTCGCGATTGCCAGCTTCCGAACCGCGAAGGCTTTGAAAACCAACTCGGGCTCGACCTTCGAGATACCGACATTCAAGTGGCACAACTCGACCCAGTTTAAGTGGACGTCGCAACAGTTGCTGGACTTTGGGCTGATGGAACCGGGGCAGTGGTTCTAGGCGGCGGTTTATGGAGGCATAATCCGCCTCTCTTTACATCCCATCTCAAATCTTTAGGGTCTGAGCATCATACGAGCACCCGTGCAGCAAGCGGCCTCGTCCATTAATCCCCCTTACATCGCGAGGCATCTATGACCGAGGTCACCACCGGCGCAACTGTGCGCATCCATTACACTGGCACGCTTGAAGACGGGACTGTCTTTGACAGCTCAGAAGGCCGCGATCCGTTGGAATTTACCGTCGGGTCGGGCATGATCATTCCCGGCCTAGATAAAGCGCTGCCCGGCATGGCGGTGGGCGAGCAGAAGAAAGTGACCATCGCCCCAGAAGAAGCTTATGGTCCCCGCCAGGACGAAGCCCTGCTTGAGGTGCCGCGCAGCGACATTCCGGCGGAAATTCCGCTTGAGGTTGGTCTGCAGCTGCAGATGACAGGGCAACAAGGTCAGCCCATTCCGGTGACGGTGACAGAGATGTCTGACGAAAGCGTAACGCTGGACGCCAACCACGCGCTGGCAGGTCAGACCCTGATTTTCGATTTCGAAATCGTCAGCGTGGGCTAAGCGCCGTTGAGAAAGTAGGGCGCGCGCTCTTTGCGCGCGTTCGAGGGGCTTTGCCCCTCACCCCCAGGATAATTGGGGCCAAAAGAAACTGCTTAGTGTAGTCGCTGGGTGTTATTTGCGACGCAGGCGGATCACCACATCAACTTTGGCGATCTCGGTCCCTTCGGGCGCTGTGGGCAGGCGCGCGATTTTCAGATCTTCGTTCGGGGCATCCATCAATTCTTCTGTGTCTTCCCAGAAGAAATGCGGGTGGTTTGTTACGTTGGTGTCAAAGTAACTGCGCGCACCGTTCACGGTGATTTCGCGCAGAAGTCCCGCTTCGGAAAAAACGCGAAGCGTGTTGTAGACGGTGGCAAGGGACACTCTTTCATCACTGTCGCGCGATGCTTCAAAAAGACTTTCAGCTGTCACGTGGCGATGCTGGCCATCGCCAATCAGAAGTTGCGCCAAGGCAAGGCGCTGCCGCGTCGGGCGCAGGTCCGCGCTTGCCAGCCAGGTCGCTTCCATTTCGTGGTCGATATCATCCATTGGTCTGTTATCTGGTCCGCAGTGATCAAAAGTCCCTGTTGAATATAGGCGCTCAACCGTCAAAGCGCCAATTAATTCTGATCTGGCAGTGTGGCCACGTTGCCGCGCCGCTTTCGGCCCACCCTTGCGTCTGGCTTGGGCCGGGTGATAGAGGGAGAAGGGAAGGAACACACAAGATATGGGGCGGCGGGAATGGCGGATTATCCGACGAGTTTTGACAAGGAAGATCTTCTGAAATGTTCGCGGGGCGAGTTGTTTGGCCTTGGCAACGCGCAGCTTCCGGCCCCGCCCATGTTGATGATGGACCGCATCACCGACATTTCTGGCGACGGTGGCGAACATGGCAAGGGCCATGTCATTGCCGAATTCGACATCACACCAGACCTCTGGTTCTTTGACTGCCATTTTCCCGGCAACCCGATCATGCCCGGCTGCCTTGGTCTCGATGGACTGTGGCAGTTAACCGGCTTCAACCTTGGCTGGCGCGGCTGGCAAGGACGCGGCTATGCGTTGGGTGTGGGTGAAGTCAAGCTGACTGGCATGGTTCGTCCAGACCGGAAAATGCTGACCTATCGGATCAACTTCACCAAAGCCATCCAGACCCGTCGCTTGACCATGGGGGTTGCAGACGGGATTGTGGAAGCTGATGGAGAGGTTATTTATCAGGTCAAGGACATGAAAGTCGCCCTGTCAGAAAGCTGACGGGACAAGAGATCAGGCGCCGGAAAGTCGGCGCCACCACGCGAAGGAGTGCGCATATGCGTCGTGTCGTCGTTACCGGTCTGGGCATCGTCTCGGCCATCGGCAACAACAAAGACGAGGTTCTGTCCTCGCTTAAAGCCGGCAAATCAGGCATTTCTGCCAATGCGGATATGGTGGAACACGGGTTCCGTAGCCAGATCGCAGGCAAGCCGGATATCGACATCGCCGCGCATGTGGACAAACGCACGCTTCGGTTCATGGGACCGGGCGCGGCCTATGCGCATATTGCGATGACGCAAGCGATTGCCGATGCGGGCCTTGCCGAAGACGACGTTGTGAACCCCCGCACCGGTCTGGTGGCGGGCTCGGGCGGACCATCGACCAGCGCGATGTTTGCAGCGCATCAGACGGCGCTGAAAACCGGCGCGACGAAGCGGATCGGCCCGTTTGCGGTGCCGAAATGCATGGGCTCGACCATTTCCGCGAACCTTGCGACGGCGTTCAAGATCAAGGGCATCAACTATTCGATCACTTCGGCCTGCTCGACGTCGCTGCATTGCATCGGCAACGCGGCTGAGCAGATCATGATGGGCAAGCAGGATGTGATGTTCGCGGGCGGCGGCGAAGAGCTGGACTGGACACTGTCCTGTCTGTTTGATGCGATGGGCGCGATGTCGTCGAAATATAACGACACACCAGAAAAGGCATCCCGCGCCTTTGATGCCAACCGCGATGGGTTCGTCATCGGTGGCGGTGGCGCGATTTTGGTTCTTGAAGACCTTGGACATGCCAAGGCGCGCGGTGCGAAAATCTATGCCGAAGTGACCGGATACGCCGCAACATCGGACGGCCACGACATGGTCGCCCCGTCAGGTGAAGGCGGCGAACGCGCGATGCGTCTGGCGCTGGATATGCTGCCCGAAGGGCGCAAAGTTGGCTATATCAACGCGCACGGCACCTCGACCCCTGTTGGCGATGTGGGAGAGGTTGAAGCGGTGCGCCAGGTCTTTGGCGAAGGATCAACGCCGCCGATCAGCTCGACCAAGTCGATGACTGGCCACAGCCAAGGCGCCACTGGCGCGCAAGAGGCTGTATATTGCCTGTTGATGTTGGAGCACGACTTCATCACGCCCTCGATCAATGTCGACGAGCTGGACCCGGCGATCAAACCGGAAGAGATCGCGACATCGCTGGTCGAGAATGCCGGTTTGGACACTGTGATGACCAACAGTTTTGGGTTCGGCGGGACCAATGGGTCGATGCTTCTAAGCAAATACCGCGACTGATGTTTGAAACAGATTTGAGGAACTGACATGGCAGGGCTTATGCAAGGAAAACGCGGCCTCATCATGGGGGTTGCCAACAATCGTTCGATTGCTTGGGGCATTGCGCAGGCGATGGCGAATGAAGGGGCTGAACTTGCGTTTTCCTATCAGGGCGACGCGTTCGGACAGCGTGTCGCGCCGTTGGCCGCATCTGTCGGGTCGGACCTTTTGGTTGATATGGACGTGACCGACGATGCCGCGCTGGACAAAGGCTTTGCCGACCTGTGGTCGAAATGGGATAGCATCGACTTTCTGGTCCACGCCGTCGCTTTTTCCGACAAGAACGAACTGACAGGCCGCTTTGTCGACACCAGCCGGGCGAACTTCAAACACTCGATGGATATCAGCTGCTATTCCCTGATTGAGGTCGCGCGCCGTGCCGCACCCCATATGACCCAGGGCGGCACGATCCTGACCCTGACCTATGGCGGGTCAAACCGCGTGACTCCGTTTTATAACGTGATGGGTGTGGCAAAAGCGGCGCTTGAATCATCTGTTCGCTATCTGGCGAATGATCTTGGCCCGGATGGGATTCGCGTCAACGCCATCTCGCCCGGCCCGATGAAAACACTGGCTGGTGCGGCCATTGGCGGCGCCCGCAAAACCTTCCGCCACACAGAGGCGAATTCGCCCATGCGTCAGAATGCGACGCTGGAAAGCATCGGCGGCACGGCGGTCTATCTGACCTCGGATTATGGCGCGTGCACGACGGGTGAGATCATCACGGTCGACTGTGGCTTCCATGTGCTGGGCATGCCGCAGCCCGAGAACCTCTGACCTGCCGCCCGATACCTTGAACTGACAACGTAAACACCCGTCAATCTGGGCGGGTGTTTTGCGTTTATCGACCCCACGCCTTCTGCTTGCGCCCCTTCCCCATCCGGTGCTTACTGTGACCGAAACAGGTTGCGGACGGGATCGAACATGCAAAATTTCACTGCACGGGATGGCTTGACACTTGCCTATCGGGACGAGGGCGAGGGATTGCCAGTTCTGGCACTGTCCGGGCTAACTCGAAATTCAGATGACTTCAACTTCGTGGCCCCATATTTATCGCGTATCCGTTTGATCCGTATGGATTACCGCGGACGTGGCGCATCGGATTGGGGGCCGCATCAGACCTATACCGTTCCGCAAGAAGCGGATGACGCATTGATGCTGCTGGACCATCTGGGGATTGACCGCGCAGCGATCCTTGGCACGTCGCGTGGCGGATTGATTGCAATGGGGATCGCGGCGGCTGCGAAAGACCGTCTGCTGGGTGCCTGTCTGAACGATATCGGTCCGGTGATCGACCCGCGCGGGTTGGATTACATCAAGGGCTTTTTGGGCCGTCGCCCCTCGGCGCGGTTTTTCAAGGATGCCGCCGAAGGGCGCGCGCAGATCATGGAGGAGTCAGGCTTTCACAACGTCCCGATGGAGCGCTGGGAGGCAGAAGTCCGCCATCTTTTCACCCAAACCGAAACGGGGCTTCAGATACGTTATGACCCTGCTTTGCGCGATGCAATTATTGAGTCGGGCGCTCAACCCGCACCGGATCTCTGGCCCTATTTCGACGCGCTGAACGATCTGCCGCTGGCGCTGATCCATGGCGAAAACTCAGACATTCTGATCGATGAGACGGTCGACGAAATGCGACGGCGCAACCCCGACCTGCGCTATGGTCGCGTGACGGATCGCGGCCATGTGCCGTTTCTGGACGAACCCAAAGCGCTGGAGGTGATCCATGACTGGTTGGAGGATATGCGGTGAACATCGGCGAAATCCGCGCCGCCTCCGCCCGTCTTGAAGGGCATGTGCGACGCACGCCGCTGCTGACCTCTCCTTTTCTGGACGAGATCGCAGGCAAACGCATTTATGTGAAGCCCGAATGCCTGCAACACACCGGCAGCTTCAAGTATCGCGGTGCGCGCAATGCGATTTCGAAACTGGACGACGCCCAACGCGCGCGCGGGATCATCGCCTATTCCTCAGGCAACCACGCCCAAGGGATCGCGCTGGCCGCCAGCCAGGTCAACGCGCCATCCGTGATCGTGATGCCATCGGACGCCCCGCGCCAAAAAATCGACAACACCCGCGCGCTGGGGGGCGAAGTGGTGCTGTTCGATCGTGAAAGCGGCAACCGTGATCAAATCGGCGCAGAAATCGCAGGGGAACGCGGACTGACGCTGATCAAACCTTTCGACAATGCCGATGTGATCGCCGGACAAGGAACCGTCGGTCTGGAAATTGCCGCGCAAGCCCGCGCGGCGGGTGTGGGCGCAGCGACGGTTTTGGTTCCCTGTGGCGGCGGCGGGCTAACATCGGGGATCGCGCTGGCGCTGGACGCAGATGCTCCAGGCATGCGCGTCCACCCGGTCGAACCAGAAGGGTTTGACGACGTCGCGCGATCACTGGCGTCAGGGCGCATCGAACAAAACACGCGGCGATCCGGGTCGGTTTGCGATGCGATCATCACACCGTCGCCCGGTGATCTGACCTTTCCGATCATGCAAAAACTGTGCGGACGGGGTATGGTGGTCAGTGAAGATGATTGCCTGCGCGCCATGGCCGCCGCGTTCAACTGTCTGAAGATCGTGGTTGAACCTGGTGGGGCCGTGGCATTGGCCTTGGCTCTGTTTCACCGTGACAAGATTGATGGCGACACGGTGATAGCGGTCGCGTCCGGCGGCAACGTAGACGCGCCAATATTCGCCAACGCGCTTAACCGTTTTGCCTGATCGGAGGGCTCTATGACAGACTTCACAATCGCCTCGTTCAACGTCAAAAATCTGATCGGCGCAGATCAGGAATATTACGAATTTCAACGCTACACACCCGAGGAATACGCGTGGAAACGCGACTGGATGGCCGACCAGATGATGGCGCTGGACGCCGATATCATCGGCTTTCAGGAGATCTTTGAAGAAGACGCCCTGCGTGATGTGATTGGTGAAGCAAACAAACGCACTGCCATTTTGAACGCAGCCACCATCCCGGATGAAAGCAAGGGCTATCATCGCAAGGCAATTTTTCGAAAGCTGGCTATCCGGCCATGGGATCAGGATAAACTGGCCTTCGCGCCGAACGCGGCCGATGCTGGCCCCGGCCAACGTCGCCCCGGCGTCGCAATCCTGTCACGGTTTGGCTTCGTTGAGCCCCCGCAGGTCATTCAGGATATGCCCGAACCACTAACGATCCCTTTCACACCCCTGCGCGGGCTCGAAGGTGACGCGGGCCACTACACACTGACCCGCTTGTCGCGCCCTATCCTGCGCGCGCGCATACCCATCAATGGGCAGGTTGTGACCGTGTTCAACTGCCACCTGAAATCGAAACTGGGCGAGTTCATCCGCCCCCCCGGGGCAGATTTCGCCCCCGAAGAGGATCTGACCAATTATGACCCCGTTGGCCGCGCCCTTGGGGCCGCCCGCGCCGCCATGCGCCGCATGGCCGAGGCTTGGGTGTTGCGCAGCTTCATCGTCGAAGAATTGCGGATGGGCAATCCAGTTGCGGTTCTGGGTGACTTCAACGATGGCGAACATGCGGTGAGTTCCGAGATTGTCTCGGGCGAGGTGCCATTCAAGAACTATTCCTGGATGCTGCGCCATGACGCCAAATCCGAACACGACCGCTATTCAAAAAAGGAAAATGTCCAGATCACGCGTGCGGTAGAAGCTATGCGCCTTCACTCGGCCGAAAAACTGTTCGTGCGCAAATCGCTGCGCGACATGGTCTATACCTCGGCCTTTGGCGGGGTATTTGAAAGTATCGACCAGATATATCTCAGCCGTCATTTTCACCCGGAAAACGATCAGCGCATCGCGGATATGACCTATTTCAGTGTGTTAAACGACCACATCACCGATGGCTCGCACCCTGAAGCGCCGTATAACAAGCTGGCGTCCGATCACGGGCAAATCATGGCCTATCTGACCATGCGCGGGGGCGATGAATGATCGTCATTCCCGACGCGGTTGGCCCCGACCTGCATGTGGTCGAAAGCGGCCCGCCGGACGGCCCCGCTGTGGTGTTCGCCCATGCGTTGGGGTCAGACCTGACCATGTGGGACGCGATTGTTCCACTGCTTCCTTCTGGCCTGCGACTGATCCGTCTGGACATGCGCGGACATGGGCAAAGCCCCTGCCCTGACGGGCCATATCCAATGGGTGATCTTGTGGTCGATGCAGCGCGTAGCCTCGACAGACTAGATGTGTGCGATTGCGTCTTTGTCGGCCTGTCCATTGGGGGGATCATCGCGCAGGGGCTGGCGGCCGAACGGCTGGACCTTGTGCGCGGGCTGGTCATCGCAAACACTGCGGCCAAGATCGGCACCCCCGCCATCTGGGCCGACCGGATTGCGGCGGTGCGTAAAGACGGGATCGAAAGCGTTGTCGAGGCTAACATGGAGCGCTGGTTTTCCCACGCCACCCGTCGCGATCACCCTGAAATTGTCAACGCAGCGCGTGCTCGGCTGCTTGCCACGCCGCTCGCGGGCTATGTGGGCTGCATGGAGGCCATTGCCGACACCGACCTTTACGAAAGCACCGCGCGGCTGCGACTGCCCACACTGGCCATCGCCGGATCCGAAGATGGCTCCGCCCCCGCCGATCTTGTGCGCGAAACGGCCGCTCTGATCCCCGGTTCGCGGTTCCATTTGATCCGCGGCACGGGCCACATGCCGCCCGTTGAAAAGCCCGACGAATTCGCGCGTATCCTGACGGAATTTCTGGGCGGCATCGGGCATCTGTGAACCAACCGCAGACTTCCGTTCTAGACAGGTCAGTTATTCCGGCTTGGCAAATGCCCCAAAACTGCGCAACCATGCCCCAGAACACAAGCAGGAGACCCAGATGGAGAAGATCAAGGCCGCCGTCTGCCACGCGTTTGGCGCTCCCCTTGTGATCGAGGATATCTCGATCCGCCCCCCCGAAGGCAGCGAGGTCGAGGTGACATTGGACGCGGTTGCGATCTGTCACAGCGATATATCCTATATGGACGGCGATTGGGGCGGCTCGCTGCCCGCCGTCTACGGTCACGAGGCCGCAGGGCGGATCACGCGGACGGGCGGCTCTGTGAAGGGTCTTTCGGTTGGCGACCCGGTTGTCGTCACGCTGATCCGCGCCTGCCAATCCTGCCCCAGTTGCGCTTCTGGGTCGCCCGTAACCTGCACAACGCCCTATGACGGTGACCACGGGCCGATCACAACGACCGATGGCGGCAAGCTGCATCAGGCGATGGCCACCGGCGGCTTTGCCGAACGTGTCGTGGTCGAACAAAGCCAAGTGGTGAAACTGCCCGACGGGATGGCGATGGACGTGGCCTCGCTTCTGGCCTGTGGGGTGATCACCGGCGTGGGTGCCGCTGTGAATGCCGCCAATATCAGACCGGGCGAGGTTGTTGTGATCATCGGCGCAGGCGGCGTCGGTCTGAATGCGATCCAAGGGGCCCGCATCGCAGGGGCCGCCCGCATTATTGCCATCGACATGAGCGAAGACAAGCTGGACGCAGCGATTGAATTCGGCGCGACAGACGGCATTCTGGCAACCTCGGACACCCCATGGAAAGCCGCATACAAAGCGGCGGGGCGCGGGGCAGATGCGGTGCTTGTGACCGTGGGCGCGATCCCGGCCTATGACGCGGCCCCGCGTTACCTTGCCCCCGGTGGTAAGGTCGTCATGGTCGGCATGCCACATTCTGGAGGTGAATCCCGCTATGAACCCGTGATCCTAGCCGCCCTTGGCCAAGGCATGGTGGGCAGTAAAATGGGCGATGTGGTGATCCAGCGCGACATTCCGTGGATGATCGACCTGTATCAACAGGGGCGCCTGAAACTGGACGAACTGATCTCGGGCCGTTGGCGCTTGGATCAGATCAACGAGGCAATTGCCGACACCAAATCCGGTGCCGCGCACCGCAACGTGATCGTGTTCGATCGGGATTAAGGGGGCCGCGTATGCGCCTGCAAGACCTTGAGATTTTCGTCGTCGCCCCGCCTGCGCCCGGCTGGGGAGGCCGCTATTGGATTTTCGTAAAAGTCACCACCGATGACGGCATCAACGGGTGGGGCGAGGTCTACGCTGCCGCCGTCGGTCCCAAAGCCATGCGCGCGGTGATCGAGGATGTCTTCGCCCGCCACATGCAGGGCGAAAACCCCGAAAACATCGAGCTGATGTTTCGCCGCGCCTATTCTGCGGGCTTTACACAGCGTCCTGACCCAACCGTGATGGGCGCATTCTCAGGGTTGGAAATCGCCTGCTGGGACATTCTTGGCAAGGCACGAGCTCGCCCGGTCTGGGCGCTTCTGGGTGGCAAGATGAACGAGCGGCTGCGCTCCTACACCTATCTCTACCCCGATCCGCATCATGCGCTGCCCGACTTCTGGACCTCGCCAGAAATGGCCGCCGAGGCCGCCATAACGCGCGTCAATCAAGGCTTCACTGCGCTGAAATTCGACCCTGCCGGGCCATATACGATCCGTTCGGGCCACATGCCGTCAATGAAGGATATCACCCGATCCGTCGCCTTTTGCAAAGCCATCCGCGAGGCCGTTGGTGACAAGGCGGACCTGTTGTTTGGCACGCATGGGCAGTTCACCACAGGCGGCGCGATCCGCATCGCTGACGCCATTGCGCCTTATTCTCCGCTATGGTTCGAAGAACCTGTCCCCCCCGACAACATCGCCGAAATGGCAAAGGTGGCGCACGCCAGCACGGTCCCGGTGGCAACAGGAGAACGGCTTTCAACCAAGGCCGAGTTTGCCGAAGTTCTGCGCCAAGGCGCCGCCTCGATCCTGCAACCCGCGCTTGGACGGGTCGGCGGCATCTGGGAGGCCAAAAAGATCGCGGCCATCGCCGAGGTTCACAACGCCCTGATCGCCCCGCACCTATACGCGGGGCCCATCGAATGGGCCGCGAACATCCACCTTGGCACCTCGATCCCCAATCTGCTGATGGTCGAGACGATCGAACAGGGCGGCGATTTCCACCAAGCCCTGATCAACCACACGATCCGCTGGGAAGACGGCTATGTCCTGCCGCCGGAAACACCCGGCTTGGGCATTGAGCCAGACGAGGCCCTGATGCGCGCCCATCCTTATACCGGCGCCGCGTTGCATCTTGAGCCGCAAGAAGAACCTTGCGACTATTCCAAGGGAAACCAGTTCGAAGGCGGCGCACCTGCTGACGGGTGAGAACTTCGACCCTCGCGCCCTGCCAATCGTAGCCGTATGCTCGCGTCCCTGTTATCAAAGGGCAGACGCACGTGTCGGTCGCAAAAAGAGTCGACGGGCATTGAAGGAGTTGTTCACATGGATGAATTAAGCGCAAAGACCATCACCCGTATCGCATTGCCGGTCGGCGGCTGCTGGACGGCGGCATAAAGCGATGTCCAAGCACAACAAGATCGTTTCCGCTCAAGAAGCCGCCGCCCTGATAAAGGACGGCGATAGCCTGACCACATCCGGTTTTGTCGGCATCGGCGTGCCGGACGAACTTCTCGCAGCCGTGGAAGCCAGGTTTCTTGAAACCGGTCACCCGCGTGACCTGTCGCTGGTCTTTGCTGCCGGACAAGGGGACGGCAAGGAAAAAGGGTTGAACCGGCTTGGCCATGAAGGCCTTTTGAAAAAGGTAGTTGGCGGGCATTGGGGACTGATTCCGAAAGTTGCCAAACTTGCCACCGGCGGCAAGATTGAGGGTTGGAACCTGCCGCAAGGCTGCATCAGCCAACTTTTTCGTGACATCGCGGCGGGCAAACCCGGGATGCTGTCCAAGGTCGGGCTTGAAACTTTCGTCGATCCCCGCAAGGGCGGTGGCGCGATCAACGACATCTCGGTGGAACCTCAGGTCGAACTTACGACAATTGGCGGCGAAGAGATGCTGTTTTACCCGGCACAAAGGCTGACGGTCGCACTGCTGCGCGGCACGACAGCAGATGAGGCTGGCAACGTGACGATGGAGCGTGAAGCGTTGACCATCGACAGCCTTGCCCAAGCCATGGCGGTCAAAAACTCGGGTGGTGTGGTGATCGTGCAGGTCGAGCGCGTGGCCCGTGCGCGCACCCTGCCCGCGCGCGAGGTTCATATCCCCGGTATCCTCGTCGACGCGGTGGTCGTCGCCAAACCTGAATACCATTTGCAAACTTACAGCACGGCCTTCAGTCAGGCTTTCACCAACAGAATTCGCCCGCCCGCTGGGGAAATTCCACCGATGCCACTTGATGTGCGCAAGGTGATCGCCCGGCGCTGCGCATTCGAATTGCCGGTCAACGGTGTGGTCAACCTTGGGATCGGTATGCCGGAAGGCGTCGCCTCTATCGCGCAAGAAGAAGGGCTGCTTGCGCATTTGACACTGACGGCAGAACCCGGCGTCGTGGGCGGACAGCCTGCATCCGGCTTGGATTTCGGGGCCGCGGTTGATTGCGACGCGGTGATACCCCAGAACGCACAGTTTGATTTCTACGATGGTGGCGGGCTTGACATGGCGTGTCTTGGACTGGCGCAGACCGACGCCGTTGGCAACGTCAACGTGTCACGGTTTGGGTCGCGGCTGGCCGGTGCTGGCGGCTTCATCAACATCAGCCAAAACGCCCACGCTGTGGTCTTCGCCGGGACATTCACAGCGCTGGGGCTGGAAGTCGCAGTGAACGACGGCGGGCTTGAGATCATCCAAGAAGGCCGTGCGCGGAAATTCCTGAAGGCAGTTGAGCAAATTACATTCTCAGGCACCCGCGCCGCCCGCTTGGGTCGCCCAGTGCTTTATGTGACCGAGCGGTGTGTCTTTGAGTTGACGCGCGAAGGGCTGAAACTGACCGAGGTCGCGCCCGGTATTGATGTAGAGCACGACGTGCTGGCCTTGATGGAGACCAAACCCCTGATCGACGAGATCGCGCAGATGGACCCACGCATCTTCCGCCCAGAGGAAATGGATCTGCGCACTGACCTGTTGCATCTGGACCTGCCTGATCGTGTGGCCATTGACCCCGCCACCAACCGGCTGTTCCTGAATTTCGAAAACATGCGCGTACGCACCGAAGCCGATGTCGATCTGATCCGCCGTCAGGTGGCATCTGTTTGCGAGCCGCTGTCGGAACGGGTGGATGTCACCGTCAATTACGACGGCTTCCGTCTGGATGAAGAGGTCACGGCGGCGTGGGCTAAGATGGTTGCCAGCCTTGAGGCGCAGTACTACGGCACCGTCACACGCTATTCTGGATCGGCCTTCATACGGATGAAGCTTGGGGAAACCTTTCCTGATGCCCGCTCTCATATCTTCGAGACGCAAGAGCAGGCGCGAACATTTCTGGAACCCGGATCGCATGATGCCAAACGCAACGAAGTAGACGTTTGACGCAGGTCGAGGCGGAATTCGGCTCGACCGGCATTGTTGTTGCCTCATCAAACTATCAATGTGATGGTGGTGCCCCATGGATCGTGCAGGGTGGTGGTGCCAGTGTGTTTCATGATCGCGATGCCAGCGCTTTGCGCGCGCGCGGTGATCTTGGCAAGGTCAGCGGCGTCGCGGAGGATGATCTTGACACCATCAAGCCCGATCATCCCCTCGGGTCGTGTGCCCGCGCGACGACTGTTCCAAACATTGCCAGCGATTTGGTGGTGATAGCCACCGCTTCCGTAAAAGCTTGCGCTGGGGTAACTAAAAGCAACCTCAAAGCCAAGGATATCGCGGTAAAAGCCGTTGGCGTCCGCGGTGTCACCCACCTGCAAATGGACGTGACCGATGACACCGTCCAGCGGATAGCCCGACCATTCCGTTCCGCCCGTCGCGTTCAGCAAGTCCTGCACATCAAGCGGGTCCGTCGCCATTTGGATTTGGCTATTGGTATCGTTCCAGCGCGACATTGGGCGGTCTACATAGACCTCGATCCCGTTGCCTTCGGGGTCGGCAAGATAGATTGCCTCGCTAACGATATGGTCAGACGCGCCCTGAAGCGGCACGCCCACCGCGACCACATGGGCCAGCCAGCGGGCAAGATCGGCGCGCGTGGGCAACAGAAACGCGGTGTGAAACAGTCCGGCCTGCCGCAGATCATTCGCCGAAAGCGTGGGATCGCCCACCAATTCAACAAGCACCGTCGAGCCGGTGCCAAGCGTGACGCGACGGTCCTCAATCTTGATAGGCTTTAGACCAAGAACAGATTGATAGAATTCAGAAACCACATCTAGGTCCTGCACTTTCAATCGCACGCTCGCGATCCGCATTGGGGCGGCGGACATGTCGAAATACTCGGCTGAGCTGGTCATGGCGTCACTCCTTAAGACGGGTTGCGGTCGCGAGACAATGCCTCGCGCCCGGATGTGGCAGCTAGACGTTTGCGCGCTTCAGTGCATAAGCACAATCACCAAGCAACGCTTGCACGATCAGAGCCACTGCCCAGAATACCGGAAGTTCCCAGCCGGCGCGAAAACGAAAAGCTTCAGCCCGGCATGGGCAACAATCAGAATACCCATCGAGACACACAAGATCGTTGCGGCAATATTGGGATTGGCCACGCCTGCGACAAGGTCGGTCCAGGTGGCGTTCTGAATGGTTGTAAAGGTCATTGTCGTATTCCTTATTGGGGACGCGGCGTTGCGTCTTCAAAAACAACATGGCCTTAATCCTATTCAGCGATGATCTGGGCAAATGGAAGATGATTAAACTATTTTGGAAGTGATCTTACCATCCGGCCTCCCGTTCCGGCTGACCCCAAAACCGTTCCACAAGGGCATCGACCAGCAATCGCACCTTGGCAGAAAGATGGCGGCTGTGGGGGTAAAGGACATAGACGTCATAGGGCTCTGGTTCAAAGGGCTGCAGAATACGCATAACACGGCCCGATCGGATGACATCGCCCGCCACGAAACCAGGCACGCAGGCCAGACCCAGCCCCGCCTCGGCGGCCCGAATACCGGCTTCGGCGTTGGAAAAGCGAATGCGGCCATCGACGCTCACGGTCTTCGCCTGCCCGGTCGCGGTTCTGAACGGCCACTTGTTGGAATCGGCGATATTTGTGTCGATGATACAGCTATGACTCCCTAAATCGTCGGATGCTTCTGGCGTGCCGTGGCTTTTCAAATATTCCGGCGCCGCGACAACCACTATGCGGACAACGCACGGTTTTCGGATGATAAGGCTGGAATCGCCCGGCTTGCCGACACGAATAGCCATGTCGAACCCTTCATCCACCACGTTTGCGATCCGGTCCGAAAAACTCACATCGCATCGATATCAGGGTATTGAGCGGCGAACTGGGTCAGGGCTGGCACGAGTTCAAGGTTGCCGAAGGTCAGCGGCGCGGTAATGCGCAGCAATGGTTCATTGTATTTGATGTCTTCTAGCGCGTTGACGGTTGGAAAAGGGCGAGCATGTAAGGTCTGCCACGCTTTACATGTGCAGATCGGTTGCTGTTGGGCTTAGCTCTCCTTCGTGGTTTCCCTGAACACCACATCGGGATCTATTCCGCGCTTCTCAGCACTTGCGCGCACCGCTTTTTGCAGCGCCGTACTTTTGGCAAGCAGCGCGCGAAACCGCGCCACGTCAAGCACAAGCAGCGTCGATGGGGCAATGGCGCGTATCTCGGCGCGGGCGGCGTTCTTGGTCAGGATCGCCACTTGCCCGAACATCTCGCCCCTGCCCAAGCGCCATGTCTGACCTGCGCTTTCCAGTTCGACCGCACCCGAGGCAATGAAGAAAACATTTTTCACCGCTCCATCCTTGCGAACGATGATTTTGCCTTCATTGACGTATCGGGTCCGCAAGGTTCGGCCAAGCCGCTTAAGCGGTGTATCGTCAAGATCGGCAAACAGTGGAAACTGCCTGACAAGCTCCATCCGCTGCAACGCTATGTCCAGGCGCGGGCGTGCTTCTGCAGCGTTGCGGCGATCGCCAAGGTCATGCATCAGCACGGTATAAACCTCGGCACCAATCAAACCGTCTTCGCGCATAGCCACATATTCGCGTTCTTCCAGCCGAAGGGCGGTGCGCCGGATAAAGCGGCGTTCCAGCTCCTCGGCATAGCCGGGATATTGCAGGCGAAGCCCTTCCATCGCGGTCTCAACCGTTTCAATACGCCGGGCAAGCAGTTCTTGCAGCAGATCGGCGACCCGCCGCCCGTGAATGCGTCGGATGCGCCCGTTGATGAAGGCGTCAAGGTCACGCAGGATCAAGCCTTGCGACAGCAGATGTTCGAAGCGATCTGCGGTCATACGCACCAAGGGCGCCGACACGCCCAATTTGCTGTGAAGCATCAACGCTGCCCTGAAGGTGCGCCCATAAGCGACCGAACGGCGGGTCGCACGCTGATAACCACTGCGCCCGCCGGTACGCGCAGCCTCAATCAACCGGTCGGCGTCCGACAGTATTTTTTCCGCCATCCGCGCCGAGATCGTCCGTTCCCGCACCCGCGCCAGAATCATATCGCGTTCGTGTCCCGCAAGAGCGATCAACCCCAACGTGATCCGGTCTCGGTCAAGGATATCGTCACTGTCTTCGGCGACCTTGACCGCTTCTTCCAGCCGTACGCCGAACACTTTTGCCTCGGATCGCACGATATCGTGCGTCAATTTATAGTCGTCGGTGGTCCGCGCCACATCCTCGCGCACGGTCTGAAGTGCGACGGCAACGACCTGCCGTGACAGCGCTTCGTCAATGGGTGACAGCCGATCAAGCCCAAGCCTGCCGATGACAGTGCGCAGCGTCGTCCCTTGCACGATCAGCGTGAACAATGTGAAGCCAGTTGCAAGGATACCAACCAGTCGCTTAACCTCGATCGGAACACGGAAGCTTTCGGTCACGGCAAGGGCAAGCGCCAGTGTGACCGCCCCCCGCAGTCCACCCCAAAGGATCCCGACACGATAAGGCCGGTCGACAACGGGTGACATGCGCAAAAACGTCAGCAACGGCAGCAACCCGAACAGGATCACCGCGCGCGCCGCAATCGCCGCAAGGATCACCACAATAAGCAAAAGGAAATCACCAATCCTGACCTCTTCCAGCAGTCGCGGAATTAGAAGTGCCGCCAGAATAAAGATCAGTGCGCCGGCCCAATGCGCCAGCAGGTCCCAGACTTCGCGCAGGCTGGCCCACGCCTGTGGCGGCAGGCGCCCCGGACCGGTCAGATTAAGCGTCAACCCAGCCGCGACCACAGCAATCACACCCGAGGCACCAACGCTTTGTTCCGCGCCGATATAAGCAAGGTAGGGCAGCGCAACCGAAATCGAAATTTGCGCTTTCTCGTGACGTCCAAACATCGCCATTACCCAAATTGCGATACGCGTTACCAGCCAACCGGTCAGCGCGCCGCCAGCGATCAGAACCGGAAAACGGGCAAGTGCGTCAGAGAGTTTGGGTTCCGGCATGCCAAGCATGACAAAGCCCATGAACAACCCAAACAGCGCGATGGCAGCGGCGTCATTCAGCAGGCTTTCGCCTTCAATGATGCGGGAAAGTCGGCGTGGCGCCGAGATTGACCGGAAGATCGAAACCACCGCAGACGGGTCGGTCGTCGAAACAATTGCGCCGATCAGCAGGCACGCTGCCAGCGGCAAGGCACTGACCCAAGACAGCGCATAGCCGACACTTAGCGTGGCCACGATCACCGCCACGACAGCCAGAACGAGGATCGGCACCCAATCGTCAAGCATCCGGCGCAGGTTCATTTCCAGCGTAGCCTGAAACAGCAGCGTCGGCAGGAAAACATAAAGGAAGACATTCGACCGGATCGGCAACCCAAGGATCGCCTCGGCCACCGGGTTCAGCGCATCTGTCAGATCGGTGCGCAGAAAAAAGATCGCACCCGACCCAATAAGAATGCCGAGAATGGCAAGGATCACGGTATAGGGCAGCCGCAAACGGGCGGCCAACGGCTCTGCTGCGCCAATGACAAGGAAAAGCGACGAGATGACCGCAGTGATCAGAACGATGTCCATGCAAAGGGAATATCTGAACCAAACGAAAGTGGGAACAGGTCTGACATAAATTCGCAGCGTTGGGCGCGCGGCAAGCAAATGCCTTGACCCTGCAAATCCGCGCCCGACTGATGTCGCTGTTGCTGGGCGGTCTATCGCGACCAGTTGAGTACGCAGGTCGAAAAACCCACGCCACGTCTATGTCGAAAAATCATGTATTACGTACTGATTTTATTAATGTTTCTAAGTGAGAAACGCTGAGTTGCCGCGTCGTGCGTTTTACACACAAGGCCAGATGCCATTTGACGACCACACGCATAGATTGCGTGTCCCTACTACATAATTCTGGCCACCAACCCAATTCAAGGAAAACGCCATGTCCAGATCACCCCCCTTGCGATTGATCAGCCTTATCGCCTCCACCGCATTGCTGATGAGCTGCGGCACAACATATGAAATGCCGAATGTCAGCGAAAACGTGACAAGCCGCGCGAACTCTCTTTTTGCCGAAGCGAAGGCCTCTCCTTCGCGCAAGCTGGCAAGCCCTAAAACTGGGGCCGCGCGGTTCCACCGTGTGGCGCGACGGATAGAACCCGTCGCTAAAAAACTGTGTGAAACAGAACTTGCACAAGGGAAGGACATTGATTGCAACGTTCGCATTGAGATTGATCGCAAAATGCAAGAACGGAACGCCTATTTTACCTATGCTGGCAAAGGTTACAAAAACCCTGTGATCCGGTTCTCGCTTCCAATATTGCGCGACGCCACAAGCGATGATGAAGTTGCCTTCATTCTGGGCCACGAGTACGGGCACCTGATCGGCCAACACATCCGCAAGGGGGATCAACAAGCAATCGCTGGGGCGCTTGTTCTGGGGGCAATCACAGCCTACGGAAACGCTCAGGCAGCATTCGTTGGCGCATATTATGACCCCAACGACGTAGATCGTTCAGTCGAACTTGGGGCAGCGTTTGGACAAAAGGCATTCTCGCAAACATATGAACTTGAAAGCGACATGATTGGCACACGCATTGCTGCTGCGGCAGGATACGATCCGGTAAAGGGTGCTAAATTCTTTGCTCGTGATGAGGCCACGCGTTCCAAGGCCGGACAACTGTCTTTCTGGGGAACCCATCCAGCCGATGAAAAGCGCATCGAGATCGTGATTGCTACGATGGAACAGATTAAGGCGCAACAAGCGTTGGCTCGCAAATAGCCGCGTCAAAAAGGGTGAGGCGTCATTGCCTCTGCGAACACTGCCCAGCGCGATCAGTGATGGAGTAATCTAAAGTGCATGCGCCACGTTGGGCACCCGATCGTGCCGCTGTTCATTGATCGGTCGGTGACTGCGGCCAATCATCGGCGCGGCCACCGCCTCAACCTTGCCTATTGGTAAGAACGATCAGAACGCGGCAAGTGCCTTATGCAACGCATACATAAGGCTCGTTGCATCAAACGCCGTCTCTTATCTCATTTCTCAGTTTTTCGGGGCCAAAAGCAGATAGGCGGCGATCGCTTTCAAATCGCTTTCGGGCAATTGGCTGGTATTTGCGATGACTTCGACCATCTCGCCCCCGGCGGAGTCGTAGTCTGGTGTCAGGCCGGTTTTCAGATAGGCCACGATGTCGTTGGCGGACCATTGCAGCGTTTCGGCCCGAATATCGGGCGTCCGCCCCTTGCTGCCTGGAATGGAGGCACCAGCAAGCCACGCGTCCCACTTCATGCCGCCCAGCGCGTTGCGCGGCGTATGGCATTCGCCGCAATGGCCCAATGCCTCGACCAGTTCGCGCCCCCGCGTTTCCTCGGTCGTTAGCGTGCCGGTCACAACCCAACTTGGACGCAAAAAGAGCATTTTCCACCCGCCCAAGCTGGCGCGGATGTTGAACGGAAAGGCCACGTCGTGCGGCAGGCTGGGCGTTTGATCGGGGGGCAAACTGCGCAAATGCGCAATAAGATCGACTACATCTGCAAGGTCGGCACGCACATAGGAGCCGTAAGGAAATACAGGAAAATAGTGCTGTGCGTTGGGTGAGGTGCCCTTCATGATCGCATTCGCGATTTCCAAATCGGTCCACCCGCCGATACCCAGTGCGACATCAGTCGAAATGTTAGGCGCATAAAATGTCCCAAAATCGGTCTTGAACGATTTACCGCCGCTCAGCCGCGTTTGGTCCTCGGACTCCGGCGCCATATGACAACTTGCGCACCCCATGGCCGCGAAGACCAACGCGCCATTGGCGGCATCTGGGGTGATGCCAGCCAATGCATCTGCTGGCAGCTGCTGTGGCCGTGTGACAAACAGACCCACGGCACACAACACGCCCCCGAATAGCAGTAGCCCGAAAGCCCAACGTTTCATCGAAAGCTTCCGCATGGACGCGTGCACCTAGTCGTCCGACTGACGATAATCCTTGTGACATGCGCTGCAGGCTGCACCCAATGGTCCCATTGCGGCCTTGAGGGCATCAATATCTGTTCCGGCCGCAGCTTGCATTGCCATAACAGCATCAACAAAGTCCTTTCCCTTTGCGCCAACTTCGCTGCCGTCGGCCCATATCGCAGGAAGCGCACGTGTTTTTTCCATGCTCTCGTTATCGCTGCCGGGAAGCCAATAACCCGCTTGTGACAGGCTGGTCAACGTCGCCAGATTATCGGCTGCGGTTTGGGCTGATGCGCTGTCATAGGCAACCTCTTCCTTCGCCATGGCACCAAGTGTCCCAAGATTGAATGAGTAGAGCTGCATTTGAGCTTGGCGCGCTTTGGTCGCAGACTCGAGCTGTTTTTCGGTGATATGTCCGTCCGCTAGGGCCAGCGTACCAATCGATAAAACCCCAACGGCGAAGCCCGCCAACATATAGTTCCGCATCTCAATCCTCCTTGTTGCGCGTTTCGAATTTTATTGCCTAAAGGGTAACTGTTCGAAAATATGGTAACAGTGCGCAATATAGCGAAATAGACTGCGAAAATATGCACAACGAAAATTGGGATGACCTGCGATATGTCCTGACCGTAGCCGAAACCGGATCGGTTTTGCAGGCCGCGAAACACTTGGGCGTAAACCACGCGACCGTGCTGCGCCACGTTGCGGCATTTGAAGAACGCCACGGCGCCGCGGTTTTTGAGCGAACAGCGCGGGGCTATCAGCTCATGCCCGATCGCGTGCACGTTATCCGCGCAGCACAAGACGCCGAGGTCGCAATCCGTGAGGTCAGCCGATTGGCAAGCGGGGGCCGGCAGGGGTTTTCGGGCACAATCAGGATCACATCGACAGATACACTCTGCGCTGCAGTTCTGTCGCAATTTGCGAAGGACATATCGGCGGGTGACCGGAACCTGAGTGTGACGCTTCTGAGCAGCAACGCACATTTGGATCTTATACGCGAGCAAGCCCATATTGTGGTGCGTCCGTCAGTCGCTTTGTCAGACGACTTGGTGGGCACAGCCGTCGCCGAGCTTGGCTTTGCGGCCTATGCCAAACACGAAAATGAGACCGAATGGTTCGTGATGACAGGGGCCCTGTCGCGATCTATTGCCGCGAAGTGGATGGGCGACAACGTGAGCCCCGATCATTTCTCAACAGCCTGCGACAGCTTCCTGACATTGCGCGAAATGGCGGCACTCGGCGGCGGCATCGCTGTGCTTCCTTGCTTCATCGGTGACCGCGAAAAGCGATTGATAAGACTGCACAAAGCCATGCCTCATATGTCCGTGCCACTTTGGATGGCGCGCCATGTCGATACGATTGAAACACAGCAACTGCGCGCAGTTCGCAAACGGCTTGGAGAGTTCCTGGCTGATCAAAGTGCCACGCTGTTGGGCGCCACCGCGGATTAAGCACGTGTCTTTGGAACGCCATGTGATCCTACTTTGCAGTACGTCGAAACGCTCACAATGCAGCGTCTAGGGTGCGCGATGTGAATAGGCGCCGTGCCCCGAATTCAACCCTTGCTGCTGTCGATATACGACGCTTCAGACGCAGGTCCGGTTTCGAAAAAATGAAATGGCGATCCCAGCAGGACTCGAACCTGCAACCCTCTGCTTAGAAGGCAGATGCTCTATCCAGTTGAGCTATGGGACCGCACACCAGAGCCTTACCCCCGGCGCGCCTTCCGTTTCAACCGAAAATCGACCGATCAGCCGTTGATCTGCTTGGCCACGATCCACGAAACCGGCAATGCCACGGCAAAACCCGCGACGGCGGCGTAGATGATCGGCTGCGCGGTATCCATACCGACGGTCAGGGCGGCGACAATGAATATCCCGGCGAGCGTTGCACTGAGCAGGATATAGATGACGGCGGCGAGACGGAACATGGCGTTCTCCTTAGATATATTCGCGAACACGCACGTGTTGTGGACCGGGCACCGCCGCGCCTCTTTGATCTGGATCAGTCGCCGATCATTGCCTTTGCGACAAAGTAGCTCACCGGCAGCCCGACCACGAACCCGACGCCCGCCGCGCCCAGCAAAGGCCACAGGCCCGACACGCCGTTGACCAGCGCGACCACCACCAGAACCGAGGCCAGCGTGGACCCGATGATCCCGTAAAATGTCATGACGATCTTGAAAAGCGGTGAACGCATCATGGGCCTCCTTGCCCGGCGACATAGCCGACCGACCCTGCCCTGCCTACTTCTTCTTCACGAACTGCGTCAGTATGACAATGCGCTGCCCTTCAACGCGACCCTCGATATGCTCGGGGTTGTCGGCCACAAGGCTGATCCCCCGCACCGGAGTGCCGCGTTTCGCCGTGAACCCCGCGCCCTTCACGGGCAGGTCCTTGATCAACACCACGTTGTCACCTTGGTTCAGCACCGCCCCGTTGGCATCCTTGTGCTGGGACGCGGCGGCCTGATTGTCGACCCACGCCTGCGTGTCCTCGTCCAGATACACCTGATCCAGCAAATCCTGCGCCCAAGGCGCGGCAATCCGCTTCAACATCCGCACAGACACCACCTGAACCGCCACATCCTCGGACCACATCGAGGACGCAAGCCCCCGCCAATGGGTCTCCTCGGGCGTGCCGTCGATCTGAGCGGCACAGGTGGCGCAAATGTCCACGGACGCGCCCTCGGGTCCGCCGGGGACAGGGAAGGATGATAGAGGGGCATCTGAGGCGCAGAGGGGGCAGGTCATGGAGGCTCCGGGGTTGGGTGGTGTCCGTATACGGAGCTATGGAGAGGAGGGGAAGGGGAGTGGGAGTCACGCCGAACTTTGGGTGCGTCGTTTCAGAGGGCGGCGCCTGACCCTGCGTGGGTGCTAAGCGCCCTCCCGTGGGGAGGGTCGGGCGCTGCCCGTGCGGGGCCAAACAAAGCAATCTTAGCTTACAAAAAAGCTATCTACCGTAAATGGGCGAAATATCTACCAACAACAGTGATGAGATTTCCCCACTCTTATCCCGATAGGTCCGGCATTCCAGCAATGCTTTGTCAACGGCCATCGACTCAAGGATGTTTTCCAGTAGCGCAAATTGTTTGGCCGGAGGTACTGCGAAGTTAAGTTGTCTTTTAAGCTCCGGAGAGGTCACTTTACCGATCCCTCTATCACGATCATAACTTCTGACATGAATCTCGAGTTCTGTAACCTCATCGTCCAGCGATTTTTCTGTGATCTCTGCAACATTGGTTGGGTTTAGCAGCACATACGGCTTGCTTTCGTTATCACCCCCAATCGACAATGTATTAGCACTTTTCTTCAGAGGTAGCGCCATTTCCGGGACCATCGGCCTGATACGGCTGGTAAGTTGGGCAAGAGCGTCAGAATCGATATTTTGAAAAGCTGCTTTATGCGGAAGGAGCAGTTTTTGATTTTCATGTTCTTGCTGCATTTCGGAGTTAATTTCCGACAGTCTCGAGGAATCTAGATTGGCCCGACCATATGCAGCATTCTCTGGAAGAGTGTTTTGGAGAAGCGTCAATGCTTGGAGAGTTGTGGCACTCTGACTCTCAATAATATTTTGTAAGGCATTCATTCGTTCAGATTCTTGAAAACCCTGCTTAGTTCTTTCTTTCTCTGTAGCTAGTTGGATTCTCGCCATCTCGATTAGGTCAGAATCCGTTTTTTCCGACCGCGGGAGGATAGTACTCCAAACGAAAGATATTAGGGGTCCCAGAGGCGCGGCTATTGCTGACGCCGCAGTTTCTTGCGCTTTTATGAACAGCACTTCGAGAAACGAGCCCTCTTTGGGTGTTTCAACCAAAATCTCAACCGCCACTGAACGGGTTATCCGTTGTGCAACTTTTTGCGTTCTTCGGAAATGCTCAACTGTCGATATGAAGCGCGCAGTTGCGTACTGAGATCTTGTATATTCGTAGTAATGTAAGCGTCCTTGCGATGCCTCACGGCCATCAAACTTTAGAAATACTTTTTCCATCAATTAATCTCGTTTTGGTTGATGGAAACACCAATAAGGAGATTTCGCAACCGCTCTTAAGCAGCCTCGTTAAGAATTACCCAATGTTGTGTTAGCTCTGCACAACATGAAGCATGTTCGAGGACGAGCCGGCTAAACAGAGCAACCAATTTGAACGGTATAGCGCGGTACCAATAGTCGGAAGAAATCAAACCCGTTTTTGCTGGCGCTGTCAAAAAGCATGCACGGGGTGCGCACGCGATTTGCTTCGCAATTCGCTGCCGCGCACTGCGCGCATAAGCTGGCCGACTCTTAGTCGTCCATCTTAAGCGCACTGATAAACGCTTCCTGCGGGATATCCACTTTCCCGAACTGGCGCATTTTCTTCTTACCGGCCTTCTGCTTCTCCAGCAGTTTCTTCTTCCGGGTCGCGTCGCCGCCGTAACATTTCGCGGTCACGTCTTTGCGCAGGGCGGACAGCGTCTCGCGCGCGATGACCTTGCCGCCAATCGCCGCTTGGATCGGGATTTTGAACATGTGGCGGGGGATCAGGTCTTTCAGTTTTTCAACCATCGCGCGGCCACGCATTTCGGCGCGGTCGCGGTGAACCATGGTGGACAGCGCGTCGACGGGTTCGTCATTCACAAGGATCGACATCTTGACCAGATTGTCCTCGCGATAGCCCAGCATTTGATAATCAAACGATGCGTAACCCTTTGTTACGGATTTCAGACGATCATAGAAGTCGAACACAACTTCATTCAGCGGGAGGTCATAGACAACCATCGCGCGCGACCCGGCATAGGTCAGGTCCAGCTGGATGCCCCGGCGGTCCTGACACAGTTTCAGCACGTCGCCAAGGTATTCGTCGGGCACAAGGATCGTCGCCTTGATGCGCGGCTCTTCCAGGTGATCAACCGTTGACAGGTCGGGCATGTCGGCGGGATTGTGCAGTTCGAACTGCGTGCCGTCGCGCATGAAGATGTGATAGATCACGCTGGGCGCGGTGGTGATCAGATCAATGTTATATTCGCGTTCAATCCGGTCGCGGATCACCTCAAGGTGCAGAAGGCCAAGGAAGCCACAGCGGAAGCCAAAGCCCAGCGCGGCCGAAGTCTCCATTTCATAGCTGAAAGACGCGTCGTTCAGGGCCAGCTTTTCGATGCTGTCGCGCAGGTCTTCAAATTCGGCCGCATCAACGGGGAACAGGCCACAGAACACCACGGGCTGCGCGGGTTTGAAGCCCGGCAACGCATCGGTGGTGCCCTTCTTCTCGTGGGTGATCGTGTCGCCAACCCGCGTGTCGCGCACCTGCTTGATCGAGGCGGTCAGGAAGCCGATTTCGCCCGGCCCCAGCTCGTCAATCGGAACCATCTGGGGGGTGAACACGCCGATCCGATCCACCGGATAAACGGCGTTGGTCGAGATCATGCGAATACGCTCGCCCTTTTTCAGCTTGCCGTCGATCACGCGGATCAGAACGATCACACCCAAGTACGAGTCATACCAGCTGTCCACCAGCATCGCCTTCAGCGGCGCGTCGGCATTGCCCTTTGGGGCGGGCAGGTGCTGGACAATAGCCTCCAGCGTTTCATGGATGCCCTGTCCCGTCTTGGCCGATACCTGAATGGCGCCCGAGGCGTCGATACCGATCACATCCTCGATCTGTTCGGCCACGCGGTCACAGTCGGACGCCGGCAGGTCGATCTTGTTCAGGATCGGCACAATCTCGTGATCCGCGTCGATGGCCTGATACACATTGGCCAGCGTCTGCGCCTCAACCCCTTGGGTCGAGTCCACAACGAGCAGCGAGCCTTCGACCGCGCGCATCGAGCGGCTAACCTCATAAGCGAAATCCACGTGGCCCGGGGTGTCGATCAGGTTGAGGATATATGTCTCGCCATCATCCGCCTTGTATTCGATCCGAACGGTGTTCGCCTTGATGGTGATCCCGCGTTCCCGCTCGATATCCATACTGTCGAGCATCTGCTCTTTCATGTCCCGCAAAGAAACGGTGTTCGTTTCCTGAATCAGTCGGTCAGCAAGCGTGGATTTCCCGTGGTCGATATGCGCGACGATCGAGAAATTGCGGATATGTTTAAGGTCAGTCATGTGCGGGATATGAGGGGGAAATGCAGGGCAGTCAAGCAAATCAAGCGGCGTTACCCCATCGGCAGCACGTTCCTTCGCACCATCGTTCTGAGCGTGAAGCTGGACCGCATGCGGCTGATCCCGGCGACCCGCATCAGACGGTCCTCCATGAAACGGTCGAACGCGGTCAGATCGGCGACGACAACGCGCAGAAGGATGTCACGGTTGCCAGTCATCAGGTGGCATTCCATCACCTCATCCATCCGCGACACCGCCTGTTCGAAACGGGTCAGCGCATCGCGGTTCTGGCTTTCCAGTTCGACCGAGATAAACACCGACACAGGCAAGCCCAGCTTGGCCTGATCGACCCGCGCGCCATAGCCAGTGATGACGCCCGCATCCTCCAACGCGGCAACCCGGCGGGCGCAGGGGGTGGGCGACAGGCCGACGGTCTCGGCAAGGTCACCAAGCTTTTGGCGGCCGTTCTTTTGTAGGGCGGCAATGATGCGGCGGTCGGTGGAGTCCATAAGATTTCTCTCGCATATCATCTCGCGACTTAGTTTTATCACTAATTCTTGCTGAGCACACGCCGAAAATAGGTGATTATTCGCCATTGACCCGGAGTAAAGTCGCGCGAAACGATGGGAGGACATCATGAACATCACCCCAGTGGCTTCCGCCACCCATGAAGAAGTGTACCGTGTCGAAGACGCCGACAGCGGTTTGATCGGCTTTATCGCCATTCACTCGACCACACTTGGCCCCGCTGCTGGTGGCCTGCGGATGCGCCCCTATGACAGCGAAGACGCCGCGCTGACCGATGCGCTGCGCCTGTCCGAGGGGATGACCTATAAGAACGCCGCCGCGGGTCTGCGCCTGGGCGGGGGCAAAGCCGTGATCATGGGCGATCCCACAACGATCAAAACGCCCGCACTGCTGCACGCCTTCGGCCGCGCGGTCAACGCCTGCGAAGGTCGTTACTGGACGGCTGAAGATATGGGGATGAGCCCCTCCGACATGGCCGAACTGGCGCGCGAAACGCCGTATGTCGCCGGTCTGGCTGACGGTGCATTTGCGTCCGGCGACCCCTCGCCTATCACTGCGCGTGGTATATTCAATGCGATCCGCCGCGTTGCATTACACCAGTTTGGTGCCGCAGACCTGACTGGCCGGATCGTGTCGGTTCAGGGGTTGGGAAATGTGGGTTGGAACCTGTGCGGGTTGCTGACCGAAGCAGGTGCCAAACTGATCGTCACCGATATCAACCCCGCCCGCGTCACTGCTGCCACTGAAACCTTCGACGCGAAGGCTGTGGCATTGGACGACATCTATGCAGTTCAAGCCGACATTTTCGCGCCCTGCGCTATCGGCGGCATCCTGAACGAAGACACGATCCCGCTGTTGAACGTAAAGGCCGTGGCTGGTGGGGCGAACAACCAGCTTTCCAAACCGTCGGACGCCATCTTGCTGGCCGAACGCGGCATCCTTTACGCCCCTGACTTCGTGGCCAATGGCGGCGGTATCATCAATGTCGCGACCGAAGTGTTGCAGATTGAAGGCCGGGTCGACTGGGTTGCCAAAAAGCTGGTGGCGCTGGACGACACGATGGAGGCGATCCTGACCCAAGCCGCCAAGAAAGGCGTCAGCCCCGCCGCCGTTGCGCAAGACGTGGTTGCAAAGACCATCAAGGCCCGCGCTGCATAATTGGCGGGGGAAGGCGTTGCCGCGCCTTCCCTGACCGCCTAGTCTCTGCAATATGCAACCGATATCAGAGACACCATGACCCGCCCTTCCGCCGACATTCTGACGATCACGCTGAACCCCGCGCTGGACATGTCCACCAGTGTTGATGCCGTGCGCGCGGAAGAAAAGCTGCGCTGCGACGCGCCGGTTCTTGATCCGGGTGGTGGCGGGATCAACGTGGCGCGCGCCATTTGCCAGACCGGCGGCACCGCGACGGCTTTTGTGGCACTGGCCGGGTTTCGGGGGCAACAATTGGCCTCGTTACTTGAGGCTGAAGCCGTTCCGATGATCGCTTTCCCGCTGACCGGCGAAACCCGTTTTTCGCTGGCCGTCAGCGACCGGCAGGCCAAAACCCAATTTCGCTTCGTCATGCCCGGGCCGGGCTGGACCAAGAGTGACCTGACCGAACTGAGTGAGCAACTTACACAGGCCATCATGCCCGGCATGCACGTCGTTTTGTCAGGCTCTCACCCGCCCGGCGTGCCTGACGGGTTTCCCAAGACTTTGGCCGATATCACCCGCTCCAATGGGGCTAAGCTGACGCTTGATACTTCGGGCGCTGCGTTGTTGATGCAGATGACGCGTGACGGTGCCAGGCCCGACATCCTCAGGCTTGATGGCGCAGAAAGTGAGGCATTGGCGGGTCGCAAGCTCACGACACTTCCCGATGTTGCAACCTTTGCCCGCGATCTGGTCGCTAACAAACATGCGCACGCCGTGGTCTTGGCATTGGGTGCTGACGGATCGGTTTTGGCAACCGGGGACGAAGTGCTGCACGCCGTGACGCCCCCGGTGCCCGTGGCCAGCAAAGTTGGCGCGGGTGACAGCTTTGTCGGCGCATTCACGAAGGCGCGCGCGCAGGGTGGCGACTGGGCTGAAGCCTTGCGCCACGGCACCGCCGCGGCAAGTGCCGCCGTCATGAGCCCCGCGACCGAGCTGTGTCGCGTCAACGACCTGCGCGCGTTGTTGCCACAGGTGACGTTCACGAAGCTTTGAAGCGCAAGAGAAATTGCATCCGGGCACAACTTTAGGTATCCTGTTTGGAAAACGGGCACACAAGACCCGATCGACCGAGGCAGATTTTTAACGAGGACAGCAATGAAACGGGTTCTTCTCTCATTTGCACTTTTGACAATTTTTCTTCCCAGCCAAGCGGCCTTCGCTGGCGGGTCAATTGAGCGGGCGTGCCTAAGCGCCGACCGCGCCAACGCATCGCGTGCGCTGTGCGGTTGCATACAGAAAGTCGCGGATTCGATGCTGACGGGCACCGAACGCTCGAAAGTCGCGAAGTTCTTCAAAGACCCCCATCGAAGTCAGGCAACCCGACAGTCCGACCGCAGCTCGGACGAGAGGTTTTGGAAGAAATACAAAAGGTTTGGGCAGGCGGTGACGTCTTACTGCCGTCGCTGATTACGCGCCCAACTCTGCAATCAATCCACGCGCTGCGGCTTCGACAAGGTCCAGTGTCTCGTCGAAATTACGCGTGAAATATGGGTCCGGGACGTGATCCATGCCGGTGTCCGGCGCAAACGCGGTGAACAGTTCGACCCGCGTATCTGACCCCTTGGGTCGCATCTGTTCAATGTCGGTCAAGTTGCTGTCATCCATCCCGATAATCAAGTCGAACCGGTCGAAATCGGCAGGCTGAAACTGGCGCGCGCGCAGCGATGACAGATCATAGCCACGCGCCTGCGCAGCTTGCTGCATCGGACCATAAGGCGGATCGCCGATATGCCAGTTTGACGTACCCGCGCTGTCAATTTCGACGCTCAGAGTTGGGTGAGCAGCCGCCAGCGCACGAAAAACGCCTTCAGCCGTAGGAGATCTGCAGATATTGCCAAGGCAGACGAAAAGGATGCGGTGTGTCATACGCCTGTTCTATCTTGCAGAATTGAGCCTGTCACCCGCCTCAGAAGACCATACTGACGCGCCCAGCGCTAAGCTTTGGGTCGCCATTTCATCTTCATGTAATGGGTGCCACCCGCCAGTTCCTCTAACATCTGAGCCAGCCGCCTTTCGCGTGTCTCAACCCGTTTGGCTCGTGCGATCCACGCCAGATAATCATTGCGTTGATAGGGTGGTCGCGCGTCATAAGCGGCACGCAGTCCGCGCGATTTAAGCCGCTCTTCGATGTCTGGCGGCATCGTTTGGATAGGTCGTTGCAGAGCCATATATAAACGTCTCACTTGACTGGTGGCGGCGTCAAGTCCGGGTGCGTAAATGCGAACGGCGCAGCTTCGCCAACAGGCTAACCCAGCCCTTGCAAACCCCTGCTAACACCGTCAAAACCGCGCCATGTCACGCTTAAAACCCTATGCTATGTCCTGCCCTGTTTCACTGTCGCTCGATCTTTTGGGCAACCGATGGGCGATCCATGTTCTTCGTGAACTTCACGCAGGTCCCGCCAGTTTTGCACAGATCAAGGCGGGCTTGCCGGGCATTGCGTCAAACATGTTGTCTGCACGCTTGTCTGAGCTGTGCGAGGCGAGACTGGTCGACAAAACCCATCGCCTTTACACCCTGACCGACACAGGTCAGTCGACCCGCGCGATCCTGTTTGAACTGGCGCGTTTTGGGCGGAGTCTGCCCAAGCCCGACGCGCCCACCGATCCTGAAGGCGTGTCGCACCACGCAGTCGTTCTGGCCGGCGCGATAGAGCGGGCCGCCGGGCCACTTGATGATATCCGCGCCGAGATTTGGTTGGACGATGAACCTTTCGCCCTGACCGTCGCAGGTGGACGTGCCGCGTTACAGGCCGGGTCCATGCCGCTTGCCCCGGTGCAACTGGCCTTTAGCTGGTCGGATGTCGAAGCTGTCGCCCGCGGCGACAAACGCGTCGCCAACTTCGCCGCTGAACGCGAGATCACCGCCGAAGATCCGCTTCAGGTTGCCGCCCTACTGGACCTGCTTCAAAAGGCCATGGACATCTACGGTGGGTTCAAGTGAGCCGCATCGTCATTCTTACAGGCGCGGGCATTTCAGCCGAAAGCGGGCTGGGGACGTTTCGCGACAAGGATGGGCTGTGGACCAAATACGACCTGAACGAGGTCGCGACCCCCGAAGGGTTTGCACGAAATCCCGACCTTGTGCACGAATTCTACAACGCGCGTCGCGCCAATTGCCGAACCGCGCAGCCCAACGCCGCACACGAGGCGCTGGCACAGCTGCAATCAGACCATACGGGTCGCGTCACGATCATCACCCAGAACGTCGATGACCTGCATGAACGTGGCGGCGCAACCGACGTGATCCACATGCACGGAGAGCTATTCAGGGCGCTTTGTGCGGCGTGTGATCACCGTTGGGTCGCGCCACCTGAAATGTCGCCCGATCACCTCTGCCCGTCCTGCAAAGCAACCGCGACGCGCCCCGATATCGTATGGTTCGGCGAAATGCCTTATCACATGGATGATATTTACGAACACCTGACTGAGGCCGATCTTTTCGTCGCCATCGGTACGTCCGGCAATGTCTATCCGGCGGCTGGTTTCGCGGCAGAAGCCAGTGCGGCAGGGGTCGAGACGTTAGAGCTCAATCTTGAACCATCCGCCGTAGCAGGCACCTTTGATGCGGCTCGTTTCGGGCCAGCAACCGATGTGGTGCCGATGTGGGTTACCGAGGTTCTAGAGCGAACCGGACAGGTATGACCGCACCTGCATCGGTGCGGCCAACCGGGGATGACGAGGCCCCAAAGGGCGTTGGAAAGGGCCAGGGACGCAGATAAAGCCCCTCCCTGCCCCAAACTCAGTTGGTGGGCGCGGCGTCTTGCTTCATCTCGCCGCCATCCATACCGCCACCCATGGGGTTGCGGTTCAGATCAACGGGGATGTCGACGGTCATTTCGCCAGCCTTTTCAAAGACGAGCGTGACGCTGATGGTCGATCCATCTTCAAACGGTTGGTTCAGGCCCATGAACATCACATGGTCGCCACCTCGTTGCAGCGCATGCATACCGCCTGCAGCAATGGGGAAGCCTTCTTCGACTTCCATCATCTGCATAACACCTTCGGCGCTTTCTTTGTGGGTGTGCAGCTCGACCCGCTTGGCCACATCCGATTTCGCGGCGATCAGGCGGTCATCTTCTTCACCTTGGTTCATGATCTGAAAGAACGCAGCACCTGCCATCGCTTTAGGGCCAGACGCGCGCGCATAGGCATCCTTGATCATAATCGTACCTTCCGCAAAAGCGGGAAGCGCAAGCAGGGTGGCCGCAGTTGCGGCAAGAAGGGTTTTCATAGGGGACATCGTTATTTTCCTTTGGTCCGTCGTTGAATTGATCTGAGGGTTGGGGTCAGATCAACGTAGGCGGACCTCGGGCAGATGGCGTAAGCCCGGTGCGGCCGATATGCGATTCCGCGCGCAGCGCGACGATCCGCATAACCAAGCGATCTTCCGGCATGTGCACAGTGGGAACCGTGAACGCAGCCGCAAAGATTTGCGCGCCGTCCGGGCACAGGTGGACCGATTCGATGGGCTCGCCGTCCGGGCCAACCGTCAAAACCGTCATCCCGATCCCGGTGCAGATCACCATATCAATCGCGTTGCCAATGTCGGGGTTGCTGCCACGCGCGTTTGCCAGCGAAAAGCTGGTGACGGTCAGCGTCAGAGCCAGAACATATGCAAAGAGCGCGCGGATCATGTGCAAGAGCTATGCGTCTTTTCAATACGGCACAAGCGACAAAACGTAACAGGCGCGGACATACGAAAACCGCCCGAAGCGGCAAGGCTTGGGCGGTTTCAATCCGGTTGATCCGGGGCGCGGGTGAGCTTAGGCGGTTGCCAAAGCCTTCGCGACTTCTTTCTTAACCTTCAGCGCATTGGCCGACAGTTCGACGTCTTTGGCTTTTGCCAGATACGCATCAAGACCACCGCGGTGATCGACCGAACGCAGTGCGGCTGCCGAAATGCGAAACTTGAACCCACGGCCCAGAGCTTCGGACTGCAGCGTCACATCGTTCAGGTTCGGCAGAAACCGGCGGCGGGTTCTGTTTTTGGCGTGGCTGACATTGTTGCCAGACATCGGGCCTTTTCCGGTCAGTTCGCAAACGCGCGACATGGTTTTTTCCTTGCTCTCTCGGGCCAGATTGGTGAGGTGTTCTGCGCGCCCTCGCGCCTCTCACGTCCAGCCGGTCAATACAAATGGGCGCCGCAGTGGCAGCGCCCCAAATTCCGTCCGCGGTGAATAGACCTGATTCCGGGGCACGTCAAGTAGAGAGCATGCGCTTTTACCGACAAAACTTCGCGCTGCAACCAAGGTGGTTGACGCTAGAAAATCGAGTGGAATGAACACCAGCGAAGCCCCCCCTAAACGCCCGAGTCAGTCATCCGCCAAGAACCCGCCAGATTGCCGATCCCACAAGCTTGCATAGGTGCCGCCCGCGGCCAGAAGTTCATCGTGGCTGCCGCTTTCGATGATCCGGCCTTCGTCCAGCACGACGATCCGGTCCATCTGCGCAATGGTCGACAGGCGGTGGGCAATCGCGATCACCGTCTTGCCTTGCATCATGCCATACAGGGTTTTCTGGATTGCGGCTTCAACTTCGCTGTCCAGTGCCGATGTCGCCTCGTCCAACACAAGGATCGGTGCATCCTTCAACATGACCCGCGCAATGGCGACCCGTTGACGTTGCCCGCCCGACAGCTTCACACCGCGTTCGCCGACATGCGCATTATAGCCTGTGCGCCCCCTTGGGTCCTCCAGCAATTGAATGAACTCATGCGCCTCGGCGCGGTTTGCGGCGGCGATCATCTGGTCTTCACTCGCATCTGGGCGACCATACAGGATATTGGCCCGGACCGAGCGGTGCAGCAGGCTGCTATCCTGTGTCACCATGCCGATTTGCGCGCGCAGGCTGTCCTGCGTTACCCGCGTCACGTCCTGACCGTCGATCAGAATGCGGCCACCTTCGGGGTCGCGAAACCGCATCAACAGGTTCACAAGGCTGGACTTGCCTGCCCCTGACCGCCCCACCAGCCCGACTTTTTCGCCCGGATGTACCGTCAACGATACATTTTCCAACCCGCCAGATCCTTTGCCATAGTGATGAGTCAGGCCGTCAAAAACGATCTGCCCTTCTGTCATGACCAAGTCTTTGGCATCGTCGGCATCCGTCAGCTCATGCGCGACGGCGATCGAGCGTAAACCCTCGCGGATCACGCCCATGTGCTCAAACAGCCGGATCGTGACCCACATGATCCACCCGGACATACCGTTCAACCGCACAACCAGTGCCGAGGCCGCCGCCACCTCGCCGACCGTGATTTCGCCCAGCGTCCACAGCCACACCGCAGACCCCAGCACGCCAACGATCAGCAGGCCATTGAGAAGGTTCAGCCCAAAGCTAAGTTCGGTCATCAGACGCAAGAAGCGCTGAAACCGCAGGCGCAGCCGTTTGAGCGAGGATAGGGCATAGCGTTCCTCGCCCGCGCCTTGCGAAAACAGCTTCACGCTTTCGATATTGGCATAGGCATCCACGATCCGGCCGGTGACCAGCGACCGGGCGTCGGACCATTTCTCAGACGCAACCGCCACGCGTTTGGCGATGTAGCGCGTGTAGAGGACGTAGAAAACCAGCCAGATGCCCAACGGAAGCGCCAGCCGCACATCAACCTGGCCAAGGATCACCATCGCGCTGAGCACATAGGTCGTGGCATAAAAAATGCCCTCGAAAAACATATAGGTGCTGTCCTCGACCGCCGGGCCAAGCTGCATCACGCGGTTGGACAAACGCCCCGCGAAATCGTTCTGGAAAAAGCCAAGCGACTGGCCCAGCAGGTGGCGGTGGGCGCGCCAACGCACCTGTTCTTGCATGTTGCCCGCAAGGGTTTGTTCAAGAAAGAACCGGTTCAGGGTGATGGCAAGCGGCCTGAGGAAGATGATGAACAGCGCTGCCAGAAACAGCTCCATCCCATTGGTGCGCCAAAAGCTTTCGGGTTCGGACAGGTTCATCATATCGACGACCCGACCGGTATAGAAAATCAATCCCGTTTCGATCAGCGCGACCAGAACGCCAGTCAGCGCCATCCAGATCATCCACTTGCGGAAGGGTCCGAAGTGCGACTTGAAGAACGGCCAAAGAGTCTTGGGCGGCGTGCTGGTATCGTGCGGTGCAAAAGGGTCAACGAGGTTCTCAAAAAGACGAAACATGAATGCGCTCCGTGCGCTGATGGGGGGATAAGATGGGATGAACGGGGCCGACGACAGCCCAACAGGACCTGCGTCTTAGTCGCAGTATGGCATCCTGAAATGATTCATCCGGCATCTCTCCCTCATGTTCGTGAAGGAACGCTAGCCCAGATGTTAGCGCCCATCAACCCCCGGCTGGGAGCGCGGGTTTAACGCAGGCGCGCGTCCTGAAGATGTGCAATGGCTTCTTCCGCCGCGCGGGTGACTGACATTTCACCGCGCGCAACCAGCGTGCCCAATTGGTCGATCTGTGCACGGGTTTCTGCGCGCTCCAGCACGGATAGCAGCCCAATACGGACGTCTTCTTCAAACCAGTGGCGCGATTGCTCAGCACGCCGTTTTTCCCAATGCCCTTGGGCGCGGCGCCAGTCGACAAGTTCGCTCATCGCGTCCCATGCCTCGGGCAATCCGTCTTGCGTTACCGCCGACACCGTCATCGCTCTGGGGAACCCTTCGGGGTCATAAACGCGCTTGCGCAACAGCCGCAACGCGCCGGAATAATCCGAACAGGTCCGCATTGCTGATGGTTTCAGATCGCCATCCGCCTTGTTCACCAAGATAATATCCGCGATCTCCATGATCCCGCGCTTGACGCCCTGAAGCTCGTCTCCGCCGGCAGGGGCGAGCAGAAGCAAAAACAGGTCAGACATTTCCGCCACCATGGTTTCGGACTGGCCAACGCCGACGGTTTCAATCAGCACGATGTCAAACCCGGCCGCTTCGCACAGGGCCACCGCTTCGCGTGTGCGTCGCGCCACACCACCCAATTGGGATTGTGCGGGCGAAGGGCGGATAAACGCGTTCTTCTCGCGACTCAGGTTTTCCATCCGCGTTTTATCACCAAGGATTGATCCGCCAGATCGGGCGGAACTGGGATCAACAGCCAGAACAGCGACCCTCAACCCCTTTTCAATCAGGAACATGCCGAAAGCTTCGATGAAGGTCGACTTGCCAACACCCGGCGTGCCCGACAAGCCAATGCGCAACGCCTGACGCCCGGCCGGTGCCAACAAATCCAGCAATTCGCCCGCCTGTTTGCGGTGATCTGACCGTCCACTTTCCACCAAAGTAATCGCCCGCGCCAAAGCCCGCCGTTCGCCCGCAGCCACGCGTGTTGCCAGATCCTGAATGTCCATGTCGCCTCCAACTTTCGCACAGTCATGGCGCGCAAGTTGCGGTCTGTCCAGAGGTCCAGCGCTAACAGCCCGCTGACGTCTGGACCAAAGCCGCGCCACGCCCGATAAGGGGGGATGCACGACACCTTACCCATTCACGACGCTCTGCCCGACCTGATGGCTGCCCTGCACCAAGCGGGCCGCGCCGTGCTGATGGCGCCGCCTGGGGCGGGGAAAACCACTGTGGTGCCGCTAGCCATGCTTGAGGCGAAAGCCTTTGCGGGCAAGCTGATCATGCTGGAGCCCCGCCGTCTGGCCGCCCGCGCGGCCGCCGAGCGTATGGCGCAAACTTTAGGCGAACGGGTGGGGGATACCGTCGGCTATCGCATTCGCGGCGAGGCCAAAACCAGCAAAACCACAAAGATCGAGGTCGTCACCGAAGGCATTCTGACCCGGATGTTGCAATCCGACCCGTCGCTGGCCGGGATCGGCGCGGTGATCTTTGACGAATTCCACGAACGTTCGCTGAATGCGGACCTTGGCCTTGCCCTGACGTGGGAGGCGATGCAGGCTCTGCGTGAGGATCTGAAGCTGGTCGTCATGTCCGCCACGCTGGACGCGGACCCGGTCGCTCAGCTTTTGGACAACGCACCCATCGTGCGCTCGGATGGGCGCGCGTTTCCGGTCGAAACACGCCACTTGTCCACGCCCTTGCCAAAGACCGCACGGTTGCCTGACGCGACCGCAGACCTGGTTCGCGAAGCACTGACGCAGACCGAGGGCGGCGTGTTGGTGTTCCTACCCGGCGAAGGCGAAATCCGACGGACGGAAGCCGCGCTGCGCCCACATCTGCCCTCTGATTGCCACCTTCATCCGCTGTTCGGCGCGATGGATTTCGCGGCCCAGCGCGCCGCGATTGCACCGGCCACATCGGGGCGAAAAATAGTGCTGGCAACCTCGATCGCTGAAACATCGCTGACCATTCAGGACATTCGCGTTGTGGTCGACGCGGGCCAGTCGCGCCGCGCCCGGTTCGACCCAGGGTCAGGCATGTCACGGCTGGTCACCGAACGCGTGTCAAAGGCCGAGGCTACGCAACGCCGGGGCCGCGCTGGCCGCGTTGCACCGGGCGTATGCTATCGGCTCTGGACTAAGGGCGAAGAGGGTGGCCTGCCCCCCTTCCCACCCGCCGAGATTGAAACCGCCGACCTTGCCCCTCTGGCGCTTGAGCTTGCGCAATGGGGGTCTCCGGATGGGTCAGATCTGGCGTTCCTGACGCCGCCTAACGCCGGCGTGCTGGCCGAGGCGCAATCGTTGCTGCAAGCGCTCGGCGCACTGGATGGAGATGGTCGCATTACCCCGCACGGCCAGACGCTTGCCCGCCTGCCGATGCATCCACGCCTCGGGCATATGTTGGCAACCGCCGGCCCCGATGCCGCCGATCTTGCTGCACTGTGGGGCGAGCGTGATCCACTGCCCCGTCACGCGCCCCGTGATCTTTCCCTAAGTCTCGAGGCCATTCGCGACCCGAAATCGTTCGAGGCGCGCCGTGCCATCACGCCAAACCGAGGCGCGATAGAACGCATCCGCTCTGAAGCCCGACGCCTTCGCAAACTTGTTCCACCCAAAAAAACCACGTTCAGCGAAGCCCAAATGGCCGCGCTGGCCTATCCTGACCGCGTGGGGCTGCGTCGCCCCGGTGACACGCCGCGTTTCGTTTTGTCCGGCGGCAAAGGGGCCGTGATCGACGAAGGCGACCCCCTTGCTGGCGCGCGCCTGATCGTCGTCACCGATACCGACGGCAACCCGCGCGAGGCCTGCATGCGCCAAGCCATCCAGATCAGTGACGGCGAATTGCGCGAGTTGTTTGCAGACCAGATCAACTGGGTCGATCACTGCGCATGGTCCAAACGCGATGGCCGCGTGGTGGCGCGTCGCCAAGAACGGCTGGGCGCTTTGGTGCTGGATGACCGGATGTGGAAAGACGCACCTGAAGCCGAGGTGGCGCGCGCCATGCTGGACGGCGTGCGTGAGCTTGGCTTGCGCCCCTCGGACGCCGCGCGCCGGTTCATTGCCCGCGTCGAACTGTTAAGGGCGGGCGGCGATGACCTGCCCGACATGTCCGACGCAGCGCTGATGGAGGCGTTGGAGGATTGGCTTCTCCCGCACCTCACGGGGGTCAAAACCAGCGCTGACTGGAAACGCTTTGACCTGCTGGATACCCTTCGCGCCCGCCTTGACTGGACCCAAATGTCGCGGCTGGACCGGGACGCGCCCGCCCATTTCACAACGCCAATGGGCCGCAAGACGCCGATCGACTATTCCGGTGATGCCCCCGAAATCAGCTTGCGCCTGCAAGAGATGTTCGGCACCACTCGTCACCCGATGATCGGCAATACCCCTCTGCGCGTCACGCTTCTGTCGCCCGCCCAGCGCCCGGTTCAAACCACGACGGATGTTCCAAATTTCTGGGCCACAAGCTATCAGGATGTGCGCAAAGATATGCGTGGGCGCTATCCCAAGCACCCTTGGCCCGAGGATCCGACGCAGGCCGATCCGACCCTGCGCGCGAAATCACGAAAAAACTGAATCCGGCAACAAAACCGCGCAAAAACTCCCCTCACAGGGCGTTTACTTGCATTTCACCCTCATTACCCCATATCCTAATGGATAGAAAAAACGGGCGAAAAGCCCAAAAGCGCGCAGGTACAAAATGACACCATTGCTAAAACAGGCTTGGGAACAGGTCGTCACCCCATTGTTCCAACGACCCAAACGGGTGCAGGTCGCGGCGCTTTGCTATCGCGACGCAGGCGATGATAAAGAAGTGCTGTTGGTGACATCTCGCGGGACCGGGCGCTGGATTCTGCCCAAAGGCTGGCCAATGGACGGCATGAACGCCGCTGAAGCCGCCCGCCAAGAAGCCTGGGAAGAGGCCGGCGTGTCCGAAGGACAGTTGGACCGCGCGCCAATCGGTGCATTCAGCTCCGAAAAAGAGATGGATTTCGGCGGCGTTGCCCGCTGCACGACCTCTGTTTTTCCGCTGAAGGTTGAGAAACTTGTTGATGATTTCCCGGAAGCAGACGAACGCACGCGCGCTTGGGTTCCGGCAGAACAAGCCGCCGAAATGGTGGCTGAAAAAGACCTCCAGAAAATCTTGCGCGAATTCTAAGACACATCCCTTTTTGGCTTGGTTGGAATTGCCGCGAATCTGTTGCATTTTCGTGCCCGACCGTCTAGCGCATGCGCTAATTGCAGCGGCTGTAACCCAGCCGTAAGACAGCGCGCCAGCCAAGGGAACCGATGATGAGCGTAGACAACCGCGGCAGCCAGTGGAAAACGCTGGACAAAGACCTCAATCGCATCAGTCAGGTCGAATACGCCACGCAATATGTTGCGCGCCCATTGGTTGGCATGGGTGTCGCGCTTGCTTTCATCGTCATTGCAGCCTTGGGTGCGGCTGTGTTCTTTGGTCAGACTCCGACCTCGCTTGTGGTCGTTATCGCTGCGGCCTTTGGCGCGTATATGGCGCTGAACATTGGGGCCAACGATGTGGCCAACAATATGGGGCCTGCGGTTGGGGCAAACGCGCTGACCATGAGCGGTGCCATCGTCATCGCCATTATTTGCGAAAGTGCTGGGGCGCTGTTGGCCGGGGGCGATGTTGTCTCGACGATCTCAAAAGGGATCATTGATCCTTCAGGGTTCGAACAGTCGCGCACGTTCGTATGGGCGATGATGGCGGCACTGATATCGTCGGCACTTTGGGTAAATCTGGCCACTTGGGTGGGCGCGCCTGTATCCACCACGCACTCGGTCGTGGGGGGCGTCATGGGGGCGGGTATCGCCGCCGCCGGATTCGCCGCGGTCAGCTGGCCCACGATGGGGATGATTGCCGCGTCATGGGTAATTTCACCGGTATTGGGCGGCGCGATTGCCGCGCTTTTTCTGGCGCTGATCAAACACAAAATCATCTATCAAGAAGACAAGATCGCAGCCGCAAAACGCTGGGTTCCGGTGCTGATCGCCATCATGGCCGCCGCCTTTGGCGCTTATCTTTCGATCAAGGGGCTAAAACGCGTCGTCTCAATTGATCTTACAACAGCTCTGCTGATTGGTGCCGCAACCGGCGTTATCGCTTATGTCGTGACCACCCCGCTGATTGCGCGCCAGGCCAAAGGGCTTGAAAACCGCACCAAGTCACTGAAAACACTCTTTGCCCTACCGTTGATCTTTTCGGCAGCTCTTCTGTCTTTCGCTCATGGTGCAAATGATGTTGCGAACGCAGTTGGCCCACTGGCCGCCATCGTGCACGTGGAAAGCGTTGGCGATTTTGCAGCCAAAGTCACCATTCCAACATGGGTCATGGTCATCGGCGCATTCGGCATCAGCTTTGGCCTGATGCTGTTTGGCCCGAAACTCATTCGTATGGTCGGAAGCCAGATCACCAAACTAAACCCAATGCGCGCCTATTGTGTGGCGCTGTCCGCGGCGATCACGGTGATTGTCGCCAGCTGGCTGGGCCTGCCGGTCAGCTCGACCCACATCGCGGTGGGCGGGGTGTTCGGTGTCGGCTTCTATCGTGAGTTCCATATGGAGCGCCGCTTGCGCCGCTCAAACGTCGCCTTACCCGAAATCAAACGCATCGCCCGCGAGGAACGCCGCCGCCGCAAACTGGTGCGTCGCTCGCATTTCATGACCATCGTTGCCGCATGGGTGATCACGGTTCCGGCTGCCGCCGTCATGTCCGCAGTGATCTTCTATCTGCTAAATGCCTTCATGGCATGATCCGGAAGGCCGACCGCGACTAGACTTGTTCTGGTCCCAAATGTCCACGGGTAGGTGCCACGCGCTGCGTGACACCGTAGGGGCAATGCCCCTGCTACACCACTTCAGGCGATTATTATTTCCTCAAACACCAGCGCATGACTGCTTTTTGGGCGTGCAGTCGGTTCTCCGCCTCGTCAAAGATCACCGATTGCGGGCCATCCATGACCGAATTCGTCACTTCCTCTTCCCGGTGGGCGGGCAGGCAATGCATAAACAATGCGTCGGGCTTGGCGTGGGCCAGCAATTCGTCGTTGATTTGATAGGGGCGCAACAGGTTGTGGCGCCGTTCGCGTGCCGACGGCGCGTCATGCATTGACACCCATGTGTCTGCAACAATCAGGTCGGCACCGTCCACGGCTTTCACCGGATCGCGCACGATCTCGACCATTGCACCATTGCGGCGCGCTTCTTCGACGAAAACCGCCTCGGGATCCAGCACGTCCGGGCCGGTGAAAGTCAGGTCAAACCCGAACGCCCCCGCCGCGTGCAGGAACGAGGCACAGACGTTATTACCATCTCCCGCCCACACCACTTTTTTACCCGCGATCGAACCGCGATGTTCCTCATAGGTCAGAATGTCGGCCATGATCTGGCAAGGGTGCGAGCGGTTCGTCAGCCCGTTGATCACCGGAACATCGGCATGTTCCGCCAGTTCAAGCAAAGTTGCTTCCTCAAATGTGCGGATCATAATCATGTCTACATAGCGGCTGAGCACGCGTGCAGTGTCGGCCACGGTCTCGCCATGACCCAACTGCATCTCGGAGCCGGACAGAACCATCGTCTGCCCGCCCATCTGACGCACGCCCACATCAAAACTGACGCGGGTCCGGGTCGAGGGCTTTTCGAAAATCAGCGCAACCATGTGGTCCTTTAGCGGCAGTTCGTCATCCAACGCACCCTTGGGCCTGCCCGCACGCGCCGTCTTGATCTGGTGTGCTTGCGCGATCATGCCCTTCAGATCAGATTTATCGGTCTTGTTAATATCAAGAAAATGTCTCATTTAATCTGGCCCTCCACAGCCTTGGCAGCGGTTTCAAGACGGCTCACGGCCTCGGTGATATCGTCGTCTTCAATGGTCAAGGCTGGCAGGATACGCAGCACATTATCGGCCGCAGGAACGCACAGAACTCTCGCATCATAACAAGCACTCAACACGTCGGTATTGGGGGCCTTGCAGACCAGCCCCAGCATCAAGCCCGACCCGCGCACACCCGCGAACACTTCCGGATGAGCGGCCACCAAACCTTCGAGTTTCTGCCTCAGCAGCCCGGATTTACGGCGCACGTCGTCAAGAAAGGCTGGGTCCGACACGATCTGCGTGACCGTGGCCCCGATAGCACAGGCCAGCGGGTTCCCGCCATAGGTCGACCCGTGGGTGCCCGCGACCATGCCGCTTGCCGCATCCTCGGTCGCAAGAACTGCGCCTAGTGGGAAGCCCCCGCCGATACCCTTGGCGACCATCATGATGTCGGGCGTCACGCCCGACCATTCATGGGCGAACAATTTGCCGGTCCGTCCCATACCGCATTGCACCTCGTCAAAAATCAGAAGCGCACCCGCCGTGTCACACGCCGCACGGATTGCTTTCAATTCGTCGTCAGGCACGGGGCGGATACCACCCTCGCCCTGCACCGGTTCGATGATCACCGCGGCAACGTCTTCGTCCGCCAACGCACTGGTCAGACCGTCCAGATCGCCAAATGGCAGATGGGTAAATCCGGGCAGAAGCGGGCCAAACCCTTTGGTCAGCTTTTCACCGCCTGCTGCCGCGATCCCGGCAGATGACCTGCCATGAAACGAGCCGTCAAACCCGATGATCCGCGCGCGCTCCGGTTGGCCTTTTTCGTGCCAGTATTTGCGCGCCATCTTGACAGCAAGCTCGCACGCCTCGGTGCCCGAATTGGTGAAGAACACGGTATCTGCAAAGGTCAAATCAACCAGCATATCCGCCAGCTTTTGCTGCTCAGGAATGGTATAAAGGTTGGACACATGCCACAGCTTCGCGCCTTGCTCAGCCAACGCCTTGACCAGTGCGGGATGCGCGTGGCCCAAAGCATTCACTGCGATGCCTGCGCCCAGATCTAAGTATCGTTCACCATCCCTCGTGATCAGCCAACTGCCCTGCCCGCGCTCAAACGCAAGATCAACACGGTTATAGGTCGGAAGAAGCGACGCGATCATGTCGGTATCCTTTACAAAAGAAGCCCTTGGGTGCCGTATGGCTGGCTTCAAGTCAACAATTTCAAAGGGGATATGCGCAAATGCGCACGAACAAATGGGACGGGACGTCAGGCGCAGATGCGTCGGCGTCGGTTGTTAGCGATATGCAGGCGTTTGTTCATAAGGCGGGCTTACGGGAAGGCAATTCTTCTGTCCAGACTTTTCAAGCCCCGCGTCACCCGATAAGCGGTGCGGATGGAAACGCGTCACACCCCCTTTGCCGCCGCGGGCTTCATGCTGCTGGCCTCGTCATTGATCGCGGGCACGACGTTAATGGCAAAGCTTGTCGGGCGTGACGTGCTGGGCGAGCCACTGCATCCATTGCAGATCAGCCACGGCCGGTTCCTGTTTGCGTTTCTGGTGATCAGCACTGTTGTGGGGGTCAAGCGCCCTGCGCTCAAAAGCGCAAACCTGCCCCTGCACATCGCACGCTCGGTTTCCGGCTGGACCGGGATTTCGCTGTTGTTCGCAGCTGTGGCTTTCATTCCGCTGGCAGATGCGACGGCGATCAGCTTTCTGAATCCCGTCTTTGCAATGGTGCTTGCCATTCCCCTGTTGGGCGAGCGTGTGGGGCCGCTCAGATTTTCTGCCGCCGCCATCGCTTTGTTGGGCGCGCTTGTTCTGATCCAGCCCGGCGCGGGCAGCTTCCACCCGGCCGCACTTCTGGCACTGACTGCCGCCGTTGTCATGGGGCTTGAAATCACCCTGATCAAAAGGCTCAGCGGGCGCGAGGCGCCGTTGCAGATCTTGTGGATCAACAATGGCATTGGCCTGTCGGTCGCAACGTCGGCCGTTATCTGGATTTGGCAGTCGCCGACGGCTGCGCAATGGGTTGCGCTGGCGGCGCTTGGTTTCATGATGGCGCTGGCGCAAGCCTGTTTCATCCAGTCAATGAAACGCGCGGATGCCAGCTTCGTCGTGCCGTTCTCATACGCCACGTTGCTGTTTGCCGGACTGTACGATTTCGCCGCGTTCGGCGTGGTGCCGGTGCACACAAGCCTGTTGGGCGCAGCCATCATCATTGCAGGTGGCGCTTTGCTTGCATGGCGCGAAAGCCGCAAGTCACGCTGATACAGTATCTGCGCTTGTATCCCCCGCGCCTATGATTAAAATAGGCGCTTGTGAATTCACTGGGCTGTCCGGGCTATTGCTGGACGGCGACCCAAAAACGGGAAAAAATATGTCCTGGACCGACGAGCGCGTTGAAATCCTGAAAAAGATGTGGGGCGAGGGGCAATCAGCCTCTGTCATCGCAAAAGAGCTTGGGGGTGTGACCCGCAATGCTGTGATTGGCAAAGTGCACCGTTTGGGCTTGTCAAACCGGTCGGGCGGTGGCTCGAAAGCGCCTGCCAAGGAAAAAGCCGCGCCGAAGGTGGCAGCCAAGCCTAAGGCGCCGCCCAAGAAAGCCGCGCCAAAGAAAGAGGCGGAACCAGCCGCCAAGCCCGCTGCCGAAACCAGACCAATCCCGGCGCGCAAGCAGATCATCCCGGCAGGCCAACCCCTGCCGCCGCAACCGTCTGCGAACGAAATCAGCCCCGAAGCGCTGGCATCGGTGCGCGAAGTTGAAAAAGGTGCGAAGAAGCTGCACCTGATGGAACTGACGGAACGCACCTGCAAATGGCCCATCGGCGACCCCGCGACCGAAGAATTTTGGTTCTGTGGTCTGCCTGCGCAACAAGGCAAACCCTATTGCGAGGCGCATGTCGGCGTCGCGTTCCAGCCGATGAGCTCGCGCCGCGACCGAAAACGGTAAGGCAGCCACATTGATCAGACCAAAGGCGCGTTGAGCAACCAGCGCGCCTTTTTTCGTGCCTGCGCACGCCGCCGCGTGCACTTCCCCTTTCCAGACTGACCGCAGGGGGCTATATGCGCGCCATGACACATCCAGTGAACCCACCCAACCTGCGCCCCGACCTTGCCCCGAAAGCCCGGTTTTCCGAGCCTAAGCGCGACGGCCAGCCCACCATCGGCATGGTCAGCCTTGGCTGCCCCAAGGCGCTGGTCGACAGCGAACGCATCCTGACGCGGCTGCGCGCCGAAGGCTATGCAATCAGCCCCGATTATGCCGGGGCGGACGCAGTGATCGTGAACACCTGCGGGTTTCTGGACTCGGCCAAGGCGGAAAGCCTTGAAGCGATTGGAGAAGCACTAAACGAAAACGGCCGCGTGATCGTCACCGGCTGTCTGGGCGCAGAGGAAGACTACATTCGCGGCACCCATCCCAGCGTGCTGGCCGTCACCGGTCCGCATCAGTATGAACAGGTGCTGGACGCCGTGCACGGTGCTGTGCCGCCGTCGCCTGACCCGTTTGTGGACTTGCTGCCCGCGACCGGCGTGTCGCTAACCCCGCGCCACTACAGCTATCTGAAGATTTCCGAGGGCTGCAATCACAAGTGCAAGTTCTGCATCATCCCCGATATGCGCGGGCGTCTGGCGAGCCGCCCTGCTCATGCGGTGGTCCGCGAAGCTGAAAAACTGGTCGAGGCTGGCGTAAAAGAACTGCTGGTGATCAGCCAAGACACCTCGGCCTATGGGGTCGACATCAAACACGCCGAAGACCGCGGCCACCGCGCCCATATCACCGACCTGGCGCGTGATCTTGGGGCGCTTGGTGCCGGGCGCGACCTGTGGGTCAGGCTGCATTATGTCTACCCTTATCCGCATGTGCGCCAGTTGATCCCGCTGATGGCGGACGGGCTGATCCTGCCCTATCTGGACATCCCGTTCCAACACGCCCACCCCGACGTTCTGAAACGCATGGCCCGCCCGGCGGCCGCGTCGAAAACGCTGGACGAGATCGCGGCTTGGCGCACGACCTGCCCCGACATCACCCTGCGCTCGACCTTCATCGTCGGCTATCCCGGCGAAACCGAGGCCGAATTCCAGACCCTGCTGGATTGGATGGACGAGGCGCAACTGGATCGCGTCGGCTGCTTTCAGTATGAAAATGTCGATGGTGCCCGGTCAAACGATCTGCCCGACCACGTCCCCGCCGAGGTCAAACAAGACCGTTGGGATCGGTTCATGCAGAAGGCACAGGCGATTTCCGAAGCCAAACTGGCGGCAAAGGTCGGGCAACGCATGGACGTGATCATCGACGATATTGATGAGGACGGCATCGCCACCTGCCGCACCAAAGCCGACGCACCCGAGATCGACGGGAACCTGTTCATCGACGAAGGCACCGAAGGGCTGAAGGTTGGTGAGATTGTCAGCGTCGAGGTGGATGAGGCCGGGGAGTATGATTTGTGGGGGCGCACAAACCATGTTTAACATAATCGCAATGAGATAGCTGTGGACCAATGACACCGCTGGTCAGCCCATATCGCTCGAAGGCGGCGACCAGCCATCACCCCAAAATCGCCATCCTGGTGCCTTAGACACCTCATTCTTTCTGGGTATTGTAGGCGCTCAGTGGGACCAGCAAGAAGAACAGAAATGCAGGATCTAATACAGACCTTGATATATGGAAGCGGCGGCTACGCAGCGACGTATGTGCTGTTGCGTCCCGCGGCATTGATTGACGCCGTTTCGACGGGCCCCGGCATGGGTAAAGCCGGTTGGGCCTTCCATCACAAACACTACAAGCTGACCTATCCGGTGTTGGGCGTAATGCTCGTTGTTTTGGGACTTGTTGTCGCGCAAGTGACCTGACGCACAGGATGCGTCTTTGTTCGCTACCCCTCTGTCGACACACTAAACAGCACCCAGCCATCAATCCGCGCGACTTCTACCCCGCCGGTTTCATGGGTAAACACACCCAGCCCTTCGTATTCCGCAGGACAGGCGACTAGGTCGGCAGTGTGGTCCAGATATTCGACGGTTGCGGCGCTTTCACCCACCCGCTGGCATTGGTCCGCGACATCGCGATAGCCGCCCATAAGCGGCAGGTCGGTCGCCGGTGCGACGGTTTCACAGGCAGCCAGAAAGCCGATGGAAAATACAGTGAACAAGCTATGTTTCATGGGATCGCTCCTAAAAATGCGACCCCATGTTAGCATAGATTTAGACCCCACGGCAAAAGCGTCGCCGAAAGGCAAACTCACATCTCTTGAAGCGGCTTCACTTCGATCTGACGCTCGGACCGAACCTTTATAGCGCGCGCCGAGGCGTGGCTGGCGGCAAGCGTGGTGAAATAGGGGATCTTGTCCATCAATGCGACGTTGCGCATTTCACGGCTGTCATTCACCGACTGCGTGCCCTCGGTCGTGTTCATGACCAGATGCACTTCACCGTCTTTCATGCGATCGACGATGTTTCGACCGGGTTCATAAACCTTGGCGACGGTTTCCGTTTCCACGCCGCTATTCGACAGAAACGACGCTGTGCCACGGGTGGCAAGGATGTTGAAACCCTGCTCCTTAAGCATCTTTGCCGTCTCGACCAGTTGATCAGTCTTGTCGCTTTCTTTGATCGACAAGAAGACGTTGCCTTCGGTCGGCAATACGGTGCCAGCCCCAAGCTGGGCCTTCAGGAATGCCATGGCGAAGCTTTTATCCGCGCCCATGACCTCGCCGGTCGACCTCATTTCCGGGCCAAGGATGGTATCTACGCCAGGGAAACGAGCAAACGGCAAGACCGCTTCTTTCACGGCGTAGGTGTCAATCTCGGGATCGACCAGATCGAACGCATCCAGCTTTTCACCCGCCATCACCCGCGCCGCGATCGAGGCGATGGGCGACAAGACCGCTTTCGCCACGAAAGGCACCGTGCGGGACGCGCGCGGGTTTACCTCAATCAGGTAAATTTCGTTGTCCTTGACAGCGAATTGCACATTCATCAGGCCAACCACGTTCAGCGCCAGTGCCAGCGCCTTGGTCTGCTCGCGCAACCCAAGGATAATCTCGGGGCTGAGGCTGTAGGGCGGCAGCGAACAGGCACTATCACCCGAATGGACGCCCGCTTCTTCGATATGCTGCATGATGCCCGCCACATGGACATTTTCGCCATCGCAAAGCGCGTCAACATCCACCTCGACCGCGCCGGACAGATAGCTGTCGAGCAGAACGGGGCTGTCGCCCGATACCACCACGGCCTCGGCGATGTAACGTTCCAGTTGCGCCATGTCGCGCACGATTTCCATCGCGCGGCCCCCCAGCACATAGGACGGGCGGATCACCAGCGGGAAGCCAATATCGCCTGCAATGGCGAGGGCTTCTGCGTCGGTCGATGCGATACCATTGTTCGGCTGCTTCAGACCCAACTGGTTGACAAGCGCCTGAAAACGTTCGCGGTCTTCCGCTAGGTCAATAGCGTCGGGTGTGGTGCCAAGGATCGGGATGCCCTCAGCCTCTAGCGCATTGGCCAGCTTCAGGGGCGTTTGTCCGCCGAACTGAACAATGACGCCGTGCAGCGTGCCGTTTTCCATCTCTTTCGTCAGAATTTCCATGACGTGTTCAAACGTCAGCGGTTCGAAATACAGCCGGTCCGAGGTGTCATAGTCAGTCGAAACAGTCTCGGGGTTGCAGTTGACCATGATGGTTTCATAGCCGACATCCGTCAGCGCAAAACAAGCGTGACAGCAGCAGTAATCGAACTCGATCCCCTGCCCGATCCGGTTCGGGCCACCGCCCAGAATGACGACTTTCTTGCGGTCAGACGGGCGTGCTTCGCATTCAACCTCGCCCATCATCGGAGCCTCGTAGGTGGAATACATATAGGGCGTCTGCGCCTCAAATTCGGCCGCGCAGGTGTCGATGCGTTTGAACACTGCTGTCACGCCAACTTTGCGGCGGGCGTTACGCACGTCCTTTTCAGTGAAGCCCGTCAACTTGGCCAAACGCGCATCTGTGAAGCCCATCATCTTGAGCTTGCGCAAGCCAGCTTCGTCCGATGGCAGGCCCGCTTCTTTCACTTGGGCTTCGGTCTCAATAATCTCGCGAATGCGGGTCAAGAACCACGGGTCGAATGCGGTGCAGGCGTTGATGTCTTCGTCCGACATGCCAAAGCGCATGGCCTGCGCGATTTTCAGAATGCGGTCTGGACGCTGTTCGGAAATCGCCTTGATGATGGCGGCCTGATCGGGCGCGCCGGGGATGTCGATTTCATCAAAACCGGTCAGGTCGGTTTCCATCGACGCCAGCGCTTTTTGCAGGCTTTCATGGATCGTGCGGCCGATGGACATAACCTCGCCCACCGATTTCATCGCGGTGGTTAATTCGGGTTTGGCACCGGGGAATTTTTCGAACGCAAAACGCGGGATTTTGGTGACGACATAGTCGATGGTCGGCTCAAAACTGGCGGGCGTGACTTTGGTGATGTCATTGTCCAGCTCGTCCAGCGTATAGCCCACGGCGAGTTTCGCGGCGATCTTAGCAATCGGGAAGCCTGTGGCTTTCGATGCGAGCGCTGACGACCGCGAGACACGCGGGTTCATCTCGATCACGACCATACGGCCGTCTGCCGGGTTCACCGCCCATTGCACGTTCGACCCGCCAGTTTCCACACCGATTTCGCGTAGTACGCTGATCGAAAGCGAGCGCATCAACTGGTATTCTTTGTCCGTCAATGTCAGCGCCGGGGCCACGGTGATTGAATCACCTGTGTGCACGCCCATTGGGTCCACATTTTCGATGGAACACACGATGATGGCGTTGTCAGCGGTGTCGCGCACCACCTCCATCTCGTATTCCTTCCAGCCAAGCAGGCTTTCGTCGATCAGAATTTGGCTTACCGGCGAGGCATCTAGCCCGGTGCGGCAATAATGCTCGTATTCCTCGCGGTTATACGCCACGCCACCACCGGTGCCGCCGAGCGTAAACGCAGGGCGGATGATGGCGGGCAGACCGACATAATCAATCGCATCCAGACATTCCTGCATCGTATTAGCGATGGTGGCTTTTGGGTTTTCGATGCCCAGACGGTCCATAGCCTCGCGAAACAGCTTCCGATCCTCGGCCATTTCAATCGCGTCGCGCTTAGCCCCAATCAGCTCAACATTGTATTTGTCGAGCACACCCAGATCGTCCAACTCCAACGCCGTATTCAAACCGGTCTGCCCGCCCATCGTGGGCAACAGCGCGTCGGGGCGTTCTTTTTCGATGATCTTGGTCACCACATCCGCGGTGATCGGTTCGATGTACGTCGCATCCGCCATGTCCGGGTCGGTCATGATCGTCGCCGGGTTCGAGTTCACCAAAATGACCCGATACCCTTCTTCGCGCAGCGCCTTACACGCCTGAGCACCCGAATAGTCGAACTCGCAGGCCTGTCCAATAATAATGGGCCCCGCGCCGATGATCATAATTGAGTTGATATCGGTTCTTTTAGGCATGATGACCCCCATCGGCAGACTGGATCGCGCGCCGGATTCTCACCCGCGCGCAAATTGTCGTGGGTTATAGAGATGATGCGGGAAGGTGCAAGGGGACCACCTCGCGAAACTCAAGAAAGTGTTGCAGGCCAGTTCCGAAAGTCGCGGTTTCGCGATTGCCAATCAACCGGTGGTAGATTAGAGGGTGGCGAAATTCGAACACCATTTTTTTTCAAGTGAAGTCGATGACCCAGTTTCTTAGATTTAGTTTAGGCTATTTTGCCTTCGCAATCGTGATCACATTCTCAATCCGGGAAAGAGCGTTACAAACGTTTTCCGAGGTCGGGCGCGTCCTGAGGGACTTGACGCCGTTGCTCTTGTTTTGGGTATTCACACTGGTCTGTTTGGGGTTGTTGATCAATGCTGTTTTCCAAAATAAGGCGCCGCGTGACACGATCGCCGACGCTCTTTTCGCGACCGCTGCGACATTGCTGTTTCAAGCTGGTTTCATACTCGTCAAGACCACCCTGCCATTCGTGATTCCGTTTTATGCTGACTCAGCTTTCGCCGAACTCGACAAGCTGTTGCACATGGGATTGGACCCGTGGATATTGACCCACAGATTTCATGATGTTCTGCCCGTCGAATGGCTTGCTGGAATCTACATGTATGGCTGGTTGATTCCCGCGATCCTGTTACCTGTCATCCTTGCCACCCTGGACAGCGATCCCAAGCGTGTGCGTCGCATTCTGCTCGTGTATCTGTCTGCTTGGATTGTGGTTGGAAACATTCTTGCGCTTGCAGGCATGTCGGCGGGGCCGATCTTTTTTGAACGTCTGCATGGCAGCGACCATTTCTCGGGTTTGACCGCCTCAATGCTCCCTGCCGGCCCGAATTTGCAAAAGATAAGCAACGCACAAGATTTCCTGTGGATCGCATACGAGCAGATGGACCAAACCAAAGGACCTGGAATTTCAGCGTTTCCCAGTGTCCATGTATCAATTGCCACCTTAGCTGCAATTTATCTGTATGAGCGATCACGCTTCCTGCTTCCCCTCGCGCTGACTGGGGTTGCGGCGATCCTTTTTATGTCCGTTTACACCGGCTATCACTATGCGGTCGATGGCTATGTCTCGATCGCGGTTGTGATCGGCGTGTGGATTTTTTTGCGTCGGCGCGACCTGAAGTCTACTGAATGCGCCTGATTAGTCTTCGCGGTGGACTTGACTTCTGCGCGCAAGCGCGGTTGATCAGCGCAACCCGTTTTCTGACGAACTAGGACAACCGACATGCACGCCTTTCGCAGCCATACTTGCGCTGAACTGAACAAATCGAATGTTGGCGACATGGTGCGCCTGTCTGGTTGGGTCCACCGGATCCGCGATCATGGCGGTATCCTGTTTATCGACCTGCGCGACCATTACGGGATCACGCAGGTGCTGTGCGACCCTGACAGCCCAGTCTTTGCCGAGATGGAAAAGGTGCGCGCAGAATGGTGCATTCGTATTGACGGCAACGTAAAGGCCCGCGACGCCGATTTGGTGAATGACAAGATCCCAACCGGCGAGGTCGAGGTGTTCGTGCGTGACCTAGAGGTGCTGGGCGCGTCAGAAGAGCTGCCGTTGATGGTCTTTGGCGATCAGGAATATCCGGAAGAAACGCGTCTGAAATACCGCTTCCTCGATTTGCGTCGTGAAGTGATGCAAGAGAATATGAAGCTGCGGTCTGACGTTGTCGCCTCGATGCGCAAGCGGATGTGGGAACAAGACTTCCGCGAGTATCAGACACCGATCATCACGGCCTCAAGCCCCGAAGGCGCGCGCGATTTCCTTGTGCCGTCGCGTCTGCACCCCGGTAAATTCTATGCGCTTCCGCAGGCTCCGCAGCAGTTCAAACAGCTGATGATGGTCGCCGGTTTCGACAAGTACTTCCAGATCGCACCGTGTTTCCGCGACGAAGACCCGCGCGCCGATCGTTCGCCGACCGACTTCTATCAGCTTGACATGGAGATGTCGTTTGTCACCCAGCAGGACGTGTTTGACACGATCCAACCTGTGTTGAAAGGCGTGTTCGAAGAATTTGGTGGTGGTCGCAAGGTCGATCAGGACTGGCCGCAGATTTCTTACAAGGAAGCGGCGCTTTGGTATGGCACCGACAAGCCTGACCTGCGCAACCCGATCAAGATGCAGGTCGTCTCGGACCATTTCCGCAGCTCGGGCTTTGCGATCTTTGCCAAGCTGTTGGAGCAGGACGGCACCGAAATCCGCGCCATCCCCGCCCCCACTGGCGGGTCGCGCAAGTTCTGCGACCGGATGAACAAGTTCGCGCAGGAACAGGGCCTGCCGGGTATGGGCTACATCTTCTGGCGCGACAAAACGGCGGATTCTGTGGCGCAGGAACTGGGTATTCCAGTCAAAGAAGCGCAAGCCAAGCTGAAATCCGGCGAAGTCGAAGGTGGCATGGAAGCCGCCGGACCGCTCGCCAAGAATATCGGCCCCGAACGGACAGAGGCGATCCGCCAGCAATTGGGGCTAAATGTCGGTGATGCGGCGTTCTTCCTTGGCGGCAAACCCAAAGCGTTTGAGGCCGTCGCTGGTCGCGCACGTAATGTGATCGGCGAAGAACTGGGCCTCTTGGACAAAGATCGTTTCGCCTTCGCCTGGATCGTCGATTTCCCGATCTTCCAGATGGACGACGAGACCGGCAAGCTGGACTTCGACCACAACCCGTTTTCCATGCCGCAAGGCGGGATGGAGGCGCTGGAGGGCGACCCCCTGGCCGTCCGCGGATATCAATTCGATCTTGCCTGTAATGGTTATGAACTGGTGTCGGGCGCGATCCGGAACCATAAACCCGAGATCATGTTCAAGGCCTTTGATCTGGCGGGCTATGGCGAAGACGAAGTGCGCAAGCGTTTTGGCGGAATGGTCAACGCCTTCCAATACGGCGCGCCGCCGCACGGTGGCTGTGCCGCGGGTGTCGACCGCATCGTGATGCTGCTGGCTGATCAGGAAAACATTCGCGAAGTGGTGATGTTCCCGATGAACCAGCGCGCCGAAGATCTGATGATGAACGCACCGAATGAGCCGCTGAACGAACAGCTGCGTGAATTGCACCTGCGCGTGATCCCGCAAGAATAAGGGCGCGTGCGACACAGAGCGGACCGAAAAAAGAAAGGGTGCGTGTGAAACACACGCACCCTCGTTTTTTCGGCGGCAGCTCACCGAAAACCACTCTTACCAAAGAACCGATTACCGGACGGGCCTTGATTACATCATCTATTGCGTCGCTTAGGCTGTCGTGTTGTCAGGCTACAGTCAGAACCAGCGCGATTGCCATCATGGCTGCACCGGACACCAAGACCGTCCAATCGATCACAGCATTGCCAAACTCATCATCCGCGAAACGTTTAATTAGGCTTTTCATAATATAACCCTCGTCTTAACACTCTGCTCACCCCGTCTGATGATTTTTTGCCACCAGAATTGGGCGGAAATGAGGTGCTGCGCAGCCAATTTCGTGCACCGCAAAGGTATTTTCGCGGCAGGTTAGGGGGTGCCGCTACGTAATCCAACGATGCCGCGGCGGCGCTGGCAAAGCATGCTTTCGGCTGCTCGGCCGGCCGCGTTCACAGCACTTTTCGCTGGGCCAACCGGTCCTGAACCATCCCTTCGACGCGTGCCCAATCCGGGCCAGTTCCGCGCCCTGCGGCACGGGCCTGCGCCAGATTTGTGGCGGCGGCCTCTAACGGGTTGTCGTGGGCACTGCGCGCCAGCACCCCAAGGAATTGCGCGATATAGTCTTGCATCGGCCCGTCAACGCCCGCGCGCATCAGTGCTGCGGCATGGCTTAAGTCGTCCTGAAAGGCAATCTTGTCCGGCTCGATAATCTCTTGCGGAACGGCGCGGGGCGCAGGCGGGCCTTCGGCGGGTGGCAGAACAGATAGGATGCTGCTTTGAAACACCGCTAGACTGTCGACAGGCTTTGCCAGGAACCCATCTGCCCCCGCACTGATCGCCCGATCATGGGTGGTGTCATCACCGCTCATCGCCAGCAACACCGGCACACGGACGCGATCAGCAGCCAATTCGGCAATCAGGTCGGCACCTGATCCATCCGGCAGCCCCATGTCGATTATGACAATCGAAGGTCGATAGACTCGCAAATGCCGGTGTGCCGCGCGCAGGCTGTCGGCCCGTCGAATGCGCGCCCCGGATCGCAGGCTCAAAAGCCGGATCGCCTCGGACGCAAAGCGGCTGTCTTCGACCACCAGAACCGTCAACCCCTGCAAGGGACGGTCTGCGGTTGGGGGGTGAGCCATCATCAATTGTTCAAGGTCATCGCTCATCGGCTGTCTCCTTCCACCGATCAGCCTGCGCGAAAACTGCCTAACAACTGGTTAAGCCAGCACACGCGGGTGCGGTTTTTTGCAATGCGGCACCGCAGCACTTGCCCGTGCGCTGCAAGCCCGCCATAACCAACCCCAGAATTGCAAAGGGAGAGAAGACATGATTGGACGCCTTAATCACGTGGCGATTGCCGTGCCGGATCTTGACGCTGCCGCCGCGCAGTATCGCGACACGCTCGGCGCCGAGGTCGGCGCACCGCAAGATGAACCCGACCACGGCGTGACAGTTGTCTTCATCAACCTGCCCAACACCAAGATCGAGCTTCTTTACCCACTTGGTGACGCCTCGCCCATCGCTGGTTTTCTGGAAAAGAACCCTTCTGGCGGCATTCACCACATTTGCTACGAGGTCGACGACATCATCGCGGCGCGTGACAAACTGCAAGCCTCTGGCGCGCGCGTGCTGGGCACCGGCGAGCCGAAAATCGGCGCTCACGGCAAACCGGTCCTGTTCCTGCATCCCAAAGACTTCAACGGCACGCTGGTCGAGCTGGAGCAGGTCTGATGTCCATCACCGCTGCTATCGTGCTGTATGTGGTCATCTGGTTTGTGACCATGTTCGTTGTGCTGCCCATCGGCCTGCGCACCCAAGGCGACGAGGGCGAGATCGTGCCCGGCACGCATGCGGGTGCGCCCGCCAACTTTAAGCTCGGGCGCACAATGATTATTGTCACAATCGTCGGCACAATTGTCTGGGCGGCCGTCACAGGGATCATCCTGTCGGGTTGGATCACGGTCGAGGATATCGACTGGTTCAACCGGTTGGACGACGCCGAATAAGGCGTCTGCGCGGGCGTGATATCTATTGCGTGCCCGCCTGCTGCACGGCCACACGGCCTTCGGGCGATAAAAGCCAAACCTCGCGCCCCTCTATCACCACGGCGGACAGCGCTTTGCCATGGCCTGCCCCGGTGTCGATATTCACGCGGTTCCCGTAATGCGTCACACGATCAACCGGCGTGTGCCCGTGAACAATCAGCGGTCCGTGATCGGCCGTCGAGGCATGGAACTCTTCGCGAATCCAGCAAAGGTCATCTTCGGTCTGATCTTCCAGCGCTACACCGGGGCGGATACCGGCATGAACGAAGCACAAGTCCCCTTCTCGGTGCATCGCAGGCAGGCCGGACAGGAATTCGCGATGGTGTTCTGGCACTGCAGCGCGGGCTGTTGGGTGTAGCTGATAGGTGCGGATGCCGTCGGGCACCTCAACACCATAACTTGCCAGCGTTTCGATGCCGCCAATGCGCGGGTGCAACCAGTTGTAGTCGATTAGAAGATGGGTATCGACCATCGGATGATCACGCAAAAACATCTCCATCATGCGGTCGTGATTGCCTTTGAGGACGACCCAGTTTTCACCGCGCGCTTGGCCTGCGATCAAATGGTCGATCACGCCGCGCGCATCGGGTCCGCGATCAACAAGGTCGCCGATATGGATCACCGGCGCATTGTCGTCACTGCAGCGCGCACGATCTTCGTCGATCAACGCGTGAACAGCCTTCAACTTGTCCAAATGCCCGTGAATATCCCCGATAGCGTATGTCCGAACCATGGTTTGCCCTTTGATTTGCGGTGCTAAGTTCATGTGTTTTCCCCGCGACCAGCCACAATCGCATCGCGATAGTGACCTTGACGCACACTTATCAGGGAGACGCGAAATGAAACAAGCGACAGCGGAATTTATTGGAACAATGACTCTTGTCTTGTTCGGTTGCGGCGCAGCAGTGATTGCCGGGGCCGATATTGGTCTGACAGGGATCAGCTTTGCGTTCGGCCTTGCGCTGATCGGCATGGCCTATGGTATCGGCGGCGTATCGGGGTGCCACATCAACCCTGCGGTGACCATCGGCGCCGTTGTTGCCGGTCGCCTGCCCGCTTCTAAGGCTGGCAGCTATATCGCCGCTCAGGTCGCGGGTGCAACGGTTGGTGCCGCGATCTTGTATCTGATCGCGTCCGGCAAGGGTGGTGGCTTCGACGTGGCCACTTCAGGCCTTGGTCAGAACGGCTGGGGAACTGGTTATCTTGGTGAATACACCATGGTTGCAGCGTTCATCTTTGAGCTGGTCGCGACCTTCCTGTTCGTGGTCGTCATTCTTGGCGCAACAGGAGCCGGAGCGCCCAGCGCAGTTGCTGGCATCGCTATTGGCCTGACGCTGGTTGTGATCCATCTGGTTGGCATCAACGTGACCGGCGTGTCCGTTAATCCAGCACGCTCGTTCGGCCCGGCGTTGTTCGCCGGTGGCCATGCCATCGGGCAGCTATGGTTGTTTATCGTCGCCCCAATCCTGGGTGCGATTGCGGCTGGCATCCTGTTCAAAACAGGCCTTCTGGACGCAGAATAAGAAAAGGCCCCGGCGATAATCCGGGGCCCTTTTTCGTGATCTTGGTAGCTTGTTAGACGTCGAACGCCAGCGGTTTGACCGAATTGAACAGACCCGTGTCGCACAGGGCTTTCAAAACCGGCTCGGGCGTCGGATTGTCGACATAAAGCAATGCAATGGCATCGCCTCCGGTGTCTTTGCGGCCTAAGGTGAAGTTTGCGATGTTCACGCCATGCTTGCCCATCGTCGCTCCCAACGCGCCGATGATGCCGGGCTCATCGTTGTTGGTGGTGTAAAGCATGTGGCTGCCGATCTCAGCGTCGATATTGATGCCCTTGATCTGGATGAACCGCGGCTTGCCGTCCGAGAACACCGTGCCCGCAATCGAGCGTTCGCGGTTTTCGGTCACCACGGTCAGCTTGATATAGCCATCAAACGACCCGCCCTTGGCTTGGGTCGTCGTTGAACATTTGATGCCGCGATCTGCCGCCACAACAGGGGCGGACACCATGTTCACATCCGGCAAGACGGGCTTCATCAAACCTGCCAAGACGGCACAGTCTAGCGCCTTCAGGTTCATTTCCGAAGCGACACCATCATATAGGATGTTTACCGCCTTGATCGGCCCTTCGGTCAGCTGACCTACAAAAGCGCCCAGATGTTCGGCCAGTTTGATCCACGGCCCCATGACCTTGGCTTCTTCGGCAGTGACCGACGGCATGTTCAGCGCGTTTTGCACGGCACCCGTCAGAAGGTAGTCCGACATCTGCTCGGCCACCTGAAGCGCCACGTTCTCCTGTGCCTCTGTCGTTGCGGCCCCCAGATGCGGGGTGCAGACCACGTTGGGCAGGTTGAACAGCGGGTTTTCGCTTGCGGGCTCGACCGCAAACACGTCAAACGCCGCGCCTGCCACGTGTCCGGATTTCAGCAGATCAGCCAAGGCTTCTTCATCGACCAGACCACCACGGGCACAGTTGATGATACGCACGCCTTTCTTGGTTTTCTCAAGGTTCTCGCGGCTCAGAATATTGCGGGTCTGTTCAATCAGCGGAACGTGTAGGGTGATGAAGTCGGCACGTTTCAAAAGGTCATCCAGCTCGACCTTTTCGACGCCCATGCTGTTCGCCTTCTCTTCGCTCAGGAAGGGGTCATAGGCGATGACCTTCATTTTCAGGCCCAGCGCCCGATCACAAACGATGCCGCCGATGTTGCCCGCACCGATAACGCCAAGGGTCTTGCCCGTCAGCTCGACCCCCATAAACTTGGATTTCTCCCATTTGCCTGCATGGGTCGATGCTGAGGCTTCAGGGATCTGGCGCGCCACGGCGAACATCATCGCAATCGCATGTTCAGCGGTGGTGATCATGTTGCCGAACGGTGTGTTCATGACGATCACACCCTTTTTCGACGCAGCCGTTTTATCCACGTTGTCGGTGCCGATCCCAGCGCGGCCAACCACTTTCAGGTTCGGCGCGGCGTCAAGGAGTTTATCCGTCACTTTGGTCGCCGAGCGAATCGCGAGACCGTCATAATCGCCGATCTTGGCAAGCAAAGCGTCCTTGTCCTTGCCCAGCGCGGGTTCGAAGTCGACCTCGATCCCGCGATCACGGAAAATCTGGACGGCGGTTTCGGACAGTTTGTCAGATACGAGTACTTTGGGGGCCATGTGTCTGGTCCTTTTCACAAAGATGAGTGGGGGAAGCCCCGCGCTGTTCGCGCAGGGCTAAAACTTATTGCGCGGCGATCTCGGTGTTGAACGCCCAGTCGAGCCACGGCATCAGCGCCTCGACATCAGACGCCTCGACCGTGCCACCGCACCAGATGCGCAGACCAGCGGGTGCGTCACGGTATGCGCCGACATCTAGCGCCACACCTTCGGCTTCCAACCGCTTGGCGACGGCCTTTGCAAACGCAGCCCCGTCCTTGATGCGATCATCGGTGAACTTCAGGCAGACAGACGTGTTCGACAGCGTCGCCGGGTCATGCGCCAGAAAGTCGACCCAATCGCGCATCTCGACAAAATCCGCGATGGCCTTGGTGTTGGCATCCGCACGATGGATCAAGCCCTCAAGCCCGCCCACCGACCGCGCCCAGTTCAGCGCGAACAGATAGTCCTCGACCGCCAGCATCGACGGCGTATTGATCGTCGCGCCGGAGAAGATACCGTCGATCAACTTACCACCTTTGGTCAGGCGGAATATTTTCGGCAGCGGCCATGCGGGGGTGTAGCTTTCCAGACGCTCAACCGCGCGCGGCGACAGGATCAGGATACCGTGCGCAGCCTCGCCGCCCAGCACTTTCTGCCAGCTGAACGTGGTTACATCCAGCTTGTCCCACGGCAGGTCCATGGCAAACGCGGCAGAGGTCGCGTCGCAAATCGTCAGACCCTCGCGCCCCGCCGGAATCCAGTCACCATTCGGCACGCGCACGCCCGAGGTGGTGCCGTTCCATGTGAACACAACATCATTGTTGAAATCGACCGACGCCAGGTCAGGCAGCTCGCCGTAATCGGCAGTCTTTGTCACCGCATCCAGCTTTAGTTGCTTGGTCACATCCGTAACCCAACCGGCGCCAAAGCTTTCCCATGCCAGCACTTCGACCCCGCGTGCGCCCAGAAGCGACCACATCGCCATCTCGACCGCGCCAGTATCTGACGCAGGAACGATGCCGATTTTGTAGTCTGCCGGAATGCCCAGCACCTCGCGCGTGCCTTCGATCGCCGCTTTCAACTTGTCCTTGCCAATAGCGGCACGGTGCGAACGGCCAAGGGCGGCGTCCGACAAAGCATCCAAGGTCCATGTGGGGGGTTTGGCGCAGGGGCCAGAAGAAAAACGCGGATTTGCCGGCCGCGTCGCCGGTTGAGCAATATCAGTCATGATACCCTTCCAGATATGAGCCCCTCGTTGGGGAGGGGTGTCCCACGAACCGACCTAAGGGGCACAACCGTCTGGCACAAGATCAAAAATGTCGCTATAGCCGCGCCGTGCGTCGGAATGTGGCGCAAACAGTCTACGATCGGAAACTTTCGCATGTTCATTGCCACACTTTTGACAGCGCCAAGTGCCGCGACGCTAGATGCCGCACTGGTGGATTCGCTTCGCAACGCCTGGGGCGGTGGGGACGCGCAGTGGCTGGCCCCCGACGAGGCTGTTGAGTTTACGCTGCCCAAGCGCCCGGATAATCAGTGGGACGTGTGGGCGGACCTTCAAGGTATGGGCGTTGACCTAGTTATCCAGCCAGAACAGGGGCGACGCAAAAAGATGCTGCTTGCAGATATGGATTCGACCATGATCCAGCAGGAATGCATAGACGAACTGGCGGACGAAGCGGGCGTTGGCGACCGTGTGAAAGATATCACCGCGCGTGCGATGAATGGCGAGCTTGATTTCGACGGCGCGTTGAAAGAGCGTGTTGGTCTGCTGGCTGATCTGCCAGAAACGGTCATCGGCGACGTGCTCACCAACCGGATCACGCTCATGCCCGGTGGGCGCGCTTTGCTGGCAACGATGAAAGCAGACGGCGCGTATGCGGCGCTGGTATCGGGCGGGTTTACCGCGTTCACCGCGCATGTGGCCCAAACCCTTGGCTTTGACGAAAACCGTGCCAACACACTTTTGATTGCCGATGGGAAATTGTCGGGCGAGGTTGCAATGCCCATATTGGGGCGCGAGGCGAAGGTTGCTGCGCTGCAAGACATCTCGGCCCGGCTTGGCCTGACCCATGACGAAGTTATGGCCGTCGGTGACGGCGCAAACGATCTTGGTATGTTGGGACTGGCGGGGGCTGGTGTGGCACTGCACGCCAAACCGTCGGTCGCTGCTCAATGTGACATTCGCATCAACCACGGCGACCTGACCGCGTTGCTTTACATTCAGGGCTACGCCAATAGCGAATTCGCAAGTGTTTGATCTGACAACTGAGATCGTCCTGTTACTGCTGGGGGCGGCCTTCGTGGCTGGCTTTGTGGACAGCATCGCGGGCGGGGGTGGGTTGATCACTCTGCCCGCCTTGTTGCTGGCAGGCGTGCCGCCCATCACCGCGCTGGCGACCAACAAGGTTCAGGGGCTTTTTGGGGCGGGCATGGCCGCAGTCACATATGCACGTGCGGGACACGTAAACCTGCGCCGCCAACTGCGACCCGCAGCACTGTCCTTTGCAGGTGCCGTGATCGGTGCCCTGTTGGCCAGCACGTTGCCCACAGACGTGATCCGATTGGGCCTGCCTGTCCTGCTGATCGCAGTTGCGATTTTCTTTGCGGTGAAACCCGGTTTGGACGACATCGACAAACTCGAGCGAATCACGCCTTTTCTGTTTACGGTCACCTTCGTGCCGCTGATCGGCTTTTATGACGGGCTGCTGGGGCCGGGCACAGGGGCCTTCTTCATGATCGGGTTCGTCAGCCTTGCAGGTTACGGCATCCTGCGCGCGACGGCGCACACCAAGCTTTTGAACTTCGCGTCAAATGTTGGTGGGCTGGTCGGCTTCATGCTGGTCGCCCCACCCCTGTGGGCGCTTGGGCTGGCGATGGGCGTGGCCCAGATGGCCGGGGCCTATCTGGGCTCAACACTGGCCAGCCGGATTGGCGCCAAGCTGATCAAACCGGTGCTTGTGATCGCGTCAACTGCGCTGGCCCTGAAGCTGCTCGCCGAATGGTTCTAGCGCAGCAACGCGGCTGAGGGCCTTATCTCGCCAGTATGTAGCCCGGCATAGTTAAGGACGTCCGGGTTCATCCGCTTCTTCACCATCGGGTCGCGCGCATCCAAAACACCCAGTTTCACAAGGATCGCCGCAATCGCGCATTCAGACGCGCGCGTGGCCCCGTCGGTGATTTTCAGCGCAACGCCAAGCTCTTGATCCGGCAGAATCGCCACAAAGAACGCTTCTGCCCCGGTTTTCAGCACCGCCTTGCCTTTTGCGGCGCGCATCAGCTCGGTGCAGGCACGGGTTTCACCAGCGACCAGTTCGGGATGCAACATCATCGCCTCGCGCAACCTGACCGCTGCGTCCTGACGTTTGTCAGCCCCCGCCTTCGCCCCTGCAAACGCACCCATCGCCCGGCCCATGCCCGCCAGCGTGGACGCGAAATTAGGCGCTGAACAACCGTCGATCCCGTATCCGGGGCTGTCTTCGCCGGTTACATCTTCAAACACGGCTTTGATGGCAGTTTGCACCGGGTGGTCGAGAGCAACATAATCCGCCCCACCGCCCAAATAACGGCTTAGCGTCAAAAACCCTGCGTGCTTGCCAGAGCAGTTATTGTGTATCCGACAAGGGCTGGTATCGGTCTTGATCAATCCAACCTTCGCCGCCCTGTCATCCGGCATCTGAGGCCCGCAGAGCAAATCATCATTGCCCAGCCCCATATCAGCCAACCAACGCGTCACGCGATCGGTGTGGATGGCCGCGCCTTGGTGGCTGGCACAAGACAGCGCCAGCTGTTCTGTGGTTAGGCCCGCAGCATCTGCAGCGCCGCTTTCAATCAACGGAAGGGATTGCAACATCTTGGCCGATGAGCGCGGCAGGATCACCTTATCGGGATCGCCCCACGCCTCGACAATCTCGCCTTTGGCATTGCAAATCACGGCGTGACCTTGGTGCTGACTTTCAAGGATATCACCCCGCCAAACCTCGACAAGTTGCTCTGGCTGGGTCATTAGACACTCCTTTCACAGTGAAACGCGCGAAAATCCGCCACAGGGGCTTTTATTACGCGCACAATTCGCGCTAAACTCAACGGACAGACTTGGAAACGACCCAAGCGCAACAGTCAAGGGCCGCGTCAGACGGTTGGGACACGCAAGGGCTTGAGGCAGAGGCAGCTGGAGGCTGTGTTAAACATGATACGAACGATTTCAGGCGCGATTTGCGCACTGGGCCTGTCGCTTTCCGCGACGGGCGTTTTCGCTCAGGAAAGCTCGAACCGGGTCGCTGCAAACACAGATTGGAGCGTGTTTGTAGAGGACAATCCAAAAGAATGTTGGAGCGTGTCGAGCCCGAAAGAGACGGTAAACACCAAGAATGGCCGCTCGGTCGCCGTAAAACGGGGTAATATCCTGCTTTTCGTCAGCTATCGCCCCGGCGCAGAAGTTAAGGGCGAGGTTTCGTTTACCGGAGGCTACCCCTTTGCACCGGGATCGACTGTGTCACTGACGGTGGGCGATTCAACTTTCCAGATGTTCACCGATGGTGAATGGGCTTGGTCGGCATCGCCGGGTGATGACGCAAAGATCATTACGGCAATGAAGCGGGGCGCAAGCGCTGTCGCAAACGCCCAAAGTGCGCGCGGGACCAAAACCCAGGACACGTTCAGCCTGCTTGGTTTCACGGCTGCCGTTGAAGAAGCTGGCAAACGCTGCGGCGGCTAAGCTTTCCGATCATCACGACATTCTGACACGCCATGGTGCATTCCATGGCGTGACAAGCTGTGTCTGCTAGACTAAAAAGCCGTCTTGCACAGAATGGAACGCGCTATGGAACCCACCGCCCCGATCACTCAGGATGTTATGACCATCCCCCGCAAGTCCGACACGACAGGCAAACGTAACCTCGTTGGCCTGACGCGTGACCAATTGCGCGAGGCCCTGATCGCGGTCGGGACGCCTGAAAAGCAGGCCAAGATGCGAACCGGTCAGGTCTGGCAATGGATTTACCAATGGGGCGTGCGTGACTTCGACGCCATGACGAACCTTGCCAAGACCTATCGCGCGATGTTGGCGGAAAACTTTGTGATCGAGATCCCTGAAGTCGTGACCCGCAAAGTGTCGGAAGACGGCACCCGCAAATACCTCGTCCGCATCGCAGGCGGCCATGAAGTCGAAGTCGTCTATATACCGGAAGAGGGTCGCGGTACGCTGTGTATCAGCTCGCAAGTTGGCTGCACGCTGACCTGCTCTTTTTGCCACACGGGCACCCAGAAACTTGTGCGCAACCTGACCGCCGCCGAGATTGTCGGGCAAATCATGTTGGCGCGGGACGATCTGGACGAATGGCCCGAACCCGGTGCCCCCAAGGACGAAGCCCGCCTTCTGTCCAACGTCGTGCTGATGGGGATGGGCGAGCCGCTTTATAATTTTGAAAATGTGCGCGACGCGATGTTGATCGCGATGGACCCGGAGGGCATCCAGCTATCGCGCCGCCGGATCACCCTGTCCACGTCTGGCGTTGTGCCGGAAATCGCCCGCACCGCCAAGGAAATCGGCTGCCTGCTGGCGATCAGCTTTCATGCCACTACGGACGAGGTGCGCGACAAGCTGGTGCCGATCAACAAGCGCTGGAACATCAAGACATTGCTGGACACATTGCGGGAATACCCGCGCCTGTCGAACTCGGAACGGATCACGTTTGAATATGTGATGCTGAACGGCGTGAATGACAGCGATGAAGACGCCCACCGCCTGATCGAACACCTGAAGGGCATCCCTGCGAAGGTGAACCTAATCCCGTTCAACGAATGGCCGGGCTCGCCTTACACACGCAGCTCGAACAACCGTATTCGGGCATTTGCGGATATTATCTTTAATGCCGGTTACGCGAGCCCGGTCCGCAAGCCGCGTGGTGAGGACATCATGGCGGCCTGCGGTCAGTTGAAGTCTGAAACCGAGCGCGCGCGGAAATCAAAGCGGCAGATCGAGGCTGAAACTGGGTTGGGGTGAAGGACCTAGGGTTATGCCAACGTCGGCTTTGAGCCCATTGTGACGGTTGTCCGAACTATGCCGATTGCCATTGCTGCTATTCCCGGTGTGGATCATTCGCCGGAAGCGCACCGCGCAAATCC
>NZ_JALPQG010000011.1 GCF_023195695.1 Aliiroseovarius sp. S1339 | reverse complement strand
GAACCCGAACCCGAACCCGAACCCGAACCCGAACCCGAACCCGAACCCGAACCCGAACCCGAACCCGAACCCGAACCCGAACCCGAACCCGAACCTCAGCCAGCGAAGCAGGTCGATCCTGCGCCGCTGGATATCGCCGCTGACGTCGCACCCACCGCCGCCGCCAAACCAGGCCTGCTGGGCCGTATGTTCGGGCGGCGCGAGGCCAAAACCGTCGTCCGCCGGACCGTCGATGACGACATGCTTGAAAGCCTCGAAGATCTGATGATCACGTCCGATATGGGCGTGGACACCGCAATGCGCGTAACCGCCAATATCTCGGAGCGGCATTTAGGCAAAAAATTGTCTGTGGCTGAGATCAAATCCGTGCTGGCTTCTGAAGTCGCGCGGATTATGGAGCCTGTGGCCCTGCCCATGCCGATCTATCCCAAACGCCCTCAGGTGGTGTTGATCGTCGGCGTGAATGGCGCCGGCAAGACGACCACGATCGGCAAGCTGGCCAGCCAGTTCACCGCCGCTGGCAAAAAGGTCGTGATCGCCGCCGGCGACACTTTCCGCGCGGCCGCGGTTGAGCAGCTGCAGGTCTGGGGGGATCGCGCGGGCGTGCCTGTCCTGACCGCGCCCGAAGGGTCGGACCCAGCCTCGCTCGCCTTCGATGCGATGACCCAAGCCGAGGCGGACGGCGCTGATCTTTTGATGATCGACACCGCCGGGCGTTTGCAAAATCGCGCTGATTTGATGGAAGAGCTGGCCAAGATCGTGCGTGTTATCAAGAAGAAAGACGAGACCGCGCCGCATAATACCTTGCTGGTGCTGGATGCGACCACGGGTCAGAATGCCCTTCGTCAGGTCGAAACCTTTCAGAAGCTGGCTGACGTCTCCGGTCTGGTGATGACCAAGCTTGATGGCACGGCAAAAGGCGGCGTTCTGGTGGCGTTGGCCGACAAGTTCGCCTTGCCGATCCACGCCATTGGCGTTGGCGAACAGATCGACGATCTTGCCCCCTTCGACCCCGAGGAATTTGCCCGCGCCCTGATCGGCATCACCGAATAAGCGTGGGGCATGAGCGACTGGCTCATATCGCTGGAAGGCACCGAGGCTGGTCATCAGGTCGCCTTGATGCTGGCTTTGTTCGCGGCGTTTCTGCACGCGTTTTTTGGCGCGCTTCAAAAGGGACGCCATGATCCGTGGTTGTCGCGCGGCGCGATTGATCTTTCCTACGGTGTGATCGCCGCGCCCTTCGCCCTGTTCGTCGTCCCATGGCCCGAACCACATATGTGGCCCATCTTCGCGGTCGTTTTTGTGATCCACGTTGGATACAAAGTCGCGCAAAGCTACACCTATGCGCTAGGGTCCTATACGGTCGTCTACCCGGTGGTGCGTGGCACTGGGCCGCTGTTCACGGTGATCGGGGCGGGTATCTTGTTTGGCGAGAAGTTCACCGCGATACAGTGGGCAGGGGTTGCGACGCTGGTGGCGGGAATTTTTGCCCTTGCCGCCTACAACCTGCGCCACTGGCAGATGGGGCGCGAGCTTCTGAAGCCCGCTTTGGCGATGGCCGTTGTGACGGGGCTTTTCGTTGCGGCCTATACCACTTACGACGCCTATGGCATCCGCGCGACCGCCGACCCCTTTACATTCCTGGCGTGGTTTTTCTTCATCGACGGGTTTTTCATGCCCGTGATCGCGGGTTTGCGTTGGTGGAACATGCCAGAGCGTCCGGCACTTGCCCGGCTGATGGGGCGCGGCGTTCTTGGTGCATTCGTTGCCTATTTCAGCTTCGGCTCGATTATGTTGGCCACACGGCTAGATAGTGTTGGCGAAGCCGCCGTTTTGCGCGAAACCTCGACCGTTTTTGCCGCCCTGATCGGCTGGCTTGTGCTGAAAGAACGCGTCGGGCCGCGTCGCCTGACGATGATGGCTTTGATCGCAGTTGGCGCCGTGATAGTCGAAATGGGCGGATAAGGAGGCACCATGACCGAGAAACAGGCAAACCCCACCTTTAGGGCAGCACTTGAATACGGACCGATCATCCTGTTTTTTGCGGCCTATACCTTGCTGAAAGATCGCACTTTCACCGTTGGCGGCACGGATTATTCGGGTTTTGTTGCCGTGACGGCGATGTTCATCCCGGTTCTGGCGCTGGCCACATTGGCGCTGTGGAAAATCACCGGCCATCTGTCAAAAATGCAGATCATGACTCTGGTGCTGGTCATTGGTTTCGGGGGGCTATCGATCTGGTTCAACGACGAACGCTTCTTCAAGATGAAGCCGACCATGATTTATCTTCTGTTCGCGGGTCTTCTTGGCTTCGGGTTGATGCGCGGCACGAGTTATCTGGAGGCAGTCATGGATCGGGCCCTTCCGCTGGAACGCGAAGGGTGGATGGTCCTGACCAAACGGCTGGCATTGTTCTTTCTGGTCCTTGCCGTCGCGAACGAGGTGATCTGGCGCACCATGTCCACCGACGCTTGGGTCAACTTCAAAACCTTTGGCCTGCCACTGGCGATGTTCGCTTTCTTCATGTCCCAAGCTGGATTGTTCAAGAAATACGGCATCGAAGAGGACGCGCACGAAAGCTGACGCCTCATCTTTTGAACAGCAAATCCTGTGCTTTACGGTCAGTCTGAAGATTGCCGCGCTGGTCGGACGCCACAGCGCGGCCGCGCTGAACAGCCGGGCGCGCGCCGACCTCTTCAAGCCAACGGGCCAGGTTTGGTTTGTCATCCAATGTCTGCTCTTGCCCTTCCCACAGTGACGCCCACCCCCAAGATGCCATATCGGCGATGGAGTAAGTCTCGCCAGCCAGATAGCGATTATCTGCAAGTTGGCGGTCCATTACGCCGTAAAGTCGCGCGGTTTCAGCGCGATAACGGTCCTTGGCATAAGGCAGATCATGGGGCGGATCCATCGAAGGCGCGTATTTCAGGAAGTGATGCGCCTGACCGGCCATCGGCCCCAGGCCTCCCATCTGCCACATCAGCCACTGATCCACAGCAATACGCTCTCGCTCTGTCTTCCCGTAGAAAAGCCCCGTCTTGCGCGCCAGATACTGCAAGATCGCACCGCTTTCAAAGACCGAGATCGGCGCGCCATCCGGCCCATCCGGGTCGATGATGGCGGGCATCCGGTTGTTTGGCGCGATGCGCAGGAAGTCGGGTTCGAACTGGTCGCCCGCGCCGATATTCACCAGCTTGACTTCGTATGGCAGCGCCATTTCCTCCAGCGCGATCGAGATTTTCCAACCGTTTGGCGTGGGCCAATAATAAAGCTCAATGGTGTCTGGCATGTTCATCCTCCTTCAAGGAGTCGCAGGATGACAGGCGCGCGCAAAATGGCAAGAGCACCCAAACCTTCCTTGGGGCGCGACCCGGTGCACCTGTATTCCCTGCTCTCTTGACGCAAAACGTCGCAGGCGCTAGGGCTTGCTGCGTGGCGATTTGTTTGCCGGATTGCGGGCCACGTAAAATATTCTGCTAAAGAGGTCAGGGACCTTGCGGGCGATATGCCCCGCAAATTCACCCCCGGCGCTCGTAAAGCGGTGGGGGTTTTTTTGTGCGAAAGGAGCGCGCGATGACAGAGGGCAAAACTGGTTGGTCAAAACGGACCACGGCGGTGCATGGCGGTACACGTCGCAGCCAGTACAACGAGGTCAGCGAAGCGATCTTTCTGACGCAAGGTTTCGTGTATGACAGCGCCGAACAGGCCGAGGCGCGCTTTATCGAAAGCAGCCGGGACGAGTTCATTTATGCCCGCTACGGCAACCCGACTGTCGCGATGTTCGAAGACCGAATGGCAGCCCTTGAAGGGGCCGAAGACGGGTTCGCCACGGCGTCAGGCATGGCGGCTGTCAATGGCGCACTGATGTCCATTCTGAAGGCAGGCGATCACGTTGTTGCTGGGCGCGCATTGTTCGGATCGTGCCTTTATGTTCTTGAAGATATCTTGGCGCGCTTCGGGGTCGAGGTAACATTGGTCGACGGCACGGATCTGGACGCTTGGCGCGCGGCTGTGCGCCCCGATACCGCAGTAATTTTCTTCGAAAGCGTGAGCAACCCGGCGCTTGAGGTGATCGACATCGTAGGCGTTTCAGAAATTGCCCACGACGTTGGTGCGCTGGTCGTTGTCGACAATGTCTTTGCCACGCCCGTTTTCAGCCGGGCTATAGATCAAGGCGCCGATGTGGTCGTCTATTCGACAACCAAGCATGTGGACGGGCAGGGTCGTTGCCTTGGCGGTGTCGTGCTGGGCACGCAGGATTATATCCGCAAAACGCTTGAGCCCTATCTGAAGCACACCGGCGGAGCGATGAGCCCGTTTAATGCGTGGGTCATGCTGAAAGGTTTGGAGACGATGGAACTGCGCGTGAAGGCGCAGGCGACGTCAGCGCTTGAGATTGCGCGCGCATTAGAGGGTCATAAGAAACTCGCCCGTGTCATTCATCCGCTGCTGGACAGCCACCCGGACAAGGCGCTGGCCGAACGCCAGATGATTGGCGGGGCGGGCACGGTCCTTTCGTTGGATTTGGCCGGCGGCAAGGATGCCGCGTTCCGTTTCCTGAATGCGCTTGAGATTGTCTTGATATCGAACAACCTTGGCGATGCGAAATCTATCGTGACCCATCCGGCCACGACGACTCACCAACGCTTGCCCGATGATCAGAAAGCACAGATGGGGATCACTCCGGGTCTTTTGCGTCTATCTATCGGACTTGAGGATACACAGGATTTGATCGCAGATCTGACACAGGCCCTAAACGCAGCCTGATTGGTCGCATCTTGCGCAACCTGTTTGGAGAATCCCTGCCACACACTTATAATATTAGAGTGCGACAGGATCGGAGGGTCCGCGATGAACCAGATGAAGCGCAAGGGCGGCAAGGCCCCAAATGCGGACGCCGCGCGTGAGGCGCTGGCTGTTTTGCGCAACTGGGCCGAGAAGGCAGACCCGGTCGAAGTTGCGAAGCTGGATCCGGCCATCGCACGACTTTTGCCGGGGTCAGAACTGCCGAACTACCCAGACCTGCGCCGCACCTATCCCGACGGTTTTGCACCCGACGCGGCCTATAAGGCGTCAATGCCGGACCTGCAAAACGGACCGGCCAGCCTGATTCAAGGCGCGAAACGGCATATCCAGCACGTAGGAATTTCCAACTTCCGCCTGCCGATCCGCTATCACACGCGCGACGGCGCGGATGTGACGCTGGAAACCTCGGTTACGGGAACAGTCAGCCTTGAAGCGGGTAAGAAGGGCATCAACATGTCCCGCATCATGCGCAGCTTCTATGCCCACGCCGAAAAGACCTTTAGCTTCGACGTGATCGAGGCCGCATTGGACGACTACAAGACCGATCTTGAAAGTCTTGATGCGCGGATCGAAATGCGTTTTTCCTACCCGGCAAGGGTGCAAAGCCTGCGATCGGGCCTGTCCGGCTATCAGTTTTACGACATCGCGCTGGAACTGGTCGAACATCGTGGCACGCGGCGCAAGTTCATGCATCTGGACTATGTTTACTCCTCAACTTGCCCCTGTTCGCTAGAGCTGTCCGAACATGCGCGCCATACGCGCGGCCAGCTTGCCACGCCACACTCGCAACGGTCTGTCGCACGTATTTCGGTCGAGAAGATCCACCAGCCCAACCATACCTTGTGGTTCGAGGACCTGATTGACGTTTGCCGCACGGCTGTTCCAACTGAAACGCAGGTCATGGTCAAACGCGAGGATGAACAGGCCTTTGCGGAACTGAACGCCGCAAACCCGATCTTTGTCGAAGATGCCGCCCGTCTGTTCTGCGAGCATCTGCAGGAAGACCCGCGCATCGGTGACTTTCGCGTTGTGGCGAGCCATCAGGAAAGCCTGCACAGCCACGATGCAGTGTCGATCCTGACCGAAGGTAAAACGTTTGAGGCCGAAAGTCTGGACCCCAAACTGTTCTCGACCCTGTTTCACGTAGGCTAGGTCGCGCGCGGGTGTGTGAACCTGTCAAAAGACCTCTGCGAATGGGACACAGCCGCGCGGTCGCAAGGTTTCAATGCCATCTGATCCTTGACAGTTTGCCTGCCTGAGGCCAACCCTTCGCCCATGTTCGATCTGCGACCTGTCGTATATGTTACCGGCCTTCTGGTCGCCGCTCTTGGGGCCGCCATGTTGATCCCAATGGGGATTGATCTGTTTTACGGCAGCCCGGATTGGGCTGTTTTTCTGGAAAGTGCGGTCATCACGATGCTGGTTGGCGGGTCGATGGCGCTGGCCACGGCCAATGGTGTCGGCAAAGGGCTGTCGATCCAGCAAACCTTCTTGCTGACCACCGGCGTCTGGGTCGCACTGCCGATCTTTGGGGCGCTGCCATTCTTCTTTTCGGATTTGGGCGCGCGCCCGGTAGATGCGTTTTTTGAGGCGATGTCCGGCCTGACCACCACCGGTTCGACGGTGTTATCGGGGTTAGACGAACTGCCAAAGGGTCTGTTGTTCTGGCGCGGACTTTTGCAATGGTTCGGCGGCATCGGCATCATCGTGGTCGCAATGGTTTTCCTGCCCGAACTGCGCGTGGGCGGTATGCAGATATTCCGGTCAGAAGGCTTTGACACAATCGGGAAAATCCTGCCCCGTGCGACTGAAATCTCGTCAAGGATTTCAGTGGTTTATTTCAGCCTGACCGGGGCCTGTGCTGTAACCTATTTCGCGTTGGGCATGGATGTCTTCGATGCGGCCACCCACGCGATGACGACAATCGCGACGGGTGGGTATGCCAATTACGACACGTCGTTCGCAGGGTTCCCGCCGGGTGTGGAATATGCGGCTGTCGTGTTCATGTTGCTCGCAGCACTTCCCTTTGTGCGCTATGTGCAAATCCTTGCAGGCACGGCCCGCCCCTTGTTGTTTGACCCGCAAGTCCGGGCCTTTTTTGGAACGCTTTTTGTGATCGTGTTGATGATGGCGTCATGGCGCTGGCTGGCGGATGGCCAAAGCACTGAGGAATCGTTTCGTAAGACGCTGTTCAACGTGACCTCAATCCTGACCGGAACTGGTTATGCGTCACAGGATTACATGATGTGGGGCGCGTTTCCTGTCGTTATGTTCTTCTTCATCGGTTTGATCGGAGGCTGCGCGGGATCGACAGCCTGTTCGATCAAAGTGTTCCGGTATCAGTTGCTGTTCTCGTCGATCAAGGCGCAAGTCCGGGCGATCCATTCACCGCATGGCATCTTCACACCGCGCTATGCCGGGCGCCGGGTGGATGACGAGGTTCTGTCATCGGTGATGAGCTTTTTCGTCTTTTTCGTCGTCACTCTGGGGATTGTGGCCGTCCTTCTTGGTATGACCGGCCTGGATTTCATCACATCCCTATCCGGGTCGGCGACAGCACTTGCCAATATTGGGCCGGGACTTGGGAGTTTGATCGGGCCCACCGGGAGTTTTGCAGACCTAAACGACACGGCGAAATGGATATTGGCGGCAACCATGTTGATTGGTCGGCTAGAGCTATTGGCCGTTTATGTCCTGTTTACCGTATCCTTCTGGCGCGGATAAAAATGCCCGCCCAAAGTGGGGCAGGCATTCTCAAATCTTAAAATGTCAGGCGTTTAGTTCCAGCAACTGACCAGAACGGTCATGTCAGCTGCGCGCGCGCTCAGGTCCACGGGATCCATGGATGCGATCGCGTCGGTGGCTTCCGGCGATACGCCATTATCTGTCAGGAAAGATGTGACCGACCCTGCGTCCTGCGCGAAGCTGACGCCTTCGGGCAGGGTGCGGCCTGCGGACGTTTGGTTCGGCAGAAGCATTCCCATCACAGCCCCGCCGGCATCCAGAACCGGGCCGCCTGCATCGCCCGGCAAGGCGGCAAGGGTCAGACGGTTCAGGTCGGCTTCACCATTCAGTCCTTTAAGCTCGGACAGGCTGCCAAAGGTCAGGCTGGGCGCGCTTAGGCGGCCTTCGTAGGAATAACCCGCCACGGCCACGTCTGATTTTAGGCGTGGATCGACAGACAGAAACGCGGCATAGGCGATGGGGGCCAGCGGGTCTTGCGGCTTAAGCAGAGCAAGACCACGCGCGTCGTCCAACGCGACGACATCGGCGTCATAGTCTTCGTTGATCGAAATGCGGCTACAGTCCCTAACCGCTTCCGCCGTGGTCAGGATTGTGCCCTTGCTGTCGACATAAAAGCCCGACCGCGACAGTTCAGGCGTGCGAATTTCAAGTCCGGATAGAAGATCAAGGCTTTGGGTCGCAGCGTCTAGCCCCGCATTGTCAGCCAGTGCCTGCGGCCCGAGCGAGGCAAAGCTGGCTTGCATGTCGCGCAAGACCATATCGCGGCGCTTGTCATCGCCGACCGGCCAGATCAGCGTGAACCCCTTTACCGTGCCATCGACAAGTTGGGCCTGCGTGTAGGACGTGATGCGACCATCCGTGCCCTCGATCGTGAACGAAGATTTTTTGCGTGCCCGCGGGCCGCCGACAGGCACGATTTCAAGCGATTGCAGAATGTCATAAAGGCCGTAAAGCGTGTCTTGATCGCCGGTCTGGCTGATCAAAACCACACGCACGCCGCTGTCGTCTTTGGTGTCGAAATGCACGAAGGGCGCTTCATAACGGGCAAATTCAACCATCGCAGCCGGAATGGCGACGGATATCCCGGCCTGTTGGTCTTCATAGGGCGCAATGCCCAAGGACGCGAGGACGGCCTGAAAACTCTCCAAAAGCTCTTTGCGCTGGCGGGTGGTCAGAACTCCGGTCGGATCATAGCCGCGATCGGTTTGCCATGCTGCCATCGACCGACGTGTGCCCGCCCCGAAGGACCCGTCGATTGCCGCCGTGTAATAGCCGTCCCATTGCAAAGCGACCTGAAGCGCCTTGCGACCGTCCCGATCCAGAAGCCGTTCGCTGGTCAATGCCTCGCGCTTGGTTTCATCGCGTGCAGGCTCTGGTTGGGTCAGGTTCGTTGTTGGGTCGGCTTGGGCGACCGACGCGATCTGTTCGCCCTGTGCTGATGGTTCGGCTGCACCGCTTGCAGTTTCTGTTTCAGCCGAGGCTTCAAGCGGTTTGGTGTTAAGCGCATTGGCACCCACGGGCCAAAACTGCTGACGCAATTGGTTCGAATATGTGATGAAGCTGTCGCGCGGGATCAGCCCGGCGTTTTTTAAGGATCGCAGCTGAATTTTGGCTGCATCCTCGGTATATGGGCCAAGAATGACGCCATACCAATTGTTGCCAACGCGGAACCCGTTCACGCCTTCAAGCCGACTGGAATAGCTGCGCACGCGGGCCTCTGCCTCGCCCAGTGTTGGTTGCGCCTCGATCTGAATCCAAAACAGGTTTTCCGCCTGTGTCCCGGATGCAGCGGACGTGTTTTGCTGGGCGACAGCTGGCAGGCTGATCAGGCTTGTCGCAAGTCCGGTGAAAAGGGCGGCAGCAATGCGTTTGGTCATGGATCCTCGTGGCCTCGCGGCTTGGCTTGGAATATTCTTGGGCAAATAGCACAATCCGCCCGGAAATAGTCAATAACAGGTTGGCAATATGACAGTTTCGTGTGGCGGGTCCAGCGCGTTCGTCAATTTTGGCGCGAAACGCGGGGGCAGCGTGCCAAACATGCGCCTGACCGGGTGAAATCGTCGGTTTTCACGCGTTGACCCTGTCGGGGGCAGCCCGTATTGAAGGCAGACATTCCGCCAACGACCAGATGGGCAAGGCCATGGCCAACAGCGACACGCGTCCGAAAAGCTTTCAAGAGATCATCCTGCGGCTTCAGAACTACTGGGCCGAACAAGGCTGCGCGATCTTGCAGCCTTATGACATGGAGGTCGGCGCGGGCACGTTCCACCCGGCCACTACGTTGCGTTCGCTCGGCTCTCAGCCATGGGCAGCGGCCTATGTGCAGCCGTCGCGCCGCCCGACCGACGGGCGCTATGGCGAGAACCCGAACCGGTTGCAGCACTATTATCAGTATCAGGTGCTGATCAAACCCAGCCCGCCCGATCTGCAAGACATGTATCTTGGGTCACTTGAGGCTATCGGCATCGACATGGACCTGCACGACATCCGATTTGTCGAAGACGACTGGGAAAGCCCCACACTGGGTGCCTGGGGGCTTGGCTGGGAAGTCTGGTGCGACGGTATGGAGGTCAGCCAGTTCACCTATTTTCAGCAAGTCGGCGGCTATGACTGTCACCCCGTCTCGGGCGAGCTGACCTATGGATTGGAGCGTCTGGCGATGTATATCCTTGGCGTCGATCACGTGATGGACATGCCGTTTAATGATCCCGGCGCACCGATCCCGTTGACCTATGGCGACGTGTTCAAACAGACCGAAGAAGAATACGCCCGCTGGAACTTTGACGTGGCAAATACCGACGTTCTGCTGAAGCAATTCGAAGAGGCCGAGGTTGAATGCAAAACGATCCTTGATCAGGCGTATATCGACCCGAAAACCGGCAAGCGCATCGTCATGGTGCACCCCGCCTATGACCAGTGCATCAAGGCCAGCCACCTGTTCAACCTGCTGGATGCGCGCGGCGTGATCTCGGTCACCGAACGTCAGGCCTATATCGGGCGGGTTCGTAATTTGGCGAAGTTGTGTGCAGATGCATTCGTTCAAACCCGCGCCGGCGGCTGGACCGACGAGGACGCGGCGTGAGCGGCAAGGTCATTGGGATATTCATTGTGGGAATAGCACTTATCGCAGGCGTCGCGATTTATTGGCTGCAAGTGTATGCGTTTTATGATGACGTGTCGCTGGACACCCAATTGCGCATGACGAACGTCGTGACGGGCGAGCCTGAAATCGTGCTGTATGACAGCTTTCAGGGGATCGACGCTGACAGCTCGCCGCTCAGGTTTCGTGGGTGTTTCACCACAACGATGAGCCTTGCGATGCTTACCGAAACCTACGAGGTCTATGAACAGGCTACGCCCCTGACCGCGCCTGGATGGTTTGATTGCTTTGACGCAAGCCAGATTGGCGCGGCCTTGGAGGTTGGCGAAGCCATAGCCTTTCTGGGCGAACGCAACATTCAGGACGGAGTGGATCGCGTCATCGCGATCTTTCCCGATGGTCGGGGTTACGCCTGGCACCAACTGAACGAAAAATACAGCGAGTAAGCGACATGCCCGACCTGCTTATTGAACTCTTTTCTGAAGAAATTCCGGCGCGCATGCAAAGGCGCGCGGCGGATGATCTGAAAAAGCTTGTGACCGATGGTCTGGTCGAGGCCGGATTGACCTATGCCGGTGCCGCCGCGCTGTCGACGCCGCGCCGCCTGACACTGGCGGTCGAGGGGCTGTTGGCCACGTCGCCCGACACACGCGAAGAACGCAAAGGCCCGAAAGTGGGCGCGCCTGACAAGGCCATCGAAGGGTTCTTACGGGGCGCAGGTGTGAGTCGCGACCAGTTAGAGGAACGCGATACCCCCAAAGGCCCGGTCTATTTCGCGCTGATCGAAAAGAAGGGGCGCCCCGCCGCCGACATCGTTGCCGAGGTGCTGGAGGGTGCGATCCGCAACTTCCCATGGCCCAAGTCGATGCGCTGGGGAACGGGCAGCCTGCGCTGGGTGCGCCCGCTGCATTCGATCTTGTGCATCTTGTCGGACGAGGCAGGGGCCAATGTTGTGCCGCTTGAGGTCGACGGGATCATTGCTGGTGACACCACAGAGGGGCATCGCTTCATGTCGCCCGGCCGTATCGCCGTGATCAACTTTGCGGATTACGAAGCGAAATTGAAAGCCGCCAAGGTGATCCTGTCGCCCGATGAGCGCGCCGATCATATCTGGGCCGAAGCGCAGAACGCTGCTTTCGCTCAAGGTTTGCAGATCGTCGAGGACAAGGGCTTGCTGGCCGAGGTTGCGGGGCTGGTCGAATGGCCGGTCGTGTTGATGGGCGATATTGCGGATGAGTTCATTCCACTGCCTCCTGAAGTGCTGCAAACATCCATGCGCGAGCATCAGAAGTTCTTTTCTGTGCGCAATCCCAAGTCGGGCCTGATCGAGAAATTCGTAACCGTCGCCAATCGCGACACCGCCGATCACGGCGCGACCATTTTGGCGGGCAACCAGAAAGTCCTGTCGGCCCGACTGGCGGACGCCAAATTTTTCTGGGAGAACGATCTGCGCGTGGCCGAAGCCGGCGGCGCGCCGTGGCTTGAAAGCCTGTCAAACGTCACCTTCCACAACAAGCTGGGCACACAGGGCGAACGCATCGAACGCATCACCCAACTGGCCAGTGCCATCGCGCCTTCGATTGGGGCCGATGCCGACCTGACCGCAAAAGCCGCGCGCTGGGCCAAGGCCGACCTGTCATCCGAGATGGTCTATGAATTTCCCGAACTTCAAGGCTTGATGGGCAAATATTATGCCGCACCCGCTGGCTATCCGGTTGAGGTCGCGAATGCCGCTGTCGAACATTATTCCCCCCTTGGCCCAACCGATGACGTGCCGTCTGCGCCCGTGTCGGTTGCTGTTGCACTGGCTGACAAGCTGGACACGCTGACGGGGTTTTGGGCGATTGACGAAAAACCGACCGGATCGAAGGACCCATTTGCATTGCGCCGGGCAGCGCTTGGGGTGATCCGTTTGGTGCTGGACAATTATCTGCGCATCGCATTGGACCAATTATTTGATTCCCAACTGCTGCGCCATGAAATCGAGCTGAACGAAAACGGCACCGTTCGCAAAGCACTTTTGCAAGACCTCGACAATGAAATCGCGCAACATGGCGTGTTTGGCGCAGCGATCCGAACAGTGCTGGACCATTTTGATGGCGACCTGTCCAAGCGATTGGAGGAGGTGAAGAAAAGCCTGCCCGATACGTCGCAAGACCTGCTGGGCTTCTTCCACGACCGCCTGAAAGTCTATCTGCGCGACAAGGGCGTGCGTCATGATGTGATTGATGCTTGTCTTGCCATGCCGGGCAATGACGACCTGACCCTGCTTGTGAAACGCGCCGAAGCCCTGACCGCCTTTCTGGCCACCAATGATGGCGAAAACCTGCTGCAAGGCGTCAAACGCTCCAGCAACATTCTGGCACAGTCGGAAGAGAACGACGGTGTCGAATACTCCTATGGGGCCGATGTGAAATTCGCCGAGGCGGACGAGGAAAAAGCCCTGTTCGCCGCGCTCGACACCGCCGAGGCTGCCATCAAACCCGCGATGGAGGCCGAAGATTTCGCCGCCGCCATGCACGCCATGGCGGATCTGCGCGCACCCATCGACGCATTCTTTGACGCGGTGCAGATCAATACTGACAGCCAAGTTGTTCGCCGCAACCGGCTGAATCTTCTATCGCGTATCAGAATGATCTGCGCCGGCGTTGCGGACCTGTCACGTATTGAAGGCTGACGGCCCTGCGCTATCATACCCCGAACGGATCGGGGTAGCCGAAGGGAGTTCCGCGACATTTGGTGCCAATGCTGGCTGCAAACCTACCCCTTGTGCGATACGCCGCGCGCGTTATGGTGTTTTGCGACCGCGGTGCTGCGGTGCAGAAATTGGGTAAAATGGCCTTTACAGAGATCACACCATCCGCGGCGATCGAAAATGCGCGCCATGGCGGGCGGGCGAAATGCCTGCAACGCCTGATCCGGCTGGATATGCCGGTGCCGCGCACGGTGGCGCTTAGCTTTGACGCTGTTCACGGCATTTCCGCTGGGGATATGCCCGATCTTGCTGCGATGCTTGACCTTTTTGGGCCTGATCCGCTGGTCTCGGTGCGCCCGTCATCGGAAGATCCTGATTGGGGCGGCCCTGGCGCAATTCTGAACATCGGCATGAACGACGCGGTGCACGCCAAGCTGATCAAAACCCATGGAGAGGTCGCGGCAAACGCGCTTTATCTGCGGTTTATTCAGTCTTATGCCGTCCATGTGGGGCGTTTGGACCCGGATGAGTTCGAAGTCTTCTCGACCCCCTCAGCCGACGCGCTGAAAGCCGCGCTTGAGCTTTACGAAGAGGAAACGGAAAGCTATTTCCCACAAGACCCCAAAGAACAACTGGCTGAAATTCTGCGGTCCATGGCGCGGGCGTGGGAAGGCACGACAGCCCGCCTGTTGCGTCAGGCCAAAGGCGCTCCAGCGGATGCTGGGCTGGGGCTTGTGGTGCAGAATATGGCGCTGGGCGTCGGCCAGAATACCTGCGGATCTGGCGTGATCCAGTTCGTTGATGGGCAGACTGGGCGTCGCGAAATTCGCGGGCGGTATCTGTGCAAAAGTCAGGGGCGCGACGCAATGACGGAGGCGGGCGACCGCGACGTCATGTATCTGACGAAGGACCCGCGTGGACGCTCGATTGAGGAGGTGCTGCCCGAGAATTTCGCCAACCTCGTCAAGTTTGGTGACCTTTGCCGCACCCGCCTTTGCGAAGAGATGGAGATTGAGTTCACCATCGACAACCAAGAGCTGTTCATCCTTGACGCCGTGCGCGTCCAGCGCAGTGAACGCGCCAATGTGCGCATCGCGGTGTCACTGGCGGAGGACGGTATCATCAGCCGCGAGGATGCCGTTTTGCGTATCCCGCCGCGCGCCTTAAGCGAGCTTTTGCACAGCCAGTTTGACCCGGACGACAAGCGCGATCTGTTCGGACACGGCATTGCCGCCAGCCCCGGTGCCGCGACAGGCAAGATCGTGTTCAATGCGCGCGCCGCACAGGCGATGGCGTCGCAGGGCGAAAACTGCATCCTCGTGCGCCGTGAAACCAGTCCCGAAGACATTAGGGGCATGCACGCTGCCAAGGGTATCTTGACGATCCGTGGCGGCATCACCAGCCACGCGGCTGTTATCGCGCGCGGTTTGGGCCTGCCCTGTGCCGTCGGCGCACAGGACCTGATGCTTGACAGAAAACTCGGCAAGCTGATTACCAAGGATGGGCGCGAATTCATGGAAGGCGATGTCATCAGCATTGATGGCTCAACCGGTAACGCCTATGCGGGCGCGGTAAAAATGTTGCCCCCTGAACTTGGGGAAGGGTTTCAGACCCTAATGACTTGGGCCGACGAATTTCGCGACATGGGCGTGCGGGCCAATGCCGACACGCCGCCCGATGCGCGCAACGCCCGTATGTTTGCCGCTGAGGGCATCGGCCTGTGTCGGACCGAGCATATGTTCATCGACGATGACCGTCTTCTGGCGATGCGCGAAATGATCTTTGCCGACCATGCCGATGATCGCCGGGCGGCACTTGATCGTTTGCTGCCAATGCAGCGCGCTGATTTCATCGAACTTTTCGAGATCATGCAGGGCTTGCCAGTTTGCATCCGCTTGTTCGACCCGCCGCTGCACGAATTTCTGCCGCATGGGCGCGAAGGGCTCAGGGAATTGGCCGAGGCGCTTGACCTGCCATTGCGCGATGTTGAGCGCCGGGTTGCGGGTCTGCGGGAATTTAACCCGATGCTGGGCATGCGCGGCGTCCGTTTGGGCATCACTGTGCCGGAAATCTATGACATGCAGGCCCGCGCTATTTTTGAAGCCACGGTCGAGGCTTCCAAACTGGGCGATCCAGTTGTGCCCGAAGTGATGATCCCACTCGTGTCCGCCAAGCGCGAGGTCGAAATCGTGAAAGCGCGTGTCGATGCGGTTGCCGCTGAAGTTCGAATTGAGACGGGTGCGAGTTTCACCTATCGGCTGGGCGTGATGGTCGAAACCCCCCGCGCAGCCCTTACGTCGGGCGAGATTGCGAAACATGCCGCCTTCATGTCCTTTGGCACCAACGATCTGACCCAGATGACCTATGGCCTGTCGCGCGATGATGCGGGACGGTTCATGGGCGAATATGTTGAGCAGGGCGTCTATGACGAAGATCCGTTCCATATGCTGGACGCTGATGGGGTTGGCGAGCTGCTGCAGATGGGCGCCGCGCGCGGTCGCGACGTGAACCCTGATCTGACCCTGTCGATCTGCGGCGAACATGGTGGCAACCCGGAATCAATCCGATTCTGTCGCGACGCTGGCTTTGATTACGTCTCATGTTCGCCTTTTCGGGTACCGATCGCGCGGCTGGCGGCAGCACATCTGGCAATCGAAAGTCGGATAGAAAAATCTTTCCCAAGCAGCTGAACTAAAACAGGAATCCCAATTTTTGCGCCCGCCCCGGACTGCTTTTCACCGCGATGTCTGTGCTGCGAAAAACCGCTGGGCTGGACCAAACGCCGAGATTTTCGTAATCAAGCTACCAGAAAAATGACGTTTATCCGGTGTGGGGGGATAGCGAATGAACCAGCTTCTTCAGAAGATGGCGGTAAGCCTTTGCTTAACGCTGGCAGTTTTTGTGACACCCTATCAGGCCGCCGCGCAGGACGCGGCAAGCCCGTTTGGCAGTTTGCTTTTGCAAGATCGCGCGGGCCTTGTGGCGATGTCGGGTGAACGGATTGCGGCCATGGGCACGCTGCCATCGCCGAGATCTACAAGCAAATCGGCAGAGATGTTGGCCTCAAAATATTCGACGAAATGGCTGTCATCCCAGCCTAAGCCGCAACAGGACGCCGAATGGCGCTGCCTGACCGAAGCGCTGTATTTCGAAGCACGTGGCGAAACGGTGAAGGGTCAGTTTGCGGTGGCGGAAGTGATTATGAACCGAGTGGAACACCCGCGTTATCCGAACTCGGTTTGTGGTGTGATCAAACAAGGCACCGGGCGCAAATATGCCTGCCAGTTTACGTTTACCTGCGATGGGCGGCCCGAAGTGATCAATGAGCCAGGTTCGTTCGCACGCTTGGGCAAGGTCGCGCGTGCAATGCTTGATGGAACCGAACGGGCGTTGACCGGCGGTGCCACGCATTATCACACCAGCGCTGTCGCACCATCTTGGGCCAATCGGCTGACCCGCACGGCCAAAATCGGCGTCCATCGGTTCTATCGCTGACCCGTTTTCCTGATGGCGCTTGACGCAGACCGCCCGTCGTTTTGCGCTGGTCAATACGTGCCGGAAAAGGGCAATGTGGCCGCATCGAAGACGGGGTCACCATGACGGATGATGCATCCATTGCTTTTGGAACACTTGAACAGCGTGCAGGTATTGAGCCAGACGCCGAGAACCGGCCTGACCGTATTTCCGTGCGCGATCATGTGGTTGACGTCGAAATCGGCGCGTTTCAATCCGAACGTGGCACCACCCAACGTCTAAGCTTCAGTGTCGTGGCAGAGGTTGCCCCAAACGACGGCGCGCAGACCGACGATGTGGATGACATTCTGTCATATGACAAAATCACCGAAGCGATCGGGGCCGAGCTTGCGGCGGAACGGCTGAACCTGTTGGAAACTCTGGCTGAACGGATTGCCGACCGGATCTTGACGGTTCCCCAGCCGCTTAGAGTATTTGTGCGCATCGAAAAACTGGATCGTGGGCCTGGCAAGTTGGGAGTCGAGATTGTGCGAACGCGCGTCTCAGCGCAAGCGCGTGAAGGCGCGACGAAAATCTCAAACCCGCGCGTGATCTATCTGGAAAGCGCGGCGTTTACCGACCCGGACCTGCGCTCGTTTCTGGACCGTCTGGCCGCGGACCCGCGCGCCTTTGTCTTGTGTGTCGGCATGGGCGACAGCCCCGGCCCGCAGGTTGATGATGCAACCGCGCAGAGGCATATCGACCTATTGGCGATTGAGCAAAACGCGTGGCGCTTGTCCGCCACTGATGCGCGATGCGTCGTCGTTGGTACCCGGACCGAGTTGGACTGGGGCATGAAAAACAACCAGATCAGCGTTTGGGCACCATCCAAGCTGGTGCTTGACGCTGTGGACGGGCCGACCGGGGCTGACCCGCGCGACCTTGCCGCTTGGCTTGCAGATGCATTGAGTGCCAAGGCACTGGTGGTGGTCGGCGAAGACGGCTCATCCCTTCAGGTTTTGCCATGACGACGCGCCATCAACCCGTTGTACGCTCTGGTGCGCCATATACCGGACAGCCGCTGGCCGGATCGGCGCAGGCGTGGTTTGATGAGGTGCTGTTGCGCCGTCGTGGCTGCCCGCCTGATCGGATGGCCTTGGCGGATTGCGCGCCGCAGGACCAGACGCGGCTGACGCGCCCGCGTGCCTCGATCTGCGACCTGTCGATGGACCGCCCCAGAGTGATGGGGGTGCTGAACGTAACACCCGACAGCTTCTCGGACGGGGGTGATCACGCAACGATTGAGGCAGCCGTCGTGCGCGCGCATCAGATGGCACAGGATGCCGATATTCTTGATATCGGCGGCGAAAGCACCCGACCCGGCGCGAACGAGGTGACAGAGGTTGAAGAAGTCCGCCGCACATCAGAGGTGATTTTGGCAATCCGCGCCGCCGGAATTTCCACACCCATTTCCATTGACACCCGCAAGGCTCGCGTGGCCGAGGCCGCGTTGGACGTCGGGGCAAATATGGTCAACGACGTGGCGGCCTTCACCTTCGATCCCGAGCTTGCCGATCTGGTCGCCGAACGCGATGTGCCGATCTGTCTGATGCACGCCAAAGGCCGACCCGACACGATGCAGAACGACCCGCGCTATGACGACGTGCTGTTCGATGTGATGGACTTTCTGGAAGAACGCATCGCATTCGCCACCAGTCGCGGCATCGCCCGTGAGCGGATAGTGACTGACCCCGGCATCGGGTTTGGTAAGACTTTGGAACACAATGTGACTTTGCTCAAGAACCTGTCCCTGTTACACGATCTGGGCCTGCCGATCCTTCTTGGCGTATCACGCAAACGGTTCATCGGAACGATTGGGCAGGCCGACGAGGCAAAGGACCGGATGGCTGGATCACTGACCGTCGCGCTTCACGGCATTCAAAATGGGGCACAGATCCTAAGGGTCCATGATACGTTCGAGACCCGGCAGGCGATCCGTCTGCAACAGGCAATGATGGAAAGAGAGATTTGAGCAGTGGTAGATAAACTATTCGGAACGGACGGTGTGCGCGGTCTGGCCAATAGCTGGCCGATGACCGCAGAGATGGCGTTGAAACTTGGTGCGGCAGCTGGACGTCACTTTCGCCGTGATGGGTCGAACGGCCACCGGGTCGTGATCGGCAAAGACACCCGCCTGTCCGGTTATATGCTGGAAAACGCGTTGACCGCCGGGCTGACTTCGACCGGGATGAATGTGCTGCTGCTTGGTCCGGTTCCAACCCCTGCTGTGGGGCGGCTGACGCATTCGATGCGGGCGGATCTGGGGATCATGATCTCTGCGTCGCACAATCCGTACCATGACAACGGAATCAAGTTCTTCGGCCCTGATGGTTTTAAACTGTCGGATGATGACGAAGCGGACATCGAACGCCTTGTGCATAACGGCGTTGAACCCGTGCAGAACCAGAACATCGGACGGGCCAAGCGGATCGACGAAGGCCGGATGCGCTATACTGAATACCTCAAAACTACCTTCCCTGAGAACAAGCGCTTGAACGGGATCAAGGTTGTGATCGACTGCGCCAATGGCGCGGCCTATCGCACCGCACCCGAAACTTTGTGGGAACTTGGGGCCGAGATCGTGCCGGTTGGCGTGGCGCCCGATGGGACGAACATCAACAAGGGTTGCGGCTCGACCGACACCGCGTTGGCGGCCAGAACCGTCGTTGAAACGGGGGCAGATCTGGGCATTTGTCTGGATGGTGACGCCGACCGGATCATGATCATTGACGAAAAGGGCAAAGTGGCCGACGGCGACCAGATCATGGGCTTGTTTGCAAGCCACTGGGCCAGAGAAGGTCGCCTGAAAGGCGGCAAACTGGTGGCCACAGTGATGTCGAACCTTGGGCTAGAGCGCTTCATGGCCTCAGAAGGGTTGGAGCTATTGCGCACCAAGGTGGGCGACCGCCACGTGGTTGAGGCGATGCGCGCTGGCGGCTATAATTTGGGCGGCGAACAATCGGGGCATATTGTCATGACCGATTTTGCCACGACAGGAGACGGCCTGCTGGCTGGCATTCAGTTCCTGGCCTGCATGATCGAGACCGGCAAACCCGCATCCGAGCTTTGCAAGGTGTTCGACACCGTCCCGCAGCTTTTGAAAAACGTGCGTTACGAGGCCGGACAGACCCCACTTGAAGCAGACAGCGTTAAATCGGTGATTTCCGACGCAAAAGCGAAACTGGATGGTCAGGGTCGTTTGCTGATCCGCAAGTCAGGCACCGAGCCCCTAATCCGCGTGATGGCGGAATGCGAAGATGACATATTGCTGGCCGAAGTTGTCGACGGCATCGTCGCAGAGGTCGAAACCGCGGCGACATCAACCTGAGGCCTAAGCGCGCCGCAACGTCCTTTTCAGGCTAAACCACTGGCTGACGGCAAGCCCCGTCAGGATCATCGCCAATGCGATGAAGAAGCGCAAGGGTAGGGCCTCGGACAAGATCCATGCGCCAAACACCATCGACCAGACCGGCACCTGATAATTCACAAGCGTCATGAACACCGATCCCGCGCTGCGGATGATCGACACCCTAAGCAGCGTCGCCAGTGCCGTCGGCACCAACCCCAGCACGATGATTGCCAGCCCGGATCGGGTGTCCTGCCATGCGGGCACACCTTCCGTCGCCAGCATGATGGGCACCAGAATGACCGATCCGACAACCAGCGTCAGGGCGGCCAGCGTCACAGGGTCAATAGGCGGGCAGCGCCGCGTGAAGATCGACGCCAGTGAATAACAGAACGCCGCACCGATACAAGCAAGCTGGGCCAGCGGCTCGGACCCTTGGCCCAGCTTTGCAAGGCCCGGCCCGATCAATACCAAAGCGCCGCAAAACCCCAACGAGACCCCGACGAACTTGCGCATGTTCAACGGCTCGTCCGAGAAGAAATGCGCAAGTGGCAACACCATCAAGGGGATTGCCGCCATGGACAGGCCGGCAAAGGCCGACGGCACATATTGTTGCCCCCAGCTTAGCATCACGAAGGGCAGGGCGGTCGACAAGATGCCGATGACGGTGATCGACTTCCACAACGCCGCATCCCAAACGGGCATAGAACGACCCGTTCCCCACATCAGCGCCAACAAAGCCGCAGCGCCCAGCGTTGTGCGCGCAGCGGCAACGGTCACGGGACCATAGCCCTCAAGCGCGATGGCGACGACCATGAAGGTGCCGCCCCAGATTAGGCCAAGCGCAATAACGCCCGCCCAGTCGCGGGATGTGGGGTTGTCAGTCATGTGTCCGACATATCTTGCGACCCCGGGCTTGTCATCCGCAGTTTATTGCATTTGCGTAAGATTTCACTTGCCGTAAGTTATGACTTACCAAGAATCACTTGCGGCTTTAGCCGACCCGACTCGAAGGATGATTTTTGAGGCGGTCGCCCGCGCCCCGCGTGCAGTGGGGGCGCTGGCCGATGAACTGCCCGTCAGCCGCCCCGCCGTTTCACAGCATTTGAAAGTGCTGTCAGATGCCGGTTTGGTGATGTGTCGCATTGAAGGGACGCGCCGTATCTATGCTGCGCGACCGGAAGGTTTGGCCGAATTGCGGGCGTGGCTGGATCAATACTGGACCAACGTGCTGGTAAATTTTGCAAGTGAAATCAATGATAATGGAAGGGAGTCAAATGACTGACCCGATTATTAAGACCGTCACAGTGAACTGCGCGCCTGAAAAGGCATTTGATGTGTTCGTGAACCGAACGTCGGGCTGGTGGCCGCTTGATAGACACGCTGTTTCAGCCGGGGCGGGAAAAGTAGCACTGGCCGTTACGATTGAGCCACAGGTCGAAGGGGCTGTCTATGAAACGATGCATGACGGCAGTCGCACTGATTGGGGTCAGGTGGTGGAGTTTGAGCCGGGCCGGAAACTTGCCATGACGTGGCATCCGGGCGAGAACGCCGAGGTGTCCACACGGGTTGAGGTCGCTTTTGCCGCAACAGGTGACGGGCAAACCGAAGTGACATTGACACATTCAGGTTGGGAAGTCCTGGGAACAGACGCGGACGATCGTCGCAACAGCTATAACGGCGGATGGGAAACCGTCTTCATCGCGCGTTATGCGGGGGCCTGCAACGAAAGCCCATGAAAAAGGGCGACCATTGGGGCCGCCCTTGTGCTGACAAATGTCAGGTCAGTCGTCTAGGTGGTCAGCAAGACCGCCTTAGTTCTTTTCTTTGTCGACCATTTTACCAGCCGAAATCCAAGGCATCATGTCACGCAGTTTCTTGCCGACAACCTCGATCTGGTGTTCGTCGTTGGCACGACGCGAGGCCTTGATGGTCGGTTGACCAACAGCGTTTTCCAGCATGAAGTCACGCACAAACTTGCCGCTTTGGATGTCGGCAAGGCTTTCTTTCATGGCCTTCTTGGTGGCTTCATACGGCAGAATGCGTGGGCCGGTGACATACTGGCCGTATTCTGCGGTGTTCGAGATCGAGTAATCCATGTTCGCGATGCCGCCTTCATAGATCAGGTCCACGATCAGCTTGGTTTCGTGCAGACACTCAAAATACGCCATTTCGGGCGCGTAACCAGCTTCGACGAGAGTCTCGAAACCGCAACGGATCAGTTCAACGATACCGCCGCACAGAACGGCTTGTTCGCCAAACAGGTCAGTTTCGCACTCTTCACGGAAGTTGGTTTCGATGATGCCCGAACGCCCGCCACCGATGGCCGAGCAATAGGACAGGCCGATTTCCAGCGCTTTGCCGGTGGCGTCCGTGTTCACAGCCACAAGGCAGGGCACGCCGCCGCCTTTTTGGTATTCGCCACGCACGGTGTGACCGGGGCCTTTGGGGGCCATCATGATGACGTCGATGCCTTCTTTCGGCTCGATCAGGCCGAAATGCACGTTCAGGCCGTGAGCAAACGCAATCGCGGCACCCGGCTTGATGTTGTCATGCACGTATTTCTTGTAGGTCTCGGCCTGAAGTTCGTCGGGCATGGTGAACATGATCAGGTCGCACCAAGCGGCTGCTTCAGCGATGCCCATGACCTCAAGGCCTTCAGCGGCGGCTTTCTTGGCCGAGGCAGAGCCTTCGCGCAGGGCAACCACAAGGTTCTTGGCGCCGGAATCGCGCAGGTTCAGCGCGTGCGCGTGGCCTTGGCTGCCATAGCCCAGAATGGCCACTTTTTTGTCTTTGATCAGGTTGATGTCGCAATCGCGATCGTAATAGACGCGCATATCGGGCGCTCCTTGCATGAGTTTCGTTCTGCCGGGCATCATAGGGAAGCTGTCCATGGTGACGAGATCAGAAAGCATGAATTTCACACCGATATTGATCATTTCAATTCGCGCAATTGGATGATAGTGAAAAAAACATGCTTGATGATACCGATAGACGCATTCTTAGACAGATGCAGGCCGATCCGATGATGGCCGTGCCAGACTTGGCAAGCCTTACCGGCATGTCCACAGCGCGCCTGACGCGTCGGATTGAACGATTGCGCGACCAGAACATCCTGCGCGGCCCGCGCGCCGTCATCAACTGGCGCGCCTTGGGCTACTCGGTTGAGGTCAGCCTGCGCATCACCCTTGATAAGACCCAATCGCGGGCCTTCGATGATTTCATCACTGCCGCGCGCGACATACGTGAGGTGATCGAAATCCAGACCTTCCTTGGCCGCGTCGATGTGCGGCTATCCGTCATCGCGCGTGACATGGCGCATTATCAGGCGATCTATCGCGATCAACTGCTCGCCCTGCCGCACATCGCCGATATCGAAGCCCTGATGCACGTGGCCCGGATCAAATCAGACGAGGCTTTGCCGCTATGATCGACCTTGATGACATCGATCGCGCCCTTTTGCGGGCTTTGTCTGAGGACGCCACGCAATCGGCAGGCGCGTTGGGGCGTGATGTTGGGCTTAGCCAACCCGCGACATGGCGCCGTATCAAGCGGTTGACCGATCACGGGGTTATTGCTGGGCGGCGCTTGGACTTGGACCGCGAGGCATTGGGCTTTGGGGTGGCGGTCTTTCTGGGCATCAAACTGGCCACCAAGGGCCGCGTTAGCCTTGAGGATTTCGAACGCGCCGTATGTGCCATCCCCGAAGTGCAGACCGTCGAACATGTGCTTGGCATGTATGATTACCGCCTGCGTGTGGTGGCCCGCGACATTGCCGATTTCGAACGGGTGCTCAGACGCCGGATCATGACGCTTCCCGGTGTGGGGGATGTCGAGGCCAATGTGCTTTTGTCCGAAGAACGCCGCATGGGTCCGATTTGACGCCTTCCAAACCGAACAGATTTAGGCCACGCTGCATCCAAAGTGGAACCATTGAACGGAGCCTGCCATGAAAGCCCTTTTGCCTGATATCGACCCGGATGGAATGCTGGAATTTTCGGTGGTATTCACTGACCGGTCGCTGAATCACATGTCGACCGCCTTTCAGGGCGTGATGAACGACATCTCGGCGACGCTGAAAGAGGTCTATAACGCAGACGCCGTGGCGATTGTGCCCGGTGGCGGCACCTACGCGATGGAAGCCGTCGCGCGCCAGTTTGCCACCGGCAAGCGTGCGATGGTTATCCGCAACGGCTTCTTTTCCTTCCGCTGGAGCCAGATTTTCGAGATGGGCGCGATCCCGTCAGACGAAACCGTGATGAAGGCTCGCCGCGTCGGCAATGCGCCTGATGCCCCCTTCGCCCCCGCCCCGATTGACGAGGTTGTCGCACGTATCAAAGAGGAACGTCCCGACGTCGTCTTTGCCCCGCATGTGGAAACCGCAAGCGGTATGATCTTACCGGATGACTACCTGAAAGCCGTCGCGGACGCCGTGCATGCAGTAGGCGGCATCTTCGTGCTGGATTGCATCGCGTCTGGCTGTGCGTGGGTCGACATGAAGGCGACCGGCGTCGATGTGCTGATCTCGGCCCCGCAAAAAGGGTGGTCGGCGCAGCCGTCTGCCGGGCTGGTCATGATGAATGAGACAACGCGCGATCTGGCAAAGGCGGCCACCTCGACCTCGTTCGCCGTTGATCTGGGCAAATGGCTGTCCATCATGGAAACCTACGAGGCAGGCGGCCATGCCTACCACGCGACGATGCCCACTGATGCCCTGCGCGCCTTCCGCGACACAATGCTGGAGACCAAGGAATACGGCTTTGACAAGCTCAAGGATGCGCAATGGGATCAAGGCCGCCGGGTGCGCGAATTGCTGGCGTCGAAAGGCGTGAAATCCGTCGCAGCGGATGGGTTCACGGCACCAGGGGTCGTTGTGGCCTATACGTCCGACCCGGACATCAAGGCGGGCAAGCCCTTTGCGGCCGAAGGGGTTCAAATCGCCGCCGGTGTGCCGCTGATGTGCGACGAAGGGGGTGATTATTCCAGCTTCCGGCTGGGGCTGTTCGGCCTTGACAAGCTGTATGATGTGGACGCTAGTGTCGCGCGTCTGGATGCCGTTCTGTCGAAAGTGCTTTGATCAGAAGGCGCGCGGGGATACCCTGCGCGCCGTCTTTGACAGGCTGGGTCAGGCTTTGCCGCCGGCCATCAAGACCAGCAAAACATAGATCACCGGGACGGTCGCTAGCCCCACCAAGCCCACACCGGTAATTCCCATCGTCAGGAAACCCAGCACCAATGCCAACACGATCGCGCCAAAAATCATGAATGTGATTTTTTCCGCGCGGGCTTCGGCGGCTTTCTCTTCTGAGGTCTGTTGAGTAGCCATCGTGTGTTTCTCCTTGTTCGCTGCGTCGCAAGGGGTATCCTTTGCAACTGCAGAAAGTGACATGCGACAAACCGGCATTGCGTCGGCATGTCGCAGTAAGATCAGCTTGGTCCCAAACCTGCACGCATCACGCGTTTGCGCATCGGGGCCACGTCGTGCACCGCTTTTAAACCCATCAGCCGCACGGCCTGCAACACGCCATCGCCTGAACGGGTCACGCGGTTGAACAGGTCAATCACACGGGCGCGCCGCGCGATGTCGCTGGTGCGGGCCTTCCCATAGGCTTGCATCATATCTGGGTCGCCCAATGTGCCGGGGGCTGCTTCTGCCAGTTCCAACAACGCGATCACGTCATTGAGCGAGGTGTTGAGCCCTTGCGCACCGATCGGCGGCAGCGCGTGGGCCGCTTCCGCCACCACCGCCACACGGCCCGAAGTCAGTTGGTCGGCGGTTTGCGTGATGATCGGCCAGACCGAGCGGTTGCCTTGAAGACGCATCCGCCCAAGCAGACCGGTTGAGCGGGCGAACATCACCTCCTCAAACTCTGCAACTGGCATGTTCATCAACTCAATCGCGCGCGGCCCCTTGTTCATCCACACAATGGCCGAGGCGTTTTGGCCGTCAATATCGGGCAAAGGCACGATGGTGAAAGGGCCACCTTCGTTATAAATCTCGGTCGAGATATTGTCGTGTGGTAGGTCATGGGTGACCGTGAAGGCCAGCGATTTCTGACCATAGCGGGTGGTGGAAACCGTGATCCCAACAGCCTCGCGCAGGGGCGAGAACTTGCCGTCAGCCGCAATCCCCATTCGCGCCCGAACCTTGTCGCCGTTGGTAAGCGTCACGATGACCTCGCCCGTGCGTTGGACGAGGGACCGGAAACCCGATCCATACAACGTCGTGATCTGCGGTTGTTGTTGTAGATAGTTCCAGATTTCACGACGCACGACCCAGTTCATCAGGTTCCAGCCGAACGGTTCGTCGCCCATATCATCAGATTGAAATACCCGGCGGTCGCGGATCACAGGCGGCCAGCCCGTGGTGTCAATGACTGCCAATTGGTCCAGCGGTTTCGCGTGAGGTTCCAGCAGCGGCCACAATCCGATCCGGTCAAAAAGCTGGCGCGCCGGTTGTAAGAATGCGGTCGAGCGCAGATCAGACTTACTGTCATCCGCGCTTACAACCGGGGTAAACGGGTCAGCCATGACGACGCTAAACCCCGCTTCAGCGAAGGCTGCGGCGGTGACCTGACCGGCGATACCGCCGCCCGAGATGAAGATATCAGCAGAGTGGTCCGTCATGGGTCATTCTTTCGTGTCTGGGCAGGCGGCGTCAACAAGTTGGCGCAGAAATGCTGTCAGGTCGTCTGTGTGATGGTGGATATGGCCCGCAGGTTCGGGGTCTGGCGCGACATGAACGGTGCGCATTCCCAGCGCGTGCGGTACCGCCAGGTTGCGGGGATCGTCTTCGAACATCGCCGCAACCTCGGGGGTCAGGCCATCGCGCGCAAAGACCTTGTCGAACGCGGCGCGGTCGGGCTTTGGGTGAAAATCCGCGTGTTCCACGCCATAGACGGCGTCGAATAATCCTGCCAATCCGCGTGCCGCCAGCACCCGTTCGGCATAGGGGGCCGATCCGTTGGTGTAGACGATCTTGCGACCGGGCAGTGAGCGGATATGTTGAGCGAGTGCTGGATCGACCTCAAGGTGCTCCATCGAGATGTCATGCACATCGTGCAGATAAGGGGCCGGATCGACCCCGTGTTCGCGCATCAAACCGGCAAGTGTGGTGCCGTAGGTATGCCAGTAATGCTGACGCAGGTGGTCGGCTTGGTGGCGATCCACGCCAAGCGCTTGCATCACCCAGTTGGTCATGCGGATCTCGATCTGATCGAACAGACGCGCGTGGGGCGGATATAGCGTGTTGTCCAGGTCAAAGACCCAGGCGCTAACATGAGAAAAGTGATCGGTCACCATGGCGTGAGGCTACTCTTGTTGGCAGGTGGGGGAAAGGGGGTGGGGGGAAATCTGACGCCCTGCGACAGTCTGTTGCCGGGTTCGTGTTTGCGTTAAACAGGCTTGCATGATTAGGTTGGCGAATTGATACCCGAACCATAGATGAGGACACCGTGGCCGAGGTCAAACAGGGACAGAAAGACGCATACGAGTTGATCCTCGACGCGATTGATATGGGCACCTACAAGCCCGGTGACAGGCTGGTGGAAAGTGAACTGGCTGACCGGTTCGGCGTCTCACGCACCCCCATCCGCGAGGCATTGCAGCGACTGGAAACGCAATCGCTGCTGACGCGCGACGGACGCAGTTTGATCGTCGCGTCGCTGAGCCATAATCAACTGGCAGAACTTTATGTTGTGCGATCAGCACTTGAAGGGCTGGCCGCATCGCTGGCCGCTCAACATGCAACCCCCGAAGAAATCCGCGTTTTACGCGAAATGGTCGAGGACGATCGAGCCCGCCTGTCCGATCCAGCGGCCCTGTCCCGGTCCAACCGCCGTTTCCACAAGCAGCTGCATCTGGCGTCCCATAACCGCTATCTGGTGCAACAACTGGATCTTGTGCATCGCACAATGGCGCTTTTGGCAACCACGTCGTTGGCGGCAGAGGGTCGCAGTGAGAAGGCGATTGCGGAGCATGACGCCATTGTCGCTGCGATAGAGGCGCGCGATCAGGCCGCGGCTCAGGCAGCCCTGAAAGCCCACATCTCGCAAGCGTTTGAGACACGCATCAAACTGGATTCAATGGCGGGGAAATAACCACCTCCGGGTCATCGTCATCGAATTTCCCGTGCTGCGTCTTGTCCCAATAAAAGGGCTTGGTCACGATCTCGACAAAGCCTTTCATCGCAGCAAGTGATGCCAGCGGGTAATATAAATGCAGCGTTGGCACCCAAAAGCGCAACCAGCGAAGTTTTGCGTTGCTGACCGCTTGGATGCCAACAGTGATTGTCAAAAGTTCGGTCGCCATGAAAACTGTGCCAAGGATGATCAGAAGCTCGTTAGGCATGACGCCGCGCAACGGATGCGGTAGGCCCAGCGGAAACGCCCAGAAGGTCCACAGGATCGGCGCTAGTAGAAATTGCGACAAGCTGCCCAGAAACAGGATCTGAAAGCCCAGAAATTTCCACCATCCCAAGTCGCGCAACAGCTGGCGCGGTTGGCGCATATGTACGCCATATGTCATGGCATAGCCCTTGATCCAGCGTGACCGCTGCTTGATCCACGGCCAGACACGGCAGTTTGCCTCTTCTTCAGTGACGGTGTCGACCAGTTCGGTGCGATAGCCATGCCGCGCCAGCCTTATGCCCAGATCGGCGTCTTCGGTGACGTTATGGGCGTCCCAGCGCCCCAGTGCCTCAAGCACTTCACGGCGGAAAAACAGAGTCGTGCCACCCAGCGGAATGGCAAAACCAGCGCGCTCTACTCCCGGCAAGACGATGCCCCACCACGTGGCGTATTCGACGGTAAAACAACGGCTTAACCAGTTGGTGCGGGCGTTGTAGAAATCCAGCTTGCCTTGCAAACAGGCCACCTCAGCCTCGCGTTCGGCGAACCTTCGCACGATTTTGTGGATCTGATCGGGCGCGGGGGCGTCTTCGGCGTCATAGACACCGATCACTGACCCGCGACAGAAATCCAAAGCAAAATTCATCGCGCGCGGTTTTGTTTTGACCACCCCGCGCGGCACGACGATCTGACGCATCCAGCGTGGCAAATCAGACTTCGCGAGCGTTTCTTGCGTCATGGTGTCGTCTTCTTCAACCACCAGACACACGTCCAACAATTCTCTCGGATAGGACAGGCGTGCCAATCGTTTCACCAAGCGTCCGGCGATCTCGCGTTCTTTGTAAAGCGGCACGAGGATGGAGACCGTGGGCAATTTCAGGAACCCACGTTCGTGTTTCGGCGCGGCGTTCTCGGATAGTGGCGTACGACCCTGACGCCAATACTGGATAGCCGCGAGGGCTTTGAGGGTTGAATTCAAGAGCAATGTGAGCACCGCCCAGGCGACAAGCGCGACGAAACCCGCGAAAGAGGAGACGATGAACAAAGCACACAGGCCAATGACCAGCGCGGCCGCGAAGCGCGCGACAGAACCCGTGCGCCACCCGCGACAGCTTTCAGCCTCGGACACATGGGTTTCGGCGTGAAGGGCCAATGATCGGTGTCGCATCGCCACAAGCGCAGTTTGGATATCACTTTCTGGTGCGATGGCCAGACAACAACGCCCCCAATCGGCCGGAAACGCACCCTGCATTCGGCGGAATTCATCGGGACGCGAACAGATAATGACGGTTGCGCCGCCGACATGCTTCCATGGCACGATGCCATTGCGAATGCAGAACGCGGCACCTAACCGATCAATCAACCGGACGTCCGGCGGTTCATGCTGCAAATCGGCGATCTGGCACCCATATTGCTGCGCCAGCCCGGCATAGAGATCGGCCTGACGGACCCAGCCATTTGTCAGAAGGATGTCGCCAAACCGTGCATCCTCGCGCATTTGAAGCGACACGGCCATGGCCAGGTTTTCGGAACTTAGCGCGCCCATCTCGACCAGAATCTGACCTAGTGGCTTGCGGTCATGTCGCGGCGGTGCCTCGCGCCTTGCCGACCCGCGCGAAGGCAGGGCATCGGACGGGACAAGGCGCAGGTTGGCGGCGGGCATCTGTATGCTCTTCGGATTATTGGTCCAAACGAGCATGAAGAGCCTTTGGTTAACAGCGGGTTAACTAAAGTTTTTTCGTGCCAAATTTGTGCAGATTTGAGACGGTGTTAGCCGCGCCCGTCCATCGCCTCGGCGAACCGTTCAAACAGATAATAGCTGTCCATCGGACCCGGGCTGGCTTCGGGGTGATATTGAACCGAAAAGACCGGACGGTTTTCCATGCGCAACCCGCAGTTCGAGCCGTCGAACAGGGACACGTGGGTTTCAACCACGCCTTTGGGCAGGCTGTCCGCATCCACCGCGAAGCCATGGTTCATCGACGTGATTTCAACCTTGCCGGTATCATAGTCTTTAACCGGATGGTTTGCGCCGTGATGGCCGTGGTTCATCTTGATCGTGCGCGCGCCAAGGGCCAGCGCAAGCATCTGGTGGCCAAGGCAAATTCCAAAAACCGGCAGGTCGGTTGTATCAAGGATCGTCTTGATCATTGGCACGGCATATGCGCCAGTGGCCGCCGGATCGCCGGGGCCATTGGACAGAAAAACTCCATCCGGGTTGTGCGCCAGCACCTCGTCCGCAGTGGCGGTTGCGGGCAGAACGGTAACGTCGCAGCCAGCCGATGCAAGGCAGCGCAGGATGTTGCGTTTCGCCCCGAAATCGAGCGCTACCACTTTGTGACGCGGGTTTTCCTGCTTGGGATAGCCATCAGGCCATGCCCACCGCATTTCGTCCCATTTGTAGCTTTGGGCGCAGGTGACCTCCTTCGCCAGATCCAGCCCCTCAAGCCCGCAAAAGGCGCGGGCTGCGGCGATCAACGCTTCGATGTCGAAGTTTCCTTCGGGATCATGGGCGATGGCAACATGCGGCGCACCTTGTTGGCGGATCGCGCGGGTCAGGCGGCGGGTATCAATGCCTCCGATCCCGATCCGACCGCGCTTGGCCAGCCAATCGACCAGGTTTTCGGTCGCACGCCAGTTTGATGGCTCGGTCGGGTCCCATTTCACCACCATACCGGCGGCGACCGGATCACCGGTTTCGTCATCTTCCGGGTTCACACCGACATTGCCGATGTGTGGAAAAGTGAACGTGACGACCTGACCTGCGTAAGACGGGTCGGTCATGATTTCTTGATACCCCGTCATGGCGGTGTTGAAACACAACTCGGCGGTGGTCGTGCCAGTCGTGCCAAACCCGTGACCATAGAATATGGTCCCGTCGGCAAGAGCCAGACAGGCGGTGGGTTTTGCAGCTTCTGAGGCTTGGGCGGTGGCAGCGGACATGTGGCGACTCCCGATCGACAAATCGTCGTGAAACTAGTGGCGCTGGCCCTTGGGGTCAAGAGGTGGCTCAAGCGGCAACACGCCGTTTGCCCATTTTTACATATCGTTACTTTTCAATATGTTAAGGCTGCTGCCCCCCGGTTGAATGCAACACCGCTTTTCGATAAGTTGCGAGCTTCGTAAAGGTCACAGCAAATGGATGGATCCATGGACATGCGCAGCCGGGTGAATGATGCCCTGAAAACGGCCATGAAAAACAAGGATGCGACGCGCCTGTCGACGCTTCGCTTGATCAGCGCCGCCATCAAGGACCGCGACATCGCCATGCGCGGCACGGGCGAAGAGGTCGAGGTGACAGACGCCGATGTCCTGGCGATCCTCGGCAAGATGGTGAAGCAACGTCAGGAAAGCGCGCGCGCTTATGAAGAAGGTGGGCGGTTGGAACTGGCCGAAAAGGAGTTGTCCGAGATTACGGTGATCGAAGATTTCCTGCCCAAGCAATTGTCTGATGAAGAAACCGATGCCGCCGTCGCCGCGGCGATCAGCGATGTTGGTGCCGAAAGCATCCGCGATATGGGCAAGGTCATGGGCGCGCTAAAGGCCAAGTTCACCGGGCGAATGGATTTCGGTAAGGTTGGCCCGATGGTGAAGGGGAAATTGGGGTAAGGCCTGCGGGCCTCTCCTCCCACCCATACAGCATGTTACATCGTCGCAGGCTGCGACACACTTGGCTTCGCATGGTCTGGGCTTTAGGGTTCAGCACTGGCAGGCCCGTTCACATCTTCGCTGTTCAGACAGGACACAAACAGGCAATGCGGGTATGGTAGGCGCATAGCCCCAGACGAAGCCGTTATGCCATGCTGATAATTGAACGAGCAGTTTTCCCAAAAGATACGCCCATAGTTGGGTCTTTGTTTCTTGGATATATCGAATTTCTGTTCGATAGATCTCCGCAAGAGCGGGAAAATATTAGACAGAAATACGACCCCGACAAGATTGACGATCTGGTCGAAAACTTCGCCACGATTCATGCGCGACCGAACGGCGACCTGCTTATCGCCAGTCATGAAGGAAAGCCCGTTGGGTGCGGAATGATGCGCGCACTGGGTGAAGAGGTTGCCGAAATCCAGCGTGTTTTTGTCACTGAAGATGCACGTGGGCTTGGGGCGGGCAAAGCGTTGACCTTGGCGCTTATGGAGCAGGCTCGGAAAGACGGCCATACCACCATTCGTCTTGATACCGGGCGCGCCCTTGTCGAGGCATCAGGCCTTTACGAAAAGTTGGGCTTCAAGGAATGCGCGCCTTACCATCAGGACACGCCGTATCTTGATCATTTGATAAAGTATTATGAGAAGCCACTCTGACCATAGCGAACGATACCGTCCGCCGTTCAATCAATTGACTTCACCCGCAGAAGCGCCTCGCGCAATTCCTCATACAATTTCGGTCGCTCAGCTTCCGACAGGAACGCGCCGATTTCGACCTCGCGGCCGTTGCCCCTCAGCGTAACATAGTTGGGCACAGGGCCGCATTTCTTGTGCATTTCGACCGTGACCCAATAGGGGTCGGCGTCCCAACGCTGTTCGCCGCCACGCGGGCCGTGGCGGGTCAGGGTCATCCGGTCGGACCAGATCACAAGTTCCTCAAGGATTTCACCGTCCTTGTAGCTTTTCTCGATGAAAAACCACAACGCGCCCATCGCCCCCAGCGCGAAGGGAAGAAGCCACCACAGGGTGGCCGTCCCCAGCAGGGCCAGCAACGGGATAAGCATCAGCGTGAAGCCCAGCCCCATGACCCAAACGAAACCGCGCCGGGGTAGAGAGCGGAAAGGCCAGAGGTGCAGCTCTGCTTTCGGTGCGTCTGAGCCATCATTAGGCATCCATTCGTAAGGCATTGGTGCGCGGTTCCATCGTTAGCAGGAGGCCTTAGAAAAACCGCAGCGACAGTGGGAGGCAAGCAGAAAGTGGCGCGCCACGTACCATGGGGCTTGCATCGACCTGCACTCGCTGAGACGTGATTGGCGAAAGGGATGCGCGCGCTGCACAATGACCAAAACCGAATAATGGAGCGACTGATGCGATACCTCTGGCTTGGCCTGCTTTGCGCCACCTCACCAGCCTTTGCCCATGAGGCCGAGATTGTGGGTGCGACCGCGACACCGTCGGGCGCGGGATGGAGCATTTCAGTCACGCTTGCGCACGAAGAAACGGGTTGGGACGATTACGCAGATGGCTGGCGGGTTGAAAACGACGCTGGCGATACGCTGGGAACGCGCGTATTGCAGCACCCGCACGCCAATGAACAGCCCTTCATCCGCAGCCTGCCCGGCGTCTCGCTACCAAATGGGACCGAAGCAATCTGGATCAGGGCCCGCACCAGCGTTGACGGATGGGGCAAAGCGCGGTTCCAGCTGGAATTGCCAGCTCAGTGACAATATGATTGCAGCTGGCGTCCCCGAATGCAAAAGGCCCGGACAATTGTCCGGGCCTTCTTTGTTTATCAGGTCCGCTTAGTGCGAATGACCTTTGTCCCATTCTTCCTGCTTGGGCAGGATTTCAAAGGTGTGCTCTGGCGGTGGGCTGGGCAGGGTCCATTCCAGCGTGTCCGCATATTCGTTCCAATAGTTATTCTCGGTCACACGTTTGCCCTTGAACAGCGTGTAGAACACGATGCCGATGAAGAACACGAATGATGCGAAAGACAGGAACGCACCGTATGAGCTGATCTTGTTCCAGTATGCGAACGCTTCCGGATAGTCGATGTAACGACGCGGCATGCCTTGGCGGCCCAGGAAGTGTTGCGGGAAGAAGGTTAGGTTCACGCCGACGAAGAAAGTCCAGAAGTGGATCTTGCCTGCAAGCTCGGGATACTGGCGACCGGACATTTTGCCGATCCAGTAATAGACGCCCGCAAAGATACACATCACGGCCCCAATCGACATGACATAATGGAAGTGCGCCACAACATAATAGGTGTCATGATACAAACGATCCACGCCAGCCTGCGACAGAACCACGCCGGTTACACCACCAACGGTGAACAGGAACAGGAAGCCCATCGCAAACAGCATAGGTGTCTTGAACTCGATCGAGCCGCCCCAAAGCGTCGCAATCCACGAGAAGATCTTGATCCCCGTCGGCACCGCAATAACCATGGTTGCCAGCATGAAATAGGATTGCTGGGTCAGCGACATACCAACCGTATACATGTGGTGTGCCCACACAACGAAGCCGATCACGCCGATGGCGATCAGCGCCCAAACCATCGGCACATAGCCGAAGATCGGTTTGCGTGCGAAGGTGCCAATCACGTGGCTGATCAGGCCGAAGCCGGGCAGGATCACGATATACACTTCCGGGTGTCCGAAGAACCACAGGATGTGCTGATACAGGATCGGGTCGCCGCCGCCGGACGGATCAAAGAATGTCCCGCCAAAGTTACGGTCGATCAGCAGCATGGTGATGGCGCCTGCCAGAACCGGCAGCGACAGCAGGATCAGCCACGCGGTCACAAAGATCGACCACGCAAACAGCGGCACCTTGAACAGGGTCATGCCGGGCGCACGCATGTTCAGGAAGGTGGTGATGATGTTGATCGCCCCAAGGATCGACGAGGCACCAGATACGTGCACCGCGAAGATCGCGAGGTCCATCGAATAGCCGCCTTCGGTCGTGGACAGCGGAGGATACAGAACCCAGCCAACGCCCGACCCAAGCTGGTCATTGCCACCCGGCGCAAACAACGAAGCCACGCCAAGTGCCACACCCGTTGCATAGAGCCAGAACGACAGGTTGTTCATCCGTGGGAAAGACATGTCCGGCGCACCAATTTGCAACGGCATGAAATAGTTGCCAAATCCACCAAACAGGGCGGGGATGACCACGAAGAACATCATCAGGACGCCATGATAGGTGATCATCACGTTCCACAGATGCCCGTTCGGCGTACATTCTGCTGACGCATCGGCGATGAAGCGCGCGCCTTCAAGGCACATGTACTGAACGCCGGGGTCCATAAGCTCGAGCCGCATATAAACGGTGAAAGAAACCGAGATAAAACCGGTCAAACCGGCCAGGAACAAATACAGAATCCCGATATCTTTGTGGTTGGTCGACATAAACCACCGGGTAAAAAACCCGCGTTCGTCGTGGTGGTCATGGTCGTGAATGGCTGCGTCCGCCATGCTTCCCTCCCTTTGGGGTTAACGTGACCAGAGCGGAGAGTCACTCCACCCGGCTTTTTAACGTGTGTAATATGCGGGGCGGGGTCGGGCAACGTCGCAATCGTCGCAAAGGGCAAAAAAATGCGCCCCGCACCGGGTTTTACCGGGCGGGGCGCGATGTTGGTCAGCGAAACCGGCCATCTGGCCGCATCTGTTTAGTTGGTTGTGGCCGAATCGCCTTCAGCGGCTTCGCCCTCGGCTGCTTCACCTTCAGCGGCCTCACCTTCGGCAGCTTCGCCTTCGGCGGGCATCTCGGGCGAGAAGGTCGCAAGGAACGCCACCAGATCTTCGGGCTTGCCCCATTTGAAGGTCATCTTCGACTTGGCTTTATCGTCGCCAGTCTGCTCTTTCAGGAACGCTTTGGGATCTTTGATGTATTCCATCAGCAGCTCTTCAGTCCAAACCAGACCAGCTTCACCTGCGGCAATGATCGAATCGCCATATTTGAAGCCTTCAACCGTGCCGGCGGTGCGGCCGAGAATGCCGTGGAGGTTCGGGCCGGTTTTGCCACCTTTGAACAGGGCTTCGCCATCGGCATCAATGATAGCGTGGCAGGCTTTACATTTTTTGAAGTCCTTTTCGCCTTTGGCGACATCGCCTTCTGCGAAGGCTGTGCCCGAAAGGGCAAGGATCATGGCGGCGGAAGAAAGAATCGTCTTCATATTAGTCCTCATGCTAGATCTGTTCACGCGTTGTGCGTCATTGTCGCGCGGACCCTGCAGCAAATACAACCCGATTTTGAGACGACGTGCTGTCGCAGGGACCATGTTGGGCCACGCAGGCTATATTTCGCCGAGTGGGCCGAAGACCTCATCAAAGCACCGGCGCAGCGCATTGTCCACATCGTCCATTGTGACAGGTAATCCAAGATCAACTAAGCTTGTTACCCCGTGTTCGGAAATCCCGCAGGGCACGATGCCCGAGAAATGCTCCAACTCTGGTTCGACGTTGATCGAGATGCCGTGGAAGCTGACCCATTTGCGCAGACGCACGCCGATGGCGGCGATTTTGTCTTCAGGTGATTGGCCCAGGGCCGTCAGGGGTTTGTCATCGCGCACCACCCAGACGCCAACGCGCCCATCACGTCGTTCGCCGGTGACGTTGAATTCGGCAAGGGTGCGGATGACCCATTCTTCCAGCGCTGCCACAAAGGCGCGCACGTCACGCCCGCGTTTGCCTACGTCCAGCATCACATAAGCCACCCGCTGGCCGGGACCGTGATAGGTATACTGCCCCCCGCGTTTGGAGGTGTGGACAGGAAACCTGTCCGGCGCGACCAGATCCTTCGGATCAGCAGACGTGCCGGCGGTATACAGGGGCGGGTGTTCCAGCAGCCATATCATCTCGCCCGCCTCACCACGTGCCATTGCATCGACATGGGCTTCCATCCGGGCAACTGCGGCTTCGTAGTCGATCAGTGTCTCGGCGGTCTCCCACGTGACGGCGGGCATATCTGGCAGGGCTTTCATATGCTTCATTTGGCACCGCTGTTCCGCTTTGTCAAAAAGCATCCCGAATTATTTCTGGCGGACGTTTTTTGACTTCACTTCCCCAAACCCCTTCGCTATGAAGCGCGTCACCTAGCCTAGGCTTGCGGTCGTGGCGGAATTGGTAGACGCGCAGCGTTGAGGTCGCTGTGAGGTAACACTCGTGTGGGTTCGAGTCCCACCGACCGCACCATCTCTGGACATCATCTTCGATCACGCTGACAGGCAACCGTTTGCTTGCCTGATGCGCTGCGGTCTTTATGCTCGGCCCATGATCAATCGTTCTGACCAAGCCTTCCTCACCGACCTGTTTGATACCGCCGTTTCAGCAGCCGATGCCAAGTCGGTTCTGAAGGGGCACCTTCCCGAAATACCAAAGGGCCGGACCGTGGTGGTTGGCGCGGGCAAGGGGGCTGCGCAATTGGCGGCGGCGTTCGAGAAGTTGTGGGGCGACCCCGTCGAGGGGGTCGTGGTGACGCGCTATGGCTATGGCGCTGCTTGCCAGCACATACGGGTATTGGAAGCCGCACATCCCGTGCCGGACGCGGCGGGGCTGACTGCGTCGGACGCTTTGATCAAGGCGGTTAGCGGGCTTGGTGAAGACGACCTTGTTATAGCGTTGGTGACAGGTGGCGGCTCGGCCTTGCTGCCAGCGCCACCCGATGGTCTGACCCTTGCCGATGAGCAGCGATTGAACGATGCCCTTTTGGCGTCGGGTGCGCCGATTTCGGTAATGAATGCGATCCGCAAGCATGTCTCGCGGATCAAGGGCGGGCGTTTGGCGCAGGCTGCGTTTCCTGCCAAGCTCGTCACCTTGATCGTGTCAGATGTGCCCGGCGATGCGCCGTCGCAGGTCGCATCTGGACCGACGGTCCCGGACGAGGCGGATCAGGCGCAGGCGCTGGCCGCAATCACGGCATGGAATATCGACCTGCCAGCACATATCATCGACCACATTCGCGCACATCCCGCGCCTTCCCCGGACGACCCAGTGTTTGCGCGCAATCAGGTGCAGGTGATCGCTTCAGCCCGGTTAAGTATTGAAGCGGCGGCGGCCCGGGCCAAGGCACTGGGTGTGCCCGCCGTCATTCTGTCTGACGCGATTGAGGGCGAGGCGCGTGAAGTTGCCCGGATGCACGGCGCTATCACGCGCGAGGTTCTGACCCAGAACCGCCCCTTCCGTGCCCCTTGCGTTATCCTGTCTGGTGGCGAGACGACGGTGACGCTGAAAGGTTCTGGCCGCGGCGGTCGAAACACGGAATTCCTGCTGTCCTTGGCGATCACTTGCGACGGCTTTGAGGGTTTTACAGCCATGGCAGCTGATACCGACGGAATTGACGGGTCCGAGGATAACGCCGGGGCGTTTGCGGACGGCAGGTCTGCCAGCCGATTGCGCGCGCTGGGCTATGATCCGATGGCGTTGCTGTCGCAAAATGATGCTTGGGGCGCGTTTGATGCGCTGGGCGATCTGTTCGCACCCGGACCAACGGGGACCAATGTGAACGACTTCCGGGCGATTTTGATCAGATAGGATCAAGGAGCGTTCGGGGCGCTGTTACAACACCCCGAAACCCCGTCAAGCCGCCAGCTCTTCGATGCTCGCATCGGCAGATGCAATGCCATCGGCGCCCGTGGCCGAGATGAACTCAATATCCGAAATCCCCATAAAATTAAGGATGAATGTCAGATATGGTGAAACAAAGTCGTGCGGCGCTCCGATGGGTGTGCCACCTGACGCTGTCACGACGATGACGCGCTTACCAGTCAGAAGGCCTTCGGGGGTTCCGTCCTCACCATACCGGAATGTGACACCTGCGCGCGCAAGCTGATCAATCCAGGCTTTCAGCGTCGACGGGATCGAGAAGTTGTAAGTTGCGGCTGAAATAACAATAAGGTCTGCCGCCTGAACTTCGGCGACAATCTCGTCTGACAAAGCCAGTGCGGCGTTGTCATCAACGCTCCGGGCGTCCACCGGAGTGAATGTCGCTTTGGTCCATGCCGCGTCCAGATGGGGAATGCCATCCGCCAAATCCCGGCTGATCACGGTGGCATCCGGGTGTTTGGCAACCACTTTGTCTGCCAGTCCGCGCGAGATTGAACCCTCTGTCCGTGCTGAACTGTCGATGCGAAGGATATGTGTCATTTGGTGCTCCATTTCTGCGTTGCACCAGATATGCGTTCTTGCAAAAATAAACGCAATCTGCGCAAATTAACAGTATCTGTTGGAAAACGCACAGAAAGACCGAATGAACCATTGGGACGAGATACGAACGGCTTATCACGTCGCCCGCGCAAGCACGGTCAGCGGCGCGGCGGAGACGCTGGGCATTCATCATGCAACCGTTATTCGCCACATTGATGCGCTGGAAGCCCGGCTTGGTGTGAAACTGTTTCAACGTCATGCGCGCGGCTATACACCTACCGAAGCGGGAGCTGATCTGGCGCGGATTGCGCAGGTGACGGAAGATCAGTTCTCGCAGCTCGAAGGACGCCTGAAGGGGCAGGGCGACGATGTGTCGGGCGATCTGGTCGTCACCGCGCTGCCCGGGTTTTCTGCGCGGCTTGCGCCGGTCTTGACCGACTTTCAGGCATTGCACCCCGGCGTGCGCGTCCAGCTTCTGACCGGACCCAGAATTTTAAAGTTGGAGTACGGTGAAGCGCATGTCGCCATTCGCGCAGGCAATGCCCCGCAAGAACCTGACAACGTCGTTCAAGCGTTTCTAGACGTGACTTTCGGGCTCTATGCTTCCCCAAGCTATGTCGAAAGATACGGAATGCCGAGTGCGGACACGCTGGAAGACCATCGCTTTATCGGATCCAGTGACAAGAATCCGCGCGCGCCGTTCATGAAATGGCTGGCGCAGACGGTTCCCGCTGAAAACATCCTGTTTCAGGTCTCTGATGATGTTTCCATGCGAGAAGCCCTCATCGCTGGCGCCGGATTGGGCTTTGCGATGCAGGGGTCGCTTCCGGAGTTGATCGAGGTTATGCCGCCTCAGCCTGAATGGATTTCGCACCTGTGGCTGGTCACTCATGTTGATCTTCACCGCTCGACCAAGGTGCAGGCGGTCCTTGCACATCTGAAAGCCGCTGCGGGTGAATGGGTCAAGACCGATCCGGGCCTGTCGCTGCACTGACTGCGATCATCTAATCGCGCAACTCGGCTTCAAGGAACCTTTCGAACGCGTCAAGGTTCACCGGCTCGAACTGCCCAAATCCCTGCATCCAGACAGAGGCGTCGCGCAGGGCGTTGGGCTCCAACTTGCACCATTTGACCCGCCCGCGCTTTTCCTGACTGATCAATCCGGCCCGTGACAGGATCGTCAGATGCTTGGAGATTGCGGCCAGCGACATCTCGAACGGTTCGGCCACGTCAGTGACCGCCATGTCATCTTCCAGAAGCATGGTTAAAATGGCGCGTCGTGTCGGGTCGGACAGGGCAGCAAAGGCAAGGTCAAGGCGGGTATCCATGCCTATGGGTTAGGTCTGAGCGCCCCAATCGTCAACCAAATGGTTAAATGAACGGTTTGGGGGCGAAAGGCGGCCCAAGGCTGTTGTTGATACCATGGTGGAAACGCTATGCCGCAGAAAAGAACATTAAAACAGGCACTTAAAGGTCGCTCTGTTGGCGCTAAACGCCGTTGACTCACTGCGGCCTTGGCCTTAGCAAAGGCTCAACTGTCATCGGAGGCAATTCCTTGTCCAAGAAACCCGATCCCGAGCGTCTTGAAGAGCTCGAGATGCGCCTGAAACAGGCGAAGGGTGAGGTCAAAGAAGACGACACCAGTGACGCGGCCTACAATCAGGCATCGTTTGCCTGGCAGATGGTCATAGAGCTTACCGTCGGTCTGTTGATCGGCTTTGGCATCGGATACGGGCTGGATGCGCTTTTTGGCACCAAACCGATTTTCATGGTGCTGTTCATAATGTTGGGTTTCGCGGCGGGCATGAAAGTCATGCTTTCGACAGCGGCCCAAATGCAGAAGAAAGCGGAGGACGCGCAAAACGCGCAGCCCCCTGCAGAAGAAGAGGGAAACGGACGTGGCTGACCAAAGCGAAAAACAGGGCGCTGGCCCAATCATCAAGATCGCTTTCTTTGCTGTGCTGGCGCTGGTCCTTATCTCGGGCCTGATTTTCGCACCAGAGAATCCCGGTCTGGCGATCCACCCAATGGATCAGTTCGAAATTAAGCCACTGTTTGGTGGTGACCACTTGGGCACTTTCACACCGACCAACCAAACACTTTGGATGGTTTTGGCGATTGTCGGCATCGTTCTGCTTCTTGTTGTGGGTTCGCGCGGTCGCGCCATTGTGCCTACACGTGGTCAATCGGTCGCCGAGATGCTTTATGGCTTCGTATACAAAATGGTCGAAGATGTGGCTGGCAAAGACGCCGTCAAATACTTCCCCGGCATCATGACCCTGTTCATGTTTATCCTGTTCGCCAACTTCCTTGGTCTGATCCCAACAAGCTTTACACCCACCAGCCACATCGCAGTCACCGCTGTTCTGGCGCTGATCGTGTTTGTCTTTGTGACCGTGCTGGGTTTTGTGAAAAACGGTATGGGGTTCCTTGGCCTGTTCTGGGTTTCGGCAGCACCGCTGGCGCTGCGCCCTGTCTTGGCCCTTATCGAATTGATCTCGTACTTCGTGCGCCCCGTCAGCCACTCCATTCGTTTGGCTGGTAACGTTATGGCTGGCCACGCGGTGATCAAAGTGTTTGCCGGCTTTGCTGCTGCCTTGGGCATGTTCAGCTTCCTGCCAATCCTGGCCATCTCGGCCGTCTATGCGCTGGAGGTTCTGGTGGCCTTCATTCAGGCCTACGTGTTTACGATCCTGACCTGCGTGTATCTGAAAGACGCCCTGCATCCGTCGCACTAAGTCGGTTGCAGCCCGCTCATCCAACTATTTCAAGCATTCCAACGTAAGGAGAAATCACAATGGAAGGCAATATCGCTCAAATGGGTCAATTCATCGGTGCAGGTCTGGCAGCTATCGGTTCTGGTGCCGCCGCTATCGGTGTGGGCCACGTTGCTGGTAACTTCCTGGCCGGTGCCCTGCGCAACCCGTCGGCAGCTGCCGCACAAACAGCGACCCTGTTCATCGGTATCGCATTTGCAGAAGCACTGGGCATCTTCTCGTTCCTGGTCGCTCTTCTGCTGATGTTTGCTGTCTAAGACCTGAACCATCCTTACGCGCGGGCGGGGGGTTTGATCCGCCGCCCGATGTAATCCGGTTCCGGGAGATAAGACATGGCAAGTAATACGCAACAGACCGCGGACGGTGCACATGGTGGCGCAGAAGCCGCTGGTATGCCGCAGCTGGATTTCTCGACCTTCGGGAACCAGATTTTCTGGCTCGTGGTGACGCTGGTCGTGATCTATTTCGTGCTGACCAAGGTCGCACTGCCTCGTATCGAGGCTGTGTTGTCCGAACGTCGCGGCACGATCACCAACGATCTGACGGCAGCCGAAGATTTGAAGCAAAAGGCTGTTGAAGCCGAAGAAGCTTATAACAAAGCCTTGGCAGAAGCCCGAGCGGAAGCGAACAAGATTGTCGCTGAAGCCCGTGCAGATATTCAGGCTGACGTTGATGTGGCTGCTGCCAAGGCGGACGCTGAAATCGCCGCCAAAGCCGCAGAAAGCGAAGCTGCGATTGCAGAAATTCGCGCCGGCGCTGTCGACAGTGTGAAAACTGTCGCCAAGGATGCAGCCAAGGAAATCCTTGCGTCCTTTGGTTATAAGACCGATGCCAAAACTGTCACCGCTGCGGTGACCTCGCGGATGAAAGGGTGAGACAGATGAAAAAACTCGTTCTTACCCCTCTTTCCCTGATGGTCGCTGCACCGGCTTTTGCGGCGGGTGATGCGGGCTGGACTGATTTGTCCAACACCAACATGGTTGTGACGCTGGCCTTCCTGCTGTTCGTGACCTTTCTGGGTTACATGGGTGTCCACAAGATGCTCGGCACCCAGTTGGACAACCGTGCAGAGGGCATCAAGTCCGAACTCGACGAAGCCCGTGCCCTGCGTGAAGAGGCCCAGACCATTCTGGCGTCATACGAACGCAAGCAGAAGGAAGTCGCCCAGCAAGCTGAACGTATTGTGGCCCATGCCAAGGAAGAGGCAGCCAACGCGGCTGTCGCTGCCAAGGAGGATCTGCAAGCGTCGATTGCACGCCGTTTGGCTGCGGCCGAGGATCAGATCGTCTCAGCCCAATCGGCTGCGGTGAAAGAAGTGCGCGACACGGCGGCGCAGGTTGCTGTCGCGGCAGCGCGCGAAGTGATCGCCAAGCAGATGACCGCCGCTGAAGGTAACAGTCTGATTGATGACGCGATCAAATCGGTGGAAGCCAAGCTGCACTAAGCTGCCAGCACAAAGAATTTCAGAAAACCCGGCCTGTCAGGTCGGGTTTTTTTGTTCTGAGGGGCTATCAAACGATCTGAAATCACGCCCGTTCGTTTTCATGGGTCAGGCGTTGGCGCGCGACTTCTTCGTTCCGTTCGGCGCGGCGCAGGTCTGTGTAAGCTTGCGTAACGAAGTCCATATGCGCCTCGACGGCGGCGCGGGCCCCGATGGGGTCGCGGGCCTGAAGCGCATCATTGATGGCTCTGTGCTGCTCTAACAGGTCCACGCGTGTGTTGGTGATTTGGATCACCACCTGCCGACTGTAGAAGACGCCTTGTTTCAGTAAATCATACATGGCGCGCATCATGTGAACCATCAACACGTTATGGCTGGCCTCGATGATCGCCATGTGAAAGTCGCTGTCCAGATCGGCGCCTTGGCCCTCGGGCGCCTTCTCCATCTTTTGAAACAGCGCGCCGATCACCTTTAGATCGGTGTCAGATGCCAGCTTGGCCGCACGTTCGGCCGCCAGCCCTTCCATGTCGCGGCGAAACGAGATGAAGTCGTAGACCGCTTCGTCATGGCGCGAAAAGAGGTCGGTCAGCGCTGGTGGGAACGAGCTGTCCAAACTGTCACTGATATAGATGCCAGCGCCCGCACGCCGTGATAAAAGACCCTTGTCTTCCAAATCAGCAATCGCATCGCGTAACGATGGGCGCGACACGCCCATACGTTCGGACAAGTCCCGTTCCGAAGGCAGCCGTTCGCCCGGCCGCAATATGCCGCGCAACATCAGCAGTTCGATCTGTTCGACAACGGATTGAGAAAGCTTGCCAGCAGCTATTTTTTTAAAGGGCATTCTGAGTCTCGCGCGAATTGGTCATATAATATGACCACATCCAACGCGCTGCCTCAATGAAAAAAGCCGGGCACAGGCCCGGCTTTTGACGTTGATGTTTGGGTGATCAGTTGCGGATCGGACGAATGATGATTTCGACCCGGCGGTTTTGCTGACGGCCCGATGCATTCAGGTTCGACGACACAGGGCGGTCTTCGCCATAACCGATGGTCACGACGCGCGATGTCGGAACGCCATTGCGAAGAAGGACCGACGCAACAGACGCGGCACGACGGCGCGACAGCGCTAGGTTATAGTCTGCATCGCCGACATTGTCGGTATGGCCGACAACTTCGATCACAGAGTTCGGATATTGGCGCAGGTTTTGAGCAACCGCGCGCAGATCGTCTTGCAGGACAGGACCGACCTGTGCGCTGTCCGTCGCAAACAGAATATCCTGCGGCAGCGTCACGATCAGCTCGTTACCGGTGTTCACAATACTGACCCGATCATTATTGATCGACTGGCGCAGATCGCCAGCTTGCTTATCAAGCTGTTGGCCGATCGCGCCACCAACAATGCCGCCGATCACGGCACCAACCGCTGCCTTGCCAAGTTTGCCGTCGCCCTTGCGCGTTGCGCCCAAAAGGCCGCCCGCAATCGCGCCCATGGCGGCACCGCTCTGCGTGCGGGGCCCCACGTTGCTGGTCGGGCTTTGTGTCGGCGATGTGCAGGCTGTGGTTGCCAAAGCGGCCACGACGGCCAGCGTTAATACTGAGTGTTTCAATTGCATACTGCTTTCCTAGGTTTTGCCATTCGCGTTTTCTTTACATGAACGCGCATTGATATCGAATAACAAGCCCTGAAATTGGCGGTTAGCGGCTGAAATCAGGCGCTTTCCGCCTGTTCGATCTCTGCACTTTCCCAAGCAAGCAGCGCGCGCTTGACCGGAAGCCCCCAATGATACCCGCCAAGTGCGCCCGATTTGCGCAGTGCGCGGTGGCACGGGATAAGCCAACTGACCGGGTTGCGGCCAACCGCAGTGCCGACGGCACGAACGGCGCGCGGCGATCCGATCTTTTCGGCGATCTGCGAATAAGTGGTGACATGGCCCGATGGAATGGTCAGCAATGCCTCCCAAACTTTGATTTGAAACGGTGCGCCGATCAGGTGAAGGGGCGTCATACCGCGACCATCGAAAGCGTGTTTGACCCATGGCGCCAGCATCGCTGTGTCTTCGACGAACGTGGCGTTGGGCCAGCGGGATTGCAGGTCGGTCATGGCGACGACCTCGCCTGTTTCCGCAGCAAAGCCCAACCCGCAGATGCCCCTATCCGTTCCCATTACCAATGCTGGTCCGAACGGGCTGTCAAACCAACCCCAATGGATGGTCAGGCCTTCGCCGCCTGTTGCATAGGCACCGGGGCTCATCGCCTCCCACCTCAGGAAAAGATCATGCAGCCGCCCTTGACCCGACAAGCCAACCGAATGGGTTGTCGCAAGCGTCGAAAAACGGTCCTGCAAAAGCGTCTTTGCGTGGCCGAGCGTCAGAAATTGTTGATACCGTTTGGGCGACACGCCGACCCAGCGCGAAAAAACCCGTTGGAAATGTGCAGGCGACATGTCCATTTTTGCGGCAAGCGCTTCCAGCGAAAGCGGCTCGCCGCCAGCCGCGTCAATCTCGTCAATGGCGCGGCGGATCACGTTGTAATGATAGCTGTCTTGTTGAATGGTCATGGTGGCCTCGTTTCATCTGTCGCCTCAGAATGGCGCAGATCGCCCGGTCAAAGCGACCCGGAAATTGCGCATCCGTAAGAAATGGCGGATAGGCGGCTTGTCGCTTCGCCCAGAAACGGGCATAGAAATTGCATGGTAAAGCAACTGGGATATCACCAGATCCGCGCGATCTTTGACCGCTTTCACGAGGCCGAGGCCGAACCGAAAGGCGAACTTGAACACGTGAACGCCTATACGCTGGTGGTTGCGGTGGCCTTGTCTGCGCAAGCCACCGATGTCGGCGTGAACAAAGCCACCCGCGAGCTATTCAAAATCGCGGATACGCCCGAGAAGATGCTGGCTTTGGGTGAAGAGGGGCTGTCCGAGTACATCAAAACCATCGGTCTGTTTCGCCAAAAGGCCAAGAATGTCATCAAGCTTAGCCGTATCCTTGTTGAGGAATATGGCGGCGAAGTCCCAAACTCGCGTGCCGCCCTGCAGTCGCTGCCGGGCGTCGGGCGCAAGACCGCCAATGTTGTTTTGAATATGTGGTGGGGCGTGCCTGCGCAGGCTGTCGACACGCATATCTTTCGCGTTGGCAATCGCACTGGGATCGCCGTGGGCAAAGACGTGAACGCGGTCGAACGTGCGATTGAAGACAACATACCTGCTGATTATCAACACCACGCCCATCACTGGCTGATCCTGCACGGGCGTTACACCTGCAAGGCGCGCAAGCCAATGTGCGCAAACTGCATTATCCGCGATCTCTGCCCTTTTGAGGACAAGAATTTATGACGAAAAAGTACAAGGTTGTCGGCATCGGAAACGCTGTTGTGGACGTGCTGACTGTGGCTGACGACAGCTTTCTTGAAATGATGGGGATCGAGAAAGGCATAATGCAGCTGGTCGAACGCAACCGCGCTGAAGTGCTTTATGGCGCCATGAAAGAACGCAAGCAGGCTGCTGGCGGATCGGTTGCCAATACACTGGCCGGGATCGGCAAGCTTGGCCTGCCCACTGGATTTGTCGGCCGCGTGCATGATGATGCGCTGGGCCGCTTTTACGCTGACGCGATGGAGATGGACGGCACCCGCTTTGTGAACCCGCCCGTGCCGGGAGGCGAGCTGCCGACCTCGCGGTCCATGATCTTCGTGTCGCCGGATGGTGAACGGTCGATGAACACCTATCTGGGCATCTCGGCCGAACTTGGGTCGGATGACGTGGACCCGGACGTCGCGGCGGCGGCTGAAATTGTGTTTCTGGAAGGCTACCTGTTCGACAAAGACAAGGGAAAAGAGGCATTCATCGCCATGGCGCGCGCCTGCCGGGCGGCGGGCGGGCTGGCTGGCATCGCCATTTCTGATCCGTTCTGTGTTGAACGTCACCGCGACGATTTTCTGACCCTGATTGAGCACGAATTGGACTATGTGATTGGTAATGAGAAGGAAATTGAGTCCCTTTTCGAAACCTCTGACATGGAAGAGGCAATCGCCAAAACCGCCGCGATCTGTCCGATGGTGGTCTGCACCCGGTCGGGCGATGGGGTGTCCATTCTGGCAAATGGTGAACGCATGGACGTGCCGGTTGAGCGTATTGTGCCTGTCGATGCGACCGGCGCGGGCGACGGCTTTGCCGCTGGGTTCCTGTATGGGTTGGCGACGGGCGCGGACATGCGCACCTGCGGCGAAATGGGCTGCACAGTTGCAGGTGAAGTTATCCGCCATATTGGCCCGCGTGCAGACCGTAATCTGCTGGCTTTGTTGCGCGAAAAAGGGCTGGTCTGACGCGACCCGAAAAAGTCAGGCTCGGGCTTAACTTCAGTCACCGAGCTTGGCGTGCACCTCGTCCAGATCAATCTCGCCAATTGGCATCTTGTTGCTCGGGTTTTCGAAATCATACTTGAACAGATCGAAATCTTGTTTGAAGATTTCATAGATCAGATGCATCGACAGGTCGTCGAAATAATCCTCGACCGGATGGGCGCGTTTTGGCCCGTGCCCTTCGCTTTCGTTGAACCGAGGGATGTCCTTTAGTGCAACCTCATGCGGCGTCTCGACAGCATCAAGCACCTGTTGCATGCCCTCGTTGAACTTCTCGGTCCAGATAATATTGTCATAGCGTCCGCCATTGGCGATGAATGTCGAAACGTGCCCGGACATGGCTGACCAATGAATGTCGGGGTCCATGGGGCGACGCCAGCGTATCGTATCACGTGCGAACAGAAGGAATCGACGGAAGCTCTGAACCTGATCGAATTCGAACCCATTGTCTGGGTCGCCGACCTCAATCCCGTATTTTTGGATCAAAAGCGGCACCAGATTGCCGCGATACCGCCGCCCGTTGCGCTGGATGCCACATATCTTGTCGAAGAAGCTGGACAGGACCCGGGTATAGGGATTGCGCACACAGGTGAACGCATAGCTCTTATGCGCCAAAACGTTGTCTTCAATCAGTTTTTGCGATCCATCCTGCGCCCATTTATGCAAGCGGTCCTTGCTGTCATGGATGTCGCCGTCGAAAAATTCACCATGATCCGAGTAATACATGATCTGGCCAATGGTCGAGCAGGCGCATTTGGGAACAACCCGATACACAACGCTTTCGCTTTCGGTCATCCAAGTGCCGGGAAATCCCATTTACTCAATACCTCCAGGGTCCATCAAGAACCGATAATCTAAATCACATCTATACAGTTCAGAAAAAAGCAAAGAAACACTGTTTATTCAATGGGCTTTCACGGTATCAATGGCCGCAGTCTTCGTGTCTACAAAGGTTTTGTGACGTCACCATGGCCAAAATTGCCTTCATTTTGCTTTGCCACAAAGATCCTGACGCCATCATTAATCAGGCAACGCGACTGACGGCGGTGGGCGATTGTATGTCCATTCATTTCGACGCAAGCGCCAATCCCGCCCACTTTCAGAAGATCCGCGACGCGCTGGCCGACAACCCCAACGTCACCTTTGCGCGCAAACGTATCAAATGTGGTTGGGGCGAGTGGTCACTGGTGCAAGCCACGCTAAATGCGGTCGAGGCGGCTCTGGATGCCTTTCCGCGCGCCACCCATTTCTATATGGTGTCCGGCGATTGTATGGCGATCAAATCAGCGGAATACACTTACAATTTCTTGGATGCTGCTGACGTCGACTACATAGAAAGTTTTGACTATTTTGAAAGTGACTGGATCAAAACCGGTATGAAGAAAGAGCGGTTGATCTATCGCCATTTTTTCAACGAGCGCACCCAGAAACGCCGCTTTTATACCAGCTACAACCTTCAAAAGTCGCTTGGTTTAACGCGTGACGTGCCCAACGACGTGCAGGTCATGATCGGCAGCCAGTGGTGGTGCCTCAGGCGGCGCACCGTTGAATGGATTGTCGAGTTTACGCGCAAGCGCAAAGACGTAATGCGGTTCTTCCGTACAACGTGGATACCGGACGAAACATTCTTTCAGACTCTTGTGCGCCACCTTGTGCCGGAAACGGAAATCCGGTCGCGCACCCCAACTTTTCTGATGTTCACCGACTATGGAATGCCGGTGACGTTTTATAACGATCACTATGATCTGCTGCTAAGCCAAGACTTTCTGTTCGCGCGGAAAATCAGTGCTGAGGCGCGCGATCTCAAGCGCCGGTTGGGCGACCTATATGCCGCCGAAGGGGTTGAATTCCAGATTTCGAACGAAGGGCGAAGCCTGTTTAAGTTTTTGACCGGACGCGGCCGGATCGGCCAACGCTTCGCACCACGATTTTGGGAGGCCGAAAGCAGTCTGGGTCGCGACCGCGAGCTTTTGATCATCGTTTCCAAGAAATGGCATGTGGGCAAACGGCTTTTGCAAAAGATCGGGCAGGTGACAGGCATTCCGACAATCGAATACCTGTTTGACGAAGAAAGCTGCCCGATGCCCGATTTGGGGGGGATTCAGACCCGATTGGGCAAGCGCACGCGGCACCGTCGGGCGCTGATGCGTATGTTGTTTGACTATTACGACACCAATCGTCTGGTGGTCTGCATGGACCCTAACAACTTGGATCTGTTGCAGGATTTCTTTTCGGACCGATCGACGACCCGGCTGCTTGAAATCGACTGCGCGTTTTCGGACGACTATCTGCTGGGCCATGCAAAACGCGTTGGACTGGCCGGAGATAACACGCCGCAGGACTCCATCGACCGGCTGTTGCCGACAATCCGCTCTGACGTTGCCTTCGAAAGCGATCAGATACGTGATGCAGGTTTTGCTGAATACTATCGCATCAGCGAAACATCAGGTGTCGAGGAGAACACCGTCGCTGTGTCCCGCTTCCTTTCGATAACAGAAGACCACGCGAAAGAAATCGCGGAACTGAACCACCTTTTTGCAGATTAACACGCCGACTGGCACCCATTCAGACCGGAGACGACCTATGGCCTATGTCTATGATGATCAAAACATCTTTGCGAAAATCCTGCGGGGCGAAATCCCAAACGACACGGTCTATGAGGATGAATATGCGCTGGCCTTCCGTGATATCCAACCTCAGGCACCGGTGCATGTGCTGGTCATCCCTAAAGGCCCCTATGTGACCTATGACCACTTTGCGAATGCCGCGACCGATGCCGAAATCGTGGGCTACAGTCGCGCCATCGGTAAGGTCTGTGCGCTTTTGGGAGTTTCTCCGGGCGAAGGCGGGCAGGGCTATCGCACCATTGCAAATTCCGGCGACGATGGTGTGCAAGAGGTGACCCATCTTCACACCCACATTCTGGGCGGACGCCCGCTGGGTCGGATGCTGCAACGCGCGCGCGATTGATCGGTTCTGGCTTGCAGAGATATGCGGCGCTGGTATCATGGCTTGAAACGAATGAACGAGGTGTCACAGATGACCCAGACCCCACCCGAAACTAAAATCGTGGACAGCTATAAAGTCTCCTGTGACGGGGGCGAGGGTGCTCTTGGCCATCCGCGCGTCTATCTGCAAATTTCGGGCGAGCATGGCTGGGTCGAATGCCCGTATTGCGACTGCAAATTTGTTCACAAGGACCATGCGGAAAAGGTTGATGGTGGGCAGGCTGCCTGACCTGACGCTTCCTGTGGGGTAAGAGAAAAAAGACAGGACCTGACAAGGCCGCGGGCAGGTGCTTCGCGGCCTCTTCTATCGGTCCTGAACAAGCGCCAACATAAGGGAGAGGCCGATGAGCTTCGGAAAAGGTTGTCATCTGCATCTGGTCGACGGGTCGGCCTTTATCTTCCGCGCCTACCACGCGCTGCCGCCGCTGACGCGCAAATCTGACGGGCTGCCCATCGGGGCTGTCGCGGGCTTTTGCAACATGCTGTTCAAGTTCATCGAAGACAATGCAGGTCCCGACGCGCCAACCCATGTGGCGGTGATCTTTGATCATTCGGGCAAGACCTTTCGCAACGACATGTATCCGCTTTACAAAGCCAACCGGCCACCTGCGCCCGAAGACCTTGTGCCCCAGTTCCCCCTTACCCGCGATGCCACCCGTGCCTTCAATGTCGCCTGCATTGAAAAAGAGGGGTTCGAGGCTGACGACATCATCGCAACCCTTGCCAAACGTGCAAACGATGCAGGCGGACGGGTGACGATCCTATCCTCGGACAAAGACCTGATGCAGCTTGTCGGCGGTGGGATCGAAATGATGGACCCGATGAAGAACAAGCGGATCGGTGTCGAAGGCGTCGAAGAAAAGTTCGGCGTTGGCCCCGATCGTGTCGTCGATGTGCAGGCGCTTGCGGGCGACAGCGTGGACAATGTGCCGGGTGCACCGGGCATTGGTATCAAGACCGCGGCCCTGTTGATCAATGAATTCGGCGATCTTGAAACGCTTCTGGCGCGTGCGGATGAAATCAAACAGCCCAAACGTCGCCAAACCCTGATCGACAATGCCGATCAAATCCGCCTCAGCCGCGATCTGGTGAAGCTGGACGAGGCGATGGACATGGACCTCGATTTTGAGACGCTTGAGTTGAAAGACCCGGACCCTGATACGCTGTTGAAATTTCTTGCAGAAATGGAGTTTCGCACCCTCACCAACCGCGTTGCAGGCAAGATGGGTGTGGAACCGCCAGAGATCAAGATTGCCGAGCCGGAGGGCGCGACCACGCCCGAAATGCCCGACATCAACCCGGACGCCTATGAATGGGTCAAGGATGCCACCGCCCTGAACGCATGGGTCGACCGGATCATGGCGCGCGGATATGTGGCCTTTGACACCGAGACGACGGGCCTTGACGAAATGCGTGTTGATCTTGTCGGCATATCGCTGGCGGTCGAGCCGGGGCAGGCCTGCTATATCCCGCTGATACATAAAACCAGCCAGACGGACGACCTGTTCGGCGGCACGGATTTGGCCGAAGGTCAGATGGCATTGGACGAAGTACTAACGATACTGAAACCGGTGCTTGAGGATCCCGCGATCCTGAAAATCGGACAGAACATGAAATACGACGCGAAGATTATGGCTCGTTATGGCGTCAACATCGCGCCGATTGATGACACCATGTTGATGTCATACGCCCAAAATGCGGGGCTGCATAATCACGGTATGGATACACTGTCAGATCGGTATTTGGGCCACACGCCGATTTCGATCAAATCGCTACTTGGGACCGGAAAATCGGCGATCACCTTTGACCGCGTGCCGGTTGAGGATGCAGTCAAATATGCGGCCGAGGATGCGGATATTACCCTGCGCCTGTGGCATTACCTCAAGCCCCGCCTGCATAGCGCAAAGGTCACCCGCGTTTATGAACGGCTAGAGCGCCCACTGGTGCCCGTGCTGGCGCAGATGGAAATGACCGGCATCAAAGTCGACCGTGAAGTCCTGTCGCGCATGTCCAACGCCTTCTCGCAAAAAATGGCGGGGTTCGAAGCCGAACTTTACGAGATTGCGGGCAGAGAATTCAACGTTCAAAGCCCGGCGCAGGTGGGCGAAATCCTGTTTGAACAAATGGGGCTTGAAGGCGGTAAGCGCACCAAATCCGGCCAGTGGTCGACGCCCGCCGACGTGCTGGCGGACCTAGCGGCCGAGCATGATTTTGCCGCCCGCGTGTTGGACTATCGCCAGCTTCAGAAGCTGAAATCGACCTATACAGATGCGCTGCAAGATCACATCCACCCAGACACAGGCCGCGTGCATACATCCTATTCGATTGCGGGCGCCAACACCGGGCGACTCGCCTCGACCGATCCGAACCTGCAAAATATTCCTGTCCGCTCCGAGGAGGGTCGGCGCATCCGCGAAGCGTTCGTCGCACCGGAAGGCACGAAGCTGATCAGCCTTGATTACAGCCAGATCGAGCTGCGCATTCTGGCCCATGTTGCTGGAATCGACGCTTTGAAACAGGCGTTCCGTGACGGTCATGACATCCATGCCATGACCGCGTCCGAAATGTTCGACGTGCCGATGGAAGACATGACGCCCGACATTCGTCGCCAAGCCAAGGCAATCAATTTCGGCGTGATCTACGGAATTTCGGGCTTCGGCCTTGCCCGCAACCTGCGCATTCCGCGATCAGAGGCGCAGGGCTTCATCGACCGCTACTTCGAACGATTCCCCGGTATTCGCCAGTATATGGACGACACTGTGGCCTTTGCGAAAGAGCACAAGCGCGTCGAAACCCTGTTTGGCCGCCAAATCCACACGCCAGAAATTGACGCAAAAGGCCCGCACGCGGGCTTCGCCAAACGCGCCGCGATCAATGCTCCCATTCAGGGCACCGCCGCCGATATCATCCGCCGGGCCATGATCCGTATGCCGGATGCCATCGCAAAACTGCCCGCAAAGATGCTGTTACAGGTACATGACGAATTGATCTTCGAAGTGGAAGACGGCGCGGTCGACGAAGTGATCGAGGTCGTGCGCACCGTCATGCAAGGCGCGGCAGCGCCCGCAGTAAAGCTTGATGTGCCGCTGATTGTCGATGCAGGCACCGGTATGAACTGGGCTGAGGCGCACTGAGCCCGCGCGAGGGGCATCCGCGTCGCACTATCCTCTCGGGTCTATCCCTTGTTCAGCCAATTGCGCGTAAAGCGCGGGCAGGCTTTTGTCGCGTTCTTCGCGGAACCGCTCGCCTTGCGTGAAGCCTTCGATCCGATCGATACGGAACATGCGAAAATCCTCGCGCAGCTCGCACCAACTTACGACGCACCACCCGTTCTGCCAAAGCCAAAGAGCCAAGGGTCGGACCACACGGGTACTTTTGCGTCCCGCCTCATCCGCATAGCTCAGCGCGAGGCGAAGGCGGCCGTCAATCGCAGCTTCAATTTTATCAATGAAATGGCGATCCCGTTCAGATGGCATCAGGTTAGGGCCTGCATGGATTTCGACCCGGTCGGCCTGTGCGTCCAGATCGTCGGGAAGCACCGATCTGATCTTGACCAAGGCTTCGGCGGCAGCCTCGGCCATCAATGCCCCGCCCATACGTTCTATCAACCGGGTGCCAGCGATGACCGCCATCACTTCGTCGCGGGTGAACATCAGGGGTGGGATATCATACCCCGCCCGCATCACGTATCCGACGCCAGCTTCACCTTCTATCGGCACGCCCGATCCGATTAGATCCGCGATGTCTCGGTAGATCGTCCGCTCGCTGACCTCAAGCGTTTCGGACAGGTTGCGTGCTGTGGTCAGCCGACCGCCCCTAAGATATTGGACAATCTGAAATAGGCGGTCGGCGCGGCGCATGGGTTAGTCCTTGTGTTCAAACAGACCCAACGTATTGCCATCGGGATCGGTTGCATAGACGAAGCGGCCAACGGGGATGGTCACCGGATCGCAAATGACCTTGCCGCCCGCCCTTTCCCAGCGTTTTACGGCGTCTTCCAGCTTGGTTTCGACCGCGATATGCACGCGCGGCCCACCCCCGCCCTGCGCTGGCTCGCCTTCAAAAAGATGGCCGCCGACCGTTTCTTCGCCGCCTTTGAAAACGGCCATTGGCATCGGGCCAGACGTGTCGGTCGTCATCTGCCAGTCCAATGCGGCATTGTAAAACGTCACTGCTTTATCAATACTTGAGACCGGTATTTCGGTCCAAGCGACAGTGGTTTGCATGTTCATGATAGGCTCCATTGGTTGATGTTGATGATGCCTATGTCGCACACCTCTCCTGACAGCATACTGTCAGGAGCCTTAGGTCGCGGATTAATTTATTGAATGATCTAGCTGGCCCGCGATGCGCATTTATCTGCGGGTGTGCTTTTCCAGCGCCCGGTTCACTTGACCAAGCCCTCAGGTGCTATAGGGTTTCTGAGATCATTCAGGGGGTTACCATGCGTCGATTTCTCGTCTTCTCTGCCTTAGCGGCGTCAATTGGTTTGGCGGGGTGCCAATCTTCCGGCGATGCAGACGCCAACCGGGGGGCTGCGTCCTTTTGTGATCGCCTGGTCGGATGGGAGCCAATTGGCGGCCGAAGCGGTGCAGAGCGTGCGGTTACGCGCGCCGAAATCTGTGCCAAAACAGCAGGGGATGGCGTGTGGATGAAAGTGTCACAGGTCCATTCAAAACTGCGCAGTCGCAGCTATTGGCTTTTGATGCCGAGAAATGACCGCCATTTGGCAAGCTCATCCGCAGATGGATCGCCGGTCCTGGCAGGGTGGTCGCTTCAGGCGCGCCCCTTTGGCTGGGCGCACGAGATTGTCGCGGTGCGCGAAGAAGGCAAAGTTAGCGCCGGTGCACTACCCGCCGCTGCCTGCCCGCGTAAAGCAGTCGGCAAAAGACCTGAACTACGCTATTGCATCGCTGCCAATTAGCTTTCACCGCGCGGATCAAGCAGTCGTTTCATGACCTCGTCCGAGGTGATCCGCCCAACAGGATTGCCACCTTCGGTAACGGCAAGCTCTGATTGCCCGTCCAGCGCGGTCATAACCGTCGCTACGCGGTCGCGCACGTCAACGCTGACTGATGAACTGCTGGTGCCGTCGGTCATCACGTCGCGCGCCGTCAATACGCCCAGCGGGTTCATGTGGGCTACGAAATCTGCGACGTAGTCGTCAGCGGGCGCTGTGAAAATATCGCGAGGGGTGCCGCATTGCACGATCCGCCCCCCCTTCATGATCGCGATCCGGTCGCCCAGTTTGAACGCCTCGTCCAAGTCGTGACTGACGAAGATGATGGTGCGTTTCAGGGTTTGCTGTAGCTCCATCAGTTCGTCTTGCAGGCGGGTGCGGATCAGCGGATCAAGCGCCGAAAAAGGCTCGTCCATCAAAAGGATCGGCGCTTCTGTGACAAAGGCGCGGGCAAGTCCCACGCGTTGCTGCATCCCGCCCGACAGATCGCCGACCTTGCGGTCAGCCCAATCGGCCAAGCCCACAAGCTCTAACTGTGCGTCGACCCGATCTTTGCGATCGGCGAGCGAGACGCCGTCAAGCTCCAGCCCCAGCCCCACATTCTGGTGCACAGTGCGCCACGGCAGCAGGCCGAATTGTTGAAAAACCATGGCCACGTGGCGCGCACGGATGCGGCGAAGCGTGGCTTTGTCTGCGTTGGTGACATCGACCAGCGTATCGCCATCGGACACATGCGCCGCGCCGCGCACCACGGGGTTCAGCCCGTTCACGGCGCGCAATAGGGTGGATTTGCCCGAGCCGGACAGGCCCATCAGCACCAAAATCTCGCCTTGCTGCACATCCAACGAACAATTGTGGACGCCCAGCACCTGACCGGTCTCTTGCTGCACCTCGGCGCGGGTTTTCCCTTCGTCCATCATGGGCAGCGCCGCTTGAGGATTGTCACCAAATACGATCGAGACGTTGTCGAATTTGACCGCCACGCCTGTGGCTTCGGATGGGTTCGTTGCTTGTGTCATCTCAGCGCTCCACCCGCAGGATACGGTCGAGCATGATGGCAACGACCACGATGATGATGCCGCTCTCAAAGCCAAGCGCGGTGTTCACTTGGTTCAGTGCACGCACGACGGGCACGCCCAGACCATCTGCGCCCACAAGGGCTGCGATCACCACCATGGACAGCGACAACATGATAGTCTGGTTCAGGCCAGCCATGATTTGCGGCAGCGCATAGGGAAGTTCGACCTTCCAAAGGGTTTGACGCGGGGTCGCCCCAAAGGCTTGCGCGGCTTCCAGCAGGTCAGGCGGGGTCGAGCTGACCCCAAGATGGGTCAGGCGGATCGGAGCGGGCAGCACGAAGATTACAGTGGCGATCAAACCCGGCACCATGCCAATGCCGAAAAAGACGATCGCAGGGATCAGGTAAACGAAGGTCGGCAGGGTCTGCATCAAGTCCAGAACAGGCCGCATGGCGCGAAAAAGCCTGGGCCGATGGGCTGCTGCAATACCGATGGGGGTGCCGACGGCCATGCACACGACGCAGGCCGACAGGACCAGCGTCAGGCTTTCGGTGGTTTCCTCCCAATACCCTTGGTTAAGGATGAACAGGAAGCCGAAGAACACCAGCGCGCAGGTTTTCCAGTTGCGCTGCAAAATCCAGGTGATGGCGACGAAAACGGCGGTGATCAGCAGGGGATGTGGCGTTTGAAGCACCCAAAGGATTGCGTCGATCAGCAGCTCCATCAACCAGCTGAGCCAGTCGAAAAAGGGCTCGCCGGTTTCCTGAAGCCAGTCGAAGAGCTTTTTGGCGGTCTTGCCCACCGGGATCTTCGTGTCCGTCAGCCACTCCATGATCATCCATCCCCAGATATTGATCTGTCAAAGAAACGCGCCGGGGAGAAACCCCGGCGCGGTGTTGGGTTGGATTGGATCAGAGACCCAGCGCGCCCTTCACGGCGGCAACGCTGTCGCCACCATCCAAGGTGGTCACGCCATCGAGCCACGCCATGAACGCATCGGGATTGGCTTTCAGCCAAGCGCTGGCGGCATCTGCGGCGTCTTCACCACCGTCCAGGATCGCGGCCATGATCTCGTTTTCCATGGCCAGCGTGAACTCGAGGTTGTTCAGCAGCTTACCGACATTGGGGCAGTCTTCGACATAGCCCTTGCGGGTGTTGGTCATGACCTGTGCGCCGCCAAGGTTGGGGCCGAAGAAATCGTCGCCTCCGGTCAGATAACCCATGTCGAAATTGGCGTTCATCGGGTGCGGCTCCCAGCCAAGGAAGACAACCGGCTCGCCTTTCTTGTCGGCCCGCGCAACCTGCGCCAGCATACCCTGCTCCGAGCTTTCGACGACCTCGAACCCTTCAAGGCCGAAGGCGTTGTCGTCAATCATCGACTGGATCAGGCGGTTGCCGTCGTTGCCAGGCTCGATGCCATAAATCTTGCCTTCCAGCGCGTCGCTGTTGGCGGCGATGTCGGCAAAATCCTTGATGCCCATATCCATGGCCGCTTTGTTGACAGCCAGCGTGTATTTAGCGCCATCAAGGTTCATGCGCACAGTGTCCACGGTGCCAGCTTCGCGATAGGGCGCGATGTCGGCCTCCATTGTGGGCATCCAGTTGCCCAGGAACACGTCGATGTCCCCTTCGGCCATTGACGTATAGGTCACCGGCACGGACAGCACCTTGATGTCGGTCTCATAGCCCAGTGCGTCAAGCACAACGGTTGTCGCGGCGGTTGTCGCGGTGATGTCTGTCCAGCCAACGTCTGAGAATACGATCTCTTTGCAATGGCCGTCCGCGAAGGCGGTCGTTGCGGCGGTCGAAAGGGCAATGGCGGATAGTGTTGTTCTGAGGTTCATTTGTCGCTCCCTGTTTATTGGTGCGGTTTCTTATTTGGCGGTGGTCCGGTGGTATACGCGGACCGCTCGCACGAACCCTAACGCAGCACACGCGGGGGCGAAACCAGCTTCATTGATTACAGACGCTGCTTTTTATTGATTGACGAGTCAATTAAAAACCGCAACCCTGCGCCAGCATCTGGTCAGGAGACGTCATGCCGAAACTTGGAATGGAACCGATCCGGCGCGGAGCGTTGGTGCAGGCCACGATCCACGAGATCGGGCGTGCCGGCAGCTTGGATGTCACCGTGACCCAGATCGCCAAACGGGCTGGCATGTCCAGTGCGCTGGCGCACCACTATTTTGGTGGCAAGGACCAGATTTTCTTGGCGGCGATGCGCCATATTCTGTCAGTCTATAGCGCGCAGGTGCGGGCCGCGCTGCTGGGTGCTACGGCCCCCCGCGACCGGGTCGAGGCGATCATCCGCGCAAATTTTGAAGCCGGGAATTTCCGCCCCGAGGTCGTTTCGGCCTGGCTGAATTTTTATGTGATGTCGCAAAGCAATGACGGCGCGCGGCGGCTGTTGCGTGTCTATCAGCACCGGCTGCATTCCAACCTTGTCCACGATCTGCGCCCGCTTGTAGGGGACGCGGCACATGATGTGGCCGACACGATCGCCTCGATGATCGACGGGCTTTATATCCGCCGTGCCCTGCGCGAAGAAATCCCAAGTGCCGGGCACGCCTGCGAGCGCGTATTGGCCTGCCTTGATGTGCTGCTGGAGGCCAACCAATGACCAACCCGAACATCCTGATCATCATGGTTGACCAGTTGAACGGCACGCTGTTTCCAGACGGGCCTGCCGATTGGCTGCACGCGCCCAACCTGAAAAAGCTGGCGGCACGGTCGGTGCGGTTCGCCAACACTTATACGGCCAGCCCCTTGTGTGCGCCCGGCCGGGCCAGCTTCATGTCGGGCCAATTGCCCAAGCGCACGCGGGTCTATGACAACGCGGCTGAGTTCGCCTCGGACATTCCGACCTATGCACACCACTTGCGCCGTGCGGGCTATCAAACCGCTTTGTCGGGCAAGATGCACTTTGTCGGCCCCGACCAGATGCATGGGTTCGAGGAACGGTTGACGACCGATATCTACCCCGCCGATTTCGGCTGGACGCCGGACTATCGCAAACCCGGTGAACGGATTGAATGGTGGTATCACAACATGGGGTCCGTCACGGGGTCCGGCGTGGCCGAGATTTCCAACCAGATGGAGTATGATGACGAAGTTGCCTATCACGCCTGCGCCAAGCTTTATGATCTGGCGCGGGGTCACGACGACCGCCCCTGGTGCCTGACCGTCAGCTTCACGCATCCGCATGACCCCTATGTGGCACGGCGCAAATACTGGGATCGCTACGAGGATTGCGAGCACCTTCTGCCCAACGTCCCCGCGATGGATTACGACGACCATGACCCCCACGCGCAGCGGATATTCGACGCCAATGACTGGCGCAATTTCGATATCACGGACGAGGATATCCGCCGTTCGCGCCGCGCCTATTTCGCCAACATCTCGTATCTGGATGACAAGGTGGGCGAGATGCTGGACGTGATGGAGCGGACCCGGCAGGAGGCGATCATCGTTTTTGTCTCGGATCACGGTGATATGCTGGGTGAACGCGGGCTGTGGTTCAAAATGAACTTCTACGAGGGGTCCGCGCGCGTTCCCCTGATGATCTCGGCGCCGGGGCTGGAGCCGGGGTTGGTACAAGCGCCGGTCTCGACGCTGGATGTGACGCCGACACTGGCCGATCTGGCAGGGGTATCGCTGGACGAGGTGATGCCGTGGGTGGATGGCGAAAGCCTGTTGCCGGTGGCGACGGGAGGCACACGAGAAAGCCCGGTTGCGATGGAATATGCGGCCGAAGGGTCTTATGCGCCGCTTGTCTCTTTACGATATGGACCGTGGAAATATAACCGCTGTGCGCTTGATCCCGATCAGCTTTTCAACATTGACGACGATCCGCACGAATTGACCAACCTCGCAGACGACCCGGCGCATCAAGGCACTTTGACCAGCCTGCGCGCCAAATCAGAAGCCCGCTGGGATTTGGCTGCTTTTGATGCCGAAGTGCGCGAAAGTCAGGCGCGGCGCTGGGTGGTTTACGAGGCGCTGCGCAATGGGGCGTATTTCCCTTGGGACTATCAGCCGCTGCAAAAAGCTTCTGAACGCTACATGCGCAATCACATGAATTTGGACACTCTTGAAGAAGGTCAGCGTTTCCCGCGTGGGGAATAAGCGGCCGACGATCGGACATATGAACATGCAAGCGGAATACATCATTGTGGGCGCGGGCAGCGCGGGCTGCGCCATGGCATATCGACTGGCCGAGGCCGGAAAACGGGTGCTGGTCATCGAGCATGGTGGCTCGGACGCGGGTCCGTTCATCCAGATGCCCGCCGCCCTGAGCTATCCCATGAATATGGGCTTGTATGACTGGGGGTTCAAAACCGACCCTGAACCGCATCTGGGCGGGCGCACATTGGTGACGCCGCGCGGCAAGGTGATTGGCGGATCAAGCTCGATCAACGGGATGGTCTATGTGCGCGGTCATGCGCGCGATTTCGATCACTGGGCCGAGATGGGGGCGGATGGCTGGGCCTATGCGGATGTGCTGCCCTATTTCAAACGGATGGAGCATTGGCATGACGGTGGTCACGGTGGTGACAGCGACTGGCGCGGCACAGAAGGGCCGCTCCACGTCACGCGCGGGCCGCGGGCAAACCCCTTGTTTCATGCCTTTGTCGAGGCCGGAAAGCAGGCCGGATACCCGGTCACCGGTGACTATAACGGCCAACAGCAAGAGGGCTTCGGCCCGATGGAGCAGACGGTGTGGCGGGGACGACGCTGGTCGGCGGCGAACGCCTATCTTCGCCCGGCGCTCAAGCGCGACAATTGCGAGCTGATCCGGGCGTTTGTGCGCAAAGTGGTGATCGAAGACGGTCGCGCGATCGGGGTCGAGGTCGAGCGCGCCGGAAAAATCGAGGTGATCCGCGCCGAGGCCGAGGTGATCATCGCCGCAAGCTCGATCAACTCACCGAAGCTCTTGATGCTGTCGGGCATCGGCCCCGCGTCGCATCTGGCCGAGCACGGGATTGAGGTTATCGCAGATCGCCCCGGTGTCGGGCAAAACCTGCAGGACCACCTTGAGGTCTATATGCAGTATGCAGCCAAGAAGCCGATCACACTGTATCGGTATTGGAACCTTGTCTGGAAGGGTATTCTGGGCGCGCAATGGCTGTTCACCAAAACGGGCCTGGGCGCGTCGAACCAGTTTGAAAGCGCCGCCTTCATTCGCTCGCGCGCGGGTGTCGACTACCCCGATATCCAGTATCATTTTCTGCCAATGGCGGTGCGCTATGACGGGAAGGCCGCTGCCGAAGGGCATGGGTTCCAAGCCCATACCGGACCGATGCGCTCGCCGTCACGCGGGGAAATTACTTTGAAAAGTGCCGACCCGAACGAGGCACCGCGCATTTTCTTCAACTACATGTCCACCGATCAAGACTGGGAAGATTTCCGCACCTGCATCCGCCTGACCCGCGAAATATTTTCGCAAGACGCGTTCAATGACCATGTGAAGCACGAAATCCAACCGGGCAGTGCGCTGCAAACCGATGACGAGATTGACAGCTTCATTCGCGAACACGCCGAAAGCGCCTATCACCCCTGCGGCACGTGTCGCATCGGTCGCGCCGACGATCTGAATGCGGTGGTTGATCCTGAACTGCGGGTCATTGGGGTTGACGGTTTGCGGGTTGCCGACAGCTCGGTTTTTCCGCGCATCACCAATGGTAACCTCAACGGCCCTTCGATCATGGTTGGCGAAAAGGCATCAGACCACATTTTGGGCCAACGGCTCGCATCTTTGAACGAGGCGCCTTGGATACACCCCGACTGGCAGAATTCGCAAAGGTAACGTCCCGGTTTGATCCCGGTCAATGCAGTCCTCAACGAACCCGCGCAATCTTTGTTTGAACAAAGACAGAAGGAGAGACTGCGAATGTCCCACACCCCTCATGAGCTGCATGAAGAATTTCCCGAGTTCGCCGACAAGATGACCGAGATGAAGCAGTCAGATGCTCATTTCGCCAAGCTGTCGGACGAGTATCACGATGTGAACCGCGCCGTTCATCGCGCCGAAACCAACGTGGAGCCGACCGATCAATTTAATGAAGAGGAAATGCGCAAGAAACGCGCGGTCCTTAAGGATCAGATTTATAGGATGCTGAGCGCAACATAAGTGCCAAGGTTTCTAATAAAAAGCGCCCCGACGCAGGTTCGGGGCGCTTTGTTTTTTTAGTATAGCGCCTCAATCCATTTAAGCATCTTGGCCAAGGCATCCTTGCGCCATATCGTCTTGTGACTGGCATCGGGATGGGTGGTGAAAACCTTGTTGGGGCTGGGTGAAAGCTTGAAAAGTGTGCGCCCCATCGCAATTGGAACGGTCGTGTCCCGGCCACCATGCAAAATAAACAGCGGTGCTTTGGTTTTTGTGATCGTTCGCCGAGACGGCCACAGGTCTGAGCGGGATCGGAACAATGGCAGCATGGCGGGGTTCTTGTATGCCACAAGCTCAACCAAAGACGTATAAGGCGCTTGAAGAATGATGCCCAAAGGTGGCCGCTGACGTCCTACCTTGTGCGTTGCGATTTCCAACGCAACGCCGGTTCCGAGGCTTTCGCCCCAAAGGATTGTGGGGCTGTCGCCAACAATTTCGGGAAGCTGCTTGTAAAGTTGATTGGCCAAATTTTGAATGCGCTTACGACTCGGCAACCCGTTGCTGCCGCCCATTCCGGGATAAGACATGGCGACGACGCCATAGCCTTTATCCAAAAACCAAGGGAATTTCCCGCGCCGTATCGCTAGATTTCCTCCTGACCCCGGCAGATACAGGATCGTTGGCTTTCCAGGTTTTGGTTTTCCGACCCACAATATGATCCCATGGAAGCGCCTTTCGGAAAGCCGCTTATCGACGCCCTTAGGATTGGCATAGGCAGAGTCAAACTGGTAAAAAACCCGGCGTTCCAACAGTGTCTGCGCAGATTGGGCGGTCGCGGGTCCATTGGGCAAGGACACCGCTGCCAATACTACCAAAAACACTGAAAACAGAAAATTCTTCATCTTTTTATCTCATAAGGAAGCGTTCCCCGCGAATATGGGTCGACTTGCAACTGACGTTCAAGGGGAGGGACCGAGCGTTGGTGGCAGTATTGGCGTTCACAGATACGGCAAGACACCCCGATTGGCTCGAATGCGGCGTCGTTTGAGACGTCAAGATCGTCGGCATAGACCAACGCGCCTGCGTGCTTCACTTCGCATCCCAGACCAATGGCATAACGGCGTACCGGGGCATCAAAGCTGCCGCCTGATTTCGTGACGTTTCGGGCTAGGCAGAAATAGCGCACGCCGTCTGGTGTCTGGGCAAGCTGCCTTAGAAAACGTCCCGGTGTTTCAAAGGCTTGATGGACATTCCAAAGCGGGCACGCCCCGCCAAACCGCGCGAACTGAAGCCGTGTCGCAGAGTGGCGTTTGGTGATGGTGCCGGCCTGATCCACGCGCACGAAATAGAAAGGAACGCCCTTCGCGCCGGGCCGTTGTAGAGTAGACAGACGATGGGCAATCTGTTCGATGGACGCGCCAAAGCGCTCTGCCAACCTCTCAAGGTCATGGCGCGTCTCGTGCGCTGCGGCAAGAAACTGCCCATAGGGCAAAAGGGCGGCCCCTGCAAAGTAGTTTGCAAGCCCAAGTTTCGCGATGGCGCGGGCCTCTTCGGTTTGGAACCGGGCAAAGTCCAGCGTCGCCTCTAGCAACGCGTCTTGGGACAGCAGGGCGACCTGCATCAGTAGCTGAAATTCTTGCGTCGCACGTGGTGGGCGCGTGGACAGGCTAAGGAGGCGCTTTTCAGGGTCGTAGGTCCGCATTGCCTCTTGATCGATACGCTCGACCGTGATCCCCCGATCTTGCAATACGGCCTCGGCCATGGCGGCAGGGTCCAAGTCGCGCGTGTTACCGGTGTTGGCAAAATGTTCAGCCGCGCGATCCACTGCATCAATGTAATTATCGCAATAGTGAAAGAAGTCGCGCACCTCGTCCCACGGACTGGCCTTCGTCCGACTGTCGTCAGCGCCGAGGTTTTGGTCCAGTGACGCCAACCGCTCATGACCCATGCTATAGGCGCGGTGAAGCTCCAAAAGCGCGTGGGCAAGTGCTGGCGCGTTTGATGCTGCCAGACGCAGGTCCGCCAAGGGTGGCACGTCTGAAAATACCGGGTCGGCGAAAGCTTCGCGCATGTCGCTGACCAGCCGTTCGGCATCGCCGGTCGAAAGCTCGGCGACGTCGAAGCCGAATTCTTGCGCCAAAGCCAGCACAACACCGGTCGATACCGGACGGTTGTTGTTTTCCATCTGGTTCAAATAGGGCAGGCTTACACCCAGTTTTTCCGCAAAGCTTTTCTGGGTCAGCCCGAGGCGCGACCTGATTTCACGAAGTTTCACACCGGCATAGAGCTTCTGGGTGGCCATAGATCGGGCGTCCCTGTGGTTGATTTGCAGAATTTGCTGTCACGAATTCATACCATTTGCAAATGCGTGTCGTCAAAGGTTCAACCGTTTTTCGCGCCGGATCACGAACAGGATCGCAACCACAGCCAGCGCCGATGAGGTTAGCATCAGGATCAGAAGCGGCATCGCCGTTGATCCGGACACCAGCAGCCACCCGGCAAGTGCCGATAGGGCGGCTCCGCCACCGATGTTCAACGCGCCGCCAAGGCCTGACGCGCTGCCAGCAAGTTCAGGGCGCACGCTCATCATGCCGGCATTGGCGTTTGGAAGGGTCATACCATTGCCGACACCTACCCAAGTCATGAAGCCGAAGAAGATGTATTCAGATCCCAAGCCAAGCAGGAAAAGTGCAAGCGAGATCGTCAGCCCCGCCGCCGTTATCAATGCCCCCCAGAACACCATTTTGGTCATCCCGAACCGTATCGAATATCGACCAGACAGATAGTTCCCGACCAGATAGCCCGCCGCGGGTGCACCGAAGAAAAAGCCAAGGCGGGCGGGGCTCATGCCGTAAATTTCGCTGCCGACGAATGGTGCGCCGCCCAGATAGGCAAAGAACGCGCCTGAAGTCAGCGCGGCCGACGCGCAATATCCCCAGAAACGGGGCGACCTCAGTAGGGATGGATAGGCGCGAAACTGCGCGCCAAACCCGCCGGCGCGCGGCGTGATGGTTTCGCCCAGATCGCGCCAAGTCAGCAGAAAGGCCGCGACACCTGCGCCCGCTTGCAGCCAGAAATTGGCTTTCCACCCGAATGCTTGGTCCAACACGCCGCCGATTGAGGGGCCGATCATCGGAATAATCGACATGCCCATGGTGACGTAACCGATTAGCGAAGCTGCCTGATCGCCCGGCACCATGTCGCGGATGGCGGCGCGCGACAGGACCACGCCGACCACAACTGCGGCCTGTAACATGCGGAAGCCCAGAAAGACCTGAATGTTGGGCGCATAGATGCAGCCCAGTGTTGCGAAGATATAGATGACAAACCCTGACAGGATGACGGGTCGACGACCAAACCGGTCTGACAACGGCCCGACGACGATTTGCATCAAGGCGTTCATGCACAGATACAAAGCGACGGACAGCTGGACGATGCGGTAGTCGACCTCGAAATACCGCGCCATTCCGGGCAGAGAGGGCAGGAACACATTCATCGACAGGGTGGCCGCCGCGGCTACAAATGTCAGTGTAAAGACATGCGGCGGTGTGGTTGGGTCGAGAAACCGGGATGCAGGCGGAGAAGGCATGTGTCATGGCTAGGCGCGCGGGGTCACGCTGTCCATCCTGCGTCCGCGATATTTGCAAATATTCAATTTGCAATATTCACATTGCAATAACTTTGCAAATTCGCCCAATTTCCCTTTCAGGATTGGTGTTTAGGCGTTAGCTTGCCCCGAAATCAAGGAGTGCCGCCAGATGAGAGACATCCATCAAGAACTTGAAGACCGCCGCGAGATTGCCCGCCTTGGGGGCGGTCAGCGCCGGATCGACAGCCAGCACAAGAAGGGCAAGTTGACCGCGCGCGAGCGGGTCGAACTGCTGTTGGACGAGGGCTCGTTTGAAGAGTTCGACATGTTCAAGGCCCACAGGTGCACAGAATTCGGTATGGAAGCGGACCGGCCCGCGGGCGACGGCGTCATCACAGGCTGGGGCACGATCAACGGGCGTCTGGTCTATGTCTTCAGTCAGGATTTCACCGTATTTGGCGGCTCGCTGTCGGAAACAAATGCCGAAAAGATCTGCAAGATTATGGATATGGCGATGCAAAATGGCGCGCCGGTAATTGGCATCAACGATTCTGGTGGCGCACGTATTCAGGAAGGCGTCGCGTCGCTGGCTGGCTATGCCGAAGTGTTCCAACGCAACATCATGGCGTCGGGCGTTGTGCCGCAGATTTCGCTGATCATGGGCCCGTGCGCCGGTGGTGCCGTTTATTCGCCCGCGATGACCGACTTCATCTTTATGGTGAAAGACACCTCTTATATGTTTGTGACGGGCCCGGACGTTGTGAAGACCGTGACGAACGAAGTCGTAACGGCCGAGGAGCTTGGCGGCGCCTCGACTCACACCAAAAAGTCGTCGGTCGCGGACGGTGCGTTTGAAGATGATGTGGAGGCACTGGCCGAGGTCCGCCGGCTGGTCGACTTCCTGCCCCTGAACAACCGCGACAAAGCGCCAACGCGACCTTTCTTTGACGATCCCGCACGGATTGACGAAAGCCTCGATACGCTGGTGCCGGCAAATGCGAACGCACCCTATGATATGAAAGAGCTGATCACCAAGCTGGGCGATGAAGGCGATTTCTACGAAATTCAGGAAGATTTTGCCAAGAACATCATCACTGGCTTCATGCGCCTTGAAGGCCAGACGGTGGGTGTGGTTGCGAACCAGCCGATGGTTTTGGCGGGCTGTTTAGATATCGACAGTTCGCGCAAGGCGGCTCGTTTTGTCCGCTTCTGCGACGCCTTTGAAATTCCGATCCTGACGCTGGTTGACGTGCCGGGGTTTCTGCCGGGCACCAGTCAGGAATTTGGTGGCGTGATCAAGCATGGGGCAAAGCTGTTGTTCGCATATGGCGAGGCGACGGTGCCGAAGGTCACCTTGATTACACGGAAGGCGTATGGCGGGGCGTATGACGTTATGGCGTCCAAACACCTGCGCGGTGATTTCAACTATGCGTGGCCGACGGCTGAGATTGCCGTGATGGGCGCCAAGGGGGCGACCGAGATTCTGTATCGATCGGAACTGGGCGATGCGGACAAGATTGCGCAGCGCACGCAGGATTATGAAAACCGTTTCGCCAACCCGTTTGTCGCAGCAGAGCGTGGCTTCATTGACGAAGTGATCCAACCCCGGTCGTCCCGTCTGCGGATTTGCCGGGCGTTTGCATCGCTGCGCAATAAGAAGGCGCAAAATCCGTGGAAAAAACACGACAATATCCCGTTGTAATCATGGCGCACACGGACAGATATCGGGGCTTTTTCGGCCTGACTGGGGTGGGGGCAATTGTTATGTCTCTATCGCTGTCCGTGTCGGCTGCATCACAAGCGGCCAGCCCTGTTTTTGAAGCGGGGGCTCCTTTCGACGTGCCTTCAGGGCAGGACGTCACGTTTCTGGACGTGATCGAAGGTGAAGACGGTGCGGTCGGCACTGCCATACGCTTTCGTTTTCTGGCCCCTCGCATTGCGCGTGAAAAGGGGGATGTGGAATTCTTACAGGCGGAGGACGATATGGTGGCGCTGTGCCAGGACTATGTCTTGCCGCACATGGCTGAAACAGGTGCCGAGATGCCCGCGCAAATCATTATCGTCCTGTCCGACCGCGCGGTGGAATTCGGGGTCGCCGATCCCGAGGCCACTCAATTTTTTGAAGCCTACCGTCCCGAGGATGGTATGTGCATCTGGGAGGGGTTCTGATGGCCTTGCCTTATATGACCAAGCACAGGGGTTTTCCGGGGCGCCTTGCGGGCACGGATTTTCAATTCACCATTCGCCGCCCCAACAAGTCCGGCGCAACGCCTTTGATTGCGCGTGAACGCTATGCCGACCGCCGCCCCGCCGACCGTCGCGCGGATGCGGGCTTTATGGCCGCGTTGTGGGAATGCTTTGGGGATCAGCCGTTTGAGCGTGGCAATCTGGATGCTGGGCGCCTGTCTTGGTTGTTCGGTCGCGAGGTAATTGCCGCCGAAGATCCGTTTGATCCAGAAAGCTATGAAGCCCTGCTGGTGATCGACATAAACCGTGCAGCCGCAGCATTTCCGGACGTTTTTGAGGTATGATCGGCATGAACTCGCCCGCCACTATATCGAACCGGCAGATTCCAGCCCAAAACACGGGTGCGGGGGTTTCGCGTTCTTGTATCGCGGGTAAAGCGTGCCAATCTCGTAAGCAAGCGGAAAGCATATCCCCGTTTTCCGCTATGGTTTGTCGAAACCATTACCCTTCCCCTTCTTCAGCCCGGTTCTTTGCGTTAGCAACTGAACCGGGCCTCTTTTTTGCCGATTGCGCCGGTTCTGACGCAAGATTTCGCTTTGGAAATCGCGCAAATCGCGGCACACTGGTCGGCAATAAGAATACAACCAGAGGCAGTCAACGATGCAGATCAGCAAATTCTTCGTGGGGGCCGCAGCCCTTGTCATGCTGGCAGGATGCCAGTGGAACGACCTTCAGCGCGCCGGGGTCGGCGCGGCGACAGGCGCGGTGGTTGCGAAAGCGGCCAGCGGCAACCTTCTTACCGGTGCGGTCATCGGCGCGGGCGCGGGCGCGCTGTGCGACGATGTTGGTATGCGCATCTGTAACTGACCAGACCGTCGCTTCGCGCGACACCGTGACTTCATTTCAGCCTGCCGGGTTTGCGCCCGGTGGGCTTTTCTATGCCAATATGCACGAAAAACTGCACGGTGGTTCTGCCCGCCGTGCGCACATATGAACGAAGGGACAGGACATGTTCAAAAAGATCCTGATTGCAAACCGGGGCGAAATTGCCTGCCGCGTGATCAAAACCGCCCGCAAGATGGGAATCCAGACGGTTGCCATTTACTCGGATGCTGACAAACACGCGCTTCATGTGAAGATGGCGGACGAAGCGGTGCATATCGGCCCGTCGCCAGCCAACCAATCCTATATCGTCATAGAAAATGTGATGAAGGCGGTTCGAGAAACGGGCGCTGAAGCGGTGCACCCGGGCTATGGGTTCTTGTCGGAAAACTCGAAATTCGCCCAAGCCCTGGCTGCCGAAAACGTCGCCTTCATCGGCCCGCCCGTGGGCGCGATCGAGGCGATGGGAGACAAGATCACCTCGAAAAAGATTGCGCAGGAAGCCGAAGTTTCGACCGTGCCCGGATATATGGGCTTGATTGAAGATGCAGAAGACGCGGTGAAAATCTCGAACCAGGTTGGTTATCCGGTGATGATCAAGGCCTCTGCCGGTGGCGGCGGCAAAGGGATGCGGATCGCCTGGAACGACGATGAAGCCCGCGAAGGGTTCCAGTCGTCAAAGAACGAGGCAGCGTCATCCTTCGGTGACGACCGGATTTTCATTGAGAAGTTCATCACGCAGCCTCGCCACATCGAAATTCAGGTTCTGTGTGACAGCCACGGCAATGGCATTTATTTAGGCGAGCGTGAATGCTCAATCCAGCGCCGCCAGCAAAAAGTCGTCGAAGAAGCCCCCAGCCCGTTTCTGGACGAAGCCACCCGCAAGGCGATGGGCGAACAAGCCGTCGCGTTGGCGCTGGCGGTGGATTATGCCAGCGCCGGTACGGTGGAATTCATCGTCGATGGCGACAAGAACTTCTATTTTCTTGAAATGAACACCCGCCTTCAGGTGGAACACCCGGTGACCGAGCTGATTACAGGCGTCGACCTTGTTGAGCAGATGATCCGTGTGGCAGCTGGCGAGAAGCTTTCGATCAAGCAGGATGATATCAAGCTGAATGGCTGGGCGATTGAAAACCGTCTTTATGCCGAAGACCCCTATCGCGGGTTTCTGCCGTCAATTGGTCGTTTGACGGCGTACCGTCCACCTGCCGAAATCGCGGCGGGTCCGTTGCTCGACAATGACAAGTGGCAGGGCGACGCACCGAAAGGTAAAGATGTCGCCGTTCGCAATGATACGGGTGTCTTTGAAGGCGGTGAGATCTCGATGTACTATGACCCGATGATCGCCAAGCTATGCACTTGGGCGCCGACGCGCGACCAAGCTATCGAAGCGATGCGCGTGGCGTTGGACAGCTTTGAAGTGGAAGGGATCGGCCACAACCTGCCGTTCCTGTCCGCTGTGATGGACCACCCGATCTTCATCAAGGGTGAAATGACCACCGCCTTCATCGAAGAACAATATCCCGATGGGTTCGAAGGCGTAGAACTTCCGAAAAAGAATTTGAAGCGTATCGCGGCATCTGCTGCCGCGATGTTCCGTGTTGCTGAAATTCGCCGTGCGCGCGTGTCGGGCCGTATGGACAATCACGAACGTAAGGTCGGGAAAAACTGGGTCGTAACGCTGCAAGACACGGAATTTGTCGTCAAAATCAAGGCTGACAAGAAGGGCTCGACGGTAAAATTCGACGATGGCTCGAAACTGCGCGTCAAGTCCGCTTGGACGCCGGGCGACAGTTTGGCAACTCTGGATGTCAGTGGTGAACCGTTGGTTCTGAAGGTCAACAAGATCACATCTGGCTTCCGTATGCGGACGCGCGGGGCTGACCTGACGGTGAATGTGCGTACCCCACGCCAAGCAGAATTGGCCCGCCTGATGCCCGAAAAGGTGCTGCCCGACACCTCGAAAATGCTTCTGTGTCCGATGCCGGGTCTGATGGTGAAGGTGGATGTTGAGACGGGGCAAGAGGTGCAAGAGGGTCAAGCCCTGTGCACCATCGAAGCCATGAAGATGGAAAACATCCTGCGCGCTGAAAAGAAGGGCGTGGTTTCAAAAATCAATGCCGGGGCCGGTGACAGTCTGGCGGTTGATGAAGTGATCATGGAGTTCGAATAAAGATGGCATTTGCAACCAGCGCTGCGTCCGACCGAAGCTATGCGGTTCCCTTTTTGGCCGTCCTTGCGGCGCTGGTTGTCTTTGCTGCCATTCAATTCGGGGCCTACTCGATCGCAGGGCGGTTCGAATACCCTTTGGACGACGTCTATATCCATCTGGCAATGGCGGATGGCATCGCCGCCGGTGGTTATGGCGTGAATGCGGGCGAATATGCCTCGGCCGCATCATCACCGCTTTACCCCTACTTGCTGGCGCCATTTTCCGGGCTTCAGATCCAGCGGTATTTCCCGCTTTTGATCAATATTCTGGCGCTAGTGGCGTCATGTTTGTTGTGGGCGCGTATCGTAGTGAACGCCCTTGGCCGGACCGGTGCGCGCTTTGTCGTGGCGGTGTTCGGGCTGCTCGCACTTAACCTGCCGCAACTGGCGTTTTCAGGGATGGAGCACACGTTGCACATCCTTGCCACGCTGGCCGTGGTTCGCGGCATTCAACATCTCGGCGATGAAGACCGCGTGTCGGTCTTGTTGATTGCCGGGATGATCCTTGGGCCGATGATCCGGTTTGAGGCGATGGCAATCTCGGTCGCAGCCGCGCTGTTTTTGATCTTCGACGGGCGCGCCCGACTTGGAGTGCTGCTTGGCGTTGCGTCGATCCTACCGGTGGTCGGCTTCATGTATTTTTTAACGACACTGGGGTTGGACCCTCTGCCCAACTCGGTCAACGCGAAACTGGGCGTTGGCGCGGCGCCTGGTATGGGGCAGTTCGAGTACTTCATCGCCAGAATAGCCGCAAAAATGCGCGGGCTTGTGGCGATTGGCTTTGCCCTGCTGCTGTTTCTGGCGCTGATCAACCTTCTGCGCAGTCGGATGCTTGGCGATCGCCGCCTTGTGTTGATGTTTGCCGTCGCCAGCTTTGCAGGGCTTGGACATCTTGCGTTCGGCCAGTTTGGCTGGATGGACCGCTATGAAATCTATATCCTCGTTTTCCTTGCGGCGATGCTGGTCGTGGCCGCAGGCCGCAGCGACGGCGCGTTGCAGAATACGACCGTTCTGGCAGTGGTTGCCGCCATGGCGATCTGTTCGGTGCAGTATTATGCCAACATCGTTTCTTCGTCCGTCTATTCACCGCGTGGCATTTCGCTGCAACAAAACCAAATGGCGCGGTTTGCCCATGAATATGTCAAGGCACCCGTGGGCGTGAATGATCTGGGTTTGGTGGTCTGGCGCAACCCGAACTATGTGCTCGACCTGTTTGGGCTGGCCTCGAAAGAAGCGCTGGAAACGCGGCGCTCGATACCAGCGCAAGGGTGGGGCGCACCTTTGGCTGCGGCGCGGGATGTCGAACTGGTGATGATTTATGACCGCTGGTTACAGAGCACCATCGGCCCTGACTGGGTGCGGCTGGGCGAGCTGCACGCGGCCCCGCCTACCGGCGCACTGGGCGACAGTCAGGTCGGCTTTTATGCAACCAGCGCGGATGCGGTCGCCGATCTGCGCGCCAAGCTTGATGCGTTCGTCCCGACATTGCCTGCTGGGGCAACCTTCGTGATGCAGGAGGCGGTGCAATGATCCAGCGCACGCACGCACGGCCCATCCGCGATGCGGGTCTTTTGGCCTCGCTGTATTTGGTCAGCTTTGGGCTTGCGGGTTGCGATCGCAACACTGCCGCAGACTTGCGCGCCGCGTTGGAGAACAGGTTTTTCCTAGGTGATACGTTGTTTTTTGAAAGTAAGCTGCGCTGCACTGCCGCTGTTTTCCGCGCAACCGAAAATGACGTGAAACCGGGTGTGGTCACCCACACAAGCCATGAAGCGGCGCAAACAGCCTATCGTCGTGAGGGGACAGCCGTGCTTCGCGATCCGCAGCGGTCACCGCACGACCTGACCGACGCCCTGCTGATGTCCGGCGACGGCGCATTTGGGAAACAGGCGTTGGCAGCCGCCGCATTGGTTGATCGGTGCCTGACAAACGAAATCAGTGTTGGGTTCAGGATCGCGTTGACGCGACCGGGTGCGACGCTGGCCTATTCTGATGCGTTGGGCGGGGTGATCATCCTCGACCCAGTTGACCGAAAGCTTTATTTCGCCGCCGGAGATCCCGTCTGATCGGTGGCCCCGTAATTGCCCGCGTGGATGCGGGCCCAAGACGACGAAAAGGATGATGTGATGAGCGATACAGCCAAGTGGAAAGAGCTGGCCGAGAAGGAACTTCGTGGTCGTGCGCTTGATGACCTGACGTGGAACACGCTGGAAGGGATCGACGTGAAGCCGCTTTACACAGCGGACGACACACGGGATCTGGACCACATGGGCACATTGCCCGGTTTTGGCCCGTTCACCCGTGGTGTGAAGGCCACGATGTATGCAGGACGTCCTTGGACAATTCGGCAATATGCGGGATTTTCAACGGCTGAGGAATCAAACGCTTTCTATCGCCGCAATCTGGCCGCCGGTCAGCAGGGCGTGTCCGTCGCCTTCGATCTGGCGACCCACCGGGGCTATGACAGCGACCACCCGCGCGTGGTTGGTGACGTGGGCAAGGCCGGTGTTGCGATTGATTCCGTTGAGGATATGAAGATCTTGTTCGATGGCATCCCGCTGGACACGGTCTCGGTTTCGATGACGATGAACGGGGCTGTGGTGCCGATCCTTGCCAGCTTCATTGTCGCGGGCGAAGAGCAGGGGCACGACAAGGCGCTTCTTTCAGGCACCATTCAGAACGACATTTTGAAAGAGTTCATGGTGCGCAATACGTATATTTATCCGCCGGAACCGTCGATGCGGATCATCTCGGACATCATTGAATATACCTCGAACGAGATGCCGAAATTCAACTCGATCTCGATCTCGGGTTACCACATGCAGGAAGCGGGCGCGAACTTGGTCCAGGAGCTGGCCTATACGTTGGCTGACGGTCGTGAGTATGTGCGTGCAGCGATCGAGGCTGGCATGGACGTCGACAAATTCGCGGGCCGGCTGTCCTTCTTCTTCGCCATCGGCATGAATTTCTTCATGGAAGCCGCCAAACTGCGCGCTGCCCGTACGCTTTGGCACCGTGTGATGACCGAGTTTGATGCGAAGTCCGACCGCTCAAAAATGCTGCGCACGCACTGTCAGACCTCGGGCGTCAGTTTGCAGGAGCAAGACCCCTATAACAACGTGATCCGCACGGCATACGAAGCCATGTCGGCGGCGCTGGGCGGCACACAGTCGCTGCACACAAACGCGCTGGACGAAGCGATTGCTCTGCCTACGGACTTTTCAGCCCGGATCGCGCGCAACACGCAGATCATCTTGCAAGAAGAAACCGGCGTGACGAACGTGGTCGATCCGCTGGCGGGGTCATATTACGTCGAGGCGCTGACCGACGAGTTGATCACCAAAGCGTGGGCCTTGATGGAAGAGGTCGAAGAGATGGGCGGCATGACCAAGGCCGTGGCCAGCGGAATGCCCAAGCTGCGGATCGAGGAATCGGCCGCCAAGCGTCAGGCTATGATCGACCGCGGCGAAGAAACCATTGTTGGCGTGAACAAGCACAGATTGGAAAAAGAAGACCCGATTGACATTCTGGACGTGGACAACGTGGCCGTGCGTGAAAGCCAGATTGCACGCCTTGAAAAGATCCGCGCAACACGGGACAGCGCGGCCTGCGAGGCTGCTTTGGCCGAACTGACCCGTCGCGCGAAGGAAGGCGGCAACCTGTTGGATGCTGCCGTTGAAGCCGCGCGCGCGCGCGCAACTGTCGGAGAGATTTCTATGGCTATGGAAAAAGAATTCGGCCGCCACCGCGCCGAAGTGAAAACGCTGGCCGGTGTTTATGGCGCCGCTTACGAAGGCGACGAAGGCTTTGCCGCGATCCAGAAGTCGGTCGAAGATTTCGCCGACGCCGAAGGCCGTCGCCCGCGTATGTTGGTGGTGAAGATGGGCCAGGACGGCCACGACCGGGGCGCCAAGGTGATCGCGACTGCCTTTGCCGATATCGGTTTTGACGTGGACGTTGGCCCGCTGTTCCAAACGCCCGAAGAAGCAGCACAGGACGCCATCGACAATGATGTGCATATCGTTGGCATCAGCTCGCAGGCCGCTGGTCACAAGACCTTGGCGCCGCAATTGGTGAATGCACTGAAAGAACAGGGCGCCGAGGAAATCATCGTTATTTGTGGCGGGGTCATCCCGCAACAGGACTATGATTTCCTTTACAAAAACGGTGTGAAGGCGATTTTTGGGCCGGGTACGAACATTCCCGAAGCCGCGCAGGATATCCTGAAATTGGTACGCGCATCCAAAGACTAGGCGACAAGACACTTGCGGCTGGCGGTATTTCCCGCCAGCGTTATCCCAGACCAAAAGGAGACGAGCTTGGCGCTGGGAGAATTTGACCACCTTGTGGTGTCCTCCGCGACCCTTTCCGAAGGCGTGGCGTTTATTGAGGACCTGCTTGGGGTGCCCATGACGGGGGGAGGAGACCACCCGCTCATGGGCACCCACAATGCGCTTTTGTCGCTGGGGCCGTCGGCCTATCTGGAAGTCATCGCGATCAATCCAGACGCACCAGACCCCGGTCGCGCGAGGTGGTTTGATTTGGACTACTTTACCGGCCCGGCGCGTCTGACCAACTGGGTGCTGCGGGTGCCCGACCTAGTTGACGCCTTGCATCGTGCGCCCGACGGCATGGGGATGTCGGTGGAACTGAAACGGGGCGCATATGCTTGGGATATGGCAATTCCAAAGGACGGGCGACTTCCATTTTCGGGATGTGCGCCCGGGATATTATGCTGGAAAGGCGCGCAGCCTGCACCGAACCTGCCAGATCAGGGTTTGCGCCTAACCGCGCTTGATATCACACATCCAGAAGCCGAAGCCCTGTCCGTCGCGCTTGCCCCGCTCGTCGCAGATGACCGCATTTCGGTTCACGCTGGCGCGCCGGGTCTGTCCGCTTGGCTGGATACGCCAAAGGGGTTGGTTGAACTGCCATGATACGACCCGCGACCAAGGCAGACGTGCCAGCCATTCAAGCCCTGTGGAACTTCGCAATTCGCGAAACGCTGATCACCTTCAATAGTGTCGGCAAATCGCCAGACGAAGTGGCCAAAGCCATCGCGGAATTTGACGCCTTTCTGGTTGCGGAAGACGCCGGTCAGGTCATCGGATTTGCAGCCCTTTTCCCGTTTCGTTCTGGCGTAGGATATGCGCAGACCAAGGAACATTCGATCATGCTTAGCGCCGAGGCGCGGGGGCGGGGGCTTGGCCGTGCGTTGATGGTCGCGCTGGAAGACGCCGCCCGAGCGCTTGGTGTGCGGTCGCTGATCGCTGGGGTCTCGGCCTCAAACCCAGACGGCGTGCCGTTTCACGCTGCGATGGGGTTTACCACCGTGGGTCGCGTCAAACAGGCTGGATGCAAGTTTGATCAGTGGCATGACCTCGTCCTGATGCAGAAGTTGCTTTAAACGGTTTCCATCGCGCCGATCAAGGCCGACTTAAATCAAGCGCGGTCACACCACGCCTCGCAAGTCGTTGACACGCAACCCAATGCTTTTGCGATAGGAAACAACGGGTGGGCAATGCGCTTTCTGCTCGTTTTTGCATCGCGGGTTGTGTAACAAGTCCGCATGTCAATCTGGTCCCGCATCACTATCGCGCTGTCCGCACTTGCCAAAGGCGAAGGCCTTTCAGACGTTTTCGCACATCTGCGCACGCCGCCCGAACGCTCGGCCGGGTTTGCGATTGCGGTGATCGCGCTTGGGGCGAAAATGGCGAAAGCCGATGGGCAGGTGACGCGCGACGAAGTGTCGGCGTTCCGTGAAGTTTTCACGATCCCGCACAGCGAAGAAAAGAATGCCGCCCGCCTGTTCAATCTGGCGCGCACTGATGTCGCCGGATTTGAACTGTATGCCCAGAAAGTGGCGGCGATGTTCGGCCCCGATGACCCAGCGCTTTGTGATTTGATGGAGGGGCTGTTTCACATCGCAATAGCGGATGGCGAATACCATCCGGCCGAAGATGATTACCTGCAACATGTGGCTGACATTTTTGGTATATCACCGCGCAAGTTTACGGCCTTGCGCTCGCGCCTTGTGCCGGATGCGCACCCAGACCCCTATGATGTTCTGGGCGTTACATCGGATATGTCGCTAGAGGATATCCGCGCGGTTTGGCGCGACGAAGTGCGTGAAAGCCACCCCGACCGGATGATTGCGCGAGGTGTCCCGGAAGAAGCCGTGAAGCTGGCCGAAAAGCGCCTGATCGCCGTCAATCGGGCATGGGAAGAAATCAGCAAGGATCGCGACTGATGCGCATTGCGACCTATAACGTCGAATGGTTCAATTCGCTGTTCGACGATGATGGGCGCCCCCTCGTCGACGAGCAATGGTCCGGACGGCGTGACGTTACGCGCCGTGCGCAGCTGAAGGCTGTTGGGGTTGTGTTCAAGCTGTTGGATGCGGACGCCGTGATGGTGGTTGAGGCGCCCGATCAGAACAAACGCCGCGACACAACCACCGCACTTGAAAGTTTTGCCGAGCTGTTTGATCTGCGTGCACGTAAGGCGTTGATCGGGTTTGCCAACGACACGCAGCAGGAAATCGCGCTGCTTTACGATCCCAATGTGTTTTCAGCCCGCCATGATCCGAAAGGTGACGTGGGTGGGACCATTGCGCCGCGATTTGACATGATGTTTCAGCTTGATCTTGATACTGATGCGATGCCAGAGCCCATCGTATTTTCCAAACCGCCGTTGGAGGTGGAGCTGACACATAGAGCGACCGGAACCCCGCTGCGCCTGATTGGGGTACACGTCAAGTCCAAGGCCCCGCACGGCGCGCAGGGCGCGGCCGAAATCATGCGCGTGGCGATCGAAAACCGTCGTAAGCAAATGGCGCAGTGCATCTGGATACGCCGCCGGGTGGATGACCATCTGGCCGCAGGCGAGCCGCTGATCGTACTAGGCGACTTCAACGATGGTCCGGGATTGGATGAATACGAAAAGCTATTTGGCCGCTCCGGTGTTGAAATCGTTATGGGCGAAGATGACGCGATCAGTATGTATGACCCACATGCGCGCATGATCCTGACCCATAAGTCCGGCGCGCGCCCAGCTTCGTCGCGGTTTTACATCGCGAAAGAAAAGCGGTTCCTTCAGGCGCTGCTTGATTACGTTATGGTGTCACCGGATCTGGCAGCCAAATCCCCGCGCTGGCGCATCTGGCATCCGTTTGATGACCCGGAATGCTACGCGGCGGACGCACTACGCGAAGCACTATTGACCGCGTCGGACCACTTTCCAGTGTCAATCGACCTTGATCTGTAGCCTTCACATCGCGCAGATCGCGCCTACATATGTCCCATGAAACAGATTGTGAAAACCGCAGTGGTGACGATGGTCACCGTCGCTTGCCTGTCCTCTCCGCTATTGGCAGAGGGCGAGGGAGAAACCTTGTCAGACAACCCCCAGCTATCTGAAGGAACAGAGCTTCTGAACCGCGGCTTTAAGTTGCTGTTGGAGGGTTTGGCAAACGAGGTTGAGCCAATGGCTGATAAATGGGCCGAAGGATGGGCCGAACTGGTCAAGCGTTTCGGCGACATGAACGCCTATTATCCACCCGAGACCCTTCCAAACGGCGATATCATCATCAGGCGTCGAACGCCGTTGGTGCCCGAAGATGAATCGCCAAGTGAAACCGAGCTATAGCCAGAATTTGCCCGCAACCACGCCTTAACGGCGAAGCTTGACGATGCCTTCCGCGCCCAGCGCTTCGGCAAGCGTATAGAAGCGGCCTTCGGCGACCTCGCCAAATAGATCTGTGCCGTTGTTTTTCAGCGTAAGAACAAGCTGGCGCTTCTTCGGGAACCACTTCAGCCCACCCAGTTTTGTCGGGTCATCCATCGTCAGCATGGCGCCAAAGCGCATCGCTTTTCCCAAAACCTCGGCGTGCATGGCACTTTTCTCTGAAAGGATATCAAACAGCGGCTCGAACCGCGAACCTTCGCGCCCGTTTTTGTAACGGTGCAATAACGCCGTCCCCAAAAATACGCGTTCCTGATGGGTCAGGCCGCCAAGGTTTGCGCGGGTGGCGTTGTCAAAACACACTTCGTGCCGGTAATCGGGATGGGCGCGCCAGCTGACGTCGTGCAACAAGCAAGCGGCTTTGATGACCCGCAACTCGTTGGGTTTGGCCGCCTTAAACAGCGGTTGCAGGAAGGTGAACAGGCGTTTGCCAAAGCCCGGAATGCGTGCGTCCTTCTGTTCAGCCACGTAACACGCCTCGATCAGCGGGTCGCGTTTGCGCAGGCGTTCGGGCATCTGTTCATAAAGCAGCCCCTCGCGGATACCATAGGAGCTGACGGCGATCTCTTTCGGGCGAAACTCGCGGACGAGCCGCCGCAGGACCTGCGCGGCAATAGGCACCAGCGCCATCCGGGCAGACGACGTGCCTGTGCGTTGGCGCACCTGTTCCAAATCTACTTCGTCGATCCACTTCAGCGTGGTGATAAGCGATTTGGGCGTCATGCGGTATTCGTGCAAAACTGTCAGGGGATAGCCGCGCCGTTCCATATCCAATCGCGCGATCGCCCGCCAGGAGCCGCCGACCAGATAAAGCCGTTGGTGATCGGTGCCCATGTCATCGGCCAGTTGCTGCACCACACGCGAAATCTCGTCCTTTAGGCCCTTTTTACCGCCCGGTATGCCCGCCAGTTTCAACGGCCCAAGCGGAGAGGTCACACACTTGCCGACTTGACCTTTCGAGATCGCGGCAAGCTCAAGTGAAGATCCCCCGATATCACACATCAGGCCATTTGCCTCCGGCCAGCCTAGAAGCACACCTTGCGCTGAAAACCGGGCCTCTTCTTTGCCGTCGATGACATAAATCTCCAACCCAGTTTCGCGCAGCACGTCAGCACGAAAGTCGGGGCCGTCGCTGGCTTCGCGAACGGCCGCTGTCGCGACGGCGGAGAGCGGCGGCAGGTTCATACTGTCAGCAAGTGATTGAAAACGCTTGATTGCGGCAAGGGCGCGGATGCGACCTTCGGGGTGCAGCCGCCCGGTTTCGAGCAAGCCCGTCCCCAACCCGCAAAGAATCTTTTCGTTGAAGAAATAGGCCGGACTGCGGGCGGCGCCGTCAAAAACCACAAGGCGGACCGAGTTTGACCCAACATCCACCACGCCCACACGGCTTAACGCCCGGACTGAGGGGTCATTGAATAGCGGACGTCCGAATGGCCCCCAGTCTTCGCCGGTCTCGCCGCGTCCGTCCATAGAATATCCCCCATCTGGTGGTGTCAGTCTAGCCGGGCGGTTGCCTGCGATCAATCTTGTGAATGCGCCAATTCCGGTACGTCAGCCGCCCCAGCAGAACCGCGACCCGAAAGCGATGGGTTTTCCATGAAGAACCGGTGGCAGTTGAATGGGCGGTCAACCGCACTGAGGTCGGCGCGCTGGAAGCTACCATCTGGCTGCATCACCCAACTTTGGGCGACATCAGCAAGATTTGCAGCCATCACTTGACTGACGATCTGCGCCTTAACGGTGGGGTTCTGGATTTCGACCAATGTTTCAACACGACGGTTCAGGTTGCGCCCCATCCAGTCGGCAGACGACATGTAAACCCGCGCCTTTTTCGATGGAAGGCCATAGCCGTTGCCGAAACAGACGATGCGCGAATGTTCAAGAAAGCGACCAACGATGGACTTCACGCGGATGTTTTCAGACAGGCCCTTGATGCCGGGGCGCAAGCCACAGATGCCGCGCACGACAAGGCTGATTTTTACACCTGCCTGCGACGCCGCATAAAGCGCGTCGATCACGTCCGGTTCGACCAGCGAATTCATCTTGGCCCAAATCTCGGCAGGCTTGCCTTCTTTGGCAAATTCGGCCTCGGAGTCGATGCGCGCAATCAGTGTCTCTTTCAAATCCAGCGGGGAAATGGCAAGATTTTCAAGGGATTGAGGTTCCGCGTATCCAGACAGATAGTTGAAGACCCGCGTTGCATCCCGCCCCAGCGCTGCATCACAGGTAAACAGGCTAAGATCGGTATAGATGCGCGCGGTGATAGGGTGGTAGTTTCCTGTGCCGTAATGGGTATAGGTCACCAACTCATCGCCTTCACGGCGCACAACTGTCGAGATTTTGGCATGGGTTTTATAGTTAATGAACCCATATACCACATGCGCACCGGCCCGTTCCAGTCGACGGGACTGGCGAATATTTGCGGCCTCGTCAAAGCGGGCCTTCAGCTCGACCAGCGCGGTAACAGATTTCCCGTCCTCTGCCGCTTCACACAGCTCGGTTACAATTGGGCTGTCCAGCGATGTGCGATAAAGCGTCTGTTTGATGGCAACCACATTCGGGTCGCGCGCGGCCAGATGCAGGAAGCGGACCACCATATCGAACGTCTCGTACGGGTGGTGCAGCAACATGTCTTTCTGGCGGATCGCGGCGAACATGTCGCCGTCGTGGTCCTGCACACGCTCCGGCACGCGGGGCGAGAAGCTGGGCCACAGAAGGTCGGGGCGTTCTTTCAGCACAAGCTGGCTCAGGTCGGCCATGCCGATCATACCGTCCACTTCAACAATCTCGTCATCCGAGACTTTCAGCTCGCGCGTGATCATAGACAACAGGCTTGACGGCGCATCCTTGGTGATCTTCATGCGTACCACCTCGCCCCGGCGGCGGCGTTTCAGGGCGGTTTCAAACTCGCGCACCAAATCCTCGGCTTCATCTTCCACTTCTAGATCGCTGTCGCGCAGGATGCGGAAGGCGCAGCTGCCTTTTTCGACATATCCGGGAAACAACGAGCCGAGATGTTCCAGCAGCAAATCTTCCAGCGGCAGAAAGCGGAACTGACCGTCTTGTGCGGGCAGGGGCACGAAGCGATCAATCTGTTGCGGAATGGGCAGCAGGGCTTTCAGTTTCTGCTTGTCCTTCTTGCGCTCAAGCTCCAGGGCAAGCGTGTAGCCAGTGTTCGGAATGAACGGAAACGGGTGCGCCGGGTCGATGGCCAGCGGGGACAACACCGGAAAGACCTGGCTCAGAAAGACTTGGTCCAGACGCGCGCGGTCGGCTTCGGTCAGGTCCTCGCGACGACAAATGGTGATGTCTTGGCCCTGCATTTCGGCGGCTAGTAACTCAAAGACGCCTTGCTGGCGTGCCATTAGGGCGCGGGCGTCCGAGTTGATCAGCTTCAACTGCTCGGTCGGGTTCAGACCGTCAGCCGCGGGCGTTGTCACCCCTTCGCGGGCCAGTTCGCGCAGACCGGCCACGCGGACCGTATAAAATTCGTCCAGATTAGCAGCTGAGATCGACAGAAAGCGCAACCGTTCCAGCAACGGCACGCGCGGGTTTTCGGCTTCTTCCAGAACACGCCAGTTGAAGCCAAGCCAGCTGAGCTCACGATTGAAGAACCGCCGAGGTCCTTCGTATTCTTCGGTGGGAAGATCTTGCGCGGCGGGAAAGCCCGAGGCAAGGAAGTCAGCGAGCGGGATTTGGGGCGTATTTGTCTTGTTCATGGCGACACTCTATCACGCTGGTGAGCGACGGGAAGGTGACGTTATGTCCCTGATCCCAAGTCTTTGTCCAGAACGCGTGCAGCAAGGTTGCGCGTCAGGGGGCGACCTTCGGAAAGGGCGGCGCGGTCCAACTGTGCGACCAATTGCGCTGCGGCGGCAAGCGATCGATCCATACGGGGCAGAACATAATCAATCAGGTTGGCCGGAACCGCAATCTGACGGTCGTCAAACAGTTTGACCAGCACTGCTGACAGCAGCATGTCGTCGGGCGCATCCAGCCGGGCAAGCGTCGTGCCCTCCATCCGGCTTTTCAGATCGGGCAAGCCTATGCCCCAACGCGATGGGGCCGCATTTGCAGTGACCAGCAGCGCGCCGCCTTCGGCCAGAACCAGATTGTGCAAATGAAACAAGGCGGCTTCGGCGGCGGCGTCGCCCGCGATTTTTTCGGCATCCTCAACAGCAACGTTTGCCCCCGCGAAAGCCTGAATGTCGGCCTGCACAAGGGCTGCCGTATCGACGATCTGGGCCGACGATAGAGCTGCCCAGACATGGGTCAAATGGGTTTTCCCGGTGCCATGCGCGCCGACCAGCACCAGTTTTTGGTTGGGCCAGGCGTGCCAACCTTCGATGGCGGCCATTGCCGCCATATTCGATGGGGTGACAAGAAAGTCATCCAGACCCTGCGCCGCATGGGCGGGCAGGTCGAAGGTCAGTTGCTCGGCCATTACTCCGCGTCGCTTTCGTCGATGACTTGTTGGCTGGTCAACCCTTTGTAAAGCCGCCCCTCTTGATACTTGCCGATGAAGAACCGTGCGACGACACCGAAAGACGCCGCCACGGGCACGGCCACCAACATGCCGACGAAGCCAAACAGATATCCGAACACGGACAGCGCCAACATTAACCAAACCGGATGCAGCCCAACCGAACTGCCAACCAGTTTTGGGGTCAAGATGTTGCCTTCAAAGAACTGGCCCACCAAAAAGATGACGGCGACGGCTCCAAGGCTCCACCATTCGCCCCAGAACTGAAACAGGCCCAGCCCGATGGCCAAGGCACCGCCGACAATAGCGCCGACATAAGGGATGAAGGTGATCAGCCCGGCGATGAACCCAACAACCAACCCAAATTGCAGGCCAATCAGCATCAGGGCAACCGCATAATAGGTGCCAAGAACAAGGCAGACCGTCCCTTGCCCACGCACAAAGCTTGCCAGCGTGTGGTCGATATCGGATGCGATCTGACGGATGGCGGGACGGTGATCAAGCGGCAGCAGCGCGTCTATTTTGGCCACCATCCGGTCCCAATCAAGCAGCATGTAGAACGCCACAACAGGGGTCACCACCAGCAAGATCACGATGTTCAGTACGCCCATAGCCGAGCTTAGGACCGTGCCGACAAGCTCTCCTCCGCGTTCCTGAATGGTCTTGCCCAGGCTTTCGAGCGATTGGCGCAGGGTCGAGTCCTGGTCGATCAGAGATGGAAATTTTTCGGTCAGAAACCCTTGCAACTGGCGAAACAGGTCAGGTGCTGCATCGGCCAGCGCCACGGCCTGCGACACCAGCGTCGGCACCACCAGCAAGACCGCGACCACGAAAACCAAGATCGTAAGGACCGAGATGATGGCCGTGGCGACAGCGCGCGAAAGCCCCATGTTTTCAAGGCGATCAGCGATGGGATCCAGAAAATAGGCAATGGCGCCGCCCAAGATGAAGGGCATGATCACATCACCAAGATACCACAGGGCCAGCGCTGATATGGCGATGGCGATGGACCAGTATTTGGCTTGGGTCTGAACGGGTAGGGACATGCGCGCTCCGGATGGTGATGGTTCCTATGTCGCTCAGGTTCCATCGCTTTTCAAGGGCTGGCCTGATGCGGCCGCATACCGCCGAGACCTGAAGTTTGCCCTTGCCCATGCCGCCATCCGCAGGGATTATTGTTGAGGCCGGGCATTTTCCGGCATGCCGAGGGGACCAAAAATGCGCATTATTCTTGCGACCAGCCTTGCTTGTGTTTTGCTTGCCGGCTGCACGGGCCATAAATACGAACCTCGCGAGCCGGGCCTTACCTATTCAGGCGAAGCCGGGGCGGGCGTTGTTTACGAGGACGGCAAGGTCCGACCGCATACCGAAACGAAGCTGACCATCGGCATTGGTGGTTCGATTTAAGCGCCTATGACGCATTGAGCGCGCCGGACCGGTGAAACCGCGTGTTTCGATCAATGCGCGATTGCCCCGCACGCCACGATGTCATAGACCGCTTGGGACGTTTTCGCGATTGAACAGAGGTCCACATGCGCCTGTCCCGCTATTTCCTGCCCGTGTTGAAAGAAACCCCGTCAGAGGCGCAGATCGTCTCGCACCGCTATATGCTGCGTGCGGGGATGATCAAACAGCAATCCGCAGGGATTTATTCCTGGCTTCCGCTGGGTTTCAAAGTTCTGCGCAAGATCGAAAACATCGTGCACGAGGAACAGATGCGCGCCGGTCATATCCCGATGCAAATGCCGACCATCCAATCTGCCGATCTGTGGCGTGAAAGCGGTCGGTATGACGGCTATGGCGAGGAAATGCTGCGGATGCAGGACCGTCACGGTCGCGACATGCTGTTTTCGCCCACCGCAGAAGAGATGGTCACCGACATCTTCCGCGCTCATGTGAATTCCTACAAAGACCTGCCGCTGACGCTGTATCAAATCCAGTGGAAGTTCCGCGACGAAATCCGCCCGCGTTTCGGCGTGATGAGGGGGCGCGAGTTCTATATGAAGGACGGCTACAATTTCGACCTGACGAAAGAGGATGCGTTGCACGCCTATAACCGTCATCTGGTCAGCTATCTGCGCACTTATGAACGGATGGGGCTGCAAGCCATTCCGATGCGCGCGGATTCAGGCCCGATTGGCGGCGACTATACCCACGAATTCCTTGTGTTGGCCGAAACCGGGGAAAGCGAAGTGTTCTATGACAGCGAAGTCACCGACCTGACCTTTGGCGACCGCGATATCGACTTTGATAACGTGGCGCAGTGTCAGGGCGTGATGGACGAATTCACCTCGCGTTATGCCCGCACGGATGAAACCCATGATGCGGCAGAATTTGACAAGGTGCCCGAAGACCGTCGCCGCGTGGCGCGCGGGATCGAAGTGGGGCAGATCTTCTATTTCGGCACCACCTATTCGGACAAGCTGGGCGCGACGGTCGTCGACAAGGACCAGAAACAAGTGCCCGTCCATATGGGCTCGCACGGGATTGGCGTCAGCCGCCTGTTGGGCGCGATCATTGAAGCCAGCCATGACGACAAGGGCATCATCTGGCCCGAAGGCGTGACGCCGTTCCACTGTGGGATCGTCAACCTGAAGCAGGGCGACGACGAGGCCGACGCGGCCTGCGAGGCGCTGTACGAGCAGCTCACCAATGCAGGGCTGGAGCCGTTATACGATGACCGAAACGAACGGGCGGGCGGCAAATTTGCGACGATGGACCTGATCGGGCTGCCATGGCGCATCACCGTTGGGCCGCGCGGGTTGAAAAACGGTGTGGTCGAACTGACCAGCCGCCGCACCGGGGAAAGCGAAGAACTGACGCCCGAGGCCGCGATTGCCAAGGTGATGGCGATTTTCAAGCCGCACCATGTGCGCGGGCTCTGAGCCTGATTGATGAACCCGTTTCAGCGGCGCGCCATAGGGTGCGCCGTTCCTGATCTCGCGAAGCAATTTGCGGCTCCCCTTGACCTCGCTATCTCCCTTTGGGAGTCTGTAGGCAAAGAGCAAACGAGCGGGAAACGCATATGATCCGGGCATTGGCGATGATCGGCGGGCTTTCAGGGGCAGTGGCACTAAGCCAATTCCCTGAGTTTTCGCAGCAATATATGCAGCGGCTTGCAGGTGCGCGAACCGAGTTGAAAGTTGTCACCACAGGGTTCGACCTGACCGCCAAAGCCGCTGGTTATACCCGTGACGAGGCGCTTGAGGAAATGGGCGGGTCGGATTTCCAGAATAACCTGCGCGACCAGATGCAAGTTAACTTCAAGCGATTTGAGCGTCTGGACGCCGCCTATACGTCGCTGAAAGGCACCGAGCCCTTGGCACGGCTGGCAAAGGTATGGCATTTCCGCGAAACGGACCTGGTCAAACGAACATGGGACGATTTCCGGCCAGCGATCCCGGTAACGGCCGACGGCCTGCTGTGCGCTGGGATCGGCTTTGTGGGCGGTTGGCTGTTGGTGTCGCTGATACTGGGCGCGTTCCTGCGTCCGTTCCGCCGCAGGGCCTAAGCACGAAACGGGCAAACTGGATCGTCAGAACCGCAGGTTCAGGCCGACCTTGACCGAATGAAACAGCGGCGTGGCGATCGTGCTGTTGCCCAGCCCGTCTGACAGCGTGTCCTTGCCATAGTTCATATATTCGTATTCGCCGGTGACCGACAGGCGCTCCGTCAATGGCTGTTCAATCCCGAAGCCCAGGATGTAGCCGTTACTGGCATAGGTGTCGTCAATGGCAATGGCACCAGATGACCCGGACCCGGTCACGCTATAATCAAGTTCAGCGCGCGACAGGCCGACGGTACCATACACAATCGAATTCAGAACGGGCCAAACGTAGCCGGCCTTCAGGCGCAATGACAGCGCGTGGTTCAATTTGGTCGTGCCACTATAGCCAGCTGAAGTGAAACTATCCTCGACTTTTCCGCCTTCTACAGCGATCTCCGGGCCAAATATCCACCGATCCAACTGCCAGCGGTAGCCTGCGCGCAAACTGCCCGCCCAGCCGCTGTTGTCATACTGCCCTAGCGTGAGGTTAGGGCCAGAGGTTTGGGTCACACCAATTCGATCACCGCCGCTGAAATTGTAACCAAGCGTGGCCCCGATATAAGCCCCTTCCCAATAGGGTTGATCGTCGGCGATGATCACCTCGACTGGGGCATCAATGACCGGGTCGGACAGGCTGCCAGCAAGGGCAGTCTCGGACGCCAGAAGCAGGGAAAGACAGGCGAAAATTTTGCGTGTGCTGAAATATGGCAACTTACTGATCCACCAACTGAACAATTAACAAGACAGATGTTCTTTAGCCACAAAACTTAGGGGATGGAACACTTTTTTGGGTCATATTTAGTGTTAAGATTACCTGATCCGAGGTGTGCGCTTCGGTTGCGCCAATGCGCAGGCCCGATTGTGGGCGCAGGCTCTTGCACTTAGTTGACAACAACCCAGTCGTCCGCAGGGCGAGGATCAGGCCAGTGATGTTGGAAAGGTGCTATTTCAGGGTCGATGTCACCCGGTTCACATGCCCCATCTTGCGCCCCGGTTTCACCTCGGCTTTACCATACAGGTGCAGTGACGCGTTGGCTTCGTGTGCGATTTCGGGCACCCGTGCCATGTCGTCACCGATCAGGTTTTCCATCACCACATCCGCATAGCGCGACCCATCCCCCAGCGGCCAACCGACGACGGCCCGGATGTGTTGTTCAAACTGATCAACGGTGCAGCCTTGCTGGGTCCAATGGCCTGAATTGTGCACGCGTGGGGCAATCTCGTTGATGATAAGCCCTTGCGATGTAACGAAAAGCTCGACCCCCATGACGCCAACATAGCCAAGCGCATTCAGAACCTTAGCGGCCAATAGAACCGCATCTGTGCGCTGGGCACTCGTCAAACGTGCGGGGACGGTTGTGGTCGCAAGGATGCCATCCTTGTGCACGTTTTCGCCCGGGTCAAAGCAGGCGATATCACCGTTGATACTGCGGGCGGCAATCACGCTGACTTCGTGGGTGAAATCGACAAACCCTTCCAGCACGGACGGTGCACCCTGCATGTCGGAAAAGGCCGTGTCGATCTGATCAGGCGACATGATCCGGGCTTGTCCTTTTCCATCATATCCGAAACGACGGGTCTTCAGAATGGACGGCGTGCCGATCAGATTGATCGCGTTTTGCAGGTCATCAAGAGTTTCGACGTTTTTATAGGGTGCGACCGCAATTCCAAGGCGAGACAAGAAGTCCTTTTCGGTCAACCGGTCCTGACTGACCCGCAGCGATTCGCGACCGGGCCGAATGGGCCGGTGCTGCTCCAACGCGTCCAGTGCGGCGGTGGGGATATTCTCAAACTCGTAGGTGATCACATCGACCGAGGCGGCGAATGCTGCAAGCGCCGCAGTGTCGTCGTAACCTGCCGTGGTGATACGGTCTGCCACCTGACCGGCGGGCGGGTTGGTGCCCGGCTCAAAAATGTGGGTTTTGAAACCAAGGCGAGAGGCCGCAACCGACAGCATACGGCCAAGTTGGCCACCGCCAAGGATACCAATCGTTGCGCCGGGGGAAAGGGGCTCAGTCATCTGATGGCTCGTCCGGAATCGAGGCTGACAGGGCGTCGCGCCAAGCATCCAGCCGCTTCGCAAGTGCCGGATCTGACACCGCAAGGATACCTGCAGCCATCAAGCCTGCATTGGCAGCTCCCGCTGCGCCGATGGCCATGGTGGCGACCGGAAAACCCTTCGGCATTTGCACGATGGAATAAAGGCTATCGACACCCGACAATGCGCGGGTCTGCACAGGCACGCCGACAACAGGCACGCGGGTTTTGGAGGCCATCATCCCGGGAAGATGCGCGGCCCCACCTGCGCCAGCGATAATCACGTGAAGCCCACGTTCCGCGGCGGTCTTGCCGTAAGTCCACAGTCGATCCGGCGTACGGTGGGCCGAGACGATTTTCGCCTCATAGCCGATGCCCAGCTCGTCAAGAATTGTGGCGGCTTCTTTCATCGTGAGCCAGTCGGACTGGCTGCCCATAATGATCCCGACTTTTACATCTGTCATGGTGACCTCGCGTCTTGGAAGCCCGCTTTATAAGGGGATGGGGCCGTGATGCAATCAGGCAATGATATCCGGCGTCAGTTTGTCTTCGATCCGGGCAATCTTGTCTTTCAATGCAAGCTTCTGCTTCTTCAGACGTCTAAGACGCAATGGGTCAGCATGGCCGCTTTCTTCCAGCGCATGAATCGCGTGGTCCAGATCGCGATGTTCGGCGCGGAAAACCTCTAGCTCCACCCGAAGCACATCTTCGGTTTTCATCTCTTTGGCGTTGCTCATCTATGGGGTCATTCTTTTTTGCTCGTGCATCCACAGCTTAACGCCAAGCGCGCCCCAAGGCCAAGAAAAAGGCGCCTCTTGCAAGGGGTGCTGACAGCCCCCATATCTTCCACACGGTCGCCAAATTTGGGGCCCTCAAACGTGTCGCTTCTTTAAGGACGTGTCGATGACAAAGATGAATTTGGGAACGCATCCCTTCCTGCTGGGGTTTGAACAGCTTGAACGCATGGTCGAACAGGCCGCGAAAACCGGCAAGGATGGCTATCCCCCCTTCAATATCGAACAGGTTAGCGACCTTACCTATCGCATCACGCTTGCGGTGGCCGGGTTTGCCGATGATGACCTGTCGATCACAGTCGAGAACGCAAAGCTAGTGATCCGTGGGTCGCAAGGCAACCTCGGGCCAGATCGCGTGTTCCTGCATCGCGGCATTGCAGCGCGCCAGTTTATGAAAAGCTTCGTTCTGGCCGATGGTGTCGATGTTAAAGGGGCGAAGACCGAAAATGGGCTTCTGCACATTGACCTAGAACGCGCCGAACCCGAGCGTCTTGTGCAGACCATCCAGATCAAGAAGGGGTGAGCAAATGAACCATAAAATATCTTTTGGACAATTCGAAACTGGCAATATTGTCTATGTGAAGGCGGTCGCGATTGATGACCTGCCAGATGCCATACAGGACGAAGCCCGCGCGCAAGCAGACGGTGCCGATACGCTTTATGCCGTGCACCGCGAAGATGGAGAACAACTGGCCTTGGTCGTTGATCGTGAATTGGCCTATTCGCTGGCCCGACAGAACGATTTCTCGCCGGTGTCGATCCACTAAGCCATGCTGAGCCACTGATCCAATGAAGAAACCCGGGGAATGCCCCGGGTTTTTGCTTATTTGTTGGGTGGTGTCAGCCCCGGATCAAGCCCATGTTTTCGAGCTTCAACAGAACCTGGTGGGCGCAGTTGTCCACGTCCACATTTTCGGTCTCAACTCTGAGTTCGGGGTTTTTCGGAACATCGTAGGGGTCCGAAATGCCCGTGAACTCTTTAATCTTGCCTTCGCGCGCCAGTTTATACAGCCCTTTGCGGTCACGGCGTTCGCATTCTTCGATCGAGGTGGCGACATGCACTTCGACAAACGCGCCGAATGACTCAATATCTTCGCGAACCGCGCGGCGGGTCGTGGCATAGGGCGCGATCGGTGCGCAGATGGCGATGCCGCCGTTCTTGGTGATTTCAGACGCGACATACCCAATGCGGCGGATGTTCAGGTCGCGGTGTTCTTTTGAGAAGCCAAGCTCGCTTGACAGATTCTTACGCACGATGTCGCCATCAAGCAGGGTGACGGGGCGGCCACCCATTTCCATCAGCTTGACCATCAAAGCGTTCGCGATGGTCGATTTGCCCGAGCCGGAAAAGCCGGTGAAGAACACGGTGAACCCTTGTTCGGCGCGCGGTGGTTTGGTCTTGCGTAGTTCTTCGACAACGGCGGGGAAGCTGAACCATTCCGGGATTTCCAGACCTTCCGACAGGCGGCGGCGCAGCTCGGTGCCCGAGATATTCAGGATCGTCACGTCGTCCTTGTCTAAAATCTCGTCCGCCGGTTCGTACTGTGCGCGGTCCTGCACATAGACCATGTGTTTGAAGTCGACCATTTCGATACCCATTTCGTCCTGATGCTTGCGGAACAGGTCTTGGGCGTCATAGGGGCCATAGAAATCTTCACCAGCTGCGTTTTTGCCGGGGCCAGCATGGTCGCGACCAACAATGAAATGGGTGCAGCCGTGGTTTTTGCGGATCAAACCGTGCCAAACCGCTTCACGCGGGCCGGCCATGCGCATGGCTAGGTTCAGAAGGCTCATCGTTGTGGTGGCGGCGGGGTATTGATCCAGCACCGCCTCGTAGCAGCGCACGCGGGTGAAGTGGTCGATGTCGCCCGGCTTGGTCATGCCAACGACGGGATGAATTAGCAGGTTGGCCTGTGCTTCCTTCGCGGCGCGGAAGGTCAGTTCCTGATGCGCACGGTGCAGCGGGTTGCGGGTCTGGAACGCCACGATGCGACGCCAGCCCAGCTTGCGGAAATAGGCGCGCAGTTCGTTCGGCGTGTCACGGCGGCCACGGAAATCGTAGTGGATGGGCTGCTGAATGCCGACAATCGGGCCACCCAGATAGATCTTGCCAGCGACGTTATGCAAATAGTTCACCGCAGGGTGCGTGTCGTCGTCTGCACCAAATACCTTTTCGGCTTCGCGGGCCTTGTTCGGTTCCCAACGATCGGTGACGGTCATCGTGGCCAGAATCACGCCTTCCTGATCGCGCAAGGCGATGTCTTGACCCAGCTCTATTGTATCCGCGAAGTCTTCCGAAACGTCCAGCGTGATCGGCATCGGCCACAGCGTGCCATCAGCCAGCCGCAAGTCTTCTACAACACCATTATAGTCCGCTTCGGACAGGAAACCTTTAAGAGGGTTGAACCCACCATTCATCAGCAGTTCAAGATCACAGGTCTGGCGTGGGGTCAGATCGTGGCTGATCAAATCGACTGCATCAGCCTTAAGCTTCTGAGCGCTTTCGTACGAGACATAAAGCTCCGGAATGGGAGCGAGGTTCGACAATTCCATGCAATTGACCTTTACCAAAATGAGTATAACGGACCACGTCCGGGTTAGCGGGCGTTTAGACCCGAAAAGGGGCCTGTTTCAAGCACGCGCAGTGGCATTTTACGCTTTAACGGCGAAATGCGGCTATTTTGCCTATCAATTCGCGCCAATGAAGACCCGTTTCCTTGCTAGGTGATGGTTTGTGGGTTCCAAATTTCCGGGTTGCCCGCGGGCGGTACAGTTGGCGCGTTGGCATCGTTCCAGCGAAACAATGTCAGGTGGGTCAGGTCAGTTCGGCCGCGTGACGGCGTGAGCAACCCGTCAAACCCCTTGTCGCGAACCTGATCGCTGACGCCCCATGTCGGGGGGTGGATGCCGTGCGCGTTCAGGTCGGCCCAAAACACATGCATTTCGTTCAGGCTTGTGCCAACGGCAGCGCGCGTGGAAGGGTCGCGCAGGTCGATGATCCGCGCGTCCGCGACGTCAAGCGGAAAGATGCCGCGGGGCGTGTCGTTTGGTTGCAAACAGGCTTTCACCGCAACTTTACAGCCCTCCGGTGCGTCGGACAGGTAAAGGGCAGGTTGGCTGCTGTGATGCCAGCGCCCGTTGGTGGCGCGAGCCGGGGAAAGAAGCCGATCTTCCTGCCCCAGAAACGCGGCGCGCCAAAAGCGCCCTGTCAGATGGGTCACGTGACCCGCAAATGTCACTCTTGTTCAGCCAGAAAATGCTCGGCTTCCAGTGCGGCCATGCAGCCCATGCCTGCACTCGTGACCGCCTGCCGATATTTGTGGTCGGTCAAGTCGCCTGCTGCAAAGACGCCCGGGATTGATGTGGCGGTCGAATCCGGTTTGGTCACCACATAGCCGCCCATATGGGTTTCCAGCACGTCTTTGACCAGTTCGTTGGCGGGGGCGTGGCCGATGGCGATAAAGACGCCCTTGGCGGGTATTTCCGTCATCTCGCCGGTTTTCACATGCTTAACGCGCACGCCTGTTACGCCCAACGGGTTTTCGTCGCCGACAACCTCTTCCAGCGTGTGATCCCAGAGCGTGACTATTTTCTCGTTCTTCATCAGCCGGTTGATCAGGATTTTTTCAGCGCGCAACTCGTCACGGCGATGGACCAGCGTGACTTTCGACGCGAAGTTTGTCAGAAACAGCGCTTCTTCTACCGCCGTGTTGCCGCCACCGATAACGACGATTTCCTGCCCACGATAGAAGAAACCGTCGCAGGTGGCGCAGGCTGATACGCCGAAGCCTTTGAACTTCTCTTCACTGTCCAGCCCCAACCATTTGGCGCGCGCACCAGTCGCCAGAATGACCGCATCGGCCTTATAGATCGTGCCGCTGTCGCCTGTTGCGGTGAACGGGCGTTCGGAAAGGTCCAGATCAGTGATCAGGTCGCCAATGACCTCGGTGCCCACTGCCGACGCGTGCGCTTCCATCTTGACCATTAGGTCAGGGCCTTGGATCTCAGTCTCTCCGGGCCAGTTTTCGACTTCGGTGGTTGTGGTCAACTGACCGCCGGGCTCCATCCCCTGAACAAGGATCGGCTCCAACATGGCACGCGATGCGTAAACGGCAGCGGTGTAGCCAGCCGGGCCGGAGCCGATGATAAGGACTTTGGTATTGCGAGTTTCGGACATGCGGATTTCCTTGAGCATTCAGGGTTCTCAACGCATATAAGGTGACCTGCCGCTGGTGGAAAGCCCGTGTGCGAACAGAAATGTTTGTGACTTTGCTTTGACTCTGCGGGTTGGTTTAGAAATTATGTTGCGCAATGGCGAAAGATTGTTGCGTATTTGATCGGCCAGCGGTAATCTCTGCGCAATTTCCAATGACAAGTCTGGTTCTTCCGGGATCAGTGCGCCCTCCTGAAAAGGTTCATCAATGTCTGTAAGCAAACTTGACCCAATTGATCGCATGATTCTTGCCGAACTGCAGGCGGATGGTCGCATGACGAATGTCGAGCTGGCAAAACGGGTGGGCATCTCGGCCCCGCCTTGTCTGCGGCGTGTTCGCACGTTGGAGGAGCAGGGATTGATCCGCGGCTACCACGCCGATGTCGACGCGCGCGCCCTTGGGTTCGAGGTGCAAGTGTTTGCCATGGTCGGGCTTGTCAGCCAAGCCGAAGCTGATTTATCCGCTTTCGAAAACCAGTGTCGCGGCTGGTCGCTGGTTCGGGAATGCCACATGCTGAACGGCGAGGTGGATTTTGTTTTGAAATGCGTGGCGCCTGATCTGTCGACCTTCCAGACTTTCCTGACTGAAGAGCTGACAGCGGCGGAAAATGTGGCGTCCGTGAAAACCTCTCTGGTCATTCGCGGCGCGAAGGACGAACCGGGCGTGCCCTTTGATATTTTGGAAGCGCGGATGGGTGAAGCGCACTAACTATCGCGCTTCGCTGAAATGACCCCCAAGGCCGCCAGATGGGCGGCTTTGTTGTTTCTGCGGGGTCTTACAGGCGAATGGCCGAGATCAAACGCCCATAATCTGATTCTTTGCGGTGGCAGCTGCGACGGTAGGAATAGAAGCGGTCAGGGTCTGAATAGGTGCAGTGGCGCACCCATTCTGCGTGACCGACGCCAGCTTCGCGCAGCCGATGAAGGCCGAAGCTTGGCAAGTCAAACATCGGCCGATCGCCTTCGCCGCCCGCGAAAAAGCGGCCATAGTCTGGGTTTTCGTCCATGAAACTGTCGAAGAATTCTGGGCCGACCTCATAGGCGCGCTGGCTGATTGTTGGGCCGATAATGGCGGTGATATTTTCGCGTGTGGCACCCAAGGCGAACATGGCGTCCACTGTCGCCTCCAGCACGCCGTTAACTGCGCCTTTCCAACCAGCATGGGCCGCGCCGATGACGCCCGCAGTGTGGTCGGCAAAAAGAACCGGCTGGCAATCTGCGGTTAGGATCGTCAGGGCAAGGCCGGGCGTGGCTGTGACCAGCGCATCCGCCTTGGGGTTTTCGCCGTTAATCGGTCCGTCCACCACCACCACATCGGGCGAATGCACTTGATGGACGCCACACAACCTGTCGCCGTCCACCCCCATCGCGCTGGCCACGCGGTCGCGGTTGATCAAGACCAGTTCGGATTGATCCTGACTGCCCGTGCCGCAATTCAAGCCAGCATAGACACCCGAAGACGCGCCCCCCCGACGGGTGAAGAACCCGTGTTTCAACGGTGCAAGGGCGTCTGCGGTGATGATTTCAAGGGTCATGCGGGGTCAGCATTGGGCAAATTACGGGTGAGGCCGGGCAGATCGGGCGCATCTACGCGAGTCAGACCCAGCACTTTAAAGAGCGTCCCCATTTCATCGGGGTGCGTCAAGCGTCGGTGTGCCTTGATATGGGCGTCAAGCGCATCGCCGCTGAGGTTTGAGGCTAAAGTCTGTGCGCGCTGTGTGATGCCCAGCCGTTCAAGGAATATGCCTTGGGGGGCCAGTAGGTGCGGCGACAGTGGCTGGGCCGCGCGCACCAGCGCCTCGAAATCTACATGTACGGTCAAGTCCGCCGCGCCGGGGGCAGTGAACGGGTCAACGTGATCATGCGTGGCGACGGCCTGCAACGTGTCGCCTAGCGACCGCCAGTCGCCATAGTCAATGATCAGTGCCGCGCCGCCATGGGCGTCAATCCGCGCTGCAATCTCGCCAAGGATGGCGGTGGCGGCCGGGCACAGTTCGACCACGTCGCCATCGCGTGTGTCTTCCAGGCGAAACGCAAGGTCGCGCACGGGCAGGGGCGCGGTCGTTCCGACTGTCAGCTTGCCGTCGTCTAGTCCGACCTGACGTTCGCGCCAGCCCGCCCCGTCGCGTTGGAACTGGTGGATGGGCAGGGCGTCGAAGAACTCGTTTGCCACAAGAAACAGAGGGGCATCGGGCAGGGAGGCGATGGTGTCGTGATGGGTGATCGCGTGTGGGGCAAGGGCTGTGGTTTGCGCGGCCCTCAACACCGGAGACATTTCAACCAGATGAAGCTTTGCCGCCGCGTGAAACCCCGTGCCCCCCTTGGTGGCGCGCAGGATATCGGCCATCAGCGTGCCGCGTCCCGGCCCAAGCTCGGCCAGTGTAAATGATGCGGGCGCGCCCTGATCCAGCCACGCCTGCGCCAAGGCCAACCCCAGCATTTCGCCAAACATCTGGCTGATTTCTGGCGCGGTGGTGAAATCACCTTTGGCGCCCAGCGGGTCGCGGGTGGTGTAATACCCGTGGGTGGGGTGCATCAGGCATTCGGCCATGTAATCGGCGATCGAGATCGGGCCAGTGGCCGCAATCCGGCGGACCAATATCTCGGCAAGCGGGGTCATGGCGCACTTGTTCTTGGTGTGCGCTGCGCGGCCCAGACCAAGGTGACGATCCCGATGGCGATCATCGGCAGCGTCAGTGTCTGCCCCATCGTCAGTCCCCAGTTGCCAAACTGGATCACATGACCCAACGGGTTGTCGAACGTGATGAACTGCGCATCCGCCTGCCGGAAAAACTCGACCGTGAATCGGGCCAGCCCGTAGCCAAGGAAAAACAGCCCTGTCAGCATCCCCGGCCGTTTCAACCACCCGCGCCGGAACGCGAGGGTCAGAAGGATTGCGGCCAACACCAGCCCCTCCAGAATAGCCTCGTACAGTTGGCTGGGATGGCGGGCGCAGGCCCCAAGGGCGGCGTCCCAAGCGGGGCAGGTCTGCGCGGCGTCGCCGGGAAAGATCACGCCCCAGGGGGCCGTGGTTGGGCGGCCCCAAAGCTCGGCATTGATGAAGTTCGTCACGCGCACCAGACCGATGCCAATTGGTGCGGCGATGGCCATGAGGTCAGCAAGTTTAGCCACCGCGATCCCATGCTTGCGCGCAAACAGCCACGTGATGGCGATGATGCCAAGAAACCCGCCGTGAAAGGACATTCCGCCCGTCCAAACCTTGAGGATGTCCAGCGGGTTTTCTATGAAATACGCCGGATCATAGAATAGCACGTAACCCAGCCGCCCGCCCAGAACGATGCCGACGATCGCCCATGTGGCAAGGTCTTCCAGTTGCGGCCGCGTCATCGGGGCGTCGCCGCGCCACAATGCAGGCTTTGCAATGGCGCGCGCGATGATCCACCAACCGATTGCAATACCGGCCAGATAGCCCAGCGCATACCAGCGCAGGGCGAAGGTGAAAGTGCCGATATCGACCGAGAAGATCTCGGGCGATATGGCGGGAAATGGGATAGCTAACAACATGGCGCATTCCTGACCCCGACAGACGGGGCAAGTCAACCTTGTCTCTGCACGCGGATATCCCCATATAGAGGACAACAAGCGAGGAGATGCCGATGCAGACGCGGAACAAAATTCTGGACGATATGTCCCAACTGATGACCAACGCCATGGGCGTGGCGCAGGGCGCGAAGGACGAAGCTGAGACAGCAATGAAAAGCTGGATGGACCGCTGGTTGGCGGATCGTGATTTCGTGACCCGCGAAGAATTCGACGCGGTGCGGGCGATGGCCCAAAAGGCGCGCGAAGAAAACGAAGCGCTGAAGGCCCGTCTGGACGCGCTTGAGAAAAAGAAAACCAAGAGCTGACGGTTTTGTGACGAGGTTCCAAAGCCCGCTGGCCCCGCGTGGTCTGGCGGGCTTTGTCTTTTTGTTGCAGGTAGAAATGCCTTAGCGGTTATTTCAGGATTGGTGGCTTTTCAGGGTCCGATCCCGGCGCAACCGGTGCCAAACGCTGCGGAGTTTGCGGTGCAGGCAAATCAAACCGCACCCCCAATGCCGCCAGCTTACCGCCTACTTGATCGCTGCCCGCGAAGAAGCCCACGTCTATTTCGCCCGCATCAAGCCCCGAAAAGGTTAGCGCCTCATTCGCAGCCCCCGCCAGCGCGTTCTCGGCGCCCGCAACTGCATCAATAAACCCGAGCAGATGCCCTTTGCGCCCATCGGCATACGTCACGCCAGCCAAACACGCGTGGCTCGCCAATCCGCCCGCGCTTGCCAGTTTGGCGTCCAGCGCTGCGATCAGCGTTTCGGGGGCGGATGGGCTGTGCACCTCTGCAATCCGCGCCTCGACCTGTTGGGGGCCGGATTTCAACGTGTCCGCCAGCCAATCCAACGCATCAGATGGGATCAGGATTGAGGATGGGGCCACGCCAAGGTTTACCCCCAAGCCGATGTTCTGACCCGCCAACATGCTTGCGATCACGCGGCCCGGAAGGGCGGCATAGGGGGCAGGGGCGCCGACGAATTCCGCCAGCCGATCTTCGCGGTCGAACACCAGAACAAAGGATGCGCCCTCCAATTCGAATATATCGGGTGTGATGTCATTGCCAACTGGCTCTTCAGTCAAAAGCAGGAACAACTCGCCATCCGCCAGACGTTCATAGAACCGAAGCCGCGCCGCGTCATCGTTCAGGTCGGCCTGCATCGCGGTGTGGGCGTCATCAAGGCGGGTTGTTTCGGTCATAGTTTGGCCTCTGCGCTCGGGTGCGACAACATCTCTGCCACGCGGGCTTGTAAGACCGGTAACAGCTTGGCTTCGAACCACGGGTTTTTCTTCAGCCATCCCGTATTGCGCCACGACGGATGTGGCAAGGGAAAGAGCCGTGGCGCATGATCGCGCCAAGCTTGAACGGTCGCCGTCACCCCCTTGCCGCGTCCAAGATGGCGCGCCTGCGCATAGCCGCCGACCAGAAGCGTCAGTGGCACATCTGAAAGGGTGGCATCCACCCGGTCGGCCCATGTCTTGGCGCATATCTTGGGCGGCGGAAGGTCGGACCCCTTCGCGTCATAACCCGGAAAGCAGAACCCCATCGGCGTGATGGCGATGCGCGTCTTGTCATAGAAAGTTTCCCGGTCAACGCCCATCCAGTCGCGCAGACGGTCGCCGGACGGATCGTCAAAGGGCAGGCCCGATTTGTGCACCCGCATCCCCGGTGCCTGCCCAATGATGCGCACTCGCGCAGCGGGCTGGAACCAGACCACCGGGCGCGGGGCGTGACGTGTTTCAGTGGCGGCAAAGCGGTCGGCACATAGGCGGCAGGCATCGATTTCACGGGCTAGATTGGTCATGGTCACAAGTTAGGGACCGGCAGCCGCCCATGCAATATTTCGAAGTTTGTCGAAATAAGTGTTGCCTTGGTTATTCATTTCTATATTTCTAGAAATATGAAATACGAATCTCTTGAACCACTCAACCTCGACATTGCCGCATCGCAATTTGCAGCCCTTGGGTCCGAACACCGCCTGTCAGTGCTGCGCGCCCTGGTGCGGGCTGGCCCCGAAGGTTTGCCCATTGGCGCGTTGGGCGAACGGTGCGGGGTCACGGGCTCTACGCTCACGCACCATATGAAAATCCTCGCCGCTGCGGGACTGGTGACACAGTCAAAACAAGGCCGCAATATCATCTGTGTGGCCGCCCAATACGAGGTTATGTGCGCGCTGTCTGACTATCTTTTGTCTGAATGCTGTGCCGATTGCCCGGACGGAAAGGGCCACGATCATGGCTGAAACAACTCAATCGCACCCGCCTTCAAGAAACTGGAAAATTGATAAGGCATGGGTCGTGATCTTACTGATCCCGCTCGTTCTGGCCCTGTTCGCGCCGGACGAAGTCTGGCCGATGATCACATTTGCGTTGACCGCATTGATGCACACGGCCCCGTTTATCCTGTTTGCGATCCTAGCGGTCGCATACCTGAAGGCGACGGGGGCGGAAAACCTTCTGGCCCGCGCGTTTGAGGGGCGCGAAGTGCGCATGATCGTGCTGGCCGCATTTGCAGGAGGCCTGTCCCCCTTCTGCTCGTGCGAGGTTATCCCGTTCATCGCCGCCCTGCTTGCTGTCGGCGCGCCCTTGGGGGCCGTCATGGCGTTCTGGCTATCCTCGCCATTGATGGACCCCGCAATGTTCGCCATCACGGCTGGCACGTTGGGTACGGGGTTTGCCGTGGCCAAGACCATAGCGGCGGTGTCGATCGGCCTTTTCGGTGGGTTCACGGTCCGCGCAATGGCTCACACGGCCCTGTTTGCCGATCCGTTGAAGAACGCACCGGCCCCGGCGTGCTGTTCTTCGTCGGGCTGTGGCACCGGATCGGGTGCTGACATCTACTCGGGCGAGGTCAACTGGCAATTCTGGAGCGATCCGGCGCGCCGCACAACCTTCGGGACAACAGGGTTTGAGAACCTTCTGTTCCTCGGTAAATGGCTGCTTCTGGCCTATATGATCGAGGCGTTGATGCTGCGCTATGTACCCGCCGATCTGGTGGCGCAGGTTCTGGGTGGGTCTGGTATCGGGCCCGTCTTGCTGGCCGCAATCGTTGGCGCACCAGCTTATTTGAACGGTTATGCCGCCGTGCCGATGGTGGCGGCGCTGCTTGAACAGGGCATGTCCAATGGTGCCGCGATGTCCTTTGTGATTGCTGGTGGCGTCAGTTGCATCCCCGCCGCTGTGGCCGTCTGGGCGCTGGTCAAACCACGCGTCTTTGCGGCCTATCTTGGGCTGGCAATCATTGGCGCAATCGTGGCTGGTCTAAGCTGGGGGGCCATCGCCTGATCAGGTCCACTGACAGTGTTTCAAGCTCGACCATTGTCGTTTTCCGTCAGGTGCAGTATTTCCTGAGACCAACGAACAACACGGTCGCGTCTCAGCTTTTTCATCGCTGGGGCGCGGCCTGTTTGTAGAACGGGAACCAGATGGGCCATCTTATGTATCGCGTATGGAACTTTGTCTCGACCTACTCAATCCTCCTGGTTTGTGGAGCGGTGCTTGCACTGATCTGGGCCAACATTGATCCTCAGTCCTATCGGCAGGTCGTCGACTACCCACTGTGGTTCAATGATTGGATCGGTGTTGATATCGGACATTGGGAACAAACCTACGGCGAAGCCGGGCGTATTTTCGAATATGGCGATATCGAACACGTGGTGACGTTTCACTATCTTATCAATGATATGTTGATGGCGTTGTTCTTTGCCATCGCTGGTAAAGAAGTCTGGGAAGCCCTGATCCTTGAACGCGGATCATTACGCGGCAAGAAGTCGGCGACCCCACTTGTTGCGACTGCGGGCGGCATTTTGGGCCCGATCGTGGTGTATCTTGGCATTGCGTACTTCCTTGGCTCGACAACATTTGATGCGGTGTCGCGCGGCTGGGCCGTTCCAACTGCGACCGACATCGCGTTCAGCTATCTGGTCGGCCGTCTGGTCTTTGGTGCAGCCCACCCGGCGGTTCGCTTCTTGCTGTTGCTGGCCATCGCCGATGACGCGGTGGGCTTGATTATTCTGGCGGTCTTCTTTCCTACGGGCGAACTGGCACCGATCTGGCTGCTGCTGTCCGTAGTGGCGTCTGCGGCGGTGTTTCTGTTCGTCAACTTCCTTCCACGGCGCCTGGATCGGGGCGACCAACTGCGCCACCGTTCGACATGGGTACGCAAGAAGCTGGGGTGGTATCCTTATGCCATTGCCGGGTGTCTAAGCTGGTATGGTTTTGCGCGGGCCGGCATCCATCCGGCGCTGGGCCTGCTGCCGGTCATCCCCGCTATTCCCCACGCAGACCGCGCTTTCGGCTTGTTTGCCGAGGCCGAGAAGCACTTGAGCGACACCTTGAACCAAATGCAGCACGGATTGGCCATTCCTGTGAACATCATACTGTTTTTCTTCGGGCTTCTGAATACAGGTGTCGAATTCGCAGCCATCTCAGAGGCCACTTGGCTGGTTTTGGCGGGTCTGGTCATCGGTAAGCCCGCAGGCATCTTCCTGATGGGGTGGCTTGCGGCCTATCCAATGGGGCTAGGGTTGCCAGTCGGTATGCGTCTTTCTGATCTGATGGTGATTGGGTTCGTTGCGGGTATCGGCTTTACCGTGTCGCTTTTCGTCGCTTCGGTGGCGTTCAACGCCGGGCCGGTTCAGGATGCGGCGAAAATGGGAGCCTTGCTCAGTTTCGGCGCGGTTTTCCTGGCGCTTGTGGCTGGTAAAAGCCTTAAAGTGCAGAAACAAGAGCACTAAGGCCGGTCATGGATTTCAGTGTGTCTTAGGCTCGCTCCCAGACGTTTCGTCACGCGACTTTAAGGGATCAGTTCCCGAAAAATTCCCCGCAATTAGAGGCACATCATTGATATGTGCGGGTGGTTTTCGACATAATGATGCCTAAGTAAGCGATTATAGCGCTACGTTAAGAAAGCTTGTCTATAAATGTCAGGCGAAAGCAGTGCCGGAGCACCAAATGCTCGAGTTCGACAATGTCAGTAAGTCCTTCTGGACGGGACAACAACGCAAAGTCATTCTGGACGATGTGTCCTTTCGGGTTGAGCTGGGAAACTCCTTGGGCATTCTGGCGCCCAATGGCACCGGCAAGACAACGCTGATCAACATGATGGCGGGGCTTGAAAAGCCAGACGAAGGTGAAATTCGCCGCGGGTGCAGGATTTCATTTCCGCTGGGCTTCATGGGCGGCGTGGTTGGAAAGCTGTCGGCTAAGGAAAACGCGCGTTACATCGCAAAAATCTATGGCCTTGATCCTGACTATATCGAGGCATTCACCCAGTGGCTTTGCGAGCTCGAGGAGTATTTTGATTTTCCTGTGGCCACTTACAGCGCCGGTATGCGGGCGCGTTTTTCCTTCGCATTGTTGCTAGCGTTGGACTTTGACATTTATCTGATAGATGAGGGTATGCCGCAAAGCACGGATGCGCAGTTTAACCGCAAAGCAGGCGACGTGCTGCGTGACAGGCTGACCAATTCAACGGTGATCATCGTGTCGCATCAGGCGCAGACCCTTGAAAAGTTCTGCCAGTCGGCGGCGGTCCTTCGGGATGGCCAGCTTTATATGTTTGAAACTTTGGAAGAAGCGAAACGGCTTTATGACTACGAAACCCAGGGCTAAGAAATTTCGCATCAGCCGAACGTCGCGGGCTCGGCAGCCGGAGTCCGTCCAGTCCGTCCAGTCCGAAAACGACGTTTTCGCCCAGCGGATACAAGCCGCCGCCAAGGACGCAAATTCAACGACACCAACGGCCGATGTGGCGCAAAGTGCGACCAGCCAACGCACGCCAAATCCGTTAGAGGAATTGGCTCAATCAGCAACCGAGGATGGGTTCCCCAAAGAAGGCTTCGTCTCGAAAAGTCAGCTAGGGCATGCCCAGACCAACGAAGATGAACTTGCCGTGATAGAGGCGATCCGGAAAGAGGGCTTGACCGGCCGCCAGCTTAGAATGGCGCGACGGGTTGCACAGAAACACGGCATAGCGGTCGAGTCCGACTTTGATGCGGTCCACAAGCTCCGTCAGGCGGGGATTGACCCGTTCAAACGCTCGAACATGCTGGAACTTGTGGGTGCCGATGGCGGGGGGCGAACCACTGGCAAAGGGGCAGATAACTTGCCGCAGACGCGCACGTTGCCGCCGCTGCCCGCAAGCCATGTTTATGACGAGGCTGATCGCGCGCGGTCAATCCGCGAAATCCAGCTGGACATCGCGCGCCGTCGCCGCAGAAACCTGCGCCTGCTGTTTGCGCGTCTGGCGTTTTTCGTCTTTCTTCCGACCATCGTTGCGGGGGTTTATTACTACAAATACGCGACCCCAATGTATGCCACCAAGACAGAGTTCGTCATTCAGAAGGCAGATGGCGCAGCAGGCAGCGGACTGGGCAGCCTGTTTGCTGGCTCGGGCTTGGCGACTTCGCAAGATAGCATTACGGTGCAAAGCTATCTGACCTCGCGCGATGCGATGCTCAGGCTGGACGGCGACATCGGTTACAAGTCGGTCTTTTCCGATCCCAACATAGACGCGATCCAGCGCCTTGATGAAGATGCCACCAATGAGGGTGCATATAAACTCTATAAGAAAAACGTGAAAATCGGCTTCGACCCTACCGAAGGCATCGTCAAGATGGAGGTGGTTGCACCAACACCAGAACAAAGCGCCAAGTTTTCCGAGGTCTTGATCTCATACGCCGAAGAACGGGTCGACAACCTGACCCAACGGCTGCGCGAAGATCAGATGGAGGGCGCTATTTCCAGCTATGAAAAAGCTGAACGCGACATGCTGGACGCCCAAGCCGAAGTGTTGCGCCTGCAAGAGGATATGGGCGTTTTCGATGCGAACTCTGATGCGTCAGCTTTGATGACGCAGATCACTGGTTTCGAAAGCCAACTGCAAGAAAAGCGCCTGTCCTTGCAACAGCTTTTGGACAATACACGGCCCAACAAAGCGCGGGTCGATGGATTGCGCGGTGACATTGGCCGACTTGAAACGCTGATCGCCGAATTACGTGGCAGGTTGACTGAAACGGGCGGCGAAAATGGGTCGCTGGCGTCGATCAGCGGGCGTTTGCTGATCGCGCAAACCAACATGCAAACACGCACCGCTTTAATGCAGCAATCGCTGCAGCAGTTGGAAACCGCGCGGATCGAGGCCAATAAGCAAACACGCTATCTGGAACTTGGTGTGCGTCCTGTTGCACCTGACGAGCCGACCTATCCACGGTCGTTTGAAAACACGTTGCTCGCGTTCTTGATATTCGCGGGACTTTATCTGATGGCGTCAATCACAGCGTCGATCCTGCGTGAACAGGTATCGTCTTGATATGAAAGATGTGGCTGTCGGAGATCTGCGCATTGGCAACGACCGCCCCCTGATCATCATCGCGGGTCCCTGCCAGTTGGAGGGGCGGGACCACGCTGTGATGATCGCCGAAAAAATGGCGCGCATCTGCGCCGATTGCGGGGTCGGCTATGTGTTTAAGGGATCCTTCGACAAAGCCAACCGGACGTCATTGTCGGGCCAAAGGGGCCTTGGGATAGACGAAGGTTTGGCCGTCCTTGCGGCGGTAAAAGATCAGGTGAACGTGCCGGTTTTGACCGACGTGCATCTACCGGATCAATGCGGCGACGTCGCCCGCATCGCCGATGTCCTGCAAATTCCCGCATTTCTGTGCCGACAAACAGATCTTCTGATTGCCGCCGCAAAAACTGGCAAACCCATCAACATCAAGAAGGGTCAGTTTCTCGCCCCGTGGGACATGGAACATGTAGTCGCGAAAGTGACTGGCTCGGGCAATGCGCAGGTGATGTTGACCGAGCGTGGCACGTCATTTGGCTATAACACGCTTGTCACGGACATGCGTGCCTTGCCGCAAATGGCGGCATCTGGATACCCGGTGATCATGGATGCCACCCACGCTGTACAGATGCCGGGAGGGCGGGGGGTCGCGTCCGGTGGGCAGCGAGAATTCGCGCCCGTCCTTGCGCGCGCAGCAGTGTCGCTGGGCATCTCAGGCGTGTTCATTGAAACCCATCCAGACCCCGACAACGCGCCGTCAGACGGGCCAAACATGATCCCGCTGGACCAGATGGCGCAGCTAATCGCGGATCTTGCGGCCTTTGATCGGCTGGCGAAGGAAAGACCTTTGCGGCGATGACGATGCGCTTATGTCCCAGCGGATTTAGGGAATATGACGCCCGCTGGCGTTACCCGGATGATATCGATCTGGACGGCATGCGTGCGGTCGGGTTGGGTCTTGGTACGCAGTTGATGCGACGCGGTGCGGGGCGTCAGATCATCGTCGGCCATGACCACCGAAGCTATTCCCCCGCGATGAAAATGGCGCTGTCGGAAGGTCTGATGCAGGCTGGTGCGCATGTGCACGACATTGGTATGAGCTTATCGCCCACGGCCTATTTCGCTCAGTTTCATCTGGATGTGGGCGCGGTCGCGATGGTAACTGCCAGCCACAACCCAAATGGTTGGACCGGTATTAAGGTGGGTTTTGATCGCCCCTGCACGCATGGGCCTGCGGAGATGGCGGAGCTGAAAGCCATCATTCTCCGTCAAGATTTTGATCGAATGGAAGGGGGTAAAATCGAGCCTGTGGCGGGTGTGAAGGATGCATATCTCAACGATGTGGTGTCGGGCGCAAAGATCTCGCGCCCGCTGCGCGTGGTCTGTGCCACGGGCAACGGAACCGCAGGTGCGTTCGCGCCTGACGTTCTGCGACGGCTTGGCATTGAGGTGATCGAGCGGCACTGCACGCTTGATCACAGCTTCCCAAACTACAACCCAAACCCGGAAGCCCTTGAAATGCTCAGTGATATGGGCGCGGCCGTCCGCGAAAGTGGGGCAGATTTCGGTGTGGGGTTGGATGGCGACGGCGACCGCCTTGGCGCTGTGGATGATGCTGGTAACGCGGTGTTTGCCGACAAATTGGGGTTGTTGTTGGCGCGCAATATCGCGGGCGCGATGGCTGGGGCGCGGTTTCTTGTGGACATAAAATCCACCGGGCTGTTTGCCACCGACCCTGTCTTATTGTCCTACGGCGCGGTTGTCGAATATTGCAAAACTGGCCATAGCCATGTGAAGCGGCGGCTTCGTGCGATTGGCGCGCAGGCGGCGTTCGAAAAGTCCGGCCACTTCTATTTTGGCAATCCAATAGGGCGCGGTTTTGACTGTGCCCTGCGCGCGATGGTCGAGCTTTGCAGGTTGATCGACAACAACGGTGATACGACCCTTTCAGACCTGATCGCGTCCTTGCCACCAAGTTGGACCTCTCCCACCCTTTCACCCACATGTCCGGATGATCAGAAATACGAGGTTGTCGCGCGACTTACAGAGGTCTTTCGTCAGATGCAGCGGAACGGCGACATGATTGCGGGACGCAAAATTGCCGACATTCAGACGGTCAATGGCGCGCGCGTCCAGCTTGACGACGGCGCATGGGCGCTTGTCCGTGCGTCCTCCAACACGCCCAACCTCGTGGTGATCTGCGAAAGTTTCACCAGCAAAGCTGACCTTCGCAAGGTGTTTGCGGGCTTTGACAACATCATCCGCCGAGAGTCAGTTATTGGTGCTTATGACCAGACATTATTAGATTAGGACCCAAGTCGAAACGCCGCCCGACGGATCATCGCGACGTGGCGGCTATCCCTTGGCATTGGCGCAGTTTGCCACGAATGGATTGTGAGAAAGAATCCACTAATTTGGGGTTGCGCTGCGGGTTGGCTTTGGCTAGGAAAGCGCGCACAGTTGGGGTGTAGCCAAGTGGTAAGGCAACGCTTTTTGGTAGCGTGTACCGTAGGTTCGAATCCTACCACCCCAGCCAACACTCATGACAAATTCATACCAATACCAGTCTTCGGATTTTTCTCTGTGTTTTCCGGGGTCTTTCAGGGTATCCGGATACCCCAGACCCGGAACGTGCCGTAAATCAGTGAGATTCTGCTAAAAGTCTGGAAACGGCTTTTGGACGGTCGACGGTAGGGTGTGTTAGATGCTGCTGGGATTATGCGGGGCTGGTCCTATCAGGATCCGAGCCTATTTACAGGGTGCGGAACACTTCTCTCTGTTCATCCCAAAGTGCCGGAATGGCATGGCGCAGCAACCATTCTGATGTCAGGCCAGTTGGTTGAGAACCGGCAAATACATCTCTCAAGACATCCGGAGCCAGGAATGCCAGATCGACCAGCTTGTAAACCCGGTGTTTTGATACGCCTTCAGATGCAGCAATCTCGGCATAGGTTTTCCCGGCTCGGATCAGGTTAAAGTAGTGATGCGCCTTTGCGATGTTTTTGAACAGGGTTTCATCGCGCGGACTGGTTGTGTCGGACAGGACAAGTTTCGTTTCAACACCCCGCTTGCGGTGTTGGAACGCGGCGTCGATCTCGAGGCATTCTTCTGACACACGTTTGGAGGCAACATCCAGAATTTCAGCCAGATTTTCCGGGGACATAGAAATCTTGATCTGTCCTGGTTTGATTTGAATGCGATGACAAAGCGGCAGGAGAAGACTGCGCTTTTCGTTGTGCTCATTGGCTTCAGTACCAGTGATTTTTGCCAGCTTTTTTGCAATCGCTGCAGTCTCTTCTGTTGTTGGGTCGCTCACGATATTTGCCGTCACGGCCGGGGTACCCAGATGCTTGCGGAGCAGTGTAGCAACCAGTGTTTCCAGCTCAGGCCCGGGCAGTCGCCAGCCAGATGGGTCTTTGGCGCCTTTACTTCGTATCAGACGGTTTGAAACATAGTATCTGAGCCGATGTCCTTTGGAGGACTTTGTATGGCTCGGGGTGAGACGATCACCGGTTTCGTCAAACAGTTTGCCAATCAGAAGTGAGGCCTGTTTTCGACCACCTCTTCCCTGTCCTCTCTCTTTGCCGAGGCGGTTGCTAACTGAACGGCCCATCAACTGGTCCTGCAGCGCATCCCACAGCTCTGGCTCGATGAGCGGTGCATGCTGGCCGGGATACACGTTTGTCTTATGGCGAATGCGGCCCGTGTAGACCGGATTGGTCAGGATGTAATAGATGTGACCAAAACTGAAGGGCGTTCCGCCCTTCAGCCGGCCCGATGACAATGTGCGGATGGCTGTCTTAAGACCCAGCCTGTCTGCCTGATCTTTCACTTTCCGAACCGTGCCATGCTCTTTGTAGAGATCATAGATCGTTCGGATAATCTGCGCGTCCGGCTCCTTGACCTTCAGCGTTCTGCCATCAGGTTCATAGCCCAACGGTACGTTGCCCCCCATCCACAGGCCTTTCTTTTTGGAGGCTGCGATCTTGTCGCGAATGCGTTCGGCCGTAACCTCCCGCTCAAACTGGGCAAAGCTGAGCAACATGTTCAGCGTCAGCCGCCCCATGCTTGTGGAGGTGTTGAATGATTGGGTCACAGAGACAAACGATCCGCCTGCCTCATCCAGAACCTCGACGATCTTGGCAAAATCACCCAGCGATCGTGTCAGCCGGTCGATCTTGTAGACAACAATCCGGTCCACCTTGCCTGACCGGACGTCTGCCATCAGCCGCTGCAACCCAGGACGCTCCAGTGTCCCGCCCGACAGCCCACCATCATCATAAGCATCAGGAACCAGAACCCAGCCCTCAATCTTCTGACTGGCGATAAAGGCCGCACAGGCTTCGCGCTGTGCATCCAGCGAGTTAAACTCTTGCTCCAGCCCGTCTTCCGAGGATTTGCGGGTATAGATCGCGCAGCGGGTCTTCTTCATGCGACACCACCCGATTTGCTTTTCAGCCCGAAGAAGCGTGGTCCAGACCAGCTCGTCCCGGTGATGTGCAGGGCTATGGCCGACAATGACTTAAACCGCTCACCATTCATTACATATCCATCATCGCTAACATCGACCTGATACCGCCGCCCGTTCCATTCCCTGACAAGCTGCGTTCCTGGTCGGATTGCTGCCGGTGTGTTCCTCATGGTCTTACCTGCGCTTGCGGAATCGAAGGCCCGCTTCACGTCCGGCGACAGCCCGCCAAACCGGCGGCACTGAACATGCCAGATCAGTGCCTTACGCATGAAAGTCATCGACAAAAAGTGAGGTGGTGTGTTGTCGAAAGCCTCTGTCCAGGCCACCCGAAGGGTCGAACGATCCATGTCAGAAAGTTCTGCCCAACGAGCTTCTACCGCGCTCTCAGCGGTCATCAGACAGCATCCGCCGCGGGCCTGTCGACAATGCGGTATCGCAAGGGCTTGCCGCTGCCCGGCTTCTCAGCGTCCAGCACGTATCCCGACTTGCGCAGGCCCGTCAGTGCCGCACGTGTGGAGTGTGGCTGCCAGTTGAATTTCTCGCTGATGGCGGCAACATCCGCCCCGGCTTTCCGGCTCAGCATCTGAATCAGTTGGGCTTTTTTGGTCGATGGTTTTGTTTGTTGGGTCATGAGGTCTCCTAATCAGGTTACACAGGACCTGACCGGCCCTGCTACCGACCACAGCCCGGAGGTCCGGGCGGAGAAGTTCACGCGCACGCTTCAGGTGCGTCGCTACGACAGTTTGCTCTGTTTGGCCAGCTAGTCCAGTCATTTTGTGGAGAACGGCCCTAAGCCGCCTTTGGCCGTGATGCTTCGATGCTGCAGTCGCAGCCCGCATTGCCGCCATTCGCTGCGGACGCCAAGCCGATGACACCTTATACTTCTGCTGGCGTGGACGAACGTGCCTTGCCTTGCAAAATGAGAATTACCACATGTAAATTGATTGCCCGAAAACGGATCGACTCAGACTGAGCAAAAAGGCGCACCCGATGAGCAGCGAACTTCCACTCCCTGAGAAGCTTGGTGGGACCCGAAACCACGATGAAAAGCATCCTTGGGTAGGGCTTGTCGGGCGTGGCAACAGCGGGTGGAGTTATGCTACGTGGCGAAAAGGCAGCTTCAGCACAACTGGAAATCCGGGTTTGGCCTATACCTTTTCCACTCAAGAGGCCGCCTTAGCGTTTGCGAACAGCTTTCCGTTCGGTGGCAAGAAATCCGCAAAGCGCCTAACAGTTCTAAGTAACCCAACTTCACAGGGCGACCGATACTGGCGGCGATGAAACCGGTCAATGCCATCTGATACATTTCGTTCAGCGGGTTCGGCCCTTTGTTGCCTTCGACTGGCTTTCTCTATGCTGCAGTGCAGCCGTCGAAGGAACATTCAAAACCCTTGATCTCTAAGTTGTATCATTCAAGGGTTGTGTTGCGCTCCGAACTTTCACAATCTGTTTCAACTATTTATTTTGAAAGGAATTCTTTTGACCAATACCATTCGTGTTCTTGTTCCAATCGACAGTCATGACAAGAACGCTCTCCAAACTGCGCTGGCTTATGCAAAAAAGATCTGCGAACAGGAGAATTTTTCAGACGTTGTCTTGCTGACACACACAAAGAACCAACTCACGCAAACAAGCTTGTCGGGTTTTCTCGGAAAGGCAGTGGTGCAAACTCTGGCAAAGGGAACAGCCTCATTGTCAGGGGGCATTAAACTGCACGCTGAAACGATGCGCACAATGAGCCAATCAGCTCGGAAATCGGTTGTGCTTGTTTACTATGCGGAGCAATCGATTCTCGATTTTGTCGATGGTCTGCACAACATAGGTGGAGTGGTAGTAGTGCCCGAGTTTGAAGGGGAAGCAGATGATTGGTCACAACGTTGGGGAGTTGTTGTACACGGTGAGAAACGGCAAGAACCTGCAACGTTGATCGAAGATCAGACCGTCGTCAAAGCGCTGGAGACACTGACACAGATCGTTAACCTATCCACCGGCTTAGGCAATCCGCGTGACAAAGAACATGCAAATACCGTGCTACGAATTCTTCGAGCAAAAGGACATGCCGATCCATCTCCTCACATCAAATCTTGGGCAATCCAACATGGTTGGCGTCCCAAAGATGGCCTGGCGCTGGAGGAATTGTCTCGTAAAATTTGGAATCTTAAGAGCAAGCCAAGCCTCTCAGGATTTTATAATGTTGAAGAACGCTATCAGAGTTGGCGGGATGATGGAGGTTAACACAAAAAGGAATTCTTAGATCTCGAGTGCATCGACCCAAAGCAGGCTGAGGTAGTCGAGGGCAAAGTCAGTGTAACGACATCAAAGCCAAGTAAGATGGATGACGAAATCCCTTTCTAATGAGCCACTACACAGGTCCACCAAAAAAGGCAATTTTTGAAGTTGAATTGGACTCTTATCCACTCTCTTACTTATGAAGTTCCAATTCTATTCTACGAAAGAAGTTTATGAATGCCCATATTCGATGGATGGTGCAGCACAGCGGATACTCCGGTTGGAAACAACACGCTTAGGGTGCTGACGGGCCACCCTGCACACCTGGGAGTGGGTGTTCAAGCGACGGCGACGGTTGTGCCAGGACACTATGCTTCAGAGGAGCATGTCGCCCGGGCTTTGAGGCGGCTTGGAAAGCCGGCGGCGGCAGCGCTGATTGAAGAGAAACTACCGACGACGAAAGCGATCCGTTCAGGGGACTTAGGCGAGATCTATGCGACAGAATGGATCGACGCACAGAGTAATGGCTATCGGGCCCCTATCAAGCGCCTGCGTTGGAAGGACCACCGCAACATGGCGATGCGCGGAGAGGACGTGATTGGAATGCTTCAAGATCCACAAAGCATGCGCCTTCATTTCCTTAAAACGGAAGCAAAAAGCCGGGCGGCTCTCAGCAATCAAACCCTTACCGAGGCGCGCGCAGGGCTGGACAAGGATGGTGGGCTTCCATCACCACATGCATTGTCGTTCGTCTCCGCACGATTGATGGAAATGGAAGATTTGCCGTTGGCCGACGCCATCGATGATGCACTACTAAAACACGGTATTCCAAAGGAAAATGTGCGGCATCTGCTCTTTACATTCTCCGGCAATGCGCCCGACGCGCTTCTGACTGCCGCCTTGCAAGCTTACCCCGGCGAGTTCAACCAATGGGGTGTTGGCCTACGCGTTGAGGGCCACGGTGCCTTCATCGGCGCGGTCTATGATCAGGTGATTGCCAATGCCAACAACGCCTGAAGAAATTATTGCCGACATTGCGCAAGCGACTGCTGCGGGGTTTCGCGGCAGCTTGATCGCGCGCGGACAGGCACGAGCGATCATCTGGCGTGATGGCGTGTTGCCACCAGACTCACCCAACTTCGATGACCGTCTGAGCTACGATCTGAATTCTTACGGCTATGCGCTTTTGGGTCTTGGTCTGCGACTTCGCGAACTTGACGGTGACGCGACGCAGGCGCGCATAGCGTTCGAACAAGCCGCTACAGCGCTAGAAGCAGTTGTCGCCAAAGGGGATCCGAACGAAAGCAATCGCAACTTCCACTTCGTGATGGCAGCAGCGAGCTACCATCTCGCCCACCTGACGGCTCGGGCATACTCGCTTCTCACAACCGTTGAGAATGACGAAAACTTCTCACCGCTCGAACGCGCCCTTGCGCTCCTTATGCGTCGGGACTTCACGGCGTTTCGGACCGTCGTGTTCGACTACCGTGCTTCGCAAACGGGCAGCGATACCAGTATTACTGAACTTCTACGGGCACGCCTGGACCAGAAAGAAGCAACCGAACCCGTTGTTGATGGCGGAGACGATTTTCTCTTCGAGGCCCTCGACACGGCATTGATCGACACGTTTTTTGCAGCGCTGTCCTTGTATGTTCTCGCCATCGAGCGGGGTGAAAGCGCGCTTGTGGATCAGGCAATTGAACGGCTTCAAAACAGCATGTCGATTTGCGCCGAGTTCAACCTCTTACCCCAATGGTGGTCCCATCGCATCGCCATCCACCTGCTCAGCGATCTTTGGTCGAACACGTTTCATGAACGCGTGCCGCTTCAACCCTTGGGTGGTGAAGCCGCTGACTGGCCCGCTCTCCGCGAGTTATTCATAGCGTCACTCCACCAACGGCGCAAAGCGGAGATCGATCTCTGGCCCTCTCAGATCGAAGCGGCGGCGCGCGCCGTGGATCAGTCCGACGATCTGGTAGTCTCTCTGCCGACAAGCGCCGGAAAAACCCGCATCGCAGAGCTTTGCATTTTGCGGTGTCTTTCTGGCGGACAGCGAGTGGTGTTTGTCACTCCGCTTCGGGCGCTCTCGGCCCAAACCGAAACTACCCTCCAAAAGACGTTTGGCCCTCTTGGGAAGACCATCTCTGCGCTCTACGGCAGTGTTGGGGTCAGCGGGTTTGATGAAGATGCGATCCGCGAGCGCAACATTGTGGTCGCTACACCCGAGAAGCTCGATTTTGCTCTCCGCAACGACCCATCTCTTCTGGACGACGTTGGCCTCCTGATCTTCGATGAAGGACACATGATTGGCATCAATGAGCGGGAGGTCCGATATGAAGTACAAATCCAACGCCTCCTGCGTCGACCGGACGCCGAGCAGCGACGAATTGTCTGCCTGTCAGCCATTTTGCCGGACGGCGATCAACTTGATGATTTCTCGCAGTGGTTACGGCGTGATCAGCCAGGAGATATAATCAAGCATGACTGGCGTCCGACAAGATTGAGGTTCGGAGAGGTCGTCTGGAACTCTCCGACAGCGCGTCTGAATCTCCGTGTTGGCGATGAACGTCCATGGGTTCAGCGCTTCATAGTCGGTGAGGTCCCTCCGACTTGGGTTCCACCGAAACGGCGCCGCACAACTCTATTCCCAAAGGATCAACGAGAACTCTGTCTAGCTACAGCTTGGCGATTGGTCGATGACGGCCAGACCGTATTGATCTTTTGCCCCATTCGGCGCAGTGTCGAACCTTTTGCCGAAGTCATTGTCGATCTTCATGAACGTGGAGCATTGCGATCACTCCTAGAAGTGGAACCGGATCAATTGGGCACTGCAATTGCCTTGGGTGAGGAATGGTTGGGACCCGACAGCGCACTCTTGAAATGCTTGCGCTTGGGGGTGGCGCTCCATCACGGCGCTCTCCCGACCGCTTACCGAAAGGAGATTGAACGCCTTTTGGGAGATGGTGTCCTCAAGGTGACGATTTCTTCGCCAACACTCGCACAGGGTCTGAATCTCTCGGCGACAGCTGTTGTGATGCATTCGCTGCACCGCAATCGGGAACGCATCGATGTTTCTGAGTTCAAGAACGTAATTGGCCGGGCCGGGCGGGCTTATGTCGATGTGGAAGGCGTCGTCCTCTTTCCAATGTTCGACGGCATTGCCCAGAAGCGACGGAACTGGGAGGCGCTGATCAGCGATCTGGGTGCCCGCAACATGGAGAGCGGACTCGCGCTGTTGGTTTGGACACTGTTGTCTCGAATGCATCGGCGCCTTGGGGGCGACCTGAACGCGCTAGTCGGATATGTCGCGAACAACGCGATTGCCTGGGCTTTCCCTGAGATTCCAAATGAAAAGCCAGAACATCGCGAGCGTGCGCATGCTGAGTGGGAGCGACATATCGCAAATCTCGATACCGCTATCCTGAGCCTGATCGGAGAAGATGACGTCCCAGACGCTGAGATTGAAGCTGCTCTCGATGCGATACTCCAATCATCGCTTTGGCATCGCCGACTTTTGCGCCTGAACGAAGATGTGCAGCTTGTCCTAAAGGCAGGCCTAGTCTCCCGCAGCCAATTCATCTGGAATCAATCCACTGCGCAGTCCCGCCGCGGGTATTTTCTTGCCGGAGTTGGACTATCAACAGGGTTGGCTTTAGATGCAATCGCTGCGGACGCAAATCAGTTGCTAGTTCAAGCTAACGGGGCACTGCTCAACGGTGAGGGTGAGGAAGCGATTGGTGCTATCAAAGCCCTTGCTGAAATGGTCTTTGCGATCGAACCGTTTGTGCCGGAGAAAATGCCAGACAATTGGCGTGACATTCTTCGCGCCTGGCTGTTGGGCGAGCCACTTGCTGCCGCAGCTGCAGGTCAGGAATCCGAGACGTTGCAATTCGTAGAAGGTGGGCTGGTCTATCGACTGTCTTGGGCGATGGAAGCCATTCGCGTTCGGGCCTCTGCGAATGGCGATACTATCGGCGACATCGGATTTACACTCGATGATTTTGAGCTCGGATATGCTGTTGCAGCTGTTGAAACGGGCACGATCAACCGATCTGCCGCCATGCTCATTCAGGCCGGATTCAACTCGCGGCTCGCCGCAATCAAAGCTGTGACAGATACAGGCACTAACTTTCAGACTGGTGACGAGCTTCGCTTGTGGTTGCAGTCCGAATCCGTTGCCGCTTGGAGCGCTCAACCCAATTGGCCTACGACCGAAACTAGGGACATGTGGGTCGCATTCACGAAGAGCTATGAACCGGCCGAAAGCTTAGTTTGGACTGATCGTCGATACTGGGCAAACGTTGAATGGTTTGACGGTCAACCAACAGCAGGCTCACCTGTGCAGATTCATCACAACGATGGGCAGTTATTTGCACTTGGCCCAGATGGAGAGCCGCTTGGTTTGGTGAAGGCTGCACTCAACCCTGGAAGGAATGGTTTGGTACGGGCCCATGTCGCCCAGGAAGAAGGCCGTATCGACATCTCCTATCTCGGTCCAGCGGGCCTATCCGGCGGATGACGGAAGCTAGCCACTCCATTTTAGAAGATCCCAATGTCCACTTTCGCAACTTGGCACTTTGCCACTCACAACCGCAGCGAATGTCAGCTTCTCTAATTGGGTGTCTGGGTCAAGCGCATTTTCCTTCTTCTAGATGATTAGGATCGCTTCTCCGGGTCACGCTTCTCTTCGCAGTCTGTTTTGGTGTTCGAATGGCACCGCTGCATGCATGTGTCGGATCGGTTGTGGAGAGCCCTGCTTCCCGGCGCGCTTCAAGTTGCGCAGCAGACATTTTCGTCTTCATCCACAGACCTCGTCCGGATTGGACGATCCCGTCAGTGTCGGTGTTTGGCGATTCAGATCATGCCGTTCCTCCTACCTGTTCCTGACGGAATTACGTGCCATCAATCCACATGCGGTGCAGAAGAACAGCGAGTTTACGGGCAACGGCTACAACCGCGCGTCTGCGGCCTTTGGTACGCATCAACCGCATTCCCCATGACTTGATCTGCGATCTAGCCATCGTTCTCATGAGCAAAGCATTGGCTGCCGCGTAGAGAGTGGCGCGTACATCCCGGTCGCCTGCCTTCGATATACGACCGGGATTATCGTGTTCACCGGACTGGTACCGCCTGGGTGTAAGTCCAAAATGCGCGGCGACTGTTCGTGATCGTTTGAACCGGCTTGGATCATCGACAGCAGCCTTGAACGTTAGTGCCGCGATTGGTCCAACACCAGGGACAGTCATCATGCGCATGCAGACCGCGTCCTGGGAGGCCGCGCGTTTTACCCGACGATCCAGTTCCAAGTAGTGCTGAAAGAGGACCGCCCGGGCATCCAGCAGTGGAATGATCGCGTGCGCGAGGACATCATCCATTTCAATCATGGGACGCACCAAGCTATCGAAGCTACCATGCTTGACTGTCTTGGGCAGCCTGACGCCGAAGATCTTCAACAGACCGCGCACCTCGTTGGCCAAATCCATGGTTTTCTTGAGTAATGCCTTTCGTGTGCTCAAGAGCGCACGCAGACCATGCGCCTCGCGGCTTTTCATGTGAACCGGGCTGAACCAACCAGTGCGCAGTATCTGCGCTATACCCCATGCATCTGTTTTATCTGTCTTGTTCCGCATGGCCGACAACGCCGCGCTGACCTGCCTGGCTTCCATACAGACGATGTCAAAGCCCTTCTCTTGCAGACCAAAGAACAAATGCTGGCTCAACGCACTTGCCTCGAACCCGATACGTTCAATAGATTGGCCGAACTCGGCGAGGCAATCGGCGATGTCATCAATCTCGCACGGCAACTCCCGTTCAAGATGCACCTTGCCCTTCCTGTCGACTATGCAAAGCGCACACGACCGAAGCGACACGTCTAATCCAACATAGTATTCCATTATCTGTCTCCCTTGTTCACAGCATTGCTGTGAGTTTATCGGGAGCTCGACCTCAGTGCAGGGTCAGCCCAATTACGCATGCTTCCCGCCCAGCCGTTCGCCCGATTTGAGAGCATTGCCGGGTATAAGTGGGCACAGTATTCGCCCATTCGCGTCTGCAATGTGTCCCAAAAGGTTCCCCGCTGTCCGATATCTGCTACACCTTGGGAAAGTCTGGTAATTTGGTGCTCATGAACCTCGCCTCAAAATCCTTCCTGGGGTTCCTGATTGACCCTCTCGGCCGACATCCAAGGTCCCTAACCCTGCAAGACAAGGGTATTGCGGCACGCGGGGCGGGTTCGCCCTGGATAGGGCTCGAAAACATCGCGACGCGCCCAGCAGTGAGGAAGGGCCTTCTCTCATCTTCGCTGTTACTCAATCTCGGCGGCGACCGGAATCTGACCTTGCCAGCGGTGGATGCGTCTGCAGCAAGATACTTCGCAGACGCGGCTGCCACCGCCTGGACGGATTTCAACCGGGCGGAGCTCGAAGCTGAGGACGCTGCGGTCCGCCGCATCCTGCAAGCGCTCGATTCGCTCAAGGTGCCGGATGCTTACCCAGCGGCATGCCACGTAGCGCCATTGGTGCGCGATGCTGCCGACCTGAACGGCCGTGTGCTGTCCAAGCTGAATGCGGAGGCCGTTGGCAACAAGGTGATGTCCCGAATTGCCCCGATCGTGGCGTTCGCATCCGATCCGAATGCCATCCGGGACGCGTCAATCGAGGCATTTGTGGAAGCACAGCTGCTTCGATGGAAGGATTTTTTCGACACGGTCGAGTCCATGCCACTGACGCCGGAACAGCGCCTATCGGTTGTCGTCGACGAAGACGCAACGCTGGTTCTGGCCGGCGCGGGGTCGGGCAAGACCAGCGTGATCACCGCCAAAGCCGCTTACCTCGTGAAGGCGGAGATACGGAAGCCAAGCGAGCTCCTGCTGCTTGCCTTCGCGAAAGACGCAGCAACTGAGATGTCGGAGCGGATCGAAGCCAGGTGCGGGGTCCCCGTGGCAGCTCGCACGTTCCACGCGTTGGCCTACGAGATCATTGGTGAGGTGGAAGGAGAGAAGCCGCCTTTGGCGCCGACCGCGACGGACGACAAGGCCTTCCTATCGCTCATGAAGGACATCCTGCGGCACATCGTGGCGACTGCCAGCGAGATCGCGCAAACCGTGATGGGCTGGTTCGCCGGGTTCTTCGACGACTTCCCGACAGAATGGGACTTCGAGACCAAGCACGAATGGTATGCGCAGATCGAAAGCCGCAACCTGCGGACGCTGCAAGGCGAGACGGTGAACAGCTTCGAAGAGCTTCTGATCGCCAACTGGCTCTTCAGAAACGGTATCGCCTACGAATACGAGCCGAGCTACGAGCACAAGCTCAAGAAGACCAGGCGCCGCGTCTACACACCCGATTTCCGGCTGACAGAGAGCGGCGTCTATATCGAGCATTTCGGCGTGCGCAAGAAACGCGGCAAGGACGGCAAGGAGGAGCTGACGACGGCCCCTTACGTTGATCGCGAGGAATACCTCGAGAGCATGGACTGGAAACGGCAGGTCCATGCCGAGCACGAGACGGTTCTGCTGGAAACCTACAGCTGGCAGCGTGAAGAAGGGCGGCTGCTTGACGCGCTTGCCGAGAAGCTCGAGCCCCACGTCACGCTGCGGCCGGTCCCGGACATCGAGATCTACGACCGCGTCGCTGAGGTCGGGGTGGTGGACAGCTTCACCTCGCTGATGGGCACCTTCCTGCGTCACTTCAAGAACGGCGGCTACCGGGTCGAGGACTGTTCAGACAAGGCGCAGACGCTGAAGATGGGCAAGCGCGCCGAGGCCTTCCTAAGGATCTTCGGGGCTGTGTTTCGGGAGTATCAATCCCGTCTGGGTGATCGGATCGACTTCGAGGACATGGTGAACCGCGCCACCGCACTCGTCGAGAGCGGGCGCTACCAGAGCCCGTTCCGACATATCCTCGTCGACGAGTTCCAGGATATCTCCACCGGGCGGGCGAAGCTGATCCAGGCACTCAAGCGCCAGCATTCCGATGCTAAGGTGTTTGCCGTCGGGGATGACTGGCAGTCGATCTACCGCTTCGCCGGGTCGGACATCCATATCATGCGCAATTTCGGTGCGGAATTCGGGGGCACCTATGCAGGTGCCACTGGTGTCCACCGCACTGTCGATCTCGGCCGGACCTTTCGATCAGTGGACAAGATTGCTCTGGCCGCCCGCCGCTTCGTTCTGCGCAACCCCGCGCAGATCACCAAGACGGTAATACCAGCAGGTGAGACGGACGAACCTTCGATCAAGATCGCCTGGACGCGGCGCGACACCGGGGAGAAAACCTTGGACGACGCCGTGGCTTCTCTTGCGGCCACTGAAGGCAAGGGAGGCGCAAAGCCGTCCATCCTGATCCTGGGACGATATCGGTTCCTGAGGCCCGATGTCGGGCGGCTTCTGCGCCAAAACCCCGGGGCGACGATCACCTTCAAGACCATCCATGCGTCGAAAGGTCTGGAGGCCGATCACGTCATCATCCTCGGTGCCGACAACGCGAAGATGGGCTTTCCGTCGATGATCGTCGACGACCCTCTGCTCAGCCTGGTATCGCCCGAGGCCGAGCCATATCCGAATGCCGAAGAAAGGCGCGTGATGTACGTCGCCGTGACCCGGGCCCGGCGGACCGTGACCATCCTTGCATCCGAAGCGCGCCCCTCCGTCTTCGTCGAGGAACTGATGAAAGAGCCCGAATTCGGTGTGGCTGTGCCCTTGGAGGCTCAGAAGCACACCCACACCTGTCCGGGTTGCGGAGGCCGTCTGCTTCACATGGCAGGAAAGGACGGTCGTGACTGGTATCGCTGCGAGCACGTGAAGCTGTGCGGCAGTCGCATGCCGGCTTGTCCCGCCTGCGGTGTCGGCCTTCCGATCCGTTCCCGGATCAGTGGAGAAATGGTTTGCACTGATTGCGGGGAGACCCAGCAGGCTTGCCCGAGTTGCGAAGCAGGATGGCTTGTAGAACGGCGCGGCCGCTATGGAGCATTTCTCGGCTGTGTCCGCTTCCCAGACTGTGATGGCAAAGCCAAGCTGCAGAAAAGTGCATGACATGCTGGAAGAGCGCGATCCAGCCGCCATTGATAGGACCGAAGACGAAGGTCCGCAGGCAGCGCATTCGGGACATTCATGGTCGCTGCAGCGAAAGTCCGGTTTCCGTCCATGAAGCCTTCACAGCATTTCCTGCTCAGCTTTTCGATAAAGCCCCGACAGTGCCTGATGCCGCACTCGAAACTGGCTCCGTCGCTTGAGCGCGGGTCTGGCTGAAGTCGCCCCCTCAAGTTTGAGCGCCGGATCATAGTAGACGACACCCGCTGAGACTGACTTGAGAAACAGGAAGAAGTCCGTCCCCTCGCACATCTCGATGCGACCGCCGTACTGGTATTCAAACGGAGGCCCCTGTCGGATTGATGGCACGTAACAGGCGCGCGCGTGCTTTCTGTTCCAGTGTGAAATCAGCCCTTCAAAGGCCCAGGTCGCCGCTCGCGTCCCATCAGCATCGACAAGATGGATGCCTCCGTCCATATCGGTGATTTTGCCCTGGGTGGCATCGTAGCCACTGAGGGAAAGGCTCAGTCCCGTCAGCCCGTTCGCCTCTTTGCCGATCGCGTATGCGCCGCCAAAATTGATCCGGTCGGATTTACCGGACTGATCCGGATAGCCAAATCGCCGGACAAATGCGTCCGGCCCGGCCTCACGGTAGTATCCGGCCGTCGGTTCAGGGGTCATTAACGTGACCACGCTTTTGGGTGCAAATCTGATGAAGTCACGGACACCGTACTGTTTGATCTCCCAGCCAAGGTAGTCGGGGTCGGCATTGCCGTTCGGCGTAATGCCAAGTTCTGCCTCAAGCGTGTATCCGCCACCGTTTTGGGCCTGATAGGGCTGAGGTCCGTGAGGTCCGAGCTTTTGGGACTTGATCCACCCAGTCTGGTGGATTTCTCTGAGCCGGTTGATGAGAGCTGTGCGAGTGTCTGCAACCCCGGTTCGCAACCCGGTCAGGTTCAGAAACACCCCTGTGGTTTCGGGAAGCTCTGCTGCATCAAGGGCTGACACGACAGGATCAGACCAGCCCGCGGCAAAACCAAAGACGCGACCGTCCGGACATGTGCCAAGGAAGAGAACCCGCCCCGGGTCGCGTGACCGCATCAGGTCTGAAGGCGCCCGCTCCGCGCCTTTGAGGAACCCGGAGATACGCACTTCAGGGTATTTCGGATAAAGGATCAGAGAGACGTCCGGCGCCAGTGACAAACCTTGCGCATCAATCCAATAGAACCGCACTCCTGCTTTTGCCCGATCCCGCACACTGCCTGCCTTTGACGAGCTGTCGGTTTCTATGGGCCCATGAGGAATAGTGTTGAGCGCTTCAAAACCTCCACCGAGATAAATCTGGTTCTTGGAATTGTCGTTTGGTGCAAGCCGCTTGGCATAAAATGCCGTTGCGCCAGCTGCAGCCATGCGATCCAGCAATGATGTCAGATTGTCAGACAGTGTCCTCGCCCCGGAAAGATGCTTCTTTCCGGTCAGAGGACAACCATGTGGCGATGTTGTCAATCAGGTCTTCCCGCGGAAGCTTGCCACGTCCCTTAAGGGCGCACTCCCAGACGCATGCAATCCGCCAGCCTGCAGCTTTAAGCGCAGCCAGGTTCCTCTGATCCCGTTCGACATTCCCGCCAATCTTTTCTCGCCAGAACTCTTCCCGGGTTTTTGGCCATTTGAAGAGCGGGCAATCATGCCCGTGCCAGTAGCAGCCGTTCACAAAAACCACGGCCTGGTACTTCGGCAGCACCAGATCCGGGCGGCCCGGAAGCTTGCGATCGTGCAACCGATAACGAAACCCGCGAGCGTGAAGCCCATGGCGGATGAGAAGTTCGGGTTTTGAATTGGTTCCCCGGATCGCCGCCATGTTGCGACTGCGAGCTTCCGGGTTATGGACGTCAGCCAACTTTTCTGACCGGATTAATCGTCTGTCCCTGCAGAATTGACCGGACATGCGGCTCCATAACCCGGGCGACCTCAGCAAAAACCGGGACGGCCACCGAGTTCCCAAACTGCTTGTAGGCCTGGGTGTCCGAAACCGGGATCCGGAAATCTTCTGGATAGCCCATCAGCCGGGCGCATTCCCGGGGAGTAAGTCGGCGGGGATTGTTCCCCTCGCCACGGCTCACCAGGATTTCGGATCCGTCTTTGTAATACCGGGCGGACAGGGTCCGGGCGATACTGTCGCCATCCACTAGCCCGAAGCCAAATCCGTTTCCCATGGCTTTATGCTTTGCGGCATAGTCCTGCAGGTATTTCCAAAGCTTGTCGGACAGGGTGTATTTGCCGCTGACGGCAGCGTCATTGCCGAGCGTGAAATGGCTCTCCGGGTTCTCATTGCCGTTCTCCGGGTGCAGGATGTCCCGCATGCGGCGCTCCCGGTGGGGTGGCAAAATAACATCATCGAAACTGAACGGCACGTCTTCGCGGAAGCCAACAATGACAATCCGCTCTCGGTGCTGCGGCACAAAATGAGCGGCATCAATGACCCGGGGTTCCGGCACATAGTAACCAAGCTCATCCCGCAGCTTACGCATGATGACCTGGAACGTACGACCTTTGTCATGGCTGCGCAGGTTCTTCACATTCTCGAGCATGAAGGCGGCAGGCCGGTGATGCTTGAGGATCCGCAGCACGTCAAAAAACAGTGTGCCCTGAGTTTCATCATCAAAGCCGTGAGCGCGGCCAAGAGCGTTCTTTTTCGATACCCCTGCAATTGAAAACGGCTGACAGGGAAAGCCCGCGACCAGCACGTCATGTTCGGGAATCTCTTCGGCTTCGATTTCGGTTATGTCCCCGGCAATCGGGCGGTTGTCAGAGAAATTGGCATCGTAGGTCTGCTGGGCGAACCGATCCCATTCTGAGGTGAACACGCAACGCCCGCCTGCGCTCTCCATAGCCTTGCGCAGCCCGCCAATCCCCGCGAACAGATCGATAAAGGAAAACGCCGTACCGGAAGTCTCCGGCTGACGCGCATCGACTTCCATACGAAGAAGGTTCATTACACCTTCGCGCGGGGTTTCCTCACCACGTTTCCAGCGGTAGATGTGTCCCTCAGAATAGCCGAGAATCTTTGCCGCTTCGGCGACTGAGTGCCCGGTTTTCTGTAATAGAAGTTCGAATTCGGTCATTCTGCGCGCCCTCCGGTGCCACGATTTAGTCTCGCGGGGAATTTTTTTGTCACTATGGCGGCAGGGTTCCCGTGAGACAAGAACATTCAGAAAACAATTTGGTGAATGTCGGGTTAATCCTGATCACAAAACAAACAACTGGACTTGCTTTCCAAAGGAAGCGTCAGTCGCCACTATGGAAAACGACCCGAAAGATACGGTTCAGCGCCTGTTTGCGGAAGTGACGGCCCGGCTTGAAGAAGCGGCACTTGCGGCACTTGAGGGGCAGTCGCCGTGGATAGACGCCGAAAAGGCCCGAACGGCCGCGTCGTCGGTGCGTGAACACCTGGCAGATATTGACCGAGGGCTGGATGCGGCTGAGATGATCGCCGCGCGGTATCTGCGCGACTGATCAGAAAACCTGCCCATCGACGGACGTCCAAGCCGGAAAAGCCATTCGGCTCCGGTCCGCGGAACCACTGTCGATGAAAGGTCTGTCATTTACTACTCTTCCGTTTCCGGGCCTCTTGCAAGAAACTCGTCGTGGGTCATGCGTTGACCGTCCGGCAGCACAAACTCCCACACAACGGGTTCCGGCTTGGTCTCGTTCTCAAGTAATTCCGGTGCGATCCGTTCGACCTCTTTCAGGAACGCCAGCATGTCACGCATGCTCCCGTTCATCGCCTTTTCAGTGAGTTTTTGCACATAGGCTTCGCGTAAACGGATTGTTTTTACCCTGCCGTTCACGCGCACCTGCACTTGTTGGTTCAATGTTTCCCGCAGTAGTGTTCGGACGTTCTCGCTCTTTTTAGGGCGGCCTTTGGTATTTCCCGATTGGCCCTTTTTAAACTGTGTTGCCTTTGGCGGTTTCCCATAGCCAACCTCATAGTCCTTATTGTGTTTTTTACTCATTGGTTTGCCTCGCGCTCTTTGGCGACAGCATCAAAACTCTCGAAACTATCTGCATGTATTGCTGTTTCGCCGGTCGCGTCTGCCAGACGGCGGATGGTCAGATCGGCGTAGTGCGGATCAAGTTCAACACCGACACCAATGCGACCGGTCTTCGCGGCCGCCAGCAGCGTCGTGCCGGATCCGGCAAAGCCGTCAGCGATGATGCCGCCACGTTTCGAGCAGTCCATGATCGCGTCGGCGATCATGTCTATCGGCTTCACCGTTGGGTGAGCTTCAAGGTCATCCATCCGGCCCGCGCGGAAAGTGTTTGCGCCCGCGTATGTCCAGAGGTTTGAGCGGTGTCGTCCGGTTTCACCCAGCCCGAAATTGTTGATGTGGCTTGCCCCACCATGCTTGAAGGCAAACACAAGTTCATGCTGCGAGCGATAAAACGACCCCATACCTGCGTTGGTTTTGGCCCAGACACAGAGGTTCTTGAATTCCGAATAAACCCCTTCAGAAGCATCAAGGAGTTCGCGCATATGACGCCAGTCCATACAGATGAAATGGATGGCACCATCGGCGCTGACTGAGGTCAGATTGCGGAATGCGCTGCGCAGGAAATCGGTAAAACCGCCCTGGCTCATTTCACCTGAAGCCATTGCGAACTCACGGTGCTGCTTCTTCCCGAGCCCGGACACATGACCGGCGATGGGCACATTGTACGGCGGATCTGTAAAGATCATCTGTGCCTTTTCATTGCCCATCAGAGTTTGCCATGACACGCGCTCAAGCGCATCACCGCAATACAGGCGATGTGAACCAATCAGCCAGAGATCGCCTTTTCGGCTGACCGGTGATGCGTCTGTTTGCGGGAGCGGAACGATCTCTGGCTCCGATGGTTTGTCATCCGCCAACAGCACATCAATCTCGCCCATCTCAAAACCGGTCAGTTCGATACTGAAACCAATATCCATTTCCAGAAGGCCCTGTAGCTCGATTGCCAGCAATTCATCATCCCAGCCGGCGTTTTCCGCCAGTTTGTTGTCAGCAATGATGTATGCGCGTTTCTCTGCTTCACTCATATGATCAAGCTGCAGGGCCGGTACCTCTGGCATACCAAGCAGCTTGGCAGCCTCGAGACGTCCGTGACCGGCAATAACACCGCCGTCCGCATCGATCAGGACAGGGTTGGTCCAGCCAAAAGTTGTAATACTGTCTGCGATTTGCCGGATTTGCTTTTTGGAATGCGTGCGCGGGTTGTTTGCATATGGCTTGAGGTCGGAAACCCGCCTTGGTTCAATGCGGCCCGTGGGCAGGGATGTCGACAGGTTCTGTTTGTTCATGGGATCACCGGAGGTTTGTTCGTCGCGAACAACTCTGGCTGCAAACTGGCCTGATAGCTTGCCCAACAATCAGAGGGTTATTTCCGGGCGGATTTCCCATTTGGTGATTTTGCAGCCCCCGCAAGGTTGCGTAGTTTCTTGTGATGCCCAGGCTGCCCATAGAGCATGTATGAAACGATCATCCAGGCCGCCTCCGAAGGGGAATAGCTGTCTTCGACTTCGGGAGCATAGGTGTTATTCATGCTCACTGCCTCCGGTAGAGCATCCGGATCACCTTTCTGGGCCTTGCGGATGGCATCATAGCAGTGGGCCGCATGCAAGCCGACAACACGACGCTCCAAGGGCGATTCACCCTTCCGGCCACGGGTTTCAATACTGCCTTCAAGGTAGTCACAAATCCAACCCAACAGCTCTGGAGGCAGTTCTGACGCCTCATGTTCACGAAGTTCGCTTGCGATGTCGACTGGGTCGACCTTCTCCGGCTCGCCCTGTTCAATGTGGCGAAGGGCGCTGGCGAAAGGGCGTAAATCTACCGCTGGTCTGATCTGGCAATCATCGTTTTTATTGTCATTCCCCATCGACTGGTTCTTCCAGAAGTTTGGACGCCGGGATGCCGAGGGGCTCCGCCAATTGAGCCAGAACAAGAACTGTCGGGTTCCGTACGCCTCGCTCAACACCGCTGACATAGGTTCGGTGAAGGCCGCATTCCAGCGCCAGCCTCTCCTGTGAGAAACCGGCAGCCTTGCGGTATGTCTTGAGATTCAGCCCGACCAGCCTGCGAATATCCATCCCTATCTTGGGTCATGAATGCAGACGTCAAATCTACAGACTATGAGTCTCTTTTTGCTTGACTGGTTGCCATCTGGAAGCGTGACTGATGCCCAGGTCATTGCGGAGCAATAATGAAAGACACCATGCACAACGATGCTTCCAGCCTTCGGGAACAGTATCTTGAATACGGCTTTCTCGGTGAACTCTGCCGGGAGATGTGGAAACGCGGGATTGAAATGGACATCCTGCGCAGCCATACCGACCGCAGCGGCTATGACATCCTGCTGGAGGCGAATGGCATTGAGCGACATGTGCAGATGAAATCCAGCTTCATCGGAGCCAAAACCGCAAGGCAAAAGATCAACATTCGGCTGGCAGACAAACCATCAGGCTGCGTGATCTGGGTACGCTTCGACCCGGAATCTCTCAAGCTGGCAGAGTTTCTGTGGTTCGGTGCACAGCCCGGCGAACCACTGCCCGAACTGGGAGACAAGATCGGCAAACATGAGAAGGGCGATCAACACGGATACAAAGCCCAACGTGCTGCTATCCGGATGATCAACAAAGGTAGGTTTGAACTTGTACCTAGCATACCCGATCTTGCGGACCGCCTGTTCGCACCGGACTTAACAAAATGGCGCTTACGCGCCGTTGTATGCATTGCTTGAGAATACGAGAGCGAATAGCATACACAGCTGCAGTGCGGGGCAAGGCGCCAACTCAGTCTGCTAATCTCAATAGAGTTTTGGCCTTGCCATCAACTGCCGGGTGGCATCTCGCGGTCATGCCGGCAGCCCCCTCCAATTGTTTCGGGTCAAACACTTATTTACGGAACAAATGGAGCGCCAAATCTCTTCCGAGCAACTTGGCCAAAGTGCCGGCTTCGTCTTTGGGCCTCGCGCCAGGACGGGTTAATTTTAGCATGCTAGGTGGGATCAAGCTAGCAAGTCCACCTGCGATGGCGGCGGACGCCGACGTGCCTGCAAACCGACAGAACAACGAGGCAATTTCGTAATGCTCCCCGTCCGCCAAGGGCTTGTACTTGTAAGACGCAGGATTATAACCAAAGCGTCCTGGAAGATCAGTGGTAATGACGTCCCGAGGTGGATATTTCGTAGATGCTTTGGGGCTTCCCAACTCCTTATCGATAGTCCCCCAAGGATCGATTTTCTGTTCTGTCTGATCAAACCTCGGCAATTCTGTACTTAACGTACGGATCATCCACTGTGAATTCTTCTCATGATTTGAAGTTTCCTCGAGACCGATGGCTATCTCGAAATCAGGTGAGTAGCTCAGGTCATTCACAACAACGGTCGTGTGGCCACCTTCTTCGACATAGTATCTTTCGCAAGCACCCACGGCCCAAGGACCTTCCCTTTCGGAACTTAGGGATGCGGGATAGACTAGGTTTTCTAGATCATCATTGCCTGCGGCGCAAAATACGAGGCTTTCCTTACAAAGGTCAAGAAAAGCATCTTCCAAATCTTCCCAAGGTGTACCATTGTATTCAGCTGGGCGCTCCCAAGAATCAGCGACGACCACGATCGAGGGCGCAAGACATCTCGCGTATTGAATTGCGTAGAAAAGCATCTCAGGACGCGGTGATGCAGACACCGAAAGCGGAACAATCTGACTGAACGGATTAACCCCGGCGTAGGGAAGTTCCACGCATTGGCGAATGACGGACTCGTCGAAATCGCCATCAGCACGGCCGTGAAAAAATGCAGGTTCCCGGAGCGAAATTGTTGTCGGTCTCGCTCCGATCAAACCAGCGACAGCAGTGCCGTGAGCTCCAAAGACTCGCTGCTGGCTGTTTTTAAGCAAATCATTGTTATTATTGTTATATTTTTCGGTGATCCAAGCGCGCTCTTTGGCGATGGCAGCACCCAAATCGGGTTCCATTGTCATGGTCGCAGCTTCGATCTGCATTCTCGAAGCATCGTTGGCCGGGACAATATTTGTATCGAGGACAGCAAACGTCCCCTTATCGAACCGACTGAAATCCCGCATCAGTGCTTTGTCGACTGAATCTTTTAAATTGGGGTGATTGTAATCCACTGCAGTATCAATAATCACAACACGCATAGGTGGGTTGTCGGCTACACCCGCATATGCCTTTGCTTCGTCCCAAGCAGGGCTAGTGTAGCTCCCAAGGTCGTTCACGAGCCCCAATTCCTTGAGGTGCCAGAGCGCATGAAACGCCGGGCGGAAGCCAGTGCCGGACGGGTGACTGAAAAAATCGGGATGGCTGTCAACATAGCGAAGGTCGTTGTCAGCTGCATAGATTGGCTTTGGATTCTGTAAGTCGTTGTTCATGAGAAGTAATCCTCTCCTAGCCACTCCGCGCGGACATCGCGGATCTGGTCCTCAAGAATAATTTCGAACATCGGCGCGCATAGGCGAGCAAGCAATTGGCCGCCTTTCGTGTCCGACGGGATATGCAGGCCAGCATGTTCGCGGTTTTCAGCCACTTCCTGCGCTGCAAAAAAAAGTGCTTCGCCACCTGGGTGCTCCGGGACCGCGCGCGTGAAAACTTCGGCGATCAGGAAAGACTGGAAGGCGTGGTTCGACGGATAAGAAGAAAAGGCTGGCACCGGAATGAAGGGCTCCAACTTGGAGTTAAGGATATGCGGTCGGGGTGCATTGAAGCGTTCCTTATAGAGGAGCCCGATCAAGCTTCCGAGCCAGAGGATGGTCTGGAACATGACTGCTGTTTGCCCGCCCGGTGTGGCGACGTCTGCGCCGAGTGGAAGCATGAATGCTGTCAGGTCGTTGCTAGCCTCGATGCGTATGCGTTCCCGACGATATTCTTGGTTGGGCTCGCGGAGCGCATTCTGAAGATCAATAAGCGTTATCGCCTCGTCTAACCGAACCTGAACTGCCGGCGGCGGTGGGAGAACATCGGGCGGGAAACAGTCCCAACCAAATTCCTCCCTAAGATTGAAGAGCCGGTCAAGTTCCCGCCAGGGAACCTCAATCGTCGGCCAATCAATACCTCTAGTGGTTAAGCCCGTAGCGCCGGCACTGTAGACAGATTTGTGAAGACTCTTATGCAGACTTTTGTGAAGGCTCTTGTGGAGCGATTTATGCAGTGATTTGTGCAGTAATCCACCGCCGACGCTGAATGTACTGTTCCGATCGTTAACTCTTGGATTGATGGCATCGCCGAGAGCTTCAAAAAGAGCGTTCAGATCACTGGGGATATTACCCTCAAAGAACTCCACGATTGCCCCAATGAATTCGGAAAGTGAATTGTACACAGGTGGAGTCTTTCGCAAACTCAATCTATCGTTGTCCACCAATAGCCATCCGAGTTTCAGTATCTCCACGATCTCGGTCTCACACTCAATTTCTTTGTGTTGCTCGCATTCTTCAGTCATTAATTCCCCCTATTTCCTCAGGTAATTCCATTGCGTTGAAAGCTCTCGGTAAGCGACCGCCCTAGGTCACTCGGAGTTCGACGGATCATGCTCTCAGTCCAGGCGCCAAAGTCATAATTCGGACGAAGGCGCCGAATGCGCGTGTGCATTAGCATGGCATCTTGCTGGTTCCCCACTAGTGCGAACCCAGCCATCGAATAGCGCAATGCACCGATGAAACGCGGCTTACGCATTAGCGCCTGATTGGCGTACTTGAGCGACGTGTGGTAATCTCCACGCGCCATCGCCAGCATCGATCCGGTAACATCATAGGTGTATCGCCACGGACTGCTTGCACCGAACTTTTGGCAGCGCTGAAAAGCTGATTCAGATCCTTCCAGATTGCCTCGCATCATCCTCACCACGGCAAGATGATCAAGATTGAGGGCAAGGGTCGGTGCCAGATCATGTGCACTTTCGAGCAGTAATTCTGCAAGATCGTTCTCGCCTAGCAGCATGTGGGCGCAGTAGCCTGCGAGGCTCTGCCAAAGAGGTAACATCGGATTGGAATTTGGGACGTTCGCAATCAACTCGCAGAGAGTTTCCGGGGAAATTCGATGTTCCGTCTCTAAGCCCTCGTTCTCTTTGAAAACTTGTGCAAATAATCGCAAGCACTCGAACACTGGCGGAGCTCCATTCTCAATCATGCATTGGATCTGGGTTTCGGTTCTGTGAATGAGTTTGTCATCCAGAGAAAACAGCGCGGTAATTGCCGTCCAGGGGAAAAGATCGGGCACGTTGCCGGCGACACTGCTCGAGGCGAGATGTGCGAGTAATGTCTCCGTCGCGACGTTTGCATGATCCTCGACGTGCACCGAGTAGGCATCGAACGGAACAGAAACCCAGACAATACGTCGGGAACTGGCCTCGAACAGCCGGAGTGTCAATCGCAGACAACTACCTCGCAGTTCGACAATGGGTTGTAAGAGATGCGTTGGACCGGTTCCGGACTCGATTGGCAGCGGTAGAGCGTCTACATCGAAGCCGCGCAGATCGTGGATATCAAGCTCAGTCATGTAGGACACGGATCGCGCCATCGAGTCGAGCACCGCGTTGATTCGAAAGAGTTCTTCGAGATTCAAGTCGGCATGAATTGCGGGGAAAATACCGAGAACTACGGGTCGATTTGGCCTAGTTCCAATCTGTGCCAACGTTCCAATCTCGACTGGCGCAGGTACATTGTCGATGTCGTATCCAACGCGCTTAGCGCGAAGCCAATCTTCGAATCCTTCGCAATCCTGCAGCGGCAGGTCCAATCCTTCCAAAAAAGTTGCACCGGGCACCAAACCGGGGTGCGCCAATATCCGGTCACGTGCAAGAGAGATCACATTACGGTCGGCTTGGATAACATCCTCGCCAAGGGCCGCGATATCTCGCTTCAGCAGATAAACGGCGGTGCGCAGGCTTGCATTGGACTTCGCTCGGGTGGCGGAACCCCAAAACATTTCCTGAAGAACTCGCCGCGACGTGGATTGGGTTGGCGCATCAATCAAAACGGCGAGTATTGCCTGGCGCAAAGGGCTACTGGGAGTTATATCAAAATCGTTATTTAACCTCAGCCGAAAGGGTCCATATAAATGTGCTCGTGCCGTAGCCGTTTGGCTCCGCTCAAGCACGTCCGCTTCCTCAGATTCACGATCCAAGTCCGTTTGCCTTTCAATTAGCCGCCAGAGTGTTTCAGAAAACTTTTGGGCACGAGGAGCGTTCTGAAAGGGGCCGATGACGCTTTGATGACGGTCAGCTCATAGTCTCTCTTCACACGCAGAATGTGCGTGAGACACTGGAGAGAAAAAATGTTCAAAAACTTCATACATGACCATAAATCCGAAATCACCGGAATAGCGCAGCTTACGTTTATAGGGGCAACACTACTCCTGATTGCAATTCCAATCAATGCAACCGCGCAACAATCCGGCTCTTGCCAGCCATCGTACTCAATGGCCTGTCAAAACCTGCGCGGCACTCAAAGTAACGACTCATTCAATTCCTACAATCGTATCCAGCGCCAAAACGAAGATCGGCAACATAAAGAATATCTGCGCCGAAACGACTTCCAGAATGGCGTTACTCAAAGGACTGGCCCTACAGGAGGGATCAGAGATGGCGGCCGCGGTGGCTGGGTTGGTTACCAATGGTCGACCCAATAAGTCGAGAACACAAATCAGGAGCATTGAAAATGAAAACGTCGAAACTAATCAACTCCACAACAACAGCTGCAGCCATCACTTTGTTGTTTGCATTTCAATCGAATGCCGATGGTGCAGACGCAACCGAGCTACCCGAAGTTGCGGTGATCAACGAAATCCAAACCATTAGGCAGGCGGATTTGTTGAAGCTGTCAGAGCCTTTCGTCGTCAATGGCGATACCCGGTTTGATGGATGGTTCATCAAGACGGACAGGCTGGTCTTCGAACCAGGTGCAAAGCTAACCTTTTCGGCGCAGGCGCTAGACCGACGGCGAAATTTCTTCATCATCGCTAGAGACATAGTCGTTCGGGATCCGGCAAATCCGGGGACCATCACCTACGAAAAACCTCCAACCGCCACTGCGTCTGCAAAACCGGGTCAAGGTCCCACCGGTACACATGGCCCCGCTGACGGCAATCCGGGTGGGACTGGGGGAGGAGGTGAAACAGGCGTACCGGGTGCGACGGGATTTGCCAGCCCATCAATAACCATTGCCACCCTGAATGTGCCGTCCTCAGGGCCGCACGTCGATTTGACCGGCGGAACTGGTGGGCAAGGTGGGCAAGGTCAGAAAGGTGGCGACGGAGGTAACGGGCGGAAAGGAACGCCTGCATCTTCAAGCTTTTTTGACTGCAAAGCTGGTGGTGGTCGCGGCGGAAACGGTGGCACCGGTGGGCGCGGAGGCGATGGAGGTGTTGCTGGCACGGGTGGTAGCGGTGGTACCGTGACAATATTGTCGTCCGCTTCGTTGCTCCCGAGTCTAAGCCAAAAGTTCAGGGTTACCGTTTCGAGCGGGCAACCCGGTTCCCCAGGGGCGCCCGGTATTGGAGGTAGAGGTGGTGCTGCGGGTCCGGGTGGACAGGAAGCAAAACCCTATTGCGGTGGAGGACCCGCCGGATCTCCCGGGTCAGTCGGCAGCTCGGGGGCCAACGGGCAGGCCGGTTCACCTGGAACCGATGGTGACTTTTTCGTAGGCATCGTTGACAAAAATCATTTCCCAACAGTCTTCGATTGAAAAGCGAAAGCGCCGGTAACCGGCGCTTTCAAATTCTGGAACAATTTTACCATGTAGCCACGAAAGTCTGTAATCGATTGCTCAAGGGCCTTTTTGTACTTGGTGAAGCATTTTGACCGTGATCTCAAACCCAGCATTCACCGCAACTCCATAGAAAGCCTGCTTCACTATGAATGCAAGTATTTGGGAAAAAATAGTCAACCCGCATACTGCCACAGTCGTTTCCCTGCTCCCCCGCGTTATTTCATTGATAACCGCGTGGAATTTCCCTGTTGATTAGTTTAGGGAATTCCTTTGCAAGCCACTGTTTTCTTAACTGAATTCAAGACCTCCAGCCCGAAAATCGATAAATTCAGCAGTTTTTCCCTGTTAATTTCCCTGTTCTTTGGGAAATTATAGCCCAGACTGGCTAGCTTGAGACTGCGAACACAGCCAACTTCCACATAACCTATTGATTTTACTGAGACGCGTTTTGCTCGTTGGGAATCTATTCCCAGCTGCATCTCGTAGGTGCATCACGTTTAAGCATCTCGCTCGGTTTGCGAAATAAAGTTTCGACACCTTCCAACCCGAGGGGATGTCGTTATGACTGGACTAAATCATGTTACCCGCCGTGGAGCGGTTTACATTTGGCGAAGACGCTTGCCTGCAAGGGTTTCCAAGACCTCGTACATTCAAATCAGCTTTCGCACTTCGCGGTTTTCCACAGCTAAGATTCTCGCAAATATTGTGAACTCGGGCTTTGAGGCCTGTAATGAACGTATGAAAAGCAAGCGGATCACAAAGACTGAGGCGCAGCGCTTCTTGTCCGATCTGGTTGCACAGAAACTGGAGCAAATCGAAGAAGAGCGATATTATGAGCCAGACGCCCCAACGCCAGAGGAATGGTGGCAGCGATATCTCGCACAGAGAAGCCGAGCGGTTGCGTCGCGCCTCGTGGCGGCCCGTGGGTGCGCAGCAGAGCTCTTACCTGAAGATAACGCGGAGTTGGGGAAAGGTGGGTATTCCGAGCAAGATTTGTCCTGTATTCACAAGGAGATTGCAGCCCTAAAAACTGAAATCGCAACCCCAGAGTATGAAGCATCAAGCCGGGCAATGGCTGAGGCAGACCTTGGTCGTCCTGACTGTGATGCCCCGGCTCTACGTGCGGTGAGATCATTGCGCTTAGTGGCGCAAGCAGAAGCATTGGAGCGCTTTGATCGTCGGAAGGTGGCATCGCCTTATCCGAATCTGGATCTCGATTTGCCACCAGCAATTAGTGACCATTTACATTTGGTCAATCTCGATCCTCCCAAGCCGCTTGAACGTCGTCGCTACAGCGATGAAATCACGTCTATCGTGTCTGACTAGATCGCAAGCCGAAACCGTGTTGAGGATGACCCAGCCGAACTTATGAAAATTGCTAAAGATGTGAAGCAACGCAGGGCTGTCCTAGCTCAATTCGCTGAAGCGACGAACGTGACTGCTCTCTAACCTACGACAGGAAGACTTGTTTTACTATGTCAGTGTTTTGAAGAGATTGCCAAAGATCTATCGCAAAAGCCCAGACGACCAAGCACGATCCCTTGAAGAAATTCTGAAGCGGGCGGAAGAGTTAGCATCACAAGAGGTGGGGCTGTCCCCGAACACGAT
>NZ_JALPQG010000010.1 GCF_023195695.1 Aliiroseovarius sp. S1339 | reverse complement strand
CGAGGCATGACAGATCATGACATCAAGCAGATCTGCGATCAGCTCAACAACACGCCCCGCAAATGCTTGGGATGGAAAACTCCAGCGGAGGTGTTGCGTGAAAAGATGATGGAGGAAACAGGCAAACACCCCTACCCTCAGCGCCAATAGGAGTCGCAGTTCAACTATCGCTCACAGCGGCACATTCTGAACTTGGTTGCGACGATGCCCTATCTTGCTGTCGAAGACCAAGTCAAATGCCGTCCGGTCGCGCAACTGCGACGCCCGACCCATCCCAATCCTTCAAATCCCTTGGAAACAGTTTGTGGCACACATAAGGTGGTGCCATAAACTAGGGACCTATGGGAGGACCACTCAATGAAATTCATGAAAACACTCGCGGCAGCGACGCTGGTTATGGCAGCACCCGCCTTCGCGCAGGAGCAGCTTGCAATTGCGACCGGTGGGACGGGCGGCGTCTATTATCCAATGGGTGGCGGCCTGGCCGAGATCATCAACAACCATGTCGAAGGCTATGCGGCGACCGCCGAAGTGACGGGCGCATCTGTCGAAAACATGGGCCTGATCGCCACGGGTGATGCGGATGTTGCACTGGGCTTGGCGGACACGGTCTTTCAGGGCTATTCCGGCACCGGGCGCTTTGAGGGGCAACAGCTTCCAATGTTGCGCGCAATGGGTGTTGCCTATGCGAACATGGTGCAAATCGTGACGCTTGAAGGCAGCGGTATCACCTCGCTTAAGGACATGGTTGGCAAGCGCATTTCCATTGGCGCACCGGGTTCGGGCACAGAAATCAACGCCGAACAGATCCTGTCGGCGAACGGTATTTCCTATGACGACATTGACGAACAGCGCCTGAACTTCAACGAAACGGCAGATGCGCTGGCCAATGGTGATATCGACGCAGGTTTCTGGTCTGTTGGGGCGCCGACCTCGTCTATCCTCAACCTCGCCACAACGAACAAAATCGTCCTGATTGAGCTTGGTGAAGAAGAAATGGCGGCAGCGGCCGCCGCCAACCCGGTCTTTGCCGTTACCTCTCTGGCAGGCGGCACTTATGTCGGCGTTGATGCAGATACACCGGTGATTGGTGTGCCGAACGTGTTGGTGGTGTCGTCGGAAATGCCGGACGATCTGGCCTATCTGATCACAAGCGCGATGTATGAAAATATTGCAGAGCTTCAGGCGGTTCACCCCGCGGCCAACCAGACGACTGTTGATCTGGCTCTGTCTGCCTCGCCGATCCCACTGCACCCCGGTGCGATCCGCTATTTCGAGGAAAAAGGCGCCACGGTTCCGGATAAATTGCGCCCGTGAACGCATGGTTCGGAGGGGGGCTTTGCGCCCTCCTCCTTTCCTTTTCGGCGTCTGTCGCGCAGGCTGATCGTCTGACGGCAACCCACATGGACACAGGCGAAACGCTTGCCGTGTTTGATGTTCCCGGCGGGTCAGGCTGGTGTGTGCTTTGGCATCATTCCGTTCAGGGGTTCGAGGTGTCAGACTGCTATGAAAACCGCGACGGCCATATGGTTCTGGTTCGCGCGCATCTGCCGGATTTTGCCGCCGGGCTGGATCATATCCCGGGTCGCGGTCTGCAAGTGTCTGATGGGCAGGGCGGCTATTGGATCGAAGATATCGACGAGCCGGTCGCGGGAAACGCCTATATCCTGCGCCCCGGCGCGGGTTTTGTAGATCATCGAATTCGCATGGGCGGGACCGAAGTCTCGCTTTCGGCGGTCGCGGCGCGCGCGCGTGTCCGCATCGCATTGATAAGGAGCTAGTCGGCCATGACCACTGAACTTGCAGAACGCCCCCCCATGCCACAGCCGACCACTTCGACGCCGCGCGCCATTTTGCAGGTGATCGCCGTCATCGGCATCACGCTTTCCCTGTTCCAGCTATATGCGGCCGGTGCGCAGCCTCTTGGTCTGTTTTTTCAGCGCCCGATCCATCTGGGCTTTATCCTGGTGCTTTGTTTTTTAATCTATCCGGTCTTTGGGCAAGGTCGTAAGCGCGGCGTGCTTGGCTGGGCCATCGACGGTGCGCTGATCATCTGTTCGGTTCTGGTTGGCGCTTGGGTGCCGATGAATATCGACATCATCGCCAATTCGATTTTCCCGCGCCAGATTGACGTCACGGTGGGTGTCATCACGGCGCTGGTCGTGTTGGAAGGTGCCCGTCGCGCCGTGGGTCTAGGCATGACCATCATCGGTGCCGTGTTCATTGCCTATGCGTTTGCAGGCAGCCGTGGCGAGCTTCCGTTTCTTGCCGATTGGATGCCCGGTATCCTGAACCACCGTGGCTATTCGCTGGATCGGCTGGCAAGCCAGCTGACTTTAGGTGCCGAGGGTATCTTCGGCCTGCCGCTTGGCGTTGCGGCCACCTTCATCTTTGTGTTCGTTCTGTTCGGGGCCTTTCTTGAGGTGACCGGCGCTGGCAAGTTCTTCATTGATCTGGCGTATGCTTCAACGGGGCGGCAACGCGGTGGCCCGGCCAAGGCCGCCGTGATTGCCTCCGCCGGCATGGGGTCGATCAGCGGGTCGGCCATCGCCAATGTTGTCACTACCGGTGCCTTCACGATCCCGCTGATGAAAAAACTGGGCTATCGCCCTGCACAGGCAGGCGGTATCGAGGCCGCAGCCTCCACGGGTGGGCAAATCATGCCACCGCTGATGGGGGCAGGCGCGTTTCTGATGTCCGAATTCACGCAAATCGCCTATGTCGATATCGTACTGGTGTCGATCTTCCCGGCGTTCCTATATTTTGGCGCGGTCTACCTGCTGGTCCATATTGCGGCCGTCAAGCAGGGCATGACCGGCCTGTCCGCCGACGAGTTGCCAAGCACGCGAAAAGTGATGGCCGACGGGTGGCATTTCATGCTGCCTTTGGTGGCGTTGGTCTGGTTGCTGGTGTCCGGGTTTTCTCCGATGCGGGTTGGCTTTTATGCCATCGTGTCGGTGATCGCCGCCGCCTCGGCGCGTTCGCTGTGGTCTTTTGCCCGCGCGCAACCAACGATGGACGGTTTCGTCGCGTTGTGTCGTCGTGGCCTGTCCTTGACGGCGCAGGCGATGGAGTTGGGCGCACGAAACGCGGTTGCGGTGTCGATGGCCTGTGCCGTTGCCGGGATCATTGTGGGAGTTGTCGGGCTGACGGGGCTTGGCCTGAAATTTTCGTCCATGATGATCGCGTTTTCGGGTGGCAACATCTTGTTGGCGCTGATCCTTGTGCTGCTCGCAAGCCTTATCCTTGGAATGGGCCTGCCGGTGACCGCCGCCTACATCGTGTTGATCATCCTTGTCGGCCCTGCCCTGACAGCCGAATTTGGCGTGCCGCTTCTGATCGCCCATCTGGTGGTGTTTTGGTATTCGCAGGACAGCAACGTCACCCCGCCGGTGGCGCTTGCGGCCTTTGCGGGGGCTGCGATTGCCGGCTCAAAACCGATGGAAACAAGTTTTCAGTCGTGGAAATTCGCCAAGGGCCTGTACCTGATCCCGCTGTTCATGGTGTTCAACGAAAGCATCATCTTGGGCGGCCCGGTCCCTCTGGTTCTTTGGAACGGTTTCCTTGCAATCCTCGCGCTTGTCGCCTTTGCGGCCTGCCTTGAGGGGTATCTGTTCGCACCGATAGCCATGTGGCAAAGGGTGGCGATCGTGCCCGGTGCGGTCGCGGTCTTCTGGCCTGATTTTCGGGTTGAGGTCGTGGGCGTTGCGATATTGCTGGCTGTGCTGTCCCTTAATTGGATCAATGGCCGAAGTGAACGATCTGGCGAGATGGCAGCGGGGTAAAAATTGACAGACGGAACCTGTAAGCCTGTTTGTCGTCATATATTCATAGGTTTTGCTATCCGCTCAAGCCATTGACGAAACTCAACCTCGCTGAGTTGATCGCTGGCCAGACGTTCCATGACAAGCACGCCCTGGGCCGGATCGGGACGGATGTGCCAGCCGTTCAATCGCAGGAATGTCGCCATCGTTACGAATGCCGTGCGTTTGTTGCCGTCCACGAACGCATGCGCCTTCGCGATACCAAAGGCATAGGCCGCAGCGCATTGCAAAACATCCGCCTGTTCATAGGCGTATTGATTGCGCGCCCGTGCACACCCCGCTTCTAGCAAGCCGAAGTCGCGAAGCCCGGACGCGCCGCCGTGTCTGGAGATTTGTCTGTCGTGGATGATGATGACCGCTTGGATTGGCACCCAAACAGGCGCCATCAGGCAAGCGCCTGCAACAGGTCGCGGTTTTCGTCCATGACCGCTTCTGCGGCTTCCAATACCGCCGAAAGCTCTGGGTCATATGGCAACAGCCGAACACCCCCGTCATCCGTCCGGGAAAGGAAAACAGTGTCGCCCTCTTTGACATCCATGGCCGACAAAATCTCGCTCGACAGGGTCACAACGGCTGAGTTGCCGACTTTCCGAATTTTTGTCTCAAACATGTGCTGCCCTTTCGTATCTACATATGTATACACGCCCGGACAATCTCAAGTCAACAAGGCCGCGCGCCAGAATATCGCGTGCACGCTGTGCTGCTGGTCGCCGCAATCAGGATCTGATGCAATTCCTTGACTTTATTGTATGGTGGATTGTACGACCGAAACAGGGGCGCTTTTATAATCAATATGTTTACTTTTTTCCTCTTTGTCGCTGTGATCATCGCAATCGTGTTTGCTTGGTTTGGCATTCCTACATTGATAAGATCTGTGCAAACACGGCAATTGGCGACCGCTTGTGCCCGTAAGAAAGCCATCGTCCTTTCATACGACGATGGGCCAAGTGTAGAGCTTAGCTTGCCGCTGGCTGATGTGTTGAAAACCCGCGATGTGCAAGCGACCTTCTTTCTGCTTGGCAGCAATGTTCGCGATCATCCCGACATCGTTGATCGACTGGTTCGTGACGGCCACGAGTTGGGCACGCATACACGCCACCATTCAAACGCCTGGAAGACCGGATTGATGGCAAATATCCGCGACATTAAGAATGGGTATAAGGATTTGCAGCAGTTGGGATCGGGAACAAAACTGTTCCGCCCCCCTTTCGGTAAAATGACCTTGGCCAGTTGGATGTATGGGTGGTTTTCCGGGCTTAAACTTGCTTTCTGGACCGTCGATAGCCGGGATAGCTGGGACAGGCGCTCAATTCCGGACATATTGAAACAGGTGGAAGAACAACAGGGGGGTGTTGTGCTGATGCATGATTTCGCGGCACCTCGGCGCGGACCGAAGCCGGAATATCATCCTGAATTTTTGTTGAAACTCACCACTGCTTTGATCGACTTTGCCGAAAAAAAGGGATATCAAATACTTCGTCTTGAGGACCTTTGGGAAAGCCGACAGAATGAACGTGGGTAAATCAGTTCGTGTAATGGCCGTCGCGTCAGCCGGGGGCCATTGGGTGCAGTTGCGCCGGCTGCGGAATGCTTGGCAGGGGCTTGACGTCACATATGTATCCACCGATGCCGAATTGAAGCCTATCATCGCACAAGAGGCCAGGTCAGAAGGCGCGCCAGAACCCACCTTTTTCGCGATTGTCGAAGCGAACCGCTGGCAGAAAACCAAACTGTTGAAACAACTTTTCCAACTGCTGTTTGTATTCATCCGAACCCGCCCTGACGTTGTTGTGACAACCGGTGCCGCGCCGGGCTATTTCGCTTTGAGGCTTGGCAAGCTGTTCGGCGCGCGGACAGTCTGGATCGACAGCGTCGCGAACGCGGGCGAGCTGTCACTGTCCGGGCAAAAGGTTGGCAAGCACGTTGATCTTTGGCTTACTCAATGGGAACATCTGGCAACCCCGGACGGCCCACAATATTTGGGGTCCGTCCTTTGATTTTCCTGACAATTGGAACGCATGAACCCTTTGCACGATTGGTGCGATCTGTTGACGAATGGTATGGGCAGTCAAATGTGTCCATGAAACTATTTGGCCAGATAACCGAAAAGGGTGCTGCAGAATATTCGCCAAAGAACTTCGAGGCGACCGACAGGCTGACACCGCTTGAATATGCAAATCTTTTTGAGCAGGCAGACCTGATCGTATCGCACGCGGGAATGGGCTCGATCCTGACAGCACTGAGCAGCGGAAAACCCATTGTCGTCATGCCAAGACGCGGGCATTTACGCGAAACGCGCAATGACCATCAGTACACAACGGCCCAATATCTGGGCGATAGGTCTGGTATATTCGTGGCGAAGGATGAACATGACGTTGCCGCAGTGCTCGACAAGGCCGTCGCCTCACTGAGCGACGAAAACGTATCCAAATTATCCAACTTTGCAGAACCGAAATTCACAGAGTCTTTGAGAGAATTCATATTAAACTCAAAGTCATAGAGCCACATTTGAAAGTAAGATTGTGACAACAGGTCCACATAATCAGGAGATTGATTTTGACAGAGCGTAATTACAAAAACTTGCTGGACAAAATACAGTCAGAAGATGCGAAGGTCGGTGTCATTGGCTTGGGATACGTTGGTTTGCCACTGGCGGTTACGACTGCAAAATGCGGCTTCTCGGTCACCGGGTTTGATATTGATCCCAGCAAAATTGTTCGGCTTGATGATGGCCAAAGCTATATCGAGGCCGTCGAGAGCGATGATCTGAAGGCCCTGAAGACGAGCGGCTCGACCGCTTGGACCAGCGATTTCGCGCAGCTTGTTGATATGGATGTCATCATCATCTGCGTCCCGACACCGCTGACGCGTCACCGTGAACCGGACCTGTCTTATGTGACGGCAACAACTGAAGAAATTGCCCGCAATCTGTCGCCGGGAACTTTGGTGATATTGGAATCGACAACCTATCCCGGCACGACGGTCGAGGTGATTGTCCCCCTGCTCGCAAAATCTGGACTTGTTCTTGGCGAAGACATTTTCGTCGGCTTTTCGCCAGAACGGGAAGATCCGGGAAATGCAACCTTCCGAACTGCCACGATCCCAAAGATTGTTGCAGGCGATGGTGCTCAGGCGGGGGTTCTAACCGAGGCGTTCTATCGGAAGGTGGTTGACGAAGTTGTCCCGGTTTCCAGCACTCAAACTGCGGAAGCGGTGAAAATCACTGAAAACATCTTTAGGGCGGTGAACATTGCGCTGGTGAACGAACTGAAAGTCATCTTTGACGCGATGGATATTGACGTTTGGGAGGTTATTGATGGCGCGGCGACCAAGCCTTTCGGGTTCATGCCGTTCTATCCCGGGCCGGGTTTGGGGGGGCATTGCATTCCGATTGATCCCTTTTACCTGACCTGGAAGGCCAGAGAGTGTGAGCTTTCCACGCGGTTCATTGAACTTGCAGGCGAAATTAACACCAATATGCCCAACTACGTTATCGCGCGTCTGCGTGAGGTTCTTGATAAGAAACTGGGCATTGGCTTGTCCCGCGCCCGGGTTCTGATTGTTGGAATTGCCTATAAGAAAAACGTGTCAGATATGCGCGAAAGCCCATCCGTGCGCCTTATGTCAATTCTGCAAGACAACGGCGCCGAGGCGGCATTTCATGACCCCCATGTCCCAGTGATTCCGAAGATGAGGGAGTATCCCGAATTGCTCGGCGTCGCATCGACACCGTTTGAGGATATCAGCGCAGATAACTTCGATGCCATCCTGATCGCGACAGATCACGACCTGATCGATTATGAAGCCTTGGTGGAATTGAAATTGCCCATAATTGATACCCGCAACGCAATCGCGAAACGTGGTCTAAGCATGGATGATGTCACAAAAGCCTAAACGGAATTGTGGCGCCATTTCTCTGTCCCGTAGATCTCTGCACGCCGGACGTCTGTGGCCTCTCGGCGCGGACGAGTTAGTTCCTTAAGTGCTTCAGGATTGTCTATGTTTTCGATTGCGGCCCCCAGCTCATAGTCAAAAGGCACCTCATTCAAATTTGGGGCGAAGCGATCAACGATATCATGGACCGCGTTGCCTTCATGACGATAGTTCTCATCAATTGCCATCACGCGCCCGATTTCCGCGCGACCGTTGAAGGGTGACATCCAGAAGTTGCGATAAAACGCAGGAAACATACATCCAACGGTCGAGCTGTAATACATTTCAAGAAACATCAGATCGGTTGAGTTTTTGCGTGCATGGTCGGGAATTGAGTTAAGCCATGCCTCGTATCTGGGTCTGAACCGCGCCCATATATCGTCGTTGAATTCTTGTTGCGGCACGATCAATAGGCGAAGCACTTGCCAGCGCGTGTTGTTGCGCGCGCGTTCCCCGATCCGGCTTGAAAACACTGCTCTGATGATGTCTGTCTGATGACCCCGCAGAACAACTGCATTTCGGGGGATTTTCAGGTGTAGTCCATTTTTCATCTCGGCCGAGGGGGGCATTTTGAACCCCAGAGCGGTGTAATAATTTTCGGCATCAACGCGCGCGCGCTTCTGCTTTGTCCGGTGGTCGCGTTTGTCGTGAACCTCGTGTTTAATACCGGCAATCTGCGCCAGGCGCTTCGCAATCGTTGCATCTATGCGGTTGGCATAATTGCTGATGTGCGTGTACGACATTTCGACGCCCAAACGCGCCTGCCCGGCCATCGCAAGAAGCAGGCGGCTGTCTTGCCCACCTGAAAGCGGCAGCCAGCACTTGTGTCGTTTGGCGATCGCATAGAAGACGCGTTCGGTGCGCTGGCCAAGCCAGTCATAGGTTTCCCCAAGTGATCCATCTTCCAGCTGAATGCTATCGGGGCGCGGCCAGAAGCGCGTTTCATGAAACGTCTCTAAGTCCAAATAGCAGCTCGGGTTCATCCGTCGCACATGCGCATCGCGGGTGTCGAACAAGGAGTATTTCGCCCCACGTTCTTCGATTGCAGAGTGATCATAATCTGGGTGGTCAACCACGTCGCGCGTTAGGCAGAGCGCCAAGGACGCCGAAACCGTGGATGTTTTCGCATCATAGACGGCACCTATCATTCCACTGGCGTCAGTATAGAGCCGTGTGCCCTGTTTTTGGATCAGGACAACACCCCACCGCCCGGTCAGGCCTTCAACCCAATCTTCAAATCGGTCCCACCCTTTGGCATCTGGGGATGGCGCGCCGGTATAGTCACCTTCGACCAAGGCTCCTTGGTCATCCACCGCAATACCAAAAAGATATCCAAACGGGACGCCATCCGTCGACAAAAGCCGCGCCCGCGTCAGCGCTTTGCCGATATAAAGAAACCAGTTTCCGATCTTATGCGCAGGCACAGCCATATCTGGGCGGGGACTGGCACAGATAAGATATTGTTGTCTAAACAGATTATCTATTTTTTTGCCTCCCTAACCGTGCTGCGTGCCCGAAGCGGGCGGCTGTTTTGCGACCATGATACGGTCGGCTTTTCCGTGTGCCGACTTTGTCAGAACTGACACATCCCCGAGGTCTTGCAGAAATTTGGTCGCTTCTTCCAATTTCCTGCTTCGGACGTCAAGAATAACCGCACCGCTTGGTTTCACTCCGTTTCGAAAGAAATCCAAATACGTTTCAACGGGATAGTGGAAGCCGCAAGAGATGAAGCTAACAGCCAAATCAACCGGCTTTTCAGCAGACAAATCTGCCTCGTCTGGATTGCAACACGCGATGTCAGACCGTGCGACACCGTTTGCCTCCAGAAATCGTTGTGCAACATTCAGGTTGGAATAAGCGGCACCGCGCTTCTTGAAGCCGAAATGCCGTTCTTCCGATGTTTCGATGTCAATTAACAGAACCGAAGCCGCATGATCTTGCCACAGGAACAGATCGAAGAATGAATAGCCGCATCCAATATCGGCAACGCTTTTGGGGGACAGGGTGTCGATTGTTGGCTTCAGTTCAAGGTATTCCAACCAAATGATCGCCGCAGCACGGCGCACAAGCGTGTCGCCCATTTTTTCAACGAATTCGCGCACCGGGGCTTCGTTTCCTTCGCTCCACGCTTTGATCGCCTGGCCCGGTCTGCGCTGGTCCCCCAAAATTTCGGATCGCTGCAGAATAATGTTTGCAATATCATCCGGTGAAAAGGCGCCTGTGTTCAACGAGGCGACACGCGGATGGGTTGTTGCCTGCATCAATTGTTCGAATGTGATCATCTTACCTACATTTCTTCAGTTGCGGGCGTTGTTTGTCAGAACCGGGCATACCCCGGATTTTGCGGATGGCTGTATACAAAAGCTGGTGGCATTTGTATGTTCATCTCCTAGTAGCGTGTATTTGCATCGGGGCCTAGTATTGACGCGAGAACGAGAAGTCGGGACCCTTTGGATCGGTGGCGCGCTCAGCTGGATGGAACAGCTTTGCCTGAAGTCATTTGTCGACAAGGGTCAGAAAATCACGCTGTTCAGCTATGAAAACATCCCCAACGTTCCGGCGGGCGTCATTCGGCGCGATGGGCGCGAGATCATTGATACTGACGACTTCATCAAATACGAGCACAAAAACAGCTTCGCTTTGTTTGCCGATTGGTTTCGCCTGCACATGATCCACAAATGCTCGGGCATGATTTGGGTGGATACGGACGTCTACTGCCACCGCCCGATGAACTATGACAGCGACTTTGTTTTCGGGTTCGAATTACCGGGCGAGCATCGGGTGAATAACGCAGTTCTGGGCTTGCCCAGCGACAGCGAACTGCTGTCCGAAATGCTGTTGTTCACAGAAGACCGCTATTCGATTGCACCCTTCATAGCGCAAAGGAAACAAAGGGAATTCCAGCAAGCGGCTGACGACGGCAATCCCGTTCACATTTCGCAACAACCATGGGGCGTCTGGGGCCCGATGATGGTAACGCACTATGTCCACAAGCTAGGGCTAGAGGAACTCGTGCAGCCCCTTGACGCCTTCTATCCCATCACCTTTCGCGAACGTGTGGAAATGCTTCAACCCGCATCGGTCGTCGAAGCGAAGCTGACAGCAAACACCACGGCATTGCATCTTTGGGCGTCGAACAAGAAACAAATCGGAAACCAACACCATGGCTTGCCTCCTGTCGGGTCCTATCTGGAGCAGCTAGTAAAACACCATGACATCGTCGCGCCGCTTGCGCCGGTGAAAGGTCGCGGAAACAGCACCTTCGACACGGGCCTGTTGGATCATTTGGATCTGAATGCGGTGAATTCTGTGGCCGACCTTAGCGGTAATGCGCAAGGCTTGATCCTCGCCCTCTATCACCGTTTCGACTGCGACATCTTTCTGGTCAGCGCAAATCGCCAGGGGCAAATAACCGAGCAACCGCAGGATTGGATCGATCCTTATCGAACTTTCCTGACACAAAATGGTGTTCCGCAAGATCGCATTCACATCATTTGTTCCGAGGCCGACCTGCGACCGGTTGATGTCCTGTGCAATCTGGACGGCTTCGGATGCGCCTATAAGGTCAAGTTTCTTGAGCCTTTCCTGTCCAAAATGATGCATTCCGACAGCCGGATGTTCATGGACATAAAAAAGGGGTCAGGCGCGTTTCCATTTCTAAGAAATTTCGGTGAAAACGAACCTGTTTCGACCTTTGAGGCAGACGGCAAAAGCGTCAGCCGCATTCGCTTCACACCTAACCCGCCGGCGGTGGTCGACAATGATGAAGGCTGGGCGGCCATTGCCAGAACGCTGGCCGGAGATGGCGGTTTCTTTCGAATGGGGCCAGAGGGGCATTCGTTCGTCTATACCCCGCGCAGCCAAAAGACCCTTGTGGTCACATTCGACAACCTTGACATAACCATGACCAAGCGCGCCGATCGGCGGCCATGGGGGTTTGCATTCATCGAAGAACAGGGCTGGTCGATGCTGGGCGTTTTGGCGGGTGGCTGGACGTGGTATCGCAACCAATGGGTCTGCGACCAATTCGACGACCTTCGCGACAGCGGGTTTTTCATGCAGTTTGATCGCGTGGTGTTTTACGGCGCCTCGATGGGTGGATATGCCGCCGCCGCCTTTAGCGCGGCCGCGCCCGGCAGCGACGTCATAGCGATCAGTCCGCAATCCACGCTTGATAAAACCATCGTCCCTTGGGAAGAGCGTTATAAAACCGCTTGGGATCGCGATTTCAGCGGCGAATATGGCGACGCGACCACCGCATCGCAAACCGCCTCGACGGTCTATATTCTTTACGATCCGTATGAGCCACTGGACAGCGGACACGTGAACCGTTTCACAGGAACGAATGTTGTGAAACTGCGCGCACCCTTGTTGGGTCATCGCCTTGGCTCGTCGTTGAACCAAATGGGCATCCTGTCACCCATCATTCTGGGTGCCTTGCAAGGAACGCTAAGCGAAACAGAATATTACCAGCATTTGCGAACGCGCCGCACATTTCCGCGCTATCAAAGAGAACTGTTTGAGCGATTGGTTAAGAAGGGCCACATCAAACTCGCCCGCCAACTTGGACGCTACGTCCTTGCGCGCAATGCAAACCGCAAGATCAAGTTGGCGATGAAAGATTTGGGTTGACGGTTTAAAGTATGAGGTTCCCCGATACTTATTGGATGCACCGGTGGTGCTGTTGTTAACCTACGGAATATGGCAGATTGTGAAATGAATTATCTTTATCGTTTAAGGAACCCATTGTGATCAGTGCATTAAAGCCGAAAATCAAAACTGTGCTGCAAAAAAACGAGCGGCTTTACAGACAGATGCAACGTCAATGGAGACGCTCTAAGCGCGTCAAAACTTCCATCCTGGTACTTGCGGATTATTATTACGATTGGCGGCGTTATGTCTGGTGGAGCCACGGTGGCGCAGATGTATCAAAAGGCCAGTTGGAACGGGTTTTGCTGCGCAGCTATCACGGTATTGAAAAGGGGCTGTCTCTGGCGGAACCACGTCCGGGTTTTGGACAAGACAAGATCAAGCTTCTGATCGATCACATCGACAATTGGCTTGCGCTTTATGGCTATGAAGGACCCGTTATTGGCGCGCTGGCATCACTGCGCGAATATCAGGCTTTCAATCGCGAACATGGCGTCGACGTTCCGTTTTTGGACAAATGGCTTATGGATAAATCTGACGTTCCACATTTGGGCGGCACGATTCAGAAGACCAGGGCGGAGATACAAGAAGCTGTCGCAAAAGGCGGGGAAGACTTCTATTTTTCGCGACATTCGATCCGAAATTTTTCCGGTGATGACGTTCCCATGGAAGACATGCGGAAAGCCATTCGAATGGCGCGAAAAACGCCGTCCGTATGTAACCGTCAGGGCCCTCGGGTTTATTGCTTCCAGAATGCGATTGACGCATTGCAATGGCAGCCTGGGAATAAGGGGTTTGGCCACCTCGCGTCGCGTGGTCTTGTTGTGACCTCTGACTTGCGGGCGTTTACCGGCACGGGCGAGCGTAACCAGTGTTGGGTGGATGGGGGTATGTTCGCAATGTCGATACTTTATGCGCTTCATTCATTGGGATATGGGGCCTGCCCGCTTGCCTGGGCACCCGAAGCAGCGGTTGACAAAAAAATGCGGCGCGCGCTCGACATTCCTGATCATCAGGGGGTGATCATGATGATTGCAGTTGGTGTTCTTCCAGAAAAACTGAATGTTGCGGTGGCCGACCGATATGATCTGGAAGATGTTCTGATCGAGAGATAGCGAGATTTTCTTGAGGAAGACAGATGCTCGATACCAAGGAAACAGACGCGAGGCGCGGTGTTTTCGCGCGCCCCGATCAATCGGACTTTGGCTACTGGTCTGTGCGCTGCTTGACGGTAAAAAACCATTTGGCATCGGGATCGCGCGCCACCACCTCATCCGGAACCGCATCGGGGCCTGACAAAAACACGTTTGACCCAAAATGGCTGTGCATTAGCGAGAGTTTCTGCAGCCGGGGGCCCGTCAGATCGTCATAGAAACGTGCGTATTTTTCAGTCGCTTTCAGCTCTGCAATTTTGGCTTTGTGACATTGAACCGAATGCGCGTGCGCCGCGGCGATGTCTTCATCGTCGATCAAACGCGCAAGCTCTGCCTTCATCATGGGGAGCCGGTGCTGAATGGAACGCTCTTCGACCGCGTTGTTGTTCATCCGAAACCAATAGGCCAGCCCTTGGTCGCGATCCACGTGGTTCACCCGTCCGCGATCACGTTTGACCAGAAAGCTTTCGGCTGAGCGCACGGCATAATGATTAAGCTGCACCAGATCATAGCCAAAGGTTTCCAGCGTCGAGCGCCATCCGTTGCGAAACATGGTTTTTGGCAGGGGGTTACCGGACCCATTGACCCAACTGATCTGTTCCCACAGCTGCGGCTTCAAACCCTTTGGGCGATGGACGCCCAGTTTGTTGAAAATACCGACATTGCGAAACAGTGTTTTGAACCCCCAAGCTTGATGTGGTTTGCGCACCAGTTCCGGGGCACTCCGCAAGAATTGCTCGGTGATGGGTTTGTCTTGATACGCATGGATATCTCCGTTTCCAAACAGCCGCCATGTCATCGAAATCATGTTGGCGTCGGGAACAGCTTGAAACAGCGCATCCAGCGTTCCATCACCGGTTTTGATATTCACGAATTCATCGACATCAATGCAGGTCACCCAGGTCGCGTCTTTGATCAGGTCCTCTTCCTCGGCCGCTTGCAGCGCGGCATGTTGCGGTTTCAGATCCGAAGACCGGAACGGATTCTCGCGATGTTGCAAAATACCTTTTGACTGCAAAAGTTTCAGCATTGTGTCGGTGCCGTCGGTGCAGTCGTTGGTATAGATGATGAAATCATCAAAACCGATTGCGCGATGATAGGCCAGCCATTCCAGAATGAAGGGGCCTTCGTTTTTCATCGTGCTGACGATGGCGCAGCGCCCCCTGCCCTTCAGTTTTGCTTTGTCGAACGAAATCTTGGGCATCCGCACCGGTTTATGACCGAACTCTTTTTTCGACATCTCCAGCAACGGCTCATGCTCAATCAACGAGGTCTTAGGGACGATCTTGGAGATTGACTCGTTAGGGTAACGTATTCCCATATAACGATAAAAGCCGCGCGTTCGCGTTGGGTCCGGCTGGACGTTGCCAATTCTGACCAGTCGCCAAATTGCATCTTCGGGGGCTTTGTCGGGCGCGATGCACCACCGATGGCGACCACCGCGCGCATCAAACTGGACGCAGGTGTGATCGGCGAACTTGATATCGGTGTCGGTGCGAACCCGCCAAGGATAGCATTGCTGGCCGATTAAGGTGATCAGGCCGTTTTCGGCAGATACTGCGGTATCAAATATGCTCTCCGGCCCGGCGGGCATCAGATCGAATACATCAATATTGGCGACGGCACGGGCTGTCGCTAAAAATCGCATCCGCATGATTTCGTAAATCGTCAGCGCGCCCAATGGGCTTTCCCAAGGGGCGGGGGGTGGCACGTGCATTCGATCTTTTCCCGGTGCGCCGGGCACGCAAAACGGATGCGCCTCTTGCGGCAAGTCGGGCTTTCCCAGTGGGATATCGCTGGACACAAGCGCAATTGTGCAGGGTGTCGTTACGTTCTTGAGCCCCTCGCGCATCTCACGCGTGAATGCTTTGTCGGTGCCCGGCTGGGCGCGATCAAGGATGGCAACCGACTGAACCTGTTGATGTTCCAGGTGAAAATCCAGCCACTCCAACACCAGTCGCGCCGGTTCCCCGTTGCGTTCAGCAACGATGGCATTGGTGCCCTGCATATAGTCGGTTTCGACTTCGGCGGGCGTCAGATCAACGGACTGGCCTTGAATTTGAAACGTAGCTTGCGCGTCCAGCGGCACGGCGTATGTCGCAAAAGTGGCACCGCCGATTGATTTAATGACGATCAGTTCCGAATTCGTCGGCGGGACGATCAAATCACCCGTTACGGCTTGGTCAAAGAAAAGGGTGATCTCTCGGGCGTTGTCGGTTTTCCGTTCGACAACATCAAGCAGGGCGCATCCGTCAAGCTCACGGCTTGCAAGTCGGCGCTCTATCAGCCTAGCGTTCATGCTTCTGAAATCCCTGCCCCGATACTGAAATCATATTCGACCCTTTACGCTTCCGACCAAACTACGGTGCGACATTACCACGTTCAAGATGATCTGTTGCGCAATTGATCGGCGGATACAGGCCGGCAAATCCGGCTGCCGGCGCACAGCAATTTCCCGCCGATGGTGCAAAACCGGTGGTGGGTTCAATCAGTTCTCTATAGGCTGGAACATAGCGACAACATGATTTGCACAGGAAGGGAGTTGGGGGTTGCGGTTTACCTGTGGTAAGGCACTGTTTTTCCTCCTTTTGACGTTAGTTTGGATGCCCCTTCCGGCGTACGCGCTGGACAGCGTGGTCTTCAACGTGGCTGGCCCCGACGATGATCTTGAAGATGCGCTGAAAGGTGCCTCTTTGGTATTGGCCGCACAGGATGACGCAGATAAAGACACCCGCGATGTGTTTGCCGATGCGCTGGCCGAATATGGGCAACTGGTCCAAACCCTTTATGCCAACGGATATTACAGTGGCGTTGTGAAGGTGCGCGTTGATGGGCGCGAGGCCGCGCAGATCCCGGTGTTCGAGGTGCCGCAAGCCATCGGCATGATCGAGGTATCGGTCAATCCCGGCAAACAATTCCGGTTTGGCAACGCAAGGGCCGCCCCACTTGCGCCAAATACAGATATGCCGGATGAATTCCGCGCAGGTGAGGTGGCCAAAAGCGTGACCGTGCAGCAGGCCGCTGACGCCGCTGTGCTGGGTTGGCGACAGGCGGGGCACGCCAAGGTCGACCTGTCAGGCCAGAAGATCACCGCAAACCACGCAAACGCGCAACTGTCTGCCACGCTGAACGTCGCCCCCGGCCCAAAGGTGCGGTTTGGCACCCTGCGCCAAACAACCGAAAGCGCCGTGCGTTCCGACCGGATTGCGCGCATTGCCGGGTTCCCCGCAGGCCAGGTTTTTTCGCCGGATGAATTAGAGACGGTCGCGAAACGTCTGCGTCGCACCGGCGCATTTTCATCCGTCACCCTGACCGAGGCCGAAACGCTTGGCGCGGGCAACACGATGGATATCGGTCTTGCCTTGGTTGACGAAGAACCCCGCCGCTTCGGTGTCGGGGCCGAACTTGCATCGCTTGAAGGGTTAAAGCTTTCGGCCTTTTGGATGCATCGCAACATGTTTGGTGGGGCTGAAAGGCTGCGTATTGACGGCGAAATCTCGGGTATCGCTGGCCAGCACGGCGGCGTCGACTATCGCCTGGGCGTGCGGCTTGACCAGCCGGCCACCTTCGGCCCGGACACCAACGCCTTTGTGTTTGGCAGCCTCGCCTATGAGGATGAGCCGGGCTATATCTCGCGCTCTGCCAATCTGGGCGCGGGTATCAAGCGCATCTTCTCGGACACACTGGAAGCCGAATTCGGCGCGGCCCTGCTGTATTCTGAAACCACCGATATTCTGGGCGACCGCCGGTTCGTCCTGTTCACCCTGCCCACATCGCTGACCTGGGACCGGCGCAATGACAAGTTGGACGCGACGCGCGGCACCTATCTGAAGGCCGAGGTGATCCCTTTCATCTCGCTGGACAACGGCGGCACAGGGGGGTGGGCCTATGGTGATGGGCGCGCCTATCGCGGCTTCGGGGCCGAGGATCGCTTTGTTCTGGCCGGACGGGTTCAGGTCGGATCGGTCTTTGCGGGCAATGTTGGCGATATCCCCCCGGATTACCTGTTTTATTCGGGCGGTGGTGGCACCGTGCGCGGCCAGCCGTATCAGTCGCTGGGTCTGGATGTGGGCGGTGGAGAGATCACCGGCGGTCAGTCCTTCGTCAGCCTTTCGGCGGAACTGCGCGCCCAGATCACTGACAAGATCGGCGTGGTTGGGTTTGTTGATGCGGGCCACGTGGCCGCCGGAAGCCTGTTTGACGGGCAAGGCAACTGGCACACGGGCGGCGGCATCGGCGTGCGGTATAAAACCCCGATCGGACCGTTGCGACTGGATGTGGCCGGACCCATATCTGGCGACACCAGTGATGGCGTTCAGATTTATCTTGGGATCGGGCAAGCGTTTTGAGCCCTTTTCTTCGTATATTCACAGTCCTTGCGGCCCTGTTCTGGTCGGGTTTTGCCCACGCGCAGAGCGACACCGAACAGGATGATCGCGGCTATCTTCAGGCACTGCTGGAAGACAACCTGTCGGGCGTCGGGCGCGATATCCGCATCATCGGTTTTCAAGGCGCCTTTAGCTCGCAAGCCACGGTTGCCCAAATCACCGTGGCCGATGATGACGGCATTTGGCTGACGATGAACGACGTGGTGCTGAATTGGCAACGCGCAAGCCTGTTGCGCGGGGCGATCAACATCAACCAAATATCGGCGCAAGAAATCATCATTGCGCGCACACCGACCCCCGTGGGCGGCGTTCCCGCGCCTGAGGCCAGCGGGTTTTCCCTGCCTGAACTTCCGGTATCCGTAGAAATCGGTGTCATCAAGGCAGAGCATGTCGAACTGGCCGAACCGGTGATCGGCCAAGCCGCCGTTGTCCGCCTTGAAGGCACCGCACAACTGTCGGGCGGCGAAGGCTCCGCGCAGCTTGATATTGTGCGCACCGATGGCCCGACCGGCGCGCTGCGGCTGGAGGGCAGCTATAGCAACGTGACGACGCAACTTGATCTGGCGTTGACAGTGGACGAGGGCGAAGACGGCATCGCGGCCAACCTGCTGGACCTTCCGGACCGCCCCGCCATCGGCCTGATCATCGCGGGATCTGGCCCACTGTCTGATTTTGTCGCCGATATTGACCTGTCCACCGACGGCAAACAGCGTCTGACCGGGCAGGTTGAGCTGCGCGACGAGATGGACCAAGCGACCTCGACCCCTGAAAATCCTGTAAGCCTGAAACGGTTCAACGCGCAGATTGAAGGCGACATCGCGCCGGTGCTTTTGCCCGACTATCGTGATTTCTTTGGCGACAATGTCACGCTGACGGCAGCCGGGCGGCGGTTTTCCGACGGCGCGCTGGACCTTGAGACGCTCGCGCTGACCACCGAGGCGCTGACCCTTCAGGGCGACCTTGCCCTGTCCGCAAAGGGCTGGCCCGAACGGTTCACCCTGACGGGACGCATCGCAGACCAAAACGGCGCGCCCGTTTTGCTGCCGATGACGGGGCCAAAGACGCAAGTTCAGTCTGCCGATCTGGCGATCGGATATAACGCCGAGAATGGCGAGGCATGGCAAGCCAATTTTACCCTGAACGCCCTGACGCGCGACGACATGACACTGGACACAGCCACCGTCTCGGCAATCGGCACTTTGGAACATGAGGACGGCACCAATGTCGGGCGGGTTGACGGTAACGTCACCGTCGATGTGCAAGGGATTGCACCGAAATCTGAACCATTGGCCAAAGCTATCGGCCCTGCCTTGGCAGGCAAGCTTTCGTTTGACTGGCGCCAAGATACGCCGCTGCAAATCTCGGACATCGACCTGAGCGGGACGAATTACCAATTGGTCGGCAGCCTGTCAGCCGATGATCTTGCAAACGGCGTCACGGTGAAAACCAACGGTGATGTTGTGCTGACGGCCAGCGACTTATCGCAGTTCGCCGGGCTGGCTGGAACGCCGTTGACCGGGGCGGCCAAGGTGGCGCTAGACGGTGCTGTGAACCTTCTGGGCGGCGCGTTTGATGTGAAGATCAAAGGCGACGGTGCTGATCTGGGCATTGGGCAGGCGCGGATTGATCCGCTGATCGCCGGGGCCAGCAAGCTGGATATCGAAGCGGTGCGCGATGACACCGGAACCCGGCTGGAACGGTTGAATATCACCACCGCACAGACCACCGCATCTGTGTCGGCGGACCTAAAAACCGATGCCTCAAACGCCCGGTTCGATGTACGCATCAAAGACAGCGCGGTCGTCGATCCAGGACTGTCCGGCCCTGCAACCGTTGTCGGCACCGTCAACCAAACCAAGGATACATGGGCGGTATTGGCCGACCTGACCGCGCCGGGGGGTGTCGACGCAGCGGTTGATGCCTCGATACAGATCACAAAAGACGGGCCGGGGTTGGCTAAGGGCACCGTCACCGCAAAGGCGTCGTCGCTGTCCCCTTATGCACAACTGGTCGGGCAACCGATCACGGGCGCAATATCGGCGACGGCCAAGGGCAGCTATGACCTCGCCACCGGGAATTTTGAGGCCGAGGTAGACGGCACTGGCACCGATCTGGGCCTTGGCCAACCCGCACTGGATTCATTGATACGCGGCGACAGCACTTACATGGTCCGCCTGCATCGCGACGACAAGAACGTCGTGCTGCTGGATGCCCTGTCGATATCGACCCCCGAATTGACCGCGCAGGCCACCGGCCGGGCCGACAATGGCCGCAACACACTGGATTTCGATCTTAAACTGCGCGATGTGGGGCTGCTGGCCAACGGGATTTCTGGTGCAGGCGCGGCCAGCGGCACGGCCACCTTGCTGGATGACACTTGGCAATTGGCTGTCGCGGCGAATGGACCGGGCGGCGCAAATGCCTCTGTCAACGGAACGGTGCAGGCCGACGCCAGCCGCGCCAATCTGAAAATCGACGGCACCGTCCCGCTTGAACTGGCAAACCGGATTATCCAACCGCGCCTTCTGACCGGTCGGGCGGCGTTTGATCTGACCTTGAACGGCCCGCTGCAATTGTCGTCACTGGCAGGCAATGTGCAAACCACAGGGGCGCGGCTGGCGCTGCCGACATTCGGGCAGGCGGTAGAGATCGACAGCGCGTCAGTTGTGTTATCGGGCGCGCGGGCCGATGTGAATGTCGTGACCTCGGTCATCACCGGCGGGCAGGTGACAGCGCGCGGCAACATTTCGCTGGATGCGCCGTATCAGGCCGATTTGCAGATCAATGTGGATCGAGTCACGCTGACCGATGGCAATTTGTTTGAAACAACGCTGGATGGCACGGGCACGTTGCGCGGCCCCCTGACTGATGGGGCGACTTTGCGCGCGGACCTGACCCTTGGCAGCACCGAAATTCGTATCTCGGAAATACCCCCGGGCACGGTCCCCATCCTGGAAGAGCTGCGCCACATCAACGAACCCGCCGCCGTGCGCCAGACCCGTGCCTTTGCCGGGCTGATCATCGACACCGACCCTAACGGGCAGACCTCCCGCCCCTATCCCATCGACATTACCGTCCGCGCGCCCAGCCAATTGTTTGTGCGCGGGCGTGGGCTGGATGCTGAATTGGGCGGCACGCTGCGACTGACGGGCACCAGCGCGAATGTCGTGCCCGTGGGCGAATTCGAACTGATCCGCGGGCGGCTGGACATTCTGGGCAAGCGGCTGACCCTGACCGAAGGTCGCGTCAGCATGCGCGGCGGCTTTGATCCCTATGTGACCTTTGCGGCTGAAACGCAGGCCGACGACATTGTCGTGCGCATCAGTTTGATTGGCCCGGCTTCGGCCCCCGAAGTCACCTTCACCTCAAGCCCGGAACTGCCGCAGGACGAGGTGCTGGCAAGGCTGCTGTTCGGGCGCAACATCGCCGAAATTTCGCCGCTGCAAGCCCTGCGATTGGCGGCGGCGGTGCGCACGCTGGCGGGCAAAGGTGGCGAAGGCATTGTCGGCAAGCTGCGCGACAACTTCGCGCTGGATGATCTGGATCTGACCACCGATGAAAATGGCGAGGCGACGCTGAAAGCGGGCAAGTATATCTCGGAAAATATTTACACCGATGTTGAGGTCGGCGCAGATGGCGATACCGAGATCAACCTGAACCTCAGTATCAGCCCGTCGCTGACCGCGCGCGGCACGCTCGGCTCGGACGGTAAAAGCTCCATCGGGATTTTCTTCGAACGCGATTATTGACGCAGACGCGGCTTAGGTCGCGCTGGTCATCACCTCGATCTTTGCATCCGGGAAGCCCGCAACGATGCGCGCAGCGGTGGCATCGTCCACAAGACACAGGGCGGTTGACAACCCGTCTGCAATCATCGCGGTCGGGGCAGACACAGAAACCAGCTCTTGCACGGGTTCTGCGCCGGTCGGCGATAGAATATGCCCCTGCGTGCCTCCGATTTCCATCGCCATCGGAACAGAGGTCGCGATGGCCCGATCAGTTGCTGTCAGGCGATGCACAAGTGTTCCGTCGGTCATCGCCACGCCAATCGACCACGGCCCTTTTGGCCCCTGCCCCATGGCTGCAATCTCGCCCATATCCACCAGCACGTCGCGCAGCCCCTGACCGCGCAAAAGGGCGGCGATCCGGTCCGTTACAGCGCCTTGGGCAATCCCGTTCAGGGTCAGGCCCCCGCCTTTCGGCAAGCTCACCTGAAGCGCATCAAACTGCACTTTCGACCAGCCAACCGCAGCTTTCGCCGTCGCGATGGCGTTGTCATCGCCGTTCAGGGCGATCGCCTGCCACAACGGCTGGACGGTCGGGTCGAACTGGCCGTCGCTTGCCGCGTGCAGGCTGGCGCAGGCGCTGAGCACATGCAGAAGCTCGGCTGACGGATCGCCGATCTTGCCAAACTTATTCAGGCGCGACAGTTCGGACTTATCACGATACAGGCTGAAGATATCTTCCAAGCGATCCAATTCGGCCTCGACCGTTGCGAAAACCTTGTCCGCGTCCGCCTGAGACAGACCAACAAGCTGCATCGACACCGGCCCACCCAGCGCGTGGCCCGTCCACCGGGCAACTGACGCGGCCGCCCCTGTTGGCACCGCCAGTGCGGCCGCAGAAATTGCCAGAAAACGACGGCGATTGAGGATGCTCATGAAGGTGTCTCCAACGTCTTGTTCAGATCGACGGCGCCAAGCGCGGCGTCGTCGGGAATGGTGTCGAGCATGTGCGTTTCACCGCCGTATTGCGCGATGAACACGCCCGCGCTTTCATCGTCTGCGAAGGGCACAATTTCGGGTGCGCCCATGCCGCCAGCGACGTCTGCGCCCACAACATATATCGCATCTTGTGCAGCGATCCAGTTGCCATTTCCGGGGTCGGCCCAACTCCGCGCAGTGGTCATGTTGCTGACATAGATCGCGGTGATTTCGGCCTCGCGTTCGGGGCTTTTCAGATAGGCGACCATGTCGCGCACCTGTGCAAAGAACAGCGGCGAGTCGTGGCCTTCCAGATGGATTTGCCCTTTGGGCCCGCCATGTTCGGCCACGTTCATCTGACAAAAATAACTCAGCGCCTGTTCGGTCAGGTCGGCCGGGGGCGGCGGGGCTTTCGCCTCGTTTTCATTGCAGGCGGCGAGCGTTAGGGCTGCCAAAAGGATCACGCGCTTCATGGCTCGACCCTTTTGAAAGCGGCGCGCGCCAAGGCGAAGGCAAGCAGCGGCCAAAGGGCAAGCGACAGGGGCGCGGCCCATGCGGGCAATGTTTGTGCTGCACCCACCATGCCCGATGCCATCGCCACCCCGTCCGAGGCCGAGATATTCCACACCCGGAACGCATCCGCTGGATTGGCAACCATCAGCCACGGAAAGATGGACCGTGTGAAGGTGCCGCTGCCGTCCATGACCACCGCGCCCAACAGGCCAAGGTCGTAAAGGACGACGAACACCAGCCACAGGCCCGCCGACAGACCCGCCGCTGCGGTCGCGCTGCGTGACAGGGCCGAGACCAGATAGCCAAGCGCCAGAAACACCGCGCCCAACAGGATCGAGGTGCCGATCAGACGCGCCAGCGCGGTCAGGCTTTCCGCCCCTGCCCCGCCGAACCACGCAGCAATCGCGCCGGCCGCGCCAAACCCGACGGTCATGGCGAACGCCAGTGCGGCCAGATGGGCGGCGAACTTGCCCAGAAGGATTTCTCCGCGCCCGGCAGGATAGGACAGAAGCAGCGACAGGCTGCCGCGCTCGGCCTCGCCCGCGATGGCGTCAAAGCTGATCATCAGCGCCAGAAGCGGCGCCAGATAGACCGACAACGTGGTCATCGAGGTCACGGACACGGTCAGCATATCAACGCCCACCGATCCGGTCGGCGCGCTGCCCGCGAAGGTCAGTGCCAGCGCAAAGAGCAGCATGATAACGGTCGCCATCAAAAGCCAGCGGTTGCGGCGCAGGATCAGCATCTCGGTCGAGGCAATGGCAAGGAAGCGGGTCATTGCGCGCCCTCCTTTGCATAATGGCGATACAGGTCCTCAAGGCGCGGCGGCGTCATTTCAATATCGGTGATCACCTCGCCCATAGCAGCGACGCGGCGCAACGCCTCCATCTTGCGATCCGGGGTGCAGAGGATTTCGACCGACGCGCAGTTGATGCGGGTGCCGCCCGTTGCCTCGGCGACCTCATCCGCGTGGTCGCCGCTGGCGCGAATGCGCAGCTTGGTGGGCAACCCGGCCTGCGCGGACAGGTTTTCCAGCGTGTCGTCGGCCACTTTGATGCCTTTGCGCAGAATGGCGATGCGGTCGGTCTGGGCCTCGACCTCGGTCAGGGCGTGGCTGGCAATCAGGACGGCGGTGCCATTGGCGGCCAGCTCATCAATAATCGCATAAAGGTCTTGTCGTGAAATCGGGTCCAGCCCGCTGGTCGGTTCATCAAGCAGCGCGACTTTTGGATTGCCCAACAGCACCTGCGCCAGCCCCAGCCGCTGCCGCATCCCTTTGGAATACGCGCCAATCCGTCGGTCCATCGCATCGCCCAGACCAACACGATCAAGCAATCCGGTAATGTCGGCCTTCTGCCCATCGAGGCGGGCAAACAACTGCAACTGCTCGCGCCCCGTCAAAGCGGGGTGAAAGCTGACAGCTTCCGGCAAATACGCGGTCGTGCGGCGGGCGACCGCACTTCCGGGCTTCGCATCACCGATGCGAATTTGGCCATCCGTAAGGGGCGTAAGGCCAAGAATTGTTTTGATCAGGGTCGATTTACCCGCCCCGTTGTGACCCAAAAGCGCGACCCGTTCGCCGGGCGCCACGCGCAACGACACGTCGTCCAGAACCGTGGTCTTGCCCCGGTCCTTGCGCACATGTTCGATGGTCAATGCACTATCCGTCATAAGGCACCTTTTCACTGGCCGCCGGTTTCACGGGGCGCATAAGAGGGTTCGAGTCGATCACGCCACCGGGCAAAAGCGCCGGGAAGGCGGATTGCGACCAGCGCACAAGCTGCACGGCCGGCGACCCCAAAAGCAGTTTAGCAGCAGGTTGGGTCCACAGAACATGGTCCATGCTGTCATTGGGACGGTATGGCGCATCTGCGATCCCGTCGCCATCCACGTCGAAGGCGGCAAAGTCGCTCCAGTAATTGCCGCGCCCCTCTTCGGACCATTCAACCCACTGGGTTGAGACATATTTCACCTGCGTGCGGTTGCCGATGAAGCTGTTGCCGACAATGCGGTTGCGTTCCGACCCCGCGGTGAAGTGGATGCCGATGTCACAGCCCTCAAACCAGTTGTCGGTGAAGGTGTTCTTGTTGGCATTATAGAGGAACGTGCAGCGGTCGGACGCGTTCTTCACGTAATTGCCCACAAATTCGCTGTCATTGGCATAGTTCAGCATGACGCCGTGGTCGCGGTCGTTCAGCGACACGTTGTTCAGAACCTTCACATGGGTCGTGAACATGATCGCATAGCCAAGGTGGTTGCCGATCGAGATGTTGTCCGACACCTCGCTGCGGTCTGCATACATATAATGCACCGCGAAACGCAGGTCGCGAAACAGGTTGCCCTTGAACAGGTTCTTTTTCGAGGTGTTCACGAAGATGCCGTCGCGGCCATAGCGAACGTCGTTGTTCAGCACCTGTGCGCCTGCGGCATTCCACACGTATACGCCGTTGCCGCGCGCGTTCATGTGACGATCCTGACGGCCTTCGATGACATTGCCCCGCACGATGCTGTCGCGCGCGCCGTGAATGTCCACGCCGTAAAGATTGCCCAGAATTCTGTTGTTTTCGACAATCGCGCGCCGGGCTGTCTTTGTCAGCTGCACACCGCTGTCGATGGTTTCATGGCTGCTGCCCGAGCCGATCAGCTCTAACCCGCGCACCACAATATCGTGTCCCGTCACCGTAATGACAGACCCTGTGCCGCCCGCGTCAATCACGGCCTCGCCGCGTCCGTCCAGCGTGATTGTCTTGTCCAGCACCACGGGGCCGGCATAGCGACCCGGCGCCAAGATCAGCACATCGCCGGGGGATGCCCCGGCGATGGCTTTTGCAAGTGCGCCCTCTTCTGCGGGCACAATCCGTTCGGCTGCCGACACCAAAGGTGCCGCCAAAACCGTGAAAAGAACCGTTAGAAGAAGGCGCAGGATTTGCATGGTTTAGGCTTTCGGTTTCACGAACATCCGACCGCGCATCTCCATGTGGAGTGCGTGGCAGAACCACTGGCAGTAATACCAGTAAACGCCCGGTTTCGCGGCGGTGAACGTCACCGAGGCTGTCGCCATCGGGCCGATCTCCATCGCAACGCCGTGGTTGTTCAGCGTAAAGCCGTGCGTCAGGTCATCAATGTCATCAAGGTTGGTGATGATCACTGTCACCTCGTCGCCCTGGTTCACCTCGAACGATTCAAGCGAGAAGGTCGGCGCCTGACTGGTCATGTAGACCCGAACTTTGTCACCGTCACGAACGATCGTGTCCATGTATTCGTCGATGTTGACACCATCCGCTTCGGCCTGTTCGCGGGTGGCAGCCCACATCGGATCGTTACGATCCCAGACATCCACAGGGTTCACGATGTCACGACGCACAAGGATGACGTCATGCGGTTCGGCAAAGGTCGGGCCGTCATGCACAACTTTCATGTCATCAGTCGAGATGTCGATGATCTGCTCATTCTCGGGTTTCAGCGGGCCAACATTGATAAACCGGTCCTTCGAGAACTTGTTGAGCGAGATCAGCCAGTTGCCATCAGCTTCCTTGGTTTCACCCATGGTCGTGTGGTTGTGGCCCGGCTGATAATGCACATCAACCTTGGAAATGATCGGGTCAACCTCTTCACCCGCATAGGCCTTGACCGCTTTCTCAAGGTCCCATTTCACCATCTGGCTGTCCAGGAACAGGGTGGTATAGGCCATGCCCTTGCCATCAAACGCGGTGTGTAGCGGTCCAAGACCCAATTCGGGTTCGGCAACCACACATGAGCGCGGATCGGTGCCATCCTCAAAAATCGCATCGACCAAGCGCACGTCAATAACCGAGCAGGTCGGCGACAGCTTGCCGTTGATCACGACATAGTTGCCATCTGGCGCAGTGTTACAGCCGTGCGGGCTGTTGGGGATCGGAATATAGCGGGTGTATTTCTTGTTCATCTCCTTACGCCCGTCGATGACCTTGACGCCGTTCAGCTCTTGGAAGTCACCTTCGGCGATGCCTTTTTCGATTTCGGCAATGTTGAAGACAACGACGTGGTCCATCTCGTTTTCCGTCATCTCGGCCAGGTTCATACCCATTTCCGAGTTGTAGGACGTCGAGAAGGCGAATTTACCCTGATAGTCGCAGTCGGTGTTATCAAGGTTACCCGACACCATGACCTGCCACGAGATTTCCATCGTGTCACCGTCAAGGGCAGTGAAGAAGTTCACATACTTTTCGGGTTCATCCAGCACTGATCCATCATTGACCATCGGTGTTTCGTCTTCGCCGTTGGCAAACACATAACCGGTGCGCGGGAATTTCTGCGGACGCAGGCCGTGGATGGCTTTTGCGTTCGGAATTTCCACGATCTTGTCGGTCTTCATCACATCGCAACGCACGCGCGCCACGCGGGTGTTCGCCTTGTCGTTCATGAACAGGTAACGACCGTCATAGGTGCCGTCGGTGAACGACATGTGCGGGTGGTGAAGGTCGCCATTGTCATGCACGCGCTTGCCGTTGGCTTCAAGAAACGCCTTGGTTTCGGGCAACATGCCGTCTTCAAAGATCTTGATGCTTTCGTTGGTTTGACCCCAACCGGTGGCCGAGCACCGGTTGAACACTGGCACACGCATCAGCTCGCGCATCGACGGGAAGCCCATGATACGCAGTTCGCCTGTCTGACCCGACGACCAGAAGCCGTAATAGTCGTCCAGCTCGCCTGGCTCAAGATTGACCCCAGACGCGGCACGCGCTGGCGTTGCCGTCATCACGGAACCGCCGATACCGGTGCCAGCGACAACCGCACCTGTTGCGGCAGCCCCCAACACGCCCCGGCGTGAAATGGAGAGTTTGTTTTCTTCAGTCATGGTTTTTACCTCCTTCAAGGAATTTATGACGTCTTGGCGTTCGGATGGTTCGCCGGTGGGTTTTTGGGCGGGATGTTGAAATCCGCCGTGCCGATCTTTTCGCGCCGTTTGATTTGGCGGATCACGACCGGGCATTTGTCGGCCGACTGATACAGAACCTGACAATGCAGGCAGTCGACACACTCGTTGGGATTGATCTCGCCTGTCGGGTGAATAGCCTGAACGGGGCATTCATGTGCACAGGTCTGACAGGGATTGCCGCATTCCTTATAGCGTCGCAGCCAATCGAACATGCGGATACGGGCCGGGATCGCCAGTGCACCGCCCAGCGGGCAGACATAGCGGCAATAGAACCGTTCTACGAACAGGTTCGCGACGATAATCGCGACCGCAAAGACCACAAATGGCCAGTCGCGGACGAATTTCAGGATGATCGCGGTCTTGAACGGCTCGATTTCGGCATAGGTTTCGGCCATCGAAAGCGACACCATACTGACGCCGAACAGGCCAAAGAAGATCATGTATTTCAGCGGCCACAGGCGTTCGTGCAGACCCCAGGGCAGCGTCCATTGCGGCACCTTGAAGGCGCGCGCGATGCGGTTCGTCAGCTCTTGCAGCGCGCCGAACGGACACAGCCAGCCGCAGTAAGCCCCACGGCCCCAGAAGACCAGCGCGGCGGCGACCGCGAACCACTGGATGAACACCAAGGGGTCCATCAAGAAGGCGTCCCACGTGAAACCACTGCGCAAGCTATTTGTCAGGGCCATCAGGTTCACCACCGACAGCTGCGCATTGGCATACCAGCCAAGGAAGAACAGCGTGAAGGTCAGATACCCCATGCGGAACCAGAAAAAGACCCGCGCGTTTGCCGTCGCTTGAAACTGGAAGAAGAACACGCCGGTCAGCACCAGAAGCATGGCGCCCAGAATGCCAATCTCGACCGTCTTGTCTTTCCAGATACGTTTCCACAGCATCGACTTGGCGGCGGCTTCGTCATCTGCGTCGTTCAGGACGGGGGCCGGTGCGGCTGCGGGAAGCAGGTATTTCTCGGGCAGTTTATAGCCCAGATCAAAGGTGATGAACGTCTTGTCAATCGCTCCGACCGAGCGCTGTGCAAGCAGTTGCAGGCGGAACGACTCGGCTGGGTTGAAGTCAATTTCGGCGGGGATCTTGAACAGATCCATCTCGGCAAAGCTGGGGCTGTCGGGGGATGCCAACTTGCCGACACGCTTGTGTTGCTTGTCAAAGAACCGCGCCGAGGTGTCGCCCTGAATCAGCTGGATTCGGTCGAAGATACCACCGCGCACATAGCCCGAACCTTTGAAACTGTATGTCCCGCGACCCATCACAAGGATCGCGTGTTCACCTTCCTCCAGCCAAGCCTGCATATTGCGGTATTCAGCGTCCCCCAGAAGCGATTTGCCAATGGAAGGCACCGATACCAGAGCCATGTGCATGTCGATGAATGTGTCGTCAGGCTGGCCTTTTTCCGGGCGTTTGATGGCCCGGGCATCGCCGGTTGCCTCGAACGCCGCGTTGATCTGACCGACATCAAGGGTCAGCCGGCGCACCGACCCGTCACCTGACAAGGTGGCCCAATCCGCCAACTCTTCTTTCGTCATGTCCACGTCACGCTTCGGCCCTGCGGCCAGCGCTGGCGACAGATCACCCAGCCCCAGACCGCGCGCGACCTTGATCCCGGCCCGCACAAGGCTGTCGTCGATCACCATGATCGTCACGGTCGCACCTGAAATGATGTCCAGATCATGCGCGGTGCCGCCGGCGGCGACCTCGGCTTTCAGATCAAGACCGGTATAACCTTCTGTCACCTTGACCATCTTGGATTCCGGAATGCCGATCAGCACGATCGGTTCCGAATGTTTGACCAGCTTCACGCCCGTCAAGATCGCATCCGCGTCAATCGCGGCGACAACATGGATAGGTTTGCCGGAATATCCCGTCGTGCCCACGAAATCCGAGGTCAGGAAGGCATAGGCAACCGTCTCGCCGCCCTTCAGGACGGGGGCAACCGGCACATCCTCGCGGATCGGACCGAACGCGTCAGCGCCTTCGGCCAGTTCAGACGGCGTAATGTCGGGAAGGAAATTTGCGAGGCTTTCGGCTTTTGCCTCGCCCGCCATGACCCCGGCAAGGATCACGACAATGGCTCTGAGCCAGTGGTTCATCGCGCGCTTAACGTTCACAGCGCACCTCCATTTTCTTGGATTGACGCTTGGAACGCGCGAAGGGCGCGGTCGGCTTTATTCTTGTTCGCGGCTGGAGGGCCACGGGTTTCAGGCCAAGCGCGTCTGAACACCGGACCAACCGTTTGGGTTTGCAATTGCGTGGCTTCAAGCACCGTGGAGCCAAACGCAAAGTGCGCCGGACTTGCAGGTGGCAGTCCGGTCAACGACACCGCGCATAACGCGCAATTCGCACAGTCAGGGCAGCCGTTTTGATCGCTTGTCGGGTCATCGCTCAGGTCAACCTGCACATATTCCGTTCCGAAATCCGAACAAATCTCGATCCACATGCCGTTTGATGCATAGCCCATGGATGACGTGAAAAGTTGCAGCGCCAGCGCCAACATCGCACAGACCAAAACACCACTGTTGGCGGCCCGACGAACGGACCCCACAATGATCTTTGACATCTGCCCCACGCAGCGCATCGCCGAATCCCTTTTCGCGTTTCACGTCCCGTTGTGCGGGATAGGACGCGCTACTTCCTTGATCTAAGTCATGCCATTTGACACCGAAGCTGGTTCAACCAATACGCCAAATGGTTGAACCAGCAGGGTGAATGAAGCATCTTAGACTATTGTTTTCAAGTGCAAAATCAGGACAAACGCCCGACAGACAAAGCGCGCCTTTATTGATGTTTTCAGCAATAAAGGCGCAACTGATCCATAGATAATATCGCCCATGCCATCGCCTCAATTGATCCTTGTGCATCAGTCGCCAAGCAGGCAAATCATGCAACATGATCGCGCATCCGCATCTTAACCTGTCCGCTCAAAGGGTGCTTTTTGGCCTCATCGCCTTGAATCTGGTGATTGAAGGCGTCTTGTTCGCCGCCGATCTGGGCTTTGTCGGCACCAAACAGTGGCGTTCGCTGACCTATCAAAACGGCGCATTCTGGGCGGGGCTTTTACACAACTGGCGGCCAAATTATCCGGCGCAGCCTTGGACGATGTTCGTCACCTATGCGTTCTTGCATGGCGGGTTGGCGCATTTGCTGGGCAACATGCTGACCCTGTGGCTGATTGGGCGAATGGTGATTGCGCGCTCGGGGTTGGCGGGGTTTGTGCTGATCTATCTGCTATCCGCCATCGGGGGCGGTGTGGGGTTCGGGGCGCTGACCTTGTCGCCGCAGCCCATGGTGGGCGCGTCCGGCGCGCTGTTCGGGCTGGTGGGTGCTGTGATCTATTGGCGATGGGCAGACCGGAGGCGACTGGGGCTGGACCAGTGGCCAGTGCTGAAAACAGTCCTGTCCCTGATGATGCTGAACCTGGTTTTGTGGGTTGTTCTAGACGGTCTTCTGGCTTGGGAAACCCATCTGGGCGGCTTTATCGCAGGCTGGACCGCCACCGCCGGGCTTGGCTGGGCGCAACGCCGCCAGCGCTAGATCGACTGCCCCATCGCCTGCCGCAGCATCCAGATCATCCGTTGAAAGCGCAGCCGGAACAACGTGCCCGCGGCCCGCAGTTTTTCGCCCCACCCGTCCAGCTTGTCGCTGCCCAGAACCTTGGGCAAATGCACCACAGCGCTGATCGGCATCGCCAGCGCACGCAAAGCCCATTTGGCACGGTCGCGCGGGGTGTTTCCGTTAACGCCAAACAGTTCTTGCGTCAGACGCAGCCACTTGTGGCGCAGTGCTGCCCAGTCAGATCGCGACGGGTGGCTGACCACCAGATCATCGCGGTATATCAGACGATAGCCCTTGGAAACGGCCCGCGTGCTCCAGTCCAGATCTTCGGACACGCCACCCCGAAAGCCGCCGACATCCTCAAACACTTTGCGCGTCGTGACCAGATTGCCGGACCCCGTAAAGCCTTGAACTTCAATATAATTCTGGAAATTAAAGGCAAAGACGGCCTCGAACGCCTCGGCCCCGCTGCGCGGCGGCGGGGTTTCGTCAAACACATCAACCCGACCCCCGATCAGGTCAGCCGTCGGCGCGACCTCATGCGCTTTGGTCACCCAGTCATCGGCGGCCACACAATCGGCATCAATGAAGAACAGAAGCGGCGCAATTGTCTCGGCCACGCCACGATTTCGGGCCGCAGCGGCACCTTTTTCGGTTTCGACAACAAAGCGGGTATCGGCGAAGCGAGCCTGAACGTCGGTCGGCGGTTGGGGCGAGTTGTTGTCCACCACCAAGACCTCGACCCCGGTCAGATCATTGCGCGACAGGGCTTCAAGACACCGGGTCAGTCGGTCCGGGTCATTATAATGCGGGATGATGATGGCCGCCTTAGGCTGAGGTTTAGGTTTAGGCGTAGCCATAACCGTATCCATAAGCCCCATCCGAAAAATGACTTTTGTTCAGAACGACACCCATCACAGTTGTTAATTCGGACAATTGGCGTTCGGCGATATCGACCTGTTCGACGGTGGTGCGTTCAGCCTCGGCCAATAAAATGGCGCAATCAACGTTTTGCAGGAACCCGAAATTGTCGTCCGTTCCAATCAGAGGCGGCATATCCAACAACATGATGTCTGGCGCATATTGCGCTTGGATGTCATCCAACGTCTGCTTGGTTTTGGTGCTTTGCAGGATCTCCGAGGCATTTTCGATTGTGCCGCTGTTCAGCCCGACCGCGACGTTATCGCCCCACCGACGCCCATGCTCGGCAAAGGATGTGGTGCCTTGCAGCACATCGCCCATATGGCCTTCGCGGTTCAGGCCCAGAACCTTTGCCAACCCCTGCCGGCGCAGGTCCAGATCCAGCACCATCGTGCGCAAATCTGCCTGTCGGCCAAAGCTAAAAATCAGATTGGCGGCGGTCGTGGTCTTTCCGCAGGCGCTGTGAGGTGACACCAGCGCGATGCGCTTCCAATCGTTGTTGGACGCCTGCTGCAATATCCGGGTGCGCAGCATGTCAAACGGCCCGGCCTCGATCCCGCCATCAAGCGACACCAACCGGTTCTGTTGCGCGTGCCGCGCCGACACCTCGAACGGTGCCAGCGCCGCCCATTCCTCGGACATCGCCACGGGCGATCCGGACCGACGGCCTGACATCTGGCGCGGTGACCCCTGCCCCGCGCGCTGCTTGCGCGCCTTTTCGATGGCGGCCTGAAGCTTTTCCATTGCGATCAGATCCTTTCTGAAAAGTTCTGTTTGCCCGCGATCACCAGCGCACGCCAATCTTATCCATGATCCGTTCGGCCAATAAATCAAGTGGCTGATAGAACATGTGCACGGCATAGACCGCAAGCGGCACACCCAGCAAAATGATCACCATACCCAGTATCCGAAACTTTTGCCGATGCGAGTTTTCGCCCGCCGTCGCGATAAAGGGTATCGTCGCCAGCGGCGTTATGCCCAGCTTGGCCACCAAATCCTCGGGCCGCCGGATCGAGCGGTTCATGAACTCCAGCAGCACGATCAGACCGATCCCCGCCATGATCCCGAACACGCTGCCACCCCCAGCGATCAGTGCCCGGTTGGGCTTGCTGGGTTGGTTCGGCACCGCTGGTGGTTCAATGACCGATATCCGCTGACCGCGCGACATTACCTCGATCCGTTCACCGGTGCTGGCGCGCGACAGGCGTTCAACGGCGGTATTATACTGCAACTGAACGTTTGCGTATTCCAACTGCAACTCGTCCAGCCGGATCGAGTTGGACGGTGTTCTTTCAATCGTATCGGCCAGCTTTTCCAACTGTTTCTGTGTACTTCTCTTCTGCTCGTTCAGCGAATTCTCACGCGCCGTGATTTCGGCCAGTTGGACATCCAGAAGCGAGTTTCCGGTCAACGGCTGATCGTTTTCTTCCGGCGGCATCGACTGAAGTGTTTTTTCAAGCGCCTCGATACGCGCGCGCAGTATCTTCACACGCGGGTTTGTTTCCGAATAAACAGCCAGCGCATTGTTCAACGCGGCGCGCATTTCTTCCAGCTGTTGCTGTTCTGGGGACAGGGCGGGGCCTGCCAGCCCGCCCACCTGGCCAGTGGTTTCAAAGATACGCACCAGCCGTCTGCGTTGTTCCTGCAAGCTGATGGATTCCCGTTCCAGCTGCGCCAAGCGTTCTTGCAGCAGAGATTGCTGGCCCAGCCGGTAATCCAAACTTTCCGGCAGCGCGTCACCATGTTCGGTCTTATAAGCCAGAATGCGCGCACTGCGTTCGGCCAATTCCTGGTTCAAACGCGACACTTCCTGTTCGAAAAACTCAAGCGTCTGGGTGGCGCGTCCGGTGCGTGACTGCACGTCCTCTTTCTGGATCAAGGTTAGGTATTCGTTCAGCACGCCCGCCGACTTCTGGCCACTCGGCGCCTCAAAGCTGATCGTCATCAACGCCGCCTGATCGCGCCCTGCGGTGCTTCGGATAACCGTGCGCGCCCGCATCGACTTCGCAATCTGGTCTGGCGTCATCTCGTTTTGCTTTTCCAGAACCTGAAGCTTGTTGGCAATTTCCAGCAGATTGGCGCGCGTCATCAGCCGTTGTTCGACGACCTGCAACTGTTCCTGTGCGGGCGTGCGCGCGGTCGAGGCCGCCAGCTCATCGGGGATCTGCGGGCTTTCCACAATCAACGTCATGCGCGACACAAAGGACGGCGGCAAAGTCATCGCCATGATGATCGATGCCGCCCCGATAACTGTCGCGACAAGCAGAAAATAGGGCAGCCGCCGCATGAAAATAGATCGGTAATATCTTAGGTTCGTTGAAGCCATTGGCGCTGTGTTCCTTTCCCCAAGACCGGCAAGTCCGCGATATACGCATCGATCATCTGGCCGGGGATCGTATCATAATGTCATATCAAGCCGTAGCTATCCGGTTTTCTTGTCGGGAATGTCAACCCGACGGCCTTGACGTAAAAATAGTGGTTTCGAAATATCTTTTTCAGGTTTGTCATCCGCCTCAACATCCGTTGGCAGGTTGCTCGCGAAAAAGACACCGTCGTCCAATACATCGCGAACGGCCTTGACAGAGACGCACGCATTGTTGCTGCTCCAGGCATAAAGAAGGCATAATTCACATAGTTGATTGACCAGCCGCGGGATGCCTTTGGTGGCTTTGAAAATCTCGCCACAGGCCGTTGGTGTGATTTCGCTGCCGGTTCCACCCGCCACCTTCATGCGATGCTTGATATAGGCACGGACCGTGGGCTCGTCCATAGCTTCCAAATGAAAGCTGGCAGCAACCCGTTGCGCCAACTGACGCATACCGGGGCTAAGCACGATGGTTTTGAGTTCAGGCTGCCCGACAAGGATCAACTGTATCAACTCGTCTTTGTTGGCGTTGATATTGGTCAGCATCCGCATCTCTTCCAACCCTTCGGTGGAAAGATTTTGTGCCTCGTCAATTATCAGAACGACGCGGCGCCCTTCGGCGTATTCGCTGATAATGCTTTCCTGAAAGCGCTGGAACAACGTGACATAGCTTTCCCCGGGATCGAAGGGAATGGACAGCGCGTTCATCACCCATTGCAACAGCTCGCCACGGTCGCCCTGCACATTTGACAGAAGCCCGACACGCACTGTTTCGTCCATCTGGCTAAGGAGTTTTTGCACCAGCGTCGTCTTGCCCGACCCGATCTCGCCTGTGATCAGGGTGATGGGGGCACGCGACAACACACCAAACTCCAATACCGCATAGGCACGCTTGTGCTGCGTAGACCAAAACAGAAAGCTCGGGTCCGGCACCAGTGTAAAGGGCCGTTCGTTCAATCCGAAATGCCCAGTATAAAGTTCGCTGGAATCCATGTTCCTATCTAACGCCCCGGTTCAATGCTCTTAAAGATAAAACGAAGTTATGGCTAAAAAATGTCAATACCAGCCCGCTTGTCGCATAATAAACGCCGCTCTACAAATTGGATGTCGAGCGCCAAGGTTGGCTCAGGTCGGACCGTCTTACCCCTCAATGCGAATCAAATCCCAAACGGGTCGATGCGGATTTAGCAAATGTCATAAATTAAAAATCAATAAAATTGAAAAGTGCCCATAATTAGGCGGCCAATCGAAACAGTTAGTGTGGTATTAATTTTGCATAAATACTTGTAAATTGCGCATTTTCATATACTTAGCAATCGAAACCGCATGATGGGCGGAAATGTGCTACAAATAGGGTAAAATTGTGTTAAAGTCTTAATCGGGGTAAGGAGAGTCGAAGGTTAATTTGAACTGAACGACTGGTTTGCAAGCTGCTGCACCTGCACGACATAGAGATCATTTCATCTCGTGGGATTCCCATGTCAGGCTGCCGCATTATTTGAGGGTATAAGGAAATGACGACGCATTTTAAGAACTTTTCTGATGTCGGCGCCGAGCTGGTCAAACGACAGAATTTCTCTGCTGCCAACACATCAAAACGTCCCTATCGTGATCGCTTCAAGCGTATGTTTGACATTGCCTTTGTCATCGCCGCCGCGCCGATCGCTATTCCGATGATCGGAATCATGCTGCTGCTGACAGCGTTGGATGGCGGCTTGCCGTTCTATCGTCAGCGCCGCATCGGCAAGGACGGCCGGCTTTATAATATGATGAAAATGCGGACGATGGTGGTTGATGCCGATCAGCGTCTGGAAGCGCATCTGGAAGCAAATCCCGAGGCCCGCGCCGAATGGGACAGCACACAGAAGCTGAAGGACGATCCGCGGATCACCAAGATCGGGAAATTCCTGCGTAAATCATCGATGGATGAACTTCCGCAGCTGTGGAACGTGCTGATGGGCGATATGTCGATTGTTGGACCGCGTCCGATGATGGAAGATCAGAAGTCGCTGTATCCAGGCACTGCATATTATGCCATGCGCCCCGGTATCACTGGACCTTGGCAGGTGTCGGACCGCAACGAATCGACCTTCGCCCAGCGTGCGACTTTCGACAACAAGTATTACCACGACCTGTCGTTGAAGACGGATTTGGGTATTCTTGGCAAGACCTTCGGTGTCGTCCTGCGCTGCACGGGGCACTAAAAACCTGACAAGCCTCCGGCTGATACGTCGGGGGCGGTTTGCAAACCCAAAACCTCAATCTAGCCCGCCACTGCGCGGGCTTTTTTGATTCTTTTTGGGCAACTTTCAGGGAATCACCCGGCGGCGATAAGACCGCGCGAATCGCACGAATCCTGCTTTTTTGACTCAAATCAGCAGAAATTCATGGGCGAAATCTGCATTAAACCGCGACAAATCTGCTGCAACGCAGATTTCAGCATTTTTTTTCGTGTAATAATAAGTCGCGCCAAGCTATCCTAAGGTAAGCTATTAGCAGCTAGGGGATTCTCCATGTTCAAACATTTTTTTACGCTTCTCACCGCAGTATTCGCTTTCGGTGTTCTTTCGACAACCGATGCAATGGCGCAAAATGGGTACAAGATCCGCACTGGCGACTCGCTGAATGTCGAAGTGGTTGAGGACGCGAACCTGAACCGCACTGTTCTGGTGCTTCCCGATGGCTCGATCAGCTTTCCCTTTGCTGATGGTGTGCGCGCCGCAGGCCGCACGACCAGCCAAGTCGCAGCAGCACTTGCCAGCAGCATGGCATCGAACTTTGCAACGACGCCTAATGTATATGTATCTGTGGGTCAGGTCGCGGAGCGTCCAGTCGGAGTCGCCACAGTCTCCACGTATGACATCTTCGTCACTGGCGAAGTCAACAATCCTGGCAAGCTGGATGGCCGCCGTAACATGACGGTTTTGCAGGCCATCGCCCAGGGCGGCGGATTGTCCCGTTTTGCTGCGCCCAAGCGTATTCAGGTACGCCGTGGCAGCCAGATCTTTAGCTATAACTACAACACCAATGCCGGCAACATCCGCCTTCAAAGGGGTGATGTCGTCATTGTGCCGCAACGAAAGCTTTTTGAATAAGCACAACGGCTAACGAGCAGAGGAAAACAGGTGGGACAGAAAAACAAAATTGCCGCCCTCCTGGCCGGAACCGCCCTATTTACGACTGGGTTGGTTCCCGCCACCGGACAAGATGCAGATATTGCCGAACCGGCTGGGGGTCTTTCCATGACCCTAGGCCTTTCGTCGACTTTGCGGGCGAATGACAATCTAAGCTTCAGCGATCCCTCGCCGGGGACCACAACCCTGTGGGACAACACCGTGACCTTCGGGCTTCTCAGCGATACCGGGGTCGCGCAGTTCAGCCTTGATCTGGGCGGCACCGTGCGAACAGCATCGGTGCCCGGACGATCGACCAAAACGTCGTTTGACGATCCGTCAGTGACATTGGGCTATCAACTGGAAAGCGCAGACACACTATTGGATGCGGAAGCCAGCTATCAACAGATCTCGCTTGATTTCGAAGATCCGCTGGCTGGCATTGACGATCTGATCGAAGATGGGTTGGAGCCAAGTGACCTTGACCCGACCGACGGCACACGCGGGCGCTATGGCGCAATGCTAAGCTTCGAGACCGGGCGCACCCGCCCCTTCGGCTTCGGCACCGTTTTGGAATACGACAAGGCCGAGTATTGGGACACCACAGACCCCGCCAATTTCGACGAAGAAACCAAGGCGGCCGAGGTATTTGCGCGCTTGCAGTTTTCGCCCGTCATGGAAGGCCGTGTGGCGCTGGATTGGGAACAATACGACGCCGAAGACGCCGTGCAAACCTCGCGCGAGACGTGGGGCGCAACCGCCAGCCTAACCTATGAGATCGACGCGATCACCCGGATGACCGCCAGCGTGGGCTATACCGAGATTGAGGAAACGAACCTGATCGGATCGTCCCTGCGCGATGGTGTGACCGGCGGCCTTTCCGTCACCCGCGACATGCCCACGGGCAGTCTGACGGCCGAATTAACAACTGACATCAGCACCACGGGTCGGCGCGATACCTTTGAAGTCCGGGGCGAGTTTGAGACGCCGAACGGGGCCATCAACGCCGGTCTTGGCGCCACGCGATCAAATGCAGGCGACGTGAATGTGATTGGCAGCCTTGGCTATACGCACGAGTTGACGATGGGCACCACCATCACCGCCACGCTGGATCGCAGCTTTGACACCTCGGATGCAGGGCTGGAAAACCGCGCAACCCGCGCGTCGCTTGGGCTGGACACGGATCTGACCGCAAGTTCGTCAATCGGGTTTGAACTGGACTATGCCGAAGTGACCGATGTCGCCACAGACACCAGCACAGCGGTCTCGGGCTTTCGCGCAACCTATACGCACGAGCTGACGCCTGATTGGGACGTGATGGCGGGTTATGAATACCGCAAACGCGAGGCGACCGGCAATACCGACCGCGAATCCAACGAGCTGTTCGTGACGCTGTCGCGGGAGTTCAGCATCCGCTGATCCCCCTGCCCTAATCTGACGGCGCACGATTGCACCAAAAGGAAAACCCACCCGGACATCTGTCAGGGTGGGTTTTTATTTGGCCTCTTGGATCGACCAGAGATCAGCGTATCAGCCAGATGTCTAGTTTGACACCGAGCTGGCTGATTTCACTTCGACTACAGCTTCTTTTTCCGGCTCGCCGACCTTGCTGCCAGCGCCAAGGGCGATGTTCAGCCGCACATAATTGCGGGCCAGTTGGCGCAAGTTGTCGGCAAGGGCGGAATCTGCATCTGCGATCCGTTCTTCTGCGTTGATCAGATCGCGGATGGTCGCGCCTTCCCGTGTCAAAAGCTCTTGGGTCAGTTCGCGCGCTTCTCGGTTCAGGCGCACGCGGCGTTGCGATTCAACAACGGCGCTGCGGCTGCCCTGATAGGCGGCCAGCGCGGCTTCGACTTCGTTGATCGACGTCAAAACCGTCGATTTCCAGCTTCCATAAGCCTGACGGGCGCGGGAATGGCGGGCGGCCACACGCGACTTGCTGCTTTTCAACGGCAAGGACGGCAGGTTCAGGGTTGGCCCGATGAAATACTCCAGACCATCGGCCCCGCTGGTCGCGCCATAACCAACCATGCCGCTAAGCGACAATGACGGATAAAGCTCGGCCCGCGCGATGCCGACATTGGTGACGGCCTCGTAATAGCTGCGTTCGGCGATCTGCATGTCGGGGCGATTGCGCAGAATATCTGCAGGCACACCAGTCTTAAGCGTCTTGGCCGGGCGCGGCTGTTTGGCGTTGCGGTCCAGATCAATGCCAAGGCGGCCGGGGCCGACACCTGACAGCACGGCGATTTCGTTCTTGCCCGCCCGAACGGCAGCGATCAAGGCCGGGATCTGCGTTTGGGTCTCGGCGACCAATGCTTCGGTCTGAACGACGTCCAGCTTGGTGGCGGCGCGCTGGTCAAACAGCTGCTTGGTCTGGGTGACCGCATCGCGGCGCGAAGCCAATTGCTGACGACGCAAGTTCAACAGCCGCTGGTTATAGCGCAGGTCCACATAGGCGTTGGACAGGTTCAACAAAACTGTCAGACGCGCAGCGTCTTCTTGTGCATCGGCGATATCAACGCGCGCGCTTGCCGCCTGTATTTGCTGACGACGCAGACCATAAGGGTCCAGCATCCAGTCCAGGTTAAGCCGGGCATTGCTGGTATGCGTAGCAGTGCCACCAAAATTTTGACCATATCGGTGAGACGCGGATGGCGTCACATTCAGCAAACCGGGCACCGCGTCGCGGTTGGCGTTTGCCTCGATCACCTTTTCGCGGGCGATCTCAAGGTCGATATTGCCTGCCAGCGAACGTGACACCAGTTTGTTGAATACTGGGTCCTTGAACCCCATCCACCATGTGTCATTCGCCAACGGCACAGGAACCGCTTGCGACGACACGCTGGAATAAGAGTTCGCGAATTTGAAGAATGGAAGGTTATAAGGTTCGTCCGTGGCACAACCGGAAAGCCCGATTGTGGCCGTCAAAACGAATCCTAAAACCGGCGCAGTGCGCCTGTGCGTATTTTTCATAGTGCTACCCGTCTGCCTCGCCAGCCGTCTATGCGACTGTTATTTTTCACGGTTATTATGGCGCAGACTGGCACAGAACCCGGTTTTCACCAAGAATTACTGCATATGCCCCAAAACTGCGACGTCAGGCTGACCAAAAAACCACAACCGAAACGCAAGGCCGTCGCGCTATCCTTCGCGGAACGCGCGTTTGAGCTGCTGCAACATGGGCTCGGTCAGATATGTCAGAACCGAGCGTTCGCCGGTTTGCAAGAACGCCTCCACCGGCATACCGGGGATCAGTTCCACATCGCCTAGCCTGGAAATTTCCTCGACCGGAAGGGTCAGGTCGATCCGGAAATAGCTTTCCCCAGTCTGCGCATCTTCAACAGAGGTGGGCGAAATTCCCGCCACCGTTCCGAATAATTCCGGCGTGGTGCGCTGGTTGAACGCTGGAAATATGACCTTCGCAACCTGCCCGACAAACACCTGGTCGATTGAACGTGGGTCCACCTGCAACTTGAACTCGACCCCATCCGACAGGGGCACGATCTGGGTGATGGTGGCTTCAGGCGCGACCACGCCGCCTTCGGTGGTGGCCTGCAATTCGTGCACGATGCCGTCGGTCGGGGAAAGGATATCAATCCGTTCCAACTGCTTTTCGACGGTGACGATCTGCAAAATCAGCTCTTCGCGTTCGGCGGTGGTGGTGCGCAGCTCTGTCACGACTTGTTCTTTAAACTCGCGATCAGCTTGCAGGATCTCAAGTTCGGTGTCGCGGATCGAGTTATGGATCCGCGCCAGTTCGGATTGATGTTCGGCGATCTGACCCAGAAGCGAAGATTCCCGCCCTTGCAGCTCTAACAACTCGCTTTCGCGCACCAGCCCTTTTTCGCTGAGCCCTTGCAGGTTTTCGCGTTCCTGACTGACATAAGCCAGCTGATCCTGTTTCGAGGTGATCAGCGCCTCGACCCCCGAAATCTGGTTGCCGAATTGCAAGATGCGTTCGGCCAACTGTTCCTTGCGCCCGCTCAACACTTCGCGGCGCGCGATGAAAATCTCGCGCTGGCCTTTAAAGTGTTGGGTCAGGTCAATCCCGCCCAGATAGGTGCCGTCGATGTCAAATTCGGGTTCTTCAAGCTTCTGATATTCGGCCTCCAGCCGCGCTTCGCGGGTGATAACTTCGGACAGGCGGTTGCGATAAATCTCGTGGTTGATCTGCAAAAGGCTGGGATCAAGACGCAGCAGCACGTCACCCTTTTGGACAACGTCGCCGTCTTTGACCAAAATTTCCGCGACCACACCGCCATCAAGGCTTTGCACCTGCTTGGGCAGGCCGCGCACAACGACCTTGCCCGGCGCAATCACTGCGCTGGTGATCAGCGTGCTGGACATCCAGATGAAGCCCGCAAGCAACAGCGCCAAACTGGCCAGCGCGCCCAGATAGACGGGGGCGGCCAAGCCGGTCTTGATCGTGCTGGCTTTGGGAAGGGTGTTATTTGCCATCGCCTATACCTCGAATACGGAACTGGGGGCGGCGGTGGCTTTCCCGGGCGAGGCATGCTGCAACACATCCTCTTTCATGCCAAACCGGCCCAACTTGCCTTCGTGCAGGATCAAAATCTTGTTCACGGCCTGAATGACGCTGGGGCGATGCGCCATCACCAAAACGGTGCAGCCCTTCTTGCGCATCCCGATAACCGCATTCGCCAACGCCTCGTCGCCCTTTGCATCAAGGTTTGAATTCGGCTCGTCCAACACCAGAAGTCGCGGGCTTCCATACAGCGCGCGCGCAAGGCCAAGCCGCTGCGTTTGACCACCGGACAAAGGCTGTTCCGTAATGCCCACATAGGTCGTATAGCCCTGAGGCATTTTCAGGATCATGTCATGCACACCGGCGATCTGCGCTGCTTCGATGACATCGTCGTCCCGTGCGTTCGGGTCAAAGCGCGCGATGTTTTCGGCGATGGTGCCCGGCAGCATCTCGACCCGCTGGGGCAGGTATCCGATATGGCCGCCCAAATCCTCGTTATGCCACTGGTTCAGGGTCGCACCGTCCAACCGGACCTCGCCCTGATCGGGTTGCCACAGGCCGACAAGCAGCCGGGCCAGACTGGATTTGCCCGCCGCGCTGCTGCCTACAACACCCAGACCATCGCCGGGCTGAAGTTCGAAACTGATACGTTCCAGAATACGGGGGCGGTCGCTGACCAGAGAGTTCTTGGGCGTCAGTTTGGTGACATTCTTCACCACCAAATGCCCTTTGGGTTCGGGTAGATCAAAACCACTTTGCGGGTCAGGAAGAAAATCCATCGCCTCTTTCAAGCGGCGATGCGCGTCCCCTGCCCGCCCGATAGTGCGCCAGTGGCCGATCACCTGATCAACAGGCGCCAACGCGCGCCCCGCCACGATCGAGGTCGCAATAATCATCCCCGGCGAGATTTCCTGGCGTAGCGCAAGAAACGCACCGACCGTCAGCAAGGTCGATTGCAACAGCAACCGGAAAGATTTGGAAAACGCCGTCACAAGCTCGGATCGATCGCCGCCGGATTGGTAGTGACCAAGGCTGTTTTGGTGCAAGCCGGTCCAACGCGCTGTGACCTTGTCCAACATCCCCAGCGCCAGAACGGCTTCGGCGTTGCGCCGCGCGCGTTCAACGAAAGATCGTTCGACCCCTTCGCTGATGCCTGCGTTCTTGATCGGATCACGCGACGCGAAACGGTTGATGATCGCGGCAATGATCACAATCACCGCGCCGCCCACGGTCAGCCAGCCAAGCCACGGATGGATAAAGAAGACGACCGCCAGAAAAATCGGAATCCACGGCAGATCAAACAGCCCCAGAATGGCGGGGCTGGCAAGAAACGACCGGACCACGGCCAAATCCTGTACCGGGTTGTAATGCTCTTTATTGTCGACAAAGCCAGATCGCAGCCAAAACCCGAACGCATCCGCGCCGATCGCCTGATCCACGCGGTAACTGGCGCGCGACAAAAGGCGGGCGCGCAGAAATTCGTAAATGCCGAGGAAGACATAAAGGATCACCACGATCACAAAAAGCCCTTGCAACGTGGCCACGGACCCACTGGACAGCACCCGGTCATAGACCTGCAGCATGTAAAGCGGGCCAGTCAGCATCAACAGGTTGATCGCCGCGCTGAACAGCCCAACCGTCAAGAACGCCCGGCGAAGGTGGGTAAGCTCTTTCTTATATGGGTTTTTCTTCGGCTTCACAGAAAACTGTTCTGGCAAATCATGATCCCCGTGCGCCTGTTTACGTCTATTATGCGCATAGTTTGTTCACATGCGCGCATTGATGCAAGAACTGAACAGGATCACTGTGAATAAGTCGTTATATCAGTTGCAAAATTAGCCCGCACAGAAAACCCAAACCGCAAAGACAAAAAAGCGCGCCTCGGGTTATCCGGGCACGCGCGTTTTTTTGGGTCTGTTAAGGTAGGCGCGGGGCGACGCAGGATCAGCCTTGCTGTTCGTCCGAGCCATTCAGGATATAGTCACGGATCAGCCACAACATGGCGATACTGACAAGCGCCGAAAACGTGCCGACCGAGCTATAAAACCAAAGCGCCATCAAAATCGAATAGCCATTCAAAAGCGCGACTACAGCAGTGGCAAGCCCAACAAACATCCCGAGTACAAGAACACCGATTACCATTTCAACTCCTGTCCGATCAGGCGACCACCCGCATGGCGATCGCGCGACTTTTCCTACTTGGTTGCGCGCACATTATTAAACGTGCGGCAGGTTCGTGGCACAATTAAGGCGCGAGCGCCTAACCTTCAGGGTTGATAAGACAATCCGTGCAAAACGCCGAGGGGTCGACGTGCATCCGATGCCAATGGCCTGAGTGGTGAGCGCACTATACAGAAAATCAACCAGTGCGGGAGTCCCCCAAACCAAAAACTTCCATATAAGCAAGACTGCGCCGAGAAATGGGGTGCAACGGCCTTTTCCTCCCTGGGTAGAGCGGGCGAAAACCTGCTCTAAGGTATTAGTGATTTCACGCCTTATGGTTGTTTCTACATGTTTTTTTGAATTGACCGTTTTTGTTGGCCCGGACGGCTCACAACCGGCCCCTTCCCGCCGCTTTTGGTGCCCAGCGGCCACATGCCGTAAGGTCACCTTAGGCCTTGTCGCGTTCAAACAGATGGCGCGTACTTTACCCCAAACCGAATCACCCCGCCTGATTTGTCGCTGTCCTGTCGCCTCGCCGACCACCACGTCCGACCGTCAAACACTTCTCTTGACCCAGCGTCAGGCGCTCATGCTCGCGTAATACCGACCGACCAAAGGCCCAATTCAATCATACCCCGCTGTATTCACGCCAGTTTCACGCAGCGATTACGCAGCCCCCCTAGTTTGCCATTGGGTTCATCATCTCAAGGGAACACGGAATTGGTTGCAGTTCAATTTTTGCAAGAAATGCCGTTTTTGGGTAGTATTTCGAAACAATCTTTTGCGCTTGGCGCAAAGGTTTCCGAAGGAATGCCAATGGACCTTGAACGCTCGACCGACCACGACCTGGATATCTTCCTGTTCGGCCCCCTTACCGTGCAAGATGGCGAGGGCAACCTTTTTACGCCGAAAAACCAGAAATCCAAGGCCGTTCTTGCCATGCTGGCGCTTGCGCCGCGCGGGTCCAGATCGCGGGTCTGGCTGCGGGATAAGTTATGGAGCGACCGGGGCGAAGATCAGGCCTCGGCCAGCCTGCGCCAAGCGCTTTTGGACATTCGCAAATGTTTTGGCGCGGATATGAAGGACATTCTCAGCGCCGACAAATACTCGGTCTCGCTGGATCTGTCGCGCATCCATGTCGACGCGATCGCGCTGATTGATCAGGTTGAACGGGGTGAAGTGACACCAACCATCGGCGTTGACGCGGTGTCGGAACACTTTTTGGAAGGGTTTGACATCTGCGACCCGGAATTCGAAAGCTGGCTGACGTTGGAACGCCAGATTTGGGAACAAAGGCTGGTGGATCACGACACTGACGACACAGCCGACGCGCGCGCCGATATCTCGCCCGATGTTCTGGGCCTGTCGCGCGGTCCCAATGGCAGGGCGGTGCCGGATCCGAAAATCAGCACCCAACTGAACGTCACCGACCATATTCAACCTGCGCAAACCGCCAATTGGGCCATCGGCGTTCAAAGTGGCCAGGCGGGCGACGCCCATGCCGGTCTCTTGACCGACAAACTGACCCGAAACCTGCGCGAAATGGGCCGGGTACCCAGCGTGCGCACCTTTGAAAACCAACCGCTGTCGCAAATGCGCAGTGAATTTGGCCGGGTCGAGATCCCGCTGGTCCTGCGGGTGTCCGAGATGCAGCAAGGCCCCTCGGTCCGCCTGTCGGTCGAGCTTTTGACCGGCAAGGATGGCGTGACCGTCTGGTCCTCCAGCCAAGCCTTCACGCCGGAAGATTTCGCCCAACCCGCCTGCCCTGCCCTGAACGGCCTTGTGTCCCATGCGGTGATCCAGATCGGGCGGCATTTGCAGATGCAGGCGACCAGCCCACAGATGGCGGGCGCGGGCCAGTTGATCGAATGCATCTATCAGATGTTCGGTCTGTCGGTGAACGAGCTGTCCAGCGCCGAGGACAAGCTGGCGCGCCTTTTGAAACTGCAACCCAACGCGCAGACCTATGCGTGGATGGCGTTCGCCAAATCCTTTCAGGTAGGCCAGCGGTTCACCCCCGACGCCGCCGCGCAGATTTCCGAGGCGCAATATTACGCCACCCGCGCGCTGGAAGAAGACGAATTCGACCCGCTGGTCCTCTCCCTCGCCGCACATATCCATTCTTACCTATTCAGCGAATTTGACATGGCCGCGTCCCTGTTTGAACGCGCATTGAAGATCGACCCTGAACAGGCCATCGGTTGGGATCTTTATGCCACGATGAACGCCTATGCGGGCGACACGCAGAAATCGCTGGCGATGGCGTCCTGGGCGCAGCATTTAGGGTCTAACACACCGATCAGCTATTATTTCGACACCACCAAATGCATCGCCGCCGCTTTGGCCGGCGACCACCACGCCGCGATCAAGGCCGGGGAAAAGGCATTGGTGCAACGACCCAAATTCAACTCGATCCTGCGCTATCTGATTTCCAGCCACGCCCATCTTGGCAATGTCCAGATGGTCGAAAGCCTGCGCCAGAAACTGGTCGAGATCGAGCCTGATTTTTCAACCGAGGTGCTGCGCGGCTCGGGCTATCCGGGGCTGGCCACCGAAGGCGGGCGGCAGTTTCTGCTGGGGCTCAGCAAGGCCGGGTTTGACCAAGATTGATTTCGACAAATGATATTCCAACGGGGGATGACACCATGAAAGACCGGGCCGACACGACCCATGAATGTGGCTCTATTGCAGAGTTTCTGAGCCTCAGCCAGATCACTGTGGGCCCGAACGGCCTGCAGTTTGACGATGCCACCGACAAGATCGCCGAGGTGTCCGTGCAACAACGCATCGGCGCGCAAGGGGCGGGCGGCGTCAGCGCTGTGCGGATGGTGTTGAACAAATCTGCCTTCAACAAATCGGCGCTGAACAAAAATAAGAATAAAAACAAGAACAAGAATAAAAACAAAAATAAGAACAAGCTTCAGGCCCCCAGCGCCCAAGGCGGCAGCGGCACCTTGATGCCAACCGACGCCCTGTTGCGCCTGCACCGTGCCGGGGCTGCTGACCAAGGCACGCGCCTGCCTGATGAATGGACCAACGTGATCCTGCCGCCCCCGCCCGGCCCCGATCACAGCCGCATGGAAACCCAGCTTTTGCTGGCGATGCAGCGCAATATCGACGAACGCAAACTGCGCATCCCCGATATTATACAGGAAGCCACGCTTGACCTGACCGCCTTCACCCGCCCGCTTGGCATTGACGGGCTGGCCGGGTTCGAAAACACCGAGGCGCTGTTTTTGGAACTGCTGACCGTCACCGAATATGTCGGGTTGTATTATAAGGGTCTATTCGGGCGGCTCAGGCCCAATCAGGTTGAACCGCGCCTGCGCCCCGTTTTGGCGAACCCCGCGCACGAGGCGTATCCCAGCAACCATTCCTTCCAATGTCACACGCTCGCCTTCGCGTTCAACACGATCCTGCCCGAACATCCTGCGACGCAGGTTTTGTCCGAGGCCGCGCTGAACGTGGCGCAGAACCGCGAATGGGCCGGGCTGCATTATCCCAGTGACACCGCCGCCGGCCAGCTTCTGGCCAAACGGTTTGCGCCCTTGTTCGCAGACGCCTTTGCGGACCGCTTTCAGGCGGTTCAGCAGGAATGGATCTGAGGGGGGATGAGGTCATGAACAAGACAGTTTCAAAATGTATCGAAGCCGAGCATGTGGAAGAGAACAACTACTACTATCTATGGCACCTTGTATCGTTGGGGGTGATCACGCCGGACGCTGCCAGAACCGGCTTTGCCGATACGTTGTGGGACATGCTGGGCACGAAGGCCGAAGCTGATCCCTCCACCGTGGTTCTGATCGACGTCGGGTGCAGCTTTTCGCACCCCAATCTGAAAGACCGGGTAGACCGCGCCCGCTCGCTCGATTTCACCTGCTCACCTTATGGCTCGCGGCTGGCGACAGGCACGGACGGCGATCAAAAGAACTTCGCCGGGCTGAATGTCGACGATCTGCACCTTGATGGCCTTTTGGCGGACGAGGTCGTCATCTTCGACGAAGTGGTCCAGCATCTGGCCGACAGCACCGGCGAATTGCGCCCCCATGGCGACTCCGAGGCCAAGTTTGCCTCGCACGGGACCGCCGTCAGCGGGCTGATCGTGGGCGGGCCGGAACATTGCTGCGACCCGGACGATAAACCCTCAACCGGGGTAATCCCTTATTTCGGGGTCGATCCGTTTTCCAACTTGATTTCGCTGCGCACGGGGTTTGACAACGACCCGCTGCAATTCATCGCAGCCCTGCTTTATGCGTGGACCCAGAAGCCTGACGTGATCGTCATGCCGCGCGGATTGCCGGACCCCGAAGCCTCGGTGATTTCGCCAAAAGACGACTTCAAGGCGGAACTGCAAAGCTGGGCCAATCACGAGGCCGCCGACCTTCTGCACCGGATCGCTGTATTGCAGGCGAACGCATCGCCCCATGACCCCACCGCGCCGCAATTGTCACAAACCGGACGCCACCTGTGGCGCGTGGTGCGGGCGCTGTTCATCGCGATCAGCAAACATGTTCCCATTGTCTGCGCCTCCGGTAACGAAGGCGAAAGCCAACTTCTGTTCCCCGCCAGCCTGGCCAACCGCGAAAACGGCATCATCGCCGTGGGCGCAGTGTCGGGTCAGGGATATCGGTCGGGTTATGCCAATTACGGCGACGGGCTAACGCTGGTCGCCCCGTCTGATGATATGGAGGTCTTCAACCGCCACCAACTACGCGAAACGCCCAAGCGGCTGGACAAGATCAACTATCTGAAACCAGAAACTGCGATGGCGGTACCTCACAGCAAGAAGGCGTTGCTTAGCACCGATATTGCCGGAAGTTACGGCTACGACGGGGCGGATGCGGGCGACATGGATCTTCCGGGCGAGGCCGCGAAAAGCGGGTTTTACACCCAGTTTGGCGGCACCTCGGGCGCGTCAGCCCTTGTTGGTGGCGTGGTCGCGCTGGTGCGCCGGGCCGAACGGCTGTCGAAATCACGGACGGGTCTGCGCGACGGATGTGACGTGAAAGCGTTGCTGATCGAAACCGCGCGCCGCGATATGCCGATGATGGGGGCGGTGCTGCCGTTGAAATCTGACAGCATGAATGCCAGCAATGAAGACGCAGACGCGTTTGGCACCTTCTTTGGCGCAGGCCTGATTGATGCCAAGGCAGCGGTGACGGCCGCCTTAAGCTGACCCTCTGCCCAGACCAAATCGCCGCCGGGTCCCGCGCCCCGGCGGCTTTTTCTTGCGCCCAACACGCTGAATTCACGCAAACCCACCCTTTAGACACGCTTTATAACGCAACATTCACGCCGCCTTTTCGCCGCGTTTATGCCGCTACGGCATAGTACAAGGGCGTACTGAGTTGCCAGTCTGGCGAATACCATTTTCATCACCAGATCCTTTGCAAACCCAGGCTGGCTTCTCAGTTCGCACCAGAACACAGACCCGAAACCCAGAGATGACAAACCAAAAACCAAGCTGATTGCCGAAGGGGATGACGATGCAAAAACTGGACCCGAAGCTGAAAGACCGGATGGAGAGCTTTTCGCGAAATTCTCATCCCGTGCTGATTTCCTGCACCGAAGACAGCACGCCTTTGATGGACCATCTGAACAAGAACGGCGTCATGGTCGATGACAACCTGATCGAGATTCAGTTGCTTGTCGCCGACCTGACCTCGCACCAGATCGAGGATCTTCTTCGCCACGACACGGTCACAAAAATTGCATTGGACGACGACGCAAGCGTTGTCCTGTGATCTGCACTGCGGGGGTGTAGCTGGCTATGCCGGTGCCGGTGGGCCGCACGACGCAGATCAAAAAACGGGTCGGTTCCTCCCACCGACCCGTTTTTAATTTTTTAGGGCTTATGCAAGTCTAGTCCGCCAACCCGAGACGCGGTTTCAATGCGTCCAGCCCGGTGGTCAGATCTTGAATGGTCCCGGCGTCGCGCATATGGGCACGCAGCGTGGCATTTAGCCCGCCTTCAGTTGCCAAACTGTCCAACAAATCGCTGAACGAGGTTTCGGGGTTTTCCGCCATACTGCGCAGGAAGCCTGCGAAAACGGTGGCAACATACTGTTCGGCCGCTTTCGGGTCGCCAGTCAGCGCGGCCAACCACCCTGCCCCCGCCCGCATTTGATCAAGGACCGGCGAGGCAAGCGCTGACGCTCCAAAATGCGCGTTCAGCGCAGCCTCGTCCCGGCAGGGGATAATCATGTCCGTGTCGCCAAACAACGCGCGCAGCGCCGCACTGTCAGGATAGACCGGCAAGGCCGACCCGCCCACGGCGATTGAGGCCAAGGGGATCGTGACCGCAATATCGCGCGCCGGAGCACACAGCGCCGACAAATCGCCCAGTGAGGCATCAACCATCACCGAAATCACGCTGTGATCCGCACGAAACGGCAAACCCGGCAGAACGTCGCGCGCAACATCGGCCAGAAGGCACAAAAAGACCACATCGCTGTCGGCGACCACCTGTTCGTTGGGCGCAATGGTGACATCAGTGGATTGCGCCGCCAGCGCCGCAGCCATGCCAGAGTTGCGTTCCGACACCGTGATCTGATGCCCCTGCCCGATCAGGCCGGTGACCATGGCCGCCGCGATCTCTCCTGTGCCGACAAATCCGATGCGCGTCATTCTTGCGTCCCATCTTTGTTGGCAATCATCCGCGCCACATCCAGCATCCGGTGCGAAAAGCCCCATTCGTTGTCATACCAACCGAAAACGCGCAAAAGCCCGCCTCCAGAAACCGAGGTCTCAGGCCCCGACAACACAAGGCTTTCGGGCCGCATCCGCAGGTCACTGGACACCAGCGGCTCGTCGGTCCAGCCCAGCACATGGCCAGTTGCGGCGGCTTTCAGGATATCGCCCGCCGCGTCCACTGACACTTCGCGCCGGGTGCGCACGGTCAGATCAATTGCTGAAACACTGGCGGTCGGCACCCGGATCGCCCGCGCTTCGATACGGCCCGCCAGATGGGGCAACACCTCGCCGACCAGTTCATGCGCGCTGGTGGTGGTTGGCACCATCGACAAGGCCGCCGCCCGCGACCGCGCAGGATCGGCACGCGGCTTGTCCACCGTCGGCTGACTGCCGGTGTAACAATGCACCGTGGTCATATGCCCGCCGATCACGCCCAGCTCGTCATCCAACAGCTTCAGCAAAGGTGCCAGCGCGTTGGTGGTGCAGGATGCGTTCGACACGATCTTCTGCCCGGTCAGCTTATCCTCGTTCGCACCCAGAACGATTGTCACGTCCGCCTCGTTCGACGGGCCGGAAATCAACACATTGCGCGCGCCGGCCTGAAGCCCGCGTTCCGCCACCGCCCGCTTGCCCGCCATGCCGGTGCATTCCAGCACCACGTCCACATCCGACAGGTCCATCGTGCTGATGTCGGATAGGCCATGAAACGGGATCACCGTGCCATTGATCGACAACCCGCCCTCGACCGGCTCAACCTGACCCGCAAAGGGGCCGAACACGCTGTCGTATTTGAACAGATAGGCGCAGGTGTCCAAGGATTCGATGTCATTGATGAACGCGACCTCGAAATCCGACGGCGTCACGGACAGGATGCGCAGGATCGAGCGGCCAATGCGGCCAAAGCCGTTCAAACCGATACGGATTTTTCTGCTGGAAGCGGGGGACATCAGAACCTCGTCGATTGGGTGATGGGTTTACAGAACGCGAAAGCGGGGTCAGGTGCAAGGGTCGAAAAGGCGCGCGCGCGCAATGACATCCTCTCACGATTTCGTAAGCCGGATGGACGGATGGGGGCGTTCCGGTCCACATATCCAAACAAGCAATTCCCGCGCGACTGCGGGGAGGGGAAAGGGCCGCAGATGCTGGACGCCTATGCACGCAAACTGATCGACCCGCCGCTGAACGTGGCCGGGCGCGGACTGGCACGTCTGGGCATCGGCGCAAATTCAGTGACGCTGGCTGGCTTGGGTTTCGGGTTGGCAGCGGCTGTGGCGATCGCATCGGGTGCTTTTGCGGTGGGTTTGTGCCTGATCCTGCTGTCCCGACTGGCCGATGGGCTGGACGGCGCAGTGGCGCGCGCAACGCACAAAACCGAGTTCGGCGGCTACCTTGATATCGCGTCGGATTTCTTTTTCTACGGTGCGGTGCCCTTCGGGTTCGTGCTGTTTGATCCGGCGGCCAACGGGGTCGCGGGGGCGTTCCTGCTGTTGTCCTTCTATGTGAACGGAGCCAGCTTTCTGGGCTATGCAATCCTCGCCGAGAAAAAGGGCATGGCTACCCGCGCGCAAGGCATCAAGTCGCTGTATTACTCCAACGGGCTGCTGGAGGGCACCGAGACGATCGCCTTCTTCGTCCTTCTCTGCCTTCTGCCAACATATTTCGCGCCGCTCGCCTACCTGTTTGGCATGCTGTGTTTTGCCACCGCCACCTTACGCGTCTGGGGCGCGTATCAGGCATTCGCCATCCCCCCGTCCGACCAGAAAGAGACCTCATGAAACACCTTGCCCTTGCCGCCGGCCTCACCTTGGGCGCGCTGACGCACCCGGCCCTATCAGACCCTAATCCAGCCGATTGGGCGGGGGTCGAGGCCGAAGCCCACGGCCAAACCGTCTATTGGAACGCTTGGGGCGGGTCCCCCACGACGAATGCGTTCATCGACTGGGTGGGCGATCAGGTCAGCGGGCGGTTTGGCGTGACGCTGGAGCATGTGAAACTCACCGACACCGCCGACGCCGTCACCCGCGTGTTGTCGGAAAAGCAGGCAGGCAAGGATGATGACGGCGCGATTGATCTGATCTGGATCAACGGGGCCAATTTCGCGTCGATGAAGGAAAACGGGCTGCTGTTCGGCCCCTTCGCGGAAGACCTGCCCAACTGGCAATATGTCGATGTCGAAGGCAAAACCGTGCGCACTGACTTCACCGTTCCTGTCGAGGGTTATGAGGCCCCATGGGCCATGGCGCAGGTCGTGTTCATGTATGACACGGCGGATATTTCGACCCCCCTGCCCTCGGCCGCTGAAATTCTTGACTGGTCCAAGGCCAACCCCGGCCGCTTCACCTATCCTCAGCCGCCCGATTTCCTTGGCACTACCTTTCTGAAACAAATGCTGGTTGAACTGGTGGATGATCCCGCCGCGCTGGCCGCCCCCGTGTCCGACAACACCTACGCCACCGTCACCGCGCCGCTGTGGGACTTCCTCGAAGACCTCACCCCGACCCTATGGCGCCAAGGCCGCGCCTATTCCGCCAACGGGCCGCGCCAGATCCAGCTGATGAATGATGGCGAGATCGACCTGGCGATCAGCTTTTCACCGTCCGAAGCCTCGACCGCCATAGCCAACTACGAACTGCCCGCCACCGTGCGCACATTCGTCCTGAAAAAAGGCACCATTGGCAACGCGTCCTTCGTGGCGATCCCCTATAATTCAGGCTCTAAAGCGGGTGCGATGGTCGTCGCCAATTTCCTGATGTCGCCCATGGCACAAGCCCATGCGCAAGACCCCGAGGTGTTGGGCTATGGCACCGTCCTGCATGTCGGTGCCCTGCCGCCCGAGGATCGCGCGCAATTCGACGCGCTGGACCTTGGCATCGCCACCTTGACACCCCAGCAACTGGGCGATGTGCAGGACGAACCGCACCCCAGCTGGATGACCCGCATTTCTGATGACTGGCAGACCCGATACGGCGTGCAATAGACCCTGATATGGCCCAATCCCGCAGATTTCCCCGCCTGCCTCTGTTTCCGGCGCTGACCGTTCTGGTGCTGTTGGGGCCTGTTGCGGCAGGGCTGTGGGGCACCTTGCTGCCAGCCTTTGGCCACCTGCCTGCCGCGGGGCTGTCCGGCCCATCGCTGGACGCCTTCCGCGCGCTCATCGACTGGCCCGGCTTTGGTCCAGCGGTGCGGCTGTCTGTGACAACGGGGCTGGCCGCTGCGATCCTGTCGCTGGCGATCACCGCGCTGATCCTCGCAGGCTGGGCAGGCACACGCGGCTTTCGCGTCCTTGAGCGCTTGCTGTCGCCCTTCCTGTCCGTCCCCCACGCCGCCGCGGCCTTTGGGCTGGCCTTCCTGATCGCCCCGTCAGGCTGGATCGCGCGCCTGTTTTCCCCGTGGCTCACCGGCTGGGACCGCCCACCCGACGTACTGATCCTGAACGACCCTTTGGGCATCGCCCTGACCCTTGGCATGGTGATGAAAGAGGTGCCGTTCTTGCTGCTCATGTCCATCGCCGCCCTTGGGCAAATCGACGGACGCCGCCGCATGGCGCTCAGCCAAAGCATGGGCTACGGCCGCATGTCCGCATGGATGTTCGCCATCTACCCGGCGGTCTATGCCCGCATCCGCCTGCCCGTGCTGGTGGTGCTGACATGGTCCATGTCGGTGGTGGATGTGGCGGTGATCCTTGGCCCATCGACGCCCCCGACCCTATCGGTGCAGATCGTGCGCTGGATGTCGGACCCGGACCTTGCCTTCCGCCTTCAAGCTGCCGCTGCTGCACTGGTGCAACTGGCGCTGGTCATCGGTGCCGTCGGGTTGTGGTTCGCAGGTGAAAAACTGGTCGCCCACCTTGCCTGCAGGCGCATTGAGATGGGCCACCGCGGCCATTACGACCGCCCCCTGCGGCTCACAGGTTTTGCCCTTGGCACCGCGATCTCGGTCGCGCTTCTGTTGGGGCTTCTTAGCCTCGCCATCTGGTCCTTCGCCGGGTTCTGGACTTTCCCCGATCTGCTCCCCGACCAATTCACTGCCCGCAACTGGATTCGTCACAAATCCGGCGGTTTAGACGCTCTTTTTGAAACCATTCTGATTGCCGGGGTCGCCGGCGCCATCGGCATGATGCTGACCATCGGCTGTCTTGAAACCGAAAACCGCCGCAACCTGCGCCTGACTCAGCGCGGTATGTGGCTGATCTATCTGCCCCTGATCGTGCCACAAACCGCGTTTCTGCCGGGGCTGCAAACGCTGTTTCTAGGCTTTGGGCTGGATATGGGCCGCGCACCGGTGGTGCTGGCGCATCTGGTGTTCGTCCTGCCCTATCTGCGCCTGTCGCTTGAAGGGCCATGGCAGGCATGGGACCCGCGCCAGGCCACCGTCGCCGCCGCCCTTGGTGCCAGCCCCAATCGGGTGTTGTGGCGCATCCGTCTGCCGATGCTGCTGGCACCTCTTCTGACCGCCATCGCAGTCGGCGTGGCGGTGTCGGTCGGGCAATACCTGCCCACGCTTTTGGTCGGTGGCGGGCGCATTGAAACCCTGACGACCGAAGCCGTCGCGCTGGCCTCAGGCGGTGATCGTCGTGCAATCGGGGTGTTTGGCCTGATGCAAACCGCCGCCGCTTTGGTGCCATTCGCGCTGGCTTTGGCCCTGCCCGCCCTGATATGGCGCAACCGAAAGGGGCTTTTGCATGGCTAAGGGATTGCACCTGAACAAGGTTAAGATCACCCATTCGGGCCAGCCCCTGATGTCGATCAACACCCATGTCGCCCCCGGCGAGGTTGTAACCATCATGGGGCCGTCTGGCGTGGGCAAATCTACCCTGCTTTCCGCCATAATAGGCACTCTTTCACCCGATTTCGCGCTGTCCGGGCAGATCCATCTGAACGGGCGCGACCTGACCACACTGCCGCCGGATGAGCGCTGTGTCGGCATCCTGTTTCAAGACGCGTTGCTGTTTCCGCACCTGAATGTAGGCGCGAACCTTGCCTTCGGGCTGGCGCAGGGCGGCACAAAAGCCGACCGTCGCGCGCGGATAAACGCGGCCCTGGCCGAGGTCGGGCTGGGCGGCTTCGCCAACCGCGACCCAGCCACCCTGTCTGGCGGGCAGCGCGCGCGTGTGGCCTTGATGCGGATGTTACTGTCGGAACCGCACGCGTTGTTGCTGGATGAACCATTTTCAGGTCTGGACGCAGAGCTACGCGGCCAAGTACGTCAACTGGTTTTCGACCACGCCAAGGCGCGCGCCCTTCCGGTGCTTTTGGTCACCCATGACGCCGAAGATGCCGAGGCGACAGGCGGGCCCATTATTCGGCTGGATTAGAGCCTGATCGGCCGGTTACGGTCGGCGATCATCTTGACCACGCTCATCGCCGCCAAAGCCGACGTGCGTGTGTTGTCGGGTAGCGTTTTGCCCAGAATGGTAAAGGTCAACTCTCCGAAATCGCCGCGCGCGGTGATTTCGTGGATATTCGCGTCTACATTCGGGTCCGCGATCAATTGAACACCCGTGTCATCAAATCCCAGACCGGCCAGCGCGACGGCGGCGGCGACATTGGCATTCTTGGGGTATTTCAACGCCGCCTCGCGCGCGGTGCCTTCAAAATGCACGGTCGCCTCAGACCCCGGATTGTCCAGATCCATCACGTCCTCAGCGGGCGACCCCTTCCACCCTTTGGGCGGCTTGCGACCCTTGTATGTCACCTCCTCCAGCTTGCCCACTTGCGCCGAGGCGATGGCATCCAGCCCACCAATCGCGCCGGTGGACAGATGCAACTGCGTGCCCCCTGCAACGGCTGCGTCCGTTAGTTCGCGGCGCAACGCATCATCGGCAAGCGCACCGATGGACACGGTCACAAGCGGAATACCGGCGCGCAAAATCTCGGCACCGTGCTCGCGCAAACCTGCGTGCCCTGCGCAATCAACCACCACATCTGCGCGCGCGTCTGAAAGTGAGGTCAGCGTCTCTATCCCTGCGCCCATCGCTTGTTTTGCGGCATCTTCGCGTCCCGGCCGCACGATGACGAATGCAATCTCGCCATCGATTTCCGGCAATTTTTGCGCCACATATTGCGCAATCGCGCCAAATCCAATGAAACCGACTTTGATCACGACCGAGGGTTCCCTATTGTCTTCTGCGTTCAGAACTTGGCGATCACATTGATGAACACGCCTTCGTCGTCGAAGGTCAGGTCGGTCAGATCGTCACTGAAACTGCCGAAATTATACCCGACACCAATCTTGGCGTTGTCCCCGATTTGACGATAGACGGCCCCAAGGAATGCGGTTTCCGACAGGCCCGCTTGCTTGGCTTCCAGATGGCGGGCTTCGAACAACAGGTCCCATTTGTGCACAAGGTGATAGCGGGCGTTCACGACCGCCAGACCTGCATCGTTTTGCTGAAAGGCGACGCCTGCACTGGGTGATGACACCGACTTGCGCAGCCCCAACTTGCCGCCGATCGTCCAGAACCGGTTCAGGTCATATTCCACATCTAGCGACAGAATATGGCTTTCCTGACGCTGACCGCGTTCACCGGTCTGGTCAACGATCTGCCCAAGCGAATCGTGGAAATAGCGATACTGGAACAGCATGTTCAGCCGGTCATGATCCACCGGTCTGAACGCATAGCCGAGCACCGCATCGGTATAGACGCCATTGTCCAGCGTGGGGCTGACGCTGTCCACATTGGTATGGTCGGCTGAGAAGACCAGACGGTGGCTTTCGTTAAACTTGTATTGCCCCGACGCCGCAACGCGCCACGCGTCCGCATCGCGGATCGTGCCCGCGCTGACGCCCCGGTCGCGACGGAATTCCGCCTTGGCCGCAAAGCTCAGCGCGTTGCCGTCGTCATACAGCACGCCCACGGAATAGGCATTGCGGTCATAGTCGCCTTCGGTCCTGTCATTTATGCGACCCGTCTCGAACCCCGCCGAAAAGCTGAGCGCTTCGTCATAGGCGTATTCGACGCCATACGCGCTGACCAGTGACCGGTGACGGCCAAAGATGTCATAGGTATTTTCTCCGTAAAGCTTGACTGAATCGCTGACCTGACGCTTGCCGCCAAGCACGAACCGCCCGCTGTCGGAGCCGTTCAGATCAATGCCTGTCAACTCTCGCCCGGGGTCAAGCTCATAGCCGAAATAGGCGCTGTCATAGCCATCGCTTTGGTAGGTCAGCAACAGTTTGCCGCCGATGCCAAGGGTGCCGTCGGACACTTCGCCTTCGACCGTCCAGTTTTCCGCAAAGCGCAGGCTGGCCCCGGCGCCGTACCGGTCATTGCGCAAAAGCCCGCCCGCGCGGTTTAACGTATGCTGGCCAAATATATGCCAGCTGAAGTCATCACTGACCTTATAGGTCAGACGCACCGCCGCATCGGTGCGCGTTCCGGTTTCATCCGCATCGCCACCGGGGGTGACTTGATCCAAATGCTCGACCCCGAAATCCAGCGTTATCCGCTCGGTTGCCTTGAAGGTCAGCTCTGCCCCGACCTCGGTCAATGTCTTGCCGGTGCTGTCCTTGTAGTCATCAGCGTAAAGGCGGAAGGCCAGCCGTTCGGTCGGTTCAACCTCCAGCGTGACGCCCCAAAGCTCTTCGTCATTGACGATCTGGTAGTCCAGCGTCGAAAAGCCCGCGCTGCGTTTTTCATAATAGCCGGTTGCGCGGCCGGGCATATCCACACCCAGATCGGCAAACTCGGCCTGTCCGCGCAGGCGCCATGCCTCGCCGGTGCCGCCCACGGTGCCAGCGGTGGTCGAGGTCGTCACGATCAACCCACCGTCCGAGCTGATCGACGAGCCAAAACCCGGTCCCTTGGTTTCGGCGTATTCGACCTCGACAAAGCTGTCTTCGCCGAATTGCAGACGCACATCGCCACCAATCGCGGTTTGGTCGGCAATATCGGTCTGTTCGACCATGCCGGTCAGGCCTACGCGCACGTTGTCGCTGACCCAGTTTTCCACCCGGCCACCATAAGAAACGCCGTCGATCTCAGTTGCGCTGGGGGTGTATTCATATTGCACAGCAAGGCGCAGAACCTGATCGCCGCCCGGTTCCGTGATCAGATTTCTTGACGTTCCAAAACCGCTCAGGGGCGCAGAAAGGGTGACGACGCCCTGGCTATAATCAATCTCGTAATCCACGCCATAGACAAGCTGCGTCGTGGCGATCACCCGCCCCGTGCGTTTGTCGCGCAGTTCGACCGAGACGGTTTCGGACCCAAGCGTCAGATCATCGCGCGTCAGAAAATAGATCGACCCACCGGTGCCGTCGAAATACTCGCGTCCCGGCAGACGATCAGGGCTGGCGGCATAGATTTCGGCGGCCAGACGGCTTTCGCCGTTGCGGGTTTGCGCCTGCGACCGATACAGCGCCTGCGCGCCATACAGCGTGCGTTCATTGCGCAGATAGGTGCTGTTTTCGATCTGGCTTTTGTAATTGCCCCACAGGATGTGGCTGCCATCCTTGGCCAGTTTCAGGTAAATCTTGCCATCCGACGGCGCACCGTCGATCAGCGTGCTGTCATCGCCATAGGTCGGATAGCCGTCTTCGATCAGCATCCGGCGTAAACGCGATTGCGGGTCTTTCTTGTCCAGCCCGCTGAACAGGTTCTTGAACTCGTCTTCGCCGGTGTCGATCCGCGCCGTCACATCCCAACCGGTCGCGGTCTTGCCGGTGACATAGCCCGCGATCCGCCCATAGCCATAGTCGCGATCAAACGAGCCACCTGCGGCCCCTACCCCACCCTGAAGCTTGCGCCCGAAGGTCAGGTCAATCAGCCCCGTCCCAAACCATTCGGTGTTGGGGATCGAGATTTCGCGTTCGATATACGCCGGTGCAGCCCCTGCAACACGCACGCCGACCGGGTGGTCACCGGGGGGCAGGATACGCTGAATGACGAAGCTGCCCGAACGGTCGGCTTTGACTTGTTCGCCAAGGGTTTGGACCGTGGCACCGGGGGCAACGCTGCTGCCGCTGACGGTCACGGCACCGCCACGCACGGGTATGCGGCGGCGCGCGGCATTGTCCACGCCCGCCTCGGCTTCGGTGGTTTCCGCGCTGCCGTCGGACAGCGGCGCAATGTTGATCGGATTGGTTTCATCGAAGCGTCCGAACTGGTCATAAACGCGGTGCACGACCAGAAGATCGCGTCCGTCCGGCATGGTGAAGCGCGCATCCCCATTGGGGGCGATCGGCGCCACCAGAACCGTGCGTGCGCCACCCAAGGCGCGCGGGTCAATCACCCGCAGCTCGGCACGGGTCACAAAAGCCGGATAGTTCAGCTCGCTGCGCACCGCGACGGTTTCACCAGCTTTGGGCGGTGTTTCGTTCAGCACCAGAAGCGTCAGGCGCGGCACCACACCAAGCCCGTCGAACTTGACCTGCACATCGGCGGCGGCAAGCGACTGGTCAATCTTTCGGGTCGCAGATTGCACCGCCGGATCGCCTGCGAATTGTTCGTCGTTGATGGTGATGCTGAACCCGTCCTGCGCGCGTGCAGTTCCAATCAGCGCCAGCACAAAAGCGCCGCAAGCCAAGGTGAATTTGGTCAATCGATACATCATCTTATACCTCACCGCGCTCATTGTTTGCGCACCACATTGGTGCCCACATCAAGGCGATATTTTCCGTGCCACTGGCGTTCAAGCACCTGCTTGACGGCCCTCAGACGTGCGCGTCCCGTGGCCGCATCTTCGCCCGCGCCAAGCACATAAGTCAGCTCGATCGCTGTCTCTTTGTCACTGATCTGGTTGACCAGTGCGCTCAGAGCTTGCCCAAGCCCCGCGCTTGGCTGCGTCGTTCCGTTGGCGAAGGCTGCACGGGTCAGATCGATATCGACCACATTGCCAATCGCGGCACCGAAATTCAGCTTGGCAATCTTGCCCGGTGTCAGGCGGATCACCCGCGGGTTTTCCGTGGTAACGCGATAGCCCGTGGGCAAGCTGCGCTTGTCGAGCTTCAGCATGAAGTTCGACCCGATCGTGCGGGGAAGTGCTGCACAGGGGACCGAGAAGCGGCCATAATCATCGGTCGTGATGATCGTGCCATTGGGCGACACCAGACGCACGTCGGGCAAGCCCGGCTCGGTCGTGTTGGGGCGTTCAATTGTCGGGGCAAGCTTGCCTTTGCTGCCGTCATAGATGTTGTCGTCAAGGATCGCCTCGGGCAACGTGCCGGGCCCATCCTGATAACCATTGCGGTTCTTGTCGTCGAACACCTTGCCGATCACATCCGAGCAATCGAACACATGTTCAGGCCGGATTTCGATATCGGCCATTGCGACATTCGACAGCACGTTTCCGTTCGCATCCTGCGCCCATGTGCGGTTGGTCAGCGTGCCGAAGTTGCCGCGCGATGCAATGCGGGCGGCAAAGGTGATCGTCACCTTCTCTGACGCGCTGAGTGTTTCGATCCAGCGCAACTGGCGGCCAGTCACGTTCGGCTCCACCGCCGCGTCGTTCACCCGTGCGGTGCCGGGGGTATACAGCAAGCCCGGCGGTAATTCGTCCACCAGACGCGTGTCGCGGAAGGTTGCGCCAGACATGTTCTCAAACGTCAGGGTGAAATTCACACTCTCGCCGAACACCGCAGTGTCGCGGTCTGCCGACTTGGTGGCGACGATCGGCACGCTGGGGCGGCAATCCATCAACGGGATGTTGTTGTTCAGAACCTCTGGGTCGCCCGCTTCGATGTCGAAGGTGAAATAGAACGGGTTTCCGCCCGCCGTATAGTCCGTCAGCGTCGATCCATCCGGGGTCGTCCCCGACCCGATCAGCGCCGGGTTGGCTGGCAACAGCGTGGTCATATCCAGCGTTCCGCCGGGCGTGCGCGTCGTTGACGGCGTGCCAATCGGCGGATAGGTCACCGCCAGCGTGTATGTCCCCGGCGCGGTGACAAAGAACTGATAGAACCCGTCCGTTCCGTCATCGGTGACGACAATCGGCCCGTTGGTCCCCACACCTGTTTGTGTGAATCCGCCACCCGAGATACTAACCTGACCGCCTGTCAGAACAGACCCATCCTGTTCGCAATAGAAATAGCCGGTCGGGTCGAAATCCTGATAATCCGGGGTGCCATCGCCATCATTGTCATTCGGCGTCAGCGGTCCCTGCCCGATGCTGGGCGTGGTCAACTGGGTCGAGGTCGCACTGGCCGTGTTCGGCGCAGTCGGGAAGCCGTTTGCGGTGGAATAGACCATGGTGATGGTGATCGTGCCGGTTTCGCCCGGCTCCAGCGTCGGATCGCCGGACAGAAGGGCTGTGTCGCCGACCCCATCAAAGGTTGCGCTGGCGGTGCCGTTGGTGAAATCCGCCGCTGTGGTCGTGACCGGATAGTCGGCAGACAACAGCGTTGCAGGCGCAAGGAACGTCACCAGATCGTCCACCACCTGAATGCCCGTCTGGGTGATGTTGCCGGTGTTCGTGACGGTGATGGTGAAGGTCGATTGCTCAACCGTGTGGAACAGGCGCGAGGGCGCTCCGGCGGTTTTCGTCACATCCAGCGCGGGTGCGGCGGCGATCGGTGTGACGGTCGGGTCATCCGTCCCTACCCCGTCATCATCGGACACATCCGAGGTCGATCCGCCAAGTGGCGTTGCGGCGCTTGCGGTGATCACGTTGATCACCCCGCCCTTGTTCACGTCATCCTGCGACAGAACATGGGACACGTCATAGGTCGCGGTCTCGCCCGGCAGCAATGTGCCAGCCGGTGACGGCGGCGTGCCATCCGCGCCGGTGAAGACCGGCGTCAGGGCGCGCGGGTCGGTCCCATCAATGGCGGTCAGTTGGTCCGCCAGCGCGATACCCGTCAGCGTCACGTTACCGGTGTTTTCAACCGTCACCTCGTAAACAACGGACTCACCTGCCGCTGTTCCGGCGGAGACTTCACGCTTGATGACCTCCATCCCCGGTGCGGGTGCGATCAGCATTTCGGTCGGGTCGTCGGTGTTATTGCCGTCAAGCGGATCATCGTCGGCTGACAGGTCGCTGACCGGAGAGTTGTCGGGCGACAGGCCGCTGACCACCGCGCTGTTGCGCAACCCGCCTGCGTCCACATCCGCTTGGGTCAGCGTGTGGGTCACGCGCCAAACCGCGTCCTCGGTTGGCGATAGCGTCGCGGGCACAGACAGTGGCGTGGCGGTGGCCGGGATCGGCGTGCCATCGGCGCGCAGAAGCGTGTCGCTCACGCTCAGGTCGGTCAGGTCCTGGTTGCCGGTGTTGGTCGCCGTAATCTCGAACACCACCTGATCGCCCGCGCGTGTGCCGGGGGTCAAAACGGCTTTCACAACAGTCAGTTGCGGGTCCACGACCACATCGAAGATGGTTGGATCATCGACCGTGTTGCCGTCGCTGTCATCGCCATCATCAGACACATCCGTCGCCTGCCCGCTGCCTGCGGGACCATCGGCGGTGACGGTGACCTGGTTAGACAGGCCTGCATGGTTCAGATCAATCTGGCGCAGCGTGACCGAGGCGGTGTAGGTCCAGACCTCGCCCACATCCAATTCACCGTCGCTGTCCAGATCGCTGGCCGGGTCCAGCGCAAAGGGCGCATCCAACGCAGTGACCGCACCCAGAAGCGACTGCATCTGGTCCACGACATTCACATTGCGCAGCGTGACGTTGCCGGTGTTCGCCACCGACAGGCTGTAATCCACCAGCCCGCCAACCACCGACTGCCCGCCCAGAACGACCTTCGTCGCCTCAAGCGCGGGGCCGCGGGCCGGGCCGGGGGTCGTCAACTCGACCATGTCAGTTACCGGGGTGTTGAACGGATCGGTCGCAGTGGTCGAAGCGTTGTTCACAACCTCGCCCGCATCGACCATGTCTTGGGTGACGGTCACATCAAAGCTGCACCCGCCCGTCGTCGCGCCCGGCGCAATCGAGGCGATCGTGCAAATCTGGCCACCGCCCATCGGGTCGGTCACTTCGACATTGGACAGGGTCACATTGCCGGTGTTGGTGACTGACAGTTGATAGGTCAGCGTGCTGCCAGCCGCACCAAAGGGCGAGGGCGAGGCGACCTTGGTCAGCTCTATCGCCGGGGCGGCGGCGGGCATCGGAATATCCAGCGTCGCAAAGGTGGTCACTGGCGCGCCTTGCGGGTTCTGCGCCGTGACATCAGCGCGGTTTGACAGGGTGCCGCTGTCGATATCCGCCTGCGTGACCGTATAGGGGAAGGTGCATTGCAGCGTTGTTCCACGCGCCAGTGTTGCTGTCGTGCAGGGAAGGCCGGGCACGAACGGATCGGAGATCGATACATTCGTCAGGGTTTGGTTGCCAGTGTTCTCGGCGATCAGCGTATAGGTCAGCGACTGCCCAACCGCCGTCACCGGCAAGGTTGCCGCCGTTTTGGTCAGCGTCAGATCGGGCACCAGGTCGCCATCCACCGTCACACTGTCCGGCGGGCTGACCACCGGTGTGTCACCAGGGCCATAGGTCGTTTCGGCGTAAGCCTCGTTAAAGACGAAACCACGATCCAGATCGGGCTGCGTCACGACGTAGTCACCGGTGCAGATCGCCTCTTCCCCAACTTGGAAATCGGGGTCGGTGGGCGGGTTTGGCGTCCAGCAGGTGATGTCGCCCAGAATGCTGTCGCGCACAATGATCGGTTCGATCAGGGTCCGGGTGCCGCTGTTGGTCACCACGAACTGATAGCCGATCACATCACCAACCTCTGAGAAGTCGGAACCTGCGACCAGTTGCTTGTCGATCGACAAGGCCGCGACGCCCTGGTCGGGAATGCTTTCAGACGTCAGGGGCGAGGTCGTGGTCGACGAACTGCCCGTCGCAAGGTTGGTCACCACACCCAGGAATACATCGGTCGAGGTGATGATATAGGTCGCGGTGCAGACCAGGTCATCCCCCGGCGCAAGCTCGTTCCCCGCAGGGACAGGACAGGTGATGTTGGCGGGGGCAATCAGGTTGTCGCTGATGCTGAACGGCCCAACCTGCGTCGTGTTGCCCGTGTTGGTCAGGGTATAGGTATAGCTCGCCGTGGCGCCGACAAAGAAGGCAGGACCAGCGATCGGATCAGCCACTTTCAGAAGGGTCAGCGCATCAGTCTGGCCGGCAGGCACCGTCACGCTGTCAGGTGCCGATATCGTCGCCCCGCTGGAGGCCGTTGCCGTATTGGTCACCGACCCGTTGTCGATATCGTCCTGCGTCACCGTGTAAGACCCGGCACAATTGAGCGTCGCAGTCGGGATCAACCCACCGGCTGGCAGCGGATCACAGGTGACACTGCCCCCCGCCCCGTCGATCAAATCATCCGCGATGGTGATCGGGTCGGTCAGGGTGACATTGCCATCATTGGTGACCACGAAGTCATAGTTGATCAGCTGGCCGACCGTGTCATAGGGGTTGGACGATCCCGCCCCAACCATCTTGACCATCGACAGCGCCGGGGTTTGCGTGATCAAAACCTCGGTCGGGTCATTGGTGGTGTTGCCGTCACCGTCGTCACCGTCATCGGACACATCAGTGATCGGCACGCCACTGGACGGGGTGCCGGTGACGGTCGCGCTGTTGCGCACGCCGCCGCCGTCAATATCCTCTTGGATCAGCGTATAGCGAACCTCGTAGCTGGCAACCTCGCCGGGCAACAGAGTGCCTGCGCCGGACCCTTGCGTTGACCCGACAAACGTCGGGGCCGAGGGCGTCAGCGGTGTGCCGTCCACCCGCGTCAGCGTGTCGGACTGAATGCCGGTGCTGGTCAGCGTCACGTTGCCGGTGTTCGTCACTTCGATCAGGAAGACGAGCTGACTGCCGACCACGCCAGTGCCGGAAGACAGGGTTTTCTGCCCCTCGATCCCCGGTGTCACGGCGATTGGCAAGACGGTCGGGTTGTCATCTCCATTGGCCGGGTTGCCGTCGTCGGACGCATCCGACACCAGCGCATTGCTGGGCGACTGGCCGCGCGCGGTGGCTTGGTTGCTAACGCCACCTGCGTCGATATCCGCCTGCGTCAGAACGTGTTGGAAGGAATAGGTCCATGCCTCGCCCACATCCAACACATTGGCCGTGCCAACATCGCCACTGACATATTGCGGCGGGGCGGCGGGGGTGATGGTCGATCCGTCAAGCCGTTGGAACACGTCGATCAGGCTGATATTGCTCAGATCCTGATTGCCCGAGTTGGTGACGGTGATGGTGAAGTCCAGTGTCTCGCCCGCCACGGGGGGCGAAGACAACCCACCGGTCGCCAGCGTCTTCAGCGCGGTGATCCCCGGCGTCGGGGCGGTGACCGGGATCGACAGCCCGTCGGTTTCGTCAACAGGGGGAAGCCCTGCAGGCGGTGTGGCCGCCAAGCTCGCCGTGTTGTCCAGCGATCCCTGCTGGTTCACGTCATCCTGCGTGACCGTATAGCTGGCCGTAAAGGTGATGCTGTCGCCCGGCGCAAGGGTATCCCAGCTGCCATTGGGGGCGGCATCCGTGCTGTCTCCAGCGGGTGCGACATCCGTATCAATCGCGTCTCCACCGACGCTCAGCGCCACGGTGCCAGCCGCGCTGGTGTGCTGGTCGCTGACCGCCACATCGGTCAGCGTCACATTGCCGGTGTTGGTCGCGCTATAGGTATAGGTGATCACATCGCCAACAGCCGCGCCTGACGTGATCGAGGCCGTTTTTGCGAAATCCACCGACGCAGTGCGGTTGGCGGGCAAGGTCACGGTGTCCGTCTCTGGCCCCGGCGAGGCAGGCAGCGGCACCTCGGGCGAGGAGACGCGCGCAATATTGGTCAGGCTGCCTGCGTTCAGGTCGGCCTGCGTCACTGTATAACTGCCGGTGCAGGTCAGATCGTCACCTGGTGCAAGTTCGCCTCCCGGCAGCGCGGGACACGTCACGCTGGCGATCTTGTCGTCCGCCACGACCGGCAAGGCGGTCAGCGTGATATTGCCCGTGTTGGTCACCAGATAGCTGTAATTAACCACCTGCCCAACGGATGCGATCTGCGCCGCATCTGCCGATTTGGCAAGCGAGAAGCTGGGCGCTTGATCCGGGCCGCGCACGAACACGTCGTCTTGCGCAGTGATCGGCGTGGCATCGGGTGTCACGTCATTGGCCGTGGCGCGCGCGATGTTGGTGAACCCGCCATAGGCCGGGGCCGCTCCGTTCACGGCATCCACGTCATCTTGCGTCACGGTATAGGTGAAGGTGCAAACGGTCAGCGCCTGCCCGACGGCTAGATCGCCCACCGTGCAGCTTGTGGGCGTCACGGGAAGGTCATCGGTGATCACCACATTTTCCAGCGACACGTTGCCCGTGTTGCGCGCCAGAACCGAGAAGGTGACGGTATCGCCTGCCTGCGTGAACACCGGCGTGCCGGGGGCCACTGCGGGCGTGACGGTTTTTTCCAACTCAAGCGCTGCGGTATTGTCCACCAGTGCAACAGTCACCTGCCCGTCGACCGACACCGTCGCCCCGGTGGGATCGGTGCCAGACACGTTTGCGATGTTGATCTTGCTTTGCGCATCAATGTCGCCTTGCGTCACGGTATAGTCACCAACGCATGTGATCGTCTCGGTCGGCAACAGGGTCACAGGCCCGGTGACGGTCGACCCAAGATGGGTGCAGGTCAGCGCGGCCACATCCGGGTCGCTCACTGCCGCGTTTGCGATGGTCTGGTTGCCGTCATTGGTCGCGGTGATGGTGAATTCGATCACATCACCCGCGGCGGCAGGTTGCGGGCCGTTCGAGATGGTCTTGGCAATCGACAGCGACGGATCGGTATCTGCCGGGACGGTCTTGGTCGCCTGCCCCGACAACACCAGCGTTTCATCCGGCGTGCCCGGCGCGAAAGTGGTCGACCCGACGGCGATGTTCGTCACCTCGCCCGCGTCCACGTCAGCTTGGGTGACGGTATACTGCGCGGTACAGGTCGCGGTTTCATTCACCCCAAACACACCACTGACCGACGCATCGTAACACACGAAAGGCGCGCCGATCTTGTCATCATCAATCGAGATGTCTTCCGACAGGGCGACGGTCGGACCGTTGGTGATTTCATAAGAATAGGTAATCACGTCGCCCGCTGCCGCAAAGGTCACATCGGTCGGGTCACTGTCCTTGGTCAACGAGATGGCAGGCGTCGCGCTGACCGGATAAATCGCATCATCAGACGGCGAGGTGACGGGGGTGCCGTTATAATCACCCGTCGCGGTGGCGACGTTGGTGACGGACCCAAAGCCCACATCGCCCGCAACCATCGTATAGGAACCGGTGCAGATGACGTTTTCGGTGGGCAGCAATTCTCCATTCGTCAACGGCGCACAGGTGATGCCCGTAGCCTTGTTGTCGGTGATGGTGATTGGCCCGTCGATGGTGACGTTGCCGGTGTTCGTCACCTCGAACTGATAGCTCAGCACGGTGCCTTCATCGAACACGTCCGGCGTGGCGGATAGCAGCGTTTTGTCAACCGTTAGCGCGGGGCTGGTCGAGGCATTGACCGTCAGCGTGTCGGTTGGCGACTGAACCGGGCTGCCACCCTGCGTTGTCGCAGCGGACGCGATATTGGTCACTGATCCCGCGTCCAGATCCTCCTGCGCGGCGGTCCAGACATGGGTGCAGGTCACGTTTGCGCCGGGCAAAAGCGGGCCGGTGCCGCAGGCCAGACCATTGCCGATCTGGTCGTCATCCACGGTGAACGGCCCATCCAAAGTGATGTTGCCGTCATTGGTGACGGTGAATTCATATGTCAGTTGATCGCCAACCGCCGCATAGGTCAGGGCTGATGAGGATGCCAACGCCTTGCCAAAGCTGATGGATGGCGTCGTGTCGGCCGGAACTGTCACACCGGACGGCCCATCGGTCGCGGTCACTGATGTTGGCCCGCCGGGGGTTACCGGCACAACCGGCTGGGTGACACTTGCGGTGGCCGCGTTCACGACCTGCCCTGCGTTCAGATCGTCTTGTGTGACCTGATAGCTGCCGGTGCAGGTGATGCTGGCGGTCGGCAAGATCGGTCCGGTTGGGCAACTGACAGGTCCCGTGCCCTGCCCTGCGATCAGGGGGTCGTCAATTGCGACCGGCGCGGTGATCGACACATTGCCGGTGTTGGTGACAAGAAATTCATAGGCCAGCACCTGCCCGACCGTATCAAACGGGTTGGGGCTGCCAGCGGCAAGGCTTTTCGCCAGGGTGATCGTTGGCGTTGCCGCAATATACACTTCGGTCGGGTCGTCGGTGGTGTTGCCGTCCCCATCATCGCCATCGTCCGAGACATCCGACACGGTCCCGCCACCCGGCACATCCGCCGTGCCGGTCACGGTGTTTTCAACCCCTCCCGCGTTGATGTCATCCTGCACCAGCGTATAAGTCGCCTGATATTCCCACGTCTCGCCGATATCGAGCGTGCCAGGCACACCCCCATCGCCGGAGCTGGGCGTACCGGGAACCGACAAGGTCAGCGTCGCGCCATCGCGCCGGGTTAGACTGTCATTCAGCGACACATTGGTCAGCGCGGTGTTGCCCGTATTGGCGACCTGAATGGTAAAGACGATCTGATCGCCCGCTGTGACCGGCGTGCTGAACCCAGAGGTATTCGCGGTCTTCTCGACATTGATGCCGGGCGCTGCGGTATAACCCGTGGTCGCCGTGCCGGGCGTAACGGGAGGCAAGCTGCCACTGACCGGCGTGCCGGTTGCGGTTGCGCTGTTGGCAATCGCCGTCGCCGTATCCGCCGCCGTGGTCAGCGCCACCACATCCGCCGCGACCAGAGTATAGGTCGCGGTGAAGGTCGCGGTGCCTGCGGGGGCCAGCGTCGCGCTGTCGCTGGTCGTCCAAACCAGATCAGCGCCCGCATGGGCGGCACCGTCAAAGGTCGGCCCCGTATCCACAGGGGCCACGCCCGAGATATCCACATTGCCGCTGTTCGTCACAACGACCTGATAGTCGACCGTGTCGCCAATCGCAGGCGGGTTGGACAGGTTGGTGGCAGGCACGGACTTCGCAACGCTCAACTCCGGCGCGGCGGTGTAGCCGGTCGTCGCGGTGCTGGGCGTCACCGGAGGCAAGGTGCCAGAGGTCGGCGTGCCGGTGCCCGTTGCGCTGTTGGCAATCGCATTGGTCGGGTCTGCTGCGCTGGTCAACGCAGCGACATCGGCGGCCACAAGCGTATAGGTCGCGAAGTAGGTCTTGGCCTGGCCCGGCACCAGCGTCGTGCTGCCAACCGTAAACCAGAACAGATCCGTCCCGGCATGAGCATTGCCGTCAAAGGTCGGCCCGGTATCGACCGGCGTTGCCCCGTCGATGTTTACGTTGCCGGTGTTGGTGACGACCACCTCATATTCAATCGTGTCGCCCGCAACGGGTGGGGTGGACAGGTTGTTGGCAGCGACACTTTTTGCCACGCTCATACCGGGGGCTGCGGTGTAACCTGTCGTCGCTGTGCTTGGCGTTACCGGCGGCAAACTGCCAGAGGTCGGCGTGCCGGTCGCACTTGCGCTGTTGGCAATCGCGCTGGTCGGATCCGCTGAGGCGGTCAGCGCGGTCACATCTGCCGCCACCAAAGTATAGGTCGCCGTGAACGTGGCCGAGGCGCCGGGTGCCAGCGTCGTGCTGTCACTGGTTGTCCAGATCAGGTCGGCACCCGCATGGGCGCTGCCGTCAATGGTCGGGCCGGTATCAATCGGGGCCACGCCAGACACATCCACGTTGCCGCTGTTGGTGATCACCACCTGATAGTCAATCGTGTCGCCCGCCGTTGGCGGTGTCGACAGGTTGGTGGCTGGCACGGACTTGGCAACACTCAAACCCGGCGCGGCGCTGTATCCGGTCGTGGCCGTGCTGGGCGTCACGGGGGGGAGCGTTCCGTTCGCAGGCGTGCCGGTTGCGGTCGCGCTGTTGGCTATTGCGTTCGTCGGATCGGCCGCGCTGGTCAGCGCCGCCACATCTGCCGCCACCAAGGTATAGGTCGCCGTGTACGTGGTCGTATCGCCCGGTGCCAGCGTCGTGCTGCCGCCCGCCACCCAGATCAGGTCGGCACCTGCATGGGCGCTTCCGTTAAAGGTCGGGCCGGTATCGACGGGCGCCACACCCGAGATGTCCACGTTGCCGGTATTCTCAACCACAACCTGATAGGCAATCGTGTCACCCACCGATGGTGGGTTTGACAGATTGGTCGCCGGGACGGTCTTGGTCACCTCCAGCGCGGGGGCGGGAACAAAGGTGTTGGTCAGAACGCAGGTCACATCCTCAGCATCCCCCAAAGCCAGACCATCCAGCGGATTGCTGTCCGCCCCGCCCGAACAGGTGGCCGTTAAGGCATAGTTCGGGTCATCGGTTTCTGAAATCGTGTATGTGCCAACCGGCACCGTGACATCGGTGACAGCGGCAGACCCGGTGACACCGCTGCCGGATGCTGTGCTGCCGTTTGTGTAAGACAAGGTGAAGTCACCCGGCACAGCGGACCCGCCAAGCGAGTTATCAACAACCTTCTCAAGTGTAAGCTCAGGTGAAATATCGACGGTGATGGACGCGAGCGAAAATTGAACACGCGCATTTCGTGCACCCTGAACATCATCCATGATGATCGAGAAAGATGTGGCCGGCGTATCCAACGTGAAAGTCGCAGACTCATTTGTCGGGTTATTACCGCTGGCGTTTGCCAAGAAGCTTCCGACGGCGCCCGAGGCGATCAATCGGCCGCGCTGATCTTCGGCGGCTGACAGCCAAGGGGGGCGCGGTCCGACCAGCGGGTAAATCTCGATGGTAGGTGAAGTCCATGTTCCCGGCACGTTTGCTGCAAAGGAATCCCGTGGCGCGGTGCCGTCCATATCGTCGATGTCTTCGAAGACAGCCCGATCCAGCAGAAACCCATTCGTCGTATAGGTCATAATCGCGGAACGGTTACAGGCGGAGCGGTTCTGACTGGGAAACAGCGTGATGCGGCCAGCACCGCTAATGCTGGCGCAAGACGTGTTTTGCGGTGAAACAGTGACTGTGATCGAGTTGCCGTTGCCGTCTTCAAGAATAGCGGTGAAATTGTTCGGAACAGATGTCAGCGTGAAGTCGGACGCATTCGCTTCGGCCGCAAAAGACGCGACCATGAAGATCGCCAGCACAGCGGTTTTGACTGCGGCTGCGGCGCGTATAATTGGTGTGATCAGTTTTTTTGCTCGACTGTTGCGATACTCGATCATCTGGTTACAACCTCAATACGACGCGCTCGGCATGTTGGAATTCTTGCGATCCCTGCTCAATTAAGAAATTGTTAATCAATAATGAATCACCAGACAACAGTCGGATTTCCGATTGTTTACATCCGGGGCACAATAACTGGCAGATGTGGGTAATTGCCCACAGGTCAACTTTGGCGCGAGGAACGCGCCCGCCCAGATCACCCCGGCCGGCACGAGGACACCCACCAAACCCGCACGACCCCCTCAACCCTTTGAAATTTTTTATTTTTTCTAAGCCCTAAAACACAGCAGGCGATGGTTAGAGCATCACGCCGGGCGTCGTATTGATCTTGGCCAGCAAAGGCCGCAGGATGCACGGAACACAACGGGCCAAGGCACCAACGCTGGTCACCATCAACGATGCTAAAGGACGCCCATGACCCACTCCGACCATGATCACATCCCGAAAAACGAACGCAAGATCGCGATCGCCGCCGCCCTGACCGGAGGTTTCATGATCGCCGAACTGGTGGGCGGGCTTCTGTCAGGCTCGCTGGCGTTGATTGCCGACGCGGGCCATATGCTGACCGATTTTGCGTCGCTCATGCTGGCATGGTTTGCATTTCGGCTGGCGCGACGGCCTGCCGATTGGCAACGCACCTATGGGTTTGATCGGTTTTCGGTGCTGGCGGCGTTCGTCAACGGTCTGTCGCTGTTTGTCATCGCCGCGTGGATCACGTGGGAGGCCATCCACCGCCTGAACAACCCTGTCGAAGTGCTGGGCGGCACGATGCTGATCATCGCCGTTCTGGGGCTGTTGGTGAATATCGTCGCCTTTCTTGTCCTGACGCGGAGTGCTTCGGATAACCTGAACGTGCGCGCGGCGGCGTTGCATGTTGCGGGCGACCTGCTTGGCTCGGTCGCGGCGATTGTGGCGGCGCTGGTGATTCTTGCGACCGGGTGGACGCCGATTGACCCGATCCTGTCGGTGCTTGTTGCGCTGATTATCCTTCGGGCTGCGTGGCACGTCGTGCGCGAAAGCGGGCATATTCTGCTTGAAGCCGCGCCAGAAGGGTTTGACCGGCGCAAGGTTGCGGCCGATCTGGAAGCGCTGAACGGGGTCGCGGGCGTTTCACACATCCATGCCTGGTCCGTCACGCAGGAACGCCCGATGGTCACGATGGAGGTCACGCCCACCCTTCACGCTGACCCGCAAGAGGTCAAAACCACCGTCAAGACCCACCTGCGCGAGGCATTCAACATCGAACACGCCACCGTCGAAATCACCAACCCCGCCACGCCAACCCTAAAGTCGAAAGTGTAAACGGTCATTTAGGCTGGAATAGTGTCTAATTCGAGGCATTAAAACCCTGACCCCTGACCGATCCGAGGTTTCCCATGTCCACTCCCCCTGCCCCGGCCATCCACGCCGCGCGCAACGCTGTGATCGTCATGTTCGTTCTGAACGGCGCGCTGTTTGGCGTTTGGGCGTCGCGCATTCCGACCGTGTCCGCCAAGCTGTCACTGGATCCCGGCGCACTTGGGATGTTGTTGCTTTTGATGGGCGGTGGGGCGATTGCTGCGTTTCCCTTGGCGGGTCGCTGGGTGGATCGCCACGGTGCTGCGCGCACAACTGTCTGGATCGCGGCCATACACGCGCTGTCGATCCTTGGGATCGGGCTTGCGCCAAGCGTTGCGACGCTGGCGGGGGCGTTGTTCTTCTTTGGGGCCACACATGGTGCGATGGATGTGGCGATGAATTCTTGGGCGGGCGCAGTCGAACGCCACCTGCCCCGCCCGATGATGTCGCGCTTCCATGCCTCGTGGTCGGTGGGTGCCGGGATCGGCGCGGCGTCGGGATATGGCGCGATCAAACTGGGCTTGCCGCTGTTGGCCCACGCAGCGATTGTGATCGGCGTTGTGGCGGCTGTCAGCTTGTGGCTGGCAGCTCCGCCCTCCAAATCCCCACTATGGGCGCCTAAGCCGCCTTCCAGCGCCGCTCACGCACCTTTGTTCAGCCTTCCAAAGGGATCAATGCTGTTGGTCGGGCTGATCGCCATGTGCGCGTCGCTGGGCGAAGGGGCGATGGCGGATTGGGGCGCGATCTTTCTGATGACCACCACAGGCGTCACCGAGGCATCGGCGGCCATCGGATACGCCGTCTTTTCCGTCGCGATGGTGATCATGCGTCTGGGCGGCGACCGTGTCACCCACCGGATCGGCCCTGTGCGCACCGCGCGGATGGCGGGCATTATCGCCACCATCGGGGTCGGGATGGCGGTGGGGGTCGCCAGCTATCCGGTGACCTTGATCGGGTTCGCCCTGATGGGTGTCGGCTATGCGGTGATCATGCCGCTGGCGTTCAGCCGCGCCACCAGCGACCCGGTGCTGTCACCCGGCAAGGCGGTCGCGAGCCTTGCCACGCTGGGCTATGGCGGGTTGCTGCTTGGGCCGCCCGTGATTGGGTTCATCGCCGATGCCACCTCAATCCGGGTCAGTTTCGCGATGCTGATGGGACTCGCAGCTCTGATGGCGGCCTTGGCCCCGGCCTTGGCGCGGCCGCACTGAACTGGGCAGCAAGTCTGCACAAGTGTTTGATTATTAATCAATAATGCGCCTTAGCCAGATCAACACTGCACACCTGTCCCCGCGGGGACACCCCCTGCCCTGCGACCTGCCCCGATCAGCCGTCAAGCTCGCGGAAAAACGCCTTCACGGCGTCTTCCAGCCGGTGACGATCAACGTTGGAAAAGTCGCGTGCGATGCGCATTTCGATCCGCCCTTCGGACGCAGCGCAGCGCACCGTTCCACCCTTCACGTCCTGCCGGAACGTCGTCTTTGCCGCTCCCGTGGGCTTGCTGGGCTGAGCTTTCTTGGGGATGGAAAGCGGCGCGGCTTGCTCGCGCAGAACCTCAAGTTCGGCATCCGGCGTGGAAACCAACGCAGCCGCCAAGGCTGATTTGACCTTTGCGCGGGCACCGGGTTCAGACGCCAGCCGTTTTTCCAACTGCAACCCCAACGCGCGCGGGATGGCTTCGGGGAATTTCAGGTGCGATCCAATGGCATCCAGCAGCGTCATGAAATGCTTGATGTAGCTTCGTTTCTGACGCGACACAGACCCGAACAGAGCTGTCAGCGCCTGATCAGCATCCTGCGCCGCCGTCTCGGGATCAGCCACATAGCCGCGCGCCAGATCGGCCATTTCCGCAAACGAGATATCGCGCCGCACAAGGTTTTCATCGACCATCCGACGATAGAGCATTTCCAGCTCTTCCCCATGCGCCATCAACCCCGCGGGGATGCGCGCGTAAGCCTCGTCACCCGTCTCGTCATAAAGCTCTTGGAACGCCGTCAGGCGGCGGAAGCCCTGCACCAGCTCAAAGACACCCTCGCCCACCTGCTCAACCCGGATCGGGTTGGATAGACCCACATCGCGGATCGAGGCTTTCAACTCGTCCAGTTCCGTATCACGCCCCGGCTTGCGATCACGGGTCAGCTTGTCGGCGCGAATGGCATTCAGCGGGATCATGTCAGTGATCAACCCGGCTTTTTTCAGGCGCACATGCTCATGCGCCAGCCGGTCGTTTTCGGCCCGAATTTGCGCCTCGACCGCTTGGCGTTCTTCCAAAGCAGCCGAGTTTTCCGAAATCGCCGAGGCCATCGGACCGCGTCGGGATTCCGTCACGGGCGCGGGATCGGCTGCGGGTGGGTCGGCTTCCGGGAAGTCGATGTCAAAGACGCGACGTTTGCTCATGCTCTATCCTCCAGCTTGTCCCAGGCGGTCAGCAGGTTGTCCCTGAATTCTTCATACGCGGTGTCGAACGACCCTCGCGCACGCCGCCAGGTTTCCCGCGTCATATCGCGGTAATCTATTTCGTAAATCGAGCTGAGGAAGCGCCCGGATTGCTCCACAGCGCGCGTCATCTCGATCGGGTGATCCGCCAATCGTTCCCCAAAAACCTTACCAAAAGCCGTCCGCATCGCACGGTGCAAATCGTTGGAGGATTCATAGCGCGTGAGCAGGAAGCGCACATCGGCAAATTCCTTGGGCAGCGACATTGTCCCCGCGGGGACAGAATTGGTGAAGCGCGCCAGATCCTCCAGCGCCTCGGACAGCTGACCGATGAAAGATGTGGTGCTGTCATATTCCCAATAGCCGGGACCCGACGGAATATAGAGCACATCGGCCGCAAACACCGCGTTCATCGACTGATAACCGATTGCAGGGGGGCAGTCGAAGATGATCATGTCATAGGCGTCATCCGCCAGCCCATCCAGAAACCGCGACACGGCGGCGAAGAACGACCATTCCGGGTTCACGTGGCGATATTGGGCAGACGCAAATTCAACGAATGCCGCGTTGGCGCAGCTTGGGATGATGTCGATGGTCGGCCAACATGTCGGCTTGATGAAATCCGAGTTGCGCAGATCGGACAGCCCCATATCGGTGATCGCGGCAGGCAGCTTTCGCTGGGGCAGGGCGGTTCCGCTTTCGGCGCCCGCGACCGCGCTGTTCATCCGCTGGGTCTCATGAATAAGGTCACGCGCCATGACACCCCAGACGGTGTATTCCTCGGCCACGTCGCTCAGCCCCATCGAGTGGCTGAGCGTCGCCTGCGGGTCGAAATCCACGCACAGCACGCGGTAGCCATCCAACGCGGCGGCGTGCGCAAAGTGCAGCGCGACGGTCGATTTGCCCGCGCCGCCCTTGAAGTTGGCAATCGCCGCGCGAATCGCCCGCTTGCCTTCGGGGCGCTTGGGCATCATGGATTTGCGGTTGATCCGGATGCGTCGGCGCAGCTCGTTGATCTCGTCCAGCGTATACCAGCGCTGCCGCCCGTCGCCTTCGACCAGCCCTTGGGGCAGGGAAGGGTCGGCGGCCAGTCGTCCACGCAATGTGGATTGGTTGACCTTGAAGATCAGCTCGGCGACCTCCCAGGATGAGAACCGGCGCAGCGTCTTCTCCATCTCGGGCGAATAGGTCTGCTGCCTGATCCAGCCCTGCATCTTCAGTGATTGTGCCTGTAACTGCGCCAAATCTTCGTGGGTAAACATCCTGACTCCTGCTCTTATAGGACGCTAATTATATGTGCTTTCTGATTTACGCGGAATTGGCGGAAAAAGCAAAAGGGAATTCAACAATGAGCGGCAGAACCCCGCCCCAGGGGGACAGCATTGTTTTTAAACGATTTTCCCATAAAAGCGCCTATCCTCGTCGAAATCAGGGGACACAATATGTGGGATGTAACCACAATAGGGGACATTTATGCTGCATTAGGGGACAGACAGGGTGTCCCCCTATACCAATAAACCCTTTTTCTTTTTTGATTTGAAAAGGTTTAGGGGCACAAAACGAGAGGGGGCTTGACAGAATCGCACCCAAGGACGCAAATCGTAACAGAGTTGGCAAAAGCGTTGAGTTTGACGTAATATGCCTTCCAAAGACCGAACGTCAGATTCGGCAATTGATAACACTTCCGGGCAAAGATCCGGATCGAGGCAACCGCGAAAGCGGACGGAACAGGCAAGCCGGGGGCGGTATGCAGCAGCTCAGGGCAACGGGTCGCCATGCGGCGTCGTTGAAATATGATCTTCTCACGGCAATGGGCGCTTATGCCTTGGCCGAAGGGAAGGGACCACAGCGGTTGGTGTTGCGACTGATGACCTTGGTCACGGCGCGGTACAACTGGGTCCGCAATGAATTGACCGTCGGCCAGCGCGAGATTGCGCGGCTGTGGTCGGTCGACGAGCGCACCGTGAAGCGCGAGATGGCGAAGCTGCGCGCGATGGGCTGGCTGGTCGTCAAACGGCAGGGTTCGCGGGGACGGGTGACGGAATATCGCCTCGATATCGAAAAAATTCTGCGCACCACTCAGGGCAGTTGGGCAGCAATAGGGCCTGATTACGAACAACGCATGACGCGGGACGAGGTGAAGGATGACAATGTCGTGCCGCTGCCGGTCGGGGCGTCTCGCGGCGGCGCAGGGGGGGCCGAGACGCCTCCGCCTGATATGTCGGACGGGACGGAATGGTCGACGGTTCAGACCTTGCTGCATTCAGAGGATCAAGCCTTGTTCAACGCGTGGTTCCGGTGCCTGTCCCGGCAGGGGCGAGAGGGCGCAAAACTGATCCTGAAAGCGCCCAGCCGGTTTCACGCGGATTACGTCGACACCCATTTTCGCGCGCGCATCCTGTATGCCTGCCAATCCATCGACAAAAGCGTGGGAGAGATCGCAATCAGACACTAATCCAGCGTAAAAGAGTGATAGGGCAGGAGGTCAACCGGAGTTGCAGTGCCGATCGACCATCCGTTGCACCATCGGGGCGAAGTGCCAAAAATCCGGCGTTTGCATGTCGTCGCGTTTGCCTGCATCGTCCAGATAGCGCACCGCGATGATGTGCTTCAGGTTTGGATTCTTTTCAAACGCGGCGACCTCATCATCGCTCATCGGCCCGCCTTGCAGCATCAGCGAATGCACCGAGGCTTCGCTGAGCCGGTCGAAATAGGTCGGTTTGGTGGCGCAGAGATAGCGCTTCGCGGCCACGTGATACCGCACGCAATCGGTGATGACGCTGGGAAAAAACCGCTCCAGCACCTCGGCGCCCGCGTCTTCGTGGTGACGGTCTTCGGTGTCGTCGGGGTGATAGGTCCCGAATTCGGACGTGAAATGGCCAATGTCATGCAGCAGCGCGCCGACAATGATTTCCTCGGGCTGGCCATTTTGTTCGGCGATGGTTGCGCCTTGCAGCATGTGTTCGGCCATGGTGACGGGTTCGCCCAGATATTCCTCGCCGCCACGACGGTCGAAGATGCTGCCGATGAAGTCGACGATAGTGTCAGGGGTCAGGGTGTCGGGTTTCATTCAGCGGCTTCCTTCATATCTGCGCGGCGCATCGCGGCATAGGTCGAGCGTAAGCCGTCCTTGTCGGAATAGCAGCCCTGAAGCCAGCGCGTGCCGGTGCCGGAATAGGCTTTGCGGGCGTGCAAAACGCGGGTGTTGTCGACGACGAACGCCTCGCCGGGTTCCAGCCGGAAAGTGACCTCCATCGCCGGGTCGTCGATGATTTCGCCAAACCGGCGATAGGCGGCGTAATAGGTCTGCATTTGGTCAAACGGCAGGTCCGTCACGGCCGCGAGCGAGCGGTTGTTGAAGCGCACGGCGATGATTTCACCATCAGGCGCCAGTTCGATCATCGGGCGGCGCGATTGCAGGCAGACGCCATCTTCACCCGCATATTCAAACCGGGCGCAAAAGGACGATAATACGGTGAAATAGTCAGGGTTTTCGTCGCGCAGACGCAGGGCGGCTGCAAACCCGTCGACCACCATGTTTTCACCACCCGCCGCCGAGCTTTCAAGGCAATACAGCACCTGAACCGAGGGCACCGGGTCGCGGTATGGGTTGTCGGTATGCGCTTGTAACCCCAGCCCGGTGAAGGCGAGGTTGGTGGGATTTACTTCGGTGCGCACCTCGAATTTCGGGCCGTAGTTTGTTTCACGCACATAGCCAAACAGATCGACCACTTTGAACAGCGCGCCGTCCTCGATCGGGCCGTTCACCAGCTTGCCGAAGCCATAGCGGTTGACCAGCGCGAGCCAATCGCGCAGGGCATCCGCGTTTTGGGACATTGCGGCGAAGTCACCAACCGGAACGGATCCCATCAGGCGGGCGTCCCAAGGCTCTAATTCGGCCGAAAGCCAGCCATTTTGCGTCGGGGTAGGGCGGTCATAGGCGTTTTGCGCCAACCAATTTGCGTCATAGGTGATGGTTTTGCCCTCGGGCACGAATGTCACATCGACCGCGCCGCCATTCACGACAACCCCGGACATTTTCGTATCCGCCGGAATGTCACGCAGCGCGACAAGCCGCTGCCCATTGCCGGGCGCGCGGGTGGCGTCGTCCCAGGCGTTGTCGCGCAGCCACATGGCGTGAAAGCGCAAAGGGCCGTCTGGGGTGGTCAGGGTCAGGATCTGTCCTGTCGGGTCAAGGTTGGCATCAAGCATGGTGTGTCCGTTCGCTGCATGAATTTCGGTGACACTGTCGCGCGATTGATAGATAAGCACAATTTAGAGGAAACACCCCTGAGACATGGATTGGCTTATGGTAAACACACCCCTTTCAAACCTGCCGCTGGATTGGGTCCGCGCGTTCGAGGCGGCGGGGCGCACCGGCAGTTTCACCGCAGCGGCGGCGGAAACGGGGCTGACGCAGGCCGCAATCAGCCAGCGGATCGGCAATCTAGAGGCCCGGTTGGGCGCGACCCTGTTCATCCGTCAGCCGCGCGGCGTGATCCTGTCGGTCGAGGGCGAGGCTTGGTTGCCTTATGTGACCCATGCGCTTGGCACGCTGCGCCAAAGCTCGGAAGAACTGTTTGGCATCCAGAGGCGACGGGTGACGGTTTGGGCCAGCGCGTCCGTGCTGCAATTGTGGATCGCGCCGCGCTTGGCGGGGCTATCGCTGGGCGATCAGGTTGAGCTGTCGTTTAAGACCATGGTGTTGGCCTCCGAGGATGGGCCGGGCGTATCGGGTGTGCGCATCCGTTACGGCAATGGGGATTGGGATATCGCGCACCGCGCGCGGCTGTATGACGAGGCGCTGACGCCGGTGGCCGCGCCCATCTTGATCAAGCGGGCAGGGCAGGGGGGCTGGCAAGATCTGCCGCGCCTTGGTCTGTCAGGGCCGCGCGCCGGTTGGCATGACTGGGCGAAAGTGACGGGGGACGCACCAACGCCGGTGCCGCAACTCCGGTTTGATACGTTCACTGCTGCGTTGTCAGCCGCCGAGTCCGGGGCAGGGGTGTTGTTGGCGTCGCTGCCTTTGGTGCGGGCGCATCTGGAGGGTCAGCGGCTCACGCGCCTGTCGCAAAGCGTGTTGCCGTCCGAGAACTCCTATTGGATCGTCGCGTCTGACCGCGATGTGACTCGCCGCCAGTGGGAGGCTTTGACCGGGCAGTTCTGTGCCTGAGCGGTTGCGTAGAAACACGCGGGATGCATTTTCTTGCGGCAATCCTTGGCGCAGCCCGTTAAAAGGCGCGTGAACCGGTCACAAAAGGGTCCACGCACAGGTGAAAGACACGAGCGTTACGCCACAGATCAGCTTTGCCGCTGTTGATCAGAAGATCGACGGGCGTTTGATTCTGTCTGGCGTATCGGTCGATCTGTCGGCGCGGCGCATTGGGGTGATTGGGCGCAACGGGTCGGGCAAGACCACGTTTGCGCGGCTGCTGGCGGGGTTGGTTGCGCCGAGTGCGGGCACGGTCACGATTGACGGGATCAACCCGGCGAAAGACCGACGCGCGGCGCTGTCGCTGGTTGGCATCCTGTTTCAGAACCCGGATCACCAGATCATCTTTCCGACGGTGATCGAGGAGATCTCGTTCGGCCTGCGCCAGCAAGGTGTCGATGATCCCGATACCCGTGCGAGCGCGGTGCTGGAACAATTCGGCAAGGCGCATTGGCACGACGCACATGTGCATAGTCTCTCGCAAGGCCAAAAGCAGCTGGTCTGCCTGATGTCGATCCTTGCGATGACGCCGCGTATTTTGATTCTGGACGAACCGTTCGCCGGGCTGGACATCCCGACGCGGATGCAGCTTGCCCGCTATCTGAACCGTTATGACGGCACGCTGGTCCATGTCTCGCACGATCCGCGTGATCTGACGGGCTATGATCAGGTTCTATGGCTGGACCGTGGGGTGTTGCAAGGGCAGGGGGCCGATGTGCTGGACGCCTTCACCGATGAAATGACACGACAAGGAGAGGGCGATGATATCTCTGACCTCTCCCGTTAGGACGCGCGCCCATGATTGGCCCGCCGGGCTGAAACTGGCGGCTTTGTGCGTGGCGACGGTGCTGTTGTTCAAGGCGCAAAATCTGTGGGTTCATGCGGGTGCGTTTGCCGGGATGCTGGCGCTGTATCACCTGCCCGGCCCGGTGTTTTTTCGCGCCGGTCTGCGGGCGCTGAAAGTGCTGTGGCCCTTCGTTGTGATGCTGGCGATCTATCATCTTGTGACGTGGACGCCCTATGCGGGTGGGGTCATCTTGCTGCGGATGGTCACGGCGGTCGGTTTGGCCACGCTGGTGACGATGACCACGCAACTGTCGGATCTGATCGCGGTGGTGCGCTGGCTGGCGACGCCGCTGCGCGCCGTGGGTCTGAAAACCACCTATCTGGAAACCGCGATTGCGCTGGTTATCCGCTTCACGCCGGTTCTGCTGGCCAAAGGCACCAAGCTGATCGACGCGTGGCGCGCCCGATCGCCGCGCCGCCCCGGTTGGCGAATTATCTTACCGTTTACGGTCCTTGCGCTTGATGACGCGGACCATATCGCCGAGGCGCTGCGCGCGCGCGGTGGTTTTGATGCTATGGAGACCTAATACATGGAAAAGAACGTCACCCTGATCGCCCTGTTTGCCGCGTTGGTCGCGGCGCTGGGTCTGATCCCGCAAATCGCGCTGCCCTTCGGCGTGCCAATCACCGCCCAGAGCCTTGGCATCATGCTGTGCGGCACCGTGCTGGGGGCCAAGCGCGGCGCGTTGTCGGTGCTGTTGTTTCTGCTGCTGGTGGCGCTTGGTCTGCCTCTGCTGGCAGGTGGTCGCGGTGGCTTGGGCGTGTTCACCAGCCCGACCGCTGGCTTTCTTGTGGGCTTCCCAATCGCGGCGTTTGTCACGGGTCTGATCACCGAAACATGGCGCAAGGGGTCGCTGGCGGTCAGCGCGGGTGTTGCCTCGGTCATCGGTGGGATCGTGGTGCTTTACCTCTTCGGGATCTCGGGCTTTGCGCTGGTCACGGGCAAAACCATGGGTGAAGCAACCGTGGTCATGGCGGCCTTCATCCCCGGTGACATCCTGAAAGCCGCAATTGCGGGGATGCTGACGGCGGCTCTGGCCAAGGCGCGTCCGGCAAGTGTGCTGTCGCGCGCTTAATTGACTCAGGTCAATGGCGTGCCCGGACGCGTGGTATATCGCGTGTCTGGAAATGCGACCTGAAAGGCAGACGGGATGAAACTTGGCTATACGATTGCGCCGGGGCGCGGTGAAACGAACCTTTTGCTGGCCGAGATTGCGGAGCGGTTTGAGGCGCGCGGTGTGCGCATCGTTGGCACCTTGCAAATCGACACGAACCGCAGTGATGGGCACAAATGCGACATGGATGTGAAGGTGCTGCCCGCGGGCAAGATCATCCGTATTTCGCAAGATCTGGGGAAAGCGTCGCGCGGGTGTCGGCTGGACATGGACGCGCTTGAAACTGCGGTCGCCGATACCGAGGCTGCGCTGGTGAACGGTGCCGACCTGCTGCTGATCAACAAGTTTGGCAAGCACGAGGCCGAGGGGCGCGGGTTTCGCAATGTGATCGCCGAGGCTCTGGCGCGCGACATTCCGGTTTTGGCGGGTGTGAACAACCTGAACCACGACGCGTTTTTGGAATTCTGCGGCGATGTGGCCGAAGAACTGCCAGCCGATCCTGCCGCGATTGAAAAATGGCTGACCGAAACACTGCCTGTTGAAGCGGACGCGGGCTAAGCCACCACGTCAAACAGCCGCCCGATCCCCTCGCGCGCGCCATTGATGCCTGCGAGCCTCAGCATATGCCACGCCAGCGCCGGATTGCTGGCAAGGACGGGCTTGCCGGTTTGCGCTTCGATCTTAGGAATAATATCCAGACATCTGAGCGCGGTGCAGGAAATCACGATGGCATCGCAAGGGGCGGCGTCGGCGATCTGCTGGGCGGCGGTCAGGATAGAGTCAGGCGTGATCCGCCCGACGATCTGATCATTGCTTTCTTCAAACGATCCGAAACTGGTGATCTGAAACCCGGCCTCGCTCAGACGGTCGCGCATGGTTTGTGACACGGCGGCGACATAGGGCGACAGGAAGCCCAGACGCGTGACTCCAAGGTGCCGCCCGGCGGCAATGATCGCGGTCAGCGGGTCGGTGACGCGCGCGCTGGGACAGACGGTTTGGATGGCGGCCGCGACATTCTCTGGCCCGATCACCGACGTGGCCGAGGTGCAGCCATATCCGATCACATCAAAGTTCAGTGCGGGCGGCAACAGGCGCGTGGCAGCGGGCAGGTCATCCAGCATTTGGGGCAGGGTGTCGGGGCGGATCTCCGGCCCCATCGGGATGCGCGAGTGATACAGCGCGACGCCGTCGATATCCAATATCCGACGAAACTCGTTTTCCAGCGTTTCGTCGTTTTCCAATACGATCACGCCCAGATTGGCGCGGGTTCCGATGCCTTGGTCCGTTTCGAAGTCGAGTTTCATCTAAATCTCCGGCAGGTCTTGCAGGGCGCGGGTGGGATCAGACATGATCCGCCCCGGCCATGATTGCCTTGAAGATCGCGGGGTCGGTGACGCCTTCGGACCCGATCAGCAACACGCGCGATTGCGCATCCAGCCCCAGCGCTTTTGCCAAGTCCGGCTGGCGCATCGCGGCGATCAGGGTTGCCAGTCCCGCCACTGCGCTTTCGCCTGCCTCGACCTTTGCATCGCCACTTTCCGCGTTTGCCAAAAGGCGCACGGTCGGGGCGACGATGCTGTCGGGCATGGTGACGAAATCGGAGGCCTCTTCTCGCAGGATGTCCCACGCCATTTCCGACGGCTCGCCGCAGGACAGGCCCGCCATGATGGTTTCTGCGTCAATCTGAACCGATGTGGGGGTGCCTTTGCGCGCGCTTTCATAAAGGCAGGCGGCCAGTTCGGGTTCGACGATCACGACGCGCAGGGCGGCGTCGCCCCAATGCTGGCGCAGATACGCGGCGACCGAGGCCGCCAGGCCGCCAACGCCCCCTTGCAGGAATACATGTGTTGGCGCTTGGTCCAGCGCCTCGCAGGCTTCGCGGGTCATCACGCCGTATCCAGCCATCACGTCGCGGGGTGGCTCGGTATAGCCATCCCACGAGGTGTCGGACACGACGAACCAGCCGTTTTCTTCGGCCTCGGTTTTCGCAAGATTGACCGAGTCGTCGTAATCCCCGTCGATCCGCACAACGTCCGCGCCCAGATCGCGCATCGCTTGGGCGCGGCCTTCGCTGACCTCGGCGTGGATATAGATGCGGCAGGGAGCGCCGACGCGTTGGCAGCCCCACGCCAACGAGCGGCCATGGTTGCCGTCGGTGGCAGAGCTGAGGGTGATCGCACCACACGCTTGCGTATGGTTGCCCTCACGGATGTCCTCAAGCGTCACCGCATGACCCAATCGTTTGCCCAGCTCGCGCTGCAACACGCGCATCGCCGCATAGGCTCCGCCAAGCGCCTTGAAACTGCCCAGCCCAAAGCGCGGGCCTTCGTGCTTATAGTCAATGCGGGCAACGCCGATCTGACGCGCCAAACCTGACAGGGGCACGAGCGGGGTGGGGGCATAGCCGTCCCACTGCGTGATCTCGTCCCAAGCTTGCGCGAAGTCGGTGGGCGACAGAACGCGCGTGGCGGCATCGCCTTTGGCGGGCGTGACCACGATATGGCGCAGGGCGGCTGTGGCAAATGGATCGGCCATGATCAGTCCTTTCAGGCGGTTTTCGCCAGACTAGCCGCAATCGGGGTTGGGGGTGGTATCAATTTCACCTCCTGCGGCGAAATTAGTCCTTAGGGGTCGCGTCAATTCTGCGTAAGACTGTGCGCCGCTGCCTGCCAAACAAGGTCGCGCCAAGCAACAACACCGCGAGAAACGAGATCGTAAACCCCGCCTTTTCACTGCTGTGCCAAGGCAGGGTCAGCGTGATTGTGCGGCCCCGAAACCCCTCCGGCGGGGCGATGATGTCCAGCGTGCCAAACCGCGGATAGGCAGCGGTTTGCAACGGGTGACCATCGTCCAACTCCGCGCGCCACAAGACCCAGTATTGCAACGGCACCGACAGGCGCGCCACATCCTGCGCGGGCGTGACGGTGGCGTGACGGGATGTGCGTTCGAATTGAGCGGTCGGAGGGGTCGCGCTTTCCCACTCAGCCCAAATATCGCGCACGACCGCCGAGACATCGCGCTGTTTCAGGGCGCGCCCATCCATCAGCGTCACCCGGTCATTGACGACGCGCAGCATTTCCGGGCTGAGGTATTCAATGGCTCCGGCCTGATCATACGTGGTGTCATAGGATTTTAGCGCCTGTGGAAGTGATGAAATCACGACCTGTATGATGGGATATACTGTCAGAACAGCCAGAACGCTTAACGTCCTGATTTTTGCAGCCCCCGGCAGTTTCGCGGCCACAAAGGCGACGGCGATAGCCGCCGAGAAATCAACAAAGATCATCAAACGCCACGGAAACTGCACCCGGTTGATCATCCAGTGTTGCCAGATGAACTCTGACACTTCGAGGTTCAGAAACAGCGACAATGCAACCGGCACAATTATCCAAAGACGCAGGGCGCCACGCGCATACACCGCCGCCACGACGATGAAGGGTAGGACGGCCAAGAAGCCAAACAGGATGGCCTTGGCAATGATCAGATTTGGTGGGTCGAACGGCAACCTGAACAACCAGCGCTCGGCGACGAAATGGCTCGTGTAAAGGGCGTCGGGCGACACGGTGTCCAGCAGCATGATCGCCGGAAGCCAGTAAAAGCACGACAGCAGGCCACCCAGCGTCGTCCACCCGATCAAGGGCAGCAAAAAACGTGTCAGGTTCTGTTTGTGGCGCAGCAGATGCACCAATATGACAAGCGTCAAGGCGGCAAAAACATGGGCGGCCAGAAGGGCGGTCGGCAGATGACACAAGGTGACGCCCGCCACCCCGACCGCCAGAATCCACCCCCGCCGCTGCTGAAGCCGGATCGCATCAAACCCCAGTGCGACCAGCGGCAGGAACGCATAGGCCGCGAACTCGCCAACCGCCTGACGCATGAACCAGTCAATCCACAGGTGATAGGGCAGAAGCAGATAGGCTATCGCGCCGATGATAGCGGGCCGCGGGTCGAAAAAGCGGCGCAGGAATACGCCGACGGTGACCCCGCCAAGCAGCCAGAACAGGCCAGCAGTTAAAACAAATGTCGTCTCGGGCGTGCAACCCGTGCAAACGGGGGCTGTGATCGCGGCCATGAACCAGAATGGCAGCGGGGCGTAAAAGAAGAAGTCATACCCGCCAAGCCCCGCCCAAAGACCGGGCAAATGCCGGGGCAGAAAGGCACCGCCGTCAAAAGCATTTATGTATTGGACCGTCCAAGGGTAGTTATACAGCGCGCTGTCACCATTGGAAAACCCCGCAAGCACAAATAGAAACAGCCCGATTGCAGCCAACGCGGCCACGAAACTATTTTGCCAAAACATATTTTGCTGCCCCATTTGGCGCTCTTATTCACTGCTGCGACCTTTGTTGGCTTTTTGAAGCGCGCAACGCAAGGTTTTCCGGGTCAGCACGTGCCCACCATCCCGACACCCGGCCACAAACGCCCCAAACCGCTTTTCTTTTCAATTTGCCGACACTAAACCTACGCTCGCTTAACAATAGTCAAGCTCCTTGTTTCTGGACTCCTTTATCCAGAAAATCGGATAACTGAACTGGAGGCCAATATGCGAGAAGTCATGACCAAGACCATGGCGCGTAACGTGTTCTATGGCGGCTCGTTGTTTTTCATTGTGGTCTTTTTGATCCTGTCGGCGCATTCGGTGCGGTACGTTGTTACCCAATCGACTGCAAATGCCGAACTGACAGACAGCGTAGTGCGCGGAAAACATGTGTGGGAAAGAAACGCCTGCATCAACTGCCATACTTTGATGGGCGAGGGTGCATACTTTGCCCCCGAACTTCAAAACGTGATGGCCCGGTGGGGTGTCGCAGATGATCCCGAAACAGCATTCGAAGTGCTGAAAGGCTGGATGGAAGCGCAACCTACGGGCATCGAGGGGCGGCGCCAAATGCCGCAATTCAACCTGAGCGACGAACAGATTCGTGAACTTGCAGACTTCTTCCTGTGGGTGAACACCATCGACGCACAGGGCTGGCCGCCCAACGAGGCGGGCTAAGGCCGGGAAGAGGAGACGTGAAATGAAATATCAAACACAACGAATTGCCTATTGGTACTTCCTGGCCGCAATGGCGGTTTTCGCCGTTCAGGTGATCGGGGGTCTGTGGGCCGGCTGGATCTATGTCAGCCCGAACTTCCTGTCCGAGCTGATGCCGTTCAACATTGTGCGCATGTTGCACACGAATGCGTTGGTCGTCTGGCTTCTGCTGGGCTTCTTTGGCGCGGCATACTTCCTGATCCCGGAAGAATCCGAGCGCGAGATGTATTCGACCAAACTGGCCTATATCCAGCTGATCCTGATGCTGGTTGGCACGGCAGGTGCGGTTGTGACCTATACGTTCGACCTGTTCCACGGCCACTGGCTGTTGGGCATGGAAGGGCGCGAGTTCATCGAACAACCCGTCTGGGTCAAGCTGGGCATTCTGGTCGCGGCGCTGATCTTCCTGTTCAACATCTCGATGACGGTGTTGAAGGGACGTAAGACCGCGATCACCAATGTGCTGTTGATTGGCCTGTGGGCGCTGTCGCTTCTGTGGCTGTTTGCCTTCTATAACCCGGGTAACCTGTCGCTGGACAAAATGTTCTGGTGGTACATCGTTCACCTGTGGGTGGAGGGCACCTGGGAACTGGTCATGGCCTCGATCCTTGCCTTCCTGCTTCTGAAGCTGACCGGTGTTGACCGTGAGATCATTGAAAAATGGCTCTATATCATTGTCGCCACCGCGCTGTTCTCGGGTATTCTGGGAACCGGGCACCACTACTACTGGATTGGTCTGCCGGGCTATTGGCAGTGGATCGGGTCGATCTTCTCGACGCTTGAAGTGGTTCCCTTCTTCGCAATGATGAGCTTTGCGTTCGTCATGGTGTGGAAAGGCAAACGCGACCACCCGAACAAAGCTGCCCTTCTGTGGGCGCTGGGTGCCGCAACTGTCGCCTTCTTCGGCGCGGGTGTCTGGGGCTTCCTGCACACGCTGCACGGTGTGAACTATTACACCCACGGCACGCAGATCACCGCGGCCCACGGCCACTTGGCGTTCTATGGTGCCTATGTGTCGGTGAACCTTGCGATCATCACCTATGCCATGCCGATCCTGCGCGGACGTGATCCGTATAACCAGGTTCTGAACATGGTGAGCTTCTGGCTGATGACCGCTGGCATGTCCTTCATGACCTTCACGCTGACCTTTGCCGGCACGGTTCAAACCCACATGCAACGTGTGCTGGGCGAGAACTTCATGGAGATCCAGGAAGGCGTGCATCTGTTCTTCGTCATGCGCTGGATCTCGGGTCTTGCGGTGGTGATCGGTGCGCTTCTGTTCATCTACTCGATCATGGTGCCACGTCGCCACGAGATCATCGAGCCGACGGACCACTATGAAAGTGAAGGTGCCTGAGATGGCTGCCGTTGACAAAAAAACGGAGGGGGCTTCGGCCCCCTTCTACTCACCCGTATCTGACGAATGCGATATCTTCGAAGCTGCTGAACGCCATGGGCTGCCGCTGCTTCTGAAAGGTCCGACCGGTTGCGGCAAGACCCGCTTCGTCGCCCATATGGCCGCCCGTCTGGGTCGCCCGCTTTATACTGTCGCCTGCCATGACGACCTGTCCGCGTCTGACCTTGTGGGACGCTACCTGCTGAAAGGTGGGGAAACGGTCTGGGTCGATGGCCCGCTGACCCGCGCCGTTCGTGAAGGCGCAATCTGTTACCTTGATGAAGTGGTCGAGGCGCGCAAAGACGTCACCGTCGTTTTGCACCCGCTGACCGATGACCGCCGCATTCTGCCGCTGGATAAAACCGGCGAAGAGATCGAGGCCGCACCGGGCTTCATGCTCGTTGCAAGTTACAATCCGGGCTATCAGAACATCCTGAAAACCCTGAAACCGTCCACCCGCCAGCGTTTCCTTTCCATCGACTTCGATTTTCCCTCCCACGACCGCGAAATCGATATTGTGACACGTGAAAGTGGGCTGGATGTCAGCCGGGCGACGTCCCTTGTCCGGCTGGCAAACAAATTGCGCGGCCTGAAAGGGCAGGATCTGGAAGAGGGTGTTTCGACCCGTCTGGTGATCTATTGCGCCACGCTGATCGAAGACGGCATGTCCGTCGAACGCGCGATCCGCGCGGCGATGATTGAACCTCTGTCCGATGACGAAGATGTCAAACAAGGGCTGATGGATCTGGTCACCGCGATCTATGGCTAGTGCCACATCCGCGACCGGCTGACTGGTCGGTCGCGGGTCTTTCTACACTGGACGGTCCGCCTAATCACCCGAGGTTCCCCATGTCCGAACGCATCTTTGATCCCTTCGAGCCCGAAGAAACCGTCGGCAAGATCTGGCACAAATACGCCAGCCGACTGGATGCACCGGGCATCCATGAAGAAAACGCCGTCAATCTGGCCGATGTCGAAGGTCGTCTGGGCGTGTTTTTCCGTGGCCTTGGCGGATCACATTCAACCGAGATAAAACAGGCGACCGTCGCGGCCTCGCATCACCGGCTGTCGTTTCGCCGGTCGCTTGGCACGTGGCGCGAAACGCAGGCGCGCCCCAGCTTTGATGGCGAGGCACTGCGCCTGCCTGAAACCATCGCTGAATTCCCCGCCCGCGAGGCGAACGCGGCGCTGTATTTCTGGCTGGTCGCGTCCGTCGCGCACGCGCCTGACCCGGTCGGTGACGACGACCCGCTGCGCTCCGATCTGCGCGCGCTGCAGGCGTCGATCGCGATGACGCAGGCGACGTTGAAAGACTGCCCCGGGCTGCGCGGCTTTTACGAAACGCTGGTGGGGGCGTGCCGCGCGATGCGCCCTGACGCGAAACTTCCCAGTGCCGAGGCTGCGATGGAAGCAGCCATTGATCACCTGCTGGGCGGGCCAGAGCCGACGGGCAAATTGGCGCTGGAATATGTCGCACTGATCCGGTCGCCGGATGCCGATCTGTCCCATCTGATAGCGCCGCGCGGCTATCGCCCGTTCCGCCCCGTGCCGATGTGGCCCGACCTGCGCCCCATGGCCGCGCGCGCGCCTGTGGACCGGGACGGTGACGGCGATGAAGAACAAGGCAGCGGGCCGGGGGACGAGGCCGAAGGCACCAAGGCCGCGCGCCGCTCTGAAAGCGATCAGGCCGAACGGCGCGACAGCCTGATCCTGCATCGGTTCGAAGCGATCTTTTCCTGGGTCGAAAGCCTGAATATGAACCGGCGTGTCGAAGATGACGACGAAGACAACGCGCGCCGTGCCGCCGACGATCAGGACGAGTTGGCGCTGGGGCAGGTGTCGAAGAAAACCGCCACACGGCTGAAATTTCACCTTGATTTGTCACCCGAAGATGCCGACCGCGAACGCCTGTCCGGCAAGCACATGTACCCCGAATGGGACCACCGTACGAACAGCTATATCCCCGATCACGCCCGCGTTCTGTCCAGTGTCGCGGACGAGGAGGAGGCGATTGACCACGACCCCGCCACCAACCGCCGCATTCGCGCCGTGAAACGCCAGTTCGAGGCATTGCGCCCCAAACGCGTGATCCTGCCGCGCCAATTGGACGGCGACGAGCTGGACCTTGAAGCCGCGATTGCCGCGCAGGTCGAACTGCGCGCCACGGGCCGGTCCAGCGACCGGGTCTATCGCGCGGCGCGGGTGATGGAGCGCGATCTGGCGATCTCGGTCCTGATGGATGTATCACGCTCGACCGAAAGCGCCATTGGCGACCGTCAGGTGATTGATGTCGAAAAAGAAGCGCTGACTGCGCTGGCGTGGGGGCTTGAAGCCTGCGGCGATGATTTCGCGATCAACACGTTTTCATCCCTGAAACGCGACCGCGTCTATGTGCAGGAATGCAAAGGGTTCGACGAAAAAATGGGCCCGCGGGTTGAGGCACGGATCGGCGGGCTGTCCCCTGCGTTTTACACACGCCTTGGCGCGGCGATCCGCCATACCACCGCCGGGCTGGACGACCGACCCAACACCCGCCGCCTGATGCTGGTCATCACCGATGGCAAACCCAACGATCTGGACCATTACGAAGGTCGCCACGGGATCGAAGATAGCCGCATGGCGGTGCGCGAAGCCCGCATGAAGGGTCACGCGGTGCATGGCGTCGTCGTTGATCACAAAGGGCAGGGCTGGGTGCATCGTATATTTGGCGCTGGCGGATTTTCGATTGTGCCGGACCCCACGCGGCTGACTGCCGCATTGCCTGAAATCTACCGCCAGATTACCGGTGGGGCATGACCGACCAAACCTCTATCATCGACGAGTTGCCCGGAGATCTGATGATCTGGGTGTTGATCGTGTCCGAACTTCTGGTGTTCGGCGCGGGGCTGTTGGCCTTTCTTGGTATGCGCGCGATGGACCCGGTGGCGTTTGCCGCCGACCAACAACAGCTGAACCGCGTCGCGGGCGCTGCCAACACAATTGTTCTTGTCACCAGCGGCTATTGCGCGGCGCGCGCGGTGAATGCCGCGGCCCATTCGGTGCGCAACATGCGCCTTTGGCTGGCCGCTGCGATGGCATTTGGTGTCGTGTTCCTTGTGGTCAAAGGGTTCGAATACGCCGAAAAAGCGCGCCACGGGATCGACATCGAAACCAGCGACTTTTTCACCTTCTACTATCTGCTGACCGGGTTTCACGCGCTGCATGTTGTGGCGGGGCTGATCGTTTTCGCGCTGCTCATGCGCTGGGGCACACCGCGCAACCTTGAGGCCGGCGCCGGGTTTTGGCACATGGTCGATCTGGTCTGGGTTCTGCTGTTTCCCATCATCTATCTGGTGCACTGATGAGCAACGCAATCCTGACCCGCGCGTTTTTCCTGCTGATTGGCCTGAGCGTCGCCACAACCTTTCTGGCAGGCGCATTGCCCGAAGCGGGCCCGATCTTTGTGCTATCCGTGCTGGTCCTGTCGGGCCTGAAATCCTTTGTGATCCTGTCGGACTATCTGGGCCTGCGCATGGCGCGCGCGGTCAGGGGCGGGTTCACTGTCTTTTTGATCGGGTTTCTGGGACTGGCTGCCCTTATCTATGCCTTGCCGTTGGCGATGTAGCGCCGCTTGATGATGATCAAGCCTTGCGTCGTACCGTTACAATATGATGAACAAAGAACATGACAGGAGTCCTGCTATGAAAGCTCTTCCACTGGCCATATTGGCTGGCATCGTGGCCTCACCCGCCTTTGCCCACCACGACAAGACCCCGCTGCGTGAAGCGGTGATCGACGGACATTCGCACGCTGTTGGCGGCGCGACCCTGTGGCTGTTGGGGGCTGCGATTGCGCTGATCCTTGCGCTGGTTGCCGTGCAGAAATCCGTGTTTCGCAAAAAATGACCGATCACGGCGACAGTTCAGGCCGCTGGCCCGTCTGGGCGGTGGCGCTTGTGATCTATCCGTTTGCGGCGGGGGCTGCGGCGGTGAACCTGTTTTTCCTGTTCCTGATGCTGCAAGCCATCGGCCTGCGTGCGCTTACCCCGTTCGAGGCGATCGCGGGTGGCGTGATCCTTGGCGTGCCGTTTGCGTGGGTCTTGGGCAAATGGGCCCACGGCATGATCACGCAGGCCGAAGACGACGCTTGACACGCCCGCCGACCCGCCACCTTTTTTCGTTTCACATGCGCAGGACTTGACTTTGGTCATTGGTCGCGCGCGTCAGACCCATAGGCTGCGTGACGTCAGCCAATAGGGGGCCAGTCATGGCAAATGTGGTGAAACGCGTCCTCAGCGAAGGGTTTCGCGCTTTTTTTCTGGGCGCTGCAATCTGGGCCATTCTTTCCGGCTTGATATGGGAGGTCTGGCTGGGCGGGCAAGCCACGGGCACCGCGTCTGATCTGTCGGGCCTGTCGATGGCCCCGCACCTGTGGCACGCCCATGAAATGGTTTTTGGCTATGCGGGCGCGGCGGTTGCCGGGTTCTTTCTGACGGCTGTCGCCAGCGGGCGCGGTTTGGTCATCGGGGTGCTGGCCGCCTTGTGGCTGGCGGGCCGTGTTGCGCTTTGGCAATCCGCAGCGCTTCCGCCTGTGCTGGTGGCCGCAGTCGATCTGTCATTCCTGGCGGTGCTGACAGGGCGCATTGGGGTGCAGCTCGTCAAACGCCCAAAGGCGCAACACGCGATCTTTCTGATTTTCCTTGCCACGTTACTGGCTGCAAACCTGGCGGTGCATCTGGATTGGCTGGACCTGTGGCCGGACGGCGCGCGCGTAGGTCTTCGCATCGGGCTTTTGGCCTTGTGTGGGTTGATCGTCGTTCTGGGCGGGCGCGTGACACCCGGCTTTATCCGCAACGCGATGAACCGTGCGGGCCATCCGCCCGAGGCTTTGCCGCCTGTCACGCCCCGGCTGGATCGCGCCGCGGTTCTGACTTCCATCGCGCTACCGTGGAGCGTGCTTTTGCCCCCATTCACCCCCATCATTGCGCTGGTTCTGGCGATTGTGCACGGGTTGCGGATCAGCCTTTGGCGCCCGCATTGGTCGTTGCGCGATCCGCTTTTGTGGTCGCTGTTTGCCGCCCAAGGGCTGTTGGTCGTCGGGCTGGCGCTGTTCACTTTGGCTGGTTGGGGCATTGGGGACGAGGTCGGCGCGCTGCATGTTCTGGGTCTGGGCGGCGTTGGCGGCATGACTTTGGCGGTGATGAGCCGCGCCACGCTTGGCCACACGGGCCGCGCGCCGATTGTGCCGCGCCCGGTTGCGGTCGGCTATGGGCTGATGATCCTGTCGGCGCTGACCCGTTGGCTGGCCTCGGATCTGCTCTATGGCTGGTATGACGCGCTGGTGCTGATCGCCGGGGCCGCGTGGATCGGGGCGTTTGCGCTGTTCCTTGTCGGGATGATCCCCGCGCTGACCCAAGCGCGCACCGCACGCCCTGCACCGCCGCCGCCACCCCCGTTGCCGCCGCATATGAAAACCGCACCGTCTTGACGTTGGTTAAGTGCAGCCGATCCGCGATGTGCCACATTTCGCCTAAGGCCCACCCGCCGAGGTTGCGCACGCATCCTTGTTTTGTAATTCGAATACGGCCTCTGTGATCAATGTCGCCTCTGTTCTTGGGTGAGGCCGGCGGCGAAACCGATCACGTTCGGGTTTTCGAACCCATAGGCCAACCGCCCAGACGCATTTCATGCGTTCCGAGGCCGGGTGTCCCCAATCTGGGGGCGGGCGGTTGGTCTTACTCTCCTATTTTTGGCGCGCAGTCCCTAAGGGCCGTCGTGTTGGCCCGGTTTTTCCCGTCCACTTGACAAACATCATGTCCGGCCCGCCGCCGATCCGGTTCAATACCACAACCGATAAGGCACCGGAGGGACGTCCCATGAATTATCAAGACTATTTCAAAACCCGCCTTGATGCGCTGAAGGATGATGGCAACTACCGTGTGTTTGCTGACCTGCAACGCAAGCGCGGTTCCTTTCCGCAAGCGCGTCATACCGGCGAAGGTGGCACCGGCGATGTGACGATCTGGTGCTCGAACGACTATCTGGGCATGGGGCAACATCCTGATGTGCTGGACGCCATGCACCACGCGATTGATACGGTGGGCGCGGGCGCTGGCGGCACGCGCAATATCTCCGGCACCACCCATGACCACGTGTTGCTTGAAGCTGAATTGGCCGATCTGCACGGTAAAGAAGGCGCGCTTCTGTTCACGTCCGGTTACGTCTCGAACTGGGCGGCGCTTGGCACACTGGCGTCACAAATTCCCGGCTGCATTGTGTTTTCCGATGCGCTGAACCACGCCTCGATGATCGAAGGCATCCGCCATTCGAAAGCCGCGCGGGTGATCTGGAAGCACAATGATCTGGAAGATCTTGAGGCCAAATTGGCCGCCGCCGACCCCGATGCGCCGAAGCTGATCGCCTTTGAAAGCGTCTATTCGATGGATGGCGACATCGCGCCGATCAAGGAAATCTGCGATTTGGCTGACAAATACAACGCCATGACCTATCTGGACGAGGTGCACGCGGTTGGCCTATACGGCCCGCGCGGCGCAGGTATCGCCGAACGCGAAGGTCTGATGGATCGCCTGACGGTGATCGAAGGCACGTTGGGCAAAGCCTTTGGCGTGATGGGCGGCTATATTGCCGCGTCTGCCGAGCTTTGCGATTTCGTGCGCAGCTTTTCCAGCGGGTTCATCTTCACCACCGCGCTGCCGCCTGCTGTGGCGGCAGGAGCGCGCGCCTCGGTGCAGCATCTGAAACGGTCGAACGTGGAGCGTGACTGTCAAAAAGAGCGTGTCGCCCGCGTGCGCGAAGGCTTGGATGCGATGGGCATTCCGCATATCGACAACCCCTCCCACATCATTCCGGTGATGGTGGGCGATCCGGTGAAGTGCAAGTTCATCTCGGATACCCTGATGCGCGATTTTGGCGTCTATATCCAGCCGATCAACTATCCCACTGTCCCCAAGGGGACCGAGCGGTTGCGCATCACGCCGTCGCCTGTTCATTCAGACGCCGACATCGCGCACCTGCTGGGCGCGTTGGAAGAATTGTGGAGCCAGTGCGAGATTGCGCGCGTGCCGATGGCGGCGCAGTAAACACTTAGCCTTTCCAGTCCAACGCAATCGGTGGCGCAATCCGCAATAGGTCCACCGCCCGCGCGGCAATCTGGTCGACCACCTGATCCACGCTTTCGGGCAGCAGGTAAAACGCGGGCACCGGCGGCAGGATGATCGCGCCCATTTCGGTGGCCTGTGTCATGTTGCGCAGATGGGCCAGCGTCAGAGGCGCCTCGCGGGTCATCAGAACCAGCGGGCGGCGTTCTTTCAGTTGCACACTGGCGGCGCGGGTCAGAAGGTTGTCGTCCATCCCGGTTGCAATCGCCGCCAAGCTGCGCATGGAACAGGGCGCGACGATCATGCCATCGACGGGGGCGGAGCCTGATGCGATGGATGCGCCGATATTGCCGCGCTCGTGAAACCGGGTGGCCGTGGCGGTGATCTGGTCGAATGCGTCTACGCCGCATTCCTCAAGCAAAGTGCGTTCAGCGGCGGCGCTGATGACAAGGTCGATTTCGGCACCGATGGCGACCAGATGCCGCGCGGTGGCAAGGCCAAGGGCAGCCCCTGATGCGCCTGCAATGCCAAGGACGACGCGGGTCATTGGGGCAACTCCGGCAAATGGCGCGCCAGAAGGTCGGCGGCGAAGGCTGCGTCTTTCGGGTTGGTGTGCATGACCTCGCCCCATTCACGACTGGTTTCCGCGCCGATCTTGTTGGTGGCGTCGATGCCGATTTTCCCGGCCAAACCAGGTTCGGGTGACGCGAAATCAAGGTAATCCATCGGCGTCTTCTCCAATATCATCACGTCGCGCGACGGGTCCATCCGCGTGGCGAGCACCCATGCGATGTCATCCCAATTGCGCGGGTCGATGTCATCATCCACCACGACGATCATCTTGGTATAGCTGAACTGCGGCAACATCCCCCACAGCGCCATCATCACGCGGCGCGCCTGCCCCGGATAGCGTTTGCCGATGCTGATCACCGCCATGCGATAGGACGCGGCGGCGGGGGGCAACCACATGTCGCGGATCTCGGGGATCTGCGCGCGGATCAGGGGCAGGGCGAGGCGGTTGAAAACCTCGCCAATGATCGCGGGTTCATCTGGCGGGCGACCGGTATAGGTGGACAGGTAAATCGGGTCTTTGCGGTGGGTCAGGGCGCTGACCTGCATCACGGGGAAGGGATCGACCTGATTGTAGTATCCGGTGTGATCGCCAAACGGGCCTTCGGGCGCGGTCTCGGACGAGTGTACCCAGCCCTCGATCACCATCTCGGCATCCGCTGGCACCATCAGGGGGACAGTCTTGGCGGGCACAAGGCGGGGACGCGCGCCGGAAAAGACGCCCGCGAAGCCCAGTTCCGAAACTGTTTCAGGCAGGGGGAGGGCGGCGGACAAAAGCGTGGCCGGGTCGGCCCCCAAGGCGATTGCCACGGGCATCGGTTCACCTTGCGCGGCCCACGTCCGATGATGCGCCGCGCCGCCACGATGGGCCAGCCAACGCATGATGATGCGGTTGCGGTCAATCACCTGTGCGCGGTAAACGCCTGCGTTGTAACGATTCACGTCGCCTGCGTCGCTGCCATGCGGGCGGGTCAGCACCACGGGCCATGTGATCAGCGGCCCCGCGTCGCCCGGCCAATGGGTCTGGATCGGCAGCGTTGACAGGTCCGGGTCCGTGTGAACCTCGGCCTGCACGGGCGCGCGGCGCATGATCTTGGGTCGCGTGGCAAGGGCGGCTTTCAGCATGGGCCAGCGCGACAGCGCATCGCGCATTCCGTCGGGCGGCGTGGGCGCGCGCAAAGCGGCCAGAAATGCGCCAAGCTCATCCAGCTTGTCGGGTGCGACGCCCAGCCCGGCGGCGACGCGTTCGGGCGTTCCAAACAGGTTCACCACGACCGGAATGTCGGACACGCGGCCCGCGTCCAGCACGGGTTTGTCAAAACGCAGAACCGGCCCGCCACGTTCCAACACCGCGCGGTGCACGGCGGTCATCTGATGGCGCACCGACACGGGGTCAGGCACGGCGGTCAGATCGCCGCGCGAAGCTGCCCAGTCGAGATAAGCGCGCAGCGTGGGGAAGGGGGGCAGGGTGCGGATGGTCGGCTCCATTTTGCAGATCGTTCACCGCTATCACCGGGCTGTGATGCGGCAATTGACCAAGGTCAAGTTACCGCGCGCCCAGATTGATATGAAAGTCCGGTGTAGACACCCGTTTGCCCGCATTGAAGAGGTGCGCCATGCAGGACCATGCCGTCCAACTGCCTGTTTTTCCACGCCTTCCCGCCTTTGCCCTGCGCGGACTGCCCCTGACCCCGATCTCGTTGGCGCTCGGCGCGTTTGCGAGGAGGATGGCGACGCGGCATCCGTCAATGTTCAAGCGGTTGGGCGACTATAGCAATACGCGCTTCGTGCTGGACCCGACCGACCTGCCGGTGACACTGCTTCTGGAGCCGCGCGCGGGTCATCCCCGCCTGCGGCTGTCGCGCAAACCCATGCAGGGGGATGCGCGGATCGCCGGGCCTCTGTCCGGGCTTCTGGGCATGGTGCACGGGGCTTACGATGGCGATGCGCTGTTTTTCTCGCGCGATCTGGTGATCGAAGGCGACACCGCCGCCGTTCTGGCTCTGCGCAACGCGATTGACGACGCCGAACTTGACCTCGCCGCCGAGGCCGGGGCGATGTCCGGTCCCTTCGCCCCTCAGGTCAAGCGCCTGATTGGGCTTGCTGAAACCAAAACCGGCGTGGCCCTGTCGCGCCACGAGGAGGACCCCCTGTGGTAATGGAAATCGTTTGCCCCGCCGGCACGCCCGCATCCCTGCGCGCGGCTGTGAAAGCGGGGGCGCACACCGTCTATTGCGGGTTTGCCGATGAAACCAACGCGCGCAACTTTCCCGGGCTGAACTTCGACCGGGACGAAATGCGCGAGGGCGTGAAATTTGCCCATGACCACGGCGCGCAAGTGCTGGTGGCGATCAACACATACCCCCGCGCGGGGGCCGAGGCGATCTGGCACCGCGCTGTGGCGGACGCGGAAAAATGCGGCGTCGATGCGGTGATTTTGGCGGATGTCGGCCTGCTGGCCTACGCCGCGAAACACCATCCCGGCCTGCGTCGGCACCTGTCGGTGCAAGCCGCCGCCGCCAATGCGGATATGCTGAACTTCTATGCCAGCGAATTTGGCGTGAAGCGCGTGGTGCTGCCACGCGTTCTGTCAGTGCCGGAAATCGCCGCGATCAACGCCGAAACCGCGGTCGAGACCGAGGTGTTTGTGTTCGGCGGTCTGTGCGTGATGGCGGAAGGGCGCTGTTCGCTGTCATCCTATGCCACCGGGTTGTCGCCCAACATGAACGGCGTGTGCTCGCCCGCAAGCCATGTGGAATACCACGACGATCACGGCGCGCTGTCGGCCAAGCTGGGCGGGTTCACCATCCACAAGGTCGGCGCGGATGAACCCGCACCTTACCCCACGCTGTGCAAGGGGTGCTTTAGCGCAGGCGACGCGTCCGGGCATCTGTTCGAAGATCCGGTCAGTTTGAATGCTGAGAAACTGATCCCGCAACTGGCCAAGGCGGGTGTGACGGCGCTGAAGATTGAGGGGCGGCAACGCTCGCGGTCCTATGTCGCGCAGGTGGTGCGCAACTTCCGTGCCGCCGTTGAAGCCCAAGCCGCCGGGCGTCCGATGCCCGAGGGGATGTTGGCGCAACTGACCGAAGGGCAGGCCGCAACTGCCGGTGCCTATAAGAAGATCTGGAGATAGCCATGCAGCTGACCGTCGGACCCAACCAATTCTTCTGGAAAGCAGACGCGTGGAGCGATTTTTACGACCAGATGGCCACCGCCCCGGTTGAGCGTGTCGTGCTGGGCGAGCTTGTGTGCTCGAAACGCCTGCCGTTTTATCAAGACCGTATTCCGGGCGCGATTGAAACGCTGCTGGAGGCGGGGAAAGAGGTCGCCGTGACGTCGCTCGCCCTTGTGACGTTGAAACGCGAACGCAAACTGACTGCCGAGCTGGCCGATGCGGGTGTCGAGGTCGAGGTGAACGACCTGACCACGCTGGCCTATCTGCCCAAGGACGTGCCGTTTTCGGTGGGGCCTTTGGTCAACGTCTATAACGAAGGCACGCTGGGGTGGCTCGCCGATCGTGGGGCGACGCGCATTTGTCTGCCGCCGGAATTGCCGTTGGAGTCCGTCACGGCACTGGCCGCTGAGGGTGCGGCGCGCGGTGTGGCGATTGAGGTCTGGGGGCACGGGCGTTTGCCGCTCGCGATCTCGGGCCGGTGTTATCACGCGCGGCTGCACAAGCGGACCAAGGACAATTGCCAGTTTGCCTGCGAAGATGACCCCGATGGGCTGTCTGTGCGCACGTTGGAAGATCAGCCGTTTTTGGCAATGAACGGCGTTCAAACCCTGTCGGACAGTTGCGCCAGCATGGCCAACCAGTTGGAAGCGCTGGAAAAAGCGGGCGTGACCGCCCTGCGTCTATCACCCCAAACCGGCGATTTTGCGCGCGTTTGTCAGGCGTGGCGCGACCGGATTGACGGAACGCTGGACGCCGCTGCATTGTCGGCTGAATTGGAAACCCTGTCGGGCGGCATGCGTCTGTCGGATGGATTTTTGACCGGCGCGCGTGGTGCGGACTGGTCGCGTGCCAAAGAAGGAGAGCCTGCATGAGGATCGCTTGCATCACCGCAGATGGGCGGGGCGAAACCGACCGCCTGATTTCCGAAGCCGCCGCCACTCTTGAAGCCGAAGGCTTCGTGCTGAACGGCATCGTCAAGGTTTTGCAGGACATGCCCGAAAGCTCGCACCATTGCGATATGGACGTGCGTGTTCTGGCGGACAATCGCACCATCCGCATCACCCAATCGCTGGGCGAAGGGTCAGATGGTTGCCGCCTGAACCCCGAAGCGATTGCCCAAGCCGTGGCTGCCGTGGATCAGGCCAGCAGCCTGGCCGCGGATGCCTTCATCTTGAACAAGTTTGGCCCGGAAGAGGCGGAAGGACGCGGCTTTCGCGCCGCCATCGCCGCCGCCCTTGAAAAGGAAATCCCCGTTCTAGTGGGGTTAAGCGCGGGCAGCCGCAAGGAGTTTGCGGAATTTGTCGGCGGTATGGCCGAAACCCTGCCCGCCGACGCCGATGCCATATTGAGTTGGGTACGGGGCTGACAGCCTAGGCCGACGCCGTTTGGCGCGCGTCGGCCAGTTCTGCCGCAATGGCATTTGCAACCATGCCGTCCACACCGGGCAGTTGGCTCATCACCGGCAAGACGCGACCGGTAAAGGCGCATTTTTCCAGTTCCTCGTGAACGTCCTGACGGACGTGGTCGCCCTCCATCGCGAAAAACGGCAGGCAGAGGATATCGCGCGGCAGGTCTTGCGCGACTTCGGGGATGGTCGGGGATTGTTCCAGAAAGCTGATCGCGATCTGGGCGTTTCCAAGGGCGGTTGTCAGGGCGGCGGCAAAATCCTCGGCCGCGCGTTGGGGGGCGGGGCGTCCGCTGCCGGACCCATGAGCCACCAAGAGCAGCGGCGCGTCTTTGGTCAGGCCTTCGGCGCGCAGGCCCTTTGCGGCCAGTTCGGGCAAGGCCGGGTCCATGCCGAAGGGCTGCATCACCTTGTAAGGCGCATCGCCCAGCCGTTTGGTCAGGAAACTGCGCACGAACCAGCCATCGGACATGAACAGCGGATAGACCACGGCATCCGGTGCCATGTGTTCCAACTGCGCCTCAAGGCTGCCGGTTTTGGCAAGCGTGGCCGATCCCAGCCACAGGTTCGGCACATGAGCCTGCACCTTGGCGACATAATCGGCCAGCGCGGCTTCGGCTGGGTCGGGCGACGAGGGTTGACCGTGCGAAACGATCAGGGCGTCGATTTTGGTCATCGGCTGGCTCCTTGCAGCGGGCTTTAGTGGCTGGTGCCTTCTTCGAAGGTGATCTTGTTCCAGACGTTATACTTGCCCGACGGTTTGCGCATCGGCAACCGCTTCACGATTTCGAGGGTCTTGGCGTCATAGACCAACACCTCGCCCTCGTCTTCCCAGACCGACACCAGCGCGTGGCTGCCGTCCTTGGTAAACTCGACATGGGCGACGGTCGCGCCCGGCACGGGTTGCAGGGTCTTCACGATCTCAAGCGTTTCTTTGTCGATGATGTGCATCTTGTCCTTGTTCGGGCCAAAGAACACATCGGCCCAGACATAGGGCGATGTCTTGTGGCTGCGCATGAAGAATCCCGGCCCTTCGGTGGTGATCCGCTTGACGGTTTTCCAGCTTTTCATGTCGATCACCGACACGGTGCCGTCTTTCAAATGCGGGGTCGCCATGACGGTGGTGTCGTTCCAGTCCCACGTGATGCCCGACCCGAGGTGAGGCATACCTGGCAGGTCCAGATCAGCCACTTTCTGACCAATCACAAGGTCGATGACCAACCCATCCTCGCCTTTGCGCGACGCGCCCATGATGTGCTCGTATTTCTGATCGAAGAAGAAATCGTCCAGATAGTCGGGCGTGGTGATCTTGCGGATCGGGAAGGGCGTATCTTGCTTGGTCGGGCCTTCGATGCGCCAATCATGGGTGAACCCGGCGGCATAAATGCCCATGTCGGGGTTCTTGCTGTAAGAGACCTCCCAGATTTCCGGCACGTCCTTCAGCGCGAGAACGAAGCTGTCGCGCGGGGGGGCCTGATAGACGGCAGAGACCCGGCTGGGTGTGCCGTCTTTCCCCTCGACCTGATGCACTTCTGCGACTGACAGGTCATCAGTGGACAGGATGGTCAGCGTGTTCGGCAGGTAGTTCGCGACCGCCAGCCACTTGCCGTCGCCCGACATGGCAATGTTGCGGCTGTTCAGACCGGCGCGCACGCGGCCCACCTGTTTCAGCGCGTAGATGTCGTATTTCTGCACCCAGCCGTCACGCGACATGATGAAGACGAACTTGCCATCGGGGGTGAACTTGGGTCCGCCATGCACGGCGAAGGGGGTTTCGAACCGATCCAGCACCTCGAACGTATCACCATCCAGAACCGAGATATGGTGATCGCCGGTTTCCACCGCCAGCGTGATGTTCATCGGGTCGGACGGCCAGACGGGCGCGTCAACGGGCGCATAGTCTTCGTCCATCACGCGGCTGGCCATGATCTCAGGCTCATTCCATGGGGGAATGACATCCAGTGGGGTTTTCAGATAGTCGGCCAGCGCGGCAATCTGCTCTTCCGACAGCTCTTCGGAATAGGCGGGCATCTGCGTCGTGACGCGGCCATCGCGGATGACCTCGGCGATTTTCGGGCCGCGCATCCGGGCCAGCGTTTCAGGAATCAAGGCCGGGCCTTGCGCGCCAAGACGGTTCTCGGCGTGGCATTCGGCGCAGTGTTCCTGATAGTCCGCCTCTGGGTCGGCACTTGCCGCAAAGGGCACGGCGGTCAAGGTTGCGGCCAGCGCGAGGGCTTTAGAAAAACTGGTGTTTCGGGTCATTGCTTTTGCCTCGGAAGGGGGTGACTTCAAGCCGGTCGGCATCGGTCACGCCAATTTCGTCATTCGTCAGATAGCAGGCCGGATCTTCGGCCCACGGATCGCCCGTCACCTGCAGCGCGCGGATGCGGGTGTTGCCACCGCAGACATCCTTGATCGCGCAGGCGCCGCAGCGGCCTTTCAAGGGGCGCGGGCGGGTGCGCAGGGTGGCGAGCATTTGGTCATCACTGGTCCACAGTTCGGAAAACGGCGTGTCTTTCACATTGCCGACGGTGTAGTCGGACCAATAGGTGTCGGGGTGGACCTTGCCCAAGAAGTCGATATTGGCGACACCCATACCGGATGAGTTGCCGCCCCAAGCTACAAGATGTTCGCGCAGATGGGCGACTTTCTCGGCGTCGAAATTCTCGGCCGCCCATTGCAGGAAATAGCCCGCATCGGCGTCATTGTTGCCGGTGACAATGTCCAACTGCCGCCCGCCCGAGGCGCTTTCCCACGCCCGGTCGATCAGCAGATCCATGCCCTTGCGGGTCATCAAATGGTGGGCATCCTCGCCCCGGTTTTTATCGCCGCGACCGGCATAGACAAGGTGGGAGAGGTAGAACTTGTCGACCCCTTCATCGTCGCACAGCTTCAGAAGGTCGGGCAAATGGTGTTGCGTGCCTTCGGTCAGGCAGAAACGCAGGCCCACGCGCACATCGCGCTTTTTCAGCTCGCGAACTCCGCGCACGGCGTCGTCAAAGGCGCCATCGACACCGCGGAACCAGTCGTTTGTTTCACCAATCCCGTCGATCGAGATGCCGACATAGTTGAACCCAATGTCAGCCACCTGATCGGCAACCTCACCATGGATTTTGGTGCCGTTGGTGGACAGGGCCAGAACGCGGGTCAGTTTGCGGGCGCGTTTCGCCAGCGGGAACAGGTAAGGACTGTCCAGCGGCTCGCCGCCCGACAGGATGATCGCGGGGACTTTGAATTGGCCGAGGTCCTCCAACGTCTCCATCGCTTGTGCTTCCGAGAGTTCGCCGGGGAAGTTCACGTCTGCCGACACCGTGTAGCAGTGGCGGCATTTCAGGTTGCAGCGGCGCGTCAGGTTCCAGATCACCACGGGTTTCACCATTCCGTCGCCCCGGCGTTGGCGCACGGGGGTGGGTTTGGCGAGTTGGTGCATGTATTCGGTCAGGCGGAACATATCAGTCCCCTTTCTTGCGAAGCCGAAGCCCCGTCTTTTTCAGAATGCGAGTGGAGTAGAGCGTGTCCGAGCCGCGCAGCGCATCGCCCAGAAGCTCGACGATCTGTTGGCGCTTTTCCTCGACCTCTTCACGCGATGATCCGTGGACCATGGCAAACAGGTTATAGGGCCAGTCGGGCAGGGCGCGCGGGCGTTCATAGCTGTGGGTGACGAAAGGCAGTGCGCCGATTTTCGGGCCAACTTCGTTCAACACCGCGTCGTCCACATCCCAAACGGTCATGCCATTGGCGGTCATGCCCAGTTTGTAGTGGTTGGGCGCGGCGGCGATCCGGCGGATGACGCCACTTTCCTTCATCGCGGCCAGGCGCGTGGTCAGGTCGGCCTCGTCCAGCCCCAGTTTCTCGGCCACTTCGGCGTAAGGGGCTGGGACCAGCGGCAGGCCGGATTGCAGCGCTTCGATGATGGCGCGGTCTGTTGCGTCAATGCTCATGCCGCCACCCTGAAGCCGATATAAAATTCCTGAAGTTTTGGGAATTGCAGGACTTTAAGGCCAGTTTCATCTTCGATCCGGGCGGCAATTTCGGCGATACCTTCCGGTGTTTCGCATGCCAGCACGAACCACATGTTCAGCTTGTGCGAGCGTTCGTAGTTATGGGCGACTTCGGGGTGGGCGTTGACGGTGTCGTTGACCTCGTCAAACCGATCCGCCGGCACGTTCATGGCGCACAGGCAGAACGCCCCGCCCATGGCGGCGGCGTCAAAGAACGGGCCGAAGCGGGTCAGAACGCCGGATGCGCGTAAGGCGCGGACACGGTCCAGAAGTGCCTCTTCCGTCAGGCCAAGTTTTTCGGCCAGAGGGGCGAAGGGGCGGTGGTCCAGCGGCAAGTCGTCTTGCAACGCGTTGACCAAAGCGCGGTCGATATCGTCAAGGGGGGTCATTCGGCGGCCTCCTTTTCTTTCGCGATCATCGCGCCGGTTTGGCGGAAGCAGCGGGTGGAGAATAGGACTTTGTGGTCGATACCTTCCAGCGCGGGCAGGGCGCGGGCCTTGTCCAGAACTGCCATCGCGACCTCGCGCGATTGGGCGTGGATCATGCAATACAGGCGATAGGGCCAGACATCGGCGACCGGGCGGCGTTCATAGCAGAGCGTCACGCCGGGCAGGGCAGCCAGTTGGGTGCCAGCCTCGTAAATGCGGCCTTCCGGCACCTTCCAGACAACCATTGCGTTCGATTTCCAGCCCAACTTGCGGTGGCGCACGATGACGCCAAGGCGCGACAAAAGACCAGCCTCGATCAAGGCAGTGACGCGGGCCAGAACCTCGGCTTCCGAGCGGCCAAGTTGGTCGCCAATCGCGGCATAAGGTGCTGCGACCAACGGCATTCCTTTGGTCAGCACATTCATCAGGTCTTTGTCGCCTTCGCGAATGGCGGACATATCCAAGGCGCGCGGGGCGCTGTGCATCACAGGCGTATCGCCGCTGCCCATCTTGAACCCGAGGTCGATGTTGAAGGGCTGCATCAGGCGCAGGTCGATCACCCGCAGGCCGGTGCGATCCGATATCCGTTCAAGCGAGGCATTCACCGCGTCGCGGTCCGACCCTGTGGCGACGAACCAGATATTCCACTGGTCCTCGCGCTCGTATGAATGGTTGACGCCGGGGTCTTCGTTGATGATCGCCGCGACCTCTTCGATGCGACCCTCGGGGGCGGCGACGGCGGCCAGCGTCGACGCCGACAGAGTGTTCGGCGCACAGGTCGCGCCAACCCGCGTGATCGTGCCGTTTTCCTGCATATCGGACAGGCGCATCAGCACGTCATCCTCGGTCGTGCGAGCCGATTTTGCCAGCTCGGCGAAGGGGCGGGGCACCACGGGAAAGTCGCGCTGCCAGTCGTCCAGCAGGGCACGGTCGATGGGGTTGGCGATATCCTTCATCGCTTACAGCCCCAACCGGTGTGCGCGGGCGGTGAAGAAAATACCTGACGGGCTGTCGGCGTCTATTTCGCGCAGCAGTTCGAAGCTGTGCGTGTCATAGATTTTCACCTTGTTCTCATCACGCACGCTGACCCAGATTTCGTGGCCGCGCGGGGTGAACTCCATATGCAGCACGGCGGGGCCGGGTTTGAACTGGTGGATCACCTCTTTCGTCACCGTGTCGATCACCTGAATGGTGTCGTTCATCGGGTGGGCGAAGTTGACCCAGACCTGACGCCCATCGGGGCGCGCCATGGCGAAAACGGGTTGGGAATAGGTCTTGGTGCGGCCGGTTTCTTCCAGCGTTTGGGCATCGACCCACAGCACTTCGTGGTGGCCGACGGCGGGCAGCACGAATTCCGATCCGGTCAGCGCCCAGCCTTCGAGGTGGGGCATCTTGTAAACCGGCATTTCTTCCTGTCCGCGACCATAGTTTGGCATGACGCGGATGGGTTTGGGGTCATCTTCCCACAGGTCCAGCGCGGTCAGCCCGTCTTCGCCAAACAGGCCGGTGATGTATGTGCGCCCGTTGCCGGTGACCAGCGCGTCATAGGGATTTTTGCCCATGTCGGTGATCTTGGTGATCTCGGGCTCGGGGCCGTTTGACATATCGGCAATCCACGTCTCGCCGGTGTCCCACATGGTGAACACGAAGCGGCGACCGGGGACGTCCACCAGCCCAATGGTCTTCGATTCGGTAGGAATGTCGGCAACCAGTTCCAGCGTCTCGGCGTCAAAAATGCGCACGCCACCGGGTTCATAGTTTGATACGGCGACCAGCTTGCCATCGTCAGAAATCGCCCCGCCGATGGAGTTGCCGCCCTGCACCACGCGGTTTGCGATCTTGCGTTCAACAATATCGACCTTGGTCAGCCCGCCGTCGCGGCCAAACACATAGGCGTAGCGTTCGTCAGATGAATACACGATCGAGGCATGGGACAGATCGCCCAAGCCTTCGATCCGGGCAATGGAGGCGCGGTCGGATTGGTCGACCAAGAGGACCGAGCCTTTGGCCCGTTCAATCACCAGACCCAGATCGCCAGTTGCAATCGTGTCGGCAAGCGCGGCCGTGCCAAGGGTGGCGGCAAGGGCAAGCGCGGAAATGAGGGATTTCATTGGGTGTCGCCTTTCAGCAGATAGTCAGCGATCCAGGCCGCTTCGGCCTCGGAAATCAGCGGGCGCCAAGGGGGCATGGCGGTATCGGGGATACCGTCAAGGATGACAGATTGCAGCACATCGGCGTCGTAATGTTCGATGGTTTCGGCCCGGATATCGGGTCCAAGACCACCTTTCAGGGTCAAGCCATGGCATGAGCCGCAATCCTGATGCACCAGACGCTGAAGCGCGACCGGGTCCACAGGTGCCTCGCCCGCATGGGCGGCACCTGTCAGAAGCAACAAGGCCAGAAGGCTAGGCATGGGCGGCAACCTCTTGGGCGGGGTCAAGCAGGTCTGCGTTATACAGCGACACAACTCTGCCGATGATGAACAGGGTCGGGGGTTTCAGCCCGGCGTTGCGCGCGTCTTGTGCAACGTGATCAAGGGTGGACACCATTCGGCTTTCATCCGGCGTCGAGGCGCGCGAAACCGCCAAAACGGGGGTTGTTCCGGGCAAGCCTTCGGTCATCAGGCCCATGGCGATCTGACCGATGTTGGCGACACCCATATAGACAACCAGCGTCGTGTCGGGATTGGCCAGACGTTTCCAATCGAGGTCCAGCACATTGTCAGCCTGACGGTGGCCGGTGACATATTGAACGCCGGTGGCCAGACCGCGGTGGGTCAGCGGCACGCCGGTTACGCTGGACGCACCTTGGGCGGCGGTAATGCCGGGGGCATATTCGACTTCGACCCCTTGCGATACGACATAGCCAGCTTCTTCCGAGCCGCGCCCAAAGATCAGGGGATCGCCACCTTTCAGTCGGGCCACGTTGTGCCCGGCGCGCGCCTTTTCGACCAGTATTTCGTTGATCCGGCTTTGCGATACCGTGTGGCAGTTCGAGGCTTTGCCGACGAATATCATCTCGGCCCCGGGTTTTGCCATGGCAACGATGTCGTCGGACACCAGCCGGTCATACACCACCACGTCTGCGTCTTTCAGCATACGGATGGCTTTCATGGTCATCAGCTCCGGGTCTCCGGGGCCTGCGCCGATCAGATAAATTTTGCCGGTCATGGTATATCTCGCTCGTCCTATGGATGGCTGGAAGCCAGATACCCGAGGAGAGTGACAGCATCAAACATGCGTCAGAAGATAGACATCGCCAGCGGGTGAGGCTTGGGCCGGATTGTGAGGATAAGATGGCCCGCCCTGTGATGTCCTTCCTTGATATAAAGCAAGGCGCGCCGTTTTCGAAGCACCTTAACACGTGAATAAATTCAAGTGCTTTTATTCAAAGGATTATTTTGAGGTGACCGTGACCATGCCGATCATCTTTTGCGTTTCCCAATGGGGTCCACAAAGGTATTCCTGGTCGCCTTCGGTCAGAAAGGTGTATTCGATGGTTTCTTCCGGGAAAGCGCGGTCGCTCTCGGGCTCGTTGGGAACAATCACGCTGTGGCTTGTGCGTTTGTCCACATTGACCCAACGCACAGTGGTGCCGACGGGCACGACCAGTTCGCCGGGGCAGAAATTGTATTTATACATTTTGACGATTGTGACGCCGTCGGCTTCGTCTGAGGGCGCGCCGAACAGTTCAACATAGCGTTCTTCGGCCTCGGCGCAAATGGCGGCTTTTTTGTCGTCCTCTGCCAAAACGGGAAAAACCGTGCAAAACACGGCGGTTGAGGACAGGGCAAGTGCGGCAAGTGAGCGTTTCATCAGCTTTCCTTTCTGAACCTCGGATCAATGACGCTGCGGCCGGTTGGGGCGGCCGCAGCGCAGTTTGTTATTGCTTGACCACGTTAATCGCGGCGTCTGGATTGTCCAGCGCAAGGCTGGTGTCCAGCGTTACATGGTGGAAACGTGCCGCTGTGAAGTCATCGTGGATCGCGAAGCCGACCGTGTAGGTCTTGCCTGCTTCCAGCGCGACATCGCCTTCGCCACCGACCAACGGCCGCGAGAAGGTGACCGTCCAGGTGCCATCGGCAGCCAAGTTGGCCTCGCCCGCCATTTCACCGTCATTCACCACCCGGTTTTGCAGAAGATAGCCGTTTTCGGCTGTGCCATCTGCATAGACGCGCATCAGATCAAGGAAGGTGCCATCGGCCAGAAGCTGGTCGATTTCAGCAGGATCTTTCACCTTGTCCCAGCCACCCAGCGCCTTGTCACCGCGACCTCGGATCTCGATGTCAGTGCGGCTTTCGGACAGGTACTTGGTGATGGTGGTGTCGGCCTGAAGTTGGGCGGCCACATCACCGCTGGCGGCGATCGCGTCCGCTTCCGGTGCGAAAGGCATATAGGTGTTGTCGGCGTGGCAAGATGCCCAGCAGCCCACTTGATCACCCATTTCGATGCCAGTTCCCGCGATCATCATGCCAACCTTGACTTGGTTGTCCGGGTCCATCTTGCCGCCGTCAACAAACGGGGCAGGGGTGTGACCTGCATCCATCCATTGCAGGCGGAAATAGACGTTTTCATCGTCATATGTGGCCTTCAGGGATGCTGCGATCGTGCCGCGCTTGCCGGGGATCGGGGTCGGCTCCAGCCCACCTTCGTCTTTGCCAGCGACGATCTTGTTGCCGATGGTTTCAAGCTCTTTGGCGTGACAGGTCGAACATTTGTCGCCACCTTTGGTCAAAGGCCGTGCGCCACCATGGGTTTTGCCGTTCTGCACCCATTCAAACGAGGCTTGACCCGGATAGAACAGCGTCATGTCGGTTGCTGCAACAGCATCCCAATCGACATTGGCACCGACCGTGCCACCGGCGCTTGCGCCACCAGAGTCACCGGTGTCACCACTGGCGGGCGCATCCGCTTCGGAGCCTGCCATTTCGGCTTCGACCTTGGCGCGTTCATCGGCGCGTGCGGCCTCAACCGCGGCCATGACACGCGCCTGAGCGGCGTCAGATTCGGCTTTGCGTGCAGCTTCTTCTTCGGCTTCCTTGGCCTCGACCCGGGCAAGGCTGTCCAGATAGGCTTGCGGAATCTCGCGAATGAACTTCGGGTTCGGCGCTTCCAGCGCTTCCAGATAATCTTCGTCCGCACGGCTACGCGCGTCCGAGTGCGCAATACCTTTGTGGCAGTCGATACAAGTCTGTCCGGTTTCCATCGCGTTCAGGTGCTGCTGTCGCGCACGGGGGGCTTGAAATTCGGGCATCATCGAATCGAAGTGGTGACAGTTGCGGCATTCGCGGCTGTCAGTGGCCTTCATCCGTTCCCATTCGTTCATCGCCAGATGAAGACGCTTGGCTTCAAATTTCTCTTCTGTGTTGATGGTCCCGACCATTTTGCCCCAAAGTTCCCTTGAAGCTTTGATCTTGCGGATCATCTTGTGGGTCCAGTCCTTCGGGACGTGGCAGTCTGAGCAGACCGCGCCAACGCCCGAGCGGTTCACGTCGTGAATGGTGCCCTGGTATTCTGCATAGACGAAATCTTCCATCTCGTGACACGAGATACAGAAATCTTTGGTGTTCGTTGCTTCCATGGCGGTGTTGAAACCACCCCAGAAGATAATGCCGGCGACAAAGACGCCCGCGATACCGGCAAGCGGCATTCCCCACAGGAAATACCGGCGCCAGATTGGCTTTTTCGGGTCGCTACCGTTGGTCTGGGACATGTCCAGGCTCCGTTCTGGCTTCGTGTTTGGTCCGTGCTCAGACCAGTCATTAGAAAAGGGGCGGGCGCTGTGCCCGCCCCCTTGGGTTCTTTTTCAACTCACCCTTAGGTGACGTGGTTCGACCGGTTGAAGACGTTGAACTTGCCGGTCGGGGCAAACAGACCCTTCACGCGGGCTTTTTCTTCCAGCGTCTCGGCGTCGTAGATCACGATCTCACCGTTCGGCTCAAGCGAGTCTGCCAGGTTCCAGTTCGACACCCAAACTTCGGTGCCGTCTGCGTTGAACTCGAAGTGCACAGCGGCGTGGCCTTCTTGTTCTGTCAGCTGGATCGTTTTCACGATTTCACCTGTCTCTTTCGAGATGACCTGAACAGATTGCTGAATTTCAGGCTCGGGGTGTTTTGTCTGATCCGCCCAAACATACTTGGAGTTCGGGTGGGTCCGGACAAACAGGCCAGCGCCGTCAGTTTCAACTTCGTAGCAGGTTTTCCAAGCTTCGTCCGGGCGACCTTCGGGGTCGTTGCCCCAGACCGTCACAGTGCCAACACCCAGGTGGGTGGTGCCTGCAACCGGGCCACAGTTCGGGTCGATCCAGTTGGCGCCGGGACCGGGGTGCGGCAGCGCGGCAACGTCGATCATGGCTTCCAGCTTGCGTTCCTTGGTGTCGACAACAACCATCTTGTTCGAGGCGTTCGCCGCGATCTGGAAGTAACGACCTGTCGGATCAAAGAACCCATCGTGCAGGAACTTGGCCGAGTCGATCTTGTCGATCCGCAGGTTTTCCAGGTCGGAGTAGTCAACCTGCCACATCTGCCCCAGCTCTTTCACTGCAACCAGCCAGCTGGTTTCATTGGGCGTGGTGTAGATGGCTGCCACACGGGCTTCTTCCACATAGTCGCCGTCCACGTTCACGCCGCGGGTCGATACGACCTTCAGCGGTTCCATGGTCACAGCATCCGCGATCACGAAGTGCGGAGGCCAGTAGCCGCCACCGATGACGTATTTACCATCGCCGGATACGGCAACGTCACGTGCGTCATAGGCAACTTTGACTTCGGAAACCAACATCTTGTCCGGTGTTTGCCACAGGTCGATCTTGGTCATCTTGCCGTCGCGGCCCATCGTGTACCAGAAGCGGCCGGGCTGTTCGGGTTCGGTGATCTTGTGGTGCTCTGACGCTTTGATCACGTGCACGGCATAGCCGGTCGGGATGTGTGTCAGCACCTCTTTGGTGTCACCGTCAACGATGGCAACTTTACCAGCGTCACGTTCGATGACGACGAAGAAGTTTTCCCAGTTGCGGCCATGCAGCGGCTCGGTCGGGTAGTCGGCTTCTTCGACATAGACCTTGCGGGTCTCTTTCATCTGAGCCAGCGACATTTCTGGCGGCTTGGGCGGATCCATTTGGATATAGGTCGCCATGTCTTTGATCTGCTCCTCGGTCATAATGTCCGAGAAGTTGTTCATGCCGCCTTCGGTGCCCCAGGTAATAATCTTTTCAAGACGTTCCTGGCCGAGTTTAAGCGTGCCGCTTTCTGTTACCGTGCCATCGTCGGCAGTGGTTTTCACAACCGGTTCAAGGCTTTTGCCTGTCGCGCCCTTACGGAGCACGCCGTGACAACCGGCACATTGTTCAAAATAAAGTTGCTTCGAAGCATCAAATGCTTCTTCGCTGAGGGTCGGACCTTCAGCCATTGCTGGCAGAGCGACGCTGCCGAGCATCATGGCTAAGCCAATCCCTAGCGAGCTGCGGATATTCTTTTGGGTGGTTCCAAGTGACATGATCACTCTCCATTTGCTTGGTGAGGCAATGTGAAGATGGCGGGAACGGGCGGCGCGCGTCTTGATATATGTCAACGAAACTCACGAAAAAGAGAGGTTGGCAGCTAAATCATTGTTTTTGCAATGCTTGTATCCGTGCGGCACTTTATTTTCCCACGATGCGTTACGGTCCGCGCGGACAACAGGGCGTCTTGGTGGGCGCAGGGTGGGCGGCCGTTGAAGGAATCGAGTTCGACCGCTCTGCCGATCACGGGTCATCAAGCACCGGGATGCTTCGGGGCGGGAGTCTTCGGCCTGCCAAGCTTGTGTTTTCTCTAATGTTATTGTCCGCTCATGTGATGCTCGGTATAAGGGAGCAAGATCATTTTTTGTCGCCAATGGCTGCGTTCGCGCAAAAAGTTGGGAGATTTTTTATTTAGGTGTTAGTTGTATTTTTTAGTAAGGCGCAGGTTTTTTTGAGGAGGAAATATTGAAAACGGTAATTTTTGCGGGCGGTAAGGGATCGCGGTTGATTGAAGAAACCCACGTTCGCCCGAAACCGCTGGTCGAAGTCGCAAACCGGCCAATTTTATGGCACATTATGCAGCATTATTCGACCTATGGGCACCACGACTTTGTGCTGGCGCTTGGATATATGGGCGATCAGATCAAGAAATATGTATCAGACCTGTGCCAATATAGCGGTAATTTGCGGGTGGATTTTGAAAATCGCGAATTGTTCGGTGAACCCGAAGGCAACGAACATGATCAAGCCCCTGTCCCGCCGTGGACGATTGATCTGATTGATACGGGCATTGACACCATGACCGGCGGGCGTCTGGCGCGGCTGGAACCCTATCTGGGTGGCGAAACCTTCATGCTGACTTACGGCGATGGCGTCTCGAATGTCGATGTTGACGCATTGCTCGCGTTTCACAAGTCGCACGGCAAACTGGCCACGATGACGATGGTGCGCCCGCTGACCACCTTTGGCCATCTGTCAGTCGAAGAGGACGGGCAGGTCAATGGGTTCGAAGAAAAGCCTGAAACGGCCGTGGACTGGATCAACGGTGGTTTTTTTGTGTTGGAGCCTGAAGTCTTCGACGCTGTCGCCGATGTGAATGGCGACGAGATTATGTGGGAAGAAGGCCCGCTGCCCAAGCTCATGGAAATGGGCGAGCTGATGGCATATCGTCATCCGGGCTTTTGGTATTGTATGGATCACCTGGCGGACAAACGCCGGCTTGAGGAGATGTGGAAAAATGGTAACAGACCCTGGGCAACATGGGAAAACGAGACGAGTGCTTCTAACGGGGCATCTCGGTTACGTGGGGACGGTCACCGCCCCGGTATTGGCCGCGGCGGGAATCCAGGTGACTGGGTGCGATATAAATCTCTTTGACCAAGCAGATTTTTCGCCCGGTGGCGATGTTCCGGACATTCCCAATCTGGGCAAGGATATTCGCGATCTGACGGTTGATGACCTGCGGGGTTTTGATGCGGTCGTTCACTTGGCGGCGCTGTCCAATGACCCGCTGGGCAAGTTGCGCCCCGGATTGACGCAAGAGATCAACCACGAAGGCACTGTCCATGTGGCACGCTGCGCGAAAGAGGCGGGGGTTTCACGCTTCGTCTTTGCCTCGTCTTGCTCGAACTATGGCAAGGCGGGCGAGGGGTTGGTGGACGAAGGCGGCAAGCTGAACCCGCAGACCGATTATGGCGTGTCCAAGGTGTTGGCGGAACGCGATCTGAAGCCGCTGGCGGATGATAATTTCTGTCCGGTCTTCCTGCGGTTTGCGACAGCTTATGGCGTCAGCCCCCGGATGCGGTTCGACATCGTGTTGAACAACCTGATCGCGCACGCTTACACCACTGGCAAAATCCTGATGATGTCGGACGGCACGCCGTGGCGCCCCATTATCCATGTTGAGGATATGGCGCGTGCTTTCTTGGCCGCGCTTGATGCGGACGCCGATGCGATCCGGGGCGAAGCGTTCAACGTGTGCCGAACGGAAAATAACTATCAGATCAAAGAGCTGGCCGAGATTGTGGCAAATACTGTTGACGGGTCCAAGATCGACTATGCGTCTGACGCGGGGCCCGACAACCGATCCTATCGCGTGAGCTCGGCCAAGATCGAACGTTTGATACCGGGGTTCGAACCGGTCTGGGACGCCAAGCGCGGTGCGCAGCAATTGTATGACGCGGTCAAATCATACGGCCTTGTGTCCGAGGATTTTGAGGGCCGCAAATACAAACGTCTGGCCCAGTTGGAAGCCTTGGTCGCCGAAGGGCGGCTGGACGACGAATTCCGCATGGTCCGCTGATCCGGGCCATTCATACCCAATCCGGGGCGGCGTTCGCGTCGCCCCGACCTATTTGTCGGGCGCCTTTTCGACCATCTTGACGCGTTCGGCCAGCGCCGCACGGCGGTCCTCCAGCTTCGGGTGGGGGGTCAATCCGGCCAGTTCCAACACTTTTTCCCAGCGGTGAAGATGGTCGTGACGGGTCAGACACTCGGTCATATTACGCGCACGGATGGCCGCACAGCGCGCCGGATCTTCGTTTAGCTTGGTGATGATGTCGCCGATCTGCGGGCAGTCATAAGGCGCGTCGATCACCGCGTCTTGCCAGCCGATATGTTCGCGGAAGGCGTCGCTGTCGATCAGGTTGCCCAACACGATGGCCCCCGCCGCCAACCCTTCCAGATAGCGCAGCCCAAATTCGACCTGCTGGCCGCGTTCCTGCGTGCGTTCGACCTTGGCAATATACGAGCAGAAGTATTTGGCGCGCTTTAACTGTCCGATGTAATTGTCTCTGTGCGCACGATAATCCTGCATGATGGCGCGACCGGAAATTGTTTCATAGGAATAGAAGAACCCGCCTTGGTCTGCGAACTCGATCAGTGCCTTGTGGGTGTTCGGGTGCGCCACGCCGATGCTGAGCATATCAATCGCGCGTTGTGGTGGGTTGGGATAGGGACAGAACCGCATCATATCCACGCCCCAAGGTAGGTACAGAACAGGGACGGATAGTTTTTCGCGCAAGGCTTGCGCCGTTTCGACGAACGAGCAGATCACATGGTCAAACGCGTTCAGTTGATCGACAAGGGAGGGGATTTGATCCAGCCGTTGCAGCCACAGCTCTTGTATCCAACAAATCGCTTTGGTTGATCTGTCGCGCCATCCCTTCAGGGACGACAGGAAATGCAGATCTTCCAGATGCGCGACGCTGTAAAAAAACAGGTCATAATCCTGTTTGAATTCTACCGACCGCAACCCGCACGGCAATCGGCTGGCGTGTTGTGTCAGGGCGGACAGTGATTTTTTCGATTTTAACAAGGCTCGTGCATAAGGAAGCGTCGTCGGCTGGAAGACCTCGGCGGCGTCAAGCGCTTCGCTGATTGTGTCTTCAAATTCATAGCCATGTGATCGGGACACATGATTTTCGAAATTTCTCAATGACAATAACGCGACACGAGGTGCGTCCGGCTCAATCTGCGATGCGGTCAAAATAACCCCCTGCATATATTCAAGCGTGTCTTGGAATGGCCAGCATTCAACTGGCGATCACAATAATAATATTCGTTTTCACGTAAACCATGCAGAAAAAAGACTGCGATATCAACAAAATCGACCGAGCCCCTGCTAAAACGGATATGGCGCAGGGGTTCGTATGTTTTTAAGCGCCCGATTGCGTTGGGGCAAGCCTGTTGTTTTTTCGCGCGAAGCCGCGGGTCAGCGTTGATGCGCCAGCAAACCGGCCACATGGTCCGCAATCGACAAGCATGAGGTCAGGCCCGGAGACTCGATCCCGTGCAGGAAGACATGCGGTCCAAGCCCGTGATCATCCGGCCCATCAATCTGAAAGTCCGGGTAATCGGCCCCCGCCACTTTGGGACGAACGCCGGCATAGCCGGGCACAAGATCGGCGTCCGTGATCGCGGGCCAGTATTGCCGGATAGCGTCGGCAAACGCAGCGCGCGCGTCCCCGCTGACGCCGTAGTCGATGTCGGCCGGATTGCTTGTGTCCAGCCATTCGGTATCGGGGCCAAATTTCGCCTGACCGCCCAGGTCAAGCGTCAGGTGAACGCCCAGCCCGCCATCTGCCGGCACTGGATAGATCAGTCGGGAAAACGGGGCTTTGCGACTGAGCAGGAAATAGTTCCCTTTCACAAGGGCCAGATCGGGCGGGGACGGCAGGCCGTCGATGGATTGCATCAGTTTGGACGTCCAAAGCCCTGTGGCGTTGATGAAAGATCGCGCGCGCAGGCGCACGGGGTCTTCGCCATGGACATCAAGCGTCACGCGGCCGTCTGTTTCCAGCTTGCCGCCGGTTATTTGGGCGCGAAGCGCGGTTGTAGCCCCGTGGGCCTCGGCGTCGCCAAGCAAGGACAGCATCAAAGCGTGGCTGTCCACTATACCGGTGGATGGCGACCACAAGGCGGCTTGCACGCGCAGGTCCGGTTCCATCTGCAAGGCCGTCTTGGCGTCCAGCAACTCAAGGTCGTCAACGCCGTTTTGGCGCGCGCGGTCTGCGATGCCTGACAGCCGCGACACCTCGCCTTCGCGAGATGCCACGATCAGCTTGCCGCACCGTCGATGCGCCACACCCCTGTCTGCGCAATAGTCGTAAAGAAGGGTCTTGCCCCGCACACAATGGCGCGCCTTCAGCGACCCGTGATCGTAATAGATGCCGGCGTGAATAACCTCGGAATTGCGGGCGCTGGTTTCCTCGCCAATATGGGCGTTTTTTTCCAAAAGCCAGACCTCGCGCCCCGCCATAGCCAGCGCGCGGGCAATCGCGATGCCAATGACTCCGCCACCTGCAACCACCGTGTCGACGTCGTAAATATCTAAAGGTTTCATGATCTTGGCGTATCCTTGATGCGGTCGGGGGCAGGGCGCGCCGACCGTGACGATCAAATTAGGCAACCCCAGGGCATTGGTCAAATCGCGCCTTTATGCGGTCAATCCACGAGGCAACGGGCGAGGATTGTAGTAATATGAGCGGATTACCGTGTGATTCTATTTTATTTGAGAAGCCGGACCTGATGCCAGCAACCCCGAATGTCTATTGGACGTGCGCAAAATCGACGTGGAACCCTGTTATCGGCGACCCGACCGCCTTGGGGTGGCTGACCACGGGCCTGTTATGTGTCGCGGCCTATCTGTCGCTACGTTGTGCACGTTCGCCGGTTTTCACGGGAACCGAGCGACGTTTTGAGCGGTGGTTCTGGCTGTCCACGGCCGTGTTTTTGGTGCTGCTTACGCTGAACAAGCAGCTTGATTTGCAGACCTATCTACTGGCCGCGGGTCGGTGCATCGCGCGGGCGCAAGGCTGGTATGGCGCGCGCCGTGGCGTGCAGCTTGTTGCCTCCGTCATCGTGACCGGGATGGTCGGGGTCTGGGTGGTGTGGATCGTAATCGGCCTGCGCCGGTCGCTGGCACATATGTGGTTGGAGCTGTCGGGCGTCGTCGCGTTGGGGCTGTTCTTTGGGCTGCGTCTGTTCACAGTGTTCCATGTGGTGGATGACGTGTCATTGGACGCCGCGTCGCGCCTTTTGGAAATGGCTGGCCCGATCCTTTTGATCGTTGCGGTCTGGCAGGTTTGGCGGCTGCATGGCCAGTTGCCATCATTGCACCGGTGATGTTTGGGGGAGATTATGAAAACGCCTCGCACAATACGCAGCGTGCTGCCGGTCGCGGCGCTTGTTTTGGGCCTATTTTCATGCGTCAGCCTGCCCGGGCAGGCGCAAGACCAGGTGCAAGACGCGGAGGAAACCAGCCCTCAGCCGGTGGTCGTCAATGGCGGGGTCGCCTATGTCGCGCCGGTGCATTTGCCGCCCCCACCGCTGGCCACGCGCCCCACTGTGCAGGTCACGTTTCCCAACCTCAAAAACGCGCCGGTGCTTGGCCGCCACAAAGAACTGCCCGGCCATAAACTGCTGGCCCAGTTGGTCGCGCGCGGGGCGGCGGCGGGCAATCGCGGCGATTTGTATGAGAACCGTGATCGCGGGCATTCGCGACTAAAATTGGCAGGCCATCCGCAGTTGACCGAATTGCTGTATCACCCTTTGCTGCGCGACCAGAACATCGACTATGGCCCCGCTGTGGGCTTGTTGTTTGACGCGCCGGTCATCGGCAATTCATCCACCGCCCTGACCCGAGGGCCCTTTACACGATCCCTGCCGCGTCTGGTTTTGACCGGCATGGCGGGTGGCGGTTTGGGCGATGGCGCGGAGGCGCTGTATCAGAACTATGTGACCGGTCAGATCCATGTCTATCCGTCATACAGGGATCACGAACCGGGCGGCACCGATATGTTTCCGGCCAATACACCTTATTATATCATTTCGCAGGGCTCCTCAGGCTCGGATCAGCCGCATCTTGAGGCATTGGCAATGATCCTTGCCGCCTTCCGCCCCACGACCAAGGCGCGGCTGATGGAAGCGGGGTTGCTTGCGCCAACCGTGCAGATGGTGTTTCGCCGCAGCCGCGATCAGGTCAGCAGTCGCGGTGATTATCGCGCCGCCATCGCCCACCCCACCGTCTTTCCGTCGCGTGGCCTGAACCTAGGGCGGATGGTGGCGCTGGCCAACACGATCAAGCCGGAAGACATCCCCCCCATGGTCCGTTTGTCGGTGCTAAGCGAACCTGTCGCGCAGCCGGGCGTTGAGATGTTCGGCGACGGCCTTAGCGAACGGCTGTTTGACACGCCATCCGCCATCGCGCGCATCTGGCGCAGCCACCGCTTTGAGCGCGAGATGGTGCTGAGCGTCGAAGACACCAAAGACCCGAATGATCGCCCGCTGACCTTTGACTGGGTGCTGTTGCGCGGCGACGGGCGGCAGGTTGATATTGACGTGCTGGACGAGGCTGGAACCTCGGCCCGGATCACGCTGGGCTGGCAGGGCGCCAATGTCGTGGCGGGATCGCCTGATATGTCATCAACGCGGGTGGATATCGCGGTGATTGCCAATAATGGCGTCCACGACAGCGCGCCCGCGTTTCTGTCTGTTCAACTGCCGGGTCACGAAACGCGCCATTACGCTCCGGGGCCGGACGCCCGCATGCGGATTACCCGCCTTGTGCGCACCCCCCGCGATGGCGCAGTCTATGACCCCTTGCTGTTTCCGCGGACAGAATGGGCCGACGATTTCACTTATGACGGCGCGGATATGACCGGCTGGCGGCGGCGCTCGGAATATGGGGATCAGACGTTTGACACGACGGGTCGCGTCGAGGGCCAAACCCCCAAATATCCTGTGATTGAGGGGCGACGCGGCCTGCCAACGGTCTTTCAGCAGACGCGCTGACAGTCACCCATTGTTTCGCCTTATTACACAATGTTAGCTTATCGCCCGGACAGGTCACACCTAAGGGTTTGAAAAATCGCATTCTTGCCATTTTCCTGTCGAATTTGCCTAAATTTCTGGTGACACTCGCTCGGCCGCATGGTAATTTTTCCGTGGTGGTGTATTTTGCACGAGTGATATTTAGTATCAAAAATTTATTACGAAGAAGGGGAAAAAAATGAAGAAACTTCTAGCAACTGTAGCAGTCGTAGGTTTCACCGCGACGGCCGCAAGCGCTTCAACCGTTGTCGATCTGAGAAGCGGTGGTGACGTAACCTCGCTGGGTCAAATGGGTTCGTTCAAATCAGGCTATGTTTCGGGTTCAATCGACCCGTGGCGCCGTGGTCCGTTCAATGACTATCTGACACAAACCGGGGGTGGCCTTGGTGTGTCGGGTTGGGGTGACAACACCGCACAACTGGACGGTTTCCTTGACGAGGCGATCACGTTTACGTTCGACAAAGCGGTCCGTCTTGTGTCGGTCACGTTCTCGTACTTCCGCGGCAGTGATGACGCTGACATTTATGTCAACGGCAGCAAAGTTGCCAACGAATCTTCGAGCAACCCGTATTACTTCGGTAATGTCGAAGCGTCGTCGTTCACGATCGCCGCTGATGGTTACTACGACCGGTTCCGCATCAAAAGCTTCACCGTCGCACCGGTTCCGCTGCCTGCAGCTGGTTTCCTGCTGCTGGGTGGTCTGGCCGGGCTTGGTGCCCTGTCGCGCAAGCGTAAAAAAGCCGTTTGATCCTCTGGATCTAACGACAGGAAAAAGGGCCGTTTTCACGGCCCTTTTTTCATGCCGCCTCTCATCTGGGCATTGTCAGGTGCGGGCGGTCGGGGTTGAATTTTCGCGCCCAGCCACGCCACGAACCTGTTTGCGCAAAATGACTTGTATAGATATGTGTTATAGACACATTTGATACGCTGCACGCGGCCCGCGTGCCCAATAATATTAGAGCTTTGTAACCCATGACCCATCGCATCCTTCCCGGCATTTTTCTGGCCTGCGCCCTGACTGTTCTGTCAAGCTGCCAATCGGCAGAAGAACGCGCCGAAGACCATTTCAAAGCCGCGCTTGCGCATATGGAAAACGGCGATACAGCGCGCGCTGTTGTCGAGTTTCGGAACGTCTTTGACCTGAACGGACAGCACCGTGAAGCGCGGCTTACATATGCGAAGATGCAGCGCGATAGCGGCGAGGTCGCCGAGGCCTACGGCCAATATCTGCGGCTGGTCGAGCAATACCCGGATGATCTGGAAGGCCGCAAGGCGCTGACGGACATGGCGTTGGAAAATGGCAACTGGGACGAGCTGCGCCGCCACGGCGAATACGCCGCCAAACTTGCGCCCGATGACCCGAACGTGCGGGTGGCTCTGGTGGCGTTGGCCTATCGCGATGCCGTTCTTGCCGGAGATGAAGCGGCGCGCGTCAAGGCTCAGTCCGACACGCTTGACTTGCTGGCGCGCGATCCCGCTCATCCGGGGTTGCACCGTCTTGTGATTGACGACTATGCCCGGCTGAAAGACTGGTCCAACGCGTTGAAGGCGGTGGATGCGGCGCTGGAACATGAACCCGATGCGCTTGATTTGCTGCAAAAGAGGCTTGGCATTCTATATGCAACCAACGACGCCCTTGCTGTGAAAGAGCAATTGACCGAGATGGTCAAAACCTTCCCTGAGGACGAACAAATTCTGGCAGCGCTTGTGCAATGGCACATCTCGCGCGGCAACATCGACCAGGCCGAAGCCCTGTTGCGCGACCGCGTCGATCCGCAGGACGAAAGCCCCGAAGCCGGGGCGACTTTGATCCGATTTTTGTCCGAATTCCGCGGTAAGGATGCGGCCAAAGCCGAACTGGACAAGATGATTGCCGCAGGCGGCCCGCATGAGGCGTTGCATCGGTCGCTGCGTGCCTCGATCAACTTCGACACGGGTGCGCGCGATGATGCAATTGCCGAAATGCAGACCATTTTGGACGGCGCGGAGCCTTCCGAAAACACCGATAATGTTAAGGTCGGCCTTGCGCGGATGCTCGACATTACCGGCAACCCGGTCGGTGCCCGCGCCCTGATAGAAGAGGTGTTGGAACGCGATTCCACCCATTCCGAAGCTTTGAAACGTCGCGCTGAATGGCTGATCGAAGATGATCAGACGGGCGACGCGATCATGACCTTGCGCGCAGCCTTGGCCGACAGCCCGAATGATCCCGAGATCATGACCCTGATGGCGCTTGCGCATGAACGTGACGGCAACCAGGATCTGATGTCGGAAATGCTGGCCCTTGCGGTCGAAAATTCGGGCAACGGCGCTGCGGAAAGCATGCGCTATGCCCGCCACCTGATATCGCAGGGCAAATTGCGCCCCGCTGAAGATGCGCTGTTGGGTGCGCTGCGCGTGCAACCCGATAACGTGCAGATTCTGACGGATCTGGGGCGTCTTTATATCGACATGCAGGATTGGGGGCGCAGCGAGCACGTTGCCAAAACCCTGCGAGGGTTTGATCGCGAAGACACAACCGAGATTGCCAACAGCCTGACCGCGCGCAAGCTGGCCGCACAGAACCGCGATTCCGAACTGACGGCCTTTCTGGAATCGGTCGCGTCAACCAGCGACGCCGCCGATAATGCCGATATTGCCATCATCCGACGCCTGCTGGAACGCGGCGACACGAAAGAGGCGTTGGCCCATGTCGACAAGCTGCTTCAGGCCACGCCGGATGCACCGATGCTGCGTTTTGTGCGTGCCTCGATCCTGGCGCAAAGCAATCGCGTGGCAGAATCGCAAGCCATTTTCAGCGCCCTTCTGGAGGAAGACGACCAGCGGCCCGAGACTTGGGTCGCCCTGTATCGCCTGCAACGCAGCAGTGGCGACCAAGACGCTGCCATGACGACGCTGGCCGCCGCCCGCGCCAAACTGCCTGACAACGCCGAGCTGATGTGGATCGAAGCCGGAGAGCTTGAGCAGGCTGGCGATATCGACGGCGCGATCACGGTCTATGAAACCCTTTATGCCGCCGACAGCAGCAACCTGATTGTGGCCAACAACCTTGCCAGCCTTCTGGCCGATCACCGCGCTGACACCGAAAGCCTTGAACGCGCCTATGTGGTTGCACGGCGGTTGCGTGGCACTGATGTGGCACCGTTTCAGGACACCTATGGCTGGATCGCCTATCGCCTGCAAAACTATGACGAGGCGGTCGCCCATCTGGAACCCGCCGCCGCTGCGCTGGACACAAACGCGACGGTGCAGTTTCATCTGGCGATGGCATATGCCGCGGCGGGTCGCACAGACGACGCATTGGCACAGTTCGACAAAACCAAAGCGATGCTGGATCCCGCCAACCTGCCTGACTTCGCCGCCACCATCGACGCCGAAGTGGACCGCCTGAAGAACCCGCCGCCGGAGGATGCGAACTGACCTGAAACCGATTTTGGCGCGGGCGGTGATGCATGTCGGAATTGGTCGCCCTGCCGCCCCAAATCGTTTCTAGATTGCGAACAACCGCCTCACTTTCCGGTGAGAAACGGCAAATTTTTTAGGAAATGGTGGATTTTCCATGGGTCATGCCCGAAAAATGTCTGATAATTATCGTCTTATTTCACGAATGCCGTTTGTCCGAATTCATGCCAGTTTTCATTAAGGGACAGGATCAATGTCCATAACCAGCGAAAAACAACAAAAGCCGAACTATGCGCTGCCTGACCTGAACGTCATGGGCGTGTTCTGGTTTGCGGTTCTGATGGTCAGCGCCGTACCGGTTTTCTGGATTGGCTTTGTTTCGCTCGCCAAGGCATGGTCAACGCCTGAATACAGCCACGGCCCGCTGATCCCCATCATCTCACTTTATCTGTTCCTGCGCGAGCTGCGCAAAGCCCCGCTGCCGGACCTGACGGTGCGCGACCGGTGGCCGGGTATTGCGGTGATCGTCGTGGCGCTGATCATCGCCACCCTTGGCAACCTGACGCGCATTCCTGACATCGTCACCTATGCGATGATCATCTGGCTGGGTGGTGTGGTGTTGGTGGTGTTCGGCTGGAAACGCGGGCGCACGCACCAACTGCCCGTCGTGCATCTGGTGTTCATGCTGCCCTTGCCGCAGTTCCTTTACTGGAAGCTGACCATCCTACTGCAATACATGTCTTCGGAACTTGGCGTCTGGTTTGTCAGCCTTGCGGGAGTGTCGGTCTTTCTGGAAGGCAACATCATCGACCTTGGCGTCTATAAGCTGCAGGTCGCCGAGGCCTGTTCGGGCCTGCGTTACCTGTTCCCGATCCTCAGCTTTTCTTATCTTTTTGCGATCCTGTATCGCGGCCCGATCTGGCACAAAGCGGTGCTACTGTTGTCGGCCGCGCCGCTGACCGTGTTCATGAATTCGGTTCGGATCGGCATTATCGGCATTGTGGTCGATCGCTATGGGATCGAACAGGCCGAGGGGTTTTTGCACTTCTTCGAAGGCTGGGTGATTTTCGTCATCTGCATCCTGATCCTGTTTATCATGGCGATCATCTTGCAACGCCTGACCCGTGACCCGAAACCGTTAAGCGAGGCGATTGATCTGGACACCCAAGGGCTTGCGCCCGTCGCCGGACGCTTTCTTGGCATCCAGCCTTCAAAGGCCATGGTGACGGCTGCGTTCATTACCATGGCCGTGTCCGTTGGTTGGATGACCCTGCAAGGTGGTGAAACCGTCAAGGTGGACCGTGAACCCTTCACCCTGTTCCCCCGCCAGTTCGGCGATTGGTCCGGCACGTCATCGCGCCTTGACCCTGATATTGAGCGGGTTCTGGGCGCGACTGATTACCTAAGCACAACCTATTCCGCCGCAGGTTCGCCCGATTATATCAACATGTTCGTCGCCTTCTATGACAAGCAAACCGAAGGCAGCGGCATCCATTCGCCCGAAGTCTGCCTGCCTGTTGGCGGGTGGGAGGTGTTCAGCCTTGAACCGGTCGAGGTCAACCCGAATGTCCCGTCTTATGGCAGCTTCCACGTCAACCGCTCGGTCATTCAGAAGGGGCTGAACAAGCAGTTGGTTTATTACTGGTTCGAACAGCGCGGCAAACGCCAGACCAACGATTTCACCGCGAAGATCGGCGTCGTTTATGACAGCCTGACCATGGGCCGCACCGACGGGGCGCTGGTGCGCTATGTCACACCCATCCGACCCGATGAATCTGAGGCGGACGCCGATGCGCGGCTGATTGACTTCATGACCCAGAGCCTGCCAAGACTGCCAAGGTTCGTGCCACTATAGTCGAATGATAAGCCTCTTTCGGGTGGCGCGCGGCTTGCCATCCACCAATACCGCATGCCGTTCTTACACAAATAATCCGTTCCCTGCGCAGGAAAGTCAGACCGAATGCCGAAGCTTTCAATAATTGTCGTCAGCTACAATACATGCGCAGAGACGCTGGCCTGTCTTCGGTCCGTGGCGAAAGAGACGACGATTTCGCATGAGGTTATCGTGGTCGACAACGCCTCGTCCGACGGGTCTGCAAAGGCCATCGCGGCTGAATTTCCGGACCACGTGTTGATGGCCGAAACGGAAAACCACGGCTTCGCCAAAGCCAACAATCTGGCGGCCAAACACGCGACGGGCGAATATCTTCTGCTGCTGAATCCCGATACGGTGGTCTTGGATGGGGCAATAGACAAATTGATTGGTTTCGCCGAACGCCAGCCCGACGCCAAAATTTGGGGTGGACGCACGTATTACGGCGATATGTCGTTAAACCCGTCATCTTGTTGGCGGCAGTTTACATTCTGGAGCGTGTTTTGCCGCACGACCGGTCTAACCGGTATTTTCCCCCGCAGCGCCCTTTTCAACGCCGAAGCCTATGGCGGCTGGGATCGTGGAACCCAACGACAAGTCGACATCGTTAGCGGCTGTTTTTTCATGATGAAAGCAGATGACTGGCGCGCACTTGATGGGTTTGATCTGACCTTCTTCATGTATGGCGAAGAGGCTGATCTTTGCCTGCGCGCGCGCCGAGATTTGGGGGCGGCCCCCATGGTCACGCCGGACGCCACGATCATCCACTATGGCGGCGTGTCTGAAACAGTGCGCGCGGATCGTCAGGTGAAGGTGTTGCGCGCCAAGGGCGAGTTGATGAAGCGCTATTTCCCCAAATGGCAGCAACCGTTTGCCCGTGCGTTATTCGCGGCCTATCCACTGTCGCGCTATCTTGCAGGCGCGGTTGGGGCGCGGCGTGGGGCTGGCGAAACCCATCAGGTTTGGAAAGAGGTTTGGCAGCGTCGGCAAGAATGGCTGAATGGGTTCGCACAATAGCCAGGACGGCCCCTTGGCGGCGACACCATCAGGGGCTAAACACCCATTTGCCCTTTCAGGTGATCGGCCAGTCGAAGAGACAGTTGGACAATGGTCAGTGTCGGATTGGCCATGCCGCCGGACGGAAACACCGATGATCCGGCGACATACAGATTGCTCTGATCGTGGACTTTCAGGTTTGCATTGACCACCCCGGTTTGGGCGTCCTCGCTCATTCGCGTGCCGCCCATGTGGTGCCAACTTGCGATGACCCCGTCTGCGGGCAGGGGTAGGGTGTCATCCTGCACCCAGTCAAACAGGCGCACCCGCCCGATATCCAGATCAGCAAATTGCTGGGCCAGCGCATGGACCGAGCGGGCGATGGTCTTGCGGTCGATCCCTGTCCTTTGCCAATGCAGCTCCACCTTGGGAATGCCAAGCGCGTCTTTTTCATTGCCAAGCGCCACGCGGTTGTCGGGCGACGGCGCTTGCTCCCAATGGCCGATGACGCGTGAGCCGCAGACCAGCCCCTTGTCCCCCATCAGTCGTTCGCCCAGTTTCGGCGCGATGCACAGCAAATCGGCAATCAGCGCCTTGGTACCACTATAGGCCGAGGGGTTCACCTCGAACGAGGCATTCAGAACGCCGTTTTCCTTCTGAAAATCATGACTGAGTGAGAAATGAGCCTGATCATTTTCGTCGGTCCCCAATGCCTCGGCGTCAGCGATGACCTCGGCGACGGTCATGGTGAAATGCTCGATCCAATAGCGCCCGACGATGTCGTGATTTTTGATGATCTTCTGGTCGTTTTGATCATTGATCCAAAGAAGCAGCCGCGAATTTTCGATGCCGCCCGCGCACAGCACGAAATAATCGGCCTCAATCGTCCATTCGCCTGCTTGCGCGGTCTGCACGGTTGCACTGCGAATGCGGTCCGCGTCGGATGTCAGGTTGGTCAAGGCGGTGTTCAGGACAACGCGCAGGTTTTCGTGGCCCTCAACGTAAGGCAGGTATTTTTCGCCGAACCGGACGGGCGGGCTGTATTCGAAATCGGTGCGCCGCAGCGTGTCGTTCAGGGCTTGGTCGTCAAATTTCGCGGGAATTTCAAGGATATCCGCCGCGACGTTAAGATAAGGGGCCAGGGCATCCGCCGCAATCGGCCACCCGGTGCCCGGTGCGCCGGGGTTTTCATCGAAATCAAACGGGTCCAACGGCCGACAGATACCGCCCCAATGCCCGGACGTGCCACCGAAACAGCGCAGGCGGGCATATTCGAGGTCGAAATACTCGTCGCCAACAACAGTGCCTTGATAGAGCGCTTGGGAGGTGTCCTCGACCTCCTCTCCGCCCGCTTCGACAAGCAGGACATCGACGCCAGCCTCTGCAAGATCATACGCCAACGTCATCCCCGCTGGGCCAGAGCCGAACACGCATACGCGCGCCGTCTCAATATGGCCTTGCGGAAAATCCGTGGCGTTTATGAACATCTGAAATCCTCCCTCGGGCGGAATGCGCGTTCGTCAATGACACAGGCGCGATAGTCGTAATATCTTTTAAAACAATCGGTTGCGTTGAAAACTAAATACGCTGATCAGGCGCACCACCGGGGCACGCTTGATCAGCTTAACACATTTGGGCCGCGATCAGAAACGCCAGCGGCCCCGCTTTACATCTTTTCAATCACCTGACGTGCGCCGCGTTCGCCGGATTTGAACGCCTCGTCCGTCCACTGATAGCCCCATTCGCCAAACCGACCGACATAGTTGATATCGACGCTTGCCAACCATTCATGGACGATCGGCAGCGCGGTTTCGCGGTCAAGGTCGAAGATGATGTTGGCGTGCGGGATCAGGCGGGCGTCGGTGTGCAGGATTTCCTCGTCCTCGCGGATCAGGCCGATTTTGACCAGATCGTCGATCACCGGCTGGATCAGGTCATCAGGGCTGACATCAAGGGGGCGATATTTGTCGGAATAATAGCATTCCGCCTGAATGGAACCACAGCCGGGGGGGCAGGTCTTATGCGACATCTTGTGTGGGAAGCTGAGGCGGGTGAAGCAAATATCTTCGTCATAGATATAGGTCCATGTGGCCGGGGTGAAGTCATCGCGCGCAAGGCCGACATTGACCGTGATGCAAGTGGTGCAGGCCAGTTTCGCCGCCGCCTCGCGCACGTGATCGGGCGCGCCTTTCACCATTGGGAGCAGGGCGGGCAGGGGGATTGACGACACAAGGTGGTCATAGGTTTCCACCACGCCATTGGCAAATTCGACCGTCCGCGCGTCGGGATCAATCGCGATGACCTCGTGTTCCAGCCGCATGTCGGTCTTTTCCATGAACGGCTTGAGGTAAGAGATAAAGCCGCCCTCGGTCGGGTAACGGAAATCCGAGATATAGTGCACATCCGGCGTTTCGGCGAAAACCGCGCCGCGGATGACTTCCTCCATCGACGGGCGGTAAAGGCGGGGGCCCATCCAGACGGTGCTCATCTGATCGGCGTCGACGGTGTGGTATTTCTTGCCGTAAACAGCGGGGAAATTGGTGGCGAAGGTTTCGCCAAAGACCGAGATCAGCCATTCAAGGTAATTGGCGGGCTTTTCCACCACGTCCTTCTTCGAGGCTTCGATGAAGTCCAGTATGCACTGGGTTTTCAGCTCGTCCGGCAAATTGTGCAGGTTGGCCTGCGCGGGGTGTTTGACCCATGCGCCGTGATAATAATTGTTCACATAGGCGTTCAGTTTCTCGAACTTGCCGTCCACGTTGTCGGAAAACAGTTCTTGAAACCGTCCGTCCTTGGAAAACGAGATATGCGGCCCGTCGTCGAAAATGAACCCGCTGTCATGCACAAAGGTCGCCGTGTGCCCGCCGGGATAGTCGTTCTTGTCATACATGCGCGTTGAAATACCCGCGCCGTGGAAATGATGGGCGGCGCCAAGACCGGCCATGCCGGAACCAAGGATGATAATGTTCTGATCACTCATATTGCTTTTTCTTTCTCTAATTCGCGGCGCCACCAGTCGATGGTATCGGCCACTCCTGTTTCCAAATTAAATTTCGGGGTCCAGCCCAACTCGTCGCGCAGACGGGTGATGTCGGCTTCGACCAGGGGCGGGTCGCCCGGGCGAGCCTCGCGCGCGCCAAGGCGGATCAGGTCGCCACCACCGGTTTGACGGCCAATCTCGTTGATCAGGGTTGCCAGCGGGATGGCCGCGCCACTGCCGATATTGACCGGCCCGGTCAGATCGCTTTGCAACAGGCGCACCATGGCGTCGGCCACATCGTCCACATGCAGAAAATCGCGGGCCTGCTGGCCGTGGGTGCAAAGGGCCTCGCGCCCTTCAAGCAGCGATACGACCACATCAGCGGCCAACCGGCGCGGGTTTTCGCCCGGCCCATATAAAAAGAAGGGTCTGGCCCATGATCCCGAGATGCCCAGCGTGTCACACATTGAACCGAACGCCGTGAACAGCGCCGCTTTCGCCGCGCCATAAGGCGTGTCGGGGCGCAGGGGGGTGGTGAGTTCGTTCAGCGCGACGGGTTCGCTCCAGTCATATTCCATGCACGAGCCGCAGAAGGTGACGCGCGTGCCGCCGGCGTCCGCGAAGGCGGTCAGCAGATCGACCGAGCGGCTGAGCCAGCGGAAGTTTTCCGGCGATTGCTGGTTGCCCGGCCCCATATACCACGCCAGCGCCAGAAGGTGGCTGGGCTTGTGCTGTGTCATCACCGCGTCAATATCCGCGGCGTCCGACAGGTCGGCCCGGACCCATGTCACCCCGTCCAACGGGGCAGGGGGCGTGTCACCGCGATAGGTGCCGACGGCTGCAAACCCGGCATCGGTCAGTTTGTGCAAGGCTGCACCCCCGATAAACCCGGTCGCACCCGTCACCAGCACTGTTTGCGCATTTGCCATCATAGAATCCATAAAATCATATTTTCTTGCACAATAGGGTAATTTGAGGGCTAGTCAGAGATCAGCGGCCACTGCGCGTCTTTTTCACTGACGATTGTGACCGGGATAGGCCAGTCGATGGCTAACGCGGGGTCGTCATAGCGTAAACCGCCTTCGACCCCCGGCGTGTAGAACTCGCTTGCTGAATAATAGGCCTGCGCGCCGTCCGTCAGCGCAAGATAGCCATGGGCGAACATCTCGGGGACATAGATCGCAGTGCGGTTTTCGGCGGACAGCTCGATCCCGAAATGCTGGCGATAGGTGGGGCTGTCGGGGCGCAGATCAACGATCACATCATAGATCGCGCCGGAAATGCAGCGCAGGAACTTGGCCTCGGCCGCGGGTGCCTCTTGATAATGCAGCCCGCGAATCGTGCCTTTCTTTTCATTGAAGGACAGATTGATCTGCGCGATGGAGGGTTTCAGGCCGTGGGCTTCGAACTCCTCTGCACAAAAGGCGCGGGCGAAATGACCGCGATCATCGGCAATCTCTTCCAGATCGATGACGAACGCGCCTTTTAACGGGGTTTCTTTGAACTTCATACAACTGTCCTGTCTTTAATGACTTGTCCTGCCAGCCCTAAGGCGACGCTTTGCTAAATTGCTTTTTCATCACCCGGCGGCGGAACGCTTCGCTGGGGCGATCAATGATAATGTAGAAGAAAACAGAAACCACGGCGACGGCCAACGCATAAATTGATTTTTCGCCGATCGTCATGTCGCGCCCAAGGATGTTGGTGGTGACTGAGATCACCGGATAGTGCAGCAGATAAAGGGTATAGGACAGATTGCCGAAATGTGCGTCAAGCCAGCCCGATTTCTGCCGCACGTTCCAGGCCACGAAGGGCAACAGCAACAACATCAGCGCCATGGTCATCCATTCTTCGTTGAACGGGCTTGGCTGGGTCTTGATAAAGAAGGCCCTCAACGTGTCGTTCGCGAAGAACACCGCGATGATCGCGACAAAGCCCAGCGTCGAGGCGGTGACGAGGCGCGGGCTGAAGGTGATATCGCGGACCGCGACCAACACGCCGACCGCGAACGTCGGCAGGTAACACAGCACGGTTTTCAGACCGAAGGTCAGAAACAGCCACCACCCCAAAACGGCAGCCACTAGTGATGCAAAAAACAGCCATCCAAGCGACCAGCCTCCGATCACCGCCAGCGCAAAGGGCAAAAGCAGGTAGAACTGCAACTCAAGATCCAGCGCCCAGGACACGTTCAGCGCATCCAACCCGTGCGAGGCAACACCGAACAGCGCAAGGCCTGCGAACAGTTGATAGGGCGTGCTGCCCGTCACAAGGCTTGTGGCCAGAATGCTCAGCACGACCGCCACCGCATAGGGGGGCCACACCCGCAGACCACGCGACAGATAGAAGGTGCGGACGGGATGCGGGTGGTGGGCGTATTTGTGTAAATACATCAACGACACCCAATAGCCGCTGAGCATGAAGAACACGAAGACAGCGGGTTCGCCCACATTCAGGGATGAGATGTGACTGACCACCACAAAGCACGCCAACACAAGGCGAAAGAGACCGGGGCCGAAGGCGTCAGCAAAAATCATCGTAAGGGTCCATTTCCCAAAACCTTGATCAAATCTCTCAGGCGCGGGTCAGCCTTGCCGCCAGACGAAGCGAAAGTTGCACGATCATAAGGGTCGGATTTGCGTAACCCCCGGTTGGATACACCGACGATCCACCAAGATAGAGGTTTTCAAGCCCATGCACCCGCAGGTCTTTGTCGGTGATGCCGTTTGTCGGGTCGTCGCTCATCCTTGTGCCGCCCATGTGATGCCATACGGCCATCATCTCGGTTTCGGGGATCGGCAAATCATCAGTGATCCAGTCGGCCAGACGCACGCGCCCCTTGCCGGTTTCCGCCAGTTCATTGGCAAAGATACGCACCGTTTCAACAATTGTGTTTCGATCCGCGTCGCTGCGCTGCCAAAACAGCTCGGACCGCGGAATGCCGAACGCATCGCGGCTGTCAGCGCTCAGGGTTACGCGGTTTTCATCAACCGGGGCCTGTTCCCACTGGCCATGCAGTCGGGCACCACAGATCAGCTTTTTCCCCATCGCTTCAAACAAGCGTGACCCAAGGGCAGGGGCGACGCAGGCGATATCGGCCACCAGTTTCTTGGTCCGGCTATAAGAATACGCTTCGACCTGAAGGGCCGCATTGAAGATGCCGGCTTGATCCTGCCGGGCGCGCGTCAGGGAAAATGTCGCCTCGTCGTTATGGAAAAAATCGTCGGGCACATCGTCAAACAGCACTTCGCCAAGCTGGGTATGAGGATGTTCGGTCCAGTGACGCCCGATCAGATTGTGGTTCGGGATAAGCGCGTCATTGTTTTGCGCATTGATCCATAAAAGCAGGCGCGAGTTCTCAATCCCGCCGGTGCAGATTACGAATGTCTGCGCCTGAATGTCGAAGTCACCACCGCTGTGCCGTCTGAAATTGGCAGTGGTGATGCGCTGCCCCTCTCGCTCCAACCCGACCAGTGCGCTGCCAAGGTAGGCCGTCAGATTGGCCGATTGCGAAATCTCGGCGTGATACTTTTCACCGAACAGAACTGGCGGGCTCCACTGAAACCGGGTTTTGCGGATCGTATCGGTATAGGCCGCTTCTTCAAACTCATTGGGAATTTCAAGAATGTCACAGGCTTCGGCAAGAAACGGGTCGACGTCGTCGATACTGATTGGCCAACCGGTGTTTGGATTGCCGGATCGCGGCAGGAAATCCTCGCGCTCAAGCGGAATGCAGTGGCCTGCCCAATGGTTTGACGACCCGCCAAACATCCGCAGGCGCGCGCCGTCCAGATCGTGGTAACTATCGCCGATCACGCGGCCCTTGTAATGATCTTGCGACCAGTCTTCGTATTCAAGTACGCCAGCTTCGACCAATGCGACGCGCTGGCCGGATTGCGCAAGCTTAAGCGCCAAGGTCATCCCAGCTGGCCCAGAACCCACAACGCAAAAATCAACCGCGCCTGCATTGTCCGGAACGGGCGACGTTTCGGAGACGAACACTAGATGTCGTCCTTTCTGAGAACCCAACCATTTCGGGTTGTCAGCGCGGCCCCACCAACCAACAGACAAAGTGGAAGAAAGGTCAGGAACCGAAGCAACGACCGGCGTTCAATTTTGGAGTCTTCGCGTTCTTTTGTCATGATTTGTAAAAATATAAACTCAATTATTGAAACAAGTGTATTTGCCTGCCCTCTATAAAGCAAGGTTACAGGGGGGTCGCTACACCCCCGAGGTTGACCGATGAACAAAGATTTTAGGGCGCAATAGGGTGAGCGTGACTTATTGGGCGAAAGATCAAGAAAACTGCGTATTGGGTCTCAACAAACAGGACGGCATCAATCATACGTTAACCCTAAATCGCAAATGGCAGGAATGGCCGGATGCGCGTCAAATAGTATCCAAACTCTAACCAGCACCATTGAACGAGCCTGTGACCGTGCTGTCCACACCCGCGTTTCCCAAAAAATATGAATCAAATTGTAGCGTTGGCCCGTCGATTCGCTGCGGTTTAGCGAAATCGCAGCGGGCTGGTTTGGTGTTGGGCGTGGTCGAATTGGGGCGGATGTGACACTTTGTGGCACTTTTTGTGGCCACAGTAAGGCCGAAAAGATGAGCAATTTCCAGATGCTTAGCCGCATGGCCGCCAATAAATAAAGGGCAAAATAGCTGTCAAGAGGCTGATCAGAAAAAAAATGAAAGCAATGCGCTTCTTTCGGCGAGAATCCACTGACTGGACACATAATAGGCCCGTTTTCGCCCCAAGTTAACGAATTACTGGCGGTTCGATGGACATGTTCGCCCGGCAGCTTAGTGAAGCCGCAACGGAAAGACACCACTCTAGGAGAATGAGATGACGATTTACAATGTGAGTTCCCGGACAGAACTCTATGACGCGTTGAAGAACGCATCAGGCGGAGACGTGATTAAGCTCGCAAGCGGCGACTATGGCCATCTTCAACTTGACGCAAAAAGCGGTTTCAACATCAAGTACAACAGCGAGGTCACGATAACTTCGGCCAATGCCAACGCACCGGCATCATTCTCGTCGATGGAATTGGAGAACGCCAAGAACATCACCTTCGACAAGATTGATTTCGACTATGATTTCAAAGGCGAACCTGATCACTATCGCGCGTTCAAAATTGACGAATCCAGCAACATCACGCTGCGTAACGGCAATGTTGACGGCGACAATGGGGCCAACGGTTACCCGACCGGCTATGGTTTGGCGATCACCGATTCCTCGGGCGTCACAATCGACAACATGGAAATCTCAAACTGGCATCGGGGCATCGTCACGTCGCGGATTCAGGATGTTGAGATCACGAACAACGACATTCACACCATTGGCGGTGACGGCATGGACTTCGTAGAAGTTCAGGATGTGCTTATTGCCAATAACCACATTCATGATTTCACGTCGCACCCCAGCAACAGCACCCACCGTGACATGATTCAGTTCTGGACACGCGGTTCGGATAATCCGAGCGAAAACGTCCGGATCGTCAACAACAAGCTGGACATCGGCGATGGCGCCTGGACCCAAACAATCTTCATCCGCAACGAAGAAGTTGATCAGGGCAGAGCCGGGCAAGAGATGTATTACCGCGACTTTTTGATCGAGAACAACACGATCATCAATGCGCACACGCACGGTATTACCGTTGGTGAAACGGATGGCTTGGTTATCAAGAACAACACCGTCCTGACGGTCGAAGGCAACCAGAGCGTCTCGCAAAACCAAAATCGCCCGCACAGCACAACGACGCAGATTTATGCCAACGAAGATTCGAAGAATGTTTCGATCATCGATAACATCACGGCGGGCATTCGTGGCGATCAGCCGAACTCATGGGATGTGTCGGGCAACGTAACACCCGGAAACGCTAATGGTTCGGCCGGTGCGGATACGGATTACACAACTGGTGGCGGTTCGAATACCGGCGACAACAGTGGCTCGGACGATACCAACACTGGTGGTTCGGACGATACCAACACTGGTGGTTCGGACGACACCAACACTGGTGGTTCGGACGACACCAACACTGGTGGTTCGGACGACACCAACACTGGTGGTTCGGACGACACCAACACTGGCGGTTCGGACGACACCAACACTGGCGGTTCGGACGATACCAACACTGGCGGCTCGGACAATTCTGATGACGGTGGTTCGGACAACTCTGACAACAGCGGATCCGATAACGTAAATCTGTCCGACTTCCTGGCAGGCTTTGACGACCACGTGCTGGACTTCGCCAACCTCGAGGACAATGCCTCGGTCGAAATGAACGGAGACGCATTTGTCAAAGACGCGTCTTCGATCGTCTTCGATGGCAATCGCGACTACGTGGATCTTGGCCGGTTTGAAGATCTGGAAGACTCAGAGCAGATCGCGTTCACAGTTGAGTATGCGCGTGACGAAGCAGACGGAAGCAAACAGCGCCTGATCTGGAACCACAAGAAGGTCGGGTTGACCATCGATGATGACGGTCTGATCGTCCACGTCGCCAACAACGACGCCAAGTTCCACAAAGGCTTCGAAGTTGAAGATCTGGGCTTGAACGACACTGACCTGCACCGTGTTTCGGTCATCGTTGATCAGGATTCGGATCGCTTGCAAGTGATCGTCGACGACACCGTCGTGTTGGATGAAACTGACACGGACTTCGATTTCGTCGGCGCCGGTGGTGGCGAATGGGGTTGGTCAATCGGGACGAAATGGAGCCGTTTCTTCGATGGCGAAGTCACCGACTTCCGTGTTGATGACGACGTGGACTTTGTTGAACCCGTCGTTCAGGATGACGCCTTAACTTTGGGCTAATCCCTCATCAAGTGACGTTGTTTTGATGTGCTGGCCTTTTCTAACGAAGGGGCCAGCACATTATTTTTTGCCCTTCCGCGATGTCTTCGGAAACCTTGTGTATTTTGGACCGTCGTCGGCGCGCGCGGCCTGCTTATTCAGATTTTGATCCACCGCTGTATCTGCCGGACGGGTCAGTGGCGCATCACGGCCACCTTGGCTGCGGGTCCGCTCGATCGTCGTATTGCCTCTGCTGTATTGAAGCGTTCTATCCTGTTCCGCTTCCACGAGCTTTTCGCCGTCGTTGTCGGACAGGTCGCAAACGGCGAAAAAGATGCCTGAGCCGAAAAGAAAGAAGGCAAACGAATAGATGTTGGCCCAGATATGCACCGTGCTAAGCGTGAAGGACAGGCCAACAAAAGTGATCATCCATGCCGTTCGAAACCGTTTTAGAACGACGTCGTTCCCCAGATTCCGCAACCCGATTTTCAAAATGGCGATCAGGTAACCAAGAGCCAGGAAGGAAAAGCCCGGAATCCCATAGCGCACCGCGTTGACCAGCCAGAAATTATCCATGCTTGCCGTGTGCATCCAACGGGGTCGCACCCAGTCATTCAAGCCAATGCCATATATCGGATTGGCCCAAACATTTTTCATGCCCCATTCAAAAATAAACGAGCGATAATAAGCATTGTGGGTCGAGAAGGTGGCATAGGTCATGAACACCTTCATCGGCGATCGGTTCGAAAGCAAATCGATCAGCACGTAAATGAAGGCAAAGAGCAAAAACAGCCAAAGCCATTTACCTTTCACCGATCTCAGCATCCATGCCCAGGCGATTAAAAAGAACTGCAGGACAACGGACAACAACGCGCCGCTGGACAGTGACAGAAACACGCCCAACGTAATAAGCGCGCTGAGCGTATAGCGTTTCACATTGGAAAAAATGCCTTTGAAACCCATAAAACACAGCGAGAACGAGACCGACGCGAACAGTCCGTAAAGAATGGGATGGGGAAAGACGACTTGCGCACGATCAAGGCCCATCCGCGGCATGTTCTGAACGATCGTGACGCTTCTTATGCCCGGTATGCTGCGGATTTTTTCGATCAGGATTGGATGACTGGTCAAGGCTTCATAGATGGCGAAAGGTAACGTGGCGCAGACCAGGATGATCAAGACCCGTATCATGGCGGCAAAGGTCGCGACATCACGAATATAGGCCCGCGCCAGAACATAGGCGCCAATGAACTCGATGGACGCCGAGCCGATGAATTCGACGACCTCGTCGGGGTTGTTGACTACCAGCGCGACCGCGGCCCAGATGATGTGAAAAACAAATAGAAAATCGGTCCAGAACAATCGCCCATATTTGCCAAGCAACAGCCTGAACGAAAGCGGCAAGACCATTATCAGCAGCAGCAGTCGCAACCCGTTCATCGAGATCGGGCCAAGGCTGAATTGAACAGGGGTGACGACGGCCAGCAGATATAAAAATACAGGCACTGGCAGTTTGACCTTTTCCAGCCATAGGCTGGCGGGTTTTTGCGGCGCAAAGCTTGTAACTGACACTGCGGTCCTCTGACTCGGCGATTTGGAAATCAGTGCTGACGGACGAATAAAAAAATCAGGTTGCACAGACTATATAACGGCTAGGCGATCAATGATAGAATATTGCATTTGGTAAAGCCTTAATGCAACAGTGCAAAACGCACGCAGCCCGGAACGACTGGAAACCCGCACCTATGGTAAAAACCGCCTTTCTGGTTCTGTCTGGAAACGCTTTTAGTTCGTTCGTTCTGTTGCTTCGAAATCTGTTGGTCGCGCGGCTTATGGACGTCGAAGATTATGGCATCGCAGCGACCTTCGCGCTGAGCATGGCTGTGGTCGAGATGATGTCCACCTTCGGGCTTCATCAGCTGATCGTCCAAAATGAAAAAGGCGATGACCCAGACCTTCAGGCAGGCCTGCAAGGCTTTCATCTGTTGCGGGGCGTGCTGTCGGCGCTGGCGCTGATTGCGCTGGCCCATCCGATCGCACGGTTTTTGGGGATTGATGAGCTGGCATGGGCCTATCAGGTGTTGGCGGTGATCCCCGTTTTGCGCGGGTTCATCCACTTCGATGTCTATCGCCTAAGCCGCGCAATGAATTTTGGCCCCTTGATCGCCAGCACTTTGTTGCCGGCCTTGGTATCGACCTTGTTGGTTTGGCCTACGTTCCTTTTGCTTGGCGATTTCAGGGTGATGCTGGTTGCCTATGTCGTGCAATGGGGCGGCATGACCGTCGCGTCGCATTTGATATCGCAGCGTAAATACAGGCTGGTGCTGGATCGCGGCACGATGGGGCTGGCGTTGCGGTTCGGTTGGCCGCTCTTGATCAACAACGCATTCTTGCTGCTTGTTTATCAAGGCGAAAAACTGGTCGTAGGGCGCGAACTTGGAATGGTCTCACTTGCGATATTGGCAATGGGGTTCACCCTTACGCTGACCCCCACCTTGGTTATCGCGCGCAGTTTACAGAGCTTTTTTCTGCCGCAACTATCCGCCGCAGTCGAGGATCGAGAGCGTTTTCGCCATCTGTCCATTACCGCGTTACAGTTTGGAATGTTGGGTGGTTTGATGTTGGTCGTTGCGGTCGATCTTGCCGGCAAACCAGTTGTGACCTTTCTTTTGGGCACAAAATACGCGGCGCTGTTGCCGCTTCTGTCCTTCTTGGCGGTTCTTCAAAGTGTACGACTATTCAAAGTTGGGTGCACAACGGTCGCACTGGCGCTTGGCCACACCGCCAACGCGATGATTGGGAACCTCTTTCGCGTGCTGTCCATACCGATTTCGTGGTATGTCGCGGCGACCGGGGGTGAATTGCTCACCATATTATGGATTGCGCTGCTGTCTGAGGTGATCGGCTATTTTGTGACGCTTGCGCTGGCTTTGTACCGCGCGTCGATCAGCCCGCGTCCGATGATCCTCCCGGTGATATTAACGGTGGTCATGATGGTTATTGTCGTGTTCAGAGACAGCCTGTTACCCGGCCACGTCGTTCATCCGGGATGGGTTGGTCTTGGAATTGTAATGTTGGCTGGCCTTATCTTTGCCACGATGGGCGACTTAATTGCGTATTATCGCAACGGCACCGTTTCTCGTTGGTCGACATGATCTTGACCTGCGCGGCACCAAAGACTGCTAGGCAAAAGGACCGCGGCGGCTTTGGATAATAGATGCGCTTTGGCTTTTAGATGGATATGGTCCATGATATTCTGATAATTTGAACACTTTTTGACTTTTTACGATTTGAGCAAGGATAACTTTATGGGTTTGAACGCAGACTGGAAGCCGCCGGTATTTATTGTCGGTGCGTCGCGGTCCGGAACAGCAATGCTTCGGTCGATTGTCATGCGGGATGAAAGCGTCAGCCTGGTTGGCGAGACGCATTATTTCGATGACCTTCGGACTCGTTTCAAAGACCGCACGATCAGTTCGATGAGCGAGGAAGAACGCAACATCTGCGCCGACTACTTTCGAGCGATCGCCAGTCGGCCATATGGCAAACAAGGGAACCCGGATGACAGTTGGTTTACCCGCGATGAGTTGCTGACCTATGCCGCCGAATTGGGTGACAGCGTCGACTGTATCTTCGAAGCCTTTTGCAAGTTGCGCGCATCCCGGGATGACGCGCAGATATGGGGTGAAAAAACCCCGCGCCATGTTTTTCGGATCGACGATATCCTTGCGCTTTATCCCGCAGCACAGGTGGTGTGTATGGTGCGCGACCCACGCGCGGTTGTTGCGTCCTATCGAGATTGGCACAGCGGTGACGAGACGGTCGATGCCGGGCAAAAGTTGGACCAACAGCGTGCCCGTAAGTCTTATCACATCGTTCTTGCCAGTCTGATGTGGCGGGCGGCCACCAACGCAGCCCTGCAAGCCCGGCAAAAGCACGGGCCTGATCGCGTCAAGATCGTGCTTTATGAAGACATCGTCAACGAGCCCGAAGAGGCTGTGCGCGATGTGGCCGAATGGTTGGGGCTTAAGTTCTCATCCAACCTGCTGGCCGTGCCGCTTCATAACAGTTCTGTCATGAAGGTAGATCACGGGGCAGGGATCAGCAGCACCCCCAAAAACCGCTGGCGGCAGGTTCTGTCAGATCGCGAAATCGGCGTCATTCAGCATGTTGTTGGTAAGTGTTTGACGGATGTTGGGTTTGACTCGGAAGATGTGAAGGTCAGCCGGTTGAATGTCGCGATGTCCTACGCGACGTTGCCATACTCGGTCATTCAGGCTGCGCAGGCGAATAAAGATAGGTATTCTTCGCTGCCCAAATATGCTCTACGTCGGTTGCGGGCCGTGTTGAAGGTCTGACATGCCGGATGCTGTTCAAAAAAGAAAATTTGCCGATGTTCACACAAAAAATTGAAATGGAATTCGGGCCGAAATGATCCACGTTGTTCTTATTTTCCATGGTGCCCGAAATGACAATCTGGGTGTTGGCGCCCTGACGGCATCCGAAGTCGAAATACTGCGCACAATATCCCAGCAGAACGATCTGGATATCGCGATCACCATCGTCGATGGCCGCGGGGCACGCCCGGTCTATATCACCGGTTCGGATGTCACCGTCGAAGACATTCGGGTGCTGCGCCATCCGATGCAATTCTACAAATTGGTCCGAAAAGCCGACTGCGTGATCGACATTGGAGCAGGCGACAGCTTCACAGACATTTATGGCCGAAAACGGCTTATCCGACTGTTCTTGATGAAATATCTGACCCACATCGCGCGGCGGCCTTTGGTTCTTGCCCCGCAAACCGTCGGACCGTTCACATCGTGGTTGTCAAAGCTGTTGGCGGGGCAGTCGATCCGGCGCTGTGCGGTGATTTCCACCCGTGATGCGATGTCGACCGAATGTGCCCGCGACCTAGGTGTTAACGGCACCATAATCGAGGCATCAGACGTGGCGCTGCGGCTTCCCTATACGCCTGCGCCCAAGCGCGACAAGACAGGGCCGGTCAAGGTTGGCATCAATGTGTCGGGGCTTTTGATGAGCGGCGGGTATTCCGGGAAAAACATGTTTGGGCTTGGCGTCGATTACCGATCGCTAATTCATGAACTCATCCAACAATTCCTGGATCACCCGGATGACATAGAGCTGCATTTCGTGCCGCATGTGATTTCTTGGGAAACGGGATCCGTCGAAGATGATCTACATGCCTGCCGTGTGCTTGCAGAAGAATATCCATCGTCCAAAATGGCGCCCACGTTCACGACGCCCTCTGAGGCGAAAAGTTATATTGCCGGATTGGACTTTTTCATGGGCGCGCGTATGCATAGTTGCATCGCAGCATTTTCAAGCGGTGTCCCGGTTGTGCCGATGGCCTATAGCCGGAAATTTGAAGGTCTTTTCGGGTCGCTTGGATATCACTATACGGTTGATTGCAAACAGGATTCTCACGACACGATTCTGCAGCGTACGCTAGCGGCATATGATAGCCGCGACGAGGTGGCTAAGATCATGAACGAGGCTTTTGAACGTGGCTTAAAGACCTTGGACCAATACCAGCAGGCATTGGAGCAGCTGCTTCTTAGCCTCGATAAAGGCAAGAGCCGCAGCTGATCCGAATATTACATAACATCGGTTATGCGAAACCGTGGTGTAGAAGTGCGCGCTACTTTGAAGTGCGACTCCTATTAGAAAACAACGCGTTATCTAATAGGAGGAATATCGCATGGGAACGGTTTACACGCAACTGAGCTTACAAGAACGCCGCAGAATTGAAGACTGGTGGCTCGCAAAGGTCCCTGTCGTCGAGATGGCGCGTGTTCTGAAGCGCCACAAATCGACGATCTTCCGCGAGATCAAACGCAATTTCTGGGCCGATGATGCGTTCCCCAAAAATTACGCTGGATACTTTGGAATGGCCGCGCACCAGCGCACGCAGCAACGCCGTTCGACGCAACGCAAGCTGATCCGACATCCGGAGCTGTGCCAGAGCATCGTGGCCCGGCTGAAGAGCGGCTGGACTCCCGAGCAGATCGGTAACCGCATGATCCATGAAGGTGCAAAACTGCGGGCCTGCCAAGA